>NZ_CP190017.1:1282500-4583572 GCF_050320135.1 Ramlibacter sp. MMS24-I3-19 | reverse complement strand
AGGCCGTCGCGGATTCGCACCCGGTTCGCATCCTGGTCCCCTTTGCAGCCGGTGGTCCGTCCGACCAGGTTGCGCGAAGCCTGGCGCAGGCTCTATCGGGTGCATCGGGCCGAACGGTACTGGTGGAGAACCGGCCCGGTGCCGACGGCATCGTGGCTGCGCGCGCTGCACTCGGCGCACCGCATGACGGTGCGACGTTGCTCTATGCGCCCTCTTCGCTGGTCGGGGTCGGCCAGCTGGCCAAGCCACCGCTCGACCTGGCGAGCGACTTCACGGCGGTGTCCGGTATCGGCCATCTCGCCTTCGCCATGTTCACGACCGCGCAGTTGCCTGTTCAGAGCGTCGCCGAGTTCGTGGAACTGGCCCGGTCGCATCCCGGTCAGCTGAACTTCGCGACAAGCACCGGCAGTGAGTTGATGGCTGCCCACCAGTTCATGCGCGCCACCGGCATACGCATGGAGAGGGTCCCCTACAAGGGTGCCTCGCAAGCCCTGCCCGACCTGCTGGAAGGCAGGGTGCAGGTCATGTTCGGCCCGGTATCCGCGGGACTGCCGCACGTAGACCAGGGAAAGCTCAAGCTCCTGGCGACCTTGCTGCCCTCGCGAAGCCCACTTGCGCCGCAAACGCCCACCATCGCTGAAGCGGGATATGCCTCGGTGCGTGTGCCGACGTGGCAAGCGCTCTTCGCACCCGGAACGCCCGGTTTGCAGGTCGTGCAAACCCTGGCACAGCAGTGCGCAGTGGCACTTTCCAAGCCCGAACTCCGGGCCGAGTTCGAGTCTCGGGCGCTGCTGGTCGAAGCCCTCGGCCCGAAAGACATGCACGCTGTTGCGAGCAGCGACCGTGGCTTGTGGGCGCAGCTCATCCGCGAGTACCACCTGGAAGCGTCGTGAGCACGCCGGCCACCGAGCGCATGCGGCTGCTCGAGTTGATCGGGAGCAGTTGGCGCACGCAGGCGATTCACGCAATGGTGGAGCTCCGCATTGCCGACCGCCTCGCCGCCGGATCGATGCAACCACCAGCCCTCGCCGCGGCAGTGGGCGCGGACGCAGGGGCGTTGGAGAGGCTGCTGCGCGGGCTGCGACTTCTGGGTCTTCTCGAGGCGTGTCCCGGAGGCGTTCGGCTCACTTGCATGGGACGGATGCTCCGCACCGATTCCGAGCAAGAGTCGCTCGCGGACTGGGTGCGTTGGTGGGCAGGGGCGCAGTGGGGAACCTGGGGGCATTTGCCTGAAGCCGTGCGTGAAGGGGAGCCGATGCGGGCACGTTGTTCCAACGCGGGCGGCTACGGCTTACACGCGACCGACGCTGCGGTCGCGCAGTTGTTTCACTCCGCGATGGGGCAGCTCACCTCAGGCATCGCACCAGTACTGATCGAGCGGATCGGCTGCCTGTGCAGTAGGCACATCGTCGATGTGGGCGGCGGTCGCGGGGAATTGCTTGTGCAGGTTCTTCGTGCCTGCCCAGAAGCGCGAGGCATCCTGCTCGAACAGGAACACGCGGCGGCGGCGGCGCGGGATCATCTTGAACATTGGGACCTGCTTAGGCGCTGCACAGTAGTCACTGGTGACTTCTTTCGCGACATTCCTGCCGGAGCTCAGATCTATCTGCTCAAAAGCGTCCTGCACAACTGGGACGATGTGGCCGCCGAGCACCTGCTGCACGCATGCCGGAGTGCCATGACGGAGGACGCCGCCCTCGCCATCATTGAGCGTGTGTTGGATGATCAGGCACTGGATGAGGCAATTGTGCGCTCAGATCTCAACATGCTCGTGAGCCTCGGCGGCAGGGAGCGCAGCGTGCGCGAGATGCAGCAACTCTTGCGCCGCTGCGGACTCTCATCGGAGGCGCCGTTGGTCGCCGGCGAGCATCGGCTCTTCGTGTGTCGCGCAGTCTGACGATCGCCCGCCGCCGCGGGCGATCGGAAACAAGAGCTCGCGCAGGCTCCGGGATGTCTGCTCATGGCCGGGAGTGGACGTCGTCTGACCCTTTCAGCCCATGTCGACAAACTTGCGAAATAAAGCAGAGATCGGCCGCTGGAAGGACCTCGCGGCCGGCACTCGGCTGCTCCTTAAGCGTCTCTCCGACAACTGATGCGGGCCGTGCACGCGCAAGCGTGGAGCCTCGCTCGGCGCCTGCGGGTTCAAGCCGTGCTCGCCGATGCGGATCGCTGACGCGATCTCAGGCGGGCCGAAAGATTGCGCACAGCTTGTTGCCGTCCGGATCCCGCACGTAGGCCATGTGCATCCCTTTTCCGTCGCGCGGGCCGGGAGCGCCCTCGATGGATGTGCCGCCATGCGCGACCGCGGTGTCGTGGAACTGGAGCAGCTGCTCAGCGGAGTGGCACTTGAAGGCGATCGTGCCGCCATTGGCATGGGTTGCCGGGTTTCCATCGATCGGCTCACTGATGCCGAAGGTGCTGCCGTCGTGGCGATAGAACAGGCGTGTCTGCCCGGTCGCGTTCACGTTTCGCTTTCCTTCTGCCGCGCCCAACACGCCGAGCACAGCGTCGTAAAAGCGCTTGGCTCGCTCGATGTCGTTGGTTCCGACCATCACGTGGTTCAACATGTGTCGCTCCTTCCTTGTTGGGTATCCGGCCTCGGCCGCAAGCGGCCATCGCAATCGAGCGGCTTCACCAATCAGCCCGAGGTCGCCGCCCGCACATCCTGGATCGCGTTCAGCGGTATCCGCTCTCGTTCGCGTTGTGAATGATCCAGATCAGGTTGCCGCTCGAGAAGTCGCCCATGCTGCCGCCAGCGAAGATCAGCCGGCCCTGCCCCTTGTAGGCCATCTCGAAACGGTGACGGTCCCCGCCAAAGTAGAACGGAATCCACGCCTTGCCGGTCATGTAGGCGCCCTGGTCGGTCGGTGGGCCGGCAATGTCCATGGCCTGGCGGAGCGACATGCCGATCTGCAGCCCCGTGAACTTCGAGTTCTTCGCCGGGTTGCCGGTGATCTCGCCTTCGAAGTCGTTGATGCCCTTGACCGTCCGGCCGCTGCCGGCTTCGACCTTGGACGAATCGATCACGTTGCCTTGCGCATCCATGCCCGGCTTGGCCGCGCCCCCCTTGGCGGCCGCAGGCGCCGCTGCCGGCGTTGCAGCCACCGGCGTCGCGACGGGAGCAGGAGCGGGCGCTTCCACAGTCGTCGGCACGCAGCGATCCAGATCGACCGCAATGATGTCCTCGTCGGGACGGTAGGCGTACTTCACGATGTTCGCGGTCACCTCGCCGCCGGTGAAGCTCGCCGGTGCGTTGCGGCAGAAGAAGTAAGTGCGGTCCGATGCCTGAGCGCTATACGCGTTGGCGGGCAGGCGTCCACCTTCGGTGTTCTTCGCGAGCGACAACTCCACCTTCTTGCCCACGAGCCGCTTCGAAGCGGCGGCGTGGCTGCCCGCGCTGCGTGCAGTCTTCTTCACGTCTTCGTACGTGAGAGGCTGCGGGCCCGTGCGGGCGGTCTTCGTCACTGGCTTGGCCGATGCGGGCACAGAACCCGGGGCCGGGGCCGGCGCCGCGGCCGGGGCGGAGGCAGGCATGGGCGCGGCTGCCACAGGTGCGGGAGACTCTGTCTGCCGGGACGTTGTGGCGCAGCCAGCGAGCAGGACGACGACCGTCGACACGATGGCGCAAGCGCTTGAAGGGGACCTCAGGATCATTGAGACATTCCGTATTGTCGAGTTACGAATTATCAACGGCGCACCCGCAGATGGACGCCACGAGGCGCGCGACCAGGCGTGCCAAGTACGCGTTGGTCATCAAAGGATGCGCTCCAACAGTGAAGACCTCAGGCCCCTGCTGCCCAGGACCGCACGTAGTCGACGTCCATGACCTGCGGCCACGCGAGGGCGGGGTCGGGGGATCCGGCCCACGCTCCGCCGACGGCGATGTTCATCACCAGGAACATCGGGCCGCACAGGTCCCGGTACCTGGCAACCAGCGCCTCGGATGCGGAGAAGGTCGCAGCGCCGTCGATGTACCACGTGATGGCGCTGGAGGTCCATGACAGGCCATACGCGTGGAAGTCGCCCGCGTGGTCGAAGGCGGGGCTGATGCCGGTGGACTCGATGACGTGCGTGGCGCTCCACCGGTCGTGCGCGCTCTGGTAGACGACGCCGTCCCCGATCATCTCGAAGATGTCGATCTCACCGGGCTCGTCGGCCGGGCCGGGCTTTCCGCCATTCAGCCAGAACGCCGGCCAGATCCCCTTCGCGCGTGGCACGCGTGCGCGGATCTCCCAGTACCCGTACTTCTGCTCGAAGCCTGGCCGTGCGGCACGCACGGCCGGCGCATCCTGGAATGTTCCGAGGGACGTCTCGAGGCAGCCGGAGACATAGGGCCGGGGGGCGCCGGCAGGGGCAGGTTGGGCGTGGATCGAGAGCGCACCGTTCGCCACCGAGAACGGTGCGAACGCGGCCGGGCCGTAGCCGGCGGTCGTGTAGGCCTGGAGTTCACCGTCCCAGCACCGGTACCCGGCGGGGCCATCCGGCTGCACATCGCCGCCGTAGTACACGTAGTAGGGATTGAACCTGCCGCCTTGCGGCTGCAACAGCGCAGCCGAGGCATCGGAGAACTCGACGGCGAAGGTGAGGGCTCCGACTGCGACCGGCGCGGTTGGCCGCGGCCCCGCCGTGAGCGACGGCCCGACGTCGAGGGGCACCTCCGGCTGCGTGACGACAGCGGTGGTCGTGGATTCCGGGCTGGTGGCGGCAGACTGAGGCTGCGCGCCTGCACCGGGCGTGCTTCCACCACCGCCACAGCCGACGAGGGATGCCGCCGCACTGGCGCATGCACCCTGGATCAGGAGTCGCCGCTTCATGCTCACGCCGTCCGCGTCGTCTTCACGTCGACTGCATCTCTCGACCGACCCCGCTCGAGAGCAGCTCGTCCGAAATCAGCCTGGCTGCAAGCTCCAGGCGCCGCATGTCCGATTCCCTGGCGCGTGTCGCCACCTTCGTGCTGAAGCAGCACAAGGTGCCGTAGACATTCCCGTTGGCGAGCGTGAGGGGCGTGCTCATGTGGGTGCCGATCGGCATGCCGGGATCGGGCACGTCGCCCCGGGCGATCAGCGGGGCCGCGTCGGGGATGAACCGGGGAATCCGTTCCTCGACGACTCGCTGGCACCAGCTTTCTTCCAGCGGGTCCGACTGTCCCGCCGCGAGGGGCTTGGCGGCGCGCACGTCCTCGACGACGCGGAAGGTGCGCCGTCCCTCGGCGAACTGCGAGACGAACACGACGTCCATGTCGAGACGCTCGCGCACCAGCGAGAGGGCCGCGGAGACCCTGGGATGCGTCAGCGGATCCGCGGATTCAGAGGTCGCGACGATGAGTTCCGTGATCTGGACGTCCAGATCGTCGGGCTCGTAGTTCAGGAACAGCGGAGCGAGTGACATGGCTTCCAGGGCTATCGGCAGCCATGTCGCCCGCTTGAGGAGCCTTGCCTCCTCCAGGACGCGCCGCTCACCAGGCGTGGTGGCTCTCGGGGAATGGCCAGGCGACGGGGGCGCCGGAAGCGGCCTTCCGCTTCACCACCGCCATCCGGCGGGCGTTCACCCCGTCGATCACTCGCGTCGCGAACAGGTGGCTTCCCATGTCCCTGCCGGCCGGGGTGAGCCTGCATCGCCCGCCGTCCTGGTCGACCAGCAGGCCCATCTCGACCAGCCGGCGCGTGACGCGCCGGGACCGGGGCTCATGAGGTGCCGGTGAGGCTCGCAGTGCCGCAAGCAGCTCCGCCTGCTGCGCCGGGGTGAGCCGGGCTTCGGCGCGCCTCGGCGTGCCGTCGACGGCTGCCGGTGTCGGCGCTTTGGGCATGCCGGGATGGTAGCCCGGCAGCATGGGCGCGCGCCGCCCTGCATGCGACCAGCGCGTGGTGCGCACCGGGCGCTGCCCATCGCGCAAGAAGACCCAGGAGACTCGCTGTTTTCGCCGCATCGGGTGTGCGGCCGATGCCTAACCTCATGTGCTCCGAAATTACGGACACGTGCGCATGTCTTTCTTCCTGAATCTTTCCATCGGCAAACGGCTTGCCGTCGTCCTGGCCGCAATCCTGGCCATCTTCCTCCTCGGAGACGCGGCCGCGATCTACCAGCTGCGCACGCTGGCGGCCGAGATGCAGTCCATGACCGAGGACAACCTGCGCACCGAACGCGCGGGCTCCGACTGGCTGCGCCACACCACCGCGGGCGTGCAGCGCGCAGCGGCGATCGCCAAGAGCGATGATGCGTCGCTGGTCGCCTACTTCGCGCCCTTCACGGCGGAGTCCATCCGCCTGACCAACGACCTGCAGAAGCTGATCGAGTCGAAGCTGCGCGAGCCCGCCGATCGCCAGCTGTATGACGAGGCAAGCGCCTTGCGCAAGACCTACCTCGCGGCGCGCGAGGAGGTGAGCAAGCTCAAGCTGGCGGGAGACCGCGAGGGCGCAGACCGGGTGTTCAAGAGCCGCTTCGAACCCACCTCGACCAGCTACCTGGCGGCCGTGCAGAAGATCGTCGACGTGCAGAGGGCGCAGCTCGACGCCGCAGCGCGGCGCGGCGAAGCCGCGCGCGAGCACGTGAGCACGCTGCTGGTCATCTGTGCCGCGGCTTCCGCGGTGCTGGGCGCGATGCTGGCGTGGCTGCTGGTGCGCAGCATCACCCGGCCGCTGGCGAGCGCAGCGCAGCTGGCGCGCGAAGTGGCGGCCGGCAATCTTGCAGCGCGCGTCGAGTCCGCCGGCGCAGACGAGACCGGCCAGGTGCTGCAGGCCCTCGACAAGATGTCCGCTGGCCTGGCCGAGATCGTGACCGAGGTGCGCCAGGGCACCGGGTCGATCGCCACGGCATCCGGGCAGATCGCATCGGGCAACCAGGAACTCTCGTCGCGGACCGAGGAGCAGGCCAGCTCGCTGCAGCAGACGGCCGCTTCGATCGCGCAACTGACGACGACCGTGCAGCGCAATGCGGACAGCACTCGCGAGGCCGACCAGCTGGCCGCGGCCGCGTCCGAACTGGCCCGTGGAGGCGGAAGCGTCGTCGACGAAGTCGTGCGCACGATGGGATCGATCCAGGCGTCGTCGAAGCGGATCGCCGACATCAGCGGCGTGATCGACGGGATCGCGTTCCAGACCAACATCCTTGCACTGAACGCAGCCGTGGAGGCGGCGCGCGCTGGCGAGCAAGGGCGCGGCTTCGCGGTGGTGGCCTCGGAAGTGCGCAACCTGGCGCAACGCTCGGCGGAGGCAGCCCGAGAAATCAAGGGGCTGATCGACGACGCGGCGGGCACCGTGCAGACGGGAACGAAACTGGCGGGCCAGGCCGGCGCATCGATGGCACAGGTGGTCAGCAGCGTGCAGCGGGTCTCGCAGATCATCGCGGAGATCGCGCGGGCCAGCAGCGAGCAGAGCGATGGGATCACCCAGGTGAACCACACGATCGCGCAGATGGACAGCGTCACGCAGCAGAATGCGGCGCTCGTCGAGCAGGTCGCCGCGGCGTCGGACGCCTTGCGCCAGCAGGCCGACCGCCTCGTCACCGCCGTGGACGTCTTCAGGCTGGAACACGCGTGAGGCTGGCGGGCCCTCGCATCCACGCGAGGTGCCTGGACCCTCAACCCAGGTCCTCGCGCCCGGACTCCTGGCCCGCGCACCACACCGCGAGCGCCGAGTAGTTGTCCTGGTCTCGGCGGTCGGCGCGTTGGACGCCGACTTCGAGCCGATCGAGCCAGGCCTGCGCAGTCGCGCAACCGAGCACGCTGTCCGCCAGCCACGCCTCGTCGAGCGCGGACCACAGGCCATCGCTGCACAGCAGGAGCGCGTCGCCGGGGGCGAGCGTCCGCGGCGCATGGATGATTTCCAGGTCGAATCCCTCGCGCGAGCCGAGCGCCGACGTCAGCTGCCATTGCGCGGCCGCGTTGGGATCCAGCCCGGCCTCGAGCAGCCGCCGCTGCAGGCTCTGGTCGCGCGTGTGGCCGAGCAGCCGCCCGCCACACCAGTGGTACAGGCGCGAATCGCCGGCATGGCCCCAGAGCGCGAAGCCGCTGCGGACGTCCAGCAGCAGCACCACGATCGTGGTGCGCATGTCGGTCGTGCGCGTGCCGGCCACCTGCTGCGCGACCACGGCGTCGTTGGCGCCTTCGACGAGGCGGCGCAGCGTGGCCACGCTGATGTCCGGACGCGGCGCGAACGCCTCGAGCACGTGCGTCACCGCCGTCCGCGCTGCCGCCTGGCCGCCACCATGCCCGCCCGCGCCGTCGCACAGCACCGCGACCAGCGTGCCGCTGCCCTGCCAGTAGCCGAAGGCATCCTCGTTGCACTCGCGTGCGCCGGGCTGCGACAGCGCGGCGAGCGAGACGCTCAACGCGGCGCCGGCCATGTCGCCTCCGGAGCAGGTGGGTCGGCAGCAGCCGACGACTGGGCCTCGTAGGCGCGCAGGAATTCGCGCCCGAAGATGGTCTCGAAGTCGTCGTCGAGATGTTCGAGCAGCTTCGCGTGCTGCTCGCAGTGCCGGCGCCACAGCGCCGCGGCGCGCAGCAGGCGCCAGCGCCGGGCGCCGCGCGGGGGGCCTTCGGCGCTCTCGACCGCCTCGGTCCCAGCCGCGAGAACAACTCGAAGACCGCGGCACGCATGCCCGCCACCATCGCGACCTGGTGCACCAGCAGGTCGCGGTGCGCATCCTGCAAGGCAGCCACCGGATCGAGGAATCCCGGGCTGCCGCTTCGCTGCAGCATGCGGGTGAGGGCCTCGCCGGCATCGGGCGAGAACTTCAGCGGATTGTTCTGGCGCGGCGCGATGTGCGTGCCTTCGGCGCGCATGTGGCGCTTGGCGATCGCGCGGCTCTGCAGCAACGCGAGCGTGCCTTCCGCGGTCGTGCGCAGCAGGGCGCCGACGTGCTCCATCCACTCGGGGCTGAGCTGCGCTGCATCGAAGCGCACGCCGGCGCCACGCGCGAACGCCGCGGCCAGTGCTTCGGCGTCGGGCACCGGGTCCGCCGTGCGCCTGGCCGTCTTGCGCGCGGGCGGTGCCGGCGCGCGCGCCGGTGCGGGCGCTGCGACGGGTGGCGCAATGGGCGCGGCCGCCACGGGGGCAACCGGCGGCGCTACCACTGCGACTGGCGGATCGGTGACCGTCGCTTCGGACACTGCCGAGCCCGAGGCGCTCCCGGTGCGCACGACATGCCGGCTGGTCTGCCAGGACACCACCGCCGTCGTGGCGTCCGGGTCCTCCTCGGGAACCAGCTCGGCCAGCGGCGGTCCGGCCCCGAGCGGATCCGGCGCTCCATCCAGGTCGAACCATCGATCGAGGCGCGAGCGCCTGGCGGACGCGGGCGCCGCGACGGGTTCGACCGTGAGTTCGAAGCGGCCGATGCGCAGCCGGTCGCCAATCCGCAAGGGACGTTCGCCGCCTGGATCGAGCGGCGCGTCGTTCACGAACAGAGGTGCGCTGCTGCTCGTGCATCGCACGCGCGCGCCATCGCCGGCGGGCGTCACCTGTGCATGCTGCCGCGACACCAGGCGCAGCGGATCGGTCAGCACCAGGCCGCAGTCGTCGGCGCGGCCGATGGTGAGGCCTTCGGCCGACAGCGCGAGGGCCGTCGCATCGGGCTCGGCGGTGCCGGGTCGGCGCGTGACGCGCAGGGCGAGCATGAAGTCCTCGCACTCAGCCGAGGGCGCGCCACAGGTCGGCCCGCACGCGGCGGGCGTCGACGGTGGGCGCGAGTTGTTCGAGCACGCGGGCGACGAACTGCTCGCGCGTCTGCGAGTTCGCCGCGCAGCGTTTCGCCACGACGCGGGCGATCGGCCCCATCGAGGCCAGCAGCGTCGCCGCGGCCTTGTCGACGTCGCCGTCGCGCATCGGCGCCCCGAGGGGCGCATCGCGCTGCGTCGTCGCCGTCTGGAAGCGGCTGGCGGCCACGGTGGAGCCGGTGTCCACGCGGGGGAGGGCGCCGGCCTTGGCCAGGAAGCGCTCGCGCGCATCGACGTCCGCAATCGCGCCGGCGACGGCGTGGCGCACGGCCGCGAGCGACGTCTGCCCGCGTGCGGCGCGCCGCACCATGACGCGTGCCACCGCGCCCACGTGCTGCGCGAGTTCGCGTTCCACGTCCGCCAGCGCCTGGGCGTCCCAGCCGGTGGGCACCGGGATCGATGGCTGGGTGGTGCCGGGGCGCGACGAGACGGGAGCTGCCTGCGTGGATCCGGCCTGCGACACCGGCCGCGATGACGGCCGGGTGGGCGTGGGCTGGCTGCGCACGGGCTCGCGGTCGATGCGCTCCACCTTCGGCGGCAGCACCATGTCGGCCGGCAGGACGTCGGGCAACGGGCTCGCTGCGACGTCCTGCAGCGCGGTGCGCATCGCCAGGGCGGTGGCAAAGCGCTGCGCCGGGTCCTTGGCCAATGCGCGGTCGAGCACGGCGTCGAAGGGCCGCAGCGCGGGATCGGCGGCCGCTTCGCTCAGCGGCCTGTGCGGCTCGTAGACGATCTTGTACATGACCGCCTCGTCCGTGCCGGCGAACGGCGTCGCGCCACTGAGCAGCTGGTACAGCAGCACGCCCGAGGAGAAGACGTCGACGCGGCGGTCGACGTTGCGGTCGGTGTACTGCTCCGGCGCGATGTAGCCGGGCGAGCCGATGACGACGTTGGCGCGCGTGAGGTTCGACGACTCGGTGCGCGCGATGCCGAAGTCGGTGATCTTCAGGCTGCCGTCCTCCGCCACCAGCAGGTTGGCCGGCTTGATGTCCCGGTGCACCACGCCGCGCTCGTGCGCGTAGTGCAGCCCGTCCAGCAGCTGCAGCATCAGGCACAGCACCTGCGGCACGTCGAGCTTGCGCGGTGCATGGATGTAGTCGCGCAGGTTCCGGCCGGCGACGTACTCCATCACGATGTAGGCGCAGTCGTCGTCCTCGCCGAACTGGTAGACGGCGACGATGTTGCGGTGGGTGAGGCGGCCCGCTGCCTGCGCCTCGATGCGAAAGCGCGCCGACACGCCGGGTTCGTCGTCGCCGCCGTCGAGCAGGCGGCGGTGGATCGTCTTGACCACCACCGGGCGGTCGATGGCCGGATCGTGTGCCAGGTACACCATGCCCATCGCGCCCGACCCGACGACGCCGCGGATCAGGTACGGACCGACTTGCGACGGGATGGGCGCCGGCATGCGTGTCATGCCGTTTCGGGCTCCAGCATCTTCATGGCCTGGTCGAGGCTGTGGCGCATGCGCGTGAACGACTGCGCCAGCGTCCCGATCTCGTCGCGGCCGCGCACCGGGAACGGCGGCGCGTCGAGCTCGCCGAGGCTCACGCGGTTGGCCAGCTTCGACAGCTTCGTCACCGGCCGGATCACCAGCAGGTAGAGCATCAGGTTCAGCACGACGCCGATGGCCACGAAGATGCCGACCAGCGAGATCATGAACACCCGGAAGGCCTGGTCGGCGCGCGCGAGCGGCACCGACATCGGCACCGACACGACCTGCGCACCGATCACCTCGTTCATCTGCCAGCCGAAGCCGTTGGCCGGGCCGTACTTGTCGATCAGCGTGCGCGGCGCCGCCTCCACGGTGCTGTGGCAGGCCAGGCACGCACCGTTGGTGATGCGCAGCGGCCGCGCGATGTAGAGCGCGCGCCCCGTGCCCGACTCGCGCTCGCCGACGAACTCCTTCAGGGCCGGGCCGTCGCCCTGGTTCCGGAAGCGGTTGACGATGTCGGCCTCCCAGTCCACGGCGCGGTCGCGCGGGTTGGTGGGGTTGAGCGTCGCTTCCTTGTACGTGTACTCGGGGAAGGTTTTCGACAGCGTGGCCAGCACCTCGGTGGCCGAGTACGCGGGCACGGTCTGCGGCAGGAAGGTGTACTTCATCTGCGTCTCCAGCAGCGGCCGGATCTGGTCCTGCGTGTAGCTGCGGATCGCCGACGCCTTCTCCATCGTCAGGCGCGCGTGGTCCAGCACCTCCTGTTTCGCGTTCCTCTGCAGCAGGTCATGCGACACCTTGCCGGCGCCCAGCACCCCCGCGATGAAGACGATGAGGAAGATCAGGTTGAACTTGAGCAAGAGGCGCATGGCGGGTCCTCCGGTCCTGGGGATGGCGATTCACTGTGTTGCATGGCGAGGCGGTTCGGTTCACGGTTGTCTGGTCACGGTGGCGCTTTTTGCGGCCGAGGCAGCGCGGGCGGCGGCCTCGGCCTTCGCCGCCTGCCGCGCTGCCTCGCGGGCGCGGCGGCGTTCGGCCTCGATGGCCAGCTTGCGTGCGTAACCTTCGGGGTCCGCGTACGGCTCCCATTCGGGGTGCTGCGCCAGGTCGGCCTTGGCGGCGGCGCGGAACGTCAGGTCCGACGCACGCCCGCGCCACAGCGGCAGCAGCGGCAGGCGGATCGCCGGCTCGGTGCGCAGCCACGGCGCGACGTCGGCGTACGCGATCTCGCCGAGCGGCTTGGGAGTCACGTTGCGCCGCGCCAGCTGCTCCGCGCGTGCGGGCAGCCGGTCGCGGAACTGGCGCGGCAGCTTCGCCAGGAACTCGGGCCCGGCGCGCCGTGCGGTCTGGGGCATGGTCCCTTCACGGCGCTGCACGAAATCGCCGCCGGCCAGCTGCAGCGCGCCCTGGCCGCCTTCCCGCGGCGCGAGCTTCGCGGTGCCGCTCTCGAGGAACACCTCGTACTGCGCGCCCGCGAGGTGCACCACGCTGGTGGCCGCCTGCGTCGCGATCTCCAAGGCGGGGCTGGTGTAGCCGAACGCGCCGGGGCTGCTGGTCTTGAGCCAGCCCTGCAGCAGGTAGAGCGGGATCGCCGCGCGGCCCTTCGCGAGATGCGGCCGCAGCATCAGCCGCGTGGATTCGCCCAGGCCCACCAGCACGCCGCCCGGCAGTTCGATCTGCGCGAAGGCGCCGGGCGCGGTCTCGATGATGTCCTGGTCGTTCAGCGCCATGCCCTCGGCGAGCGCATAGCGCGTCGTCTGCCGGATCAGCGTCGCGTTGCCCTCGAGGATGCCGACGATGGTGGCCGGCTGCGCGCAGGCCAGCGACGAGGCAAGCAGCCCCGCGATCCACAGCAGGAGGGACCCCAAGGAGTGCGTGGCGTGCCGCAAGACGGACCTCCGCTGGCAACGGGCATCGCCGTCCCCCATCGCGACGACGGAGTGACGGCGGCGATGTACCCCATGCGTTCGCCTATTTGTCTGCCGGGGGATGCGGCTGTCAAGGTCAGCGAGAGCCGGCGGTGCGGGTGCGTTCCTTGTGGAGCTGCGTTGCGCAACTCAAGCGGAACGCGTCGCGCAAGTCGGCTTCCAGTCAGCCGAAGTCGGCTGATTGCTTTGTCGCCGACCCCCGCGTTCCTACCCGGATCGCCGCCGCCCACGCACAGGCAGCGCGATGCAGGCGGGTCACGATGCACGCATCGAACAACCTGGAGTGATCCCATGCGCAAGTACCTCGTCGCCGCCTCGATGCTGGCCCTCATCGCTGCTTCTCCCCTGGCCCAGGCCAAGGGCTGCCTGAAGGGCGCCGCCGTCGGTGGCGTGGCCGGGCACGTCGCCGGCAAGCACGGCGGGGTCGGTGCCGCCGCCGGCTGTGCGATCGGCCACCACAGTGCCAAGAAGAAGGAAGAGGCACAGCAGGCCCAGCAGACGCAGCAACAGCCGCAGCAGCAACAGCCGACGCAGCAGGCTGCTCCGGCTCCCGCCAACAAGTCCTGATGCACGCAGCAGTCGGCGGCGCGCTGGCGCCGCCGGCTGCGGCTCAAGTCCGCAGCAGCCGCGGCAGTTCCTTCGCGCGAGGCGCCGAGGGAAACAGCATTGCATGCGCACGCTGCGCATCGAGGCCGAATGTCTCGGCACCTGCCTGCGCGATCAGCGTTGCGAGTGACGTGGTCGGCTGCAGGTCGCGGCCCTGGTAGAGCGAGGAGGGCGCGAGGCCCGGCCAGTCGGCCAGCACGCGTCCACCGTGCACGGCGCCGCCGGCCAGCATCGCCACCGATCCGGTGCCATGGTCGGTGCCGCCGGTACCGTTGGCGGCTGCGGTGCGGCCGAACTCGGTTGCCACGAGCACGACGGTCTGGCGCCATGCATCGCCGAGGCCGGTGTGCATCGCCTCGAGCAGCCGGTCCAGCGCGGTGAGTTGGGCCTGCAGCCGCGGCACCTGCGCGCTGTGCGTGTCCCAGCCGCCAGTTTCGATCATCGCGAGGCGCGGGCCCTCGGCCGCGGCCAGGAACGTGGCCACGGTGCGACCGAGTTCGGCCGGGTCCTGGCGATTGCGTCCGTCGACGCCACCGGCCATGCCGCGTGCGTCCATCGCCGCCGACCAGAGCGCGTGCAGTTGCGCATCGCCGGCGTACAACTGCTGCACCCGCTGCAGCAGGTCGTCGCTGGCGGACGGCAGGGCCGACGGCGCATACGACGACACGTCGGCCGCGCCACGCAACGCGAGCGGCACCGTGGGCGCGAAGGCGAGCGCCTGGTGCGGCCGGCGCGGCAGCAGCCGCAGCAGGCGATTCATCCAGCCGTCCTGCAGCTGGTAGGGCTGCGTGCCCCCGCTCTCCAGCACGTTCTGCGCATCGAAGTGCGACCGGTCGCGGTACGGCGAGGCGACCGCATGCACGAACAGCGCCTCGCCGCGCTGGTGCATCGCGCCGAGCGCCTGTAGCGCCGGATGCAGCGCGAACAGGCCATCGAGCTTGAGCGCATTCGACGGATCCATCGCGATCGGGCCGCGCAGCGACGCATACGCAGGATCGGCATACGGCACGACGGTGGAGAGACCGTCGGCGGCGCCGCGCTGGATGATGAACACGAAGCGGCGCTCGGTGGCGGCCTGCGCGAACACCACGCGCGGCGCAAACGCGGCGAGGACGGGGCTCGCACCGGCGACGAGAAGATGGCGGCGGGACAGCATGTTCATCTCCGCAGGAACTCGGGACTGACCAGCAGGAGCGCGAGCGCACTGCCCGCGCTGTCGGCACGCGCAAGCTGCGTCGCGGTGGACTCGGACACGCCATCCGGCAGCAGCCGTCGCGCGAGCTGGCGGGCGTCGACCGCATCGCCGGCCTGCGACGCGACGCGCTGCGCGACTTCGACACGGCGCACCAGCGCGTCGGGCGCGGCCCAGCTGGCCGCGATGTCGTCCCAGCCGGCCGGCGACCCTGGCCTCCACACGGGCTGCCCAAGCTGGTTCAACAGGTTCGCCGCCTGCATCGGCGGCAGCTCCCGGCGGCCCAGTCCGCGCAAGGTGGACACGGCCCAGTCCCACGGCGTCTTGAACTTGGGGGTGCCGGGCTGCCAGGCCTCGCGGCTGGTGACCAGCGTGCGCGCGACCGCGGCCAGGTCGCCGCCCGTGCGCAGGAAGGAGTCCGCCAGACGTTGCACGAGCGCCGCCGGCGGATCGTCGGCGACGAAGTGGCGGGCGAGCTTGGTGGCGATGTGCGTTGCCGTCGCCGGCGCGGTGGCGAGGTCATGCAGGATCGCGAAGGCCTGCTGCTCGCCTGCTTGCGGATAGGCGCGCTGCAGCACCGTGCGCGTGCCGGGCTCGTGGATCTGTGGCCGCCATGCATAGCCATGCAGTCCCGGAACTGTGGCGGGCGGATCGTTGGCACCGACGACGCTCCAGCCGGTGAGGGCGCGCGCGAACTCCGTGACGTCCGCCTGCGTGTAGCCGCTGCGAACACCCAGCGTGTGCAGCTCCAGGATCTCACGTGCGAGGTTCTCGTTGAGGCCGCGTGCGCGACCATCCGCACGCAATGCGCTGCGGCGGCCGGCCATGCTGTCGGGGCCGACCGATTGCGCCTGGTCCAGGAACAGCAGCATCGCCGGATGGCGGACCACCGCGAGCAGCAGGTCCTCGAAGCGGCCCAGCACGTGCGGGCGGATCGCGTCGGCTTCGAAGGCCCCGGCCAGGCCGACCACCGCGACCTTGTCGACCGACACCGCGAAGTGGTTGGACCAGAAATGCACCAGGCGCTCGACGAAAGGCGTGGCCGTGTCGAGCGCGCTCTGCACGCGCGCGCCCACCGCGCTGACGTAGCGGTCACGCGCGGCGCGGCGGTACGCCTGCTGCGCGGCCTGCCGCGCCTGCGGGTCGGACTGCTGCCGCGCCGCGCGTTGCTCGTCGACGAGATCGGTGACGACCATGGCGCTGCGCGGTTGCGCGGCCCACGCCGGCGGCAGCGGCTCCCAGCGCTCCAGCTGCTGCAGCAACCAGCCCTGCGGATCGGCGGGCGCGGCTTCATCGGGCCGCGCACCGAGGCCGAAGCGGTTGAGGGCGATGGCGGCCGTCATGTTGCGCAGTGCGTGGCCCCGGCTCAGCCGGCGTGCTTCTCGTTGCGGATGCGGCGGTTCTGCCGGTTTTCCGCGCGCTGCACGCGGGCCTGTTCCCCTGCGCCCACCTTGCCGTTGCGGGCGGCACGCGCTTCCTTGCCGTCGACGCGCGCCTGGTCGCGCTCGAGCGCCGCGACGTCCCTGTTGGTCAGCTGGCCCGACTTCACGCCGTTGGCGATGCGCTGGTCCTGGTTGGCATTGCGCTGCACGTCGGCCTGCAGCCGCTGGTTGCTCGCACTGGACGGGTTGCCCTTCGCCGCGTTGTGCGTGTCCTTCGCGATCTCGCGGCTGAGCGCGTTTTCGCGCCTGTTGATCTGCGCCTGCTCCTTCGGCGAGATGCCGTTGGCCGAGTCGCGGGCGATGGTGCGGTCGAGCGCCGCCTGGCCGCGCTCGATGCGGCCCGCTTCCTTGACGGTGAGCGAGCCGTCCTTCAGCCCGTTCTCGACACGTTGCTGCTGGTTGGCCTGGCGCTGGGTCACCTGCGCGCTCGCATCGGCCGGCGTGGCGGCCTGCGCGAACGGGGCGCCGGCGGCCAGCACGGCGGCAGCGGCGATCAGGGTGCGGGTGAACGACATCGAAAACTCCTTCAGTGTGGCATCGCAGGGTTGCGATGCTCCTTCAACGATCCACGGCGACATCAGCGGACCCGTTCAGCTTTATTTACCTCGCATCCAGTGTCCCTGTGTCCCGCCTGACCCGGCGCTGACCCACGCGGCACGCCTGTTACACCGATGGCCGCCGTGCGCGCCGGGTCCCGTACGATGGCGCAACACACCCTTGCACGCCGCCATGAAGTTCAAGGACTACTACGCCACCCTCGCGGTGCCGCGCGACGCCGATGCGGACACGATCCGCAAGGCCTATCGGAAGCTCGCGCGCAAGTACCACCCCGACGTCTCGAAGGAGTCGGGCGCCGAGGAGCGCTTCAAGGAAGTCGGCGAAGCCTACGAGACGCTCAAGGATCCGGAGAAGCGGGCAGCCTATGACGCGCTGGGCCAGCGCCCGGCCGGCGAGGAGTTCACCGCGCCGCGCGACTGGCGCGAGCATTTCGGTGCTGGCAATTTCGGGCAGGGCATGGGCGGTGTCGATCTCGGGGACGTCGATCTCGCCGACCTGCTCGATGCACTGGCGCGCGGGCGTGGTGGGCATGCGCGCCAGCCCCGGCCGCGACCGGGGCAGGACTTCGACATCGGCGCCCAGATCAGCATCGAGGACGCGCACCGCGGCACCACGCTGGAGTTGCAGTTGCAGAGGCCCGAGGGACCGCAGACCTTGCATGTCACGGTGCCCGCCGGCGTCACCGCGGGCCAGAAGCTGAGGCTGCGCGGGCAGGGTGGCGCAGGGCGCAACGGCGGCCCGGCGGGCGACATCTACGTGCACCTGGAGCTGCAGCCCCATCCGCGCTACCGCGTCGACGGCAAGGACCTCTACTTCGACCTGGCGCTCGCGCCCTGGGAGGCCGCGCTCGGCGCAGAGGTGCACGTCTCCACGCTCGACGGCGACGTGCTGCTCACCGTGCCGGCCGGCACGCACTCGGCGCAGAAGCTGAGGCTGCGTGGACGGGGGCTGGGCAGCGGCGCGCAGCGCGGGAACCTTTACGCCGTGGTGCACATCGACATTCCAGGGACGCTGACGGCCCGCGAGCGCGAGCTGTTCGAGGCGCTCGCGAAGGAGAGCCGTTTCGAGCCCCGCAAGAACAAGGAGAGCCGGCCATGAGCAGTACGACGGAGCACTTGTGCCCCGAAGAGACGAGCGTGATGTCCATTCCCGACTTCGCGCGCGTGGCCGGACTGCCCGAACGGGACGTGCGCGAGCTGATGGACGACGAGCTGCTCGCGCCCGGGCGCATCGACCTGCGCTCGGCGCTGGCCCTGCGCGAGGCCGTGCGCCTGCAGCGCGACTTCGACCTCGACCTGTTCTCCACCGGCCTGCTGGCCGGCTACATCCGCCGCGTGGCGGAGCTGGAGGCGGAGATCGGCCAGCTGCGCGCGCAGCGCCCCGGCCGCAGCGTCTACACCGAGGTGAGCTTCACGGCCGTCGAGATGCGCGGACCGCGCTGACGCCTGTCCGCCTCAGCCGTCCTTCCACCGCAGGCCGGCGTCGGCCAGCGCACCGACCGCGAGGGCCGACAGGTCATGGCCCTCGCCGATGCCGCGTGCGCGCACGCCGAGGAACCTGTCGTGCAGCAGGCTGGCCACCGGCAGGGGAACACCGAGCGCATCGGCGGCAGCCAGCAGCAGCCGGTTGTCCTTCTGCGCCAGCGGCAGCCCGAATCCCGCGGGACGGAAGCGCTGCGCGGCGATCGAGGCACCGTAGTTGCGGTACGGCGGCGCATTGAACAGCGTGCCCGTGAGCGCCTCCACCACGCGCGCCGGCTCGATGCCGGCCTTGTCGGCCACCACGGCCGTCTCCGCCAGCGTCTCGACCATGGACATCAGCATGAAGTTGCCGAGCAGCTTCACGAGATTCGCCTGCCAGGGCTCGGGGCCGATGGTGTGCGTGGACTGGCCCAGCTGCCCGAGCAGCGGCGACACCGCCTGCAGGTCCGCGTCGGCACCGGCCGCCATGAGGAACAGCTTGCCTTGCGCGGCCGCATCGGGCCGCCCGAACACGGGCACCGAGACGTAGCGCTGCCGCTGCGCACGATGGCGCGAGGCGACCTGCCGGGCGGCATCCACGCCGATGGTGCTCATCCCCACATGCACGGCGTCGTCGCGCAGCGCCGACGCGATCCCGTCCTTGCCGAACGTGACCTGCCCGAGCGCGGCATCGTCCGAGACCATGGTGACGACGACCTGCGCCTGCGCCGTGGCTTCGGCGGGTGTCGCGGCAACGGAGGCGCCCTGCGCGCGAAGGGACTCGGCGCGTTGCGCCGTGCGGTTGAAGACATGCACCGCGTGGCCCGCGGCGAGCAAGCGGCCGGCCATGGCGCTACCCATTGCGCCCAGCCCGACGAATCCGATCTGCATCCGGTGCCCTCCAGTGGCGACATCGAGGCGGGCCATGCTGGCAGCGTCGGCGGCGCGCGCGTGTGTCATCAAGCATCCGCCGCATCGCAGCTGTAACGGCGAGAATGGCCCACCCTTCAGCCACACAGGACCTCATCCGATGCTCAAGAGAATCACCGCTGCCGCAGCCGTCTTCCTCCTTGCCGGTGCCGCACAGGCCCAGCTCACGGACACGGAGCAGCGCATCGTCGCCGCCGTGAAGCAGCGCACGCCGGCCGCGCTGGAACTGCTGGAGAAATCCGTGCGCATCAACAGCGGGACCTTGAACCCGGAGGGCGTTCGCGCCGTCGGCGAGATCTACCGCAGCGAACTGGACGCGCTGGGCTTCAGGACGCGCTGGATCGACATGCCGCCCGAGATGAAGCGTGCGGGCCACCTGGTCGCCACGCACGAGGGCGGCCAGGGCAAGCACCTGCTGCTGCTGGGCCATCTGGACACCGTGTTCGAGAAGGGCAGCTCGGTGCCGCTGTGGCAGCGCCAGGGCGACCGCGTGCGCGGCCAGGGCGTGAACGACATGAAGGGCGGCGACGTCATCATGATCGAGGCGCTGCGCGCGCTGAAGAGCGTGGGCGCGCTGGACAAGACCAACGTCGAGATCATGTTCACCGGCGACGAGGAGCGAGGCGGCAAGCCGCTGCAGGTGGCGCGGGCGGACATGGTGGCCATGGGCAAGCGCGCCGACTACGCACTGTCGTTCGAGGGCAGCAACAAGCACGACGGCGTGGACACCGCCAGCATCGCGCGCCGCTCCTCGGGCGGCTGGGAGCTCACCGTCAAGGGCAAGCCGGCGCATTCGATGGGCGTGTTCTCGCAGCAGTCGGGCTACGGCGCGATCTACGAGACGGCGCGCATCCTCAACGCGTTCCGCGAGCAGGTGATCGAACCGAGCCTCACGTTCAACCCGGGCCTGGTGTTCGGCGGCACCAACGTCTCGTACAACGAGGGCACGGCGACGGCCAGCGCCTTCGGCAAGTCCAACGTCATCGCGCGCGACGCGCAGGTGCTGGGCGACCTGCGCTACCTCTCGCCCGAGCAGGGCGAGCGCGCGCGCCAGAAGATGCAGGCGATCGTCTCCACCGGCAACCTGCCCGGGACGTCGGCGACGATCAGCTTCAACGAGAACTACCCGCCGATGCCGCCGACCGATGCCGGCCGCCAGCTGGCCGGGCTCTACTCGAAGGCCAGCCAGGACGCGGGGCTGGGCCGCATCGACATCCTCGATCCCTCGCTGCGCGGCGCGGGCGACGTGCAGTTCGTCGCGCCCTACACCGTCGGCATCGATGGCCTGGGGGCGCAGGGGCGCGGTTCGCACACCGACGACGAGGACCTGGAGATCGCGTCCATCGAACGCGGTGCCATCCGTGCAGCCTTGCTGATCTACCGGCTGACGCAGGCGCCGGCGCACTGAGCGCAAGCTCCAATGCTCGCGATGAATTCCCGCGATCCCGATGCCCCTCGCCCTCCATCGGAGGGCCGCTCGACCAAGGCGGCGGGGATCGCCATCGCGGCCGGCCTGCTGCTGCTGCTGTGGGCGCATCTCTTCAGCGCGCTGCTGAGTGCGCTGGTGGCCTATGGCCTGTCGTCCTGGCTGGTGGGGCGCCTTCGCCTGCGGATGCGGGAGCGCAGGGCGCGTGCGCTCGGCGTGCTGGCCACGATCGTCCTGCTGGCGCTGATCGTGGGCGGTGCGGTGGCGATCCTGGAGGAGAACTGGGGGATGCAGGGCGGCCTGCCGGGCCTGCTGGAGCGCCTGGCCGACCTGCTCGAGAAGATCCGCGCCGCCGTGCCCGCCTGGCTGGCATCGCGCCTGCCGGACTCGATCGGCCAGGCGCAGCAGCTCGTGGTCGGGTGGTTGCGCGCCAACGCGCAGGACGTGCGCCTGTGGGGCCAGTCGGCGCTGCGCGTGACGGCGCATGTCTTCATCGGCTTCACCATCGGCCTGCTCAGCACGCTGGACCGCCTGCCAACGGGCAGCGCAGGCTGGGTGACCGCGACCGCGGCGGGCCT
This sequence comes from Ramlibacter sp. MMS24-I3-19, assembly GCF_050320135.1. Taxonomy (NCBI): domain Bacteria; kingdom Pseudomonadati; phylum Pseudomonadota; class Betaproteobacteria; order Burkholderiales; family Comamonadaceae; genus Ramlibacter; species Ramlibacter sp. MMS24-I3-19. The sequence continues at coordinate 4,562,311 of NZ_CP190017.1, read as the reverse complement.
CGCGAACCTCGCGGCCGCGTTCGCCGACATCGTGGCCGCGCAGCTGCGCATCGCCGCCGCGAACGCGGCGCTCACCGCGGTCTTCCTGCTCGTCGCGCTTCCGCTCGCGGGCGTCCACATGCCGCTGGCCACGCCGCTGGTGGCCCTGACCTTCGTCGCGGGGCTCGTGCCCATCGTGGGCAACCTGCTGTCGAACGGCGCGATCCTGATCGTGGCGCTCACCGTCTCACCGGCGGTCGCGATCGCGGCGCTGGCGTTCCTGCTCGGGATCCACAAGCTCGAATACGTGCTGAACGCGCACTTCGTGGCCGGCCGCACCGCGGTGCCACCGCCGGTGCTGCTGGCCTCCATGCTGGTGCTGGAGGCCCTGTTCGGGCTGCCCGGCCTGGTGGCCGCGCCGATCTGCTGCGCGTGGGTGTTCCGGCAGTTCGGCGCCACGCCGCGCGTGCAGCGCGACGCGGTGTCGTCGTAGCGCGGCTCGCCCGACGCGGCCGCGCCACTGGCCCGCGTCAGCGGTGGAACTGGCCGTCGGCGCCGACGATGGACAGCTCGGCGTATTCCAGGCCGGTGTGGTCGCCCGAGGAGTAGGTCACGTCCAGGCCGCCGAGGTCCAGCTTCTGGATGCTCTCCAGCGCGGCCTGCAGGCTGGCGCGCGTGGGGTTGCGGCCGGCGCGGCGCAGTCCCTCGACCAGCACCTTGGCGCCGGCGAAGCCTTCCAGCATCGCGGGCGACACCGTCTCGATGCCGGCCGCCTTGGCCAGGTCCATCGCCTCGCGCACGAACACGGAGGCCGCCGAGCGTTCGTTGGGGAAAACCTGCGTGACGATCATGCCGCGCGAGGCGTCGCCCAGGCTCTTGATGAAGCCGCTGGACGCATTGTTCGACAGCGTGACCACCTGGGCCGCGGAGCCCGCGTTGCGCAGCGCCTTCACGCCGTCGGCGACGCTGCTGCCGGAGCCGATCCACATCACCGCCTGCGCGTCGGCGCCGATGATCGCGGGGACGATCCTGGCGAAGTCGGGCTTCGCGCGATCGGCCGTCATGTCCACCACCGGCTTGAGGTTGGCGCGCTTGAAGCCGCGCGCGAGGCCCTTCTGCACGTCGAGGCCGAACGAGTCGTCGGCGGCGATCACCGCGATGCGGTGGATGCCCAGCGCGACGAGGTGGTCCAGCGCCTTCTCGGCCTCGCGCTGGTAGGTCGAGCGCACGTTGAAGATGTGGCGGTTGATCGGCTGGTGCAGCGTCATCGAACCGGTCGAGGGCGCCACCAGCGGCACGTTGCCTGCGTCGAGCACCGGCACGATGGCCTCGTTGTGCGGCGTGCCGCGGGTGAGGAACAGCGCGAGCACGTTGCGTTCCTCGACCAGTTTCTTCGCATTCTCGGCCGCCAGCTTGGGCTCGAACCTGTCGTCCATCGAGACCAGCTCGATCTTCTGGCCGTTGACCCCGCCGCGCGCGTTGACGGCATTGATCCAGAGCTTGGCGCCGTCGGTGGTTTCCTTCACGCCGGCGGCCACCGGACCCGAGAAGCCGGCGGTCTGGCCGATCAGCAGCTGGGCGTGCAAGGCCCCGAACGTGGACATGAGGGCCGCGGCGACGAGGCCGGCGCGGATGAACTGGCGCATGGGACTTCCTTGAAACGCCCTGGATGCGAGGGCAGGGTTACTACGGATGAGCAATGTAACGAAAGGTAGATGCCTTCCGTTGGCATGCCAACGCGCCGCATACCGGTCATTCGACCGGCGGCTGCGCAGCGCGTACCAGCGGCGCGCCGGCCGGGGTCGACGTTGCAGGCAGGAGTTCAGTGCTCGGGACAGCGAGCGCGTGCAAGGAGACGGGGGAGAGAACGGCGCCCCGCGTGCATTCAGAGCGGCTAAGGCGAGGGCGAGCGCTCACGCCGGCGCGTGAACCCCAGGGCCCGCGCCCAGAACCACGCTTCGCACACGACGCCGGCCGCGACCAGCACCGTGGTCCCGCTGCTGAAGCCGAAGGCATAGAGCGCGACGGCGATGAGGAGGATCGCGGCGGTGAGAAGGTGGCGCTTCATGGCGGCTCCGGTCGGTGTCCTGCTGCCAGTATGGGTCACGGCGCGCCCTGCGCCACGGCGCGGCACGCGGCGGCGAGGAACTCATCGTCGCCATGGTCAGCCGAGAGCTCGTGGCAGGCATGCACGAGCTTCACCACGTGGTCGTCCAGCGACGATCGCGCGGCGCCCACCACCTCCTTCCACGAGCAGCTGGTCGCCTCGACGCGCTGCCGCTCGCCGATGGCGCTGGCCATGATCGCCGCGGCCCATGCGTGCCAGATCTGCGGCGGCGGCGCGGACAACGCGGACAGCTGCAGCACGGCGCGCGAGCCGGTCACGACGTGCAGCACCGTGAAGTCGCCGGTGTCGGCATACAGACACGCAGCCCACCGGGCTGCGTGCGGGAGCGCGTTCGCGCAAGGTCGAAGCCCACCCGCGAACGCGCGGAATTCCGGCGTGCGGCTGGCCCGATCCATGCGCTCGGAGATCAGGCGGCCATCGGCGCGCCAGGACCGTGCAGCTGCCTCGGCCGCGGCCAGCCAATCGGCGAGCTCCAGATCCTGCGTCGATGCCGATTCGACGTCGATGCGTTGCCATCGGGACGCCCAGTAGGCCAGGGCCGCGCCGAGCTCTCCGGGATGCCCGAGCTGCCACGCATGGGCGACACGGATCGGCCCGTGGAACGCGGCCGCCGCGACACCGGGCCACAACTCGGGCAGGGCCCGGGCCAACGCATCGCGGGGACCCAGGGCCGCGATGCGCGCGTCGTAGTGCGCCTGCCATGCCTCGAAGCAGCCGATGTCGCCAAGGCGCAGGGACGGTGTCCGGCCGGCGCCGTGCGCGGACATCACCGGGAGCTTCTTGCGATCGATGTAGGCGGCGGCGAAACGCTCCAGGCCGGCATCGCTCGCACCCAGCACGTGCAGTGCGTGCAGCGCCATCGGCAAGTGGTTCGAGAGCCCGGCGCCGTACTCGGGCGCGCGGCGCAGGTTCTCGTCGAGAAGGCGGATCAGGGTCGATGTGGCCATCGGGGTCTCAGGGGTGGGAAGGCGCTAAGCTTGAAACTTCAAGTCCACTTGAAGTCAAGGCAGCGATGCGATCCGACGACAGGCTGACCATCGGCGAGCTCGCGCAACGCAGCGGCGTGGCCGCGAGCGCCATCCGCCACTACGAGGCGATCGGCCTGATGGCCAGCACCCGCAGCGAGGGCAACCAGCGCCTTTATCCGCGTGGCACCTTGCGCCGCGTGGCGTTCATTCGCGCCGCGCAGGCCGTCGGGCTCTCGCTGGACGACATCCGGGCAGCGCTGGACACACTGCCGGGTTCACGCACGCCGACAGCCGCGGACTGGCATCGGCTGGCGCTCGGCTGGAAGCCGATGCTCGATGCGCGGATCAGGGCGCTCGTTGACCTGCGCGACCGGCTCGACTCCTGCATCGGCTGCGGCTGCCTCTCCCTGAAGGCGTGCGCGCTGTACAACCCGGACGACCGCGCGGCGAGGCTGGGGAGCGGGCCGCGCTACCTGCTCGGGGACAAGCCCACGAAGGCGTGACGAGGCCTTCCGACGGCCGGCACGCATCCACGGGAATAGCGGCTGAGGCGGCGGCGTTGATGCAGGAGGCGAACTCCGCCTGCTCCATCAACCCATCCGCCATTCCCCACACAAGGAGACATCGATGCGCCGGTTCCTTCCCGCCCTGGTGATCGCGAGCGCGTTCACCGCACTGCCCGCGTCGGCGCAGCCGGCCGCGGAGGTGACGCTGACGCGCCTGGACTGCGGCAACGGCTTCAACGACCAGCGCCGCTTCAGCGACACCTTCGCGTACAGCGACCCGCGCGTGCCGTTCACGTTCAGCTGCTACGTGGTCCGGCATGGCGACGACTACATGGTGTGGGACACGGGGTATGCGCCCGGCTCCAACCCGAGTGCGCCCACGGTGTCGCTGGGCGAGCAACTGGCCAGGCTGAACATCAAGCCGGAGCAGGTGAAGTACGTCGGCATCAGCCACTTCCACGCGGACCACACCGGCCAGCTCAACGCGGTGCCGGGCGCGACGCTCCTGATCGGCGACCGCGAGTGGGCCGCGCTCACGGCGGCCAAGCCGATGCAGGGCGCCAACGTCCCCGGCTTCGCGCACTGGATCAGCGGCGGCGGCAAGGTGGAACCGCAGGCCGCCGACAAGGACGTGTTCGGCGACGGCACGGTGACCATCCTTCGCACGCCGGGCCACACGCCGGGGCACCAGGCGCTGCTGGTGCGCCTGAAGGACAAGGGGCCGGTGCTCCTCAGCGGCGACGCGGCGCACTTCCACGAGAACTACGACAACGACGGCGTGCCCGGCTTCAACTACGACCGCTCCGAGACGCTGGCGTCGATGAATCGCCTGAAGCAGATCCAGAAGAACCTGAAGGCGACGATGATCATCCAGCACGACCCGCGCGACGTCGGCAAGCTGCCGGCGTTCCCGGAAGCGGCGCGTTAGCCCGCGCGAAGGCGGCCGGCCTCAGTGCCGCGTCGCGTCGGCCGGCTTGGCGCGCATCTTGGCGGCGATGTACTCGCCGTGCGAGACGTGCAGCAGGTCGGCGACCTTGCTGACGACGGTGTTCTCTTCGGCGCGCAGGTCACCATCCGCATAGGCGACGCGCCACATCGCCTCGACCAGCGCGATCTTCTGCGGCTGGGGCAGCTGTTCGTCGAGCGGATTGGTGAACCGGAAGTAGTCGTACGCCGTCATCGACTCGCGCTCGGCCACCTGCAGCAGCGATGCGACCTCTTCCGGCGCCAGGCCGAACTGCTCCTGCAACGCCTGGGCGCCCACCTCGCGCTCGAGCGGCGAGATGCCATCGCGGGCGCGCATGACCTCCATCAGCAGCACGGCCGCGGCGAGCCGCAGCGATGGCGCCCCGGACGCCCGCGGTGCACCCGTGGACGGCGCGATCTCATCCAGGAATTCCTTGAAGGCGGCGAACATGAGGGGTGGACACGGTGGTGGCGCGTTGGTTCCCACGGTCGCTGCGCGCGATTCGAGGGCGCACGAGCTCAGCCGTTCGGCCCGGGGTTTGTGGACGCCAGTCCGGGCGACGACAGCGAAAACCAGAACACCGCGCCTTGCCCCACGGTGGACCTCGCGCCCATGCGCCCCTGGTGCATGCGCACGATGCGGGACGCGATGCTCAGGCCCAGGCCGGTGCCGGGGAACTCGGCCTGCGTGTGCAGGCGCGAAAAGGGCTGGAACAGCTTGTCGGCGTAGGCCGGATCGAAGCCGCTGCCGTTGTCGCGCACGAACGTGACGGTCTCGCCGTGGTCCTGCTCCTCCTGCCAGACCTCCACCAGCGGATGCGCCGTGCCCGCCGAGAACTTCATCGCATTGCCCAGCAGGTTTTCCAGCGCCAGGCGCAGGAGGCGGACATCGGCGCGGGCATGCAGGCCAGCGGCGATGCGGACCTCGGTGCGCGCGTACGCGGGATTGGCGTCGCGTGCATCGCGCACGACGTCGGCGGCGATGGCCGAGACATCGCAATCCTCCGCGTGCACGCGCTGGCCCGCCACGCGCAGCAGCCCGGCCAGGTCTGCCAGCATGCGGTCGATCCGGGTCGCCGCGGCGGCCGAGCGTTCGAGCAGGCGTGCGACCTCGGGGGCGTCGCCTCGTTGCGCCGTGAGTTCGAGCGCCCGGCCGGTGAAGGCTGCGACGGCCGCCGCGGGGCTGCGCAGGTCGTGCGACAGCGAGGAGCTGATCACCTGCAGGTCGTTGTTGGCGGACTCCAGGCGCTCGTTCTGGCGCCGCAGGTCGTCGGCCAGGCGCCGCTGCCCGCGTTCGGCTTCGCGCAGCCGCGTTGCGATCCGGCGGTAGGCGACGGCCCAGGCCAGTGCCAGCAGCAGGAACACCGTGAGCGACAGCGCGGCCCAGGGCACCCAGGGCGGCACCACTTCGCCGCGCTGCGTTGCCTGCAGTCGCTGGAACGACCGGAAGTAGACCGACTGCGGGTCGGTCTTCATCTCCACCAGGTGGCGATCGATCGCCTGCATCAGGGCCGTGTTGGCGCCCTTCTTCGCCACGAAGTGGAAGGTGCTGTCGCCGAACAGGATGGAGGTGTCGCGCAGGCCGCCGTGGGTCGGGCCGCCATAGAACGGGTTGGACACCACGGCATCGGCGCCGCCACGCCGGACCGCGTCGAAGGCCTGGTCGTAGGTGTCGAACCGCAGCACCTGCGCCTGCATGCCGAGCATCACCAGCGCCTCGCGCAGGTTCTGCTCCTGCACCGATCCGGCCAGGGCGGCCACCCGCTTGCCCGCCAGGTCGCCGATGCGGCGGATGGCGCTGGCCTGGGGCGCGTAGACCGAGTTCCAGCTCTGGAGCACCGGCACCGAGAGGTCGAAGACCTTGCGGCGCTGCTCGGTCATCGCGACGTCGACCATCAGGTCGATCTCGCCATCGAGCACCCGCTGCAGCTGGTTGTCGAAGGATCCTTCGTCGTAGGTGAGCGTGAAGCCCTCGTCGCGCGCCACGCTCTCCAGCACGTCGACGAAGATGCCGCCCGGTCCGCCATTGCTGGGAGCCAGCACCTTGGGCGGATTGCGGTACAGCCCGACGCGCACCACGGTTGCCGACTGCGCCGCGCCAGCGACCAGCAACAGGGCGCAGCAAATGAGGACCCAACTTGTTCTTCGCACCTGTCAGGCATTGTGATGCATCGCTCGTCACGGCACACTGCTTGGCGCGCGCTGTCGCTGGAGTTTCTCCCATGCGCCTGCTTCGGATCACCTGCCTCATCGCCGCGTTGTTCACAGCCTCGTCGGCGTCCGCCCAGAAGGCGGCGCGTCCGGACCATTTCGGGGACGCCATGGAATGGGCGCTCCCGCTCGCGGCGGCCGGATGGGCCGTGCACGAGCATGACCAGGAGGGCCTCATCCAGCTCGGCGAAAGCTGGGCGACCGCTGAAGTCGCGGCCGAGGCGCTCAAGCGTGCGGTCCATGACCCGCGGCCCACCGGCAGCGGCCACGGGTTCGCGTCGGGGCATGCCGCCAGCGCCTTCGCGGCGGCCGGCTTCCTGCACCAGCGGTACGGGCTCGGGGTCGCCGTGCCGGCCTATGTGCTCGCCACCGCCACGGCCTACAGCCGCGTGCATACCCGGCATCACTACACGCGCCAGGTCGTGGTCGGCGCGGCCGTGGGCCTGGGATCGTCAGCGCTGTTCACGCGCGAACTCGGCCGCGGACAGCAGGCCGCCTTCGGGGCGGCGCCGGCCGGCTGGGCCTTTTCCTACTCGGCGCGGTTCTAGCGCCGCGAGCCGGGTAAGCACGCCGCTTACCCGGGCTGAAACAACAGCTTGACGCGGCGCAAGCAACGCCTCAACCAGCCACGCGTCCCGGCGCCTACGCTTCATCGCCTGGTGATGGGCTTGGGACGGAGGGCGCGAGAGGGGCGCTCGACGACCCCATGGCATGTGGATGCGGATGGCTGTGATGGAAGTGGTCGAGACGATGTTGTTCAGGCTGGAAGGCAGGCGCGAGTGGGAAGTGCTGCGCGAGATGGAGGTGCCGATCACGCCCGAGCAGGCGGCGGACTGGCTCCATGGAATCCACCTGAGCGCCGCCGCGCCGCAGCTGACGGACGTCGAGTACGAGTTCCTGATGCAGGGCGCGATGCCCATCGACGAGGAGTTGCTGGGTGTCCTCGCTGCGATGGTCGGCCCCAGGCGGGCCTAGCTGCCGCTGCGCGGCAACTCGGACGGCTGGAACTTCGATTCGGGCGGGAACACGAGGGTGGAGACGCCGGCATCCGGCAGCACGTCGTCCCTGTCGCGCCGCGCCCTGATCCACACGAGGCCGCCGACGGTGGCGGACAGCAGGGCGAGCAGGGTGGAGATCAGAAGCATGGCGCACCTCTCGACGCGACGGCACCCGTGGTGGCGATCGCGCTGGACCTGGCAGGACTGGAGAACATGCCGTCAGGATAAGGCACCGGCCCGAGGACCCAGCAAGTAGGGAGTTTCAGGGATGGTGGAAACCGCCTCCAGGTGCCGCTGTCAATGTCGCCGGGTCTGGAGGACAACCCGCAGCCACGTCGCGCTCCCGCGCGATTACGATGCCGGTCGATCGAGGTACTGACTTGGACGAAGGCGGGCAATGATGCAGGTCTCCGGTGGTGGGGCGAAGCCGCGCGCCGGCCCGGAGATGGATGCGCCCGGCCGGTGGCTGGTCTCCACCGCGCTCCTCGATCTGGAAGATCCGCGCCTGGCCATTCGCGCCACGTCCCTCACGCAACTGGCCGCCACCGACCGCGCCAAGGCACTGGCGATCTACGGATTCGTCAAGCGAATGCCGTACCGCCGCCAGTTCAAGATGAACCACCGGCGCGCGCGTGAAGTGCTGGACTCGGGCTGGGGCGACGGCCCCGACAAGGCCACGCTGATGGTCGCGCTGCTGCGCAGCGTCGGCGTGCCTGCACGCCTGCGCATGGTGCGCATGGACGGTCGCATCATGCGCGGCCTGGTGGACCGCCTCGACGCGATCTCCTGGCCGTTCGTGGAGGTGTGGCTGGACGACCGCTGGATCCGCACCGACACCTACATCTTCGACGCCGGCTACATGGCCGCAGCGCGCGAGGCGCTGCGCAAGTCCGGCCAGCGCTACGGCTTCGGCGTCTACGTCGACAGCCAGCCGCTGTGGAGCGGTCTCGAGGACACGTCGCTGTCGCCCCTGCCGCCGGGCGAGGACCCGATGCTGCTGGAGGACATGGGGCCGTTCCACGACCACCGGGAGTACATGGCTTCCAGCGGCTTCCGGGCGAGGCACTCGCGCCGTTTCAGGTTCCTGCGCTGGAACCTGCTGGTGCCTGCCATGCGGCTGGCGATCCAGCGCCTGCGCGGCTAGCGGCTAGAAGCTCGCCTCCAGGTCCTCGATCATGCGGCCCACGTAGCCCACCGCATCGCGGATCGGCTGCGGTGACGACAGGTCGATGCCCACCTGCTGCATCAGCAGCAGCGGCGGGAGCGTGCCGCCGGCACGCAGCACGTCCAGCCAGCCGGCGAACACGCCATCGCCTTCGTTGCGCGCCTTCTCCGCCAGCGCGGTCGCGGCGACGAGACCCACGGAGTACGTGTACGGGTACAGCCCCAGGTAGTAGTGCGGCTGGCGCATCCAGGTCATCGCCGCGCCTTCGTCGATCACGACGGTGTCGCCCCAGAAGGCCTTCAGGATGGCCGCCTTGCGCTCGTCCAGCAGCGCGGCCGTGACCGGCTGGCCGCCTTCGGCGAGCCGATAGACCTGGCGCTGCAGCTCGGCTTCCAGCAGGTGCGTGACGAAGTTGTGGTGGTAGGTGCCCAGCACCTGCATCAGCACCCAGCGGCGCATGCGCGGGTCGGCCTCGCCCTGCAGGATCTGCCGCGCGAGCAGCACCTCGTTCATGATCGACGGCGCCTCCACGAACGGCATCGCCGGCCGCGTGTTGACGTAGCGCTGGTGCCGCTGCGCGGTGAGGAAGTGGCCTGCATGGCCCAGCTCGTGCGCGAGGATGAACGCGTCGCGCATCGAGTCGGTCCACGTCATGAGGATGAACGGGTGCGCGCCGTAGGGCGAGGCGCAGAACGCGCCCGATGCCTTGCCGGTGTTGCTGGCGCGGTCGATCCAGCGCCGCTGGAACGCGGTGCGCACCAGCTCCACGTACTCGGGTCCCATGGGCGCCACCGCCTTCAGGATCAGGTCGCCGGCTTCGTCGAACGTGATCGCGGGCACGTAGTCCGGATCGAGCGGTGCCTTGATGTCGCAGTACAGCAGCCGGTCCAGGCCCAGCACGCGCTGGCGCAGCCGCGCATAACGCTGCATGTGCGGCGCCAGTTCCGCCTGAATGGTGTCGAGGATGTTGGTGTACAGGTCAAACGACACCTTGTGCTGGTGCAGCAGGAACTGCTCCGCGCCCGGATAGCCGCGGGCCTTCGCGAGCGCGATGTTCTTGGTGACCTCGGTGGCGAAGGTCGCCGCATAGGTGTTCCGGTACGGCGCGAGGCCCTTGCAGAACGAGACCCAGGCGGCGCGGCGCACGCCCGCATCGGCCGAGCCTTCGTACGTCCACTCGTACAGGTTGAACGAGTTCGGCTGCTCGCGCCCGCCCGCGGTGAACGGTGCGAACTGCATGTCGCTGGTCTTGCTGCGCTGGTAGACCATGAACGGCGACTCCAGCACCTCGCCCAGGCTGGCCAGCACGCGCTCGGTCTCGGCGGACAGCATGTGCGGCTTCAGGCTGGCCAGGTCGTCGAGGTCGGTGCGGTGCACGGCCAGCAAGGGCTGCTCGGCCAGCCAGCGCTGCACGGTGCCGTCGGGCAGCGCCAGGATCTCCGTGTCGACGAACTTCGTCGCCGCTTCCACGCGCGCGTACAAGCCCGCGGCATTCGCCTGGTCCGACTGGCGCGCGGGATCGCCACCGTCTTCCGCATTGCGCAGGCTGGCGAAGGTGTAGGCCCGTTGCAGGCGCGCCATCAGCGCATCGCGTGCGTCGAGGCAAGCCAGCAGGCGCACCGCGCCTTCGGCCAGATGGCCCTGGTGTGCAGTGACCGTCTCCAGCGCCTGCTCGATGGCGGCCATCTCGGCCAGCCACGCCTGGCGGGTGGCGAACAGGTCGTCGAGGTTCCAGGTCTGGTCGGGCGCGACCTCCGCGCGGGTGAGGGGCTTGTTCATCCCCGCAGTGTCGCTACTCGTCGAGGAAGCCGCCTCGGTAGAAGCTCCAAGCCGTGCCGTCGTGCAGGTAGAAGTGCCCGTCGGCGCAGAAGTCCTTGCCGGGGAAGAACTCGCGGTAGGCCTTGGGCACCAGGCGCGCGAGCTGCTCGTCATCCAGTTCGTCGAATTCCTCGGGGGTGATCGGCTGTCCGACCCTGAGCTTCCTGCGTTCCATCGGGTCAACCGCGCCGCGCTGCTTCGATGGTGGCGATGTCGATCTTGCGCATCGTCATCATCGCCTCGAACGCGCGCTTGGCTGCCGCGCGATCCGGATCCGTGAACGCCGCCGTGAGTGCGCGCGGCGTGATCTGCCACGACAGGCCCCACTTGTCCTTGCACCAGCCGCAGGCGCTCTCCTGGCCGCCGTTGTCGACGATCGCGTTCCACAGGCGATCGGTCTCGGCCTGGTCGTCGGTCGCGATCTGGAACGAGAAGGCCTCGTTGTGCCGGAACGCGGGGCCACCGTTCAGGCCCAGGCAGGGAATGCCCGCCACCGTGAATTCGACGGTCAGCACGCTGCCCTCCTGGCCCGCTGGATAGTCACCGGGTGCGCGATGGACCGCGCCCACGGCGCTGTCCGGAAAGGTCTTCGCGTAGAACTGCGCGGCCTCGAGCGCGGTGCCGTCGTACCAGAGACAGATCGTGTTCTTGCTCACCACTGGCGTTCTCCCGGTCGTGAAAGGTCGTGGCCTGCGAGGCTAAGGCGCACCCGGTCTGCGGGCAATGGGTGGTGTCCCGGCATCGGGGCGCGGCACGGGATGCGACTCCTGGTGGCCTGGAAGTCAGCGCGCCCTCAGCCCGCCGCAGTCCAGGCCTACAAACTTTCGCGCTGGTCCCGACATCGATGCAGATTCGCGCTCCGGGATGCTCACCCGCATGACAAATCCGATCCTCAAACTTCTCGCTGCTTCCGGGATGGTCGCGGCCCTTGCCGCGTGCTCGACCGCGCAGCGGGTCGACGTCACCAGCCCGGACACCCAGGTCGACAACCAGCCGGAGCCCACCGTCGTGCTGGTGCCCGTCGAGATCCAGACCCCCGCGCTCGCGGCGGGGTGCTGGGCCCAGCTCTATGACGAGCGCGAGTTCAAGGGGAACATGGTGACCATCGTCGGCCCCATGCAACTGCAGTCGCTGGACAAGAGCACGGGCCGCCAGCTTCGCCGCGAGATCGACAGCCTCGTGCTCGGACCGAAGGCCAGCCTCACGGTCTACGAGCACCGGATGTTCAGGGACCGCGCGGTGACGTTCGGCCCCAACGCGCGCGAGGGCGGACTGGTCAGCAAGCTCGGCCCGACCGGCAGGATCGAATCCCTGCAGCTCAGCTGCAGCTAGCAAGTCCGCACGCGGAGCGGTGCTCGTCCGCCCCGAGAGCGTGAGCGGCGAGCGGCAGCAGTCCGCTAACCGCCGTGGTAGCCCTTCAGGATGTCTTCCTCGGGCTTCTCGGGATCGATCGTCGAATCGTTGGTGCGCTGCGGCGAATCGAGGGAGCGCTGCTCCTGCTCGTTCTTCTCCAGCGTGGCTCGGACATCGGGCGGCGGGGTGGGATCGGCGTTGTTCAGGTCTGGCATGGCAGGCGTGTTGAGCGGGATGAACGCAGGCTAGCCCGCACCGGCGACGCCGATATCGGCGCAGCCGGTGCATTGCTGTAGGAGCAGGGCTGCAACGCTCGGCATCATGATCGCCGCGGGCACAATCTGGGCCCTTTCTCATCCGGACAGTGCCCCAATGCCCAGCCTGATCGACACGGGGCGGCGCCGCCTGATCCAGGCCGCCGCCAGCATTCCCGTGCTGCCGCGTTTGTCGACGGCGCGCGCTGCAACGATGGTCGATCGGGTGCGGCCCGGCGACCCGCAATGGCCTGCGCCAGAGCAGTGGCAAGAGCTGGGAAACCGGCTTCGCGGCGCCCTGCAGCAGGTGCACTCGCCGTGGCCCGCCTGCCGCGCGGGCGCCGCAGCCTGCACCGACCTGTTCCGGCGCGCGAAGAACCCGTACTTCCTCGGTGACGAGGTCGCGCTGACGCAGACGCTCGGCTGGGTGGATGCGTGGACCTCGTCCCCGAGCGCGTACGCCATCGAGGCGCGGTCGACCTCCGACGTGGTGGCGGGGGTGAACTTCGCTCGCGAGCACCGGCTCCGGCTGGTGGTCAAGGGCGGCGGGCACAGCTACCAGGGGACGTCCAACGCACAGGATTCGCTGCTGGTCTGGACGCGTCGCATGGACGCGGTGCAGATGCACGATGCCTTCGTGCCTGCCCATTGCGCCTCGGCGCCGGTGCGGGCGGTCAGCGTCGGCGCCGGTGCGCTTTGGTCGCATGTCTACGATGCCGTGACCACCCGCGGGGGCGGCTACGTGCAGGGCGGCGGTTGCATGACGGTCGGCGTCGCGGGCCTGGTGCTTGGCGGCGGGTTCGGCAGCTTCTCGAAGCGCTTCGGCCTGGCCGCGGGCAGCCTTCTGGAAGCCGAAGTGGTGACGGCCGACGGAACGCCACGGATCGCGAATGCATGCACCCACCCCGACCTGTTCTGGGCGCTCAAGGGCGGGGGAGGCGGCAGCTTCGGCGTGGTCACCCGCCTGACGCTGCGGGTGCATGAGCTTCCGGACACCTTTGGGGCAGTGAACTTCACTGTGCGGGCGCGATCGGCCGACGCATTCCGCCGGCTGGTTCGCATGGCAATCGATCACTATGCAGAGCGGCTCATGAATCCGCACTGGGGCGAGCAGATCCGCCTGCGGCCGGACAATTCGCTCGCGGTGTCGATGGTCTTCCAGGGGCTGGACCGCGGGGAAGCGGCGATCGTGTGGCAGCCCTTTTTCGATGCGCTGGAAGCTGCTCCGCAGGATTTCAGCGTCGACTTCTCGCCGCTCAAGGTCGTGTCCACGTCGGCGCGCACCTTCTGGTCTCCGACCTTGCTGAAGCGGACACTGGGTTTCATCCGGCGCGACGACCGACCGGGAGCGCCGGAAGGCAACGTGTTCTGGCCGGGCGACCAGGGGCAGGCGGGCCAGGTCCTGCATGGCTACCAGTCCACCTGGCTGCCGGCCACCCTGCTGCAACGCGACCGCCGCGGCGCACTGTGCGATGCGCTGGTCGCCGCCAGCCGGCAATGGGGGGTCTCGTTGCACGTCAACAAGGGACTGGCCGGAGCACCGCCCGAAGCGATCGCAGCGGCCCGTGAGACGGCGATGAACCCGGCGGCCATGGAGGCCTTCGCCCTGGCGATCAGCGGCGCGGAGGAGCAGCCGGCTTATCCCGGTGTCGTCGGACATGAGCCTCACGTGGACCAAGCCCGCGAGCGCAGGGCGGCGATCGGCCGGGCGCGGGACGAGCTGCGCCGCGTGGTGGGCAAGGCGGGCTCGTATGTGTCCGAGAGCGACTACTTCGAGGACAACTGGCAGGGCGCTTTCTGGGGAGCCAACTATCCGCGCCTGCTCGAGGTGAAGGCGAAGTACGACCCGGGCGGCCTCTTCTTCGTGCACCACGGCGTCGGAACCGAGCGCTGGACGGAGGACGGGTTCCGGTTCATCTGAGACGCTCTCCACCGCACCTGCTGGGCCAGGGCATCAACGGCGGCTGACGCGCGAAGGGCGACTTTTCCTACTGAGTCCGTAGGCTCAGCCGGGCGAATGGAAGACCTTGGACGGTGAGACTCGTGGCTGGGCCGTAGAGCCCCAGGGAGTCAAGAAGCCGTGGAACAACAGGCATGCAATCGGGCCGGCAAAGGCCTGGACGCGCTGGTCGCGATCAGCGCACTCTTTCTCGCCGCTTGCGGCGGTGGTGGTGGCGGCGGCGACGCCCCGCCTGCCGGCGTGCCATCGACCGCGCCGTCGCCGGCCGTGACCGCGCCGGTCGCCAGTGCCGTGCCTGCTCCCACGCCGGCGCCAACACCCGCGCCGACGCCTGCCCCGACACCCGCACCCACGCCTGCGCCAGCCCCAACGCCTGCGCCGAAACCGGCACCCACGCCTGCGCCGACACCCGCACCGGCACCCGCGCCAACGCCGGCGCCGACACCTGCTCCCACGCCTGCTCCGACACCGGCCCCTTCGCCTGCGGAACAGAACGTCATCCAGCTGGAGAACGCCAAGCCCGGCGATGCGGACTGGGGATTGACCGCCCTGTCGGACACGCCCACCGTCGAGGGCTACGCGTCGGCGACCAGCGTCAACCGCGGCGAGACCATCCGCTTCTTCGTGAGCAGCGAGGCGCCGACATACAAGATGACGATCTACCGGCTGGGCTGGTACGGCGGCGCTGGCGCGCGCAAGATGAAGTCGGTGACGCTCAGCGGCACCAAGCAGCCCATGCCCACGCCCGATCCGCAGACGGGCCTGATCGAGGCCGACTGGGCCGAGTCCTACCGGCTCACCATTCCGGCCAGCAGCGACAGGACCGACTGGGCCAGTGGCGTGTACCTGGCCAAGCTCACGCCGAGCGCAGGCACCGAGAGCTACATCATGTTCGTGGTGCGCGACGACTCGTCGCCCTCCACGTACGTGTTCCAGAGCGCCGTCACCACCTCGCAGGCGTACAACAACTGGGGCGGCAAGTCGCTCTACAACTTCAACAGCGACGGCGGCATCCCGGCGCGCAAGGTGTCCTTCAACCGCCCGTACAAGCGCCAGGGGTACTCGGACACCGGCGCGGGCCAGTTCTTCAGCTACGAGGTCAGCTTCCTGCGCTTCCTGGAGCGCGAGGGTTATGACGTCAGCTACATCACGAACGTCGACGTGCATGCCGACGCGACGAGGCTGCTGAACCACCGTGCGTTCCTAGCCGTGGGCCACGACGAGTACTGGACCTACGAGATGCGCGCCGGCGTGCAGGCCGCGCGTGCACGTGGCGTCAACCTCGGATTCTTCTCGGGCGACCAGACCTACTGGCAGATCCGGATGGAGCCGAGCCGGTCGGGCGACGCCAACCGCACCATCGTCGGCTACAAGGACAACGCGGCGGGTGAGGACCCGTATGCACTGGACGGCGATCCCACCAACGACAAGTACATCACCATCCGCTGGAAGGACATCGCGACGTTCTACAACGTCAACGACCCGGTCGCGCAGCCGGAGAACTCGCTCGTCGGGGTCATGTACCACACGGACAAGGTGAACAGCGACGTCGTGGTGTCCAACCCTTCGCACTGGGCCTTCGCGAACACCGGCGTGGTGAACGGCACCCACTTCCGCGGGCTCCTGGGCTACGAGACCGATGCGGTGAACGACAACGGCTATTCGCCCAAGGGACTGGAGATCCTGTCGAGCTCGCCAGACGGCCAGGGCCTCGCCAACATGGCGACCTACACGGCCCCTTCGGGGGCGGTCGTCTTCGCCACCGGAACCATGCAATGGTCCTGGGGCCTCGACAACTACGGTGGCCAGGGACTCGTCGATCCGACGGTGCAGCAGGTCACGCGCAACGTGCTGTCGCGCTTCGCGACCGGGACGCTGTTGCCACCGCCTCGCGGCCCGGCACCGCACTGAAGCGGGGCCCGTGGATCAGCAGCCGGAGGACGTGGGCTGACACGGACAGTCGACGTCCTCCTGCCTGCCTCCGCGCAGCGTGACGGGACGCTTGCAGTTCGCTGCGCGGCTGTGCCGCGTCTCCAGTTTCCCTTCTCCTCCGAGGTCATCCCATGAAGACGATCACCACCGTTGTCGCCCTGTCCTTTCTCCTGGCCCTCAGCGCCTGCAACACGATGCAGGGCTTCGGGAAGGACGTGAGCAAGGCCGGCGACAAGATCGAGAACAAGGCCGAAACCAACAAGTAGCCGACGCGCCCGGCCGCGCCGGGTCTCCGGCGCGCCGGTGCTGCAAGCGGGGCAGGTCTTCTCCGGCCCGACATCGCTCGGGATTCCCACAAGGACAGAGCTGCTCAGGGTCCATCGTTGCCTCATGGTGACGCATGAACCCTCTGCAGCGGCCACGCGCGGCTCGGGCTGGCGCCGCGCCGCGATCGTCGTCGTGGCGGTGCTCGCGGCCCTCGTGCTGCTGGTCGTCTTCTTCCCCTGGAACGCGGCGCGCGGGCCGATCGGCCGCTATGTCAGCGACAAGACCGGCAGGCACTTCGCGATCACGCGCAACCTGTCGGTCTCCCTCGGCCGCACGACGCGCGTGCGTGCGGAAGGCGTGGAGTTCGCCAATCCCTCGTGGGCCAGTGATCCCTGGCTGCTGCGCTCCGATGTCGTCGACCTGCAGGTGCGGCTGTGGCCGCTGCTGCACGGGCAACTCGTCTTGCCTTCGCTGTCGCTGCAACACGCGGAATCGGGACTGCAGGAGCTGCCCGATGGCCGCAAGACCTGGGACCTGACGAAGCCCGGGTCCAAGCCATCGGCCAAGAGCCAGCTGCCGGCGATCGGCAGGCTGGCGGTGGACGACGGCCGCCTGCACTACCTCGCGCCCGCACAGCGCATCGACGTGCAGGCGCAGTTGTCGATGCAGCCCGACCCGGGTAACGCGAGCAAGGCGCTGGCGGTGCAGGCCGATGGCCGCTTCCGCGACCAGCCGTTCCACGCCACCGGGCACGCGGGCGATGTGCTGCAGATCGTGCAGGGGTTGCAGAAGCCGTTTCCCGCCGAGGTGCGCATCGAGGCCGCGAACACGCGCATGCACGTGGTCGGTACCGTCGCGCAGCTGGTGCCGCTGGGTGGCATCACGGCCGACGTCGACGTGCAGGGTCGCAGCCTTGCCGACCTGTACCACGTCACGGGCGTCGTGCTCCCCGAGACGCCGAGCTACAAGCTGCAGGCGCACGTCAGCGACGAGGGCACGACGTGGAAGGCCAGCGGCATCAAGGCGCTGCTCGGCAAGTCCGACCTCACCGGCGAGCTCGCCTTCGACAACAGCCAGGCGGTCCCGCTGCTGAGCGGCAAGGTGGAATCGCAGCGCGTCGACTTCGTCGACCTCGGGCCGCTGATCGGCCTGGACGACAAGCCGCGCCCCGACACGCCGAAGCCGCCGCCGAACCGTGACGCGAAGGCGTCGGCCAAGCAGGCGTCGGCTGCGGCACCCGGCAAGGTGCTGCCGGACAAGTCGCTCGACCTGGACCGCCTGCGCAAGATGAACGCGGACGTGCAGTACACGGCCGTGCACATCGTCAACCTCAACACGATTCCCGTCGACCAGGGGAAGCTGCACGTGCGGCTGCACGACGGACTGCTCGACATCGATCCGATGGACCTGGGCTTCGCAGGCGGTCGCCTCGCGGGACGCGTGCGCATCGATGCGAGCAAGGATCCTGCGGCGTCGGCGCTGAAGCTGTCGATGCGCAACGTGGCACTCCCCAAGCTGGTGAGCGGCTCCAGCTTCGAGAAGTACCTGAGCCTCGGGACGGTGCAGGCCGACATCGACCTGCACATGCGCGGCAACTCCACGGCCCGCATGCTCGCCACCTCCGACGGCACCGTCGCCGCCGTGATGGGAGGCGCCCACATGAGCAAGCTCGCCAGCCAGGCTGCGAGCCTGCATGTCGGTGAAGTGCTCGGGCTGCTGCTCACGGGCGACAAGGAGATCGACGTGCGGTGTGCCGCCGCCGCGTTCGACGTGCGGCGCGGGTTGATGCAGTCGCGTGCGCTGGTGTTCGATACCTCGGACACGGCCCTTTACGGGGACGGCTCCGTGAACCTGGCCTCGGAGAACCTGGACCTCATCGTGCGCCAGTACCCGAAGGAAAAGAGCCTGCTGTCGCTGCGCTCGCCGATCCGCGTCGATGGTCCGTTCAGGAAGCCGGACGTGCATCTCGACAAGACCGCGCTGGCCACCAAGGGTGGTGCGTCCGTGGCGCTCGCCGCCGTGACGCCGTTGCTGGCGTTGGCGGCCACCTTCGAAAAGGGCGGCGGCAAGGATGCGGACTGCGGGTCGGTGCTGCGCGAAGCGGCGGGCGTGAAGGGCGGCGCGGAAGGCATGGCCGGCGCCGCCGCGCAGGCCGCGCGCAGCGAGGCCCAGCAGCCGGGTGGCAAGGAGGCCATGGGTGCCGGCCCCAACCCGGAGGAAAAGCCAGGCTTGCTCGCGCGGATGAAGAAGGCGCTCGGGTTCTAGGGGACTGCGCCGAGGCGCCAGAGCGAGGTGGTCTCGCGGCTGCGGGCCGCGGCCAGCGGGTCGCTGGGGTCGCTGGCCTTGGGATGGCGGGGACGGACATCGAGGCGCTCGCGAACGACGAGGCCGCCCGAGTCGACGAGCGCGAGCAATTCATCGCGACGCCGCAGGCCCAGGTGCTCGGCCAGGTCCGACAGCACCAGCCAGCCTTCTCCGCCCGGTGCGAGCCGCTCGCGCAGTCCACCCAGGAACCCGCGCAGCATGCGGCTGGCCGGGTCGTAGACGGCATGCTCCAGCGCCGTGGCCGGCGTGCCCGGCAGCCACGGCGGGTTGCACACGATGAGCGGCGCCGTTCCGGCGGGAAACAGGTCGGCTTCGACGACTTCAATCCGATCCTGCAGATGCAGCCGCTGGATGTTGTCGCGAGCGCAGGCCAGTGCACGCGGGTTCAGGTCCGTGGCCACGATGCGCGCGATCCCGCGGCGCGCCAGCACCGCCGCGATCACGCCGGTGCCGGTCCCGATGTCCCAGGCCATCGAGGCGCCGGCGGGCAGGGGCGCTGCCGCGACCAAGTCGAGGTACTCACCGCGAACGGGGGAGAACACGCCGTAGTGCGGATGGATGCGATTGGCGGGGGTGGTCCGAGCGCCGGCACTTCCACGCCTTTCTTGCGCCATTCGTGCGCACCCACCAGTCCGGTCAGTTCGCGCAGCGCCACGACGCAGGGCTGGCCGTCCGGCGGCCCCCAGGCCTCGCCGCAGGCGGCACGCAGGTCGGGTGCTCGCCGAAGCGCGATGCCGTAGTCCCCGCCGACTTCGATGACCAGCATGCCGAGCACGCGCGCCCGGCGTCCCTGCGCCTGCCGATAGCGATAGAAGACGTCGGCGGGTGACGCCGGTGCGGCTGCGGGCTTTCGGCCCGCGCGGTCGAGCCTGCGGCCGAGTGCCTGCAGCAGCTGCCGCGCGTTCTGGAAGTCCCCGCGCCAGAGCAGTGCCGTTCCTTCGCAGGCCAGCCGGTAGGCCAGGTCGGCGGGCGTCTGGTCATCCGCCAGTTGCACGCGCCTGGGCGCCGGCCATCCCGATTCCGAACGCCACCGCGCCTGATGCTGCTCGCCGCCTTCCTGCCAGTGGAGGACCGTCACGTCGGGGGAGTTCATCGTCGTCGGGGGCACGTGGCATTCTGCCCTCGGCGCGGACGTCCCCTCGGGGCGAGACAATCCCGGGGTGTCTTCTTCTTCCTTGCGCGCCCCCGTCATCGGCGGCGGACCCGCCGGCCTGATGGCGGCCGAGGTGCTGGCCCAACACGGTGTGGCCGTCGACCTGTTCGACGCCATGCCGTCCGTGGGTCGCAAATTCCTGCTCGCCGGACGCGGCGGCCTGAACCTCACCCACTCGGAACCTCCGCAAACTTTCCTGGGGCGTTACGGAGACCGCAGCAGCGCGCTGCGCGAGGCGGTCTCGACCTTCGGAGGAGACGAGGTCCGGCGCTGGGCTGCCGACCTGGGCATCGCGACCTTCGTGGGGACTTCCGGGCGCGTGTTCCCGACCGACATGAAGGCCGCGCCGCTGCTGCGCGCATGGCTGCACCGGCTGCGGGCGGCTGGCGTGCGGCTGCATCCCAGACACCGTTGGCAGGGTTGGGAGCCCGCGACGGGGGAGCTCCTCTTCGACACACCCGCGGGGCGCATTGCGCACGCAGCGCAGGCCGTCGTCCTGGCGTTGGGCGGTGCGAGCTGGCCGCGCCTGGGATCCGATGGCACGTGGGTGCCGCTGCTGAACGCCCGCGGCGCGCCCATCGAACCGCTGCAACCGGCCAACTGTGGGTTCGACGTGGCACCCACGCGCGTGGGTGCGGCCGGATGGAGCGACCACCTGCGCCAGCGGTATGCGGGCCGGCCCGTCAAGACAGTGGCCGCCCGGCTCGATTCGCAACCGCTCGAGGACAGCCAGCAGGGCGAGTTCGTGGTGACGGAGACCGGCATCGAAGGCAGCCTGGTGTACGCCTTCTCCGCGCGACTGCGCGACGAGATCGCAAGGCATGGGCGCGCGACCTGGCTCGTCGACCTGCTGCCCCAGCACAGCCCGGCGCAGGTGCTGGCGGAAACGCGTCGCCCCCGCGGCTCGCGCAGCCTGTCCACCCACCTCAAGAGCCGCCTGGGCATTGCGGGCCTGAAGATGGCTTTGCTGCATGAGGTGCTCTCGCCCGGGCAGATGGACGATCCCGAGCGCCTGGCCCTTGCCCTGAAGGCGCTGCCCCTGACACTGGCCCGTCCTCGTCCGGTGGACGAGGCGATCAGCACGGCCGGAGGCGTGCGGCTGGACGCGCTGGATGCCAACGGCATGTTGCGGGATCTGCCCGGCGTGTTCTGCGCCGGTGAGATGCTCGACTGGGAGGCGCCGACCGGCGGCTACCTGCTCACGGCCTGTTTCGCGACGGGCCGCGTTGCGGGGCAGGGCGCAGCGCAGTGGTTGCGGCAGCGGGCGCGATCGGGCGCTGATTGACGACGGCCTCGGGGCCGCAACGCGTTCCGGAACGCACTTGGGGAATCGCGCCCGTTCGCTGTCGAGAATCCGGACCATCGTTCGTCGTGGATCGTAGGCGGCGCCATCCGGCATCGCAGGCACTTCTTCGAGAGGACGAGTCGTGAAGCTTCTGCTGACTTCCGCGGGTGTGAAGAACGCCAGCATCCACAAGGCGCTGCTCAAGCTGCTGGGCAAGCCAGTCGCCGACTGCCAGGCGCTTTGCATCCCCACGGCCCATTACGGCCACCCGCAGGGCACGGCGGCCGGCGCCTGGCGCTTCGTCAGCGGCCGGCAGACGCCCTGCCCGATGGTCGAGCTCGGGTGGAAATCGGTGGGCCTGCTCGAACTCACGGTGCTGCCGCACATCCCCCGCGAGCGATGGACGACCTGGGTGCGCAACGCCGACATCCTGCTGGCCGACGGCGGCGATGCCGTGTTCCTGGCTCACTGGATGCGCAAGTCGGGCCTCGCCGACCTGCTGGCGTCATTGCCCGACAAGGTGTGGATGGGGCTGAGCGCCGGAAGCATGGCGATGACGCCGCGCGTGGGCGACGCCTTCGTCGAGATGAAGCCTTCGATCACCGGCAGCGACGAGGGGCTGGGCCTCGTCGACTTTTCCATCTTCCCTCACCTCGATTACCCGGAGTTTCCGGAGAACGCCATGCCTTATGCGGAGCGTTGGGCCGCGGGGCTGGGGAACCCGTCGTATGCCATCGACGACCAGACCGCCATCGAGGTCGTCGACGGCACCGTCAACGTCATCTCCGAAGGGCACTGGAGATACTTTGGCGGACGGCCAGGCTAGGGCTCTGAAGGGCCGGAACTGCGCGGGCGTGAGCCTCGATTCACTTTGCGGTCATGGACCGGCAACGACCGCGCCGCTTGCTGAAGGCCGAGGCTCCTCACGACCTTCAGGGGAACGATGCCATCTCCAGCGGAGGCTCCCCGAATCCACTGCTGCATCAGCTCCCGAACCACGTCTGACGCGGGCTGCTGCCTTGCCTTGCAGAAACGGAAGAACTCCTCTTTGAGCCGGACATCCAGCAGGAAGGTGATTCTTGAGTGCTCGGGCACGATCGGCCTCCATCCGTAGGTCCGAAAGGGTGGAGCCTTCGCGAAGCTTCCGCCTTGACTTGGATCAAAGCGGCGTCGCACTGCCCGTCATTGGCAGCGCCGATGCAAGCGGCGCGCAAGCAAGGCCGCTCTTCGCTGTCGGTGGAACCCGGAGGCCAGGCGCACCAAACGCGCGTCGTTGATGGGCACGGGCGGGGTTAACATTCGATGTGCGCTTGAAAGCACTCGCCCCTCATGAATCGCTCAACTGACGCGCAGGACCGCCGGGATGAGATCCTCACCAGTCTGGCCAGGCTGTACAGCCTGCGTGAGGACATGCGCAGAGCGGACAAGCCCGTGACGGTCCATTGCCTCACCATCGCCATCAAGATCAGGAGCGAGACGCTGAGAGCGCTCGATGATCGACAGGTGGATCCTTCGTTCGGATTCCAGCAACCCCGAACTGGCCCATAGCGACCGTGGTCGAGCTGGTACGTGAAGCTCACCAACTCGGGGGCAAGCACGTCGGGCGACGTTCAAGACCAGAACCGCTTCTGCTGGTCCAGATCAGCGCGTTTGGGGTTCACCCGCTCCAGCTTCTTGAGGGTCTCCAAAGCCGACGCCGCGCCGCGGCCGGAGTACCCGCGCCGCTTCACAGGAGTTTCGGTGACGGGCGCCGCGGGCTTGTGATTGGGGGGGTGCTGCTGATCCATTGCCGTCGCTGCTGACGGCATGCTGCATCTACTGTCGGGCGGATCGCGTCAGGAGCTCCCGCTGGTCGTGGTGCGCGAATTTGCGCTCAGCGTGTAGGAGAACTCGGGTCAGCATCATGTGCCGCGTCTGCGTCGACGCGCGGCTCTTGTCCGGCGGCCTCCTGCTCACGCAGGTTCCTGATGATGCTGTCCATTCCCTCGCCGCTGCGGCGCTTGTTGCGCCATAGCTGCCGGAGTCCTGCCGGCCCCGCCAGCCTCGGCACCCCGTCGTCAGTGTCAACCATACGCACCCCTCTCCGCACCGGCCGCTCGCACATCGTCTGTGCGTTCCGAATACGCGGGCACCATGAGCCGCGTCGATCCAGACGCGCTTTTGATTTTGATGCCCGCCGACTCATCCGGCACTGCCTTGCTCAACCACGCGAGCTTGTCCTACAGCACTAGATGTGTGTTGAATTACAAAATGTGAGACATGCACGGACAGGCGGTTGGTACCGAGCGGCCAATTCTCTGGCTCGGTTTGGCGGGTTTCGACTCAAGCGAGCGCAATCAGATCAACCAGGCTGCGCAGCAGCATCGCGGGCCCGTTCAGTGGCGGCTCAGTGCATTCCAGGATGCCGATGCCTGGCTGGTCAAGGGAACGAAGGTGACGACGGGCGACGCAGGCACCATCCGTGTCGCGCCAGGAATGCCGACCGAGCGTTCGATCAAGCTCGGGCTGCAGGACGTCAACCGGCCAATCTCTTTCTCGACTCCGCTCCCGGACTCCATCGAGCCTCTTTCCAGTTTCGATCTGAGCGCCATCGATACGCTCGGCCGAACCCTCGATCACGTCGCAACCTGGCTGAGGCCTCGTCGCGTGCAGTTCGAGCTTGGTCGGTTGATCCTCTCGCGTGGAAGTGCGCTTCGGCACCGCGTCTTTCACCTGCTTGGCAGTGGCCGTCTACTGGCTGTTGCCAACTTCCGTACCGGGCGAGTGGGGCTGGCTCCCGACGTGGAACCTGGTCAAATTGCATGTGCCGAGTGGGTCTCCAGACCGCCGAGTGCCGGCGACTTGCCACCCGCTTTCGTTCAGACCACGGTTTCGCAGCTGGCCTGGACCTACGTTCGCCACACAGAGGAGAACGTGCTTCCGACGCGTTACCTCGGCAGCCCCATCTACTATCGCGGCGCGCCGAAGGTGCCGGTCCAGTGGATTTCCGACTCGCAACTGGCACTGATGCGCGAGCTTCACGCCGAACCTGCGACCCTCATGGACCTGCGGGTGCGCACGGGCATGTCGCTGGAGCAGGTGCGCCTTGACCTTGCATGTCTCTTCGTGGCGTGCGCGATCACGAGTTCGCCGGCCAGGGCAGCGAGGTGGGCCGACACGTCGTCTCGTGGCGCGTCCAGCGCTGGCTTGGACGCGGCAGACTTGATGTGCGCGACCGAGGCATCGGGCATGACGACGTCGAGCCCGTCTATCAACGATGGCCTTTCGCGGCAGTTCCAGACCGTTCCCGCGCCCCTGATCATGCAAGCGGGGGCTGCGTAGGCTGCCATCGCGTCACCCGAGGGCCCCCAATGCGGTCGCCCGACCGTTCACCGAGGGCGCAGAGCCCCAGGCACCGTCGAGGCCTGGAAACCGGGCGGCTCGGCGTTCTCGGGGGCAATGCTCGGAGCCGGGTCTCCCCCTGTGGAAAGCGCCGCGTATCCCACGCGGCGATGCCACTCCAGCGCCGCTTTGGAAGGCGAACTTGTAATCGCCGAAGCAAAGTACAGCGGGGTCAGTGCGGCGACCGCGCGTTCAATCGGCATGCGCGTCCGCGCTGCGAGCTCCTCGAGCATCTGCGGGTTTGCTGTGAGTTCGGTCAGAACCGCTAGTTGGCCATCGCTCAGCCACCCCAGCGGCACTCGCGGCGGGCCACGATAGAAGACTGGCCGCTCGTAGTAGGAGCTAGGCAGAAGATCCACTTCGGAGTGCTTCGCGTACGTCCAGGACAGTTCGGCGGTGGCCATGACCACGAAGTCGGCGGGCACGTCCCGCAATGTTCCGGTTTTGCTCCACTTGGCAACCTCCACGTCGGCTGCCGTCAACAGCTGCGACAGTGCTGCCCGCCCGATCCTGAAATCAAGCTGCGCAAGCAGATTGCCATCAGCGCCGAGTAGCTGGAACGCGCCGTGTCGCAGGGACGGGCCTGCCCGCACGATCTCGCGACCGAGTGCAAAGCGAGTGCGCAAGGCAAGCAGCCCGCCACGAAGTCGCGATACGGCTTGGCATATCGCCTCGGGTTCTTCCAGCGAGAACTGATGCCGAACTTGCAATGTCGTTGGCACAGGCGACGCAAAGGCCACTGGCCTGCTCATCTCCTGCAGATCGATCCTGACGGACTGCTGATTCGGGGGGCCGGCAAGGACGTCGAACCGGGAGTCGCCCAAATGCTCGATACGGCCGCCGTGCACCAGGCAGGCATTCGCCGTGGAGAGATCGCCAGGACGCCAGCACGCGGCAGTTGCATCCGCCTCGAGGGCCGACCAAATGGCCAACTCCTCGTCCGGAGCGAATCCCAACAGAGCGAGCCAGAGGAGCGGCTCCTCGGCGCTGCGTGCGTTCATGAGTCCTGAGTACCGATCCGAAGCTATTGCGGTCCGATGGTAATGGCATGTGCGCGGTTCAGGCCGTGATGACACTGCTCGACGCCGGCGCCTTTCTGCACCGGCGCGACAAAGCTCTGTCAATTCGAACAGGTGCGCACGCCACGGCTAAGACTGCGAGGGGTTCATCGCAGCGCAGAGGTCGCGTTTCGAATAGGGCCCTCAGCTTCTGGCGGTGTCCGAACGTTGTAGGCAAGCGGGACGGGCCAAGGTTGTTCCAGCTGCGATTGCAGTCCGCGCAGCTACAACCAGAGAGCCCCGAAACACTGGGCTGAGGCTCGTATTCGGTGAGGGCTCGGTAAAGTGAAGGCTCGTTGGACAGAAAAGGAGTCTGATATCGAGAAGGTAGAAGCGATCTTTTGATTTCTCTATGTTTGACCACGAGCCGGCTCGCTGTACTCACTCAGCGCATGCCGGCTCACTTCGTCTGTGTTGCCCGTGATGCCCTCTGAAGGGGGGCTTGGTTCGTGAAGAGAGCCTCGCTCGATCCGGCTCGTACTCACTTGCCCAGCACATCGAGCTTGCCGCCGTTGGGCGCGACAGCCTGCTGGAAGCTCACCACATAGTGCCCGTCAGGCCCGCCGGCGACGCTGTAGGCCGTATCGACGGGGCCGCTGTTCGGCCCCGACGTCAGCCGGCTGATCAAGGTGTCCCAGGTCCCTTGCGCGGCGCCTTTGTTGTCCACTGACAGGACGTCGATGCTCTGCTGGACTGCCAAGGCCGGTCCCTGCGCCGCAGGTTGCGAGAAGAGGGTGAAGCCTCCGCTGGCGGCGGGGACACGGCAATCCCGTCAATGCCTCGCCCCACCGACATGGCGCCCACTGGCGTCTGGACACCGCCCGCCTGGTCCGCGATGAGCCAGAACTGCCTGCGCGGCGTTGGGTCGTTGGCCGCCAGAAACTCGCTCCATGTCAGCGCGATACGGGCGTCCGACAGGGCTGCTGCTGCGAATCCGGTACCCGTCCCGGCGGGGTCGACTCCATCCTGCAGCGTCTGTTCGAACGCAACAGCATCCCCGATGGGAGCCGACTTCGCATCGAAGTGCTGCATCCAGACCTTGCCCTGTGTGGTGCCTCCAATTTTCCGGAACCAAAGCATCACCAGGCTGTTGTCGGGCAGGGCGACCAGCCAGGGATTCGTTTCGCCGCCGTTTGTCGACTCGCTCTCTCCAGCCGGAAGACGGCCGGTTTGCGGTGTTCCAACCGGCGAGCCGTTCGCGTCGAAGCGCTGCAGGAAGGCGTCCGAATGGACAGGCCCGGGAACGATCGAGCTGGCAACTGCAAATCCCCCGTCCGCCGTTCCCTTGACGTCGAACCCGCCCATGGCGATGGCCGGCTCGAAGTCGGTCGTGTCCTGAACCTGCGTGCCATCCGCGGCAAAACGCTTGAACTGCAGCTTCACGGTTGGCAAGCGGCTGAACGTAGGGCCGGGGTAGGGAGGGTACGACGCCTTCCAGACGACGACCCAGCCCCCGCCCGCCAGCTGCGCAACGCGGGGGAGGCTGACGCCGTTGGTGTCGGTCGCCACCGCGATGGGGCTCCCGATGGCGTTGCCGTTCGCATCGAAGCGTTGCGCCTGCACCGTCTTGCCATCAGTCCACACAGTGACTCCCCCGCCGGCGTTCAACCGTGCCACATCGCTGGAGTGAGCTGGAGGAGATGGCGGCAGGCTGCTCACCACGGTCGACGGGCCAAACGCGACGAACTGGGAAGCGCCCGCCGGCGCTGGCGATGGTCCCGCCGAGGACGGTGCAGTGGCGGGTGAGGGGCCCGCCGACGGACCCGCCGCCGGTGGCGGCGAGGTGGCTGGTCCACCCGTGGGCGCCGAGGGCGAGGGCGTGCCAGCGCCTGGTGCCGGAGCGCCTGAAGCCGCCGGCAAGGGGAAGGCGCCGCCGCAACGGTGTCGCCACCGCCGCCACCTCCGCAGGCACCCAGCCACAGGGACGCGAACGCGACAAGCGCCAGCCGAGTGCGGGCGGCACTGCTGATTGTTGGTGTCATCGAAGCTTGCTCCACCGGCGAACCATTCGCGGCAGGTGGATCGTCCCGGGATGCCACCACGCTGCCTTGTCTGCGGGAGTGAAGTCCGACGTAGGACAACATTGCTGTTGCGATTGGATGCTCGAAGGAAGCGTTCAAGTGCACGCCTTCGTCTGCATCCGGCAGGCGAAATGGCTACGTCAAAGGTCGCGTCCGGCGTTCGAATCCGTGACATTCGCCTGCTGCGGCGAACCAACGCGGCGCTCGTGACGGAAGCGGTCCCTGGTGTTCCACAGCAGGAGCTGAGTCATCTGGTCTTGCTCGACCTGGCGGGCGCGTCGCACTTCGCATGGTGCAGGACATCAGCAAGCCGCGCGGGGAATTCACGAGCAGCCGCATCGCGTTGACCAAGCGAAAGGAGGCAGGAGAGGACGTCACCAGGATCGTGATGGAGACCTGGTACCCAAAGGCGAAGTCCTGCCTGGCGGCGATCGAGAAGCTGGCGGAGCACCAGCGCCTGCGCAGCGAAGCGCACCGCGAGGAAGCGCAGGCCCGCCGGCGACAGCCTCGGCGGTCGGCGCCTTCCGCGTTGAAGAGATGGGCATGCACAGCGCCGTCGCGTAGGCGCAGCCCAGCAGCCGCGACAGTGTTCGAGCGCAAGCCGCGCGTTTGCGCGGCAAAGCGTATCGTCTCGCCTGTCGCAAAGCCGCTGCATGACCGACACAGTCGAACCCCTCGTTGCCGACTTGATCGCATGGATCGGTGGCGGTCGTCCGTACCCGGACGTCATGGACGCGTGGAAGACGTCGTGCCCACGCCTGCCGGTCTGGGAGGAAGCCAACCTGCGGGGCCTGCTGGCCTGCAGCCGCGACGCAAATGGGGGCGAGTGGGTGCGCGTCACGCCGACCGGGAGAGAGTTCCTCCGCACGCGACAGTTGGCACAGGGCCGTCTCGAGCAAGACCGCACCTGAAGCGGCGAACGTTCCCGCAGAATCCACGCTCCCTCCAGGAGTCCGTCATGCCCCACATGCCCTGGCTTGTCGTCGCGAGAGCCTGCCTCGCCGCCGGTGTGCTGGTTCTTGTCGCGTGCGCTGCGCCACAGGAGCCGGCGCAGCGCTACGCGTCCGTCGTGGCCAGCCCTGACCGCGCCGCGGCGGATCGCATCAACGACCAGCGGCGCAAGCCGGCCGAGATGCTGGCCTTCATCGGCGTGCGGCCCGGGATCACGGCGCTCGACGTGAGCGCGGGCCGGGGCTACACCACGGAGCTGCTCGCGCGGGCCGTGGGACCGGCTGGCCATGTGTATGGGCAGCGCCCGCCCTCTCCGGCCGCCGTGCGGCCTCCGCCTGCGCAGCCCGAGGGACTGGCAGCGCCGCGGCCGCCGGCCCCTGAGCCGACCATCATGCCGACACTGGCAGAACGCGCTGCCAAGGTCGGCAATCTCTTGGCGGTGACGCGGCCCTTCGAAGATCCCGCGCCACCGGAAGTGGCGAACGGCGGCCTGGACCTCGTCACGCTGATGTTCAACTACCACGACCTCGGCCACCTGGGCGTGGACCGTGCCGCGATGAACCGCGCGATCTTCCGCGCGCTGAAGCCGGGCGGGCTCTACGTCATTGCCGACCACTCGGGCCGAGCCGGTACGGGCATCTCCGAGTCCGGCACCCTGCATCGGGTCGAAGAGGCGTTCGTCGTGCGAGAAGTGCAGGACGCCGGCTTCCGCCTGCTGGCCCGCGGAGACTTCCTGCGCAACCCGCAGGACCCGCGCGATCGCAACACGCCCGAGCCGCCCATGCCCAAGGACGAATTCGTCCTGAAGTTCGTGAAGCCTTGATGCCGGGTGCGGTCAGCCGCGCGATTTCCGATAGGCCCGGTCCTGCAGGAAGATGTTCACCAGCAGGAAGACGCCGCCCAGTGCCGCGGAGATGAAGCACACGATGGCGAAGCCCGGGTAGCCCAGGACCTGGAAGTCCGTGTTGACGCGCATCAGCAGTGCGGCGCCGACGATCAGCGCGGCCAGGATCAGGCCGGACGTCACGCGGTTGGCGATCTTCTGCATGCCCTCGATCACGTCGGCCGCATCCATCGCGCGCACCTTGACTTCGAGCTCGCGGTTCGCGACCGCGTCCATGATCCGGTTCACGCGATGCGGCAGGCCCGACGCGAAGCTCTTGAATTCCATCGCCGCGGTGAGCAGGCTGCCTTCGGTGGCCTCCCGCTTCATGCGCCGGGTCGTGAGCGTGGCGGCGTGCCGGCGAACCGCGGCGTTGGGATCGAATTCCGGATCGAGCACGCGGCCGATCTCGTCGAGCTGCAGCAGCGTCTTGGCCAGCAGCGTGAGTTCGCTCGGCACGAAGAGGCCGCAGTCGGCCGCGATGCGGCTGATGTCCAGCAGCGTCTGGCCGACGTTGATGTGCTTGAGCCCGCGGCCCTGCTGCGAAGCCACCAGCACGCCCATGCGCCGGCGGAACCGCGTGGCCTCGTCCCGTTCGCCGCGCTCGCTGATCTGGATGATCGCGTCGGCCGCCTGCTCGCTGCGCCCGTTGCTCACCGCGATCAGGATCTTCATCAGGTTGTCCTGCATGTCGGGCGAGGTGCGGCCCACCATGCCCAGGTCCAGCAGCGCAAGCCGGCCATCGTCGGTGATGAACACGTTGCCCGGATGCGGGTCGGCGTGGAACAGGCCGTCGACGAGCACCTGCTTCAGGTACGCATGGAACAGCTCGTCCAGCAGCGCCGTGCCGTCCATGTTCAGGCGGGAGAACGCCGACACCTTGGTGATCTTCGTGCCGCGCACGCGCTCCATCGTGAGCACGCGCCGGGTGCAGTAATCCGGAATCGGCTGCGGCACCACGAGGCGCTCGAATTCGGCCAGGTTGCGACCGACGGCCACCAGGTTCTCGGCTTCGCGCTCGTAGTCGAGCTCCTCCTGGATCGAGGCGCGGAACTCCTCCAGCATCTCGCGCACGCGATGGCGCCGGCCGACCTCGGTGTGGGCGTCGAGGAACTGCGCGATGCGGGTGAGCACGTCGAATTCCTCGGCCACCTGCTTCGCGACGCCGGGGCGCTGCACCTTCACCACGACCTCGGTGCCGTCCCGCAAGGTGGCGGAGTGCACCTGGCCAAGCGATGCTGCCGCGATCGGCTCGGGATCGAACGAGGAGAACGCCTTCGACAGCCGCGCTCCCAGCTCTTCCTCGACGATGGCGCGCACCTCGTCGAAGCCGAACGGCTTGACGTCGTCCTGCAGGCGGGCGAGCGACTTCGCGTAGCCGGCCGGCAGCAGGTCGGGGCGGCTGGCCAGCACCTGGCCCAGCTTCACGTAGGCAGGGCCCATCGCCTCCAGGTCGTCGGCGAGTTGTTGCGAGGGCGAGCCGGTGCGGTTGCGCCCGCGCCGCCGCGTGGTGCTGGTGGACTGCTCACCATCGGCGATGTCCGACCGAACGGAACGGCCGTGCTTCCAGACCAGGCCGGCGATCTGTCTCCAGCGCTGCAGGTGTTCGATGTTGGGTGCCATGCTCACTCCAGGCCAGCCAGTGTCGCCAAGCCGAGGCGCGGCACCTATAGTCGCGCGGCGCGTCGACGTGTCGGAATGGCTGACGTCGGACTGCGCCTACGTGGAGCTGCGCGTGCGTCGCTGGGCCGCCCCGCCGCCGCGATCGCATCATGCGGCGTCGCTGAGAAGGAGACGCACATGCGAGCCACGCTCATGATCCTCGCGGCGCTGGGCGTCGCGAACGCCCACGCCGCCGGCTTCAAGCTGGAAAGCCCGGACATCAAGGCCAATTCGACCATCGACAGGAAGTTCGAGGCCAACGTCTTCGGCTGCAACGGCGAGAACAAGTCGCCGGCGCTCAAGTGGAGCGGTGCGCCCAGGGACACGAAGAGCTTCGTCGTGACGGTGTACGACCCCGATGCGCCGACGGGCTCGGGCTTCTGGCACTGGTTCGTCTACAACATCCCGCCGAACGTCACCGAACTGGCCGCCAACGCCGGCGCGCAAGGTGGCGCAAATCTTCCCAAGGGCGCCGCGATGAACCGCATCGACTATGGCTTCGCCGCGTGGGGCGGGCCGTGCCCGCCGCCGGGGGACAAGCCGCACCGCTATGTGTTCACGGTGTATGCGCTGAAGACCGACAAGCTGGAGTTGCCGCCGGACGCGACCGCCGCCGTCGCCGGCTTCATGACCCAGGCGAACAAGATCGCGTCGGCGACCTTCATGGCGAAGTACGGACGGCCGGCGGAGAAGAAGTAGCGCCTCAGTAGAACCAGTGCGCGGGCACCAGCACGAGCTTGGGGAACAGCACCATCAGGAACATGAGGATGAACTGGGCGACCATGAACGGCACCACGCCGCGCGTGACCGCGTCCATGCTCACCTTGCCCGCGCCCGCCACCGTGTTCAGCACCACCCCCACGGGCGGCGTGATCAGCCCGATCGCGTTGTTGATCATGAACAGCACGCCGAAGTAGATCGGGTCGATCCCAGCCGCCTTCACGAGCGGCATCAGCACCGGCGTGAGGATCAGGATGGTGGGCGTCATGTCCATCGCGGTGCCGACGATCATCACCAGCACCATGATGGCCATCATCAGCAGCGTGGGGCTTCCCAGCAGCGGCTGCAGCAGGGCCACGACCTGCGCCGGGATGTTGGCCACCGTGATCAGCCACGCGCTCACGGCCGCGGCCGCCACCAGGAACATCACCACGGAACTGGTGCGCGCGGCCGCGACGAACACGCGGAACAGGTCGGTGACCTTCAGTTCCTTGTAGACCACCGTGGCGACGAAGAGGGCGTAGACCGCCGCCACCACGCCCGCCTCGGTCGGCGTGAACACGCCCATCTTCAGGCCGACGATGATGATGAAGGGCAGCACCAGCGCCCACGCCGCGTCACGCACGGCCACCAGCACCTCGCGCAGGGATTTGCGCGGCGGCGATTCGATGCTCTCCGTGCGCGCCATCCACCACCACACGGCCCAGATCGAGGCGGCCAGCATGATCCCCGGGAAGATACCCGCGAAGAACAGCCTGGAGATCGACACGTTGGCCGCGACGCCGAACACCACGAATCCGATCGAGGGCGGGAAGACGGGCGCGACGATACCGGCCGACGCGATCAGGCCGGCCGAACGCGCCTTGTCGTGGCCCGCGGCCACCATCATCGGCAGCAGCAGCGTGGACAGCGCCGCCGCGTCGGCAATGGCCGACCCCGACAGCGCGGCCAGCAGGCACGCAGCGACGATGGTCACGTAGCCCAGCCCGCCCTTGATGTGGCCGACGATGTACAGCGCCACGTTGACGATGCGCCGCGACAGGCCGCCGACGTTCATCACCTCGCCGGCCAGCAGGAAGAAGGGCACGGCCAGCAGCGGGTAGCTGTCCGCGCCGTTGATCAGGTTCTGCGCCAGGATCTGGTTGTCCAGCATGCCCAGGCTCCACATCAGCGCGGCGCCGCACACCAGCAGGGCGAACGAGATGGGGATGCCGATGGCCATCGCGGCCAGCAGCGATCCGACAAAGATGAAGATCGTCACTTCTGGTCCTCGGATTCCTTGACCATGATCAGGTCGGCTTCCGTCACGCGGCCGGTGACCACCTTGAACAGGTCGTTCAGCAGCACCAGGCCGGCCGAGACGCCGAACACCAGGCCGACGGCGTAGAACCAGGCCATGGAGGCGCCGCTCGATGGCGCGGACACGTCCCAGTTGATGCGGGTCTGCTGCAGCGCCCCGCTGAACAGCATCCAGCACATGAGGAGCATCAGGCCGTAGGCGAGCACCAGGCAGGCCTTCTTGCCGGCCACGCCCAGCTTCGCAACGAGGATCTCGGTGCCCAGGTGCGCGTGCTCGTGCAGGGCCACGACGCCGCCCAGGAACGTGAGCCACACGAACAGCCAGCGCGAGAGCTCCTCGGACACCGTGATGCCCGAGTCGAAGGCGTAGCGCAGCACCACGTTGCCGAACACCAGCAGCACCATCAGCGCCAGGCAGGCGGCGATCAGCGCCTCCAGCAGCCGGCAGTAGATGTGGAGCGCCCGGTCCATCAGGCGCCCTTCGGTTCGGCGACGATCTCGGCCAGTGCGCGCAGGCCCATGGTGTAGGAGCGCCAGCCCAGGCCCTGGATGGTCGCCTTCACCGCCGGCGAGATGATCGAGTGCGTGCGCCACTCCTCGCGCGCGGCGATGTTGCTCATGTGGATCTCGAGCACCGGGAACGGCATCGCCTTGATCGCGTCGTGCAGCGACACGCCGTGCTGCGTCAGGCCGGCGGGATTGAGCAGCGCGCCAGCCGCGCGATCGATGTGCTGGTGAAACCTGTCGACCAGCGCACCCTCGTGGTTGGACTGCAGGATGTCCAGCTCCACGCCCAGTTCGCCGGCCAGCTTCTGCAGCTTTTCGTTGATCTGCGCCAGCGTGGTGCTGCCGTAGATGTGGGGCTCGCGGCGGCCGAACAGGTTGAGGTTCGGCCCGTGCAGCACCAGGATCAGCGGCTTGGCGCTCACTTGCGCACCTTCGCCAGCTCGGACTGGTACAGCTTGACGATCGCCGGGTCGTAGCTGGCGGCGAACTTCTCGGTCACCGGCTTGGCGATGTCGCGCATGCGGGCCTGCTGCTCGGGGCTGACCTCGTTGTACTGCATGCCCTTGGCCTGCAGTTCGGCCACCGCCTTCTGCGCCGCCGCGCGACTGACCTGGCGCTGGTAGGTGCGCGCCTCGTTGGCCGCGTCCTGCATGATCTTCTGCTCGGTGGGCGAGAGCTTGTCCCAGAACTTCTTCGACACCAGGATGATGTTGGCGGCGTAGACGTGGTTGGTGGCGCTGACGTACTTGTTCACTTCATAGAACTTGTTCGACAGGATCACCGCGAACGGGTTCTCCTGGCCGTCGACCGCCTTGGATTCCAGCGCGCCATACAGCTCCGCGAAGGGCATCGGCACCGGGTTGGCCTTGAACGCCTTGAAGGTGTCCAGGAACACCGGGTTGGGGATCACGCGGATCTTCAGGCCTTCGAGGTCCTCGGGCTTCGTGATCGGGCGCTTGCTGTTGGTGACGTTGCGGAAGCCCAGGTCCCAGTAGCCCAGCGCCACGAGCCCCTTCTCCGGCAGCTTGTGCAGCAGCGCCGTGCCGAACGGGCCATCCAGCAGCGCGTCGGCCTGCTGGAAGTTCGCGACGGCGAACGGGAAGTCGACGAGACCGAACTCCTTCACGATGCCGGCCAGCGACGTGGTCGCGGGCGCCGACATCTCCTGCACGCCGCCCTGCAGCGCCGACTGCTGCTGCAGCTCGTTGCCCAGCTGGTTGGACGGGAACTCCTGCACCTTCAGCTTGCCGCCGCTCTTGGCCGCCACCAGCTCGGCGAACTTGTGCACGCCCATGCTCACCGGGTGGTCGGTGTTGTTCAGGTGGCCGAACTTGATGGTCCGCTCCTGGATGTCCTGCGCGAAGGCCGTGGTGGCCACGGCGAGGGCGGCGGCGCCGAGCATGATGGCACGGGCGATGGATCGCATGCTTGTCTCCTTCTTGATTGAGATGCGGCATCATGGTCGCACGGCCAGAACGCCGTTCCGGCCCGGAACTTCATTTCACATGACGAACGACAGCACGCCTGCCAGCACCGTGGACCGCGTCCTGCGCGTGCTGGAGACCCTGGTGCACGAACCGCATGGCGTGGCACTCGCCGACCTCGCCACCGAGCTGGGCGTGCCCAAGAGCGCGTGCCATCGCCTGCTGGCCGACTTGGCGCGTGCCGGCTACGTGCGCCAGCTGCGCGAGCGCGGCGACTACGTGCTGACGACCAAGCTGTCGGCCCTGGGCCTGAGCTTCCTCGGCGGCGCGGGCATCGTGGACATCGCGCAGCCGATCATCGACCGGCTCGCGGAAGTCTCGGGCGAGCTGGTGCGGCTGGCCGTGGTCGACGGCGATCGCCTGACCTTCGTCGCGAAGTCGCAGGGCGCGCGGTCGGGCCTGCGCTACGACGCCGACATGGGCATCGACGTGCGGCTTTCATGCAGCGCGGGCGGCCACGCCTGGCTGATGACGCTGGACGAGGAACGCGCCACCGAACTGGTGGCGAGGCAAGGCTTCGGCAGCCCGAAGCAGCACGGGCCGAAGGCGCCCACCACCTTCCGCGCGCTGATGAAGGTGCTGGAGGAAGACCGCAAGCGCGGCTGGTCGATGATCGTCGAGCAGTACGCCCCCGGCATGAGCGCGATGGCGGCCCCGGTGCTCCGTCGCAGCGGCGACGCCGTCGGCGTGGTCACGATCGCCGGGCCCCTGCTACGACTGACACCGCAGCGCATGCAGGTCCTGGGCAAGCCCCTGCTCGACGCTGCGGCGGAGGTGGGGCTGGCAGGTGCGACATCGCCCTTGTTCACGACCGGGTCACGCGGTCGGTGAGGTCGTTGCTTTCGCTCGCACACGAGTGATCGACCCGCTGCAAAGGGTGCATCGCCCCCTTAAACTGTCTGCATGCATGCGTTGGTCTGGATCCTCGTGGCGGCAGCCGGCTTCGTGGCGATGGAAGGCATCGCGTGGCTCTCGCACCGCTATGTCATGCACGGCTGGGGCTGGGGCTGGCACCGCAGCCACCACGAGTCGGGGCACGGCGGATTCGAGCGCAACGACCTGTATGCGTTGTTCGGTGTCGCGCTGTCCATCGCGCTGTTCCTGCTGGCCGGACGGCTGCAGTCGCCGGCTCTGCAGGCGCTCGCGGTGGGCGTGACCGCCTACGGTCTCATGTACGGCTTCGTGCACGACGGCGTGGTGCACCAGCGCTGGCCGGTCCGCTACATGCCGCGCAACGGCTACATGCGCCGGCTGGTGCAGGCGCACCGGCTGCACCACGCGGTGCGTTCGCGCGAGGGCGCCGTCTCCTTCGGGTTCCTGGTCGTCCGCGATCCGCGCCGGCTGGCCGCCGAGCTGAAGGCGCGCCGCTTCGGGGAGCAGTCCGGGGCATCGGTCTCGTGAGCGCCTGCAGCCCACGCCGGCAGGCCACCGTCGGCCTTGCACTGGCGGGTTGCATCGTCGGCGCCTGGCTCGCGTTGCACATCGCCGGAGTGTTCTTCCTGCCCCTTCGTGGCGGCTGGCTCTGGCTGCTGCCGGTGCAGGTCCTGCTGCAGACCTGGCTCAGCGTGGGACTGTTCATCGTCGCCCACGACGCCATGCACGGGTCGCTGGCACCGGGGCACCCGTGGGCCAATCGCGCGATCGGCCAGCTGTGCGTGGGCGTCTACGCCGCGTTCTCCTACGACCGCCTGCGGTCGAACCATCACCGCCATCACGCGCGGCCCGGCACGGCGGACGACCCGGATTTCCATGGCGCGCAGCCGCGTGCCTTCGTGTCCTGGTTCCTGCAGTTCTTCCGCACGTACTTCGGATGGCGTGAGCTGGCGGTGCTCGCGGTCGTGGTCGCGATCGACGTTGGCTTGAGCGCGCAACCGCTCAACCTGCTCCTGTGCTGGGCGCTGCCGGCGCTCCTGAGCGCGCTGCAGCTGTTCACGTTCGGCACCTGGCTGCCGCACCGCCACCACGCCGCTGGCGTGCACGACTTCGCCGATGCGCACCGCGCCCGCACGCTGGACTGGCCCTGGCTCGTCTCGCTGCTGGCCTGCTTCCACTTCGGCCTGCACCTCGAGCATCACCGGCAGCCGCACGTGCCCTGGTGGCGCCTGCCGCGGGTCAGAGCGGACGCGTGAACAGGCCGGCCGGCCTGGGCGGCAGCGCGATCCCATGCGCGGCCAGCGCGACGGCAGCGCCGCGCGCCACCAGCCAGAGCTTCTCCATCCGCGAGGTGGCGACGCGTCCGTCCCAGGCCCGCTCGCCCTGCAGCCGCACCTTGCGGCCGATCTGCCGGTAGATGCCGCGCGCCGTGGCGATCGACCACGCGCAGCGCAGCGGCAGTTCGCCGATGCCGGCGACGGCGGAGGTGTAGTACGGCTCCGCCGCGGCCACGAGCCGCGCGGCCACCCGCGCGAGCGCCTCGCGCCGGGCCGGATCCAGCACGCCTTCGAGGCCGACGATGCCTTCCTCGGCCAGCCAGTCTCCGGGTACGTACACGCGGCCGATGGCGG
This sequence comes from Ramlibacter sp. MMS24-I3-19, assembly GCF_050320135.1. NCBI lineage: Bacteria > Pseudomonadati > Pseudomonadota > Betaproteobacteria > Burkholderiales > Comamonadaceae > Ramlibacter > Ramlibacter sp. MMS24-I3-19. Next base: position 4,524,573 of record NZ_CP190017.1, on the reverse strand, counting down.
CGTCCTCCACCACGTCGCGCGCGATGTTGGTGAGCTGGAACGCCAGTCCGAGATCGCAGGCGCGATCGAGCGTGCCGGGCCGGTCGGCGCCCATGACGCGGGCCATCATCACGCCGACCACGCCCGCCACGCGCCAGGCATACAGCAGCGTGTCGTCGAGCGTTGCGTAGTGCATCCCCTGCACGTCCATTGCGAAGCCGGCGAGGTGCTCCATCGGCAGCGCCGGTGCGATGCGGTGGCGGTGCACCACCTCCGCCAGCCCCTCGAACACGGGATCGCCGCCCGGGTGCCCGCGGCAGGCAGCGAGCGTCTGCTCGCGCAGCCACTGCAGCTTCTCCATGGCGCCGGTGCGATCGCCCTGCAGCTGGCCGTGACCCAGCGCCTGTCCGTCGACGACGTCGTCGCAATGGCGGCACCAGGCATACAGCAGGACCGCGCTTTCGCGCGTGGGCGGATCGAAGAGGCGCGTCGCGGCGGCGAAGCTCTGCGACCCGGCCTGGATGGTGCGCGTGGCCTGTTCGACCAGCATCGCCTGGTTCACGGTGCGGCTCCTTCCAGCATCAGGCCCGCCGTCGCCTTCGCCGATCCCACCACGCCGGGCACGCCGGCGCCCGGGTGCGTGCCGGCGCCGACGATGTACAGGTTCGAGATCACGTCGTCGCGGTTGTGCGGGCGGAACCAGGCGCTCTGCGTGAGCAGCGGCTCCAGCGAGAAGGCCGAGCCGAGGTGGGCGCCGAGCTCGTCGCGGAAGTCGGCCGGCGTGAACATGCGGCTGGTGACGAGGTCGCGGCGCAGGTTCGGCATGTAGCGCAGCTCGAGCTCGTCGAAGATGCGCTCGCGCAGCTTCGGCCCCTCGACCGACCAGTCGAGTGGCGCGTTGCCCAGGTGCGGCACGGGCGCGAGCACGTAGTGGCTCGAACAGCCTTCGGGCGCGAGCGACGGGTCCGTGCGGCAGGGCGCGTGCAGGTAGAGCGAGAAGTCGTCCGGCATGCGATCGCCATGGAAGATGTCGCGGATCAACTCGCGGTAGCGCGGACCGAAGCAGACGGTGTGGTGCGCCAGCTGGGGTTGCGGCCGCGCCAGTCCGAAATGCAGCACGAAGAGGGACATCGAGAAGCGCTTGCCCTTCAGGCGCCGCGCTTCCTCGAAGCCGCGGGGCACGTGCCCGAGCAGGCGCTCGTAGGTCTGCACGACGTCGGCATTGGAGGCGACCTGGTCGAAGGCGAAACGCTCACCGCCGATGCGCAGGGCGCAGGCCCGTCCGTTCTCCACCTCGATGCGATCGACGGGCGAGGACAGCAGCAGCCGCCCGCCGAGATCCTCGAACAGCTTCACCAGCCCGCGCACCAGCGCGCCCGTGCCACCGCGCGGGAACCACACGCCCCATTCGCGCTCCAGCGCGTGGATCAGCGCATAGATCGAGGAGGTGGCGAACGGGTTGCCGCCGACCAGCAGCGAGTGAAAGGAGAAGGCCTGCCGCAGGTGTTCGTCCTGGATGAAGCGCGACACCATCCCGTACACGCTGCGCCAGGCCGACAGCCGCGCGAGCTGCGGACCAGCCTGCACCATGCTGCGGAAGTTGAGGAAGGGAACCGTGCCCAGCTTCAGGTAGCCCTCGGCGAACACGGCGCGCGAGTAGGCGAGGAAGCGGCGGTAGCCCTCCACGTCGGCGGAGTTGCGCGCCGCGATCTGCGCTTCCAGCGCGCCCTGGTCGTTGGCGTAGTCGAAGCGCGTGCCGTCCTCCCAGCACAGGCGGTAGAACGGCGTGACCGGCAGCAGGTCGACGTAGTCGGCCAGGCGTCGGCCTGAGAGGGCGAACAGCTCCTGCAATGCCGTCGGATCGGTGATCACCGTGGGACCGGCGTCGAAGGTGAACCCCTGGTCCTGCCACCAGTAGGCGCGGCCGCCGGGCTTGTCGCGTGCTTCAACGAGCGTGGTGCGGATGCCGGCGGACTGCAGCCGGATGGCCAGGGCCAGCCCGCCGAATCCGGCGCCGATGACGGCCGCGGTGCGGGGCCCTCGTGTGTCGGTCGTCATGTCGCCTCCGTGGGGTTGATGGCGTGCTGCGTGCGCCGGCCGCCCAGTGCAGCGCGCAGTGCGGGACCGACCGGTACCGGCGGCTTGCCGGCCAGGATGCGCAGCCGATCGCCCCAGCTCGGGCGGCCGGCATAGAAGCGCGCCACCAGCGGTTCGGGCAGGCCGTAGAACCGCTGCATCACCTGCCGGCGCTGGGCAGGCGCGGCGGCGCGGAACAGCATCCGGTTGAGCATCCGGAAGAAGCCCTGGTGGCGCCAGCGCGCCAGCGCATGCGCCCGCATGGACGCGAAGAGGACGTCGGCCGACAGGTCCGGCAGCGCCGCAACGTGCTCTGCGAGCCGCACTGCCTCGGGCAGTGAATAGCCCGTGGTCGGATGGAACAGCGCCGCCGCGAGCCCCGCACGCGGAACGCCGGCCGCATCGCGCCAGAGCGCATCGGGGTTGCCGCCCAGCGCGATCGGCAGCACGCCGCGCTCCTCGCGCAGCACCGCCTCGACCTGCCAGCCTTGCCTGCGCGCGTACTCACCGATGTTCCCGCGCAAGGCGCCCTCGTCCAGCGCCGCGCCATCGGCATAGAAGGTGTCCTCCACGAGCACCGTGCGCGCGTCCAGCGGCAGCGTGTAGATGAACCGGTAGCCGTCGTGCTGGTCGACGGTGGCGTCCATCAGCACGGGACCGGGGAGGCCGTGCGGCGCCGCGAGTTGCAGCACCTGGCCCAGGAACTTCTGCCAGCCCAGGTCGAGGTGCTCGAGCGGCGGCTGGCCGCGGCCGTCGATCACCGCGGCGGCCCGCAACACCCGGCCATCCTGCAGGCGCACCTGGCGCGGCTGCACGTCGGCCACGGCAGACCGCAACCACACGGCGTCGTCCAGGTCCCAACGCAGCACGGTATCGAACTGCTCCGACGGAATCGACGCATAGCCGCCTTGCAGCTGGCGTCGCAGGCCGGGGAAGCGCACCTCGTGGCTTGCCCAGTGCCAGCGGACCAGGGGAGCGATCCAGCGTCGCTGGTCGGGCGTGAGGTCGGTGTCGTGGAAGGACCAGGTGTGGTTGCCGCCGAGGGCGTCACCAGCCTCCAGCAGCAGGAGGCGCACGGCGGGTCGTTGCTGGCGCAGCCGCCACGCGATCAGGCCGTTGGCAAGGCCACCGCCCACGAGGATCAGGTCCGCGTCGTCGCGCATCTCAGGCCCTCGCCGTGGTGAGTTCGTGGGACGTGCCCACTGCCGCCGCGCGGCCTTGGGCCACGGTGGCGGAGACCGCTTGCACGCCCTGCAGCGCAGCCTCGATGAGATCCGCCGCGCGCGCGACGCCGCCCGCCGCGTGGACGTCCTGTCCCAGCTCGCGCGCGCGCCTGAAATAGCCGGGATCCTCCAGGAGGCGCCGCAGTGCGCGCCGCAGCGCCGCCGTCGTGGCGAGTGCCGGCTGCACGCGCACGCCGACGCCGGCATGGACGATGCGCGCGGCCACGCCGGGCTGGTCGAAGGCGATCGGCAGCGCGAGCATGGGCGTGCCGGCGGCCAACGCGTCCATCACCGTGTTCAGCCCGGCGTGCGTGATGGCCACCTCGGCCATCTCGAGGGCGGATTGCTGTGGCGCGAAGCCGGTGACCCAGGTCGCGCCGTCCCGCCGCAATACTTCGGCATGACCCGGCCCCAGGCGATCGCAATGGGCCAGCAGCAGCTGCACGCCTTCGGCCCGGCAGGCCCGGGCGATGCGGCGGAACAGGCCGAAGCGACCGCCCTGCAACGTGCCCAGCGAGGCAAAGACCAATGGCACGCGCTGGTCGCGCCGCCACCCTTCCGGCCAGCCCAGGTCGTCGCTGCGCGCCTGTGCCCGCAGCGGGCCCACATGGTGGATGTGCGGTTCCGGCTTCCGTGGGAAATCGAACGAGGCCGTGGCCTGGCTCAGTTGCAGCAGCGGCGACACGCACTCGTGCAGCGCCCCGCGCGGTGGCAGGCCGAAGGCCCGCGCATGCCTGTCGATCACTCGCGCATGCGGCCGCATCAACCAGTCGTACACGCGCGCACTGCTGTCATTCAGGCGCTGTCCGGCCTCGTCGTGGGCGACTCGCCATGGCATGACCGGCAAGGGCAGGTGACGCTCGCGGTTGACGGGCAGCGCGGCGGCCACGGAGATGAAGGGCAACCCCAGCGCGGGCGCGACGAGGCCGCCGGCCGCCTCCATCTGGTCGGCAAGCACCGCGTCCACGCCGAGGTCGCGCAGTGCGGCCGGAGCCTCGCGACAGAGCATGTCCGTGGCGGCAGCCATGTCCGCGATCACGCGGGAGATGCCCAAGGGGCCGCCGGGCCGTGCCGCCCGATCGACCATGCGGCCGAGACTGCCGCGCGGATGGCTCGCGGCGCCGAGGGCCACGAACTGGATGCGCGGGTCCGACAGCACGGGACGCACGTCCTCCTGGTGCAGCCAGCTCACGCGGTGGCCGCGCGCAAGGAGTTCGCCGGCCAGGGCTTCGAGTGCCCGGACGTGGCTGGTGAAGGGTGGGGCGATGACGGCGAAGTGGCGCACGGCGAGGATGGCGGGGCCTCAGGTCGCGGAGAGCACGGCCACTGCAGCGGCAGGGCCGGTCCTGCTTGTCGTGTCCGCGCTGCTTGTCGCGAAGGTGCGGCGCAGCAGGTCCACCAGCGCGTCGCTGTCGGGAAGCACCTCGCGCACCAGCGCCTCGGCGCGCGCCAGGTGCTCCTGCAGCCGCTGCTCCACCGCGCCGCGCCCGAGCAGGGCGACCATGGTGCTCTTGCCGGTGTCCTGGTGACGGTCCTTGTCCGCCGGCCCTGCGCTGGACGTGCCGTCCTCCAGGTCGTCCTTGAGCTGGAAGGCCTGGCCGACCTCGGACGCTGCGGCGCGCAGCGAGGCGACGGCCTGCGGCGCCCCGGCAACGAGCGCTGCGATCTCGAGCGCACAGGCGAACAGCACGCCCGTCTTCTGGTCGTTCGCTTCCGCGATCGCGTGCATCGTGCGCGCAGAGGCCCCTTCGCGCAGGTCCCGGAACTGTCCCCGCACCAGGCCCTGCGGGCCGACCGCGTCGCACAGCACGCACACGACGCGCGCGCGCAGCGAGCCGTCCAGGCCCGGAAGGGCCGCAACCGTGGCGCAGGCCTGCGCCAGCAGGGCGACGACAGCCAGCACGGCCGCATCCTCCCCGTGGCGGACGTGCACCGTGGGGCGGCCCCGACGGAGGCAGGCGTCGTCCATGCACGGCATGTCGTCCAGGACCAGCGATGCGGCATGCACCATCTCGACCGCGCACGCGGCATCCAGCAGGGCCGGTGAGTCGCAGCCCAGGGCACGGCCCGTCGCCAGCATCAGCAGCGGGCGCAGGCGCTTGCCGGGCGCGAGCACGCCGTCGCGCATCGCGGCGGCGACATCCTGGCGGTCGGCCGCTGGCGGCAGGAGCTCGGCGAGACGCCGGTCCACGCGGGCGTGCCAGGCCTGCGCGCGGGACTGCATGGGGGCGGTCGGGCTGCCTGCCATCGGCGTTGCCATGCGCGGCCCGGGCGGGCGGCCTGCGCCTTCGCCAGGACCACCGCCATGCAGGAGACAGTCCTGGCGCGCGCCGTCCTCCACGGCCGGGGAAGCCCACGCTGTCGCGACTTTCTGCATGACGGGGTCCTCTCGTGATTGGACGCGGTGAACGTTTTGTCCTGGACAAAACTGGCGGAAAGCGCAGAATAGCTGGACGGCGACCGGTCGTCAAAGGTTTGTCCAAGACAAAATGAAAGAAATGGGTTTATCGATCACGGCGGTCGAGCGCGACGTGGGCCTGTCCAAGGACGTGCTGCGCGTCTGGGAGCGGCGCTACGGCTTCCCCTCGCCGCTGCGCGATGCGAACGGCGATCGCATCTATCCGCCCGAGCAGGTGAGGCGGCTGCGCCTTATCAAGCGGCTGACGGACCAGGGCCACAGGCCGGGCCAGCTCCTGAGCTGGCCTGTTGCCGAACTGGAGGAGGCGCTGGCGCCGCAGCGCGACGCCCCTGCTTCAAGACCTGCCCTGGCACGCAGCACGGAGGCGCTCGGGCCGTTGATGGCCCTGCTGCGGCGCCATGACGCGCAGGGCCTGCTGCACCTGCTGCAACAGCGCCTGGCGCTCGAAGGCCTGCGCCGGTTTGTCCAGGACACGGTGGCACCCATGAGCGAGCAGGTCGGCCTCGACTGGGAGAACGGCCAGCTCGAGGTGTTCGAGGAGCACCTGTTCACCGACATCGCCACGCGGGTCCTGCGCCAGGCCATCGCGACCGTGCCCGGCGGCAGGGACCCGCGCGTGCTCCTCACCACCCTGACCCATGAGTCCCACAACCTCGGCCTGCTGATGGCGGAGGCCGTGATGGCGCTGGCCGGCGCGCACTGCCTGTCCCTGGGCACGCAGACGCCCATCGCGGAGATCGCGCACGCCGTGGACGCCTACGACGTTGACGTGGTGGCGCTGTCGTTCTCGGGCGCGTTTCCCAGGCGGCAGATCGACCCGCTGCTGCAGCAATTGCGTGCGGTGCTGCCCGCCGGCGTGGAGTTGTGGGTCGGCGGGGAAGGCTGTTCCCGGGGATGCTCCGTCACCGGCGTCCGTGCGATGTCCAGCCTGGACGAAGCGGTGGATGCCGTCGCCACGTGGCGTCACGAGCGGCCCGGGAGCTAGCCCGGCCCGCCCCGGGAGTCGTCTCCTCGCGACGCCAGTTGACGATCTGGCAACACTTGCGCGCCCGATGGCCATGAGCACTGGCCATCTCCGGTGCGCTTTCGCTAGAGTGAGCCTTCCAGCAGTTTCGGGATCACCATGGACTTCTTCAAATCACTGACGCTGGACCTCCAGATGTTGGTCGTCGCCATCGCGGGTTTCGCCCTCCTGGCGCTGTTCAGCGGCAATCACAAGAGCGAGAGGCGGTACATGATGGTCCTGGCCGTCCTGGCCGCCGTGGGCGTCTACCGGTTCACGCACATGGCGGGCGAGGAGCAGGCGCCGAAACGTGTCGCGCAAGGCTCCAAGCCCGTCCCCGTGACGGCGGCACCCGCGAAGGTGCGCCCCACTTCCACCTCCCCAAGTAGCAGCAGGGAGGCCCCAGGCCTCCCTGGATGCTCACGCGTCCACGTGGATGCCGCGCATCAGGATGATCCCGCCGAAGGTGCGCGTGTCGCTGCGGATGCGGCCGCGCAGTCCCACTGCATTGGTCGGAGTGGGTTGCCAGCCGGCGGTGAGCAGGCGGCCGCGGACGTCCGTCTCGCGCACGATGGTGACCGCGGCTGCACTGAGCCTGTCCACGATCTCCTGCGGCAGGTTGCGCGGGCCCGCCAGCGCGCTCCACAGCTCCAGCTCTGCCCCCTTGATGTTGATCTCGTTCAGGCTCGGGTAGTCCGGGGCGAGAGGGCTGCGTGTTTCGGAACTCACGGCCACCGCCTTGAGCTTGCCGGACTGGACATGCGGCAGCACGAGTCCGGGCGGCAGGAATCCCGCATGCAGCTGACCGCCCATGAGCGCGGTGATGACCTGCGGATTGCCGGGGTAGGGGATGTGCATCGTGGACATGTTGGCCCGCGACTTGAGCAGCTCCATGCCCAGGTGGCCCGGCGTGCCGGTGCCGGGCGATCCGTAGTTGCCCTTGTCGCCCAGGTTCCGCAACCACGCCACGTGCTCCGCGGCGGTCTTGCCCGGCGAGGCATTACTCACCACCAGCATCAGCGGCGTGGTCCCGATCATGGCAATCGGCGTGAGGTCCGTGATGGGGTCGTACGCGATCGCCGGCGTGAGGATCTTGGCCACCGTCAGCTGCGAGTTGTTCATGACGCCGAACGTGTGCAGGTCGGTCGCGCGGGACACCATGTCCGCGGCGATGGTGCCCGAGGCGCCAGCCTTGTTCTCCACGATGACCGGCTTGCCGAATGCCGCGGCGAGACCGGGCGCGATGATCCGCGCGGAGATGTCCTGCACGGATCCCGGCGGGAAGCCCACCAGCAGCCGGATGGGCTGGGTGGGCCACGCTCCGACCGCGGACGGCGCGGCGTCTGCGCCGGATGCCGCCCTTCCGGTCCTTGCACGGGCCCCGTTCTGGGCGAAGGCGGCCGGAGCCACGGATGCGAGTGCGAGCGCCTGCAGCGCGATGCGACGGCCAACGAGATTCTTCTTCGAGTTCAATTCCACTCCCTGTTGTGAAGCATTGAGGGCAAGAGCCCATCACCATGCTTTGCCGCTGCAACTCATCCAGTCAATGCAGGGTTTGACATGCGAAGTAACAAAATGCGTTTCGCGCTGGACGACGAGCAGGAAAGCAGGACTTCGCAGTCGCGCCGGGCCAACAGTTCCCGCCCCATCCGATGCACCCAAGGAGACAGGCATGCAACGACGAGACTTCCTGGCCGCGACGCTCGCGGCTTCGGCCACGACGGCCTTCGCGCAAGGCAGCGGTGCGTATCCGGCCAGGCCGATCCGCTTCGTCGTGCCGTTCCCGCCCGGCGGCGGCACGGACACGACGTCGCGCCTGATCGCGGAGAAGTTCGGCTCGCTGCTGGGATGGACCGTGGTGGTCGACAACAAGGCCGGTGCGGGCGGCAACATCGGCCTGGACTTCGTCGCCAAGTCGGCGCCCGATGGCTACACCATCGGCATGGGGCAGGCCTCCAATCTCGCGATCAATCCCTCGCTGTACGCGAAGATGCCGTTCGATCCGCTGAAGGACCTGACGCCGATCGTCTCGATCGCCGAGCAGCCCGTCGTGCTGGTCGTGCGCGCCGATTCGCCGCTGAAGACATTCGCCGACTTCGTGCAGGCGGCCAAGGCCAATCCCGGCAAGGTCGGCCTCGCGCAGGCGGGCACGGGCACGGTGGGGCACCTCGCGGGCGAACTGCTGCACCAGCGCGCCGGGCTGCGCCTGCTGCAGGTCCCGTACAAGGGTGCGGGGCCGGCGATGACGGACCTGCTGGGCGGCCAGGTGGACAGCTATTTCGGCAGTGCGCCGTCGGTGATGGGCCAGCTCGCCGCGGGCAAGGTCCGCGCGCTGGCCGTGAGTTCGGCGCGTCGCATCAGTGCCTTGCCGAACGTGCCCACGATCGCGGAACAGGGCCATGCCGGCTTCGATGCGACCACGTGGCTCGGTCTCGTCGGCCCCGCCGGGATGCCGGCCGATGCAGTGGAACGCCTGAATGCGGAGACGGTGAAGATCCTCGCCCGCGCCGACGTGAAGGACAAGCTCGCGCAGGAAGGCAGCGAGGCCACGCCCGGCACCCCGCAGCAGTTCGCCGCGCAGATCCGGGCCGAGCATGCGAAATGGGGTACGCTGATTCGCGAGGCCCACATCCGCGTCGAGTGAGCCCGCTGCAATCCAGGAGACAAGCTTGAAGACTTTGGCAATCCGCGCCGCGCTGGGCCTCGCCTGCGCGTTTCCATTCACCGGCTGGGCCCAGGCGCCGGCCTGGCCGACCAAGCCCATCACGCTGGTGGTGGGCAGCGCCCCGGGCGGCTCCAACGACACCTTCGCGCGTGCGATCGGCAAGAAGCTGTCGGAGTCGCTGGGCCAGCCCGTGGTGGTGGACAACAAGCCGGCGGCCGGCGGCGTGCTGGCCAACGCCATCGTCGCCAAGGCGCCGCCGGATGGCTACAACCTCGTGGTGCTGTCGTCCACCTTCACGACCGGCGCCGCGATCCGCAACAACCTGCAGTACGACGCGGTGAAGAGCTTCAAGCCTGTGGCCATGCTGGGCAAGGGCCCGATGCTGATCACGGTGTCCACCGACTCGCCGTACAAGACCATCGGCGATCTCGTCGCCGCGGCCAAGGCCAATCCCGGCAAGCTGAACTACGGCACCTCGGGCACCGGCAGCATCAACCACTTCGCCACCGAGCTGTTCACCGACGCGGCCGGCATCAAGCTCACGCACGTGCCGTACAAGGGCATGGGCCCGGCGACCACCGACCTCCTGGCCGGCCAGATCCAGGTGCTGGTGGCCAGTGCGCCCTCGATCCTCGGACAGGTGAAGGGAGGCAAGGTGCGCGCGCTGGCCGTGACATCGGCGCAGCGCTCGCCGGTCGCGCCGGAACTGCCGTCGCTGGAGCAATCCGGCTACAAGGGCAGCGCCAGCGAGCTGTGGTGGGGCGTGCTGGCGCCGGCGGGAACGCCGCAGCCGGTCGTCGATCGCCTGAACACCGAGATCAACAGGATCATCCTGTCGCCCGAGATGAAGGAGTTCTTCCTCAAGGAAGGCGCGGAGCCCGCGTCGATGAAGCCGGCCGAGTTCGAGGCCTTCATCGCCGCGGAGATCGAGCGCTGGAAGAAGGTCGCCAGGGCGGCCGACATCAAGGCCGACTGACCCTCCCGCACGGCATGCGAAGCAAGCTGTTCGTTCCGGGCTCGCGCCCGGAACTCTTTTCCAAGGCGCTGGCCGGCGCGGTCCGACGCGATCTCCATCGACCTCGAAGACGCCGTCACCGAGGACCGCAAGGACGAAGCGCGCGGCACGGTGCGCGACTGGCTGCGTGCGGCTCCCTCGGCGCAAGGCAAGCTGGTGATCGTGCGCGTGAACGCGATGGACACGCCGCATTTCGAGGCCGATCTCGCGGCCGTGGTGCAGCCCGGGCTGCACGTGCTGAACCTGCCCAAGCCGCAAGGCTTCGACGACGTGCGTGCGGCCTGCGAGGCGCTGCGCAAGGCCGAGCGCGCCAACGGTGTCACCGAGCCCGTGCGCCTGCTGCTGAACATCGAGACGCCTCGCGCGCTGCGCGACGCCGCGGCCATCGCCGGCGCCGACGGGCGCGTGATGGGCCTGCAGGTGGGACTGGGCGACTTGTTCGAGCCCCTGGGCATCGCGCGCCGCGAGACGGCTGCCGTGCAGCAGGTCCTCTTCGCCGTGCGCATGGCCGCGGGCGAGGCGGGCGTGGACGCCTATGACGGCGCCTTCGCCGACGTGCGCGACACCGAGGGCTACCTCGCCGAGGCGCGGCTCGCGCGGCGCCTGGGCTATGCGGGCAAGACCTGCATCCACCCGAGCCAGGTGGCGCTGGCCAACGAGGCGTTCCGTCCGACCGACGAGGAGATCGCGCATGCGGTGCGCGTCACCCAGGCAGCCGAAGTGGCAGAGCGTGACCGCGTCGGCGCCTTCCTCGTCGACGGTCGCATGATCGACCGTCCCTTCCTGCTGCGTGCCCGCGCCATCGTCGCGACCGCGCGCCGCCTCGGGCTGCTGCCCGAAGCCTGACCCTTTCCGGAGCTCGCATGACTTCGCCTTCCGGGCCGCTCGCCGGCATCCGCGTGCTGGACCTCAGCGCCTACATCGCCGGCCCCTATGGCTGCGCGCTGCTGGCCGACATGGGCGCCGACGTCGTCAAGATCGAACCGCCCGCGGGCGACAACCTGCGCAAGTACCCGTCGACGCTGGAGAGCGAGAGCCGCGCGTTCCTGGGCGTCAATCGCAGCAAGCGTGGGGTCGTGCTGGACCTGAAGAAGCCGGACGACCTCGCGCGCCTGCACGCGCTGGTGCGCACGGCCGACGTGCTGGTGCACAACTTCCGCCCCGAAGTGCCGGCGCGCCTGGGCATCGCGTGCGAGCAACTGCGCGTGCACAACCCGCGCCTGATCTACTGCGCCGTGAGCGGCTATGGCGACACCGGCCCGTTGCGCGACAAGGCCGGCTACGACCAGGTGCTGCAGACCATGACCGGCATGGCCGCGATGCAGGGACCTGCGGGCGGTCCGCCCGGCATCCTGTACGGCTCGGTGGTGGATTACTACGCCGCCTCGCTCGTCGCGGGTGGCGTGTCGGCGGCGCTGTTCGAGCGCGAACGCAGCGGGCAGGGTCAGTCGATCGGGGTGTCGCTGCTGCGCTCGGCGCTGGCGATGCAGTCGGCGCGCCTGGTGTGGGCCGACAGCGAGCCGCGCGACGTCGGCGGCCGCGACATGCGCTCGGGCGGCATCACGGGCATCCATCCGACGCGCGAAGGCTGGCTCTACATCTCGGCCAACACGCCGCACTTCTGGCAGGCGCTGTGCGAGAAGACCGGTCTGCAGGACTTGCTGGTCGAGCGCTACGACAGCGTGCGCAAGCGCGCCGTGCACGCGCAGGAGATCGTGCCGAAGCTGCACGCCGCGCTGGCCAGCCGTTCGGCGCTCGAGTGGGAAGCGTTGTTCGGCGAAGAGGTGCCGTGCGCCGCGTCGCGCGAGGTGGAGGACATGTTCGACTTCCCGCAGGTGCAGTCCGAGGGCATGGTGCATCGCTTCGAGCATCCCGCCGTAGGCGGCTATCGCGGTTTCGCCGGCGCATGGACGTTCGACCGCACGCCGGATCCGGCGCCGTTCGCGGCCCCCGCGCTGGACGAGCATGGGGACGCGCTGCGGGCCGAAGCGGATCGGGAGCGCAAAGGGAAATGATCGCGCGCAGGCGGTCCTAGGCTGCCTCGCCTGGACGCAAGGCGGCAAGCGCCGCCAGGGCCGAACGCGCATCGCCAACGACGATGCGGCACGGGACGGCCAGCATCAGGTTCAGCGGCAACCCGAAGTCCTCGACCCTCCAGCCATTGAGATCGAAGTCGCCCTGGACCAGCCCGGGGTCGCGGCCGCGGATGCGTTCGGGGAGGCTGCCTCGATCCGGGACATAGCCGACGACCACCTTCCCGTGCGCGACCGCGTAGCCCACCTCGAAGCAGGTGCCGCTGTCGGGTTCCACTCCGCGAAAGAAGTCGAGGTTGGCCAGGACCGCATCGCAGCTGTCGATGCGCGCGAGGTTGTCGCGGTAGATCTGGCGGGCCAGCTCGTGCGATGGGCGGGGATCGGCGGCGAGGGACGGGTCAAGTGGAAACACTCCCTCGAAGCCATGGGCGGTGCAGAGGTCGACGAGCTTGCGGCCGTGCTCGATGGCATCGGGCCGGAACACGTCAGGGCCTGCAAGGTAGACGCGATGAATCAGCACCGCCGCATTCTTGCCGGAAGTGGAAGGGGGGACGGCTGGGCGTCACTCCACGCACCTCAACCCGTGACGACCAGCGTCCCGTTCATCGTCTCGTGGCCCTCGCCGCAGAACACGTCGCACAGGAAGGTGAACGTGCCGGCGCGGTCCGGCACCACCTCCAGCGTCGCCGCCTTGCCGGGAACCACGTCGGTCCGCGCGTGGAAGTCGGGCAGGCTGAAGCCCATGGGAACTTCCGGCGCGGTGAGCTGGAAGACCAGCTTCTCGCCCTTGCGTGCCTGCACGGTGGCGGGCACGAAGGTCCACTTCCGCGCCACCATCGTCACGACGCGGCCGGGTGGCGCCGCGATGGTCCACGCCGCCAGCCCTGCAAGCACCGAGGTGGCGGCGCTGGCGAGCAGGTCCCGCCGCTGCATGTCGGGGTCCACGGCAGTCACCCCCGCACGATCGGCATCCCGGTGAGGGCGTACTGCGCCTTCCCGGGCTGCGCATCGACCTCGCGCCAGCCCAGGCCCTTGTAGGGCTGCGCGGGATCCCAGGGCAGCGGCGTGCGCCTGGGCTGCGAGCCGGGCGCGGGCAGCGCGAACATCAGCGACATGGCCGAGTGGTGCGCGACCGGGCCGGTCATGCGGTGGTGTTCCTGGTGGATGTGTCCGTAGAACACGGCGACATCGGGGCGCGTGGCGAGGAGGTCGATCGCGCGCTGCCCGTCGCGCGTGGCCCAGTCCCACTGCGGGTACAGGTCGAACAGCGGCCGGTGCGTGAAGACCACGATGCGTGCGTCGGCCGGCTGCCTGCGCAGGTCGTCGGCCAGCCACGCGAGTTGCGCGTCGCCCAGCCGCGCCGCGGGATCGCTGACGTTGTCCAGCACGATGAAGTGCACGCCCTTGTGGTCGAAGGTGTGGTGCGTGGGCCCGAAGAACTCGGTGAATGCGCGGCCCGCATCGAGCGAGGCATCGTGTTCGCCCGGCATGAAGCGCAGTGCCTTCACCTTCAGGTCGCCGGTCATGGCACGCACCTCGCCGAGCCGCTTGCGCCGCTCGAGCGGATCGTCGGTGGTGTGCGTGAGGTCGCCGGTGAAGACGATGAAGTCCGGCGCGACGTCGAGCGCGTTCACCGCGGCGATCGCCTTCGGCAGCGTGCCACGGGCATCCGGGTTCTCTGGGCCGGCATAGCCCCAGTGCAGGTCGGACAGCTGCACGAAGTGGAAGTCCTCGACCTCGGCCGCGGCCCGGATGCCACGCGAGGGGAAGAGGGCGGATGCGAACACGACGCCGCCGCAGGTGGACAGGCGCAGGAACTGCCGTCGTTGCAAGTCATCCATGTCGGGCTCCTGGTGGTGATGCGATGACGGCAATACCTGCAGCGGGGCCCGCGCATTCCCGACCCCGTCGCCGGCGCGGGCATCGGGAATAGCAGGGAGCGGACCACGGTAGAAGTCCCACGACGAGGCCTCGCGTGACCGACCCCGCCCAGATCCACCGCTTCGAGACGCTGGCGCTGCCGCACCTGGATGCGGCCTACAACCTCGCGCGCTGGCTGACCGGGAACGGCGACGACGCGCAGGATGTCGTGCAGGAGGCGGTGCTGCGGGCGCTGCGCTACTTCGGCAGCTTCCGCGGCGACGACGCGCGGCCCTGGTTGCTGCAGATCGTGCGGCACACCTGCTTCGCGTGGATGAAGCACAACCACCCGGCCGACACGGTGGCGCTCGACGAGGACGACGAGCATGAGGGCCCGTGGCGCGAGGCGTCCGCGGACGAGCCGGTGACTTCGCTGGTGCGCGAGGACGAGCGCGCACAGGTCAGCCAGGCGCTCGCGAAGCTGCCGTTCCCGTACCGCGAGGTGCTGGTGCTGCGCGAGATGGAGGACCTCTCGTACCGCGAGATCGCGGCGATCGCCGACGTGCCGATCGGCACCGTGATGTCGCGCCTGTCGCGCGCGCGCCGCCTGCTGCGCGCCGCGCTCACGCCGGGCGCGCGGCCGGTGCTGCGGGCCGTCGGCAGGACCCATGGAGAGCAGGGATGACGATGCCCGACAACCCCTGGCAACTCGACGCCTTCGTCGATGGCGAACTGGACCTGGCCGGGCAACTGGCCATGGAGGCGCGGCTGCGTGACGACGCCGAGCTGCGCTCGCAGCTGCAGGCGCTACGCAAGCTGCGCGATACGGTGCGCGGCCGCGCCACGTACCACGCGGCGCCGCCGGACCTGCGCGCACGCGTGCAGGCACTCGTCGCGCCGCGGGCGCCCGGGCCCCGCAGGCGCTCGCTGCCGGCCTGGCCTTGGTGGGCGGGCGCCGCGTCGCTGGCCGCCAGCGTGGTCCTGGCGTTGCAGTTGCTGCTGGCCCCGAGCCTGCAGGAGCGGCAGGTCGAGCAGGATGTCGTCGCGAGCCATGTCCGCGCGACGCTGGGCCAGCGGGCGCTGGACGTAGCCTCGTCGGACCACCACACCGTCAAGCCCTGGCTCTCCTCCCGGCTTGATTTCTCGCCCGAGGTGCGCGAACTCGAGGGCGGCAACGCGGCCCTGCTCGGCGCCCGCGTGGACTACATCGGCGGGCGCCCGGTGGCGGCGCTGGTGTATCGCGCTGGCCAACATGTGGCCGACGATTTCACCTGGCCCACGACGGGCGCCGACCGGGCGCCGACGCTGTCGTCGACGCGTGGCTTCAACGTCGCGCACTGGACCCGAGGCGGCATGGAGCACTGGCTGATTTCCGACCTGAATCGAGAAGAGCTGCGGGAGCTCGCGCGGCGGCTGGGCAAGCCCTGAGGCCGTCGTGGTTGAACCTGCGCCTGCTGGCGAGCACACTGCGTTGCCGGAGGACCAGCTCATGGACCACCAGCAGATTGCCAGCTACCTCGCGGCGCTCGCGGTCGAGCGGCGCACCTGGGCAGCGGTCGAGGATTGCCTGCCCGGCACCAGCACCTACGACCCCGTGAAGTGGAAGGCCTGGCGGCAGGCGGTCAGGGCCTCCGACGCGGCACTGCACGCATTGCCGCGCGCCTTCCCCGTGCTCCGGCTGGCGCGCGATGACGCGCAGGTCTAGGCGACCCACCTAGAACTGCGGCGGCAGCGGTTCGATCGGCGCGACGCGTTCCGCGTCGATGAACAGGTCCGGCAGGTACACCACGTCGGCGGCGACGCCGGAAGGTGTCTCATGGACGGCCTTGGTGGGCAGTCGTGGAGGCGTGGAAGCATCGTGGTGCCATCCGGTCGCGCCGGTGGCCACGATGGCCGCGGCCGCCAGCGCGAAGGTGAAGGATCGGGCGGTGGGCATGACTCGGCTCCTGCGCGGTCAGCGGGCGGGTGCGGCCTGCGAGGCACACTGCGCCAGCTGTCCGCCGACGGCGTGGTGCGGATGCCCGAGCAGGGCCACGGCTTGCAGCAGCGTCAGCGTGATGACCGCCGATGCGCACAGGGCCGTGACGCGGACGGTGAGGGACGTTTCCATGGCAGCTCCTTGCGGGTGGACGAACCGGCGGGAGGCCGGCGTCGGACGCTGGGTTGCGGCCTGGGCACGAACGGTTCAAGCCGAAGCAGCCTGCCCGCAATGGCGTGAAGCCGTGCCGGGTGGCGTCCGTCGCGACGCCGGCCTACAGTGGTCGTCCGTCCACCACGAGGGAACTGCCATGCCGATCCGCACTGCATCCATGAGCAAGCGCATCTCGAGCAACGGCCAGGCGCTGCACCGGGCCATGATGAGCCGCACCGCCGACGGAACTGGCGACCAGCCCTCGCAGGCCGAACTGGCGCTGCGTGACGAGCGCCGGCACCTGAAGGAAGAACGCGAGAAGCGGCAGGCGCAGGCCGCGCAACCGCGGCCGAGCGCCGTCGACCGGCTGGTGCGCACCCACCACGCGCAGCCGAAGGACCGGCCGCTCGCCACCAGCGAAGCGAAGGAGGGCCAAGCCGTCAAGAAGCCGAAGGCGCACCGCACGCGTGCCGAGAAGCACGCCGAGAAGGCGGCGGCGCTGGAAGCCGCGCGCAGGGCGCCGAGGGCGCCGAAGAAGCCCGCGAAGTGACGCGGGCCGGCACGGGCCAGCTCTTCTGTGGGAGCCCGCTGACATACGGCAGAGCCGGCCGCTGACGAACCGGCTCATCGTTTGCGCGTCGAATGCACATGCACAACGACGAAGGCAGCGCCGGAGGACAGCAGATGGACCGTGACGACGAAGGGCAGAAGCAGTCGCCCGACGACGTGGCCGCCAGCGGCCGGCCACGCCGCAGCGGCGAGGGCATGGACAGCGTGCGCCACCACCTGCGCGACCACCTGCAGCGGCAGCAGGCCGAGCAGCCCGGCGACGACGCGTCGCAGGCGGAGGGCTGACCCCGCAGGGCGCGCGCTCAGGCGCCTGGGACGCCGCCGCCCGGGTGCGCCTCTTCCCACGCCTCCTCGTGGCGGATGCAGAAGCGCGCCTCCGGCCGCACCTGCAGCCGTCCGAACGGGATGGGCTCGTCGCAGGTCTCGCAGCGGCCGTACTCGCCCGTGCGCATGCGTTCCTGGGCCTGGATCACTTCCCGCAACTCGTCTTCCTGCCGGCGCAGGTGCGTGACGTCCAGCGTGGCCATCATGCGGGCGTCGCCGTCCTCCACCGAGTCGCGCACCTCGGGCCAGCCGGCCTCGGCCGGCGTCGCCAGGCCCGCACGCAGGCCCTCGGTGGCGCGCTCCAGTTCGCTGCGGCGCTGTTCCAGCAGGGTGGCCAGTTCGTTGCGTTGCTGTTCGTTCATCGGCCCATTCTGGGCACCGGAACCGCCAGCGGGTGCCTTCTGCGAACGGCTGTTACGCCGGTTGCCGGGCTGAAATTTCCGCGTCCCGTTGAATCCGGACGGCTGGGCCGGGCGTACTGCCTTGCAACGTTCCAACGAGGAGTGCCCATGGTCCGATCGTTCCTGGCTGCTGCCGCAGCCTCCGCCCTGCTGGCCGGCTTCGCCGGCATCGCTGCCGGCCAGCCCGCGCCGTCGGCCGCTCCCCCGGCGGCAGCGCCTTCGGAGAGCGACCAGCTGCACCACCCCTGGATCGTCCCGCCGCCGGCACGCGAGCCGCAGGCCTACTTCACCAACCTCGTCGACGGCGCCAGCGTCACCTCGCCCTTCGTGGTGCGGTTCGGGCTCTCCATGCGGGGCCTGGTGCCTGCAGGCAAGACGGCGGGACGTGCCGGCCATCACCACCTGCTGGTGAACCAGCCGCTGCCCCTGGACTTCAAGAAGCCGCTGCCCTTCACCGACCAGTACATCCACTTCGGCAAGGGCCAGATGGAGACCGTGCTGAACCTCAAGCCCGGCACGTACACGCTGAACCTCCTGCTGGCAGACCAGGGCCATATCCCGTACTTCGTCTTCAGCAAGCCGACCCGGATCACGGTCACGGCGCAGCGCACCGACGTCACCCCTGCGCAGCTGCAGGGGCCGCCGCGCATCGCGTTCCTGGCTCCGGCCGACGGCGCTGCGGTGCGTGGCGCGTTCCGCGTGCAATTCCATGCGACCGGCTACAACATCGCCCACGTCGACGCGAAGGTGGCCGGCACCCACCACTTCCGCCTGGTCGCGGAGAGCCGGGGAAAGCGCGAGCTGCTGGACTTCCGCGGCGGCCAGACGGAGACCTGGATCGAGCCGCCAGCGGGCGACTACCAGCTGCGGCTGGAGCTGGTGAACAACCTCTCTGGTGATGTCGTGACCGGGGCAGGTCCGTTGCGGGTGCGGGTGGACGACTTCCGCGTGGCCTCCAGGACCGTGGCCGCGCGCTGACCGACGCAAGTCCGGAAAGCGGGCCTCTACACCCGTCTGGACTGTTGAGGAAGGGTGCCGACGAGCACGTGAGCGTTTGTCCTACAAGGGGGCAGCTGAGCTTGGCCAAGGATGGGCAACCTTTTCACCAGCCCACCAGGAGCCCCAGATGACCCAGCCCACCGACACCCCCCGCAAGCGTGGTTTTGCCCTTCTCGACCCGGAGAAGATGAAGCAGGTCGCGGCCCTGGGCGGCCGTACCGCCCACGCCGCGGGCCGTGCCCACCAGTTCTCGCGCGAGGAGGCTCGTGCGGCCGCCCGCCGCAGCGTCGAAGTGCGCACCCGCCGCGCCGCCGAAGCCCGTCCGGCCGGCACCGACAGCAGCGCGCCCAGCGCCTGATCCCTCTCGCGATCGCGATCTCAGCCCCGGTTCGCCGGGGCTTTTTTTCGCCCTCGGCGCCCCGGGGCTCATGACCTATGCTCGCCGAATGAACTCCTCCGCCTCCCGCATCCGGATGCGCAGCGTGCAGTGGTTCGCTGCCGTGGGGCTGCTCGCGATGTCGACCGTCGTTGCGGCGCAGGCCGTGCAGGAGCACGTGCACAGCCACGGGCACGAGGTCATGCTGTTCGACCTGGCCAGCACGGTGCACGTGTTCCGGATGACCGAGGACGGCGGGACGCAGAAAGTGATCCTGCGCGGCGACTCGGCCGACGCCGAGCAGGTTCGCAGGATCCAGCACCATCTCGCGCAGGAAGCAGCCGCCTTCCGCAAGGGTGACTTCGGGGATCCTGCCCACCTGCACGGTGACAGCATGCCCGGCCTGAAGGACATGCAGGCCGGCGCTGCGCACATGCAGATCACGTACCGGTCGCTGTCGAACGGGGCCGAAATCCGCTTCCGCACGCGCGACCTGAAGCTGGTCACGGCCGTGCACCGCTGGTTCGGTGCACAGCTCTCGGAACACGGGTCCGACGCGCGGGCCGAATAGGCCCGCCTCAAGCGGGGTAGACCGACTCCGGTTCGGCGTCGACGAGCAGCTCGCCGGCGCGGCGGCGCAGCGTCTGGGCCAGCGCATGCACCACTTCGCGGTGCTCGCGCCAGAGGGCCATGAAGCGGCCGTCGTGGTCCGACTCGAGCCAGCCTTCGGGATCGCGCAGTTGCAGCAGCTGCTGGCGCCACAGGAAATCGAGCAGGCGCGCATGCACCTCGTACAGGTGCACCAGCGCGGGCGCGAGCTCCGGGAACGACGCCTGCTGCAGGGTCCGCACGCGCGCCAGTGGCGCGGCCGCATCCGTGCGCTCGCCGCTGAACTGCCCCGGCCGGCGCTGGCCCGCGAGCCATTCGGAGTAGCGCGCCAGCGCGTCGAGCGCTTCTTCGGCGTGATGCCGGCGCGTCTCGCGCAGGCGCCAGTGGTGCGACAGCCAGGCGCTCGCGCCGGCGATGAGCGCCAGCGCCACGGCGATCCACGACGCGTGGTACAGCAGGCCCTGCATGCGGTCAGCCGGTCTTCCTGGCGCGCGGCTTGGCGGCGGCCGATTTGCGGGCCGCCGCGGGCTTGGCCGTGTCCGTCTTGGCCGCGGCGCGCGCGGGGCTCGCCTTGCGCTTCGCAGCGGGCTTGCTGGCGCTGGGCGCTGGGGCCGGCGCGCGTGCCTTGTGCTCCGTCGCACCAGCGCCGCCCCGCAGGCTGCGGCGCAGCAGCTCGGTGAGGTCGACCACGTTCGAATCGCTGGACGAGGGCGCCTTCTCGACCTGCTCGACCGCCTCGGTCTCGCCGGCCTGCGCCTTGGATTCCACGAGCTTCATGATCTCGTCCTTGAACGAGTCGCGGAACTCGTCGGCGCTCCAGTGGCCCGACATGCCCTCGATCAACTGCTTGGCCATGTTCAGCTCGGCGTCCTTCACGCCGGCCGACTTGGCGTCCGTGGGCGGCAGCTTCAGGTCCTCCCACGAGCGGATCTCGCCGCCCCAGCGCAGCAGGTTCAGGACCAGCGCGGGACCGCACGGAATCAGCACCGCCAAGTGCTGCTTGGTCTGGATCACCACCTTGGCGATGCCGACCTTGTGGGTCTGCTTGAGCGCCTCGCGCAGCAGCGCGTAGACCTTGTCGCCCTTGTTCACGGGCGCGACGTAGTAGGGCCGCTCCAGGTAGACGAAGGGGACCTCGTCGGCATCGACGAACGATTCGATCTCGATCGTCTGCGTCGTGCGCGGGTAGGCGGCGGCGATCTCCTCGGGGCTGAGCACCACGTACTCGCCGCTGTCCCACTTCACGCCCTTGACGATGTCGTCCTTGTCGATCTCCTTGCCGGTCTTCTTGTTGACGCGCTTGTAGCCCACCGGGTCCATGGTGCGCTTGTCGAGCCAGTCGAAGTCGATGCCGCTTTCCGCGGTCGCGGAGTACAGCCCGATCGGGATGTGGACCAGGCCGAACGTGATGGCGCCCTTCCACAGCGTGCGCGTGGAAGTCGGTGCCATGCCTTTGCTGGTTGCCATGCAGGGTTGGAGAGTGTTTCAGCCAGTCTGCAAATGTTCACGGCGCGGCCGTGTCGGCACCGCGCGGGGTGCCGTGTAGGTGGGCGCGTACAGACGCGCGAGGGCCTCAGATGCCCAGCAGGCGGCGCATGACCTGCTGCCAGCGCGGCGGGACGGGCTCGCCGGGCCGCAGCCGGTCGGCCTGGGCCTGCCAGCGCGAGCCGAGGCGGCCGAAGCGCCGGCGGCAGTCGGCGGAGAAGCAGTCCTGCGTGCGCAGCGTCTCGAAATTCCTCGCGATGCGCCGCGCCAGCAGGTAGCGGTGCGCCGGTGCCTGGGTCTGCATGAAGGCCGCCATCAGCGACAGCGTCGCGAGCCACAGCGCGCGGCTCGCGTCATGCAGGGTCGGTGCGGAAAGCGGTGCGGTGTCCATCGCTGAGACGCATCGTAGGAACGGCCGCATGCGGTCCCTGTCGGCGCCGGCCCCGCGGTGGGGCCGCGCCGTCCTACAGCCCTTCGGCAGGCTCAGCGGGCCTGCGTCGTCGCGCCGTTGCGGCCCGCGTGCCGCTTCTTGCCGGCGGCGCGCGCTTCCTCGGTGGTGAATTCGTGCGCGTGGCCACTCTGGTGCGCGGCCCGCCCACCGAGGCTCGCGATCTCGCGCTGGCGTTGCGGGTTCATGGCAGCAAAGCCGCGGAGGCTGCGCTTGGGGGAGCTGGCGCCGTCTTGCTTCTGGGGGAGGAATCCTGGGTTGCCATGTCTGACCGTCCTTTCTGGAATGCTGTGGGCACTGGATGGACTCCACGCATGGCAATGGGCATGCCTGCGATGTCGAAGCTCAGCGGCGCCAGCATCCGGGCACGGATTCGTGCAGTTCGTCGCCACGGGCAGCGGTCCGTCGCATCGGTGCTGCGGGCCGGTCCGCAGATTCGTAGAGTGCACTCCATCGGGGCCGCGTCGGTCCTGCGCAGGAGGACACCATGCATGCCTACGAACCAGGCTTTCTCGATGGCCACTCGACGCTGGTGCGCGTGCTGCGCGGTGCCGTCGCCGTCGCGGTGGTGGGACTGACGGCCGCGGCCTGGCTCACCGCCGGTCCCGGCAACTACGACCGCACGGCACCGGTGCGCGTGGCGCTCGACCCCGTCACGGTGGTCGGCCACCGCGAAGTTGCCGACTCGACGCAGTCGCCGACGCTGGTGGGCGGCTGCGAGCGCTCGCAGATCGACAGCGGCCGCACGGCGCGCAAGGTCGGTTGACGCGAACGGGCGACCGGCCCGCCGCGGCGCGGGCCGACCGTCTACCATCGCGGGCCAGCCAACCCTCGCCCGCCGCATGCCGCCGCTTCGTCTTGCCTCGCTCGCCTTTCCCGTCGCGCTGTTCCTGGCCGCCGCCCGCGCCGGCGCCCAGGTACCCCCCGAAGCCCCCATCGACCAGCTGCAGGCGCTGATGGCGCAAGGCCGCGCTTCGTCGGAGTCGCTCACGCGCGAGGCGCTGCTGCGCATCCGGCGCATCGACGCGGGAGCCGGTGGCCTCCATTCGGTGGTCGAGACCAATCCCGATGCGCTGGACATCGCCCGCACGCGCGACCGCGAGCGGCAGGCGGGCAGCGTGCGCGGGCCGCTGCATGGCATTCCGGTGCTGGTGAAGGACAACATCGACACCGGCGATCGCATGCTCACCACGGCGGGGTCGCTGGCGCTCATGGGCGCACCCGCGCGCGAGGACGCCTTCCTCGTGCGCCGGCTGCGCGAGGCCGGCGCCGTGCTGCTGGGCAAGACCAACATCTCGGAGTGGGCCAACATCCGCTCCAGCCACTCGTCCAGCGGCTGGAGCGCGCGCGGCGACCAGACCGTCAATCCGTACGGCGAGGGACGCAATCCCTGCGGCTCGAGTTCCGGCACCGGCGCTGCGGTTGCCGCAGGCCTCGCCGTGGCCGGCGTGGGCACCGAGACCGACGGCTCCATCATGTGCCCCAGCAGCGTCGCGGGCCTCGTCGGCATCAAACCCACGGTGGGACTCGTCAGCCGCAGCGGCATCGTCCCGATCTCGCAGTCGCAGGACACCGCCGGCCCGATGACGCGCAGCGTCGCCGACGCCGCCGTGGTGCTGAACGTGCTGGCCGGCGCGGACCCGCGCGATGCGGCCACCAGGGATGCGCAGGTCGCCCCCGACTACCGCGCGTTCCTCAAGGCTGATGGGCTGCGCGGCATGCGCATCGGCGTCGCCCGCAAGCGCGTCACGGGCTACAGCACGCACACCGACCGGCTCTACGAGCAGGCGCTGCGCGACCTGAAGCGGCTCGGTGCCGAGCTGGTGGATCCGGCCGACTTCGGCGCCATCGGCGAGTACGACGAGGACGAGATGGAAGTCCTGCTGTACGAGTTGAAGGACGGCCTGAACCGCTATCTCGCCACGCGGCCCGGCGTGCCGGTGCGCACGCTCGCCGACGTGATCGCCTTCAACCAGCGCAACGCCGATCGCGAGCTGCCCTTCTTCGGCCAGGAGCTGTTCGAGAAGGCGCAGGCCAAGGGCCCGCTCACCGACGCGGCCTATGTCGACGCGTCGCAGAAGGCGCGGCGGCTCGCGCGCGAGGGCATCGACAAGCCGCTGCGCGAGCACAAGCTCGATGCCATCGTCGCGCCCACTGCGGGCCCGGCCTGGCTCACGGACCACGTCAATGGCGATGCCTTCCTCGGGTCCAGCTCGCAGCCGGCGGCGGTGGCCGGCTATCCGGCGATCACCGTGACCATGGGCCAGGCCGAAGGGCTGCCGGTGGGGCTCACCTTCGTCGGCACCGCGTGGTCGGAAGGCAAGCTGTTGCAGCTGGCCTATGCGTACGAGCAGGGCACACGCCACCGCAAGCCGCCGGCGCTGCGGCCGGCCCACCTGCTGCCCCTGGTGCGCTGAAGGCTAGAGCCCGTAGTCCTTCAGGCGGTTGTAGAGCGTCTTGAGGCTCACGCCCAGCGCGGCGGCCGTGCGCTCCTTGTGGTTGCCGAAGTGCGCCAGGGTGGCGAGGATCACCTGGCGCTCCACCGCGGCCAGGGGCGTGCCGACCGTGATCTGGATGGCGCCGCCGGTGGATGACGCCTCGCCCGCATCGCTGGCGGGCTTGCCAACGAACGCCGCAGCGCTGCCGGCTGCGCCCGCCATGACGGGCGCCACCGCCGCGAGACTTGCCACCTGTTGCGCCGGATTGCGCGGCAGCCACTGGTCGGTGATGTCGGCCTCGGGGGCCATTACCCACGCGCGCTGCAGCACGTTGCGCAGCTCGCGCACGTTGCCCGGCCAGCGGTATTGCGCCAGCCGCTCCAGCGCCGCCGGGGTGGCGCGCTTGGACACGCCTTCGCGCTTGCCGATGTCGGCCAGGAAATGCTTGACGAGCAGCGGCAGGTCCTCCAGCCGCTCACGCAGCGGCGGCAGCTCGAGCGGGAACACGTTCAGCCGGTAGTGCAGGTCCTCGCGGAACTTGCCTTGCGCGACCGCCTGCGCCGGATCGCGGTTGGAGGCGGCGATCACCCGCACGTCGGTCTCGATCGGTGTCGACGAGCCCACGCGCATGAAGGTGCCGGTCTCCAGCACGCGCAGCAGCTTCACCTGCAGCTCCATCGGCATCTCGGTGATCTCGTCGAGGAACAGCGTGCCGCCATGCGCGCGCTCGAAGAAGCCGTGGTGCTGCCGCTCGGCCCCCGTGAAGCTGCCCTTCTCGTGGCCGAAGATCTCGCTCTCGATCAGGTTGGGCGAGATCGCGCCGCAGTTGACCGCCAGGAACGGCCGGGCACGCCGCCGCGACAGGTCGTGCACGGTGCGTGCCACGAGCTCCTTGCCGGTGCCGCTCTCGCCGGTGACGAACACGGTGACCGAGGTGCCGGCCACGCGCGCGAGCTGCTGGTAGACCTGCTCCATCGGCGCCGAGGTGCCCACCAGGTGGCCGAAGCGGCCCGTGCGCTGCAGGTCGTCGTGCAGCGAGCGCACTTCGTCCTTCAGCACCGACGGCTTCATCACGCGCGACAGGATGCTCTGCAGCTGGCGCGCGCTGACCGGCTTGACGAGGTAGTCGGCGGCGCCGAAGCGCAGCGCCTGGATCGAGGTCTCGAGGCTCGCGTGGCCGGTCATCAGCACGACCTCGGAATTGCCGATCAGGTCGGTCTCGTCCAGCAGCGTCATGCCGTTGCCGTCGGGCAGCTTCAGGTCCAGCAGCACGATGTCCGGCTGCTGCAGCGCCATCTGCCGGCGCGCCTCGCGCAGCGACTGCGCGGTGGCCGCCGAGTAGCCCTCGTTGGCCACCAGCTGCGCCATCATGCGCGCCGCATCGGCATCATCCTCGACGATCAGTGCGTGCCCCATCGTGCCCCATCGTGCCTTGTTGTGCTTGCTGCTCCGCCGTGGCGGAAGGCCGGGCTGATTATTGGTTCGCGGCGGCCGGGCTGCTGTAACGGCCGGCAAGCGTGCCGCACTTCACTCCGTGCCGAGGCAGCGCCGCAGGAGCTCGTGCCCGAGCGGCTTGACGGCATAGTCGTCGAAGCCCGCGCGCCGTGCGGCATCGACGTCGCTGTGCTGGCCGTAGCCCGAGAGCGCCACCATGCGGCCGGCGTAGCCGGCGGCACGTGCGTGCCGCGCCACTTCCAGTCCGTTCAGGCGGGGCAGGCCGATGTCCACCAGCGACACGTCGGGCTGCTCCTGCAGGAGGCGCATGAGACCCGTCGCACCGTCGCACGCCACGAACACCGTGTGGCCGTCGAGCTCGAGCCTGGCCCGCAGCGCCGAGAGCACGTCCGTGTTGTCCTCGATGACGAGCACGCGCCGGCGGCGTGCGGCGGCGCTGCCGTGTGCGTCCGGTGCATCCGGTGCCGCGATGCCCGGCAGGCACACGCGAAAGCAGCTGCCCTGCGGACTGCTCTCGGCATGCACGGTGCCTCCGTGCAGTTCCACCAGCTTGCGGACCAGCGGCAGGCCGATCCCGAGGCCGCCTGGCCGGCGGTCGAGTGGACGCTCGCCCTGCACGAAAAGGTCGAAGACGTGCGGCAGCAGCCCGGGAGCAATGCCCCGTCCCGTATCGCGCACGTCGAAGCAGGCCAGGCCGCCGCGCGCCGCGATGCACACGTCGATGCGGCCGCCCGCGGGCGTGTACTTCAGCGCATTGCCCAGCAGCTGGACCATCACCTGTTCCAGCCGCATCGGGTCGCCATGCACCCACGCGGCCTGTGCCTGCACATGCACGGCGTGGTCGGCCGTCGCGCCCTGGATCTCCAGCGTCCGCTGCACGCGCGTCACCAGGTCGGCCAGGTCCACCGGCTGGCAGGACAGGCTGACGCGCCCTGCCATCACGCGGCCCATGTCCAGCAGGTCCGCGAGCAGCCGGCCCAGGTTGCGGGTCTGGCGTCCGAGGATCGCGCGGGCCTCGAAGGCCTCGGTGCTCGCGGGAGGCGCGGCCTCCAGCACGTCGTAGGCGACGGTGATCGCACCGACGGGATTGCGCAGCTCGTGGCCGAGCATCGACAGCAGGTCGTCCTTGGCTCGGGCGGCGGCCTGCGCAGCGTCGCGGGCTGCCTGCAGGTCGCGCTGCAGCTGCTCGTTCGCGGCGGTGAGTGCGGCGACCTGCGCGCGCAGGTCGGCATCGCCGGTGTGTTCCAGGTCAGAGGGCACGTTGAGGACGCTATGTGAGGCGGAGGTCGGCTGCATGCGCTGCGCGACAGGCTAGGCGCGAACCGGTGGTCGCGGCATGCGCGGCAACCAACTGTTTCCCTCGCGGCGGCGATTGCCGCAAGCCATGCCGCACGCCGCTGGCTCGGCCGCACGGAGGGCAAGATTTACAGAAAGCCAAACACGCCATCCGTGCCGCTGCCTACCCTTTGTGTTTCGACGGCCGGGCAGCCCGTGACGCGCGGTATCGCTGGTGACGAGAGCCGCCCGATCGCACGCGACGGCACGCACCTTGCGCACCACCCGCCGACCGGCATCCAGCCGGACCAACGAGGAGATTGGATGCAAACGATGAGCCTGCAGGTGGGAGCCCACCTGCAACCCACGCTGTCGCCGCGCCTGCAGCGCGCGGTGAGGCTGCTGCAGATGTCGTCGATGGATTTCTCGCAGGTGGTGCGCGACGCGCTGGACAACAACCCGTTCCTGGAGACCGAGGACGGCGACCCCGCCCCCGAGGCCATGGCGATGGACGATGTGGAGCCCGCCGTCGTCGCCGAACGTCCGCTCGATGGCGCGGATGGCGTCGGCTGGGGCGTGGAGCCCGTGTCGCGCTCGCGCATGGTCGACGGCGATGGCGTGTTCGACACGCTGCAGGCCCAGACCACGCTGGCCGACCACCTGCTGTCGCAGCTGAACCTGCTGTCGCTGCCCGAGCGCGACTGGGCGCTGGCGATGGCGGTGATCGAATCGCTGGACGACGACGGCTACCTGCGCACGCCACTGCAGGAGGTCGGGTCGCTGGTGCCGCTGGATCCGCCGGCGGACTCCGATGAACTCGTGGTGGCCCTGCGCCGGGTGCAGGCGCTGGAGCCTGCCGGCGTCGGCGCGCGCGACGTGGTCGAGTGCCTGATGCTGCAGCTGCCGCAGGTCGGGTGCGACAAGCGTCGTGCCCTGGCCGCGCGCATCCTGCGCGAGTGCGTGCAGTGCCTGGCCAGCCGCGACATGAATGCGGTGGCGCGCCGCCTGGGCGTGCCGCTGGCCGATGCCGAATCGGCGTGCATGGCGATCCGCCGCCTCGATCCGCGGCCGGGCTGGCGCTTCGGCGGGCCGTCGGTGCAGTACGTCACGCCCGACGTGATCGTGCGCAAGGTGCGCGGCCAGTGGACCGCGGTGCTGAACGACGCCGTGGTGCCCAAGGTGCGCCTCAATCGCGGCTATGCCGAGCTGTTCCGCCGGCATCGCAATGCGGAGAACGCGGAGCTGGGCGCCCACCTGCAGGAGGCGCGCTGGACCGTGCGCAACGTCGAGCAGCGCTTTTCCACCATCCTCGCGGTGGCCCAGGCCATCCTCAAGCGGCAGCACCGGTTCCTCGCCTACGGCGCGATGGCGATGAAGCCGCTCGCGCTGCGCGAGATCGCGCAGGAGGTCGGGGTGCACGAGTCCACCGTCTCGCGCGTGACCAACAACAAGTTCATGGCCACGCCCTGCGGCGTCTACGAGCTGAAGTACTTCTTCTCCCGCGGCCTGGCCACCGCCAGCGGCGGCGAGTGCTCGCCGACCGCGATCCGCGGCCTGATCCAGGAGCTGATCGCGGCGGAGTCGCCGGCGCAGCCGCTGTCGGACGTGGAGATCGCGCGCCAGCTCGCGTTCCAGGGACTGCAGGTCGCGCGGCGCACGGTCACCAAGTACCGGCAGCTGATGAAGATCGAAGCGGCGGATCGGCGGCGCGCGAGCCACTGACGCCGCCGGGAGGACGCGCTGCTGTGACAATGGCGGCGTGAAGCCCGACACCGCGCCGTCCAGCGTCACCCCGGCCGAGGGCCTGTGGGTGGAAGGCGAGCTGGTGCGCGACCTCATGCGCACGCAGCGCAACACGCAGTCGCTCGGGTTGCTGCTGGTGCCGGTGCTGCTGGCGATGCTGTGGCAGGACGTTCCCAAGGCGGGCCTGCTGTCCTGGGCGCTGTTCACCACCACGATCGCCGCGGTGCGATTCGCCGTGCTGCGCATGTACCTGCGCGACGTGGAGAACGCGGGCGCGGAGGCGCACATCGCCTTCCTGCACCGCTGGTGGCCGGTGTGGCCGGCCAGCAGCGTGGCGTGGGGCCTGAGCACGCTGCTCTTCTTCGACCGCGTGCCGCTGCAGGACCAGTTCGTCTGCTGGCTGGCGCTCGCGGGCCTCGCGATGTTCGCGAGCGTCACGCTGTCCAGCCATCTTGCGACCATGCGGCTGTGCCTCGACGCGCTGGCGGTGAGTGCGCTCGCCGCGATGGCCTGGCGCATGGGGGTGGAGTTGCGCCTGGCAGGCCCGGTGCAGCACTGGTGGATCGTGATCCTGCTGCTGGTGTTCTGGCAGGTGCTGCGCCTCACGGGCCTGCGCCAGCACCTGACGCTGCGCAAGAACTACGAGCTGCAGTACCGCAACAACCAGCTGATCGACTCGCTCACGCGGCAGACGCAGGCGGCGCTCGATGCGGTGGAGATCAAGAACCGGTTCCTCGCCAGCGCCGCACACGACATCCGGCAGCCGGTGCATGCGCTGGGCCTCTATGCCGACTGGCTGGGCAGCGAACCGGAGATGGTCCACGAGATCGCGCCCAAGATCGTCGACGCGACCAAGGCGGTGAACACGCTGTTCGATTCATTGTTCGACCTCGCGCGGCTGGACTCCGGGAAGATCCGCCTCACCATCGAGCCGATGCGGCTGGACAAGCTGCTGCACGACCTGGAGCTGCAGTACCGGCCTCTGGCCGAGGCCAAGGGGCTGGCGTTCCGCGTGCATGCGGTGCCGGGCACGGTGACCTCCGATCCGATCCTGCTGCAGCGCATCGTCGGCAACCTGATCTCCAACGCCGTGAAGTACACGCACCGTGGCGGCGTGCTGGTGGCCGCGCGCGCGACATCGCGCGGGCCGCGCATCGAGATCTGGGACACCGGGGTCGGCATCCCGGCCGAGCACCAGCGCGAGGTGTTCCGCGAGTTCTTCAAGGTGCCGGGCCATGCGGGCACCGAGGACGGCTTCGGCCTGGGCCTGTACATCGTCGCGCGCCTGTGCCACATCCTGGGCCACCCGCTGGACCTGTCGTCGCGTCCCGGCAGGGGCACGGTGTTCCGGCTGCTGGTGACGCCCACGGACGCGGCGCAGGCGATCTACCGTGCCGCGTCGGCGGTCGACCGGCTGCGGCAAGGGCGACTGGATCCGGTGGGGCAGCTCTCGGTGGAACGCCGCGGTGCTGGCGTGCAGGCCCCGCAGCAGCCCGCTCCGCAGGCCTAGCGAGTGCTGAGCGGCGTCACTGGCCGAGCAGGCCGTGCGTGCGCGCGTAGTGGATGGTCTGGGTGCGGCTCTTGACGCCCAGGCGGCGGAACAGCCGCCACAGGTGCACCTTCACCGTGTGCTCGCTGATGCCCAGTTCGTCGGCGATCTCGCGGTTCGACAGGCCGCGGTCCAGCATCACGATCAGCTGCTTCTGGCGCTTGGACAGCTTGCTGTCCGTGGGCGCGAGTTCCTCGAAGCTGCCGTCGGTGGTGAGCAGGGCGCGCAGCGCGTTGCCGATCTCCTGCGCGCCGGAGGACTTCTCGATGTAGATGTCGGCGCCGGCCTCGATGCAGGCCTCCTCGGCATCGACCGCGGGTGACGCCGACAGCACGGCGAGCGGTGCGTCGGGGAAGCGGTTCTTCATCTCGTGCACGCCCGACATGCCGGTGGTGTCGGGCAGCTTGAGGTCCAGGCACACCAGGTCGGGGAACCCATGCTGCCGGACCGCGGCCTCCATGCCGCCGATGCGATCGAGCTCGATCACGTTGGCGCCAGGACGCAGCCGGCGCATCAGCATCACGACCGCTTCGCGCATCAGCGGATGGTCGTCGATGACGTACAGCGTGGCGGGATTGGGCGTGGGCTTCATGGCGACCGTTAGCATACTCCCACGGTTGTGGCGCTCAGCCGGCCAGCTGGGCCAATGCGGATCGCACTGCGGCTGCGTCCACGCCGGCGCCCAGTTGCGCCGCGTCGTCGCCGTCCTTCCAGCCCTCCGCCTTGAGTCGCGCGACGGCGCGGCCGGCGTCCTGCGGCGAAGCGAAGCCGGTGCTTTGCAGCAGCAACGCACCGCCGGCGTCGACCAGCTTGAAGTAGTGCTGGCCGTCGGCCTCGCGGTATTGCTTGAAGCTGGGCAGCGCTGCCTTCGCCTTGGCCTTGCCGGCGGCCTTGGCCTGCGTGGCCAGGTTGCGCAGGCCCACGGCGTGCCGCAACTCGGCCATGAACGGTGTCGCGCGCTCGCGCACCCGGCGTGCACCGGCCTGCAGGATGCGCTCGATCTCCCGCGGGTTGGCCATCAGCGCGTCGTAGCGCTCGCGCATGGGGGCGATCTCGCGGTCGATGCGCTCGAACAGGGTCTGCTTCGCATCGGCCCACGAGATGCCATCGGCATAGGCCTTGCGCAGCTGCTGCGTCTCCTCGCGCGAGGCGAAGGCCTCGTAGATCTGGAACAGCGACGAGCCCTCGACGGACTTGGGCTCGCCCGGCGCGCGCGAGTCGGTGACGATGCCGAACACCTGCTTGCGCAGTTCCTCGCGCGGGCTGAAGAGCGGCAGCACGTTGTCGTAGCTCTTGCTCATCTTGCGGCCATCGGTGCCGGGCAGGAGGGCCACCGACTCGTCGATCTGCGCCTCGGGAAGCACCAGGTGCTCGCCATAGAGGTGGTTGAAGCTGGAGGCGATGTCGCGCGCCATCTCGATGTGCTGCACCTGGTCCCGGCCGACCGGGATCCTGTGCGCCTTGAACATCAGGATGTCGGCGGCCATCAGGACCGGGTACATGAACAGGCCCGCGGTCACGTCCGCATCCGGATCGACGCCGGCGGCCCGGTTCTTGTCCACCTGCGCCTTGTAGGCGTGTGCACGATTGAGCACGCCCTTGCCGGTCACGCACGTGAGCAGCCAGGTGAGCTCGGGGATCTCCGGGATGTCGGACTGCCGGTAGAAGAAGACCCGCTCGGGATCGAGCCCGATCGCCAGCCAGCACGCCGCGATTTCCAGCGTGGAGCGCTGCACGCGCGCCGGGTCGTCGCACTTGATCAGCGCGTGGTAGTCGGCCAGGAAGTAGAAGTTCTCGGTGCCGGGACGGCGGCTGGCCTCCACCGCGGGCCGCAGCGCGCCCACGTAGTTGCCGATGTGCGGCGTGCCGCTGGTGGTGATGCCGGTGAGGAAACGGACGGGAGCGGTCATGGTCAGGAAAGCAGCAGTTGCAGCGGCGCGAGCAGCACGCCCAGGGTGGTGTAGCCGAGGGACAGCAGGGGGCTCAGCCACAGCCGGTCCACCACGTGCGCGATCACCAGCGCCATCACGATGAAGAAGCCCCACGGCTCGATGCGGCTGAAGGTCCATGCGGCGCGGGGAGGCAGCAGGCCGGCGACGACGCGCCCGCCGTCCAGCGGCGGCAGCGGGAACAGGTTGAACGCCCACATCACCAGGTTCACCAGCACGCCGGCCTTGGCCATCTGCAGGAAGAAGCGCTCCTGCACGTCGAAGGCGACCAGCACGGTGAACAGCACGGCCCAGAGAAGAGCCTGGATGAAGTTCGAGATGGGCCCCGCCAGCGCCACCCAGATGCTGTGCTGCCGCGGCCGCCGCAGGTGGCCGAAGTTCACCGGCACCGGCTTGGCATAGCCGAACAGGAAGGCGCCCGAGGTCGCGAAGTACAGCAGCAGCGGCATCACGATCGTCCCCATGGGGTCGATGTGCTTCATCGGGTTGAGCGTCACGCGGCCGAGCGCATAGGCCGTGTTGTCCCCGAAATAGCGGGCCACGTAGCCATGGGCAGCCTCGTGGATGGTGATCGCGAACAGGACGGGCAGCGCGTAGATGAGGACCGTCTGGATGAGGGTGTCGGGGTTCACGGCCCCATTGTCTCCGAGGCGCTCAGAGACCCAGCAGCGAAGGGTCGCCGCGACCCTGGCGAATGACGACCGGGTCGCCGCCAGCTCCCATGGGCGTGAGGTCGACGACGGTGGTGGGCTCCTGTGGGCACGCGCCCGCGTCGATCACGCCCGCCAGCTGGTTCTGCAGCCGCTCGCGGAGCTCCTGGGCGTCGTTCATCGGTTCGGTGTCGCCGCGCGCGATCAGCGTGGTGGCCAGAAGCGGACCGCCGTGCAGTTCCAGCAGCTGCTGCAGCACCGGGTGGTCGGGTACGCGCAGACCGATGGTCTTGCGCTGCGGATGGCTCACGCGGCGCGGCACCTCGCGCGTGGCCTCGAGGATGAACGTGAACGGGCCCGGCGTGGCCAGCTTGAGCATCCGGTATTGCCGGTTGTCCACGCGCGCGTAGTTCGACAGTTCGCTCAGGTCGCGGCACAGCAGCGTGAGGTGGTGCTTCTCGTCGATCCCCCGCACCTGCCGCAGCTTGTCGACCGCGGTCTTGTCGTCCAGCTGGCAGGCGAGGGCGTAGCTGGAGTCCGTGGGCACGGCCAGCACCCCGCCTTGCGCGAGCAGCGCGACGGCCTGCTTGAGCAGCCGCACCTGCGGGTTGTCGGGATGGAGTTCGAAGTACTGGGCCACGTGGATCCTCAGGCTCGTGCCGTCCGCAGGGGCAAGCGGGCTTCCCGCACGGTGACCCAGGCGCCTGCCGCGCCGCACGCCGCGATCACCGCCATGCCGCTGAACGACCAGCTGTCCGGCAGGTGGCCGAACACCAGCCAGCCGCCCACCATCGAGAAGCCGATCTGTGCATAGAGGTAGGGCGTCAGCGTGGCGGCGGGAGCGTGCCGATAGGCCAGGATCAGCAGGAAGTGGCCGATGGTGCCCATCGCACCCATGAAGCACATGCCAGCCCACAGCCATGGGTCGTGCACCGCGGTCCAGACCATCGGCAGCGCGAGCGACGCGACCAGCGTGCCCACCCAGCCGGTGTACAGGTGCGTGGTGAGCGGATCCTCGGTGCGGGCCATTCGGCTGGTGAGCACCTGGAACCAGGCATTGCTGGCCACCAGGCCCAGCGGCAGCAACATGGCCCAGGTGAAGCTCTCGCCGCCGGGCCGGATGATGACCAGCGTGCCCGCGAAGCCGCCGGCCACCAGCGACCAGCGCAGCGGCGACACGTGCTCCTTCAGCACCGTGGCGGCCAGCAGCGTCACCGCGAGCGGCGCCATCATCACGATGGCCGTGAACTCGCCCACCGGCATGAAGCGCAGGCTGGTGAACGCCAGCAGGCTGCTGGTGAGCAGCAGGAGGCCTCGCAGGATCTGGAACGGCAGGTGCCGGGTGCGCAGCACCTTGAGGCCGCGCAGCGGGATCACCACGGCCGTGGTGGCGAGCGCCTGGAAGGCATACCGGAACCACAGCGCCATCAGCAGCGGGACATAGGCGCCGACATGCTTGGTGGTGGTGTCCAGCGCCGAGAAGCAGGCCGCCGCGCCCAGCACCAGCGCGATGCCGAGCAGCTCGGCGCGTGGTCCGTGCCCCGCGGCGGCGGCGGCGCGCGTCACCGGATGCGCTCGGCCAGCAGTTCCCAGACCGGCGTCAGCTCGCCCGGCAGGTACGGCAACTGGCCGAGGTCGGTGTGGCTCTCGTCGGGGCTGTGGAAGTCGCTGCCGCGCGAGGCGGCCAGGCCGAACTCGCGCGCGGTGCCGGCGTACTTCACCGCTTCGGCCGCGGTGTGGCTGCCGGTCACCACTTCCACCGCCTGCCCGCCATGGGCCTTGAACTCGGTGAAGAGCGCGTACTCCTCGTTGGGCGTGAACCTGTAGCGCGCCGGGTGGGCGATGACGGCCACGCCGCCGGAACGCGTGATCCACTGCACCGCATCGCGCAACGAAGCCCAGCGGTGCGGCACGAAGCCCGGCTTGCCATCGGTGAGGTAGCGGCGGAACACCTCGCTGGTGTCCTTGCAGATCCCGGTCTCGACCAAGAAGCGCGCGAAGTGGGTGCGCGAGATGAGCTCGGGATTGCCCACGTACTTGAGCGCGCCCTCGTAGGCGCCCTTGATGCCCACCTTGGCCAGCTGGTCCGACATCTCCTGCGCCCGCGCGCCGCGGCCACCGCGGGTGGCCAGCAGGCCTTCGACCATGCGCGGGTCATCGGGGTCGAATCCCAAGCCGACGATGTGCACGGTCTCGCCCGCGAACGTCACCGAGATCTCGGTGCCGGTGAGGTATTTCATGCCCTGCTCGCGCGCCGCGGCCGCCGCGCGGTGCTGGCCGCCGATCTCGTCGTGGTCGGTCAGCGCCCACAGCTCGACGCCGTTGGCCTTGGCCCGGGCCGCCAGCGCCTCGGGCATGAGCGTGCCGTCGGATACGACCGAGTGGCAGTGGAGGTCGGCGTTGAGGATCGAGGACACGCGCCGATTTTCGCCCACAACACGGCGGCTGTCCCCGTTTCGGCCCGCAATCCCGACAGGAGCGTGGCGTGCGTGCCTAGTTCAGCGCACCGGCCTGGAGTCGGAGATCGGCGTGCGTGCGCAGTGCGCAGGCAATGCCGACTTCCAGGCCCTGCACGAGCTGCTCCAGCGTCATCGACGGTGCGCCCTGCTGGGGCAGCCACGGCACGTGCACCAGGCCGCCACGCGTGCCGGCCCAGCGCGGATCGGCGAGCGTGTGCATGAGGCCGTAGAACACGTGGTTGCAGACGAAGGTGCCCGCGGTCTGCGACACCTCGGCCCGGATGCCGGCAGCGAGCATGGCGGCCAGCATCGCCTTGATCGGCAGCCCGGTGAAGTACGCGGCGGGACCGCCGGGCATGACCGGCGTGTCGATCGGCTGCGCTCCCGTGTTGTCGGGGATGCGTGCGTCGTTGACGTTGATCGCCACCCGCTCCAGCGAGATCGCGGCCCGGCCGCCGGCCTGGCCGGTGCAGACGACCAGCGCGGGCCGGTGTTGGCCCAGCAGTTCCTGCAGCACGTGCAGCGAGCGGCCGAAGGCCGTGGGCAGCTGGGCGCTGACGATGCGGTGGCCGTCGAGCTCGCGGCCGTGCAGTGCCTGCACGGCCACCCAGCTGGGGTTGATCGGCTGGCCGCCGAACGGGTCGAAGCCCGTGACGAGGATGCGGGGTTGGCCGACAGGCACGGCCGTCCGGTCGCTTAGCATCGGCCCACTGTACAGCGAAGGGGTCGGCCATGCGTTGGGAAGGCGAACGCGAATCGAACAACGTCGAGGACTACCGCGGCGGCGGTGGCGGGGGCGGCTTCGGCCTGGGCGGCGGCACCCTGAGCATCGGCGCGATCGTCATCGCGCTGGTGGGCGGCGCGATCTTCGGCATCAACCCGCTCACGATCCTGAGCATGCTCAGTGGCGGCCCGGCGCAGGTGCAGCAGCAGCAGGCGCCGCGCCAGCCCAATCCCGCGACGGAGGATCGCGACTCCAAGTTCGTGCGCGTGGTGCTCGCCAACACCGAGGACGTGTGGTCGCAGGTGTTCCAGCGCGGCGGCGCCACCTACCAGCCCCCGCACCTCGTGATGTACACGGGCGCGATCCGCACCGGCTGCGGCGCGGGTCAGTCGGCGATGGGGCCGTTCTACTGCCCGGCCGATTCCAAGGTCTACATCGACCTGGGCTTCTACCGGACGCTGCGCGACCAGCTCGGTGCGCCGGGCGAGTTCGCGCAGGCCTACGTCATCGCGCACGAGGTCGGGCACCACGTCCAGCACCTCCTGGGCATCACCGACAAGGTCGACCAGCTGCGCTCGCACAGCAGCCAGACGCAGGGCAATGCCCTCAGCGTGCGGGTCGAACTGCAGGCCGACTGCTTCGCCGGCGTGTGGGCGCACTACTCGGAGGAATCCAAGAAGTGGCTCGATCCCGGCGACATCGAGTCGGCCCTGAACGCGGCGCAGAAGATCGGCGACGACACGCTGCAGCGTTCCGCCGGCCGCGCGGTGGTGCCCGAGAGCTTCACGCACGGCAGCAGCGCGCAGCGCCAGCGCTGGTTCACCACCGGCTGGAAGTCGGGCAGCGTGAAGGCCTGCGACACGTTCTCCGCCTCCGGCCTGTAGCCGCTGCGCGTCGGCAGCAGGGACCGTGACAGGTCCCGGGTCGCCCTGCCAGCTCGGCAGTGCGATGATGGCGCGATGAGCAGTTCCCTCGGCTTGCGGACGCGCCTCGCGCGGTCGGCGGTCCCCACGGCCGCCATGTCCGCCGCCGCCGTCACCATTCCCCACGCCCTCGGCCTCGGTCTGCTGGCGTTCGCGCCGGTGGCAGGGGACCTGCCCGTGGCGACGCTCGCCCTCTGGTCCGCGGCGCTTCCGGGCGCGATCGCGTCGCTGGTGGCGGGACGTCCCGGTGTCGTCTACGCGCCGACCACGGTGGTGGCGCTGCTCTATGCCGCGGTGGTCGCCTCGCTCGCGGGCGCGGCCACGTCGCTGGGCATGACCGCGCCGCAGGTGCTGGCGGCGTGCAGTGCCACCGCGGCGCTGGCATGCGGATTCCAGTGGCTGTTCGGCGCCATGCGGCTCGCGTCGCTGGCGCGCTTCCTGCCGATCTCGGTCACGCACGGATTCGCGGCCGGCGTGGGGCTGGCCATGGTCGTCGGCCAGTTGCGCAGCGGCTTCGGTGCCGGCACGTGGTCCCTCAGTGCGCACGTGGCCGTGCATGCCGCCGCGGCGCTGGGCGTGGTCGGCGTCGCGGTGCTGGCGCAGCGCCGCTGGCCCCGCATGCCCGGCCTGCTGACCGGCGTCGTCGCAGTGGCCGTGCTGGTCGGCTTGGGCGGCTGGGGCAGCGCCCTCGCGCCCGCGGCGGTGAAGAGCGGCTTCGCCCTGCCGCCCTGGCCGGACCACGCGGGCGTGCCCTGGCGCGCGCTGCTCGAGGCACAGGGCCTGCACCTGGTGTCGCTCGCGCTGCTGATGGCGGTGGTCAACAGCCTGGAGGTGCTGGTCTTCAACCAGGAGCTGGAGCTGGACCACGGCCTGCGCGGCGACCCGAACCGGGCCCTGCGCCGCGAGAGCGCCATCGGTGCGCTGTGTGCGTTGTGCGGGCTGATCCCGGCGTCGACCAGCGCCTCGCGTTCGCGCATCGTGCTGGCCCGTGCGGGTGCGTCGTCGAGTGCGGGCATGGTGCATGCGCTCCTGCTGCTGCTGGTGGCGGCGACCGGTCACTGGTGGCTGGACAAGGTGCCGATGGCGTGCCTGTCCGGCGCGCTGATCCTGGCCGGCCTGACGCAGGTACCGGCCGTGATGTGGTCGCGCGGCTATGCCCAGGCCGCGCCTGCGGCCTGGAGCCAAGGCTGGCTGGTGGCGCTGGTGTTCTGCGTGGCCGGCGGCGCCGGCGCGCTGGTCGCCGGCCTGGTGGTGGCCACGTTCGTGTTGCTGCGCGCTTCGGCCAGCAGCGCCATCCGACGCGGCCATCTCGACGGCGAGGTTCGTTCGCGGCGGTTGCGCCGCGCGGTCTCCGAAAGCTGGCTGGCCCCGCGCATGAACCGGCTGGCCGTCATCGAGCTGCAGGGAATGATGTCGTTCGGCGTGGCCGCGTACATGGCCGAGCAGGTGCGCGCGCTGCTGCGACGGGAGCACGAGTGGGTGATCCTCGATGTCACGCGCGTGCCCGCATGGGACGCCACCGCGCTGGTCCAGGTGCGCGCCCTGGGCCGCGACCTCGCGCAGCAGCGGCGCCAGCTCGCGGTGGCGGGCGCCGATCCGGCCCTGGCGGCGCAGCTGGGCGTGCACGTGGAGCAGTTCGCCGATCTCGATCGCGCGCTGGAGTGGGCCGAGGACGCGATCCTGGTCGAGCAGCCCGCGCTCGCTTCCACGCTGATCGGCCCGCATGCGGACCTGCTGGGCGAACTGGGCGAGGGCGTGTCCGACGAGGCGCGCTATGCGCTGGAGGCGGTCTTCACGCATGCCGACTACCGCCGCGGCGAATGCATCTTCCGCGATGGCGACTCCGGCCGCGAGCTGTGCATCGTGCGCTCGGGCCACGTCACCATGGCCACGCAGTGGCCGCCGGGCAGCAGCCTGCGCCTGGCCACCATCGGCCACGGCATGGCGTTCGGCGAGATGGCCTTCCTCAACGGCCAGCCGCGCACCGCCTGCGCCGGGGCCGAGGGGCGCGCGGTGCACCTGCTGAAGCTGGACCGGCCGGCGTTCGAGGCCTGGGCCGCGGACCATCCGCGCGACGCGCTGGTGTTCCTGAACAACCTCGCGCTGATGGGAACGCGCCGCCTCGCCGCCACCACGCGGCAGCTGCGCGCCGTGCTGGAAAACGGTCCGGCCAGCCCGGCTGTGCCGGGGTGAGACAATGGCGGGTTGACATGAGTGAATCCGCCTTTTCCAACCTGTCGCTGGCCGAGCCGCTGGCACGAGCCGTGGCCGAGATGGGCTACGAGCAGATGACGCCGATCCAGGCGCAGGCCATCCCCGTCGTGCTGACCGGCAAGGACGTGATGGGGGCCGCGCAGACGGGCACCGGCAAGACCGCGGCCTTCTCGCTGCCGCTGCTGCAGCGGCTGCTGAAGCACGAGAACGCCTCGACCTCGCCCGCGCGCCACCCGGTGCGCGCGCTGGTGCTGCTGCCCACGCGCGAGCTGGCCGACCAGGTCGCCCAGCAGATCAAGCTGTACGCCAAGCACACCAACCTGCGCAGCGCCGTGGTGTTCGGCGGCATCGACATGAAGCCGCAGACGCTCGAGCTGAAGAAGGGCGTCGAGGTGCTGGTGGCCACGCCGGGCCGGCTGCTAGACCACATCGAGGCCAAGAACGCGGTGCTGAACCAGGTCGAGTACGTGGTGCTCGACGAGGCCGACCGCATGCTGGACATCGGCTTCCTGCCCGACCTGCAACGCATCCTGTCGTTCCTGCCCAAGCAGCGCACGACGCTGCTGTTCTCGGCCACCTTCTCGCCGGAGATCAAGCGGCTGGCCAACAGCTACCTGAACGACCCGGTGACCATCGAGGTCGCCCGGCCCAATGCCACGGCGTCGACCGTGGAGCAGCATTTCTACAGCGTGTCGGACGACGACAAGCGCCGCGCGGTCAAGCAGATCGTGCGGCAGCGCGGCCTCACGCAGGCCTTCGTGTTCGTCAACAGCAAGCTTGGTTGCGCGCGGCTGGCGCGGTCGCTGGAGCGCGACGGCCTCAGGACCACCGCGCTGCACGGCGACAAGAGCCAGGACGAGCGCCTGAAGGCGCTGGCCGCGTTCAAGGCCGGCGAGGTCGACCTGCTGGTGGCCACCGACGTGGCGGCGCGCGGTCTCGACATCAAGGACGTGCCGGCGGTCTTCAACTTCGACGTGCCGTTCAACCCCGAGGACTACGTGCACCGCATCGGCCGCACCGGCCGGGCGGGCGCATCGGGCCTGGCGGTCACGCTGGTGTCGGGGAGCGACGGCCGGCTGGTGGCCGACCTCGAGAAGCTGCTGAAGAAGAAGATCGACCTCGAGGCGCTCGAGTGGGACGACGAGCGTCCGCGCGGCCGCATGAACGACGGCCGCCGCACGTGGCGCGAGCACGGCGAGCTTGGCGACCCGCGCGACATGCTCGAGCGCGACCGCGGCGATCGGCCGCCACGCCGGGAATCGCGTCCTGCGCCGGCGCCGCGCGACCCGTTCTTCGAGCAGCCCTACGAAGCGCCGCAAGGCGACGTGAAGCCGGCGTGGGAAGGCGGCGCCAAGCCGGCCACCAGCCGCGTCTCCGCCAACATCAAGACCAAGCGCAAGGTCGCGGCCCTCTTCAAGCAGCCGCAGTAAACGCGGGGCCGGGAGCGGACTCCCAAACGCAGAAGACGCAGAGCAAGCGCAGAAGACGCAGAAAAATCCTCTGGAAGTTTCTTCTGCGTCTTCTGCGTACCTTCTGCGCCTTCTGCGTTTGGGAGTCCGCTTCCGCCTTCACTCCCTCCCCGGCTCCTGCGCCTGCTCGCACTTCACCTGGATCACCTCGCGCGACTTCGTCGCCGGGTCGTAGCGCAGCGCGCTCAGGCAGCCGCCCCACACGCAGCCGGTGTCGAGCGCGATCACGTCCTCGCGCAGCAGCAATCCGAGCTGCGACCAGTGGCCGAAGGCGATGGTCGTGCCGGCGGTGCGGCGGCCCGGCACGTCGAACCAGGGCAGCGTGCCGGGCGGCGCGTGGTCGAGGCCGCCCGAGGCCTTGAGGTACATCGCGCCGTCCACGGTGCAGAACCGCAGCCGCGTCAGCGCGTTGACGATCACGCGCAGCCGCTCGGCGCCATGCAGGTCGCCGTGCCACGACGCCGGTTCGTTGCCGAACATCGTGCTGAAGAACTCGCCCACCTCGGGGCCGCGCAGCACCGCTTCCACCTCGCCGGCCAGACGCAACGTGTCCTGCACGTCCCATTGCGGCAGCACGCCGCCGTGCACCATCAGCAGGCCATGCGCATGCAGCGCCATGTGCTGCTGCCGCAGCCAGTCGAGCATCGCCTCGCGGTCCGGCGCCAGCAGCACCGAATCCATGGTGTCGTTGCGGTGCGGCGGGCGGACGCCGTGCGCGACGGCCAGCAGGCTGAGGTCGTGGTTCCCCAGCAGGCACGTCGCGGCGCCTCCCAGCTGCATCAGGCGTCGCAACACGCCGGCCGATGCAGGTCCGCGATTGACGAGGTCGCCGAGCAGCACCGCATGGTCGCGGCTCGGCGAGAACGCCACCTCGTGCAGCAGCCGCGCGAGCGCGTCGTCGCAGCCTTGCACATCCCCGATCAGATACAGTGACATCGTGTCCGATTCTCCCCGAGCGCCATGGATTTCCTGCTGATCGCCGTGCTCACGGTGCTCAATGGGGTGTTCGCGATGTCCGAGCTGGCGCTGGCCTCCAGCCGCAAGGCGCGCCTGCTGGCGCTGGCCGAGGAAGGCGACAAGGGCGCCGAGCAGGCGCTGCGGCTGCTGGAGCATCCCACGCAGTTCCTGTCCACCGTGCAGGTGGGCATCACTTCCATCGGCATGCTCAACGGCATCGTCGGCGAGGCCGCGTTCAGCGCCTCGCTGTCGCACTGGCTGGCCGGGTTCGGCATCTCTGACGGCGTCGCCGGCGTGGCGGCAACCGCGATCGTGGTGATCCTGATCACCTTCGTGACCATCATCTTCGGCGAGCTGGTGCCCAAGCGCATCGGCCAGCTCTATCCGGAGCCGGTGTCGCGCGTGATGGCGCGGCCGATGACGTTCCTCGCGCGCGCGGCCGGGCCGTTCGTGCGCCTGCTGTCGGCCACCACGCAG
The DNA here is from genome assembly GCF_050320135.1 of Ramlibacter sp. MMS24-I3-19. Classification (NCBI taxonomy): domain Bacteria; kingdom Pseudomonadati; phylum Pseudomonadota; class Betaproteobacteria; order Burkholderiales; family Comamonadaceae; genus Ramlibacter; species Ramlibacter sp. MMS24-I3-19. The sequence continues at coordinate 4,482,675 of NZ_CP190017.1, read as the reverse complement.
GCGACGCTCAAGGTGCTGCGCATCGACACCGCGCAGACGCGCGGCATGACCCAGGAGGAGATCACGCACAGCCTCGAGGAAGGCGTGGATGCAGGCGTCATCGAGGAGCACGAGCACCAGATGGTGCGCAACGTGTTCCACCTGGACGACCGCGCGCTCACCTCGATGATGGTGCCGCGTTCGGACATCGAATGGTTCGACGCCGCCACGCCCGTCGCGCAATGCCTGCGCCTGGCGGGGCAGGGCGGCGCGCATTCCTGGTACCCGGTGTGCCGCGGCTCGCTGGACGACGTGGTCGGCATGGTCAACATCGCGCGGCTGCTGGCGCTCGGGCCCGAGCACGAGGGGCCGGTGGGACCGCACGCGATGCCGGCCGCCTTCGCGCCCGAGACGCTCAGCGGCATGGAACTGCTGGAGCAGTTCCGCCAGCAGGCGCAGCGGGTCGTGTTCGTCGTCGACGAGTACGGCGTGGTGCAGGGCCTGCTGACCCCGCACGACCTGCTGGAGGCCATCACCGGCGAGCTGCAGCCGCGCGCCACCGCGCAGGCCTGGGCCACGCCGCGCGAGGACGGCTCCTGGCTGCTCGACGGCCTGATGCCCGTGGCCGAACTGAAGGCGCGCCTGGACATCCGCGAGCTGCCGGAGGAGGATCGTGGGCGCTACAACACGGTCGCGGGGCTGCTGCTGGCGGTCTCGGGCCACCTGCCCGCGGTGGGCGAGAAGATCGAATGCGGGGAGTGGCTGTTCGAGGTGATGGACCTGGACGGCCGCCGCATCGACAAGGTGCTGGCCAGCCGCCTGGCGCTGGCCGTCCAGGAAGAACGTGCATGACCCGGACAAGGGGCGGCACGGCGCGGCATCGTCCCTGATGGCCACCGTGCTGCTGGTCGACGACGACCCGCACCAGCGCGCGTTTGCGGCGCTGGTGCTGGCGGAGGCGGGCCACTCCGTGCGCGAGGCCGGCGACGGCGCCGAGGGCCTGCAACTCGCGCTGGACGATCCGCCCCAGCTGATCGTGTGCGACGTCGTGATGCCGCGCATGAACGGCTACCAGATGGTGGCGGCCGTGCGCGCGGAGCCTTCGATCTGCACCACGCCGGTCATCCTGCTCACCTCGCTGGCCGGGCGCGCGCAGGTGCGCGCCGGCATGACCGCGGGGGCCGACGACTATCTGGCCAAGCCGTTCCAGCCGGCGGAGTTGCGCGACGCGGTCCAGGCACTGCTGCAGCGGCGCCAGGCCCAGTTCGATGCCATCGCCGGCAGCGTGATGCAGGACATGGACGCGGCCCTGGAGGAGCAGCGTGAGGCGCTGGGCGCGCGCTACGAATCGCAGCTGCTGGCGGAAGTCAACAGGAAGTGGAAGACCGACGTCGCCGCCGGCGCCGAACTCGTGTTCCCGAGGGCGGCGCTCGTCATGGCCGATCTCTACCGCGCCGTCGAACGCGAGGAAGGCGGCCCCGTCCCACCGGGCGAACTGCTGCGCCGTGCGCACCTCGCGGCCAGCGACGCGCTCTACCTGTTCGGCGCCGTCCACGTCCTGGCGCACGGCGGCGACCTCGTGGCGGTGTTCGGCACCCAGGACGGTCTACCGCCCAACCTGCCGCAGCTGGTGCGGGCGGCGTTCGCATTGCAGGCCGCCGCGGGTGCCGTGCTGGGCGCCGACACGGGCCCGGACTCCGGGCGGCTGACGGTAGCCATCGAGGCCGGCCCCGTGTCGCTGCTGCGGCTGCACGATCCGCTGCATGGGGATGCGGGCCTGGCCGCGGTGCCCGGATCCACCTTGCGTCGCGCGTTGGCGTTGCGCCGGGTGGCGCGTGCACAAGGCTGGGCCGTGGCTGCGCCCGCGCCGCTGGCCGAGCGCGTGCCGCCGGCGGTCGCCACGTTCGGGCGGCTGGGCAAGGTGCCCAACGCCACGGGCGCGGTGGAACTGCTGCGCGCGCGCGGCTGAGCACCAGGAACAAGGCCGCCCTCGGGCGGCCTTGTCGCATGCGCCGTTGCGGCTCAGAACCGCATGCCGACGCCGATGCGCAGCGCGTCCGGGTCGAGCTTCGTGCTGATGGTCTGGCCGGTCGACAGCTTGGCCGTGGTCTTCAGGAAAGAGCGGGCGTACTGCAAGTCCGCGAACCAGCGGCCGTTGATCAGCACGGTGGCCCCCAGACCCGGCGTCAGGCCCCACTTGGAGTCCACCGACAGGCCAGTGCCGCCGGCCGGATTCGAGGGGTTCAGCGCGTTCAGCGTCGCGCTGCCGCGGGCGCCGTAGAAGTGCGCGTAGGTGACCCCCAGCATCGCGTACGGACGGATGCGGGCGCTCGGCTCCAGGAACCGGTACTGCGCGTACACCGTCACCGGCAGCGCCTTCACGGTGCCGATCTTGCCGACGCCGGCGATCGAGCCCGCGCCGGTGATCTCGTGCTTGAAGCCGAAGCCGATCGGCGCGGCCACGGACCAGTGGTCGGTCAGCATCCGCGCCACCCACAGGGTCGGCTGCGTGTCGGAGCCGATGTCGACCTGGGTGTTCGGCGACGACGGCGCGGCCAGCGTGCCGCTGGACACGTGCGGCCTGATCTGCGTGGCACCCACGCCGACCATCCAGGTGTCGGCCGACTGCGCGTGGGCGGCCAGCGCGCCACCGGCGAAGGCCAGCGCCACGGCGGCGCGGATCGTGATCATCTTGTTGTGCATCGCTTGGTCCTCGTTGCGATCAGAGCCAGCCGGCCCGGGCGAGCGCGCGGCTCACGGACGCCGCCAGCAGGCGGTGGCCGTACGGCGTCGGATGGAAGCCGTCCGCGAAGGCCCAGGTGTTCCACCAGCCGGGCGCGAGGCCGGCTGGCGGCGCCGCGTCCAGCGCAGCCGAGGTGCAGGTCGGGAAGTCGTAGTTGGGCAGGCCGGCCGTGAGGCTCACCACCGGGCACGAGGCCGTCGTCGCATTGGTGAGGCCGTAGGCCACCGGGTTGGTCACTTCGTCGGTGAAGTCCTTGTAGAACGGCACCAGCGCCACGCGGGCGTCGCCGTTCACGTCGCTCGCCAGCTGCGTGTTGAACGCGCCGATCCATTGCTGGATGGCACCCTGCAGCGTGGCCGAGGCCGTGGCACCGGCAGTGCCGCCGCCGTTGGCCGCGCCCACCTGAGCCAGCACCGCGCGGAACCGGGGCGTCAGCGTGATGTCGGGCATGTTCAGCACGGCGACGTGCGTCGCGCCCCGGTCGAGGGCGTTGGTCTTGATGGCGGTCCAGTACGTGTCGGCCAGCTTCTTCATGTACAGGCCGGCCGCGAGCGCAGCGCCATTGGGCTGCGTGAGCGTGGCGCCGATGGTGGCCGCATCGAGTTGCTGGGCGAGGAACGCCTGGTAGGCCGTCACGCCGGCCGAGCCGCTGGCGGCGCCCAGGTAGGCCGTGACGAGGTCCGCCGCGTCGTTGCCGCCGCCATCGATCAGCAGCAGGTCGGTCGGGGCCCAGGCACCGCCCTGGACGGTGGCTGCGGTGGCCAGTTGCGTGGGCACCGAGAACGGGGCCGCTGCACCGCCTTGCGACGCCGGGTTCACCACGCGTCCGCCGCCGACCGCGTAATCGGTGCAGCCGGGATTGGTGGTGAACGACGCGCCGGTGGTGGTCGCGTAGAAGTTGCACTGGGCTGCGAGGCCGTAGTTCTGCGCCACGATCTGCGGAAAGATCGGATAGCCCGTGGACGGGCTGGCCGCGTTCTGCACCGTGAACTTGAAGCCGAACGTGCCGGCATCGGCGAGGCTGTCGCCGGCCACGATCACGCGCGAGATGGGTGCCTTCGGGCCGGCGGCATCGCCGCCACCGCCACCGCAGGCTGCGATCAATGCCGCGGCCGCGGCGCAGGCGCCGAGCACGAGCGCGCGGCGCGTTGTCTTCACTTGCATGTTGTTGTTCCCGTGGAAAAAAGAACGACCGTTCGAAAACTGAGCGGCAGAGCTTAAGCTGCGCGCCCCGGCCTCTTCCACAGGGTTTGCGTGAAGGTCGCCGGACTGGACGTCGGCGTGCGATGCGGTTATTGCAGTGCGGCTACTGCGTCATCGGTTTGCGGGCGACGCAGTGGAACCACCAGATGTCGTGCGTGTCCTGCGCCGGCGTCACCGGCTGGCCTCGCTCGCTGTCGAACGTCGCCGGCACCTCGAACCCCGCGGCGGCCAGCTGGCGCTGCTGCTCGGCGAGCGTGGTGTAGACCACCAGCAGCCCGAAGTCGTGCGCACCTGCATTGCGCAGCGCCCACTCCTCGTGGTCCTCGTTGGCCGCGCGCAGCCGCAGGTGGTTGCGCACCGCGCGCGGCATGGCGCCCAGCGAGCGCAGCACACGCAAGCCGAGGCGCAGCGGATTGGGCGTGAAGTCCACGTGCAGCGTCGGCCGCTCGCGCACGCCCGGACCGTGGCGGTTGTGCGAGGAGACGATGAACAGGCCGCCCGGACGCAGCACCCGGTACACCTCGGCCAGGATGGTCGGCCGATCGTGCGGCGCGACCGAGTCGATGCCGTTGAACGAGAACACCACCAGCCCGTAGTGGTTCGCGGGCAGCGACTGCAGGTTGCGCGCGTCCATGTGGGCGAAACGCGCATCGGGATGCAGCGTGCGGCAGGTGTCCACCATCTCGGGCGTGTAGTCGATGCCGAGGTAGTCGCTGCCCAGCGGTCGCAGCAGGGCCGTGGTGCGGCCGGCGCCGACGCCGATGTCGAGGATCGGGTGGCCCTGGATGAAGGGCCGCGCCCATTCGACGGCCACGCCCTCGCCGGGATCGGTCCACCCGGTGAGCTTGCGGTACTGGTCGACGGTGGACCGGCGCCGCCAGGTGCCGCGGTTGACGGCATCCAGGTCGTGGTGCAGCGGCTCGTGTCGATTGCTGGAGAAGGACCCCTCGTGGAAGCTCTGGAGCATCGTGGCCTCGTTGGTGGCCAGCCCGCGAAACACCCGCGGTCGCCGGTCCCTGCTCCAGCATTAACGCCGCGCGAGGCGGCGTATTCCGTTCCGATCTGTCGGCCTTGCAACAGGCCGTGCGCAAGGCTGTGCGGGAAGGCTCAGCGCGCGAAGCTGCCGTCGGCGCGGATCATCGTCAGGTTGACGAACCGTGAGCCGAGGTTGCTCTGCTTGCCGTAGGTGATCGCAAACCCGCCCAGATCCTCGTTGTTGAAGCTTTCCAGGGTGGAAATCAGCTTGGCACGGGTGACCGGCGCCGGCGCGCGCTGCAGCGCGATGGTCACCAGCTTCGCGTTGAGGAAGCCTTCCATGCTGTTGTAGCTGAAGGATTTGTCGGGCAGTTGCGAGATCACCTTCTGGTACTCGCGAACCACCGGGTTACCGAGTTCGGTGAACGGATACGGCACCACCTGGCTGACGATGACACCCTGCGCGTCCGGCCCGAGGTCCGCGTGCAGGCCGGAGGCCACGCTGATCACGAAGAACTGCGGCCGGGAGCCCTTGGCGCGGTAGGCGTTGATGAACGCAGCCGCCGGCTTGGACTGGCCCAGGAACATCACCATCTGCGGATTCGAGGCGAACACCGTGTCGACCGCCTTGGCGACGTCCACCGTGCCGCGCGGCACCGGCGCCGCGACGGGGGCGGCGCCGCCGCGTTTCTTGACCGCGGCGTTCAGCGCGTCCAGGCTCTCCTTGCCGAACGCGTCGTCCTGGTAGGCAGCGGCAATGTGCGTGATGCCGATGGTCCAGGCATGGTTGACCGCCGCCTCGATCTCGTCGGAGTTGCTGGCGCGCACGTGGAACAGGTTCGGCACGTACGGGTCGCGCAGCGACTTGGCGCCGCTGGTGTTGCCGATCTCGGCGATGCCGGCGGCCTGCACGACGGGGATGATCTTCTGCATGTTGGCGGTGCCGCGGTAGCCCACCAGCGCCACGGCGTTCTGCGCGATCAGTGCCTTGGTGTTCTCGACCGTCCTGTCCGGGTTGAACCCGTCGTCCATGCTCACCAGCTTGATCTTCTCGCCGCGGATGCCGCCCTTGCGATTGACCTCGTCGAAGTACGCGTTCATGCCGCGCAGGTAGTCCTTGGTCAGCGCGGCCGAGGTGCCCGAGAGGTCGCCGGAGTGGCCGAGGAGGATGTCGGCGAAGGACAGCGCCGGCGACAGCGCCGCGACGGCGGCGAGGGCCCGGACGGCGCGAGCCAGGATGGTGGATGTCATGGTCCCAGAGTGCTTGGCGCGGCAACCTCGCCGCTGCACAACCGTAGCCAACGCCGGGCACGGTGGGAATCCGGCCCGGCCCTGCGGGCCGCCGGAAGGTCGTGCAACGGCGCCCGGCGGAGCGGGCGCGTTGCGCAAAGCGCACTTGGGCGGAACTTCGCCGGGCTGGACTCAGCGTCCGAGCAGGCCCACCAGGCCGATCACGATCAGGTAGATCGCGACGATGAAATTGAGCAGCTTCGGCATCAGCAGGATCAGGATGCCGGCCACGAGCGCGGCCAGCGGGCCGATGTGGGCAACGATGTTCATGCGGGTCTCCCTGGGCAGACCATCGTAGGCACCGGCGTGCCGCGCCTTGTCAGTGCTGAGCCAACACCGGCGTGGGAACACGCGCCGGCGTTCCCGGCGTCGGTCAGAAGTGGTACTCGACCCGCGCCATCGGCGTCCTGGCCAGCGAGCCCGGCACCGTGTGCGGATTGCCGAATTTGTTGCGCCAGTACTGGTACTCCAGGCCCGCGCGCAGCGTGTTCTTGCCCATGCCCATCGGCTGGCCGATGTCGTACATCACCTGGCCGTCGAAGTTGAACTCGGGCGCCGTGGGGCCGCCGAACTCGTTGGTGCCCTTGGAGGCGATCCAGTTGGTGTAGCCCTCGAACGCGAACCCGGTGCCGCCGAGCGGGATGCCCCAGTTGAGGCCCAGCATCGCGTGCGTGTCGTAGGTGTAGCGGCTGGCGACGCCGACCGGCTGGTTGCTCTCGCGCAGCGCGTACACGCCCACGTTCAGGAAGCCGGGCACGTCGACGAACAGCGTCGGGCCCACGACCAGCATGCGCTTGCGCGACGCGTAGCCGGGGTCGTTCTTGGTGTTCCAGTCGAAGCCGCCGGTAATACCGAAGCCGCGCACGCCGGTGAACTTGAAGTCCCGGCCGGTGACCTTGCCCAAGTCCACCGTGTTGCGGTAGACGACGTACGCCTCCTGCGCGTGCGCGTCGGTGCCGTCGGAGTCGAGCAGGTCGACGTTGAAGAAGTTGCTGCCGTACTTGTACCCGCTGACGTGGGTGATGTTGACGATGCTCTTCTTGATGTCCTGGCCGTTGTACGGCTCCTGGAATTTGGTGCCGTAGCGGAAGCCGATGGAGGTGTCGCTCCACTCGGCGGCCGAGGCGGCCAGGCTGGTGGCCGCCAGGGCGGCGGCAATGCACAGATGCTTGTTCATGAGTCCCGTTCCTGCTTTGAAGTTGGTCTTGCTGCTGAGCAAGATACGGTCCAGCGACTGGCCGAACCCTGACGGGAGGCCAGCGGCAGCCGTTCCTGTCAGTGGGCTGCAAGCGTCTGTCGTGGCGCTGCGACGCCGTCCTACCGTTGTGCCGTGAGTGCGTCACCAGACTGGTGCGACGACAGTTTTTCCGGGAGATCACGCATGTCCGACGACAAGACCAAGGCCCACGGGCAGGACCGCGAGCGCATCAACGTGCACGAGGACTACGAACTGCGCGACTGGTCCAGGAGCCTGAACACCACGCCCGAGCGCCTGAAGGAAGCGGTGCAGGCGGTGGGCGATCGTGCCGAGAAGGTGCGCGAGTACCTGAAGTCCGACAAGGCACGCTGACGGTCGGGGTGCCCCGTGGCGCTGTGCGCTGGTCCTGACAGCAGCGCGGGGCGGCCTCCGACGCGGCGCATCGGCAGAGCCATGCACAAACGAGGCGCATGGACAGCACCATTTCGCCGCGCTTCGTCACCAGCATCCTCGCCTTGCTGTTTTGCCTGGCGGCGTGGCTGCACACGGGTGACGCGAAGCCCGCGCGCATCGTCACCGAGGTGGTCGGCATCGCGATGGTCAGTCCGCGCGCGGCCATCGCCGCGCCGGCTGCCGATCCGGTCGCGGGTGTGCTCCGCCTGGCTGCATCCGGCACCGGCGGCGCGGCGACCGAGGCCATGGGCCCCATGTCGGCCGAGCGCTGGCAGCCCCTGAAGGCGCCTGCCGTTCCGGCGGCACGTCCGGTCCCTGCGGATCGCCCCTCCACGCCACAACCATCGAACCTGAAGCCGGCGGCGAAGGCCCCTGCGCAGGTCGCGCATGCCACGGCCGCTGCCAGGCATCGCGCTGGTGGCAAGGCGCGCCCGCGCACGCAACGGCCACCCGTCCTGGCGCAAAGCGCGCCGCCCGCGCCCGAGGTCCCGGCTCTCTTCATGCCGCTGCGGCGGCTTGGCCTGTCGATCCAGACGAAGCTCCCGGGCTCGCAAGCCAGGGTGGCGCCTGCCGGCAAGCCCGCGGACGCTTGCGCGGACACCGCGGCCTAGCGCCGGAATGGAAAAAGCCCCGCAGCCATGACAGCTGCGGGGCCCTTGATCCTGGTGCCGGAGAGAGGAATCGAACCCCCGACCTTCTCATTACGAATGAGCTGCTCTACCGACTGAGCTACTCCGGCACGCGAGCCCGCGATTATAGCGGGCGTGCCTGGGCCATCGTCTCCAGCCCGGTGGCGCGATCCGGGGCAGGGGCGGGCGGCGCGTGGCGCGGGGCGCGCTGGGCCAGGTGCCGCAGCAGCTGCGGCAGCACGTGTTCCTGGTTGCCCGGCTTGGAAAAGGTGTGGTCGGCATCGGGCACGTACGCCATGCGGAAGTTCGGCTGGGCGCGCAGGCGCCGGCCTGCCGCGCCGAAGTGGAACTCCACGTAGTCGCGCCCGTCGTCCGCATCGGAGACCAGCATCAGCACGTCGGTGCCCCTTGCGCACAGGCGCTGCATCCTGGCCAGCAGGCTCTCCTCGCGCGAGCTGCCGACGGTGAACGCGCGGCGCAGCCTGGCGGCGGTCAGGGCGGCGAAGCGGCGCGTGATCAGCGGCAGGTTGACCTCGCCGCGCAGCACCCGCCGCCACACCTCCGGGTTGAACAGCTCTCGGCGGTAGAAGGCCGTGGACTTGGCGTACTGCTGCATCGAGGTTTCCCAGCCGCCGCCGGACTGGCCCGGCGTCCACTCCAGCAGGCGCGCGTTCATCAGCACCACGCCGTCCACGCGCTCGTCCACCAGCGCGGTCTGGAACGAGAGGTACGAGCCCGAGCAGATGCCCATGAGCAGGATCTCGCGGCAGCCGCGCTGCACCAGCGCGTCGATGGCCGCGCGCACGTCGTGCACCGAGTTGCGCTCGTAGAGGTTGCCCCAGGGCTGGCCCGGCGCGGGCGGGCTGTCGCCGATGCCGCCGACGTCGAGCCGCAGCACCGCGTGGCCCGCCGCGGCCAGCGTGCGCGCCATCTTCACGTACACCCGGTGCGGGCCCACGTGGTGGTTGCCGCCCACGTTCAGCAGCACGATGCCGGTGGGGGCCTTGCCGGCACCGGCCGCGGGCTCGGACAGCACGCCGAACAGCGCGCCGGCGCTGCCGCAGCGCAGCGGCATCTCGCGCACCTGGTCGGCCGGACGCCAGTCAGCGGATTCCTCGGGCGCGGCGACGGCCTCCGGACGTGCCCGTGCCGCGGGCGACGCGATGAACCAGTCGCACAGCGTGCGCAGCGTGGCGACGTCGAGCACCCCGGCGCGCGGCTCCTCGACCATCGCGGCAAAGCCCGGCAGCACGCGGAAGTCGACCTGCGACCCGGCCCGGCGCAGTGCCTTCGGAAGCGGCCCTTCGGCCGGCAGGTCGTCGCGGCCGATCACCAGCACGCGCCGGGCCGGGCCGGGCCCGTTGCGACATCGAGCGCCCGCAAGGCTTCCAGCGTGGCCGGCGCGTAGTGCTCGCCGAGGGCATGCAGGCCGCCGTCGTCGTCCTTGTGTCCCACCGCCTGCAGCTCGCGGGCGAAGGCCTTGCCACTGGCGCAGGGCGCCCACACCAGAAGACTGTCGACGCCGCCCAGGCGCCGCGCGGCCGCGATCGCCAGCGTGCCGCCGAGCCGGATGCCGAGCAGCGCCACTTCGCTCGCGCCGGATCGCGCTTTCGCCTGTGCCACCGCGGCTTCGATGCTGGCCAGCCAGGCTTCGACGCGATCGGGACTGGCGGCATCTCCGGCCGAGTCGCCGGTGCCGTGGTAGTCGACGCGCAGCACCGGCAGCCCGGCATCGGCCAGCGCCGTGGCCAGCTGCACCTGCGTCGGATAGCTGCTGACCGCCTCGAAGCCGATCGGCGGGCAGAGCACCACCGCGAGGTCGTGCCAGGGCGTCGTGGGGGCGTGGTACCAGCCGGCGCACCAGCCGGGCGCAGCGTCGAAACTGATGCAGGTGGGCCGCAAACTCATGGGGTGATCTCGATGGGCAACGAGCCGGACAGGTTCAGGGCCTGCAGCGACCCTGCCAGGGGTGCGCCATCCCGTGCGCGCTGCAGCCGCACGTGGTGCGTGCTGCCGGGCGCCAGGTGGAAATGGTTGTCGTCGGTCGTCCAGCCCGGCACGTCGAGGTGCACGCCGATGGCGCAGCGCCGCGTCGCGATGGTGAGTTCTCCGCCATCGCCGTTCCCGGCTGCGTGGAGTTGCAGGCCGAGATCGCGTTGCGGCGACGCCGCCAGCGGCGCGAGGCCGAGCGGGAAATGGAAGGCCTGGGCCAGGACACCGCCGTGCGCATCGAGCAGGCGCACCTGCACCAGCTCGCAGGCGGCCGGGCCGAAGCGCCAGGCGTGGTTCAGGTCCATGAAGTGGTCGAGCAGGCCCACCAGCGGCACGGCGACGGTGCTGCGCGGCGGAAGTTCGAGCGGGCGGGCGCCCTCGGCCACGCGCACGTCCCCGTCGCGCCATGCCGTGAACGCCAGCTGGACTTGCAAGGACCCGGCCGTGTCGTTGATCGCATGCGCGACCAGGCCGTCGCCACCTTCGTCGGTCACGACCACCGCGATCGGCTGCAGCACGCGCCGCAGCGCATGCCAGCCCGACTTGGGGACGCCGGCATCGTCGACCACGCCCCAGCCGGCACCGGCCCAGAGGTCGCGCAGTTGCAGCAGCAGGGCGCCGTTGCAGGCGCTGCCGGCGCGTCGCCATTCGCTGAACGCGGACCTCATCGTCTCGGCGATGGCCATGCGGCCCAGCGCGAGGTAGCGGTCGTGGTCGGCATGCCGCAGGCGCGCCGGGTCGACCCCGAACAGCTCGCGCACGTAGTGGTCGCGCGTGTCGTCGAAGTCCCAGCCCGCGCCCAGGTCGCGCGGCGAACGTGCCTTCCACTGCGGGTGGTGCACCCGCGTGGCCAGGCCACCCGGCATGCGCTCGAGCGCGGACGGCTCCGGCACGTTGGCGAAGGCCAGGCATTCGCTCGCGAAGCGCAGCCCGCTGCGGCGTGCGTCGTCCAGCCCGCGCTCGTAGGCTCCCACGCCGTAGTACGACGTGGTGCCGGTGCTCGCCTGGTGCGGGAAGGCGCCGCCGTGCGCGCTGGACGGCCAGTACGGCACGCCGGGCGCCAGCTCGCGGCACAGCGCCGGCAGCGTCTGGTGGAAGAAGGGCGCGTGCCACTGCTCGCGCGGCACGCCCCACATCGCGGCCTGCTGCTCGACCTCGCTGTTGCCGCACAGCACGGCCACGCAAGGATGCGGCGCGAGCTGCGCAAGCTGGTGGCGCACCTCGCGCGCGGCGCCGTCGGCAAACGCGGCATCGGCGAAGGGGTAGTCCATGCTGGCGAACAGGAAGTCCTGCCAGACGAGCAGCCCGAGCGCGTCGCACGTCGCGTAGAAGTGCTCCTCTTCCATCACGCCCGTGCCGGCCAGCCGCAGCATGTTCATGCCGCAGGCGCGCACCTGCTGCAGGGCCGCGAGGCAGGCGTCCGGGGTGGAACGCAGCGACACCGGATCGAGCGGCAGCCAGCCGGCGCCGCGGCAGAACACGCGCTCGCCGTTGACCCGCAACGCGAAACCGTCGCCGCTGGTGTCGATCTCGACGGTGCGGAATCCCACCGAGCCCAGCGCAGCCTCATGGCGATTGCCGTCGCGCGTCTGCAGTCGCAACGCGGCGCGGTACAGCGTGGGTTGACCGTGCGTGTGCGGCCACCAGAGAGCAGGCTGCGCAATCTGGAGCGTGGCCTCGAAGCCGACGGTGGACGACGACAGGGCTTGCACGTGCTCGCGACCATCGGGCCCCACCAGCACCAGCTGCGCGCTTTCGACCGAGCGCACCCAGTCCGGATCTGCCTCGAGGCGCAGCTGGCAGCGGCCACGTCCGTCGACGACGCTGGCCTGCACGTGGCCGTGCCAGGGCTCGCGGGTCGACCAGGCGATGTCGCGCCATGGGCCCACGTGCGCAGCTGGCGGCGACCAGCCCGGCGTGCGGCCGAGCAGCGTCGTGCGCAGCCAGCGCAGCTGCTGGTGCGCGACCATCGGCGTGCGCCAGCGGGGCCGCGGCCGTCGCCTCGCGAGCGCCGACTGCACGCTGCGGAACCGCAGCACCAGTTCATTGCCCGCGAGCCGCAACCGATCGGCCACCGGCACGCGGTGCGCGAGGAACATGTTGTCGGACGCGAGCAGCGGCTCGCCGTTCAGCGAGACCTCGGCCAGCGTGGCCAGGCCGTCGAACGAGAGCTGGTCGGCCTGCTCCGGCGGCGCGTCGAAGTGGGCGCTGAACCACCAGTCGTGCGCATCGAAGTCGCGCGCCGGTGCATCGAGCGACCAGTCCCCGCGCTCGCGCAAGGCGGCTGCGACCGTCTGCGGATGCGAGATCGGCGTCCAGCCCCGATCGCTGCAGGGCGGTGCGCCATCGCGATCCGGTTCACCTGCGCACAGTCGCCAGCGGGCGGCCAGAGGCTGCCGCGCTTGCGGTGCGGAGCCGGCCAAGCCCATGGTCCCGGTGCTCAGGCGGCGATCAGCTCCCGCAGCGCACGTTCGATGGTGCCGATGCTGCGGAACACGTTGCGCTTGAGCATGTGATCGGGGAACTCCACATCGAACTCGCCTTCGAGGGCGAGCATCACGTTCACGCTGGCGTGGGACGTCATGCCCGACTGGTACAGGTCGGAATCGACGCCGAGCTTGTCGGCATCAACCGCAAGGCGGCCATGGTCACGCAGCACTTGGCGGATGGTGGTTTCGGCATGTTGCAGGGTCGTCATGCCGGTGAATTCTGGTCAGCGGTGTGGCTCGTCCGTGTCGGACAGTGCCGCGACAACCGCGGCAGCGTAGTCGCCGTCATGGCTCAAAGAGACTAGGAGGCGGCCGACACCCATCGAGCGTGCCGCGGCAAGCGCCTCGCCACGCAGCACCAGCGAGCACGCGCCATCGGCGGCGCGCTGCACTTCCATGTCGCGCCAGTTCACGCCGGCATCGCTCAGGGACAGTGTCTTGATGGTCGCCTCCTTGGCGGCGAAGCGCGCGGCGAAGCGCGCAGCCTGCTCGGATCCGGAGCTTCGCGCATACGCGATCTCGGCGTCGGTGAACAGGCGCTGCGCGAAGCGATCGCCGAAGTCGCGCAGCGACTCCGCGATGCGCGGCACGTGCACGAGATCGATGCCGAGTCGGACAACACCCGGCAGCGTTGCAGGCCACTGGCTCGACAGCGATTGGATGAGGTTCTGGCTGTGCACTTTGGCCCTTTCGAGCGCACCACGGCGTGAGGGTGCGGTGCTATTGTCATCGCACCAGTCTCATGCATGGGAGAACAACGACGTATGGATTCCCCCTCCGCCACCAGCTTCCCGCAGCTTCTCGAAGCGGTGCGCAAGGTCGCCTCCGGTATCGCGGCGGCACAAGCCCCGGATGTCGACGCCAAGGCGCGCTTTCCGATCGAAACCCTGGCGGCCCTCCGTGAGGACCGCGTGCTGTCGGCCGCGGTCCCGCGCGAGCTCGGCGGCCCGGGTTGCACGATGGAGCAGCTGTCGCAGCTGTGCTCGACCCTCGCGCAATCGTGCGCGTCCAGCGCGATGGTGCTGGCCATGCACTACATCCAGCTCGCGTGCATCGCGCGCCATGGGATGGAGAGCGAGTTCTTCCGCGACTACCTGCGCGACATCGTGCGCCGCCAGCACCTGCTGGCCTCGATGACCTCCGAGAACGGCACCTTCGGCGACACGCGCTCCAGCATCTGCGCGGTGCGGCGTTCGAACGGCCGCTTCCTGCTGGACAAGGACGCCACCACCGGCTCGTACTGCGCGCACGCGGACGCCATCCTGGTCACCTGCCGCAAGGACGAGCAGGCGGCCAAGAGCGACCAGGTTCTGGTGCTGGTGCGCCGCGAGGACTGCACGATCACGCAGACCACGAGCTGGGACACGCTCGGCATGCGCGGCACGTGCAGCCCCGGCTTCAAGCTGGTGTCCAGCGGCGACGAGGCGCAGATCCTGCCCGGCGCCTTCGCGGACAGCTCGGCGCAGACGATGGTGCCGTACTCGCACATCCTGTGGTCCTCGCTGTGGTGGGGCATCGCCGCGGGTGCGGTGGGCAAGGCGGCGCAGTTCGTGCGCGGCCAGGCCCGGCAGAACCCCGGCACCGTGCCGCCGACGGCGCAACGACTGGCCGAGCTGCAGGTGCAGCTGCAGACGCTGAAGCAGAACTGGCTGTCCGCCGCGCGCGACTTCGATGCGCTGGGCGACGACCGCGACGAGCTGATGGGGATGGGCTGGGCGCTGCGCCTGAACAACCTGAAGATCGCCAGCTCCGAGGCCACGCCGCAGATCGTGCACCGCGCGCTGCAGATCGTCGGCATCCTCGGCTACAAGAACGACAGCCCGTTCAGCCTCGGGCGCCACTACCGCGATGCCCTCTCGGGCTCGCTCATGATTTCGAATGAACGCATCGCGGCCAAGAACGCCTCGATGCTGCTGGTCTACAAGGACGCTGCGTGATGGATACCCGCACCTACGACATCGAAGGCTTCGCCGAAGGCCTGGTCGAACATGGCCTGATCGTGCCCACCGGCATCAAGGGCGCTTATGGCCGTGGTCCCGTGTTCGAGGACATCCTGCGGCAGTTCGATGCGCTGATCCAGCGCATCGCCGCGCCCGACAACGCGCAGGAACTGATGTTCCCGCCGATCCTGGCCCGCGCCATGATCGAGAAGGTCGGCTACATGGACAACTTCCCGCAGCTGGCCGGCTCGGTGCACAGCTTCATGGGCACCGACAAGCAGGCCCGCGAGCTGTCCGCCAAGGTGCATGCCGGCGAGCGCTGGGAAGACATGCTGTCGCCCACGGACGTGATGCTCACGCCGGCCGCCTGCTATCCCGTCTATCCGACGTTCAGCGGCCTGCTGCCCAGCGGCGGAAAACTGGTCACGGTGATGAACTGGGTGTTCCGGCACGAGCCGTCCGACGAGCCCACGCGCCTGCAGCACTTCCGCATGCGCGAGCACATCCGCGTCGGCAAGCCCGAGGACGTCGTGGCCTGGCGCGATGCGTGGCTCCAGCGCGGCCTCGAGCTACTGGAGGGCCTGGGCCTGCCGGTGCAGAGCGACGTGGCCTCGGACCCGTTCTTCGGCCGCGCCGGCAAGATGATGGCCGCCAACCAGGTCGACCAGCGCCTGAAGTTCGAGATCCTCTGCCCGGTGATCTCGCGCGAGAAGCCCACGGCCATCTGCTCGTTCAACTGGCACCAGGACCATTTCAGTTCCAAGTTCGGCATCCGCAATGCCGACAGCAGCGTGGCGCACACGGCGTGCCTGGGCTTCGGTCTCGAGCGCGTGACCCTGGCCCTGATCCGGGCGCACGGGTACGACGTGGCCGACTGGCCCGACAAGGTGCGCGCGCAGCTGTGGCCCTGAGGACGCGGCCGCGGAGGTGACTCGCATGAGAACGCTCGCTGTCCTGCCGGGCCTGGCCCCTGAAAGCTATCGCCGGCATCCGCTGCACGGCGACGGCGCCGCGTGGCCCGAGAAGAACTGCTACGCCGACCTGTGGATCGCGTTCCTGCACACGCTGGGGCTGGAGCCGCTGGCCCTGCTGCCGTTCACGGTGGCCGTCGACTTCGAGGGCGACCAGTGGACCTTCTTCAAGCCGCCGCTGGAGGAGCTGCGCTCGCTGTACGGCGTCGACGTGCAGGAGCTCACCGTGTGGCGCCCGCTGCTCGAGCATGCGCAGGAGCACCTGGCCGCCGGCAAGTTGATCAGCACCGAGTCGGATGCCTTCTGGCTGCCCGACACCGCGGGCACCGACTACCGCCGCAGCCACACCAAGACCACGATCCTGATGGCGCATCTCGACGTCGACCGCGAGCGGCTGGGCTACTTCCACAATGCCGGCTACTTCGAGCTCTCGGGCGAGGACTTCCGGCAGCTGTTCCGCCTGGACGCGCCCGCCGATCCGGCATTCATGCCGTTCTTCGCCGAGGTGGTGCGCATCGACCGCATCGTGCGGCGCAACGCGTCCGACCTGTCCGACCTGTCGTTCGAACTGCTGCGCCGGCACTACCCCTGGCGGCCCCGCACCAACCCGTTCTCGCGCTTCGCGGCGCGCATCGCGCAGGACCTGCCGGCGATGCATGAGAAGGGGCTGGCGCACTACCACCAGTGGGCGTTCGCGTCGGTGCGACAGGCGGGGATCGCCTTCGAACTGCTGGGCGCCAACCTGCGCTGGATGGCGACGCAGGGCTACCCGGAACTGGGCGAGGCCGCCGAGCGCTTCGAGGCGATCGGCCAGGCGAACAAGACGCTGATCCTCAAGGGCGCACGGGCCGTCAACGCCGGACGTGCGCTCAACGCCGACGAGCTGCTGCAGGGCATGGCGTCGGACTGGGAAGCCGGGATGGCGGTCCTGGGGCCGCTGCTGGTGGAGAACTGAGCGGGGAACCGGGCGTGCGGGGCCGCACGCCATCTCCAGCTCAGTGGGTGCGGAGTTTCAGCTGCGCCGAGGGCGGCATGCCGCGATGGAGCACTTCCTCCGCGAGCCACAGCGCCGATCGCCGCGCGCGCTCGGCCACGAACGGCAGCGGCATCTGCACGTAGTCGTCGTTGAACACCTCGAAGCTGTAGTCGCCCGCGTAGCCCAGCGAGTCCAGCTTCTGCACCAGCCTCACGATCGCCGGCGTGTGCACGCCTTCGCCGGGAAAGACGCGGAAGGTGCGCGCGGTCGCCATCCGCTCCTCGAAGGTGCGCGTCTCCTGCCACATGAAGTCCGACAGCTGGACGAGGAAGATGCGCCCCGCGTCGAGTTCCTCGATCTCGTCCAGCGGCGTGCGCGCGGCCAGGATGTGGAAGGAGTCGATGGCCAGGCCGAGGTTGGGGCAGTCCGCGCGATCGACCAGGTCCCAGGCCGTGGTGTATTCGTTCACCGTGCGCCCCCACGACAGCGCCTCGTACGCGATGCGGATGCCGAACGGGATGGCCAGCATTGCCAGCTTGCGCAGGTCGGCCGCGATGCGGTCCAGGTCCTGGCTGGCGTGCGTCGAGGTGGACGAGCAGGCCAGCAGCACCTTGCATTCGAGCGCGGCGCACATCTCCAGCATGGCCTTGGCGATGTCGACCTTGTAGCGGTGCAGGTGTCCCGACAGGCCCTCGAAGTCGCGCAGCACCTGGAAGCCGGTGCCCCGCAGGCCGCTGGCATGCACGGCCCGCACCGCCGCCTTCCAGCCCTGGGGATGACCGACCAGGTCGTTGGCCTTGAGCATCACCTGGCCGAAGCCCGCCTGTGCCATGGCCTCGAGCTTGGCCTCCAGCGGACCCGCGAGGGTGATCGTGTCCATGCCGAAGGACTGCATGGACTGCAGGTGTCGCTCCTTCATAGCTGGCTCTGCACGAGTTCGAACACGGCGCTGCCCAGGTAGCTCTTGGTGATCGCGCCGCGCTCCTGCGTGTGCGCCACCGTCGATTCGACGAACTCGATGCCGCGCTTGCGCAGCGCGTCGACGGCCGCGAGCACGTCGGGCGCGCCCAGGCCGATGCGCTGCAGTCGTTCCTCGTCGCCGATGAAGTCGGGCTTCGGCTCGATCAGCTGCAGCATGAAGCCGTTCCCGGGAGTGCGCGCTGGCACCCGCATGAGGGTGCCGGCCGGCATGATGCCGAACCGTTCCTCGGGCGGGATCGCCTGGGCGCCGAGCAGCTCGCCGTAGAACGCGACCCAGTCCTCGGTCCGGCCGAAGCCGATGTACTGCACCACGCCGAAGAAGTGGATGCCCGCGATGGCGGGCGGATCGCGCGGCACCGACGGGATCGGCACGAAGTCGACGTCGTAGATCGAGAACTCGCGGTAGCGATCGACGAAGTAGATGCGGCTGCCGCCGACGCCGTGGATCGCGGGGATGTTCAGCTCCATCACTTCGGGATGCGTGGGCACCTCCCACGCGCCGCGGTCGAGGACGCGGCGATACGCCGCGCGCGCGTCGTGCACGCGCAGGGCCAGCGCGGCGATCACCGGCGTGGCGGGCAGTGCGTCCGCCGCTTCCTCGTCGGGCGGCTGCGCGTTGATCACGATGTTGAGGCCGCCCTGGCGGTACAGCAGCACCTCGCGCGAACGGTGCCGCGCGACGGGCTGGAATCCCATCATCTCGAGCACATGGCCCAGCGCCTGCGGCCGGCCGGTCGCGTATTCGATGAACTCGATGCCGTCCAGGCCGAGCGGATTGGCCGCCTCCGACCACGCCGGCTGCAGCGGTTCGCGGGCGGCCTCCGGTTCCACGAGTTGCGCGCTCATCGTCGTGCTCCTTCAGTACTGGATGCGCGCCACGGCGCGAAGATCGTCGGGCGAGGCGGTCCCGAAGCCGAAGAACTCCAGGTACGCCGGGATCATCTCGAACAGCATGTCCACGCCCAGCTGCACGTCGCAGCCGCGCCCGCGCGCGGCGCGCAGCAGCGGCGTGTATTCGTTCTTCATCACGACTTCGCCGATGAAGGCACCGGGCGCGATGCGCTGCACGTCGAACGGCAGCGGGTCGTCTTCCTTCATGCCCAGCGGCGTGGCGTTGACCACGATGCCGTGCCCCGCGGGATCGTTGGAGCCGCAACGCACGTCGAGCTGCGGGTAGAACTGCAGCAGGCGCTGGCGAAGGGCGTCGGCTGCGGCGCCGCTGCTGTCGAACAGGTCCAGGCGTGCCGGCGCCTCGGCAGCGATGGCCGCGGCGATCGCACTGCCCACGCCGCCGCAGCCGACGACCAGCACGCTCTGGTCCTGCACGGTCCTGCCCTTGCGACGCAAGCCGCGCGTGAAGCCGATGCCGTCGAACTGCTCCGCGTACCAGCTGCCGTCACCGCGCCTGAGCAGCGCGTTGCTCGCACCGGCGATGCGCGCGGCCGTCGAGGCCTCCCGCACCAGGCCGAGAGTGGTCACCTTGTGCGGCATGGTGACCAGTGCGCCACGCAGGTTGGTCATGCGCGACAGCGTGTCCAGCGCCTGCGGATAGTCCTGCGCGCGGATGCCCATCGGCACCACCAGCGCATCGATGCCCTGGCGCTCGAACCAAGGGTTGTAGATCATCGGTGCCTTGAAGGCTTCGGTCGGGAAGCCCAGGTGGGCGATGAGCGTCGTCTTGCCGGTGAGCATCGATTCGGGACCCGTCGGACGTCCTCAGGCGGCGAGCCGCGTGCCGCCGTGCCCCGCGCGCTGCGCGCGCCGGCGGCCCAGCTGCTCCATCGGCAGGTTGTAGGTTTCGCGCGCGGTCAGCACCGACAGGGCGGCAATGACGCAGGACACGGTCACGAGCACCGCGACCGGGATCCAACCGTCCGGTCCGGGCTTCTGGATCGCCGCGCTGATGGTGGGCGCGAAGCCGCCGAGCGCGAATCCGATCTGGGTGCCGATGGCCATGCCCGACAGGCGCACCCGGGTGTCGAACATCTCGCCGTACAGCGACGGCCAGGTGCCGTTGGCGGCGCTGTAGACCACGCCGGACAGGAGCACGCCGAACAGGAACACCAGCGGGACGTCGGCGCGCGAGATGGCCCACAGCGTCGGCCAGATCATGACGGCGCACGCGAGCGCGCCGAAGATGAACACCGGCCGGCGGCCGATGCGGTCGGACAGCATCGCCCAGAGGGGGATCGCGGCCAGCGCGACGATGTTCGCGCTCACCAGGACCAGCAGCATGCTGGACTTGTCCATGTGGACCGTGTTCACGCCGTACGAGAGCACGAAGATGCCGAAGATCGTGCTGACCACGGAGACCAGGGCCGCGAAGATCACGCGCAGCACGTCCGGCGTGTGCTCGCGAAAGAGATCGGCCACCGGCACGCGCGGCGTCGCCTTCGACTTCGCCTCCGCTTCGAACACCGGCGTCTCCGGCAGCGTGCGCCGGATCCAGAAGCCGATGGCGACGACCACGGCGCTGAGCAGGAACGGAACGCGCCAGCCCCACGAGAGCAGCTGGTCCTCGGGCAGCGTGGAGATCGGCAGGAACACGATGGTGGCCAGGATGAATCCCATCTGCGTGCCGCCGAGCGTGAAGCTCGTGAAGAACGCGCGCCGCGACGCGGGTGCGTGCTCCAGCGTCATCGAGTTCGCGCCGGCCTGCTCGCCCGAGGCGGACAGCCCCTGCAGCAGCCGCAGCACCACCAGCAGCACCGGGGCGGCGATGCCGACCTGGCCGTAGGTGGGAAGCACGCCGATCAGGAACGTCGACAGGCCCATCAGCAGCAGCGTGAAGGTCAGGATCTTCTTGCGGCCGAACTTGTCGCCCACATGGCCCATGAAGAAGGCGCCGATCGGCCGCGTCACGTAGCCCACGCCGAACGTGGCGAATGCCGCGATGGTGGCCAGCTTGGGATCGACGTTGGGGAAGAAGATCTTCCCGAACACCAGCGCGGCCGCGGTGCCGTAGATGAAGAAGTCGTAGTACTCCAGTGCGCTGCCGATCCAGCTGGCGAGCGCCGCCTTGCGCGGCGCGTGGAGCGTGGGGGCCCCGGTGTCCTGGGGGTGGGTCATGGGTGTCTCCTTCGCCCCGATCCGGGGTCGGAGCCCAGAATGTACGAACTGGTTCGCTTTCTCGGGTCCGGGGTAAACCCGTGATGGGCTAGCGTCCCGAGCGGGCCGGGCAAGGTGTACCCTCGAAAAAATGGAACAGTTCGTTCATTCCGACGCGCAAGCGGCGCCCGAAGAGCGCAGTCGCACGCGCACCTACGACTCGGCACGCTCCCTGGCCGACATCCTGGAAGTGGCCACCGCCGAGTTCGCCAACAAGGGCCTGGCCGGCGCGCGCATCGACGAGATCGCCGCGCTCACCCGCACCAGCAAGCGGATGATCTACTACCACTTCGAGAGCAAGGAGGCGCTGTACATCGCCGTCCTCGAAGAGGCGTACCGGAAGATCCGCGAGCTCGAACGCGACCTGCACCTGCAGGACCTCGAACCCGAGGACGCGTTGCGCAAGCTGGTGGCATTCACCTTCGACTACCAGCACGACAACGAGCCGTTCGTGCGCCTGGTGGTCAGCGAGAACATCCATCGCGGCCAGTACCTGGCGCGCAGCAGCGCGATCCAGGGACTGAACGTGCCGGCCATCGAAAGCCTGCGTGCGATCTACGAGCGCGGCGTCGACAAGGGTGTGTTCCGCCGCGGGCTCGATCCGGTGGACGTGCACATGTCCATTTCGGCGCTGTGCTTCTTCAACGTGTCGAACCGCTACACCTTCTCCATGATCTTCAAGTGCGACATGGAGTCGGCCGCCGCCCTGCGGCAGCGGCGCGATCACGTCGTGGAGATGGTGGTGCGCTACGTGCGCAAGTGAGGCGCCTGCCTTGCGCCAGGCCAGCGCCGGCGCAGGTCCTACTTCTTCGCCTCGAGGTGGTAGCGCGTCACGCGGTCCACCTCGTTCTTCGACCCCAGCACCACGCTCACGCGCTCGTGCAGCTTCTTCGGCTTGATGTCGAGGATGCGCTCGCGGCCGTTGGTGGCGGCGCCGCCGGCCTGCTCGATCAGCCAGCTCATGGGGTTGGCCTCGTACATGAGGCGCAGCTTGCCCGGCTTGTCCGGCTCGCGCTTGTCCCAGGGGTACATGAAGATGCCGCCGCGCGTGAGGATGCGGTGCACGTCGGCCACCATCGAGGCGACCCAGCGCATGTTGAAGTCCTTGCCGCGCGGGCCTTCCTTGCCGGCCAGGCACTCGTCGATGTAGCGCTTCACCGGCGCGTCCCAGTGGCGCATGTTCGACATGTTGATCGCGAATTCCTTCGTGTCCTCGGGAATGCGCACGTCCTCCTGCGTCAGCACGAACGAGCCCTGCTCGCGATCGAGCGTGAACATCGCCACGCCGTCGCCGACCGTCAGCACCAGCGTGGTCTGCGGTCCGTAGACGCAGTAGCCCGCCGCGACCTGCCGGCTGCCGGGCTGCAGGAAGTCGCCCTCGTCGACGCCGCGGTCGCCCTCGGGCATGTGCAGCACGCTGAAGATGGTGCCGATGCTGACGTTGACGTCGATGTTCGACGAGCCGTCGAGCGGATCGAACAGCAGCAGGTACTCGCCCTTGGGATACCGGTTGGGCACGACGTAAATGGTGTCCATCTCCTCGCTGGCCATCGCGGCGAGGTGGCCGCCCCATTCGTTGGCCTCGATCAGCACCTCGTTGGCGATGATGTCCAGCTTCTTCTGGACCTCGCCCTGCACGTTCTCGCTGCCGGCGGTGCCCAGCACGCCGCCGAGCGCGCCCTTGTTGACGGCGTGGCTGATGCCCTTGCAGGCGCGCGCGACGACCTCGATCAGCAGGCGCAGCTGCGAGGGGATGTGGCCGTCGACGCGTTGCTGCTCGACGAGGTAGCGGGTGAGGGAGATCTTGCTCATGGTGTGGTTCAGTCGGCCAGTGCGCGGGTGACCACCTCGCGCACGTCGTTGGACAGGTCGGGCTTGCCGGCCACGCGGGCGATGGCTTCGCGGGCGGCGCTGCGCATCGGCTCGGCCAGCTTGCGCCAGCGATCGAGCGCGCGCGCCAGGCGCGCGGCCACCTGCGGGTTGATGGCATCGAGCTCCATCACGCGGTCGCCCCAGAACACGTAGCCAGCCGCGTCGGGCCGGTGGAACGCGCCCGGGTTCGCGCTGCAGTAGCTGAAGATCAGGCTGCGCGCGCGGTTCGGGTTGCGGATGTTGAAGTCGGGGTGCTGCATCAGCTGGCGCACGATCGGCAGCACGTTGCCGCCGCGATCGGGGGCGCCGGCCTGCAGCGAGAACCACTTGTCCAGCACCAGCGCCTCGTCGCGGAACATGCCGTGGAACTTGTCGAGCGCGGGCCGTGCCAGGTCCTGGCCGCTCACCACCAGCGCCGCCAGGGCGTTGAAGCGATCGGTCATGTTGGAGGCATCCTTGAAGCGCTGGTAGGCCTTGCCCGGCCACACCGTGTCATTCGACTTGCGCGCGGCGATGCACAGGTGCGCGAGCGCGAGGCCGGCGAGGGCGCGGCGGCCCGAGGACACCGGATCGGGGCTGTAGGCACCGTTCTCGTGGTTCTGCTCGTAGGCCCAGGCCCAGTCGTCCACCAGTGCGGTGGCCAGCTGCTCGCGCATGGATTCGCGCACCGCATGCACGCGCTGCGGATCGACCACTTCCAGCTGCTCGGCGATGTACGCCTCGGCGGGCAGCGTGAGCACCAGCTCCTTGAAGGCCGCGTCCAGGTTCGGGTGGCGCAGGATGTTGCGCATCGCCTCGATGAACGAGGTGTCCAGCTCCACGACGCCACTGCCTTCGATCGCGGCCAGGGCCCGGCGCACGGCCAGGCGCTGGCCGGCTTCCCAGCGGTTGAACGGGTCGGTGTCATGTTCGAGCAGCGCGAGCAGCTGCTCGTCGCTGGCATCCCACTCCAGGATCACCGGCGCGCTGAAGCCGCGCAGCAGCGACGGCACCGGCTCGGCCGTCAGGCCCGGCACCGTGAGGCGCTGGGACGCTTCGGTGAGCACGAACATGCCCTGGCCGACTTCGCGGCCGCTGGCGTCGAGCAGGCCCCAAGCGATCGGGATCACGGACGGCTGCTTCTCGGCCTGGCCCGGCGTCGGCGGGCAGTGCTGCGTGAAGTCGACGGTGTAGGTGCCGCTGGCGGCGTCCCACTGCGTGCGCGCATGGACGCGCGGCGTGCCGGCCTGGCTGTACCAGCGCCTGAACGGCTCCAGCAACTGCTGCAGTTGCGAGCCCGGGTTGGCGTCGGCGATGGCCTGCGCGAAGTCGTCGCAGGTGACGGCCTGGCCGTCGTGGCGCTGGAAGTACAGCGTGATGCCTCGCTCGAAGCCTTCACGGCCCACCAGCGTCTGCATCATGCGCACGACCTCGGCGCCCTTCTCGTAGACGGTGACCGTGTAGAAGTTGTTGATCTCCAGGTACTGCTCGGGGCGCACCGGGTGCGCCATCGGGCCCGCGTCCTCGGGGAACTGCGCGGTGCGCAGCACGCGCACGTCCTCGATGCGCTTGACGGCGCGGGCGGACGCTTCGCCGGCCAGGTCCTGGCTGAACTCCTGGTCGCGGAAGACGGTGAGGCCTTCCTTGAGCGACAGCTGGAACCAGTCGCGGCAGGTGACGCGGTTGCCGCTCCAGTTGTGGAAGTACTCGTGGCCGACCACCGACTCGATGTTGGAGAAGTCGGTGTCGGTGGCGGTGGCCTGGCTGGCAAGAACGTACTTCGTGTTGAAGATGTTCAGGCCCTTGTTCTCCATCGCGCCCATGTTGAAGTCGCTGGTCGCGACGATCATGAAGCGCTCCAGGTCCAGCGGCAGCTTGAACCGGGCCTCGTCCCAGGCGACGGAGGCGATCAGCGAGTTCATCGCGTGCTCGGTCTTGTCCAGGTCGCCGGGCCGCACGTACACCTGCAGCAGGTGGTCCTTGCCGCCGCGCGAGCGGATCTTCTGCTCGCGGCACACCAGCTGGCCCGCCACCAGCGCGAACAGGTAGCAGGGCTTGCGGTGCGGGTCGACCCACTTGGCGAAGTGGCGGCCGTCACCGAGGTCGCCCTGGTCCACGAGGTTGCCGTTGGACAGCAGCACCGGGTACTTCTGCTTGTCGGCGCGCAGCGTGACCGTGTAGCTGGCCATCACGTCGGGACGGTCCAGGAAGTAGGTGATGCGGCGGAAGCCCTCGGCCTCGCACTGCGTGAAGAACGACTCGTTGCTGACGTACAGGCCCATCAGCTTGCTGTTGCGGGCCGGGGCGCAGGTGGTGAAGATCTCCAGGTCGAACGGCTCGTGCCCCTCGGGCAGGTTCTCCAGCACCAGCCGGTCGCCTTCCATCTTGAACGAGGTGCCCTGGCCGTTCACCAGCACGCGCGCCAGGTTCAGCTCGTCGCCATCGAGCTTGAGCGCCTGCGCCGGGACGTCGGGGTTGCGGCGCACCTTCATCTTGTTCAACACCCGCGTCTTGGCGGGGTCGAGGTCGAAGCACAGGTCGACGGTGTCGATCCAGTAGGCGGGTGCCTGGTAGTCGGCGCGGTAGATGACCGCGTTCTGTCCTTCACGCATGGAGTGTCTCCAGGAAGTTGGATCGAATGAGTTCTCGGTAGTCGCGCACCTGCGCGATCACGTGCGGGCCGGCCAGCTCGGCCTGGCTGTGCGTGGTGCAGACGGCCACGGCGCGCATGCCGGCCCTGCGCGCGGCCTCGATGCCGAACGGCGCATCCTCGAACACGATGCACTGCGCAGGCGGCACCTGCACCCGGCGCGCCGCCTCGAGGAACAGCGCGGGATCGGGCTTGCCCGCCAGGCCCTCGTCGCCGCCGACGATGGCGTCGGGCGCCTGCGCAAGCTTCAGGCGCTCGAGCGAGAACGCGATGTTGTGCCGGTCGCCCGCCGTCGCGACGGCCAGCTTCAGCCCACGCCGCTGCGCGGCATGCGCGAAGTCGCGGAAGCCCGCCACCTCGCGGAACTCGGGGCCGAAGAACTCGCGGTACAGCGCTTCCTTTTCCCCGATCAGCGCGGCGGCCCGCGCATCGTCGATGTCCTCGCCCATCAGCACCCGGATGCACTCGACGCCGGTGCGGCCGGTGGTCCGGCGCAGCACCTCGTCGACCGGCAGGTGGATGCCGTGCCGGCGCGTGAACACCTGCCAGCTGCGCGCATGCGCCGGCATGGAATCGACCATGGTGCCGTCCATGTCGAACACGAGCGCGAGGGTGGGGTGCGCCATCACACGCCCTGCTTCAGGGATGCCGTGATGAACGGGTCGAGGTCGCCGTCCAGCACCTTCTGCGTGTTGGAGATCTCGACGCTGGTGCGCAGGTCCTTGATGCGGCTCTGGTCCAGCACGTAGCTGCGGATCTGGTGGCCCCAGCCGACGTCGGTCTTGGTGTCCTCCAGCTTCTGCTGCTCCTCCATGCGCTTGCGCATCTCGTGGTCGTAGAGGCGCGAACGCAGGCGCTGCCAGGCGACGTCGCGGTTGCTGTGCTGGCTTCGGCTGTCCTGGCACTGCACGACGATGCCGGTGGGCACGTGCGTCAGGCGCACCGCCGAGTCGGTCTTGTTGATGTGCTGGCCACCGGCGCCCGACGCGCGGAAGGTGTCCACGCGCACGTCGGCCGGGTTGATGTTGATCTCCACCGAGTCGTCGATCTCCGGATAGACGAACACGCTGGCGAAGCTGGTGTGCCGGCCACCGGCGGAGTCGAACGGCGACTTGCGCACCAGGCGGTGCACGCCGGTCTCGGTGCGCAGGAGGCCATAGGCGTAGTCGCCTTCGACCTTGATGGTGGCGCTCTTGATGCCCGCCACGTCGCCTGCGGTCTCGTCCTCGATGTTGGCCTTGAAGCCCTTGCGCTCGGCGTATTTCAGGTACTGGCGCAGCAGCATGCCGGCCCAGTCGCAGGCTTCCGTGCCGCCGGCACCGGCCTGGATGTCCAGGAAGGCGTTCATCGGGTCGGCCGGCTTGTCGAACATGCGGCGGAACTCGAGGTCCTCGACCACCGGCGTGAGCTTGGCCGCTTCGGCCTCGATGTGGGCGAGGCCCGCCTGGTCGCCCTCGTCCTTGCTCATTTCATAGAGCTCGAGGTTGTCGCTCAGCTCGCGGTCCAGGTCCTGCAGCACGAGGACCACGCCATCGAGCTGCTTCTTTTCCTTGCCCAGCTCCTGGGCCTTCTTCGGATCGTTCCAGACCGCGGGATCCTCCAGCGCGGCGTTGACGGTCCTCAGGCGCTCCGACTTGGCATCGAAGTCAAAGATACCTCCGCAGATCCGCCGTCCTGCGCTGCAGGTCGGTCAGGGTGGATCCGATGAGGTTGATGCGTTCTGCGTCCATGGTTCTGTGTCTTCCAAAACCACGGATTTTCGCAGAAGGGCAGGGCCCCGCCGACGGGCCCCGCGAGAGAGTGCGCGCCGGGCGCGCCGCGGGTTACCGCGGGCCGGCCAGGTACGACTGGGCGCGGCGGTTGCCGGCGCTGGCGGCGCGTTCGAACCAGGTCAGGGCCTGCTTCTGGTCGGCCGCGACCATCGCGCCCTCGAAGTAGGCGACGCCCAGGAAGTAGCTCATCTCGCTGCGGCCGCGGCGGATGCCTTCGTCGGTGGACTTGCCCGAGCGCTTGACGATCGCGGGGATGTCGCCACGCCCGGCGGCGTACGCCTGCATCTGGTCGACCGTGGTCGAGAAGAAGTGGTCGCGCGTCTGCGCGGCGGCCACCTTGTCCGGCGCCATGTTCACCACTTCGTCGGCGAGCACGGGCAGCGCCTCGAACGGCGTCATGCCGCCCTTCATGCGCGGCGAGTACCAGGCGCGCAGCATCGCGCGGTCGAGCGGCAGCAGGCCGTCGACCTTGGTCGGGAAGTAGCTCAGCACGGTCTTGCCGCCCGGGTGGCCACGCACGCCCATCAGGTGCATGGACTCATGGTACGCACAGCGCCACACGTCCTTGGTGCGCATCTGCATCGTGGCCGAGTCGATGCGGTCCTCCGTGCGGAAGTCCAGGTAGGTCACGCACGGCTGGTTGTCCTCGAGCGCGGTGTCGGGCACCACCTCGAGCTTGAAGTTCGCGACCTGCTCGGCATTGGGCTGGTCGGACACGTCGACCAGCTTGACGCCCGCCTCGTCCGTGACGGTGCGCAGCGCCTGCACGATGTAGTCGCGGTGCTTGGGAAGATCGATTCCCGTCATCCGCATGCGGATCTCGCCGTCCCAGCGCACGATGCGCGTGGGCGTGCCGCTTTGGTGCCACAGCGCTTCCCACACCGTGGCCAGGCCTTGCTCCGTCTCATCCGCGGCGAGCGCGGCGCAAGGTGCGAGCAACACTGCAAGAAACAGCGTCCAGATTTTCCTGCTCATCCGAGTCACCTCAACTTGTGAGACGACTGTAGGGGGTAGGAGGTCTCCTACGCCAGTGCCGAGGCTATGTCCGACAGGGATGTCGGAAAAGTGCGACTTTTTGACGGGGGCTGAGGCATGCGTGTGACGATGAGCAGCTTCGCCGCGAGGACGGCGGCCGAGGCGCGCAGCGCAGTGACGTGCGAACAGGGGCGTTGGCCGCATGGCAGACCTCGCGGGGGGCAGCCCGGCGGGACTGCCGGATGTCGCCCGCTGGGTTGCGGCGCGCGAGGAAACGGTTCAAGAGGGCGTACGGCGCCCATGCTCGCGTCTCACCGGCGCGACGCGCGCGCCCACGGCTGAGCTGCGGACGCCTCAGCCGTCGATGAACGCCTCGAGATGGTCCGCGAGCAGGGCGGGCTGATCGTGGTGAAGCATGTGGCCCGCGTCAGGCAGCACAGCCTTCCGCAGCGAGGCAACGTGGCCCAGCCGTTCGTGGAACTCGGCCAGCGTGAACTTGCCCTGCCACCACTGGCCCAGGCTGTCGTCGGCAGCTTCGACCCACAGCGTCGGGCACGTGATGCGGCGGTAGAGCTCCAGCACCTCGTCGACGCGGAACAGCTGGGCATTGGTGATCTTGTGCGCCGCATCGCCGAGGATGTGCCAGCGGCCGTCGGCGCCCTGCCGCGACCAGTGCTGCGCCAGCCAGTCGGCCTTGTCCTGCGACAGCCGCTTGTTGGTCTTCATGAGCCGCGCCGCGACCAGGGCGATGGAGTCGTACGACTTCAGCGCCATCTCGCCGCGGTGCAGGGCCTTGAGTTCATCCATCCACTTGGCATAACGGCCCGGCGCTTGCGAGGGCCGCGTGGCTGGCATGCCGAAGCCCTCGAGGTTGACCAGGCGGCGGATGCGCTGCGGACGCGCGCCGGTGTACAGCATGGCGATGTTGCCGCCCATGCTGTGGCCGACCAGGTCGACCGGCTGGTCGCCCGCGTAGTGGTCCAGCAGGAAGTCGAGATCGGCGAGGTAGTCCGGGAACCAGTAGTTGTCGGCCGCGGGGCGATAGGGCGAGCCGCCCGACGCAGGGTCCTGCGCAGCGTCGAGGCCCGTGAGGCCGTAGCCGCGCCAGTCCGGGGCGATCACGTAGTGGTCGCGCGAAAAGGCATCGACCATGAACTGCCAGGAGGCTGCGACGTCCATCCAGCCGTGCACCAGCACCAGCGGCACCTTGCCCGGGGCAGGGTCGCCCCAGAGACGCACGTGGTAGCGCAGGCGGCGGATCGGCACAAACTCGCTGCGCGAGGCACGTTGGGGTTGGTACATTGCCCCGGAATCATAGGAGGCCTACCGATGGCGGTCAGTCAACGCAGCGACATGCAGGCCGACAACCACGCGCGGATGCATGCGCAGTTTCGGTGGGCCGTTCCCAGGCACTTCAACATCGCGCAGGCGTGCTGCACGCGCTGGGCGCAGGGGCCCGAGGGCGACACCCGCGTGGCGGTGCGCACGCACGGCGGCGGCCGTCTTACGTTCGCCTCGCTGCAGGCGCAGGCCGATCGCCTGAGCCACGTGCTGGCCTCGCTGGGCGTGCGTCGCGGCCATCGCGTGGCGCTGGTCATGCCGCAGCGCGCGGAGACCGCGATCGCGTACATGGCGATCCTGCAGTCCGGCGCGATCGCGATGCCGCTGTCGATGCTGTTCGGCCCCGACGCCCTCGAATACCGGCTGCAGGACAGCGAGGCCACCGTCGCCATCTGCGACGAGAGCTCCATTGCCAACCTGCTCTCGGTGCGTGCTGCGTGTCCGTCGCTGCGCCACGTGATCGGCGTCGGTGCCGCGGCACTGCAGGCAGACCTGGACTGGGGCGTGGAACTCGGCCGGCACCCGGGCGACTTCACCGCGGCGAAAACCAGGGCCGACGAGGGCGCGATCCTGATCTACACCAGCGGCACCACGGGACCGCCCAAGGGCGCGCTGATCCCGCACCGCGCCCTGATCGGCAACCTGCCCGGGTTCGTGTGCAGCCAGAACTGGTTCGGGTTCCAGACGACCACGGCGCTTCCTGCTCCCTCCCCCGTGAGGGGGAGGGTTGGGGAGGGGGCGGGCGTCAAGCAGGGGCAAGCGCCCAGCGCAGGGGACGACCAGAACACGTCAGTGTTCTGGTCCCCTGCAGACTGGGCCTGGACCGGGGGGCTGATGGATGCCTTGTTGCCATCCCTCTACTTCGGCCGCCCCATCGTCGCCTGCAACGCGCGCTTCAGTCCCGAGCTCGCCTTCACGCTGATGCAGGAGCACGGCGTCACGCACACCTTCCTGTTTCCCACGGCGCTCAAGGCCATGCTGAAGGCGTTCCCCGAGCCGCGGCGGCAGTTCCGCCTGAAGCTGCAGGCGATCATGAGCGCGGGCGAGGCGGTGGGTGACACGGTGTTCGCCTATTGCCGCGACCAGCTGGGCGTGGTGGTCAACGAGATGTTCGGCCAGACCGAGATCAACTACGTGGTCGGCAACTGCAGCATGAACGGCCGCGACGACGGTGGCGTTGGCTGGCCCGCGCGGGCCGGCAGCATGGGCCGTCCCTACCCGGGCCACCGCATCGCCGTGATCGACGATGACGGCAACGAGTGTCCGGTGGGTGTTCCCGGCGACGTCGCGGTGCACCGCTACGACGTGCACGGCGAGCCGGACCCGATCTTCTTCCTCGGCTACTGGCGCAACGAAGGTGCGACACGCCGCAAGTTCACCGGCGACTGGTGCCGCACCGGCGATCTCGCGACGCGCGATGAACACGGCTACCTCTGGTACCAGGGCCGCGCGGACGACGTGTTCAAGGCCGCGGGCTACCGCATCGGCCCGAGCGAGATCGAGAACTGCCTCGTGAAGCACCCCGCCGTGGCCAACGCCGCGGTGGTGCCCAAGCCCGATGCCGAGCGCGGAGCGCTGGTGAAAGCGTACGTGGTGCTCGCGGCGGGCCATGCAGGCGGGGAGCAGCTGGTGGCCGACCTGCAGCAGCACGTGCGCGGCCAGCTCGCCCCCTACGAGTCCCCGAAGGAGATCGAGTTCATCGACGCCTTGCCGATGACGACCACTGGCAAGGTGCAGCGGCGCGTGCTGCGACTGCAGGAAGAGGAGAGGGCGCGAACGAGGGGCTGACGGGCATCCTCAGCGCGTCGCGCCCATCACCAGGCCCTCGATCTGGTGCTTCTGCGTGATCGGGATCAACTTGTCCACCACGCGGCACACCAGGTGGTCGCGCGCGAGAGGCGGCAGGCTGTCGTGGAAGTCCTGCGTCACCATCACGTCGTGCAGCGCGGCGTGGCCGGCGCCCGGCGCGTCGACGCCGATCACCAGCACCGGTCGCGCGATCGGCGACAGGTGCTCGGTGCCGCGGTGGATGGTCAGCGCCGAGCGGCAGCTCACGTCGCCCATCTGCGGGAACTTGCGCACGGCGCGGTCGTTGTAGCGCGCCCATTCCTCCGTCGGCGGAAACATGCCGTGCTTCCAGTCCTGGCCGGCTTCCCACTGCGTTCCGTGCGCCACCTCCAGCGGGCCCATGTCGGGCGTCACGTCGACGCCCGTGAGGTTGAAGGCGAGCGAGGTGATGCGGCGGTCCTGCCAGGTCTCGCGCGGCGAGGGAAAGTCGCGGTGCCACGGCTGGTACTGGGCGCCCTGGAAGGGCACGTCCAGTCCGATCTCGACGATCTCGTAATCGGGTCCCAGCACCTCGGTGCACATGCCCGCGATCCACGGATGCGTGATCAGGTCCACGAAGCCGCGGAACGCCTGCGGATGCGCCTCCACGTACCACCGGCGCGGGCCGCGGCCGACAGCGCCGCCGGGTCGCTGGATCGCTTCCCAGAACGCGGTCATCATGTCCTCGCGCAGCGCCTCCACCCATTCGCGGCTGAAGGCGCCCTTGCGGGCGGTGATGCCGTCCTCCTGCAGCGCACGCAGGCTGGGCGCGAGTTCGGTGGCGGTGAGGGGGCGTTCGGAGGTGAGGACTTCGGTCATCGCGCGACTGTGTCGAACGCGGCCTCGACTGACGGCTGCTGAGCTTGCACTTCGCGTGCGCTCCGTGAAAAAGCCGCTGTGCTGGCGGCGCGGCCGACACTCAGCCGTAGAGCCGCTGGCAGTTCTCGCACCAGAAGCTGCGCCGCTGCGTGAGCCCGAGGTGGCCCTTGTGGAACGGGATGTTGCAGCGAGGGCAGGTGCGCTTCGTGTGCGCGAGCCAGTGCTTGCGCAACACGAAGGCCTTCTTCCATTCCAGGAACTGGAAGCTGTAGTTGCGCGCCTCGTGCACCAGCTCGCGCAGCTTGGCCGGCGGCAGCGCGCCGACGGGCGACAGCGGGTGCACGCGGATGCGGAACAGCACCTCGTTCTTGATGATGTTCCCCACGCCCGAGAAGATGCCCTGGTCCAGCAGCGCGTCGCAAGCCAGCATGTCCGGGTGTGCCAGCAGTCGCTCGCGTGCGAGCGCCGGGTCCCAGTGCTCCGACATCACGTCGGCGCTCCAGTCGTACAGCAGGTCGATGGGTTCCTCGACCAGGCGCGCGGCGCAGCTGTAGAAGTTCAGCTCGCGACCACCCGCGAAGCCGAGGCCGATGCGCAGCGGCTTGTCCGGCTTGCGCGCATCGATGCAGTAGCTGCCGAACATCAGCAGGTGGATGCGCAGCGCCACCGTCGGCAATTCCAGCAGGAAGTGCTTGCCCCAGGTGCGCACGGCCTGCACCGTGCGGCCCTTCAGCCGCGCGGTGTCGATCTTCGTGTTGCCTTCCACGCGCAGGATGCGGCGCCCCTCGAACACCTGGGCCTGTTCGCGCAGGATCACGAGCGAGGGGCCTTCGGGCATGCGGGCAGGGGCGACAATCGAGCTTCGTTGATTCTGCGCAGCCGGCCCGCAGCGGCCTGTCATCCATTTCCCATGAACCTCGTCCAACTCGGCGCCAGCGACCTGCGCGTGACGCCCATCTGCCTCGGCACCATGACCTTCGGCGAACAGGTCGCCGAAGCCGACGCCCATGCCATCCTCGACCGCGCGCTCGAGCGTGGCATCAACTTCATCGACACCGCGGAGATGTACTCGGTGCCGCCGCGGCGCGAGACCTACGGCGCCACCGAGACCATCATCGGCCGCTGGCTGCGTGCTCGACCCGGCGCGCGCCAGAAGCTGGTGATCGCCACCAAGGTCGCCGGGCCTTCGCGCGGCATGCCCTGGGTGCGCGCCGGCGAGGGGCTCACCGCCGCGGACATCGTCGCCTCGTGCGAAGGCTCGCTGCGACGGCTGCAGATCGACGTGATCGACCTGTACCAGATCCACTGGCCCGAGCGCCACGTGCCCGCGTTCGGCGAGATCTACTACCAGCCCACGCGCGAGACCAGCAGGACTTCGATCGCCGAACAGCTGGAGGCGCTGGACGGGCTGGTGCGCCAGGGCAAGGTGCGCGCGATCGGCCTGTCGAACGAGACGCCGTACGGCGTGCACGAGTTCGTGCGGCTGGCCGAGCAATCCGGGCTGGCGCGCGTCGCCACCGTGCAGAACCCGTACTCGCTGCTCAGCCGCGGCCTCGAGAACGGGCTCGATGAAACGATGCACCGCCTGGGCGTGTCGTCGATCCCGTACTCGCCGCTGGCGTTCGGCGCGCTCACGGGCAAGTACGACGCCGAAGGGCTGGACGGACCCTCGGTGCGCGAGGGCCGGCTGTCCAAGTTCGAGCGCATGCGCAACCAGCGGTGGGCGCGTCCCGAAGCGCTCGCCGCCGCGAAGCGCTACAACGCGCTGGCCCGCGAGCACGGCCTCACGCCCACCCGCATGGCGCTGGCCTGGTGCTATGGCAACTGGCGCGTGGCCAGCACCATCATCGGCGTCACCTCGCTTGCGCAGCTCGACGAGGACATCGACGCCTTCGGCACGCAGCTGTCGCCGGAGCTGCTGGCCGCCATCGATCGGATCCGCTGGGAGAACCGCGACCCGGCGGCGTGATGGCGAAGAAGGACCAGCACGTCAGCGAGACACCGGCCACGGCGCTGCTGCGCACCCACGGCGTCGCCTTCACCGAACACCCGTACGAGTACGTCGAGCATGGCGGGGCCGAGCACAGCGCGGCCGTGCTCGGCTTCGATCCCTTCACGGTGGTCAAGACGCTGGTGATGGAGGACGAGAAGGCGCGTCCCCTGCTGGTGCTGATGCACGGCAACCGCAAGGTGTCGACCAAGAACCTCGCGCGGCAGATCGGCGCCAAGTCCGTCGAGCCCTGCAAGCCGGAGGTGGCGAACCGCCACAGCGGTTATCTCGTGGGCGGCACCTCGCCGTTCGGCACCCGCAAGGCGATGCCGGTGTACATCGAGGAGACCATCCTCGCGCTGCCCCGCATCGCCATCAACGGCGGCCGGCGCGGTTTCCTGGTGGGGATCGATCCGCGCGTGTGCGTCGACCTGCTCGGGGCCACGCCCGTGCACTGCGCCTTGCAGGAGTAGCGGGCAAGCGACGTCCTGCAAGGTGCCGCAGTGGTGTGCGGTTGAGCTCATGCACAATCGTCCGCCGTGGACACCCTGTACTCCCTGCTGGCGGGCCTGGCCGCCTACCTCGTCGGATCGCTCGCGTTCGCGGTGATCGTCAGCCGCGTGATGGGCCTGGCCGACCCGCGCACCTTCGGCAGCAAGAACCCGGGCGCCACCAACGTGCTGCGCTCGGGCAGCAAGGCCGCGGCGATCACCACGCTGCTGCTCGATGCAATGAAGGGGCTGGTGCCGGTGCTGCTGGTGCGCGCCTGGGGCGGGCGCTACGGGCTCGGCGAAGGCACGGTCGCCCTGGTGGCGCTGGGCGCCTTCCTCGGCCACCTGTTCCCGGTGTTCTTCCGCTTCCAGGGTGGCAAGGGCGTGGCCACGTTCATCGGCGCCGTCTTCGGCATCCACTGGCTGCTGGGCATCGCGACCGGCATCACCTGGCTGATCATCGCGTTCTTCTTCCGCTACTCGTCGCTCGCCTCGCTGGTGGCCGCGGTGTTCGCGCCCGTGTACTACCTGCTGGGCGATCGCATCGCGTGGTACGCCGAGGCGCCGGTCGCCGCTGCGCTGGGCGCGATGGCCGTGCTGCTGGCGTGGCGCCACCGCGAGAACATCCGGCGCCTGCTGGCCGGAACGGAATCGCGGCTGGGCGCGAAGAAAGCCTAGCGGCAGGCGGCGCTAGTAGCGCCGCTCGAGCACCATCTGGTCGTTCTCGCGGCGCATCTGGAAGCGCGTGAGGAAGCTGTTGCCCAGGAGCACGAACGGCATCGCCTGCTGGCTCACCACGGCATCGACCTCGCGCACTTCCACGTCGCCGACACGCACGGAGCCCAGCTTCACGCGCCACGCCAGCGCGGTCCCGTTGGCCGTGGTCATCTGCACCGGCTGGCCGCCCTTGTAGTCGATGCCGAACCGCTCGGCGTCGCCCACGGCCATGCTCACCATCGAGGCACCGGTGTCGACCATGAAGTAAGCGGCGCGGCCATTGATGGCGCCGTTGGCCATGAAGTGGCCGCCGCTCCCGGCGGTGAGCACGATGCGTGTGCCGACCGCCGTGCTGCCGCCGGTGCCGCCTACGCTGGCCGGCGCCTCGCCCACGTGCAGCGTGAAGCGCTGGCCACCGGCTTCCAACGTGGCCTGGTCGCCCTGGGTGGACAGCACCTTGACGCCTTTCCAGCTTTCGCCCGGCGCCACGCTCCTGGGCGCGCTGCGGTCGACGATGAGCAGCGCCTTGTTGCCCAGCATGCCTTGCAGCGAGACGGTCTGCGACCACGCTGCCGGTGCGGCAGCGAAGGCCAGGACCGCCAGGCTACCCGCGAGCCGGGCGCGCTCAGTCACGGAAATTGTTGAACGACAGCGGCAGGTCCGTCACTTCCTTGCGGATCAGGGCCATGGCCACCTGCAGGTCGTCGCGCTTGGCGCCGGTGACGCGGACCGCGTCGCCCTGTATGGCGGCCTGCACCTTCAGCTTGCTGTCCTTGATCAGCTTCTGCACGCGCTTGGCCTGGTCGGACTCGATGCCGCTGCGCACCTTGACCACCTGCTTGACCTTGTCGCCGCCGATCTTTTCGACCTTGCCCTTGTCGAGGAACCGCACGTCGACGTTCCGCTTGGCCAGCTTGCTGGTGAGGATGTCCTCGACCTGGGACAGCTGGAACTCGGCATCGCCGAACAGCGTGATCTCCTTGTCCTTGATCTCCACGGCCGCCGACGTGCCCTTGAAGTCGAACCGGGTGCCGATCTCCTTGGCCGTGTTGTCGACGGCATTGCGCACTTCGACCAGGTTCGGCTCGCAGACGGTGTCGAAAGACGGCATTTCCCAACTCCTCCCTGGACAGTTCGCTTGGGCCACAATTGTCCCATGATCGTGGAGCACAACGTCGCACTCGCGCCGCACAACAGCTTCGGCATCGTCGCCAAGGCGCGCGAGCTGGTGCGCGTGCGCAGCGAGGCTGACGTGCTGCAGCTGCTGGCCGATCCGGACCTGGCCACGCGGCCCAAGTTCGTACTGGGTGGCGGCAGCAACATCGTGCTGACGGGCGACGTGCGCCCGCTCGTGCTCAAGGTCGAGATCGCGGGCCGCCGCGTGATCGATGACAGTCCCCGAGCGACGATCGTCGAGGTCGGCGCCGGGGAGAACTGGCACGAAGCTGTCGCGTGGACGCTCGAGCAGGGCTTCCCCGGCCTGGAGAACATGGCGCTGATCCCCGGCACTGTGGGCGCATCGCCGGTGCAGAACGTGGGCGCCTATGGCATCGAGCTGCAGGACCGCTTCGAGTCGCTCGATGCGATCGACCTGCAGACCGGCCGCGTGTTCACGCTCGATGCCAAGCAGTGCGGGTTCGGCTACCGGGACTCGGTGTTCAAGCATCCGCCACCCGATGACGAGACCGAGGCCGCATCGCCGCGGGGCATGGGCCTGGCCGGCCGGGCGCTGATCCTGCGCGTGCGGCTGCGGCTGCCCAAGCCGTGGAAGCCGGTGCTGGGCTATGTCGACCTGGAACGCCGCATGGCCGAGACCGGCGTGCGCCAACCGAGCGCGCGCCAGATCTTCGATTGGGTGTGCGCCATCCGCAGCGCCAAGCTGCCCGATCCACGCGTCATCGGCAACGCCGGCAGCTTCTTCAAGAACCCGACCGTCACGCCCGAGCAGTGCACGGACATCATCGCCCGCGAGCCGGGCATCGTGCATTACCCGCTGCCCGATGGGCGCGTGAAGCTGGCCGCCGGCTGGCTGATCGACGCCTGCGGCTGGAAGGGCAAGTCGGTGGGCAATGCCGGGGTCTACGAGAAGCAGGCGCTGGTCCTGGTCAATCGCGGCGGCGCCACGGGCGGCGAGGTGGTGACGCTGGCCCGTGCCATCCAGACCAGCGTCTACGAACGCTTCGGCATCCGGCTGGAACCCGAGCCCGTCGTCGTCTGACGCGGCCGGCGTGAACGCGACCGCGGCCGGGCTGTCGGCCTGCACCTACGCGGCCGAGCCTGCAACCTCTTCATCATCGCGGGTCGGGCGTCCACGCGGGACGCGTGGACCTTGGATGGCGATGGCGAAGCGGGGCTGGCAGCTGCGGCTTGGGCGCGTGGTTCGGGCGGTGGTGTGCGGGGCGGCCTGCCTCGTGATCGATGCCGCCTTCGCGCAGGCACCGGTGGCCCGGCCCTCGTTCGACATCGAGGTGCGCAGCGGCAACCGCGACGTGCGCGAGCTGCTGCAGCGGCACCTGGAGCTGCAGCGCTTTCGCGAGGTGCCCGACCTGGACGACGCCGAGCTGCAGCGCCTGCTGCGCCTTGCGGACCGCGACGCACGCCAGCTGCTGGGAACGCTGGGCTTCTTCACGCCGCGCCTGGACATCCACCGCGAGCCCGCGCCCGAGGGCGGCGTTCCGCAGGTGGTGGTCGACGTCGATCCTGGCGAAGCCACGACGGTCGCCGGCGTCGACATCGCCTTCGAAGGCGACATCCGCCAGACCGATGCTCCCGACGCGGCGGCGCAGCGCGCGAAGATCCGCGACCGCTGGAGCCTGCCGGCCGGGCGGCCGTTCACGCAGGACGGGTGGAACAACGCCAAGACCCAGGCACTGCGCGACCTGGTGACGCATCGCTATCCCGCGGGCAAGGTGAGCTACAGCATTGCCGATGTCGACGCGGCCACGCACCGCGCGCAGCTGGGCTTGCGGCTCGACTCGGGCCCGGTCTTCCGCCTCGGGGCCATGCAGGTCAACGGCGTCGAGCGCTACGAGCCGGTGCTGGTGCCGCGACTGGCGCAGCTGCCCGTCGGCTCGGTGTACGACCAGGACCAGATCCAGCGCGCCCAGCTGCGGCTGGTCGGCAGCGGCTACTTCGATTCCGCGTTCATCTACGTCGACCCGAGCGGCACGCCCGATCCCGCGCCGGTGCAGGTCAACGTGCGCGAGGCACGGCTGCACAAGGTGGTGCTGGGCCTGGGCTTCTCCACGGACAGCGGCCCGCGCGCCACCGTCGACTACACGCAGAACAGGTTGCCGGGCATCGGCTGGCGCGCCATCACGCGGCTGCAGGTGGAACGCAAGAACCCGTTCATCGAGACCGAACTCCAGGCCAACCCCGGCGAGGACCTGTGGCGCTGGGGCACGTCGCTGCGGATCGAGCGGCTCGACGACGGCCAGCTGATCACGCACGGCCAGCGCCTGCGTGTCGGCCGCACGCGGGCCGACGAGCACATCGACCGCAACATCTACGTGCAGTTCGATCGCGCGACCGTGCAGGTGCACGACCCGACGATCACGCCGGAAGACACGGGCGACGGCACGGCGCTCAGCCTCAACTACATCTGGAACGGCCGCTACTTCGATGCGACGCCGTCGCCCACGGCCGGTTATTCGCTGGGCGCCGAGTTCGGCGGCGGCGTCACGCTGGTGGGCAGCAAGTCGTTCTTCCAGCGCACGCTGGTTCGCACGCTGCAGATCCTTCCGTTCGAGGAAAGCCGGCTGCAGTGGCGTGCCGAAGGCGGCGCCGTGCTGGCGGCGTCGCGGGCCCGCGTGCCGTCCACCCAGCTGTTCCGCACCGGCGGCGACACCACGGTGCGCGGCTATGGCCTGCGCGAGATCGGCGTGGAGCGCGCGGGCGGCGTGGTTGGTCCGGGCCGCTACCTCATGGATGGCAGCGTCGAATGGCAGCGGCCGATCCGCCGCAACGGCGTGGTGACGCCGTTCGAGACCGCGACTTTCATCGACGCCGGCGCGGTGACCGACACGCTCACGCGGCTGCGGTTCTCGTACGGCGTCGGCGCGGGCGTGCGCTATCGCAGCCCGCTCGGACCGCTGCAGGTCGACCTGGCCTACGGCGTGCAGGTGCACCGGTTCCGGCTGCACGTGAACCTGATCAGCAC
The DNA here is from genome assembly GCF_050320135.1 of Ramlibacter sp. MMS24-I3-19. Classification (NCBI taxonomy): domain Bacteria; kingdom Pseudomonadati; phylum Pseudomonadota; class Betaproteobacteria; order Burkholderiales; family Comamonadaceae; genus Ramlibacter; species Ramlibacter sp. MMS24-I3-19. The sequence continues at coordinate 4,443,156 of NZ_CP190017.1, read as the reverse complement.
CTTCTGAGGACCGGGCGATGCGTTACCTGCGCTGGTTCCTCGGTTCGCTGGGCGTCCTCTTGCTGCTGGTCGTGGCCCTCGTGGGCGGTGCGTGGATCTGGGCCGGCAGCGAAGGATCGGCCCGCTGGGCCCTCGGTGAGCTGGCGAGGCGCGGCGTGCCGATCAAGGCCGAAGGTGTGCAGGGATCGCTGCGCGGCGGCCTGCGCGTCGAGCGCCTGGCGTGGGCGCAGGACGGCCTGTCGGTCGAGGCTCGCGCCGTGCAGCTGGGCTGGCAGCCGCTCCTGCTGCTGCATCGCAAGCTGCAGATCGACCTGCTGCAGGCGGCCAGCGTGCGCATCGAGGACAAGCGGCCGAAGACGGACCGCAAGCCGCAGCCGCCCACGTCGCTGGCCTTGCCGCTGCAGGTGGCGGTGGACCAGCTGCAGGTCGGCAGCGTGGACTACGTGGGCGCCACCACGGTGCAGGTGCTCGACCTGCAGGCGGCGTACGGCTTCGACGGCGCGCGGCATGACCTGGCCGTTCGCAATGCGCGGGCCTGGAACGGCCACTACCGCGGCGAGGTCCACCTGGATGCCGAGGGCGCGATGGCCTTGCGCGCTTCGGTGCAAGGCCGCATTGCCGCGCCGGTGCCAGGCGTGCAGCGGCCGCTGGACCTGGTGTTCGAGGCCAGTGCCTCGGGGCCGCTCGCGGGTTTCGACCTGCATGCGCGCATCGACAGCGCGCCCGGCTCGCCCGGCTCGGGTGTCACGCACGCCGACGCCTCCGCCCGCGTGACGCCCTGGGCCGCGGTGCCGGTCGCTTCCGCACGGGCCGACCTGCAGGGACTGGACATCGGCGCCTTGTGGTCACAGGCACCTCGCACGGTGCTCGCCGGGCAGGTGCAGGTGCAGCCCAGCGGTCCCGGCGCCTGGCGCTTCAGCGTCGACCTGCGCAACACGCTGGCCGGGCCGTGGGACCGGCAGCGCGTGCCGGTCTCGCGGCTGCGTGCGGAAGGTGACTGGCGGCTGCCGCGACGCGTGCTGGTGCGCGACCTGGAAGCGCAGGTCGGCGGCGGCCGCGTGGTCGCGCGCGGCGAGTGGGAAGGCGAGGATGCGTGGAAGGTCGACGGCACGCTGACCGGCATCGACCCGGCCGCCGTGCACAGCGCGATGGCGTCGGTGCCGGTCAGCGGCCGCGCCACGCTGCGCGGCCAGGGCACCGCCATCAGCTTCGACACCGAACTCGCCGCAACGGGTGCCGCGAAAGGCAACGCGGGGTCGGCCGTCGCTGCCGCTGTGGGCGCGCTGGAACTGCGGTCGCTGGCCGCCCGTGGCCGCTGGGCGGGGCAGGAACTCTCGCTGCCGCAGCTGGTGATCCGGACCGCCGATGCCAAGCTCGACGCGGGACTGGAGCTGCATCCCTCGACGCGATCGGGGCGCGGCCGCGCCGATCTCGAGGCGCCGGGGCTGCGCGTGCGAGCCGTGGGCTCGCTGGCGTCCACTGCGGGTGGCGGCAACGTGCGCATCACCGCGTCGGACATCGGGCAGGCACAGCACTGGCTGGAACGCCTGCCGGCGATGCCGGACGTGGTCACCGCGAAGCTGTTCGCGGGCAATGGCGACCTGCAGCTGGCCTGGCAGGGTGGCTGGGACGATCCCACGGTGCAGGCCACGCTCACGCTGCCGACGCTGCAGGACGCGGCGCCGCAGCCGGCCTGGGTCGTGCGCGATCTCACCGCCAAGCTCGACGGCCGGCTGGCCGATGCCCGGCTCGACCTGAAGGCACGCGCGCAGGCCGGTGCGCGCGATGCGACCGTGGAAGTCGCCGCCCGTGGCGGACGGCGTGGCGCCGATGCGTGGCAGGGCGAGATCGGCTCGCTGGCCGTCGCGGTGCGCGATGCCGCGCTCGGTCCCGGTCCGTGGCGCCTGAACCTGCGGCAGCGTGTCGAGTGGCGTTGGGCCGATGGCCAGCTGGACACCGGTCGAGGCGAGGCCGCGCTGGTGGCGCCGGTCGCCAAGGGACCGTCGCAGGCGCTGATCGCGTGGGAGCCGGTGCACTGGCGTTCCGGCGAGTTGCGCACGGCGGGGCACGTGAACGGGCTGCCGCTCGCGTGGGCCGAGCTGTTCGGCGGCGGGCAGCTCGCCGGATCGGCACTCACGGGCGACCTGGTGTTCGATGCGCAATGGGATGCGCAGCTGGGCCGCGTCTTGCGCCTGCGGGCCGAACTCGCGCGCCGCAGCGGCGATGTCTCGGTCCTGGCCGAGACGCTCGACGGCGCCGCCACGCGCGTGCAGGCCGGCGTGCGTGAGGCACGGGTCACGGTGCAAAGCGAAGGCGAAGCGGTGACGGCCACGCTGCGCTGGGACTCAGAGCGCGCAGGCACGGCCGATGCGCGCGTCACCACGCACCTCGCGCACGACGCGGGCGGCTGGTCCTGGCCGGAGGAGGCGCCGCTGTCGGGCACGCTGCGTGCGCAACTGCCGCGGCTGGGCGTGTGGTCGCTGCTGGCGCCTCCTGGGTGGCGGCTGCGCGGCTCCTTGGCCGCCGACGTGTCGATCGCGGGCACCCGTGCCGACCCCGCACTGGCGGGCACTCTCAGTGCCGACGATCTCGCGCTGCGCTCGGTGGTCGATGGCGTGGCGCTGCAGGACGGGGAACTGCGCGCGCGGCTCGACGGGCGTCGGCTCGTCGTCGAGACGCTGCGCATGCGCGGCGCCGGCGAGAACGGCGGTACGGTGAGCGGCAGCGGCGAAGGCGGCTGGACCCGCGAGGGCCTGCAGGTGCGCGTGGCCGCCACGCTGGACCACCTGCGCGCCAGCAGCCGCTCCGATCGCGAGATCACCGTCTCGGGGCAGGTCACCGCGTCGGTCGATGGTGCGGGCGCGCAGGTGCGCGGTGCGCTGCACGTGGACCAGGCGCGCATCCGCCTGCCCGACGACAGCGCGCCCAAGCTCGGGGACGACGTCGTGGTGCGCAACCTGCCGCCCGGGGTCACCCTGAACGCCAATGCCGCATTGCCGGGCGAGGCGCCTGCGGCCAAGAGCGGGCGTCCCGTGGACCTGAACGTGACCCTGGACCTGGGCAACGACCTGCGCGTGCAGGGCCGCGGCATCTCGACGCGCCTGGTCGGCACGCTCACGATCACGGGGCAGTCGCTCACCGAGCCGCGTCTGGTGGGCACCGTGCGCGCCATCGGCGGCGAGTACCAGGCCTATGGCCAGCAGCTGGAGATCGAGCGCGCCGTGCTGCGCTTCACGGGAGCGATCGACAACCCGTCGCTCGACGTGCTGGCGATCCGGCCGCGCCTGGCGCAGCGCGTGGGCGTGCAGGTGACGGGCACCGCGCAGTCGCCCTTCGTGACGCTGTATTCCGAGCCCGACCTCACCGAAGCCGAGAAGCTCTCGTGGCTGGTGTTGGGGCGCGCGTCTGCGTCCGGTGGCGCCGAGACCGCGCTGCTGCAGCAGGCCGCGGTGGCGCTGCTGGCCAGCCGCAGTGGACGCGGCGGGGATGGCAAGGGGATCGCGGGCCTGGTGGGGTTGGACCAGTTATCGGTGAGCCGGCAGGGCGCCGAAGGTCCTGCGGTGACGCTTGGCAAGCGCCTGGGGCAAAACCTGTACGCCGCGTACGAGCGCAGCCTGGCCGGCGCGGTGGGCACGCTGTACGTGTACTACGACCTGTCGCGGCGGGTGACCGTGCGGGCGCAGGCGGGTGAACGATCGGCGCTGGACCTGATCTTCACCTTCGCCTACGACTGACTACTTCTTCTCGCCCAGCTGCGGCAGCCCGTTCGCGCCGCCTTGCGACAGCAGGCCCGCCTTCGTGTACACGCCGAGCTTGTCACGCGTGTCGACGATGTCCAGGTTGCGCATGGTCAGCTGGCCGATGCGGTCGCGCGGCGAGAACATGGACTCGCCCTTTTCCATCGTCAGCCGCTCCGGCTGGTAGGTGAGGTTGGGCGATTCGGTGTTCAGCAGCGAGTAGTCGTTGCCGCGGCGCAGTTCGATCGTCACTTCACCGGTGATCGCGCGCGCCACCCAGCGCTGCGCGGTCTCGCGCAGCATGATGGCCTGCGGGTCGAACCAGCGACCCTGGTACAGCAGGCGGCCCAGGCGGCGGCCGTTGTCGCGGTACTGCTCGATCGTGTCTTCGTTGTGGATGCCGGTGACCAGGCGCTCGTAGGCGATGAACAGCAGCGCGAGACCGGGGGCTTCGTAGATGCCGCGGCTCTTGGCCTCGATGATGCGGTTCTCGATCTGGTCGCTCATGCCCAGGCCATGGCGGCCGCCGATGCGGTTGGCCTCGAGGATGAGTTCCACCGGATCGCTGAAGGTCTTGCCATTCAGGGCGACGGGCTGGCCTTCCTCGAAGCGCACGCGCACTTCCTCGGGCTTGACGTCGACCTCGGGCTTCCAGAACGCGACGCCCATGATCGGGTTGACGATCTTGATGCCCGAGTTCAGGTGCTCCAGGTCCTTGGCCTCGTGCGTGGCGCCCAGCATGTTGCTGTCGGTGCTGTACGCCTTCTCGGCCGACATCTTGTAGGCGAAGCCGGCCTTGGTCATGAACGCGCTCATCTCGGCGCGGCCACCGAGTTCGTCGATGAAGGCCTGGTCGAGCCAGGGCTTGTAGACCTTCAGCGACGGGTTGGTGAGCAGGCCATAGCGGTAGAAGCGCTCGATGTCGTTGCCCTTGAAGGTGCTGCCGTCGCCCCAGATGTGGACGTCGTCTTCCTTCATCGCCGCGACCAGCATCGTGCCGGTGACGGCGCGGCCGAGCGGCGTGGTGTTGAAGTAGGTCTGGCCCGCGGTGGAGATGTGGAACGCGCCGGCCTGCAGGGCGGCTATGCCCTCATGCGCCAGCTGCTTGCGGCAGTCGATCAGGCGTGCCTTCTCGGCGCCATACAGCATCGCCTTGCGCGGGATCTCGTCGTAGTCGGGCTCGTCGGGCTGGCCCAGGTTGGCGGTGTACGCGTAGGGCACGGCGCCCTTCAGGCGCATCCAGTGCAGCGCGGCGCTGGTGTCCAGGCCGCCGGAGAAGGCGATGCCGACCTTCTGGCCGGCGGGCAGGTGTTCGAGGATGGTGCTCATCGCGTTCAACCGAAGTGGCAGATGTAGTGGTACGGCTCGCTCACGCGGATGTCGAAGCTGCTGTTGGCGGGGATGGAGAAGCGCTCGCCGGCCGACGAACGCACCCAGCGGTCGGTGCCGGCGATGCGGTACTCGCAGCTGCCGCCGACGCATTCCATGATTTCGGGCGCGCCGGTGTTGAAGGTGAGGGTGGCCGGCAGGATCACGCCCACCGACTTCGTCGTGCCATCGGCCAGTTGCAGGCTGTGGCTCACGCACTTGCCGTCGAAGTACACGTTGGCGCGCGTGGTCACGCTGACGCCGGAAAGGGTCTCGGTGGTCATGGGGAGGGGACGCTCGGGGGAAACCCGGATTTTAGGCGAGCGGCCCGCGGGCCCATCCGTTGCCGGGACTGCGATGAAGCCGGCGCCCAAAAGAAAAAGGGCGGGAAGACCCGCCCTTTGCTTGCGTGCAGCCGCAGCTGCCGGCTTCAGCGCCAGTGGCCGCCGTGGTGCACGTAGCCGAAGCTGAGCGACAGCGGCGCCGCGTAGTACGGGCGGTAGTACGGCGCCGGCGCGGGGTACGCATACACCGGATAGGCCGCGGGCACGACCGCCGGCTCGGCTTCGGTCATCGGCTGCCCGGGCATCGGGCCGGGTGCGGCAGGCTGCTGCGCGGCGCCGACCGGCGTGACCTGCAGGCGGATGGTCGGACCCGGGTCGTACGGCAGCTGCACGTTGTACTGCTTGCCCGCGTACTCGTAGACCACGTTGTAGGCCGCGGTGCGGTTCTCGTAGAAGGTCTGCGTGGTGCAGTTCTGGACGGTCTGCACCTGCGGGGCCGAGGGGCCCTCGATGCGGTCGCCCAGGATGGCGCCGCCCACCAGGCCCAGCACCGTGGCGGCGGCACGCCCACCACCGTGGCCGACCTGGTTGCCCACGACACCGCCGGCGATGGCGCCCATCGCGGCACCTGCGCCACTCTTGGGCTGTTCGACCGCGACCTGCTGGTTGCTGCAGACCTGGCGCGGCACCGCCACCTGCTGGATCACCGGGGTGGTGGAGAGCACGCGGCCGACTTCCTGCGCCTGGGCCACGCCCACGGCGCCGAGACCGGCCAGAGAGGAGGAGAGCCTTCTTCATGTGAACCTCGCTGCGTTTGCGACGGATGGGGAAAGTTTAGGCACTCTCAACCAGTGCTGCCTGACTGAGGGGTAAAGGCACGGTAAAAATTCCTGAATCAGCGCTCCGCGATCCAGTTTTGCCACACGGCGGGTTGGAATCCGACGCTCGTGCGGCCCGGCCATTCGACCACCGGCCGCTTGATCACGCTGGGCTGCGCCAGCATCAGCCGCGTGGCGCCGTCCTGGTCCGCGGCCTGGGCCTGCACCGTCGGATCGAGCTTGCGCCACGTGGTGCCCTGGCGATTGAGCAGCGGCTCCCAGCCCAGCTCGCGGACCCAAGCCGCCAGCCGTTCGGGCGGCACGCCGGCCTTCTTGAAGTCGTGGAAGCGGTAGGCGATGCCCTGCGCATCGAGCCAGGCCCGTGCTTTCTTCACGGTGTCGCAGTTGGGGATGCCGTAGACGGTGGGTTCCATGCGGCCGATTGTCGTGCGGGACGCCACGCCGCCTGCGACGACAATCGGCGCATGCAGACCCTGCAGGACTGGCTCGCGCACTGCGAGCGATTGCATCCCAAGACCATCGCGCTCGGCCTCGATCGCGTGCGCGCGGTGGCCGACCGTCTCGAGCTTGCCTTCCGCTGCCCCGTCGTCACCGTCGCCGGCACCAACGGCAAGGGCTCGACCTGCGCGATGCTGGAAGCGATCGCCCTGCAGGCCGGCTGGAAGACCGGCGTCTACACCTCGCCGCACCTGGTGCATTTCGAGGAGCGTTGCCGCGTCCGCGGCGAGGTGGTGACCGCCGACTCGCTCGTGCCCCACTTCGAGCGCGTCGAGGCCGCCCGGCAGGACGTGCAGCTGACGTATTTCGAGTTCACCACGCTGGCGATCCTGAGCCTGCTGGCCGCGAGCGAACTGGATCTCGTGGTGCTGGAAGTGGGACTGGGGGGCCGGCTCGACGCGGTGAACATCATCGATGCCGATTGCGCGGTGATCACCAGCGTCGACATCGACCACCAGGAATTCCTCGGCCCCGATCGCGAGGCGATCGGCCGCGAGAAGGCCGGCATCCTGCGTGCCGGCCGGCCTGCGGTGGTGAGCGACCCGGTGCCGCCGCGCAGCGTGCTCGCGGCCGCGGAAGAACTCGGCGTCGACCTCTGGCTGCTCGGGCGCGACTACAACTTCTCCGGCGACAAGCAGCAGTGGGGCTGGGCCGGGCGCGGTCGCCGCTACGCGGGACTGGGCTATCCGGCGCTGCGTGGCGCCAACCAGTTGATCAACGCCTCGGGCGTGCTGGCCGCACTGACGGCGCTGCGCGACCGCGTTCCCGTGACTGCGCAGGCCGTGCGCAATGGGCTGGCGATGGTCGAACTCCCTGGCCGGTTCCAGATCGTGCCGGGCCAGCCCGCGCTGGTGCTGGACGTCGCCCACAACCCGCATGCGACCGCGGCGCTCGCGGCCAACCTCGATGCAATGGGGTTCTACCCGACCACGCATGCGGTGTTCGGCGCCATGGGCGACAAGGACCTGGGCGAGATGCTGCGGCGCATGGACCCGCTGGTGGACCGCTGGTACTTCTGCGACCTGCCCACGCAACGCGCCGCCGCGGCGGCATTGCTGCAAGCCTTGTGGCAGGCCAGGACCCAGCGCAAGGACGTGACTGCCAGCACCCATGCATCGCCCGGGGATGCCCTGCGCGCTGCGGTCGAGGCCGCGGACCCCACTGATAGAATCCTGGTCTTCGGATCGTTCTTCACCGTGGGTGGCGTGCTCCAGGGCGGACTGCCCCGCCTCCAGGCCCGGCACCTGGGCTCCTGACCGCCACACGCTCCATGGCTTTCTTCAAGTTCCGCAAGAGCGCCGATGCGGCGCCGGCCGCGACGGCCCAGCCCGAAAGCGTGGAAGCCCTGCGGCGCCGTGCGCGCCATCGCCTGATCGGCGCGGCCGTCCTGGTCCTCGTGGCCATCGTCGGTTTCCCGCTTCTGTTCGACACGCAGCCGCGCCCGGTTGCCGTCGACATTCCGATCGAGATTCCGGATCGCGCGAAGGCCAAGCCCCTGCCCGCGCCACCGCAGCCGCATGCGCAGGGCGCGGTCAGCGAAGCCGCGCCCCCCGCGCCGACCAAGGTCGCCGCTGCGCCTGCTTCGACACCTGCGCCAGCCAAGCCGCCGGCCTCAGCCGCCGCCCCCGCGGCCACCACGTCGGAGCCCGCGAAGGCCGCCGCCGTGCAGCAGGCAAAGACGGAGCCCGCGCCCAAGCCCGTCGAACCAGCCAAGCCCGCCAAGGAGAGCGCGCGGGCCCAGGCCGAGCCGAAGCCGGCGGCATCGCAGGCCGACGGGCGCTTCATCGTGCAGGTCGGCGCGTTCTCGGATGTCGGCAAGGCGCGTGAAGCCCGCCAGCGCGTGGAGAAGGCGGGCCTCAAGACGTACACGCAGGTGGCCGAGACCCACGACGGCAGGCGCATCCGGGTGCGGGTGGGGCCGTTCGCCAACCGCGCGGATGCCGACAAGGCCGCCAGCCGGATCAAGGCGCTGGACCTTCCCGCGGCGATCCTCACGCTGTGAGGGCGGTGCATGGCGCCGCTCGACTGGGTGTTCATCGCGGTGCTGCTGGTGTCGTTGCTGCTCGGGCTGCTGCGGGGCCTGGTCTACGAGGTGCTCGCGGTGCTGAGCTGGATCGCGGCGTTCTTGCTGGCACAGTGGCTGGCTGCGCGCGTGGGTGGATGGCTGCCGATCGGCAATGCGAGCGAACCGCTGCGGTACGCGGCGGGCTTCGCGGTGGTGTTCATCCTTGCGGTGTTCCTCGGCGGGCTGCTCGCGTGGAGCATGCGGCGGCTGGTGGAATCGACCGGGCTGCGGCCGGTGGACCGCGCGCTGGGCGCGGCGTTCGGGGTGGTGCGCGGCGTGGTGCTGCTGCTTGCCCTGGCGGTGGTGGTGAACATGACGCCGCTGCGCAAGGATGCGTGGTGGACCGGATCGAAGGGCGCCGCCGTGTCGACGACGGCGCTCAAGGGCTTGCGGCCGATGGTGCCCGAGCGTTTCGTGCAGTACCTGCCCGAATGAACTGAAGAGAAGGCGAGCAAGCCATGTGTGGAATCGTCGGCGTCGTCAGTGGCGCCCCCGTCAACCAGCTGATCTACGACGCGCTGCTGCTGCTGCAGCACCGCGGCCAGGACGCGGCCGGCATCGTCACCCAGCAGGGCCGCAAGTTCTTCATGCACAAGGCCAAGGGCATGGTGCGCGACGTCTTCCGCACCCGCAACATGCGCGCGCTGCCGGGCAACTCGGGCCTCGGCCAGGTGCGCTATCCGACCGCGGGCAACGCCTACAGCGAGGAAGAGGCGCAACCCTTCTACGTCAACGCGCCGTTCGGCATCGTGCTGGTCCACAACGGCAACCTCACCAATGCGCAGGCGCTGAAGGCCGAGCTGTTCTCCACCGACCACCGCCACATCAACACCGAGAGCGATTCCGAGGTGCTGCTCAACGTGCTGGCGCACGAGCTGGAGAAATCCACGCGCGGCGTGCCGCTGCAGGTGCACGACGTGTTCGCCGCGGTCGCTGCCATGCACAAGCGCCTGCGCGGCTCGTACGCCGTGGTGGCCCTGATCGCCGGCCACGGCTTGCTGGCGTTCCGCGATCCGCACGGCATCCGGCCCCTGTCCATCGGGCGCGGCAAGGACGGCACGCTGATGGTGGCCAGCGAGTCGGTCTCGCTGGAAGGCACCGGACACACCTTCGAGCGCCACGTCGAGCCGGGCGAGGCCGTGTTCATCGACCTGCAGGGCCAGATGCATGCGCGCCAGTGCGCCGAGCATCCCAAGCTGCAGCCGTGCATCTTCGAGTACGTGTACCTGGCGCGGCCCGACTCGGTGCTGGACGGCATCTCGGTCTACCAGGTCCGGCTGAACCTGGGCGAGACGCTGGCCAAGCGCGTGGTCTCCACGGTCCCGCCGAACGAGATCGACGTGATCATCCCGATCCCCGAGTCCAGCCGTCCCAGCGCCACGCAGCTGGCGCACCTGCTGGGCGTGCCGTACCGCGAGGGCTTCGTGAAGAACCGCTACGTCGGCCGCACCTTCATCATGCCGGGGCAGGGCGTGCGCAAGAAGTCGGTGCGCCAGAAGCTCAACGTGATCGCCAGCGAGTTCAAGGGCCGCAACGTGCTGCTGGTCGACGATTCCATCGTGCGTGGCACCACCAGCCGCGAGATCGTGCAGATGGCGCGCGATGCGGGCGCGAGGAAGGTCTACCTCGCCAGCGCTGCGCCGCCGGTGCGCTTTCCCAATGTCTACGGCATCGACATGCCGACCGCGAGCGAGCTCGTTGCCTACGGCCGCACTGTCGAAGAGGTGCGGCAGATCATCGGCTGCGACGCGCTGATCTACCAGGACGTCGAGGGCATGAAGCGCGCCGTGATGAAGGCGGCCACGCCGGGCATCACGCTCGACGGCTTCGACGCGTCGTGCTTCGACGGCGTGTACGTCACCGGTGACATCAACCCGGACGACATCGCGAAGATCAACGAGGCGCGCATCGGCCAGGAAGATCCGCTGGAGGAGACCACCTCGCGGCTCGCGCTGCCCAACGCGCAGGAGGCTTGACCATGCAAGGCAAGACGCTTCCTCCCGGCCTGCATCGCGACACGCTCGCCGTCCGTGCCGGCCTTCCGCCGAGCCAGTGGGGCGAGAACTCCGAAGCGCTGTTCCTCACCAGCGGCTTCGTGCAGCCCGATGCGCAGACGTCGGCGCAGCGCTTCGCGAATCCGCAGGAGGGCTACACCTACGGCCGCACCTCCAACCCCACCGTCACCACGTTCGAGCAACGGCTCGCGGCGATGGAGGGCACGGAAGCCGCGATCGCCACGTCCACCGGCATGGCGGCCATCCTGCTGCTCGGCATGGGCCTCCTGAAAGCGGGCGACCACGTGGTCTGCTCGCGATCGGTGTTCGGCTCCACGCTGAACCTGTTTGCCAAGGAGTTCGGCAAGTTCGGCGTCGAGTCCACCTTCGTGTCGCAGACCGACCTGAGCGAGTGGAAGGCGGCCCTGCGGCCGAACACCAAGCTGCTGTTCGCGGAGACGCCGACCAACCCGCTCACCGACGTCTGCGACATCCGCGCGCTGGCCGACCTTGCGCATTCCGCGGGCGCGCGGCTCACCGTCGACAACTGCTTCTGCTCGCCGGCGCTGCAGCGCCCGACGGAGCTGGGCGCCGACCTCGTGATCCATTCGGGCACCAAGTACCTGGACGGGCAAGGCCGCGTGATGGCGGGTGCCATCTGCGGGCCGGCCAAGCTGGTCAACGAGGTGTTCGCACCCATCGTGCGCACGGCTGGCATGACGCTCGCGCCGTTCAACGCATGGGTGGTGCTCAAGGGCCTGGAGACGCTGGGCATCCGCATGCGGGCGCAGTGCGCCAACGCGCTGGCCGTCGCACGCTTCCTCGAATCGCATCCGGCCGTCACGCGCGTGTACTACCCCGGACTCGAATCGCATTCGCAACACGCGCTGGCGATGCGCCAGCAGTCGGGCCTGGGCGGCGCGGTCCTGTCGTTCGACGTGCGCGGCACCGATCCGCAGTCGCTGCGCGCGAACGCCTTCCAGGTGATCGACAGCACGCAGCTCATGAGCATCGCCACCAACCTGGGCGACACCAAGACCATCATCAGCCACTCGGCCACCACGTCGCACGGGCGACTGACCGAGGAGCAGCGGCAGGCCGCGGGCATCGGGCAGGGCCTGATCCGCGTGGCCGTGGGCCTGGAACATATCGACGACCTGAAAGCCGACCTGCTGCGCGGGCTGGACAAGCTGTGACCGTCAGAACACGTTTTGCCCCGTCGCCGACGGGCTTCATCCATCTCGGCAACATCCGCTCGGCGCTCTACCCGTGGGCGTTCGCGCGCTCGCAAGGGGGCACCTTCATCCTACGCATCGAGGACACCGACCTCGAGCGCTCGTCGCAGGCGGCCGTCGACGTCATCCTCGAGGGCATGGCCTGGCTGGGACTGGACCACGACGAGGGTCCGTACTACCAGATGCAGCGCATGGACCGCTACAAGCAGGTCCTGCGCGAGATGCAGGACAAGGGGCTGGTCTATCCCTGCTACATGAGCGTCGCCGAGCTCGACGCGCTGCGCGAGCGGCAGATGGCCAACAAGGAGAAGCCGCGCTACGACGGCACCTGGCGGCCCGAGCCGGGCAAGCAGTTGCCGCAGCCGCCGGAAGGCGTGCAGCCGGTCCTGCGCTTCCGCAATCCGCTGTCGGGCGTCGTAGCCTGGGACGACAAGGTCAAGGGCCGCATCGAGATCAGCAACGAGGAACTCGACGACCTGGTGATCGCGCGTCCCGACGGCACGCCCACGTACAACTTCTGCGTGGTGGTGGACGACATCGACATGCGCATCACGCACGTGATCCGCGGCGACGACCACGTGAACAACACGCCGCGCCAGATCAACATCTTCCGCGCGCTCGGGCAGGAGCCGCCCGTGTACGCGCACCTGCCCACGGTGCTCAACGAACGTGGCGAGAAGATGAGCAAGCGCAACGGCGCCAAGCCCGTCACGCAGTTCCGCGACGAGGGCTTCCTGGCCGACGCCGTGGTGAACTACCTCGCGCGCCTCGGCTGGTCGCACGGGGACGAGGAGATCTTCAGCCGCCAGCAGTTCCTGCAGTGGTTCGACCTCGACCACCTGGGCAAGAGCGCCGCGCAGTTCGACGAGGCCAAGCTGCGCTGGGTGAATGCCCAGCACATGAAGCTGATGGACGACCGCGTGCTGGCGCTGCTCGTGGCCGAGCAACTGCGCAAGCGCGGCGTCGCACCCGACGATCGCCTGCCGCGCATCTGCGGCCTGTTCAAGGACCGCTGCGACACGACGCTGGTGCTGGTCGACTGGGCGTCGCGCTTCTACCTGCCCGTGCAGCCCGGCGCCGACGACAAGGCCAAGCACATTACCGAGGGCGTGCGGCCGGCCTTGTCGATGCTGGCGCGCATGCTCGAAGGTGTCGCGTGGGACAAGGCTGCGATCGGCGACAGCATCAAGGAGGTGCTGCGCGCGACGGGGCTCAAGATGCCGCAGCTGGCGATGCCCGTGCGCGTCCTGGTGCTCGGGACGGCGCAGACGCCGTCGCTGGACGCCGTGCTGGAACTGATGCCACGCGACATCGTGCTGCAGCGACTGTCGGCGGCCTGATTTTTCGGTGTAGAATTCGAGGCTCGACACCGAGCGGGGGTATAGCTCAGCTGGGAGAGCGCTTGCATGGCATGCAAGAGGTCAGCGGTTCGATCCCGCTTACCTCCACCAGGCAAGGTGTCGCGGAAGTTCAGGTAGCGCCAATAGCGCGTTCCAAGGTTTCGACCCTATCGTCTAGAGGCCTAGGACATCACCCTTTCACGGTGAGTACCGGGGTTCGAATCCCCGTAGGGTCGCCAAGATTCACGCAAGTGAAGCAAGGCACAAGTGGCAGGCACTTGCCCCGGACTTGATCCGGGGGAACGCCGCACCACGTGGAGTGGTAGTTCAGTTGGTTAGAATACCGGCCTGTCACGCCGGGGGTCGCGGGTTCGAGTCCCGTCCACTCCGCCAAAATCTTCAAGGGTCAACCGGTTCCGGTTGGCCCTTTTTCTTGCCGTGCTACTTCAAGTCGGCGCGAGTGGCCGAGCCGGCATGTCCTACGCCAGCCGCCGGCCCGCGCGGACGTGCTCGGCACTGGACGCTTCGGAGACTCGCCTGCAATTCGCAACCTCGCGTTGCCGCAGGAGATTCCGATGCACGTGCTTCACACCGTCCCGAGGCTTGCCGCCCTGACTGGCCTTGCATTCGCCACTGCAATGGCGACCGCCGAACCCGCCGCCCATACGCCGCATGAGGGGGGCGATTCTGCGAAGGCGGCCCAGCGAGCCAAGCCTGCTGCCGCCAAGCGCCAGGTCGGCAAGGCTTCGTTCTATGGCCGCGAGTTTTTCGGCCGCAAGATGGCCAACGGGCGGCGCATGGATCCCAACGACGACAACGCCGCGAGCAGGACGCTGCCTCTGGGGACCAAGGCCCGCGTGACCAACCTGGACACGGGCAAGAGCGCGCTGGTCACCATCGAGGATCGTGGGCCCTACGTCGACGGTCGCATCGTCGACCTCTCGCCCGCCACGGCCGAGAAGATCGGCCTGCAGCGCAAGCAAGGTCTCGCGCCGGTCGAGGTCGTGCCGGTCGAAGTGCCTGAGCAGACGGCTGAGGCCGACTGAGCATCGGCTGATCCATTGCAGCCCGGCCACGCACCTTCGCGCTCTCGCTGTGTTGTCCTACAGCGACGCAGCGGCCCGCTCCCTACGATCCCCCGCATGCGCTACAGCCGTGCCGACTACGCGAAGATCCTCGCGGCCCAGAATGAACTGGCCCGTGCCGAGGAGGACTACCAGCGCCTGCGCGCCGCCTACGTGAAGGTCGCACGCGACGAGCCCGGTCACGAGGTGGCGCTCGCGATGATCGGCTGCGACATGGATCGCGCGCATGCTGTCCTGCAGTCCCTCATCGGCCTGCCGCACATGCCCTACACGCACGACCCGGTGCAGCCCGCGCAGCAGCCCGAAGCGCAGTCCGAGCCGGACCACGCAGCGGAAGAAAGCGCCTGACCGGGCGCGTCGGCGCGTGCCGACAGCCCGTTGGCATCCACGCCGAATGGCCGGCCGATCCCCAGGGCGCACGATGGATCGCCTTCACGGACAGCCCGCCATGACCCCTGACCCGCTCGACCCGACCCTGCAGCCGGCGCCATCGTCGCCGCCCCAGCTGGACGACGGCTGCTCGCCGCCCGGCGCGCTCGCGGCTGCGCCACGACCGCAGGCCGACACCGGCGACTCGACACCTGTCGATCCGTCGCTGTGGGCCAAGAGCGAGTTCTGACGGACTGGTGAGTCGCATGGCCACGCATCCGGTGGAACCCGACGCGGGCGAAGAGGACGAGCCCGACGCCCCCGCACCCAATCCAAGCCGGCTTCCGGTGGAACCGGAGTTCGGACCGCAACCTCCCGCGGCCGAACCCGAGGACCCGATGCCCAAGCCGCCCCCGATCTGACATATCCAGGAGATCCGCATGCACGCACCCATTCCGCCCCGCCTCGATCGCGAAGAGCCCGAGCTCTGGATGGAGGACGACATCCCGACGCCCGCGGCCGACGAGGCCGAGCGCTGGGAAATGGGACGCGACGAGCCTGCGCCCAAACCGGAATGAGCACCGGCACGCCGACGCCGGAGCCCGAGCCGGTGCAGCCGCCCAAGCCCGCCAACCCGGAGCCGAAGCACCCGTCGAAGGACAGGGAGCACGCGCACCCGCCCGAGCCGGACGAGGGGCACTCGGAGCACCCGCGCCAGCGCCCGCCCATGGCGCGCCTGGTCTAGGCGTCGTTCGCTGCCAGCAGTCCCTGGCAGCCTTCGTCCAAGCCCGCCACGGGAGTCGCCTTGGCGAGCGCCATCCACACGCCGAAAGGCAGGGCGGCACGGCGCGCGCGTGCCGCAGGCCGCGCCACGACCAGGCGATCGCCTTCAACCATGAGCACGCCGCAGTCCTCGGGGATCTCGTCGGGCGCGCCGATGCAGCGCCCGCGCGCATCGGCACCCAGCACGTACCAGCATTCGCCCAGGTCGAGATAGGCCGCGCGCTTGGCCGCGAGGCGCAGGTCCGCGAGCAGGTCGCTGCGACGCACCTTCACCTCGTGCACCACGGGCTCGACGTAATCCGCAACCGAAGTGTTGCGGATCGAGAAGACATCGGGCTTGCACATGCACCACTGCATCGCGCCTTCGCTCTCGCCACCCGGGACCTGCGCGCGCAGCGACAACCCGCGCCACGCGATGCGTCCCGCGCGCCCCATCTCGCGCGCGACGCGCTCCACCAGGGCCTCGTGCTGCGACAGCCGTGCGCGATTGCGCTGCGCACCGATCGCCACCTGGGCCAGGCCGGCCGCGGTCACCCGCACCGATTCGTGGCCGCTGGGGGCCAGCACGCGATCGAGCAGGCCTGCGGCCAGCAACTCGATCTCCAGCAGGTCCTGGCAGGGCCAGCCCGCGGAACGATAGACCTCGCGCAGGCGACGCACGTGCGCCTGGCTCAGCGGTACCGGCGTGGATGGGGACGTCGACTCCATGGCGCGGGCCAGTGTAGCGGTGCCTCGTCGGAGCGCTCCCACGCGTGTTGTGGTGAATCCCTGTCCTGCCCCTGCCGTGCCCCGACCACAATCCCGCCATGGCAGAGAGAGCCACCTACGGAATCACCGCGCTTCGCTACGCCGGCACGCAGATCGTCGAGGCCATGATGGGCCTGGTCGACGCGACCGCGGCGCGCTGGGACCTGCGCCCTTCGCCCACCCGCGTGACCGAGGTGGTGGACCGGCTCGTCGAAGGCGACACGGTCATCAGCATGTTCCCCGACGACGAGGGCGGCCTGCAGCCGGGACCGGAGGTGAAGGTCGACGTGCTGCCCGAAGGCGTCGAGACGCTCGCGCTCGACGAGGAGCGTCCCGGCCGCCGCATCGGCGACCTGCCGCGCTTCTGACACCAAGCTGAATCGCAACGACGACGGCCGGGCCCAGCCCGGCCGTTGTCCTTCATGCGTCCGTGCCGCGCGTTGCAGGCACATGCGCTGCATTGCGATGGCGCCGCGCGACGCGCGCATGCGACGTCGTGCACGGATGAGGCTCCATCGTGACTCTGCTGCGGCGAACACTTCGTGGGGCAGGGTTGCGTCGTGTAGCGGCTTGCGGGTGGCGGTTACCTGACCGCTGTGTCGGATTCATCGGACAACGAGGTGCGCAGTTACCGACAGCAAGCGAAGTGGGGAGCCTACCCCGCAGGCATGTCCATTTTTCACACCATCGCTGCATGGCTGGAGTTCGCAAGCAAACACGTGTCTCGGCACCCCTTGGCACAAGCTGCGCAAGCGGTGCAAGTGGAGCGTGGCTGACGGGCAACGGCATTTACACAGGGTTGCGCGCCCACGAATCCCGTCACACGACAGGTGCATCGGAGGCCGCAACAAGTGTGTCGAAAGTTGAATACCGCGACGAGGCGGGCAGGGAGAGCAGCATGAACGTGGTGTCCGCGATGCCGGAGATGGATCCGGTGCAGTTTCTGAAGATCGCAGGGCAGGGTGCCACCCTCCGCACCCACGCCGACCTGTGGCGCTGGCTGCAGGGCGAGGTGCAGCAGTGGCTGCCGCACCAGATCCTGCTGGTGGGCTGGGGCGATTTCCGCAATGGCGACCTGCAGTACGACATCGTGTCGAGCCTGCCTGGCCTGCGCACGCACCTGTGCCCGGCGACGCGCATCGCGCCGCTGGTCAACTACTTCCGCGACTGCTGGGTGGCTGCGATGTCGCAGCCCTGCCAGCTGGACATCGGCAGCAGCGGGCAACTGCTCGGCGAAGCCGACCAGGGCTGGGCTCCGTCGCCCGGCGTCCCCGGCATGCAGACCGCGCTGGTGCACGGCGTGGGCGACGCACGCCTCGGCGGTGAGCGCATCTTCGCCGCCCTGAGCAGCGGCCTCGCGCCCGCGGGCGGTGCCGCGGCGCTGAAGCTGCTGGTGCCCTTCATCGATTCGGCCCTGCGCCGCATGGCGCCCGCGCCGATGCGCCAGCCGGGCGCCGAGCGCAACCAGGTGGAGCAGCTCGTCGTGCGGCTCGGCCAGCTCTCGGAGCGCGAGCGCCAGATCATGGTCTGGGTCGCGATGGGCAAGACAAATCCGGAGATCGGCTGCATCCTGCATATCAGCGAGTTCACGGTGAAGAACCACATGAAGAGCATCTTCAGCAAGCTGGACGTGAGCAATCGCGCCCAGGCCGTGGCCAAGCTGACCCGGATGGCCACCTATGCCTGAAGTGGATCGCGTCCTCGGCGCCACGACCACGTCGGCCAGCGCGCCGCCGCCCGCCCCCGAGCTGCCCGGCCCCGCGGTGTTCAGCCACAGCCGGCTGCTGAGTGCATTCGAGGCGTTCGTCGAGCCGCTCGCCACGGTCGCCGCGCTGTGGCTGCTGGTGTGGATCTTCGAGGGCACGCTGGCGCCGCGCTGGCTGGTGGTCTCCATCCTCGCGTTCGCGCTCGCGTATCCCGGGCGGCCGCAGCTGCGCGCTTCGGCGCCGCGCGTGGTCGTCGACACGGTGCTCGCGTGGGCCTGGACCTGCAGCCTGCTGGTGGCCATGGGCTATGCCACGGGCCACCTCGAGGACTACTCGCGCGACATCGTGATGCACTGGCTCTGGCTCGCACCGGTCGCGCAGTTGCTGTCGCACTGGGCGTTGCGCCAGGCCGCGCCGAGCATCGTGCGCCTGCAAGGACCGCCGCTGCGCGCCGTCGTGGTGGGCATGAACGAGCAGGGCGGCTCGCTCGCCGATCGCCTGGCGATGGCGCACTACACGGGCGTGGAGCTGCTCGGGTTCTTCGACGACCGCACGCCCGATCGCATCCACGGCCGCAACCGCCACCGCATGCTGGGCCGCATCGACGAGCTCACCGACTACGTGAAGAAGCAGCGCGTGCAGCTGGTGTACCTGTCGCTGCCGATGGCCTCGCAGCCGCGCATCAAGCAACTGCTCGACGCGCTGAAGGACACCACGGCCTCCGTCTACTTCGTGCCCGACATGTTCGTGACCGACCTGATCCAGGGACGTACCGACTCGATCTGCGGCCTGCCCGTGATCT
Organism: Ramlibacter sp. MMS24-I3-19; assembly: GCF_050320135.1. NCBI lineage: Bacteria > Pseudomonadati > Pseudomonadota > Betaproteobacteria > Burkholderiales > Comamonadaceae > Ramlibacter > Ramlibacter sp. MMS24-I3-19. The sequence continues at coordinate 4,424,304 of NZ_CP190017.1, read as the reverse complement.
CGGTGTGCGAGACGCCGTTCCGCGGTCCCAACGCGGTGCTCAAGCGTGGCAGCGACGTGGTGCTCGCTGTTGCAATCCTGCTACTGCTGTCGCCGCTGATGCTGGGCATCGCCGCGGCCATCAAGCTCACGTCGCCGGGGCCCGTGATCTTCCGCCAGCGCCGCTATGGCGTGTGGGGCCAGGAGATCATCGTCTACAAGTTCCGCTCGATGACGGTGACCGAGGACGGCCCCGTGGTGACGCAGGCGCGCAAGGACGACAACCGCGTCACGCCCCTCGGCCGCTTCCTGCGCAAGACATCCATGGATGAGTTGCCGCAGTTCATCAACGTGCTGCAGGGGCGCATGAGCATCGTGGGGCCGCGGCCGCACGCGGTCGCGCACAACGAGTTCTATCGACCGCTGATCAAGAGCTACATGATCCGCCATAAGGTCAAACCCGGAATCACGGGATGGGCCCAGGTGAACGGCTATCGCGGCGAGACCGATTCGCTGGAGAAGATGGAAGCGCGCATTCGCTGCGACCTCGACTATCTGCGAAACTGGTCCCTGCGGCTGGACCTCCACATCATCTGGAAGACGGTCCGCCTGGTGTTCAAGGACGGCGCGGCTTATTGAGCACTAGCACCAATGAGCCATTGTCCGCCCGTAACCCGCGCGCAACGATGAGACGGTTCGACCGCATCGAGTCGCCGGGCGTTTGTGAGTGAACACCAAATGAAGAAACCTTCGTTCCGGCCCCTGCTGACCGTGACCGCGGCAGCCTGCATGCTGCCCGCCGTGGCACTGCATGCGCAGACCACCCTCCAGTCGCCCGGCGGGCAACTGGGCGAATCGGCCGCCCAGCCGGCAGGACAGCCGATGTCCACGCCGATGGGTGGTTCGGTGGTGGTCCCGATGTCGCCCGCGGCATCGATCTCGCAGCCGTTCCCGCCGGTCTCCGGCACCTACAGCGAGGCCGAGCGCGAGGGCTTCCACCCGCGCGCGATTGCCGGCATCGAGCGTGACAGCAACGTCACGCGCACCTCGGGTCCGAAGACCTCGGACACCATCACGCAACTGGGCCTGGGCCTGCGCTTCAACAAGCGCTACGGGCTGCAGCGCGTGGTCGTCGACGGCGAGTTCGACCACTACGACTTCGACAAGCTCTCGACCAAGTACAACACGGTGAACTACGCCGCGGCCTGGTACTTCGCGCTGGGCAACGTGATCGACGGCGTGGCCAGTGCCGACCGCCGCCAGTTCCGCGACGTCACCATCAACAGCGCCCCCGGCGTTCCCGGTTCGCTGGCCGGCACGATCAACCGCCGCACCGAGCGCAACGAACTGGTCGAAGGCCGCTACAAGTTCGGCGCCGCCTGGCGCCTGCTCGCCGGCGCGCAGCACTTCCAGGCCACGAGCACCGATCCGGCGGTCAGCTGGGACGGCGACCCGAGCATCAACAGCGCCCGAGTCGGTGTGCAGTACGAGTCGGCCACCGGCTCCACGCTCACTGGCCGCTATCGCCACGGCACCGGCGACTACCGCGTCGGCCTGGCACCGAGCTTCAAGGACGACGAGACCGAACTGGTCGCGCACTACGTGCTGTCGCCCAAGACCGCCCTCGACGGCCGCATCGCGAAGTTCAAGCGCGAGCACGACGCCGCCCCGTCGCGCAACTTCGACGGCACGACCGGTTCGCTGTCGGCGATCTGGGATGCCACGCCCAAGACGCGCCTGGTGGCCGGCTACTCGCACGACCTGGCCAGCTACCTGGGAGGCACCGGTGGCCACCAGGAGAGCGACCGCTACTACATCGCGCCCGTGTGGCGCGCAACGGAGCTGACCTCGGTCAACTTCCGTCTCGAGCACGAGAACCGCAAGTTCGTCGACGTGACGGGCGCCCCGCTGGACGTGGGCCGCACCGACAAGTTCGACGTCGCGGCGATCGGTGTCGACTGGCAGGTGCGCCGCACGATCGGCGTGTCGGGCCAGTACCGCAACGAGCGGCGTTCGTCGTCGCTTCCTGGATTCAACTACCGCGCCAACGTGATCGGGCTGGCCGTGAAGCTCACGCTTTAACGGCCTCCCCCGACCGTAGCGGCGCCAGACCGCAGGTTTACAAGGGAGAGTGACATGTGCAGAGTGTTTCGATGGATCGGGTTGCTCGTGATGGCGACCTGGGTCGCTCTGGCGGCGGCCCAAGGGGTTGCCGCCGGGGCGCCCTCCGGAGCCGGTGGTGGCGGCAACGCCCCCGTCGGCGCCGACTACAAGCTGGGGGCCGGTGACCAGATCCGGGTCCAGGTCTACCAGAACCCCGACCTGACCGTCGAGACACGCGTGTCCGAACAGGGCACGATCAACTACCCGCTGATCGGGGCCGTCGAACTTGGCGGCACCACGATCGGCGAGGCCGAGAAGAAGATTGCCTCCGCGCTTCGCAGCGGCAACTTCCTCAAGCAGCCGCAGGTCAACATCGTCCTGCTGCAGGTCCGAGGCAACCAGATCGCGGTGCTCGGGCAGGTGCAGAAGCCCGGCCGCTTCCCGTTGGAGACCACCAACACGCGGGTGAGCGACATGCTCGCGGCGGCCGGCGGCGTCACGCCCATGGGCGACGACACGCTGATCGTCACCGGCACGCGCAACAACCAGCCGTTCCGCAAGGTGATCGACATCCCGGGGCTGTTCCTCAACTCCCGCGGCCAGGACGACATCCTGGTCCAGGGCGGCGACACCATCTTCGTCAACAAGGCACCGGTCTACTACATCTACGGCGAGGCCCAGCGTCCCGGCCCCTACCGCATCGAGCGCGGCATGACCGTGCAGCAGGCGGTGGCCCAGGGCGGCGGTCCCACCCCCCGCGGCAGCCTGAACCGCCTGCGCCTCACGCGCGTCGGGCCCGACGGCCGCCAGGTGGAGACGGATGCGAGGCTCAGCGATCCCGTGCTGCCGAACGACGTCATCTTCGTGCGCGAAAGCCTGTTCTGAACGAAAGCAAGTCGCCATGAACCTGACCCAATTCCTCTCGATCCTGCGCGCCCGGCGCATGCTGTTCCTCGCGATCTTCCTCGGCACGATCGCGCTGGCGCTCGCCTGGGTGCTGCTGCGACCCAGCTACTACACGGCGCGCGCGCCGATCCTGGTGGACATCCGCTCGCAGGACCCGCTCGCGCAGCCCACCTACCAGAGCATCGTCCCGGCGGCCTACATGGCCACCCAGATCGACATCGCGCGCAGCGACCGCGTCGCCGAGCGCGTGGTCGACATGCTCGGCCTCGAGAAGGACCCGAAGTCCGTCGAGGACTGGAAGAAGGCCACCGGCGGCCGCGGCAACCTGAAGGCCTGGCTCGCCAGCGACCTGCAGGCCGGCCTGGAGGTCAAGCCCGCCCGCGAGAGCAACATCATCAACGTCACCTGGACGGGCCGCAGCCCGCAGGAGGCGGCGAAGGTGGCCAACGCCTTCTCGCAGGCCTATCTGGACATCGCGCTGGACATCAAGACCGATCCGGCCAAGAAGTACGCCAGCTGGTTCGACGAGCAGCTGAAGTTCGCCCGTGACCGCCTGGAGCAGGCACAGGGCCGCCTCACCGCGTACCAGCAGAAGACCGGCGTCATCAGCGCCGATGGCATCGACATGGAGACCCAGCGCCTGAACGAGCTGTCCTCGCAGCTCACCATGGTGCAGGGCCAGCTCACCGACGTCGCCAACAAGCGCAACGCTGGCGCGTCCAGCGTCGCCGAGACCATGTCCAGCCCGCTGATCAACAGCCTCAAGGCCGACATCGCGCGGCAGGAAGCGCGCATCCAGGAGGCCAGCGCCAACCTGGGCGCACGCCACCCGCAGATGATCCGGATGCAGGACGAACTGCGCGCGATGAAGTCGCGCCTGGGTGCCGAGACCGGCAGCATCGGCTCGTCGATCAACACCGCCTACGAGGTCGGCCGCGCCCGCGAGCGCGAGCTGCAGGGCGCCGTCAACGCACAGCGTGCCCGCGTGATGCAGTTCAACCGCTACCGCGACGAACTGTCCGTGCTGCGCAAGGACGTGGACACCGCGCAGAAGGCCTATGAAGCCGTGGCCGAGCGCGCCTCGCAGTCCAAGCTGCAGGCCCTGACCAACCAGACCAACATCCAGCGCCTGGCCACCGCCATCGAACCGCTCGAGGCCAAGGGTCCGACCACCAAGGTCGCACTCGCCGTCGCTGCCGCCATCGGACTGCTGCTTGCCCTGGCAGGCGCCATCCTGATGGAACTCCTCAATCGCCGCGTGCGCTCTGTCGACGACCTGTCGCTGGCCACGCACTTGCCAATCCTGGCCACGGTGCCGGCCCACAACGGCGCCGCAGCCCTGGCTCGCCTCGCGCACGCGCCCTCGCGGCCGGCGCTGGCCTACCGTGGGAGCGTCGCATGAACAGCCAGATCCTTCCCCTGCACCGCGACCTGGACCTGATCGGTCCCGCGCGCGAAGCCAGCATGCCCATTGGCGGGCTGCTGGTCGAAGCCGGCCGCATCACCGCCGACGAGGCCGAGCGCATCCACGACTACCAGAAGAAGGTCGGCCTGCCGTTCGGCGAGGCAGGCATCTCGATGGGCCTGCTCACCGACGAGGACGTGCGCCAGGCGCTCGCCCGCCAGTTCGGCCATGCCAGCCTGTCGCCCGACGCCGGCCTCGGCAAGGACCTGGTCGCCGCCTACGAGCCGGACAGCCCGGCCGTCGAGCACCTGCGCAGCCTGCGTGCGCAGCTGATGCTGCGGTGGTTCGAGAACGACAGCAATCCGGCCGCCCTGGCCATCGTGAGCCCCGGCTCCGGCGAAGGCCGCAGCTACATCACGGCGAACCTCGCCGTGCTGTTCTCGCAGATGGGCAAGCGCACGCTGGTGATCGACGCCGACCTGCGCAAGCCGCGCCAGCACCGCATCTTCGGCGTGCCCGGCAAGATCGGCCTGTCGGCCCTGCTGGCCGGCCGCGCGGGCGCCGAGGTGATGTGCGAGATCCCGCAGCTGCCCGGCCTCACCGTGCTGCCCGCGGGCGTGCTCCCGCCCAACCCGCAGGAGCTGCTGTCCCGTCCCGGCTTCCAGCGCCTGGTGCAGTCGCTGCGCGGCATGTACGAGGTGATCCTGGTCGACACGCCGCCGGCCGCCTCGTGGGCCGACGCCAGCACCGTCGCCGCACGCGCCGGTGCCGCGCTGATGGTCACCTGCCGTGACCGCAGCTCGATGCCGCGCGTGATCAAGCTGTCCGAAGACCTGCGCGAATTCGGCGTCAGCGTCGTCGGCGCGGTCCTCAACGGCGCGGGAGCGGTCTGATGCCGGGGCCCGCGACGCCGGGCTGGCAGATGCGGTGGTACCAGCTGGTGCGAACCATGGCGCGCGTGCACACGCCGCAGGGCGAGGAGCAGCTGCTCGACTGGCTGCTGCGCCCCGGCGAGGCACGGGTGCTGGCATTCGTCAACGCGCATGCCATGAACATGGTGGCCGAATCGGAGCCGTTCTACCAGGCGCTGATGTCGGCCGACGTGGTGGTGCGCGACGGCATCGGCGTGTCGCTGCTGATGCAGCTGCTCAACCAGCTCCCCGGCCAGAACCTCAATGGCACGGACCTGATCCCGCAGCTCATTGCGCGCGCCGACGGCGAGACCATCGCGCTCTTCGGCACCCGCGACCCGTGGCTGCAGCAGGCACGCGAGGCGGTGCGCACGCGCCTCGCTCCCCGCAGCCCGTGCATCACGGCGGATGGCTTCCTGGAACTCGGTGACTACATCCGGCTCGCGGCGAAGCACCGGCCGCGCGTCATCGTGCTCGGGATGGGCATGCCCAAGCAGGAAGAGGTGGCGGTCGCGCTGCGTGCGGCCCTCGGCTTCTCCTGCCTCGTGGTGTGCGGCGGCGCCATCATCGATTTCCTCGGTGGCAAGACGCCGCGCGCGCCGCAGTGGGTGCGCGAGGCGGGCTTCGAATGGGCGTTCCGCCTCGGGCGCGAGCCGCGCCGCCTGTGGGACCGCTACGTCAACGGCAATCCCGTGTTCCTGCGCCGCGCGCTGCGCATCGCGACGCGCTCGCTACGCCACGGCTGGCCGGCGCCGGCCTGAGCCCGGCACGGCCGATCGAGGAAGGGCTGCCGCGGCAGCCCCTTCTCATTCCACGCGGACAATGCCGGCGATGGGCCACCCGCATTACCACGTGTACGTCGTCGAACTGGACGACCGCGTGTGGAACGCCGCGAGGTTCCGGCGCGCCAATCCCGACCACGTGCTGGGCAAGCCGCTGGTCTACGTAGGCATGACCGGGCTCGATCCCGACGTGCGCTTCGACAAGCACAAGGCCGGCATCCAGGCGAACCGCTTCGTCCAGCAGTGGGGACTGCGCCTGCGGCCCGAGCTGTACGAGCGCTACAACCCCATGACGTACGACGAGGCGCGCCGGATGGAGGTGGAGCTGGGGATCGCGCTGCGCCGCGCGGGCTACGCCGTGTGGCAGGGCTAGGCCGCTTCACGCGACCGCGAGAAGGCGTGAACCCATCAACGGCCGCTGACGCGCAGCATCGCTGCTGAGGCCCCCGGCGCCGGCTGCAAGTCGTTACGCTTCGCGCGTGCAACGGAACCCCCATCCACGTCGACGAGTGCGTGCCCTCCTGCAGCTGCGAGGGCGCGGCGCATGAGCGACGTGGTCGTGGTGGGGGCCGGCGTGGCCGGCCTGCGTTGCGCACTGGCGCTCGCCGATGCGGGCCTGCGGGTCACGGTGCTCGAAGGCACGCCGCACGCCGGCGGCCGCGCAGGCAGCTGCGCCGACGACGCCACCGGGCTGCAGGTGGACATCGGGCCGCACGTGGTGAGCAGCGAGCACCGGAACTTCATGGCAATGCTGCACCGGCTGGACCAGGACGACCAGGTGCAGTGGCAGCCCGATCCCGTCATCACGCTGCTGGATGGCCGCGGCGTGCTGCGCATGCCTTCGTGGCGCCTGCCGCCGCCGCTGCATGGCCTGCCACTGCTCCCGCGCGCGCTGACGCGGCTGTCGATGCGCGATGCGCTGTCGCACACGCGCATCGCCTGGCGCGCGGCGCGCCTGGACGAACAGGGCACGCGCGAGTTCGACCACGAGGATGCCCTCGGCCTGCTGCGCGCGATGGGCGTGCGGCCACGCGCGATCGACTGGTTCTGGCGTTCGGCGGTGCTGGCCCTCCTGAACGTGCCGCTGGAGCAGTGCTCGGGCACCGCGTTGTTGCGGGTGTTCCGACTGATGCTGGGGCGCAGCGGCTGGCACTTCGGCTTTCCCAAGGTCGGCTTGGCCCAGCTGTACGTGCCGGGCAGCTGCCGCGCCGTGCTGCGCTCGGGGGGCCAGGTGCTGTTCGGCGCGCGGGTGCAGCGGCTGCGTCTCGAGGAGGACCGCCTGGTGGGGCTGGAGACCGTCGACGGCCGCGTGATCGCCACGCGCCGCTGCGTGCTCGCGCTCCCGCCGCAGGACGTGGCGGCGCTTGCCTCCCCGGAGGCCGCGCTGCAGGGGCTGGCGACCGCGGCGCGCTACTTCCGCCCCAGCCCGTACCAGAGCACCTACGTCTGGTTCGACCGGCGCATCACGCGCGAGCGCTTCTGGGCCCGCACCTGGTCGCCGCAGAACCTGAACACCGATTTCTACGATCTGGCCGGCATCCGGCCCGCGCTGGCGGGCGAGGGCTCGGTGATCGCCTGCAATGCCATCGGGCCGCAGGTGCGCGCCGACTGGCCCGAGGAGCGCATCGTGGAGCAGACCATGCGCGAGATCGAGCAGTTCGCGCCGGCCGCGCGGCAGGCGCGCGTGCTGCACACGCGCGTGCACCGCGTGCCGATGGCCGTGCCGCAACCGCGGCCCGGCACCGAGGGCCTGCGGCCGCGCACCCGCACGCCGGTCGAGGGCCTCTGCGTGGCGGGCGACTGGACCGACACCGCGCTGCCCTGCTCGATGGAGAGCGCGGCGCGCTCAGGGGCGCTGGCCGCCGAAGCGGTGCTCGAGGACCTGGGGCGCGAGGTGCGCATCGCGATCGATGCGCCCGACACGCGCGGGCTCGTCGGCCTGCTGCGACGCGGCCCGCGCGCCGGCGGACGGTAAGCTCCTTCCATGCCCCAGAACTTCGGCGCGGGCCACTGGCTGACGCTGCACACCCTGGTGGTGCTGGCGGCGGTGCTGGTCTACCTGTCGCTCTCGCTGGCCACGCGGCAGCGCCGGCATCCCTCCGCGGCACTGGGCTGGGTGCTCTCGCTGGTGCTGATGCCGTACATCGCGCTGCCGGTGTTCCTCCTGTTCGGCAATCGCAAGATGGTGCGGGCACCGTCGCATCGACTGCCGGGGGCACATGCCACCGACGTGCCGGCCGCAGGTGGTCGCTTCCAGGCCCTGGCCCGCGGGCTGGGCCTGCCGGATCCGGTGCCGTACGACGATCTCCACGTGCATGCCGACGGCGACGACGCGCTGGCGCGCCTGCACCTGCTGCTGCTGGGCGCCACGCGCACCCTGGACGTTTCCAGTTTCCTCGTGGGCCACGACGCGATCGGCGAGCCGGTCGTGCGGCTGCTCGCGCGGCGTGCGCGCGAAGGCCTGCGGGTGCGGCTGATGGTCGACGGCGTGGGCCGCTTCCTCGGCGGCACGCTGCCCCTGCGGCGGCTGCGCGAGGCCGGCGTGGAAGTGCGGCTGTTCGTGCGGCCGTGGTCGTCGCCGCTGCGCGGGCGGGTGAATTTGCGCAACCACCGCAAGCTGGCCATCGCCGATGGCCAGTGGCTGTGGACGGGTGGTCGCAATCTCGCCGCCGAATACTTCACCGGCACGCGGGGCCGCGTGCCCTGGACCGACCTGAGCTTCGACCTGCGCGGGCCGCTGGCGGCGCAGGCGCTGCACCAGTTCGAGCTGGACTGGGGCATCGCCGCGAATGCACCGCTGCCGACGAGCGCGCCGGTTGCGGAGCAGGTCGAGCCGCCGACGGTGGGCGGCCCGGCGGCGCAACTGCTTCCCAGTGGTCCCGACCAGCCCGAGGACACGCTCTACCAGTTGCTGATCGACGCCTGCTTCAGCGCGCGCGAGCGCATCGTCGCGGTCACGCCGTACTTCGTGCCGGATCCCGCGCTCCTCATGGCGTTCACGCTGGCGGCGCGACGCGGTGTCGAGGTCGAGCTGCTGGTGCCGCGCAAGTCCAATCACCTGCTCGCGGATCTCGCCCGGCCCTCGGCGTTGCGCGACCTGGTCGATGCGGGCGGGCGCGTGTGGCTCGCGCCGCGCATGGTGCATGCCAAGCTGGTGGTGGTGGACACCACCGTGGCGCTGGCCGGTTCGCTGAACCTGGACCAGCGCAGCCTGTTCCTCAACTACGAACTGATGGTGGCGTTCTACGATGCGGACGCCATCGCGCGCTATGCCGCGTGGGCCGAGCAGGTGCGCACCACGGCCCATCCCATGGCGCCGCGACGCGTCGGCATGCTGCGCGAGGTGGGGGAGGGCCTGTTGCGCTGGCTGACGTTCCAGCTGTGAACGGACCGCGACGGTTGCTCAGGCCAGCGCAGCCTTCATCGTGGAGCCCCAGACGTTGCCGCCGCTCATGTTGGTCTGCGCGCTCCAGCAGAACAGGCCGCGGATGTTCGGGTGCGCCGCCTTGATGGTGGCCCACTCGCGCGTGCAGTCGCTCAGCGACGGTCCGTTGCTGTAGTTCGCCGACAGGCCGACGACGACCTGCGACTCGCCCAGCGCGCGCGACCACGTGTCGACGGAGTTCGCGATGTAGCCCACCGCGTTGAAGCCGCTCCAGTCGTAGTGCTGGGGCGCCGCGTAGGTCAGGAGGCCGGCGTTCTTCAGCGCCACCATCAGGTTCTCGTCCAGGGTGCCGGCGGCGCCCGCGGGCGAGGTGATGGCGAAGTTGGGGCCGTAGGTCGCGCGCAGCTGCTGCGCGATCCAGACCATCTCGATGCACATGGCCGAGACGTTGCCCGAATTCATGATGCCCGCTTCGTAGTTGTTGAAGTCGACGCCGTCGATGCCGCCGAGCTGGCTGATGATGGACTTGATGGAGTTGACGCAGTTGGTCGACTGGGTGCGGTTCGTGTAGACGAAGCCCAGGCCTGCACCGCCGACCGTGAGGATCACCTTCTGGCCGCGCTGGCGCACCTGCTGGATCTGCGCCGCGGGCACCTCGTTGGCGAACGACCAGGTCCAGGAGCCGTCACCGGTGTTGGTGCCGCCGTTCTGGGCGTTGAACAGGTAGATGACGTTGAAGTCGGTCGGCACGTCGGTGATGCGGTACGAGGTGTCCCAGGCGGTGAAGTAGCAGCCCAGGATCTTGGCCGGCAGGCCGCCCGCCGTGGACGCGGCCGCGTCGGCAGCAGCGGGTGCGGTGCTCGCGGGTGCGGTGGTCGCGGGTGCGGTGGTCGCGGGTGCGGCAGTGGCCGTCACCGGGGCCGGGACCGGCGTCGACACCGCGGCCGTGCTGCCGACCGTCGAGCCAGCCGCGGTCGTGTCCACGCTGCCGACGGCAGCTGCGTCGGCGGCTCCGCCGCCGCCGCCACCACCGCAGGCGGCCAGCATGGTGGCCATGGCGGAGGCGGAACCGGAGAGGAGGAAGAGGCGACGTTTCAAGATGAGGCTCCAGAAGGGGCCTGGCGTCGCGACGGGTCGCGCGGCCGGGCCGATTGCAGGTGCTGGTTGCGTCCTGGACCCGGGCCTGAAATCGGCGCCGGGCTCAGGGCTCAGCAAGGAGCCGTGACTGTAGTGTCGTCCTGGTCCTACAACCCGGTAGGTGACCGACTACAAACGTAAGGAAGCATGAGCTTGGGGCGTGCGAGGTATTTCACGCTGAAGCTCCGCATTGCGGGACGGAAGCGCCCGCTGGTTCAACGCGGAATGGCCGAGTCACGAGGGAAACCCGGCTGTGGAGAGAGGCGAAGCGCGGCGGTCATTGTCGCGCTGCATCGCTGCAACACGCCGCCGTCACGGCCGAGCAGGTCGTTACGCTTTGGCGGCTGAACAGTGACGCATCAGCTCGTCAGTAAGGCGCTGACGAAGCTCATCAAGAACGCTACTGCGCCCTATCCAGCGGCTGCGGCTGCACGACCGGCACGACCGGCTGGGCGTGGCTCTGCAGGACGGAGGGGCGGCGCTTGCCGAATGGCCGCGGGAACCTGCCGGTGTGCAGCGGCCGTTCGAGGCCGACGAAGATGAGGTAGCCGGCGGCGGTGCACGCCACCACGCAGATCCAGGCAAAGCCGTGGTACCCGAGGCTTCCCGTGACGCTCAGGCCGCCCAGCAGGCGCGCCAGCGGGCCCATGAGGAAGCCATGCGTGAGGTAGGTCGAGTACGACGCGTCGCCCGCAATCACGATGGGCTGCCAGATCGCACCGATGGGACGTGGCTGGGCGGTGATGCACAGCAGCAGCGGCACGATGCAGGCCGCCGGCATCCACCCAAAGGCGAGGGGCTCGTCGGCCGGCAGCGCGAAACCGGCGAAGGCCACCACGATGGCGCTCGCCACGAGCGCTGCCCATCCCTGGCTCAGGCCCGGCCACTTGCGCGACCTCCACTGCTGCGCCACCAGGCAGGCCACAACGCCGGCCACGAAGTACAGGACGATGGCGTCGGCCCAGTAGTACAGGGCGCCGGCCGAGGCAGGATTCCCCAGCCATCCGAAGGCGCGTGCAGCCGCGAGCGCCGTCATCAGGGCTGCCACCGCGGGCGCGTGCCAGCGCCGCGGCAGGAAGAACGTGGCGCCGAACGCGAGATAGAACAGCATCTCGTAGTTCAACGACCATCCCTGGCCCAGGATCGGCTGCACCAGGCCGTGCGGATTCACGTAGGGAATGAAGAAGTACGACTGCAGGACCTCGGCAAGCCCCACGTGCTGGCCGGACGCGACCGTCTTGACCAGGTAGGCGGCCGTCACGATCCAGTACAGCGGAACGATGCGCCGGATGCGGCGGCGCCAGAAGGTCTTGCTGCTGTCCCACCCCGACGGCAGCGCGGTCGCCGTGTGCACGATGATGAAGCCGCTGATGCAGAAGAACAGCTTGACGCCGTAGTCCCCCATGTCGGGGAAGTACGGGATCGGGCCCGGTGCGATGGCCTTCTCGGCCCAGTTCATCACCGCGTGCTGGAACACCACCAGCGCGGCAGCGAGTGCCCGCAGCACCTGGACGGCGTCGAATTTTTCCTTGTTCGTCTTGCTGGTGACCATGTGCTCCCCGTTGGGCTGCGACCCGTGCTGCCCGCGACAACCGCTCAGATGCTCCTGCTGAACTTATCACCGCGCATCCCTGCGGCGGCGTGTTCATGGCTCCAACGGGCCCTGTCAGATCAGGTTGCGCGCGGCCTCGTCAATGCTCACCCAGGGGACGGCCGAAGAAGTCCGATTCGGCTTCGAAGTCGCTGTCGCGGAAAGGCTGCTCGACCGGGTCGACCGCGCCTCGCACGAAGCGCGCGGCCAGCGCACGCGCGGTCCGCGCGAACACGCCGGGGCGGGTGGAGGATTCGCTCTCGCCCGGGAACAGGGAGGACTGCTCGAACTGTTGCTGCATGGATGCTCCTGTTGGGTGCAGTCCATTCTCGGCAGTGCCCTGTGCCTCGGCTGTAGGAAGGCGCCGCCGCCTCGCTCGATGTGGCAGACCTGCCACGTCGCCGACAATTGGCTTGCTGCGTCCCATCCACCATGTCCACCAATCACGATTCGTCTTCCGCTCCCTGGCACCAGTCCCACGCCTTCCACACCGCCGACGAGGCGGCCGAGCGCAGCACCACGCTCGTGTTCTGGATCACGGCGTTCGCGATGGTCGCGGAGATCGCCGCGGGCTACTGGTTCAATTCGATGGCCTTGCTGGCCGACGGCTGGCACATGAGCTCGCACGCGCTGGCGATCGGCCTGGCCGTGTTCGCCTACGCGACGGCGCGCCGCTACAAGGACGACGAGCGATTCGCCTTCGGCACGTGGAAGATCGAAGTGCTCGCGGGCTTCACCAGTGCGATCCTGCTGCTCGTGGTGGCGGCGCTGATGCTGTTCGGGTCGCTGGAGCGGCTGCTGTCGCCGCAGGCCATCCACTACCGCGAGGCCCTGTTCGTCGCCGTGCTGGGCCTGCTGGTGAACCTGGCCTGTGCGGCCATCCTGGGACGCACCGGTCATGGCCACGACCACGGACATGACCACGGCCATCACCACGGTCACGACCACCATGACCACGGCCATGCACACCACGACCACGGCGCCTCCGATGCGCGAGCCGGCGATGGCGAGCAGCACCAGGATCTGAACCTGCGTTCGGCGTACGTGCACGTGCTGGCCGATGCGGCCACGTCGGTGCTGGCCATCGCAGCGCTCGCGGGCGGGTGGGTGTATGGCTGGTGGTGGCTCGATCCGGTGATGGGCATCGTCGGCGCCGTGTTGGTCGCCTCGTGGGCCCGCGGGCTGACCGTGAAGACCGGCAAGGTGCTGCTCGACCGCGAGATGGACCATGCCATCGTGGACGAGGTGCGCGAGGCAGTCGAGAGCGCGGGCGACCGCGTCACCGACCTGCACGTCTGGCGCGTGGGCCGCAACTGCTACGCGTGCGCGATCACCCTGCTCACCAGCGATGCGCAGCTGGATGCCGCCGCCGTGCGCCGCCGCCTGGCGCAGCACCCGGAGGTCGCGCACTCCACGATCGAGATCCACGCAGCGCCGCTGCGCGAGCGGGCCTGAGGCCAGGCGCAGCAGCTTTCACGCGACGACGGCCGTACCCAGCAGCAGGGGCTGGAACACCGGGTCCGCATAGGTGCGGAAGGTGTCGACCTCGGGGTGCGGCCGTGGCGAGCGGATGAGCGCTCGCACCCCGGCACGCCGCGCAACCTCTGCGTCGCGGTCGAATCGGTCGCCGATCATCAGCGTGCGCGCGGCCGGCACTTCCGTGGACTGCAGGATGCTGTGCAGCCCGCGCGGATCGGGCTTGAGCCGCCCGACGTCCGCATCGGTCGCGCACACGATGGGGTGCGCCTGCAGGCCCAGGGCCTGCAGCTTCGCGGCGGCGGGATAGTCGGAGAACACGGCGACCTGCTTGCCCGCAGACAGCAGGCCCGCGAAAACACGGTCCACGTGGTCATAGCGGCACGCGGCCAGCCGTTGCAGCGGGCGCACCTCCATCCAGTCGGTGGCCAGTGCCTGCACCTCGGCGGCCGTCCGGCCGTGGCGTTGCGCCGTGCGGGCGTACTGCTCGGCGAGGAAGTCCGCGCCGGCCTCCTCCCCGAGAGCCTCGCGCACCTTGCGGAACGTGCGCAGGATGCGCAGCGTGTCCAGGCTGCGCGAGCGCAAGGCCTCGGCGAGCAGGTGGCCAAGCATTGCGACCCGCAGGCGCCGCTGGTCGTACAGGGTGCCGTCGACGTCGAAGACCACGAGGTCGATGGCGCTCCAGTCCAGCGTTCCGCTCAAGGCCCGTGCTCCCGTGATGAAGTGCAGATGGGTGGGTGCCTGCGAAGCGGGAAGGGGCGCCCTCTCACCTGCGCGGCACGATGCCGGGCAACGTGGGTTCGTCGCCGATGGGACGGTCGCCCAGCGCCGCCAACTGCTCGCCCAGCTGGGCGAGTGCCTGCGCGAGCGCTTGTTCGTCGATCTGCAACCGCGTGCATTCGGCCCGTGCCTGTTCCAGCCGCTGCAGCAGCGCGCGCCGGGCCGGCGCGGCGCGGCTGGCGATGTCGACCACCCGTTCGGGATCGGGTGCAGCTTCGTCGCCGAGCGCGGGCTGCACGCGCAGCCGCCAGTCGTCCCAGCAGCGGTCGAAGCTGGCGTCGAGCAGCCGCAGCAGCGTGTCGCGGCCGCTCACGACGGCGCGGCCGATGCGCACCACGTCCCGGGCCGCGGAGCACGCACTCTCGAGTCGCTGCACCAGGGTCCGGTGCGTGTCGACCTCGGCCACCATGGCGCGCAGCTGGTCGACCGCCGGCTGGTCCTGCGGATCGGGGCGCTGGGTCCGCACGTCGTCCCACCACGTGGTCAGCAGGGATTGCGCCTCGTGCAGCGGAACGTCCATCGCGTCGATCACCTCCAGCAGCTGCGACAGCTGGCGGGCGGCTTCCGCCGACTGGGGCCGGTGAACGCCGGCCAGGGCCCGCGCGTGCTCGGTGACCGCGCCGCGGGTGCCCAGGGCTTCCCGGCAATCGGTGCGGTACTGGAGTTCCGCCCGCGGGCCCGACCCCAGCCAGGGCAGCCAGCGCAGCCAGCGGGGACCCGGGCGATGGCACTGTGCGTCGGCCACAGCATGCTGCATGTCCTGCAGGGCGCGCAGCAGCGGCTTCGCGTCGCTGGCCAGCAGCTGGTGCAAGGACCGGTGCAGGCGGGCGATGGCGGGAGCGAACCCCGAATGCGCCGTGGCGGCCAGCTGCCCGATGCGCCGCGCCAGGTGGGCCGCATCGGCGCCCGGGGCAGGAGAGGGATCGCCGGTGTCTGGCATGGGCGATCGAGTGTAGCCACGGGCCGGGGCGGCGCTTCGTCCGTGCGGCGGAGGCTCAGCCGCTGAAAGCTCTGCAGCGTGGGCCAGCCCTGCAGCGAGTGGTTGTGCCAGTCATCCGTCACCCAGTTGCGGCGGATGGGTTCGCGGACGTCCTGCTAGCCCGGGATGAGGGACGCGTGCGCCTTCACGCGCTCGAGGCTCTCCTGCCGCACAAACCACGCGGCCGCCTCGCTCAGGGCGACGGGGTAGGGCGTCCAGTCGAGCATCAGGTCGCGCGTGGCGGCGCGCGCGTCCAGGTGCAGGTGCCGCTGCCACAGTCCCAGCAGGCCCGGCGTGATGGGCTCGGGGATCGCGCGTCCCAGGCGGCCCGCTCGCTTCAGCAGCTTGCGCGCGACGTGCAGCACGGGACCGGCCACGTGCGCGTCGAGCGAGGTGCGGCGCGACCCGAGCCGCCGCACGGGCGTGGCTTCGATGGCTCGCGCGAGGTCCATGAAGTATTCGTTCCAGCGCGGGCTGTCGGGCGAGGCCAGGTTGTAGGTGCACGAGGCGCCCTGCGCCAGCGGCAGTTGCAGCGCGCGCAGGATCGCGACGCACACGTCGTCGACGTGGACCAGGTTGGACCAGCCGTCGCCGCCTTCGCCGAGATCGCCGAGGCGACCGCTGCGCAGCCAGCGTCCGACGCGTGCGACCCAGAGCTCGCTGCCCGCGCCCCACACGCAGCCGGGCCGCAGCATCACGAGCATGCCGCCCTGGGCGGTGTAGCCGAGCAGCGAGCGCTCGGCCTCGCGCTTGGCGCGGTCGTACCAGCCAAGCAGCGGACCGGGCTCCGCGTGTTCGTCCACGACGCCTTCACGCGCGCCATACACCGACATCGTGCTCAGGTGCACGATGCGCGGGCAGTTGGCAGCCGCGGCAGCCTGCGCCAGCAACTCCGCCCCTTGCGCGATCGAGGTCGCATCGCCGGCCACGCAGTTCACGACCGCGTCCATGCCGCGCAGCGCCTCGGCCAGCGCGGCGCCATCGCGCACGTCGACGCGCACCAGGCCTTCCCCGCGGGCACGTGACGAGGCGCCGACCGCGCCGGTCCATCCCGACTCGCGCAGCAGCGTGAGCAGCCGCGAGCCGACATACCCGGTGGCGCCGAGCACCAGCACCTTCATGCGAACACCTCCTCGGCCGCGGCGCGCCGCGGCTGCAGGCGCTGCGTCAGGCGGTCCGCGAGCCGCAATGCCAGCGCGACGATGGTGAGCGTCGGGTTGGCCTGGCTCGAGGTCGGGAAGACGGCGCTGCCAGCCACGTACAGGTTCGAGACCGAGTGCACCTTGCAGTCCGCATCGACCACGCTGGTGCGCGGCTGCGTGCCCATGCGCGTGGTGCCGATGTGGTGCCCGCCGTAGGCGCCGTAGCGCATCAGGTCGCCTTCGAGCTCGTCGCGGTCGTACTCGAAGCGGCCGACGCCGGTGCGCTCCATTTCGCCGGCCAGCAGGTCCAGCGTGCGGGCGACCGACTCGATGTCCGCCGCGCAGTAGCGCCAGTCGACCTTGAGCTTGCGCATGCCCAGCGCATCGGCCTCGCGCGTGAGCTGCACGCGGCTCGATGCGAGCGGCTGCTGTTCGCCCTGCACCTCGAGGCTGAAGCGGTTGGTGCGGTTGGACAGGATCACCGACGGGAACTTGCGGGTGGCGAACGTGCGCTTGCGCAGCCAATGCGTGAGGAAGCCGGCGGTGTCGAACGGGTCGCGCACCACGTTCAGCAGGTGCTGCGCCATCGTCCCGGCCGACGCCGGCTGGCTGTCGCGCAGCCGCTTGCCGTATTCGTAGCTGATCAGGTTGCGCGCGAGCACCAGCCCCGACAGCACGCCGCTGCGGTGCGACGGGTCGGTGATCTTCGGGAAGTGCAGCCGCGCCACGGCATTGAGCAGGCCGTGCTTGCGCTGCACCGCGGCGTCGATCGACATCCGCCGGCGGCAGTACACGCCGTCGGGCGCCACCTCGTAGCCGTGGCGCACGTTCTTCGTCGGGCCGTGGATCGTGAGCGTTCCCACGTTGCCGGCGATGTGGCACTGGTAGTAGCGGCCGACGACGTCGAACTGGTTGCCCACGCCCTGCGGCGCCACGTCGGTGGAGTGCAGCAGCAGCCGCGCCGTCTCGAGCCCGCCGCCGGCGAGCACCACGGCCCGCGCGTTCACGTGGAAGCGGTTGCCGGCGATGGTGGCGACGTCCAGGGCCCGCACCTGCGCGCCCGCGGCATCCAGGCGCACGCCGGTGCAGTGGGCGCCGGTCAGCACGCGCACGTCCGGCGCGACCTCCAGGCGCCTGCGGTAGCGACGCCCGAAATCGGTCGGGCACGAGAAGCGCTCGAGCCCGTCGGTGCGCACGATCGGGCTCTCGAAGCCGGCGAACATCGGGGGCGCGTCGGGCAGGGCCTGGCGCGCGTCGTAGCTGAAGACGCCGGCTTCGGCCCAGGTGTTGGCGCGTGCGTAGTAAGGCAGCAGGCCTTCGTAGGAGATCGGCCAGCCGCTGTGCGGCACCCACGCGCGCTCCTCGAAATCGATCGGGTCGTAGGGCATGCAGCGACCGCCCCAGAGGCTGGTGGAGCCACCCAGGCCACGCAGGCGGTACCGGTGCACGGGGCTGTGCATGCGCTCGTCCGCCACTTCGCCTTCGTAATGCGCCTGGGCCTTCGGGTCCTGGGTGCGCTCGCCCGCTTCCAGCAGGAGCACCGACATGCCCTTGCCCGAGAGCGACAGCGCGAGCGGGATGCCGGCGGCACCTGCGCCGACGATGCAGACGTCGGCCTGCACCGTCGTGCCGCGCGGGACGGCGTTGGCGTTCTCGATCACCGCGGCTCCTCCATCGACGCGGGCAGCTGGGCAGAGAGGCCGAACTGGCGCTGGTGGATGCGCGCGATGCTGGCGGCGAAATGCCGCAGCGAGAACTGCGCCTGGTGCAGCGCCTGGCCCTTGCGTTCCAGCCGCTCGCGTTGCTGCGCGTCGCCGAGCACCTGGGCCAGGCCACGCGCGATGCTGGCCGGCTCGCCGGGTTCGACGAAGCAGGCGGTGTGGCCATGCGAGAGCACGTGCGGGATCTCGCCGACCGGCGTGCAGACGACGGCCACGCCGTGGGCCAGCGCCTCCAGGATCGCGAGCGGCAGGCCTTCGTCGTGCGAGGGCAGCACCAGCACGTCGGCCCGCGCCAGCAGCTGCGCCACCTGGTCCTGCGTCGCCCACCCGTGGAAGTTCACCTTCGAGCCGATGCGCAGTTCGAGCGCGCGGTCGCGGAAGCGGTCGATGTCGCCGCCGCCGGCCAGCGTCAGCTGCAGCGGCACGCGGGCGAGGGCCGGGTGTGCCAGCGCCTCCAGCAGTTCGGGCACGCCCTTGCGTTCGGACAGGTTGCCGACGAACAGCACCTGGGGCACTTCGGACTGTTCGGTGCGCCGCGGCACCGTGGGTTGCGGCACGCCGTTGATGACGATCTCGACGCGCTCCGGCGGCACGCGCAACTCGCGCGTGACGAAATCGGCCGACACCCGGCCCAGCACCACGCAGGCCTGCGGCAGCGAGAAGACCCAGCGCACCACCGCCCGCAGCGGCGCGGGGAACTCGCGGTAGCTGTGGTGCAGCTGCGCGGCGTGCAGGTGCAGCACCGTCGGGATGCGCAGCAGCTTGCAGGCGGCCAGCACGATGGCTTCGCGCACGAAGTCAAGGCGCTCGGCCATGTTGACGTGCACGCCGGCGACGCGGCCCTTGAAGCGGTCGCGCACGAGGCGTCCGACCGCGCGCACCACCTGCACCAGCGACGCCGCGGCACCGCCGCTGCCGCGCGTGTCCAGCGGACGCAGCACGGGCCCGTGCGGGCCGGCCTGCTGGGCCTGGATCAGGTAGTCGGCCACCTTGTACATGCCGCCGCCCACCGGCGTCCAGGGCACGGCGATGTAGATGAAGCGGCCTTCGGTGCTGGTTTGCGCGGACCGTGGCGCTGGTGAAAGCTCGAAGGCAGTGGAAGCGGGAGATTCCATCGGTTGGGTCATGAGAACAGTTCCTGGCCCTTGTGCTGCGCCGTGTTCGGCTCCTGCAGCACCAGGCTCGGGATCAGCGCGCGGGGCGGCTGGCGCGGCGTGAAGAAGCCGCGCACCAGGCCCGCGGCCTGCACGCACCAGGACACCACGGAGTAGACCGCGCGCGCCAGCGACTTCTTGCGCAAGGCCATCACCGCCAGCGGGCCGGCAGCCAGTGCCAGCACCAGCGCCGCGCGTTCGGCCACGGCCAGCGGCCAGAGGGGAGCGGACAGCAGCACGGCCCACCAGGCCAGCACCGCCACGTAGATTCGCAGTTCGCGGACGCCGCGCAGCACCAGTTTCATCTGCGGCTGGCCGAGCGCGCCGCGCACCAGTTCGCCCAGCCCGCAGGCATAGCGGCTCTTCCAGCGCCGGCGCAGCAGCTGGTAGGGCGGTGCGTCGTGGCCGTAGTGGGTGACGGCGTCGGCCGGCAGCCGCCACAGCTTCCAGCCGAGCGCGCGCAGCCGCACCGCCAGGTCGAATTCCTCGTAGCTGTGCAGGTTGCGGTCGGAGATGTAGCCGGCCTCCTCGATGGCACGCCGGCGGTACAGGCCACCGCCATCGAGGCGGTCCACCTGGCCGGGGGCGCGATGCGCCTCGAGGCGGCGCCCGCGTTCGCTGCGCTCGCGGTACTCCAGGCTCTCCTGGTTCAGCTCGACGACGCGGCCCCCGACACCGGCGATCTCGGGATGCTGGGCGAGGAAGGTGAGGGCCTGCTCGAGGAAGCCCGGCACCATCTTCATGTCGCCGTCCATGATGTAGACGTACTCGCCCTGCGAGTGCTGGTAGCCCAGTTGCGGGCCCGCGCCGCAGCTGCGGTCGGCCTGGCGCGCGAGCTGCACGATGCGCACCGGGAAGCGGCTGGCTTCGCGCACCGTGCCGTCAGTGGAGCACGAGTCGGCCAGGATCACCTCGCCGCCGACCTCGTGCAGCGCGATGATCGCGCTCTCGATTGCCGCCGCGATGTTCGGCTCCTCGTTCAGAGCCTTGATGACCACCGAGACGCGGCAGGGATGGGTTTCGGTGGTCATTGCGAAGGGCCCTCCGGCGAGAACGCCTCCGCGCTGCGCAGGCGCCAGCGCTGCCAGCTGCCCGCGACGTGCGTCGGCATGAACAGCGCCATCAGCGCGGTGAGCGCCCAGCGGCGCGTCAGCGCCACGCGGCGGCCGCCCGCCAGCCAGCGCAGGGCCAGTTTGCGGTCGCCGGCGTCGAGCGCGTCGCGCGCCAGCGTGACGTGCATCTGGCCGACGAACCAGAGCGCCGAGCGGCGGTGCTTCGCCGGGATCTCGCCCGAAAGCGCCCGCTGCTGCATGCGCTGCAGGAACGCGGGCATCGTGTGGCGCGCGTTGCGGGTGGACAGGCTGTCGGGCAGCACGCGCACCGCGGCGAAGGGCGCGTTCACCACGGCCACGCGGGCCATGTCCCCGACGCGGAACCACAGGTCCAGGTCTTCGCCGTGGTGCTCGCCGGTAACGAAGCAGGGCTGGATGCGGCGCAGCAGGTCGGTGCGGATGGCCACGCTGCTGGTGCAGAACGGCGCGGTCTTCATCCAGCGCACGCGCAGGTCGTCGACCACCTCGACCTCGTAGAACGACTCGGCCACCGGCCAGGCTTCGGGATCGGCGCCGAAAGCCGGCGGGATGGTGCGGAAGCCTGCCCCCAGCATGTCGGCGTCGGGACAGGCCTGGTGGGCCTGCGCCAGTGCGGCCAGCATCTCGGGGTGGTACCAGTCGTCGGCGTCGAGGAAGGCGACCCAGTCGCCGCGGGCCAGTTCGATGCCGCGGTTGCGGGCCGCCGACACGCCGGCATTGGGCTGGCGCACGAGACGCACGCGGGGATCGCCCATCGACGCGACGGCCTCGGCACTGCCGTCGGTGGAGCCATCGTCGACGACGATGACCTCGAGGGGAGCAATGGTCTGGGCCAGGACCGAGCGGACGGCGCTGCGCACGTAGTGCAGCTTGTTGTATAGCGGGATGACGACGGAGAAATTCATGAGGCGGTCCTCAAGGTGGGCTCGATGGGATCCAGTGCCACGTGGGGCCGGCGCTGTTCAGCGGCCGCGCCCGCCAGGGTGACGAGCAGCAGCATGTGGGCGAAGACGTCCATGCCGTAGCCGACCAGCAGCAGCGGCACCTCGCTGACCGACAGCAGGGCCAGCGTGAGGAACATCGCGAGGGACAGGCCCTGGGTGGCGCGTGCATAGCGGATGGCCATGACCATCAGCACGATCGCGTAGACGACCAGGCCGACCGCGCCGACGGTGCCGCAGCGCGCCAGCGTGTCGATCATCTGGTTGTGGCCGTGGGTGGCGTTGGGCATGCCGATGGCCTGGCGGTATTCGTTGTCCCAGATCGTCGGGCCGTAGCCGAACACCGGGTTGTTGTGCCACTCGTCCAGCGCGACGACCCAGATGCGGTCACGGCCGGTGAGCGAGGCCAGTTGCGCGCCTTCGCTGGTGCCGAAGAAATCCTGGACCATGCTGGGCACGTCGAACACCACGACGCCCACCAGCACGACGATCGCAGCGGCCATCACGCCCAGCAGCAACAGCACGCCGAACGAATTGGCGCGCGGGTCGGCCAGGCGCTCGACCGAGCCGGGCGCCTTGCGCACCAGCACCATGCAGCTGGCGCTGATGAGGAATGCGAGCCACGCGGTCTTGGACTGCGCGAAGAACAGCACGCCGAGTCCGAGCACCCAGGCGCAGACTGTGAGCCAGCGGCGCTCGTACGGACGCGCCCACAGCAGCAGCAGGGCGGTCTGGCACAGGATGCCCATCATCACCGGGTGCGCCGACAGGCCGCCGAACCGCGGCACCCCGGGCAGCAGGCCCTGCGAATACGAGGAGTCCAGCACCAGCACGGGATTCCAGGGAATCAGCACGAGGCCGGCGAGCATGAACACGAACAGGCCATCGCGCGACGCGCGCAGGATGCGCTCGCGGTCCTCGGGGATGGTCATCGTCACGGCCAGCCCGAACAGCAGCGAGTAGACGTACTCGTGGGTGAGCACCGGATGCGCGCCGAGCAGGCCCGGTGTCAGCACCGTGGTCAGCCAGAAGAAGAGGAAGGCCCCGGTGAGTGCGATCGACGGCACCGGCCGGCGCTGGCCGAAGTGGCTGGCCAGCCGTTCGAGCGCGCCGGCCACGAGCAGCAGCGACACCGCGCGCTGCACCCACATCACGATGGGGTTCTGCACCGGGTCGGCGATCGACTGGGCCGTCTCCTCCAGGTGCTGGAACGCCTGCGTGAGGTCGCGGTTGGACAGCAGGACGCCGAGCCCGCCCACGGCCAGCATGGCTGGGAACATCCAGTAGAGGAAGCCACCCGAGGGGGCGGACTTGTGCGTGGACCGGTTCACGGGCGGGCCTCCGGGGTTGCGCTCCAGCGCGGGCCGATGCCGGGCAGGGCGCGCGACAGGACGGCGCGCGCTTCGGGCCCGAGCACCTGCGGGCGCGCGACGACCAGCACGAACACCGCCACCGTCGCCAGCGCGCCGCCGCACAGCAGCGTGATGATGGGATGGTTCAGCGAGATGGCCGCATGCCGGCCCACTTCGACGGCCGCGGCGCTCAGCCCGCCGAGCACCAGGCCGCGGCCCACGAAGGGCAGCAGTGCGGCGGGCCTCACGTCGAGGGCGAGCAGGCCGGCCCAGACGATGACCGTGGCGCGGGCGAAGACCACGACGGCCGACACCACCGCGATGGCGCGGATGCCCTGCGGCGCGAAATACCACCAGAGCGGCGCGGCGACCAGCAGCAGCGGCAGCTGCAGCAGCACCTCCCGGTGCTTGCGGCCGGTGTTCCACAGCACCGGCGTCGACAGGCCCCAGCAGGCCCAGGCCGGCACGCAGAAGAAGAGGAGGGACATCACCCAGCCCGAATCGCGCCATGCGGACCCGTAAAGCACCTGCACCAGGTCGCCCGCCAGCAGTCCCATCACCACCGAGGCCGGCGTGACGAACACGACGATGCACGCCAGCATCGTGAGCCAGGCCTGCGCCAGCTGCCGCGGCTCGTCCTGCATGCGCGCCCCCGTGGCGAGGAACGTCGGCTGCAGCGCGCCGATCAGCAGCGTGTTGGGAATCGACGCCAGGTTGTAGGCGACGCTGTACAGGCCGACGGACTGCGCGTTGAGCACGCGGCCGATCAGCAGCCGGTCGACATTGGTCAGCAGCCAGTTGACGACGTTGGTGAGGAACACGGTTCGGCCCATGTCCATCGTCTCGGTGGCGAGCCGGTGGCGGAACAGCGGCCGCACGGCGTGAGGCCGCACTGCATAGCTCGCCACCATCGCGACACCGGCCTGGGCCACGCAGGCCCCCGCCAGCGCCATGGCGCCCCAGCCGGCCAGTGCCATCGGCACGCCGAGCGCGAGGTAGCCGATGCCATAGCTCACGAGCTGGATGAGGCCCAGCGCGCGGAAGTTCAGGTCGCGCTGCAGCAGCGACGTGGCGGGGCCGGTGAGGGCGAGCAGCAGGCACGCCACCGCCATCCAGCGCACCATCGACTCGACGCGTGCGTCACCGAAGAACTGCGCGATCCAGGGCGCGGTGGCGGCCATGAGCACGGCGCACGCCGCGCCGGCGATCACCTGCCACGTGAAGGCGAAGCGCACATCCTCGTCGTCGATCTCCTTCTGCAGCATCAGGATGTAGCTGAAGCTGTTGCCCGAGAGAAAGGCGGCGAAGGTCAGCACCACCATGCCGATGCCGTACACGCCGTAGTTGTCGGGACCGAGGAGGCGGGCCAGCGTGATCTGGGCGACCAGCTGCAGCGCGAAGCGCCCGATGGTCGTGAGCGCACTCCAGCGAAAGGCGCGCTCGGCGAGCGAGCGCAGCGGTCGGACTGTCATTGCTGGCCGGCACCCCATCGACGCAGGGCGATGCCCGTCATGAGTGCCAGTGCCGCCAGCAGCATTGCAGCCGTGGTGGGCCTGCGTTCTTCGGTGGTGCCGGACGCATGGGCCGGCGCCTGTGTCGTCTGCAGGCTGGTGGCGACGACCATCGCGTCCCCGTGCCGCTGGGTCGCGCGCACGTCATCGGGCGTTGCGCCCAGCTGCGCGTGCAGTTCGCCCTGCATGGGCGTGTTCATGGCCACGGCCGTGTGAGGGGCCGCCGGCGGGGCCGCGCCCGCCTGCAGTCCGGCACACAAGGCAATGGCGGGAATGAGTGCTCGCATCGTTCTAGTCCCTGGCGATTCCGTCGATGCAGATCATTCTCAAACAAGGGGTCCTGCAGAGGGGTTACCGCGACCGGAGGAGTCATGGCCCGAAGGGGCTATGACTCATTCACCCGGTGATCGCCGCGCGATCGCCGAGTGGCTTGTTGATCAGATGACGAAGTCCGGCGGAGGGGAATCAGCGCGCTCGACCCGGGCTGCCCTTGATGAGGGTGGGCAGCTTGATCAGGCCTGCTGACAGTGCGGTGCCCGCAACGATGACCAGCGCGCAGATCAGCATCCACGGGGTCACCGTCTCGCCCAGGAAGAGCACGCCATAGAAGACGGCGAACACGGGCAGGACGAAGGTGACGGTGAGCGCGCGGGCCGGGCCGGTCTCCTCGATGAGGCGGAAGTAGAGGATGTAGGCCACGCCGGTGCACAGCACGCCGACGACCAGCAGCGCGAGCCAGGCGCGCGAGCCCGGCATCGTCGCGGGCCAGCTCCACAACGCGGGGAGCAGGAGGCACACGCTGGCGCCCAGCTGGCTGCCGGTCGCGGTGACCAGCGCCGGCAATCCGGTGAGGTGCTTCTTCGTCGCGCTGGCCGCGATGCCATAGCAGAGCGTCGCCGCCAGGCAGGCCAGCAAGGCCCATCCGCTGGCCGGGCCGCTGGCCCCGGGCTGGAAGCTGGCCTTGTCCCACGCGAGCATGGCGACCCCCGCGAAGCCGATCACGAGGCCGAGCGCGCGAACGGCGCCGGGCCGGTCGCGCAGCCAGGCCCAGGCGACCAGCGCGCCGAACAGCGGGACGGTGGCGTTGAGGATCGCCGACAGCCCTGTCGTGATCGTCTGCAGCGCGAAGGCGAACAGCGCGAACGGCAGCGCCGAGTTGAGCAGGCCGACGACGCCGATCGCGCGCCAATGCGTGCGCAGCACCGCGCCCTGTCCCTGCCACAGCACGATGGGCAGCAGGAACACCGTGGCGATGGCCACGCGCAGGAACGCAGTCGGCAAGGGGCCGAACTCGACCACCGCAAGGCGCATGAACAGGAACGAACTGCCCCAGATGGCGGCCAGCAGCACGAAGTCCACGACCCAGGCCTGCGGACCGCGGCTGTGCGCGGTCAAAGCGCGCCCTCGAGCCGCAGCAGCGCCGTCTTGCGGTCCAGCCCGCCCGCGTAGCCCGTCAACGCACCGCCCGCGCCGAGGACGCGGTGGCACGGCACCACCACGCTCAGCGGGTTGCGGCCGACCGCCGCGCCGACCGCACGCGCAGCCCCGGGTGCGCCGATGCGCTGGCCGAGCTCGGCGTAGCTGGTGCTGGCGCCGTGGGGGATCGCCAGCAGCGCGCGCCACACGCTCTGCTGGAACACGGTGCCGTGCTGCAGGTCGAGCGGAAGGTCGAAGGTCGTGCGCTGTCCCGCGAGGTACTCGTCGAGTTGCGCCGCTGCAGCCACGAGCACGGGATGCGAGGCGTCGAGTGGCCAGCCGGCGGTGTCCGGATGGTGGCGCTGGCCTTCGAACCACAGGCCGGCCAGGCCCTGCGATGTCGCGGCGAGCAGCACCGGCCCGAGCGCGGAGATGTGGCGCGCGGCCACGGGATGTGGATGGATTTTCATGCTGTTGCGACCGGTTGGGTTGGTGGCGAGAGACGCGCCCAGGCGCGGATCACGGCATAGCTGCGCCAGGGCTTCCAGGCCTGTGAAGCGGTTTCGGCATCGCGCGCGGCCTGCCGGCTGCCCTGCACGCCCAGCGCCTTGTGCAGCGCGACGTCGCCGGCCGGGAACGCATCGGGCCAGCGCAGCGCGCGCATCGCGATGTACTGCGCGGTCCACGGGCCGATCCCCGGCAAGGCCTGCAACACCTGGAGCGTGGCCGCGACGTCGGCGCCCGGATGCAGCTGCAGGCGTCCTTCGGCGACGGCACGCGCGATGGCGACGATGGCGGCCTGGCGTTGCCGCACGATGCCCAGCTGCCCGAGGGCGTCGCCCTCGGCCGCGGCGAGCACCTGCGCTGGCGGGAACAAGTGCGTGAGGGATGGCCAGGGCGTGTCGAGCGGCGTGCCGAACCGTTGCAGCAGGCGCTGCGCCAGCGTGCGCGCGGCGGCGACCGTGATCTGCTGCCCGAGCACCGCACGCACCGCGAGTTCGTAGCCGCTGGTGGTGCCCGGCACGCGCAGGCCGTCGCTGTCCGGGAAGCTGGCGTGCAGCACGGAGCCGATCGCCAGCGGGTCGGCATCGAGGTCCAGCAAGGCGCGCACCCGGCGGATCACCAGCGGCAAGACCTGCCGCAGCGTGTCGCTGGTGCGCAGCTCCACCTGGTGGCGCTCCTCGTCGAACGTGGCCACAAGCCAGCCTGCATGCACCTGGCCGCCGGCTTCGAGCGCGAGCGTGCGGCCGAGTTCGCGCTCGCCGACGAACTCGATGCCCGCGACGCACCGCTTCCCGAAGAACGCGAGCATTGCCTGCACGTCGTAGGGCGGCCGGTAGCCGAGACGCACGACGGCCTCGCCGGCGCGGCCGCCTTCCCGGCGCAGCTGCCCCGGGCTCAGGCCGTAGTGCTGCAGGAAGGCGGCATTGAAACGGCGCACGCTGGCGAAGCCGCTGACCAGCGCCAGCTGCGTGATCGGCAGGTCGGTGTCGGCTAGCAACTGCTTGGCCGTGAGCAGGCGCCGCGTCTGCAGGTACTGCAGCGGCGAGACGCCCAGGCTCGCTTCGAAGATGCGGCGCAGGTGTCGGTCGCTCACGCCGAGGCGGCGCGCCAGCAGCTCGACCGAGGGCGGCGCGTCGTGCCACGCTTCCGGCTCGTCGAGCAGTTGCGCGGCCTGCTGGGCCAGCATGTCGCTCGCGTCCTGGATCGACCAGCGCGGCGCATGCGGCGCCAGTTCGGGACGGCAGCGCAGGCACGGCCGGAATCCCGCGCTCTCGGCCTGCGCGGCATGCCCGAAGAAGCGGCAGTTCTCGCGCTTGGGCGTGCGCACGCGGCACACCGGCCGGCAGTAGATGCCGGTGGAGGTGACGCCGGTGAAGAAGCTGCCGTCGAAGCGCGCGTCGCGGGCCTTCAGCGCCAGGTAGCAGGCGTCGGGCTGCAGGGTCTCGGGCTCGCTGGACATGCGGCCATGATAAGGAGCGCATCGGTGCGGACTGGCCGTTTCCGGACATGTCCCTGCGGGGTGCGCCCACTAGAATCACCGGCTCATTTCCAGCACCCCAGGGAACCGAACGACATGCAAGTTGCGTCCTCGATCTTCAAGGCCTACGACGTCCGCGGCATCGTGCCGTCCACCCTCACGGAACAGGTGGCCGAAGGGCTGGGCCGCGCCTTCGGCACGGCCGCGCTGAAAGAGGGCGAGACCACTGTCGCGGTCGGCCGCGACGGCCGCCTCTCGGGCCCGTCGCTGTCGGCGGCGCTCGTGCGCGGCCTCACCTCCGCCGGCGTCAACGTCATCGACGTCGGCGTCTGCACGACGCCGATGCTCTACTTCGCGGCCAGCACGCTGTGCCACAGCGGCATCCAGGTCACGGGCAGCCACAACCCGAAGGACTACAACGGCTTCAAGATGGTCCTGGCCGGGCGCGCGATCTACGGCGAGGAGATCCAGGAACTGCGCCGCACCATGGAGCAGGAGAGCTGGCGAAAGGACGGCGGCGGCACGGTGCGCAACGTCAACATCCTCGCGCCGTACCGCGATCGCATCGCCGGCGACATCAAGCTGGCGCGGCCGATGAAGATCGTCGTCGACTCGGGCAACGGCGTCGCCGGTGCGTCGGCGCCCGGCATCTTCCGCGCGATCGGCTGCGAGGTGATCGAGCTGTTCAGCGAGGTCGACGGCAACTTCCCCAACCACCATCCCGACCCGAGCAAGCCCGAGAACCTGCGCGACCTGGTGAAGGCGCTCGAGACCAGCGGCGCCGAACTGGGCCTGGCGTTCGACGGCGACGGCGACCGGCTGGGCATCGTCACCCGCGGCGGCAACACGATCTATCCCGACCGCCAGATCATGCTGTTCGCGCGCGACGTGCTCTCGCGCGTGCCGGGCGGCACCATCCTGTTCGACGTCAAGTGCACGCAGCGCCTGGCGCCCGCCATCCGCGAGGCCGGCGGCACGCCGCTGATGTACAAGACCGGCCACTCGCTGATCAAGGCGAAGATGAAGGAAATCGGCTCGCCGCTGGGTGGCGAGATGAGCGGCCACATCTTCTTCAAGGAACGCTGGTATGGCTTCGACGACGGCACCTACGCCGGGTGCCGGCTGCTCGAGATCCTGTCGCGCGAGAAGGACCCCAGCGCCGTGCTCGATGGGCTGCCCACCAGCTTTTCGACGCCCGAGCTGAACGTGAAGTGCGCCGAGGGCGAGCCGCACCGCATCGTCGCGGAGCTGATGGCCAAGGCGAAGTTCGCGCCCCCGGCCGAGATCTCCACCATCGACGGCGTGCGCGTCGACTGGCCCGATGGGTTCGGGCTCGTGCGCGCCTCCAACACCACGCCGGTGCTGGTGCTGCGGTTCGAAGGACAGACCCAGGAGGCACTGCATCGCATCGAGGGCGAGATGCTGGCGCTGCTGCGCAGCGTCAAGCCCGACGCCCAGTTCGCGGAAGCGGCTCACTGAGAACGCAGGAGCGGACTCTTGAACGCAAGACACGCAAGAGTTCGCGAAAGACGCCAAGGAGACGTCTGAAGGTCCTCCCTTCAGGATTCCTCTCCCTTTTGCGTTCTTTTGCGTAGCTTTTGCGTCTTTCGCGTTCGGTAGTCCGACTTTCTCCCCCGGCGACAATCCGCGCAGTGGACATCCTGATCGTCAAGCTCTCGTCGTTGGGGGACGTCGTGCACGCCATGCCGGCCGTGCACGACGTGCTGGCCTGCGCGCCGGGCGCGAAGGTGGACTGGGTGGTGGAGCGCGGCTTCGCGCCGCTGGTGCAGCGCTGCGAGGGCGTGCGCGATGTCATCCCCTGCGACCTGCGGCGCTGGAGCAAGACGCCGCTGTCCTCGGCCACGCGCAGCGAGTGGCGCGAGTTCCGCCACGGACTGCGCGAGCGCCGCTACGACGCCGTGCTGGACCTGCAGGGGCTCACCAAGTCCGCATTGGTTGCTCGCGCTGCTCGCCTGAGCGCGCAGGGCAAGCGGTATGCGCTCGGCAACCGCACCGAGGGCGCTGGCTACGAGCGGCCGACGCGCTGGGTGGCCGATGTGGCGGTGCGCATGCCGGTGCGCATCGACGCCGTGCAGCGCTCGCGCCAGCTGTGTGCCGCCGCCCTGGGCTACCAGGTGCCGGCCACGCTGCAGTACGGGCTGCGCGCGCGGGGCAGGCGCCCGCGGGCGATCGTCCCACCGTCGTCCTCGTGCATGGCACCTCGCGCGAGGACAAGTGCTGGCCGCAGTCGCACTGGATCGCGCTCGGCCGGCTGCTGGTGGCGCAGGGCTACGGCATCGGCCTGCCGCATGGCTCCGACATCGAGCGCGCGCGCAGCGAGGCGCTGGCCGATGCGATCGGACCGGCGGCACAGGTGTGGCCGCGGCTGGACCTGGGCGCGCTGGCCGACCGGCTGGCCGGCTGCGCCGGCGTGATCGGCGTGGACAGCGGCCTGTCCCACATCGCGGTGGCCCTCGACCTGCCGCACGTGCAGATCTACAACTTCGACACGGCCTGGCGCACCGGCCCCTCGACCGCCCGCCAGCGCAGCGTGTTCGCGGCGCCGACGCCGCCGCTTGCCATGGTGTGGGACGCGTGGGAGCAGGCGAGGGCGGACCGGTGATCCGGCGCCTGTATTCGCTGGTGATGCACGGCGCCCAGCCGCTGCTGCGGCGCAAGCTGCGCCGGCGCGGCGCGGCCGAACCCGGGTACCTGGAGGCGGTGGACGAGCGCTTCGGCCGCTATGCGCAGCCCGCGCATCCCGGGGCGGTGTGGATCCACGCCGTGTCGCTCGGCGAGACGCGGGCGGCGGCGATCCTGGTGCAGGCGCTGCGCGAGCGCGACCCGGGACTTCGCCTGCTGTTGACGCACGGCACCGCCACCGGCCGGGCCGAGGGCTCGCGCCTGCTGCGCGAAGGCGACGTGCAGGCCTGGCTGCCCTGGGACACGCCCAGGGCCGTGCAGCGGTTCCTGGCCCACTTCCGCCCCAGCGCCGGGGTGCTGATGGAGACCGAGGTCTGGCCCAACCTGGCCCATGCCTGCCGCCGCGCCGGCGTGCCGCTGGCGCTGGCGAACGCGCGGCTCTCGGACAAGTCGCTGCAACAGGCGCTGCGTTTGCAGCGGCTGTCGCGGCCCGCTTATGGATCGCTGGCGGCTGTCTGGGCCCAGACCGATGCCGATGCGCAGCGCCTCGCCACCGTCGGTGCGCAGGTGAGCGGCGTGTTCGGCAACCTGAAGTTCGACGCCCGCCCCGACGAGGAACTGATCGCGCGCGGGCGCCGCTGGCGAGAGCGCATCGACACGCCGGTGGTGATGTTCGCCAGTTCGCGTGAAGGCGAGGAAGCCGCGTTCTTCCGCGTGCTGGCCGGGTGGCGCGATCTCGAGCACGCAGGCTGGGCGCGGCGCTCCTCGGACAAGGCGATGGCCGCCCTGCGCTGGCTGGTCGTCCCGCGCCATCCGCAGCGCTTCGACGAGGTGGCGGCGCTGGCGCGGGAAGCGGGCCTGTCGGTGTCCCGCCGCAGTGCGTGGAGCGACGGCGAAGGTCCTGCGGACGCGGACGTCTGGATCGGCGACTCGCTGGGCGAGATGGCGCAGTACTACGGCCTGGCCGACGTCGCGCTGCTCGGCGGCAGCTTCCTGCCCCTCGGCGGGCAGAACCTGATCGAGGCTGCTGCCTGCGGTTGCCCGGTGGTGATGGGGCCGCACACCTTCAACTTCGCGGAGGCGTCCGAGCGGGCCGAAGCGGCCGGAGCGGCGTTGCGCGTGCAGACGCTGGAGGATGGGGTCCGACAGGCCGCGCTGCTGGCGGGCGATGCGCCGCGCCGGGCGCAGCGCGCCGAGCTCGCCGCGCGCTTCGCGCAGGCGCACCGGGGCGCGGCGGGGCGCACGGCCGATGCGATCCTCGCGCTCGTGCACGATCCGCGGCGCGAGCCGCACGCCTGATCGGCGAAGCGTTCGCCTCAGCGCCCGCCAGCACGCAACCAGCGCAAGGCCGCGCGGGCGGCCCGGGCGGGACGCTCCCAGGGGATGCTGGGGAGAAACTGGGGGGCCGGCACGGGGCGGGTGGCAGGGACCGCGGTCAGGCTCTGCAGGAGCTGCTCGGCTTCCTGCCGGGCCAGGCGCCAGCTGTCGAATTCCGTCATGACTGCTTGAAAAACGATCTGATTTCTGGAACGAAGCCGCCCGAGACTACTGGCTGGCCGCCGGCGAGTCAAGGCGGATTCAACGCGGCCGCGCGATGGCGTGCAGGGCCGCACGGCATCCATAGAGCACGATCAGCGTGCCCGCCAGGTCGCCGGTGGCCATCGCGACGAAACCCGGCAGCAGGTGCGCCTGTCCGCGCGACGCGAGGTACAGGTGCTGCAGCAGCGGCCCTGCCACCGCGTTGGCGACCGCCAGCAGGAGCAGCCGCCCCGGCGTGAGATTGGCCAGCGAGGCGTGCAGGCCGTCGACGCGTCGCGCCGCCAGGTAGAGCAGGTAGGGCACGGCGGACGCGATGACGCCGCCCACGAAGGCGCGCTCGGGGTCGTCGGGGAAGAACCAGAGGAAGTTGACCGGCCACGACACC
The DNA here is from genome assembly GCF_050320135.1 of Ramlibacter sp. MMS24-I3-19. Taxonomy (NCBI): domain Bacteria; kingdom Pseudomonadati; phylum Pseudomonadota; class Betaproteobacteria; order Burkholderiales; family Comamonadaceae; genus Ramlibacter; species Ramlibacter sp. MMS24-I3-19. The sequence goes on along the minus strand of NZ_CP190017.1, from coordinate 4,391,995 downwards.
AGCAGCAGGCCGACCGCCCCGGCTTCGGCGAACAGCAGCGTGGCCAGCAGCCGCACGCCGGCCGGCAGGTAGATCCAGTTGATGCCGGCCGCGAATTCGAGCCGGGCGAACAGCCAGTGGTTGATGGCCAACGCGAGTGCGAACAGGGCGACCGTGACCGCCACCATGGCAAGTTGGAGTTTCAGGTGGCGCACGGGCGCTCGTCGGGGCTGTAAGATCGTTCTCGGTTCTGGAGCGCTCGCCGCAGCCTAGAGACAAGCCAGTCCCCGCGCAAGGGGGCCCACCCATCCCATGGCACCACGTACCCGTCCCGCCGACGTCTATTTCCGGTTCCTGCAGCTCGCCGAGGCGATCCGCGGGCTGCCGTCGCTGCCGCCACTCGATCCGCTGGAGGAGCGCGTGCTCGCGCTGGTGGCGTCGGCGCGACAGAAGCAGGAGCGGCTGTGTGTGCGCGACCTGATGGCGCGTTCGGAACTGGGTGCCCCCACGACGATCCACGCGCGCCTGAAATCCATGCGCGCCAAGGGCTGGATCATGCTGAGCGATACCGACGACGCGCGCCGGAAGCAGGTCGACCTGACTCAGGCCGCGATGCTGCACTTCGACCGGTTGTCGTCGTGCCTGGTGAAGGCTGCAAAGGGCGGTTGAGCGCCGCCGCGCCTTCTGCGTGACTCCCGCGCCTTCGGCGCTTGGCTGTTACTTCACCACCAGCGCATTCAGCCGCGCCAGATCGTCCGGCACCAGCGTGCCGTTGGCCTGCCGCAGCTTCAGCTGGCCGAGCAGCACGTTGTAGCGGGCCTGCGCCAGGTCGCGCTTGGTCTGGAACAGCTGGCTCTGGGCGTTGAGCACGTCGATGTTGATGCGCACGCCCACCTGGTAGCCCAGGCGGTTGGCATCCAGCGCGCTCTGGCTCGACGCCTCGGCCGCTTCCAGCGCGCGCACCTGCCCCTGGCCGGAGACCAGGCCGAAGTAGGCGGCGCGCGTGTTCTGCGCCACCGTGCGGCGCGCGTTCTCCAGGTCGGCCTGCGCCTTGTCCTCCAGCGACACGGTCTCCCGCACCCGGTTCTGGGTGGCGAAGCCGGCAAAGATCGGCACGTTGAGCACGACGCCCGCCTGCGCGATGGCCGGACGGGTGCTGCTGGGTGCGAGCGGGTTGGTGGAGGTGCCGTTGATGTTGCGGATCACCGAGTAGCTGGCCTGCAGGTCCAGCGTGGGCTTGTGGCCCGCGCGCGCCTTCTCGGTCTCGAGCTTCGCGACGTCGAGGTTGAGGCGCGCCTGCTGCACGGCGGGGCTGGCGTCTTCGGACTGCGTCACCCACGACTCCACGTCGGCGGGCTGCGGAGGTCCCAGATCGATGGCCGTGGCCACCGGGACCGGGTCGGTGTTCTTCTGGCCGACCAGCGTGTCGAGCGCGAGCTTCTTGACGCGCAGGTCGTTCTCGGCCGCGATCTCCTGCGCCAGCACCAGGTCGTAGCGGGCCTGCGCCTCGCGCGTGTCGGTGATGGTGGAGGTGCCGACCTCGAAGTTGCGCTTGGCGCTGGCCAGCTGCTCGCCGACGGCCGCCTTCTGCGCGCGCACGAACGCGAGCGTGTCCTGCGCGGCCAGCACGTCGAAGTAGGCCTGGCTCACGCGGATGATGAGGTCCTGCTCGGCGACCATCAGCTGCGCCTGCGCCAGGTCGGCCTGCCGCTTGCCTTGCTGGAACGTGGCCCAGTTGGCCGGCCGGTACAGCGGCTGCGATGCGCTGAGGGTGGTGTTCTGGGTGCCGAAGTAGTTCGGGTTGGAGATCCCCGGCGTCGGCGGCACGCCGACGATGTCGGCCTGGGTGCGCGAGTAACTGGAGGACAGGTTGGCTGTCGGCAGCAGGCCGGCACGCGACTGGTCCGCCCGGGCGAGGTTGGCCTCGTACTGCGCGCGGGCCGACTGCCACGCGGCATCCTGCGCCCGCGCCGCCTCGTACATGGCCAGCAGGCTCTGGGCCGAAGCGCCGGAGGCGCCGAGCGCGGCCGCGAGTGCTGCCGCCAGGGGGACTAGCCGCGTGGGTCTCATGATCTCCGTCTCCTCTCCGGTCTTCGTCGTTCTGGAACTCTCAGTAGCGTGGCACGGACGGGTCGCGTTCCTGCGACCACGCATCGATGCCGCCCGCGATGTTGGCGACAGTGCCGAATCCGTTGTGCGCCAGGAACATCGCCACCCGCATGCTGCGGGCACCGTGATGGCAGAGGCATGCTATGGGCTTGTCCGGATCGAGTCGCCCGAGTTGCGACGGAACGTCGTTCATCGGGATGGACTGCAGCTGGAAGGGGCCAGGCTGCACGCTGGCGGCGCGCAGCTCCGGCGCCTCGCGCACGTCCAGCACCACGCCATCGCCCCCGTGGTCGGCGAACCAGGCGTCCAGATCGGCGGGGCGGACCTGGTCGATCATCAGAACTTGAATCGGGAGGGTTCGGGGAAGTGCAGGAGGCGCGGGGCCAGCGTGTCCCAGCGCTGCGCCGTCGTGTAGCTGGCATCCCCGGTGCGGGTGATCAGGGTCGCGCGCATCACGGGGTCCTCGCCCACGATGGCAACCAGCCGGCCGCCCACCTTCAGTTGCTGCAGCAGCGCGGACGGCACCTCGGCGACCGACCCGGACAGCACGATGCCGTCGAACGGGCCCTCGGCGGGCAGGCCGTGGGCGCCATCGGCTTCGCGCACGTCGACGTTGTGCACGCCGGCCTTCTGCAGGTTCCCGCGCGCCAGGCGCACCAGGTCCGGCTCGATCTCCAGCGAGATCACGCGCTGCGCGCGGCCGGCCAGCAGGGCGGCCATGTAGCCGGAGCCGGTGCCCACCTCCAGCACCTTCTCGTGCGGCTTCGGGTCCAGCTCCTGCAGCAGGCGCGCCTCCATCTTGGGCTCCAGCATCACCTGGCCGAGGCGCATGGCCTCTTCCGGCGTGCCACGCAAGGGAACCATCATGTCGGCGAAGGCCAGGGCGCGGTGGGCGGCGGGAACGAACTCCTCGCGGCGCATCACGGAGAGCAGGTCCAGGACCTGGGGATCGAGCACGTCCCAGGGGCGGATCTGCTGCTCGATCATGTTGAAGCGAAGCTGGTCGAGGGAAGGCTGGGGGCTCATGGAAGGCGAGGGGCTAGGTACTGGGGACTGGGACTAGGTCAACCGGTCGATTTTAGAAGCTGCCACGGGCTGCGCCGAACCGCCGCCCGCCGAACTGCGCACGGGCTCGCGGCGCCACTTGCGCCGCGCCCAGGCCGCCAGGTCGTCCAGGTAGCAATACACCACCGGCACCACCACAAGGGTGAGGAGGGACGAGGTGATCACGCCGCCGATCACCGCCTGTCCCATGGGGGCGCGCTGCTCCGAACCCTCGCTGATGGCGAACGCCAGCGGCACCATGCCGAAGATCATCGCCAGCGTCGTCATCAGGATCGGGCGCAGCCGCACGCGCGCGGCCAGCAGCAGCGCCTCGGCGCGCTCCATGCCGTCCTCGCGGGCGCGGATCGCGAAGTCCACCAGCAGGATGGCGTTCTTGGTCACCAGGCCCATGAGCATCACGATGCCGATGATGGAGAACATCGACAGCGTGGAGCCGAACGCCATCAGCGCCAGCACCACGCCGATCAGCGTGAGCGGCAGCGCCGTCATCAGCGCCAGCGGCTGCAGGAAGCTCTTGAACTGGCTGGCCAGGATCATGTAGATGAAGATCACCGCCATCGCGAGCGCGGAGACCGCATAGCCGAATGACTCGGCCATGTTCTTGGCCGAGCCGCTGAACTGCCAGCGGTAGCCCGGGGGCAGCCCGATCGACTCCACCTGCTTCCTGATCTCCGCCGACACCTCGCCGGATGCTCGCCCGGAGGTGTTGGCGTTGATCGCCACCTCGCGCGTGAGGTCGCGGCGGTTGATCTGGTTGGGGCCGGTGCCCTCGCGCACGTCGGCCACCTGGTTCAGGCGGACGACGCGCATGCTGCCGTCCGCATTGGTCCCGGTCGCGAACGGCACGCGGTCCAGCTGCTGCGGCGACACGCGCGCCTCAGGCGAGAGGCGCACGTTGACGTCGTAGGTCTGGTCGTCGGGCGCACGCCACGTCGCGACGGTGTCGCCGGCGACCAGGGTGCGCAGCGCCGCGCCGACCTGGCCGACCGAGAGCCCGAGGTCGCTGGCCACATTGCGCCGCAACTGCACCTCCACGGTGGGCTGGTCGGGCTTGACGCTCGAGTCGAGATCCACCAGGCCGGGGATGTTGCGGATGCGGTCCATCACGAGCCGGGCCAGCCGTTCCAGTTCCTTCTGGTCGGGGCCCTGCAGCGAGAACTCCACCTGCTTGTTGCCGCCGACCGCGTCGAGCAGGCCGACGTGCGTGACGGTGATGCCCGGCACCTGCTGCAGGCGGCGGCGCAGCACGTCCGACATCTCGTCGACATTGCGCACGCGATCCTTGCGATCGACCAGGCGCACGTACACCGACGCGTACATCTTGCCGATGGCGTTGCCGGTGTTGATGGTCGACAGCGTGTACCGCACCTCGGGGAACTCGCGGATGATGGTCTCGACCTGCTTCGCCTTGGCTTCGGTCGCCTCCAGCGACGAGCCCACCGGCGTGTAGAAGTTGACCGTGGTTTCGGAGAAGTCCGCCTTCGGCACGAACTCGGTGCCGAGCAGCGGGACCATCACAACGCTCAGGACGAAGATGCCGATGGCGATGAACACGGTGGCCAGCTTGTGGGCCAGCGACCAGCGCAGCAGCGACTGGTAACCCTCGGCCAGGCGTTCGGTCGTGGCGTCGAACCAGCCGGTGACGCGGCCGATGGTGCGGTCGTAGAAGGTGGCGCGGCCGCGCGGCTTGCCATGCGCCTCGATCTCGGGGTCGTGCCACACCGACGACAGCATCGGGTCGAGCGTGAAGCTCACGAACATCGAGATCATCACCGCCGCGACGATGGTGATGCCGAACTCGTGGAAGAACTTGCCGATGATGCCCTGCATGAAACCGATCGGCAGGAACACCGCGACGATGGAGAACGTCGTGGCCAGCACGGCCAGGCCGATCTCCTGCGTGCCGTCCAGCGAGGCCTGGTAGGGCGACTTGCCCATCTGCACGTGGCGCACGATGTTCTCGCGCACCACGATGGCATCGTCGATCAGCAGGCCTACGCACAGCGACAGCGCCATCAGCGTCACCATGTTCACGGTGAAGCCGAACCAGTACATCACGAGGAAGGTGCCGATCAGCGCGATCGGCAGCGTCAGGCCGGTGATGACGGTTGAGCGCCACGAGTTCAGGAACAGGAACACGATGAGGACGGTGAGCGCCGCACCTTCAACCAGCGTGTGCCGCACGTTCTCCACCGCCACCCGGATCGGCCGCGAGCCATCCTGGATCGGCTCCAGGCGCACGCCGGCCGGCAGCTGCGGCTGCATCTCGGCCACGGTGCTCTTCAGGCCGTCGATGACCGCGATGGTGTTCTCGTCCTGCGCCTTCTGCACCGCCAGCAGCAAGGTGCGCTGCCCGTTGTAGAGGGCGAGGCTCTCGATCTCCTGCGGGCCGTCGACCACGCGCGCGACCTGGTCCACGCGCACCGGCGACCCGTTGCGCCGCGCGACGATGATCCGGCCGAAGTCCTCGGGCCGCTGCATGCGGGCATCGATCTGCACCACCCGCTCCTGGGTCAGCGAACGCACCGCGCCCACGGGCAGGTCCTGGCTCTCGTTGCGCACGGCGCTGGCCACCTGGTCGGCGGTGACGCCCAGCGATTCCATCGCCTGCGGATCCAGGTAGACGTTGATCTCGCGCTTGCTGCCGCCCACCAGCGTCACCGCACCGACGCCACGCACGTTCTCCAGCCGCTTCTTGAGCACCTGGTCGGCCCAGTTGGTGAGCTCCACGGCCGACATCGGCTTCGCGGCCTTCGCGTCCGGCAACACCGCCAGCGACCAGATGGCGCGGCTGGACGGGTCGAAGCGCAGCACGCGCGGTTCCTTGACCTCGGTGCGGAACGACGGCCGGATCGCGGCCACCTTCTCGCGCACGTCATCGGCCGCCTTGCGGCCGTCGATCTGCAGCTGGAACTGGATGATGACGATCGACTGGCCCTGGTAGCTGCGCGAGGTGAGCGAGTCGATGCCGGCGATGGAGTTGACGCCTTCCTCGACCTTCTTGGTGACCTCGCTCTCGACCACTTCGGGCGACGCGCCGGGATAGTCGGTCTGCACCACGACCACCGGGAAGTCGATGTTGGGGAACTGGTCGACGTTCAGGCGCTGCAGCGAGAACAGGCCCAGCACGACGAGGGCCAGCATCACCATGGTGGCGAAGACCGGGTTCTTCAGGCTGACGCGGGTGAACCACATCGGGTGTGCCGGTCAGAAGCTGCGGGCCGAGCTCGGCCCGGATGCGGTGCCGGTGAAGCGGACCGGCGTGCCTTCGCGCAGCGTGCCCACGTTGCCGCGGATCACCGTGGCGCCTTCGGCGATGCCATCGACGCCGACCCAGGTCTCCGCGTCGGCGTCGCCGCGGGCGCCGGGCGTCACGGGCTTGTGCACGACCTTGCCGTCTTCAACCACCTGCACGTACGGCGCGGGCTTGTCGGTGCGCACGGCGTTCAGCGGCACGGCGACGGCCGTCCCGCTGCCGGTGGCCAGCTGCCCCTGCGCGAACAGGCCCTGTCGCAAGCCGGCGGCATCGGACAGTGCCAGGTAGGCCAGCACGCTGCGGCTGCCTGCCTGGGCACTCGGGTTGATGCGCACGACGCGGGCGGACACGGGCTTGGGCAGCCCCTCCACCTGCAGCTGCGCTTGCTGGCCCACGCGCACCTGCACCGAATCGGCCGCGCTCAGCGTGGCCTCCAGCTCGAGCCGGCCGAGGTCCACGATCTCGACCACCTTGCTGTCGATGGACACGCGTTCGCCTGGCTGCGCGAGGCGCTGGGACACCACGCCGGCGATCGGCGCGCGCAGCACGGTGTCGTCCACCGTCTTGCGCGCCACGTCGGCGGCTGCGACTGCAGCCTGGTGCGTGGCCTTGGCCGCGTTCAGGTTGTTCAGCGAGGTGTCCAGCGCGGACTTCGAGATGAAGCCCTGGTCGACCAGCGCCTTGTTGTTCTCCCACTGCCGCTGGGCGATGTCGATCTGCGCCCTGGCCGATTCGGCCTGCTGCTGCGCCTGGCGCAGCCGCGACTGCGATTCGGTCGGGTCGATGCGTGCGATGACCTGGCCGGCGGTGACCACGTCACCCTCGCGAACGGTGAGTCCCTGCAGTTCGCCGGCCACGCGCGCCTTGACCACCGCGCTATTGACCGCGCGCAGCGAGCCCGAGACCGGCACGCCGGTGGTGAGTTCGCGCTTGGCGGCGCGCAACACGTCGGTCGTGGCCAGTTCCACGACAGCCTCGGCCTTGGCGGTGGACTGCGCCGCTCCGCGCGCCTTGCGCGTCGTCACCACGCGGCCTGCCATGAGTGCCACGAGAAGCAGCACGACCGCCACGACGATCCAGGTGCGGCGGCGGGTCATCGCTTCGCCTCCCGGGTGCTGCGGGCGCACAGGCCGGAGAGCAGGTTCTCCACCTGCACGTCGACGTAGCGCTCCGGATCGAGCACGTAGTCCTGCGGCGAGCAGGCGCCCAGCGAGTGCTTCATCATGATCAGGAACACCATCGGCGCCACCAGCGAGTAGGTGCTGATCTCGATGTCCAGCGGACGGAACTCGCCGCTGTCCACGCCACGCTGGAGGATGCGGCGGATCAGCGCCGACGCCGGCTGGATCACCTCCTGCTGGTAGAAGGCGGCCAGCTCGGGGAAATTGCGCGCCTCGCTGATCATCAGCTTGGTGATGCCCGAAGCCCGCGTCAGCGCTATGCGCTCCAGCCAAGCACGCATGCAGTGGCGCACCATGTCGGCCGACGAGCCCTGGAAGGCGTCGAACTCCTTGTTCCACTCCGCGAAACGGCCCGAGATGTTCTCGCGCACGACGGCCTTGAACAGCTCCTCCTTGGTCGGGAAGTACAGGAAGAGGGTGCCCTTGGAGACGCCGGCGCGGGCGGCGACTTCTTCCGAGCGGGTGGCGGCAAAGCCCTTTTCCACGAACAGGTCGAGCGCCGCGTCGAGCAACTGGCCCGGGCGGGCTTCCTTGCGCCGCTCGCGCCGGCCCGTCTGCACTTCGGTCGTGGGGGACTTGCCGACGATGAGTCTGGACAGCGACATCGAGGGCGTGGATGGTTAATGACTGACTGGTTAGTAATGTAGCGGCGCAGAGGGACGTACGTCAAGGCCGGTGCCGGCGCACGCGGCGCTCATCCGGGCTGGACGAGGCGCGCAACGGCTTCGCGGATCACAAGGCGGGAGAGCGTCAATCCATCGGTGGACGGCATCCACTCGAGCAGCGGGCGCACCTGGGGCGACGGCAAGCCGGTGGGCGCGGGGACCACCTGGAACCCGGCCTGTTCGAATTCGTCGGCGGCCCGCGGCATGTGCCAGCTGTGCGTGACCAGCGCGATGCGCCGGACACCGTCCCGGCCCAGCAGGTCCCGCATGCGCTGCGCGTTCTCGTGCGTGTCGCGCGAGGCTGCGTCCACCCAGCGCGGCACGAGCCCGTAGTCCTGCGCGAGCAGCCAGCGGGCGGCCTCGTCTTCCGGCGGGATGCTGCCGCGCACGGACGCCCATCCGACCCCGCCCGAGAAGGCCAGCGGCTTGCCGGTGCGGCGCGCCAGCCAGGCTGCATAACGCAGTCGCGCCGCCGAGTAGGAATTCGGCTGCGGCGCGCCGTACTCCGGCGCGTCGCGCAGCACGCCGCCTCCCAGCACGACGATCGCCTGCACGCCCGCCAGCCGCTCGGGAGTGACAGCGGGAACCTGCGGCAGCAACGCCGCGGCGAGTGCGGTCGCCACCCAGTGGCAGCTGAGGAGCCAGAGCATGCAGGTGCCGATGCCCGCCAGCACCACGCCCGCCATCCGCCGGCGCAAGACGACCAGCGCCAGTCCAAGGCCGATGAGGATCAGCAGGATCGCGGGCGGCAACGCCAGCGAGGAGAGGATCGGCTTCAACACGCCAGGCAACATGGTCCGATGCTAACCAGCGCTGTCGAGCCCACCTGCGGGACTACAGTGGCGGATTTGCGGAGCGAACATGGGCGAACTGCAGACCATCGTGCTGGGGGGCGGCTGCTTCTGGTGCACCGAAGCCGTCTACGTCAACGTGCGCGGCGTGACCGATGTCGAATCCGGCTATGCCAACGGCACGCTGGACAACCCCAGCTACGAGCAGGTGTGCACCGGCCGCACGGGCCACAACGAAGTGGTGAAGCTCACCTACGACCCGGCGCAGATCAGCACGCGGCAGGTCCTGGAGATCTTCTTCGTGATCCACGATCCCACCACGCTCAACCGGCAAGGCAACGACGTGGGCACGCAGTACCGCAGCGGCATCTACTACACGACCGACGAGCAGAAGCGCGAGGCCGAAGCCATCGTGCGCGAGCTCGGCAACGACAAGACGTATGGCGGCAAGGCCATCGTCACCGAGGTGCAGCCGCTGCGCAGCTACTTCCCGGCCGAGGAGTACCACCAGGACTTCTTCGCCAAGAACCCGACCCAGGGCTACTGCATGGCGGTGGCCGCGCCCAAGGTCGCCAAGTTCAGGAAGACGTTCGCGTCGCTGTCGAAGGGCTGACCACCGCCTGCCGTCCGGCGAAGCGTCGCACCAGCAGGCCCAGCACGGCCATCGTGCAGACCACGACCGCGCCGGAAGGCAGGTCGAACAGCGCCGACAGCGCCAGCCCGACGGCATAGCTCACGGCCCCCAGCGCCAGCGCGATGCCGATGCGGCGCCCGCGCGGACGCACCGCCGACGTCGCGAGAGCCGGCACGATCAGGCTGGAGAACACCAGGTACACGCCCACCAGCTGCACGGACGCGGTGACGGCCACGGCGAACACGCCGTAGAAGCCGAAGCGGCCGAACCGCCGCATGCCGCCGGCCCACATCCAGAACATCAGCAGCGCGGTCACTGCTGCGAGCACGCCCAGTTGCGGCGGCGTGACCCACAGGATCTGTCCCACCAGCAGGTCCTGCAGGTGCTCGCCGCCATGCGGGTTGCGGGCCAGCGCCAGGATGCCGACGCTGGAGGCCAGCACGAACAGCACGCCGATGAAGGCTTCGTGCTGCTGCGCCGCCTGGCGCTCGGTCCAGGTGAGGAGCGCGGCGCCCAGGAGCGCGGACGTCACGGCCGCGAGCTGCACGCCCCAGCCTTGCTCGGCGATGCCCATGCCATGCGCCAGGATCACGCCCAGGCCCGCCACCTGCGCGATCGCGAGGTCGACGAACACGATGCCGCGATCGAGCACGTCCATGCCCAGCGGCACGTGCGTGAGGAGCACCAGCAGGCCGGCGACCAGCGCCGGCCAGAGGATGGTCCAGTCGAGGGCGTGCCAGCTCATTTCTGCGCCGCCGCCGCGAGCAGGCGTCCGACGATGTCGTCGAACAGGCCGTTCAGGTCGCCAGCCTTGTCGCTGCCGCCGACGGTGAACGGGATCATCACGACCGGGATGCCGGCGTTGCGCCCCAGCCATTCCGAAGGCCGGCTGTCCTGGTAGGACGAGTACAGCACCATCCGCGCCGGCGTCGCCTTCAGCTGCGACAGCACTTCCTGCAGGTGCGAGGCGCTCGGCTCCACGCCGGGCTTGGGCTCGAGCACCGCGACTTCCTTCAGCCCCAGCCAGTCGTACAGGTACGCATAGGCCTTGTGCTGCGACACCACCGGCAGCCCGCGAAGCGGCGCGGCCTGCGTCGACCAGCGCGCGATGGCCTGCTGCCACTTCTGGGTGAAGGCCGCCGAGCGTTGCGCGTACTCCGCGCCGTGCGCCGCATCGAGCTGCTGCAGGCGCGCAGCCAGCGCCGGCGCGACGGTGGCGATGTTGCGCGGATCGAGCTGGATGTGCGGATTGCCAGCGGCGTGCACGTCGCCCGCGGCGCGATCGAGCGTGGTTGGCACTTCCAGCTTGCGCACCTGGTCGGCGGCCGCGAAGTTGCCGGGCTGCCCCGGCTGGATCTTCGCGTTGCCGGATTGCTGCAGCAGCACCGGCAGCCAGCCGATCTCCAGCTCGGCACCGGTGCACGCAACGAGGTCGGCATTGCGCATGCGCGCGATCAGGCTGGGTCGGGCCTGGATCTGGTGCGGGTCCTGCCCGGCGGTGGTTGCGACCGTGACGTCGACGAGATTGCCGCCGAGCTCTTTCGCCAGCGCGCCCCATTCGGGCTCGCAGGCGAAGACACGCAGGGCCGCTTGCGCGGGAACGCTGGCCGCGAACGACAGCGCGGCGACGAGGAGAAGTTTGCGAATGGACATGAGTGATTCCTGTCAGAAGCTGTGTGCGCCGTGCGCACCGAGGCTCATGAGGTATTGCAGCCAGAGCTGGTTGTCCGGGCCGCCAGGGCGCGACGCGTCGCGCGCGAGTTGCAGCCGCACGCGCGAGAACTCGCTCGGGCTCCAGTCCAGCATCAGGCTGTTGCGGCGCGCGACGCCTTCGTCGGGCGCGAGGGAGGCGGTGCTGCCGCCGAACGTGGGCAGGCCGCCATCCATCCGCTCGGTGCGCAGGCCCACGCGCCAGCGCGGCATGAACTGGTAGATGCCCTGCAGGTACCAGCCGCTCTGCACGGCGCGGTAAGCACCGGCGAGTGCGGCGCCCGTGGCGTCGGCCACCAGCGTGCCCTCGCGCGTTCCCCGCAGGTATTCGCCCTGCAGCTTGAAGTTGGTGCGCGTGGCATTGCCATTGGGGGCCCACTTCCACACGCCATCGGCGATCCACACGCGCGTGGTGCCGGTGAACGCGTTGGTGACTGGTGTCCCTGCCGCATCGAGCGCATCCAGCGCCTGGTCCGACGCCCGTGCGCGCAGCAGCGACAGGCCGGCGCGCCAGCTCTGGCTCTCGCCGATGTCGCCGCCGGTGTGCGCGATCAGCGCGCCGGAGCCGGCGCCATTGCCGCCGGCGCCGTTGCCGGGATAGGACCGGCCGCGGCCGAGCTCGCCGCGCAGTTCGAAGAACTGGTCGGTGGGCGCGAGCCACGCCACCTGCACGCCGTCGTCGCCGACCTGGTTGCCCAGCATCGCCTGGTACGCGAGCGGTGCATCGACGAAGTCCCAGGTGTGCGGATGCTGCGGGTTGAGGTAGCCGATGCCCGAGAGGAAGCGGCCGGCCTTCAGCGTAAAGCCGCTGCCCAGCGAGGTGGTCTGCACGTAGGCCTCCTCGACCGACACCGAGTTGTCCGGATGGAAGGCGATGTTGGCGACACCGCTGAACCAGGGATCGATGTTGGCCGAGAGGCCGAGCTCGGACTGGACCAGGCTGAAGCCGCGCGGGCCCGGGCCGATCTCGGCGTCGGGCGGCAGCGGCACGTTGCGGATGCGAAAGCCTTGCGGATCGCGCGAGGTGCGCGTGTACAGGCCCGAGAGGATCAGCGAGACCGCCGGGTTGAAGCCGGTGCCTGCAGTGGCGGTGCCGGGTGCCGCGCTGCCCACCGGCATCGGCGGCGCGGGCAACGCAGCCTGCGCCGGAGCTGGCTGCACGCCCGGCGCGGGCGCGGCGGCCTTGGCCTCCGCGGCCTGCAGCCGCGCCTCGAGGGCCTGCAGGCGCTGTTCATAGCTGCTGCGCAGCGTGGCGATCTCGTCGCGCAACGCCTTCAGGTCCGCGGCGTCGTCGGCGAACGCCAGGCAGGGCACCGCGGCCAGCAGGGCCAGCCCGGCACGGAACGGAAATGGCATGGAAGCTCCTTGCTCGAAACGTCGATGACGCCCCGCACGCGGTTGCGCGCGGAGCCGATGTAACGGTCAGGCGAAGGACGCTGGAGGGCCGCGGCTCGTGGGACGACGCGGAGCCGCAGGCGCATCGGGCGCGAGCGGGGCGTCGGGCGACGCGCCGCTGCCATCGAGCGCCGCCAGCCAGCCCGCGGGGCCGCTTGGCGCGCCGCCGGTGGCGACGGCGGCCGCGATGGGACACACAGGGCAATGCTGCAGGTGATTCGCTGGCTCCGAGCGGCCTGCGGCATCCGCCGCATGCGTGAGCGCATGGGCTGCGCTGGCCCATTGCGCGACGGGCAGCAGCAATGCGAAGCACAGCAGCCACCGTAGGTGGCGGCGGGCGACGTGGAGCAGCGTGCTGCGGAGCATGGCGAGGGCGGTTATCGTAGCTCGCAAGTGCATGGTCCCGCGCCGGCAAGGCTGACGACGCGGGAGACTTGACCTTCCCGCGATGGCAAGGTGGACCATGCACACCGTTCAAGACAGGAGAGGTTCCCATGCATGAATTCAAGCTGCCCGCGATGAGCTGCGGCCATTGCGTCCAGGCCGTGACCGAAGCGGCGAAGGAAGTCGATCCGCAGGCGCGTGTCGAGGTCGATCTGGCGCGCAAGGAGGCGCGCGTGGAGTCGGCGCAGCCGCGCGAGAAGTTCGCCGACGCGCTGGCCGAAGCGGGCTACGCGCCGGCCTGAAGCAGCGGCCGCACGGCCGCTGCGATGTCGGGCAGCACGTCCACCGCGTTGCTCGCGTCCGGCACGGTGTTGCAGGTGAGCACCTGGCTGGCACCGGCGTCCAGCAGCAGCCGCCGCGCCTCCGGCGCGAACAGGGCATGGACGCCGACGCAAAGCGGCGCGGCACCGAAAGCCGATCGCACGTGCCGCACCGCCTCGGCCATGGTGTGGCCGCTGGAGATGATGTCGTCCACCAGCACCGGCTGCCGGCCTTCGGCCAGTCCCGGCTCGGGGAGGCTGATCTCGACGTGCCGATCGCCCAGGCGCGTCTTCGTGAGCACCTGCGACGGGCAGCCCACGCGCCGCGCGACGTCGCCGGCCCATTGCTCGCTCTCGCTGTCGGGTCCGATCACGACGGGTCGCGTCACGTTGGCCTGCAACCAGCGCGCGATCGCCGGCGCGCTGGGCACCACCACGGAGGGGATGCTGTAGACGATGTCCAGCGTCGGGTAGCGGTGCAGGTGCGGGTCCACCGTCACCAGCCAGTCGAACGCCTGCGAGACGAAGCGGCCGAAGCTGCGAGAGGTGACCGCCTCGCCGTCGCGGAAGCGCGCGTCCTGCCGCATGTAGGGCAGGTAGGGCGCGACGAGGCCGATGCGGCGGGCGCCCATTTCGCGCGCCGTGTCGGCCACGTACCAGAGGCCCAGGGCCAGCGGATCGGGATCGCGCAGCGCGCCGACCACGACCACGTCGCAGTCGCTGACGTCCGACGCGATGCGGTAGTACGACTCGCCGTCTGGGAAGCGGCGGAATTCCAGGGAGCCGGCGGTTGCGTCGAGCAACTGGGCGAGCGAGGCAGCCTGCGCTTCAGCGCCCGGCAGCGGCAACACCACCACGCTCATTCGGCAACCTCCGTGCTGTGCACTGCGGTGTTCGACTTGGGAGCGGCCCGGCGTCTCACGGCGCCAGCCTCTCGCGCACCCATCCCGTGCCTTGCGCCGTGTAGCGCAGCCGGTCGTGCAGCCGGCTCTTGCGGCCCTGCCAGAACTGCCATTCGTGCGGCACCAGGCGATAGCCGCCCCAGTGCGGCGGACGCGGCGGGTTCAGCAGGAACTGGGCGCTGTACTTCGCAGCGTTGGCCACCAGCACCGAGCGGCCGGTGATCACCTCGCTCTGCGGGCTGGCCCAGGCGCCGATGCGCGAGTCGAGCGGGCGGCCGGCGAAGTAGGCGTCACTCTCGGCGGCGCTGGTCTTCTCGACGCGGCCCTCGATGCGCACCACGCGCTCGAGCTCGACCCAGTGGAACTGCAGCGCGGCGAACGGATTGCCGGCCAGCTCGCGGCCCTTGCGGCTGTCGTAGTTGGTGTACCAGACGATGCCGCGCTCGTCGTAGCCCTTGACGAGCACGATGCGCGTGCTGGGCCGCAGGTCGCTCGCCACGGTGGCCAGCGTCATCGCGTTCGGCTCGGGGACCTCGGCGGCGATGGCCTCGGTGAGCCACTGGTCGAACTGCCGCAGCGGGTCGGCGTGGCTCGCTTCCTCGCTCAGTTCGGCACGCTCGTAGCTCTTGCGCAGGTCGGCGATCCGGCTGGACGTGGTGCTCATCGCGCGGATTGTCGCAGCGGGCTCGCGGCCACGGGTCCGGTCTCAAGCTGAGAACTTCTGCAATGGCTCAGGGTTAACCCGCTGAGTTTTTGGCGCACGCGCCCTAGGCTCGACAGCGGCGGGGCATCCGGGTGCATCTGGCCGGTCGCGTCCCCCGAACGAACCACGACATCAAGGAGAACCAATGGCTGTCGACTTCAACCTCAATGGCAAGGCCGTGTCGGCCACCGCCGAACCGGACACCCCGCTGCTGTGGGTGATCCGGGACGAGCTGGGCCTGACCGGCACCAAGTTCGGCTGCGGCCAGGCCCTGTGCGGCGCCTGCACCGTTCACCTGAACGGCAACGCGATCCGTTCGTGCCAGACGCCCCTGTCGTCGGTGCAGGGCCAGCGGGTGAGCACCATCGAGAGCCTGCCGGCGAACAACACGCATCCGCTGCAGGTTGCCTGGATCAAGCACGACGTGCCGCAGTGCGGCTACTGCCAGTCCGGCCAGCTGATGAGCGCCGCGGCCCTGCTGGCCAGCAACAAGAACCCGAGCGATGCCGACATCGACGCGGCCATGAGCGGCAACATCTGCCGCTGCGGCACCTACGGGCGCATCAAGGCGGCCATCAAGGACGCCGCCAGCATGCTGCGCAACGCCTGACCGGAGGAACGCCATGACCATCTCCACCGACACCTCGCGCCGCGACTTCCTCAAGACCGCCGCCGTCGCTTCCGGCGGGCTGCTGCTGGGCGTGTCCGTGCCCGGCCTGCTGCCGGCGCACGCGGCCGGCACCATGCACACGCCGAATGCGTGGGTGCACATCGCCGACGACAACACGATCACCCTGATTTCCGCCCGCTCCGAGATGGGCCAGGGTGTCTATACCTCGATGCCGATGCTCATCGCCGAGGAGCTCGGTGTCGACCTGCAGAAGGTCCGCGTGGCCATCGCGCCGCCGGACACCAAGGCCTACGGCAATGCGCTGCTGGGCGGCCCGCAGCTCACGGGCGGTTCCACCTCGGTGCGCGACGGCTGGGACAAGCTGCGCGTCGCCGGTGCCCAGGTGCGCGAGATGCTCGTCTCCGCCGCCGCCGCGCGCTGGAACGTGGATCGCAGCAAGGTCAAGCCGGGGAATGGCTTCGTCACCGGGCCGGGCGGACGCAAGGCGACGTTCGGCGAACTCGCCGCGGCCGCGTCCACCATGCCGGTGCCCGAGAAGCCGGCCCTGAAGGACCCGAAGGACTTCCGCATCGTCGGCAAGCGCACGCGCCGGCTCGACACGCCCGCCAAGACGAACGGCACCGCGCAGTTCGGCATCGACGTCAAGCTGCCCGGCATGGTGTACGCCGCGCTGGAGCAGTCGCCCGTGATCGGCGGCACCGTCAAGAGCTTCGACGCGGGCAAGGCCAAGGGGATGCCGGGCGTCATCGACGTGGTGCAGATCCCCGACGGCGTGGCCGTCGTGGCCGACAGCTGGTGGCGCGCCAACCAGGCCCGCAAGGCGCTGTCCATCCAGTGGGACGATGGCCCCGGCGCCGCCATCGACAACGCGTCGATGGTGGAAGGCATCCGCGCCGCCGCGAAGAGCGGCAAGCCGCTGCCGCTGAAGTCGGCGGGCGATCCCGACGCCGTGATCAACGCTTCGCAGCGCGTGGTGCGCCGCGAGTACGTCAGCCAGCTGCTGTCGCACTCGCCGATGGAGCCGATGAACTTCACCGCGTCGTGGAAGGACGGCAAGGTGATGCTGATCGGCCCGACGCAATGGCAAGACGGCGCGCAGGGTTCGGTGGCCAAGGCGCTGGGCATCAAGCCGGAAGACGTCTCGCTGCAGACCACGTTCCTGGGCGGCGGCTTCGGCCGGCGCATCGACGGCGACTTCATCGTCCAGGCGGCGCAGATCTCGAAGGCGGTGAACAAGCCCGTCAAGCTGGTCTGGTCGCGCGAGGACGACATGACGCACGACTTCTACCGGCCGATGGCGGTGCACAACCTCGCCGCCGCGCTGGGACCGGACGGCAAGCCCACCGCCATGACGTTCCGCCTGACCTCGCAGTCCATCACCGGCCGCGTGTTCGGGCTGCCCGCCGAGGTGCAGGATCCGCTGATGACCGAGGCAGCCCTGGCGCCCTACAGCATCCCCGCGTTCCGGCACGACGTGGTCAAGCACGATGCCGGCCTGCGTGTGGGTTACTGGCGCTCGGTCAGCCACCTGCTCAATGCCTTCGCGAACGAAAGCTTCGTCGACGAACTGGCGAAGGAAGCGGGCCAGGACCCGTACGCGTACCGCATGGCGCTGGTGGCCGACAAGCCGCGCTTCGCCAACGTGCTGAGGCTGGCCGCCGACAAGGCCGGCTGGGGCAAGCCGCTGCCCGCGGGCCGCGCGCGCGGCATCGCGCTGATGGAGGGCTACGACACCTACATGGCGCAGGTCGCGGAGATCAGCCTCGACAAGGACGGCGCCGTGCAGGTGCACCGCGTCACGGTCGCTGCCGACCTCGGCCGGATGGTCAACCCCGACACGGTGGAAGCCCAGATCCAGTCCGGCATCGTGTTCGGCATGGGACCGGCGCTGATGCAGGAGATCACGCTGGAGAAGGGGCGCGTGCAGCAGACCAACTTCCACCAGTTCCCGGTGGTGCGCATGCACCAGGCGCCGCGCATCGACATCGTGCTGGTCGACAGCACCCACAAGCCCGGCGGCATCGGCGAACCCGCGACAGCGGTGGTCGTGCCCGCGATCGCCAATGCGGTGGCCGCGCTCACCGGCAAGCGGCTGCGCAAGCTGCCGATGACGGCCGACGCGATCCGCACCGCCGCGGCCTGACGGCAGCCGGGCAGCACCGCACCATGACGCCGGCCAACTCCAGGGGCGGGGATGTCGTGGTGCTGGTGCTCGCCTCGGGCCGGGGCGAGCGCTTCATCGCGTCGGGCGGCAGCGGCTCCAAGCTGCAGGCCCTGCTGGACGGCAAGCCGGTGCTCACGCACACCATCGAGGCCGTTCGTGCCAGCGGCCTGCGCTGGCATGTCGAGGATGCGGGGCATCCGGGCATGGGCGATTCCATCGCGGCCGGCGTGCGTGCCACGCGCGACGCGGCGGGCTGGCTGGTGCTGCCCGGCGACCTGCCGCTGGTGCGGCCGGAGACCTTGCAGCTCGTGGCGCAGGCATTGGCCACGCACGAGGTCGTCGTGCCGACATTCGAAAACCAGCGCGGCCACCCCGTTGGCTTTTCTGCGGCCTGCGGCGGAGAACTCGCTGCATTGACGGGGCCCAAGGGCGCGGCTTCGGTGGTGCGCGCCCATCCGGTGATGGAACTGCCGGTCGCGGACCGCGGCATCGTGGTCGATATCGACACCGTCGACGCCTTGGCGGACGCCGAACGCTGGTTGCGCGGGCCGCGCTGAGCGGCGCAGGCTTCCTCAGCCGCGCGCGATCTTCAGCAGCCGCTCGAGGTGCCGATCGCGGATGTTGTGCCGCGTCAGTTCCTCCAGCGTGCGCGCCGCGTAGTCGAGCGTGGTGCCGTACTTGCCGCAGGCATCGCTGAAGATGCGGCGGTACTGCTCCTCGCTGAGCACGCCGGTGTGGTTGGGGCTCTTGCGCGAGAGCGTGAAGGCGAGCGCCTGGACGTTGCCGTGCGGCGTCTGGCAGGTGAGCCAGCGCGGGTCGTACACGGCCATCGCCATCTCGCGCGCCCACAGGCGGGTGAGGACCTCCGCGCCCTCGGCCCTGGGAATGCGGAATGCCATGCCGTGGCAGCTGCCGCCCGAGAGCAGGCCGAACACGAGGCCGGGGCACTCGGGCGTGCCGCGGTTGATGCGGCTCCACATCTTCAGTGCGCGGTGCCAGCCCTGCACCTTGGCCGGGCGGCGCTCGGCGTAGTCGAACTCCGGGCGCCAGATCAGCGAGCCATAGCCGAACACCCAGAGGTCCTGGTGCCCGCCCCATTCGATGAACGCCTTCTCCAGCATCGCTGCGGGATCGCGCAGGGGCTTGAGGGGCATGTCCATGGATGAACTGTAGCGGCGCGAAGGCCGGCACTCGTCACGGGTCGTGACCGCGCCACCAGCGCAGCCATCGCGTCCGGGTAGGATGCCCGATTCCCATCGTTTCGCAGCAACACCATGCCCCTGAATTCCGTGGTGGCCCGCGTCACCGACCGCATCCGCGAGCGCAGTGCATCGGGCCGCAGCCGCTACCTGCAGCTGGTCGACCAGATGGCGGCGCGCGACCGCGGCAGCGACCGGCTCGGATGTGCCAATGTGGCCCATGCATTCGCCGCGCTGCCCGCCAGCGACAAGTTCAAGGTGGTGGCCGAACGGGTGCCCAACCTGGCCATCGTCAATGCCTACAACGACATGCTGTCGGCCCATGCGCCGTACGCGCGCTATCCCGACGTGATCAAGGACGAGGCGCAGCGGAACGGTGCCATGGCCCAGGTGGCCGGCGGCGTGCCCGCGATGTGCGACGGCGTCACCCAGGGCACGCCGGCGATGGACCTGTCGCTGTTCTCGCGCGATGTGATCGCGATGGCCACCGCCGTCTCGCTGAGCCACGACGTGTTCGATGGCGCGCTGATGCTGGGCATCTGCGACAAGATCGTCCCGGGCCTGCTGATCGGTGCGCTGCACTTCGGCCACCTGCCCACCGTGTTCGTCCCTGGCGGGCCGATGCCCAGCGGGCTGTCGAACAGCGAGAAGGCCAAGGTGCGCGAGCTGGCGGCGCAGGGCAAGGTCGGCCGTGCCGAGCTGCTGGAGGCCGAGGAGAAGGCCTACCACTCGCCGGGCACCTGCACTTTCTACGGAACGGCCAACAGCAACCAGATGCTGATGGAGGCGATGGGCCTGCACGTGCCGGGCGCGGCCTTCATCAATCCGGGCAACGAACTGCGCGCGGAGCTCACGCGGGAAGCTGTGCGCACGCTGCTGGGCAACGTCAAGGCGCGGCGCTTCACGCCGATCGGCCGCCAGGTCGATGAGCGCTGCATCGTCAACGCGATGGCGGCGCTGCTGGCCACGGGCGGCTCGACCAACCACCTGATCCACTGGGTGGCGGTCGCGCGCTCGGCCGGCATCACCATCGATTGGGACGATTTCGCCGAGCTGTCGTCGGTGGTGCCGCTGCTGGCCCGCGTGTATCCGAACGGGCAGGCCGACGTGAACCAGTTCCAGGCCGCGGGCGGCCCGGGTTTCGTCATCCGGGAGCTGCTCGATGCGGGGCTGATGCACGAGGACGTGCTCACGGTGCGCGAGGGCGGCTTGCGCGAGTACACGCGGCTGCCCACGTTCGAGGGCGGGCTGCACTGGACGCCGATCGGGGCCTCGAAGGACTCCGGCGTGGTGCGGCCGGCTTCCGAGCCGTTCAGCCGAACGGGCGGCCTGAAGCTGCTGACGGGCAACCTCGGCCGCAGCGTGATCAAGGTGTCGGCCGTGCCCGACGACCGCCACGTGATCGAGGCGCCGGCGCGGATCTTCGACACCCAGGAGGCGCTGCAGAGGGCGTTCCAGGCGGGCGAGCTGGAGGAGGCCTGCCGCACCAACGGCGCCAATGGCCTGGTGTGCGTGGTGCGCTGGCAGGGGCCGCAGGCCAACGGCATGCCGGAGCTGCACAAGCTGACGCCGTCGCTGTCGGTGCTGCAGGGCAAGGGCTACCGCGTGGCGCTGGTCACGGACGGGCGCATGAGCGGTGCGTCGGGCAAGGTGCCGGCCGCGATTCACGTGTCGCCCGAAGCGGCGGCCGGTGGACCGCTCGCGCTGCTGCAGGACGGCGACGTGGTGCGCCTCGACGCCGTCGAGGGTCGACTGCAGGCGCTGGTGCCGCACGACCAGTGGATCCGGCGCGAGCCGGCGCGCATGCCCGCGGCGCAGCGCGAGAGCGATGGCATGGGTCTGGGCCGCGAGCTGTTCGCGGCCTTCCGCCGCAATGCGGCCGAGGCAGAGGAGGGAGCCGTCACATGGCAGTGAAACAGGGGGCGCAGCTCACGTCGCTGGACGTGATGCGCGATGCGGCGGTCATTCCGGTGATCGTGCTCGAGGACGTGCGGCACGCCGTGCCATTGGCGCGTGCGCTGGTCGCGGGCGGCATCCGGATGCTGGAGGTCACGCTGCGCACGCCCGCAGCGCTCGCGTGCATCGAGGCCATCGCGAACGAGGTGCCCGGCGCCGTCGCGGGTGCCGGCACGGTGCGCAGTGCGGCCGACGTGCAGGCCGCGGCCAAGGCCGGCGCGAGGTTCGCCGTCAGCCCGGGCTACACGCGCGCGGTCGGCGAGGCCTGCAGCGATCGCGGATTGCCGTTGCTGCCCGGCGTGGCCACCGGCAGCGAGGTCATGGCCGCGCTGGAAGGCGGCTACACCGAGCTGAAGTTCTTCCCGGCCCAGCAGGCCGGCGGCACGGCCATGCTCAAGGCTTTCCACGGCCCGTTCCATGACGTGCGGTTCTGTCCCACGGGCGGCGTGAGCGCCGCGAATGCGCGCGAGTACCTGGCGTTGCCCAACGTGGTGTGCGTCGGCGGGTCGTGGCTCACGCCGGCGGATGCCGTGAAGGCCGGCGACTGGGAGCGCATCACCGCCCTCGCGCGCGAGGCAGCGGCACTGCGCAAGCCCTGAGCGCAGGTCTCGCCTGCGTTAGCCTTGCGCCATGACCGTTCCCAATCTCTCCCGCAACTTCTCCAATCCGGGCGGCGTGCAGCCGGCGCGCCAGCCGTTGCCGCCCGATGCCCGGCCGGAGGTCTTCCTGCAGGACATCTCCGCCGTGCCCGAGCAGCGCTGGGTGCCGCAGGCCGACAACGTGGCGTTCCTGCCGCTGTGTTTCGGCGTGACCCAGGGCTACTACGTCAACCTGCTGCGCGTGCGCAAGTCGGGCGTCCTGTCCTGCCATCGGCACTTCGGCGCCGTGCATGCGCACGTGATCAAGGGTCGCTGGTTCTACCTGGAGCATGACTGGGTGGCGACCGAGAACTCCTTCGTCATGGAGGCTCCGGGCGAGACCCACACGCTGGTGGTGCCCGACGACGTGCCGGAGATGGTCACCTGGTTCCACGTCACGGCCGGCTACGTGTACTTCGACGGTGACCGCATCACGGGCTACGAGGACGTGTTCACCAAGCTGCAGCGGGCGCGCGAGCACTACGAGGAACAGCGGCTCGACCAGGCCGAGCTGGATCGCATGGTGCGCTGATCCGCTTCCGCTAGCGCCGCGCGAACAGCGGCTGCTCGAAGTGCGCCACGCGCGTGTCGCGTCCCGCGATGCACACCTCGCGGAATTGGTACAGCACCGCCGCCGTGGGTGCCGCGATCCAGCCGTCGCCGACCGGCATGCGCAGCACGGGCCGTGCCGGATCCTCCGAGGCCTCGAGTAGCGGCGCATCGGCGCGCATGAACTCGGACACCGGAATGCGGTGGATGCTCGCGACCTCGGCGGCGTTGGGCGCCAGCTGTCTGGCCTCGCCGGCCCAGACGACCACCGGCGTGATCACGAAGCCCGAATGCGTGGCGTAGTCGTCCAGCAGGCCGAGCACCGCGTCGGAGGGCAGCAGCAGCCCGACTTCCTCGGCCAGTTCGCGAAGCGCGGCCTGCTGTGGTGACTCGCCGTCATCCACGCGGCCGCCGGGCAGGGCCCATTGGCCGGGATGGTTGCCCAGCGTCTTCGCACGCCGCGTGAGGATCAGCGCGGCCTGGCCGCTCCACTCGCCGGGCGTCGCGACACCGGCGAGTTGCGCGCCGGTGCCTTCCTCGCACAGGGCCACCGCGACGGCTGCATGGCGGTGCTCGCCATGGACCGCGCGCTGCACGGGCCAGCGGGCGAGTTGGCGGGCGACGGTTTCGCGCAGCGCAGTGTCCAGCAGCATCGGCCCATTGTTGCAGGGCGATGCCGCGCGGGCTGTCTACTTCGGCTGCTCGTTGCCGTAGGTCTTGGCCAGGTAGTCGACGATGTCCGGCATGTCGGCCTCGTTGACCGGCGCCCGGAAGACCGCCTTCATGCGCTTGACCATGGCGTCCCAGTACGGGCGCCCGGCCGTGGGCGGCTGGTACTGCATGTATTCGGCCGAATGGCAGGCGACGCACTGGGCCTGCGCCTTGGCGTAGCCGGGGAGGGCGCTCGGCTTGAGCTGCACGGGGTCGGGCGGCAGGACGATGGTCTTGACGACCGCGTGCGACGCGCCGCCCGCTGCGAGCGAGGCGACCAGCAGTCCGACCCGGACCAGTGTGTGGATGCGCATGGCGGGCTCCTTCACGCGGCAGTGATCCTGACCGACTCGACGACGTTGCGCATGTAGCCCGCCGGCTGCCACAGAGCCTGCATCGGCTGGCTCTGCCCCGAGCGGTTCCAGGCGCGCACGCGCAGGTCGTGCATGCCCGGCGGGGGCACCAGGCCGAACGTGAATTCACGGAACGAGTAGCGCCCCAGGTCCTGCCCCAGCGTCGCTTCGCGCCAGGTCTGCCCGCCGTCGGCAGACCAGGCCACCTCCCGGATGCCCTGCCCGCCGTCGAAGGCGATGCCCCGCACCGCGAGCGGCTGGCCTGCCCGCACCTGCGCACCGTCGGCGACCGACGTGATGAAGGAGCGCACCGTGAAGCGGCCGATGGGCCGCGTGGCGGCCGGCGTGGTGCCCGGCTCGATGCACGCGCAGTCGTTGTCCGGCACGCGGTACGCCGGGTTCATCCAGAAGCCATCGAAGGTGGTGTCGATCACGTTGATGGCCGACAGGTGCTTGACCCAATAGGTGCCGTAGTAGCCGGGGACGACCAGCCGCACCGGGAAGCCGTTGAGCACGGGCAGGTCCGTCCCGTTCATCTGGTACGCGAGCATCACCTCGCCATCCATCGCATGACGCACCTCGAGCGCCTTGACGAAGTCGCCGCCGCCGAACACGCCCTGGTCGAGCCCGTCGAAGGTGACCTGCTTCGCGGATGGCTTGAGCTCGGCCCGCGCGAGCACGTCCTTCAGCGGCACGCCGGTCCAGCGCGCGTTGCCCATCGCGCCGTTGGCGAGCTGGCCGCCGGTGACGCGCGGGTTGAACAGCCCCCGGCTGTTGCCCGAACACTGGTTGACCGCCACCAGCTCCACCGGGCTGAACTGCGTGCGCAGCTCCTGCATGGTCAGCGTGAATGGCTTGGCGCAGGCGTTGCCCCCGATCGCGATGGTGTGCCGGTCGCCGTCGATGGTGGTCGGGATGCCGGCGTTGTGGTAGCGCACGAAGAACGCGTCGTTGGGCGTGATCGGCCCCTGGTCGAAGACATCGAACGGCGTCTCCAGCTGTGGCGGGCGCGTGGTCAGCACGATGAGCGGCCGCTTCTCGGGGAAGGCCACCAGGCTGCGGCGGCCGTTGGCCATCGGCAGGTCCACCGTCGCGGACTGCGCCAGGGCGCGGGCCGGGATGAGACCCGCGCCGGCGGCCGAGAGGCCCGCCGCTGCCACCAGGCGCCGCCGGAAGCCGTCGATGGAGCGCGAATCGGGCATGGGCACCTCCGGAGGAAAGCGGCCAGTGTCGGCGCGCGGTGACCGGCGCGGGCTCGGGATAACCCGGTTCAGCGTCGCGCCGCGCGGCCCAGGTGCGTGCCGCTGTCGAGGAGCAGCAGTTCACCGGTGACGGTGCGCGCGCCGTCGACCAGCCACACGATGGCCTCTGCCACGTCCTCCGGCGTGCAGGCGCGGCCCAGCGGCACGTCGGCCTCGTAGGCGGCGCGCACCTTGTCGTAGGCCGCCTCGCCCATGCCGCGCGAGAACCAGCGCGAGGTGATGAGCCCCGGGCAGACGGCATTCACGCGAATGTCCGGCGCGAGCGCGCGGGCCAGGTGCAGCGTCATGGCGTTCAGCGCGCCCTTGGAGGCGATGTAGGGCACCGACGAGCCGATGCCCAGCGAGCCTGCGACGGAGGAGACGTTGACGATGCAGCCCTGCACCGCCTGCAGGTGCGGCACCGCGGCACGGACCATCTGGAAGGTGCCGACGGTGTTCACGCCCAGGATCTTCTGGAATGCCGTGGCATCGAGTGCATCCCAGCTGGCCGCCTGGCCGAACACCGACACGCCCGCGTTGTTGACCAACGCGTCGAGGCGGCCCCAGCGGGCCACGGTTGCATCGACGAGCGCGCGGCACTGCGCGTCGTCGGCCACGTCGGCCTGCTGCAGCAGCACGTCGGCACCGGCGTCGCGGCAGGCGGCGGCGGACTGCTGGGCCTCGTCGGCGCTGCGCGAATAGTTGATCACCACGTTCCAGCCGCGCTGGGCCAGCTGCAGCGCGGTGGCGGCACCGACGCCGGTGCCCGAGCCGGTGACGAGGGCGGTCTTGCGTTGCGCCATGCGGGTGCCTCCTGCGGTGGAAGCGGCGAGTGTAGGAGCAGCCGGCGGTGCTAGCCCGGCTCGCGGCGCGGAATGGCGGCCAGGTCCCATTCGCCGGTGCGCTGGTCGAGGCGCACGACGTAGGGTCCCTCGGCGGTGTCCACCTTCCACCAGCGCATGCCGGTGCCCCACCAGCGATCCAGGATGGCAAGGACGCCGACCCGTCGCCCGCCGAACCACAGGGCGGAGGGCTCCGGATCGCCGGCGTGTCCCGGCGTGCAGTCGACGCGCAGTGCCATGGAGCGCACGAGTGTGCCTTGGCGCTGGACGCCTTGCAGCGCGCGGCGCACCATGCGCTGGGCCGTTGCAGCGTCACAACTCGCAGAGTCGACGGCTGAGCTGGACATTACAATGTTATTACCCTGACCTTCCACGCCATGCCCAATCCGCCCGCCCGCTTCACCTTCCTGCTGGACCCCGAGCTGAAGCAGGCATTCGAGAAGCTCTGCGCCTCCCAGGACATCACCGCGTCGCAGATGATGCGGCAGTTGATCAAGGCACATCTGGCGGCGCACGGGCAGCTGCAGCCGCAGGCCCGGCGCCGCGCCGTCAAGCAGGGTTGAGGCGCGCCACCCGGTCCGACAGATCGTGCTCCGATTAGAATCGGACGCACATCCGAGGTGCCCGTGGCCATCCAGCTCAAGACCGCCCGCCTGACCGTCCTTCTCGACCCGTCGAAGAAGCTGGCGTTCGAGCGTGCGTGCCGCGAGGGCGACATGACGCCATCGCAGGTGTTGCGCCACCTGATCCGTGATTACGTGCAGGCCAGCGAGATGAAGGTGCGGCCGGCGACGCCCACGCGCCGCGAGCCGGCGCCTGCGAAGCGCGTCGCACGCCACGGCTGACGCAAGGCGCCCGCCCCGGCGCGGGCTCAGGGCGCGGCGTGGAACCGCGGTGGCAACCTGCCCACGAGCCAGTGCAGCACCAGCGGAACCAGGACGAAGTCGTCCACCAGGCCCAGCGGTGGAATCGCGAAGTTGAACGGCGACAGCGCGTACACCCCGAGCATCAGCGTGGCCGGCAGCAGCCAGCCTGGCCGGGCCGGCGAACGCAACGCCAGCCACAGGATCCGCAAGTCGCTGCGGCTCACCCGCCACAGCAGCACGAGAAGTCGTCGCATCACACATCCTCCAGGACAGCAGGCGCTCAGGTGGCGCGCAACATCGCCGATTCAAGCGCGGCGGCAGATCCGCTCGCAACAATCCGTGTGCGGCCTCCCGCACAATCGCGGCCCCGCCTCGAAGCCCAAGTTCCCATGCCCGTTGCATCCGACCAAGACCTGATCCTGCGCCCCGGTGAATTGCGCGACGCCGAGACGATCGCTGCCTTCAATCGCGCGATGGCGCTCGAGACCGAGGGCCGCGGCCTGCAGCCCGAGCGCTCGCTCGCAGGCGCGCAGCGGCTGCTGCGCGATCCGGCGCTGGGCTTCTATCTCGTGGCCGAACGCGACGGCGCCGTGGTGGGCAGCCTGATGGTGACCTACGAATGGAGCGACTGGCGCAACGGCCATTTCTGGTGGATCCAGAGCGTGTACGTGGTGCCGGAGGCGCGGCGCACCGGCGTGTTCCGCGCCCTCTACCGCCATGTGACCGAGATGGTGCAAAGAGATGCGACCGTCTGCGGGCTGCGGCTGTACGTGGAGACGTCGAACGAGCGGGCCCAGGCCACGTATGCATCCCTCGGGATGGCGCGCACCCACTACTTGGTCTACGAGGAGGAGCGGCCGGGGGCCGACTTCTTCGCCTAGCGCGCCCCTGGATGGGGCGGCTTGCCTGGACTTGGTGCCCTAGGGTTTGCCCTGAGCTTCAAAGGCTCGGCGCCGACGGTTGGTGGCACGTTTAACGTGCCTGAAACTTTATACTCGTCGGTTGTCCTGCGCTGCACGACAGTGACTGGATGGCCAGCTTCGCTTTATCCGGCGGAGCCACTCTCTTCGCGTTCACTAAGGAATCATTTTGCGGTCCGTTTCCCTGCGCATCCTCGTAGCCGCCGCGACGCTGGCTATCTCCACCCTCGGTGCCCCCATCGCTCACGCGCAAGCGCAGACGGCACCCACCGCCCCCGCCGCGAGCGCCGCGCCTGCCGCAGACGGCGCCTCGGCCGCCGCACCTGCCGCCGTGGCTCCGGCCTCGCACCCGGCCGCCGCCAAGAGCGGTGAGGCCCTCGACAATCCCTACGGCATCGAAGCGCTCTGGAAGGGCTCGGACGTCATCGCCCGCTCGGTGCTGATCCTGCTGGCCATCATGTCCGCCGGCAGCTGGTACATCCTCGTGGTCAAGCTGCTCGAGCAGACCAAGATGGCGCGTGCGGCCCGCACCGCGCAGGCCCGCTTCTGGCAGGCCGGCTCGCTGCGCGACGGCGTCGCCGCGCTGGAGAAGAACAGCGCCTACCGATTCATCGCCGATTCCGGCGTGAGCGCCACCGACGATCATGCGGGCCTGAAGAAGCACATCCCGCTGGAAGACTGGATCTCCATGAACGTGCAGGGCGCCGTCGACCGCGTCCAGGCCAGCACCCAGAAGGGCCTGGCGTTCCTGGCCACCGTGGGTTCTACCTCTCCCTTCGTCGGCCTGTTCGGCACGGTGTGGGGCATCTATCACGCGCTCACCGCCATCGGCATCTCGGGCCAGGCGTCCATCGACAAGGTGGCCGGCCCGGTGGGCGAGGCGCTGATCATGACCGCCATCGGCCTTGCTGTGGCCATTCCCGCGGTGCTGGCCTACAACTGGCTCGCACGGCGCAACAAGGCCATCATGGACGAAGTGCGCGAGTTCGGCGGCGA
Organism: Ramlibacter sp. MMS24-I3-19; assembly: GCF_050320135.1. Taxonomy (NCBI): domain Bacteria; kingdom Pseudomonadati; phylum Pseudomonadota; class Betaproteobacteria; order Burkholderiales; family Comamonadaceae; genus Ramlibacter; species Ramlibacter sp. MMS24-I3-19. The sequence goes on along the minus strand of NZ_CP190017.1, from coordinate 4,363,835 downwards.
GCTGAACGCCGTGATCGTCGGTTCCGCAGGCCGCGCCTGACCGCCGGCCTCTAAGGGAGCATTCCCATGGCCATGGCAGTTGGCTCGTCCGACGAGGGCGAGGACGCAGTCATTTCCGCCATCAACACCACGCCCCTCGTGGACGTGATGCTGGTGCTGCTGATCATCTTCCTGATCACGATCCCGGTGGTCACGACCTCCGTCCCGGTGCAGCTCCCCAAGGAGCGCGTCGAGATCCGGGAGACCAAGCCCGAAAACATCGTGATCTCGGTCGATACCGCGGGCAACGTGTACTGGTACGACACGCGCGTGAGCGACGTGGAGAACCTGGTGGCGCGCCTGAAGAAGGTGTCCACCATGAAGCCGCAACCCGAGGTGCAGATCCGCGGCGACAAGGACGGCAAGTACAACGGCGTCGGCAAGGTGCTGTACGCGTGCCAGCGCGCGGGCATCGCCAAGGTGGCGTTCATCACCGAACCTCCCCCGCTGGGTGGCTGACGGAGGGCACGACATGCAACGCAAGAAATCGCCCTCGCGCAACCTGCGCATGGTGCACGCCGATCCGGAACCGATGATGGACATCAACACCACGCCGCTGATCGACGTGATGCTGGTGCTCCTGGTGATGCTGATCATCACCATTCCGATCCAGCTGCACGCGGTGAACCTGGAGCTGCCCGTGGGCACGCCGCCCACCAGCAACATCAAGCCGGAGAAGGTGCAGATCGACATCGACGACAAGAGCGTCGTCTACTGGCAGGGCCTGCCCGTCACGGCGGCCGAGCTCGACCAGAAGATGCAGGAGCTCTCGACACTGCCGGCGCCGCCGGAGATCCACGTGCGTCCCAACAAGGACTGCTCGTACGCGGTGTTCGCCAATGTGCTGTCGACCACCAAGCGCAAGGGCCTGAACAAGGTGGCCGTCATCGGAAGCGAGCAGTTCGTCCAATGACCACCGCCACCGTCCACGACCGGCGCCGCTATGGCGCCACCGACCCCAAGCGCCGCACGATCGGCTGGATCATCGTTGCCCTGCTGCACGTGCTGATCGCGTGGGCCCTCATCACGGGAACCGCGCGCAAGGGCCTCGAGTTGATCAAGAAGCCGATGGAAGCGGCGGTGATCCAGGAGGTGAACATTCCTCCTCCGCCGCCGCCTCCGCCGCCGCCGAAGAAGATCGAGCAGCCCAAGCAGATCGAGCAGCCGAAGGCGCCGCCGCCACCGTTCATCCCGCCCCCCGAAGTGGCTCCGCCCACCACGAGCGCGCCGGTGATCGAGTCGGTGCCGGCACCGCCGCCGGCCCCGCCCGTGATCGCGCCCCCGCCGCCGCCTGCCGCTCCCCCGGGACCGGTGCGCGGCGAGATGGGTGTCGTGTGCCCGCAGCAGGCCAAGCCCGAGATGCCGCGCCAGGCGCTCCGCGAAGGCACCGAAGGCGTGGTCGTCGCGCAGGCGCTGATCCGCGATGGCCAGGTGCGCGAGGTCACCATCCTCTCGGGACCGCGGGTGTTCCACAGCGCGGTGCGCACCGCGATGATGCAGTACCGCTGCGTGAGCGGCCCTGGCGACGTGCTCGCGACGCAGGAATTCGCCTTCAAGGTGGAATGAACTCCGGCGCCTCGCAACGGGGCGCCGCACCTATCGAGCGCGCCCCGTTTGCGGGCGCGCCTTTGCTTCCTTTCGAACGCCCCTTCCAAGGGGCGTTCGCGCTGGTTTTTCCCTCTGAAAAACCCCTGACGTATTTGGACAACACGACGGGCAGGAAAGGGTGAAAACCCAAGTGACCGATTGACACAGCTGTGTCACAGTTTTGAGTGGGAGGCGGAGTGTTCGGCACAACTGCACTCGGCCCACCAAAAAAGGCGAGCGCCTGTAGCACGCAGGCGAATCGAATCAGTCAACGGTCTGGAGTCAACATGAGAAGCGACACCACGGTGTTCCGTCGGACACAGGTTGCGCGCGCTGTCATCACGGCGCTTTGCGGCACTGCATCCCTGTTCATCGCGCAGGAAACCCTTGCGCAGAACCAACAAAACCTGCAACGCGTCGAGGTCACGGGCTCGAACATCAAGCGGTCCGACAGCGAGACGGCATCGCCGGTCCAGGTGATCACGCGCGACCAGATCGAGCGCACCGGCAAGACCACCATCGCCGACGTCCTGCTGTCGCTGCCGTTCAGCAACAACGGCAGCGTGCCCCTCACGTTCGCCAACGGCTTCGCGGCCGGCGGCTCCGGCGTGTCCATGCGTGGCCTCGGCGCCAACGCCACGCTGGTCCTGATCAACGGCCGCCGCATCGCCCCGTACGGCCTGGCCGACGACGGCCAGCGCAACTTCGCCGACCTCAGCTCCATTCCGCTGGACCTGGTCGAGCGCGTCGAAGTGCTGAAGGACGGCGCCTCCGCCATCTACGGTTCCGACGCACTCGCCGGCGTGGTGAACATCATCCTGCGCAAGGAGTTCAACGGCTTCGCTGCATCGGGCACCGCCGGCGTCTCGCGCTACGGCGACGACAAGACCCGTCGTGCCTCGCTCACCGGCGGTGTCACCCGCGGTGATTTCAGCGGCTACCTGAACCTCGAACTGAGCCACCAGGACGAACTGCGCCAGACCGATCGCACCGGCAAGCGCAGCTTCATCGGCCAGGCCGACCTGCGCAGCACGCTGGGCTACAACCCGCTGACCACCGGTCTGACCCAAACCCGCGGCTACGCCGGTTCATCCCCGACTGCGACTCCCAGCGCCAGCCCCAGCGGCTGGGCTCGTGCAGCCGACGGCCCGTTCGGTGCCGCCACTGCGGGCGTGCCCTGGGCCCAGCTCAATGGCGGAAACTGCGTTCCGGCACGTACGCCGGTGCCCTCCGTCGGCCGTGCCGGCTGCCTGTGGAACCTCTTCGACTACGAAGACATCATCCCGAAGGAAGACAAGGTCAACCTGTTCGGCCGCGGCTCGCTGCGCCTGAACGGCGACCATGAGGCCTACATCGAAGCGGGCGTCTTCAACTCGAAGGTCAACACGCGGTTCACGCCGTCGTCGGTGTCCAGCACCTGGGTGAACCCGGCCACCAATGGCGTGGTGAGCAACACCAACATCACCATGGACCCGGGCCATCCGGACAACCCCTATCCGGGCAGCTACTCGCGCCTGCGCTACGTGACCGCCGACCTGGGCGGCCGCAACAGCGAGTACAACACCACGACCTCGCGCTTCCTGGCCGGCCTGAAGGGCACCGTGGCCTCGTGGGACTACGACACCGGCCTGCTGTACACCGAGAGCGACACCAAGGTGAAGCAGACCGGCTACATCCGCAACAGCGTCCTGCAGTCTGCGCTCAACGACGGCACCCCCTACGGCTACTACCGCCTGGGCACGAACGCCGGCCTGAATTCGCCGGCCCTGCTGGCGGCCCTGTCGCCTGAGCTGGACAACAAGACCAAGACCTCCGTCACGTCGATCGACGCGCGTGTCTCCAAGGAACTCGGCAAGCTGTCCGGCGGCGCCCTCGGCCTCGCGATCGGCGGCGAACTGCGCCAGGAAAAGCTGAACAGCCCGCCGGTGCCGTTCACCAACGTGGGCGACATCGTGGGCCTGGGCTACTCGTCGTTCAAGCAGTCGCGCAAGGTCAGCGCCGTGTTCGCCGAACTGGTGGCGCCCGTCACCAGGACGGTCGAACTGAGCGCGGCAGCCCGCTACGACCGTTACTCGGATTCCGACTCGGTCGTGACCCCGAAGGTGGGCATCAAGTGGCAAGCGCTCAACCCGCTGCTGCTGCGTGCTTCGTACGCTGAAGGGTTCCGCGCTCCGGGCGCCGCCGAAAGCGGCAACAGCTCGGTGTCGGCCTTCACGTCGACCGTGGACCCGGTGCGCTGCCCTGGCGGCAACCCGCTGCCTGGCGCGACGCCGGCCGACTGCGGCACGGGCACGAACACCTCGGTGTTCAGCGTGGGCAACAAGGCGATCAAGCCCGAGAAGTCGCAGAGCTGGAACCTCGGTTTCCTGCTGGAGCCGTCGCGCAACTTCAACGTGGCCGTCGACTTCTGGCAGATCACCCGCAAGAACGAGATCGTCGGCGCCGATGCGCAGGCCGTCCTGAACAACCCGACGGGCTACCCCGGTGCGACGATCGTGCGTGATCCGGGCACCGAGATCGCCGGCCCGGGCACGGGCGCGCTGCTGTCGGTGTCGGCTCCGTACGAGAACGGTCCCAAGACGGTCACCAACGGCTTCGACATCGACATGCGGGTCCGCCAGCCGGATGCGATGCCGAATGGCGTGCGCCTCACCGGTGGCATGACGCTGTCGTTCCTGAACCGCTTCCGCCGCACGCTGCCGGATGGCACGGTCCTGAACTACGCCGGCACGTACGGCCCGACCGCGCTCTCCAGCTCGGCCGGCATGCCGCGTGGCCGTGGGTCGGTGGACATGACGGCTGCGGCGGGTCCGTGGTCCGTCACGGGTCGCCTGAACTACACCAGCGGCATCCGCGTGATCGAGTCGCGTGAAGATCCGACCTGCCTGGCCAGCGACAACAACGGCGACGACTTCAACACGAAGTGCCGCGTGCCTGCGTTCGTCACGTTCGATCTGTTCGGCTCCTACAAGCTGAACAAGAACCTCGAGCTCACCGGCTCGGTGCTGAACGTGTTCGACCGCGTCGCCGCCTTCGACCCGCAGTCGAACTATGGCCAGACCTTCTACAGCCCGAGCTACAGCCTGTCCGGCGTGGTCGGCCGCTACTACCAGGTCGGCGTGAAGTACCGCTTCCAGTGATCGGACGGCTGCTTCGGCAGCCTTCCAACCGGAGCCTGAAAAGCCCGCTGCTCGCGCAGCGGGCTTTTTTCATTGGGGCGCTCTTCGCGCCGGAGCGACGGTCGTTGTCATGCCGGGCTCGACCCGGCATCCAGCGACGGCGCCTTCAATGGCCGCAGGATGGATTGCGGGTCAAGCCCGCAATGACAGACATCGGGTCGTCGCGAATGCAGCGGCAGTTGGTCCGGAGGCACGCTCCGGGCTTCGTCCCAGGGGCACGCTCCGGGCTTCGTCCCAGGCGCCCGCTGCGTGCCTCGTCTCAGGCGCCGTCCTGCGCCACCGTGGGCAGCTTGCGCACCTTGCGCAAACCGCTGAATGCCAAGGCTGCTGCCGCCAGCAGCAGGCATGACGCTCCTGCGGCACCCAGCGACCATCGCAACCCGGCGTGCTCGCCGATCCACCCTCCCAGCAGTGCGCCAACGGGCGCCGGCAGGAGGATCAGCCAGCGCATGGTGCTGGTCATGCGGCCGAGCAGGTGCTGCGGCGTCACGGCCTGCCGCAGCGCGAGGAAGTTGATGAAGATCAGCACCGCACCGGAGCCGAAACACACCAGCATCAGCACGAAGCTCGCCACGCCCCAGCGGCCAACGGGGGCCAGCGCGAGCTGCAGCCAGCCGAAGCCGGTGACGGCGAACCCGAGGAGCAGGCAGGCGCCGACGCCGATGCGTGCGGACAGCCGGTGTCCCACGATGCCGGCGCTCACCGTGCCGATGCCCAGGCCCACGTAGCACAGGCCCAGCTGGCGTTCGTCGAGGCCCAGCTCGCGCGTGGCGAACAGGATCTGCACCACCGTGGCCATGTGGTTGCACAGCTGCCAGCCGCCCACGGCCGCGGCCAGCACGCCCAGAAGCCGCGTGCCCGCCACGAACTGCAGCCCTTCCTGCAGGGCGGCCTTGAACGCGCCACGCACCAGCGCATGCGCAGGCTCGTCGACCCGCAGGCCGCGCAGGATGGTCACGCTCACGGCCAGGATGCCGGCGTTGACCAGCAGCGCGATCGGCGCGCCCACCAGGCGGATCAGGGCACCGGCAGCGCCGGGACCCGTCACCTCGGCGAACGACCCCGCCAGCGCGTTCTTCGCATGCGCTTCCACCAGGCGCGGTCGCGGAACGATCTGCGTCAGCACGATCTGCGCGGCACTGCCCGCGACCACGTTCACGCACCCGATCAGGAACCCGGTGCCGTACAGGAAGGGCATGCCCAGCACGCCCAGCGCCCATGCGGCCGGAATGCTGGCCAGCGCGAAGGCCACCACAGCCTCCCCGGCGACATAGACCGGCAGCTTGCGCATGCGATCGAGCCACACGCCCGCGGGGAGCGAGAACAGCGCGAAGGGCGCGAGCTCCATCGCGGTGAGCCAGCCCATCTGCGTGGGTGTCGCGTGCAGCAGCACCACCGCGGCCAGCGGCAGCGCCAGCATCGTGATCTGGTTGCCGAACGAGCTGATGAAGACCGAGGACCAGAGCCGCCGGTAGAGGGGCTCACGCAGCAGGTCGTCGGGGCGCAGCCAGCTGCGCGGCGATCGCCACCACGGCGTGGCACTCGCGACGGCGGTCGCGGCGCCGTCCTCGCCCGCCACCGTGTCGGGCACCTCCTGCATTCAGGCGTACAGCCAGCAGGCGGCCCGGCTCTCCGGATCGACGTCGATCAGCGGCGGCACTTCCTTCGGGCAGCGATCGAACGCCTTGGGGCACCGCGTGCGGAACACGCAGCCCGAGGGCGGGCTGATGGGCGAGGGGATGTCGCCCTGCAGCAGCTGGATGGTCTTGCTGCGCTCCAGGCGCGGATCGGGAATCGGCACCGCGGACTGCAGCGCCTGCGTGTAGGGATGCCGCGGATTGGCGTACAGCGCGTGCTTGTCGGCGATCTCCATCGTGCGCCCGAGGTACATCACCAGCACGCGCTGGCTGATGTGGCGCACCACCGCCAGGTCGTGGGCGATGAAGATCAGCGACAGCTGCATTTCCTTTTGCAGGTCCTGCAGCAGGTTGATGATCTGGGCCTGGATCGACACGTCGAGCGCCGACACCGGCTCGTCGCACACCACCAGCCTGGGCCGCAGGATCAGCGCGCGGGCGATGCCGATGCGCTGGCACTGCCCGCCCGAGAACTCGTGCGGATAGCGGTACATCTGCGCCTCGGACAGGCCCACGCGTCCGAGCATCGCCTTCACGCGAGCGGTCACTTCGTCACGCGAGAGCTGGGGCTCGTGCGTGCGCAGCGGCTCGGCGACGATCTGCGCCACGTTCATGCGCGGGTTCAGGGACGCCAGCGGGTCCTGGAAGATCATCTGCGCATCGCGGCGCAGGTTCTGCCAGGCGGCGGGCGATGCGCCGCGCATCTGCTCTCCCATCCAGGTGATCTCGCCGCTGTGCGCGGGCACCAGGTTCAGGAGGGCGCGCGCGAGCGTCGACTTGCCGCAGCCTGACTCGCCCACGATGCCCAGCGTCTCGCCGGGATACACGTCCAGGCTCACGCCGTTGACGGCCTTCAGCGCGCGCCGTGGCGCCCAGGGCAGGGCGCTGTCGCCGCGCACGGCGAAGTGCACGTGCAGGTCGCGCACGGACAGCAGGGGGGTACGGTCGGAGATGGCCATCAGTGCGGAGTCCAGCCCAGGGCGCGCGCGTCTTCCGGCGTGCGGTGGCAGGCGCGCAGCACCTGTTCGTCGTTGACAGCGACGAGCGGCGGGCGCTCGCTCGCGCAGCGCGGCTCGGCCAGCGCACAGCGCTCGCTGAACGGGCAGCCGGCCGGCAGGCGCGCCATGCTGGGTGGCATGCCAGGAATCGCGACCAGCCGCTCGCCCTGGTGTTCCAGGCGCGGCGCGGCGCCGAGCAGGCCGATGGTGTACGGGTGCGTGGGCCGGTAGAAGATCTGCTCGGCGCTGCCTTGCTCCATCACGCGGCCGCCATAGAGCACCATCACCTCGTCGCACAGGCCGGCGACCACGCCCAGGTCGTGCGTGATCAGCACGATGGCCGTGCCTGATTCGCGCTGCAGGTCGCGCAGCAAGGCCATGGTCTGTGCCTGCACCGTGACGTCGAGGGCCGTGGTCGGCTCGTCCGCGATCAGCAGGTCGGGCTGGCACAGCAGCGCCATCGCAATCATGATGCGCTGGCGCATGCCACCGGAAAACTCGTGCGGGTACATGCGGATGCGGCGCGCGGCGTCCGGGATGCGCACCTGCTCCAGCGTCTGGATGGCCAACTGCAGCGCGCTCTTGCGCGTCAGCCCCTTGTGCAGTTCCAGCACCTCGGTCATCTGCCGCTCCACCGTCAGGTACGGATTGAGCGACGTCATCGGGTCCTGGAAGATCATCGCGATGCGGTCGCCGCGCACCTGGTTCAGGCGCTGCGGCGTCATCGCCAGCAGGTCTTCGCCCTGATACAGCGCCTGCCCGCTCGCGCGTCCGTTGGCGGCCAGCAGGCCCATGAGGGCCAGCATGCTCTGGCTCTTGCCGGAGCCGCTCTCGCCAACGATGCCCAGCGTCTGGCCGCGGCCCAGCGTGAACGACAGGCCGTTGACGGCCGAGACCTCGCCCTCGGGCGTGGCGAAGCGCACGCCCAGGTTGCGCACGTCGAGCAGGGGAGTGGAAGCGTTCGTGGCGGCCACGGGATCAGCGCTCCTTGGGATCGAGCGCGTCACGCAGGCCGTCGCCGATGAAGTTGAAGCAATAGAGGGTGGCCGACAGCAGCACGGCCGGGAACAGCAGCATCCAGGGCGCCGTCTCCATGATGTTGGTGCCGTCGTGGATCAGCACGCCCCAGCTGGTCATGGGCTCCTGGATGCCCAGGCCCAGGAACGACAGCACCGACTCGGTGAGGATCACCGAGGGCACGGTCACCGTGGTGTAGATGACCACGATGCCCAGCAGGTTCGGCACGATGTGCGACGCGATGATGCGCCAGGTTGGCACGCCGATGGCCCGCGCGGCCTCGACGAATTCGCGCGTGCGCAGCGACAGCGCCTGGCCGCGCACCACGCGCGCCATGTCCATCCACGAGAACGCGGTGATGGCCAGCACCACCAGGTAGAACTCGCGCCCGAGCAGCGTCACCAGCAGGATGGCGATCAGCAGGTAGGGGATGGCGTACATCATGTCCACGATGCGCATCAGCAGCGTGTCGGTGCGGCCGCCGACGAAGCCGGCGGTGGCGCCCCAGGCGATGCCGATGGCCACCGAAGCCAGCGTGGCCAGCACGCCCACCATCAGCGAGATACGGCCGCCGATCAGGCAGCGCACCAGCAGGTCGCGGCCCGATTCGTCGGTGCCCCACCAGTGCATGTTCTGCCACGTCGGCGGCAGCTTCATCGCATCCCAGTCGGTGGTGTCGAACCCGTGCGGCAGCACCAGCGGCCCAAGCAGGCACGCCAGCGAGATGACCACCAGGATGACCAGCGAGACGACGGCCGCGCGGTTGCGCATGAAGCGCCGGCGCGCGTCGCTCCAGGGGCTGCGCCCGGGCGCGGGTGCGGGTGTGGCGGCGAGGACGCCGACCACGGCTTCGCGATTGCTGCTGAAGCCCATGGTCAGTACCGGATCTTCGGGTCGAGCGCGGCGTACGCCAGGTCGACCAGCAGGTTGAGCGTGACCGCGATCACGGTGATCAGCACGACGAGGCCGAGCACCAGGGTGTAGTCACGGTTGGCCGCGCCGTTGACGATCAGGCGGCCGATGCCGGGCAGCGAGAACACGGTCTCGGTGACCAGCGCCGCCGTGATCGAGGAGATCGCCAGCGGACCGACCACCGACACGACCGGCAGCAGCGCGGGCTTGAGCGCATGCCGCAGCACGACGACCCGCGTGGGCAGCCCCTTGGCGCGGGCCGTGCGGATGAAGTTGCTGTGCATCACCTCGATCAGGCTGCCCCGCATCACGCGCCCGATGGTCGACACGTTGATGAAGGTGAGCAACGCGATCGGCAGCGCCATGAAGGCGAACTGGAAGCCGTCCCAGCCCCCGGCCGGCAGCCATCGCAGCCAGAGGGCGAACACCAGCACCAGCACCGGGCCGATGACGAACGATGGGACCACGCTGCCGATGTTGGCCACCAGCATCACGCCGTAGTCGACGAGGCTGTTCTGCCGCAGCGCCGCGGCGATGCCGGCCGCGATGCCGAGCACCAGCGAGATCAGCATCGACAGCCCGCCGATGGTCAGCGAGACGGGCAGGGCCGCCGCGACCAGGTCGTTGACCGACCAGTCGGCATAGCGGAACGAGGCGCCCAGGTCACCGTGCGCGAGGTTGTTCAGGTAGTAGAGATACTGCTTCCAGGCCGGCTGGTCGAGGTGGTACTTGGCCTGCAGGTTGGCCAGCACCGCCTCGGACACCTTGCGCTCGTCGTCGAACGGGCCGCCCGGCGCCGCATGGACCAGGATGTAGCAGACCGTGATGACGGCCAGCAGCGTGGGAATGGTCACCAGCAGGCGACGCAGGGTATACGACCACATGGCGGCAGGCTCTCTTGCAAGGACGCCTCGACGGGGTCACCGGCGAGGCGTCGTGGCGAGCGCGTCGTGCGCGCTCAGTGCTTGATGATGTACAGGTCCTTGCTGCGGAAGCGATCCTGCGCGTTCTGCAGCGAGTACCCGCCGACGTACGATTTTACCAGCCGGGGCAGCGAGTACTGCACCAGCGGAATGATCGGATAGTCGTCCATGATCATCTTCGAGGCCTGCGTCAGGAGCTGCTTGCGCTTGCTGCCGTCGTCGCTCTGTTCGGCCTGCACGATCAGGTCTTCGGCCTTGCGGTTGCAGTTGAAGTTGTTGTTCTGGTCCGAGTCGCAGCGCACCAGGGCCAGGAAGTTGGTGGCGTCGTTGTAGTCGGCGATGAAGCCGTCGCGCGCCAGCTCGAAGGTGCCGTCGTGGCGCTTCTTCACCAGCACCTTGAACTCCATCGCTTCCAGCTCGAGGTTGATGCCCAGCTTGGTCTTCCACTCGGACTGAGCGAAGATGGCCATCTTCTTGTGGTACTCGCTGGTGTTGTACGAGAACACGAATTTCGTGCCGGGCTTCACGCCGGCCTGCTCCAGCAGTTTCTTGGCCTCCGCCACCTTCTGCGCCATGGGCCACTTCGCCCACTCGTAGTCGGTCATGTCGGCGCCTTCCATGCCCTTGACGATCAGCCCGTACGCAGGCGCCTGGCCGTCGGCGGTGATCTTCTGGGCCAGGATGTCGCGGTCCAGCACCATGGACAGCGCCTTGCGCACGCGCACGTCCTTGAACGCGGGGTTCTGGGTCTGGAAGTCGTAGTAGCGCAGGCCCAGCATCGGCGCGTTCTTCACGTCCTTGGGGTACTTGCGCTTCGCGTCCTCGTAGGTGCCGGGCGGCAGCTGGTAGACCATCTCGTTCTGGCCGGCGTCGAACAGCTTGACGTCGGCGTTGCCGTCCTCCACGCCCAGGTAGGTCACGCGCGTCAGCTGCACGTTCTTCGCGTCCCAGTAGTGCGGGTTCTTCTCCAGCACCACGCTGCGGTTCACGACCCATTCCTTGAGCGTGAACGCGCCGTTGCTCACCATGTTGCCCGGCTTGGTCCAGTCCTTGCCGAACTTCTCGACCGAAGCCTGGTGCACCGGGCCGAGGTTGTTGTTGGACAGCAGCTGCGGCAGGAAGGCGACCGGGAACGCGGTCTTGATTTCGACGGTGTACTTGTCCACCGCCTTGACGCCGACGTCGGCCGGCGGCTTCTTGCCGGCGGCGACTTCCTTGCCGTTCTGCAGGAACACGCCGTAGGTGGCCGCGTACTTGGACGCTGTCTTCGGGTCGAGGAAGCGCCGGATGCCATAGACCACGTCCTGCGCCGTCACCGGATCGCCGTTGGACCACTTGGCGTTCTGCCGCATCTTGAACACCCAGGTGGTGGCATTGGTCTGCCGCCAGCTTTCGGCGAGGCCCGGGACGATCTTGCCGTCGGCGTCATTCGCAGTGAGGGCCTCGAACAGGTCGCGCGTGATGTTGTTGGAGCCGACGGTCTCGGCGAGCGCCGGGTCGAGCGACTCGGGCTCGGAGCCGTTGTTGCGGATCAGCGTCTGCGTCGGGTGCAGCTGCACGCCGGGCGGGATCACCGCCGCGAACGTCGGGAATGCGGCGGACAGTGCGAGCGCGAGGGCGGCCAACTGGCCGCGGGGGAAACGGGTCATGGAACTCTCCGGGGAAAACAGACGGCTCGTGGCCATCACTGGGGAAGCTTGCTGGTGTCGATGTCGACGTAGCGCCAGAACTCGCGGGCGAACGGGTGTCGCTTGTAGCCCAGCAGCCAGGGTTGCCAGAGGTCGGTGCCAATGCGGTGCACGCGCACCTTCAGGGGCATGTAGGCGGCGATGATGCGAGTGGCGTCGCGAATGACGGCGGCGCGCTCGGGGCCGTCGGGCATCAGCGACTGCTTCTCGTAGAGCGCATCGAACTGCTTGTTCTTGAACCGCGACAGGTTCTGCTCGCCGGCCTGCTTGCTGTAGGCCATTTGCAGCGCGCTGCCGCTGTCAGGCGAACTGGCCGAGCTGCCAAGGCCCCACATCTGCAGCTTGCCGGCCCTGGCTGCCTTCAACTGCTCGGGCCACTGGCCGATGCGGAAGCGCAGGCGAACGCCGAGCGCATCGATGTTCTTCTTCAGCACTTCGTCGAGCTCGCGGTAGTCGGCCTGGCCCAGCGTGTCCAGCGTCAGCACGAGCGGCGACCCGTCCGGCAGGTCGCGCCAGCCGTCGCCGTCCTTGTCGACGTAGCCGAACATGTCCAGCAGCGCCTTCGCGCGCGGCAGGTCATAGGTGCCAAGTTCTGACCGGAACTCCGGGTCGTAGTACTGCGTGCCCGGCACAGCGAGACTCTGCGCCACCACGGCTTGGCCGCGGCGCGGCAGCCGCACTTCCTGTTCGCTGTTCATGGCCAGGCCGAACGCACGCCGCAGCGCCACCTTCTCGGGGGTGTACCCGCCGACCACCGGGTCTTCCATGTTGAACCACAGCAGCGTGAAGTCGGGCAGCGGCACCTGCTCCATCTGGATGCCGCGCTTGGCCAGGCTGGGGGCCAGCTTGTGGTTGGGGACGGCCTGGTTGATGAAGTTCTGCTTCAGCTTCTCGTTGAAGTCCTGCTCGTTGTTCAGGAACGAGAGCCAACGTGGCTGCGGTTCCTCGATGATGGAGATCACCACCTTGTCGACCAGCGGGATGCGCTTGCCCTTCATCTGCCGGTAGATCTCCTGCGCGCGTGCATCGTCCGCAGGAGGCTCGGCATCCCAGTATTCCTCGCGGTAGTTCGGGTTGCGCACGAACGTCAGCTTCGACGAGCGCTTCCACTCGCTGATCATGAACGGGCCGGTGCCCACCGGGTGTTCCATGATCGACTCGCCATACGCTTCCACGACCTCGCGCGCGACGGTGCCCAGGACGCCAGGGTCGGCGATCGTGTACAGGAAGCGCGGGCGCGGTTCCTTCAGCTTGAACTGCACCGTGTACCGGTCGGGAGCACGCAGGCCTTCGATCTCCGTGTCGTAGTCGAACTTGCCGCCGGCTTCGGCCTTCTCGCGCAGTGCGTCCAGGCCGACGATGCCTTCCTCCTCGAGCCCGCTCACCATCTGGCTGCGGGTCTTGGGATCCATGATCCGCTTGAAGGTGTAGACGACGTCATACGCCGTCACCTCGCGCGGCTTGCCCTGGAACACCGGATCGGGTGCGAACAGGATGCCCTTGCGCATGCGGATGGTGTAGGTCCGGAAGTCGGGCGAGATCTCCGGCATCGCGGCTGCAAGCACCGGCACGATCTTGGCCGGCCGCGCGAGATAGTCGTACCCGTACAGGGCATCGAACATGTTGGAGGTGATGACGCGCGAGTAGAGGTCCGACAGTTGCGCGGGATCGAGGCCGGTCTCCGCGGCTTCGAACGCATAACGCAGGACTTTTTCACGAGGCGGTTGCTGTGCGTGCACCAGGTCGGCGCCGCAGAGGGCCAGGCACAGGCTGGTGGCCCATGCCCAGTTCCGGAGGTTCATGCTGGAATTACCTATACGCTCGGGGGTAACCCGCAAGCATAATGCGCGCCCATCAGTGCCGCCACGAGCGGTTCCCCTAGGTTTCCACCAACCCGGCGCGCCATCCCTGCGCCGTCGCGCGAGTCCATGGCTTCCTTCATATTCCGGCGCGTGCTGCAGATGATCCCCACCTTCGCGGGCGTCATCCTGCTGATCTTCTTCCTGTTCAAGTTCTTCGGCGGTGACCCGGCGGAGATCATGGGCGGCCTGCAGGCGTCGGCGAAGCAGATCGAGTCGATCCGCAACCAGCTGGGCCTGAACAAGCCGGTCTGGGAACAGCTCTGGATCTTCACGCGGCAGGTGCTCACGTTCGACTGGGGCCAGAGCTGGGCCACCAAGGAAAGCGTGTCGCACATCTTCTCGACGCGGCTTCCCGCCACGCTCACGGTGATGCTGCCGATCCTGGTGCTGGAGGTGGTGCTGGCCATCGTGTGCGGCATGGCCGTGGCCTACGTGCGCGGCAGCCTCACCGATCGCGCGGTGATGGTGATTTCCACCGTCGCCCTGTCCATCAGCTTCCTGGTCTACGTGATCGTGGGCCAGTACCTGTTCGCCTTCCGCCTCGGCTGGTTTCCGGTGCAGGGCTGGACCAACAGCACGCTGCAGAACCTGGTGCAGTACGCGCCGCTGCCGGTGCTGCTGGCGGTGCTGGTGAGCCTGGCGCCCAACACGCGCCTGTACCGCAGCTTCTTCCTCGACGAGATGGGGCACGACTACGTGCGCACCGCACGCGCCAAGGGCGTCCCCGAGAAGACCATCCTGTTCAGGCACGTGCTGCGCAACGCCCTGATCCCGATCCTCACCAACATCGCCACCCAGTTGCCGGGCGTGTTCATCGGCTCGTTCCTGATCGAGGTGTTCTTCTCGATCCCCGGCCTCGGTCGCGAGGTCTACGTCGCGGTCAACCGCAGCGACTACCCCGTCATCCAGGCGGTGACCATCTATCTCGCAGTGCTCACGATGGTGATCAACCTCGTCACGGACCTGATGTACAAGCTCGTCGACCCCCGGGTGGTGTTCAAGTGAGCGCTGCACCCGAATCCCTGGCCGTGCCGCTGTCGCCGGCGGTGAGCACGCCCATGCACGAGGCCGACCTGCCGCGCTCGCCGAGCGTGTGGTTCGAAGCGTGGAAGCGCCTGCGCCGCGACCGCGTCGGCATGGGCGCGCTGGTCGTCGTCGCCGTGTTCTTTGTCGTCGTGCTGCTGTCGCTCACCGGCGTGGTCGCCAGTGGCTGGCAGAAGGAGGTCGGCCTGCCGTTCGCGCCGCCCACGCTGATGGGCGCCGACCCGCAGCAGCAGGCCGAGGTGAAGAAGCCGCATGCGCCCAACGTCGACATCTCCGACGTCGATCCGCTCGCGCCGTACTACGCCGAGTGGAAGCGCCGCGCCGCCGAGATCAAGACCGTGGTCGAGGAGCGCCAGGCGACGCTGCCGTTCGGCGGCGACCGCATCGGCCGCGACGTGCTGGCCAAGGCGATCAAGGGCTCGCAGGTGTCGATCCTCGTGGGCCTGCTCGCGGCGGCGCTGGCCACCGTCATCGGCACCGTCCTCGGCGCCCTGGCCGGCTACTTCGGCGGCAAGCTCGACGACTTGCTCGAGTGGGTCTACAACGTCTTCACCTCGGTGCCGTACATCCTGCTGATCTTCGCCATCGCGGCGGTATTCAAGTCAGGCCCGGTGGCCCGGGCGCTGGAGGGCGGCATCGCCCCGGTGATCATCATCCTGGGCGTCGTCGGCTGGACCGGCATCTACCGCCTCGTGCGTGCCGAGTACATCAAGCACCGTTCGCGCGAGTACGTGCGCGCGGCGGAAGCCATCGGCGCCGGCCATGCGGCCCGCATGTTCGGCCACATCCTTCCCAACATCAGCCACGTGGTGCTGGTGCAGCTGAGCCTGAACGTCGTGGCCTTCATCAAGGCCGAAGTGATCCTCTCGTTCCTGGGCATGGGCGTGCCGATCGACATGGTGAGCTGGGGCACGATGCTGAATGAGGCGCAGACCGAGCTGGTGCTCGGCAAGTGGTGGCAGCTGGCCGCGGCCACCACGGTGATGGCGGTGTTCGTCACGGCGTTCGCGCTGCTGACCGATGCCCTCCGCGATGCCATGGACCCGAAACTGCGATGAGCTCCACTCCCCTGATCCAGGTCTCTGGCCTGAAGGTCGGCTTCCGCGTCGACGGCCAGACGCACGAGGCCGTGCGCGGCGTCTCGTTCGACATCCCCACCAACACCACCGTCGCCCTCGTCGGCGAGTCCGGTTCCGGCAAGAGCGTCAGCGCCATGAGCATCGTCCGCCTGCTGCCGGACAACGCGGTGATCGGCGACAGCAGCCGCATCCTGTTCGAGGGCCGCGACCTGCTGCAGGCTGGCGCCGAGGACATGCGGCGGCTGCGCGGCAAGGACATCTCGGTGGTGTTCCAGGAGCCCATGAGCTCGCTGAACCCGGTGATGACGGTGGGCGACCAGATCGCCGAGGCGATCCGCATGCACCTGCCGCTGTCCGCGCGGCAGGCCCGCGAGCGCGCGCTGGAGCTGTTGAACGAAGTCGGCATCCCCGAGCCGCGTGCGCGCCTGGACGCCTATCCGCACGAACTCTCGGGCGGGCAGCAGCAGCGCGTGATGATCGCCATCGCGATCGCCTGCGAGCCCAAGCTGCTGATCGCCGACGAGCCCACGACGGCGCTGGACGTCACCGTGCAGCGCCAGATCGTCGATCTGCTCGCGCGACTGCAGGACCGCCACCACATGGGCATGCTGTTCATCAGCCATGACCTCGCGCTGGTGGGCGAGATCGCGAAGCAGGTCGTGGTGATGCGGCATGGCACAGTGCGCGAGGCCGGTGAAGCGCAGCGCATCTTCACCGCGCCGCAGGATGCGTACACGCGTGCGCTGCTGGCCTGCCGCCCGCCGCTCACCACGCGGCCGCTGCGCCTGCCGGTGATCGACGACATCGTGCACAACCGGCCCATCGCCACGCAGCAGCGCGTGTCCTCGCCGCCGGTTGGCGAGCCGCTGGTCAAGGTCGAGGGGCTGCGCAAGGCCTACCGCCTGAAGGACGGGCTGTTCCGCCACAAGGTGATCGACGCGGTGCGCGGCGCCGATTTCGAGCTGCACCGCGGCCGCACGCTGGGCGTGGTGGGCGAGTCGGGCTCGGGCAAGACCACCATCGGCATGATGCTCACGCGCCTGACCGATGCCAGCGGTGGCCGCATCCTGTTCGAAGGCCAGGACCTGGCCGCGCTCGCGGCCGGCGACATGCGCCCGTACCGCCGGCGCATCCAGATCATCTTCCAGAACCCCTACGCCAGCCTCAACCCGCGCTTCACCATCGGCCAGATCCTGATGGAGCCGATGCGCATCCACGGCATCGGCGCCAACGACGACGAGCGCGCCCGGCTTGCACTCGGCTGGCTCGAGAAGGTGGGCCTGCCCGCTGCCGCCTTCGGCAAGTACCCGCACGAGTTCTCGGGTGGCCAGCGCCAGCGCATCGCCATTGCGCGCTGCCTCACCATGCGGCCGGAGATCATCGTCTGCGACGAGAGCGTCAGCGCACTCGACGTCAGCGTGCAGGCCACCGTGCTCAACCTGCTGCTGGACCTGCAGCAGGAGTTCGGGCTCACCTATGTCTTCATCAGCCACGACCTGGCAGTGGTGAAGTACATGGCCGACGACATCCTGGTGATGAACCGCGGCGAGGTGGTCGAACGGGGCAGCGCGGAAGCGATCTACGCCAACCCGCAGCACCCCTACACGCGGCAGCTGCTGGCGGCCATCCCGCGCGGCGTCGAGGGCGCGCGGCTGCAGGCCGCGCACTGAGCGGCGGTGCGCTCAGCGCACCAGCATGTTCACGGTCAGGATCTCGCGGCTGTCGATCGTCGAGATGGCGGTCAACGTCAGGGTGACCGGCATGGTCGCCGCGCCCGACGGCGCAGTCGTCACGCGGACGCGCGAAGGGCTGACCGGCAACACCGTCACCGACGTGCCGTCCGCGGTGGCCGTGTTGCCGGCCTCCAGGACCGGGCCGCCATTGACCGAGAAGCGCCAGGTCGCGGCGCTGCTGGCCTCGAGGTCGACGGACTGCCCGAGCTGGATCGTCACCACCGTGGTTTCGTCGGTGCCCAGGTCGCCGATCGGGCGGCCATCGAGAAACCCGTTGATCGAGAACGCGACGCCGCCGTTGTTGCCCAGGTAGACCGCGCCCCCGCCGCCGCTGCTGCTGCCGCCGCCGCAGGCCGCGAGGGCGGAAGCCAGCAAGAGGGAGGCGAGGACGGCGGTTGCGGGATTGCTGCGCATGGTGTCCGCACTGTAGCGCTGCGGGGCAACTGTCATTGCAGGCTCGACCCGTGATCCAGGCCGGGACGTGAAAACTGGCCGCTGCCCGTTGCGGCTGGATCCCGGCATGACACGGCATGGCCTCCCGCAATGGCCCGTTGGAGCCAAGGCACGGCACAGCCGCGCAGGCGTGGCGATCATTCCGCCTGATGCCGCACCGACACCGCAAGCTTCCTCCGCCCGATGCCAGGCAGTCGCACCTGCTGGCGATCCGCAACACCAAGATGGCCGGATCGGCCCATGCCTACGTGCGCGGCAGCACGCTGCGGTTCTACGAGTGGCTGGAATCGCTCGCCCCGCGCAGCCTGCCCGAAGGTCCGCCGATCTGGATCTGCGGCGACGCGCACGTGAGCAACATCGGCCCGGTCGCCGACGCCGGCGGCAGGATCGACATCCTGCTGCGCGACTTCGACCAGACCGTGGTCGGCAATCCGGCCCACGACCTGATCCGCCTGGCGCTCTCCCTCGCGATGGCTTCGCGCGGCTCGGACCTCTCGGGCGTGACCACCGCGCGCATGCTGGAGCAGATGGTCAGTGCGTATGCCGACGTGTTCACCCCCACCGACGCCGAAGCGCTGGAGCGCCCGCAGGCCGTAATGGACGCCCTGCGCGATGCACGCCGACGCTCGTGGCGCCACCTGGCCAAGGAGCGCGTGCGGGGCGACACCGTGAAGCTGCCGCTGGGCAAGCGCTTCTGGCCGCTCTCCGACCGCGAGCGCAAGGAGGTCGACGCGCTCCTGCACACCGATGCGGTGCGCAACCTCGCCACGTCGCTGCACCACCGCGACGACGACGCGCGCGTGCAGGTGATCGACGCCGCGTACTGGGTGAAGGGCTGCAGCTCGCTCGGGCGCCTGCGCTATGCCGTGCTGCTGGACGTCGCGGGCGAGGCGAGCCTGGGGCGCGACCTGTGCCTGATCGACATCAAGGAGGCCAGCAAGGCGCTGGCACCGCGGCAGGAGGATCGGCCCATGCCGCGCGACAACGCGGAGCGCGTGGTGACGGGCGCGACGGCGATGTCACCGTTCCTCGGTGAACGCATGCTGGCGGCGCGACTCATGGACCGCTCCGTGGTGCTGCGCGAATTGCTGCCGCAGGACCTGAAGCTGGAGATCGAGAGCCTCTCGGCCGACGAGGCGGAGCGCGTGGCGCGCTACCTGGCGCAGGTGGTGGGCAAGGCGCATGCGCGCCAACTCGACGCCGCGCAGCGCAAGGGCTGGGGCGCCGAACTCAGGCGCAACCGCTCCAAGTCGCTGGACATGCCCTCGTGGCTGTGGACCAGCGTGGTGGAGCTGGTGGGGCAGCACGAACGCGCCTACCTGGACCACTGCCGCCGTTACGCCATGGGCGCGATCGCCTGAGAACGCTCGACCCGGGATCGAACGCCGGCGCGTGATCGCGCCTGCTGCCCCTATTTCGCGCGCCGGTGCTTCTCGAGGAAGGCGATCACCCTCGCCTCGTCGTAGTCCTTTCCGGACTCGAGCTCGCTCGTGTCCTGCGAGTGCACCAGCTTGCCGTCGGCATCGAGCACGAACAGGTGCGGGTAGCCCTTGACCTTGGGCCACTGCGACAGCACCGCCTCGTTGCGGTTCTGCGGCGAGAAGTTCACCTTGACCACCACGTAGTTCTGGTCGACCAGGCGCTTGACCGGCGCGTGGGTGCCGATGAACTTGTCGAGGATGTGGCACCAGATGCACCACTCGCCGCCCACGTCCACCAGCACCTGCTTGCCCTGCGCGCGCGCCTGGTCGACGGCCGTGCGCACGTCCGCGGCGGCATCGCGCGTCGGATCGAATTTCGCCGGCAGCGCCTGCGCCTGGGCGATGGCAGCGAGGCTGCAGCAGGCGAGGGCGAGCAGCCACGTGCGAAGGCGCGCGGTGGTGAAGGAGCGGTGCAAGGTCATGCGGCGATCTTAGCCGTGACGCTCCCTAGAATGTCCGGCTTCGCCGCCACCGCGGCCACCCTCCGCGCGCCATGACCGCCACCACCGACACCACCAATCCCCTGCTGCAACCCTGGGACGCGCCCTTCCAGCTGCCGCCGTTCGCCACCACGCGCCCCGAGCATTTCGAGCCCGCATTCGAGGTGGCGATGCGTGCCCACCGTGCCGAAGTCGATGCCATCGGCAACGAGCGGCAGCCGCCGACCTTCGACAACACGGTGGCCGCGTTCGACCGCAGCGGCCGGCTGCTCAATCGCATCAGCGCGATGTTCCACAACCTGTGTTCGTCCGAGAGCTCGGAAGAACTGCGGGCCGTGCAGCGCCGCATGGCCGTGCCGCTGGCCGCGCATGCCAATGCGGTCGCGATGCACGAGGGCCTGTTCCGTCGCCTCGACGCGCTGATGCAGCAGCGCGCGGAGCTCGGACTGACCGGCGAGCAATCGCGCCTGCTCGAGCGCCTGCACCTGGGCTTCGTGCGATCCGGTGCGCTGCTGCGGGGCGAGGCGCAGAAGCGCTTCGGCGAGATCGCGCAGCGCCTGGCGGAACTGAGCACCGCCTTCGGGCAGAACGTGCTGCACGACGAGTCGACCTGGAGCCTGCCGCTGCAAGGCGATGCCGACCTGGCCGGCCTCCCCGAGTTCGTCGTCGACGCGGCGCGCCGTGCGGCCGCCGAACGCGGCCAGCCCGATGGCCATGCGATCACGCTCTCGCGCTCGTCCATCGTGCCGTTCCTCACCTTCTCGCAGCGGCGCGACCTGCGCGAGACGGCGTGGCGCGCCTGGACCTCGCGCGGCGAGCATGACGGCGCGCACGACAACCGTCCCCTGATCGGCCAGATCGTGCAGCTGCGCCACGAGCAGGCGCAGTTGCTCGGCTACAAGACCTTCGCCGATTTCGCGCTCGTCGATCGCATGGCGCGCGAGCCCGTGGCCGTGCACCGGTTGCTCGACGACGTGTATGACCGCGCGCTGCGCGCCCTGTCGCGCGAACGCGCCGCGCTCGACGAAGTGCGCCGCGCCGCGGGCGACACCGGCGCGCTGGAGCCCTGGGACTGGCGCTTCTGGGCCGAGCAGGTGCGCCAGCGCCAGTTCGCGCTCGACGATGCCGAGGTCAAGCCCTACTTCCCGCTCGACGCGATGGTGCGCGCGGCGTTCGATTGCGCGCAGCGCCTGTTCGGCGTGCGTTTCCAGCCGCGCACCGACCTGGAGCTGTACCACCCCGACGTGCAGGCCTATGAAGTGGTCGATGCGGGCGGCAAGCCGATCGGCCTGTTCCTGCACGACAACTTCGCTCGTCCCTCCAAGCGCAGCGGTGCCTGGATGAGCGGCTTCCACTGGCAGAACCGCAATGGCGGCGACGTCAAGCCGCTGATCATCAACAACAACAACTTCGCCAAGGGCGATCCCACGCTGCTGTCCTTCGACGACGTGCGCACGCTGTTCCACGAGTTCGGCCACGGGCTGCATGGCCTGCTGTCGAACGTGACCTACGAGGAGCTTTCGGGCACCAGCGTGCTGCGCGATTTCGTCGAACTGCCCTCGCAGCTGTTCGAGCACTGGATGGCCGAGCCCGAGGTGCTGCGCCGGCATGCACGGCACGTGACGACGGGCGAACCGATTCCCGATGCCCTGATCCAGCGCATCCAGGCCGCGCAGACCTTCGGGCAGGCCTACGAAACGGTGCGCTATTGCGCCAGCGCCATCGTCGACATGGAAGTGCATGCGCATCCCGAGCCGGCCAAGGTCACGGACTGGACTGCATTCGAAGCGCGCGTGCTGCGCGAGCGCGAGCTGCCGGCCGCCGTGGGCCTGAACCACCGGCTGCCGCATTTCCAGCACCTGTTCGCCGGCGGCTATGCGGCGGGCTACTACGTGTACCTGTGGGCCGAGGTGCTGGACTGCGACGCGTTCGATGCCTTCCGCGAAGCCGGCGACCCGTTCGCGCCCGACGTGGCCGAGCGGCTCAAGCGCTGCATCTATGCCTCGGGCAACACGATGGAACCCTCGCGCGCGTACGAGGCGTTCCGTGGCCGCGGACCGAAGCTGGAGCCGCTGCTCGCGCACAAGGGGCTGCTGGAGCCGGCATGAGTCCCGAGTGGCGAGCGCGGGTCTCGGCGCTGCTGCTCGGCGGCGCGCTGCTGGCCGGCTGCTCGCAACTGCCGCGCACCGGCCCCGCCG
Source organism: Ramlibacter sp. MMS24-I3-19 (assembly GCF_050320135.1). Classification (NCBI taxonomy): domain Bacteria; kingdom Pseudomonadati; phylum Pseudomonadota; class Betaproteobacteria; order Burkholderiales; family Comamonadaceae; genus Ramlibacter; species Ramlibacter sp. MMS24-I3-19. The sequence continues at coordinate 4,341,565 of NZ_CP190017.1, read as the reverse complement.
ACAGCGCGGCGCCCGTGCACCTGCAACTGCTCGCCTTCAACGACTTCCATGGCAACCTCGAGCCGCCGCGCCTCGCGATCAATGCGTCCGCAGCGGGCGCCACCACGGTGAGGGTTCCCGCAGGCGGTGCCGCCTATCTCGCCTCCGCCGTGCGCGACCTGCGCTCCCGCAATCCCTACACCGCTGTCGTCGCAGCTGGCGACCTGGTCAGCGCCAGCCCGATGCCGTCGTCGCTGTTCCTCGACGAACCCACGGTCGCCGTGGCCAACGCCATTGGGCTGGACTTCAACGCCGTGGGCAACCACGAGTTCGACCGCGGCGCTGCGGAGTTGCTGCGCCTCCAGAACGGCGGCTGCGAGCGCTACACGCAGCGCGAACCTTGCGCGCTCGACAAGCCGTTCCCCGGCGCGCGCTTCCAGTACCTCGCGGCCAACGTGCTGCGCGCGGACGGCGGCACGCTGCTGCCCGCCACCGGCGTCAAGGAGTTCCGCACGCCGGCCGGCCCCGTGCGCGTCGGCTTCATCGGCATGACGCTGCGCGAGACGCCGGTGCTGGTGAGTCCCAGCGGCGTCGCCGGCCTGACGTTCGCCGACGAGGCGTCGACCGCCAATGCGCTGGTGCCGACGTTGAAGGCGCAAGGTGCCGACGTGATCGTGGTGCTGATCCACCAGGGCGGCGCCACCACGGGCGGCTACGACGACAAGTCATGCCCCGGCCTGACCGGCGACATCGTCCCGATCCTGGCGAAGCTCGACCCGGCCATCGACGTCGTGGTGTCGGGCCACACGCACCGCGCCTACATCTGCGACCACGGCCGCATCGACCCGAAGCGGCCGTTCTTGCTCACCAGCGCCGGCCAGTACGGCACCCTGCTCACCAGCATCGCCCTCACGTTCGATCCGCGCACGCGCCGCGTCGTGGCGAAGACGGCGGACAACGTGATCGTGCAGGGCGAGGGTTTCGTCGGCGCGGCCGGCCAGCGCATCGAGGTCACGCCGCAGTACCCGCGCTTTGACAAGGCGCCCGATGTCGCGGCGATCGTCGAGCGTTATGTGGCTGCTGCGGCACCGCTGGCAGAGCGCGTGGTGGGCCGGCTGGCCGCGTCCATCACGCGTGCCGCCGCGCCGTCTGGCGAGATGGCGCTGGGCGACCTGGTGGCCGACGCGCAGCTGGCGGCGATGCAGGCACCGCAGAAGGGTGGGGCGCAACTCGCGTTCACCAATCCGGGCGGCGTGCGTGCGGACCTGCTCGTGCCCGCTGGTGGCGGGCCGGTCACCTATGGCCAGCTGTACGCGGCCCAGCCGTTCGGCAACACGCTGGTCGTGAAGACGATGACGGGCGCGCAGATCAAGGCCGTGCTCGAACAGAACCTCGTCACGGTGCAATCGGCGCCGCGCGTGTTGCAGCCGTCGGCGAACTTCAGCTACACGTACGACGCGCGAGGTCCGAAGGGCTCGCGCGTGGTCGCGATGAGGCTGGATGGCGTTCCCGTCGATCCGGCGCGCAGCTACCGGGTGGCGATGAACAGTTTCCTGGCGGCGGCGGGCGATGGGTACACGGTGTTCACGGAAGGCACGTCACCGACCGGGGGCGGGCTGGACCTGGACGCGCTGGAGAGCTACATCGCGGCGCAGGGGGCGCTGCAGCCGCCGGTGACCTCGCGGGTGCTCCGCGTGCAGTAGGCGACCCAATGTGTCGTCCCCGCGAAGGCGGGGACCCAAGGCTTTCATCCCTGGGGCAGAGGCGGAAGCCTTGGATTCCCGCCTTCGCGGGAATGACAAACCCGGGGAACGCTTCGCCTGTCCAGCCTCACCTCACTGCGAACACACCGCCTGCACCCAGTAGTTCGGCGTCCATTCCGGCGGGCTGTTCACGTTCCACACCGCGGCGGACTCGTCCGTCGCGATGTACAGGTTGCCCTGGCGCACCACCACCTGGCCCGGCATGTAGCGCACGTTCGGGTCCCACTGCGGCGCGCCGCAGGTGTTCCAGCCGGCCTGCACGTACTGCGGTTGGGGCGGCGCCTGCACGTACACCGGCACTTGCGTCACCACCACGCGCGGCGCGCCGTAGCCCCGCCCGTAGCCGCGCTCATGGTCACGTCCATAGCCCCGGCCGTCGTCACGATCATGGTCACGGCCATAGCCCCGGCCGCCGTCACGCTCATGATGGAACTCGTGCGGCGGCACCATCGCGGGCGCCGCCACGCGACGCACTTCGCGCACGGGCGCGACGGTGGGGGCAGGCGCCTGGCGGTGCATCTCATGCGCAGGTTGGGCGGCGGGCGCAGGTGCCGGCGCCGGACGCGCAGCCGGGTGCGGGTGGCCAGCTTCCGTGACCGCGCGCATGCTCTCGTTGATGGCGCCAGCCGATGCCGGGCCGGCCGCGGTCAGGGCGGCGGCGGCCAGCACCAGGGCGGTGACGGCGAATCGGGTGGGCATCGGGCGTTGCATGGTGGTTTCTCCTTCGATGGACACACTGTGCGCCCGGGTCCCTGAATGAACCGTGAATGGTTGGGGCCGTGGCGGCTCCTAAGATGCGGGACCACCGGAACCCAGCTGGAAGGGAGTGCGCATGGCAGAGCAGATCGTGTTCGAGGACGGCGCCGGCTACGAGCAGATGATGGGCCTCTGGAGCCGCCTGGCCGGCCAGGTGTTCCTCGACTGGCTGGCGCCGCCGCCTGCGCAGCGCTGGCTCGACGTGGGCTGCGGCAACGGCGCTTTCACCGAACTGGTGGTCGATCGCTGCGCGCCGGCGGCCGTCGACGGCATCGATCCCTCGGCCGCCCAGATCGACTTCGCACGTGCGCGTCCCGCAGGCCGCGTCGCGCGATTCCAGGTCGGCGATGCGATGGCGCTGCCGTTCCCCGATGCCTCGTTCGACGTCGCCGCGATGGCGCTGGTGATCTTCTTCGTGCCGGATCCTGCCGGCGCCATCGCGGAGATGCGCCGCGTGGTGCGCTCCGGCGGCCTGGTGTGCACCTATGCCTGGGACATGCTGGGCGGCGGCTTTCCGCTCGCGCCGCTGGGCCGCGTGCTCAAGGACATGGGCATGCCCGCGCCCCTGCCGCCTAGCGTCGAGGCATCACGCATGGAGGCCTTGCAATCGCTGTGGTCCGCCGCCGGCCTGCGCGACATCGCCACGCGCGAGATCACCGTGCAGCGCCGCTTCGACGACTTCGAGCACCTGTGGTCCACCAGCATCCTCAGTGCCTCGGCGCGCGCCCGCATCGCCGGCATGACGCCTGCGCAGCGCGAAGAGGCCCGGCAGCGGCTGCGGGCCAGCGTGGCCCCGGATGCGAGTGGCGCCATCACCTGCAGCGGGCGCGCCAACGCGATCTACGGCACCGTGCCTTAGGGCAGAAGCCGCCTCGCGCGCATGTGGTTTCCCACATGCGCAGCGGCGCGCCGTGCCCGATGATGATGAGCTGCGGGTCGCTGTACGCCCGTGGAGCGTTGTCATGAAATTGAAAGCCATGCTGGGTGCCGCCGTGGCACTCGCAGTGGTCACCGGCGCGCGCGCCGACATCCTCGTCGGCCAGACCGTCGGCGTCACCGGCGCGGTGGCCGCCACCGTCAAGGAATCCATGCTGGGCGCCCAGCTGTACATCGACTCGGTGAACGCGCATGGCGGCATCAAGGGCGAGAAGCTCACCATCCTGACCCTGGACGACGGGTTCGACGTCAAGCGCACCGTGGCGAACACGCGCACCCTGATCGAGGACAAGGGCGTGATCGCCCTGTTCATGAACCGCGGCACGCCCCATACCGAGGCCATGATGCCGTTGCTGGAGAAGAGCGACGTGGCGCTGATCGGGCCTTCGACCGGCGCGATGGTGCTGCGCAATCCGGTCAAGCGCCAGATCTTCAACGTCCGCTCGTCCTACCAGCGCGAGGCCGAGAAGGCCATCGAGCACCTCAGCACGCTGGGCATGACGCGCATCGCCGTCGTGCACGCCGATGACTCGTTCGGCCGCGACGGCCTGGACGGCGCCACCAAGGGCCTCACCCGGGCGAAGCTGAAGCCGGCGGCCGTTGCCGCGTTCGACCGGATCAAACCCGACTACGCCAAGGTCGTATCGCCTGTCATGGCCGCCGACGCGCAAGCCGTCGTGTGGATCGGCTCCGGCACCGCGGTCACCGATGGCATCAAGGCCCTGCGCGCCGCCGGCTCGACGGCGCAGGTGGTCACGCTGTCGAACAACGCCTCCGAGGGCTTCGTCAAGGCGCTGGGCGAGCAGAGCCGCGGCGTCATCGTCACCCAGGTGTTCCCGTACGAGCGCTCCATCAGCTATGCCTTCGTGAAGGAGGCGATGGACCTGGCGAAGCAGCAGAACGTCGAGCTGTCGCCGGCCATGGTCGAGGGCTACGCGTCGGCCAAGGTGCTGGTCGAAGGGCTGCGCCGCGCTTCGCCGAATCCCACCCGGGCGAAGCTCATCGGCGCGCTCGAGAAGATGGACCACTACGACATCGGCGGCCTGACGGTCAGCTACAGCCCCACCGACCACAGCGGGCTGGACTTCGCCGACCTCTCCATCGTCGGCAGCGACGGGAAGTTCAAGCGCTGAGTTTCGACTGCGGGTCCGCGTGCTTCCGTCGCGGGCCCGTTCTCCGTAGGATGGTTCCTCCACCCGAAAGGAGGGACCCGTGGCTGCTCATCGTGACATTGCCGCGCGCCGCACCGTCGCGTTCGTCGGCCCCAGCGGCGCCGGCAAGACCAGCCTCGTCGAGGCCCTCCTGTGGAAGGCCGGCGCCATCGGTGCGCCGGGCAGCGTGGAGAGGGGCACCACCGTCTCCGACTGGGATCCTCTGGAGAAACGCGCGCTCCGATCCCTCAACAGCAGCTTGCTGCACGTGCAGCACCGCGGCCTGACGCTGCACCTGATCGACACGCCCGGGGCGCCCGACTTCCTCGGCCAGTCGCTGCCGGCGCTCGATGCGGTTGACTCCGTCGCGATCGTCCTGCACGCGGCCACCGGCATCGAGCCGATGGCCGTGCGCATGATGGAGTGGGCACGCAGCCGCGGCCGCGACCCGCTGATCGTCGTCAACCGCATCGACACGCAGGGCGCGCGCCTGGAGGCGCTGCTGGAGCAGATCCGCTCGGTGTTCGGCAAGGAATGCCTGCCGCTGAACCTGCCGTCGCCCGATGGCGAGAAGGTGCTGGACTGCTTCTGGCAGCGCGAGGGCAGTGGCACGGCACCGGCGTTCTCGTCGGTGGAGCAGGCGCACCGCGCGCTGGTGGAGCAGGTGGTGGAAGTCGACCCGGCGTTCGTCGATCGCTACCTCGAGGACGGCGACATCGATCCGGGGGAACTGCATGCACCGCTGGAGCAGGCGCTGCGTGAAGGGCATCTCATCCCGGTGTGCTTCGTCTCCGCCCGCAGCGGCGCCGGCGTCACCGAACTGCTCGATGCCATCGAGCGGCTGCTGCCCGATCCCACCGAGAGCAATCCGCCGCGCTTCATCGACGGCGTGGGCGACAACGCGCGCGTGCTGCACGCGCAAGTCGATGCCGGCAAGCACGTGCTCGCCCACGTGTTCAAGGTCATGCAGGACCCCTACGTCGGCAAGCTGGGCCTGCTGCGCGTGCACCAGGGCACCATCGCGCGCGACAGCCAGCTGTTCGTGGGCGATGGCCGCCGGCCGTTCAAGGTGAGCCACCTGTACCGGCTGCAGGGCAACAAGCTCACCGAGGTGCCCGAGGCGGTGCCGGGCGACCTGTGCGGCATCGCGAAGGTCGAGGACCTGCAGTTCGGCGTGGTGCTGCACGACGCGGCCGAGGACGCCAGCATCCACATGGAGTCGCCGCCCTTCCCGGTGCCGGTGCATGCGCTGGCGATCGAGCCGAAGCGGCGCGCCGACGAGCAGCGCCTGCACGAGATCCTGCTGAAGCTGGTAAGCGAGGACCCGTGCCTGCGGCTCGAACACGCGGCGGGCACCAACGAAACGGTGGTGTACGGGCTGGGCGAGCTCCACCTGCGCACGCTGCTGGATCGCCTGACCGAGGTGCACGGCTGCCAGGTCGAGACGCGGCCGCCGCGCATCGCGTACCGCGAGACCGTCACCGCGCCGGCCGAGGGCCACCACCGGCACAAGAAGCAGACGGGCGGCGCGGGCCAGTTCGGCGAGGTGTTCCTGCGCATCGAGCCGCTGCCGCGCGGCGCGGGTTTCCAGTTCGTGGACGAGGTGCGCGGCGGCGCCATCCCCAACAACTTCATGCCCGCGGTGGAGAAGGGCGTGCGCCAGGCGATGGAGCAGGGCGTGCTGGCGGGCTATCCCGTGGTCGACATCAAGGTGACCGTGTACGACGGCAAGCACCACACCGTCGACAGCAAGGAGATCGCCTTCGTCACGGCCGGCCGCAAGGCGCTGGTGGCCGCGGTGCAGGCGGCGCGGCCCTGGGTGCTGGAGCCGATCGTGCAGATGGAAATCGATGCGCCGTCGCAGGCGCTGGGCGACATCACCGGCGACCTGGCCTCGCGCCGCGCGCAGGTCAGCGGCACCGAGTCGGGCGCCAATGGCTCGATCACCGTGCTCGCGCGCGCGCCGTTGTCCGAGGTGGTGGCCTATCCCTCGCGGCTGAAGGCGCTGACGGGCGGGCAGGGCAGCTGCACCATGGCCTTCAGCCACTACGAGCCGGTGCCCGCCACCGTGCAGACGCAGCTGGCTGGGCAGTTCAAGCTGAAGGACGAGTAAGGTACCAACGTTTGTTCCAAGGAGACCTCTGATGAGAAACCTGATCGTGGCGTTCGTGTCGTCGGTGATGCTGGTGGGCGTGGCGCAGGCCGCGGAATCCTGCGATGCGCAGGCGCAGGCGAAGAAGCTGTCCGGCGCGGCCAAGGCGTCGTTCACGAAGAAGTGCGAGGCCGACGCCAAGGCCGCGGCACCCAGCTGCGAAGACCAGGCGACGACCAAGAAGCTGGCCGGCGCCGCGAAAACCAGCTTCATGAAGAAGTGCGACGCCGACACCAAGGGCGCCGCGGCGGCCACCGCGTGCGAGACGCAGGCCGCCGACAAGAAGCTGGCCGGCGCGGCAAAGACCAGCTTCGTGAAGAAGTGCGTGGCCGACGCGAAAGGCTGAGCTCGGCGCTGCCATCCGTCCGAGTCGTCCGCCGCCGCACACAACTCAGCCGGTTGTCTGACGCGGCGCGGCCGGGAAGCGGCCCAGCATTCACCCCATGAATGCGACGTTCAACCGCGAGGAACTGCTGGACTGGCTGGCGGGCTATTCGGCCGCGATGGAGCTGATGGCGATCTCGGTGCTGGCCGGCAGCCGCAAGGTGGCCAGCTGCCCGGCGCTGGGCGATTTCCACGACGAGTACCGGCGGGTCGTGCCGGGCGGGCGAGCGCCGGTGAAGCAGCTCGCCGCGGCGCATCGCCGGGTGGTGCTCGCCTTGCGTGAACTGCGGGACGCCCGCTACGACCTCGACAACCACGCGCAGGAGCTGCACCTCGCCCGCCGCGAGCACGCCGCGATCGTGATGGCGGCGCTGGCCGAATTGCGTCCCGTCGGCGTCCTGCGAATGGGAAAGGCCTAGGCCGCTGCACGTCCCTCAGGGGAACGCGGGGACGTCCGGCTCCACGCCTTCCAGGTGCGCCTCCGGATGCCGGGCCTGCAGGCGCGCCTCGACGGCCTCGACGTGCCACATGTGCACGTCGACGATCAGCAGGACCTTGCCCGCCTCGATCTGGGCCGCGAAGCGTTGCAGCCGCTTGCTCGGCGTCGACACGCCGATCATCGTGGACACCCACACCCCGAACAGCACGCCCGCCAGGGCCAGCACCGCGATCCAGCCCCATTCCGGGCCCGGGCCGAACACCGGGTACGTGAAGGCGACGATGGCGCCCGCGATGCCCCCCACCGACGCCCCCAGCACCATGCCCATCTCCGCCGACCGGATCACGTCCGAGGTCTGCAGGACGCTGGCGGCGTGCAGCCCGCGCATGTCGCAGTCCTCGCGGCCGACGAAATGGATCCGCCGGTACGGGATGCGCGCCAGCAGCAGGTCGTCCATCGTGGCCCGCGCGCTCTCGCAGTCGGGCAACATCCAGTAGATGCGTCTGAGCATGGTCAACTCCCGGTGGAAAAGAAGGTCCCGCGCGTGAGGAAGGTGTAGTCGGCCTCGAGCGCGCCGATGCCCAGCAGCACCAGCAGCAGCAGCGGCGGGACGAGGATGGCGTACAGCAGCGCGAGCCGCTCCCACACCATGTGCATGAACACCGAGACGATCAGCCCGGCCTTCAGCAGCATGAAGGCCACGATCAGCGTCCAGCGCAGCGTTCCCTGCAGGTGGAAGTAGTCCACCAGGTACGACGCCGTGCTCAGCACGAACAGCAGGCCCCAGATCTTGAAGTAGATGCCCAGCGGATGCTGCTGGCCATGCGCGCCCGCGGGCTCGTTGGCCGCGCCGCCATGCGTCTCTTGCACGTGGTCCATGTACCGCTCCTACCAGAGATAGAAGAACGCGAAGATGAAGACCCAGACCAGGTCCACGAAGTGCCAGTACAGGCCCAGGGTCTCGACGATCTCGTAGTTGCCCCTGCGGCCGGTGAGGAAGCCGGGGCGCTGGCGTTCGAGATCGCCGCGGCGCACCTTGGTCGCGACGATGGCCAGGAAGATCACGCCGATGGTCACGTGCGTGCCGTGGAAGCCGGTGATCATGAAGAACGCCGAGCCGAACTGCGCCGCGCCCCACGGGTTGCCCCAGGGCCGCACGCCTTCGAGGATCAGCTTGGTCCACTCCAGCGCCTGCATGCCGACGAAGGTGGCGCCGAGCAGCGCGGTGACCAGCAGCAGCCAGAACGTCGTCTTGCGATCGCGCCGGTACGCGTAGTTCACCGCCAGCGCCATCGTGCCGCTGCTGCTGATCAGGACGAAGGTCATGATCGCGATCAGCAGCAGGGGCACGCTCTGCCCGAACAGCGTGAGCCCGAACACCTCGCTGGGATTCGGCCACGGCGCGGTGGTCGACGCGCGAACCGTCATGTACGAGATCAGGAAGCTGCCGAAGATGAAGGTGTCGCTCAGCAGGAAGATCCACATCATCGGCTTGCCCCATGGCACGTCCTTGAAGACGCGCTGGTCCGAGGACAGGTCGGCGACGATGCTCTGCCAGCCGGTGGCGCGGGTCGGCGGTTCCGCGGTGGTGGGGACCGCGATGGCGGCGTCGGGGGGCGTCATGGGGCGGCTCCTCTCAGGGCGCGTTGGAGGCCGAGCAGATGGCCAGGCCCAGGCTGTCGGACACCAGCAGCGCGTACAGCACCACCCAGACGGCCAGCAGGAAGTGCCAGTAGGTGGCGCACAGGTCGACGACGAGCCGCACCTTCGCGGCATCCGCGCCGGTGCGCACCCTGTGGAACGCGCGTCCCCACGCCACCAGCCCGCCGAGCACGTGCACGCCATGCACGCCGGTCAGCAGGTAGAAGAACGCGCTGGCGGCGCTCGACGCGACGACGAATCCGCTAGCATGGAACTGGCGCCACACGACCAGCTGGCCGACGACGAAGGCAGCCGTCAGGGCGCCGCTGGCCCACAGGCCGCGCTGCACCGCCTGGCGATCGGGACGGCGCGTCGCATGCGCGGTCCACTCCATCGCCAGGCTCGCGAGGACCAGCACGCCGGTGTTCACCATCAAAAGCTGCGGGCGCGGCAGCGGGCTCCAGTCGGCCAGGCTCAGGCGCATCGCATAGGCGCTGATGAAGAGGACGAACAGCGAACTCGCCACCGCGAGGAACACCCACAGCGCCATCCTGGCCGGCGGCCAGGAGGTCGCGGCCACGCCCGGCAGGCCCGGCGCCGCGGCCTGCGCCTGCCAGGGCTGCACGTGGATCGTCTGCCGGAACAGCCACCAGACGATGGCGCCCATCAGCAGCGAGAGGAACACCAGGCCGATGGTCATGCCGCAGCTCCCTGCGCCGGGTTCCTGGCCCAGGCTTCGGCCGCCACTTCGGACGGCGGCACGTTCTGCGGGATGTAGTCGGTCTTCAGGCCGGGCACGCCGTAGTCATAGGCCCAGCGATAGACCGCCGGCAGCGTCTTGCCGAAGTTGCCGTGCTTCGGCGGCGTGTCCGCGGTCTGCCATTCGAGCGTGGTGGCGTGCCAGGGATTGCTGCCTGCAGGCCGGCCGCGGAACCAGCTGGTTGCCAGGTTGTAGAGGAACACGAGCTGCGCGGCGCCGACGATGAAGGCCGCGATGGAGATCGCGGCGTTCAGCTCCTGCGCCGAGTGCGGGATGAAGTTGGTGCCCGCGATGGCGTAGTAGCGCCGCGGCACGCCCATGAACCCGAGGTAGTGCATCGGGTAGAAGATCGCGTAGGTGCCGATGAAGGTCACCCAGAAGTGGATCTTGCCCAGCGTCTCGTCCAGCATGCGGCCGGTGACCTTGGGGTACCAGTGGTAGATGGCACCGAAGATCACCAGGATCGGCGCGATGCCCATGACCATGTGGAAATGCGCCACCACGAACATCGTGTCCGACAGCGGCAGGTCCACCACCACGTTGCCCAGGAACAGGCCCGTGAGGCCGCCGTTCACGAACGTGAAGATGAACGCGATGGCGAACAGCATCGGCAGCGTCAGGTGGATGTTGCCGCGCCAGAGGGTGAGCACCCAGTTGTAGACCTTGATCGCCGTCGGGATCGCGATCAGCAGCGTGGTGGTGGCGAAGAAGAAGCCGAAGTACGGGTTCATCCCGCTCACGTACATGTGGTGCGCCCACACGACGAAGCTCAGGCCGCCGATGATCAGGATGGCCCACACCATCATCCGGTAGCCGAAGATGTTCTTGCGCGCGTGCGTGCTGATCAGGTCCGACACGATGCCGAACGCCGGCAGCGCCACGATGTAGACCTCGGGGTGGCCGAAGAACCAGAACAGGTGCTGGAACAGCAGCGGGTTGCCGCCCGAGTACTGCAGCTGCCGGCCGCGATCCACCAGGGCCGGCATGAAGAAGCTGGTGCCCAGCAGCATGTCCAGCAGCATCATGACGGCGCTGACGAACAGCGCCGGGAACGCCAGCAGCGCGAGCACCGTGGCCATGAAGATGCCCCACACCGTCAGCGGCAGCCGCATCATCGTCATGCCGCGCGTGCGCGCCTGCAGCACCGTCACCACGTAGTTCAGGCCCCCCATGGTGAAGCCGATGATGAACACGACGAGCGACAGCAGCATCAGCACGATGCCGCCCTGCGACCCCGGCGTGCCGTCGAGGATCGCCTGCGGCGGATAGAGCGTCCAGCCCGCCCCGGTGGGCCCGCCCGGCACGAAGAAGCTGGCCGCCAGCAGCAGCACCGCCAGCAGGTACACCCAGTAGCTGAGCATGTTGACGTACGGGAACACCATGTCGCGCGCGCCGACCATCAGCGGGATCAGGTAGTTGCCGAAGCCGCCCAGGAAGAGGGCGGTGAGCAGGTACACCACCATGATCATCCCGTGCATGCTCACGAACTGCAGGTAGTTGGCCGGCGCGATGAACGCGAACCGGTTGGGGAACCCGAGCTGCAGCCGCATCAGCCACGAGAGCACCAGCGCCACCAGCCCGATGCCGATGGCCGTCACCGCGTACTGCACGGCGATCACCTTGGCATCCTGGCTCCAGACGTACTTGCCGATGAAGGTCTTGGGGTGGTAGAGCTCCGGCTCGCCGGTCTCGGCAGGCGGTGCGAACTCCGATTCGTCGTGCGCAACGTAGGTGGTCATCGCGGCTCCTGCGGCTCAACGCGTGTTCAGGTAGGCGACCATGTCGCCGATCTCGGCGTCGTCGACGAGCATCCCGGCCATCAGCGCCATCTGCCCGCCGTACTCGTCCTGCGGGTGCGCACCGCGCACGCCGTCCCTGAAGTTGCGCAGCTGCCGCGCCAGGTACCAGTCGCTGGCGCCCTGCAGCCGCGGTGCGTTGGTCGCGAAGTTGCCGCGTGCGTCGGCGCCGTGGCAGGCGGCGCAGGTGGCGAAGTGGCTGCGCCCGCGCTCGGCATCGCCGTGCACGGTGGCCGCGGGCCGTGGCGCCGCCGGCAGCGCCGCGATGTAGGCGGCGACGTCGGCGATCGCGGCATCGTCGACCAGCGTCGCGGCCATCGGCGCCATCAGCTTTCCGTACTGGTCCTTCTCGTGGGCGCCGCGCACGCCGGCCTTGAACTGCCGCAGTTGCCGCTCGAGGTACCAGGCGGCCTGCCCGTTCAGCCGCGGCGCGTTGGTCGCGATGTTGCCTTCGGCCTGCGCGCCGTGGCAGGCCGCGCACGTCGCATACAGCGTCTTGCCGACCGCGACGTCGGCGGCGGGCCGCGCCTGCGCCTGCGCGAACGTGGGCTGCCGGCTCTCCCACGCCTGGAAGGTGCCGGCATCCTCGACGACGACCTTGCCGCGCATGGCGAAGTGCGCGGTGCCGCACAGTTCCTGGCACAGGATGTCGAACGAGCCGGTGCGCGTCGGCGTGAACCACACGTACGACACCAGGCCCGGCACCATGTCCATCTTCACCCGCAGCTGCGCCACCGCGAAGTCGTGCAGCACGTCCTTGGACCGCAGCAGCAGCTTGACGGGCCGTCCCAGCGGAAGGTGCAGTTCCGGGCTGGCCACCAGCACGTCGTCGCGCCCATTCGGGTCGTCCGGGTTCAGGCCGAAGGGGTTGGTGTCGCTCACGAATCGTGCATTGACCGTGCCCAGCTTGCCGTCCCGCCCCGGCAGCCGGTAGCTCCAGCTCCACTGCTGCGCCACGACCTCGATGACGTCGGCGCCCTGCGGCACCTGCACGAACTTCGCCCACACCACGAGACCGGGCGCCAGCATCGCGGCCACGCCGAGCGCGGTGATGAGCAGCAGCCGCCACTCGAGCTTCTTGTTCTCCGGTTCGTAGGCGGCGCGCGCGTCGCTGCGATGGCGGTAGCGGATCACCGCCCAGGCCGTGAAGCCCGCGACGGCGACGAACACGACGCCGGTCACCCAGAAGGTGATGCCGATCGTGGTGTCGATCGCGCTCCAGTTGGACGCGATCGGCGTGAAGTACCACGGGCTCAGGAAGTGGAACAGCACCGAGCCCAGCGCGAGCAGGATGAGGGCGATGGCAATGGCCATGGCTCAACCCGCGTCGGGAGGAATTCTCTTGAGCCTCTCGTACAGCAAGGCCGCCACCGCGCCGAACACCACGTGCGCGGCCAGCGTGGCGACGCCGCGCAGGTCGGCCAGCCACGGGAAGAACAGCCGCGTGAGCACGTGGAAGTTGAGCAGGTACAGCAGCACGCCCAGCGCCGCGCCCGTCGCCATCGCGGTGGCTGGCAGGCCATCGAGCTCCAGGTGCGACATGATCCACGCCACCGCCAGCCCGAACAGGATGCCCACGGCGTAGTGCGTGGCCAGCGCGATGCCGACCACCATGACGCTGAAGGGATAGCCCTGCGACGCGCCGCCCCCACCGAGGAAGATCGGCGCGATCATGTGCGAGATGCGCCAGGGCCCGGCGGGGTTGAAGAAGGCGGACCACACGAGGTCCAGCACCATCAGCACCGCGCCCGCCGCGAAGCCGGACACCGCCGCCGCGATCCAGTCCGTCGCGTGCCACTTCCATTGCCGCAAACCCAGGAGAGTGTCCATGTGACCTCCCTCGCGCGCGTTGCACAGCGCGCGTTTGCATGCCCGCACGACCGCCCGATCGACACGGGGTCAAGCCTCGGTGCACGAGGCCGGCATCTGGCTTGTACACCCGCGTTCCGCTCCGCGGCAAGCTCAGCGGGCACTGGCGACTGCCGGTGCGCTGCGCGTTCCGGAAAGGTCGGGCGTCAGCCGCGCACCCACACCCCTGCATCCAGCAGCGAGTGCTCCTCGCAGTCGTCGGCGGCCTCGGGACCGCCCCGATCGAGGACGAGGAAATCGCCGCCCGCATCGAGCGCAATCAGCGGGTGGTGCCAGGTGCCGGCGGCGTAGTTCACGCCTTGCCCCGGACCGGCCATGAAGCAGCGCAGTTGCGCTGCGGACGGCGCGGTCCCGCGGGCGCGACGACCACCAGGAAGCGCTGCGCCAGCAGCGGCATGAACGCCTGGCTTCCGAGCCGGTGCCGTTCGACCAGCCGCAGCTGGAAGGGCAGTGCGCGCGGGCGCGCGCGGAAGATGCTCAGCACCGGATGGCCGCCCTGCCGGCCCGTGTCCAGGCGCGCGAGCGCGTCGAAGCGCTCGGCGAAGCCTTCGTTGATGGCGCGGCGCCGCGCGTGGTTGCCGGCTTCGATGACGTCGCCGAAGGGCTCAAAGGCTCGCGCCTCCAGCGATTCGACGGTGAGCCAGTGGCGGGCGTGCTGCGGATCGGTCATGCCGCCTTTCTACCCGACCTCACGTGGGGTGCCGCATGCGGAGGCTGGATCGCGGGATGGCGCGATAGGGTTCGGTCGTGCCGGCGCCCAGGAAGGCTTTCTCGAGCTGGCACAAGGCGTCGACGAGCGCGCGGAGTTCGTCGACTGCCGCTGTGCTCAGCGCGTCTTCGGACGGCCACGGCTTGCATCGGTGCTGTGGCCTGGTGAGCGGCGCCGCCGAGAGCGCGGCCTGGAGCTGGTCCTTCAGCGGGATCGTGTGGCGATCCAGTTCGACCGCGTTGCCGAAGTTGCAGATGCGGTCGCGCATCGAGATCAGCAGGCAGTTGAGCCGCACCCACCGGTGCTCGTGCCACCCGGGGCTATCCGGGGCCTGGAACTTCGCGATGAACGCCCTCGCCGCGGGAGTGCCGTACCGGCATCCGAGCCGCTCGATCCGTCTGGGCGGCATGCGGATGTTGACGCCGCCCTCTTCCTTCAGCAGGTACAGCCGCACGACGCGGTCGCGCACGCCCGGCATGCGCATCATCGTGCTGTCGTTCCAGCGCCAGGTCGTGCGCCACACGCTGCTCACGAAGCTGAACGGCGTCCGGTGCCCGGCGCCGGTCGCGAGGTCCCACGTGTCGGCGCGGCCGCCGGTGTGGTACCTGGGAAGCTCCACCGCGATCTCGTCGGTGTTCGCGCGCGAACCGAGCGAGATGCCGAACGTCGGCCACATGGGCAGGAAGCTGTCGAACAGGTGGATCGGGAAGTTCGAGCACAGGCCGCCGTCGGACATCCAGCACCGGGTCATGGCCTGGGTGCGGTAGTTCACCGCGTGCAGCGGAACGGCCGAGATCAGCAAGGGAAAACTCATCGCCAGCCGTGCCGCCACCACGATCGGCAGCTCCGCGACCGGCAACTCCAGGTAGCCCGGGCCGACCTTGTCGGCGTGCGGATCGTCTTCGCTGCGCCTCGCGTACGGCGACGAGACCGTCGCCAGGTACTGCACCAGCCCCTTCGGGAAGTAGTCCTCGAGTTCCTCGGTGCGGAAGAACAGGCGGCCCATGTCCTCTGCCTCGTCCAGCGGGAAGCGGTAGGGCCGGTTGTGGGCGAGGTTGCTGGAATACACCTCGAGGTTGATCGACCGCGACGGCGCCGTGCCTCGCGGCGTGATGCCGAGCGCCTGGGCCGCCGATCCCGGCGCATCCCACAGGTCCCTGAAGGTCAGCGGCTTGCCGGCGACATCGCGCCCGGCCAGTTCCTGGATCGCCTCATGCAGGAACCCCGCGAGGTCGATCGCATCGGGCGCTGCCTTCGGGTCGCAGCCCCGGCACAGGCCGAACCCATTGGCCACCAGTGCCCGCGAGTCCCAGCCGATGCCGGCGACCAGCGCGGCGACGACGCCGACGCCCACGGTCAGCAGCAAGGCCGTGGTCCAGGACACCAGTGGCCACACGCAACTCGCGTCGGCCTGCGCACCCCAGCACAGCGACGCCGTCTGCACCGGTCCCGCAAGGACGATGGCGGCCAGTGCCAGCGTGGTGACTGCCACCGGCCAGCGGTACTGCCACAGCGCGGCGGCCAATCCCGACAGGACCGCCGCCAGCACGCTGCGGTGTTCCAGCGTCGCGAGGAAGATGTGGAACAGCCGGCGCGTGCGCTGCTGCGGCACGAACAGGCGCTCGAGCAGGGTGCGCCCGTCGACCACTTGCGCCAGCTTGCCCGGCAACCTGGCCAGGCGCGCGAAGCCGTCGCCCGAGCCCTGCCGCCGCCGGTATTCCGCAGCCGCGGCCAATGCGGCGGCGAAGGCGCCGATCGAGCTGCCGCCGATGCGCGCGAAGCGATAGCGGCCCGCCAGTTCCGAGATCGCCGACGCGTAGATGATCCCGCTGGTGATGCCGCCTTCCATGACGACGTCGCAGAAGCGGTCGACCGGCGCGTCGAGCGCGTCGGGTGCGACGTCGGCGCGCGGCTGCGCGCCAGGCGACCTTGCAGCGGCCTTCTGCTGGAGCGGTGGCGCTGCCGCTTGCTGCCTCACGATCGCGATGGCCTCGAGGGCCGTCCGGCTGGGGAACAGCGCATACAGCGTTCCCCGCGTGCGCACGAAGGGCCGCATCCCGTCCAGCGTGATCCTCTTGCCGTGGGGCAGCGGAATGTGGAACTGCGCGTCAGGATCGTCATGCTGGCCCGAGAGCGGATCCTTGGCGCGCCCGCGATTGGGCGGCCCCATCGGGTTCTTCTCCAGCCACTCCGACACCAGGTGCTCGAACTGGTCCTCGATGCGGGCGCAGAAGAACAGGCCGAACAGGCCGACCTCGCCATCACCCGGCGCGCCATACGGAATGCCGCGCCGGAACAGGGTGCCGTTGCGTGGCGGCCTGAGCGGGTCGGTGCGCGGATTGGCGCGGCGGATGTGCGCCCCGAACGGGCAGCCCTGGCCATCGGCATCGTGTTCGAAGTCCACATGCGCGATGCGCTGCGCGCTCGGGGAGACCGGCTCCCGGGTTTCGCCGGGCAGCACCGGCGCGCCATTGGCCCAGCGGCCGCACATCTTGGCCTTCAGCCACTCCCGGGTCGCGAAGGTGTGCCCCTGGGCTTGCAGGCGCGCGGCCTCTGCATCCAGGTACTTGTGGAAGCGGTCGACGTGCTGCTCGATCTTGCGCAGGACGCCGAAGCTGCCGTTGCGCAGGAGGTCGGCGACATCGTCCGGCGTGGCCTCGCTGGTCCACAGGTCCGCGCCGTCGTTGTTCGCATGGCCGAGCAGCAACTCCCCCGGCCGCGGCATGAACGTGCCGCCGTCGTGGCCATGTTCCACCAGCCGGCGGTGGCGATCGAGGATGCTCGGCTTGGTGAGGTTGTCGCGGAACCCGAAGTGCACGCGCCTGACCGCGGCGTCGTTCGCGTCGAGCAGCTGCTGCCCGTCCGGCAGGCCGTCGCGCTGGTCCCAGCCGGAGAGCCCTTGCGCTCCCCGAAGCCCTCGCAGCGTGGTCACCGCGGCGTCGAGCGCTGCTGCATCGGGCCCGTGGAGGGCGATCCAGACCTGGGCGCGGTCGGGATGGAATGCCGCGTCCCAGCGCTCGGCCGCGCTCTCGCCGGCGTCGCCCAGGTAGCGCGCGGCACGGACCCAGGCACCGTCGGCGAATGCCGGCGACCTGTCCCGCAGCACCGAGAGCCAGCGCGCGGGTGCACCGAGCGCACGCAGTCCGGCGAAGGTGAACCCGATGTCGATCGTGCAGTCATGCCTCGCCGGCTGCCTGCCGCGGCCGAAGGACAGCAGGTCTTCACGCAGCAGGCTGGCGAGGAACTCGCGCGCACGGTCGCGTCGGCGACGGCGAGAAGCACCGTGCGCATGCGCATCGCCTTGTAGCCCGTCAGGGCGAGGCCCTGCACCTGCGTGTCCAGCTCCAGGTCGTCCAGTGGCCGGGTCATTGCCGCTCCAGGCCTTCGTGCAGGATCGTGGCCACGCCGACCTGCGGATAGGCGCTGTAGAAGTAGCCGCCCAGGGGAGCGCGGTTGTACTTGCGGATCATGTCCACGAACTCCTTCGGGTGCAGCCGGATCGGCGTCCGCGGCGCGCCCTCGAGGTACTTGAACTGCTCGTCGAACAACGGCACGCGCAGGGCGAAGTGCTCCACGTAGGCATCGAAGTCGCCGTCGTAGACCGTGTACATGGCCAGGTGGGTCCTGTTCTCGACCAGGCCGAACCAGGCGAAGTGCACGTTCTGCGCGTCCATCAGCGCCTGCTCGACGACCGGCGCGCCGGCGCGCGTCAGCAGCTCGAGCTTCTGCGCGTTCTCGGCCACCGGTTCCTTGATCGGAAGCACCACGCACAGCGGCTGCTGGTTCAGGCGGCGGTCGCGCTGGTAGCGCAGCGGAAAGTGCTCGCAGATCGCACCCCAGCGCTTGGCCAGCGGCCTGGGCCGACGGGTCGCCGGGTCGATGTCGCGCGCCAGCCCCGGCAAGCGCAGCACCTGGCGCACGGTCTCGTGGACCAGGGGCAGCGCGAGGTGGCGGCCGACGCAGGCGTGCGGAAACATCGGGTCGCCCACGGCGCCGCCGAAGAGGAAGGCCGGGTCGGACGGCGTGTCCGCACCCATCGCCAGCAGCAGGTGCGAACCGCGGGGAACGACGGTCTCCGCGCCGCCAGCCGCACCGGACAGCCGCATTTCGGCCACGGCCGTGCGCGCCAGGAAGGGCGCCGGCGGCCGCGCGCGCATCGCGTCGGCCGTCATGCGGCGCAGCGTGTCGACGTGGCCGTGCCGGGCGGCGTCCATCGCACGGTCGATGAGCGGCGCGTCGTTCTCGTCCGTGGCGTGGAAGAAATGGTCGATGGTGTTGGCGATCGCGGAGGTGACATTGCCCACGGTGCCCGCCATCAGTCCCAGCACCATGGTGCGGGTGTCCTCGTCGGTGGCGCCGGGAACCCTGGCCAGGCGCGGGCCCACTGCCGCAGCGCGGTCGATCACGTCCACGTCCCACCACTCCTGCGGGTCCTCGAGGCGGACGGCGCGGTCCACCTCCTCCTCCAGCCTCGCCTTGATGTCCCTGGCACCTTCGGAGTCCGGCGGCGCCTGCCCGTCGTCGGGCGCGAAGTGGCGGCCGATGATCTGGAAGGTGAGCCGCACGTAGGTCGCATGCATGGCCAGTTCCAGCAGCACGTGCGACTTCGCGGGCATGCCGAAGACCACCGCGACCATCCGCAGCGCCGCCTGCCGCGCGACGTCGGTGACCAGGTCGAAGGTGTGGCCCTTCTGCGGCAGCACCATCGCGCGATGCAGCGCGGCTTCGACGCAGCGCTCGATGGTGGCCTGGTCCACCTTGAGTGCGTCGAGGGCGATCGCTCTCTGCTTCGCATGCGGGCAGGCGGGTTGCTGCCCGAACTCGTCCTGCCCGAGCAGGAAACGGCCGCCGCTGTCGAGGGCCGCGTAAGGCGCCACGCTGCCGGCCTGCAGCGCCGTTTCGACATGCGTGCGCGCGGACAGCAGGAAGACGTCCTGGCTCGGCCACGGCCCATTGCCGTCGGTGCGCATCACGCTCTTGAACCTCAGCGGCGGGAACCCCCGGTCCGCCAACGCGCGGTACAGCACGGTCCGCTTGTGGTCGTTGCGCAGGGTCTCGAACAGCAGCCGGTTCTGCACGAGCGGACGCGTTTCCCCCTGGATCCGGTCGAGCCTGGTGAGTCCCATCGTCGTCCTTCCCTGTGGCCCGCGGCCGTTCAGACCACCCCCACCGGCCCGCGCAGCGCGGCGAGGCGCGCCCGTGCCTGCACCACGTCGCGCGTGCCCGCGCCGCCCACGATCGCGTCGCAAGCCGGTGCCAGCACCGCCTGCGCGTCCTGCGTGCGGCCCTGCGACTGCCAGAGGCCGGCCAGGTCCATCGCCGCGCGCAGCGCCAGCGAGCCGAGGCTGCGCGCGCGTGCGCAATCGAGCGCCTGCTGCATCCAGCCCTGGGCCTCGGCGCTGCGATCCAGCCCGGCGCGCCGCGCGCTCTGCAGGGTGAGCACGCCGGTCAGGCGACGGATCTCGGCCTCGTAGTAGCGCTCGCCGGTACGGTCCACGATGGCCAGCGCCTGTTCCAGCAGCGCGAGCCCGTCCTCGGGCCGGCCGCCCAGCGCGTGGCCCTCGGCGCGCATCGTGAGATAGAAAGGCGTGGTCACGACCGCGCCGGAGTCGGCCCAGGCCTCGAAGCCCTGCCGCATCTCCTCCCCGCCCGCGGCCACGTCGCCCAGGTCGGCGGCGATGCGGCCGCGCATCACGCGCGCATGCGCCAGCCACACGGCAAAGCCGTGGTCCTCGCACACGCGCACCGCGCGCTCGGCCGAGGCCAGCGCCTCGCGGTTCTCGCCGCGGAAGTGCAGCACCGCGGCGTGGAAGCCGTAGGCCTCGCCGATGCTGAACTGGTGCCTGATGCGCTCGGCGTGCGCGACCACGGCGACGACGCGATCGCGCGCCTCGTCGGGCATGCCCAGCTGCCACAGCGACCAGGCCGAGTAGCACAGGCACATCACGCCCGGGTCCTGCACCGCTTCGGGCCGGTGCGCCAGGCGCGTGGACTCGGCCCGGCACGCGTCCATGTCCTTGACGGCCTGCGCCATGTCGCCCTGGTGCATGCGGATGTTGGCCAGCGCCCAGAGCGTCTGCACGCGCTGGATGGCGGCGGTGGCGCTGTCGGCGCGCGCGCCTGCCTCCAGCGCGCAGGCGCGCGCCTTGTCGAAATCGGCGCGCATGAAGTGGTAGCCCTCTAGCCCCAGCAGGACGCGCATCGCCGCGGTCTGGTCGCCGAGCACCCGCGCCAGCTCCATGGCCCGGGCGTAGGCGCGCTCGACGCGTTCGGCGCCATAGCCGCGGGTGGCGATCAGCCGCGCGGCCAGCAGCAGCTGCAGCCGCAGTTCGGCGCGGTCGCGCTCGATGCCGGCCGGGTTGCGCGCCAGCACGGCCAGCGCATGGTTGGCATGGCCGATCGCTTCCGCGTTGGCCGAGCGCGAGGCCGCCTTGCGCGCGGCCGCTTCCCAGAAGCGCAAGGCCTCGGCGTCCATGCCGGCCTCGGTGTAATGGAAGGCCAGCAGCTCGGGCTGCCGCTGCGCCAGGTCCGGGAAGCGTTCGGCGATGACGCTGGCGATGACCTGGTGCAGGCGCAGCCGGTCGCGATCCAGCAGCGAGCCGTAGGCCGCATCGCGCATCAGCGCATGCCGGAACATGTAGCGCTCGCCATCGCCATCGCCGTCGTCCCTGGCCACCAGCATGCCCGCGCGCACGAGCTCGGCCAGCTGCGCATCGAGCGCCTCGGCGATGTCGGGCGAGCGCGCGTGCTGCACCACCGCGCGCAGCAGCGCGAGCGGGAACTCGCGGCCGATCGTTCCGCCCACCTGCGCGACCTGCTTGGCGGTGCCGAGGCGATCGAGCCGCGCGGCCAGCAGGTCCAGCACCGTTGCGGGCACCGGCATCGGGGCTGGACTGGGCATCGCCTGGTCCGCCCCCAGGTCGATCGCCATGCGTGCGGTCTCCTCGATGAAGAGCGGGATGCCGTCGGTGCGTGCCGCGATCAGCTGCACCAGTTCCGGCGGCAAGCGCCGGTCGCCGCAGGTTCCCGTCACCATCGCGCGCGCCAGCGCCGGGGACAGGCCCTGCAGTTCGGTCTCGTACACGGCGAAGCGGGGATGCCAGCGGTTCTCGCCGTCCGAGCGGACCGTCGCGAGGATGAGGAGCGCCTCGGCGCGCGTCGCAGTGGCCAGCCGGTCCAGGAACTCCGCCGTCGACGGATCGAGCCAGTGCGTGTCCTCGATGAACAGGCAGCCGGGCCGCTGCCGCAGGCGCAGCTGCGCCAGGTGCACGAGCAGGTCCACCGTCAGCTGGCGACGGCGCTGAGGCCCCTGGTCGAGGATGGGATGCGTCGCCGGCATGGGCAGCGAGAGCAGGTCGGCCAGCAGGGCCATCGCGCCCTCGTCGATGGGCCCGGCGCGCGACACCATGGCGCGCAACCGCGCGAGCACTCCTTCGGCGGGCTCGTCGGGCCGCAAACGCAGTTCGCTGCGCAGCGTCCGGATCAGCGGATGGAAGGCGCTGTTCACGTGCTCGGGCGAGCAGCGGCATTCGAACACCGCATGGCCGGCGTCCACCAGGATGCGCCTGAACTCGCGCACCAGGCGTGACTTGCCGATGCCCGCCTCGCCGAGGATCCGCACGATGCGCAGCGACCCAGCCCGCGCTGCGTCCCAGTGCGCCTGCAGCTTGTGCAGCTCGTCGTTGCGATTCACGAAGGGCGTCAGCGCCGGCAGTTCGGAGGCCGCCTGGCCTGCCGCCGAAGCGGGCAGCGCGGGCCCGACCAGCCAGTGGCACACCTGCTCGGTGTCGAATCCCTTCAGCCGCAGCGCCTGTGGGAGCGGCTCGAACCGGAAGCGGTCCTTGACGATGCGCCGTGTCGTGTCGCCCACGAGCACCGTGCCTGCCTCGGCCATCGCCTGCAGCCGCGCGGCCAGGTGGATGGCGGCGCCGACCGGCTGCCCGTCGCGGACCACCACCTGCCCGGTGCACACGCCGATGCGCACGTGCAGCCCCAGCCCGCGCACCGCGTCGACCACCTCGAGGCTGGCCTGCAGCGCCTGCGCCGCCGCGTCCTCGCGGGCCACCGGCGTGCCGAAGTAGCACATTGCACCGTCGTCGCCCTGGAAATCGTCGGGCGTGCCGCCGTGCGCGCGCACGATCTCCGCGCATTGCCGGTGGTACTGCGCCAGCACCTCGCTGTAGGCCTCGGCGCCCAGCTCGGCGATCAGGCGTGTCGAGCCGACCAGGTCGATCGACAGGATCGTCAGCTGCCGCAGGCTGTCGTCGACCGGCGTGCGGGATTCGCTGATCACGATTGACCCGTCGCCGGACAGCTCGGGGCGCAGTGCAGCCAGCGCGGCGATGCCGGCCTCGCGCCGGAACGCCACGCGCGCCGACCGCACGGCCCCGGCCAGCGTGGCGCCGCGCACCAGTGCCGCATACAGCGGCAGCATGAACTCGTGGGCCTGCGGATGCCCGCTGGACTCGCACGCGAGGATGTTCAGGCCGCAACGGCAGGCGCTGATCGCGACGGCGCGATTCGCAGCGCCCTGCGCGCCGTCGGCCAGCGATTCGTCCTGCGACAGCAGCAGGCGCGGCGGCGATTCGAGCGAGGCGATGGCGCCGATGTCCAGCGGCTCGCCCTCCCACCACCAGAGCGCCGAAGCGCCGGGGCCGGGCCTGCCGTCCACGCGGCCGACGTAATGCGCCACGTCGCTCGCGGCCATCAGGCGCAGCAGTTCGGAGCGGGGCAGGTCGCCCGCCGACACCATGCTGACCGCCAGGCCCGCCATGCTGCGAAGTCCCGCGTTCAGGCGCGACACCGCCGGCGGCGCCGACTTGCCGCCGGCGATCACCAGCACTTTCAGCGCGCCCCGGCCGGGGGCGTGGCGGGCCGCACGCAGGCCCGTGTCGGCGGCAAGGATGCGGCGCGTGAGGGGGAATCGCTCGCCCAGGAACTGCTCGCCGTCCCAGAGCAGTTCCCATGGTGCCCATGCAAGCGACGCATCGAGCTGCAGCGTGAGCGGAGCGGGTGCCGCAGTTCGCAGCAAGGCCGCGATCCCCGCTGGCAGCAGCTGGCCCAGCAGGCGGCTGCCGAGCTCGCGGATGGGGCGGCCGGTGTCGTCGTCGGAACGTCCGAGTGCGGCGTCGGCGATGCGGCCTTCGCACTCGCGCTGCAAGCCGGCGAGTCCTGTCTCAGCCGTTGGGATCGTCTCCATCCTCGCCATCGACCCGAGATCGGTGAGGGCTGCTGCCAGACCGCCCGGCTGCGCGAGCACCGTGAGGTACATCGGCGTGCCTTCCGCGGTGTTGGTTGCGCGGGGAGCCATGGGACGAGAGCTTGTCGACCGTGGGACGCATCCTTGGCGCGTGGCGCGGGCGTGTCAATCCCGGACGCGCGAACTCCGACGAAATGATTGGCGGGTGCGGCGAATCGACGAGATCGCAGCTCAGCGGGCCACTGACGGACCATCCCTGCGATCGGCAGCGGAGTACAACGGCACTTGCGCGAACGCCACGCGCGCCTGCCTCAGCCATGGTGCGGACGGTGGCGACGCCCTGAGAGGACCACCATGCCCAAGCCGACGCAACCATCCAGCCTGGGGCTGCGAAGCGTGCTGCTGCTGCGCGGCCTGTCGCCGCAACGCCTGGACGACATCTCGCGCCAGTGCGCATGGCGCCGCTTCGAGGCGGGGCAGACGCTGATCGCGCGCGAGCAGGGCGATCGCGACCTGCACATGATCGTCGCGGGCGCCGTGCGCGTCACGAGCTACTCGCCGGGCGGACGCGAGACCAGCTTCCGCGAACTGCAGGCAGGGACGTCGTTCGGGGAGATGGCCGCGATCGATGGTCGCCCGCGCTCCGCAGATGTCATCGCGCTGCGCCCGGGCCTGCTGGCGTCGCTGTCGCCTGCGAACTTCCGCACCTTGCTGCAGCAGGAGTGGACGGTGAACGAGCGCGTGCTGCTGCAACTGACGGAGCTGGCCCGCGGCCTGATCGACCGCGTCGTCGACCTGAGCACGTTGAGCGTGCAGCAGCGTGTGTGCCTCGAACTCGTTCGCCTGGCGCAGGGCGCCGGAGGGGCGGGCAACGAGGTGCGCATCGCGCCTGCGCCGAAGCATGCGGACCTCGCACACCTGGTGAGCAGCTACCGCGAGCAGGTCACGCGCGAGCTGTCGGCATTGGCGAAGGCCGGCGTGCTCGCCCGCCAGGATGGCGCCCTGGTGGTGCGCGACCTGGACCGCCTGAAGCACATGGCCAGCCGGCAGGTGGCGCACTAGCACCGCGCGCTGCGACCTCGCGGATCCGGTGCGCTGGCGCACATCGGAAACAGCGTGGGATCTCCAGCATGGACTCCGTCGTCGCGTGATGCGCGCGGCGGCAGTCAACCACTACTGGAGATCGTCATGAACCGCACCTACCTCGCTCCCATCACCATGGCCGTGCTCGCTGCCGCGGGATATGCCTGTGCCGGCGAAATCACCGTCGACCCCGAGCCCTTCGTCTCGGTCGCCTCGCGCGCGCAAGTGCAGGAGGAACTGCGCCAGTTCCGCCAGGCCGGCGTCAATCCGTGGGCCGACCAATACAACCCCGTGGCGCACTTTCGCAGCAGCCTGAGCCGGTCCGGCGTCAAGGCCGACTACATGGCCTCGCGCGACTCGGCCGCCGCCTTCTCCGGCGAAGACAGCGGCTCGAGCTACCTGGCGCGCATGCATGCGCCGATGCCCCGCCGCACCGAGCTGGCCCACGCGGAATGAATGCCATGTCGCCCGCTCCCATCGGGCCGGTCCGCCTGCCGGAGCGGGCCGGTGCCATCCGCCTCGTGCCGGCCGGCTGGGGCGCGGTGATCTCCGCCGTGGTGGTGCTCGCCTTCAGTGCCGTGTCGCACACGGACTGGGCGATGGCCCGCGAGGAGTCGCTGCGGCAGCGCTGCTCGTTCGTCGCGACGATGCTGGCCGTCGGCGTGCGGCTGTGGGTTCAGCGGGGGAGGGGATGAGCAGGAGCCTCCGGCGGCTCCCACCCGAGCAGCTCGGCCAGCCGCGTCAGCACCCAGGACAGCTCGTCCTCCTGGAGTGCGGATTCGGGGCCGGACAGCGCCACGCGAAGCGCCGACAGCACGTCACGTTCGCTGCCGCCGGTCTTGAACAGCAGCGTGCCGGCCTGCTCGGTGAGCATCTGCGCCATGTCCTCGCACAGCTCGTAGCGCACGCGCACGTGCGACATCGGCTCGGTCAGGCGGTGTCCGCCGGGCGTGGTGAACAGCGCCACGAAGGACGGCGGCACCTCGATCTGGTTGGGATCGTCCATCGCGCAGGTCAGGCGCGATGCGGGACCAGGGCGGCCTTGCCGACGATGGCGTGCGCATCGAGCCGCACGGAGACTTCGGCGTTCGAGCCTTCCGGCGCATCGGCCTCGAAGGCCTGCGAGAAGCCGGCGACGATCGCGCCGAGCGCGAGCACCGCGCCCGCGATGTACGCGAGCCGCGCCAGACGCAGCGATCCGGAGGCATGGGCGGCCAGCACGGGCACGGCGGCCAGTGCCAGGACGGCGAGGCCGGCGAGGCTCACCACGAGGCCGGCGTCGGCATCGGTGGCGAAGGTCCACCAGGCGGCGAATGCCACGGTGACCACCAGCAGGGTGGACGATCCGGTGGCCAGTGCTTGTCGTGCCCCCTCGGGCGCAGGCTCAGTCATGTCTTGTGTGAAGGCTGTCGAACCGGGCAGCTTAGCAGGCCGCCCAGCGCGGCCCGCTCCACTCCGGCCCGCACGCCGCTTCGACGCGCAGCCCGCCTGGCAACTCGATCGCGGACGCATGCAGCCACAACCGCTGCACGCCGAGCCAGTGCGCCACCGCGCGGTTGTGCGCGCCCTTGCCATGCGTGGTGTCGCCCACCAGCGGATGCGCGATGTGCTTGAAGTGCCGGCGGATCTGGTGACGCCGGCCGGTGAGCGGCACGACCTCCATCAGCGCATAGCGACTGGCGGGATGGCGCCCGTCGACGCTGAAGGGCCACTCGAAGCAGGCGAGGCGGCGGTAGCGCGTCACCGCCTGCACGCGTGGCTGGCCGGCCGAGGGCAGCTCGGGATCACGGGCGAGGGCATAGTCGATCTCGCCTTCCTGCTGCGGCCAGCCGCGCACGAGCGCGACATAGCGCTTGCGGACTTCGGCCGCCTCGAACGCCAGGCCCCAGTGTCGCGCAGCCTGCGGCGTGCGCGCGAACAGCAGCACGCCGCTGGTGCCCTTGTCGAGGCGGTGCAGGGGATGGAGGCGTTCACCCAGCTGGTCGCGCAGCAGCTCCAGCGCGCTTTGCCCTGCGTGCGCATCGAGGCCAGTCGGATGCACCAGCAGGCCCGGGGGCTTGTCGATCGCCACGAGGTCGGCGTCGCGGTGGAGGATGTTCAGGAGGGGTGAACTGGTCATCAGCAACCCGGCAGCTTAGCCACCCGCAGCGATCCCCTCGCGTTGGTGTCGTGCGACGCGGGGCGCGTCACGTTCCGAGAGCCTGTCGTGCACCGAAGGACTAGCCTTTTCGCCTGCACCGCGACTTCGAAAGTGTGCACCTCAACGCTTCGGCGAGGCATCCATTCGCAACAGCACATTCGTCCTACGGCGCGTAGGTCGAAGTCCGACGGGAAAGGCTGGCATGCCACCGACAGCATGGCTGACCCAGCGAGTGGTTCGCCGGGGTGGAGACCAGGTTCATGCAAACAACAATCAGCAGTGCGGCCAGGAAGCGGCTTGCACTTGTCGCGTTCACATCGCTGTGGTTGAGCGCGTGTGGCGGTGGTGGTGGCGGCGAGACGGTCGCAGCAGCACCGTCGACGCAACCATCAGCCGCCGGCTCGCCGTCACCGGCGCCAACACCGTCTCCGACGCCGGCGACCGCCGCGCCGGGGCCGGCCGCCTCCGGGCCGGTGGCGCCGGCGCCCGGGAGCGGGTCGGCAGCGTCGCCTTCGGCCGGGCCAGTTGCCTCGCCGGTGCCGGCCCCCGCACCTGGTGCATCGCCCGCGCCTGCGCCTTCGTCCGGCGGCAGTGCGGCTCCGGCCGCCACGCCTGTGCCCGCCAGCAACGCGGTGGAGCTGTCCGCCGACACGGTGGCGGCGATGAACACCGACTACGAGGTCCGCAGCAGCGGCGGCGCGCAGATCACGTTGCGGCTGAGCCAGGACTACAGCATCGCGCCGGGAGCGCACAACGTGTTGCCGGCCAACGGGGATCGCGTCAGCGTGAGGGGAACGGGCACCACGCCGTGGAGGATCCTCACCGGCACCAGGTACGCCGGGGCGCCCGCATCGGGATCGTTGGCCCCTTACGTGATCGACACCACGCAGCTGGCCGGCAATGCTCCGGCTGGCGTGAACTGGTCGCCGCGCCTGGCACCGGCCATGTGGCACGCAGTCGCGACCGACAACCTCGGTCGCATCGTGCTGGCTGCGGACAATCCCGGCCAGCTTCGGGTGTCGAGCGACGGCGGTCAGACCTGGGTGACGGGCAATGCCCCGGGCGGCCTGAACTGGGTTTCGGTCGCCGTGGCCAACTCGCCCTGCTGCGGCGATTCCATCGGGTACACGAACCAGACGATGCTGGCGGCGGCCTATGGCGGCGGTCTGTATGTCAGCTACGGCGGCGCGAGCTGGCAGGCGGTCTCGTCCAAGGACCCGGCGATCGACTTCAGCAACCGCGAATGGGAGGCCGTGGTCGCGAACCTGGGCGGCGGCGGAGCGGCCGCGGTGCTCAACGGTCCCATCTACTACACGGTGGGCACGATCGCCGCGAACGTGCCATGGCAACAGGCTACCCTGGTCGGCTCCAGCGTTCCGCTGGTGCGGCCGTGGCGTGCGATGGCCAACGCGGGCGGCGGCGCCACCACCGTCGCGGTCAGCGAGGATGGGGGCGTCTTCGTCTCGACCGACGCGGCCCACACCTGGGTGCCGCGTCCCGTGACCATCGCGGGCAGCGTCGTCGCCGAGGGCTGGTACCGCGTGGGCTTCTCGGCGGATGGCAACACCATCGCTGTCGCGGGCCGCTTCAACTCGGGCCTGTACGTCTCGCACGACCAGGGGCTGACCTGGTCGAGGGCGCCGACGCCCACGGGTGACTACACCGCCGTCTCGGTCTCGGGCGATGGCCGCACCATCGCTGCCACCATGACCAACGGCACGAGCGGAAACGGCAGCGTGCAGTTGTCGCGTGACGGCGGCGCGACCTTCTCGCCCGCGACCATGCCCGGCACGGACACCAACTGGCGCGCGGTGGCCATGTCCTCCGATGCGAACTTCATGGCCGTTGCCGCAGGCACGTTCACGATGACCACGGGCCAGCTGTACACGTCGCTGGGCAACCGGACCACCTACGGCGTCGGCTCCCTCGTGGGCGGGCAGGGTTCGTTCGTCGACCTGGAATACGTCGGCTCTGATACATGGAAGGTCCGTTCCTCGTCGGGACCGATCGAGATCCGCTGAGCCAGCGGACAGTGGCCGCTCCCGCGGCCACTCACCCCGCTGGTTCGGCCGCGATCAGCGCCAGCCGCTGCAACTCCAGGCGGGTGTCCTGCAACGTGCGCCGCAGGGCCTCCACCGACGGGCCGAAGTCCTCGTGCGCGGCGGCCAGCGCCTCGATCCGCCGCGCCAGCGCGGACAGCCGATCGAGGCCGAACGTGCCGGCCGTTCCCTTGAGCCTGTGGGCCTGGGCCACGACATCGGCGGGCTCGTCCTGCCGCTGCAGGCCCTCGCAACACTGCTGCGCGGTCTCCAGCGTGGACGCCAGCATCCGGGCCAGGGCCGGCGACCCCGCCAGCTTGCGCAGCTTGTCGATCGCAACGCCGTCGACGAGCACCGGCTCGGTGGCATCCGTGTTGGCCGTGCCCGCCGATGGCGGTGACGGGCGCGCCCCGGCGAACCGGCCCAGCGCGGACCAGAGTTCATCCCACACGATCGGCTTGCGCAGGCAGGCATCCATGCCCGCGGCCAGATAGCTTTCGCGCTCGTGCGCCATCACGCTCGCGGTCAGTCCGAGGATGGGCAGGCTCGCGAACTCGCCGCCAAGGCTGCGGATGCGCCGCGTGGCCTGCACGCCATCCATCACCGGCATCTGCACGTCCATCAGCACCACGTCGAAACGCCGGCCTCGCACACGCTCGATCGCCTCCTGGCCGTTGTGCGCGAACTCCACCGAATGGCCCGCACGGCGAAGCGCGATGCCCAGGATCTCGCGGTTCACTTCCACGTCCTCGACCACCAGCAGGGCCAGCGGGCCGGGGGCAGGGCTGCATCGGCGGCCGAGGCCTTGCTGGTTTCCGGCGCCTGCGCCACCTGGAACGGGATCTCGAACCAGAACCTGCTGCCCTGTCCGGGCTGGCTCTCGACCGTGATCTCTCCCTCCATGGCGCGCACGAGCTGCTGGCTGATGGCCAGCCCCAGGCCCGAGCCGCCATAGCGGCGCGCGATGGAGTTGTCGGCCTGGTCGAAGGCCTCGAACACGTGGCGCAGGTACTCCGGCGCGATGCCGATGCCGGTGTCCTGCACCTGGAATCGCAGGCGCGCCGAACCCTGCGCGTCGGGCGCAGCGACGGCGGCGACGGAGGTGGAGACGGAGCCGCGCTCGGTGAACTTGACCGCGTTGCCGACGATGTTCAGCAGCACCTGCCGCAGCCGCGTGGGATCGCCGCGCAGGTGCTGCGGGACCGCGGGGTCGATGTCGCAGGAGAACGCCAGCTGCCGCTCGGAGGCGAGCGGGGCCACGATCGAGCGCACCTGCTCGATCACGTCGGGCATCGAGAACGTCACCTCCTCCAGCTGCAGCCGGCCCGACTGCAGGCGCGAGAAGTCGAGGATGTCGTTGATGATGTGCAGGAGGTGCCGTCCCGACACGCGGATCGAGTCGACGAACTTGCGCACGTGCGGCGGCAGGTCCTCCTGCTCCAGCAGGTCCACCATGCCCAGCACGCCGGTCATCGGGGTGCGGATCTCGTGGCTCATGGTGGCCAGGAACTGCGTCTTGGCATTGCTCGCCCGCAGTGCGAGGTCGCGCGCCTTCTTGAGCTCGGTGACTTCGGTGGCGAGGGCGAAGTAGCCCTGCACCACGTCACCGGCGAAGTCGGGGATGTAGTGGACCTGCCAGGTCGAGCGGCGACCGCTGGCCTCGACCAGGTCCTGCTCGAACTGCTGCGGCATGCCCTGGAGCACCAGCTGTTCATGCTGGCTGGATTCGTCCAGCCGGCCGGCCAGCGCGGCCTGGATGGACGACAGCTCCAGGTCGTGGATCCCGAACACCTCCCGGAACCGCAGGTTGGCGAACAGGCATCGCCCCTCCCGGTCCCAGTAGGAGATGCGCGCCGGCATGTGGTCGGTGATGGTGCGCAGGAACTGCTCGCGCGAGTCGACCTGCACCAGGGCCTTGGTCCGTCCGCGATCGACCAGCCGCGTCAGCAGCGCCAGCGCCAGCGTGAGGCCCAGGCCGAGGATCGCCATGGCCCAGGGGACGAGGCTGTCCACCACGGGCCGCAGGCGCGGGCCGGCCGCGACGTCCACGATGTAGGCGCGCCCGCCGGCCACGATCGGCCGCGAACTCAGGTAGGTCCAGGCGCCGCCGAGCAGCTGGGAGTGGACCAGCTGCCGTCCGCCATCGGTTTCGTCATAGAGCCAGACGTTCAGGTCGACGCCCAGCTGGTTCACCGCGCTTCCCAGCATCTCGCGCGCGACGATGGGCGCGAAGACGACCAGTTCCAGCGCATTGCGCCTGTCCTGCGCCGTGCGCGGGGAGCCCCGGTAGATCGGCAGGTACAGCACCATGCCCAGCCCCTTGCGCTCGTCCTGCAGCAGGGTGAGGGGCTCGGTGAAGGTGGCCTCGCCGGTGTCGACGGCATGCTCCAGCGCCGCACGCGCGGCAGGGATCGAGCCGACGTCGAAGCCGAGGGCGCCGTTGTTCTGCGCGGAAGGCTCGAGGCTGCGCACCACGAACAGGTCGGGGGCATCGTTCGCCCTGGCGCGAACCGCGAAGGCCGGAACGCCGGCCCGGCGCTGGCTGGCCTCGAAGGCCGCGACCTGGTCGCGGCGCAGATGCTCGATGACCCCGAATCCGCGCAGGCCCGAATCGTCGCCGCCCAGCCCCCGCCGGGCCCAGTACAGGCGCAGGTCACTGGCGTCGAGCCGGCCGGTCACCGCGTGCATGGCCGCGATGTCGCCGAGGCTGTTCGCCACCTGCGTCATGTGCCGGTCGATCAGCGATTGCAGCGTTTCCGCCTCGCGCGTGAACCGGCCGCGCTCCTGCGCATCGAGGGCCGACATCCAGCCCCAGATGGCGCCTGCGGTGAGCAGGACCCCGAGCAGCAGCACCGCCAGCGGCACCAGCCCCAGGTCCAGGTGCTTCAGTCCCTTGAAATCCGGGGCTCGGGGGCGAAACTTCACCCGCGCATTGTCGGGGATTCGCCGTCGCGCACTGCGGCGTGGAGGGCCCGTGCCGCGACACCCGCGACGTCGGCGAGCCTCGCGTTGCGCCGCGGCGTCAGCGCTTGCGCATCATGATGGCCTTCACCCAGCCGCTGCCGTTCGGCGTGGCGACCTTCATGAAGCCGTTCTGTTCCTCGCCTTCGAAGACCACCTCGTCGCTGCGCCCCAGCACCGCCAGCTGGCCGTCTTCGTTGACGCCGCGAAACACCTTCACGCCCGCGATCTTCGGGACGTAGACGTCACCGGCGTTGCCGGCGAAGCCGGACTTCACGCTGCCGGCTGCGTTGGCCTGCGATGCCGCGCTGCCCCTGGCCTGGATCAGCGACGGGTTGTTGCGGATCGAGAGGACGATCTTGTTCCAGTTGTCCAGGAACGAGGCGGCGACGATCTTGCCTTCCACGGTGTTCGTGTAGCCGCCCAGCGCACCGGCCGCGCCGCCGCCGAACAGCGCGCCACCGAGGTTGAAGTCGGTCTTCTGCGCGCTGCCTTCGGCCGCCGCCACCTGCATGCCCGAGCGGGTGTCGGCCACCAGCATCGACGTCTGCGCTTCCTTGAACTTGAGGCCGCCGGCGATCGCGCCGATGGCGGCCGCGCGGCCACCCAGCAGGCCGCCGAGTGCGCCGCCGGCGCCGCCGGCGTTCTGGTTGGAGAACACCACCGAGGGCGTCACCACGAAGTCCGCGGCCACCATCTGTCCCTTGCCGAGGTTCTGCCCCGACTGCAGCTCGCCGCCGGCCGCCAGCTGCCTTTCCTGCATCAGGGTGCGCATGCCCGTGCCACGCTCCACGACCTGGAAGCAGTTGGACTGCTGGATGATGAGGCGGATCATGCTGGTGGGCGAACCCAGTCCCACCGACTGCAACGCGTGCAGCACCTGGCCCTGCGGCTCGACGACGGCGAGCGTGCCCTTGGGCGCGTCGCATCGCTCCACCTGGCCGGGGTCGCCGGCCGGACCGCCACCGCCGCCCAGCGTCTGGGCCTGGACCAGCGACACCGCGGCCGCTGCGCCGATGGCCAGGAAGGTTCTGGACGTGCGTGGCATGTTCGACTCCTGCGAAGTGAAGAAGGGGAGGCAAATTGTTGCGGTTGCCTGCCCCTCTGTCAGCATCCATTGGGAGGTGTCGCGGCCAGATGAACCCAGCCGGAGGACCGGCTGGGTTGCCCGCTACCGCGTCGCGAACGTCATCAGCTCCGCAGGCTCTTCGGTGGCGCAGGTGCTGCATCCGGCCGGCGACGTCGCCGACGAGACCGGCAGGAACGCCTTGCCGGTGGCCGGATCGACGGCGATCGAGTGCGCGTTGTTCCCGGTGCGGACCTGGGCGACCAGCGTGCGCTGCGCCGCGTCGATCACCGCCAGCACGGGCGTGCACGGAGAGGCGGCGCTGCAGTTGCCGCCCGCGGCGGCCGTGCCCGACGCCGTCCAGCGGCTCGCGGCCACGTAGTAGCGGTTGTTGCCCTGGTCGTACTGCATCTGGTCGCCGCCGCCGGCGTTGAGGCTGGCCAGGAGGGCGCCGTTGGTCCTGTCCATGATCTGCACCAGCAGCGGCGCGCCCGTCGTTCCCTCGCGGCATCCGACCGCGATGTCGGTGCCGGGGCCAAGCGCCAGGCCGGTGGGATCGCAGTTGCCTTCGTTGTAGGTGCGCAAGCCGGCCAGCGTGGTGTAGTTCACCGAGCCGCCGGCCGCGATGGCGCGGATGGCGGGGCCCGGCAGCACGTCGAGTTCGCCGTGCGGGTTGGCGGTGGTGCCGTCGTTGTTGATGTAGAAGGCGTCCGTCGTCGGGTCGTACGCGCACGCTTCGAGCCCGGCGGAAGGGGCGCCGCTGCTGTCGGTGAAGGCCACCTGCGCCACCACGGTCTGCGTGTTGGTGTCGATCAGCGTGACGAAGGGCACGTCGGCCTCCGGCGCGGCAATCATGTACAGGTGGTGCGCGCTGTCCACGCACGACTCGTCGTTGCGGTGGCCGCCGGCCGGGATGGAGATCGACTTGACCACCTGCTGCGCGGCAGGGTCGACGACCTTCACCGAGTCGACATCGCCGACGTACAGCAGGTTGCCCACGAGGTCGATGCCGTTGGGACCGGACCGCGAGTTGTCCGTGGCGCCGGTGGCCGTCTTCGCCGTGCCCGCGAAGGCCAGCGCGCCGGTGCCCTTGATCTGCGCGACCTGCCGGCTGTTGCCCGTGTCGAAGACGTCGACGGCGGCGTTGTTGCGGTCCGTCACGTAGTAGCGGTTGCCTGACACGAGGCCGATGTCGAAGCCGAAGTTGGTGCCGGCGCCCACGCCCTGGACCGGGGTGGTGGCAAGCAGCTGCGCGCCGGTGGCCCTCGCGCTGACGGGAGTCCCGCCACCGCCTCCGCATGCATAGAGCAGTGCGGCCGCAGCCGTGATTGCGAGCAGACCCAGATGGTGTTTCATCGACCTCTCCTTGTTGCTTCGCCCAAGCCGGGCACGACCATCGTAGGAGTGGGTCCGCAAACACTGCACCTCTGCGCGGGTTTCTCCCGGGACGCCGGGTTGCGAACAGTCACGCCCCGCTGACTGCAGCCTGAGTGCGCGGAACTTTCGGTTTGCTTTGTCCGCTCTGCCGGTAGCATCGCGCGCCATGAACCCACTCGCGCTCACCCGCCGCGGCGTGCATCGCCTCGCAGCCACCACCGTGCTCGCTTCCGTGATTCCGGCGTGGGCCAACGCACCGGCTTCCAGCGCGAAGGCCGGATCGGCCGCGCTCGCTGCATTGGCGGAGACCTACTACCGCGGCAAGTGGGCGCTGTTCCCGGTCGATGCCACCGAGGCCGCCGGCGATCCGGCCTACGAGGCCGCGTTCGAGATCGACATCGCGCCGGCGCACCGCCGGCGGCAGGAGCGCTTCTATCGCAGCATCCTCGCGCAGCTGCGGCGAATCGATGCGACGTCGCTGTCCCCGGCCGATCGCACCACGTGGGACCTCCTGGCGTACGAAGCGCAGGACCGGCTCGACACCATGGCGGTGCCCTGGCACCTGATGCCAGTCGGCCATGCCGACAGCCTGCCGGTGAAGTTCGCGCAGTGGGCCGGCGGCACCGGCGCGCAGCCGATGAAGACCACGGCTAACTACGACCATTTCCTGCGGCGGCTGGAAGGCCTGCCGGGATGGATCGAGCAGGCGATGCGCAACATGGACGAAGGCATCGCGAAGGGCATCACGCTGCCGCGCGTGCTCGTGGAACGCACGCTGCCGCAGCTGCAGATGGTGGACACCGCCGACGTCGAGCAGAGCCCGTACCTCGCCGGCATTCGCAGGTTCCCGGACACGGTGCCGTCGGCGGATCGCGCGCGCCTGGGTGCTGCCTACCGCGCCGTCGTCACGCGCAACGTCGCGCCCGCCGTGCACCGGTTGCACGTTTACATGCGCGAGCGCTACCTGCCCGCCGCGCGCACCAGCTCCGGCTTCGGCGCGTTGCCCGGCGGCGATGGCTGGTATCGCCTGCAGGTGCGATCGAGTACCACGACGTCGATGGAGCCCGCAGCGATCCACGCGCTGGGCCTGCGCGAGGTGGACCGCATCCGCGGCGAGATGGTGCGCGTGCAGAAGCGCCTGGGCGACGACGGTCCGCTCGATGCCTTCCTGGTGCGCATGGACAAAGCGCCCGAGCAGAACCCGTTCCGCAGCGAGGCCGAGGTGATCGAGGCGTACCGCAAGATCAACGAGCGGGTGAAGGCGAAACTGCCGCTGCTGTTCGAGCGCGCGCCGAAGGCGGGCCTCGACATCCGCGCGGTGGAACCGATCCGGCGCGACACGGCGTCCGACCACTACGTGCCGCCGGCGCCCGACGGCTCGCGGCCCGGCGTGTTCTACACGGTGGTGACCGACCCGGCGCAGTACAACGCCATGCGCATGACCGCGCTGTTCCTGCACGAGGGGCAGCCCGGCCACCACTACCACATCGCGCTGCAGCAGGAACTGCCGCTGCCGCGCTTCCGCCGCACCGGCTGGTACGACGCGCATGGCGAAGGCTGGGCGCTCTATGCAGAAGGCCTGGGCAGCGACATGGGCCTGTACGACGATCCCGCGCAATACCTCGGCCGGCTGTTGATGGAACTTCACCGCGCCGTGCGGCTGGTGGTGGACACGGGCCTGCATGACAAGGGCTGGCCGCGCGAGAAGGCGATCGCGTACGTGCGCGAGCAGGAAGGCCGCGACGAGGATTCGGCGCGCCGTGCGATCGAGCGCTACATGGCCTGGCCGGGCCAGGCGCTGTCGTACAAGGTCGGCGAGTTGAAGATCCTCGAGTTGCGCGAGCGCGCCCGCGCGGCACTGGGATCGCGCTTCGACATCCGCGCCTTCCACACGCAGGTGCTCGGCGAGGGCGTGATGCCGCTGCAGATGCTGGAGGCGCGCATCGACGCGTGGATCGCCAGCCAACGCTGAGGCAGGCCTGCGCGGCCGTGGGCCGTTCGCCACGAACTCACCGACGCAAACAACTCTTCAAGGTTTGTCACTGCTGGGCCGGAGTGCGAGTCGTAGAACCCGCAGACCCGATCACTGGAGACAACCCATGCGTGCGATCACCCGCGTTCGACGGCTCTCGGTTCTCGTTCAGTTCAGCGCGCTGGCGCTGGCGGCCTGCGGCGGCGGAGGAGGCGGCGACACGCCCGCGCCCACGCCGGTCGCGACCGCGCCCAGCGACGCACCGTCGGCATCAGGACCGGCCGCGCCCGCTCCCGCACCTTCGGCATCCGGGCCTGTGGCGCCCGGACCAGCACCGTCAGCATCCGGGCCTGTGGCACCCGCACCCGCACCGTCGACGTCCGGTCCTGCGGCACCCACACCGGCACCTTCGGCATCCGGGCCTGCGACACCCGCTCCCGCACCTTCGGCATCCGGGCCTGCGGCACCCACCAACGCGCCTGTCTGGACCGCGGTGGCAAGCGTCGGGTCCCAGGTGTGGCACTGGCTCTCGTCCAATGCGACGGGCGACGTGCTCGTGGCGGGCGAGACGGCCGAGGGCACGCAGCCGGGGCGGCTTCGCCTGTCCACGGACGCCGGCAAGACCTGGACGACCCCGGCGGACTTGCCCGCGGGTGTCTGGATTTCGAGCGACCTGTCGGCGGACGGCAGCCGCATCGTGGCCGTGCAGTTCCAGGGTGGCATGTACCTGTCGACGGACCGCGGCGCGACGTGGAAGCAAGTCACCGCTGCGCAGGTCGAGCGGACGGGTGGTTTCAAGTTCGAATCGGTCACCATGTCGCGCGATGGCATGCGGCTCGCCGCGACGGTTCGGGACTCCTCCGACACGCAACCGGGTCCCGCTGTCGGCGACGGGTACCTGGTGCTGAGCAACGATGGCGGCACGACGTGGACCAGGGCGACCTTGCCGGCCACGACGCAGCCCAAGGTCATGCGCGCCGTCGACAGCTCGGCCGACGGACAGGTGATCGTCGCTGTCTCGCAGGGCGGCGACGTGTTCCGCTCCGCCGATGCCGGCGCCACGTTCACGCTGGTGCCGGTGGTGGTGGGCACTCCGGCCGTGGCGACATCCGAGAACTGGTACCGGGTCAAGACGTCCGCGGACGGCAAGACCATCGCTGTCGCCGCAAACTCGATCGAGACCACCGGGACCGGCGGCACCGGCATCTACGTCTCGCGCGACGGCGGCACGACCTGGACCAAGGGGCTGGACCGCAGGGGCGACTACACGGCGATCGCGATGTCCGATGACGGCGCCACGATCGCCGCGACGATCTCCAATCCCAATCCCAACAACACCACCCTCACCACGCCGGGGCAGGTGGTGCGATCGATCGACGCTGGTGCAACGTTCCAGCCGCTGACGATGCCGGCGGGCACGACGGACTGGCGCGCCATCGCCATGTCATCCGACGCCGACCGGCTGGCCGTGGCAGCGGGCTTCTATCTCACCAGGGAAGCCGGGCCGCTGTACCTGTCCAGCGGCAACCGCGCGCAGTAGGCGCGGCGGCAGCCTCGGGACGTTCGCACCGCATCGATCCGGCGGGCACGCGCGCCAACCCCGTGTTGGTGCGCGTGCGTGGCCCGCACCGGTGCCCCGCCATCTGCTGGTGCACTGCGAGCCCGCGCCACGCGCGCGATGCACGCATTCGATGCTGGCACACCGCTTGCGTAGGAGGTTCCCGACTGCTGTCGGTCAACCACCTACTCACACGGAGCTGCCAACATGAATCGTCGAGGGAATCTCAAACTCCTCACCGCCTCCATCGCCCTGGGCCTGGGCCTCACGGGCGTGTCGCATGCGCAGGGCAGCGACACCATCAAGGTCGGCGTGCTGCACAGCCTGTCCGGCACGATGGCGATCTCCGAGACGGTGCTCAAGGACACCGTGCTGATGGCGATCGACGAGATCAACGCCAAGGGCGGCGTGCTGGGCAAGAAGCTCGAGCCGGTGGTGGTCGACCCTGCATCGAACTGGCCGCTGTTCGCCGAGAAGACGAAGCAGCTGCTCGGCCAGGACAAGGTGGCCGTGATCTTCGGCTGCTGGACCAGCGTGAGCCGCAAGTCGGTGCTGCCCGTCGTGGAGGAAATGAACGGCCTGCTGTTCTATCCCGTGCAGTACGAGGGCGAGGAGCTGTCGCGCAACGTGTTCTATACAGGCGCAGCGCCCAACCAGCAGGCGATTCCCGCCGTCGAATACCTCATGAGCAAGGAAGGCGGCGGCGCCAAGCGCTTCGTGCTGCTGGGCACCGACTACGTGTACCCGCGCACCACCAACAAGATCCTGCGCGCGTTCCTGAAGTCCAAGGGCGTGAAGGACAGCGACATCGACGAGAAGTACACGCCGTTCGGCCACAGCGACTACCAGACCATCGTCGCCGACATCCGCAAGTTCTCGGCGGGCGGCAAGACCGCGGTGATCTCCACCATCAACGGCGATTCCAACGTGCCGTTCTACAAGGAGCTGGGCAACGCCGGCCTCAAGGCCAAGGACGTGCCGGTGGTGGCCTTCTCGGTGGGCGAGGAGGAACTGCGCGGCGTCGACACCAAGCCGCTGGTGGGCCACCTGGCCGCGTGGAACTACTTCATGTCGATCAAGAGCCCGGCCAACATCGAGTTCATCAGGAAGTGGAGCGCGTACGCCAAGGCCAAGAACATCGCCGGCCACAAGGACAAGCCGCTGACCAACGACCCGATGGAGGCCACCTACATCGGCATCAACATGTGGAAGCAGGCGGTGGAGAAGGCCAGGTCGACCGACGTCGACAAGGTGATCGCCGCGATGGGCGGCCAGACCTTCCAGGCGCCGTCGGGCATCGTGTCGAAGATGGACGAGAAGAACCACCACCTGCACAAGTCGGTGTTCATTGGCGAAGTGAAGGCGGATGGCCAGTTCAACGTGGTGTGGAAGACGCCGGGCCCGGTGAAGGCCAGGCCGTGGTCGCCGTACATCGAAGGGAACGACAAGAAGAAGGACGAGCCGGACGGCAAGTCGAAGTTGTGACGGTGTCATGCCGGGCCCGGCCCGCATCCAGCGACGGTTGCCTGGACTGGTGCCGCCTGGATTGCGGGTCGAGCCCGCAATGACAGCCAGCCCAAGGCGTCCTTACCGGACCCTCTGCGATGCGCGGCGTGCCGCGCATCCCACAGGCTCCTGCATGCAACGACTCCTCCTGCTTCTCGCATTCGCCTGGTCCACCCAGGCCCACGCCCTCACCGACGCCGAGGCGCGCGGCATGGCCATCGGCGAGAGCGATGCGCGCATCGCCGCGATCAACCAGGCCATGCCCAGGGCCGATGCGCGGACTGCCGCCTTCCTGCAGGCGCTGGCCGACGACGCGGTGAAGACGGCCGGCGACAAGGTCTTCGTGGTGCGCGACGACAAGGCCACCGACCCGGTCACTGGCGCTGGCGTGCAACTGCCTGCCGACGCCGAGGACGTCGTCAACAACAACCGCATGCGCGGCGAGATCGACGGTGCGCTGGCGGCACTGCAGCTGTTCTCGGAGGACGTGCGACAGCGCGCCGCTGCGGTGCGCGCACTGCAGCAGGAGCCGGATGAATCGCGGCTGCCGCTGATCGAAAAGGCGCTGGTCGCCGAGAAGGACGCAGGCATCAAGGAGCAACTCGCGCTCGTCCGCGCAGCAGCCCTGCTGGGCAGCAGCGACACGGCTCGACGGCTCGAGGCCGCGCGCCTGCTCGCGAGCAGCCGAACGCCTGCGACGCAGACCCTGCTGGCCAGCCGCGTCCGGCAGGAAAGCGATCCCGCGGTGAAGGCCGCACTGCAAGCCTCGCTGCGGCAGGTGCAAGCCTCGCTTGCATGGGCCGATCGCCTCGGCCAGGTGTTCACCGGCATCAGCCTGGGTTCGATCCTGCTGCTCGTGTCGCTCGGCCTGGCTATCACCTACGGCCTGATGGGCGTGATCAACATGGCGCACGGCGAGCTGATGATGGTGGGCGCCTATGCGACGTACGTCGTGCAGGGGCTGTTCCGCCACTGGGCGCCGGGGTTCTTCGACTGGTACCTCGTCGCGGCCGTGCCGGCGTCCTTCCTCGCGGCAGCCCTGGTCGGCGCGGTGCTCGAACGTGGCGTGATCCGTTTCCTGTATGGCCGCCCGCTCGAGACGCTGCTGGCGACCTGGGGCATCAGCCTGGTGCTGATGCAGCTGGTGCGAACGCTGTTCGGCGCGCAGAACGTCGCGGTCGAGAACCCCAGCTGGATGAGCGGCGGCATCGCCGTGATGCCGAACCTGCAGCTGCCGCTGAACCGCCTTGTGATCGTCGGCTTCGCGATCGCCGTGCTGCTGGCCATGGGCTTCCTGGTCGCGCGCACGCGCCTCGGGTTGTTCGTGCGTGGCGTCACGCAGAACCGTTCCATCGCCTCGTGCATGGGCGTGAACACGGCGCGCGTGGACACGTACGCGTTCGCGCTCGGCTCCGGCATCGCGGGCCTGGCAGGTTGCGCACTCAGCCAGGTCGGCAACGTGGGGCCCGACCTCGGGCAGGCGTACATCGTGGATGCCTTCATGGTGGTGGTGCTGGGCGGCGTGGGCCAGCTGGCGGGCACCGTGTATGCGGCGCTCGGGCTGGGCATCCTGAACAAGTTCATCGAGGGCTGGGCCGGCGCGGTGCTGGCGAAGATCGCCGTGCTGGTGCTGATCGTGGTGTTCATCCAGAAGCGGCCGCAGGGGCTGTTCGCGGTGCGTGGCCGCAGTGCGGAGGCCTGAGATGGACCGCGCACCCGAGGCGATCACACGCACCCCGACCTTGCTGCCGGCGCCCAGGCCGCTGTTCTCCTTCGCCGGCTGGACCGCCGTGCTCGTGGCCCTGGTGCTCGTCTGCGCCGTGGTCCCCGCACTGAACCTCCTGGTGCCCGCCGACAGCGCGTTCCACCTCGGCGAGTACGCCGTCGCCCTGCTCGCCCGGATCATGTGCTACGCCATCTGCGCGCTGGCAATGGACCTGATCTGGGGCTGCACCGGCATCCTCTCGCTCGGCCATGGCTTGTTCTTCGCGCTGGGCGGCTACGTGATGGGCATGTACCTGATGCGGCAGATCGGCCGCGACGGCAGCTACCACAGCGACCTGCCCGACTTCATGGTGTTCCTCGACTGGAAGCAGCTGCCCTGGCACTGGGCGCTCTCCGACAGCTTCGTCGCCACCTGCCTGCTGGTGGTGGCATTGCCCGCGCTGGTGGCGTTCGTGTTCGGCTTCTTCGCCTTCCGCTCGCGCATCAAGGGCGTGTACTTCTCGATCATCACGCAGGCGCTGACCTACGCGGCGATGCTGCTGCTCTTCCGCAACGAGACCGGCTTCGGCGGCAACAACGGCTTCACCGACTTCAAGCGCCTTCTGGGCATTCCGCTGCAGACGGCGCAGATGCGCATGGCCCTGTTCGTGGTCACCGGGCTGGTGCTGGTCGGCTGCTTTCTGGGCGCCCGCTGGCTGGTGCGCTCCAAGTTCGGCCGCGTGCTGCTGGCGATCCGCGACGCCGAGTCGCGCACCATGTTCTGCGGCTACAACCCCGTGCGCTACAAGCTCGCGGTGTGGACGCTCTCGGCGGTGATGTGCGGCGTGGCCGGCGCGCTGTACGTGCCGCAGGTGGGCATCATCAACCCCGGCGAGATGAGCCCTGCCAACTCGATCGAGATCGCCGTCTGGGCGGCGGTCGGCGGCCGGGGCACGCTGGTGGGACCGATCGCCGGCGCGTTCCTGGTCAATGGCGCCAAGAGCTGGCTCACGGTGGTCGCGCCGGAGTTCTGGCTCTACGTGCTCGGCGCGCTGTTCATCGGCGTCACGCTGTTCCTGCCCGAGGGCGTGGCCGGCCTGGCGCGCAAGGCCTGGAGGAAGCGATGACACCGGACCTGTTGGACGAGGGCGCGCGCCGCGCCGCCGCCCACGCTGCACCCGCAGCACAGACCGCATCCGG
Source organism: Ramlibacter sp. MMS24-I3-19 (assembly GCF_050320135.1). NCBI lineage: Bacteria > Pseudomonadati > Pseudomonadota > Betaproteobacteria > Burkholderiales > Comamonadaceae > Ramlibacter > Ramlibacter sp. MMS24-I3-19. The sequence continues at coordinate 4,299,425 of NZ_CP190017.1, read as the reverse complement.
CGGGCGCGCCGCGGGGTTCGCGCGCCCGGTGGCGGAAGGCGAGGTGGACGTGAGCCACGGCCGCATCCTGTACCTCGACGACGTGTGCGTGAGCTTCGACGGCTTCCGCGCGATCAATGGGCTGTCGCTGGACATCGCGCCCGGCGAACTGCGCTGCATCATCGGCCCCAACGGCGCGGGCAAGACCACGATGATGGACATCATCACCGGCAAGACGCGCCCGGACAGCGGCACCGTCTTTTTCGGCAGCACGATCGATCTCCTGCGCTACAAGGAGGCGGAGATCGCGGAGCTGGGCATCGGCCGCAAGTTCCAGAAGCCCACGGTCTTCGAGCAGCTCACGGTGTTCGAGAACCTGGAGCTGGCGCTCAAGGCCGACAAGGGCGTTCGCGCGTCGATGCGGTTCCGCCTGGACGGCGAACAGGCCGACCGCCTGGCGCACGTGCTGCGCACGATCCAGCTCGAAGCCGCCGTCGACCGCCTGGCCGGCACGCTGAGCCATGGCCAGAAGCAGTGGCTGGAGATCGGCATGCTGCTGATGCAGGACCCGAGGCTGCTGCTGCTGGACGAACCGGTGGCCGGCATGACCGACGCGGAGACCGAACGCACGGCCGAACTGTTCCTGTCCCTGAAGGGCAACCATTCGCTGGTCGTGGTGGAGCACGACATGGCCTTCATCCAGTCGATCTCCGAGAAGGTGACCGTGCTGCACGAAGGCAGCGTGCTGGCCGAGGGATCGCTGGCGCAGGTGCAGAACGACGAACGTGTCATCGAGGTGTACCTCGGTCGTTGAACCTTGAACTTCCAAACGCAGAAGACGCAGAAGTGCGCAGAAGTCGCAGAAACAATCTCTTCAAGAAGAAGGAATCCATGTTCCTTGCTTCTCTCCTTCTGCGTCTTCTGCGCAACTTCTGCGTCTTCTGCGTTTGGAAGTCCGCTCCCACTCCACCATGCTGACCATCAAGAACGTCCACCAGTACTACGGCGGCTCGCACATCCTGCGGGACGTCAGCCTCGAGGCCGTGCGCGGGCAGGTCACCGTGATCCTGGGGCGCAACGGCGTGGGCAAGACCACGCTGCTGAAGTCCATCATGGGGCTGGTGCCGATCAAGTCGGGCGCGATCGAGCTGGAGGGCCGACCCGTCCACCAGTGGACGCCTTACCAGCGTGCGCGGGCCGGCATCGGCTTCGTGCCGCAGGGCCGCGAGATCTTCGCGCGGCTCACGGTGGAGGAGAACCTGCGCATGGGGCTGGCTTCGAAACCGGGCGGCACCGCGATCCCGCGCGAGCTGTTCGAGCTGTTCCCGGTGCTCAGGCAGATGCTGCACCGGCGCGGCGGCGACCTCTCCGGTGGCCAGCAGCAGCAGCTGGCGATCGCGCGGGCCCTCGCCGCGTCGCCCAAGGTGCTGGTGCTGGACGAACCCACGGAGGGCATCCAGCCCAGCATCATCAATGACATCGGCCGCGTGATCCGCATGCTGGCCGACCGGGGCGACATGGCCGTGCTGCTGGTGGAGCAGTACTACGAATTCGCCCGCGATCTCGCCGACACCGTGTGCGTGATGCAGCGCGGCGAGATCGTCGCGCGCGCGAAGGGCAGCGAGATGGAGGCCAGGGGGATCCGGGCGCTGGTGGCGATCTGAGGCCGTGCAGTCGGCTGCTGGTGGTCCCAACCCGCACCCAAACTGAGTGTTCTGTGGGCGGCACTGCTAGCCGCTAGCAGTTCATTCGCAAGCCAGTTCTGCGACACCAGGCCGTCCGTTGTCCAAGACTATGTCGGCGCATCACGATGCCTGCGTCTAGGGACAAGGACAGGACGTTTGTCCCATTCGAAATTCGCCTGCGACAAGTCAAATCGCCCTTGAGACTTGCCCGCCTCGACTTGGGGGCGAGAGATCGCGGCCGACCCCGAGGAGGCAACTGGTGGAAGGACAGGTCGAGCAATGGCAACTGCGCTCCGGAACGTGGCTGCGTCACCCGGCGTCCGAAAGCTGGCGCATGGCTACTACAGCAGACGGAACGGAGGTCAGCCCCAGGCTTTCTGCGCAGGACCTCGCCCGCCTGATCGGGGCGAGCCGCGAGCCGGCCAGCGGTGAGTGGTTCCCTCCGGAGATCAGCTACTCGCCGCAGACCGGCGCGCCGCTCCGCGTGACCATCCCCACGCTGGACTTCTCATGGGTGCCGCCGTTCGGCGCACCCTCGTTGCTGCCCCGCCTGAGCCAGATCGTCGGCGGCTTGAGGCTGACGCCCCGCGCCCTGGCGTTGGATCGCGCGAACGAGCGAGCGGCAGACGCCCGGCCTGACCGCAGCTTGCCAGCGCTGCCGCAGGGGCAGTACCGGTTCGTCGTCGACGGCTTCGGCCTGGCGTGTCCGACCCTGGTCGCAGTCGAGCCAGAGCGCGGCGACCTCCACGTGCTCTTGCCGGAATCGAACAGCTGGACAGCACTTGAACGCCGGACGTCTGGGAACTGGGGGCAGCGACTGCGAAACCCGCGGGGCTGGCGCATGGAACTTGTCCATGCGCACGGCCAGGCGATCGCCTATTGCCCGTCGGCCACCGGTCTTGCTCTGATCACGCCGAATGCGATCGGGCTGTGTTACGCCATCGAGCACGTCGGAGAAGGTGCGGCGATCGGCGGCCCCGTCGCTTGGCGAGGCGCCATCTGGGGGGCCGTTCAAGGAATGGGTGACTCGGTCCAGCTGGTGGGCAAACAACACGGGGCAAGCGGGCACACCGCGCTCCCGACGCGCGCTCCGGTGCCGCAACACGGCTTCGAAGCGCCGGTCTTCGATGACTTGCACGTGAACTGGCCTTGTGCCGAAGGACAGCTCGTGCTGCGGCTTGACGCGCACGGCAGCAGGCTGTGCGACTGGATCGCTTGGCCGGAGCGGCTCGAGCCCGTCTTTGAGATGGGCTGGCCCTACCGCTCGCCCGACGGTACGTTCTGGCAGCTGTGCGTCACCCAGAATGGCCGGTTTGAATACGTACAGATGGCGAGGTCTGCGCCGGAGGCCGCCCCCGTCGACGCGCTGCACCTGTGCACGGGGCGCGCCTGTTATCGGGGCACGCTGCGCATCGACGGCGAGCCTTGGCGCACTGCGGACGCGATGGACCACCCGTCAACGCAGATCGTGGCACCCATGCTCGAGTCGGCTCGCGATGGCGCTGTCGTTGGCCTCAGGATGGACGCGCCCCAGGGAGTGCTCGCCCTGCTGCATGGCTCAAACGAGCTGCGCCGCGGCGTCCTGCAAGTCGAGGTGCAAGGCCAGCACGTCGTGCCGTTCGGCACCGTGGACGTGAATAGGCCATGGCTCACGCAGCTCTTCGTCCACGACGGGCACCTCTGGGTGAGCCATCCCGACCTGCCGCAGGCGGTCGGGTGGAAGCTGGCTCCATGAGCCGATGAGGGGCGGGCGCGCTCCAGTCGGAACCGGCCTCAGGGCGCCACGTAACCCACCGGCCCGCTGGTGTACGGGACGATCGTCACGTCGAGGCTAGGGGCGCCGTCATAGGCTGCCCCCGAGCCGCTGTAGCGGTTGTTCTGGAGCAGCACGCGGGTCTGCGGGCCGAAGTAGCGAATGCCGTTGCGGCTGTCCTGGATGATGTCGTTCGAGACCAGCTGGATGTCGTCATTGGCAAGACCGTCGCTGAAGACCATCACCGCGCCCTGACCGGTTTCCAGGCCCCCGCAGTTCTTGAGCGTGTTGCGCTGGGCAGTGACGCCGATGACGTTCCAGGTAGCGAACGAGCTTTCCTGCGCGAAGTACATGCAAGCCCATTTCGGGTTGCCTTCGATGTAGTTGTTCTCGTACAGAACAGTTCTCCCGCCTACGATGCTCATGCCACGACCATCCTTGTTGTTGCGGATGACGTTATTACGAGCCGTGATGTTGTTCACCGCCGTCGGGTTCTCACTGTAGCTCACCACGGCGATGGCGTCGTCGCCACTGTTCTCGATCGTGTTGCCTTCGACGGTGATGTAGCTCGCGCCCTCGGTCATGTGGATCGAGTCAGCCAGGGAGTTGCGGATCGTGTTATTGGTGATACGGCCGTGCGAGGTGTTCCGCGCCGTCGCGATCGATGCCGCGGGGGCGCCTTCGATCGTCACGCTGTCGATGACGAAGTTGGTGGCACCCATGGTTGTGATCTTCGTGTTCTCCCAATTCTCCTGGCGACCTGGCGATGCCGCACCCGTCAGCTTCACCTTGGTCACGCTCGGGCCGTCACCGGACATGAAGATCGAGGCTTGCTGCCAGTCCGTCGCGTAGAGCACCGAGTCGGGTCCGCTGCCGGAAATCTTGCCGCTGTCCAGATGGATGACCTGGCTGAAGTTGCACTGGCCCGCCGGGATCAGCAGCGCCACGCCTTTGGCCTGTGTGTCCGCAATGCCGCGCGCGATGGCTGCGTTGTTGTCCGTGCGGCCGTCGCAGACGCCCCCGTAGGTGGTCAGGCTGACGTCTGCGACCGCTGGGCCCCCAGCAGGTGCGGGCGCGGCTGCGGAAAGGGGAGCCCCGACGGGGGCTACTGCGCTACCACCACCGCCGCCACAAGCGACCAGGACGGTGGACATGAGCGCGGAAAGCGCGACCCTGTTCGGAAATGAGGACTTCTGGTGCGAGGAGTACTGCATAAGAGGACTCGGGGCAGTACAGGTCGTGAAGCGCTCAGTGACCAAATCCGGTCTGCCAATGTTAGGTGATCACCTAGCCGGCGCACATCGCAGATTTGTCATGGCTTCATGGGGTGACCAAAAGAAATGAGTGCAGCCGACGTGTCCAACCGGCTGCACTCATGATTCGGATGCAAGCGTCCGGTTGTCTGCGGGGCAGGGCATTCGGCCGGCCGGAGGGGGTCCAGTCGGTTTGCACTTTCAGTCTGGGCCGGACCTCAAGGCGCCACGTAGCCTACCGGCCCGATGGTGTACTTGATGATCGTCACGTTGGAGCTGGGATCACCGACATAGGGTGTTCCCGAGCCGCTGTAGCGATTGTTCTGGAGCAGCACGCGAGTCTGAGGGCCGAAGTAGCGAATGCCGTTGCGGCTGTCCTGGACGATGTCGTTGGAAATCAACTTGATGTTGTCATTGGTGGCTTGGCCGTTGCTGAAGATCATCACCGCCGCGTGGCTGTTCAGGCTGCCGCAATCCTTGAACGTGTTGCGCTGGACAGTAACGCCGACGACGTTCTTGGTGTCGTACGAACTTTCCTGCGCGATGTACATGCAGGCCCATTGCGGGTTGCCTTCGATGTAGTTGTTCTCGTACAGAACGGTTCGCCCGCCCACGACGCTCATGCCACGACCATCCTTGTTGTTGCGGATGACGTTGTTGCGCGCCGTGATGTTGTTCACCGGTGACGGGTTCTCGGCGTAGCTCACCACGGCGATGCCGTCGTCACCGCTGTTCTCGATCGTGTTGCCCTCCACGGTGATGTAGCTCGAGCCATCGGTCATGTGGATCGAATCGGCCAGAGAATTGCTGATCTTGTTGTTGGTGATCCGGCCCTTCGAGGAGTTCGGCCCCGTCGCGATTGCTGCGGCCGCGGCGTTGTCGATCGTCACGCTGTCGATGACGAAATTAGTGGCACCCAAGGCGGTGATCTTTGTGCTCTCCCACGGATTCTGGCGGCTCGGCGGGGTCTTGCCGGTGAGCTTCAGGTTTGTGACGCTCGGGCCGTCGCCGGACATGATGATCGCGGACTGTAGGTAGTTCGTCGCGTACAGCACCGAGGTGGGGCCGCTGCCGGTGATCTTGCCAGCGTCCAGGTGGATGACCTGGCTGAAGTTGCACTGGCCCGCTGGGATCAGCAACGCCACGCCCTTGGCGTGCGTGTCTGCGATGCCGCGCGCAATGGCTGCGTTGTTGTCCGTGCGGCCATCGCAGACACCGCCGTAATTCGTCAGGCTGATACCTGCATGCGAAGGAGCCGGGCCAGGAGCACGAACAGAAGCCGCAGCCACAATGAGACTCAGAGCTGGAGCAGAGGACTTCAGACTGATGGGCGGCTTGGGCGTGGCGACTTCTGATGCGATCGCATTCGTCGGTGCTGATGTGCCGGCAACGGCAGCGGCTCTGTTGCTACCGGCGCTACAAGCGAAGAGCACTGCCGCGGCGAGGATAGAAAGCATGAGACGGACTCCGAGGTATTGATGGGATGCTCTGTGAATCGAGCCGCTGATGTCTCGTCGCGCCAGCGGCAAGGCGTGACGCTGAGTCTGCGCGTGCCGAGGCCCGCCCTCAGCTGCTTGTGGCGACCCGCGATTGGGCGCGGGCAAAACGCTCGCGCCATGCCCGGCGCAGCATTCGTTGAATCGGCCGATCGACCAGTTCGTGGAACGCAATCGAGGCTGCGACGGCGGCCAGAACCACTACGATGATGAGGGCCCCAGTCAACTGCATCTGGACCTTCTCGAGAGCAGAGCCGAGCAGACTCATGACGGAGTAATGGGCCAGGTAAATAGCATACGAGGCGCCGCCCAGATAAATGAGTGGCTTCCCGACGCGCAGCCGGCCGTCCAATTCCGCGAGCACGAGGGACAAGATGATCAACCCTGCGCTGCAACCGTAGACTGCGACTCTGGGCAGGCTCTTGGCGCTCTCAGGACCGTAGGTCTGCAGCAGGGCGCCGCCAAGGAAACCCAGCGTTCCAACGACGAACATTAGTCTTTGCAAAGTCTGCGAGGCCAAGGCGGGTATCGCGTCCCGACGCAGGACGAGCGTGGCGCAGCCGATTCCGATGCAGAACTCCAAGCAGATCGGTTGGAGGTAATAGGTCGCCAGAGTGTTCGTCTCGAGACCGAGCAAAGAGACCGCCAGCACCGAGCCTTGCCATAGAAACAGCAAGGCTAAGCCCAAGCTCCGGTTCAGGACGAGCATCGAGAACACCACATAAAAGCAAAGCTCGTATTTCAGGGTCCATGTAACGTTGACCAGCGCGTCTCCGTGCTGCGGCAAGAGCAGCGCACTGGCCGCAATGTTCCAAGCAGCAATCTTCTCAGTCTTGTCAGCGCCTCCGAATCCCAGTGAATAAACGATGCCTGCCAAGATCGTCATGATCCAGACGGCCGGGTAAATGCGACTAATTCGGTTGAAGGCGTAGTTGCCCAGCCGATCGGGTCGACCGATATCGTGGGCGTGCGTGTGAGTGATGATGAATCCGCTCAATACAAAGAACAGGTCGACGCCTTTGTCGCCGTTCGCAAATGCACCAAAAAATGGGACAGTTTCGGTCCGCGTGCCGAAGATGCTTTGTGCATGAAACATGACGACCAATAGCGCGGCTATGCCCCGCAGCATTTCGAGAGAAAGCAACCTTTGCATAAGACCTCGCTAGCGCAGGGAGCCGAGAAGCACTGTGCGGCCAGCGCCGCACGAAGGCTGAGCCGGTAGCTTGGGAATCTGCACTCAATCCGGCGTGGGTGTCCTGCTTAGTCGTAGGCGTATTGCAAGGCTGCGTTGCGCGGGCGGCAAGGGAGTTCTTTCCTGCAGGTGCTGGGAGGATCGGCCCTTCTTTGTCACGCCGTGGCGTTGCTTGACATGGATCAGCGCTCGTCATTGGCCGCATGACTAGCCGACACCAACAAGCTCAGGGGAGGACCCGAAAGGGTCGATCGATCTTGCTGCTACTGCCGCGCGTTGAGCAATGCAAAGGATCGATTGCGATGAGTCAGGCCAGTTTGGCGGGCGCGCGACGGCCAGAGGATGAAGACTTGGCGCAAGGTCTTCCTTGAGGAGACTGGGTCGGTACCTCTGGGAGAGATGGGGATGCAAGCTTGGATGTATGCGCAGCGAGCGTGACCGTCGATGAACCGGCCTCGCCGGTGCACATCACAGCTTTGTCCTCGGCAGTAGGAACCCGCCGTACCGCGCAAAATTGTGAGGAGCCGGCGGTCCCGCCGGTTGCACTCACGAGGGGGGTGCAAGCTCTCGCGCGGACCCCTCGCGGCCACTCGGCCGGCCGGAGCGAGGTCCGGCCCGTTGGCTTGTTTCTCTGACTGGGCCTCAGGGCGCCACGTAGCCCACCGCCCCGCCGCTGTAGGGTGTCACGGTGACCTGCGAGCCGCCGCCGTCTGCGTAGGCTTGGCCCGAGCCGGTGTAGCGGTTGTTGTTCAGCACCACGCGCGTCTGCGGACCGAAGTAGTAGACGCCCGTGCGGTTGTCCTGCACGATGTCGTTGGAGATCAGCTGGATGTTGTCGTTGGTCGAGCCGCCATCGCTAAAGATCATCACCGCAGCGTGGCCGGTATTCAGGCCGCCGCAGTTCTTGAACGTGTTGCGTTGAACGGTTGCGCCGATGACGTTGTACGTGTTGTACGAGCTTTCCTGCGCCACGTACATGCAGGCCCACTGCGGGTTGCCCTCGACGTAGTTGTTCTCGTAGAGAACGGTTCGCCCGCCGACGATGCTCATGCCACGACCATCCTTGTTGTTGCGGATGACGTTGTTGCGCGCCGTGATGTTGTTCACCGGTGACGGGTTCTCGGCGTAACTCACCACCGCGATCCCGTCGTCGCCGCTGCCGTCGATCGTGTTGCCCTCCACCGTGATGTAGCTCGAGCCATCGGTCATGTGGATCGAATCGGCCAGCGAATTGCTGATCTTGTTGTTGGTGATGCGACCGTGCGCGGCCCTGGATGCCGCGATCGATGCGGCCGCGGCGTTGTCGATCGTCACGCTGTCGATGAGGAAGTTAGTAGCACCCAGGGCGGTGATCTTCGTGCTCTCCCACGGATTCTGGCGGCTCGGCGGGGTGTTGCCGGTGAGCTTCACGTTGGTGACGCTCGGGCCGTCGCCGGACATGATGATCGCGGACTGCAGGTAGTTGGTCGCGTACAGCACCGAGGTGGCGCCACTGCCGGCGATCTTGGCACTGTCGAGCTGGATGACCTGGCTGAAGTTGCACTGGCCCGCCGGGATCAGCAGCGCCACGCCCTTGGCGTGCGTGTCCGCGATGCCGCGCGCAATGGCTGCGTTGTTGTCCGTGCGGCCATCGCAGACACCACCGTAATTCGTCAGGCTGATGCCCGCGGGAGCAGGTGCGGGAGCACTGGCCGTTGCCGCAGCGGGAGCAGGAGCCGGGATCGGGGCCGGGCCCGCAGCGGGAGCAGGAGCAGGCGCCGTAGCCGGTGCAGGTGCAGGTGCAGGTGCAGGAGCAGGTGCGGGAGCTGAAGAGCGGCCCCAGCGCGAGCGACCCCCCCACGCCAACGAGCTGTCGACGGCCCCGTCCGCCGCTGCAGTCGTCGTGGCTGCGTCGGGAGTTGCAGCCGCGGCGCTGCTGTCGCCGCCCCCACCTCCACCACAGCCGGCCAGGACGGCTGCTGCGAGTGCGGAAAGGAGAAGGCCATGGCGCGCGTGGATGCGGGGAGTCGAATGAGATGTGTACTGCATTTCTCGTCACTGTTGAGGTAGGGAACCTCGACAGTAACGAGCGGACCCGGGCAGCCTGTAAGCGACTGCCGGATTTTGTGTCCAAGTAGCTCAGCTTCGCTGGGGGCCCCTCCCCCAAAAGAACCAGCGAATGGCTGAGTCTGGGGGGCGCAGGCCCCGCGCGGGCGCACAAGTGGACACACACCTGAACAGGACTTCGCCGCGCAAGGTCGCAGCACGCGCGGTGCGAGTACCGCCGCCCGCGCCGCCCTGCTGCTCAACGCATGGTGGCGCCGACAGGTCCGCCGGAATAAGGGAGGACTGTCACGGCCGTGTCGCGCAGCATCCAGGGATCGGGCGGCTCCTGTGACGCGATTGCGCTGGCTCGGGCAGGGGCACGTCCGAGAGCCGCCGAGTTGTCCTTCGCGCATCGCAGACGCGACCTCGTCGATTCGAGTGGACTACGCCAGCCTCCGCGGGGGCAGATTCATTGCCCGGGCCGGAATGGCCGAGGCAGCAAGCCAGCGCCGCTCGCCAACAGCGCACGGCGCACAAGGTCCAATTGGCAAGGGGCTCATCGAGAGCGGGCCACTCTCGGGATCGGCCGTCCCGCGCCGATCACGCCGCACCCCCAGAGCACGGCCAGCACCAGCACGGCCCCCAGGAACCAGACGACCGCCCGCGACGTGCCCCAGTAGCAATAGCGGAAGCTTTCGAACAGCGCGACCAGGACGGACGGGTACAGCATCAGTCCGACCAGGTCGCGCCTGACATAACGGGAGTACAGGATGCCGGCGCAGAACATGGAAGCGAAGAAGTACAGGATCGCTCCAGGTACGCCAAGGTCCATCACGACCCCTGCGAAGCTCGTGGAAGTATTGAATTCGGGATCTGCATAGCGCTGCAGGAAGATCTCGTTCGTGGCCTCGGTCAGGTCCACCGTTTCGGAAAGAGGGGGCCGATGCCCATGGGAAACGTGTGCAGCCAGCTCAGCACGTTCTCGAACTTTCCGGTCGGCCAGTCCAACGTCGCCAGAAGACCGGCTCCGTTGTTGAGCGAGGTGTAGTAGTAGCTCACGAAGCGGCCTAGGGCAAATTCCCAGAACGAGAGGCGGTCCTGGTAGTAGGACCAGCTTCGGAAGAACTCTGCCAGCGCGAAGAACAGGAAGAGGCCCGGCAGCGCCGCATACGGCCCCAGCCGGACGACCAGCCGGCGCACGTGCTGGTCCGGCCTGGGCACCGGCATGGCCAGCAGCAGGGCAAGTGCCAGGGTGACGAGCGCTTCCGCAACGGCCAGGCGCTCGGCCCAGATGTACGCGCGAAACAAGGTGAAAACCAGGAGCAGGACGGTGAGCGCCTTCAAGGCCTTGCCTCTCGTCTTGCGCACGAAGAGCAGGTAACCCGCCAGTGAGAAGAAAAGTGGCTGCAGGTTGACAAGGGAGGTGACGCCAGTCACCGTGCCAATCTCGTTGCGATCAGGCATGACCGCGCCCGTCAGGACGCCCAGCAACACCGGCGGATTGAAGATCACCGACCGATACCAGAACAGGTACATGGCCAGCACGACCAGGCCCAGGCCATGCGCCACGCGCACGAGCTGTTCGTCGGGGACCTGCAGGACGGCGCGCGGGTGGATGTTTTCGCCGAGCCAGGCGCCCAGCGCGGACATCAGGACCAGCCCGAGGCACAGGGCCATGAACGACACCGTCAGGAAACTGTCCGACCGCACCGTCAGCCCGCTGAGGTCGCTGTCCCCTGCCCAGAAGACGACGAGCAGCATCGGGAACACGAACAGGAGGTTGGCGGTACAAGGGCGTGTCCACCAAGGCAGTTCGCGCGATCCGGTCTCGAGCACGCCGCGATGATCGACGTGTCGCATGGCATGCAGCGGCCCTGCGGATGCGCCACCCGGCCGCGCTGCGCTGGTGCCCAGTGGATCGCCCATGCCGTTCGAGCCTCAGTGATCGTTCATCACGACGCCCGCCAGCGCCGTGGGGCCCCTCTCGATCGAAGTGACGAGACGCTGCAAGGAGTCCATGCGCGCGGTGTTCCGTCGCCCGACGACCAGCGCCGCACGCGCGGTGGCCGCGAGAATCCGCGCTTCGGTGCCGTGGTTGGCCGCAGGCGTATCGACCACGACGTGGTCGAACTCGGCCAGCCAGTCCTGCATCAGCGCGGCGAAGGTGCCGCGGTGCAGCAGTTCCGAGGGATTGGGCGGAATGGTGCCGGCGCCGATGACGGACAGGCCGGACACCGGTGAGGGCTGCTGGATGGCTTCGGGCCCCGCACGCCCGCACAGGAGGTGGCTCAGGCCCAGCGAATCGCCGATCCCGAACAGCGTGTGCTGGCGCGGCGTCCGCAGGTCTGCGTCAACCAGCAGGGTTCGTGCCCCCAGCTGGGCGAAGGCAACGGCAAGGTTGGACGCCACGTAGCTGCGACCGTCCCCCCGCTCCGGGCTCACCACCGCGATGGCGCGCCGGACGGGGTCGTCGAGGACGCCCGTCAGCAGTTCGGTCCGAAGCTCACGAAAGGACTGCGCTTCCTCCCCCAGGGGGTCGCAGGCGCAGACGAGCTCGGCGTCGAGGGCGCTGTCGCCGAAGCTGCGCACGTAGGGGTAGTCGAACTGCTCGGCCAGCGCTTCGAGGACGTCCTCTTCGGAGACCAGTCCCATGGCGATGGCCACTTCGCCGAACCTGCCGCCATGCCGGCCCTGCCGCTTGAGGATCCCTTCGATGTCGGAAGGCGCAAGTCCCCTGGACCGGGAGAGGATCTGGCCGATCATCCGATCGCGCCTGAACGTGACGACTTGCTCGTCGCGCCTGGCCACGTGCGAGTTGAGAGGGACGGGGGTGGTTTGCGGCATGGGTCTACTCGGTGGTCAGGGACGGCCGTGCATGCGCGAGCAGCCGGCGCGCGGCCGGAGAACGCGCGCTAGGCGGCCGCCGCGGGTGCAGGACGGTGAGCAGGGGCTGCTTGAGCGTGACCAGCACGTCGTCGGCGTTGCGCAGCCTGCGATCGCGGATCTCGGCCACGACCACCGCCAGCAGGGCCAGCAGCAGCCCGGCGACCGCGCCGATCGACAACCTCGCCTCGAGAGAGCCGGACGCCGGGGTCGAGGCAATGGCGGCGGACTTGAGCACGGAGACGTTGACCTGCGGGGCGCTCTTCTCGAGCGTCGTCTTGTTCAGCCGGTCGATCACGGCATCGAACGCCCGCTGCGCGACGTCCACCTCGTTCTGCAGCAGGCGCGCTTCGTCCCGCAGGGCCTTGCGCCTCAGTACCTCCTGGCGCTGGACCTCCAGCGCCTTGGTGCGCTCGGCCAACTGGCTGGTGAGCACCTTGCTGCCACCCTCGAACGCGGCGGCGGCACGTTGCTTGGCAGCGTTCAGCCGCGCGGTCAGGTCCGCCGTGGCGGCCTGGGCCTCGATCAACTGGGGATGCCGGCTTCCCAGCCGTTCCGAGAGTTCCTGCTGCTTGGTCTGCTGGAGCGCGAGCGCGCTCGACAGGGACGCGACCATCGGATCCCTGAGAACGTCTTCCATGCCACCAGGGTGCGCAGACGCCTCGCTGCGCTTGCGCTGTGCCTCGCCGGCCCTCGCTTGCAAGGCAACCACTTGCGTGTTGAGCTCGGCCAGGCGAGCGTCCTCGACGTCAAGCTTCTCGTCTGTGGTGGTGATGCCGTTGGTTCGGTGGAACTCAGACGACCGTCTCTGCGCCTCGTGCAGCCGATCGCGCAGCAGCTTGGCGCGGTCCTCGAAGAAGGAGTTGTACTGCCGCGCCGGCTCGATGCGCAGGTCGACCGCCGTCGCGATGTAGGCATTCACCAGGGCGTTCACGAAAGCTGCCGCGAACTGCGGATTCGAGGCGGAGTGGCCCACGTACAGCACCCTGGAGTCGCGCGTGGGGCGCACGTCCGTTGTCTTCTGCAGGTAAGTCACGACCCAGTCGTTGAAGTCGCCCCTCCCACCCGTTGCGTGCTGCCAGCGATCCCGCAGTGCCTGCACGTCCTGCGGCCGCAGCGCCTGCAGCGCCCGCAGGACCACGCGTTCACTGCGAAGGACGTCTGCCTCGGTGGTCAGCCGGCTCGGCGACCCCGCGCCTGGCAGCGCGACGCCGGCGATCTGGTCACGGCTCTCCTCCTCGATCAGGATTTCGGCCGACGCCTTGTAACGCTGAGGCATCAGGACGGCCCCGAGCAGGACGACAACCAACAGGGTCGCGGCCCAGACCCCGAGCGCCTGGCGGAAGCGGTACCGAATGGCGAGAAAGAAATGCTGGATCGTCATGGCGTGATTCCGGTCATCAGGGCGGCGCGCAACGCTTGTGTCCGTTCCGTGTGGTGGGCGGCCACGTTGGAAAGCAATTGCAGACCCGTCGTTTTCCGGGGCAGGAATCGTTCGTTGATCGCAATTCCCTGGCGCAAACCTTGCTCCTTCGCTCCGGTGCACCGCGATGCGGGTGAAAGCCCGGCATCAGGTCGATTGCATTGGACTCGCATCTGCGATCCGCAAACAGTGACCTTTGTCCCGGTCGGCCAGGGACATCGAAGCGATACAGCACGCCCCTGCGTTTCCATAGACTTCGTGCGACCACAGGGGGCATGCGTTGCCCGACAGGTTCAACTCTCCCGTGGTTCAACAGGAGTCGCCCCGTGAATCCTCTTCCGGACGTGCCGCTCGTCTCGATCGTCACGCCTTCGTACAACACGGGCGCATTCATCGAGGAGACCCTGAGAAGTGTCGAGCAGCAGGACTATCCACGCATCGAGCACATCGTCCTCGATTCGGGCTCGACCGATGGAACGCTGGACATCCTGGCCCGACATCCTTCGGTGCGTCTTGTCGCCCAGGCGCCGCAAGGGCTGAGCGCCAAGATCAATCAAGGGTTATCGCTCGCGCAGGGCGAGATCATCGGGTGGATGAACGCCGACGACCTGTACCTGCCGGGGGCCATCAGCAAGGCGGTTGCTGCATTGAAAAGCAATCCGGACGCCGGCCTGGTGTACTGCAACTTCCTGTGGGTCGACGAGCACGGCATCGAGCTGGATCGGCTTCGCACGCGGCAGGCGACCTGGCGCGAGTTGCTGTCCAGTCTCTACATCCCGCAAGAGAGTACGTTTCTGCGCCGCGAAGTGCTGGCGCAGGTGGGGCCGGTCGAAACGCGCTATCCGCTGGTGCAGGACTGGGAACTGTGGTTGCAGATCAGCAAGAAATTTCCAATCCAGTATGTGGACGACTGGTGGAGTGCGGGTCGCATCCGCGAAGGACAGCGGTCCGACCTCTACAGGTTCGACTTCTGGCTGCAGGCACGGGCGATGACGAAAGAGCACGGCGGCACCCTGGCTCCGCTTTTCCGTGACTACTGGGGAACCAAGCTCGGGCGTGCCGCCCGGATGCTTCGCAAGGGCCAACTCAGCCGGCTGGGCTGGAAGCTGCAGCGCCACGTCGCGAGTGTCGGTCGCCACCTGGCCAATCGCCACATGGGCGAGTACTGAATCCACGCGCATGCTGGGCACACTCACATCGGGAGCCGCGGGCGCCGAAAGGTTCCTGCGCCTCGCGAGCGCAAGTGTGCGCGCGCGGGCCACTGCGCGGCCTGCTCCCCTCGTGTCGATCATCATCTGCAACTACAACTACGAGCGATTCATCCGGGCCGCGATCGAATCGGCACTCGCGCAGACCTACCGGAACATGGAAGTCATCGTTGTCGATGACGGCTCCACCGACTCATCCCGGATGGTCATCGGTGAGTTCGCCGCGAAAGGCGCCGTCAAGGCCATCTACCAGGCCAACGAGGGTCAGTACTCCGCGTACAACGCAGGCTTCGCCGCGTCCTGCGGAGACATCGTCATGTTCCTGGACTCGGATGACGTGTATCTGCCGCAAGTGGCCGAAGCGGTCGTGGCTGCCATCGTGCCCGGTGTGGCCAAGGCCCACTTCCGGCTCTCCTTCATCGGCCCGGACGGAGAGTTGCGGGCAGGGCGCACGCCCAGGGTCCTGTCGTCCGGCGCCGTCGGCGACTTGCTGGCGACCAAGGGGTACCTGTATTCGTCAGCGCCGGGATCCGGGAACGCCTACGCGCGCAGCGCGCTGCTGGACCTGTTTCCACTGCCCATCACCGAAGACAAGCATGGCGCGGACTTCTATACCGCAAATGGCAGCGCCTTGCGCGGTTCAGTCGTCGCCCTCGAGGAAGTCCTGGGCCACTATCGCTTGCAGAGGTCGCGTGACGAGGAGAAGACCTCCCTTGTCTTCGGCAACGCCGCAAAGCAAGGCAATGAAGCCGACAGACTCAGGGCGAGGATCGCGATGTTCCGCCAACACGTGCAGGAGCGACTGGGGCTCGATCTTCCAACGCGGTTGATCTCGTTCAGCACCGAGAAACAGGAGTTCGTCGTCCAGGTTCTCCGGGAAGACCGGTATGTGAACCGCCTCGCAATGGACCGGGTGCGGGGCACGGACCTCTGGTACGCCGTCAGGAATTCGCCCGACTTTTCCGTCCTCCTGAAATCCTGCCTTGCGATCTGGGCCGTGCTGGTTGTCATCCTGCCCAAGGCGATGGCGATGCCGCTTGCACGGTATGTCGCCAACCCTGCTTCCAGGTGATTGCCGGCGATCGGCCGCCGGTAATACCTCAAGCGCCGACCCCGGGCCGCGAGGATGTCATTTCGGCCCTCACCACGCGGAGAAGAAACAGGCCGGAGGCAACCATGATCCAGAGATCCGCGACCAGGAGCGCCCAGCCGTAATTGACGGAATGGCCGGCGTTCGTGAAGAGCAACAGGCCGAAGAAGACGGCCGATGCGCTCAGCTGGACGGCTACGTAGGCACGTTCCTGCTGAAACAGCGTCAGGCATTGCAGGCCGAACAGGACGCCGGCAATGCTCACCGGAATGCCGGCCGCGAAGAGACGAACCAGCACGACTGCATCTTTCGGGGGATGGGGGAGGCGGTAGACCAGCGCCACGAGCCGGTCTGCATTGGCGATGATCGCGATCGCCACCGTGGTGCTCAGGGTCGTGAGCGCATAGAACAGCTTCCGCCCCAGCGCGATGCCCGCCTTCCGGTCGGTCGCGATCACCGCGCTCAGCCGCACGAAACCAAGCTGGATGATCGGCAGCATGGTTGCCTGCCCCGCATTCCTGAGTCGCAGGGCAATGTTCGCCGCGCCTGTCAGGGCTGGGTCTGCCATCGCCCCAAGCAAGGCTACGCCTCCGCTCGTCAGTGAATCGCCGCTCAGGTTCCCGAGCACGATCTTTGCCCCACTGCGGAACAGCGACTTCAGGTGCGGCAGATCCAGGTGCGGCTTTCCGATCACGCGCGATCTGCGCATGAGAAGCCACCCGGCGAGGGCGTTCGCCCACGCCATGAAGGCGTAACTCCACATGGCCTGGCTCATGTCTCCAGGGCCGTTCACCACGAGCACCAGCAAGGCGATTCCGGCCGACCGCGAGACGACCGTCATCACCAGGACGGGGCGCATCAACTCCAGGGACCGCAGATACCAGGCCCCGTCGAGGGCGAACGCGATCATGTAGCAGGCCGACGCATAGATGATCGAGGTCTCCGCCTTGCTTCTCGTCACGAGTAGCACGGACATGGTGGCGATGGTGGTGACCAGGCAGACGAGCAGTTTGGCCAGGGTCACGTTCCAGACCACCCCCGAAGGGTCCTTGTGCCTGCCGATCAGGTGGACCTCACGCACCCCGATGGAGTCGAATCCGAACTCGACGAACGTGCAAAGGAAGGCCGTCAACGCCGTGTAGAAGGCGACGACACCGTAGTTGGCAGGCCCCAGGTTGCCTGCGCAAACGATCGCGAACAGCAGCGGGAAGGCGAACAGCGCGCCCTGCGCGACCGCGAGTTCCGCCATCTTGATGGCAGTGCTCGAGACGCCGATGTCCGGCGGCGCCACCTTGCGCAGCTGCTCACTCATCCGCGGAGCGATTCCACAAGGATCGCGGGGAGGCCAGCACGTGGCGTGGCACGGGCAACGCCCGGGTCAATGGTCGTGGAGCTTGTCCGGAACATCATAAGCAGGGGACTGCTTGAGGATGGACGAAGTCGCGTGCGCTTCGGAAGGGAGTTTTGTCCTGATTTCATCGCGCCGCGCCGGGGGGCACGGCCAGGTTCGGGATGAGATCAGGACAAATCTCCCTTTTGCTCGTGGGCAGCTGCGAATCCAATGGCTGTGGCGGACATGTCGTGATCTCGCCAGAGACGCTCCTGGGACCGGACTGCAGCAATGAAGATGAAGATCCTCTATGTGGTACCGCCCTCGACCCACTTCGCGGGCATCGAGCGCGTCGTGCATGACATTGCGAGTGGCCTGGCGACACGGTATGGCGATCGCTTCGACGTCGCCGTGCTCTACTGCCACCGGTATGCCGAACTGTCCAGGGACCTTCCCTACAAGGTCATCTGGAAAAGCGTGCAGCGGCTGCGAAGCTTTCCGTTTTCGGTCCAGAGCGTGCTGCGCGAGCAACCCTGCGATATCGTCGTCATCGCCCAATTCGAGCCCACGGCGCTCGTATGGCTGTGGCACCGCCTGTGCGCCGGCAGGACCCGGTTCGTCATGCATCTCCATGGGAACCCCAAGAAGGAGAGAAGCAGTTCACGACGGGCGCGTTTCGCCTTCTCCTTCTTCAACGCCCTGCTGCCCCGAATGCACAGGATCGTGGCCGTCTCGCCCGGCCTTGCCCGGTATGTCGAGGAGCACGTCGGGCCCCATGCCCGGGTCGAGTACCTTCCCAATCCGGTTCGGCAGTTCTCAGGCACCACACGCCCGGCCGGGTCCCACGGGGCAGTCAAGTTCGTCACGGTCGGCCGCCTGTCGTGGGAGAAAGGGCACGACGTCCTCGTCGAAGCCTTCGCCAAGGTCATAGCCCGAGGGCTCGACGCCCGTTTGACGATCGTGGGTGACGGCGCCGCGCAAGCAGAGCTGGTCGCACAGATCCAGCGCCTGGGCGTGGGCGACCGCGTTCGACTCACCGGGAAGATTCCGGATCCGGCCCGGGAACTGGAGCAGGCAGATTGCTTCGTCAGCGCGTCGCGTTGGGAGGGCTTCGGGGTCTCGATCGTGGAGGCCTTGAGTGCCGGCCTCTACGTCATCGCGAGCGACTGCGAGTTCGGTCCGCGCGACCTGATCGATTGTCCCGAGAAGGGCCGGATCGTCATGTCCGAAGATCCCGAAGCGCTCGCGGCTGCCATGGCGGAGTTCGTGCGCTCCGGACGGACGCAGGACCATGCTGCGGAGCGCCGTGAAGCCGCCGCGCGTTTCAGCCTCGACCATGTCATCGAGAAGCACGCGGCGATGCTGGAATCGGTGGGCAGTCCCGATCCTTGATGCCCCGGTGCAAGCAAGCTGCCTCTCACGCGCCGAGGCGAACTTGGCCAGATGGTTGGGAGGTGTCGCGAGTTGCCGGTTGCAGGTCCCAATAGACCTCGTGCGCAAAGGCGCTGTCCTGGTCAAGCCCGCCACGGGAGAACTCGGCGTCGATTGTGGCGACCTGCGTTGTATAGCGGCGCACCGCCTCGGCCTTGCGTGCGCGCTCCCCGAGCGTCAACCGGACGACTCGGGCGTGCTCGATTGGCTCACCCATCTGGGGGCGGAGCGCCTGGAGGTGGCGCGCCCAGAGGGCGCTCGCCCGATCCGTGGCGCGCTCCCCCTCGGGCGCAGAGATCCACAGTGGCCAGCCGTGGATCACGGCGTAAGGCAGGTCGGCATACAGCCGGACGGTCAGGCCGCGCGACGCGAGCACGGCACCGGCCTGGCGCACCAGCAGGTGGTCGCGATGGCCACCGATGCCCGCCGGCACGCAGAAAATGGATGCGCCCGGCACAGCCTGCACGATGGCTTCGGCAATCTGTTCGGCTTCGGGAGCGGGAGTCGCGTAGAGCATGGGCCGCACGAACGGGAGGCGCACCACCGCGGAACGCAAGAGCGGCATTTGCTTGAGAGCCGCGGAGAGCAATTGCAACGGTCCCGCGTGGAGCAAGGGGTTGTTCCGCACACGATATTGCACCTCCAGCATGCCGAGGTTGATCGCCGTCTTGCCGGCAACGGCCAGCGCCTCGCGGTCTTCGAGCGCGCGTTGCTGCATCTGCGCGGCTGAACTCGGCGCGCCATTCCGCCTGTCACCCCAGGAGGTGAAGCCTGGTGCGCCGGTGAACACGTTGACCACTGCGCAGCTTGCATCGCGGTCGAGAACGGACCAGCAATTGAGCACGGCGTCATCGAAATGCGGAGAACACACGACGGTCCGCGCGAGCGGCACGTGGGTCGAGGCTGCGGAGTGGCTCATTCGCCCGCCGGATCCAGGGCCTTCGAGGGGAAGGACGCACACCGGTCAGTGCGCAATCGCGTCCCCGCGCACCGCGCTGGCCCGAGCAGGGGCGCCAACGCGGCCAGGAGGGTGACAGGCGGCGCATCCTTGGAGACCAGGTGCAGTCCTGGCCGGCCGTGCGGGTAGCACGAGCTCGGCGTGCGCGCGGTGTCCGTCAGTACCAGCGTGGGCCGGTTCATGGCCTGGCCGATGTGCGCAGCCAGCGAGTCCACCGACAGGACCATCTCACCGGCGCCACAGACCTTGAACAGCTGGGCCACCGTCGTGCGGCCGGTCAGGTCGCATCGGCAGTCGGGAGGCACCATCGCGAGCAATGGCGCGATGACCTTCGCATCGGAGCGACTTCCGACGAACACAAGAACGTGCGTGCGTGCCAGCACCGGAAGGAGCGCCTTCCAGGCAGCGAGGGGGGCGTTCTTTGCCGCAGTTCGTGATGCGGCCTGCACCACGACAATGGGCTGCGAAGGCATCCCGGCCGGTGACGGCACCTCCGCGACGCGCGGCGCGAATGGGCCCAGGGTCGGGCCGTCGTAATTGGCCGGGCGCAAACCCAACGCCGGAAGCGCATTGAGGAAAAGCTGCCCGAGCGGCTGGTCTTCGTCGTAGCGCAATGAAGCATGCAGCGTGTAGCTCAACCCGCGCAGCGCGAAGCCCACGCGGTAGGGCACCTTCAACTGGTGGGCGAGGAGCAGGCTGTTGGGCGTGAACGGCCGCAGGTCGACGAGGGCTGCCGGCGCCAGGCCGGCCAGCTGGCCAGCGGCCTCCCGTGCCGTGCGGATGTCTTCCAAGATCCGTCGCCCGACGGTGGCGCCGAGGTGCAGCGCCCACGGCGAGCGGACCACATGGCCATCGCACAGTCCGAGTTCCTGCAGCAGCTGCGCCAAAGGGACGGACCAGCCACCGATGAGCAGCACGAGCCGCGTGGTCGGCGCCTGGGCGCGCAACTGGACCAGCAGCGGCGTGATCATCAACAGATCGCCAAGGTGATCGATTTTGGCGATCACCAACGTTCGTCCCTCCAGCCGCGGCGGCGGGCTCGGGTGCGTGCGGCCGAAGAGCACGCGGCCGAGCTGGTCGGCGACCGCGACGGCATAGCCAAGTCCGGGCGCGCGGCTGTGCGTGCGCAGGTATTCCAGACCTCCGAGCTCAAACGTGCGCTTGGTGGTCATCACGGGTTCCTTTCGGTCCGTCGGCGGCTGGAAGGGGAATGCATGCGGCCTCTGGTGGTCACTAGCGCGAGATGCTAGCCGCCGACCCCGGCGGGCGCATCACAGCTTCGTCACGGGTCGCGTCCGCGAGGGCCCCACGAACCTTCGATCCTGGCGGTCGCGTGGCCATGGAAGGACATTGCTCCCATGGGCGCCGACGGCGCCGGCACGTAGATTGGCTGCGTAGCGGAGCCAAGGCGTTGCTGCACCGCGGCGCGGCTCGCATGTGCATGACGTGCAGGAGCCACCATGACCACTCGCCCCACGCCCGCCGATCTCGCTCGCATCCCGGTCCTGGTGGTCGGCGACGCGATGCTGGACCGCTACTGGCACGGCGCCGTCGAGCGCATCTCGCCCGAGGCCCCGGTGCCGGTCGTGAAGGTTGCCCGCGAGGAGGAGCGCATGGGCGGAGCCGCCAACGTCGCATTCAACGTGGCCACGCTGGGCGCCCGCGCGAGCTTGCTGGGCGTGGTCGGCCGCGACGATGCGGGGGAACGCCTGCGCGCGCTGCTGCGGGGTGCCGGCATCGGCGCGCACCTGCACCACGATGCCGCGCTGCACACCACCGTGAAGCTGCGCGTCATCGGCCGCCAGCAGCAGCTGCTGCGGATGGATTTCGAGGACGAGCCCGACCACGAAGTCCTGGCACAGCAGACCGACGCGTTCGCGGACATGGTGCCCACGCACGACGCGGTGCTCTTTTCCGACTACGGCAAGGGGGGCTGTCTCACATCCAGCGGATGATTGGCATGGCGCGTGCCGCGGGCAAGGCGGCGCTGGTGGACCCCAAGGGCGCGGACTACACGCGCTACCGCGGCGCCACCGTCATCACGCCGAACCGGGCCGAGCTGCAGGAGGTGGTGGGGCGTTGGTCCGGCGAAGATGAACTGGATCGCAAGGCGCAGGCCCTTCGCACGCGGCTGGAGGTTGATGCGCTGCTGGTCACCCGCAGCGACGAAGGCATGACGCTGTTCGACGCCGACGGGCGCGTTCACGTGCCGGCGCAGGTCCGCGAGGTGTTCGACGTCACCGGCGCCGGAGACACCGTGATCGCCACCCTGGCCGTGATGCTTGGCGCAGGGCTGCCGCTGCGCGAGGCGCTGCCGATCGCGAACCGGGCCGGCGGCATCGCGGTCGGCAAATTCGGCACCGCGACAGTGTCCTATGAGGAGCTGTTCGGCTGACCGGCGGTGCCGCCCGACGGCGCGCGTCCCGGGTTCGCCATGCCGGGCGTTGTCGACTGGAACACGCCTGCCTCCACCAGCTCGATCAGGATGTGGATCACCTTGATGTGAAGTTCCTGCACCCGGTCCGCGAACCGCCCGCCGGGCGTGCAGACCACGAGATCGCTGTGGTCCGCCAGCACGCTCGCCGGCGCGCCGGTCAGCGCGATAACGGACAGGCCACGGGCCCGCGCGACCTGGGCGGCGCGCACCACGTTCTTGCTACTCCCGCTGGTGGAGATGGCCAGCAGGCAGTCGCCTTCCTGTCCATGGGCTTCGATGTAGCGCGAGAACACCTGCTCGTACCCGTAGTCGTTCGCGACGCAGCTGAGGTGGCCCGGATCGCTGATCGCGGTGGCGGCGAGGGCGGGCCGGTCGAGCCGGAACCGGCCGCTCAGCTCCTCGGCAAAGTGCATCGCATCGCACATCGAGCCGCCGTTGCCGCATGAGTAGACCCTGCGCCCCGCGGCGAGGGCGGTCGAGAGCAGCTGGCCGGCCCCCGCGATCGCCTCCTGCGCGGGCCTGTTGCCCAGCAGGTCATGCAGCGCCACGGACGCATCCGAGAGCGTCTGGTGGACGTGGTCGACGGGATCCTTCGTCATCGCTTGCGGGCTTGTGCGCTTAGACCGCGAGGATCGACTCGACCCCATCCAGCAGCTGCTCCACGTGGGCGGCCTTGGGGCCGACCCGCGCCACCGCTTCGCGCAACTGGACTTCATTGCACGCCAGGCGCTTCGTCCACCACTTCAATTCACGTGCGTTGTCCAGGTCGATCTCGCTCCTACTGGCCGGCACGGTATCGATGGCGAGGGCCGGCTTGGGTTTGGCGACGCGCACCAGGTAGCCGGGTGCGCGGGCGGGCTGCAGGGAGGAGCGCATCATGTGCACCCCGCCTGTGTCTGGTCGTGGTCTTCCTGCACTACCGGCGGGCTCTCTGGCAACGCAGGCGACGCGCAGCCGTTGAAGAATCCCATGTCGAGGTGTGCCTTGAACTGGCAGGTCCAGTCCTCCAGGGGGTAGTACGCGACGGCTGAGGCGCTTCTCACCCAGATGCCACCGTCCTGCGCGGAGCTCGCCTGGAGGCCGCTGGGATCGCGTCCGTCGAACTGCGCGACGTCGTGAACCAGTTTGGTCAGCCAGGCATCGGAATCTGTCCTTGCCATTCGCTTCTCCGAAGAGTGGGGGCATGGATCGTTGCTCGCTCGAAAGATCGCGGCAAGGTAGATATGTCCTGTGTTGGTCGGATACACGCTGGCGATGTTCGACGCTACGATCTGGTGCAGGCGACTTGCCGCCTCCTCTCATTCATGTGAACCCGATCACCGTGCTTGACCAGGGCATCCTCGACGGCCTGGATGCCTTCGCCCGCAAGTCATGGATCTTCGACCGCATGGTCTCGGCGCTGGCCGACAACGACCTGCTCAAGGGGGGCGTCATCATGGCCGCGTTCTGGTGGGCGTGGTTTCGAACCCGAGCGGATGGCAAGTCCCGCGATCGCGAGCATGTCATCGCGACGATCATCGGTTGCCTCGCCGCGCTCGCCCTCGGGAGGCTGCTGGTCGTCGCGCTGCCCTTTCGCATCCGGCCGATCTACGAGACCTCGTTCGCGTTCGTGGTGCCCTATGGAGTCAACCTCGGCGTGCTGGCCAAGGCGAGCTCGTTTCCTAGCGACCACGCGGTGCTGTTCTTCGGGCTGGCAGCAGGGCTCTATCACATCTCGAGGCCGGTGGGCCTGCTCGCGGCCGTGTATACCGCGCTGCTGATTGCGCTCCCGCGCATGTACCTGGGCCTGCACTACTTCAGCGACATCGTGGCCGGCGGGGTGATCGGGGCAGCGGTGTGCTGCGTGGCGAACCGCGTCCTGCCGGCAACCTGTGTCGTCCAGGTCCTGGAGCAACAGGTGTCGATGCGGCCGATGTGGTTCTACCCGGCGCTGTTCCTGGTCACGTTCGAGATCACCGAGTTGTTCGAAAGCACGCGGTCCATCGTGGGTGGTCTCTTCAAGATATTCAGGTGATTCTGCCGGCTTGTGTCAGCTTCCTCTGGCCATCGGCCGCATCGCCCGGCCGCCGTCGAGCACCTGGCGGTACACGCCATCGAGTTCCTGGACCACCCGCTGAACGTCGTAGCGCTGCAGGAACCGCTCGCGGCCGCGTGCACCCATCCGGGACAACTCCTCGCTGCCCAGCGCGCGCAGCGCCTCGGCCAGTTCTCCCGCATCCCCGGGTCTCACCAGGCGCCCCGACCAGCCGTCCGCCACAAGTTCCTGCAGGCCGCCCACCCGGCTTGCCACGACTGGCAGGCTGGCTCGCATGGCCTCCAGCGTGACCAGAGAGAAACCTTCCCATCGCGAGGGGGCGACGAACACGTCCGCCGACCGGTACAGGGCGTTGATCCGGGCCCTGGGAAGCCAGCCAGTGACATGCACGTTGGGCGGCTGCACGGCACCAGGCCCCTCGTCCACCACACTCTGGCCGACGATGACGGCGAAGGCCGCGCCGCCCAGTTCCGCCATGGCACGGTACAGCACGTCGATGCCCTTCTGCCGGTCCAGCCGTCCGACGAACAGGACCCGCAGGCGTCCCGCGGGCCACAGGTCATGTCCTGCCAGTGGCGGGTCCTCGGGCAGGTCTGCGATGCCATTGCGCACCAGCCGGCAACGCGGCGATGCGATGCCGATGTCGAGTGCACGGCGATGATCGTGCTGCGAGATGGACACGATCGCATGGCAGAACGGGGACAGCGCCCATTCAGCGGCGGCCGCCATGGCGCGAGCGTGCGCCGATCCTTCGCGGTCGAAAGCCCACCCGTGCGCGCAGTACACCACCTTGGCCGCACCGCAGGCCGCACGCAGCAGCGGTCTCGCGAGCCCCGCGAACGTGGAGTGCAGGTGGATGACGTCCGGTGCCCATGCCCGGCTCTCGCGGGCGGCGCACAGTGCGGCCCGCGCGGTGCTCCCGGCGCGGCCGAGAGAGCCGCGCGGGAACCCGTGAACGGTGGCGGCCTGCAGGCCGGGGAAGAGGGCGGCATCTTCCTGCGGCAGCACCAGGTGCACCGAATCGGGCCCATAGCGGCGCGCCTGCAGCGGCACCACCTCGTCGAGATAGCTGCCCACCCCTCCCTTGGCGGTCTGGGCGACGTGCAGCACGCGCATGTCAGTACGCGTGGTTGTCCCCGCGCGCGAGCAGGATCACGGTCTTCCAGATGATCAGCAGGTCCAGCCCGATGCTCCAGGTCTTGAGGTATTGCAGGTCGAACTCGGTGCGCATGCGCATCGCATCGAGGTCGTCGCCACCTCGATGACCATTCACCTGCGCCCATCCCGTGATGCCCGGCTTGATCTTGTGCCGCAGCATGTAGCCGGGGATCAGCTTCCGGAACTGCTCGTTGACCGCGAGCGCATGGGGCCGCGGACCGACGATGCTCATCGTCCCTTCGATCACGTTCAGCAGCTGCGGCAGCTCGTCGAGCGATGACGCGCGCAGGAATCTGCCGATCGGCGTGACCCGATCATCGTCGCGAGTCACCTGGCGGTACGTGCGGTCCCCGTCTTCCAGGGTCCGCATCGTCCTGAACTTCCAGACGACGATCTCGGTGCCGTCCAACCCGAATCGGCGCTGCTTGAAGATGACCGGGCCCGGCGAGGTCGTGCGGATGGCCACCGCGATGACGAGCGCCAGCGGCAGGGCGACGGGTAGTGCGCAAAAGCTGACGAGCAGATCCAGCGCCCGCTTCGTCACGGCCGCCAGCCCGTCGATGGGTGTGTTGCTCACCGAGAGTGTGGGGAAGCCTGCGACCGCGCCGACACGCCCATGAATGACGTCGGACACCAGCAAGTCTGGAAGGAAGCACACGCTGGCAGTCGTATCCTGCAGCTCACGCAGGAGGGCGAGCAGCCGCGGGCTGCGGCTCATCGGCAGGCAGATGTAGATGATGCCGACCCGATGCAGCTTGACAAAGTCCCCCAGGGCTGCAAGACCGCCGAGATGAACGTGCCTCTCGTCCAGCCCGGAGCGCTGGCCCGAGCGGTCTTCGAAGTAGCCCAGCAGCTGCTCGTTCGGCCGTTCACCTCGGGCCAGGCTGGCGCCCACGCGGAGCGCGACCGGATTGACGCCCACGATCACCGCCGATCGTTTCGGTGTCATCTGGTCCAGGAACGGGGCGAGCCACGCAGTGATCGCATGCGTCAGGAGCAGGGCTGCCAGCGCGACGAGCGACCACTCCGCGATGAAGCCTGGCTCCAGCAGCGGCGTGGTGCGATAGAGGACCCGATCGACGAGCGTCCCGACGACCACGAGCAGCCCGACGAGCACGGCCCAACGGAAGACCAGCTTCTGGAAGATCGCCCAGCTGAAACGGCGGAAGGTGACGGTCCCGGGAAGCACCAGCAGCATCACGATGAGCATCGCGATGATGTCGTTCTCGCCGAGCTGGCGTCCCGTCAGGGTCACCATCCCGAGGTAGCTCGCGTCTGCGATCAGCGGGTCGCCAAAGGAGCGAAGGAGCATCGGGATCGCGTTCGCGACCGCGATGTTCGGGCCTTGCTCCGCACTCCTGGGCATCGCGCTCTCCATCCGAACAACAGGTGGCCCATTGTTTCGGCGGCAGATCTGCTGGCAATCGCAGCTTAGTCCCGCTGCGGATAGGCAGTTGCAACTACGGAGACGCCTGGGACACGGGCGACCCAGTCGCGGAGAGCTGCGGAGAGTCCGCTCCTCTCGTCTGCACTCGGCCGCAGCTGTGCAGGCGGCAACAACGTTCCGGCAGAGCCTGAGCCGCCAACGAGCCCAGTCGAACCCAGTCGCTTCTCGTGTCAAGCCGGCCGCATGTGCCTGCCGATGAACCCGAGCACCTGCTCGTACCACGCCACCACGTTGCGGGGCTTGAGGATCCAGTGGTTCTCGTCGGGGAACACCACCAGTTCGCTGTCGACGCCGTGGTACTGCAGCGCCTCGAAGAGGTTCAGGCCCTCGCTGATGGGGCAGCGGTAGTCCTTCTCGCCATGGATGATGAGCGCAGGCGTCTTCCAGTTCGCGATGTGGCGGATCGGCGCGAAGCGGTCGTAGCCCGCGGGATCGGCATACGGGTTCTCGCCGCCCATCTCCAGGTACCACCAGGCCGGGTGGTCGGTGGTGCCGGTGAACGCCGCCATGGTGACGATGCTCGCGTGCGTGACCAGGCAGCGGAAGCGCTGTGTCTGCGTGCCGATCCAGTTGGTCATGTAGCCGCCGAAGCTGCCGCCCATGGCCATGATGCGGGTCCTGTCGACATCGGCGCGCTGCTCCAGCGCGTCGGTCACGGCCATCAGGTCGCGGTAGCACTGCGCGCCCCACACGTTGCCCCAGATGCCCTGCACGAAGTCCTGCCCGAAGCCGGTGGACCCGCGCGGATTGGGCTGCACGACCGTGTAGCCCTGCGCCACGGCAAGCAGCGCATTCCAGCGCCAGTGCCAGCCGTCGCCGCTCATGCCGATGGGGCCGCCGTGGATCCACAGCAGCACGGGCTTCTGCTTCACGCCGCCCTTCGGCCGCGTGATCCAGCTCTGGATCGTCGCGCCATCGGTCGATGTCGTCGTGATGCTCTCGGTCTCGGCCCACTCGGTGGCGGACGTGAAGTTGGAGAGTCGCGCGAGGCCGCGCGGTGATGCTTGCGGCTTCCCGTCGTACACGTGGCACTCGGGTGCATCGAGCAGCGTGGACCGGCTGCAGGCGAAGCCGCCCTGCGGCAGCGCGGTGACCTCGGCGTGCGCACCGCCGGCTTGCGACGACGTGAGCCGCTGCACCTGGCCACTGGCGATGTCGACGCTGAAGACGGGCAGCACGCCGCCGTCGTCGGCGGTCACCAGCAACTGCTTGCCGTCGACCGACCAGGCGCCGATGTTGGGCCAGCGGTCCCAGTCGGAGGCCAGTTCGCGCGCAGCGCTGTCGCCGGTGAACAGCACGATGCGCGGACGCACGACGAGCTGTGGTGAACGGGTGGAGCGCACGGCGGCCAGCGTCTTGCCATCGGGCGCGAAGTGCGGGTCTTCGGTGTTGGTGCAGGGTTTCTGCGGGAGCAGCACGTGGGTGCGGCGCGCAAGGTCGAAGACGGCCAGTGACGTGTCGTCCTCGCGGTCGTCGCCGGTGGTGCGCCACATGGCCACGGCGCGGCTGCCGTCGGCGGCGATGTCCAGTCGTGGCTCGATGTCGAACTCGCCGCGCACGTCGGGCGTGAGGTCGACGCGATCGCCTCCGGCCGCCGTGCACAGCACCAGGTGCGTGTGGGCGCGGTCCGCATCCTGGTGCAGCCAGTGGTCCCAGTGCCGCACCGGCTGCTTGCGGAAGGTGCGCACGCTGCTGCCCTTCTTCGCGCGCTCGGCGGCGGTCTCGCGCTGCTTGTCATGCGCCACGCTGGCCAGCACCGGCGCGAACAGCACGAGGCGATCGGCTTCGGCGGCGAAGCGGAAGGACTCGACCCCGAGCGGCTCGTCGGTCACCTGCTGCGCCTCGCCGCCCGCGGCGGGCAGCACCCACACCTGCATGCGCTTCCCGGCGTCCTCGTCGGGCTCGATCTCGTTCGGCTGCCGGTTGGAGAGGAACCCGAGCGCGCCGTCATGGCGGAAGCAGGGCGCGACGTCGTTGCTCTCGCCGCGCGTGAGCTGCGTTGCGGGACTGCCGTCGGTGGGGACCTTCCACAGGTCGGAGACGTACTTGATGCCGTCGCGATCGAGGCGCTGGACAGCGACGGCGAGCCATGTGCCGTCGGGTGAGGCGGCGATGCTGCCCACGCGACGTAGGCGGATGTGGGCTTCGACGGAGTAGGGAAGGGTGGGCATGGATGGAGGGCTGGAAGAGTGGCGGATTGTGGCAAACGGAAAAGCGCATGCGGAGCGGCATAGGGCGCGCGGATAGGCGCATGGAACGCACAGTTGCTTGCAACGTGTGACAGCATGCCCGAGCGGTCCTTGGCACACAGGAAGCTCGCGCTTCCGCGCGTCACAGGAGTCCCCATGAACGACCTCGTGCAACGACTGATCGACAAGACCGGCCTGTCCGAAGAGCAGGCCGCTTCCGCCGTGCAGGCAGTCGCCGGTTTCCTGAAGGAACGACTTCCCGCGCCCATCGCCGCGCAGGTGGAGAACGTGCTTGGCAGCGGCGCGGAGGCCGCCACGAGCGGCATCGGTGCCAGCCTGGGCGGCATGTTCGGCAAGGGTTGACCGCGCGCGAGCATCGATCAACCCTCGTGTCACTGCCGATATGCCCCTGCGTGCGCGGGGGCTGCCTATACTCGCCCAAATGACACCGATGGCCCGCCTCCACACCTGCTCCGCTGCTTCATGCCGCGTGGCGGTGCTGCGTGCGGCCCGTGCTTCCACCCTGCCGGACCTGCAGCGAACGCCTGCACATCCCTCCGCCCGGCGGTCCGCCTTCTCCCAGTAAGCGCAAACGATCGACCGCCGGGCCCGAGCCCTGCGCGTCCGGCGTGCCCGCAGCCCGGGCCGCCATTCCGATCGGAGTGCGTCCATGCATCCCTCTTCCGTTGCTGGCGATCGCCAGCTCACGTCGCTCGATTGCGCCCGGCTGCGCAAGCTGCGCTGCGCCTCGCACGATGACCTCGCCGCCTTGCTGGACGAGGCGGACGTGCTGCAGTCCGAAGCGATCCCGCCCGACGTGGTGACCATGCGGGCGACGGTGCTCCTCGAGCACCTGGACGGCGGCACCACGCAGCAGATCACCATCAGCTACCCGCAGGACGCCGATGCGGCCGCGGGACGCGTGTCCGTGCTCTCTCCCGTGGGCCTTGCGCTGCTGGGCCAGCGCGCGGGCGCCATTGCGCGCTGGAAGACGCCGGCGAACACCTGGGGCGCCGCGCGCATCGCCGCGGTGGTGTTCCAGCCGGAGGCGCACGGCGACTGCCTCGCGTAGTCGCCCGTCCGCCTCGGCCCGCGCGCACGCGCGGCGGTTCGCCATCTTCCGGAGCCACCCATGGAACCCACGTCGATCCTCGTTCTCACCGACCTCTCCGCGGCCGAAGACATGGCGGTGCAGCGCGCCTGCCTGCTGGCCACGCAGTACCGCCGCCGCCCGCAGGTGCGGCTGATGTTCCACGCGTCGCGGCGCGAGCCGGGCAGCCCGAACACTTCCCGGCGCCTCGCGCTCCTGGCGCGCAAGCTGCAGGCCAGCCTCGAGCTGGCCGTGACCTGCGTGCCCACGCGCCGCGGTCTCCTCGACGACGTGGCCGAGGCGGCCGCGAGGGCGGACCTGGTGGTGGCCTGCCTCCGCACGAGCGAGCGGCTGCAGGACCTGTTCACCGGCGGGCCCACGCTGGCGCTCCTGCGCCGGCTCGATCGCCCCGTGCTCGTGGTGCGCAAGCGCCCGCTCGCGAACTACCTGCGTGCGATCGCCGCCGTGGACCTCACGTCCGATGCCGAGCGGCTGGTGCAGGTCGCGCGCGCGCTGCAGCCGACGTGCAGCCTCGAGCTGTTCCACGCGGTGAGCACCAGCAACGAAAGCCGGCTGCGGCTCGCCGAAGCGCCCGAGCGCGCCGTGCGGCTGTACCGCCAGCAGTGCCTGGAGCGCGCCAATGCGCGCCTCGGGCTCCTGCGAGCCGGTGTGCACGACGGCGCGAACCCGGTGGGGATCGGCCTGGGGTTCGGCGACCCGGGGCGCCAGTTGCTGCTGCGGCAGGAAGGCCTGCGCGCCGACCTGCTGGTGGTGGGGCGGCGGCCACGCGGGGCCGTCGCCGACTTCTTCGCCGACAGCGTCTCCCGAGTGGTCCTGCACTGGGCCAGGAGCGACGTGCTGGTCATCCCGCAAGGCGCGGCACTGCGGGCAAAGCGGCTGTTGCGCAAGCGCCGGGTGCGAGCCGCCGCGGTGCCAAGGGGCCGGGGCGCTGCGGTGCGTGGCGGGCTGACGCCATGAAAGCCATGAGCATCGCAGAGGGCTGCAGAAGTTGGCGGATGGTGGGCGAGCCCTCGGACAGCCGGCTGCAGCGCGGGTGCTGAAGGGATGCATCCATCGAGAGATTCGGGTCAGAATTTCGAGTGCCTTCCAATCCACTCTGGTCTTGTGTTGGTTCGCGATTCCTTTGCGAGGAAGGTGAGGTCGACGTCAAGTGTCAGTAGACAGCGAGAAAAGATCAGGTCGCGCTCGGGCATGGCTCGTCCTTCCGGGTGCACTGCTATGCCTCCTGGGCGGGGCCTTGGCGGTGCTGGCCCTGATCCAGCACGTCGAGTTCGGAGCCAAGGCTTTCTGGTCCGGACATGCCGGCACCTTCATGCTCCTCGCGCTCGGCGGCCCGTTGCTCGCGCTGGGCGTGCTCGCCATCCGTTTCGGCTCCAGGCGGCCCGCGCAGTCGGTGCAGCAGGACATCTAGTCTCGTGTCGAGGAGGCCCCGCGGTGCGGTTCACACAACTTCCCGAATCGGCCAGCGAGCTGGTCACGCTGCGCCTGCTCACGCCCGCGGACATTCCCCAGTGGTTCGCGTACCTCACGATGCCGGTCGTCTTCGAGCACACCAGCTGGGACGTGCAGTCCCCGGCGGAGCTGGAGCGATACGCCGGCGCCTCCCAGGTGCCTTCCGCGCTGCTTCGCCTTTGCATCGCGGACCGGTCGACGGACCGGCTCGTTGGCACGATCGGATTCCATACGGTCTCCCCGGAGAATCGTTCGGCCGAACTCGCCTATGACCTGACGCCGCAATGGTGGGGGCAGGGCATCGCGAGCTCGATGTGTGCAGTCGTCGTGCAGTGGGCCCACCTGCATGTCGGGCTGCTTCGCGTCCAGGCCACGGTGCTCGAATCGAACACGCGCTCGATGGCGGTCCTGCAGCGAAATGGGTTCGACCGCGAGGGCCTGTTGCGCAGCTACAGGATGGTGCGCGGCCGACCGGGCGATTTCTGCATGTACTCGCATGTCCGCGATGCCCGCTGACTGATCGCACCCGCCCCGGACCAGAAGGAACACATGACCACGAATCCACTCCGCGGCTCCTGCCTCTGCGGCACCGTGCACTACACGGTCGAAGACGGCTTCCGCTACGCCCTGAACTGCCACTGCTCGCAATGCCGGCGCGCGACGGGTGCCGCATTCAAGCCGTTTGCCGGCATCGAGCGCAGCAAGCTCTCGCTGGCTGCGGGGCAGAGCGATGTGCTCCATTACGGCGATCCCGCGCAGGACCACGATGTGCGCTGCGGCAAGTGCGGGTCGCTGCTGTACTCGGTCGTGCGCGACGGCGCCTACGTGCACGTCACGCTGGGTACGCTGCTCGACCCGCCCTCCATCCGCCCGAGCGCGCACATCTTCGTCGGCTCCAAAGCGCCCTGGTTCACCATCACCGACGACCTGCCGCAGCACGAGGAGTTCGGCTGAGGGCAGGCGAGAATCCGCGCAGTTCCACTGCGGGAATCCACGTGACCATCGAACTGACGAAAGAGGTGAAGGCCCAGGCCGTCGCTTCCATCGAGCGCTACTTCCGCGAGAACATGGACGAGCCGATCGGCAACGTCGCGGCCGGCGGCCTGCTCGGGTTCTTCCTCGAGGAGATCGGCCCGGCCATCTACAACCGCGCGGTCGCCGACGTGCAGGAGCGCTTGCAGGCACGCGTGAGCGAGGTCGACCTCGAAGTGCACGAGGACGAGTTCCAGTACTGGCGCAAGCACGAGCGCCCGGCGAAGGGCCGCAAGTAGGGAGGCAAGGGCATGCTGTTCGCGGTTCTCTTCACCGACAAGCCAGGCCATGGTCCGCTGCGCGCCGAGCACCTGCAGGCGCATGTCGACTGGGTCGCGCAGCACCAGGACATGGTGCTGGTGGCCGGGTCGCTTCGCAACGAGCCGTCCGACGTGCCCCGCGGCGGGCTGTGGATCGTCGAGGCACCGTCGAAGGACGTGGTGCACGCGCTGATGCGCACCGACCCGTTCTGGACCTGCGGCCTGCGCCAGGGCGTCGAGGTGTTGCACTGGCGCAAGGCGTTGGACCAGCAGGTCCTGGTGTAGATCGCGTGCGGCGTGCGCCCCGGCCGTGCCACGCGGCCGGTCTATGCTGCGCGCTCCCCGAACCCGAAAGGATCCACCATGCCCACCGGAACCGTCCGCCTTCACCGCGTGCTGCGCGCGCCGCCCGACAAGCTCTATCGCGCGTTCCTCGAGCCCGACGCGCTGTCCAAGTGGCTGCCGCCGTACGGCTTCACCTGCAAGGTGCACGAGCTGGACGCGCGCGTGGGCGGCAACCATCGCGCGACGTTTACCAACTTCACCACCGGCGGCAGCCACTCGTTCGGCGGCGTCTACCGCGACCTGGTGCCGGGCCAGTTGATCCGCTACACCGACCGCTTCGACGATCCCAACCTGCCCGGCGAGATGGTGTGCACCGTCACGCTTAAGGCGGTGTTGGGCGGCACCGACGTCTCCATCGTGCAGGAGGGCGTGCCCGAGGTCATCCCGCTGGAGATGTGCTACCTGGGCTGGCAGGAATCGCTCGAACAGCTGGCGCGGCTGGTCGAGCCGAACATCCAGGACTGACCGGGCGGGACTTGTCATTCCCGCGAAGGCGGGAATCCACGGCTTCCGTGTTCAGCGGATCTCGACGTGGAAGCTTTGGGTCCCCGCCTCCGCGGGGACGACACAGACTCCTGTCCTGACCATCACACGCAGCTGGTCCCCTGGGCCCACAGGTTGGGCGTCCACTCCGGCGGGCTGTTCTCGTTCCAGACCGAAGCCGACAACGGCGTCGCCGTGTAGAGCGTGCCGTTGCGGGAGACCTGGGCGCCCGGCAGGTAGTGCGTGCTGCCGTTCCAGGCCGGCGCGCTGCAG
The DNA here is from genome assembly GCF_050320135.1 of Ramlibacter sp. MMS24-I3-19. Classification (NCBI taxonomy): domain Bacteria; kingdom Pseudomonadati; phylum Pseudomonadota; class Betaproteobacteria; order Burkholderiales; family Comamonadaceae; genus Ramlibacter; species Ramlibacter sp. MMS24-I3-19. The sequence continues at coordinate 4,265,497 of NZ_CP190017.1, read as the reverse complement.
GACTGGGGCGCCGGCGTGGGTGCGGGCGTCGGTGCCGGCGTGGGCGCCGGGGTCGGTGCAGGAGCCGGCGCCGGGCCGCAGTTCGTGACGGCCCACAGGTTGGGCGTCCACTCCGGCGGGCTGTTCACGTTCCAGGTCGAATTGGACGCCAGCGTCGCCGTGTACAGCGTGCCATTGCGCAGCACCTGGTCGCCGCCGAAGTAGCGCGTGCTGCCGTTCCAGGCCGCCGCCGTGCAGGACTGGGGCGCAGGCGTCGGGGCAGGGGTCGGCGCCGGTGTGGGAGCGGGTGTCGGTGCAGGTGTGGGAGCGGGTGTCGGTGCAGGCGTGGGAGCGGGCGTGGGGGCAGGTGTCGGCGCCGGCGTCGGCGCGGGCGTCGGCGCCGGCGTTGGAGCAGGCGTTGGAGCAGGCGTTGGAGCAGGCGTCGGTGCCGGCGTCGGTGCCGGCGTCGGAGCGGGGGTCGGTGCCGGCGTCGGCGCAGGTGTTGGTGCCGGCGTGGGGGCAGGCGTCGGTGCGGGCGCGCTGCAGGTCGTGACGGACCAGTAGGTGGGCGTCCACTCGGGCGCGCTGTTCACGTTCCACACCGAGGCCGACAGCGGGGTGGCCACGTACATCACGCCGTTGCGCATCACGAGGTCGCCCGGCATGTAGCGCGTGGTGCCGTTCCAGGCCGGCGCGGTGCAGACGGGCGCAGGCGTCGGTGCGGGCGTGGGCGCGGGTGTCGGCGCAGGCGTGGGGGCCGGGCTCGGTGCCGGCGTCGGAGCCGGGCTGGGAGCAGGAGTGGGTGCAGGGCTCGGCGCCGGGGTCGGTGCCGGGGTCGGTGCCGGAGTCGGCGCCGGCGTCGGTGCAGGCGTTGGCGCCGACGCAGTGCAGCTCGCGTGGGCCCACAGGTTGGGCGTCCATTCCGGCGGGCTGTTCTCGTTCCACACCGTGCCCGACAGCGGTGTCGCCACGTAGACGATGCCCAGCCGCGTGACCATGTCGCCCGGCAGGTAGTGCTTGGAGCCGATCCACTCCGGCGCGGTGCAGGACGGTGCGGGGGCCGGCGTCGGCGCGGGCGTGGGGGCAGGGCTGGGAGCGGGCGACGAACTGGTGACCGTGGCGAGTGCCTCGCTCGACTTCGCACTCTCGCCCTGCGCATTGACCGCTGCCACGCGGTAGTAGTACGTCCCCGCGCCCAGGCCCGTGTCGGCGAACGAGGTTGCCGTGATGCCCGTGCGATATGGCTGCGCGGCCTCGCCGCCCGCGACAGTGCCGCGGTACACGTTGTACGAGGTCGCACCGCTCACCGCCGACCACGACAGGTCCACGCGCTGCGTGCCACCGGTGGCCTGCACGTTGGCCGGGGGCGCGAGGCCGCCGCCTGCAAAGCGCGTGAGCACGTTGCGGGTCACCTGCTGCACGGCGGCATCCACCAGGCCATTGCCGCTGTAGTCGTCCAGGCCCCAGCTCCACTGGATGGTGCCGGTGGAGAACACCACCGCGCCGGACGGATGCGTGTACGTCACCATGTTCGAGTTGCCGAACGGGTCGGGCGACGTGGCCAGGACCTCCAGTCCCGCGGGCGAGTAGCCGTTGTCGAACACGGCGTCGGTCTCGTACCCGAGCAGCCCGCGGAAGCGCGTGCCGTTCACGACTCCGGTGTTGCGAAACACCCAGTGCGACGCGTTGGACACCACCACGTCGCCGTTGACCGGATCGCCGTGGTACATGACCCCCATCAGGCTGTTCTCCGGCTGCGCGACCGGATCGTTGACGCCGAACTTCTCGTTCAGATCGCGCCAGCGGACGGTGAGGTACTTGTCGTTGGACGGATCGCCGTCCAGGAAATACGGGTCCTCGTTCCGGGCGAAATCCTTGTAGCCCACGATGGTCCGGTAGGGATCGCCGTCGCGCCCGTTCTCCAGCCGGATCTGCCAGAAGGTCTGGTTGCCGGAGAAGAAGCCCAGGTGCACGCCGTTCGCACGCGCCGTCTGCACGCCGGCACGCATCTCATACGACCAGTACTCGTCGTGCCCCGCCACCAGGAACGCGCGGTGCTGCAGCAGCCTGCCCGGGTCGCGGTGCACGTCGATGTTGGTGATGTAGCTGACGTCGTAGCCTTCGCGCTCGAGGAAGCGAACGAAGTTGATCTCGTAGTTCATCACCTGGCCGGCGCCGGTGTCCGCGTAGGCCTGGCGCTTGTACGGGCGGTTGAACGAGACCTTGCGGGCGGGGCTGCCGGTGCTGTTGAACAGGTACAGCGACTTGCCGCCCCAGTTGTTGTAGGCCTGGGCGGTGGTGACGGCGCTCTGGAAGACGTAGGGCGACGTCGACGAGTCGTCGCGCACCCAGAACATGATGTAGCTCTCGGTGCCCGAACTCGGCGTGAGCTTGGCCAGGTACAGGCCCGTGGCCCAGTCGGTCTTGTCGCTGCTGTTCGGGATGGTGAGCCGGTACGACTCGGCCCAGTTCGCCTCGATGAGCCCGGTGGTCGCATCGGGCGAGGGCATCGGCTGCTGCTGGCCCTGCAGCGTCACCGACATCATCCGCCGGCCGCCGGCACCGCCGTACCAGCCCAGCCGGTAGATGGTCATCGTGTAGCTCGGCGCGGCACTGCTGACGAAGAAGCGGATCGTGCCGCCGCGGTTCACGCTGGTGGCCGAGGCATAGCCCTCGACCGTCGGCGAGTCCGACGTGGACGTCAGCTCCCAACTGCCGTCGCCGGGTTTGGCGTTCTCCTGCTGGATGACGTTCTGGCCCCAGGCGCTGGTGCCCATGACGAGCCAGAAGGCCCCGATGCGGATCTTCGCGAAGCCCTTGTTTTTCGCCACGTCTTGTCTCCCTGCTGCCGACTCTTGCCCGCGCTCGTGGCGCGGCTGTTGGCCCATTCTGGAATGCACGAGGCACGCGCAGAAATTGTTTCTCGCATGAGCTGTGCCGTTTAGGCCTCAAGCATTCGTCGCTTCACGACATTGCTGGTCGGGGTGCGTGGGGATCCACCGATTGACGCCGGCACGGCTCAGCCATTGAATGCGCACTCCAACCAACACAGGGAGTGCATTGCGATGAGGACGATGAGAACGGGCGTTCTGGCCCTGGCCGTGGCCGCAGCGGTGGCCGGCTGCGCAACCCCGCGCGGGGGCGACGGCTGGCAGACGCTGATCGATGGCGGCAAGGGCCTTGACAACTTCGACCGCCTGGGCACGGCCAACTGGCGCGCGGAACCCGACGCGCTGGTGGCCGACAGCCGCGTGGGCACCGAGCCCACCAACTACCTCGCCACGCACGAGCGCTACAAGGACTTCCAGCTGCGGGCCGAGTTCTGGGTCAGCGACGACGCGAACTCCGGGGTGTACATGCGCTGCTCGGAGGTGCGCCCGATGACCGACCGCACCTGCCACGAAGCCAACATCTTCGACAAGCGTCCGGACCCGAGCTACGCCACCGGCGCCATCGTCTGGCTGGTCAAGGCGCCCACGCCGGTGCCGCACACCGGCGGAAAGTGGAACACGATGGAGATCACCGCGAAGGGCAAGCAGATCAAGGTGGTGCTCAATGGCGTCACCACCGCCGAGACCAACGAGGCGCGCGACAACGCCGGCGTCATCGGCCTGCAGTACGCCGGTGGCACGGTGAAGTTCAGGAAGCTGCAGATCCGCCCGCTCTGACCGGTGCCGCGTCGCTGCGTGCGCGTGTAGGCGGTCGCCTGCACACCGCACGCGGCGCAGTCGGTCACCCGCCATGCCGGGGTGCGCCCACGATGCCGCGGGTGACACCTGCGGCCCGCGAGCTCCTCGACCTGGCGCTGCCGGCGCTGCGCGACCACGCCATCGTCCTGCTCGATGTGGATGGCGTCATCGTGGGCTGGCTGGGCGGCGCCGAGCGCATCTTCGGCTACGGTGCCGACGAGATCGTCGGCCGCCACGTCTCGGCGTTGTTCGCGCCCGAAGACGTTGCGCGCACCCTCGACGTCCACGAGCTGGAGGTCGCGCGCCGTGACAGTGATTCGCAGGACGACCGCTGGCACATGCGCAAGGACGGCACACGCATCTGGATCACGGGGACAGTCACCGCCGTGCGCGACGCCAGCGGCCTGCGCGGCTACATCAAGCTCATGCGCGACCGCACCGACCTGCGCATCAACGCGGAGAACCGCGCCAACCACCTCGACGCCGCGGACGACGCGCTGGGGCGCACGCACCGGTTCCTGCAGACGCTCGGGCACGAGCTGCGCAATCCGCTGGCGCCGATCAAGAACGCGGCGTACATCGCGCGCCGCGGCTCCGCCGATCCGCGCGTGCGGAAGGCGGCCGACACCATCCTGGCGCAGGTCGACGTGCTGGAGCGGCTCACCAGCGACCTGATGGACGTGTCGCGGCTGCAGCATCGCAAGCTCGACCTGCAGCTATCCGAGTTCGACGTCCGTGCGCTGCTGGAAGACGAGGCGGCGGGGCAGCGCCTTCCGGCCACCGCCAAGGACATCCGGCTGGAGGCGGTGCTGCCCAGCCAGCCGCTGCCGCTGGTGGCCGATGCCAGCCGCGTGCGGCAGGCCGTGTCCAACCTCCTGGTCAACGCGATCAAGTACACGCCGGCCGGTGGCACCGTGTGGCTGAAGGCGACCCAGGAGGCGCAGGACATCGTCATCCGCGTGCAGGACACCGGCATCGGCATCGCGCCCGACGTGCTGCCGCGGATCTTCGAACTGTTCACGCAGGAGGTGCGGGCCAGCGACCTGGTGCCGGGAGGGCTCGGCGTGGGGCTGGCGATCGTCGCGCAGATCGCCGAACTGCACGGCGGGGTGGCGCAGGCGCGCAGCGCCGGCGCCGGTAAGGGCGCCGAATTCACGCTGCGCATTCCGCGCGGCGGGCCCGGCGCCGCAGGCCCCAAGGGCGTGGCCGGTTGACCTGCGCAGGAAGGCAACGCGCTGCATGGCCTGTTGTGAGCGAGCGTTACACTCGCCGAACCACCTGTGGCCATCCGGGCACCCGCCCTTCGCAGAGTTGGCCTATCCATGCGAATTTCCAACCCGAGCCGTCGCTTGCCTCGCGTCGCTTCCGGACTGAACAGGTCGGGAGGCCATTGATGCGCAACGACCCCGGCTCGCCACACGATCCGTCGATCTCCGATCTGGCGTCGAGATTGCGGGCTGCCGAGGAAGCGATCCGCGCCCGCGACGATTTCATCGCCGTGGCGGCGCATGAACTGCGCTCGCCGATGAATGCGCTGGCACTGCAGGTCGCGGTGCTCGAACACATGGCCGACAAGACCGGCGGCCCCGTCGCCGACGAGGTGCGCCGGCTGCGGCGTACCCTGGAGCGCTACGTCAGGCGCGCGACGGTGCTGCTGGACGTCACGCGCATCAACGCCGGCGAACTGAAGCTGGCCTGCCGGCCGGTGGACGTGCGCGAGCTGGTGGACACCGTCGTGGCCACGCACGCGGGCGAGGCCGCATTCCATGGCTGCCGCCTGGACGCGCGCGTCGACGGTCGCATCACCGGCCACTGGGACACGCACATGGTCGAGCAGATCCTGGACAACCTGGTCAATAACGCCATCAAGTACGGCGGCGGCCATCCGGTGGAGGTGAGCGCCGTCCGCCACGGCGACGAGGTGCGCCTCCAGGTCACCGACCACGGCCCGGGCATCGACGAGCAGCAGCGCGCCAAGATCTTCGAGAAGTTCGAGCGGGTGGTCAGCACGTCGGCCTACCAGAGCGGCTTCGGCCTCGGTCTGTGGATCGTCGGGCGCATGGTCGCGGCCCACCACGGCCGCGTCGACGTCCAGGCCGGCCCGCAAGGCGGCACCGTCTTCGGCGTCACGCTGCCGGTCGACGCCGAAGCCGCGATTTCCAAGGATTCCCCGTGAACGCACCAGCCGACCATGCTCCCCCTTGCCGCGCATCGAGAGCGGCGTCCCGGGCTTCGACGAGGTCACCGGCGGCGGCTTCCTGAAGTCGGGGGTCTACATCCTGCAGGGCTCGCCCGGCGCGGGCAAGACGATCCTGGCCAACCAGATCTGCCATGCGCATGCAGCGGCCGGAGGCCGGGTGGTGTACGTCACCTTGCTGGCCGAGTCGCATGCGCGCCTGCTGCAGCACATGCAGTCGTTCTCGTTCTTCGCCATCGAGTCGCTGGCCGACCGCGTGCACTACATCAGCGCGTTCGACGCGTTGAAGACGCAGGGCCTGGCGGGCGTGGTGAACCTGCTGCGCGGCGAGATGCGGGCCCACAACGCGGGCATCCTGGTGCTCGATGGCCTGGTGATGGCCGCGGGCGCGGCGTCGTCGGACGAGGAGCTCAAACTGTTCGTCAGCGACCTGCAGGCGCATTCCACGCTGACCGGCTGCACCACGCTGCTGCTCACCAGCGACGATGCGGATCGTCCGGTGTCGGCCGAGCAGACGATGGTCGACGGCATCCTGCTGCTGCGCGAGCACGCGTTCGGGCCGCGCCGCGAGCGCAACATCGAGGTGGTCAAGTTCCGCGGCAGCGCCACGCTGCGCGGCAACCACGCGTTCCGCATCGGCGACCACGGCATCGTCGTGTACCCGCGGCTCGAAGCGGCGCGGCGCCTGCATTTCGACGACATGGTGCAGCAGGATGGCGTGTCCTCGGGCATCGCGGGCCTGGACCGCATGTTCGACATCGGCGGCTATGCGCGCGGCAGCGTCACGGCCGTCTGCGGACCATCCGGCAGCGGCAAGACCTCCCTCGCCTTGCACTTCGCCACCCAGGCCAGTGCGCAGGAGAAGGCGCTGTTCTTCACCTTCTACGAGTCGCCCGAGTTCCTCGCCCGCATCGCGCGCATCCAGGGACTCGACGTCAGCCGCGTCTTTGACACCGGCGCGCTCGAGGTGATGTGGCAGCCGTTCGGCGAGAACCTGCTCGACGCGCTGGCCTACGACCTGCTGCGGCGCGTGGCCGTCACGGGCGCGAAGCGGCTCGTCATCGACAGCGTCGGCGGATTCGTCGCCGCGCCTGCGTTCGGGGACCGCGGGGACCCTTTCCTCGCGGCGCTGACGAACGAGCTGCGCCGTCTCGGCGTGACCACGCTCGTGACGGTGGAGGAGCCCTCGCCGGGTCACCGGTTGCCGACCGACATCGCCACCATGTCCGCCCTGGCCGACACGGTGATCAACCTGGACTGCGTGCGAGTCCAGCAGGTGCAGCGCAACGTCTGGATCGGCAAGAGCCGCGTGAGCCGCTGCGATCCCGCGATGCGGCGCATCACCCTTGGCGACGCCGGCCTGGAGGTGCGCGATGGTATTGCGCGCGGCGGGGACGCCGCGTGACCCAGCGGCGCGTCCTGCTGGTCGACGACGAGATCTCCGGCGCCCAGGTGCTGGGGATGATCCTCGCCGAGCAGGGTTACCTGGTCACGGTGGTTGGCGATGGCCGCCAGGCGCTCGCGCGGCTGGAGGAGGCCGCGCCCGACGTGCTGGTCACCGACTTCATGATGCCCTTCATGAACGGGGCCGACCTGGTGCGGGCCGTGCGCGAGCAGCCCGCGTTCGCGAAGCTGCCGGTGCTGGTGATCAGCGGCGCGCCCGAGGCAGCGCTGCGCAGCTACCAGCTCGGCTACCAGGCCTTCCTGCGCAAGCCGTTCGGCTTCGACGCCTTCGTCGAAGCCGTGCGGCGGCTGATGCCGGCCTAGGGCCGGAGCTCCCTCAGCAGCTCACCTTGCTCCAGTAGGTCGGGGTCCACTCCGGCGGGCTGTACACGTTCCACACCGTCGCGGAGAGCGGCGTCGCCACGTACACGATGCCGTAGCGCAGCACGCGGTCGCCCGGCATGTAGCGCGTCGTCGTGTTCCAGGCCGGCGCGCTGGTGCAGCTGGGCGCTGGTGTCGGCGCTGGTGTCGGAGCCGGCGTGGGTGCCGGGGTCGGTGCGGGCGTCGGGGCTGGCGTGGGCGCCGGCGTCGGCGCGGGCGCTGGCGAGGGCGCGCTGCACGTCGTCACCGACCAGTAGGTCGGTGTCCATTCCGGCGGGCTGTACACGTTCCACACCGTCGCCGACAGCGGCGTCGCCACGTACATCACGCCATTGCGCATGACCCGGTCGCCGGGCATGTAGCGGGTGGTCGTGTTCCAGGCCGGCGCGGTGCACGTGGGCGCCGGAGCGGGCGTCGGCGCCGGTGTCGGCGCGGGTGTCGGGGCTGGCGTGGGAGCCGGTGTCGGTGCGGGCGTGGGTGCGGGGCTCGGAGCCGGCGTGGGCGCGGGCGTGGGAGCCGGGGTCGGAGCTGGCGTCGGCGCGGGCGCAGGCGCGGCCCCGACGCGGCCGGTGTAGAGCAGTCCCGTGGTGCCCGTGTCGAAGGCGCCGGCCAGCACGGCCAGCCGGTCGGCTGTCGCGCTCATCGCGATGCTGCGCCAGTTGGTGTCGCTGCCCGGCATGCCGAGCGCCGCGAAGCTCGCGCCGGCATCGGTGGAGAGCAGCACACGGCCTGCCGTGCCGTTCGAGTTGGACACGCTCGCCGCGATGGTCCTGCCATCGGCCGAGACAGCGAGGCCGGTGTAGTCGGCGGTCAGCGTGAAGCCGCGGTTCCACGTCCCACCCCCATCGCGGGAGACGAAGATGCCGCTGCCAGGGCCGCCGCCGAAGCTGTTGGCGACCACGGCGATGGTGCTGCCGTCGGCCGACAGCTTGACGCGGTACCAGTGCTCGGTGACGGCGGCCGCGGGCGCGCCGATGGCGACGGTGAGCGGCACCCACGAAGCGCCGGCGTTGGTCGAGCGGTAGATCTCGCCGTTGTGCGAGACCGCCACCAGCACGGTGCCGTCGGCGGAGCCGTCGATCCAGCGCCACCAGCGCTCCTGCGGTGCATCGGGCAGCACGCCGCGCGACCACGTGGCGCCGCCGTCGGCGCTGAGCAGGATCGGGCCGTTCTGCACCACGACGGCGATGCGGCTGCCGTCCTGCGACATCGTCACCGCCTCGAACGCGACGCCGCCGGCGACGTTCACCAGCGGGCTGCTGGTGACGCGCGTCCAGCTCGCGCCGCGGTTGGTGCTCATGTACATGCCGCCCTGGTACTGCAACGCGACGATCCGGCTGCCATCGCGCGAGATGGCGCTGGAGATCCAGACGCCCGATGGACTGTTCCCGGTGGTCCAGGTCGCGCCGCCGTCGCTGGAGGTGTGGACGAAGCCGGTGGGCGCCTCGCCCGCGACCAGCACGTCGCCGCCCGCGTTGGTCGAGAGCGAATGCCAGACCCGCGGCGTGGGATCGGCCAGCGTCCAGCTGATCGTCGGCGCCACGGTGGCGGCGATGGATGCGGTCTGGACCGTGGTCGGGACCGTGGCCTGGACGGCGGTGGTTCCCGGCGCCGGTGCTGCCGTCAGCGGCACGGAACCATCGTCGCCACCACCACCGCCACAGGCGCTCAACCAGAGCGCCGCGACGGCCGCGGTCAGGCGCAATCTCGACGGGGGGTTCGTTCGCACAGTTTGTCTCCTCCTGCGGAACCGTTCCCGCACAGCGCGCAAGCAGAGCATTTGCCGACAGCCTCCAGGTTTTGCTGAACGCAACTTCCGTGAAGGCGAGCAGTTCGTTACCGGATGACCTCGCGGCAATCCGCAAGCGCGCCACGCATGGGCACGCGCGGTCCAGTTAGGATGCGGCGCCCATGCCCACCCGACGCCAGACCCTCGCCTCGCTGCTCGCCGGCGTTGCCGCCACTGCCTGCACCACCTCTCCCAGGAGCGCCATGTCCCAAGCCCCCGCCGATGCGGCCGCCGACGATCCCTTCCTCTGGCTCGAAGGCGTGGAGGATCCGCGCGCGCTGGCGTGGGCGCGCGAGCGCAACGCGGTGTCGCAAGGGCTGCTGGGTGCGCAGCCCGGCTTCGCCGCCGACGAGGCGCGCATCCTGCAGGTGCTCAACTCGCGCGACCGCATTCCCTACATCAGCCGCATCGGCGCGCACGTCTACAACTTCTGGACCGACGACGCGCATCCGCGCGGGCTGTGGCGGCGCACCACCCTGGCCGACTACCGCAACGCGCAGCCGGCCTGGGAGGTGGTGCTGGACGTCGACGCGCTCGGCAAGGCCGAGGGCCGCAGCTGGGTGTGGCACGGCGCGTCGCCCGTGCCATCGCGCATCGAAGGCGGCATCGACCGCTGCCTCGTGTTCCTCTCGCCCGGCGGCTCCGATGCCCACGTGACGCGCGAGTTCGACCTGGTCGCCAGGCAGTTCGTGCCGGACGGGTTCACGCTGCCCGAGGCCAAGTCCAGGTGCCAGTGGATCGACCGCGACACGCTGTACGTCGGCACCGACTTCGGCCCCGGCTCGATGACGAGCTCGGGCTATCCGCGCATGATCAAGCGCTGGCGGCGCGGCACGCCGCTGTCGCAAGCGCAGCTGGTGTTCGAGGGCCGGCCGGACGACGTGAGCGTGGGCGCCTGGGTGCAGCACCTGCCCGGCGGCCGCCAGCGCCATTTCCTTAGCCGCTCGATCGACTTCTACCGTGGCGAGGACTCGCTGCTGCTGGACGACGGCCGCCTGCAGCGCATCGAAAAGCCCGACGATGCCGACCTGCAGGTGCAGGGCGACCTCATGCTGCTGCACCTGCGCAGCGACTGGACCGTGGCGGGCACGACGCATCCGTCGGGCGCGCTGCTCGCCACCAGCCTGGAAGCCTTCCTGCGCGGCGAGCGCCGCTTCGACGTGCTGTTCGCGCCCACGCCCACGCGCAGCCTCGAGCGCAACGGCGTGGCGCTGACCCGATCGCACGTGCTGCTGAACGTGCTGGACAACGTCGGCAGCCGGCTCGAGGAGCTGCACCGCACCGGCACGACCTGGCAGCGCCGCGCGGTGCCGCTGCCGGCCCACGTCCGGCTCTGGGTGCAGTCGCTGCATGACGAAGCCCTGGATGACGATCCGCTGGCCGACGCCTATCTCGCCGGGCGCGAGGACTTCCTCACGCCCGACACCCTGCTGATGGGCAAGGCCGGCGATGGCGTGCCCGAGACGCTCAAGCAGCGGCCGGCGCTCTTCGACAGCACCGGCATGCGCACCGAGCAGCTGTTCGCCACCAGCCGGGACGGCACGAAGGTGCCGTACTTCGTCGTGTGGCCGCACGGCGCGTCGGCCGATGGCGAGAACCCGACGCTGCTCTATGGCTACGGCGGCTTCGAGGTCAGCCTGCTTCCGAGTTACCAGGCCGTGCGCGGCGACCTCTGGCTGCGCCGCGGCGGCGTGCTGGTGATCGCCAACCTGCGCGGCGGCGGCGAGTTCGGCCCGCGCTGGCACCAGGCCGCGGTCCGCGAGCACAAGCAGCGCAGCTACGACGACTTCATCGCCGTGGCGGAGGACCTGGTCGCGCGTCGCATCACGTCGCCGCACCGCCTGGGCATCCAGGGCGGCAGCAACGGCGGACTGCTGATGGGCGCCGCGTTCACGCAGCGCCCCGACCTGTTCGGCGCGGTGGTCTGCCAGGTGCCGCTGCTGGACATGCGGCGCTACCACCGGCTGCTGGCCGGCGCGAGCTGGATGGCCGAATACGGCGACCCGGACGAGGCGGGCGATTGGGCCTTCATCGGCCGCTACTCGCCCTACCAGCAGGTCAAGCCAGGCGTGCGCTACCCGCGCGTGCTGTTCACCACCAGCACGCGCGACGACCGCGTGCATCCGGCGCACGCCCGCAAGATGGTCGCGCGCATGCAGGCGCAGGGCCACGACGTGCTCTATTACGAGAACACCGAGGGCGGGCATGGCGGTGCCGCCGACCCCAAGCAGCAGGCGCACCTGCGCGCGCTCGAGTTCGCGTACCTCTGGATGCAGCTCGGGCGACCGACGCGCTGACCGTAGCGCGGCCGTGGTCGGAGGCGTCCGGCAGGGCTTGCCGGACGAGTCCCACGCCGCGTCGTCCCTGGCGGGACGACAGTGTGGGCACCAAGGAGTGAACCCGATGCACAAGCAATCCCTGGGTGCGGCGCTGCTTTGCCTGGCCATCGCGGCCAGCCCGGCGGCCATGGCCGCCGGCAAGAAGGAGAAGAAGGCGGCCAGGAAGCCGGAACCCGAAGCCGTGGTCACCGATGTCGCGCCGCCGTCCGGCTCGTGGGAAGCGGCGCCCGCGCCCAACAAGGACTACGTCTGGTCCAAGGGCTACTACGACTGGAAGGACGGCCGCTACGAGTGGAAGGGCGGCGAATGGGTGCTCAAGGAGGAAGGCAAGACCTACGAGCAGCACCAGTGGGTCAAGCGCCCCGACGGCAAGTACGAGCTCACCGGCGGCAAGTGGGTGAACGAGGACCAGGCCAAGGGCAAGGACGCCGACGACACCAGGTCCTCCGGTGCCGGCAAGGCCAGCCATAACGGGCCCGAGACGAAGGACGCGAAAGCAAGCGACGCCCGCAGCATGGGCGCGGCGCCCGCGACCGCGAAGCGCTGATCCTGCCGCCTTCACGGCGGCTTCTCGCGGCGCGCTCCGCGCGCCGTCCGTTCAGCGGGCATTCACGCTGGTGCTTGCAGCATGGGGGGACCACTTCAGGCCTTCCCATGAACCCCTGCACATCCCTCGACACACCGGCGCTGCGCGCACCCACCGTGCTGCCCGGCGCCGGCTGGCGTTCCATGAGCCGTCCGGCCGCCCTCCGGCGGCTCGGCGCTGCCATCGCCGTCGGCTGCGCACTTGCCTTGGCTGGATGCGGCGGTGGCGGCGACGCGGGCGGCCTGGCCGTCGAGCAGGGCACCACCCTGCAGGTCGGCGTGGTCGCAGGCGGGACGACCTATGCGCCCGCGCCGACCGGGCAGACGCTGGTCGTCGAGGCACGCGTCGGCCAGCCCGTCACCTTCGACACCAATGAGCCGGTGGTCTGGAGCTTCTCCGTCAACGGCAGCCCGCTGTTCTCGAACGGCACCACGGTGGACCTGGGCGGCGTGACGATCACCGAGTCGCAGCTCGATGCCTCGGGCGTGGTGCTGGACTCGGCGTTCTACGGCCCTGCGCTGGTGCCCATCGACGTGCTGCTGACAGCCACGTCGGTCATCGACAACGCGCAGGTGGCGACCATCCGTCTCGTGCTGCGATAAGGCGGCAGCCGCAGACGGAGGCCGCCGCTGCGCTCAGCGCGTCCCCGCCTTCCCCATCTGCCACAGCAGGAAGCTGTAGATGTCGGCCTGCAGCGAGTTGCGCTGCTGCGCGGTGCTGCCGACGCCATGGCCGGCCTGCGCATCCAGCCGCAGCAGCACCGGCTTGCCGCTCGTGCTGGCGGCCTGCAGGCGGGCCGCCGCCTTGGCGCTGTGCCACACGTCCACCCGCGGGTCGTTCAGCCCGTGCACCAGCATCACGGCCGGATAGGCGACGCCGTCGCGGATCTGGTGGTAGGTGCTCATCGCCAGCAGCGCGGGGAATTCCTTCGGGTCGCGCCAGCTGCCGAACTCCGAGATGTTGGTGATGCCGTTGGCGCTCTCCTCGGCGCGGACCGCATCCATCACGCCGACGTTGAAGATCGCCGCGGCGAACAGCTGCGGCGCATCGGTCACCGCGCGGCCGACGAAGATGCCGCCCGCGCTGGTGCCCATCACGGCCATCGTGGCCGGCGAGGCATAGCGTTGCGCGATGAGGTACTGCGCGCACGCGATGCCGTCCTTCCAGGTGTTGGCCTTCGTGGCCTTGAAGCCGGCCCGGTGCCACGCATCGCCGTGCACCCCGCTGCCACGCACGTTGGCGAAGGCCAGCACGCCGCCGCGTTCGAGCCAGGCGATGCGCGAGGGGTTGTAGTGCGCCGTCTCCGAGAACCCGTAGGAGCCGTAGCCGTCCAGCAGCGTCGGGTTGCTGCCGTCGCGCGCGAGTCCCTTGCGGTGCAGGATGGTCATCGGCACCAGCACGCCGTCGTGGCTGCGCACCTGCACCTCGGTGACCTCGACCGCGGGCGCGCCCGGGATCTTCACCGGGGGCCGCAACCCGGTATCGACCGACTGCGTGCCCTGCAGCCGGTACGTGCGCGGCGCCTGCGTCCAGCCGGCCAGCGTGTACAGCCAGTCGTGGTACGCGTGCGCGGGGTCGTCGTGCAGGTCCGCGACGCCACCGTGGAACGGCAGGGCGATGGGCTTGCCCTCGGTATCGCCGGGCCGGTACTCGCGCAGGCCGATCGCGGTGCCTTCGCGTACCGAGGCCATGACGGCGTCCGGGCCGACGTTGAAGCCTTCGAGCACGCCGCCCTTGGGCGCGCGCGCGACCTCGACCGCGCGCGACAGCTGCGGCCGCCGCAGGTCCAGCTTCATCACCTTGTAGAGCGGCGCGTCCTTGTGCGTGCGGAAGAACAGCTCGTCGCCCTTCAGCTCGATGTCGACGATGCTGTCCTCGGGCGAGGCGATGCGCTGCCACGGCACGTCGCCCCTGCCGAAGTCGGCGACGTGCGCGATGAAGAGCGAGCCTTCGGGCACGGTGGTGTCGGTGGTGCGCGCCACCACCCAGGGGCTGCCGGGCGCGAACAGCAGCGAGCCCACGTCCAGCCGCACCAGGCCGATCTGCTTGTTGACCGTGGGCCCGAACACGGCGCGGGCTTCGCCGGCCGGCGCGCCGACGCGCTGCCACATCACGCTGGAATCGAGGTAGGTCTCGGTCTCGGGCTCCTCGGGCGTCAATGCGCGCAGCTGGTTGTAGGTGAACGAGCGGCTGTCCGGCAACCAGCTCACGTTGGGCTCGTGCACGCGCGGGATGGGTTCGCCCACGGGCTGGCCGGTGCGCACGTCCAGCACGGACAGCGAGGCCTCCTCGGAGCCGCCGGCGGACAGGCCATAGGCGACGTAGCGGCCGTCCCAGGATGGCACGAAGTAGTTGATCGCATGCGGCACGCCGGTCTTGGCCGCCAGCGCCTGCGGATCCACCAGCACGCGCTCGCGGCCGCCTTCGCGCAGCACCAGCTTGTATTGCGACTGGCCGCGCAGGCGCTTGAGGAAGAACAGGCGGTCGCCCGGCATGCGGACGATGCGCTGGATCGCGTCGCCGGTCGCTGCCGACAGCTGCGTGATGCGCTGTTCGAGGGCGTCGCGCACCTCGATGCGGTCGAGTGCCTGCCGTGCCCGCGCGCTCTCGGCGAGCATCCAGTCGCGCACCTGCGGGTCGCGCACGTTCTCGAAGTAGCGGTACGGGTCGTGCACCGTGGTGCCGAAGATGGACTCGGCGGTGTCGCGCACCGGGGGCGGGGCGGCGGCCGCGGCCAGCGCGGTGGCGGCGAGCAGACCCGCGGTGCAGGCGCGCAGCAGGGCGCGAACGGAAGGCGTCATTGGTGTTGTCTCCTCGGGAGCGCGGATTGTAGGCAGCGCCCCCCCGGAGCGCAGACCGCTCACACCAGCTCGGCGTCCTGCAGCTCGCGCGCGAGCCACGCGCCGAAGATCGGCGCCGCCAGCAGGCCTGCGGGGCCGAACGCCGCCTCGCCGGCGAGCATCCCGGCCAGCACTGCATAGGGCGCGATGCTGGTGCGGCTGCCGACGAAGTGCGCGTTGAGGAAGTACTCGAGCTTGTGGATCACGACCAGGAAGATCAGGCAGGCGATGCCCACGCCCGGCGACACGGAGAGGCCCACCATCACGATCGCGGTGTTGGAGATCAGGTTGCCGACGATGGGCACCAGCCCCATGCCGAACGTGAAGACGACCAGCGTGCGCGCGAAGGGCAGGGGGTAGCCCGCCAGCGGCAGTCCTCCCATCAGGAAGATGCCGGTCAGCGCCGCATTGAGGGCCGCGATGCGCACCTGGGCCGCGACCACGTTGTTGAACCCGGTGCTCAGGTTGGTGAGCCGCTCGCGCGCGAGCGCCTGCCACTGAGAGCGCGGAGCGGCGTGGTCGGAGAAGGCGATGAGCAGCCCGATCGCGCTGCCCACCAGCAGGTCGACGAACAGGCGGACGGTCTCGTTGCCCCAGTGCTGCAGTTCTCGCGCATGCTGGCGCAGCCAGCGCGACAGGACGTGCTGCACTTCGTCCGCGGTCTCGGGCAGGCTGTTGGCCATGTCCGGGGGCATGAAGGCACGCAGCCGCTCCAGCGTGTCGGCCAGCAGGCGCATCAGCCGCGCCAGGCCCTCGGCTCCCCACAGCAGTTCGAACGCCTGCACGCAGCCCCAGCCGACGACGGCCAGCACGGCCAGCGTGAGGACGACGGACGCAACGCGCGCCCATGCGGGCGGCAGCCAGCGGCACAGGTGGCGCTGCGCCCATTCGAAGATGGCGTAGGTGCCCAGCGCCGCGACCAGCGCGGCCAGCAGCTGCAGCTTGACGATCAGCAGCAGCAGGATGCCGAACACGACGAGGACCGTCGTGCGGGCGCGGGGCTGGTCAGCATCGGGCATCGCGGTGCGCAGGCAGTGGCGCGATGATCATCCGGACCGCTGGCCCGGCAGTGGGACGCCGGCGCGACAGCGGGTAGGAAGCGCCCGCTGGGTTGCGGGCGCGGACGCGCGGCTCAGGCGGACGGCCGTTCGCTGCGCTGCTGGCTGCGTGCCTGCAGGTGTTCGCGCACGTGGTCGGCGCGGTCGCCCACCGCGGCCACCGCTTCCTTGACCTGCTGCTCGCTGGTGTTGAAGTGGCGGGCCCACGCGCACACGGCGTAGTCCCAGCTCACGTCGATGCGGTCGACCTTGTCCGGGGACTGGGTTCCGTTGGTCACTGCCATGTTCTTGCTCCGATCTTGCTTGCGCAACATGGTAGGGATGCGGTCGAGGCCGAACTGTAGGACGCTCTTGATCGCCCCTGCGGTCCGTGGCGCCAGCCCGACGGCGCGGGTGTTCGGTCAGGATGTCGTGGTACCTTCAACGGCCATGGTTTCCGCTGTACCGCCGCCTGCCCCGAGTGGCCCCGCGCCCTCGTTCCAGGAGCGGCTTGCCGCCCTCTCGCACGAGTGGCGGGCGCAGCTGCCGACGCGCCTGGACACGCTCCAGGTCCTGTTCCGGAGCTGCCGCCAGAGCCCCGGCGACGACCAGGACCTGCAGGAACTGTATCGGCAGGCGCACATGCTGGCCGGATCGGCCGGCACCTTCGGCCTGCATGCCCTGGGCGAGCACGCACGCGCGCTCGACATGGAACTGCAACAGGTGATGGCCAGGGGCGGGCGCGCGGCTGCCGACTTCGACCCCGCAGGGCGCCTGCTGGATGCGCTGCTGGCAGCGCCGCGGGAGTGAGTGCCGAGACCGTGAACCCGCCGATCCGTGCGCTCCTGGTCGACGACGACCCGCTGCTGCTGGCCCTGCTGTCCGCGTTCCTGGCTTCGCGCGGCTACGGGGTCGTCGAAGCCGCCGATGGCGAGCAGGCCCTGCAGCACCTGGCCGATGGCGGCTTCAACCTCGTGGTCACGGACCGCCACATGCCGCGCATGGACGGCCTGGACCTGTGCCGGGCCATCCGCGCGCGCGGCGACCGCAACTACGTCTACTGCATCATGCTCACCGCCTCCGGCGACGAGCAGGCCCTGCAGGTGGCGATGGAAGCGGGCGTCGACGACTTCCTGGCCAAGCCGCTGCGGCCGGCCGACCTGGGCGCGCGCCTGCGCGCTGCCGAACGCGTGCTGGCCCTCGAAGCCGGGCTGGCGGCACGCAACCAGGAACTGAGCCAGGCCTATGCGCAGCTGAGCCGTGACCTGGAGCTGGCGCGCGCGCTGCAGCGCGGGCAGCTGCCGGCGCCGCAGGCCTTCGGCTCGCTGCGCTTCGAGGGCTGGTTCGAGGCCTCCAGCTACGTCGGCGGCGACCTCTACGACTACTTCGCGCTGGGCGACCGGCTGCTCGGGTTCTACCTGGCCGATGTCTCGGGCCATGGCGTGGCGGCGGCCATGATGGCCGTCGCCGCGCAACACCAGCTGCGCACCGCAGCCCAGCAGGTGGTGCGGGCCGTCACGCCCGACATCGGCCTGGACGAGGCCGCGCTGGAGATCGTCTACCGCTACAACGCGCGCTTCATGCAGTCCGACGAGTCGGGCCTGTACCTCACGCTCGTGTTCGGCCTCGTCGACCGCACCACCGGCCAGGTGGCGCTGGTCGGGGCCGGCCATCCGCCGGCCCTGCACGCGGCCCCCGGCGAGCGCGAGTTCACGGCGATCGGCGAAGGCAGCGTGCCGATCGGCATCCTGCCCGAGCCGGACTGGCAGGCCACGTTGCACACGCTGGCGCCCGGCAGCCGCCTCGTGCTGCATTCGGACGGCATCGTCGATTGCGAGGGCGCGGACGGCAGCGCGTTCGGCGCGCAGCGCCTGCGCGAGTTGCTGGAGCGCGAGCGCGATGCCCCGGCGGCCGCGACCTGCGCCGCGGTGCGCGACGCGCTGCGCGGGTGGCACACCGGCAGCTTCGGCGACGACGTGACGCTGCTCGTCCTGGAGGCGCGTTGACGCATGGGGCGCCGTTCCGCACGCTGGCTGCCGTCCGTGCTCGCCGTGTTGCTGTGTGTTCCCGCCGCGTGCATGGCTGACTGGCAGCTCGCGCACGAGGACGACTTCGCGCGGCCGCAGCCGCTCGATGCCGGCTACTGGCGCTTCGAGACCGGCTTCGTGCGCAATGGCGAGGACCAGTACTACAGCGACCGCAATGCCACGTTGCAGGACGGTGTGCTGCGGCTGCAGGCGCGGCGCGAGGCCGTGCCCAATGCGCAGTGGCGTGCCGGCAGCCGCGACTGGCGCCTGCGCAACAAGCTGTCCACGTACACGTCGGCCTCGCTGCTCGCGCGCGAGCCGCTGCAGTACGGCCGCATCGAGGTGGTCGCGCGCACGCCGTCGGGGGCCGGCGTCTGGCCCGCGATCTGGCTGGTGCACGAAGGCGAGGGCGTGTACGGCGAGATCGACGTGTTCGAGGCCGTCGGCAAGCATCCCGACACGGTGTTCGCCGGCGTGCACTACGGCCGCACGCCGCGCACGCGCCAGCACCACAACGACAGCCGCGTCGTGCCTGGTTTCGAGGGCAGCTGGCACACGCACACGCTGGAGTGGACGCCGGACGGGATCCGCATCGCGCTCGATGGCCAGACCTGGTTCCGCTTCGATCCGGACCAGGCCCGGCTCGCCGATGGCGGCGATCCGCTGCGCCAGCCGATGCGGCTGCGCATCAACCTGGCCCTCGGCGGCAACTGGGGCGGTCCCATCGACGAAGCCCGGTTGCCGGCGCAGTTCGACATTGCCGCGGTGCGCGTCTGGCGCTGGGTGCCGGGGCAGGTCGGTACCGCGATCGCACCGGCATCCGTGCCAGTGTCCGAACCGATGCCGACCGCAGCGGATGCCCCCATGCGGTGGGGCCGGTGATGGCGGTCCGCGCGTCCCTGCTCGGCGTGTGCGCACTGGTCGCGACCGGCATCGCGTTGGCCCAGACCCCGCCTTCGCCGCCGCAGCAGCAGCGCGGTGGCACCTATGTGGAGCCGCCGGCCCAGGTCGATCCCCTGTACGTGCCGCTGGGGCCGGACCGGCCGGCCGCACCGCCGTCGCCGGACTCCGTGCTCACGTTGCGGCTGTCGCTGGAGGCGCCGCTGCGCAACGGCCAGGCCGCCGGCGCCGGCACGCAGGGGCCGCGTGCCGGATCCACCACCGTGCAGGCGCAGCTGCGCTGGCGGCCGCTGGAGGACAGGGCCTGGTTCGTGCAGGGCACCGCGTTCCGCTACCTGGAGCCGTCACGCCAGCGCAGCTGGGACCCGGACTTCACCTACGGCTTCGGCCACGACGATGGACGCGAGGGGCACTGGGCCTTCGCGTACGCCAACTACACCGGCACGCGCAGGCACCCCGATGTCGCACAAGGCGAGCAGCGCTGGAACTTCCCGCAGGGGCAGTGGACCGCGGCCTACCGGTTCGGCCTGCCCGAGGCGCTGCGCCCGTGGCTGCTGGTGGGCGACGGCGACGCCGCCTCGTGCCATGCGGACGGCAACCTGGTGCCGCGCTACACGCGGCTGGCGGGCGACGTCGGCAGCGACAAGGTCTCGTTCGCCCTCGGCTGCCGCTACACGCGGCCCGGCGGCTGGTTCGCGCAGGCGACCGCGTTCGCGTGGCCCGAGCCCAGGAAGCAGCAGCCCTGGGATCCGGATTTCACCTACGGCTTCGGCTGGACCGACCCCGGCTCCAGCGGCCTGACGTTGCAATACGCCAACTACTCCGGCAATCGTTGGCCTGGCCGTGCGCGCGCGCCCGGGGAGGGCCAGTTCCGCAGCGGCAGCATCTCGGTCGGCTGGGGCGCGTCGTGGTGATGGAGCCCCTTACCATTGCGAGAGCGCGGCGCGAGGCGCCGCTGGAGATTCCATGGAACTGATCGACATCCACCGCGAGGGCGACGTGCCCGTGGTGGTCCCGCGCGTGAAGCGCCTCGACGCTTCGGTCGCGCCCGCCTTCAAGCAGCAGGTCGTGCAGCTGGTGCAGGGCGGCGAGCGCCAGTTGGTGGTCGACCTGTCCGGCGTGGACTTCCTCGATTCCAGTGGCCTCGGCGCGCTGGTCTCGATCCTGAAGGCGCTGGGCAGCCAGGGCACGATGGCGGTGTGCGGCGCGCGCGGCGGGGTGCTGAGCCTGTTCAAGCTCACCCGCATGGACAAGGTGTTCGCGATCCACGCCGACCGCCAGGAAGCGCTTGCCCGGCTGGGCGCGTAGCCCATGCAGGAGTCCGAGCTCCTCGTTGCTCCCACCCTGTCCGAGGTGGCGCAGGCCACGCAGCAGGTGCGCGCGCTGCTGCCCGACTGGCTGTCGGAGAGCGAGCGTGATGCCATCGAGCTGGCGCTGGCCGAAGCGCTGACCAACATCGTGCAGCACGGCTTCGGCCGCGCTGGTGGCCAGCCCGTGCGGTTGCGGCTGCGCGAGCGAGGCGGTGCCCTCGAAGTCGACGTGTGGGATCAGGGCCGACCCATTCCGAAGGACCTCCTGTCGCAGGCCGACCCGTCAACCACCTTCCTGTTCGATCCCACCAACCTGGCCGGCCTGCCCGAAGGCGGCATGGGCCTGGCGCTGATCAAGGCCGCCTTCCACGAGGTGCGCTACGGCAGCCGCGACGGCGTGAACCGGCTGCACCTGGTGCGCCGGATGTGAGCCCTAGGAGACGCACGGCTTGCCCGCTTTCTATTTCGACCGCTTCGAGGACCGGCGTCCGCCCGCGCCGCTGCCCTGTCGTCCCTGGCTGGAGCTCGCGTGGCAGTTCCTCGCCATCGTGGCCCTGGTGCTCGGGGCCAACTACATCCGCTGGCGCTGGACCTCCTCGCTGAACCACGACGCGTTGTGGTTCGCGATCCCGCTGGCGCTGGCCGAGACGCTGGCGTACGTCGGCCTGCTGCTGTTCACCTTCAGCCTCTGGCGCACGCGCGACGTCCCGCAGCAGCCACCGCCGCGCACCGTCGGCGAGTGCACCGGCGAGGCGGCCAGCAGCGAGGACTGGGCCCAGCGGCCGGTCGCCGTCGACGTCTTCATCGCCACCTACAACGAGGACGAGGAGCTGGTGCGGCTGTCGATCCGCGATGCGAAGAAGCTGACGTACCCGCACCCGCTGGACCTGCGCATCCACGTGCTGGACGACGGCCGCCGCGCCACCATGCGCCAGGTGGCCGACGAGGAGGGCGTGCACTACATCAGCCGCCAGAACAACATCGGCTTCAAGGCCGGCAACCTGCGCAACGCGATGGAAGCCACCGGCGGCGACTTCATCGCGATCTGCGATGCCGACACGCGCCTGTTCCCCACCTTCCTGGAACACACGCTGGGCTACTTCCGCGACCCGGACGTCGCCTGGGTGCAGACGCCGCAGTGGTTCTACGACATTCCGGAAGGCACGCCGCTGCACGAGTGGCTGGCCCAGCGGCTCGGCGGCGCGGGGCGTTTGCTGGGCCGCGGCATCGAGCGGGTGATCGGCCGCGTGCGCCTGGGTCAGGACCCGTTCGTCAACGACCCCAAGATGTTCTACGACGTCATCCAGCGCCGGCGCAACTGGTGCCACGCGTCGTTCTGCTGCGGCGCTGGCTCGGTGCACCGCCGCGAGGCCGTGATGCAGGCGGCGCTGCGCAGCTTCGCGCTCTCGGTCGACCGTGACGTGCGCCGCTTCGAGCAGGAAGTGCCCGACGAGGAGCTGCGGCGCGACCTGGGCACGGCGATGCGCACGCAGGCGGCGCTGGAGCAGGAACTCACGCCTTACAAGTTCCACGTCTCCGAGGACATCTACACCTCGATCGTGCTGCACAACGATCCGGTGCGGCGCTGGAAGTCGGTGATGCATCCGCAGGTCGAATCGAAGATGCTGTCGCCGCAGGACCTGCTGACCTGGATCATCCAGCGCTTCAAGTACGCGGGCGGCACGCTGGACATCGCGCTGCGCGACAACCCGCTGTTCAAGGGCGGCATGCGGCTGCCGCAGCGGCTGATGTACCTCACGACGTTCTGGTCGTACCTGGGTTGCCTGTGGAACCTGGTGTTCCTGGTCGCGCCCATCATCTATCTCTTCACCGGCATCGCTCCGCTCTCCGCCTACTCGCAGGCGTTCTACCTGCACGCGCTGCCCTTCATCCTGCTCACGGAACTGGCGTTCCTGGTCGGCACCTGGGGCGTGAACAACTGGGACGGCAAGGCCTCGTACCTGTCGTTCTTCCCGGTGAACTTCCGCGCGCTCTGGACGGTGCTGCGCGGCGAGAAGATCAAGTTCCACGTCACCCCCAAGGAGCGGCAGGAGGGCACCTTCCTGCACCTCGTGTACCCGCAGCTGGCGGTGATCGTGCTCACGCTGGCCGGGCTCGGGTACGCGGCCTGGCGCGTGGTCGTGCAGGGGCATGACAACGAGCTGCCGAACCTGATCGTCAACGTGGCCTGGGGCCTGAACAACGTGGCCGCGATGCTGCCGATGGTGCGGGCGGCGCTGTGGAAGCCGGACGAGGAAGCAACCGGCGAGGCTTCGGCGCAGCCGGCCTGAGCGCCAGCAAGAGAACGAAAAAAACCGAACGAAGATGCAGGACAGCAACTGGGTGAAGGCCCGCAGCTCCATCGTGTGGATCGCCGCCATCGTGGTGGCGTTCGGCAGCGTGTGGTGGATCGAGCGCCAGACCGGCAAGGAACTGATCGCGCGCCAGGGGCCGGCGCCCGCGGCCGCCGCCAAACGGGAGCTGCCGGCCAGTCCCGACCGGCCCGCGATCCCCGCGCCGCGGCCGCTCACGGCCCAGGAGCAGCAGTGGGCCCGCGTGGCCTGGAGCTACTTCGAGCACAACACCGACCAGGCCAGCGGCCTGGTGAGCGCGGTCCAGGGCTTCCCGTCGACTTCGCTGTGGGACAGCGGGTCGTCGTTGCTGGCGTTGCTGGCCGCGCGCGATCTCGCGCTGATCGACGAGCCGGAGTTCGACCGCCGGCTCGCGCTCGCGCTCGCATCGCTGGCGCGCCTGCCGCTGCAAGGGGCGGGGCTGCCGAACAAGTCGTACGACGTGCACACGCTGCAGATGACGGACTACCGCAACCAGCCCGTGCCGCAGGGCACCGGCTGGTCGGCGCTGGACCTCGGTCGGCTGGCGGTTCCCCTGAATGCGATCGTGTGGCGCCATCCGAAGCACACGGAGGCCGTGCGCCGCCTGCTCGCGCGCTGGGACCTGCCGGCGCTGGCGCAGGACGGCCAGCTGTGGGGCCTGCAGTCCGGCGACGGCGCATCGCCGCAGCGCGTGCAGGAAGGTCGGCTCGGCTACGAGCAGTACGCGGCCCGCGCGTTGGGGCTGCTCGGGCTCGACCTCGAAGCCGCGGCCGATCCGCTGGCGCACCTGCGCCTGGTCGACGTGCAAGGGATCGCGGTGCCCGTCGACGACCGCGACGCCGCGCAGCACGGCGCGCTGAACGTGGCGACCAGCGAGCCGTGGATGCTGCAGGGCCTCGAGCTGGGCTGGACACGGCGCTCGCGCGAACTGGCCTGGCGCGTGTACCGCGCGCAGGAGAAGCGCTTCCAGGCGACCGGCACGCTGACGGCCGTCTCCGAGGACCATGTGGACCAGGCGCCGTTCTTCGTCTACGGCGCCGTGTGGGCCGACGGCAAGCCCTGGTCCGTCGTGACGTCGAAGGGCGAGCCGGTGCCGCAGCTGCGCACGCTGTCCACCAAGGCCGCGTTCGCGTGGCATGCGCTGCTGCGCACGCCCTACACGCAGCAGCTGGTGGCAGCCGTCGCCGCCCTGAACGATCCTGCTGGGGGTTGGTACGGCGGCCGGTACGAGGCCGGCGGCCAGCCCAACCAGTCGCTCAACGCCAACACCAACGCGGTGGTGCTCGAAAGCCTGGCCTACATGGCTTACGGGCCGCTGCTGCGGACACGCTGATGCCCATGGCCCGACTCCTGCGCCGCCTCGTTGCCGCCACCTTGTTCGTAGCGCCGCTGCTGGCCGCCGCGGCGGACGCGCCGGGCGCGGCCGACTGCAAGCCGGGCGACCTGCCTGCCGCCACCTACCCGCACCGCTCGGGCCCGCTGACCGCGCAGGAACTGGGCATGGCGCGCACGGCGTGGAAGTACTTCGAGAACAACACGCAGCCGACCGGTCTGGCCAATGCCGTCGACAACTATCCGTCGACGACGATGTGGGACACCGCCTCCTACCTGGGTGCGATCGTCGCAGCCCGCGAGCTGGGCGTGATCACGCCGCAGCAGGCCGACGAGCGCCTGGGCAAGTTGATCGCCGCGCTCGGCGGACTCGCCCTCTTCCGCGAGGAACTGCCCAACAAGGTCTACCACACGCAGACGCTGGAGAAGGTGGACTACGCCAACAAGCCGGGCGAGATCGGCTTCTCGGCGCTGGACCTGGGCCGGCTGCTGGTGTGGCTGAAGATCGCCAAGGAGCGCTACCCGCAGCACGCCGACGCCATCGACCGCGTCGTGCTGCGCTGGAAGTGGGGCCACGTGGTGGACCGCAGCGGCATGATGTTCGGCGCCATCCTCGACAAGGACCGCAACACCCAGTACGTGCAGGAAGGGCGTCTGGGCTACGAGGAGTACGCGGCCAAGGGTTTCCAGCTCTGGGGCATCGCGACCGAGCTGGCCGCGCGGCCCGAGCCGTATGCCACGGTGCCGATCTACTGCGTGGAGGTGCCGTACGACGCCCGCGATCCGCGCAAGTACTACCAGCACAACTACGTGGTGACCGAGAGCTACGCGCTGGACGGCATCGAGTTCAACTGGGACCTGGCCACCGACCGCGACACCGACGACCGCCGCCACAGCCAGGCGTGGATGGCCGACTTCGCCAGCCGCGTGTACCAGGCGCAGGAGAACCGCTGGCGCGCCACCGGCATCCTCACCGCGCGCTCCGAGCACCAGCTCGATGCCGAGCCGTACTTCGTCTATGACACGGTGTTCACGGACGGCTACGCGTGGAACACCATCACCGAGCCGGGCCAGTACGTGCCGCAGTACGCGGCCGTCTCGCTGAAGGCGGCGCTGGGCATGTGGGTGCTGTGGCAGTCGCCGTACACGGACCGCCTGTTCGAGCAGGTCACGCGCAACGCCGATCCGGCGCGCGGCTTCCTGGAGGGCGTGCTCGAGAACGGCAAGGGCCCGATCCGCGCCTTCACCGCCAACAACAACGGGATCATCCTGGAGACCCTGCTGTTCAAGGCGCACGGCAAGCTGCTCAAGTGGGGCGGCGCGGGGCCGAGCCTCTGGGACCGCACGTTCGGCGGCACGCCCTACGGCACCAGGGCGCGCACCGCGGGCACGCCGCCGCCCTGCACACGATCCGCCGCCGACGCCCCCGGCGCCAGCCCGTGCTGAGCCGGCGGTCGTTCGCGGCCGGCAGTGCGGCGGCGTGGCTCGCGGGCTGCGGCGTCGTCGCGCGCGGCATCGATTCGGCATCCGCCGCCGGTCCGGCCAAGTCAATCCCCGGCCTTACCACGCAGCAGTGGCAGTGGGCCCGCACGGCCTGGCGCTATCTCGAGAACAACACCGACGACGTCACGGGCCTTGTGAACGGCATGGACCGCGTGCCGACGTTCACGGCCTGGAATGCCGGCGACGCGATCGCGGCGACGGTGGCTGCCTTCGAGCTGCAGGTGATCGATGCGCACGAGTTCGACCTGCGCCTGTCGCGGCTGCTCGGGTTCCTGGCGACGATGGACCTCTCGCAGGGCAAGCTGCCGAACAAGGTCTACAACAGCGTGACCGGCAAGATGGTCGGCTTCGAGAACCGGCCCGACGACATCGGCTGGTCGGCCGTCGACATCGGCCGGCTGCTGCTGTGGCTGCGCATCGCCGCCCAGCGCCATCCACGCTTCCAGGAGTACGCCGATCAGGCCGTGCTGCGCTGGACCTTCTGCGACGTCATCGACGACTGCGGGCGGCTGCAGGGCACGTCGCGCGCCAACGGCCAGGTGCAGCGTTATCCGGAGGGTCGCCTGGGCTACGAGCAGCTCGCGGGCGCCGGCTACGCGGCGTGGGGCTTCGATGCGCGCGGCGCGACGGCCTTGCCCCCGCTGGAGACCGCGAACATCCTGGGCATGCGCGTGCGCTTCGATGCGCGCGATCCGCGCACCACGGGCGCCCAGGCGCCGGTGCTCACCATGCCCTACGTGCTGAGCGGCATCGAACTGGGCTGGATCGCGCCCGATGGCAGCAGCGGCCTGCGCGACCTCGCCGCGACGGTGCAGCGCGTGCAGGAAGAACGCTGGCGCCGCGAGCGGCAGGTCACCGCGCGCACCGACTACCAGCTGCGCGAGGCGCCCTACGTGGTGCTGGATTCGGTCTTTGCGTCGGGCTACGCGTGGAACACGGTCGGCAACGACGGCAAGGAGTACGAGAAACTGGCCCAGGTCTCGACGCGCGCCGCGTTCGGGATGTGGGCGCTGTGGGCCGGCGAGTACGCCGACGTGCTCGTGGACACCGTGCGCTTTCTCTACGACCCCGACCGCGGCTGGTACGAAGGGCGCCTGGAGCAGGGCGGCGGTCCCAACACCACGCTCACGCTGACCACGAACGCCGCGATCCTGGAGACGCTGTTGTTCAAGGCGAACGGCGTGCTGTACGACCGCGAGGGGCCGAAGCCCGGGCTGTTCCAGGTGCGCACCGGCGAGGCGTTCAACCGCGTGGGGCGTTGCTGGCCGACCGAGCGGGCCGCGTGCACCGCCAAACCGTAGCAAGCCCGGCGGCGCGGAAGTCAGGCCAGCACGATCGAGCGAGGCTCCAGGTCCAGGGGCTCGTGGCTGGCCACCAGGAAGATGTCGCCGCTGCGGGCCCGCATCTCCGAGGCGAGCGCATCGATCGCGTGGGCGCGCGAAGCCGCATCGAGGCCGATCAGGGGTTCGTCGATCAAGGTCACGCGGGTGCGTGCCTGCAGCGCCGCCGTGATCCACAGCTTTTTCTGGGTGCCGGTCGACAGGCTGCGGATCGGGCGATCGAGGAACGGCGCCAGGCCGAACGCACCTGCATGCGCATCGAGACCCTCGAGGCTGAAGGCGGGATACAAGCCGCGCATGAAGCCCAGGAATTCATGGCCGGTGAGATGGCCGAAGGGCGTCGGGCCCGGGCCGCACCAGAAGACGTTGCGGCGGTAGTCCAGGCCGTCGGTGAACGCATCCAAGCCGTCCAGGCGAAGCGACCCCGTGCTCGGACGCAGCCCGCCGGCAAGCACCTTGAGCAAGGTGGATTTGCCGCTTCCGTTCGCGCCCTGCAGCAGCGTCAGCCCCGGCTGGATTTCCAGGTTCCAGGTCCACGTGCGGGGTGAGCCCGGATACGCGAAGGTCAGGTCATCGGCGAGCAGCATGGGGCGGCGCCTAGCGCGGGACTTCGGAAGCGAGTGCCACCAGCACGGCGGCACTCAGCAGCCAGAGTGCTCCCAGGTTGGCGGGGTCGCGGGGTCGCATGGTCACGTGCAGGAACCACGCCGCCAGGCTTGCCGAGAGATAGAGGAGCCAGGGTACCTCCCGGTGCGGGACCAAGGTAGAGACCGCGACCGCCAGTGGACCCATCGACAGAGCCGCGCAGGCGACGACCGTGCAGCGCAGGTGGGCCCGCATGCTTTCCAACGCGATGGGCAGGAGCCTGGCGTCCTGGAGAAGCGGCTGCAGTTCGAGCGTCGCGGCTTGCGCAGTCCATCGCACGATGGACAGGCTGCACACCGCAGCGATGGAGAGGCACCATCCTGCCCGCTCTGGCGAAAGCGCAATGGCAGCAGTGGCGAGGAGCATGCAGCCGGCGTGGGCCAGCAGTCCTGCCCTGAAGCAGGGGGCCACGCCGCGCAGGAGCGGAAGCCAGACCGTCGCCGCGAGAACACCGACTGGCCGCGCATGCCCGGCGCGATCATGTGCCCGGCGACTCCGCGCGCCTGTTCGCGCCCGCGCCTGCCGGCGCCGCCGCCAAGCCACCGTCAGTGCCCATGCGAATGCGGCGCAGACAGCAGGCAGGATGACGCCTGCCACCGTGGCGGCCGGCGTGCACGTGAGCCATGGCGGATTGGCATCGACCAGGATCCAGGAACCGGATGCCAGCAGGCCGAGCAGCGGAAGCAAAGCCATCAGCCCGAGGACAACGTCCGACCGCAGCATCGTCGCGGCGTCGACGGGAATCAGCCGCTCGGCGTCGGACAGCGAACGGCTCCAGAGCACGGGTTCGGCGGCCACCAGGACCAACATGCCGACTGCGGTGTAGATCGCCAGCACCCACAGCGCCCCCGTTCCCTGCGAGAGCGCCCAGAGCAAGGGGGCTGAACTGGCCGCCGCGACGGCAGATCCTTGCGCACCGAACACGGCAAGCACCAGCACGATGCCGAAGGTCCAGCGTCGCAGGAAATCCATCAGCGCGCGGCGACACAGAAGCACGCGCATTCCGTGATAGCTGACGCGCGGGACGCACGCCGAAGTGTGGAGCTCACGCGCGTTTGCAGCCAATCCGCTCGGGGTCGTCTTCGACCAGGTCATGGGAGGACAGGGAGCGCATGGCGATGAGCACCAGCAGGTCGCTGGCGGCCAAGGCCATCATCAAAGCCGAAAAGAGCGAGACCGCTGGACTGGCGGCCAGCAGGGCTGCCGCAGCTGGAAGAAGACCCAGGACAATGAAGGGAGTCGCAGCGACCACGCGGTATTGCCACACGGACATGACTCCGGCGATCTTGACGTAAGGAAGTAGGCGTGACAAGCGGAATCCCATCGAGACGCTGACCGGCATGCCGCGTGTGACGATCCTCGCTGCCACGAAGTGCAGGCATTCGTGGACGACCACGCCCATGATGGCCGAGGAGAGGAGCGCGAACTTCCCGCCGGGGAAATGGTCGGCGTGAAGGTGCTGCCTCCACACGAGCCAATAGACCACCTTGGTCCCGAGGTACAGCAACACCGCCAACAGCAGGCCAAACACGCTTCCGCGCAGCATGGAAATCGAATGCATCGCTTCCCCTCCACCTCGCGCGTACCTGCATGCGCATGCGCCTGCAGGTACGCGACCGATCATCAGTAGGCGTCTGCTGCGTACAGCAGCAGGACCGCTCCGATGATGAGGGCGGGCAGCAGCCCGCCTGCGACGACTTCGATTTCCTCGACGGTGAGTTCGTTCATCATTTCTCCTTGTGGTTAGGACATGCCGCGACGCGGCTCCCAGACTGTCGACGCGGCGCAGGTCGTCCGCATCCCTCTACGTGAGGGGAGCGCACCGGTGTCCTCGACATCCCGCGCCACCGCGGTCACCTCAGACAAGCTCATGACGCGGCCCATCCGTGAGCGCTGTCCCACAATCGGTCCCCCTCTCCCCTGAAGATCGATCATGGAACTGCGTCCCCTCGGCCGCTCGGCCCTGCAAGTCTCCCCGCTCTGCTTCGGCGGCAACGTGTTCGGCTGGACCGCCGACGAGAAGACCTCGTTCTCGCTGCTCGATGCCTGGCTCGATGCGGGCTTCAACTTCGTCGACACCGCCGACGTCTATTCGCGCTGGGCGCCGGGCCACACCGGTGGCGAGTCGGAGACGGTGATCGGCAAGTGGCTGCGCCAGTCGGGCAAGCGCGACAAGGTCGTGATCGCGACCAAGGTCGGCATGGACATGGGCGACGGCAAGGCCGGCCTGAAGGCGGACTACATCAAGCGCGCCGTCGAGGACTCGCTGCGCCGCCTGCACACCGACCGCATCGACCTGTACCAGGCGCACAAGGACGACGAGGCCACGCCGCTGGAGGAGACCCTCGAGGCGTTCGCCGGCCTGGTCAAGCAGGGCAAGGTGCGCGCGATCGGTGCGTCCAACTACAGCGCGGCGCGCCTGCGCGAAGCGCTGGACACCAGCACGCGCATGGGCCTGCCCCGCTACGAGACGCTGCAGCCGCTGTACAACCTGTACGACCGCGCGGTGTTCGAGCAGGACCTGCAGCCGCTGTGCGTGCAGGAGGGCGTGGGCGTCATCAACTTCTATGCATTGGCCGCGGGCTTCCTCACCGGCAAGTACCGCAAGGCCGAGGATGCGGGCAAGAGCCCGCGCGGCGCGGCCACGACGAAGAAGTACCTCAACGACCGCGGCCTGCGGATCCTGGCGGCGCTGGACGATGTCGCCAGGCAGGTGGGCGCCACGCCCGGGCAGGTGGCCGTCGCCTGGGTCATGGCGCAACCCGCAGTCGTGGCGCCGATCGCCAGCGCGACGTCGCTGGCCCAGCTGAAGGACCTGGTGCAGGCCTCGCAATTGCGCCTGGACCCGCAGGCGCTCGCACGGCTGAACCAGGCCAGCGCCGAGTCGTGAAGATGCGACTTCGGCCTGCATGGCCTTCGCGAGTGCTTTCGTAGACTTGCGGCCATGACGCCGCCGCCCAAGCCCCATCCGCTGCTGCTGGGCGATTCGGGCACTCCCGGGGCGGCATCGCCGACGACGGCCCGTCTCCTCGACGACATCGACTGGAGCGAGACGCCGCTGGGGCCACCGCAGCAGTGGCCGCAGAGCCTGCGCATCGCGGTGAGCATCTGCCTCAACTCGCGCTTCCCCATGTTCGTGTGGTGGGGCCCGTCGCTGGTCAACATCTACAACGACGCGTACATCCCGATCCTCGGCAAGAAACATCCGCGCGCGTTCGGCCGTCCGGCGCGCGAGAGCTGGAGCGACATCTGGGACGTGCTCGGGCCGCAGGTCGACACCGTGATGAACCAGGGGCGCGCCACCTGGAACGAGCGCGTGCTGCTGCAGATGGAACGCAATGGCTATCCCGAGGACACCTGGTTCACCTGGTCGTACAGCCCGATCCATGACGACCAGGGTGGCATCGGCGGCCTGTTCTGTGCCTGCACGGAGGAGACGCCCGCCGTGCTGGCGGAACGAGAACGCGACCGGCTGGTGCGCGAAGCCCAGGACACCGCCCGCACGCTGGAGACCTGGTTCGACCACGCGCCGGGCTTCGTGGCCCTGCTGCGCGGCCGCGACCTGGTCTTCGAGATGGTCAACGAGGCCTACTACCAGCTGGTGGGCCACCGCGACATCGAGGGCAGGCCGGCCTTCGAGGCCTTGCCCGAGATGCGGCACCAGGGGTTCGAGGAGATCCTGGGCCGCGTCTACGACACCGGCGAGCCCTTCATCGGCCGGGGGTTGCCGTTGTCCGTGCAGCGCGACGCCGCGGCCACGCCGCAGGAGCGTTTCATCGACTTCATCTACCAGCCGGTGCGCAATGCCGACGGCCAGGTGGGTGGCATCTTCGTCCAGGGCTACGACGTCACCGACCAGGTGCTGGCCGTCAAGGCCCTGCGCGACGACGACCGCCGCAAGGACGAATTCCTCGCCACGCTCGCGCACGAGCTGCGCAATCCGCTCGCGCCCATCCGCCAGGCCGCGGCCGTCGCGCGTTCACCGGCCGCGGACACGCAGCGCCGCACCTGGGCGCTGGACGTGATCGAGCGGCAGGCCTCGCACATGGCGCTGCTGCTGGACGACCTGCTGGACATCTCGCGCATCTCGCGCGGCCGGCTGGTGCTGCGGCTGGAGCCGGTGGAACTGCGCGAGGTGGTGCACTCCGCGCTGGAGACCGTGCGCCCGCTGGTGGAGCGCAAGAACCACATCCTGGACGTGAAGCTGCCGGCGCAGCCGCTGCGGCTGAACGTCGACGCCATGCGGCTCGCGCAGGTGCTGTCCAACCTGCTGTCCAACGCCGCCAAGTACACCGACGAAGGCGGCCGCATCGAGCTC
The DNA here is from genome assembly GCF_050320135.1 of Ramlibacter sp. MMS24-I3-19. Classification (NCBI taxonomy): domain Bacteria; kingdom Pseudomonadati; phylum Pseudomonadota; class Betaproteobacteria; order Burkholderiales; family Comamonadaceae; genus Ramlibacter; species Ramlibacter sp. MMS24-I3-19. The sequence goes on along the minus strand of NZ_CP190017.1, from coordinate 4,233,509 downwards.
GTGGCGGGGCAGGAGGGCGACGAGGTCGTGATCCGCGTGCGGGACAACGGCATCGGCCTGGAGCCCAGGGCGCTGGCCGAGATCTTCGAGATGTTCTCGCAGGTCTCCAGTGCGCTGGACCGCGCGGAGGGCGGCCTGGGCATCGGGCTCTCGCTCAGCCGCGGACTGGTCGGGCTGCACGGCGGCACGCTGCAGGCCGACAGTGCCGGGCCCGGCGAGGGATCGGAGTTCACGGTCCGCCTTCCGGGCTCGGTGGTGGTCGGTGCGTCGGCGAAGCAGCCGGACCTGTCCCCGCCGGCCGCGGCGCGCGCCGGCCGCCTGATCCTGGTGGCGGACGACAACCCCGACGCGCTGCAGACCATGGGCGCGCTGCTGGAGATCGAGGGCCATCGCGTCGAGCTGGCCGCCAACGGCGAGCAGGCCCTGGCCGCCGCCCAGGCGCTCAAGCCCGAGGTGGCGGTGCTGGACATCGGCATGCCCGGCCTGAACGGCTACGAGGTGGCCCGCCGCATCCGGGCCCAGCCGTGGGGCGCCGACATCCGGCTGATCGCGCTGACCGGCTGGGGCCAGGCCGAGGACGTCGAGCGGGCGCATGCGGCGGGCTTCGACCACCACGTCACCAAGCCGGTCGACCTGGACGCGCTGCAGGAGCTCGTCGGCGCCTGAGCCGCGGCCGCGCTGGCGCGCCCGGACTGCCGGCACGTGGTGGCTGCCCGCAACAGTGGCGCCCGGGTGGGGTGTTCCACCTGTTCCGTCGCGCGAATCTCCGCTTTACACTCGCGCGTCATGGCCAAGGAAGAACTGATCGAAATGCGGGGCCGGGTGGAGGAAGTCCTGCCCGACTCGCGGTACCGCGTGGTCCTCGAAAACGGCCACAACCTCGTCGCGTACAGCGGCGGCAAGATGCGCAAGAACCACATCCGCATCATCGCCGGCGACTACGTGACGCTGGAGCTGTCGCCTTACGACCTGAACAAGGGCCGCATCATGTTCCGCCACCTGCCGCCGCGCGGCAGCGAAGGCAACCCCAGCCCGGCTGGCGGCAACTACCGCCGCTGAGGCCTTCGCCGGCGCGGCGGACGCGCCTCTCAGGCGTCGGTGCGGCGCCGCTCCGCGATCAGCTGCAGCAACTGCTGCGCGTGCACGGGCTTGGTCAGGTGGGCGTCGAAGCCCGCGTCGAGCGATAGGCCCATGTCGTGCTCCTGGCCCCAGCCCGTGGCAGCCACCAGCAACGCCTGACGGCCCCAAGGCAGCTCGCGCACGCGGCGCGCCACTTCGCGACCGTCCAGGTCGGGCATGCCCAGGTCCAGCACCAGCACCAGCACCTGCGGCTGGTGTTCGGTGGCCAGGCGCAGGGCCTCGTGGCCGCCGGCCGCCGCCAGCGTGCGAAGGCCCGCCTTCTCCAGCAGCTTGGTCATGCCCCAGATGACGTCCGGGTTGTCGTGGGCGACCAGAACAAGTTCGCCGCCCGCGGACGTGGATGGGGCGACCGGCTCGGCGTCCGCCGGGGCTTGGCGTGCCGGCACCGTGCGCAGCAGCGGCAGGCCGAAGGTCACGCTGCAGCCGTGGCCAGGGCCGGCCGAGGTTGCACTGATCCAGCCGCCGTGCAGTTGGACCATGCTGCGCGCCAGCGCCAGCGCCAGCGCCAGCCCGAGGCCGAGCCCGCCGGCTGCCTGGACCCCCAGCCGATCGCGGCCGAGCGGAACATCGGGTCGATGGCCGGCCGCACGTGGTTCTCCCGTGCGCCCCGGCTGAGGCGGATGCCATCCGGCTCCAGCAGCATGTGGTGAACGGGAGGTGCGACGTAGATCGTTCCTGGTTTCGGGCGCTCGCCCTGCCTGGGATGCACCGCGCGGGCGGGACCCCGGCGCGACAGCGACTCGGGCAGCACGCTGTGCTGTGCGCCGATGTGGAGCGTCACGGCAACGATCGCCGACAGGTGCGGCGGCAGCAGCGCCGCGATGCGCATGAGTGCGCCCACGCCCCCCAGCGAGGCGCCGAGAACGACGACGTGCGAATCCGGCATGGTGGTCGGTGGCCATCATTCCGCGCCACTGGGCCGGGGCGGCCAAGCCGCCGCGCCGAGCCGGCGTAGCCCGCGTCCCACACCCGGCGCAGCAGCCGTTGCGGCTGCCGCGCCTCGCGATCAGCGCTGGGGCGGTTGGGTCGAGGCGGCGCTCTCGGTCCAGCCACCGCCCAGGGACCGGTACAGCAGCACCTGGTTCTGCAGGCGCGCCAGGCGCGTCTGGATCTCGCCCTGCCTGGCGGTGAAGAAGGACCGCTGCGCATCCAGCAGGTCCAGCGAGCTGGACACGCCGGCGTCGTAGCGCATCTGGGACAGGCGCATGCGCACCGACTCGGCCTGCGCCACGGCGGTCTGCGCGTCGAGCTGCTCGGTGAGCGTCGCGCGGCCGGCGAGGGCGTCGGACACTTCCTTGAACGCCTGCTGGATCGCGCGCTCGTACTGCGCCACGGCGATGTCGCGCTGCACGTTGGCCGAGCGCAGGCCGGCGGCATTGCGGCCGGCATCGAAGATCGGCAGCAGCAGTTGCGGGGCCACGGTGTAGGCCCACTTGCCGCCGCCGTCGAACAGGCCCGACAGCTCGGAGCTGGCACGGCCCGCGCTGGCGGTGAGCGAGATGCGCGGGAAGAACGCGGCCCGCGCCGCGCCGATGTTGGCGTTGGCGGAGACCAGCACCTGCTCGGCCTGGCGCACGTCGGGACGCGCCGCCAGCACCTCGGATGGCACGCCGCCCGGCACGTCGGGCAGCACCACCGCCGCCATCGTCGTGCCGCTGGTGAAGTCGGTGGGCAGCGGCTGCCCCACGAGCAGGCCCAGCGTGTCGAGGTCGAGCGCGCGCTGGCGCTGCTGCTGCGCGAGCGAGACCCGCGCGGTCTGGAACAGCGATTCGGCCAGGCGGAAATCCAGCTCGGAGGACACGCCGTTGTCGAACCGCAGCTTGGTGAGGCGCAGTGTCTCCTCGCGCGTGCGCAGCGTGTCCTGCGTCAGCGCCAGCAACTCCTCGTCGGCAACCAGGCTGAGCCACGTGTTCGCAACCGAGGACAGCAGCGTGATCTGCGCTGCCTTGCGGCCTTCGTCGGTGGCCAGGTACTGCGCCACGGCCGCTTCGCTCAGGCTGCGCAGGCGCCCGAAGAAGTCCAGCTCCCAGGCCGAGACGGCGACGCCGGCCTGGTAGGTGGTGGTCTGCACGCCGTTGGCATTGGGTGCGCGCGAGGCACTGGCGGCCACGCCGACGGTGGGATAGATGTCGGCGCGGCGGATGTCGTACTGCGCGTGCGCCTGCTCGACGTTGAGAACAGCGATGCGCAGGTCGCGGTTGTTGGCCAGGGCCGCAGCCATCAGGCCACGCAGCTTTTCGTCGGCGAAGAACCGTTGCCAGTCCAGCTGCGCCGCGGGCGTGCCCTCGGTGGCGGACGGGTAGGGGAAGGCCGCGGGCACTGGGGCTGCAGGGCGCTCGTACGTCGGGATGAACGAGCAGCCCGCCACCAGCGATGCGGCCACGAATGCCAGGGCCGTGTGTCGGAAGGTCGTCATACCTGGTCTCCCCGCGTCGCGCCCGCGGGCAGTTCGTGCTCCGCGTACTCGTGGGTGTAGAGCTTGCGCTGCCGCTCGCTGCCGGTGAAGAAGCCGCGCACCACGACGAAGAAGATCGGCACGAAGAACACCGCCAGGCCCGTGCCCGAGAGCATGCCGCCCAGCACGCCGGTGCCGATGGCACGCTGGCTGGCCGAGCCCGCGCCGGAGGCGATCGCCAGCGGCAGCACGCCCAGGCCGAACGCCATCGAGGTCATGATGATCGGCCGGAACCGCAGGTGCGCCGCGGCCAGCGCCGACTCGATCACGCTCTTGCCCTGCGCCTGCAGGTCCTTGGCGAACTCGATGATCAGGATCGCGTTCTTGGCCGAGAGGCCGATGATGGTGATCAGGCCGACCTGGAAGTACACGTCGTTGGCGTAGCCGCGGAACATGGTGGCCAGCAGCACGCCCAGGACGCCGAGCGGCACCACCAGGATCACCGCCAGCGGGATCGACCAGCTCTCATACAGCGCCGCCAGCGCCAGGAACACCGCCAGGATCGCGAAGCCGTACAGGATCAGCGCCTGCGAGCCGGCCTGCTTCTCTTCGCGCGACTGGCCCGTCCACTCGTAGCCGAAGCCGGGCGGCAGCTTGGCCGCGAGCTTTTCCATCTCGTCGAGCGCGGCGCCGCTGCTGGCGCCGGGTGCCGCCTGCCCCGAGATGCGCATCGCGGGATAGCCGTTGTAGCGCACGGTCTGCATCGGCCCGGTGATCCAGCGCGTGCTGGCGAACGCCGACAGCGGCACCGTCTTGCCACCGGTGCTGAGCACGTTGATGCGCAGCAGGTCCTCGGGCTGCATGCGCGCGGGCGCATCGGCCTGCACGATCACGCGCTGCAGCCGGCCCCTGTTCGGGAAGTCGTTGATGTACGACGAACCGAGCGACGTCGACAACGCGCTGTTGATCGCATCGAAGCCAACGCCCAGGGCCTGCGCCTTGTCGCGATCGATGTCCAGCTGCAGCTGCGGCGCGTCCTCCAGGCCCTCGGGGCGCACCTGCGCGAGCACCTTGCTCTGCGAAGCCATGCCGAGCAGCTGGTTGCGCGCGTTCAGCAACGCCTGGTGGCCGTTGCCGCCGCGGTCCTGCAGGCGGAAGGTGAAGCCGGACGCAGTGCCCAGTTCGGGGATCGGTGGCGGCGACAGCGGGAAGATGAACGCGTCGCGCACGGCCATGAGCGCGCCGAATGCGCGGCCCGCCAGGGCGGCGGCCGAATGCTGTTCGCCCTTGCGCTCGTCCCACGGCTTGAGCGTGACGAACGCCAGGCCCGCGTTCTGGCCCTGGCCGGAGAAGGAGAAGCCGAGCACGCCGACCATGCTCTGCACCTCGGGCTGCTTGAGGATGAAGCCCTCCACCTGCTGCATCACGTTGGTGGTGCGCTCGAGCGTCGCGCCCGGGGGCAGCTGCACGTTCACGATGATGTAGCCCTGGTCCTCCTGCGGCAGGAACGACGTGGGCAGCCGTACGTAGAACAGCGCGGCCGCGGCGCCGATGGCCGCGTACAGGAACAGGTACCAGGGCGCGCGGCGCAGCACGCGCGCCACGATGCCTTCGTAGCCGTGCGCGGTGCGCCGGAAGCCGCGGTTGAACCAGCCGAAGAAGCCGCCCTTCTCGATGTGGTGCCCGGCCTCCACCGGCTTCAGCAGCGTGGCGCACAGGGCCGGCGTGAGCGACAGCGCCATGAAGGCCGAGAACGCGATCGAGGCCACCATCACCGCCGAGAACTGGCGGTAGATGTTGCCGGTCGACCCGGCGAAGAACGCCAGCGGCACGAACACCGAGATCAGCACCACGGTCACGCCGACGATGGCGCCGGAGATCTGGCTCATGGCCTTGCGGGCCGCATCGCGCGGTGGCAGGCCTTCCTCGCTCATGATGCGTTCGACGTTCTCGACCACCACGATGGCGTCGTCCACCACGATGCCGATCACCAGCACCATGCCGAACATGGTGAGCACGTTGATCGAGAACCCGAGAGCCAGCAGCACCGCGAAGGTGCCCAGCAGCGCCACGGGCACCACGATGGTCGGGATCACGGTGTAGCGCCAGTTCTGCAGGAACAGGAACATCACCAGGAACACCAGCACCACCGCCTCGACCAGCGTCTCGACGACCTGGCTGATCGAGATGCGGATGAAGCGCGAGCTGTCGTACGGGATGTCCCACTTCATGCCGCGCGGGAAGTAGGGCGCCAGTTCCGCCATCCGCTTGCGGATCGAATCGGCGGTGGCCAGGGCGTTGCCGGTGGGCGAGAGCTGCACGCCGATGCCAGTGGACGGCTTGCCGTTCAGGCGCGCCGAGCTGGCGAACGACTGGGCATTGAGCTCGACCCGCGCCACGTCCTTCAGCCGCACGGTGGAGCCGTCGGTGTTGGCGCGCAGCACGATGTTGCCGAACTGCTCGGGCGTGGACAGCTGGCCCGGCACCACCACGGTGGCCGAGATGGCCTGTCCTTCGGTGATCGGCAGGTCACCGATGCTGCCTGCGGACACCTGCGCGTTCTGCGAGCGGATGGCGGCGTTGACATCAGCGGGCGAGAGATTGAAGCCGACCAGCTTCTCCGGATCGAGCCAGATGCGCATCGCCGCCTCGGTGCCGAACAGCTGCGCCTGGCCCACGCCCGGCAGCCGCTGGATCTCGGGCAGCACGTTGCGCGAGGCGTAGTCGCCCAGCATCACCGGCGTGTAGTTGGGGTCGTCGGACGACAGGATGGCGAACAGGAGGAAGTTGCTGCGCGCCTTGTCCACGCGCACACCCTGCTGGGTCACTGCTGCCGGCAGGCGAGGCGTCGCGCGCGCGAGCCGGTTCTGCACGTCCACCTGCGCGAGGTCGGGATTGGTGCCCGGCTCGAAGCTGATGGTGATCTGGCCCACGCCGTTGGCCTGCGTGACCGACTCCATGTACAGCATGCCCGGCGAGCCGTTCATCTCCTGCTCGATGACGGAGATGACGCTTTCCTCCAGCGTGCTGGCCGACGCGCCCGGGTAGGTGGCGGTGAGCACGATCGAGGGCGGCGCCACCGGCGGGTACTGCGAGATCGGCAGCTTCGTGATCGACACGCCGCCGAGCACGAGGACGAAGAGGGCGATGACCCACGCGAAGATGGGTCGGTCGATGAAGAACTTGGCCATGCGGCGACGGCCTCAGGAGGACTTGGCGCCCGATGCGCCCTTGCCGGCCGCAGGTGCCGCGCCGCCCTTGTCGTTGGCCCGCTGGCCTCCACCCTGCGCACCTGCGGGCGCGCCGCCCGGCTGGGCCGCTCCATCCGCCTTCCACGGCACCGCCTTCACCGGCGTGCCCGGCGGCAACATCTGCAGCTTCATCGTGCCGTCGACGACCACCTGCTCGCCGGCCTTCAGGCCGTCCAGGATGATCCAGTTGCCTTCCTGCGCGCCACCGACCTTCACCGGCCGCGGCTGCACGTGTCCCTGCTGGTCGACCACCAGCACGCTGTCGCCCTGGCCCGAGCGCGTGACGGCCTGCTGCGGCAGCAGGATCGCGTTGGTCGCCCTGGCCTGCTCGAGCCGCACGCGCACATACATGCCGGGCAGCAGGAAGTTCTGCGGGTTGGGCACCTCGGCGCGCACCGTCACCTGCCCGCTGGTGGGATCCACCTGCAGGTCGGAGAACAGCACACGCGCGGGCTGCGGGTAGACGCTGTTGTCTTCCAGCACGACCTTCGCATTGGCGCCGTCGCCGGAGCGCTTGAGGCGACCCTCGGCCACCGCGCGGCGCAGGTTCAGCACGTCGACGGAGGACTGCGTGATGTTCACGTACAGCGGATTGATCTGCTGGATCAGCGCGAGCGGCGTGGCCTCGCCCTGGCCGACCAGCGCGCCTTCGGTCACCAGCGCGCGGCCGATGCGGCCGGAGATCGGCGCGGTGACGTTGGCATACGTGAGGTTGATCTGCGCCGTGCGCACGTTGGCCTCGCTAGCGGCCACGTCCGCTTCGGCCGCCTTCTGCGCGGCGACGGCGTTCGCGTACTCCTGCTTGCTGATGGCGTTGGCTTCGACCAGCGGCTTGTAGCGGTCGGCCAGCGCCTTGGCCTGGCCCAGGTTGGCCTGCGAGCGGGCCAGTGCGGCCTTCGCGCTGGCCTCGCCGGCCTGCAGCGTCGAGGGATCGATGCGGAACAGGGGCTGGCCCTGCTTGACGTCGCTGCCCTCGCGGAACAGGCGCTGCTGCACGATGCCGGGCGTGCGTGCGCGCACCTGCGCGACGCGCGAGGCCTCGAGTCGGCCGGGGAGTTCGGTGACGAGGCCGACGTCGCCCAGCGTCACCGTGACCACACCCACTTCGGGTGGGGGCATGCCGCCCCCGGGAGCGCCGCCGGCCGCGGCGGCGCCATCGCCCTGCTTGCCGCAGGCGGCAAGCAGGAGCACGAGGGTGGGGAGCAGGAGCCGGACGGTGGGAGGCATGCGCTTGGGGGCCATCGTGTGGCCGTGTTGGGTGGGCAAAGCGCCGCAGTATACGAACGGGCCGACAGCCGCGCATTAGCCGCGGATTAGGCGCGGATGGGCGTCGCAAGGTGCATGCCACAATCGTCCGGCCATCTGCTTCGACACCCACGAACACACGTCCATGCCGCGCCGCATCTCCTTCCATGCCCATGCGGGGAGCCGCGGATGAACGCACTCGAGCGGGTGCTCTACGTCGAGGACGACTCCGACATCCGCACCATCGCCTCGATGGCGCTGGAGGCGATGGGTGGCCTCACGCTGCAGGCGTGCGCGTCGGGCGCCGAAGCCCTGGCCGTGGCCGAGGCCTTCGCGCCGCAGCTGCTGCTGCTGGACGTGATGATGCCGGGCATGGACGGCCCGACCACCCTGGGCCGGCTGCGCGAGCTGGCGGCCCTGCGCGACGTGCCCGTCATCTTCATGACGGCCAAGGTGCAGGCCAGCGAAGTGGAGCAGTACAGGGAGCTGGGCGCGCTGGGCGTGATCACCAAGCCGTTCGACCCGATGGCGCTCCCGGGCCAGGTGCAGGCGCTCTGGCAGCAGCGCGCGGGCGGCCAGCGGAACTGACCGCGCCGCGGCGCGTCAGCGGGTCGTGCCGCTGGGCGAGGGCGTGTTGCCGCTGCTGCTGGACGACGCCGACGACTTGCTCGGGTCGGCGGTCATCTTGCTGCTCTCGGCCTGCGGTGTCTTGGACGACGACGACGAGCTCGAGCTGCTTCCGGAGGCGCCCATCGACTGGGCGCTGGAGTTGCCCTGGGAGGACGCGCTGGACTTGCTCGGGTCGTCCGACATCTTGGCGCTGTCGGAAGACGACGTCGACGAAGGCGATGTCGAGGCGGCGGGCGAGCTGCTGCTGGTTGAAGGCGAGGTGGCGCTGGCGGAAGGCGAGGTGGCGCTGCTGCTGGAGGACGGTGCGCCCATCGACTGGGTGCTCGACGAGCTGTCCTTGGCCGACTGGCTGGACTTGTTCTCGGCCGACTTCTTGTCCGAATCGTCCTTGGCGGACTCGACCTTGTCCTTGGCCTTTTCGGCAGTTTCCTTGGTCTTCTCGGTGATCTTCCTGGCGGTCTCCTTGATCCGCTCGGTAATCGAGCTGCCGGACGATTGGCTGTCCGTGGCCGACGGCGTGGAGCCCGGCTTGTCCTGCTGCTGCGCGAAGGCGCCGGTGCCGGCCAGGGCGAGCGTGCAGGCCAGTGCGATGAAGGTGCGTTTCATGGGAATCTCCTTGCGAATGGCGCGATGCGGGATCACACCGCGCGCCCGCTCGCTGAGCTTGTCGGAGACCGCCGGCTTCATGCGTCGGAGCGGCAAGTCGCCTTGCCCGCCGTAGGCCCGTCCGTTCTGCGCTAAGGTGCGGGCCGAGCCAACACCCGCATCCCATGAGCCCCAACCTCGACCTGGCCGCCATCGTGCGCGGCCTGCATGCCGCCCGCGACGACTGGCGCACGGCCCACCATCGTGATGCGCGCGGCCGCGAGCTGCCGTCGCCCCAGGTCATCGAGCAGATGGTCGAGCAGCTGAAGGGCGCGCTGTTCCCGATGCGCCTGGGGCCGCCGCAGCTGCGCAGCGACAGCGAGGACTTCTACGTGGGCCACACGCTCGACGCCGCCATGCTGGCCCTGCAGGGCCAGGCCGTGCTCGAACTGGGACACGCCGGCCGCGAGGCACGGCTGCCCGAGCCGCAACTGCTGGAACGCGCCGCCCGCGTGGTGCGCGAGTTCGCCCAGGCGCTGCCGGAAATCCGGCGGCTGCTCGACACCGACGTGATGGCCGCGTGGCAGGGTGATCCGGCCGCGCGCAGCGTCGACGAAGTGCTGCTCTGCTACCCGGGCGTGCTGGCGATGATCCACCATCGCCTGGCGCACAAGCTCTATGCGCTGGGCCTGCCGCTGCTGGCGCGCATCGTGGCGGAGATCGCGCACAGCCGCACGGGCATCGACATCCACCCGGGCGCCACCATCGGCCGCGGCTTCTTCATCGACCATGGCACCGGCGTCGTGATCGGCGAGACGGCCGTCATCGGCGAGCGCGTGCGGCTGTACCAGAACGTCACGCTGGGCGCGAAGCGCTTCCCCGTGAACGACGACGGCACGCTGGCCAAGGGCCAGCCGCGGCACCCGATCCTGGAGGACGACGTGGTGATCTACGCGGGCGCCACGGTGCTTGGGCGCGTGACCATCGGCAAGGGCGCGGTGATCGGGGGCAACGTCTGGCTGACCCACGACGTGCCCGCAGGCGGCAGCGTGTCGCAGGCACGCACCAGTGAAGGCCACGGCGTCGCCTGAGCGGCGCCGCTGCGGCACCTAGGCTTCGACGCGCGAGACCCAGGCGAAGCCCGAGGGTCGGCGGAACAGGCGGCGCAGGCCGTTGCGCAACGCCCAGCTTGCCAGCAGGGCGAACGCCAGTGTGATTGCACTGTGCAGGCCGGAAGCCATCCAGCGCACCATCGCCAGCCGTTGTGGATCGACGGGCCGCCGTGCCACTTCGACCCGTGGCTTCGCCGGGGTCACGCCATCGCACGCTTCGGCCGTGCTGGTCACCACTTCGTGGCCCTGCAGGTCACGCACGATGATGCGGCAGGCCGGCGGCGGCTTGGCTTCCGTCGCTCCCAGTAGCCACAAAGCGTAGTCGGGCGGTTCGCCGTCGGCCAGCCACGGTGCGGCGGCGATGCGCAGCGCCAGCACCAGCAGCACCGCGGTGCACAGCAGCCAGAGCCACGCATAGACCGTGAAGCTGCCGGGCGACATGAACCGTCGCGGCTGGCGCTGGGCATGGCAGGAAGGGCAGGCGACCGCACGCGGGGCGATCCAGGCGCGGCAGATCGGGCAGGTGGGACAGCGGAGGACGGCGGGCATGGCGCAGTGCCTGCATCATGCAACGCCTTGCGCCTGAGTCAAGGCGGGAAAGCGGACCTTTGTCACTGCTGGGGCATGGTCCGTTCGGGCCTCCGCCGGCCCGACGGTCAACGCATCAGTCGGGCGAGCACGACAGCAGCGGCCAGGGCGCCCAGCCACACGCCCCAGGCACTGCGGACCTGCGGCTGCATGCCTGCGCGGCCGCGGTCATCGCCTTCGCCGGGGGCGGTGCGGCCGGCGCCGGAGCGGGGCAGCGTGCGCCGTGACGTGGACGCGTCGCGTGCACCCGCGGTCGCGTCCAGGCCGGCGTCGCCCTCGGGCGCGAGCAGCACGCCCGCGCGGCGCACCTGCGGACGGCCGGGCTGGTCGCGCACCTGGGCCAGCGAAGCGAGGGTGGAAGTGCCTTCCTCGACGTCGAGATCCGATTCGGCGTCGGGCAGGTGGGTGTCTCCGGTGAGTTTGAGATTGCCTTTGGCGTTGGGCATGGCTGCTCCTGCAATGCGCTCAATCTAGGGCCGTGCCGCACGCCCGCCTGTAGGACGCTCCCGCAGCGGCTTGCTTGACGCGGCCCGCAGCGGCTCGTTTGCGGTGGCGTCGTGCCTCAGCCTGGAAGCGCCTCGCCCTGCCGCAGGAAGCGCAGCGCCTCGTCCCGCAACGGCGCGAAGCGCAGCGCCACCAGGTCCACCAGGTAGTTCTGCGCCAGCTTCCAGGGCTTGCGATCGCCTTGCCTGGGCAGCATGCCCAACGCACGCTGTACGTAGCCGGAGGAGAAGTCGAGGAACCGCTGCTCGCCGACCGAGGGATCACGCACGGGCACGACGACCGCGCACCGGGTGGCATCCATGCGCGCGAGCAGGCGGCACACGTAGCGCGCCGTGAGGTCGGCCTTCAGCGTCCACGACGCATTGGTGTAGCCGAAGGTGGACGCGAGATTCGGCACCCCGCTGAACATCGTCCCCTTGTAGACCAGCGACTTCGACAGATCGCGGGGCACGCCATCCACCGCGATCTGCGCATCACCCAGCAGGTTCAGCCGCAGGCCGGTGGCGGTGACCACGATGTCGGCCTCGAGTTCGCGCCCTGATGCGAGCCTGATGCCGCGCTCGGTGAAGCTGGCGATGGTGTCCGTCACGACCGATGCGGTTCCGGCCGAGATCGCGCGAAAGAGATCCGCGTCCGGCACCAGGCACAGGCGCTGGTCCCACGGGTTGTAGCGCGGCGTGAAGTGCGCCATGTCATAGCCGGGCGGCAACTGGTCGGCCGCCATCTGCGTCAAGCGCTGCGCCACCTTCTGCGGCCGCCTGCGCGCCAGCCGGTAGAAGAACTGCTGCAGGAAGACATTCTTGGTGCGCACCAGGCGGTACGCCAGCATCGGTGGCAGCCGCCGCTTCAGGCCCTCGGCGATGCGGTCCACCGCGGGACGCGAGACGACGTAGGTGGGCGATCGCTGCAGCATGGTGACGTGCGCCGCCGTGCGCGCCATCTCCGGCACCAGCGTCACCGCGGTCGCGCCGCTGCCGATCACGACCACGCGCTTGCCCCGGTAGTCCAGGTCCTCGGGCCAGGACTGCGGATGCACGATGCGGCCGCGGAACGCCTCCTCGCCCGGGAACTGCGGCCGATGTCCCTGTGCGTAGCTGTAGTAGCCGCTGCACATCCAGAGGAAGCTGCAGGCCAGTTGCACCGAGCGGCCGTCTGCCAGCGAGACGTCCAGCAGCCAGCGGCTGCGCGACGACGACCAGTTCGCGCGCACGAGCCGGTGACCGAAGCGGATGTGGCGATCGATGCCGCGCTCGGCCGCGGTCTCGCGCACATAGGTGCGGATCGCCGGGCCGTCGGCGATCGCCTTGCCGTTGCGCCATGGCTTGAACTCGTAGCCCAGCGTGTACATGTCCGAGTCCGATCGGATGCCCGGGTACCGGAACAGGTCCCAGGTGCCACCGATCGCGTCGCGTGCTTCCAGGATGGCGTAGCGGCGTTGCGGGAACTCGCGCTGCAGGTGGGCGGCGGCGCCGATGCCGGACAGGCCGGCGCCCACGATCACCACGTCCAGGTCGTCGCCGGCCAAGCGGGTGTCGGCGGACATCTCACGCGGCCTTCAGTCCGGTGCGGCGGGCGATGCCCTGCGCCATCACCTTCCAGTAACCCACCGGCATCAGCCGCTGCAGGAACACGGCCTGCTTCGCGTCTTCGCCCACCAGCACCCGCGGTTCGCGCCGCGCGATGCCGTCGGCGATGATGCGCGCCGCTTCCGCGGGCGGCATGACGAGCACCTTCTTCCAGCGTTCCTCGGCCTCGGCCAGTTGCGCCGGCGTCGCGTTGCGCGGGATCTTGGCGCTGCTGGCGATCGCGGTGCGCACGCCGCCCGGATGCACCACCGTCACCTGCACCGGCGAGCCGGCCGCTTCCAGCTCGTGCCGCAGCGACTCGGAGAAGCCGCGCAGCGCGAACTTGCTGGCGCAGTAGGCCGTCTGCCCGGGCGTCGCGACGATGCCCAGCACGCTGGACACGTTGACGATCTGCGCCGCTGGCTCCCTGGCCAGCAGCGGCAGGAAGGCGCGCGTGAGCCGCACCGGCGCCCCGAAGTTGATGTCCATCAGCAGGTCGAAGTCGGCCGCATCCACCTGCTCGAAGGTGCCGCCCAGCGCGATCCCGGCGTTGTTCACGAGCAGCGTCACGCGGCCGTGCTCCGCGACCACCGCCTGCGCCCAGGCGGCGGACATCGCGCGGTCGGTGACGTCGAAGGCGTGCGTGCTGACCTTGATGCCTGTCCGGCGCGCCTGTTCCGCCGTGGTCTCGAGCGCGGACGTGTGCCGGTCGGCCAACGCGAGGTGCATGCCCCGGCGTCCCAGTTCGAGCGCCAGCGCCGCCCCGATGCCGCTGCCCGCGCCCGTGATCGCCGCCACGCCGCCCTTCAGGTTCCACGCTGCCTTCGCCATTGCGTCTCCGTTGGCGCACACGCGCCGGAAGGCGGAGCATAGGGGACGCTCGTGGGGGGCGCTGTCGCGTTGGCCGCACGGAAGGCTGCCATCCAGGGCTTGACGCGGGATCCAGTGCTTGTTCGAGCATCGCACTGGATTGCGGGTCAAGCCCGCAATGACACCGGAAGAGGCCTTGGCAGGCAGCGCCTGCCGCGCCCCGAACGCTCAGCCTGGAGCCTCAGCCGACCGCCGCTTCCTCGTCGTCCGGATCCTCCAGCTGCTGCAACTGGTACAGCCGCTGGTAGATGCCGCCGGCGATGTCCATGAGCGCCTCGTGCGTGCCCGCCTCCGCGATGCGGCCGTGGTTGAGCACCAGGATGCGGTCGGCGTCGCGCACGGTGGAGAGCCGGTGCGCGATGGCGACCACCGTCACGCGGCCGTGCAGGCCGGCCAGCGCGCGCTGCACCACCTGCTCGGTCTCGGAGTCGATGTGCGCCGTGGCCTCGTCGAGGAACAGGATGCGCGGGTCGCCGGCCAGCGCGCGGGCGATGGCGATCAGCTGCTTCTGGCCGACCGACAGGCGCGCGCCGCCTTCGCCGAGCGGCGTGTCATAGCCCTGCTCGAGGCCCAGGATGAACTCGTGCGCATGCGCTGCGCGGGCGGCTGCCTCGACCTGCGCATCGCTGATCGCGCGCCCCATCGCGATGTTCTCGCGCGCGGTGGCGGCCAGCAGGAACGGCTCCTGCGGCACCAGGCCCACGCGGTCGCGCAGGTGATCCTCGCCGATCTGCTCTAGCGGAGCGCCGTCGATGCGGATGCTGCCCGCGGGCGCGGGATAGAAGCGCAGCAGCAGCGACAGCAGCGTGCTCTTGCCGCTGCCGGTGTGGCCGACGATGCCCCAGAAGCTGCCCGGCGCGATGGCGATGTCGATGCCCTGCAGCACCGGCCGGCCGGGCTGGTAGGCGAAGTCCAGCTTCTCGATGCGGATCGCGCCTTCCCGCACCTCGCCGCGCGGCGCGGCCTCCGGGATCTCGGCCTCCTTGAGCAGCGCATGCACCCGCGCTGCGCCGACCATCGCCTGCTGCAGCTGCGAGAACTGCATCGTGATCTGGGTCAGCGGCTCCACGACGCGCGCGATGTAGCTCACGAACGCATACAGCACCCCGACCTCCACCGCGCCCAGCGCGCCGCCCTGGCTGCGCAGGCCGAACATGCCGATCACCGACGCCAGCAGCACCACGTTCAGCAGGTCCAGCATCGGACGCAGCAGCCAGGCGTTGGCGCGCAGCTCGGTCTGCCGCGAGGCGTAGTGCGCCTGGTTCAGCGCCGCGAAGCGGTCGCGGAAGCGCGCCGTGGCGTTGGCCGACTGCAGCACAGGCATGCCCGCGATCGATTCGGCCATCTGCGCGTTCAGTTCGCTGCGCAGCTCGCGCGTGCGGGTCACGGCCGGCGCCGACAGCCGCTGGTAGACGGCGACGATCAGCACCACCGCAGGCAGCAGCACCAGCACCGCCAGCATCAGCCGCCAGTCGAGCCACAGCATCGCGATGGCCGCGCCGATCAGCACGATCACGCTGTCCAGCATCACGAACAGCACCTGCACGTAGAGCGACTTCACCGCCTCGGTGTCGTTGGTGACGCGGCTCACCAGCTGGCCGGTGATGGCGCGGTCGAAGAACGCCATCGGCAGCCGCAGCACATGGCCGTACACCTCCTCGCGCACGCGCTGCACCGAGCGCATCGCCAGGCCGGCCAGCCGCCAGAGCTGCCGGTAGCGCAGCCAGCTGGAAAGCACGCCCGCGACCAGCGCCCCGAGCAGCAATGCGCCGATCTGCACCAGTGCGGCATTGCGCGGCAGCAGGTAGTGGTCGATCAGGTACTTGCCGATCAGCGGACCCAGCGCCTCCAGGGCCGCCGCCGCGATGAGCCACAGCGTGGCCAGCCAGAAGTGGCGCGCATCGGGGCGCGCGGCGCGCACCAGCAGGCGGGCCGACTCGCCCAGCAGGTCGCGGCGGCTCGTGGCCCGGCCGTCGGGCGCCGTCGTCGTGAGGGACTCAGCTGGCATCGAGGCTCGCTTGCAGTTGCTGGTAGCGCCACTGGCGTGCGTACCAGCCGTCGTGGTCGAGCAGGGCCGCGTGCGTGCCTGCTTCGACGACGCGTCCGGCCTGCAGCACCACCGTGTGGTCGGCATCGGCCACGGCGCTCAGGCGGTGCCCGGCGATGACGACGGTGCGCCCCAGCCGCGCCTGGCGCAGGTGGCCAAGGATGCGCGCCTCGGTCTCGGTGTCGACCGCGGACACCGCGTCGTCCAGCAGCAGCAGCGGCGCGTCGGCGAGGAGGGCGCGGGCGATGGCCACGCGCTGCCGCTGGCCGCCAGAGAGGGTGACGCCACGTTCGCCCACGGGCGTGTCGTAGCCCTGGGGCAGTCGCAGGATGTCCTCGTGCACGGCCGCGAGGAGCGCCGCTTCGATCACCTGCTCGCGGGTGGCACCGGGCTTCGCGAGCGCGATGTTGTCGGCGACGCTGGCCGAGAACAGGAAGGCTTCCTGCGGCACCCAGGCGATCGCGGTTCGCAGCGCATCCAGCGTGTAGTCGCGCAGCGCGATGCAGTTCCAGGCGATGGTGCCGGCCTCCGGCGCGTGGTGCCGCAGCAGCAGGCGCAGCAGCGTGGACTTGCCAGCGCCGGTGGGCCCGACCAGTCCCAGCGTCTGGCCCGGCTCGAGACGTAGCGACACGTCGCGCAGGGCCGGGCGCGCCTGGCCGGGATAGTGGAAGGCGACGTGCTGCACCTCGAGCGGCCCGCTCGCGACCTGCTCCTGCGTGCCATGGTCGTCGACCGACAGCGGCGCATCCAGCACGGGCTGCAGCCGGTTCCAGGCCGCGGTGCCGCGCTGCACCAGCGACAGCACCCAGCCGGCCGCGAACATCGGCCAGATCAGCTGGCCCAGGTACATGCTGAAGCTGGTGAGCTGGCCGACCGTGAGCTGGTCGCGCCACACCAGCCAGCCGCCCACGCCCAGCGTGAGGACCGTGGCGGCCGAGAGCGTGAAGCCCACGGCCGGCTCGTACGCGGCCTCCCACCGCTGCGCCGAGAGGCTGGCCTCGGCGGCCCCGCTGGCCAGCTGCGAGAAGCGCGCGGTGCTGCGCGCCTGCAGGCCCAGCGCGCGCACGGTGCGCACGCCGGCCAGCGTTTCCTGCACGTGGTCGTTGAGATGGCCGAATCGCTCCAGCGACAGCCGCGAGGCGTCGTGCACGTGGCGCGAAATCCACCAGAACGACAGCGCCATCAGCGGGAACGGCAGCAGCGCCACGCCCGCCAGGCGCGCATCGACGCCGAGCGACATGGTGGCGACCACCAGCACCAATGTCAGCGTGCCATCGAAGCCGGCCAGCATGGCTTCGCCCGCGGCCATCTCCACGGCGTCGATGTCGTTCGTGGCGAGCGCCATCAGGTTGCCGGTGCGGCTGGTCTGGAAGAACGCCGGTCCCTGCAGCGACAGGCGCGTGTAGAGACGCTGGCGCAACTCGACGCCCAGGCGATAGGCAGCGGCATACAGCTGCAGCCGCCAGCCCACGCGCAGCAGGTAGACCACCGCGCCGGCGCCAACGAGCAGTGCCAGTTCGCGCACCAGCACGCCGCCGGCCAGGTTGCTGGCCACCAGCGCGTCGACCATCCTGCCGACCTGGCGCGGGATCCACACCGTGAGCAGCGCGATGCCCACGAGCATCACCGCCGACCCCGCATAGGCGGTCCAGTGACGGCGCAGGAAGGAGCCGACGAGGCGGTAGAGGGACATGCGAGGGAAGGGCGGCGGCGCGCGCGCGGGCGCGGCGCGGCGCGGAAAGCGGCCGATTCTAGTGGGGCCACATAATTCGCGGCACAACGAAGGAGACATCCCCATGGTTCCGTTCCGCACTTGCGTCGTCGCTGCCGCGGCGGCCCTGCTGGTGGCCTGCGCCGCGCCGACACCGCCCTCTGTCGTCGCGCCGGATGCCGCCGCCCGCATGGCCCGCATCGGCCACGTGGTGGTGATCTATGCCGAGAACCACAGCTTCGACAACATGTACGGGCTGTTCCCCGGCGCCGAGGGCATCGCGCAGGCGACGCCGGAGCAGTACGTGCAGCGTGACCACGACGGCACGCCGCTGCCCGAGCTGGTGGTGTTCGGTCCCGACGGCAAGCCCAACCCGGCTTTCCCGCGCATGCCGAACCGCCCGTTCCGCATCGACGCGCCGCCGGTGAGCCGTCCGCCGACGACGATCGTGCCGAGCCCGATCCACGCCTTCTTCCACAATCAGGAACAGATCGATGGCGGCCGCAACGACAGGTTCGCCGCGATGTCCACCGTCGGCGGCTGGGTGATGGGCCACTACGACGGCAGCCAGTTCGAGCTGTGGCGCTGGGCGCAGGAGTACACGCTGGCCGACCACTTCTTCATGGGTGCGTTCGGCGGCTCCTATCTCAACCACCAGTACCTGGTGTGCGCCTGCGCGCCGCGGCATGCCGACGCACCGGCGTCGATGCGGGCGCGCCTGGACGCGCAGGGCAAGCTGGAGAAAAAGCCCAGCTCGCCCTCGGCGCGCGACGGCGCCGTGCAGGTGTACAGCAGCGGCGGCGGGCAGGTGACACCGGACGGCTGGTCGGTCAACACCTCGCAGCCGCCGTACCAGCCGAGCGGCATCGCGCCCGCGGCGGACGGCCCGCTGACCATGGCCGATCCGGCAGGCAATGCCTCCAGCGGCGTGCCCGTGCCGCCGCAGACCGCCCGCACCATCGGCGACACGCTGTCCGCGCGCGGCGTGCAATGGGCCTGGTATGCCGGCGGCTGGATGCAGGCGCTGGCCGACGGCATGCAGGCGCCCGCCGTCAAACGCAGCATCATCTACACGCGCTCGCCGACCTCGCCCAACTTCCAGCCGCACCACCAGCCGTTCAACTACTTCGCGCGCTTCGCTCCGGGCACGCCCGACCGCGCCCAGCACCTGAAGGATGGCGACGAGTTCATGCAGGCCATCGACGCCGGCACCCTGCCCGCGGTCAGCTTCTACAAGCCGGCCGGCGTGAACACGCAGCATCCGTCGTACACCGACATCGCCACCGGCGACGAGCACATCGCGGCGGTGCTGGAGCGCCTGCGCCGCAGCCCGCAGTGGAACGACATGCTGGTGGTGGTGACCTACGACGAGAACGGCGGCTACTGGGACCACGTGCCGCCGCCGTCCGGCAAGGGCTGGGGTGACCGTTTCGGGCCGGGCACGCGCATCCCGACGCTGCTGGTCGGACCGATGGTGAAGAAGGGCTACGTCGACAAGACGCCCTACGACACGACCTCGATCCTGAAGTTCATCACCGAGCGCTTCGACCTCGAGCCGTTGCCCGGCGTGCGCGCGCGCATGGGTGACCTGACGAACGCGCTGCAGTGAGTCGCTAGCCGACGATCCGCAGCCAGGGCCAGCGCGCGCGGTACGACGCCGCCTTGGCGTCGAACAGCGCCGCGTGCGGCGTCAGCGGATTGCGGCTCAGCGTGCCTGCGGCGATGGCCTCCACACCCTGCGGCGCGTGCACGTCCCAGCCGGCGGCCGTGGGTCGGATGCCGACGCAGGTCTCGCGCACCAGGAAGCGGTCGATGCCGTCGCGGGAATCGCGCAGCGCGGGATAGGGATGGCCGAAGAAGTCCTGGTACCAGAGATGCACGCGGGCCTGGTTCTTCGCTTCCACCGTGATGCCAAGACCCTCGATGTGCGCATCGACCTTCGCCTGCACCGCGCGCTCGCCGGCCTCGGACAGGTCGTCCGGGTCGAAGTAGAAGAGGTCGTAGTCCTTGATGCCCTCCTGCACCGGCCGCCCGCCGCGCAGGTTCCACACGGCCTGGAACAGGCAGCCGGCCACCAGCCAGGCGTCGGGAAGGTCGAACGCCGGCCAGCGGTCGAGGAGGGCGGCGTTGGCCGGATTGCGCAGCACTTGCGCGACGAAGGCCGCCTGCGCGGCCGTCAGTGAAGGCATCGCGCGAGTCTAGGGGGAACGGGCCCCTGGCCACGCGATGCGGCCGCTCGCTCAGGGCGCGGTGCGCGTCGCCATCACGTCCTGGTCGCCGGCCGTGTTGGCGGTCCATGCGAGCACGAGTCCACCATCTCCCAGCGCCTGGCCCTGCACCGCGCCCGCGGATCCCGCAATCGCCTGGGCTCCGCCGACGGGCTGCACCTGCGCGTCGTAGTGCTGCGCACGCAGCGTGCCGGTGCCATCGTCGACCACCAGCACGAAGGTGCCGTCCCTCAGCGCCGCCATGCCGGCCGGCATCGCCGGCAGTCCGAGTCCTTCGCCCTGCAGCTGGCCCTGCGCGTCGTAGCGCTGCACCGCCACCACGTTCTTGACCGGCGACAGCAGCACCTGCGAGCCGCCGTACAGGGGCAGCAGCACGCTGCCTTCCGCGGCGCCGAGCGCGTCGGGCGGCAGCACCGGCGACTTGGAGCCATCGAAGCCGCGGTACATCAGCCAGTTGGCGCCGTTCGCGCGCAGCGTGGTCGCGATCACGAAGCCGCCGCCGGGAGCCGCCACGATCCGCAGCGACGAGCCCGCGGTGCCGCTGCCGATCGGCAGGTTGACGCCGATCGGCAGGGCTTCGGTGTCGAAGCGGCGGCCCCAGAACTCGGGCACCTTGCCGTTGGCGTCGTCGGTCACCTGCGACCACGCCAGCATGAAGCTGCCGTCTTCCCAGTGCACCAGCTTCGGTGCGGCGATGTAGTGCATCGCGCCGCCGGCGGTGCGGTCCTGGTCCAGGCTCGCGACCTGCATCGGCGCGCCCATCGCCGCACCACTCGCGTCGTGGTGTCGCAGCAGCAGCGTCGTGCGCGTGATCGATGGCGTGCTGGCCGCATTGCCAGTCTGCAGCGTCGCGATCACCACGCTGCCGTCGGGCAACACGGCGACGGTCGCATCGCTCTCGCCATCGGGCAGGGCCACGGCGACGTCGGCGCCGCTGCGCTGTCCGTCGGCGGTGAACCGCTGCACGTGCACGCTGGCTGCACCGCTGCCGGGACGGGACAGATAGGCGATCGCATAGCCGCCGCCTTGCAGCGTCGCGATGTCGGCGAGGGTCTGCTGGCCTGCCGCGTCGGCGTTGACGCGAATGACCGCGGGCCGCTGCGCGACTTGCGCGCTGACCGTCGAACCCGTGGGCACCGCGCCGCTGCCTGCACCGAGGGCGGTGGTCGTGCTCGTGGTGCTGCCCGTCGAGGTAGCGGTTGCGGCCATGTCGGTGCCGCTGCCGCCGCCACCGCCGCAGGCGGCGAGCGCCAGTGCGAGCGCGGAAAGAAGGAGATGGCTGGCCACTCGACCCCGGGTGGCGCGGGTACTGCTGATGTGCATGTCCGTCCTTGTTTGGATGAGTCCATGCTAGGAACGCACACCAGCCTCTGCTGTAGGAGAACAGCCCAGCTACACGTTGGCCGACAGCTCGACCGGGCATGGCGCGAGGCGCGCCGCACGCGCCTCCGGCGCGGATGCGTCAGGTCTTGTCGTTGCGCAGGGTTCTCGCGCCCGTGCCCCCGCCGTGGCCTGCATCGCCATGGTCGAGCACCAGCGTGACGAGCACCGCGCAGTCGGTGCGCGCGCGCAACGAGTGCCTCTCCTTGCCCGGCAGCAGCACCACCTGTCCCGGCCTCAGCTGTCGCACGCCGCCCGGCGTCACGACCTCGACCACGCCTTCGAGGCAATGGACGGTGCACTCCTCGTCGACGTGGTGGTCGGGCTGGTTCTGGTGCGCGCGCAGCACCAGGTGCAGCAACTGCAGCCGGTCGGTCTTGATCAGGCTGGTGCTCACGGACTGGGCCAGGGCATCGCCCAGTGGTGCGACGCTGATGATGTCCATCGGTCGGGCATGCGGCAGGGCCATCGGCGGTCTCCTCGTTGTTCTGCGGGGCTGCTATGGCAACAGCCTAGGTGCGAGGCGTCGGCGACGCTGTAGGCGGCCACTGACGGCAGTGCGTCGGGGAAGGACTGCACCCGCGCGCCGTGCGGGAGCGGGAAACCCAGCGCGTCAATAATCCTGCATGAATCTCCTCGCCTCCATGCGCTACCTGATCGCCCTGAGCGAGCACGGGCACTTCGGGCGCGCGGCGCAGGCCTGCCACATCACGCAGCCTGCGCTGTCCAACGCGATGAAGGCGCTGGAGGAGGAGTTCGGCGTCGTCATCGTCAAGCGCGGACGCAACTACGCCGGCCTCACGCCCGAGGGCGAACGCGTGCTGGCGGCCGCACAGCGCATGGTGCGCGAGCACAGCATCCTGCAGCAGGAACTCGGCGCCGAGGCGGATCGGCCGCGCGGCATCCTGCGCATCGGTGCGGTGCCGACTGCGGTGCCCGTGCTGGCGCGGTTCGCGGCCCGCCTGCAGGCGCGTCATCCTGGCATCGTGCCGGTGGTGTATTCCATGAGCTCCGGCGAACTCGAGGCCGGGTTGGAGCGGCTGTCGCTGGACCTGGCGCTCGGCTACACCGAGCGCATGAAGCTGCAGGGCGCGACGCTGCGCGCGTGGCCGCAGTACACGGAGCACTATTTCCTGCTGCGCCGCGC
The DNA here is from genome assembly GCF_050320135.1 of Ramlibacter sp. MMS24-I3-19. Classification (NCBI taxonomy): domain Bacteria; kingdom Pseudomonadati; phylum Pseudomonadota; class Betaproteobacteria; order Burkholderiales; family Comamonadaceae; genus Ramlibacter; species Ramlibacter sp. MMS24-I3-19. Next base: position 4,211,111 of record NZ_CP190017.1, on the reverse strand, counting down.
GGCGCGGCCGCACCGGCAGGAACTGCAGATCGGCAAGCCGGTGCGCTGGAAGGAGGCGGGCAAGCTGCCTCTCGCCATGCTCACGCCCGACATGCACAACCGCACGATCGTCGACAGCGCGCTGGTCACCGCCGGCGTGCCGATGAGGCCGGCGATCGAGACCAACTCCATCCTCACGCTGGCCCTGAGCGTGGTGGCGGGCGAGATGTGCACCGTCATGCCGGGCGCGCTGGTCGGCGCGGTGCGCGGCTACCGCGAACTGGAGGCGCTTCCGCTGGTGGAGCCGGCGGTGCGAACGCCGATCGGGTTCATGGCGCAGGGCTCGGTGCGGCCCTCGCGCGCCCTCGACGCGGCGCTGGAGCTGGCGCAGGATCCCGAGTGGCACCGGCACGTCGCGGCGCATTCGGGGCTGCTCGCCAATTAGCACGGCGTACGCCGATTGCGTACGCCGGAATTCGTACCCGGGTCGACATTCACGCCACAAGCGCGTGCTGCGTTGCGTCATTCAAACACCGAATGACGCAATCGATGGATGTGATTTGACGTTGGCGTGCTAACGCCGGGACACTCCACGCGCGCCCGGAGAGTGGCGTACATCGGAGAAAAAGCATGTCAAGTGTGCTCGGAGAGAAGGGGATGCAGGTGGGCGGTAAGGGAGCGCGGGGCCCCGGCCTCCTGGACAAGGAACGCATCATCGCGGGGCCCGGCTTCAACCGCTGGATGGTTCCCCCGGCCGCGCTGGCCATCCACCTGTGCATCGGCATGGCGTACGGCTTCTCGGTGTTCTGGCTGCCGCTGTCCAAGCAGCTGTCGATGGCGGGGGGCGGTGCCGCGACCTGCGGCAACGACGTCGGATTCATCGGCGAATGGTTTGCCAGCAATTGCGACTGGCACATCTCCACGCTCGGCTGGATGTTCACCCTGTTCTTCCTGATCCTGGGCATCGCCGCGGCGGTCTGGGGCGGCTGGCTCGAGCGCGCAGGTCCGCGCAAGGCAGGCGTCGTGGCCGCGGTGTGCTGGTGCGGCGGCATGCTGATCTCGGCCTTCGGCATCCAGCAGCACCAGTTCTGGCTGATGCTCCTGGGCTCGGGCGTGATCGGCGGGGCCGGCCTCGGGCTGGGCTACATCTCACCCGTGTCGACCCTGATCAAGTGGTTCCCCGACCGTCGCGGCATGGCGACCGGCATGGCCATCATGGGCTTCGGTGGCGGCGCGATGATCGGCTCGCCGCTGGCGGTGGACCTGATGAAGGCCTTCTCCACGCCCACCAGCAACGGCGTGGCGACCACCTTCGTCGTCATGGCCATCATCTACTTCGTGTTCATGATCGGCGGCGCGTTCGGCTACCGCGTGCCGGCCAATGGCTGGAAGCCGGAAGGCTGGACGCCGCCCGCGGCCAAGTCCACCAACGCCATGATCACGCAGCGCCACGTGCACGTGAAGCGCGTGTGGGGCATCCCGCAGTTCTGGCTGATCTGGATGGCGCTTACCATGAACGTCAGCGCCGGCATCGGCGTGATCGGCATGGCCTCGCCGATGCTGCAGGAAGTGTTCGGCGGCAACCTGATCGGCGTGCCGCTGAAGTTCGGCGAGTTGAGCAAGGAGCAACTGGCCGCCATCGCGACGGTCGCCGGCGGCTTCACCGCGCTGCTCTCGCTGTTCAACATCGGCGGCCGCTTCTTCTGGGCCAGCATGTCCGACTTCTTCGGCCGCAAGACCACCTACACGATCTTCTTCGTGCTGGGCGGCATCCTGTACGCCAGCCTGCCCGGCTTCGCCGGCACCGGCAACAAGCTGCTGTTCGTCGCGGCGGTCTGCATCATCCTGTCCATGTACGGCGGCGGCTTCTCCACGGTGCCGGCCTACCTGGCCGACATCTTCGGCACCCAGTTCGTCGGCGCCATCCACGGCCGCCTGCTCACCGCGTGGTCCACCGCCGGCATCGTGGGTCCCGTGGTCGTGAACTACATGCGCGAATACCAGCTCGGCCTGGGCATCCCGCGCTCGCAGGTCTACAACCAGACGATGTACATCCTGGTCGGCATGCTCGTCATCGGCCTGATCTGCAACCTGCTGGTGCGCCCGCTGCCGGACAAGTACTTCATGACGGAAGCCGAACTGGCGGAAGAGAAGCGCCTGGCCCACGAGAAGGCCGCCGCGGCCGAGGCTGGCATGGCCGGTGCCGGCACCGAGGAGCGCACGCCTGTCGCCAAGGTCTGGCTGGCCTGGCTGGTGGTCGGCATCCCGCTCGCCTGGGGCGTCTACCGCACCCTGATCGCGGCCGCCAAGTTCTTCAGCTGATCGCGCCCCGCCTGGACGCAGAAGCACCAGTAGCAGTAGCAGTAGAAGTTCGATGAACCATCCCGTCCCCAGCGCGCAGGTGCAGGCGGTCGCCCTCGGCACCGCCGACGACCTGCGCGAGCGCATCCGCCGCAAGAGCAAGCTCAAGGGCCGTCAGCCCGACGAGCAGGCGCTCGCGGAGGTGCGTGACTGCCTCGGCCCGCGTCCCGCAGAGGGATACCGGCGCGACCTCCTGATCGAGCACCTGCACCGGTTGAACGACCGCTACGGCGCCTTGCGCGAGCCGCACCTGGTGGCGCTGTCGCGCGAGACGAACGTGCCGATGGCCGAGGTGTACGAGGTTGCGACCTTCTACCACCACTTCGAGGTGGTGCCGGCCGACGCTGCGCTGCCTGCGCTGACGGTGCGTGTGTGCGACAGCCTCGCTTGCGAGCTGGCGGGCTCTCGCGATTTGCTGGCGAAGCTGCCGGGCATTCTCGGGACGGACGTGCGCGTGATCGCAGCGCCTTGCATCGGTCGCTGCGAGCAGGCACCCGCCGTGGCGGTGCACCAGTGCGCGGTGCCGATGGCAACGCTCGACAAGGTGCAGCGGGCGGTGGCCCAACGCGATGCCGTCGGCGCGCAGGTGGCATCGGCCGGCGCGAACTTCCAGCCCGCCGACCTGGCCGAGCGCAGCGTGTCGCCCGCGCCCGCACAGATCGAGGCAAGGCCTGCGTTCACCGACTACGCGACCTACCGCGCCAACGGCGGCTACCAGCTGGCCGCCGCGTTGGTGCAGGGCGAGCGTTCCGCCGAAGACGTGATCAAGGCGATGGACGACTCGGGCCTGCGCGGCCTTGGCGGCGCGGGCTTTCCGGCCGCGCGCAAGTGGCGCATCGTGCGTGAGCAGCCCGCGCCGCGCCTGATGGCCGTGAACATTGACGAGGGCGAGCCCGGGACGTTCAAGGACCGCACGTACCTCGAACGCGATCCGCACCGGTTCCTCGAAGGCCTGCTGGTCGCCGCGCACGTTGTGGGCACCGAGGCGGTCTACATCTACCTGCGCGACGAGTATCACGACGCGCGCGTGCTGCTGGAGCAGGAGCTCGCGCGGCTGATCGTCAATCCGCCATGCCCGCTGCCCCGCATCGAACTGCGGCGCGGCGCCGGTGCCTACATCTGCGGTGAGGAGTCCGCGATGATCGAGAGCATCGAGGGCAAGCGCGGCGAACCGCGGCTGCGGCCGCCCTACATCGCGCAGGTCGGCCTGTTCGGCCGGCCCACGCTGGAACACAACTTCGAGACGCTGTACTGGGTGCGCGACATCGTCGAACGCGGCCCGCAGTGGTTTGCATCGTTCGGCCGGCATGGCCGCAAGGGCCTGCGCTCGTTCAGTGTCAGCGGCCGCGTGAAGCAGCCGGGCGTGAAGCTCGCGCCCGCCGGCATCACGCTGCGCGAACTGGTCGACGAGTACTGCGGCGGCATGCAGGACGGCCACCAGCTGTATGCGTACCTGCCCGGGGGCGCGTCGGGCGGCATCCTGCCGGCCTCGATGGCCGACATCCCGCTCGACTTCGACACCCTGCAGCCGCATGGCTGCTTCATCGGCTCGGCGGCCGTGATGGTGCTGAGCCAGCACGACCGCGCGCGCGACGCGGCGCTCAACGTGATGCGGTTCTTCGCCCACGAGAGCTGCGGCCAGTGCACGCCGTGCCGCGTGGGCACCGAGAAGGCCGCGGCGCTGATGGAAGCGCCGCGCTGGGACACCACCACCCTGGGCGACCTCGCGCAGGTGATGGGCGATGCCTCGATCTGCGGCCTGGGCCAGGCCGCCCCCAACCCGATCCGCTGCATCCAGCAGTACTTCCCGCATGAAATCGCCTGACCTTCCGCTGGTCTCCTTCAAGCTCGATGGCCGCGAGGTGCAGGCCATCCAGGGCGAGACCATCCTCCAGGCCGCCGACCGGCTCGGCGTGCAGATTCCCCGGCTTTGCTACAAGGAGGGCTACCGCCCGGACGGCAACTGCCGCTCGTGCGTCGTCGAGGTGGGCGGCGAGCGCGTGCTGGCGCCCAGCTGCTGCCGCGCGGTCACGCCCGGCATGGACGTCAAGGCCACCAGCGAGCGCGCCCGCAAGAGCCAGGCGATGGTGGTCGAGATGCTGCTGGCCGACCTGCCCGAGCACGGCTTCAAGTGGACCGATGCCGAAGGGCGGCGCGGCCAGCACGGCGAGCTGTCGCAATGGGCCGAGGCGCTGGGCGTCACGCCGCGTCCCGAACTGGTGGCGCTGCGCCGCGACGAGCCGATGCCGGACGTGTCGCATCCGGCCATGTCCGTCAACCTCGAGGCCTGCATCCAGTGCACGCGCTGCGTGCGCGCGTGCCGCGAGGAGCAGGTCAACGACGTCATCGGCTACGCGCTGCGGGGCAACTCGAGCAAGGTGGTGTTCGACCTCGACGATCCGATGGGCGACAGCACCTGCGTGGCTTGCGGCGAGTGCGTGCAGGCCTGCCCCACCGGCGCGCTGATGCCCAAGACGATGGTGGGCTCGCAGGTGGTGGACCGCAAGGTCGATTCCGTCTGCCCGTTCTGCGGTGTCGGTTGCCTCGTCACCTACAACGTGCGCGACGAGAAGATCGTCAGCGTCGAAGGGCGCGACGGCCCGGCCAACCACGGCCGCCTGTGCGTCAAGGGTCGCTTCGGCTATGACTACGTGCACCACGAGCAGCGGCTCATCAAACCGCTGGTCCGCAAGCCCGGCGTGCCGAAGGAAATCGGCGACACCCCCGCGCACTGGAGCGATGTGTTCCGCGAGGCGACGTGGGAAGAAGCCCTCGACCTCGCTGGCGGCAAGCTGCGCCAGCTGCGCGACACGCACGGTGCCAAGTCGCTGGCCGGCTTCGGCTCCGCGAAGGGCAGCAACGAGGAGGCCTACCTGTTCCAGAAGCTGGTGCGAACGGGCTTCCGCAGCAACAACGTCGACCACTGCACGCGCCTGTGCCACGCCTCCAGCGTGGCCGCGCTGCTCGAGGGCGTGGGTTCGGGTGCCGTCAGCAACCAGGTCAACGACGTCGAGAACGCGGAGCTGATCCTCGTCATCGGTTCGAATCCGACGGCCAACCACCCGGTGGCGGCGACGTGGATGAAGAACGCCGCCAAGGCCGGCAGGAAAATCGTGCTGGCCGATCCGCGCGTCACCGACATCGGTCGGCACGCGTGGCGGATCATGCAGTTCAAGCCCGACACCGACGTGGCGATGCTCAACGCGATCATCCACACGGTGATCGAGGAGGGGCTGGCCGACGAGGCGTTCGTGCGCGAGCGCGCGAGCAACTACGAGGCGCTGCGCCAGAACGTGAAGGACTACAGCCCGGAGGCGATGGCGCCGATCTGCGGCGTGCCGGCGCAGGTCCTGCGCGACGTGGCCCGCGCGTTCGCGAAGGCCAAGGGCGCGATGATCCTCTGGGGCATGGGCGTGAGCCAGCACGTGCACGGCACGGACAACGCGCGCTGCCTGATCGCGCTGTCCACCGTCACCGGCCAGATCGGCAAGCCCGGGTCGGGGCTGCATCCGCTGCGCGGCCAGAACAACGTCCAGGGCGCCAGCGACGCCGGCCTGATCCCGATGATGTTCCCGAACTACCAGCGCGTGGACAACGCGCAGGCGCATGCCTGGTTCGAGAAGTTCTGGAACACGCCGCTCGATCCGCGGCCCGGCTACACGGTCGTCGAGATCATGCACAAGGCGCTGGCCGACGACACCGACCCGCACAAGATCCGTGGCATGTACATCATGGGCGAGAACCCCGCGATGAGCGACCCGGACCTGAACCACGCGCGGCACGCGCTCGCGAGCCTCGAACACCTGGTCGTGCAGGACATCTTCATGACCGAGACGGCATGGCTCGCCGACGTGGTCCTGCCCGCATCGGCCTGGCCCGAGAAGACCGGCACCGTGAGCAACACCGACCGCATGGTGCAGCTGGGCCGCCGTGCGCTGAACCCGCCGGGCGATGCGAAGCCGGACCTCTGGATCCTCCAGCAGATCGCGCGCCGCGTCGGTCTCGACTGGAACTATCCGGGCGAGGAATGCGGCGTCGCGGCGGTGTACGAGGAAATGCGGCAGGCCATGCACGCCGCCATCGCGGGCATCAGCTGGCAGCGCCTCGAGCGCGAGTCGAGCGTCACCTATCCCTGCCTGTCGGAGGACGACCCCGGCCAGCCGATCGTGTTCACCGAGCGCTTCCCGACGCAGGACGGCAAGGTGAAGCTGGTGCCGGCCGACATCATCCCGGCCGACGAGCGTCCCGATGCGCAGTACCCGTTCGTGCTGATCACGGGTCGCCAGCTCGAGCACTGGCACACCGGCAGCATGACGCGGCGCGCCGCGGTGCTCGATGCGATCGAGCCGATGGCGACGGCGTCCATGAACGGCGGCGACCTGTCCGCGCTCGGCCTGCAGCCCGGCGACGTGATCACGGTGCAGTCTCGGCGCGGCGAGGTGGCGATCCACGTGCGCCGCGACGATGGCACGCCCACGGGCGCGGTGTTCATCCCGTTCGCCTACTACGAGGCGGCGGCCAACCTGATGACCAATGCGGCGCTGGATCCGTTCGGCAAGATCCCGGAGTTCAAGTACTGCGCGGTCAAGGTGCTGTCGGGCGGCACGCCGCGCGCACCGGCCGGATACGGGACCGGGGCGACGCCGGCGAACGCGCTGGCCGCCTAGGCCTGCTGCGCTGCAGCAGGCCTGGCTGTCGGCCGGCCGCCACGTTCCGCCGGCTGGAGGGAACCGCCTGTTGGACAAGTCCCGACAGGTGGTTCACCAGAGCCGACGGCAGAGCTATCCTCCGGGCAGGATTGTTCAGGGGGCCGCGGGCGGCAGACCAACATGCTCGAGCTGAAGAAGCTGTTCCAACGCGAAGACGAGGTCGCATCCACCGAGATGCACCCGAACTCCACGTCGATCGAGGAAATCCAGGCCGAGTACCGCGCGTGCGTCGACGAGGTGCTGCGCCGTGCCGGCATCGCGGCCGAATGCGTCGAGATCGAGATCCGCCACCAGGGCGCGCTCCCGGATGGGCGTCCCAGCATTGCCGTCATGTTGCGGCTGGTGCACTGGGAGCGCACCTCGGGGTTGCGCCTGCTGCTCGGCCTGCCAATGCTGGAGCGCGCGTCGCGCCGTCTCATCGGGGCCAGCTGGGCCGCCGAAGCGTCGCACTACACGGGACTGTGGGTGCATCCCTCCGGGCAGATCCTGGACCGCACGCTGCTCAAGGACCTGGGGGCCGACCTGTGCCTGCTGGAAGGCTTCCAGCCCACCGACCACCAGGAGCCGCAGTGGAGTGTCCATGCCGACCTGGAGCCGGAGCGCCGCTCCACCGACTGGGGCCTGGCCTGAAGTGAAGGGCGGCGCGGCTCGCTGAGCCGCGGCCAGCCGGCGCCCGCAATCGCCTCGGCCACAATCCCCGCTCCATGAGCACGTTCTCCGAGGTCGCACGCCACGCGTCCGGCCTCATCGTCGGCGCCGAGCCGCAATTCCTTGCCATCGTCGGCCGCTCGCTCGCGGTGAGCAGCACCGCCTGCGCCATCGGCTGCAGCCTGGGTTGTCTCGTCGGCGCGTGGCTGGGCGTGGCGCGGTTCCGCGGCCGCGGCGCCGTGCTGGCGGTCCTTCACACACTGCTGGCGATTCCCTCCGTCGTCGTCGGCCTGCTGGTGTACCTGCTGCTGTCGCGATCGGGGCCGTTGGGCTGGCTCGGCTGGCTGTTCTCGTTCCGGGCCATGGTGCTGGCGCAGGCACTGCTGGTCCTGCCCGTCGCCGCCGCCTTGACCCGGCAACTGGTCGATGACGCGGAGCAGGCCCACGGCGAACAGCTCGCCTCGCTCGGCGCCGGCTCGTGGCTGCGCTGCCTGCTGCTCACCTGGGACGAACGCTACGCGATGCTCACGGTGCTCATCGCGTGCTTCGGACGCGCCATTTCGGAGGTCGGCGCGGTGATGATCGTCGGCGGCAACATCGATGGCTTCACGCGCGTGATGACGACCGCCATCGCCCTGGAGACCAGCAAGGGCGACCTGCCGCTCGCGGTGGCGCTGGGCGTCGTGCTGCTGGTGATCGTGCTCGGGCTGAATGCGGTGGTGGCCGGGCTGCGGCACTGGCGGCTCGCGCAGGCGGACCTGCCCGCGGGCGTGCGGGGCGTGCACGCGTGAGACCCTGGGCCGCTCTTGAGTCCAACACCGCGGCGCGCAGCGCGGACGCGGCCCGATGACCGCGGTGCTGCACCTGCAGTCGGCCGACGTGGTGCTGGGTCGCACCACCGTCCTGCATGACATCGACCTGCGGCTTGCGCGCGGCGAACGGCTCGCCCTGATCGGCGCGAACGGAAGCGGCAAGAGCACCCTCCTGCGCGTGCTCCACGGCCTGCTGCCGCCGGCACGCGGCCGCATCGAGCGCGACCCCGGGGTGCGGCAGGCCATGGTGTTCCAGCGTCCGTACCTGCTGCGCAGCAGCGTCTCGCGCAATCTCGCACTCGGCCTGTGGCTCTCCGGCGTGCCATGGGGCGAAGCGCGGCGGCGTGTGCCGGACGCACTGGCCCGCGTGGGGCTGGCCGACATCGGCCCGCGCAACGCACGGCACCTGTCGGCGGGCCAGCAGCAGCGTGTCGCCCTGGCGCGCGCGTGGAGCCTGCAGCCCGACCTGCTCCTGCTCGACGAGCCGACCGCCAGCCTCGATCCGCCCGCCAAGCGCGAGGTCGAAGCGGTGATGGCGGAGTTCGCGCAGGCGGGCACGACGATGGTCTTCGCCAGCCACAACCTCGGCCAGGTCAAGCGCCTGGCCACCCGCGTCGCGTACCTCGAGCGTGGGCACCTCCTGGCCGACCTGCCGGTGCGCGAGTTCTTCGACCACGCGGTGCTGACGCGGGTCTCGCGCGAAGCCGACCTGTTCCTCCAGGGCGAGATGGCCTGACGCGGCGCGTTGACGGAACGGGCGCTCGATAATCGACGCTCCTTCCCGAGCCCGCGAGGTCACGCATGCCCGAAGCCTTTCTCGTCGCCGCCGTCCGCACCGCCGCCGGCCGCCGCAATGGCCGCCTGTCCGGCTGGCACCCCGTCGACCTCGCGGCGGAGATCCTCGATGCGCTGGTCGATCGCGCAGGGGTCGATCCCGCCGCCGTGGACGACGTGCTGATGGGATGCGTGAGCCAGGTCGGCGAGCAGTCGACCAACGTCGCACGCAATGCGGTGCTGGCCTCGAAGCTGCCGGAGTCGGTGCCGGGCACCTCCATCGATCGCCAGTGCGGGTCGTCGCAGCAGGCGCTGCAGTTCGCGGCGCAGGCGGTGCTGTCCGGCACGCAGGACATCGTGATCGCCGCCGGCGTGGAAAGCATGTCGCGGGTGCCGATGTTCTCGTCCAGCGAACTGCCGCGCCGCAACGGCCTGGGCTTCTACATGAGCCCGCGCATCCAGGCGCGCTATCCCGGTGGCGAGTTCAGCCAGTTCGTCGGCGCCGAGATGATCGCGCGCAAGTACGGCCTCACCAAGGACCAGCTCGACGCCTACGCGCTGCAGAGCCATGAGCGCGCCCGCGCGGCCACCGAGGCGGGGCGCTTTGGGGCCGAGATCCTGCCCGTTGCGTCACGGCGCGCGGGAGAGGAGGGCGAGGGCGCACCGCACACGGTGGACGAGGGGATCCGCTTCGACGCCTCGCTGGAAGGCATCGCCGGCGTCAAGCTGCTGCAGCCCGACGGCGTCATCACTGCCGCGACGGCCAGCCAGATCGCCGACGGTGCCGCCGGTGTCATGGTGGCGAGCGAGCAGGCCGTGAAGGCCCATGGCCTGAAGCCGCTCGCGCGCATCCATCACCTGTCGGTCATGGGCCACGATCCGGTGGTGATGCTCGAGGCGCCGATCCCCGCCACGCTGGCGGCGCTGAAGAAGGCCGGCCTGAAGGTCGGCGACATCGATGCCTTCGAGGTCAACGAGGCCTTCGCGCCGGTGCCGCTGGCCTGGCTGCAGGCGACCGGTGCCGACCCCGAGCGCCTGAACGTGAATGGCGGTGCGATCGCGCTCGGTCATCCGCTGGGCGCTTCGGGCGCCAAGCTGATGACGACGCTGCTGCACTTCCTGCGTCAGCGCAAGGGCCGCTGGGGCCTGCAGACGATGTGCGAGGGTGGCGGCATGGCCAACGTCACCATCATCGAATCGCTGGCGTGAAATGGGCGCGGGCATGCAGCCCGCGCCAGGATCATCGCGTCAGGTGGTCCACCAGTTGCCCGATGCCACGATCATCGGGATCAGCATCAGCTCGGAGTCGTAGTAGCTGGTGACGAAGTTGCTCGAGGTCCAGGTCCACAGGCTGTTCAGGAAGGGCTGGAAGCTCGCATCCACCATGGCGCCGCATTGCAGCGGGCCGGCGATGGCGGTGGGCGCCCAGCTGTGGCCCATGGAACTGCCGTCCAGGTGGTAGCCGATCGACAGCGAGCCGGGGCTGCCGCCGCAATCCTTCTGCATGAACGTGGTCAGGCGCTGGCAGATCGTCTTGAAGCGCGTGTCGCCGGTCAGGACGAAGTCGGTGCCCAGGCGCCAGGGGTTGCGCTCGGCGTTGGCGAAGTAGTAGCCCTCGGTCGACGTGCCGTCGCCGATGTAGCCCTGCGAAGGAGCAGGCGTGCTCGTGTTCGTATTGATGATGAAGTCGGGCATCAGGCCGCAGTTGGGCGAGTAGGTGGTCTGGATGTTGTCCAGCAGCCAGTACGCGCGATCCACCGCCAGGTCCCACACGCTGTCGCCGGTGGCGCGCTTGAAGGCGCGGAAGTGGCTGACCATGTAGTCCGAGGTGCGGTTGTTGTTGGCGCTGGGCAGCCCCTTGGTGGTGCCGTCCGCCTTCATGTTCCAGGCCTTGAGCGCGCCGATCGTGTTCAGCGCCTCCTGCTTGTAGTTCCACGTGCCGGTGGACCCCCACTGCTTGTCGGCCATGAGCAGCGCCATCGCGATGTCGAGGTCGCCGTCCATGGCGTTCCAGCCGTCGCCCGCGCTGTTGCCGCTGGCATCCAGCCGCCAATCCATGAGGTAGGGGCCGCCGCTGCCGCTGGGGATGCCATAGGCCGGGCGGGCACGCACCGTGGTGAGCAGCGCGTCGAACGTGGCACGCGCGTTGGCGTCGTAGCCGGCCATGATCACGGTGATGAGCATCCCGTAGCCCATGCCTTCGGACACGGTGATGTAGCTGCTCGAGAAGCGCAGCGCCTTGCCGCCGGGAATCGTGGGCACGCTGACGATGTTCGGCTTCCAGGCGTCGTAGAACGACTTGATCTTGGCGTCCATCTGCGCGTTGCTCGCGTTGTTCGGCAGGATGCCAGCGACGTAGGGAGTCAGGCGCGAGCCGAAGGGATACGCGATGCCAGGCACCGTGCTGGTGGCCTGCTGCTGGGCAGGAGCGGAGCTGGAGGTGGTCGCGGTGGTCGGGCTGGCCGGATTCGCGGGACTCGCCAGGTTCGCCGGACCGGTCGGCGCAGCCGACGCCGTGGTCACGGTCGTGCCAGTAGCCGTGTCGGCGGACGTGCCTGCGGCCACGGCAGCGTCGCTGCTGGATCCGCCACCACCACCGCCGCAACCCACGAGGGCCGTGGCCACTGCTGCCGAACCGGACTGGAGAAAGATGCGCCTCTTCATTGAACAACCAGATGTAAGAACGCTGCGGGGCCGGCGCGTCCTGGGACACGCCGCGCAGCGAATTGCACGAACCCGAGGAGCGGCGTCGAACTGCGCGGCACGCATGCCGGTGCGGACACCGGAAGTGCGTGGGGCAGGCGCTGGACCTCAGCAGGAGGCGCGACTCTAGTAGGAGATGTCCGACATGGCGAAGGCGCTTCGTCGGACAGTCGTAACGGGGTGGCGTGAAATGTTGCCGGACTTTCGGCAGTCGCCAGCTCGGCATTGCCGCGTGCGCGGCGGAATTGCCCCGCTGGTGCCTCCTGACGGCTCAGCTACGCAACAGATGAGGCTCACGTCGTGAGTTCGTGCAGCTCGACCGTGAAGCCAGCGTGAAGGCCTCCACGCGCCTGTCGCACTCCGTCGCCGGGCATCAATTTACGTTTGGACGCGAACTCCGAGGGTTGAACCTGCGCATGCGATGCACATGGGACTTTCTCCCATGCCTGCAGCCGCGCCATGCGCCGCCGAAGCGCGCATCAATCGAAGGCGTCCTACAACCCGGGCGGGGGCTACCGCGTTGGATGGAGGGCCGGGAAGTCCTCGGCTTCCACTTCCATCCAACAGGAGATCTCACTGATGAACAAGACCCTCATCGCACTCGCCGCCGCCCTCTCCATGGGCCTGGCCATGGCCCAGACGTCGGGCGGTACCTCCGGCTCGACCGGCACGGGTTCCAGCGCCAGCTCGCCGTCGACCGGCAGCAGCACCGGCAGCACGGGCAGCACCGGCAGCACGAGCAAGTCCAGCGCGGGCACGTCCGGTTCCTCTGCAGCCGCCGCTGGCGGCGACAGCAAGGCCATGGAGAAGCAGGCCAAGGCCGACTACAAGTCGGCCAAGGCCCAGTGCAAGCCCATGAAGGGCGACGAGAAGAAGGCCTGCGAGAAGGACGCCAAGGCCGCGTACGAGAAGGCCGAAGCCGACGTCAAGCGCGCGAAGGCCGACGAGAAGGCTTCGAAGAAGAGCGCCAAGTCCTGAGCGGCTGGCTCGGCCGTCGCGTCTGCGGCGGCCTGAACGAAAAAAAGCCCGGCACTGCCGGGCTTTTTTCTCGGGTGCGCGTCGCGTTCAGCGGCGCAGTTCGGATTTGTTCTGGATGATGCGGCCGACGAGCCCGTAGTCGATCGCTTCCTCGGCCGACAGCCAGCGGTCGCGCTCGATGTCCTGCAGCACGCTGTCGAGCGGCTTGCCGGTCTCGCGGGCGATGGTCTGCGCGATGCGTTCGCGAGCCTTGATGATCTCCTTGGCGTGAATCGCGATATCGCTCGCGGGGCCGCCGGCGCCGCCGCTCGGCTGGTGGATCAGGAAGCGGGTGTTGGGCAGGCAGAAGCGCCGCGCGCGCGGCACGGCCAGGTACAGGTGCGTCGCCGCGCTGCCCACCCAGCCGGTGCCGATCATGTTCACCGGGGCGCCGATGAACCGGATGATGTCGTGGATGGCATCGCCGGACTCGAGGTGGCCGCCGGGCGAGCTCACCAGCATGTCGATCGGCTTGTCGGATTCGGCGTCCAGCGCGATCAGGCGCCGCGCGATGTCGGCGGCCGAGCGGTCGCTGACCTCGCCGAACAGCAGCACGGTGCGCGACTTGAACGCCTTCTCCTCGAGGAACGCATTGCGCGGTTCCGCGGTCGACGGTGCGCCCGTCGGCTCGTCGTGCTCGTGGGGGGTTTCCATGCGGGGACTCCTTGGATGTCGCGAATTCATCCCGCGATCATGCACCAGCCGCACGGCCGTGTTGGGCGCTACTGCAGGAGACCCGCGGCGACGTTGATGCTCAACGCGAGCAGGGTCGCGTTGAAGAAGAACGACAGCACGCAGTGCAGGGTGCCGATGCGGCGCAGCGCCGAGGAGGTGAAGCTCACGTCGGCCGTCTGCGCGGACGTGCCGATGATGCAGGAGAAGTAGAGGAAGTCGCCGTAGTCGGGGTCCGGGGTGCCGGGAAAGTCCAGCGGTTCGGCCTCGTGCCGGTGGCGGGCGATGTAGAAGTCGTGCGCGTAGTGCTGCGCGAACAGCACCTGCGTGAACAGCCACGACGTGACGATGGTCGTCAGCGCCAGCACCAGGTGCAGGCCGCGCGCCGACGCAGGCAGGTTGCGCACGTTCGCCAGCTGCGTGCCTACTGCCAGCAGCACGGCCGCAGCCGCGACCACCACCAGCAGCAGGATGGTCATCCTGCCCTCGTCCTGCAGCACTGACCGGCTCTGGATCACGTCGATGGGCACGCGCCGCATCGACTGCCACGCCAGTCCCAGGTACAGCATCGATGCCGCATTCCACGCGAGCAGCGCGACGACGGCGCCCTGCATGTGCAGCGCCACCGCGCCGGCGGCATAGGCGGCGATTCCGAGCAGCAGGCTCGCCAGCAGGCGCGGGCGGGCCCGCAGCGCCGGCCACAGGCGGGCATGGCGACGGGCATCGCGGGTCTGCTGGCGGGTGTCGGCGGTCATCGCCGCCATTCTCGTCCAGCTCCTGCCTGCTGCGGCAATCGAAGGATGCCCTTGCGGGCAGGCTGCGCTACGCTCGGCGAGCTCGTCCAGGAGATCGCCATGAGCACCACCGCCACCGCCGCTTCCCCCACTCTTCGGACCCTGGCCGACCTGCCGGGGCCGCGTGGTCTTCCGATCCTCGGCAACGCGCTGCAGATCCGGCGCGAGCGCATCCACCAGCAGCTGGAGGACTGGGCCCGCATCCATGGTGACCCCTACGTGGTGCGCATCGGCCGCCGCAAGTGCCTGGTTGTCAGCGCGCCCGACACCGTCGCGAACGTGCTGCGCGCGCGGCCCGACGGCTTCCGGCGCAACGAGCGCGTCGAGACCGCCTCGCGCGACCTCGGCTTCCTGGGCCTGTTCTCGGCCGAGGGCGAGACATGGCGGCGCCAGCGGCCGATGGTGCTGGCGGGCCTGGACCCCGCCCACATCCGCGAGTTCTTCCCGGCACTGCTGGACGTCACCGAGCGCCTGCGTCGCCGCTGGGAGCAGGCGGCCGACGCCGGCGCCGCCATCGACCTGCAGGCCGACCTGATGCGCTACACGGTGGACGTCACCACCGGCCTGGCGTTCGGCGAGGACCTGCACACGCTGGAAGCTCGCAGCGACGACACCATCCAGCGGCACCTGAACGTCGTACTGCCGGCCCTGGTGCGGCGCATCCTGTCGCCGGTGGACCTGCCGGGGTGGCTGCGGCACTGGCGCGAGCGCGAACTGCGCTTGCACCTGCAGGAACTGCGCGCAGCCGTCGACGGGTTCATCGCGGCCACGCGGCGCAAGCTGGCCGACGACCCGTCGCTGCGCGAGCGGCCGCAGAACCTGATCCAGGCGATGGTGGCGGCGCGCGACCGCGAAGGCAGTGGCGTCGGCGATGAAGATGTCGCGGGCAACGTGTTCACGATGCTGCTGGCCGGCGAGGACACCACGGCCAACACGCTGGCCTGGATGGTGTGGCTGCTGCATCGCAACCCGGCTGCCGCCGCGCTCGCGCGCGACGAGGTGGATGCCGTGCTTGCCGGCTCGCCCGCACTGCGGGAGGCCGCACAGCTGCAGCGCCTGGACGTCGTGGACGCCTGCGCGCACGAAGCCATGCGGCTCAAGCCCGTGGCGCCCTTCATCGGAGCGCAGGCCATGCAGGACACCGTCGTCGCGGGCGTGCAGGTGCCGCGCGGCACCCTGGTGCTGTGCCTCATGCGACCCGCGGGCCT
This sequence comes from Ramlibacter sp. MMS24-I3-19, assembly GCF_050320135.1. Taxonomy (NCBI): domain Bacteria; kingdom Pseudomonadati; phylum Pseudomonadota; class Betaproteobacteria; order Burkholderiales; family Comamonadaceae; genus Ramlibacter; species Ramlibacter sp. MMS24-I3-19. The sequence continues at coordinate 4,195,434 of NZ_CP190017.1, read as the reverse complement.
GGATGGCGCCACGTTCGCGCGCCCCGAGGCGTTCGATCCGAAGCGGCGGCTGGGCGAGCAGGGCGCCGCGCATGCGATGGCGTCCGCCAGGCGCGCCACGATGCCGTTCGGCGCGGGGCCGCGCATGTGCCCGGGCCGCTATCTCGCACTGGCCGAGATCAAGCTCGTGATCGCCATGCTGCTCGCCCACTTCGAGGTCGACAGCGTCGAGGCCGAGGGCGGCGGCGAGCCGCGCGAGACCTTCGCCTTCGTGATGGCGCCAGAGCGCCTCAGGATGCGGCTGCGGCGGCGATCCACTGCTCGCGCAGCTGCCGCTTGAGCACCTTGCCGATGTCGCTGCGCGGCAGCTCGCCTACGTAGCGCAGGCCCGCCAGCCGCTGCGTCTTGCCCAGGCGCTCGTTGGCCCACTGGCGCAGCACCTCGGGCGCGGGTGCACCTTCCGCCGGCACCACGTACGCGACCGGCGACTCGCCCCATTCGACCGATGGCACGCCGACCACCGCCACGTCGGCCACGGAGGGATGCTGGCGCAGCACCGCTTCCAGGTCGCTCGGGTAGATGTTGAAGCCGCCGCTGATCACCATGTCCTTGCGGCGGTCCATCAGCGTGAGGAACCCGTCGTCGTCGAAGCGCCCGACGTCGCCGGTGCGGATGAAGCGGTTGCCTTGCGCGTCGTACCACTCGGCTTCGCGCGTCTTCGCAGGCTGGCCGTGGTACGCCGTCATCATCGATCCCGAGCGGCCCACCACCTCGCCGAGCTCGCCACGGGGCACCTCGCGGCCGTCCTCGTCGATCAGCCGGATGTCGTGGCCGTCCGCCGGCTTGCCCACGGTGTGCAGCTTGTGCGGGAATTCGTGCGCGGCCAGCGTGCAGGTGCCGCCGCCTTCGGTCATGCCGTAGTACTCGATCAGGCCACCTGGCCAGCGCTTCAGGATGTCGGCCTTCAGCGCCGCCGCGAACGGCGCGCTGGTGCAGAACTTCATGACAAAGGAGGACAGGTCGAAGCGGTCGAAGTCCGGATGCGCCATCAGGCGGTGGTACTGCACCGGCACCAGCATCGTGTGCGTCGCGCGCTCGCGCTCGGCCAGCTGCAGGTACGTGCCGGGGTCGAAGCGCCCCTGCATCAGCACCACCGTGCCGCCGCGCGAGAGCGCGGGGAAGAAGCACACCAGCGTCGTGTTGGAGCACAGCGAGGTCGCGAGGATCGCCACCGACTGCGGGCCGTAGCCACCCGCTTCAGCGCGGCCCATGTGCGCCCACCGCATCGCATGCGGCTGCACGATGCCCTTCGGCGCGCCCGTCGTGCCGGACGAATAGATGATGTTGAACGGCCACTCGGGACGCACCTGCACCGGGTCTGGTCGCGCGCCGGAGGGCGCGAGCCAGTCGGCCAGGGCGCGGTGACCGGGGCTGCCATCCATCGCGATGCGGGGCACCTGCACCTCCAGCGGCGGGACCGTGCTGTCGGCGAACAGCAGGCGGGCGCCGCTGTCGGCCACCATGCCCGCGAGTTGCGTGGCGGTCGCGCCCGTCGGCAAGGGGGCGACCGCGGCGCCGGCGCGGAGCGCGCCGAGGAAGAGCACCGCGTACTCGATGCTGTTGGCGCCGCTGATGGCGACCGACTCGGTCGGGCGCACGCCGTCACTTTGCAGGGCCGACGCCACCCGATCGGCGAGCCCATCGAGGTCGCCCCACGACAGGCGCCGCTCGCCCTGCACGAGGGCAGTGTGGTTCGGCCGCGCCGCAGCGTGCTCGCGCACGATGTCGGCGATCGCACGGAACGGGGGAGGCCGGCGGGGGCTGGGGCAGCACTGGTCGGGGACATGGGCCGCGATTGTGCCGAGCTGCCCGTGCGGCGCGTGTTGCGTGCAGGACAGGCGCCTGCTCAGAGATCGATCGCGCTGCCGTGGCCAGGCGTCGCGCCGGGCCCCTTCGCGTGTCCTTCCTCGCGCTCGGGATGGTGGCTGCAGCAGTCCGCGACGGCGATCGGGTCGCTGGCCGGGAACGTGTACTGCACCGCGACGTCGAGCACGTCGTCGTAGGAGGGGTCGGAGCCCAGCGGCTCCTGGCGCTCCGCGCCCTCGACGCGCGCGGGCGGATTGGCATTGGTGGGAAACGGTGACATGGGACTCCTCTGCCGCGCCGCGCGATGGGCGCTTGCGGTTGCGTCCATCCTCCCGCCGCCGGCACGCCGCTGTCTGTAGGAGGTGCGCGAAGGCGTGAGCGATGCAAATCCGCTGCCGCCTCGCCATCTCATCTGTAAGCGCGCGACACCGAGTTTTACGTTTGTGGCCGAGCTGCCTACAGACGTGTGGGACCCGTCCTACTAGCATCCCGACCCACACGGCTGAGCTCCATCCCAAGAAGGCCCTCCAGGGCACGTCGGGCTGCCGTCGACACCGCTGCGTCCATCGCGCGAACCCGGTCGAAAAGGGCCGGCTCGTTCGCTGGGCGGAGCCTTGCCCAACGAACCATGCGGCGCCCCGCGGCGCCGGATCCAGGATGCAACGAAGCGACTTTCCCTCCAGCACGATTCCGGCCGCTCCCGCGCCGCGGACCATGGCCCTGCCGCGCCTCAGCGCGCAATCGGCGGCCATCGCCGCCCTGCTGTGCATCGGCGCCGCCGCGGCCCAGGCACAGACCACGCCCAGCGCCGCAGCGTCGCCCAACCAGTTCCTGCAGACCGGCAATGCGAACGATGCGTACTGGGCCGAGGACAACCGCTGGGGCGCAGGGTCGATCACCGAAGGCTCCGCGTCGACCCAGTTCTCGCAGGGCGTCGGTGTCGGCACCGACGTGGGCAGCAACGGCGAGGTGTCGTTCCGCACCTACTGGCGCTGGCCGAACCCGGCGGGCTCGAACGAAGTGAAGGGCTATCCGTCGATCCTGGTCGGCAAGAAGCCGGGCTACGCGAGCAGCAGCAACTACGTCAACGGCAACCCCGTCAAGCTGCCCAACGGCAGCATCTCGCAGGTGTCGCCCTCCGGTGCCACCCCGGGCACGTTCTTCCCGCTGCAGCTGCCGCTGTCGTCGCTGAAGGCGAAGTTCGCCACCCAGTGGCTGGCGCAGCCGACCGGCCAGGGCCACCTGACGTTCGACATCTGGCTGCAGTCGGCGCCGGGCCAGGACAGCGGCTGGATGGGCTCGTCGATCACGCACGAGATCATGGTTCCGCTGCAGCAGTGGGGCGGCTACGGCGCCTACCCGAATGGCCGCAACCCGACCTGGTACGACCACGACGCCACCATCGGCGGCAAGCTGTACCACGTGTACGCGACCAAGGGCGCCGACGGTGCGTTCCTCTACAACTTCGGCAGCCTGAACGGCACCTACGGCCGCACCGGCTGGAAGATGATCGCGTTCGTGCCGGACGTGCTGCCCGTGGCGCCCGGCGAGATCGACCTCGCCGCGCTGATCAACTACATCACGACCCGCAAGGACGTGAAGGGCAACCCGTGGGCCACCGGCAAGGAATACGTCTCCAGCGTGGAGCTGGGCGTCGAGCAGGTGGTCGGTGCTGGCGACCTGGTGGTGTCGAACTACAAGGTGTGGACCGGTGCCAGCGCACCGACGCCCGCGCCCAGCCCCGCGCCGGTGAGCAGCAGCCCCGCGCCCGCGCCGAGCTCCACGCCGGTCGCGAGCCCCGCGCCCGCACCGGTGAAGGCCCCGGCGCCTGCACCCACGCCGGCACCCGCGCCCACGACGGCCCCTGCGACCGCACCTGTTGCGTCGACCACCTGCGCCCCGGCGCCGGCCTGGAACGGCACGACCCGCTACATGGCCGGGACCCGCGTCACGCGCAACGGCGTCACCTATGTCGCGACGGCGAAGTCCTCGACCGTGTGGAACGTGAACAGCCCGCCGGAGTGGACGCCCACGCTGTGGTCCGTGACGACGGCGTGCAGCTCGACCGCACCGGCAACGTCGACGCCTGCGCCCGCGCCGGCACCGGTTGCCACCGCGCCTGCGCCGACTCCCGCGCCGGCCACCTGCACGGCCCCGGCCTGGAACGGCACCACCCACTACCTGGCCGGCGCCCGCGTGATGCGCAACGGCGTGCTGTACGTCGCGACCGCCGCGTCGAACACGATCTGGAACGAGAACAGCCCGCCGGAGTGGACGCCCAACCTCTGGGCCAAGGCCAACTGCTGATCGCAGTCGCCTGAAGCGGCCGGTCCTTCGAGGGACCGGCAAGAAACAAGCCGCTGTCCGCCCGCGAGGGCGCAGCGGCTTGCCTGCATCCGGGGCAGCCGGACTGGCTACAGATGCTCCAGCATCTCCTTGGTGACCAGCACGACGCCGCTGCTGCTGCGGTGGAAACGTCGTGCATCCTCGGCGGCGCTCTCGCCGATGACCGTTCCGTCGGGCAGTTCGCAGCCGCGATCGATGACCACCTTCGAAAGGCGGCAGCCGCGGCCGATGACGCAGTCCGGCATGATCACCGCCTCTTCGATCTTGCAGCACGAGTGCACGCGCACGTTGGAGAACAGAACCGAGAAGGTCAGGTCCGAGCCCTCGACGATGCAGCCACCCGAGACCATCGTGTTGGCGATCTCGCCGTGGCGGCCGCCCTCGTCGGGCACGAACTTGGCCGGCGGCAACTGCTCCTGGTAGGTCCAGATCGGCCAGTCGCGGTCGTAGATGTTCAGCTCGGGCATGTTGGACGCGAGGTCCAGGTTCGCTGCCCAGAACGCATCCACCGTTCCCACGTCACGCCAGTACGGGTTCTCGCGCGTGGCCTGCGGCACGCTGGACATGCCCAGCGGATGGGCCAGTGCCTGCCCCTCGCGCACGAGCCGCGGGATGATGTCCTTGCCGAAGTCGCGCTGCGACGCCGGATCGCGGAAGTCCTCTTCGAGCAGGCGGTACAGGTACTCGGCATCGAAGACGTAGATGCCCATGCTGCCCAGCGCGCGGTCGGGCTTGCCGGGCATGCCGGGAGGGTCGGCGGGCTTCTCGAGGAACGCGGTGATGCGGCGCTTCTCGTCGATGGCCATCACCCCGAGCGCGGTGGCTTCCATCCGCGGCACCTCGATGCAGCCGACGGTGCACTTGCTGTTGTTCTCGACGTGGTCGAGCAGCATCAGCGAGTAGTCCTGCTTGTAGATGTGGTCGCCGGCCAGCACGAGGATGTACTCGGGCGCGTAGCCCTTGAGGATGTCGATGTTCTGGTAGATCGCATCGGCAGTGCCGCGGTACCAGTCGGCCTCGTTCACGCGCTGCTGGGCCGGCAGCAGGTCGATGAACTCGTTGGCCTCGCCCCGCAGGAAATTCCAGCCGCGCTGCAGGTGGCGCAGCAGCGAGTGCGACTTGTACTGGGTGGCGACGCCGATCCGGCGGATGCCCGAGTTGATGCAGTTGGACAGCGCGAAATCGATGATGCGGAACTTGCCGCCGAAGTACACGGCCGGCTTGGCGCGCCGGTCGGTCAGGTCCTGCAGTCGCGAGCCGCGGCCACCGGCCAGCACCAGCGCCACGGTGCGCTTGGGCAGCTGGCGCGCCAGGCTCAGTTGCTCCGCCGTCCGGGGTTCGGCGCCGGGCACGACGCCGTTGAGGTGGTCGAGAAACGCGCGATCTTCCTTGGCCATGAGGTCGTCCTTGCTGTGTCAGCAAATGTCTCGCAGCGGACTTGTGCCAGCTGTAGGACGAGTCCGCGCACACTTGCGGGTCACGCGACTGCAGGAGTGCATGTGGCTGCCAACCGCAGCAAGCTCGTCGACGGGCTGGCCTTCATTTCCGTTCTTTGCTTCGTCCTCGCGGGGCTGGCCCTGCTGGAGCAGGTGCAATCGCTCGCCAGCGCGGCGGGCTGGGTGGCGCACACGCGCGAGGTGCTGCAGAGCCTCGACCGGGTCACCCTGGACATCCGCGAATCCGAGGCCAGCCAGCGCGGCTACCTGCTCACCGGCCATGCCATGTTCCTGCAGACGTACGAGGCCGCGAGCGACAGCGTGCACCGCGACCTCGATGTCCTGGTCCGCCTCACGCAGGACAACCCCCGGCACCAGGCGACCAGCTCGCGCGAGCAGGAGGACATCGACCAAGCGTATTCGGCCGGCGCCAACTCGTACATCCAGAAGCCGGTGCTGTTCGAGAAGCTCGCGGAACTGAGCGAGCGGCTGCACACCTACTGGCTCCTCACCAACGTGGTCTCGTCGCGGCCGAGGGCCTGACCCGCGATGGCCGCCCTGGAGAACATCCGGATCCTGGTGGTCGACGACTCGCCGGATGACCGGATGCTGGTCATCCGCGAGATCCGCAAGGTGATTCCGGAGGCGCGGATCGACCAGGCCGGCGGCCCGCAGGAATTCGAGGCGTTGCTGCAGTCGCCCGACTGGGACGGGGCGATCACCGATCCGGTATGCCGCCGCCCTCGTCCGGCCGGACGAGAGGCCCGAGGTCCTGCAGAAGGCACGCGAGACCATCGAGCGGCAGAGCGCGCACATGTCGCGCCTGCTCGACGACCTGCTGGACATGAGCCGCATCACGCGCGACGTCATCGAGCTGAAGCGGGCGCCGGTCGACATGGTGCAGGTGGTGCAGGAGGTCGTGGAGAACGCGCGACCCGAGGCCACTGCGCAGCGCCACGTGCTGTCCTTCGAGGCGCGCGGTGAAGCACTGTGGGTGGACGGCGACCTGGCACGGCTGCAGCAGGTGGTGGGCAATCTCCTGAGCAACGCCATCAAGTACACGCCGCCGGGCGGCCGCATCGACGTTCACCTCGACGCACAGGGGGCGGAGGTGGTGCTGGCGGTCGCGGACACGGGCGTGGGCCTCGCGCCCGAGATGCTGCCGCAGCTGTTCCGGCTGTTCTCGCAGCTGCATCGCGGGCTGACCGTGTCCAGTGGCGGACTGGGCATCGGACTTGCCGTCTCCAGGCGGCTGGTGCAACTGCATGGCGGTAGCCTGCAGGCTTCCAGCGCGGGGCTTGGGGAAGGCTCGCAGTTCACGGTGCGCCTGCCCCGGGTGACGCCACCGACCGGCGCAGCACATGCACCCGCAGATGCCGACGATGCGCGGGCGACGCCGCCTGCATCGCGCGTGCTCGTCGTGGACGACAACGAGGATGCCGCCGTCACGCTCGCCGACGTGCTCGCGCGGCAGGGACACGCGACGCGCGTGGCCACCAGCGGCAGGCAGGCGATCGAGATGGCGCGTGCGCTCGTGCCCGACGCCGTGGTGCTGGACATCGGCCTGCCGGACCTGAGCGGGGTCGAGGTGGCCAGGACCTTGCGCGCCGATCCCTCGATGGCCGCCTGCGTGATCATTGCCGTCACGGGCTGGGGCCAGGAAGAGGACCGACGCCGCACGCAGGCGGTCGGCGTCGACCACCATCTCGTCAAGCCCGTCTCACCGGAGATGCTGCTGCGCACCATGGCCCTGGGCCGGCGTCGCTGAGGCCGTTGTCGTAAGCCAATCGGCGTAGGACGGCTCCGGCAGACCGCTGCGCCGTTGTCTTGGTATCGTCGCCGGCTTTGTGTCTGAAGGGCGATCGTGAGAACAAGGGACGGCGGTGCTGCGCCGCAAGAAAGCGCAGGGGGACCGGGCTGGTGACCGGCCAAGGCAAGCCGGCCACGCGCGTGCTGCTGGTCGACGACAACGTCGATGCGCTGCAGACGCTGCACGTGCTGCTGGAGATGCAGGGGTTCGAGGTGCAGTCGTTCGCGACGCCCGACGAGGCCCTCGCACAGGCGTCGATGTTCCAGCCCGAGGTGTGCGTGCTCGATATCGGCCTGCCGGGCATGGACGGCTACGAGCTCGCGAGGCGGCTGCAGGCGTCGGGGCTGCGTGCGCGCTACGTGGCGCTGACCGGCTACGGGCAGGCGTCGGACCGCGAGCGCTCGGCCGCCGCGGGCTTCCACGTGCACCTGACCAAGCCCGTGCAGCTCGACCCGCTGCTCGATGCGCTGAAGCCGCTGGACGCCTGATCGGCGACCGCGCGCGCCTGAGGGACAATCGGCGCATGAAGATCGCCAAGGACACCGTCGTTTCGCTGCAGTACAAGGTCGCCGACCTGCAGGGCCGCCTGCTGGAGCAGAGCAAGGAGCCGCTGCCGTACCTGCATGGCGGCTACGACAACACGCTGCCGAAGATCGAAGCCGCGCTGGACGACCAGGAAGCCGGCTACCAGGTCACGCTGCAGCTCAAGCCCGAGGACGCGTTCGGCGTGCGTGACGAGGCGCTGGTGCGCACCATCCCGAAAAGCGAGTTCCCGCCCGGCGTGAAGGTGGGCGGCCAGCTCGAAGGCACGACGGACGCAGGCACGCCGCACGTGTTTCACGTCATGAAGATCAAGGGCCCCACCGTGCACCTGGACGGCAACCACCCGCTCGCGGGCAAGGAGCTGAAGTTCACGGTGAAGGTGGTGGGCGTGCGTGCAGCGTCGGCCGAGGAGATCGCGCACCGCCACGTGCACGGGGCGGGCGGCCACCACCACTGACGGCTAGTCGCCGGCGTCGCTCACCCAGGCCATGCCCTGGGCCGCGTCGGTGAAGGTGCGAAAGCGAAGGCCGCCTTTCTGGGCGGCCTTCTCGCTCGTGCCCGTGCGATACCGCTCGGGCACCACGGAGGCCACGCGCTCCAGGTGCTGCAGCTGCTGGGCGACGAAGGAGCCGAGCTGCAGGTGCTCGGTGAACGCGAGGTCGATGTCGACCCCCAGCAGGTCGAGCAGCGCGCGCCGCTCGCCGGTGAGGCCGGTGGTGGTGCCCACCAGCGAGGCCATGCCGCACAGGTCGGCGAGCGATGCCCGCCCGGATGCTTCGGCGACGAGCACCCCGGCTTCTCGATGAACGCGGAGCGCGAATGCCATGGCGTGCTGCAGTCTAGTCGAGCAACTCGCGGCCGTGGCATCCATGGGTTCATCCCGAGCCGCAAGGTGTGCGGTTTCCCATAAACTGGACCGGCCGTGTCCGACCCCGACACGGGACGTGAAGCGCGCAGGCCACCCGCCGGCGCGTTTCGCCCGCAACACCTGACGGCGCACCACCCGTGCGCGGAGCGATTGCATGACGCAGCACCAGCCCTTGCGGCTGCACGTGCCGGAGCCTTCTGGGCGGCCCGGCTGTGCCACCGACTTCTCCTATCTCCATGTCTCGCCGGCCGGCGCGGTGCGCAGGCCACCGGTGGACACGCCGCATTTCGACACCGCGGACCTCGCCTACAGCCTGGTCCGCGTGCTTGACCAGGACGGGAAGGCCGTGGGGCCGTGGGCGCCGGAGATCTCCACCGCGCAGCTGCGCAAGGGCCTGCGCTCGATGATGAGGACGCGCATCTTCGACGCCCGCATGCTGATCGTGCAGCGGCAGCGCAAGATCTCCTTCTACATGCAGAGCCTGGGCGAGGAGGCGATCGCGTGCGCGCATGCGGCGGCCATCGCGGCCGGCGACATGTGCTTTCCCACTTACCGCCAGCAGGGCCTGCTGCTCTCGCGCGACGACGTCTCGATGGTGGAGCTGATGTGCCAGCTCATGAGCAACGAGCGCGACCCGATGAAGGGCCGGCAGCTGCCCGTCATGTATTCGTTCAAGCGCGCCGGCTTCTTCTCGATCTCGGGCAACCTCGCCACGCAGTTCATCCAGGCGGTGGGCTGGGCGATGGCTTCCGCGATCAAGGGCGACACGCGCATCGCCTCGGCGTGGATCGGCGACGGGGCCACCGCCGAGAGCGACTTCCACACCGCGCTGACGTTCGCGCACGTCTACCGCGCGCCGGTGATCCTGAACGTGGTGAACAACCAGTGGGCGATCTCCACCTTCCAGGCCATCGCGGGCGGTGAGTCGACCACGTTCGCGGCGCGCGGCGTGGGCTGCGGCATCGCGTCGCTGCGCGTGGACGGGAACGACTTCCTCGCGGTGTACGCGGCGACGCAGTGGGCCGCCGAACGCGCGCGCCAGAACCTGGGGCCGACGCTGATCGAGTGGGTGACGTACCGCGCCGGCGCGCATTCGACGTCCGACGATCCGTCCAAATACCGGCCTGCCGACGACTGGGAGCGGTTCCCGCTGGGCGATCCGATCAACCGCCTGAAGTCGCACCTGATCGGCCTGGGCGCATGGAGCGAGCAGGAGCACGAACAGGTGCGCCTGGAACTCGAGGCCGAGGTGGCCGCGGCCCAGAAGGAAGCCGAATCGCACGGCACGCTGCTGGATGGCCACATCCCGAGCGCCGCGACGATGTTCGAGGACGTGTACGCCGAGATGCCCGCGCACCTGCGCCGGCAACGCCAGGAACTGGGGGTCTGAGCATGCTGACGAAAACCAAGGACGCGCGGGTGGAGAGCTCCGCTGGCGAGACCAAGCCCATGACCATGATCCAGGCGCTGCGCTCGGCGATGGACGTGATGATGGAGCGCGACGACAACGTCGTGGTGTTCGGCCAGGACGTGGGCTACTTCGGGGGCGTGTTCCGCGTCACCGAGGGACTGCAGGCCAAGTACGGCAAGAGCCGCTGCTTCGATGCGCCGATCAGCGAGGGCGGCATCGTCGGTGTCGCCGTCGGCATGGCCGCGTACGGGCTGAAGCCCGTCGCGGAGATCCAGTTCGCCGACTACTTCTATCCGGCGTCGGACCAGATCGTGTCGGAGGCCGCGCGCCTGCGCTACCGCTCGGCCGGCGACTTCACCTGCCCGATGGTGATCCGCATGCCGTGCGGCGGCGGCATCTACGGCGGCCAGACGCACAGTCAGTCGCCCGAGGCGCTGTTCACGCACGTGTGCGGCATCCGCACGGTGATGCCCAGCAACCCCTACGACGCCAAGGGGCTGCTGATCTCGGCGATCGAGTGCGACGACCCGGTGATCTTCCTCGAGCCCAAGCGCCTGTACAACGGGCCGTTCGACGGTCGCCATGACCGGCCTGTGGTGCCGTGGTCCAAGCACGAGAAGGGCAACGTGCCCGAGGGCTACTACCGCGTGCCGCTGGAATCGTCGGCCGTGTTCCGTCCCGGCTCGCAGGTCACGGTGCTCACCTACGGCACGATGGTGTGGGTGGCCGAATGCGCCGCGCAGGAGACCGGCATCGATGCCGAGATCATCGACCTGCGGTCGATCTGGCCGATGGACCTGGAGACGGTCGTCGAGTCGGTGAAGAAGACCGGACGCTGCGTGGTCGTGCACGAAGCGACGAAGACCAGCGGCTTCGGCGCCGAGCTGTCGTCGCTGGTGCAGGAGCACTGCTTCTACCACCTGGAGGCGCCGATCGAACGCGTGACGGGTTGGGACACGCCGTACCCGCATGCGCAGGAGTGGGCGTACTTCCCCGGCCCCGACCGCGTTGGTGCGGCCCTGAAACGTGTGATGGAGGGCTAGAAATGACGATCCCCCACGTTTGCGGCTACGCCGCTGCTCTGCCCCTGAGGGGGCGCATGCCTCCCTAGAGGCGGCTCGTCGGGAGGCATGATGGGCATATATGCAATCAAGATGCCCGACATCGGCGAAGGCATCGCGGAAGTGGAACTCGTGGAGTGGCGCATCAAGCCCGGCGACGAGGTGAAGGAAGACCAGGTCGTCGCCGACGTGATGACCGACAAGGCGACGGTGGAGATTCCGTCGCCCGTGCACGGCAAGGTGCTGGAGTTGGGTGGCCAGCCCGGGCAGTTGATGGTGGTCGGCTCGGAGCTGGTGCGCATCGAGGTGGCGGGCGAGGGGAACGTGAAGGCGGGGGCTGCTGCGCCTGCGAAGGCCGCTGCAGCCGCCACCGTGCCGCCCGACCAGAAGGACGACATCACGGCGGGTTCCGACTCCCTCCCCCTCGAAGGAAGGGCGGGTGAGGCGCGCGGCAATTCATCGAGCAGCAGGCCGAAACAAGCACCCGAGCGTCCCCACCCCAGCGCTCCCCCGGAAGGCGAGGGGGCAAGACCGCCGGCCGTCACGCCAGCCCCGCGCCGCGCTCCCGGCGACAAGCCGATCGCCTCGCCTGCCGTGCGCCGCCGCGCCTGGGAGCTGGGCATCGAGCTGCAGTTCGTGCACGGCAGCGGCCCTGCCGGCCGCATCGAGCATGCGGACCTGGATGTCTATCTCGCCTCGCGCGGGCAGCCCGCCATGGCCACTGCGCCGCGGCTGCGCGAGCGGCAGGGCGAGGAGGCGATTCCCGTCATCGGCCTGCGCCGCAAGATCGCGCAGAAGATGCAGGAGGCCAAGCGCCGCATCCCGCACTTCAGCTACGTCGAGGAGATCGACGTCACCGAGCTCGAGGCCCTTCGCACGAAGCTCAATGAACGCCACGGCGCCACGCGTGGCAAGCTCACGGTGCTGCCCTTCATCGCCCGTGCGGTGGTGCTGGCGGTCGAGGAGTTCCCGCAGATGAACGCCCGCTTCGACGACGACGCCGGCGTGGTCACGCGCCACCAGCCCGTGCACCTGGGCATCGCCACGCAGACCGAGGGCGGCCTGATGGTGCCCGTGCTGCGGCACGCCGAGGCGATGGACCCATGGGCCTGCGCGCGCGAGATCGCGCGGCTGGCGGAAGCGGCGCGCACGGGCAAGGCCGGCCGCGACGAGCTCTCCGGCTCCACCATCACCATCAGCAGCCTGGGCCCGCTGGGCGGCATCGTGACGACGCCGGTCATCAACCATCCCGAGGTGGCCATCATCGGCGTCAACCGCATCGTCGAACGCCCCGTGTTCCAGGGTGATGCGGTGGTGCGCCGCTCGCTGATGAACCTGTCGTCCTCGTTCGACCACCGCGTGGTCGACGGCATGGACGCCGCGCGCTTCATCCAGGCCATCCGCGCGCTGATCGAGACGCCGGCGCTGCTGTTCGTGGAGTGAAGCCGCGATGAAGACGAAGACGACGACGCTGCTGGTCATCGGCGGCGGGCCGGGTGGCTACGTCGCGGCGATCCGCGCGGGGCAGCTCGGTGTTCCCACGGTGCTGGTGGAGGGCGACCGCCTCGGCGGCACCTGCCTCAACATCGGCTGCATCCCCTCGAAGGCGCTGATCCACGTCGCCGACGAATTCGCGCGCGCCTGCCATTTCAGCAACGGCAATGCGCTGGGCATCCATGTGGAGAAGCCCGCGATCGACCTCGCGCAGGCCCAGGCCTGGAAGGACGGCGTCGTCGGCAAGCTCACCGGCGGCGTCGGCGCGCTGCTGCGCAAGAACGGCGTGCAGGTGGTCAAGGGCTGGGCGCGCATCGTCGACGGCAAGACGGTGGAGGTGGCCGTGCAGGAGGGCGAGCCGCTGCGCATCCAGTGCGAGCACCTGCTGCTGGCGACGGGTTCGGTGCCGGTGTCGCTGCCGCACCTCCCGATCGGTGGCAACGTGGTGTCGTCGACGGAGGCGCTGGCGCTCACGCACAAGCCGAAGCATCTGGTGGTGGTCGGCGCCGGCTACATCGGGCTGGAGCTGGGCATCGCCTGGCGCAAGCTGGGTGCCGAGGTCGCGGTGGTCGAGGCCGCGGCCACCGTGCTGCCGACCTATGACGAGGAGCTCACGAAACCGGTGCTCGCGTCGCTGCGCAAGCTGGGCATCACGCTGCACCTGAACACCAAGGCCGAGGGGCTGACCGACAGTGGCGGCCTGCGCGTGCGCAGCAGCAATGCCGATGAATTCGTGCTGCCAGCCGACAAGGTGCTGGTGGCCGTGGGCCGGGTGCCGCGAACCGCGGGCTTCGGCCTCGAGTCGCTGCAGCTGGACATGGCGGGCCGCGCGGTGAAGGTCGACGAGCAGTGCCGCACCTCGATGCGCAACGTCTGGGCCATCGGCGACCTGGCCGGCGAGCCCATGCTGGCGCACCGCGCGATGGCGCAGGGCGAGATGGTCGCGGAGATCGTCGCCGGGAAGAAGCGCCGCTTCGCGCCGCTGGCCATCCCGGCCGTGTGCTTCACGGATCCGGAGCTGGTGGTGGCCGGCCTGTCACCGGCCGAGGCCGAAGCCAGGGGCATCGAGGTCACGGTGGCTTCGTTCCCGTTCGGCGCCAATGGGCGTGCGCTGAGCATGGAAGGCGGCGAAGGGTTCGTGCGCGTGGTCGCACGGCGCGAGACGCAGCAGGTGCTCGGCTGGCAGGCCGTGGGGAAGGGCGTGTCCGAGCTGTCGGCGGCGTTCTGCTACGCCATCGAGATGGGCGCGCGGCTGGAGGACGTGGGCAGCATCATCCACGCGCATCCGACCCTGGGCGAGGCGGTGCAGGAGACCGCCCTCCGGGCGCTGGGGCACGCGCTGCACATCTGACGTGCCCCCCGAGGACGCGCTGCCTCAGTGCGGCACGTCCCCACCCGCCGCGGCCGGCGCACTGCGCGCACGCCGGATCAGCAGCAGCAGCGGGATCGCCAGCAGCGTGATGGCCATCATGATCCAGAAGTCGTTGACATAGGCGATCAGCGCCGCCTGCCGCGTGACCTCCGCGTTCAGCACCGCGAGCCCGCCGGGCGTCGACGGGTCCAACCCCGGGGCAGGTTCACCAGGCCCTGGTTGCCGGGCGCCACCAGCGATGCGAGCTGCGCGTGCGCCTGCGCCTCCCCGCGCGTGAGCAGGGCCTGCACGATGGAGATCCCGACGCTGCCGCCGATGTTGCGCACCAGGCTGTAGATCGGCGTGCCCTCGTTGCGCAGCCGCGGCGCGAGCGTGGCGAACGCGGCCGTCGACAGTGGCACGAAGGTGAAGCCGATCCCCACGCCCTGGATGAAGCCGGACACGATGACCAGGTGGCTGTCCATGTCCAGCGTGATGTGCGTCATCTGCCACAGCGCCACCGCGGTGAGGGTGAAGCCGGTGGCCATGATCAGGCGCAGGTCCACGCGCTGCACGAGCCGGCCCACCGCGATCATCGCCAGCATCGTGCCGATGCCGCGCGGCGCGGTCACCATGCCGGTGTAGACCACCGGATAGCCCATGAGGCCCTGCAGGAAGGTCGGCAGCAGCGCCATCGTGCCGTACAGCACCATGCCGACGATGAACCCGAACGCCGAGCCGGTGACGAAGTTGCGGTCCTTCAGCAGGTCGCGGTTCAGGAACGACTGCCCCTGCACCGTCGCGGTGTGCACCGCGAAGAAGGCGAAGGCGACCAGCGCTCCCGCGACCTCGAGCCGGATCTCCCACGAGTCGAACCAGTCCAGCAGCTCGCCGCGGTCCAGGAACATCTGCAGCATGCCGATGCCCAGGCTGAGCGTGACAAGTCCGAACATGTCCAGGCTGCCCGCGCGCGGCTTGTTCTCGGGCAGGAAACGCGCGATCCCCCAGAGCGCGAAGGCGCCCACCGGCACGTTGATGAAGAACACCCAGCGCCAGTCGAAGTTCTCGGTGAGCCAGCCGCCGAGCATGGGGCCCAGGATCGGGCCGACCATGATGCCCGCGCCCCAGATCGCCATGGCCTGGCCGACCTTCTGCGGCGGGTTGATGTCCAGCAGCACGGCCTGCGACAGCGGAACCAGGGCCGCGCCGAACACGCCCTGCAGCAGGCGCGCCGCGACGATGCCGCCCAGCGAACCGGCCAGCCCGCACAGGGCCGAGGCGACGGTGAAGCCGATCACCGAGACGATGAAGACCTTGCGCCGTCCCCACAGCGAGCACATCCAGCCGGTCAGCGGCAGCGTGATGGCCGAGGCCACGATGTACGAGGTGAGCACCCAGGTGATCTGGTCCTGCGACGCCTGCAGGCTGCCCTGCATGTGCGGCAGCGCGACGTTGGCGATGGTGGTGTCCAGCGCCTGCATGATGGTCGCGAGCATGATCGACACGGTGATCATTCCGCGGTGCTTCTGCACCTCGGGCGACAGGCCGTGCGGGATGGCTGCGGCGTCGCTCATGCCTTGACTCCTTCCGAAACGACGCCCAGCAGGCGCTCGCGGGCACGTCCGAGCAGCGCCAGCAACTGCTTGCGTTCGGCGGCGCTGAAGTCCTTCAGCACGGTCCCGGTCAGTTCGTCCCCGATGGCCAGCGCCTGCTGCAGCGCCTTGCGTGCCTTGGGCAGCATGTGCAGGTGGTTCACCCGGCGGTCATCGGGATGCGCGCGGCGCTCGATCCACCCTGCGGCAGCCATCCGGTCGCTGAGCGCCGCCACCGCCATCGGCGTCACGCCCACCTTCTGCGCCAGCTCCGCCTGCGAGACCGGCGCGTCCCCGTGCATGGCAAGCACGGCCAGCAGCCGGACCTGGGCCTGGGTCAATCCCAGCTGCTCGTTGGCGCGGCGGTCGAACTGCTGCGAATAGAGGCGGCCCAGCTCGTTCACGAGGAAGCCGAACCGGTGCGCGAGGTCCGTGGTCATATGGGCATTGATTATAAATGCCTTGATGATTCGGGCGCAGACGTCCCGACCGGGCTCGCGGCGTGCCGCTCAGGACCGCTTGATGGGAAAGGCTCGCGCCTCAGCGAGTGCCGGGGGACGGACTGGGCGTCGGGAAGAGCGAGCGATGGCGCAGCGGCTGTGGCGCCGAGTCCAGCACCACCCAGTCCTGCTGGCGGGCTTCGCGCCGCGCCAGCCTGCGTTCGGTGCGGGAGATCACGGCCTCCATGGCTTCCAGCTCGGTCGGGTACGGCCCGGCCGCCACCTTGCGCAACGTGGGCCCCGGTTCCCACACCGAGGTCGGCTCGCCGATGCAGACCTTGGCGTAGGCGTAGTGGCCGTCGGCCGTCTGCACCGTGTAGCAGGCGAGGAAGAAACCGAACACGGGACCGGCGATGTGCTCCACGCGGCCGAGCTTACGGACAGCGGCTGAGCATCCCGATCAGCCAAAAGGCGGACTTGGGGAATACCCGCGGAGTCCGGGGATCAGGCTGCCGCGCCCAGGTGCTCGCAGGCGGTCACCAGACAGCGCTGCAGCGCGTTCTCCTCCTGGCGCAGCTTGTCGCAACCGGTCGTGCACCGGTGCAGGTCCACGCGCAGGGCCGCGTCCTGGTCCTGCGCAGGACCCACGTCGCCGGCCCAGTCGGCCCGGTCCGCGGCTTCCAGCATGCGCAGCACCGCCGCCTCCCAGGCCGAATGCCGGGGCTGCAGCACGTCGACCACTTCCTGCACCAGCGCCTTGCGCAAGGTGAGCACGTGCTCCGCCAGCACGCAGGCTTCCTCGATGGCGCGGCCCGCGGAGTGCAGGCTGCGGATGCGGGCGCCGAGCGCGTCGGCCTTGGCGGCCAGTGAGCGCAGCTTCTCCAGCGCGGCCTGGTCGCCCTCGGCCGGCCGGCGCTGGCGCAGGTCCACCCAGCAGTCGGCGAGCCACTGGTCAGCGTGGGCAAGGACTTCGCGCAGGCGCTGCTGGTCCATGCGCAACTCGATGGTTGCACGACGCACGGCCTGGTCGTTGGCTTCGAGCCAGGTCCCCACGTCGATGGCCAGTTGTGCGATCCGCCGCGCGCCGCGCGCCGCGCCCTGCCACGCCGTGCGGAACTCCGAGGGATCGCTCCCGGGCTGCAGCACCACGTCGTAATCGAGTTCGGTGACGGCGGCGTCCGTCTGCCGCAGGGCATCGGCCAGCTTGCCGGCGCCGCGGTCGTAGACGAGCGATCCGAGCTCCCTGGACACCTTCAGCAGGCAGCCGGTGTGCGGCGGCACCATCTTGTGCAGCAACTGCTCCAGCCACGACATGAGAACGCCCGCGGGCTGGCGCTGCATCGCCTGGGGCTCGGGGGCCCCGACGTACACGGCACTCGGAGAGTCGGCAGGCATCCGGGCACTGTAGCAGGATGAGCCAGCGAGCCCATCCGTGCCTCGCGGCGCCACGCGCGGCCGTCGGCTGCCTGCGACAGTGCGCTGCGGCTACGCGGCGGCCGTGACGCGGATGCCGCGGATCTGCCCGGCGACGGGCGCCTGCGGCGGCTTCGGATAGGCCTGCGGATCGAAGCGGTGCAGCAGTTCCGCCTCGCGCGCCCGCGCCAGCGCCACGTTGGCCAGCTTGACGTGGCCGAAGCCGCGCATGGAGAGCGGGAGCGCGGCGATCTCGGTGGCGACCTTGATCCGCTCCGGCGCCAGCGCGTCCAGCAGGGCCTCGATGCGCGCGCGATAGCTGCGCACCAGCGAGCGCTCCAGCCGGCGCTCCTCGGTGTAGCCGAAGACATCGAACAGGCCGCCGCGCAGACGACGTCCGTGCGCGAGCAGCCGCATCGCGGGCAGCATCCAGCCTCCAAGGCGGATCTTGCGCGGCGCCTCGCCGTCCTTGCCCCGGCTCAGGAGCGGGGGCGCCATGTAGAACTCCAGTTGCGGGTCACCCTCGAACTGCTGCCGCAGCGTGCGCAGGAACTCGCCGTCGGTGTACAGGCGCGCCACCTCGTACTCGTCCTTGTAGGCCATCAGCTTCAGCAGCGAACGGGCGACGGCGCGCGTGAAGGGCAGGGACGCATCCGCTGCGAGCGATGCCTCCCGCACGCGCACGCGCGCCACGAAGTCCGCATAGCGGCGCGCATACGCCGCGTCCTGGTAGCCGGTGAGATGGCGCACGCCGCGCGCCACGATCGCCTCGAGGCTGTCGCTGTCGATCGCCGGCTCGTGCGACGGCTTCTGCAACAGCGCCGTCACTACCGCGGGATCGGCGGCCGCCAGGCGTCCGAGCGAGAACGCCAGCTTGTTGTTCTCCACGCCGACGCCATTGAGCTCGATGGCACGCAGCAGCGCCGCGTGGCCGACCGGCACCAGCCCGCGCTGCCAGGCGAAGCCGAGCGCGAGGATGTTCGAGACGATGGAGTCGCCGAGGAAGGCTTCGGCCAGCGCCTGCGCATCGAGCGTCTCCACCCGATCGGCACCCGCCGCGAAGCGCAGCTTGTCCAGCAGCTGCGGCACCTTCAGGCTCGCATCCGGATTGCGCAGGCTCTCGGCCACCGGCACCTCGTGCGTGTTGGCCAGGATGCGCGTGCGGCCATGGCGCACGGTGGCCAGAGCGTCGGGCGAGGCGCCCACCACCAGGTCGCAGGCCAGGATCGCGTCGGCCTGCTGGGTGTCGATGCGCACCTGGTTCAGTCGCGAGGGAACGTCGGCGATGCGCACGAAGCTCAGCACCGAGCCGCCCTTCTGCGCAAAGCCCATGAAGTCGAGCACGCTCGCGCTCTTGCCTTCCAGGTGCGCGGCCATCGTGATCAGGACCCGACCGTCACGACACCGGTGCCGCCCACGCCCGTGACGAGCAGGTCATACGGACCGGTCCACGCATGCGGCTGTGGCACCGGCAGCGCATCGATGCGGCGCGTGAAATCGGCCGAACCGCCGGCCAGCGCCCCCGTGCGCTTGCGCGGCTGCCCACCCAGCACGCCCACGAAGCTGGGGCAGAAGCCCTTGGCGCACGAGTAGTCCTTGTTGCAGCTGCTCTGGTCGATCTTCCGCTTGCGGCCCAGCGGCGTCTCCAGCGGCAGCACGGCGACGCAGTTGCTCTGCACGCTGCAATCGCCACAGCCTTCGCACACGCGGTCGTTGATGAATACGCGTCGCGCCGGATCCACCAGCTCGCCCTTCTTGCGGCGACGTCGCTTCTCGGCGGCGCAGGTCTGTTCGTAGATCAGCACCGTGACGCCCGGCATCTCGCGCAGCCGGCGCTGCACCGCATCGAGCTGGTCGCGGTCGTGGAACTCGGTGCCGGCCGGGAAGCGGTTCCTGATCGCGTCGTACTTGCCGATGTCGTCCGAGAGCACCACGACCTGCTTCACGCCCTCGGCCTCGACCTGGCGCGCGATGCCGTCGACGCTGATGATGCCGTCCACCGGCTGGCCGCCGGTCATCGCCACCGCGTCGTTGAACAGGATCTTGTACGTGAGCGTCGCGCGCGCCGCCACGGCTTGCCGGATCGCGAGGTAGCCCGAGTGGTAGTAGGTGCCGTCGCCCAGGTTCTGGAACACGTGCGGCACCTTGGTGAACATCGCATGCGACACCCAGTCCACGCCTTCGCCGCCCATCTGAATCAGGCCTTCGGTGTCGCGGTTCATCCAGCTGGCCATGAAGTGGCAGCCGATGCCGGCCTGCGCATGCGATCCCTCGGGCACCTTGGTGCTGGTGTTGTGCGGGCAGCCTGCGCAGAAGTAGGGCAGGCGCTTGACCGCATCGCTCTCGTTGGACAGCAGCTCGGGGAGCGTGAAGTCGCGCACAAGGTGACGGCGATCGAGGTCGGGGAAGTGGCCGGCCAGCCAGTCGGCCACGATCGCGATCAGGCGCGAGGGCCGCAGCTCGCCCAGTGCGGACACAAGCGTTGCACCGTCTGCATCCGTCTTGCCCACGATCGTCGGTCGCTCGCTGGCGTTGTAGAACATGGAGCGCAGCTGCTCCTCGACCACCGGGCCCTTCTCCTCGATCACCAGCACTTCCTTCAGGTCGCGCACGAACTCGCGCATGCGGGTCGGTTCGATCGGGTAGGTGAGTCCCAGCTTGTCGATCCGCACCCCGTGCTGCTCCAGCGTCTCGGGCGTGATGTCGAGACGGCGCAGCACCTCCATGAAGTCGTAGTGCGCCTTGCCCGCCGTGACGATGCCGACGGTGGCGCGTTCGCTGCGCACGATGTGGCGGTCGATGCTGTTGATCCGCGCGAAGGCGCGCACGGCTTCAAGCTTGGCATGCAGGCGCTGCTCGATCACCAGCGACGGCAGGTCGGGCCAGCGGTAGTGCAGGCCGCCTGCGGGCGGCGTGTAGCCGGTCAGCTGGCGCACGGTGTCCGCGTCCTGCCACGTGGCCACGCGCGCGTTCACGAGGTCCAGGTCCACCGTCGAAGCGCTCTCGACCACTTCGGACAGCGCCGTGAAGCCGACCCAGTTGCCCGAGAAGCGCGAGAGCTGCCAGCCATAGAGGCCGAACTCCAGGTACTCGGCCACGCTGCCTGGCGACACGATCGGCGCATGCCATGACTGGAACGCCTGGTCGCTCTGGTGCGGCATCGACGACGACACGCAGCCATGGTCGTCGCCCGCCACCATCAGGACGCCGCCATGGGGCGAGGCGCCGTACGCGTTGCCGTGCTTGAGCGCGTCGCCCGCGCGGTCCACGCCGGGCCCCTTGCCGTACCACATCGCGAAGACCCCGTCGCACGTGCGCTCGGGGTCGGCCTCGACGCGCTGAGTTCCCAACACTGCGGTGGCGCCCAGTTCCTCGTTGATGGCGGGCAGGAACCGCAGGCCGGCTTCGTCGAACTTCTTCCCGGCTTTCCAGACCGCCTGGTCGACCATCCCGAGCGGCGATCCGCGGTAGCCGCTGATGAACCCCTGCGTGTTGAGGCCGGCGGCCGCGTCGCGCTGGCGCTGCATCAGCATCAGCCGCACCAGCGCCTGGGTGCCGGTGAGGAAGATCGCGCCGCCTTGCGCCCACAGGCTGTCGCTGAGCTTGTAGTCGGGGCGGGCGAGGGGGGCTTGCTCCGTCGTGGTCGTGGTCATGTGCATGTCTCCTGCTTCCCTGTCATTGCGGGCTCGACCCGCAATCCAGTCCGGCGCTCATCGAGGCGCTCGCTGGATGCCGGGTCAAGCCCGGCATGACAGCTGGTCAGAGAAGAGGTTAGACCAGCGGCCCAGGAAAGAGCTTCTTTTCTCCTCCACCTGAGCCGATGCAGGAGAATGCCGTTCTCCAAACAAGGACCGTTGAAGAATGGACTCCCTCGACCGCCACGACGTGCTGCTGCTGGCCGAGCTGCAGCGCGATGCCCGCCAGACCGTGCAGCAGCTGGCCAGCGCCGCCGGGCTGTCCAGCACGCCGTGCTGGAAGCGGGTCAAGGACATGGAGGCGGCCGGCATCATCCGCGGCTACACGGCCCTCGTCGATCGCGAGCGTGTCGGGCTGTCGCTGTGCGTGCTGGCCGAGGTCAACCTCACGCGCCACAACGAGGACGACGTGCGCCGCTTCGAGCAGGCCGTGGCCGCCTGCCCGCAGATCGTCAGCTGCTACGCCACCACGGGGCAGGCCGACTACGTGATCAAGGTGCTGGTGCCCGACATCAAGCACTACGAGAGCTTCCTGCACGACACCGCGTTCAAGCTGCCGGGCGTGACGCACGTGCGCTCGAGCGTGGTGCTCAAGGAGGTGAAGTCCGAGTCGCGGCTGCCGCTCGACGTGCCGCGGCCCCGCGCCGCACCGGCCAAGCGTGCGCGCCGGTGATCGCCTTCTGGTTTTCCGTCCTGGTGTGCGCGCTCGTGCTGCGCCAGCTCGTGGCGCTGCACTGGGGCCTGCGGCAACTGCGGCTGCTCACCGACGTCGAACCTCTCGCCGACGCTGAGCTGCCCACCCTTTCGATCATCGTGAGCGCGCTCGACGAAGCGGCCACGATCGAGCCGGCGCTGCGATCGCTGCTCGCGCTCGACCATCCGCACCTGCAGGTCATCGCGATCGACGACCGCTCCACCGATGGCACCGGCGCCATCCTCGATCGGCTGGCGCGCGACGATCCGCGCCTGCGCGTGATCCATGTGGCGGCGCTGCCGGATGGCTGGCTGGGCAAGGTGCATGCCTTGCACCTGGGCGCGCAAGCCGCGAGTGGCAGGTTCCTGCTCTTCACCGACGCCGACGTGCACATGGCACCCGATGCGTTGCGGCGTGCGCTGGGCCACTGCGTGCGCGAGCGGCTGGACCATGTGGCGGTGCTGCCGCAGCTGCACGTGCGGCAGTCGCTGCTGGCCGCGCTGCTGGTGGAGTCGCAGGCGCTGTTCCATGCCACCTTGCCGCCGTGGAAGCTGGCGACGTCGCCGCGCGTGTACGTGGGCCTGGGCGCGTTCAACCTGGTGCGCGCGGATGCCTACCGGCGCGCCGGCGGCCACGAGGCGCTGAAGCTCGAAGTGCTGGACGACCTGGCGCTCGGGCGGCGCCTCAAGCTGCATGGCGCGCGGCAGGGCCTGCTGCTCGGTGAAGGTGCCGTCGCCCTCGAGTGGTACCGCGATGCACACGGCTTCATGCGTGGCGTGGAGAAGAACAGCTTCGCCGCGGCGGCGTACAGCGTGCCCCGTGCGCTGGCCGCCAGCCTGGGCTTCGCGGCGCTGCGCATCTGGCCGCTTGTGGGCCTGTTCGCCACCGCCGGTGCAACGCGCTGGGTGAACGCGCTGGCCGTGCTGGGCGCCCTGGCGATCCAGTGGCGCGTGCTGCGCACCACGCAGTGGCCGGCGGGCTGCCTGCTCTGGTTCCCGCTCACCGCGGTGCTGATGCTCGCGGTGTTGTGGCGCGCCGTGCTGCTGACGCTGCGCCGCGGCGGCATCGCCTGGCGCGGCACGTTCTATCCGCTCGAGGCGTTGCGTGCCGCGCGGCGCGCATCCGCTACTTGGCGCTGAAGTACTCCTGCACCGCGTCCCACGCGGCCTGCTGCAGCAGCCTGGCCGTCTCGGGCGGCAGGCCTGCCGTGTAGCTGGCGCCGACGGGACTCTTGCGGAACAGCGTCGCATACGTGGCGCAGCTGGCGAGGTAGGTGCCGGCCACGCTGGGATGGCGCTTGTCCGGCTGGTACAGCTCCAGCCCCGGCTGCCGCGAGATGGCCTTGGCGAATGCCAGTCCCGCCGGGATCACCATCGCGTCATTCGCATTGCCGGCCTTGGTGTACTGCTCGGCCAGCTGTTGCGTCATCTCGGGCTTGTCCTTGTAGGCCCACGACATGAACAGCACCGGCCGGATGCCCTGCTTGCGCAGGATCTCGGCGTCCTTCTTCACCGTGTCGTGGAAGGCCTGCTGCAGCTGCGGATGCACCGGGCACTGGCTGCAGTCCATCATCACCACGGTGTCGTACTGCTTGCCCGGCGGGTTGAAGCGGATCTCGTTGTCGCCGACGAACGAGTAGCGCCCGATGCCGTTGGGCCGCACCAGCGATTCCATGTCGTGCCAGTCCAGGCCCGAGCCGCTGATGGTGACCGAGGTGCCGCGCACCCCCGGCTTCTCGCCCAGCGACGACACCAGCTGGCCGAAGTGGTTGTGCATCGAGTTGTTGTAGTAGAAGAAGCTGTTGCCCACCCACATCATGGCTTCGGGCCGCGCGCCCGGGTCCGTGCGCTTGGGCGCGATCTGGGCGGCGGCACTGAGGGGCAGCGCTGCCGCCGCGAGCAGCGGCAGGGCAGCGAGCAGGTGGCGCAGGATGCGGGGCATGGCGTGTCTCCTGGTTGTGGTCGAGACAGCTTAGCCTTTCATGAGGCAGTCGGAAGCCGTGGATTCCCGCCTGCGCGGGAATGACGGTGGTGTGTCGTCCCCGCGAAGGCGGGGACCCAAGGCGTCCCGGGTTTGGATCAGCCAGGCAGCAGCACCTTGTCGACCACGTGGATCACGCCGTTGGACTGGTAGACGTCACTCGTGGTCACGTGGGCCATGCCGCCCTTGGCGTCGGTCACGACGATTCCGCTGCCTTGCATGGTGGCCACCAGCGGCTCGCCTTCGACGGTCTTCAGCATGGCCTTGCCGCCGCCCGCGCGGATCTGGCTCGCGAGCGCATCGGCATCCAGGCGTCCCGGCACCACGTGGTAGGTGAGCACCTTCGTCAGCGTCGCCTTGTTCTCCGGCTTGAGCAGCGTCGGCACCGTGCCCGCGGGCAGGGCGTCGAACGCCATGTTGGTGGGCGCGAACACCGTGAAGGGACCGGGGCCCTGCAGCGTGTCGACCAGGCCGGCGGCCTTCACCGCGGCAACCAGCGTCGTGTGGTCTTTCGAGTTCACCGCGTTGGCCACGATGGTCTTGCTGGGGTACATGGGCGCGCCGCCGACCATCTTGGTCTGCTCCATCGCGCCCATGGCCGTTCCGGTCGTGGTCATCGGACCGGTGCCACCGTTGCGGGAGGCATAGGCCATGTCCTGGCTGGGCATGCCGCTGCAGGCGGCCAGGAGGGAAGCGGCGCATGCCGCGGTCAGTGCGAATTTCTTCATCGTGGATCTCCGGTTGGGTTGATGCGGGACACGTTCCATGTGCATCCCGGACTGGATACGCGGGCTCTTTCCGACTGGATTCAGCCGACCGCCGGACATCCGATCCGCGAACGGCTGCGTACCCCGACAATCCCAGCCATGAACGATCTCGCCCAGGACCAGGTGATCGCGCTGCTCGAGCGCATCGCCCACCACGACGTGACCCCGGCCCGCCGCAGCGACGCGGAGGCCGCGCTGCGCGAGCTGTACGACCAGGTGGGCGGCCGCATCTACGGCGTGGCGATGCGCGTGCTGGGCAATCCGCAATGGGCCGAGGACGTGCTGCAGGACACCTTCCTGCAGGTCTGGCGCACGGCGCACGACTACCGGCAGACGCTCAGCCCGCCGCTGGCCTGGCTGGGGCTGATCGCGCGCAGCCGGGCGCTGGACTTCCTGCGGCGCCGCGCGAGCGAGCGCGCCGATGCCGCCTTGGAACTCGACGACGTGCTGGCCGACACCTTGGCCGGCGAGTCGGCCGATCCGCTGGACACGCAGGTGGCGAGCGAACACGCGTGGGCCTTGCACGAGTGCCTGCGCAAGCTCGAACCGAAGCAGCGCGAAGTGGTGAGCCTGGCCTACTTCCGCGACCTGAGCCACGGCGAACTGGCGCAGCAGCTGAAGCTGCCGCTGGGCACGGTCAAGACCTGGGTGCGCCGCGGCCTCGAGCAGCTGCGCAGCTGCATGGGCCGATTCGCCTGAGGACCGCGCCATGGACATCCTCGCCCATCCCGAACTCCTGGACCGGCTGGCCGCGGGCTATGCGCTCGGCACGCTGCGCGGTGGCGCCCGTCGCCGCTTCGCGGCCATCGCCCGGCAGAACCCCGCGGCACGCGCCCGCGTGATCGTCTGGCAGGAACACTTTGCCGCGCTGGCGGAACTGCAGCCTTCCGTGCAGCCGAGTGCGAATGCCTGGAAACGCATCGCCGACGCGATCGCGGCCGATGCACCGGCAGCAGCCGTTGCTGCGCCGGCGCGAGCCAGGGAGACGCCCATGCTCGACAGCCTTCGCCGCCGGCTGCTGGTGTGGCGCGGCATCACCGCCGCCACCACCGTGGCCGCGGTCGCCTCGCTGGCCATGGCCATGCACATGATGGACAAGCCCGAGATCCAGTACGTGGCCGTGCTGCAGGACCAGGCGCAGAACGCGTCGATGCTGGTGACGTTCGACCCGGGGAAGAGGACGCTGACGCTCAAGCGGGTGGGCGGCTTCCAGGAAGCGGCGGATCGCTCCCTGGAGCTGTGGGCGCTGCCGCCGGGCCAGGCGCCGAAATCGCTTGGCGTGGTGCAGGGCCAGCCCGTGGTGCGGCTGACGGCCGGATCGCGCGACGTGACCACGGCGCCGGCGCTGGCCATCACGCTGGAGCCCAAGGGCGGCGCCCCGGGAGGCAAGCCGACCGGGCCCGTGCTGTTCAAGGGTCCGCTGCTGCAAACGACGCTGTAGGAAGCCTTGGGTCCCCGCCTTCGCGGGGACGACACCGTTCCGTCTGCCCGGGGCGGACCTGTCATTCCCGCGAAGGCCGGAATCCACCCCGGGGTCATTCTCGCGATCGAAGGCTCTGCCCCCGCGCAGGCGGGGGCGGGAATCCAAGCTTTAGAGCTGCTTGTGGAACACCGTCGTGGCGCAGAAAGCCCCGTCCGGCATCAGCGCGTAGTTCGGGATCGACCCCACGGCCTCCCAGCCACAACGCGCATACAGCCGCTCGGCGTCGCCGCCGGTGACGGTGTCCAGCACCAGCACCGTCTTCCCCGCGGCCCGCGCCTGCGCATCGATCGCCACCAGAAGGCGCTGCGCAATGCCTTGCCGGCGCGCACGCCGGTGCACCAGCATCTTGGCCACGTCGGCGCGGTGCGGCTGGTTGTCCGGCATCGCGACGACCAGCTGCACGGTGCCCACCGCGCGGCCTTCCTCGTCCTCGGCCACCAGCAGCACGCGCTCGCCACGACCCACGCCCTCCGCCACGCGGCGCCAGAACGCCAGTGCCTGCTCGCGCGGCAGCGAAGCCATGAAGCCCACCGACGCACCGCCTGCCACGCAGTCCAGCAGCACGTCGGCGAGTTCGTCGCTGCGCGCTGCTGCCTCTTCGGCGGTCAGCACGCGAATGGGCGCGGGCATGCGGTTCATGCCGTCAATCTAGCGGATCAGCTTCATGCCGTCGCTTCGTTCCACGGTCGAGGTTGATGGCTGCCGGCTCCTGTCCTATGATCGACCACGCGGTCGGAAATAATGTCGACACGCAGGAGAGCGCATGTACACGCAAGCCATGGACACGATGAAGGCCGAGGCCGGCAAGGCCGTGCGGTCCGCCGACGAGATGCGGCTGCAGGAGCGGTTCGATGCGCGCATCGACGCCGGCGAGTTCATCGAGGGCAAGGACTGGATGCCGGACCACTACCGCAAGACGCTGGTGCGGCAGATCAGCCAGCACGCGCACTCGGAGATCGTGGGCATGCTGCCCGAGGGCAACTGGATCTCGCGCGCGCCGACGCTCAAGCGCAAGGCGATCCTGCTGGCCAAGGTGCAGGACGAGGGCGGGCACGGCCTGTACCTGTATTCCGCGGCCGAGACGCTGGGCACCTCGCGCGACCAGATGTTCGAGGCGCTGCACACCGGCAAGGCCAAGTACAGCTCGATCTTCAACTACCCGACGCTGACCTGGGCCGACGTGGGCGTGATCGGCTGGCTGGTCGACGGCGCGGCCATCATGAACCAGGTGCCGATCTGCCGCTGCTCGTACGGCCCGTATGCGCGGGCCATGATCCGCATCTGCCGCGAGGAGAGCTTCCACCAGCGCCAGGGCTTCGAGTCGCTGCTCACCATGATGCAGAAGGGCACGCAGGCGCAGAAGGACGTGGTGCAGGACGCGGTGAACCGCTGGTGGTGGCCGTCGATCATGATGTTCGGCCCGCCCGACGACCAGTCGCCCAACTCCGCGCAGTCGATGCGCTGGGGCATCAAGCGCGTGTCGAACGACGAACTGCGCCAGCGGTTCATCGACGCCACCGTGGAGCAGGCGAAGGTGCTGGGCGTGACGCTGCCCGACCCCGAGCTGAAGTGGAACGAGGAACGGCAGCACCACGACTTCGGGAAGATCGACTGGGACGAGTTCTGGAACGTCGTCAACGGCAACGGCCCCTGCAACAAGGAACGGCTGGCCGCACGCGTGAAGGCGTGGGACGACGGCGCGTGGGTGCGCGAAGCCGCGCTCGCATATGCCGCGAAGAAGGCCGCGCCGGAGCAACTGGCGGCGTGAAGTCGGAAGCGGACAGCCGAACGCAAAAGACGCAAAAGGGCGCAAAAGGCGCGAAAGAAGAGAACACTGAGATGAATTCCTTTCGCGTCTTTTGCGTGATTTCGCGACTTTTGCGTTCGGCTGTCCGCCTTCCAAGGAGTTGACATGAGCGAAGCAAGTCAAGAGTGGCCCCTGTGGGAAGTGTTCGTGCGCAGCAAGAGTGGCCTGGACCACAAGCATTGCGGCAGCCTGCATGCGGTCGATCCGAAGATGGCCATCCAGATGGCGCGCGACGTCTACACGCGCCGGCAGGAAGGCACCAGCGTGTGGGTGGTGCGCTCCGACCACATCGTCGCCAGCGATCCCGGGGACAAGGCGATGAACTTCGATCCGATGGAGGACAAGGTGTACCGGCACCCGACCTTCTACAAGCTCCCCGACTCCGTGGACCACATGTGAGCGCGGCGATGCAAGGCTCGATCGCCATCAAGGACGACCCGTCGGTGCAGTACCTGCTGCGCATCGGCGACACGGCGCTCATCCTCGCGCAGCGCCTCGGCGAGTGGACGGGTCATGCGCCGGTGCTGGAGGAGGACATCGCCCTCGCCAACATCGCGCTCGACCTGGTCGACGCCAGGCCCGCGCGGTGCTCACGCACGCCGGCGCGCTGGAAGGCCAGGGCCACGACGAGGACCAGCTCGCGTTCCTGCGCGAGGAGCGCGACTACCGCAACGTGACCATGGTGGAACTGCCGCGCGGCGACTTCGCGGTCACGGTGCTGCGCAACGCGATGATGGCCACGTTCTTCCGGCTGCTCTGGGAGCGGCTGCGCGAATCGGGCGACGCCGAGCTGGCCGCCATCGCAGGCAAGGCCGTGAAGGAGGCGCGCTACCACCAGCAGCATTCGGCCGACTGGGTGGTGCGCCTGGGGCAGGGCACCGACGAGTCATTGCGCCGCCTGCGGGCCGCGCTCGACCAGCTGTGGCGCTACGGCGCCGAGTTGTTCGCCGACGATGCGGTCGACGAGCATGCGGCCGCGACGGGGCTGGGTCCGCGCTGGGGCGACCTGGGCGAAGCCTGGGAGGCCGAGATGGACGCGCTGCTGGCCGATGCGGGCCTGGAGGCGCCGAAGTCCACGCCGTATGTCTCGACCGGCAAGCGTGGCGTGCACAGCGAGCACATGGGCTTCATCCTCGCCGAGATGCAGCACCTGCAGCGCAGCTTCCCGGGCGGCGTGTGGTGAGCACCATGCCCGATCGCATCGGCAAGGCGTGGCAGGTGCTGGGCACCGTGCTCGACCCCGAGGTGCCGGCGCTCTCCGTGTGCGACCTGGGCATCGTGCGCGACGTCATCGACCACGGCGCCGAGCTGGAGGTCGTGCTCACCCCGACGTACTCCGGCTGCCCGGCCACCGAAGTGATCGAGCAGAGCGTGCTCGACGCGCTGCGGGCCGAGGGCCTGGGCCCGGCGCGCGCCACGCTGCGCCGCGCGCCCGCGTGGACCACCGACTGGATCAGCGACGAAGGCCGCCGCAAGCTGCACGACTACGGCATCGCGCCCCCGCGGCCCGCGCTGCCCGATGGAGCCGCGCCGATCCGCATCGTTCGCCGCGAGCCATCGATCGCGTGCCCCCGCTGCGGCAGCACCCACACGGAGCGCCTGTCCGCGTTCGGATCCACCGCGTGCAAGGCGATGTACCGCTGCCTGGACTGCCGCGAGCCGTTCGAGTATTTCAAGCCGCTGTGAAGGCGGACTGCCGAACGCAAAAGACGCGGAATCACGCGAAAGACGCAAAAGAGTCCGTCGAATGAATCGGTTCAAGGTCTTCTTTCGCGGCTTTCGCGCCCTTTTGCGTCTTTCGCGTTCGGCTGTCCGCATTCAGCTCTGACCCATGACTACGCCCCTCTTCCACCCGCTCAAGGTCCGCTCCATCCAGCCCGACACGCAGGAAGCCGTCGTCGTCGCGTTCGACGTGCCTCCCGAGCTGCAGCCCGTGTTCGGCTTCACGCAAGGCCAGTACCTCACGCTGCGCAAGGAGATCGACGGCCAGGATCTGCGGCGCTCGTATTCGATCTGCGCCGGCGTCGACGACGGCGAGCTGCGCGTCGGGGTGCGCAAGGTGCGTGGCGGCGTGTTCTCCAACTGGATCAACGAGCAGCTGCGTCCCGGCGACACCATCAACGTCATGGCGCCGCAGGGGCGCTTCTTCGTGCCCATCGAGCCGCAGGCCAGGCGCCACCATGTCGGCATCGCCGGCGGCAGTGGCATCACGCCCATCCTGTCGATCATGAAGACGGTGCTCGCCCGCGAACCCGCGAGCCGGTTCACGCTGGTCTACGGCAACCGCAGCCTCAAGTCCACGATGTTCAAGGAGGAGATCGAGGACCTGAAGGACCGGTACATGACGCGGCTGGTGCTGCACCACGTGTTCTCCGACGAGCACACCGACGCGCCGCTGAACATGGGCGTGATGAACCGCGACAAGATCGGCGAGTTCCTGCGCACCGTGGTGCCGGCGGGCCGTATCGACCATGCGTACGTCTGCGGGCCGTTCCAGATGAACGACGAGGCCGAGGCGGCGCTGCTGGCCGCGGGCGTGCCCGAGGACCGCATCCACATCGAACGTTTCGGCGTGCCGCTTCCCGCGGCTGGCAGCGTCGGCGCGGTGGTGCACGAGGCCCAGCCGGGCGACGCCGAGATCGCGAAGGTGGTGATCGTGCGCGACGGCCTGCAGCGCGAGATCACCTTCACCAAGGACCAGCCCAGCATCCTGGACTGCGCGTCCGCGGCCGGACTGGAGGTGCCGTTCTCGTGCACGTCCGGCGTGTGCGGCACGTGCCGCGCCAAGCTGGTGGAGGGCGAGGTGCGGATGGAGCGCAACTTCGCGCTCGACAAGGCCGAGGTCGCCGCCGGCTTCGTGCTCACCTGCCAGGCGCATCCGGTGACCGAGCGCGTGGTGCTGTCGTTCGATGAACGCTGAATGAAGACGAACACGAAGACGAACGCAAAAAACGCGAAACAGGCGCGAAAGACGCGAAAGAAGACTCGATGAAATCCTTTCGCGTCTTTCGCGTGATTTCGCGTCTTTTGCGTTCGGCTGTCCGCTCCCCGGCCGGAGGCCGGCCCTGACATGGGCCGCGGACGCCACGCCGGCTACGACGACCAGCGCGAGACCATCCTCGCGCAGGCGGCGCACCTGTTCGCCACCCGCGGCTATTCGGCGACCTCGATGAACGAGGTGGCCGAGGCGTGCGGCCTGTCGAAGGCCACGCTGTACCACTACTACCGCGACAAGTACGCGCTGCTGTTCTCCATCGCCGACACGCACGTCGAGCGCCTGCAGGGCATCGTGCATGACGCGCTGAGCGGCACGCGGGAGCCGCGGACCCGGATGCAGGCATTGATCAAGCGGCTCGTCGAGGAATACGCGGATGCGCAGGACGCGCACTGGGTGCTGACCAGCGAGGTGCGCTTCCTCGAGCCTGCGGACCGCCGCCGCGTGCTCGATCGCGAGCGCGCCCTCGTCGCTGCGTTCGCGCAGGTCGTCGGCGACCTGCGTCCCGACCTCAAGGAGGCCGCGCTGAGCAAGCCGCTCACCATGCTGCTGTTCGGCATGGTCAACTGGATGTTCACGTGGATGAAGCCTGGTGGCGCGCTCGACCACGACGCGATGGCGCCTATCGTCACCGACCTGTTCCTCGGCGGCCTGGGCGCCGTGCAGGTTCCGCCCGCCGCACCGGCGCACGCCGCCAAGACAAGGAGACAAGCATGACCGCCACCCCCGTCCTCCAGAGCTACGTCGCCGGTCGCTGGGTCGGCCGCGAAGCCGCGCAGCAACTGCGCAGCGCCGTCAACGGCAAGCCGGTCGCGAGCACGCATGCAGACAAGCTCGATTTCGCCGAGGCCGTGCGGCACGCGCGGAAGGTCGGCGTGCCCAACCTGCTGAAGCTCGATTTCCAGCAGCGGGCCGAACGCCTGAAGGCATTGGCCAAGTACCTGGCCGAGCGCAAGGAGACGCTGTACGCGATCTCGGCCCACACCGGCGCGACGCGCACCGACAGCTGGATCGACATCGAGGGCGGCAGCGGCACGCTGTTCGCGTATGCGGGCGTGGGTGGCAACGACCTGCCCTCGGGCAACGTGCTGCACGAAGGCCCGGCGATTCCGCTCGGCAAGACCGGCGCCTTCGCCGGCACGCACATCCTGGTGCCGCGCGGCGGCGTCGCGGTGCACATCAACGCGTTCAACTTTCCCGTGTGGGGCCTGCTCGAGAAGTTCGCTCCCAGTTTCCTGGCCGGCATGCCCTGCATCGGCAAGCCCGCCACCAGCACCAGCTATCTCACCGAAGCGGCGGTGCGGCTGATGGTGGAGTCGGGCCTGCTGCCCGAGGGCAGCCTGCAGCTGGTGATCGGCAGCACCGGCGACCTGCTCGACCAGCTCGATGGCAGCGACGTGGTCACGTTCACCGGCTCCGCCGACACCGCCGCGAAGCTGCGCGTGCACCCGAATCTCGTGCGGCATGCGATCCCGTTCAACGCCGAGGCCGACTCGCTGAACATGGCCGTGCTCGCCCCCGACGTGACGCCGGAGGACGAGGAGTTCGACCTGTTCGCCAAGGAGGTCGCGCGCGAGATGACCGTCAAGGCGGGCCAGAAGTGCACCGCCATCCGGCGCGCCATCGTGCCGCGCCAATACGTCGATGAAGTGGCGAGGCGCATCAAGGCGCGCCTCGCGAAGACCGTCGTCGGCGATCCCGCGCTGGAGGACGTGCGCATGGGCGCGCTGGCCTCGCTCGACCAGAAGCAGGACGTGGCCGCGCGCGTGAAGGCGCTGCTGGAGAAAGCCGAGCTGGTGCACGGCGAGCGCGACGGCTTCGCGCCGCGCGGCGACGGCGTGGCGGAAGGCGGGTTCTTCGCGCCCACGCTGCTGCTGGCGAAGAACCCGCTGGCCGACGATGCGGTCCACGACATCGAGGCCTTCGGTCCGGTGAGCACGCTGATGGCGTACGACGGGCTCGACGATGCGCTGGTCCTCGCGGCCAAGGGGAAAGGCAGCCTCGTCGGCACGCTGGTCACGAAGGATCCTGCCATTGCAGCGGGCTTCGTCCCAGCAGCCGCGGCCACGCACGGCCGCATCCTGGTGCTGGATCGCGAGGCGGCCAAGGAGTCCACCGGCCACGGCTCACCGTTGCCGCAGCTGAAGCACGGCGGCCCGGGCCGCGCGGGCGGCGGCGAGGAGCTGGGTGGCCTGCGTGCCGTCAGGCACTACCTCCAGCGCGCCGCGGTGCAGGGCTCGCCGACGATGCTGGCCGCGGTCACGGGCGAGCACGTGCGCGGCGCCAAAGTGCGCGAGAGCGAGGTGCATCCGTTCCGCCGCCACTTCGAGGATCTGCAGGTCGGCGATTCGCTTCTCACGCACCGCCGCACCGTGGGCGAGGCCGACATCGTCAACTTCGGCGGCATCTCGGGCGACTACTTCTACATGCACTTCGACGAGGTCGCGGCCAAGGACAGTCCGTTCGGCAAGCGCATCGCGCACGGCTATTTCGTGCTGTCCGCTGCGGCCGGGCTGTTCGTCTCGCCGGCGCCTGGGCCGGTGCTGGCGAACTACGGGCTGGATACCTTGCGCTTCGTGAAGCCGGTGGGCATCGGCGACACGATCCAGGCGCGGCTGACGGCCAAGCGCAAGATCGACCGGAATCGCAAGGATGCGAAGGGTGTGGGGCAGGGGGTCGTTGCTTGGGATGTCGAGGTGACGAACCAGCACGGGGAGCTTGTGGCTAGCTACGACATCCTGACGTTGGTGGCCAAGCGGGGTTGAAGCCGGGCGCGTGATTCGTTGCGGCATGGGGGCCGCGCGGCAGGCGGCATCTGGCAGGGCCTCATACGGTGAGAGTCGCTCCGCTGCGCGCGCTTCCGTCACCCAAATCGGCCCTGCCAGATGCCGCCTGCCGCGTGCCGGCACGGTGCGTGTTCGGAGAGGGGCCCTCAGTGCCGCGAGGGTGTCATCTGGCTTGACCCACGACCAAGCATGTGGGCGCCTTTGATTCCCGCGTTCGCGGGAATGACGCGACTTCAGAGAAGAGCAGAGCGGCCGGATGGCGCGTGGATCAAGCGCGCTGCCGCGCGCCCCCGATGCCCCGCCCGCTACGCGTCGGTCAGCTCCACCCAAACTGGCGCATGGTCGCTCGGCTTCTCCCGCCCTCGATGCTCCGCGTCGACACCCGTCGCCCGCAAGCGGGCGCGTAATGAGGGACTCACCAGCAGGAAATCCATCCGGAACCCAGCATTCCGGTGGAACGCGGCCGTGTTCACCCAGAACGTGTAGATGCGCTCGCGCGGATGCAGGTGCCGCGTGGCGTCGCTCCAGCCCTGGGCGAGCAGGTCGTCGTACAGGCGCCGGGTCTCCGGCTGCATCACCGCGTCCCACTGCCACAGCCACGCGTTGTAGATGTCGAAGTCCGTCGGCACGACGTTGAAGTCGCCGGCCAGCACGGTGGGTTCGCCGTCGGCCAGCAACTGCGCGGCATGCTCGTTGAAGCGGCGGAACCAGTCCAGCTTGTGGTCGAACTTGGGACCCGGCTGCGGGTTGCCGTTGGGCAGGTACACCGAGGCGATCCGCAAGCCTCCCACGCGGGTCTCGAGGTAACGCGCCTGCCCGTCGTCGCCATCGCTGGGCAAGCCGCGGCGCACTTCGACCGGCGCGGCGCCACGCGCGAGCACCGCGACGCCGTGGTGCCGCGGTTGCCCATGCCACGCGCCGTCGTAGCCCGCCTCGCGCAGCGCCTCGATCGGAAACCGTGGATCGCTGGTCTTGATCTCCTGCAGGCAGGCGACGTCGGGGCGGGTCTCCTGCAACCACTCCAGCAACCGCGGCAGCCGGCCGCTGACGCCTTTGACGTTGAAGGTGGCGATCCGCATGTGGCGATCTCATCAAGCAACGCTGCGCCCGGTTGTAGGCAGGCATCCAGAGATGAGGCAGGCGCCGCACGGCGCGCGGGCCCGACGCTAGGATGCAACGCGATGGCCGAGCCCGCCGTGCACCGACCCCTGCCGCTGCCGCACCTGCGGCCCGCCGTCGCGGTCGCGTGGATGGTGGCCCTGGTGCTGCTGTTCGGCATGCTGGCCGCCGACCTGGTGCTGCATGGACCCATCACGCGACTCGACGCGCCGATCAGTGCCTGGTTCGGCAACCACCTGCGCCCATCGACGACGCAGCTGATGCTCGCGGTGAGCGCGATGCACCAGACCGTCGCGATCTGCATCGTGGCCGCGCTGCTGGCGATCGGCCTGTTGTCCGCCCGCCAGCGGCATTGGGTGCCGCTGCTGCTGGCGGCCGTGCCCGGCGGCCTCGTGCTCAACGCGGTGGTCAAGCTGGGCTTCGAGCGCGCGCGGCCCGCCTTCGACCATCCGCTGGTGCATCTCACCACCTACAGCTTTCCCAGCGGCCATGCCGCGGGCGCGACTGTGTGGTGGGGCTTCGTGCTGGCGCTCTGGTGCACCCGCGAGCGCAGCGCTGCAGCGCGCACCGCCGGTGCGATCGTTGCAGTTGCCCTGGTGGGGATCACCGCGCTGTCGCGTGTCTACCTCGGCGCGCACTATCCCAGCGACGTTCTGGCCGGCATCGTCGAAGGCACGTTCTGGCTGCTGGCCTGCTTCTCCGGTGCGCAGGTCGTGGCGCACCACGGCGCGGGAGCCATGGCGTGAAGGAACCCACTGCCCGTTCGGCCGTCGTGCTGCTCAATGCGAAGTCGGGGCAGGGCTGCCCGCCGGAGATGGTGGCCAGCCTGCAGGACAAGTTGGCGCAGCGTGGCCTCGTGGCCCAGGTGGTGCTGTTCCAGGACGGCAGCGAACTGCTGGCCGCCGCGGCGCGCGCCAGCAGCGACGGCGTGCCGCTGGTGATCGCGGCCGGCGGCGACGGGACGGTCAGTGCCGTGGCCTCGCAGCTGGCAGGCACCGCCACCGTGCTGGGCGTCCTGCCGATGGGAACGCTGAACCACTTCGCCAAGGACCTCGGGCTGCCGATGGACCTGGATGCCGCGCTCGACGTGCTGGCGGGCGGCCGCACCGTTGCCGTCGACGTCGGCGAGGTCAACGGCCGCGTGTTCATCAACAACTCCAGCATCGGCATCTATCCGGACATCGTGCTCGACCGCGAGCGCCAGCGCAGGCGGCTGGGCCGCGGCAAGTGGCCTGCCTTGGCGGTGGCGTGCCTCAACGTGCTGCGGCGCCATCCGTCGATGTACGTGGAACTGCAGGTCGAGGGCGAGCGGCTGCTGCGGCGCAGCCCGTTCGTCTTCATCGGCAACAACCGCTACGAAGTGGAAGGCTTCGCCATCGGCAGCCGCACCGCCCTCGATACCGGGCGGCTCAGCCTCTACATGGCCCACCACGGCGGCCGCTTCGGCCTGTTGCGGCTCGCGTTGCTGGCCCTGCTGCAGCGCCTGCGGCAGGCCGACGATTTCGAGATGCTGGAAGCAGCCGAACTGGTGATCCGTCCGGCGCGACGCAGGATCCGCGTCGCCGCCGACGGCGAGGTGCTGGTGATGCAGACGCCGCTGCAGTACCGGGTGCGTCCCGGCGCGTTGCGGGTGCGGGCGCCCTCGCAAGCGCCGGCCTGAGCCAGCGCGCCGCTACATCGCGTGGTGGCAGCCGCCGCTGGTGGCCTTGACGCCCGCGGTGGGCACATCGTCGTCGACCGGCAGCACGCCGTGCTCGACGTCCTTGGCGGTCGGCGTGGCAACGAAGTTGCCTGCCGGCACGGCAGCGACGGTGGGTTTCACTTCGGGACTTGGTGGCGTCGACGTCGCCGAGGGCGGCGAGACCCAGGCGGCCAGTGCGACGCCGCCGAGGAATACCGCGGCGATCGCGCCGGCCCAGCGCGGACGCAGCCCTTGCGGGCGGGGCGGGACGGAAGCACCGGCGTCTTCACCGGTGAAGGCCTTCGGTTCACGGACGAGATGGCACATGGCGGCCTCCTGC
Source organism: Ramlibacter sp. MMS24-I3-19 (assembly GCF_050320135.1). NCBI lineage: Bacteria > Pseudomonadati > Pseudomonadota > Betaproteobacteria > Burkholderiales > Comamonadaceae > Ramlibacter > Ramlibacter sp. MMS24-I3-19. Next base: position 4,158,477 of record NZ_CP190017.1, on the reverse strand, counting down.
GTATGACCGGGGCAGTCTAGTGAGCGGCCCCCTCGATGCAAGGCGAACCGCAGCCGAGCCGCGTGATTGTTGTCAGGCAGCGGGCGCGTGCCTTGCCTGCTGCGCGTGCAGCCAGCCCAACCCTGCGCTGGTGCCCGCGCGCGGCCGGTATTCACAGCCGATCCAGCCGGTGAAGCCGAGTTCGTCGATGACGTCGAACAGGAACGGATAGTTCAGCTCGCCGACGTCGGGCTCGTGGCGCTGCGGCACGCCGGCGATCTGCAGGTGGCCCACGCGGCCCGTCGGCAGGTACTGGCGCAGCTTCATGCTGACATCGCCCTCGACGATCTGGCAGTGGTACAGGTCCATCTGCACCTTGAGGTTGGGCGCGCCGACCTCGGTGACGATGGCATGCGCCTCGTCCTGCCGGTTCAGGAAGAAGCCCGGGATGTCGCGCGTGTTGATCGGCTCCAGCAGCACGTCGACGCCTTGCTTCGCGGCCTGCTGCGCGGCCCAGCCCAGGTTGCCGAGATACGTGCGGCCCAGCACCGCACGGTCGGCAGCTGCTGGCACCAGCCCGGCCATCAGGTGGATGCGCGGGCACTTCAGTTCGGCGGCGTACTCGAGCGCGCGCTGCACGCCGCTGCGGAATTCGGCTTCGCGGCCAGGCAGGCTGGCGAGGCCGCGCTCGCCCGCGTTCCAGTCACCGGGTGGTGCGTTGAACAGCACCTGCTGCAGTCCGTTGTCCTGCAGCCTCTGGGCGAGTTCACGCGCCGGGTAGTCGTAGGGAAACAGGTATTCGACGGCGGTGAAGCCATCGCGCGCGGCGGCGGCGAAGCGCTCGGGGAACGGGTGTTCCGCGTACATCATGCTCAGGTTGGCGGCGAAGCGGGGCATGGTCGGTTCAGCTCCAGGGGGGTCACCACAGCGCGCCGAAGTTGCGGCGCAGGTCATCGATGCGGTCGGCGTCCAGCGGCTCGGCACGGCGTTGCACGAGCAGCCACAGGCGCGCGGTCTCTTCCAGTTCCTCGAGCGTGGCCGACGCCTCGCCCAGGCTGCGATGCCACACCACCGGGCCCAGGCGGTCGAGCATCACGGCACGCAGCGGCAGTTGCCGCTCGTGCGAGGCCGTGATCGCCTGCGCCACCCACTCGGCCGCCGCCGGATCGCCGGGACGGTGGTAGGGCGCCAGCGGCACGTGGCCGACCTTCATCACGTAGTACGGCGTGATCGGCGGCAGGATGTCCTGCGGCTGCCAGACGCCCGCGAGCGTGAGGGCCACCAGGTGCGTGGCATGCGTGTGGATCACGCAGCGTGCCTGCGGGTCGGCCGCATAGATGCGCCGATGCAGCGCCAGCGTCTTGGACGCGCGGTCGCCCGAGCGCTGCTGGCCGTCGGCCCCGATGTGCGCCAGCCGCCGCGGCTCCAGCGTGCCCAGGCAGGCGTCGGTGGGCGTGATCAGCCAGCCGCCGCCTTCGGTGTTGTCGAGCCGCACGCTGATGTTGCCGGCGGTCGCATGCACGTAGCCACGCTCGAACAGCGAGCGGCCGATGCGGCAGACCTCCTGCGCGATGGCGTCCATCTACACCGCTCCCGCGAAGGTCTTGAGGAAGAAGTCGGGCGTGCCGAAGTTGCCGGACTTGAGCGCCAGGTGCACGGGCACGCCGAGCGCGGTGTTGGCCCAGGTCCAGGGCACGCCGGGATCGATCTGCGGACCGATGCGCAGCTGGCGCACGCCCAGGGCCTGCACCACGGCGCCCGATGTTTCGCCGCCCGCGACGACCAGCTGGCGCACGCCGCGCTCGACCAGCCCGCGAGCGACCGCAGCCAGGCAGTGCTCGACCATCTCGCCGGCCTGCGACACGCCCAGTCGCGCCTGCACGGCCTTCACCGCTGCCGGTTCGGCCGTCGCGTGCACCAGCACCGGTCCGCGTGCGAGCAGCGGCTCGGCCCAGCGCAGCGCCGCGGCTGCAACGTCTTCTCCCGCGGCAATCGCCAGCGGATCGACCGCGAACGCCGGCCGCCCGGCCTGGCGGAACTGCTGTACCTGCGCGTTGGTGGCCGTCGAGCAACTGCCCGAGACCACGGCGCCACAGCCCTCGAAGGGCGGCAGCGCATCGGCCAATTGTCCCTTCTGCAGCCGGCCGCTGCCTTGCCAGTTCTGCGGCAGCCCGATCGCGATGCCCGACCCCGCCGTCACGAGCGGCATGCCCTGGAGCGCGGGACCGATGCGCAGCAGGTCGTCGTTGGACACCGCATCGAGCACGGCGACGCCGACGCCTTCGGCCTGCAGTTGCGCAAAGCGCTCGCGGATCGCGGCCGGTCCGCGAGAGACCACGTCGTACGCCACCAGGCCCACCTTGCGCCGCGTCTGCGCCTGCAGCACGCGCACGAGGTTCGGGTCCGTCATCGGCGTGAGCGGATGGTTCTGCATGCCGCTCTCGTTCAGCAGCACGTCGCCCGCGAACAGGTAGCCCTTGAAGACGGTGCGCTTGTTCTCGGGGAAGGCGGGGCAGGCGATGGTGAAGCCCTGGCCGGCGCCTTGCAGCTGGTCGAGCAGCGCGTCGGTCACCGGTCCGATGTTGCCCTGCGGCGTGGAATCGAACGTGGAGCAGTACTTGAAATAGACCTGCTCCACGCCCTGCCGCTGCAGCCACGCCAATGCGTCCAGCGATTGCGCCACGGCGTCCGCGGCGGGAATGGTGCGGGACTTGAGCGCCACCACGATGGCGTCGGCGTCGGCGTCGGTGTCCAGCGGACCCTCGGGAATGCCGATGGTCTGCACGGCGCGCATGCCGGCGCGCACCAGGTTGTTGGCCAGGTCGGTGGCGCCGGTGAAGTCGTCGGCGATGCAGCCCAGGAGCGGCTTGGCCATCACGCGTCCCTGGACGGCAGCGTGATGCCGGGGAAGATCTTGATCACCGCGGCATCGTCCTCGCGGCCGTGGCCTGCAGTCGAGGCCTGCATGAACATCTGGTGCGCGGTGCTCGCCAGCGGAAGCGGGAATTTGCTGGCGCGTGCGGTGTCGAGCACCAGGCCGAGGTCCTTGACGAAGATGTCCACCGCGGATAGCGGCGTGTAGTCGGCGGCCAGCACGTGGGCCATGCGGTTCTCGAACATCCAGCTGTTGCCGGCGCTGTGCGTGATCACCTCGTACAGCGCGTTCGCATCGACCCCTTCGCGCAGGCCCAGCGCCATCGCTTCGGCGGCGGCCGCGATGTGCACGCCGGCCAGCAGCTGGTTGATGATCTTCACCTTGCTGCCGTTGCCCGCGCGGTCGCCCAGCCGGTACACCTTGGCGGCCATCGCGTCGAGCAGCGCACCGCAGCGCTCGTAGGCGGCGGGCTTGCCGGCGGTCATCATCGTCATCTGGCCCGACGCAGCCTTGGCTGCACCGCCCGAGATCGGTGCGTCCAGGTACAGCAGGCCCATGGCCTCCAGTCGGGCTTCCTGCGCCACCGACCAGTTGGGGTCGACGGTGGAGCACATCACGAAGACGCTGCCGGGCTTCATCGCGGCGGCCGCGCCGTGCTCGCCATGCAGCACCGCTTCGGTCTGCTGTGCATTCACCACCACCGAGACCACCACGTCGCATTGGCGCGCAAGCTCCGCCGGCGTGGCGCAGGCGACGCCGCCTTCCGCCGCGAACGCTTCCGCGACGCCGGGCCGTGCATCGCAGACACGCACCTGGTGGCCGGCGCGCCGCAGCGAGCCGGCCATGCCCGAGCCCATCGCGCCGAGCCCGATCAGGCCGACAGTGGTCATGAGTGTCCCTTCCTGGTGATGACGCCGGATTCTGGGGCAGCCGCCGTGCCGCGCGCCCTCAGGTTAACCCCGCCGAACTCATGCAGGCCACGCGCACGATTCCTACAGCCGAGCAACGAAGGCCCTTCTAGACTCGAATGACCACGAACGTTCTCAATGAACAAGGAGATCCCGATGACCAAGCTGCTCTTCGCCCTGATGACCGCCGCCGCGCTGGCCGCCTGCTCCAACATGCCGGGCGCCCCCGGCGGCCCGACGCGCACCGCGGGCCAGGCCGTCGACGACGCCACGATCGGCACCAAGCTGAAGGCCGCCATCGCGGCCGATCCCGAACTGAGCGCGCTGAAGATCAACGTCGACACGACGCAGGGCAACGTGCGCCTGCGCGGCGAGGTCAAGAGCCTGTCGCTGCGCCAGAAGGTCGAGGCCATGGCCCGCAAGATCGAAGGCGTGAAGTCGGTCGACAACAACCTGGTCGTCACCGGCTGAGGAAGAGGTTTGTCATTCCCGCGAAGAGCCTGCCCCCGCGCAGGCGGGGGCGGGAATCCAAGGCGTCCATCCCCGGCCCCGAGGCCAGCAGGAAGCCGTGGGTTCCCGCCTCCGCGGGACGACACAGCGTTTGGGTCGCTTGAAAGCGGCGTGCGTGGCAGCATCTTCCTTCTTTCGGAAGCCCGCATGTCCACGTCCTCGCCCGTCCTCTCCGTCCGCCCGCTCGGCTTTCCCTGGGAAACGTCCGACCCGTTCCTGTTCTGCGCCTACCACGACGACGCCTACCCGCGCGGCAACGGCCGCATGGGCCCGGAGGCGTCGCTGTCCGGCCGCGCGATCGGCCAGGACTTCAGCCGCAAGGACGGCTGGAGCATGTACCACGGCGAGACGGTGCCGGGCTTCCCCGCGCATCCGCACCGCGGCTTCGAGACGGTGACCATCGTCCGCCAGGGCCTCATCGACCACAGCGACTCGCTCGGCGCCACCGCGCGCTTCGGCGCCGGCGACGTGCAGTGGGTCACGGCCGGACGCGGCATCGTGCATTCCGAGATGTTCCCGCTGCTGAAGTCGGAGGCCGACAACCCGCTGGAGCTGTTCCAGATCTGGCTCAACCTCCCCCGGCGCAGCAAGATGGTCGAGCCGCACTTCACGATGTTCTGGAACGAGCAGCTGCCCCGGCGCGTGCTGAAGGACGCGGAAGGCCGCGAAGTCGCCGTCGCGGTGATCGCCGGCGCGCTCGGCGACATCGCACCGCTGGCGCCGCCGCCCGACTCGTGGGCCGCCCAGGCCGAGGCCGACGTCGCGATCTGGACCGTGCGGATGGCGCCGGGCGCCGCCTGGACGCTGCCGCGCGCGCACGGCCAGGGCACCCAGCGCACGCTGTACCTGTTCAAGGGCGACGCCGCGCTGGTCGGCGGCGAGCGGGTGCAGGGTCCGGCCGCGGTCCGCGTGCGGGCCGATGCCGACGTGGCCATCGCGGCCGGCGAGACGGTGTGCGAGTTCCTGCTGCTGCAGGGCCGCCCGATCGCCGAGCCCGTGGCGCAGTACGGCCCGTTCGTGATGAACACGCAGCAGGAGATCATGCAGGCCATGCAGGACTACCGGCAGACCGAATTCGGTGGCTGGCAGTTCGCCGACGCGGCACCGGTTCATGGTGACCAGCCGAAGCGGTTCGCCCGCTATCCGGACGGGCGCGTCGAAGAGCGCGGCTGAGCGCTAGCCGATCTCCACGGCCACCGGCTGGTGGTCCGACGCCTTCGTCGTGCCATCCACCGCGATGCTGCGCACCTTGTCCTTGAGCGCATCGCTCACGAAGACGAAATCGAAGCTCAGCGGCTTCGGCTCGTAGGTGCGATCGAACAGCGCGAAGGTCGGCGGATGCGGCGCGTCGCCGCGCAGCAGACGCCAGCTGTCCCACCAGCGGCCATGCTCGCCCGCTCGCGTGATCTCTGCGTACTCGGGCGTGTCCGGTGCCAGGTTGAAGTCGCCGCACAGCACAGCCTGCGCCGTGTGCGGCTTGGGCCCGAACGCCGAGCCATCGTGCAGCGGCTTGGGCGGCCCGGCCGCGTGTGCGCAGGCCTCCTGGTGCAGCTCGCGCAGCGCCTGGGCCTGCGCCAGCCGCTGGCGGCGTGAATAGAACTCCAGGTGCGTCGTCATCACGCGCACCGGCCCGAGCACCGGATCGCGCACGGTGACCGCGGTGCACAGGCGCGGCATGCTCTCGACGCCGGGATCGGCGGGGTAGGGCAGGCTGAGGTGACGCACCTGCAGGATCGGCAGCCGCGTAGCGATGAGGTTGCCGAACTGGCTGCGTGCGCCCTGCGCATCCCACTCGTCCACCGCCGGGCCGAACACGACGTCGTAGCCGTGCAGCAGGTCGGCGAAGAGTTCGGGCTGGTCATGGCCGGCGTTGCCGCGCAACCCTGGGTAGTTGATCGCGATCTCCTGCAGGCACAGCACGTCGAAGTCGGCCAGTTCGCGCGCGACGCTCACGATGCGCAGCGGACTCACCTCGCCGTCGAGCCCGCAGCACCACTGCGTGTTCCAGGTCAGCAGGCGCATGGCACATCTCCCGCGAGCAAGGATTGACTGTAGGAGACCACCCGCCGCGCCTGCTGTAGGAAGCCGCCGTTCCCGCTCGCGCGACAATCGGCGACTGTCGTTCGGACACCAGACCATTCATGAGACCCAGGACCGTCGTCGGTTGCCTGCTCAACTTCCAGGGCGCCTGGAAGGCGATGGAGCCGGCCATGCACCAGGACCCGCATTTCAGGCCGCCGCGGCATGCGGTGCTGTACCTCAAGCCGGTGAACACCTTCCGCGGCCCCGGTGACGCCATCGTCCTGCCGGCTGGCGTGAGCGAGGTCGAGGTCGGTGCGACGCTCGGGGTCGTGATTGGCGCGCCCGCCTCGCGCCTCACCGAAGCGGAGGCGCTGCGCTTCGTCGCCGGCTACGTGCCGGTGAACGACGTGACGGTGCCGCACAGCAAGGTGCTGCGGCCGCCGATCAGGCAGAAGTGCCGCGACTCGTTCTGCCCGATCGGCGAGCAGGTGGAAGCGGCTCGCGTTCGCGACCCCGGCGCGCTGGAGATCCGTGCCTACGTCAACGGCGAGCTGAAGGCCACGCGCAACACGCGCGAGCTGATTCGCCCGGTGTCGCGACTGCTGGCCGAGGTGACCGAGTTCATGACGCTGGAGCCGGGCGACATCCTGCTGGTGGGCGTGCCCGAGGACATGCCGCTGGCGCGTGCCGGCGATCGCGTCTCGGTCGAGATCGAGGGCGTGGGCCGCCTGGAGAACACCGTGCGCGCGGAAGGAGCATCGGCATGAAGCAGGGACGTGTCGTGTTCGGCGGCGCGGTGCATGGCTGCACGCCATCCGTCGATGGCCGCGTGCGGCTCGCCGACGGCCGCGTGGTCGCCGAGACCGAGGTGCAGTGGCTGTCGCCCTTCGAGCCGCGCACCATCTTCACGCTGGCGCTGAACTACGCGGACCATGCGAGCGAGCTGGCGGCCAAGTCGTCGAAAGACCAGGCCGCGTTCCTCACCGCGCAGCGCAGCGAGCCGGTGGTGTTCCTCAAGGCGGCGAATGCGGTGGTCGGGCATCGCGGGCTCACGCGCCGTCCGCACGACGCCGAGTTCATGCACTACGAGTGCGAGCTGGCCGTGGTGATCGGCCGCGAGGGCCGCAACGTCCCGCGCGACCAGGCACTGCAGTACGTGCTGGGCTACACGGTGGCCAACGACTACGCGATCCGCAACTTCCTCGAGCCGTACTACCGGCCCAACCTGCGGGTGAAGAACCGCGATGGCGGCACCGCGCTCGGGCCGTGGCTCGTGCCGGCATCGGCCATCGCCGATCCGCAACGGCTGCGCCTCACCACGCACGTCAACGGCAAGCTCGTGCAGGAAGGCACGACGGCCGACATGGTCCACGACGTCGCGTCGCTCATCGAATACCTGAGCGGCCTCATGACCATCAGCCCCGGCGACGTGATCCTCACCGGCACGCCCAAGGGATCGGTCGACGTGCGGCCGGGCGACGAGGTGGTGTGCGAGGTCGAGGGCGTCGGGCGGCTGGTGAACACGATCATCGACGACTGGACCCCCGCGCCGCGCGACGCTACTTGAGCGGCACGAACATGTAGCCCGCGTTGCGCACGGTGCGGATGCAGCGGGGGTCGCCGTCGGGCTCGGGCTCGATCTTGCGGCGCAGGCGGCCGATGCGGATGTCGATCGAGCGGTCGAACGGCTCCCACTCGCGGTTGCGCGTCTTCAGCAGCAGCTGGTCGCGCGTGAGCACGCGGTTCGGGTTGGCCAGGAAGGCGGCGAGCAGCTCGTATTCCATCGCCGTCAGCGCCACTTCGGCGCCGCCCGCGTCGAACATGCGGCGCGCATCGAGGTCCACCTCGCAGCGTCCGAACGGCTTGCGGGTCGACGTCGGCGCGCTGGCACCAGCTTGCGGCGCGGGGCCCTGGTGCCGCCGCAGCACGCTCCTGAGGCGCGCCAGCAGTTCGCGCAGGTCGAACGGCTTGGCGATGTAGTCGTCGGCGCCCAGCTCCAGGCCGACGATGCGATCGACGACGTCCCCGGACGCCGTCACCATGATCACGGCCACGTCGTGGTGCTCGCGCAGGTAGCGCGCCAGCACCAGGCCATCCTCGCCGGGCAGCCGGATGTCCAGCAGCACGGCCGCCGGCGGCTGGCGCCCGATCTCCTCGCGCATCTGCGCGCCGTTGCCGGCCTCGGCGATGTCGAAGCCATGGCCTTGCAGGTACTCGCGCAGCATGGACCGCACCGACGGATCGTCGTCGACCACCAGGATGCGGGGGTGCGCGTTCATGCGAGGCATTCTGTCGCCGCAGGTCCTGCGGTGGTGCGAGTCCACGTGCCGCACGCGGTTGCTGCAGCCGGCCGTGCCACCGCTTGCATTTCTTTCGTGAGCGTCGGTGAGCGAAACCGCCTCAGGCCGCAGCGCTGGCATGGCGCCCGAGCAACTCGGCCAGCAGCGGCCGCAGCGCCGCGCCCTCGATCGGCTTGCGCAGCAGCGCGGTGACACCGCACGCCGACAGGTCCTCGGCGCTGATCTCGGCGGCATTGCCGGTGTACAGCAGCACCGGGAGGCCCGGCCGATGCTGCGTTGCATGGCGCGCAAGTGCCAGGCCGGTCATGCCGGGCATGGTCTGGTCGGTCAGCAGCAGGTCGAACGGCTGCGCCGGTTGCGCCAGCCGGTGCGCGGCCGACGTCGGATCGCGCTCGAGCACCACCTGCAGCCCCCAGGTGCGCAGCAGGTCGTGCATGAAGTTGCTCACGATGGCCTCGTCCTCGACCAGCAGCACGCGGCCGGCCAGCGGAGGTGGGCGCACTGCCGCCGCGGCGGCGTCGCCTTCGCTCACCGGCGGGTGGTCGTGGGCCGCCGGCGGCAGGAGCACGCGGAACGACGATCCCTTCCCCGGCGTGGAGCTGACCTGGATGTGGCCGCCGTGGTCGTGCACGATGCCGTGCACCATCGCCAGGCCCATGCCGGTGCCGTGTCCCACGTCCTTGGTGGTGAAGAACGGCTCGAACATGCGGTCGAGGATGTCGGGCCCCATGCCGCGGCCGTCGTCGGCCACTTCGAACCCGACCCAGCGGTGGCCCTGCAGCCAGGCGCTGCACGACGCGCAGTGCCCGACCGCCACGCCCTGGGCGACGCGCAGGCGGATGGTGCCGTGCTCGGCGATCGCATCGCGCGCGTTCAGGCACAGGTTCAGCAGCACCTGCTCGAACTGCACCGGATCGGCCAGCACGGGCGGCACGGCCTGCAGCTGGTCCGCATCGGGCTCCCAGTCCACGGCAATGGACGACGGCAGGTTGGGCCGCAGCAGCGCGAGCACGTCCGCTGCCACCGTCGGCGGGGCCAGCAGCCGCCGCTCGCCACGGTGCGGCCGCGAGAACGCCAGCAGCTGCGCGACGTGCTCGCGCGCACGGTCGGCCGCGAGCCGGGCCTGCGCCAGCTGGCGGGCGAGCACCGGATCCGCCGTGGCGGACGGACCTTCCTGCGCCATCCCGATGTAGCCGAGCACGCTGGTGAGGATGTTGTTGAAGTCGTGCGCGAGCCCGCCGGTGAGCTGGCCGATCGCTTCCATCTTCTGCGCCTGGCGCAGCTGCCGTTCGAGCTCGGCGCGGCGCTGCTCGGCCGCCGTGCGCTCGGTGATGTCGCGCACGGCGTACAGCACGTGCGGCCGCCCGCGGTATGTCATCGGCGTGCCGCGCACCTCGACCTGGCGCCGCGAGCCGTCCTTGCGCGTGGCCGTGGCCTCGAACCGCAGCTCGCGGCCGCGCAGCGCGCGCTCGTGCTCCAGCCGGTGCCTGGCCCGCAGCCCGGGATCGGCCTGCGTGAGCACGTGGCCGGCGGCCAGCACCTCCTCGCGCGTGTAGCCGCTTTGCAGCGTGTAGGCCGGATTCACCTCGACCGCGCGGTAGTCGGCATCGCGCAGCACGAGCGCATCGGCCGAGGCATTGAAGATTGCGCGGTACTGCTCCTCGGTGTCGCGCAGCGCGCGCTCGGCCCGCCGCGACTCGGTGATGTCCCGCCCGACGTACAGCACGTGCGGCTGGCCGCGGTGGAGGATCGGCACGCCGCGCAGCTCGAGCTCGAAGCGCTGCCCGTCGCGGCGCACCAGCTGGGTTTCCAGGTGCACGGTCGCGCCGGCGAGCGCCTGTTCGTGGAGTGAACGGATGGTGGCGCTGACCTCGGGTGGATTGGCCATCACGCGGTCCAGGCCCAGCACTTCCGCGCGCGTGTAGCCCGTCATCGCCTCGTACGTGGCGTTGACGTCCACGATGCGGAACGCGGCGTCGCGCAGCACCAGCGAATCGAGCGAGGCGTTGAAGATGGCGCGGTACTGCGCCTCGCTGCGCTGCAGGTCGCGCTCGCGCTCGCGGCGCTCGCCGATGTCGCGCAGCACCGCCAGCGCATGCGGGCGACCGCGATGCATGAAGGGCAGCACGCGCAGGTCGGCGTCGAAGCTGGTGCCGTTCGGTCGCAGCACCGTGGTTTCCATGTGCGTGGTGTGGCCCGCCAGCGCGCCGAGCAGCATCTCGCGCCGCTCACGCACGTACCCGGACGGCATGGTGTCGGGGTAGGTCTGGCCGATGATCTCGTCGCGTGCATAGCCGTACAGCGCCAGTCCCGCCGGATTGACGTCGACGATGCGCAGGTGTTCGTCCCAGAGGTACAGGCCGTCGACGGCGCTCTCGAAGATGGCGCGGTACTGCTCCTCGCGCTGGCGCAGGTCCTCCAGCGCCCGGTTCTGGGTTTCGCTGGCCTGCAGCCGTTCCAGTTCGGCGGAGGCACGCACCGCGAAGATCTTCAGCGTGGCCTTGACCCGGCCGACCTGCGCGAGCGGCCCGCGGGAGGCGACCGCCACGATGCCGATCGCCGCGCCCTGCGCATCCACCAGCGGATGCCCGGCATAGCTCTCGACGCCGAGATCGCGGATCTCGCGGTCGTCCGGGAACTGCTCGCGCACGCCGGAGGCATAGAGCCGGAACCGCTGGCCGATGACCGTCTCGCAGGGCGAGCCCGCCAGCGGATACGGGATGTCCTGCATCACGTGGCCGTCGCAGCACATGGCCAGCATGCGCATGCGATCCGGTGCTGCGTCGTCGCGGCGCGCGATGAACGCGACGTCGACGCGCAGGATGGTGGCGAGCAGGCGCACCAGGTCGTCGAAGGCGGACCCGCCGCGCGAGGCCGAGACCGCCAGCGCGACGGCGCGCAGCGTGTCGTCGGTGCCGTCCCTGGGCACCGGACGACGCCGCGCCGGCAGGCTGCTCATGGCGGCCAGTCTAGGAGCGTGCGCGCCCATGTGGCTCGACGTGGTGAACTGCGAGGCGGTGGTGCCCGGCCCTCACTGCTGCTGCGCCGCCGCCATCTGCGTGGCCCGGTGGCTCATCGGCGCATGGGCCATCCAGGCCGAGCCGCTGTCCTCGCCGTTGAGGGCCCGGACCTCGTCACGCGAAGCGATGTAGCCGGCGCGGGCCTCGGCGCGGGTGTAGCCCGACTGCATCGGCTGGACCTGGCCCTGGGTCGACAGTTCGTTCGACGCCGCCTGCAGGCTGCGGTCCCCCGTGACCTCGGCCTGGACCTCGGCGCGGCTGCGCGTGCCGGCGAAATCGCGGATCTCCGTCGGGTACGTCTCGGCTCGCACGCCGCCGGCCATCAGGGCGGAAGCGAAGGAGGCGGCCAGGACGGTCCCTGCGAAGGCGAGATTGGAGGCGAAACGAGAGGTCATGCGAATCTCCGGTGAGCGAAGGTGGAGTTCGTGGGCCTGCGGCCTTCGCTCTTGGCGCCGCCTGCCCCGTGTGGATGGAGGCAGTCTGGGCGGCGGAGGTATTCGCGCTGTTTCAGTGCGGCGCGGGTTTGTATCGCGGTTGTCGCCGGACGAGAGCCCGGCCGTGCAACGCGTGCAGGAAAGGAAACGGCCGCCGGCACCCGCGTGCCGGCGGCCGTTCCACGCTCCGCCCCGCCTACTCGAGCTTGATGTTCGGCCGGGTGCTGATGGCCTTTTCCGTCCTGGTCGCGTCGTAGACCAGGGCGCCGGGCCAGGTGGGCCAGTTCACGCCCAGGGCGTCCGGCGCATTCGGGTCGCCGTTGCGCGCGAAGGCGGACAGGCTGCGCATCATCGCCTTCGACAGCTCGATGCGGCCCGGCGCGTTGGCCTTGTCGAAGCTCACGTTGCCGAACACCGAAGGACCGAAGGTGCCGAAGATGAACGGCAGGTCATAGAGGTGCGCGGCGCCGTAGATGTCGTTCCAGGGCGCCGGCTCCTCGTCCCAGTCGAAACGGTAGTACCAGACGTCCTGCTGGCGGGTCTTCAGCGCGTCCATGATGTTGTCGCGGCTGCGCAGGAAGAACACGCGGTTCAGCAGGTCGGCCCGCGCGGTGAAGCCGGTGACGGGCGCATCCACGGGCAGGTAGCTGGCCGTGATCCAGTCCTGCAGCGTGGTGGTCTGCGCATGCTCGGGATCGGTGTGGAACTGGATGTCGAACAGCTGCGCGTCGGTGACCTTGCGCGCGTTGCCGGAGCCTCCCACCAGCGGCAGGAACGAGGGGAACAGCTTGCCTTCGTCGCGCGTGTTGCTCGCGAGGACGGGCACGTGCAGGTAGTTGCCGGCCTTGATCGCGTTGACCGGCCCGGAGGAAAGCACGTAGCCGTCGGGGATCGGGCCGGAGCCGGCCAGGCCGAGCGCCGCGAGGCGGAACAGCAGCGTGTTCAGCAGGCTGGATGGCGTCTGGCTGCGAAGGAAGGTGGCCGCCTGCGCGGCGCCGTTGGCCGCGATCCAGGTGTTCGCGGATGCGACGTCGGTGGCCTTGCCGGCCGCGATCAGCTGCTGCTGCAGGAGCGCGTTGCCTTGCAGCGCATAGGTGCTCTCGGGACTCAGCGTGGGGATGCTGCCGGCGGGCAGGTCGGTGGCCATCGACATGCCGCCGCTCATGGGCGCGAGCCGGTGGAACAGCTGCGGCTGGTGCTGCTGCACCAGTGGCGACGCGATCAGCGCCCACACGTTGATTGCGCCGGCCGACTGCCCCATGAGCGTCACGCTGTTCGGATTGCCGCCGAACTCCCTGGCGTTCTGCTGCACGAACTCCAGGCCCTTGATGATGTCCAGCAGCGCGAAGTTGCCGGAGTCGTTGGCGGGATCGCCGGTCTTGAGGAACGGCTGGTTCAGGAAGCCGAAGATGCCCAGGCGGTAGTTCACCGTGACGACCACGGCCTGCGCCGTCTTGGCCAGTGCCGCGCCGTCGTACACCGGATCGGCCGTGTAGCCGGAGACGTTGCTGCCGCCGTGCACGAACACGATCACGGGCAGTTCCGTGCGCTGGTTCGAGGGACGCCAGATGTTGAGGTAGAGGCAGTCCTCGTTGCCGACGGCCTGGTTCAGCGTGGTGCCGATCGTCGCGTCGAAGCGGTTGTTGGCGCCGGGGCCGTAGATGCGGCCGTACTGCACGCAGGCATTGCCGAACGTCTTCGTTTCCTTCGTCGTGGTCCAGGCGACCGGGTCCACGGGCGGCGCCCACCGCAGGTTGCCGACGGGCGGCGCGGCGAACGGCACGCCCTTCCACGAGTACGTGCCGTTGGTGCTGGTCTCGTCGCTGCCGACGATGGGGCCGAACTGCGTCTGCCGTTCGGTCTTGGCGTCCTGCGGCCCGGCCGCCGCGAGCAGGGGAACTGACAAGGCCAGGCAGGCCGCCAGGCGAAGGATAGGGACCATGTTCTTGTCTCCAGGTGGCGAGGTGTCGGACGGTACGGGCGGGCCGCGCCGCGCGCCTTCGGAGAAACCCGCGACCCCTGGCAGGGACCACGGGTCAACCCGGTTTGCGGGCGCCGCGGGCGACGACAAGATGCCGGCCACAAGGAGACAGCCCATGAACCGTCGCATCGTCCTTGCCGTCGCGTTGCTCGCGTCGGCCGTCGCCAGCGCTTCCGTGCAGGCGCAGGACAGGTATCCGTCCAAGCCCATCACGTACATCGTGCCGTTCGGCGCGGGTGGCACCACCGACATCCTGGCGCGCCTGGTGACGCAGAAGGCCGGCCCCGGGCTGGGCGCCACCTTCATCATCGAGAACAAGCCGGGAGCAGGCGGCTCCAACGGGTCGGACCTCACGGCCAAGTCGCCGCCGGACGGCTACACCATCCAGGGCGGGACGATCAGCTCGCACGCGATCAACGCCAGCCTTTACAGCAAGCTGCCCTACGACCCGATCCGCAACTTCCAGCCGATCACGATGATCGGCTCCATGCCCAACGTGCTGGTGGTGCGGGCCGACAGTCCTTATCGCTCGGTGCAGGACGTGGTGAATGCGGCCAAGGGCAAGCCGGGCACGATCAACTATGCGTCGTCGGGCACCGGCACCTCGCAGCATCTCTCGGCCGTGTTCTTCGAGCAGATGACCGGCGGGAAGATGGTGCACGTGCCGTACAAGAGCAGCGCGGAATCGATCAACGCGCTGCTCTCGGGGCAGGGCGCCGACCTCGTGTTCGAGAACCTCGCGCCCGCGCTGCCGCACATCAGGGCCGGCAAGCTGCGGGCATTGGGGGTCACGTCCGAGCAGCGCGCCTCGCTGCTGCCCGAAGTGCCCGCGCTGGCCGAGAGCCTGCCGGGCTTCAGCATCGTGTCGTGGCAGGCGATCTTCGCGCCGGCCGGCGTGCCGCGCCCCGTGGTCGACAGGCTGTCGGCCGAATTGATCAAGGCCATCAAGGATCCGGACGTGCGCGACAAGCTGGTCGCGCAGGGCGTCGAGCCTTCGGGCATGACGCCGTCGGAGCTGGCGGCGTTCCAGAAGAGCGAAGTCGAGAAGTGGGCGCGCGTGATCAGGACGGCGAACATCAAGCAGGATTGATGGGGTGACCGGGGCGAGCGGCAGGCGGCGCGTTCTCTGGTGTCATTGCGGGCTCGACCCGCAATCCAGCCGGGCGCTTGAACGGGCACTGTCACTGGATCCCGGGTCAAGCCCGGGATGACACCCGGGGCCACCCCGGGTCAAGCCTGGGATGACACTTCCCGTGCCAGCGGAACCTTCGCCGTGCCCAGGTGCTCCGCCAGTGCGTCGATGGCGGCGACGTTGTCGCGCCGTGCCGCTGCGAACCGTCCCCAGTCCGCATCGGCGCGCAGCTGGTAGCCCGCAGCGACCAGGCGCGAACGCAGCGCCTCGAGTTCGCCGGCGTCGACCTCGCCCGGCGAGGAGGGCAACGCCAGCAGTCCGGTCATGTTGCGCCCGAGGCGGTCCGCCTCCTCTCGCGCCAGGACCGCGGCACCTCGCAACGCGGGCAGGTCCAGCAGCATCTCGGCGATGAGCGCCAGGTCCATCAGCGTGCCCAGCGCCGAAGGCCAGCCCGCGGCCGTGCCGGCGCTGCGGAAGTAGATCAGCGAGGGATGCGTCGCGTGGCTCTGGAGGATGGCGGCGCACCAGTGCCGCCCCTCGCGCAGCAGCGTGCCGAGTTCCTCGTGGCAGCCGAGCGCGGCATAGCGCTCGCACAGCACGATGGCCGAGGGCGGCTGGCCGGCGGTGGTCGTGATCTTGAGCACGCCAACGTCGCGCTGGCCGACGTTGCCCTGCACCTCCAGCAGGTACGTCACGCCCATCGTCACCACGGCCAGGCCGCAGAAGCCCGCGGCAACCACGACCACCGCGCCCGCGCCGTGCGCTTCCGAATTGCCGAGCCCGATGGTGGCCAGCGCGCTGCCCGCCACGTAGAGCGCGGTGCCGAAGCCGGCGAGCTGCGGCGTGAAGTGGCCGCGCATCGCATGCATCATCAGCGCGAACCCCGTGGTGAGCAGCAGCATCCAGAGCGCGAAAGCGCCCACCAGCACCGCCGGCGCGAAAGTCAGGCCGATGCTGCCGCGGCGCAGCCGCTTCCACACGGGCAGGAAGAGGAACACCAGCCGGCGCGACAGCTTCAGCAGGCCGCGCACGCGCCCGGGGACGACCACGGTGTCGAACACGTCGCGCAACGTGAGCCAGGCGAGGACGAATCCGAGCACCCATTCGAGCGAGCGGGCGAGCATGTCGGGCGAGGTGGAGGTGGCGGAACTGCCGCCTCGCAAGGTGCCCGGCCAGGCGGGCCGCCGCTGTCAGCCGAAGGCGACATCGAGTGCGAGCGCCCAGAGCGCCCGGCCTGACCGGCGACTGAGCGGGAGCCGCCGACGGGCAGGCTCACTGCGCCATCACCCTGCGCGCAGAGCCGCGGCCATCGCCTTCGCGCCGGCCTCCATCATGCCGTCGACCGCCGGCGCGAGCGTGTCGGGCAGCAGGTCCACGGTCCACACCAGCCGGCTGCCGCCGCCCGTGCCTGCCACGACTTCGACCACGCCGTTGTAGTGCGTCGTGCGGCCGCCCTCGGTGGTGTAGACGAAGCGCCGGGCGGCGTCGTCGCAGGTCACGAGGCGCTCGCGCACCTGCAGCCCGTTGGCGAAGGTGACCAGGCGGACGGCGCCGTCCTGGTCGACCACGCACGCCTTCACGAAGCCCGGCACCAGCCGGGTGTGCAGCGCGCCGAAATCCCGCACTGTGTCCCATGCGGCGGCCGGCGATGCCGCGACATCGATCTGCTTGCGCAAGGTGGCCATCACGTTCTCCTTGGGTGAGTGCCGAGTGCCTGCTCGGCTTCCGACTGCAGCCAGCGCACGAACGCCTGCGCGTCCGGGTTGTGCTGCGCCTGTGGCGCCAGGGTGAGGAAGTAGCCGCGTTGCGACGCGGCCGGACTGCGGAACGGCGCGACGAGCTTGCGCGTGCGCACCAGGTCGGCCAGCAGCGGCAGGCGGCCGATGACGACGCCCTGGCCCGCCACCGCGGCGGCCACCGCTTCGCCGTACTGGGTGAAGCGCATGGTGTGCGCCATGCGCACCGCGTCCAGGCCCATGAGGCGCAGCCACGGTTCCCAGTCGACGGTGGAGGGTTCGCCGTGCATGTCCACCGTGAGCAGGCGGTGGTGCGCCAGGTCGGCCGGCGACGCGAGCGGCCGCGCCTTGTCGCGCAGCAGCGAAGGCGCGCACATCGGCTGCACCGCTTCCTCGAACAGCTGCGGGCCGACGCCGTCGGCCACCGGCACGAAGCGGACGGCCAGGTCGACGTTGCCGCGCTCGAGATCGACGAGCGCCAGGGTGGCGGAGATGCGCACGTCCACCTGCGGATGTTCCGTGGTGAAGCGGGGCAGGCGCGGGATCAGCCAGAACGCCGCGAAGCCGGGCGTGCAGGTGATGGCCACCTGCCGCGCCGCCGCCGTGTGGCGCACGCGTGCGGCCGCATCGCGCAGGCGCTCGAGGCTGTCGTCGACGGCCCGTTGCATCACCCGCCCGGCTTCGGTGAGCACCAGCGCGCGGTGCTGCCGCTCGAAGAGCGATGCGCCGAGCGAGCTTTCGAGCTGCTGGATCTGGCGGCTGACGGCGGGTTGCGACAACGCGAGCTCGGCACCCGCGGACGTGAAGCTCAGGTGGCGCGCAGCCGCCTCGAACGTGTGCAGCAGGTCCAGCCGCAGCTGGCGCGAGCGAGGCAGCCGCGCTTCATCGGAAGCCAGTTTCGCACCCGGCGAACCTGCAGGGGGCGCCGGTTTCGCATTCGCCTGCTGCATGCGTGCCATGCGCATTCACCATTCGTCAGCTACAGGAGCCCTCACTATAGTCATTCGCGTCCTGCATAGGAGAACGCCATGACCGCCCTCACGCACACCGGCCGCTTCGCGATGCTGCGGCACAGCCTGCTGGAGCTGCCGCCCGACCGCCCGCTCGACGTCGCGTGCGGCGCCGGCACGCTCTGGCTGACGCTTGACAACGACCCCCGAGACCTGGTGCTCGGGCAGGGCGAGCGCGTGCGGCTGGAGGCCGGCCGCCGTGTGCTGGCCTATGCGTTCGACGACTCGGTGCTCGAGCTCAGCCCGGCGCCGGCCGCGAGCGCAAGCCGGCGCCGATGCGCGGACGGGCGGAGACGGCATTCGCCTGAGGCTCCAGCAGGAGCTCGCGTCGGCTTGGGCGGGAATCGCGGCCTGGCCGCGCCGGCCACTGATGCACGAGGTGCATCAGTGGCTGTGAAAGTCGCAATTCACATCCATCGCGGCTTGCTGCACGATGCGGCGGCCCTGTCGGAGCGCGGCCGCTGGCCAACGACGTGGCTCCGCATCGACACCTCCTGCACCACCCGCCCATGCCCCACATGCCCGCCTCGGCTGCCCTGCAGCGCTTCCGTGTCATCGACCTCACGCAGGTGCGTGCCGGCCCGACCTGCTGCCGCCAGCTGGCCGACTGGGGCGCCGACGTGGTGCAGGTGCAGATGCCCGAGCACATGCGTGGCGACGACACGCTGGGCGGGCAGGACGGCTCCGACTACCAGTACACGCACCGCAACAAGCGCTCGATCACGCTGAACCTGAAGGAAGCCGAAGGCATCGCGACGCTCAAGCGGCTGATCGGCAGCGCCGACGTCGTCGTCGAGAACTTCCGGCCCGACGTGAAGTTCCGCCTGGGCATCGACTACGAGACGCTGGCGAAGGACAACCCGCGGCTCGTGTTCGCCAGCATCTCCGGCTACGGCCAGACCGGCCCGTACGCGCAGCGTCCCGGCTTCGACCAGATCGCGCAGGGCATGGGCGGGCTGATGTCGGTGACCGGCCAGCCCGAGCACGGCCCCACGCGCGTCGGCATCGCCATCGCCGACCTGTGCGCGGGCATCTTCGCGGCGCAGGGCATCCTGGTCGCGCTTCTGGAGCGCGACGCGTCGGGCCGCGGGCAATGGGTGCACACCTCGCTGCTGGAGGCGATGGTCTACATGATGGATTTCCAGACCGCGCGCTGGACCATCGACGGCGAGATCCCGAAGCAGGCCGGCAACTTCCACCCGACCAGCATCCCGACCGGCGTCTACAAGGCGCGCGACGGCTACATGAACATCGCGGTGTTCGGCTCCAAGATCTGGGAGCGCTTCTGCCAGATCCTCGGCGCGCCCGAGTGGATCACCGACCAGCGTTACCACGACAAGGCCTCGCGCTCGGTGAACCGCGACGCGCTCAATGCCGAGATCAACAAGCGCCTGGCCACGCACGACCGCGCGCACTGGGTGCGCGAGTTCAACGAAGGCGGCGTCGCCTGCGGCCTGATCAACGACATGCCCGGCGTGTTCGAGGAGCCGCAGGTGCAGCACCTGGGCATGCTCAAGGAGGTGGTGTCGCCGCACCACGGGCTGCAGAAGCTGGTGGGCCAGCCGATGCAGCTGACCCGCACGCCCAGCACCATCGCCCGCTCGACGCCGCGCCGCGGCGAGCACACCGAGGAAATCCTGGCCGAACTGGGCTACGCGCCCGGCGACCTGGCCCGCATGAAAGCCAACGGAGTCTATTGATGGCACATCCCGACTACGTGTCGACCAGCGAGCGCGTGAAGACGTGGCTCGAGGGCGCGACCCTCCACATCCGCTTCAACAATCCGGCGAAGCACAACGCGCTGTCGGTCGACATGTGGGAAGCGGTTCCGCCGCTGCTCAAGCTCGCGGAGGCCGACGATCGCGTGCGGCTGGTGGTGTTCTCCGGCGAGGGCGGCAAGTCGTTCGTCTCCGGCGCCGACATCTCGCAGTTCGAGGACATGCGTGCCGCCAGGGCGGCGGTCGCCCACTACGAGCAGATGGCCGAGACCACGCTCATGGGCATCCACGACTTTCCCAAGCCCACGCTCTCGTGCATCCAGGGCTACTGCATCGGCGGCGGCGTCAACGTGGCGATCAGCTGCGACATCCGCATCGCCAGCAGCGATTCGGTGTTCGCGATTCCCGCCGCGCGCCTGGGCCTGGGCTACCGCTATTCGGCGATGAAGAACCTGGTGGACCTGGTCGGCCCCGGCATGGCCAAGGACCTGTTCTTCACCGCGCGCCGCATCGACGCCGCCGAAGCCAAGGCCATCGGCCTGATCTCGCGCTTCGCTCCGCCCGAAGGGCTGCAGGCGCTGCTGGGCGAATACACGGCCGCCATGGCCGACAACGCGCCGCTGACCATCCAGACCGGCAAGGCGATCACGCGCGAGATCCTCAAGCCGTCGCCGGATCTCGATCGCGACCTGTGCCAGCGCCTGATCCGCGGCTGCTTCGAGAGCGCCGACTACACCGAGGGCCGCACGGCCTTCATGCAGAAGCGCAAGCCCGTGTTCACGGGCCGCTGAAAGGGGAGGGCGATGCAGTCCTGGTTCATGCGCATGGACGACGCCGGCACCACGCTGGAGCTGCGCGATGTGCCGGTGCCGGCGCCCGGTCCCGGGCAGCTGCTGGTGCGGATGCAGGCAGCGGCCTTGAATCGCGGGGAGTTCGTCCCGGGCCATGGCCTGACCAAGGCCGGCGCGTGGAAGGCCGCCGGTGGTGAAGGCGCTGGGATCGTCGAGGCCGCATGGCCGGACGTGTCGGGCTTCAAGGCCGGTGATCGCGTGATGGGGCGCTGCCCCGGCGCGTTCTCGCAATACGCACTCGTCGACCAGGCCGAATCGATGCACGTCCCGGATGGACTTGCCTGGGAAGAGGCGGCCGGCATCCCGATGACCTTCCTGGTCGGCTTCGACATGCTGGTGCTGCAGGGGCGGCTGAAGGCCGGCGAGTGGCTGCTGGTGAATGCGGTCTCCTCCGGCGTCGGCGTGGCCGCGCTGCAGCTGGGCAAGGCGCTGGGCGCGAAGGTGATCGGCACCTCGGGGTCGCAGGAGAAGCTCGATGCATTGAAGCCGCTCGGGCTGGATGTCGGCATCGCGACGCGCGAGCCGGATTTTGCGGCACGCGTGCTGGAAGCCACTGGCGGCAAAGGCGCCGACCTGGTGATCAACGCCGTCGGCGGCTCCGTGTTCGCCGAGAACATCCGCTGCATGGCGTTCGAGGGCCGCATGGCCACGGTCGGCTATGTCGACGGCGTGCTGCATGCGGACCTGGACCTCGAGACGCAGCATGCCAGGCGGCTGACGCTGTTCGGCGTGTCGAACAAGCTGCGCACGAAGCAGCAACGCTCGGCCGCGGTGCCGCGGTTCGTCGCCGAGGTCATGCCGCACATCGCGGCGGGCCGCATCCGCACGCAGGTCGACCGCGTGATGGAGCTCGCCGAGTTGCCGCAGGCCAAGGCCCGCATGGAGGCCGGCAGCCATGTCGGCAAGATCATCCTGCGCATCCCGCAGTCCGCCTGAGAGCGGACCGACGACCCACAAGGAGACAACGCATGAAGACGATCGCGCACTTCGCCCTCGCGGCCATGTTGGCTGGCACTTGCAGCCTCGCCGCCGCGCAGGCCTACCCGAGCAAGCCGATCCGGCTGGTGATCGGCTTCGCGCCTGGCGGGGCCGCCGATTCCGTGGCTCGCGCCATGAGCGAGCCGTTCGGCAAGGCGCTCGGCCAGCCGGTGGTCGTCGACAACAAGCCGGGCAACGGCTCCAGCATCGCGGCCGACATCGTCGCCAAGGCGGCGCCGGACGGCTACACGGTGCTGATCGCCAGCCCGAGCAGCATCTCGGTCAACCCGGCACTGAACCCGAAGATCGGCTATTCGCCCAGGGACCTGCTGCCCGTCACGAAGATCACGACGTCGCCGCTGGTGCTGGCGGTCAATCCCAACACCGGCATCACGTCGGTGAAGGAGCTGATCGCGGCGGCGAAGAAGGACCCGGAGAAGCTGAACTACTCGACCTCGGGCAACGGCTCGGCGCCGCACCTGGGCGCGGCGCTGTTCACGCAGCTGACCGGCGCGCAGATGACGCACGTGCCGTACAAGGGCGGCTCGCTGGCGATCCAGTCCGTGATGGCCGGCGACACGCAGGTGACGTTCGGCACCTCGCCGACGGTGCTGCCGATGGCCAACGGCGGCCGCCTGCGCGTGCTGGCCGTGAGCACGCGCGAGCGCTCGCCGCTGGTGCCCGACGTGCCCGGCATGCGCGAGGCCGGCGTGCCCGACTACAACCTGGAGTTCTGGTACGGCGTGTTCGTGCCGGCGGGCACGCCGCCCGGGATCGTGAAGAAGCTGTTCGAGGCCGCGACGGCGGCGATGCAGTCACCGAACGTGAAGGCGGCGCTGGCGCGCGAAGGCACCGAGGTGTCGCTGTCGGCGTCGCCGGAGAAGTTCGCCGAATTCCTGGTCGAGGACGGCAAGTTCTGGGTGAACCTGGTGAAGTCCGCGAAGGTGAAGGTGGAGTGAGGGGCCAGGAGGGGCGGTGAAAGCGGAAGCCTGGATTCCCGCCTTCGCGGGAATGACGACCGAGGTTGCAGTAGTCAGTCCAATGGCTTAAGGCATTCCGTCCGCGATTAAGAAGACGCCCGCACCGGTCTACACGCAAGAGCATCTGTCCTGACGATTGCCGAGCTTCTAAAGTCCGGCAACCAGGCCACAAGACGGATGTGAGCATGCAAGACACCGGATTCCACGGGCACCCCCAAGCCGAGCTCCTGGAGCTCCTCTCCGCACGAGTCCTCCGTCACATGACGATGTCGGACTGGCGGGAGATCATGGCGCAAGCCTGCAACGAGCCTCCTCACGTGGAGAGGCTCGAGGGCACGGCGCTGTGCATCCAGTGTCCGTCCTGGGGCCAGTACCCGAATCTGCAGGCCGACGTGACTTTCCTGGCTCGCTCGCTGGGCGGGCATGTCGATGTCTGCCCAGCCACCGAGGTTCTCGTCCTCGTCCACGAACCCGATGACGCGTTCATGCTCGCCATGGAATTGCGGGAACTCTCCGCTGGCGTTCGCCTGCACGTGGGAATGGCGACGGGAGCGTGCGCGATGGCCCGTGTCCAGTGCTCCGGCCGCATGATGAACATCCTCGCCGGCGACGTCGTCGAACAGGCGATCTCCGCGTGCGACCTGGCCCCCGCCGGAACCTTCCGCATGTCACCGTCGACCTTCCAGGCATTGGGCGGCGTCTCCCGGATCCTCGCTGCCTGCATGCTGCAGACCGAGTATGAAGGAGACGACATCGCCGCCATTGCAGTCACCCCGCCACCTCTCAAGGGCAGCGGGCACCTCAGCTCGTTTGCGGGCCTGGGCCTGACGTGATGGACCTGCGGATCGGGGACTGAACCGCCGAAGCTGCGCTCACCGCGCGGCGACGCCTCACGCGCGCCGCTTGCGTCGCGCCGGAGCGGCGCTGTCCTGGCTGGCCCGCATCAGCAATGCGACGAAGGCTTCGGCCGCAGGCGAAAGGCTGCGGCCCGTGCGTCGGATCAGGCCGATCGTGCGCGTCACCGGCGGGTCGTCCAGTCGCACGCCCACCACGCTGGAGGTGTCACGCGGCAGCGTGAGCTGCGGCACGACCGCCAGGCCCAGGCCGTTCTCCACCATGCCGATCAGCGTCGACACATGGCGCACCTCGCACACGGGGCGGGGCAGGGGCGGCAGGTCGATCAGCGCCTGGTCGATGAACAGGCGGTTGCGGCTCGCATGGGAGACGCGCGCCAGCGGATGCGCGGCCAGTTCCGCCCACCGCACCGAGCGACGCCGCGCGAGCGGATGGTCGGCGGCGCACGCGAGCACGTACGGTTCCTTCAGCAGCGGCGCGAACTCCACGTCGGTGTCCTGCATGCCGATGTAGTTGAGCGCGAAGTCGGCCTCGCCTTCCTTCACGCTGGCCAGCACCTCGTCGGCCCCTTCCTCGATGATGCGCACCAGCACGTGCGGATGCTGCTGGCGGAACGAGCGGATCACCGGCGGCAGGAAGTGGTGCACGGCCGAGAACACGCAGCCGATGGTGACGTCGCCGGCTTCCAGCAGCGCCGCATCGCGCAGGCTCAGCACCGAGCGGTCGAGATCGTCGACCAGGCCCTGCACCTGCGCCAGGAAGCGGCGGCCCAGCAGCGTGAGCTCGACGCTGCGCGTGGTGCGGTCGAAGAGACGCACGCCCAGCAGCTCCTCGAGGTGCGAAATGCGCCGCGACAACGCGGGTTGCGACAGGTGCAGGGCCTTCGCGGCGCCAGCGAAGCTCTGGAGTTCGCCGACGGTGACGAAGGCGCGCAGGTCGGCCAGGGAGGGCTTCAGCACGGCAGGGGACCACTGATGCAGGGCATGCAACAAAACCTCAGAAAGTTGCAATTTACAGCAGGCGGCCCCGCGCGCACGATGCGCTCGCCAGCCAAGAACACACCGGAGACAAGCCATGCAACGCCGCCACCTCCTGCAGGCCGCCTCGGCCGCCATCGTCCTGCCGCGACTCGCCTTCGCGCAGTCGTTCCCCACCAAGCCGATCCGCTACATCGTTCCCGTCGCGGCGGGCGGCGGCAACGACATGATTGCGCGCGTCGTCGGCGAGCGATGGGGCTCGGCGCTTGGCCAGCCGTTCGTGATCGAGAACCTCGGCGGCGGCGGCGGGGTGCTGGCCAGCCAGACCACGGCCCATTCCGCACCGGATGGCTACACGCTGATGCAGGGCTACGTCGCCACGCACGGCACCAACCCGGCCACGCGCAAGGTGCCGTACGACGCGGTCAAGGACTTCACGCCGATCGGCATGATCGGCGCCACGCCCAACGTGCTGGCCGTCACCAGTTCGCTGCCCGTGAAGACCGTGGCCGAGTTCGTCGACTACGTGAAGAAGAACCCTGGCAAGGTCAACTACGGCTCGGCGGGGCAGGGCTCGCTCACGCACCTGACCATGGAGCTGTTCAAGATCGAGACCGGCACGGAGATGACGCACGTGCCCTACCGCGGCATCGCGCCGGCGATCAACGACGTGCTGGGCGGGCAGACGCAGGCGATGTTCCCCGGCCTGGCCGCGGCGCTGCCGCACCTGCGCTCGGGCCGCATGCGCGCGCTGGCCGTCACCGGCAAGCAGCGCAATCCGCAGATCAAGGACGTGCCCACGCTGGACGAAGCCGGCCTGAAGGGCTTCGATGCAATGCAGTGGTATGGCTCGGTCGGGCCCGCGGGACTGCCGGCCGACGTGGTCAAGCGCCTGAACGAAACGCAGGTCGCGGTGCTGAAGGCGCCCGACCTGCGCGAGAAGCTGGCCAGCGAGGCCGTGGAGCCCTGGCCGATGACGCCGACGGAGTTCGGCGACTACATCAAGTCCGAGATCGCGCGCTGGACCAAGGTGGTCCAGGCGCGGAACATCCACCTGGACGAATAGTCAAGGCAGGAGAGGAACGCGAAAGACGCGAAATCATCGCGAAAGACGCAAAAGAACTCCCTCATGAATTTCCATTTGCGTCTTTCGCCCTCTTTCGCGCCTTTCGCGTTCGGCTGTCCGAATTCCTGATTTCACTTCCCAACTGATCCCATGGCCCGCAACACCCATGTGGCCGCCGACACCTCGGCGCCTGCCATCACCCAGATCCTCGCGCGCTTCGTCGCCAACCATCCATCGCGCGGGTGGAGCGATGCGGTGGACCACGAGGCGCATCGCACCTTCTACAACTGGCTGGGCTGCGCCATCGGCGCCGCGCGGCACGAGGCGGCGGATGCCGCGCTCGCCGCGGTCGCAATGCTGCAGCCGGCGCCGCAGGCCACCGTGCTGGGCCGCAAGGAACGCGTGGACATGGCCAGCGCCGCGCTGGTGAACGGCATCACCTCGCACACGTTCGACTTCGACGACACCCACCTCAAGACCATCATCCATCCGGCCGGGCCGGTGGCATCGGCCGTGCTCGCCCTCGCGGAAACGCGAGGGTC
The DNA here is from genome assembly GCF_050320135.1 of Ramlibacter sp. MMS24-I3-19. Classification (NCBI taxonomy): domain Bacteria; kingdom Pseudomonadati; phylum Pseudomonadota; class Betaproteobacteria; order Burkholderiales; family Comamonadaceae; genus Ramlibacter; species Ramlibacter sp. MMS24-I3-19. The sequence continues at coordinate 4,132,603 of NZ_CP190017.1, read as the reverse complement.
GTCGGGTCGTGACGTGCTCGATGCGCTCGTCCTGGGCATCGACGTGGCCTGCCGCATCGGCAACACGATGTACCCCGACCACTACGACCGCGGCTGGCACATCACGGGCTCGACCGGCATGCTGGGCGCGGCCGCCGCCTGCGCGCGGCTGCTGAAGCTGGACGAGAAGAAGACGCAGATGGCACTGGGCATCGCGGCGTCGCAGCCGGTTGGCCTGCGCGAGCAGTTCGGCACCATGACCAAGCCGTTCCATCCGGGCGGCGCGGCGCGGGCGGGGCTCACCTCGGCGCTGCTGGCCATGCACGGCTTCACGTCCAGCCCGCGCGCATTGGAGGCGCCACGCGGCTTCGTGCAGGTGGTCTCGGACAAGCGGGCCTGGAACGAGGTGACGGACGAACTCGGCGAGCGCTTCGAGATCTCGTTCAACACCTACAAGCCGTTCGCCTGCGGCATTGTGATCCATCCCAGCATCGATGCCTGCGTGCAGCTGCGCGAGCAGGGCATCCGCGCCGAGCAGGTCGAGCGCATCGAGCTGCGCGTGCACTCGCTGGTGCTGGAACTCACCGGCAAGAAGGAGCCGCAGGACGGCCTGCAGGGCAAGTTCAGCGTGTACCACGGCTGCGCGGCGGGCCTCCTGTTCGGCCGCGCCGGCGAAGACGAGTTCGAAGACGCCATCGTGACGCGCCCAGACGTCGTGGCGTTGCGCCGCAAGGTGCAGGCCACGGTGGACGACAGCATCGACGAAGCCGCCGCCGACGTCACCGCGATCCTCACCGACGGCCGCCGCGTCCACGTGCGCGTGGACCACGCCATCGGCTCGCTGCAGCGCCCGCTGTCGGACGCCCAGCTCGATGGCAAGTTCACGCAACTGGTCGAGCCCGTGCTCGGCGCCGAACGCGCGAAGGCGATCGGGCAGGCGTGCTGGAAGCTGGGCACCGCGCCGGACGTGCGTGCGCTCGTGAAGCTCTGCGCCGCCTGAAGGCGGACAGCCGAACGCGACAGACGCGAAAGCGCGCGAATGACGCAAAAGGAAAGTCCACATGATTTTTCGACTCTGCATGTTTTTGCGTTTTTTGCGTTGATTTCGCGTCTTTCGCGTTCCTCTCTCCCCGCATCCATTCCCCGCATCCCATGACAGCTCTCAAGATCGGCATCCTCGACGGCGACGACATCGGGCACGAGATCGTTCCCGCCTCGGTCACGGTGGCCAAGGCGGCGGCCGAGAAGCACGGCCTCGCCATCGACTGGCAGCCGCTGCCCATCGGCCGCACCGCGCTCGACACGCACGGCCACACGCTGCCGCCGTCGACGCTCGAGGCGCTGCACAAGCTCGATGGCTGGATCCTGGGTCCCATCGGGCACCGTGCGTATCCCAAGGGGCCGAACGCGATCAACCCGCATCCGATCCTGCGCAAGCAGTTCGCCCTGTTCGCCAACGTGCGGCCCACGCGGTCGTACCCCGACATTGGTTGCCTGTACGACGACATCGACCTGGTGATCGTGCGCGAGAACAACGAAGGCTTCCAGCCGGATCGCAACATGCTCGTGGGTAACGCCGAGTTCCGCCCGAACGACGAAGTCACGCTGTCGATGCGCGTGATCTCGCGCACCGGCAGCCGCCGCGTAGCCAAGGCCGCGTTCGAACTCGCACGGCACCGCAAGAAGCACCTCACCTATGTCCACAAGGACACGGTCTTCAAGCTCGGCTGCGGCATGTTCGTCGAGGAGTGCAGGAAGGTCGCGCTGGAGTACCCGGACGTGCGCGTCGACGACGTGATCGTCGACACCATGGCGATGCGGCTGGTGCGTGACCCGCAGTCCTTCGACGTGGTGGTCACCACCAACATGTTCGGCGACATCCTGTCCGACGAGGCCGCGGGCCTGGTGGGCGGGCTGGGCATGGCACCCGGCCTGTGCATCGGCGAGGGCGACATCGCGATGGCGCAGGCCACGCACGGCTCGGCGCCCGACATCGCGGGCAAGGGCGTCGCCAATCCCTACGCGATGATCGAATCGACCCGCATGCTGCTGGACTGGCTGGGCCACAGTCGCCGGAAGCCCGAGGCCGTGGCGGCCGCAGCCAGCATGTCGCAGGCGATGACGCAGGCGCTGCGCGACGCGAAGGCGCGCACCGGCGACATTAAGGGCAAGGGCAACACGGCATCGATGACCGAGGCGATCCTGCGCGCACTGGGGTGAGCGGAGGTACGCAAGGGCGTCTCGGCAAGGCGGCAGCGGGGCCGCGCTCCCGCTCCTCTCGCGCTGGCAGGGAATGCTTGTCGCACCGCGCTAGCCCGAGCGCCGCGCTTCCCGTTGCCCGAACCCGATGAAGGCGGAAGGGACGCCGGCTCGCGCCAGCCGCAGCTTGTTGATGCAGTCATGGACCATCCTGCGGTTCTCGTGTGTCTCGGAACTTGCCGGAACACCGCGCCGGCCAGCCTTCGCATGACGATCCCTCTCGGCCAGCAGCGCCCTGAGGCGGCGAACCAGGTGCGCTTCCTCCTGCGTCACGAAACCTTCCATGAACGAACTCCCGAGTGCTGAACTTCCGTCTCGCGCGCTTGTTCTCGTTCGTGTGCGCGGCAGGGTAAGACCGGCCGCAGCGCAGTGTCAACACGCCGCGAAAGTACTCGTCTCACGCGCCAGGGGCGGCAAACAGGAATCGGTGGAGGAGAAGCGACCAGGGACCGAATGACATCGCGGGATGCCAGCTCTTCCATCGGCGTGCGATAGAACTTTCCGCCTGGAGCGGGATGCAGGAAAGTGCTGATGCAGCGGCGGATGCATGGCTCCTAGAGTGGGCCATCCTGTCACGGCAAAACCCAGGGAGAACGGCATGTTGTCTCGTTGGTTGACGAAGCGTCCTCTGTTCGTGCTGACCGCCTTCGCCGCATTCGCCGCGTCCCCCGTGCACGCCGAGATGGCGCCGTGGGAGAAGACGCTCTACGACGCGGCGCTCAAGGAAAAGCCCCTCACGGTCTACACGGCGCACTACAACACCGACGATGCCGCGGCGCTGTGTGCGGCCTTCGAGAAGAAGTACGCCAACCTGAAGTGCAACTTCGTGCGCACCACGGCCCAGGTCGCGTACCAGCGCCTGCAGCAGGACATGCAGGCCAACGCGCCGGTCGCGTCGGTGTTCAGCAGCACCGACGTCAGTCATTACCCGGCCCTCAAGGGCAAGGGGCTGCTGATGCGCTACACGCCGCACAACGCCGCCAGCATGGTCGACTCGCTCAAGCAGTACAACGACAAGGACGGCGATTACTGGGTCACCGCGGCGGCGTTGATGCTCATCACGTACAACAGCAGCCAGGTCAAGGAAGCCGAGGCGCCGAAGAACTGGACCGACCTGCTCGATCCCAGGTGGAAAGGGAAGGTCGCGATCGGCCATCCCGCCTACAGCGGCTATGTGGGCACGTGGGTGGTCCTCATGCGCAAGCTCTATGGCTGGGACTACTTCACCAGGCTGGAGAAGAACCAGCCGCAGATCGGGCGAAGCGTCAACGACACCGTGACGATGCTCAACTCCAAGGAGCGCGTGGTGGCTGCCGGTCCCGAGGGCACGACACTGCTGTCGCGCGACAAGGGCAATCCGCTCGCGGTGGTGTATCCCACCGACGGCTCGCTGCTGATGGTGTCGCCCAGCGCGATCCCGAAGGATGCACCGTCGCCCAACGCGGGCAAGCTGTACATGGAGTTCCTGCTGAGCAAGGAGGCGGCGGAGGTCCAGGTGAAGTCGCACAACATCTCCGTGGTCAAGGGAGTCGCGCCGGCGCCGGGGGCGAAGCCGTTGGAATCGATCAAGGTCGTCCGCCCGACGGAGGAGGAGATCACCAAGGGCATTCCGGAGGTGAAGGAGCAGTTCCGGGATACCTTCGGCGTCTGAGCGGCACCGGCCTCCATGTCCGTGCAGACAACGCTTCCCGCCGGGACCGGCGAGGCCGCAGCGCCGGCGCAGCGCTGGCGCCATTGGGATCCGGCTTCCCTGGTGTGGTTGCTGGCGATCGTCGCACTGCTCGTGCTGGTGCTCAATCCGCTGCTGCGCCTGCTCGTGGTGAGCTTCCAGGACGACAACGGCGCGTTCACGCTCGCCAATTACGCCGCTGCGTACGGACGCATGCGGCAGCTGCAGGCCCTGGCCAATTCGCTCCTGCTCGGCGTCTCCTCGGGCTGCCTGTGCCTGGTGTTCGGCGTTCCGCTCGCCTGGGCTCTGTCGCGCACCGACATGCCCGGCAAGACGTTGATCTGGATCGCGATCCTCGGCACGTTCATCATCCCGCCCTACCTGGGCGCCGTCGGGTGGATCCTGCTGGCCGGGCCCAATGCAGGCTGGCTCAACAGGGTCGCCGTTGCGCTGGGCGCTTCGGGCAACCCGTTCAACATCTATTCGATGCCCGGCCTCGTGCTGGTGGTGGCGTGCTACAGCTTTCCCTATGTCGTTGTCCTCACGAAGTCGGCTCTCGACCTGGTGTCCTCGGAGATGGAGGACGCGGCGAACATCCTGGGAGCCGGCACCCTGCGGACGACGCTGAGCATCACGCTGCCCCTCGTCCTTCCGGCCATCGCCGGTGCCTTCATCCTGGTGTTCCTCGAGGCGATCGCGCTGTTCGGATCGCCGGCGCTGCTGGCGATCCCGGGCCGGTTCCAGGTCGTCACCACGGAGCTCTGGCAGATGTTCGAGTTTCCGCCGCGGGTGGGTGTCGCCTCCGCTTACGCGATGCCGCTGCTGGCGATCACGGTGATCCTCTTCTGGCTGCAGCGCCGCCTTATCAGCCGCAAGGGCTACGTCTCGCTGACAGGGAAGGGGGGCGAGCGGCGCCCCGCCGCCCTCGGCGCATGGAAGTGGGTGGCGCTGGCGTACTGCCTGCTGGTGACGACGCTCTCCTTCTTCATGCCCCTCGTCGTGATCTGCCAGGCCGCTTTCTCGAAAGCCTGGGGGCGCGGCTTCTCCGCGGACAACTTCACGCTGGGCAACGTCCGCGCCATCGTGTTCGAGAACGCGCTGACACGCGCGGCGGCCCTGCACACCTTCCTGTATGCGGGCGCCGCTTCGCTGCTGGCGGTGGCGCTGGCCGTGTGCATCGCCTATGTGATCAACCGGGAGCTGGTGCGCCCGAAGGTGGGCAGCGCGCTGGCCTTCCTCACCATGGCCCCCTTCGTCGTGCCGGGCATCGTGCTGGCGATCGGCTTCTATGCGGCCTACACGCGGCCGCCGCTGGTCCTCTACGGAACGGCCTGGATCCTGGTCCTGGCGTTCACGACGCGGTTCCTGCCGATCGCGTACGTGAACAGCAGCGCCGCCATCCGCAGCATCAACCCGGAACTGGAGGAAGCGGTGCGCACGCTCGGTGGCACGCGGCTCACCGCGATCCGTGCCGTGGTGCTGCCCGTCCTGAAGCGCAGCCTGGCGGGCGCCTTCATCCTGGTATTCATCCCCGCCACGCGCGAGCTGAGCACGGCGATCTTCCTCTACTCCATCAACACGCAGGTGCTCTCGGTGCTGCTGTTCGACAAGAGCGACGAAGGCAACTTCGAGGTGCTCGCCTCCATCGGCCTCGTGCTCGTCGTGATCACGGTCACGATCATCCTGGCCGGCTTCCGCCTGATGGGGCGCGACTTCATGTTGAGGAGGACCGTGGGATGAGCCAGCTGGTCTTGAGGAACGTCTCGCGAACCTTCGGCGGGTTCACGGCCGTCGATGGCCTGAACATGACGCTGCGCGAAGGCGAACTGGTCTCCCTGCTCGGGCCATCGGGCTGCGGCAAGACCACGACGCTGCGCATGATCGCGGGATTCATCGCCCCCACGGCGGGCACGATCGAAGTCAACGGCCAGGTGATCTCTTCGCCGGGGTCCAGCCTGCCGCCCGAGAAGCGGAAGATGTCCATGATCTTCCAGAGCTACGCGATCTGGCCGAACATGACGGTGCAGGAGAACGTCGCCTTCGGCCTGAAGCTCCAGAAGTTGCCCGCACCGGAGGTGAAGCGCCGGGTCGACCAGATCCTGGACGTCGTCAGGCTGCGCGCGCTCGCGGACCGCTTCCCGTCCGAGCTCAGCGGAGGCCAGCAGCAGCGGGTGGCGCTGGCGCGGCCATCGTCGTCAATCCCTCGGTCCTGCTGCTGGACGAACCCCTGTCCAACCTCGACGCGAACCTGCGCGAGGAGATGCGCTTCGAGATCCGGCGGCTGCACGACGAGTTCGGAATGACGATGGTCTATGTGACGCACGACCAGTCGGAGGCGATGGTGACCTCGGACCGCATCGCCGTCATGAACAAGGGCCGGGTCGAACAGATCGACGTGCCGTACGAGCTGTACCGGCGGCCCAGGACGCGGTTCGTCGCGGGCTTCATAGGCCGCACCAACCTGCTCACGGGGTGCCTGCGCGGCCCCGACCTGGACTTCGGACCCTTCCGGTTGCCGCTGCATGCGCTTGCCGCGGCGGGCGAATTGCCGGCCGAAGTGCATGTCTCGATCCGCCCGCAATCCATCCAGCTGTCGAGAGAGAGGCCGCCGCAGCGTGACCAGCACGTGAGCCTGGATGCCACGATCGAGCGCCGCTCGTACCTGGGCGAATCCTGGGATTACCACGTCAGCCTCGGCTCCATGCCGGAGTCGGTGCGCGTAAGCGCCCGTCCGTGCGAGGTCTTCGAAGTGGGGCAGCGGGTCCACGCCGAGATCGATGCGTCGCAGGTCACGCTGGTCCAGTAGGAGCCGCCATGCCGCTACCGCTCGAAGGCGTCCGCGTTCTCGACCTCACCAACGTGATGGCCGGCCCCTACTGCAGCATGGTGCTCGGCGATCTCGGGGCGGAAGTCATCAAGCTCGAAAGCCCGGAGGGCGACAGCACGCGCAAGCTCGAACCCAAGGTCAACGACGAGTCGTATTGTTTCGCGGTCCTGAACCGCAACAAGAAGAGCATCTCGGCGGATGCGAGGGACCCGCGCGGCAAGGAGATCCTGCTTCGGCTGGCCGCGCGCAGCGACATCATGCTGGAGAACTTCCGCCCGGGCGTCGTGAAGAAGCTCGGGCTGGACTACGACAGCGTGAGGCAGGTGAATCCGTCGATCATCTACGCCTCGATGTCGGGCTTCGGCCAGACCGGCCCGTACGGACGCAAAGGTGGGCTCGACATCGTTGCGCAGGGGATGTCGGGCCTGATGATGATGACGGGCTATCCCGGTGGGCGACCGGCGAAGGTGGGCATTGCCATGCACGACGTCGCGTGTGGCGTGACCACCTTGTACGGGCTGCTCGGCGCGTATATCGGCAAGCTGCGCCACGGCCAGGGCCAGTTCCTCGAGACCTCGCTGCTGGAGGCGGGGCTGGCCTGGACCATCTGGGAATTCAGCGCCTACATGGGCGGCGGGGAACTGCCGGCGGCGACCGGCACGCGCCACCGCCGTTCGGCACCGTACCAGGCATTCAGGACGCGCGACGGCTACGTCACCGTCGGTGCGAACGGAGAGAAGCTGTGGCGGGCCTTCGTCACCCGGGTCATGGAGCAGCCGCAATGGCTGGACGATCCGCGCTTCGCGACGAACCCGCTCCGCGTGCGCAATGCCGAGGCTCTGCAGGAACTGGTCGAACACGTGCTGGCCACGCGGCCCACCGCCGACTGGGTCGAGAAGCTCGATGCGGCCGGCGTTCCGGGCGGTCCCGTCTACACCTACGACCAGGCCCTGGACGACCCGCAGGTGCGGCATCGCAAGATGGTGCACGAGCTGGAGCATCCGGTGATCGGCGCGATGAAGACCCTGGGCCTGCCGCTGAAGTCCAGCGGCGAACTGACCAGCATCCGCAAGCCCGCGCCACTGCTCGGACAGCATTCGCGCGAGATCCTGCTTGACCTCGGCTACTCCGAGGGCGATGCGGACGGTCTCATCCAAGCGGGCGTGGTGCGTGAAACGAGGGTCGGATGATGCAACTCAAGACCGAGAAGATGACCGCGCACAAGGATGGCGCGATCGGCTGGATCACCTTCAACAACCCGGCGCGGCACAACGCGGTGTCGCTGGCGATGTGGGAGGCGCTGCACGAGATCGTCGAGGACTACGCCGGTGACGACGCCATCCGTGTCGTGGTGCTGCGGGGCGCCGGCGGGAAGGCATTCGTGTCCGGGGCCGACATCTCCGAGTTCGAGGAGAAGCGCTCGACGCCCGACACGGTGCGCGCCTACCACGACATTTCGCAGCGGGCGAGCGTGGCACTGCGCGACCTGGCCAAGCCGACGATCGCCATGATCCGCGGCTACTGTGTCGGAGGTGGCGTGTCGCTGGCCCTGTCGTGCGACATGCGGATGGCAAGCGACGACGCGAGCTTCGCCATCCCGGCCGCGAAGCTGGGCCTGGGGTACGAATTCGAGGGGGTCCGCAAGCTCGTCGACCTCGTCGGGCCCGCCTACGCGCGCGAGATCTTCTACACGGCCCGCCGGTTCGATGCGCAGCAGGCGCTGTCCATGGGCCTCGTCAATCGCGTGCTGCCTTTGGACCGGCTGGAGGCCTATGTGCAGGACGAGGCAGCCAGGATCGCAGCGAACGCGCCGCTGACCGTCGCATCCATCAAGACGCTCGTTGCGCAGGCGCTCAAGGACGAATCCGAGCGGGATGCGCGCCTGTGCCAGGACGTCGTGGACCGCTGTTTCGCCAGCGAGGATTACCGCGAGGGACGCGCGGCCTTCATGCAGAAGCGCGCGCCCCGCTTCACGGGGCGGTAGGTTACTTGGCGAACAGCGAATCGAGGTTCGCGAACGCCTTGATCTCGATCGCGTTGCTCGACGGGTCGCGGAAGAACATCGTGGCCTGCTCGCCGACCTGGCCCTTGAAGCGCACGTAGGGCTCGATCACGAACTCGGTGCCGGCGGCGCGCAGCTTGTCGGCCATGTCCTGCCACTGGGCCATCGACAGCACGACACCGAAGTGGCGCACGGGCACGCCATGCCCGTCCACCGCGCTCACGGCGCTGAAATTGCATTCCTCGGGCGCGAGGTGGGCCACGATCTGGTGGCCGTAGAAGTTGAAGTCGATCCACTCGGGCGAGCTGCGCCCTTCGGGGCAGCCCAGGAGCTCGCCATAGAAGCGGCGCGCCTCGGCGAGGTCGCGCACCGGGAAGGCGAGGTGGAACGGGGGCATGGCTGCGGGTTGCATGGCGGTCATGGGTGGATTGTCGCGGTGGAGAGGGCGAGTGCTCAGGCCAGCTTCGCGGCGTTGGGCATCTGGAAGCCGACGGTCGTGAGGCCTTGCTGGAGCGCGTCGCGCTGGACCTGGTCCAGTTCCACCAGCGGCGGGCGCACGAACGTCCAGTCCTCGCGACCGGTCTTCCACGCGATGGCCGCCTTCATGGCGGGGATCATCGGGAACTTCGCGAACACGGCGCGCGTGGCGTCCAGCTTCGCCTGCTTGGCATCGGCGCCTTCTTCGCGCCACGTGCGGTACAGGTCGACCATCGCGCCCGGGTTCACGTTGCCGGTGGCCGTGATGCAGCCGGCGCCCCCGGCGCGCATGTTGGCCAGCAGGAAGGTCTCGCTGCCGGCGAACACGTCGAAGCCGCGCGGCGTGAACTGCTCGATCATCGCCGCGGTGTTCTTCCAGTCGCCCGAGCTGTCCTTCACGCCCGCGACCACGCCGGGATAGGCCTTCAGGAGGCGGTCGATCACGGGCAGGCTGATGGGCACCTGCGACACCGGCGGGATGTGGTACAGGTAGACGCGCAGGCGCTCGTCGGCGACGGCATCGATCACGGTGGCGAACGCGCGGTACACGCCTTCGTCGCTCACGCCCTTGTAGTAGAAGGGCGGCAGCATCAACACGCCGCCGCAACCGGCCTGCACCGCGTGGCGCGTGAGCTCGATGGCCTCCGGCAGCGCGCAGGCGCCGGTGCCCGGCATCATGCGGTTGGCCGGCAGCCCGGCGTCGAGCAGCGCATCCAGCAGCGAGCGCTTCTCCTTCATCGCCAGCGACGCCGCCTCCGAGTTGGTGCCGAACACCGCGAGGCCGACGTCCTGCTCGAGCAGCCAGCGGCAGTGGCGCACGAAGCGGTCGGCGTCGGGCATGCGGTCGCGGCCGAAAGGCGTGAGGACGGGGAAAAGATGCCCTTCAGGCGGTCAGGAGCGCTCATGGTGCAGTGATCGTTGGATGGGAAGTCGAGTGCCGGCGCACAAGCAGGCCGGGATGCAGTTGGGTGGTGCGGGTCACGCCGAGCATGCCCATGCCGCGCGAGACCTCGCCGGCGAGCAGCTCGATGGCATGCCGCACGCCAGGCGCGCCCGCGACGGCTGCCGCCTGGATGAAGGGACGGCCGACGAACACCATGCGGGCGCCCAGCGCCAGCGCCTGCAGCACGTCGGTGCCGCGGCGCACGCCGCTGTCCAGCATGACGGGCAGGTTCGGACAGGCCGCGACGACGTCGGGCAATGCACGCAGCGTGGCGCGCGCGCCCGCGAGCTGGCGGCCGCCATGGTTGGACACGATGATCGCGTCGGCCCCGCAATCGGCGACTCGGCGCGCATCCTGCGCAGTGAGCACGCCCTTGACGACGAGCTGTCCCGTCCATTGCCGGCGGATGGCGCGCAGATGGTCGGTGGTGAACGTGCCGCGGTCGGAGAAATCACGCAGGACGGAGCGCGAGAGGACCGGTGCGCCACGGTGCGCGTCGTTGTTCTCGAAGTGCGGCATGCCGTACTTCAGGAGCGTGCGCGCGAAAGTGCCCAGCAGCCAGCGCGGGTGGGACACGCCTTGCCACGCCAGGCCGATGCTGGGCCGCAGTGGCGCCGTGAAACCGGCGCGGTACGCATCGACGATGTTGGGCGGCGCCTGCACGTCGATGGTGACGACCAGCGTGCCGTAGCCGGCGCGGGCGACACGGTCCACGAGGGCCGAGGTGCGCTTCATGTCGCCGGTCACGTAGGCCTGGAACCAGGCGCGCGGGTTCGCCGCGGCGATGTCTTCCAGCCGCATGAGCGACGAACCGCTCATGACCATCGGGATGCCCGCAGCAGCGGCCGCCTGGGCGAGCACGAGGTCGCCACGGTAGGCCGACATGGCATTGAGCCCCATGGGCGCGACCCCGAACGGCAGCGCCCAGTCCTGCCCGAGCAGCTGCACGTCCATGGTTCGCTTCGAGACGTCCTGCAGGTAGGAGGGCAGCCACTCGTGCTCGTCGAACGCTTCGCGGTTGCGGCGGGCCGCCGCCATGCCGTCCGCGGCCGCATGGATGTAGCCGAACAGCGGCGCGGGCAGGTGCCGTCGGGCCGCGGCCTCGAAATCCTCGAGCGTGCGCACCGCGCGCAGTTGCCGCGGCAGTGGCTGGCGCAGCGCCGTCGTCGGCGCCACGTTCACGAAGCGCGAGGTCACTCCGGCTTGATCTTGGCCGTCTGCACGAGCTTGGCCCATTTCGCGCTCTCGACCTTCATGTATTTGCGGAACTGCTCGGGGTCGCTGCCCACCAGCGTCAGCCCCTGTCCCTTCAGGCGCTCGGCGGTCGCGCCGTCCTTCAGGCTGGCACGCGCTTCGTTGAACAGGCGCGTGACGATGGGGGCGGGCGTGCCCTTGGGCGCGAAGATGCCGAACCACGTCAGCGCCTCGAAACCAGGGAGGCCGGACTCGGCGATGGTCGGGATGTCGGGCGCGGCTTCGGCGCGCTGCAGGCTGCTGACCGCGATGGCGCGCAGCTTGCCGCTCTTCACGACCGGCAGCATCGTCGGCAGGTTGCCGAACAGCACCTTCACCTGGCCGCCCATCGCGTCGTTGATCGCCATCGACTCGCCCTTGTAGGGCACGTGCACCATGTCCACGCCGGCCATCTGCTTGAGCAGTTCGGTGGCGACGTGCTGCGGGCCGCCCTGGCCCGAGGAGGCGTACGCGAGCTGTCCCTTCTCGGACTTCGCCAGCGCGATCAGCTCCTTGACGTTGTGCACCGGCAGCGAGGGATGCACGGCGAGGATGAGGGGCACCGACGCGATCAGCGACACCGGCACCAGGTCCTCGAGCGGCTTGAACGGGAGATTCGGGTACACGGCAGGCGCCACCAGCATCGTGGACTGCGTCCCGAGCAGCAGCGTGTAGCCGTCCGGCGCGGCCTTGGCGACGTAGTCGGCGGCGAGCGTGCCGGTCGCGCCGGCCTTGTTGTCGACCACGATCGACTGCCCGAGGCGGGATCCCATCGCCTGGCCCACCTGGCGCGCGACGTTGTCGACGGCACCGCCGGCGGTGAAGCCCACTTCCAGCTTGATCGGCTTGCTGGGCCAGGTCTCGGCGGCCCACGCGGGAAGGCCGGTCATGAGGGCAGTGGCCCCGGCGAGGGCGACGCGCATCCCCGCGCGGCGCGTGACTCGAAATTCGTTCACGGTGTCTCCTGTGGAAAATCCCGCGGCGATTCTGTCGGGTTGGACGTCGACATTTCCCTGCCACCGCTTCCTTTAAACTGAACCAAAACTGGTTTCTCCTTGCAGACAGACTTCATCGACAGTTTCGTCACCGTCGTGGAATGCGGTTCGGTGGCCGAGGCAGCACGACGCCTGAACATCACGCCGACCGCTCTGGCGCAACGCATCGCGGCGCTCGAGGCCGAGTTCGGCTGTGCGCTGGTCGTGCGCTCCGGGCGCACGGTGCGTCCGACCGAAGGCGGGCTGCGCCTGGCGGGCGGCGCGCGGAATCTGCAGCGGGCGGTGCGCGAACTGCGCGGCAGCGTCCTCGGCAACGACGTGCCGGTCGAATTGCGGCTCGGCTCGATCAGCACCGCCCTGGCGGGCTGGCTGCCGCGCCGGCTCGAGGCGATGGTGAGCCGCCATCCCGACGTGGACATCCACATCGAGGCGGGCGTCTCGCGCGACCTGTATCACGCGCTGCTGCATGACCGGCTGGACGTCGCCCTGATCGTCGCGCCGCCGTTCGAGCTGCCGAAGTCGCTGAACTGGCGCACGGTGCGCGAGGAGCGCCTGATCGTGCTGGCGCACAGGCGTTTCGCGAACGCCAGGCCGCTCGAGCTGCTGGCGACCGAACCCCTGATCCGCTACGACCGGCAGAACTGGGGCGGCTCGCTCGCGGACCAGTACCTGCAGGCGCAGCGCATCCAGCCGCGCGAGCGCGTCGAACTGGACGAGCTGCAGGCGCTGGAGCTGCTGGTCGGCCTGGGAATGGGCGTGTCCCTCGTGCCCGACTGGGCGCGCGCCTCGCCACTGCCCGAGAACCTGGTCGCCCTGCAGCTTCCGGGTGACGCACCGAAGCGCGCGGTCGGCTTTGCGTGGCCAGCCGGGTCGGCCCACACCACCTTCGTCGACCTGCTCGCGAGCGAACTGCCTTCGACATAGCGCGGCAATCCGGCAACAGGACCTGTCGGGGATGCCGCCGTTCGGGCGCGGCGGGGCGCCGCGCGTCGTGATCTCTCCACCGATTCGAAGTCCCCGCGCGCGACTTCCACAATCCGCTCTTCGCCGTCCAGCGGCAGATCCGTGAGAGAGCCAGTCTTGAAAAGAATCCCACGCATCGTGTGCAGCGTTGCCCTGCTTGCCATGTAGACCGCCTGCGCCGTGTACACGCCCCAGGGCGCGGTGGTCGTCGACCCGGGCGCCCGTTCTGCTTCGCAGCAACGCGGCGGCGGCTTCTGCCCGCCTGGGCAGGCGAAGAAGGGCAACTGCTGACCGTTGCGGCCGGGAGCACTGCTCCGAGAGCGAGGCGCAGCCCGATCTGATCGTCGACTGCGCTGCGGCGCCTGCGAGAGCTGCTCGCGATTCCAGACAATCATCAAAAGGAGACCGACGCGTGTTCAGGGCGTTTTTGAATTCCAGGCCCCATTCGACTCACCTTCGTGCACGGCATGTTGCAGGAGGGGCCGGGCGCACGTTGCGGCAGATCGCCGTGGTGATCGGAATGCTGGGCGTGGCTTTCGCGTCTTCGCACGATGCCCTGGCCGCGCCAATCGTGGTCGGCGAGGTCGCGCCGCTCAGTGGCTTCGACGCCAACCAGGGCCGGGCGTATGCCGCGGGCCTGCAACTCGCCTTCAATGCCGCCAATCGCGCGGGGAGCGCCAACGGCCATACCTTCCGCCTCGTGACGCGGGATGACGAGGGCCGCCCCGAAAAGACGCTGGCCGCCACCAAGGCCTTGCTCGCGGAAGACAAGCCCATGCTGCTGGCCGGATTCCTCGGCAACCGGAACGTCGCCGACCTGTTGGCCAGCGGCCTGCTGCAGCAGGAGAAGATCGCGCTGGTGGGCTATCGCACGAAGCAGGTGCGCATCGAAGCCCCCCTGCTGTACAACGTGCGCGCCTCGCTGGCCGACGAGCTGCAGAAGGTCTGCGAGCACCTGTCCATCATCGGAATCACCCGCATGGGGCTGTTCTACGAGGACGGCCCCGGCGCCGATGCCCTCGTGAAAGCCGCCGACGAGATTTCGGCCAAGGCCAGGGTCAATCTCGTCCTGAAGGCTTCGTATCCCGCCGGCACCGCTCGCGTCAGTACCGCTGTCGCCAGCTTCCTGAAGGAGCAGCCGCAAGCCATCATGATGGTGGCGACCGGCGGCGCCGCGGCAGGCTTCATCGAGCAGTACCGCAGCGCCGGCGGAACGGCGCAGCTCTTCGCGGACTCGGGCGCCGACCTGGAGCAACTGGCCAAGCGCCTCTCCGAGGAACAGATGCAGGGCGTGGCCATCGCGCAGGTGACTCCCAATCCCTACAGGATCTCGAGCCGGCTGGTGAAGGAGTTCACCGACCTCGCCAACGCCAAGGACAGCAACCTGGAAGTCCCGATCAGCTACGCCATGATGGAGGGCTTCATCGCCGGCAAGGTGATCGTCGAGGCCGTGCGGCGACAGGGGGCGAAGCCCACCCGCGAGGGAATGGCGGTCGCGCTGGATTCGATGCAGGCCCAGGACCTGGGCGGCTACCTGGTGGGTTTCCGGCCCAACATGCACAACGGGTCGCGCTTCGTCGAACTCTCGATCGTCAACAGCGCGGGCCGGATCCAGCAATAGCGAAGAGTGCGGCGCGGGGCAGGAGCGCCGGCCGGTGCCGCTCATGGCCCGCGCGATACACGGTCCGCCTTGATGCGCTTAACTGACGTCTGCTTTCGGCCGGGTGCAGCCATCCAAGACCGCGAGCCTGCTCACCTCTTAACTTGTGCGTCGGGTGGCGCGCTACACGCTTCCTTCGTCATGTTTCGGATGCACTTCTTGACGAACTTCGCCTTGGGAGTGTCCTTTGGAGTCTTCGCGTCTCCTTGGGGCTGCTGAGCGCCGACAACGAGACCCGTCAGAGCCAGAGTGACAAACAGGATGAACTGTCTTTGCATAGCGGCTCTCCGCAGAGGAGTGTTTTGCGGCTGAATTTCAGCACGAGGCCGGAGGCTCTGTAAAAGGGATACCACCAACTCCGGGCACTTTGGCGGCCGCCGCGCAACCCGCGCTGCCAATGGCTCTGAGGCGCTCCACGCCGCGCACTCTCGCACCGAAGCGTGTCCGGAAGAGCGGTGCCTGACACCCAGCACTAGTGCTGAGGCGGGTCGATGCGTCGGCTCGGCCGTGGCGCATCGCATACCCTGTGCAGTCGATCCGTGACTTCCCGCGGCCGCAGCCGCGCGGACGTCTCGGCCTCTGCAACCCCATGCATCGCGAGGTCCACGCATGAAGATCCTGATCGTTCTCACGTCGCACGAACGGCTCGGCGATACCGGAAAGAAGACCGGCTTCTGGCTCGAGGAACTGGCCGCGCCCTACTACGTGTTCCAGGACGCCGGCGCCGACATCACGCTCGCCTCGCCGCTGGGCGGCCAGCCTCCGCTCGACCCCAAGAGCGATGAACCCGATGCCCAGACCGACGCGACCCGGCGTTTCCGCGCCGACAAGGCGGCGATGCAAGCCCTGGCCTCTACCCGTACGCTGGCATCGATGCGCGCCGACGACTTCGACGCGGTGTTCTACCCGGGCGGCCACGGCCCATTGTGGGACCTGGCCAACAGCCGCGATTCCGCCGCCCTGATCGAGGCTACGCTGGCCGCCGGCAAGCCGGTGGCGGCGGTGTGCCATGCGCCCGGCGTCCTGCGCGATGTCAAGACGCCCGACGGCGCACCGCTGGTGAAGGGCAAGCGCGTGACGGGCTTCTCCAACAGCGAGGAAGCGGCCGTGGGCCTGACCAAGGTGGTGCCGTTCCTGGTGGAGGATGTGCTCAAGGCCAACGGCGGCCTCTACAGCAAGGGCGGCGACTGGCAGTCCTATGTCGTCACCGACGGGCTGCTGGTCACTGGCCAAAACCCTGCTTCATCGGGGCCGGGCGCCCAGGTGCTGTTGCAGGTCCTGCAGGCGACCTCCGCGGACGCCGCACGGTAGGCGCGCGCGGCCTGCGGCAGCTTCGTGGCCGTAGGACAGTCGCACTGCCGACGCGCTCGCCGCCGCGCTTGGGAGGGACGCTCTCACCGAGCGGTTCGCAATCGTTCGGGTGTGCGATCCACGTCGGCATTGATCGACTCGCTGGCCGGCAGTCTTGAGAGCGCATGCCTGCATGCGTGGCCTTGTCGCAGGTTGCAAGAGCAATCGCTCCCGCTCGGCGTCACTGTTCGATGCGGAACAACGAGCTGCGCACGGCAAGCGGTTGTCCTGGGTGAAACCGATGCATGTCGGGAATGTGGGACGCCGTGACGTAAACGGCACCATCGGGGCCCGGGGCCAGGGTGTCCGGCCATCTCTCCGACGGCGTCGCGCCCGGACGGCGTCGCTCTAGCTCTCCGGTTCCGCCACGTTCGTGCGAACGTCCTTTGCGGCGAGCAGCGCATTCTGCTCGCGCAGCAGCCCGATGATCTGGTTGTTCTGCTCGCGAAGCTGCGGCAGCACAGACATCACCAGCCTGGGTGGCGAGTTCTCGGGCAGGCTGGCCATCATGCGTTCCATGCGGCCCCGCAAGCGATGGCCGATGGCATGGGTGAAGCGTTCGCGCCTTCCCTTCGCCAGAAGGCCGAGGCCAAGCAGGCCGGCAGCGGCGGCCACGCCAAGGGTGATGGGCTTCTTCATGCGTCCTCCCGGGGTGCATCCCGGCGCAGCAAGGCACGCAGCACCAACGCCACGCCGAGCGCGATGAACGCGATTGGCAGCAGGCCCCCTGGAATGCGCACAAGCCCGAAGCGCGGGCCGAAGGCGTGCCAAGCACCCCACGCGAGCATGGCGATGCCCACGGCAAGGCCAAACACTTCGACGCGCAGGCCCAGGTAGACGACGCGCACCGCCTGCACGCCGACGGCGATGGCACCGACACCGAGCACACCGACGGGCCAGCCGAGGTCCGTCAGGAACGCGGCACCGGTCCAGATGAAGAAGATGCCCCACGCGAAAGGCGCGAGATTGTCGGACGACGCGTGAGTGAGCTGGGCAGGTGGGTTGGCTTGCAGACCGTTCACGGTGGCACTCCCAGGGCGCTTGCTGATCCCACTATAGGAAAGGGGGCCGGCGGGGAGTTGACGGGAATCAAGTCGTCGTCGGCGCCCTGCGCTGGGCCACGCGGCCTGGCGACTTGCGGGGCAGCGCTCAGTTCTGCGCGGCCGCTCCTGGCCGGAAGCGGACCCTGGCGCGACAGGCGTCGGCAATGAGCGCGCGATCAGGACTGCAGCCAGGCTGATGCCGCGTCAAAGTCGTCGAAGGTGCGCAATTGCAGTCCGAGCTTTTGTGCAGCCTTTGCCGCGACGCCGACCAGCGTCTCCCGGGGAACGACCGAAGCCACCCGTTCCATTGCGTTGAAGGCTTCAGCCGCATAGGCGCCCAGCTGCAGGTGTTCGCTGAAAGGCAGCGCATGCTGCACATGGCGCATGTCGACCAGAATGCGGCGCTGGCCCCGGTTGGTGGCCAAGGTTTTGGCCAGGTCAACGCCAGCCCGCATGTCGGCGAACGTGGCCGGCCCCGCCGTTTCGCAGTGGAGATAGTGGGCGTTGTCGTGCAGCGTGAAGCTCAGGGCCATCGCTGGCAGTCTAGCTCGCGGCTCGGCTGGGTGAGCCGATTACCGGCTGCTGCTGATCCCCCCGCGGCCGGGACGCCCTTACCACGTGAGCCCGCGTCAGAGGCGAGCTGCGTGGCTGCATGGACTCGAAGCGACGTTCTACGCGCCGTGTGCACGGCTTGGCCGCTATCGACCGGTCGATCATCCCCAATCGGACCAGATCCAGCCACTAGCTGCGAGACCGATCAACCAAAGCAGCCAAGTCTGCGGAACCACATACGGATACAGCATCGTGGCAAGGCCGATCCACTTGAGAGAGGACCGGCCGGTCTTGCGGCCACGCCGCCATGCGATCCAACCGATGATGCCGAAGACGAGCAGGCCAACAAGGTAGGCAGGACTCGGCAGCTCAATGCCAAGTGACTGTAAATCTGGCATGTGAACACTGTGCCACACGAACGGACTTCAGGTCGATCTGCTGTGCTGCCCCTCAGGGCACGCCCGGCCTTCAGGAAGGCCGGGCGCCGAAGTTGCGTAGCGGGCCCGGGCTCTTCTCGAAGCTCCTGCTAGGCTTGGTCCATGGATAGCATGATTGCTGCGGCAGCCCGTGCGCTGTCGGTGGGGCAACCACTGCTCGCGCTCGACGTGGTCGCGCTGCGGAACGATCCTCACGCCCTGGCCTTGCGACGCACGGCCATGGCGCAGTTGCAGCAGTACGAGCGGGCACGCGCGCTCCTGCAACGTGCCGCACGCGCATTCGGCGCCGACGAAGAGCTCGCCCGGGCCAAGTGCACGTTGGCGGAGGCGGAGGTCGCGCTTCTCATGCGTGACCTCACCTGGGCCTCCGGGAAGCTTGCGGGAGTAGCGCCGATTTTCGAGAGGCACCACGACCAGGCCAACCTGCTGCACGCGAGGCTGGTCGAAGCCAGACGGCTTCTCCTTCTTGGACGGGTGGCCGCGGCCATCGATGTCATGGCCTTGGTGAAGGATCACGGCGCCAGCCCGGTGCCGATCGCGTTGGCGGAGCTCACAAGAACGGAGCTGGCCTTGAGGCAATGGCGTGCCGCGGCCGCGCGGCAGGCATTGGGCCGGGCGCATGCCGCGGCGGCAGCCAGCCAGAATGCCATGCTGCTGGCCGAAGTCTCGAATGCCGGCGCGCCGCTGGAGAGGACCGCCGCACGGCTGATCACTGGTCGCTCCTCCTCTCCTGTGCGGCTCGAAGAGGTCGAAGCGCTCCTCGGTTCCAACATGCTCGTTCTGGACGGTTGCAGGCGAGGAGTGGCGTGGTCAGGAACCTGGAGGTCCCTGGCGAGACGGCCTGTGCTTTTCACGCTGGCGCACGCGTTGGCCAGTTCCTGGCCCGATGACGTGGACCGTGAGTCGCTCATAGTGACCGCGTTCAGGACCCGGCGTCCGGACCACACCCACCGTGCTCGGCTTCGTGTGGAGATCGGCCGCCTTCGCAGTCTGATCAAGGGCATGGCCGAGATCGTTTCCACGCCCCGGGGCTTTGTCCTTCGACCTGCGCCCTCGGCGCAGGTGGCGGTACTGGAGCCGCCGATCGACGGCCAGGAGGGGGCACTCATTGCGCTGCTATCCGACGGCTCGCGTTGGTCGACGTCGGGCCTGGCCGAGGCACTGGGCGCGAGCCAGCGCACCGTGCAACGGGCGCTCTCCGGACTGATGGAGGCCGGGCGCGTCCAAGGCGTCGGCAATGGCATGGCGCGGCGATGGCAGGCGAGCCCGTTGACGGACTTCACGACAATCTTGTTACTCCCCACCTCGCTCGCAGGTCCGTAAAGTCCGTCTCGTCGCCGAGGCAGGGCATTTGGAAAAGGAACTGAGATGCAAGCAGTGACCGCTACGCCGGCCGAGATCGTCGGCGAAATCGGCCCCATTCCAGGAGCATCGGCCGTCCATGGCGTGACATTTGATGGGCACGTCCTGTGGGCCGCGACCGGGAAGCAACTGGTGGCGGTCGACCCGCTGTCCGGTGCTGTCAAGCGGTCGCTGAAGTGCGCTGCTGATGCCGGGACGGCCTTTGACGGCAAACACCTGTACCAGATCGCGGCGTCGGAAATCCACAAGATCGACCCGCAAACCGGCCAGATCGTCGCCTCGATCCCCGCGCCAGGCGGCGGCGGCAACTCGGGTCTCACGTGGGCCGAGGGCAGCTTGTGGGTCGGGAGCTACCGCGCCAGGAAGATCTACGAGATCGACGCGCAGACCGGCGCTGTCTTGAGCAGCATCCAGTCGGACCGGTTCGTCACCGGCGTCACGTGGGTCGAAGGCGAGCTGTGGCACGGCACGTGGGAGTCCGACGAAAGCGAGCTGCGCAGAGTCGACCCGCAAACCGGTGAGGTGTATGCCAGGCTGGCGATGCCTGCCGGCAAGGGCGTGAGTGGCCTGGAGTCCAATGGCGCCGACTTGCTCTATGCAGGCGGCGGCGGCAGCGGGACGGTGCGCTCGGTCCGCCGACGGCCAGCGGGGAGGAGGGCATGAGTTCGCAAGCGCACGAAGCATCGGGGGACAGCCGCAGCTTCACTGGCGGTTGCGCCTGCGGAGCGGTCAGGTACGACATCGAGGACGCGGCCTCCGGGATGGGCGATTGCCAATGCCGGCAGTGCCAGCAAAGAAGCGGCACCGGTCATGGCTCGTACATCGCGTTCGCATCGCGCGACAAGGTCAAGCTTACGGGGAGCCTGCGTGAGTGGGACGTCACCGGGGATGAAGGCACTGTGAAGCGGCACGCATTCTGCACAGTCTGTGGCGCGCCGGTCAGCCTGACGTTTCCGTACGGCCCAGGGTGGTTCATCATCCACGCGGCCAGCCTCGACGACCCGAGCCAGTACCAACCGCAGTGGGTGACGTACACACGGTCGGGATATGCGTGGGATGCGGTCGATCCGAAGCTGACGAAGTTCGAGCGGATGCCGCCGCGCAGCGACGCGGAGTGAGCATGTAGCACGCAAGTCCCTCCGGCGCTCGCCTGGTGGCACCGCCCCCTCAAACCTGCGAAGGTTTTGCCCGCGGCGTCATGCAGAGACGGGCACGCGGATGGTCACTTCGGTGCCTGGGGATCGCTCGGCGATCTCGAACTCGCCATTGAGCTGTTGTGCGCGCATTCGCATGTTGTGGATGCCGCGGTGCATCGGGTCGCCTGTCTTCTCGACGTGTCCGGCCGCGCCGTGCCCGTTGTCGGCGATCCGGAGGACGAGGCGTTCCTCCTCCAGCCGGCAACTCACGTGGAGCAAGGTCGCCTCGGCGTGCTTGAGCACGTTTGCGACCGCTTCCTGCACGATGCGCAGGATCTGCAGGACCGAGATGCCCGAAGGGATGTTCACGGCATCGTCGACATCCCATTGCAGTGCGATCCCCGCCGCACGAAGGCGAGGTTCGAGCCGGTAGCGGAGGTTTCCCAGCGAGGTCTGCAAGGCAACGTCATCCGGCTCCAGCGAATCGATCATGAGTCGCAGGTCATCGATGCACTCGCGAAGCAGGGCGGCGACCGTGTGCGGCGAGGCGGAGCCGCGCTCCACGGCATCGACGGCGGCAATAAGGTGCGACCCGATGCCGTCGTGCATGTCCTTCATGATCCGCTCGCGCTCGGAGGCAAGGATGGCCGCGTGCTCGAGCGCACGCACTCGCTCATAGGTGATCTCCAGCTGCCGCGCCCGATGCTGGACGCGCTGCTCCAGTTCCGCGTTGAGCGCCCGCGCCTCTTCGTAGGTCCCGAAGTAGTTGTCCGCCAGGGCGTACACGAAGGCGCACAGCAGCAGCGGCGCGCCATAGGACATGCGTGCCGCCGGACCGAACTGCAGGAGGTGTGCCGACACCGCCAGGTCGGTCAAGCCCAGGAGGAGCATGACCAGCATCGCGCCCAGCACAAGCCAGGGCCCGGGTTGTTCCGGGCGACGCGCATACAGGTGCCGGATCAACAGGACGATGACGAACAGGCTGAAGACGGTGCAGCCCAGGTACCAGGGGAGCCGCAGCGCGCTCACGACCGAGGAATGCAGAGACGCCAGTAGCGGCAATGACACCAGGGCGCCCGTCAGTGCCCACCGCTCGAATGTCGGTGGCGCCTTGCCGGTGTAGCGCAGCACGAACATCCACAGCAGTGTCTCGACGAGCGCCAGGCTGCCGAGAACCAGGGCCTCCCACACGTTGGATCCGATGGGCAGCGACACCGTGTAGAGGAAATTGCGCAGCGACCAGACGATGGCCAGTGCAGCGAAGACGCCATAGATGCTTTCGGAGGGCCGGCGAAGCCAGAGCAGCAAGACGAGCACCCCGACGAAGATCAGCGCCAGGTTGAGTGCCCGGGGCAGCGTCACGCGCACCAGCAGGTCGCGTTCATACAGCGGCTCGACCGAAGGGTGCGGACCGACCAGGAGCGGCCCGAGTCCTCCGCGCAGGTTCGGCGCGACCCGCAGCCTCAGGAGGATCTCGTTGCGGCCGGCATTGAGCAAGCTTGGCGGGATCAGGTTGATCTGCGGCGTGCCCATCGTGCGCTGGAACGGCCCGCTCATCGCTCCACCGCCGACGTCCACGCCGTTGATGAACAAGTGGTGCGTGGTGGAGACCGTCGGAAGGTAAGCGCCCCATTCCTCGACTGGGGCATCGGGAAGCACGAGCAGCATGCGATACCAGCCATAGCCGGATTGGCCGGGATTGCTGACGCTCCAGCTGTCCGGGAGTGTCCGCGTCACCCACTCCGCCTGCGGTCCTGGTGCCCGGGGATCGTCGGACTTGATGAAGCCGGCCTGCGTGATCTCGATGACGCCTAGTGGCGGCTTCGGGCGAGTGAGTTGGACCAACGCTGCAGCGACGATCGCTCCCATCAGCAGCGTCAGCAGCAACCTGCGGAGGATCTGGCTCATGGCGCCAGCAGACCGCGCTGCTGGGCCAGGTACACCGCGTGTTGTCGCGAGCGGGCCTCCAGCTTCCGGTAGATGTTGCGCACGTGGGTCTTGACCGTGAGGGGGGAGATGTGCAATTCATCGCCGATCTCCGCGACGCTGTGGCCGCGCGCGA
This sequence comes from Ramlibacter sp. MMS24-I3-19, assembly GCF_050320135.1. Lineage (NCBI taxonomy): Bacteria > Pseudomonadati > Pseudomonadota > Betaproteobacteria > Burkholderiales > Comamonadaceae > Ramlibacter > Ramlibacter sp. MMS24-I3-19. The sequence goes on along the minus strand of NZ_CP190017.1, from coordinate 4,109,654 downwards.
TGGCTTCAAGGATCGTGGTCTCGCGCCTGGAAAGCGGAGATTCGCTCGCCCGGTCGGCTGTCGCCCGGGCCTTGACGCCGTCGACCGTGGTCGACCGGTCGGACGCGGGTTCTGGGCGAAGACGCTTCAGCAGCAGCCGTGCCAGGGCCGGACTGATGGGAGATTCCCCGGCCTGCAGTGCGTGGATGTTGGCCGTGAAATCGGCTGCGACGCTGTCCTTGAGCAGGTAGCCCGTGGCTCCCGCCTCGATGGCCTCGAACAGGTTGCGTTCACCGCCAAACACCGAGACGACCATGATCGCGCTGTGTGGTGACACCTTGCGAACGTGGCGAATCACGTCGAACCCGCTGCCGTCGGGAAGTCCGAGGTCGACAAGCACCACGTCTGGGGCGACAGAGGCCACAGCCTCCATCGCCTGCGCAGCACCGATGAACTCCCCGACCAGTACCAGCGCCGGATCGCGCGCGATATTGTCTCGGTACCGCTGTAGATGGAACAAGTTGTCTTCGACGATCGCGACGCTCACGCGCAGGCCATTGCCACGCAATTTGTCCGACTCTGATTGCATGTGATCCACCACTGCGGCTCCGCCTTCGCTTCAACGGAGAGCGTCCAAACGCGCCATGAACGATGAAAATTACTCCGACCGGAGTATGGTCGATGCTCCGAACGCGCCATAAATTCGCAGCGCCCGCGGTTCCCGCGTAGCGGCCTACCGCGGCATGGCGGGGATGATATGAGCGTTCCGGCGGCAGCCCTGTCGCTTTGAGGCAGTACCGACAGTGCGTACGTTGCATCGGCTGAACTTCCATGCTCCGTGGCCCCGTCCTCTGTGGGATGAGACATCCCGCCAGTTCTTCCATCCCAGCACGGTCCAATGCCAAGTTACCGGGGCATGCCCGGACAGGCTGGATCGCGCGACCTTGCTCGCCCTGACAGGCGCTCCGCGGCAGTCACGCATCCGAGCGATCGCCGGCGAACGTTCCGTCGATATCGTGGTTGCCAACGAAGAGTTCTTCGACGAGCCGTATCGGATCTCGATCCGCCAGGAAGGCGGCAAGCGGATGGTCAGGGTGCATTCACTGCACATCAAGGAGCAGGTTCGCCTGCACGGCATCGGCGTTCGCATGTTCGCGATGCTGGTGAAGGCGGCGCGGCGACTCGGGGTCCAGTTCGTGTCGGGTCAGGCGCTCCACGGGGCCTATGCCGACGGCAGGCTGTGGTCCGGCGCGCTCGCAGCGGCAAAGCTCGGCTGGGACGCGGAGCTCCCGGTCCGACTACGTTCGTACCATGCCGGACTTTCTCGGTGACGTCGAAACGCTGCGGGAGTTGCTGCTCCACCCCGGCGGTCGCGACTGGTGGGACCGCCACCCGACTGAACTGCACCTTCAGTTCGACACGCGTGGGGATTCCATGGGCATGCACTTCCTGCAGCGCTACATGCGACAGCATCGGATTCGGGTGCATCAATGAACGTAGCCCGAGCTGCGTTTTCCGATCGCCCGCTTAGCGCCAGATTGCGCCGGCCGCGCGGGCAAGATTTGAAGGCCTCCGGATCGGGAATGGCAACGAGATCGGGCGCCAGTAGTTCTTAGCCTTTGACTTGCGCGCTGATGCGACTCTTTCTTGCAATATCTGTCCTGGTGTTCGGAACGGCCTGCGTAGCGGCTGGCTGGTTTGCGCGCGGCGTGCAAGAGTCGCGCGCATTGTGCGGCCAATCGGCAGATGGCCAATATGGTCCGGCAGATCCAAGCGCTGGAGGTGCGGTCACCCTGCACGAGGCGACCCTACCTTCTTATAGAGGATAGAGCAGTGCAGATACAGGATCGCCAGATGGTTGCAGTTGGATCGGAGCAAGTGCCCAACGCGCGCGGCGCAGGCGTTGGATGCGAAGAGGCGCACGTCCTGGACGCTCTCAGGGCTTGCCTAGCGCAGCGCGTCTTGGACATGAAAAACGTCGGGAGTGACACATGGCTGGTGCGTGAGAATCGCAGGATGGTGCGCCACCTTGTCGGCAAGCTCCGCCATCTGCGGGCGGGAGTTTCACCCGCTTGGATCGGACTCGGCCAACGCGAGGCGCCAGCAATCGAGCACGCGACCAAGGAGCGCAGGCGCAAGCGCAAGGCGCGGCTTGATCAGATTGACTGATCCACCTTGCGGGGGCCCGTTATCCTTGCCCCTTCGCTGGCCCGGCTCTATGGAATTGGGGTGCAGCCGACTGTGACGTCGGTAGTGCATGGAAGCTCCGCAGAAGCTGTCGGCGTTAAGGTTGGCGATGGGGTGATCTCCGTGGACGGAGTACCAACCACGGACATCCAGGCCCTCGCGGATCGTCTCGGGCAGCAACAAATCATCGGCCGCCCTGTGGCACTGCAGCTTTCCCGCGCCGGGCGAACACTTACCGTCAGTCCCGTACCGGTGAAGGCCTGCGCCTACCCAGCCGTCCGTAAGCGTCCGGCGATCCCACGCTTGAGCGCAGCCGCGTAAGCGGCAAGGATGGTGTCCATCAAGGAGTTGGGTGGACACCATGGCAGAGGCCAAGCGAGTCATCCGCAGGCGCCATAGCGCAGAAGTCAAAGCCCGGGTGCTTGCCGAGTGCGCCGAGCCTGGACTTTGGTGGCTCGGGTCGCAATGGCGCACGGGATCAACGCCAACGTCGTCCACAAGTGGCGCCGCAATGCCTCTGGCAAACTGCTGGCAGCGCCTGCTTCATTCGTTCCGGTTTCCGTGCAGGAGAGCGTTGCGGCACCGGCGTCGGAAATTCGCATCGAGCTGCGCCACGGCACGACCAGTATGGCAGTCACCTGGCCAGTGGCCGCGGCGGCCGATTGCGCCGCCTGGATTCGCGAGTTGCTCAAATGATCCGTGTCAACGGTCTGGCTGGCCGTGGAACCGCTGGACATGCGCTCGGGAACCGAGGCGGCCCTGGCGCGCGTGGTGCGCGTCTTTGGCGCGGCCCACCCGCACCACGCCTACCTGTTTGCCAACAGGCGTGCCAGCCGCATGAAGGTCCTGGTGCACGATGGCATTCGGGTTTGGTTGGCGGCCAGGCGCCTGAATGCCGGCCGCTTCGTCTGGCCACGCGAGGCAAGCGTCAAGATGTCGCTGACGCGCGCCCAGTTCGACGCCCTCGTGCTCGGACTGCCCTGGCAGCTCATTGGCGAGGCTGGGATCATCAAGATTCTGTAGCGCCGCGCAATTGCGGCATTTGCCGATGCCCGGTCATCTTGCCTCGGGGACGATGTCACTCCGTGATCGCCGACATCGACTCACTGGACCCGCAGCAGCTTCGACAGGCTGTGCGCGAGCTGCAGGAAGTGGTGCAACGCCAGGCGCGTGAGTCGGCGTACAAGCAGGCGATCATCGACAAGCTCACGCACGAGAACGCCGTGCTCAAGCGCCTGAAGTTCGCGGCGCAGTCGGAGCGATTCAACTCGGAACAACGCAGCCTGCTGGAGGAAACGCTCGACGCCGATCTGCAGGCCGTCGCCGAGGAAACAGGGCTCCTCGAACCGCAAGAAAAGCCCGCTGCGGAGCCCTCCCGTGCCAAGCGCCAGCCGCTGCCGGCCCAGCTGCCGCGGCGCGAGATTCACCATGAGCCTACCAGCACCATCTGCAGCTGCGGCTGCGAGATGAAGCGCATCGGCGAGGACGTCGCCGAGAAGCTCGATTACCAGCCGGGCGTCTTCACGGTGGAGCGCCACATCCGCGGCAAGTGGGCCTGTGCCAAGTGCGAGAAGCTGGTGCAGGCACCGGTGGCGCCGCACGTGATCGACAAGGGCATACCCACCAGCGGGCTGCTCGCCCAAGTCTTGGTCGGCAAGTTCGCCGACCACTTGCCGCTGTACCGGCAGGAAGCCATCTTCTCCCGCGCTGGACACGCGATCGCGCGCTCCACACTCGCCCAGTGGGTTGGAACCTGCGGTGTGCAATTGCAGCCGCTGGTGGGCGCGATGAAGTCCGAGCTGCTGCACCAACGTGTCTTGCACGCGGACGAAACTCCTGTGGCGATGCTGGACCCTGGAGCAGGCAAGACCCACCGCGCCTATCTGTGGACCTATTGCAGCACGGCGTTGCAGCCCACCAAGCTGGTGGTGTTCGACTTCGCTGAAAGCCGCGCGAGCCGCCACCCGGCTGAATTCCTGGGCCACCCCGGCGAGCACGCCTGGCGCGGCACGCTGGTGTGCGACGACTACTCCGGCTACAAGGCGCTCTTCGCCAGCGGCGTAACTGAAGCCGGGTGCCTGGCGCACGCACGGCGCAAGTTCCACGAGCTCTGGGCCAACCACAAGAGCGCGGTCGGTGAGCAGGCACTGGCGCTGTTTGGCAAGCTTTACGAGGTGGAGCGCGGACGCGGCGGGTCTGCTCTTGGCCGGGAGCAGCCGTCTGTCAGGGACATCAGGCTTGATACTTCATGACTTCAAATGCTTCGTCCGCCGCGGGGGTCTCGAAGAAGGTGAAGATGTACGCGAACTGTTCCGGCGTCAGGTGATGAGAACCTTCTGGACGTGCGAGATTGCGTTGCCCGATCCGCTCTAGGCAAGTTGCGTCTGAGCTGTCGACGACATGCAGGACGTGCGCTGCGCCAGACTGGTCGATCAACGCGCGGAACCACGAGCGCGCCGCCTTCGTGTTCGCCGGGAAGTCCAGCACGACGTTGCGTCCGGCGCGCAGCAGTTCCACGCTTAGAGGTTCCACGACCGTCCGCAGGCGCAGCGAGAACCGCCTGTAGTCCTCAAAGGTCTGCATCTGGTCCCCATAGAGTCGTGTCAGCCAAACGTCCTCCGAGGTCAGAAATCCATCTTCCGAAGCAGCAACACTCCTCGCCAGCGTGGTCTTGCCTGCGCCCGCCTTGCCGCAGAAGAAGTGCAGACAGGCCCTGTTCGGCACGCGTTCAGGAGGATTCGTCATGCGGCATTGTGCAGTGGCGTCCGCTCCCGGCCAGAAGCAGACATCGACCGGCGGCCCTCGACTCTGCCTGGTGGAACAAAGAAGAGCGGGTCCTGCCGCCTCGGTCTGCAGGATCTACCGGCCGATGACGAATGTCGGCAAGCCAGGCCGATCTGCTCGTCACAGCTTCATGGGACGCCCGTCACCGGGTGCAAATCAGGAATTGCCGCGACACGACGGAATTGCGACGGCGACACGCCCCTGTGCTCCTTGAAGAAGCGCGAGAAGTTGCCGGGCGAGGAGAAGCCCAGTTCCATCGCCACCGAGGTCAGGGGCTCCTCGCGCATCGTCAGCCGGCGCACCACTTCCTCCACCCTGACCGCGCTCCAGAACACCTGGGCGTTGTGCTCAGCTGGTCGCGCAAGAGCGAGAAGAAGTGTGCGCGGGACAGTCCCACCTTGCACCGTAGTACGGCGGGACGCGTCCAACTTGCAGGGCACGCGTGTCCGCTAATGGCCGAAAGCCGACAGGTCAGTCCGCGTAGCCCGGCATCTCCCGGTCGAGCACACGCATCATGGCGGCGAAATAGAGCGCTTCGCGCTCCGCCTGCGAGTGGCTATTGCGAGGGTTTGGCGCCTCGACCTTCTTCACTGTCGCCTCGTCCAGGATCGAGAGGGGCCGACCCGTGGACATGGCCAGGACCTGCGCGCGGCAGACTCGTTCCAGCTTGTACAGGCGACGGTATGCCTGCCCGACGGTGTCGCCAACGACGAGGACACCGTGGTTCTTCATGAACACGATCTGCTTGTCCCCCAGAACGGCAGCGAGGCGTTCCCCTTCGCTCAGCGAGGCGGCCAGCCCCGTGTACCCGTCGTCGTATGCGATGTTCCGCGTGAGGAACGCGGCCGTCTGGCTGCCGGGCAACAGGCGGTTGTCCTCCAGCATGTTCAACGCCAGCGCCCAGGTCTGGTGGGTGTGCAGGACAACGTTGGCGCCGGTGATTCTGTGCAGCGGAGCATGGATGCTCAGCGCGCTCAGTTCCAGGCTGCCATCGCCTTCCAACACCTCACCCGCCTCGTTGAACACGATCAGGTCGCTGGCCCTCGCCTCGGACCAGTGAAGGCCAAATGGCAATACCAGATAGCGGTCCTCCTGGCCAGGAACGCGCATGGTGAAGTGGTTGTCGATGCCTTCTTCCAGGTCGTCGTAGACAGCGAGGCGGTTCGCCGCGGCCAGATGGACGCGCGCTCGCCAGATGTCCTCGTTTCCGTGATTCATTTCTCGTGCTCCTTCAGTGCTGCAGAACGACTGGCGACTTCTCGCTCAGTCCACGGCGATCGATTCTCACCAGTGGCGACCGAAGCGCCAGAGTAGAACTACGGTCCAGCGCGACCATCCCGAATGCCCGCTTGAGGCCGTCCCGTGGGATCGCCGGCTCTGTCTGCTCCGACACCGCGAGGCGCGGCCGAGCCACGGCTGACCAATCGATCTCCACAAGCCGTGCCAGGGATTGGTTGAAAGACTGAACCCGTTACAGCGCCCGCATCACTCAGTCGCACGTGTAAGGAGTACCCGCCCCATGACTTCCCGTGCTTACCGCCCTCACACCAACCCCGTGAACGCGGACGACCTGCCCGAAGCCGAGGACCTGTACGACGACTTCCATGAACGCGCCGCGCTCGCCCAGATGCGCGAACGGCACGCGGAGAGCGCGCATTTGGCGGAGGACGAGCTCGCGTGGCTCTGAGGCGCGCTCGGCGCACGGAGAGGGCGGCTTGAGGAATCAATGGCCGCTATCTGGCGCTGCGGCTCGGAGAGGATTGGGCAAAATGCCTGCCTCGGAAGACTCCATGCTCATCCTCCGCACCTCCCCCGCTTCGCCCTTTGGCCGCAAAGTTCGCATCGCAGCCGAAGTGGCCGCCGTTGCGGACCGCATTCGCATCGAGAACGCCGACACCGGCAATCCGGACGACAGCCTGCGCCGGCAGAACCCGCTGGGCAAGATTCCCACGCTGCTGATGGAAGACGGCGAGCCGTTGTTCGACTCGCGCGTCATCGTTGAATACCTGAACGAGATCGCGCCGGCTCCGGTGCTGGTGCCCTCCGGCGCACAGCGCATCCCGGTGTTGCGCCAGCAGGCGCTGGCCGACGGCATGCTGGACGCAGCCATTCTCCAGGTGTACGAGGGACGCTTCCGGCCGCCCGAGCTGCACAGCGAGAAGTGGGTCGCGCACCAGCGGGGGAAGATGGAGCGCGCCCTGGCGTACATGGCGCATCACTTGTCCGCGCCCCGCGCGGGTGCGCCCCACATCGGCGAGATCGGACAGGCCTGTGCGCTGGGCTACATGGACCTGCGCTTCGCGGGAAGCTGGCGCAGCGAATATCCGGCGCTCGTCAGTTGGCTGGAGGATTTCGCGCGTCGCACGCCGGCTTTCGCGATGACGGCACCCTGATCTGTGTCGTAGGTGACAAGTGCCCCTCCAACCCATCCCTTGCATAGACACTCCACGGCTGCAGCTGGTACCAGTCCACGATCGACACTTGCCGGACTTGCTCGCCGTCAATGGCAACGACGAGGTGACCCGCTTCGTTCCTTACGCGACTTGGACGTCCCTGGACGATGCCCGAGCCTGGCTCGAGCGCACGCAGAAGCATGTCGAGGCCGGCGGCAGCAGGCAGCTGGTGTTGCAGCGGCGTGCGGACGGGCGCGCGATCGGCACGCTCCTGCTGTTCAAGCACGACGAGGCCAGCCGCCGGCTCGAGTTGGGGTACGCCCTGGGTCGCGCCGATTGGGGCCGCGGATACATGCGCGAAGCAGTCGACGCCGCCTGTCGCCACGCGTTCGAGGTGCTTGGCATCCGTCGCCTCGAGGCGGAGGTCAATCCAGCCAACGTGCTTTCGTGCCGGCTCCTGGAATCTCAGGGCTTCCGCCTTGAAGGCACCCTTCGACAGCGATGGACAGCGAAAGCCACGACCTACGACTCGCGCATCTACGGTCTGCTGCACGACGATCCCCGGCCGATGCATTGACGCGAAGACAGCGATCGTCCATTTCTGGCCGGGAGCTGTCCTGGCACTGGCTGGATTCCGGGAATGACCGGCGTAGGGAGCATGCGTCACTGCCGTTGCGCAGCCCTTCGCGCGAGGGGTTCCACTTTCAGGTCCGGCGCTGGAGGACCTGGCCGGGCCGTTCGCCGGTGGCCTGGCCGTGGCGCCAGACGACGCGGCCGTTCACCACGACGGCTTCGATGCCGCGCGCGGGCGCAATCGGGCGCTCGTAGCTGGCAGCCTCGTCGATGGTCTCGGCGTCGAACAACGCGAGGTCCGCATACGCGCCTTCCTGGAGCACGCCGCGATCGGCAAGGCCGAAGTTGCGCGCCGTCAGGCCGGTCATCTTGTGCACCGCCTGCTCCAGCGGGAACAGGTTCAGGGTGCGCCGGTAGTGCCCCAGCACGCGCGGAAAGCTGCCCCACAGGCGCGGGTGCGGTGACGCATCATGCGGCAGGCCGTCGGATCCGATCATCGTGTCCTCGAACTGCAGGATGCGCTGCACGTCGGCCTCGTCCATGCGGAAGTAGATCGCGCCCGCGGGCAGCAAGCGGCGCACCGCGTCATCCTGGCTCACGCCCATCTCGCGCGCGATCTGGTCGAGGTTGCGGCCGTTGTACTGCGGCAGGGGCTTGGACCAGGTCACGATCACGCGTGACGAGGTCGCGGCGCGGTCGGCCGACAGCACCGTGGAGCCGGCGGTGTAGGGGTAGCAGTCCAGGCAGATCGGCTGCAGCGCCATGCTGCGGCGGATGAAGGCGAGCGTCTCCTCCGAGCGGCCGTAGTTCTTCTGGCCGATCACCTTGTGGTGCGAGATCACGACCGGCACGCCGACCTCGCGGCCGATGCGGAAGGTCTCCTCCAGCGAGTCCATCACGCCTTCGGCTTCGTTGCGCATGTGGGTGCAGTACAGGCCGTTGAAGTCCTTCAGCGGCCGGCACGTCTCGATCACCTCCTCGGTGGGCGCGGCGATCGCCGGTTCGTAGAACAGGCCGGTGGAGACGCCGATCGCGCCAGCTTCCATCGCTTCCTGCACCAGCGCGCGCATCTGCGCGACCTGCCCCGGGGTCGCGGGCTTTTCGAGGTCGTCCAGCGTGGCGACGCGCAGTGTCGTGTGGCCGACCAGCATCGCGCAGTTCGTGGCGGCCGGCTGCGCGCGCAGCGCCTGCAGGTAGGCCCCGAAGGTGCGGAAGCGGAACCAGCCACCTTCGTCGTCGAGCAGGTTCAACGGCGGGGTGACCGGGTCCGGGATCGGTCGCGGCATCGGAGCGAGCGAGACGCCGCAATTGCCGCCGATCACCGTGGTGACGCCCTGGCTCACCTTGGGCGCCATCGCACCGCCGGAGAGCAGCATGCGGTCGTCGTGCGTGTGCGCGTCGATGAAGCCGGGCGCGGCGACGCGTCCGCCGAGGTCGATCTCGGTGCGGCCGCTGGAGCCGGCGAGGTCGCCGATGCGCGCGATGCGATCGCCGCGCACGCCGATGTCGCCGGCAAAGCGCGGGGCGCCGGTGCCATCGACGATTTCCGCGTTGCGGATCAGGAGGTCGAATGCTTGCTGCATGGAAGGAAGAAGGAAGAAGGGTTCAGAGCAGGGCGCCGCGGGCTTCGATCGGCCACACGTCTTCGACGACGTCGCCGCGGATGCAGACGAGTTCGTCGTAGAGATTGACGGTCGGGTCGCAGTGACCCGGCACGAGGTGCAGCGCGTCACCCAGTGCTATCGGCGTGCCTTCGTCCACGGCCAGCGTGCCGTGTTCGTCGGCGGCCTTGACGTACCGCAAGCCCGGACGTTGCCAGACGCGCGGCAGCCCGCTGTCGACGCTGGACGCCTTCAGGCCTGCATCGACCACCGCGCGCGCCGGCGTGGTGTGGCTGAGGACTGCGGTGCGCACGAAGAGCGCGTGCTCGAAGGCGACCTCGCCCGAGCCCGTCTCGTTGGCGCCATAGTCGGCGTCCATGAAAACGTAGGAGCCGGCTTGCAGTTCGTCGAACACCCCGGAATCGCGCTCGTGCACGAAGGTGCCGGTGCCGGCGCCGGTGATGCGCGGCACCGGGATGCCGCGCGCGAGGATGCCGTCCCGGGTCGCGATGGCGCGCCGTGCGGCAGCCGCGATGGCTGCGCGGCGCTCCTCTGGCCGGCGAAGGTGTTGCGCTGGCCCGTGGTAGCACTGCAGGCCGGCGAATCGCAGCGCAGCGCTGTCGGCGACTTGCGCGGCCAGTCGCGCCGCTTCCTCGCCGGGTGCGACGCCGCAACGACCGGCCCCGACGTCCACTTCCACGTACACGTCCAGTTCCACGCCGGTCGCGCGGGCTGCGGCGGCATACGCGCGCACCTGCGCGGCATCGTCGGCCAGCACGCCGATGCGGGCCCGCCGCGCCAATTCGGCCAGCCGCCGCACCTTGGCGTCTCCGACGACCTGGTTGGTGACCAGCACGTCGGGGATGCCGGCCTCGACGAACACCGCCGCCTCGCTCACCTTCTGGCAGCAGATGCCCACCGCGCCGTGCGCCATCTGCCGCCGCGCGATCTCGGGGCACTTGTGGCTCTTGGCATGGGGGCGCAGGCGCACGTCGCTTCCGGCCAGGGCCTGCGCCATGCGCTGCAGGTTGCGCTCGAACGCATCGAGGTCGAGGACCAGCGCCGGCGTGTCGATCGCCGTGACCGCATCGCCGGTCCGCGCGGCTTTCCAGGGACTCATCGCGCCGTCAGTCGACCTTGGCCCCGGAGGACTTGACCACCTTGGCCCACTTCTCCGTCTCGCGGCGCGACAGCTCGCGGAATTCCTCCGGCGTGCTGGGCGTCGCATCGGCGCCCAGCGTCTTGAAGCGCTCGCGCACGGACTGGCTGTCCAGCGCAGTGCGGATCTCCTGGTTCAGGCGCGTGACGATGTCCTTGGGCAGGTTGGCCGGGCCGACCAGGCCGCCCCAGGAAATCACCTCGTAGCCGGGCACCGTGTCGGCGATCGGCGGGATGTCCGGGAAGGTGGGGGAGCGCTGCACCGAGGTGATGCCCAGGGCGCGGACCCGGCCCTGCTGCACCATCGGCGCGATCGCCGGGGTGTTGGACATCAGCACCTGCACGCCGCCGCCGATCAGGTCGGTGATCGCCGCGGTGGCGGCCTTGTACGGCACGTGCAGCATGCGCACGCCCGTCATCGACTTGAACAGCTCCATCCCGAGATGCGCCGTGGTTCCGTTGCCGTCCGAACCGAAGGCCAGCTTGTCGGGGTTCTTCTTCGCGTAGGCGATCAGCTCCGGAATGCTCTTGACCGGCACGTCGTTGTTGACCGAGACGATGTTGACCACGCGCACTGCGTTGGAGATCAGCGTGAGGTCCTTCTCCGCGTCGTAGGGCACGTTGGCCAGCAGCGACTTGTTGGTGGCCAGCGATACGACGTTGCCGTATCCCAGCGTGTAGCCGTCGGCCGGGGCGCGCACCACCTCCATCGTGCCGATCACGTAGGAGCCGCCCGGCTTGTTGTCGATCACGATGGGCACGTTCATCTGCCTGGACAGCTGGTCGGCGAGCGCGCGCATCAGCACATCGGGCGCGCCGCCTGGAGCGGACGGCACGATCAGGCGGATGGGCTTGTCGGGATACGCTGCAAAGGCAGCTTTGGCAGGAGCCAGCGCGAACGCCAGCGACACCAGGGAGACGGACAACAGACGTGAAATCATCGAAACGAACTCCGGTTGATGAACGGTGAGCTGCTGCCGGCAGCCGGCGAACGGACGAACGTCAGGCCACTAGGCTGCTGCAGGTGCGCCGGGCGGCATCTGCAAGTGCCACTCCGTGGCTTCCTGCACCGCCCACCCGATGCGCAGGGCCGTCGCCTCCTCGCTGGCACGGCAGACGATCTGCAGTGACGTGGGCAGGCCGTCGGCCGCGATGCCGTTCGGCAGTGCCAGGGCGGTCAGGTCCAGGTAGTTCGCGAACCGCGTGTAGTGCGCCGGCGCCTTGGTCTGGTCGACTTGCTCCAGGGGGACCGCCGTGGTCATCGTGGTGGGCGTCAGGAGCGCATCGATGCCTTCCATCGCCGCTGCGAACTGCGACTTCATCGTCTCGCGCATGCGCAGGGCCTCGATGTACGCGGTGGAAGAGATGTCCCGTCCCGCAGCGATGCGCGGGCGCACGTGCGGATCCAGCGGCGCCGCTTCGTCGTCGATGAGCGAGGCGTAGAGCGCGTAGCTCTCGGCCGCCATGATGCGCAGGTTGAAGCTCGCCACGTCGGCGAACAGGAACGGCAGCTTCACGTCGACGATCTCCGCGCCCAGGCGCTCGAACTGCGCCAGCGAACGGTCGTAGGCGGCCAGCACGTCGGCCGAGGCATGCTGGCGCTCCACGTCAGGCATGCGCGCCAGGCGCAGGCCACGCACCCCGCGCTTCAGCGTCGGCATGGGATTGACGTAGTCGAGTCCGCGAGTCAGCGGATCGAGCGGATCGGCACCCTGCATGACCGTGTACAGCAGCGCCGCGTCCTCGACCGAACGCGCCATGGGCCCGGGCGTGTCCAGCGTGGGGCTGAGCGGCATCACGCCATGCGTGCTCACGCGGCCGATCGTGGTCTTCAGCCCGGTGATGCCGCACCAGGAGGCCGGCAGGCGCACCGAGCCGCCGGTGTCGGTGCCCACTGCCCACGGTGCCAGGCCGGCTGCGACGGCCACGCCGGACCCGCTGCTCGAGCCGCCCGGCGTGCGTGCACGCTTCGGGTCCCAGGGGTTCCACGGCGTCCCCCGCCGCGTGTTCGTGCCCCAGCCGCCCATCGCGAATTCGACGGTGTGGGTCTTGCCCAGGACGATCATGCCGCTGGCGATCAGGCGCCTGGCGAGCGTGGCCGTGCGCGTCGCACGCCTGTTCGTCCAGGCCTCGCAGCCGCCGCTGACGACACGGCCCTCGAGTTCGATGAGATCCTTCAGCGCGATCGGGACGCCGTGCAGCGGGCCGACGGCATGGCCGGACCGGATCGCCGCTTCCGCACCCCGCGCGGCAAGCCGCGCATCGTCCGCATACACCTCGGTGTACGCGTGCAGCTTGGGGTCATGGCGCTCGATGCGGGCGAGATACGCCTCGACCACGTCGATGGGTGACAGTGCGCGCGCGGCAATCTGGCGCGCGACCTCGTGGACGGGGAGACGGGTGAGGTCGTTCTGGTTCATGGTGTCGTTCCTGGTGCTCCGGCGCGGTCAGGCATGGCCCAGCACGGCGCGCGGGACGTAAGGTTGCTCCAGCGCCGCGATGTCCTCGGCGGTCAGGGTCACGTGGATGGCGGCCACTGCCTCGTCGATGTGCGACGTCTTGCTGGCACCCGCGATCGGCGAGGTCACGCCCTTGTGCAGCAGCCAGGCGTAGGCCAGCGTCGCGGGCGACACGTCCTTGCGGGCTGCAAGCGCGCGAAGGCGCTCGCGCACCTGCAGGTCGGCGTCGCTGCCGTAGAACCTGCGCGTGGTCGCATCCGCGCCGGCGCGGGCGGAAGCGGCCGCACCGTCGGCGTTCGGAGGACTGGCGAGGAAACCCCGCCCCAGCGGGCTCCAGGGCAGAAGCGCCACGCCCTGGTCGCGGCACAGCGGGATCATCTCGCGCTCTTCCTCGCGGTAGACGAGGTTGTGGTGGTTCTGCATGCTGACGAAGCGCGTCCAGCCATGCTCCCTGGCGACCTGCTGCATCTTGGCGAACTGCCACGCCCACATGCTGCTCGCGCCGAGGTAACGCACCTTGCCGGCCTTCACCAGGTCGTGCAGTGCCTCCAGCGTCTCCTCCAGCGGCGTGGCCGCGTCGAACCGATGCACCTGGTACAGGTCGATGTAATCGGTGCCCAGCCGGCGCAGCGAGGCGTCCACCGCATGGAAGATGCGCTTGCGGCCGAGGCCGTCGCAATTCGGCCGGCGGCGGAATGAAGCGGCATCAGTGCCATCGAACGCCATGTCGACGGGGTTGTAGACCTTGGTCGCCACCACCGCTTCCTCGCGCCGCGCGCCGGGGAACATCTCGCGCAGCAGCCGGCCGGTGATCGCCTCGCTCTCGCCGCCCGAGTACGTGTCGGCCGTGTCGAAGAAGTTGATGCCCAGGTCCACCGCCCGACGGAACAGCGGCCGGGCGGCAGCCTCGTCCAGCATCCATGGCCGCCACGCGGTCGAGCCGAAGGTGAGCGTTCCCAGGCAGATGCGCGACACCTCCAGGCCGGAGGCGCCGAGTCGGACGTACTGCATCGGCCGCGGAACCGGCGGAGAGACTGGATGCACGGGATGCGCGATCACTGCGGCTGGACGCCGCTTTCCTTCAGGATCTTTTCGTACGTGGCCGAGTCCTTGCGGATCAGCGCCGTCATGTCTTCGGGCGTGCCGCCCATCGGCTCGAGCGCGTAGTCCGAGAACTGCTTGCCGAGGTCGCCCTGCAGTGCCTTGTTCAATTCGGTATTCAGGCGCGCGACGACGGCCTGCGGGGTCTTCGCCGGAACGACCATGCCGATCCACGTGCTGGACTCGTAGCCGGGGATGCCGGCTTCCGCCACGGTGGGCAGGTCAGGCAGCAGCTGCGAGCGCTTGGCGCTCGTGATCGCCAGCAGGCGCAGCTTGCCATCCTTGGCGTAGGGGACCGCCTCCGGGGCGGTCTGGAACATCGTCTGGATCTGGCCGCCTAGCAGGTCGTTCATGGCCGGTGCGCCGCCCTTGTATGCGACGTGCAGCACGTTGACGCCGGCCATGGAGGCGAACTGGCGCGCGGCCATGTCCTGGCCAGTGCCGATCCCGGCATTGCCCATGGTGATCTTGCCGGGCTGCGCCTTGGCCAGCGCGATCAGCTCCTGCACGCTCTTGGCCGGCAACGACGGATGCACCAGCAGGATGTTCGGCTGGTTGGCGAGCTTGATGACGGGCGCGAAGTCCTTCAGCGTGTCGAAGCCGGTGCGCTTGTAGAGGAACTGGTTCGCAGCGAGGACGCCGGAGCTCGTCACGAAGATCGTGGACCCATCGGCAGGCTGCCGGGCGACAAATTCGGCCGCGATGTTGCCCGAGGCACCCGCGCGGTTGTCCACGACCACCGGTTGCCCGAGCGTCTCGGTGAGGCGCTTGCCCACCGCCCGGGCCACCATGTCCACGCTGCCGCCGGGCGGGAACGGCACCACGAGCTTGATCGGCCCGGTGGGCCAGGTCTGGGCGGAAACGCTGCCCGCCGCCAGCAAGGCCAGCGCAAGCAGGCCACGACGCATGTGATTGACGATCATCTTGTCTCCTTGTCCGTGAAGCGAAAAAAAGGTGCGCGCAGGTCAGCCCGCGCGCTTCTGTTTCTGGGCCTCGATGGCGTCCATGATCACCTTGGTGGATCCCATGATGTCGGGATACTTCTCGCCCGCATCGATGCGGGCGAGGGTGCGCTTCTCGTCCTGCATCATCTGCAGCGCGCGCTTCGCGGACTCGCGGATGTCGGAGGCCGGCAGCACGAGGATGCCGTTCTCGTCGGCGAGGATGGCGTCGCCGGGGCTCACGGCCACGCCGCCGCACGTGACCGGCACGCAGAACTCGCCGCCCAGGCCGAGCGTCTTCACGGTCACGGCCGACGTGCCGCGCGACCACACCGGCACGCCGTACTGGCGCAGCTCGCCGAGGTCGGTGACGAGGCCGTCGACGATGATGCCCACGACACCGGCCGCTCGCGCCGCATAGGCCACGGCCCCACCGATCGTGGCAATCGCCTCGTCGCCGCAGCGGTCGATCACGAGCACGTCGCCGGGACGAGCCTGGCCGACCGCGTAATGGACCATCGCGCCATCCATGCCCGGCGCACGAAGCGTGACGGCGGTGCCGGCGATGCGGCGGTCCTGGAAGTGCGCCCGGATCGCCGGCGTCATGAATCCCGTGTAGCGGAAGTGGCCGATGACGGCGGGCTCGGCTTGCACGAGCAGTTGCAGGAGTTCGGGGTCGACGGGCTTCGGAAGGGGGTTGAGGACGTACATCGGGAACAGCTGGAAAGCGGGTGGACGCGGCAATCTAGCGGCATGCCCGCATTCTGGAAACCGAGTTATTCCGAACCGAGTTGATAAGATTTCCGCATCATGCGGATTACCCTGAGGCAGGTGGAGGCCTTCTACTGGACCGCGACGCTGGGAAGCGTGCACGCAGCGGCAGAGCACCTGAACTTCAGCCAGCCAGCGGTGTCCGCCCGCATCAAGGAGCTCGAGTCCACGCTCAATGTCGAGCTCTTCACGCGCAAGAACCAGCGCGTGAAGCTGACCGACGATGGCCGCAACGCGATCGCCTACGCGGAGCGCGTGCTCAGTGCAGGGCAGGAGTTCGAGCGCCTCGGGCATGCAGGTCCGGCGCTGGAGGGCCGCCTGCGGCTGGGCTCCGACGAATCGACAGCGATGGTTGCCCTGTCGGACATCCTCACCCAGCTCAAGCGCAGGCACCCCCGGCTGCTGGTCGAATTGACCATCGATGTCGGCGCTGTCCTGAAGGAGAAGCTGCGCAAGCGCGAGATCGACATCGCCCTTCACACGAGCGCCAGCGCCGTGCTGCACGTGTTCGACGAGCAACTCGGATGGGTCGATTTCCAGTGGGTCGCCGCGCGCGACCTCGACGTCCCCCAGGTCCGTTCGTCCCTGCGCTCGCGACGAAGTTGCCGATCATCACCAACTCGCCGCCTTCCACGCTCAATGCGGCGGTGCGGCAGTGGCTGCGCAGCGGTGGCCTCGATTTCGACGCCGTGAACTCGTGCAATTCACTGTCGTTGATGCTGCGCCTCGTGCGCGCAGGCCATGCGATCGCCGTGCTTCCCACGCCCGTGTTGCGCGAACAGCTCGCCAGCGGCGAGGTGCGCTGCCTTCCAGCGGAACCGCGCATTCCGCCCATCGCGTATTACGCGTCCTACGTGAAGGACGAGTCGGGCCGCGACGTCTCCGTGGTCGTGGAGATCGCCAGGACGGTCCTCGCTGATGCGCGCTTCTTCACGGATGCGCCAACGTCAGCCCAGACTTCCTCTTAGCCGCACGCCCGCGGCTGGAGCCGCCGTCAGCGTCATCAGGATGTCGGCGTACCAGGCGCAGTTCAACCCCAGCGACTCGTCCTGCAGGCGGTCGCGAGTGCCCATGTCGAACTGCGACGAGTGGATGCCCAGCAGCGACCAGGGCAGCCCGGAGGCGTCGCCCTCTCGTCGCATCAGCACGGGCGCGCCGCTGGCGCCTCGGTGCAGGCGTGCATCGGTCAGGAAGAAGCCGCGGCCCTGGAATCTCACGCCGAAAGCAGAGGCGAGAGTAGCCTGCCGCACGACGGGCAGTCGGTGCAATGTGTCGTAGAAGCCGAGCGGGAATCCCACGATAGCCAGCGGCGCAGCAGCGTGGCGTCGCCGCCTGAGTCCTGGCCCTGCATCCATGCGGCATGACCATGCACGAATAACGAGACCTCGACGACGGCACTGCGGGCGAGGTCGTGCGGGTCGACATGCACGTCGAACTCAACTCTGTCAGGCCGGTGGCCCGAGGCCGCGTCGAAGAACACATGCCGGCTGGTCACCAGGAACAGGTGCTCGTCACGGCGGAACCAGAAGCCCGAGCCGGACGTCAGCGGGGCGGTGCCGGCGAACGTCAAGACGCGGACCGCGTTGAACAGCAAGGCCTCGATCCATGCCCGATGCTGCACCTGCGTGGCGGCTCGTGCTTGATCCGCAGGTAAGTCTTTGTCCGGAGCCCGCCTCCTCGGTGGTTGGCGGCTGCGGCTGCCGGAGGTTGGTCTACTGCCGCGGCGTGTCGGTGGAGTCGAGCAGCGCGTGCAACGCCGTATCCGCACAGGCTCGCAACTGCTGCGCAAGAAGCGAGAGTTCGCACAGGTGAGGTTCGTATCTGCCCTGGCCGAGCCGGTCGAGATCGCGCTCTGCATCAAGGGCGGCCGACTCGAGGTTGCGCCACTCGAGCAACTGGGCGTCGAAGTTGGATCGATTGCCGTGCACACGCACTTCTAGCGCGTTCACGCCAAGCGTACGGTGTTCCCGCCCGATCTGGCTGGCAAGGGACTGTAAGACCCACGCTGCAGCTCGGTGCGTCACGCTCTGGGGCGCCAGCCGGTCCGCGGCCGTCTGCGCGATCTGCGTCATCAGCGATTGTGAGTAGCGCAGCATGAGCACCAGCAGCGATTAGGCTGGCAAAGTCGCGCGTGCAAAGGACCTCGAGGGGCTGGACGCGTGGTCAGGCTCTCTCCGTGTTTGCTGCCCTCCGGTCCCGCTCCGCGCGCCAAAGGGCATAGCTAGCCACCGTGGTCCCATATCGCTTCACCAATGGCCTGACGAGGCCGTTCTTCGGTTGGGTCTCGGACCGCCTTGGGCGGGAGAACACCATGGCCCTGGCGTTCGGGCTGGAGGGCATCGCGATGACGCTGTGGCTGCTGACGCGCGACAACGCCCTGTTGTTTGTCCTGCTGTCGGGGGTGGTCTTCTTCGGCTGGGGCGAGATCTTCTCGCTGTTCCCTTCCACGCTGACCGACACCTTCGGCACGACGCACGGCACCACCAACTACGGGTTCCTGTACATGGCGCAGGGCATTGGCTCGATCCTCGGCGGTCCGCTCGCCTCGCTGTTGCACGACGCGACGGGGAGCTGGGCGCCGGTCTTTGCACTCGTCATCGGAATGGATCTGCTCACGGCCGGGCTGGCGTACTTCGCTCTCAAGCCGGCGCGGCAGAAGTACCTTCAGGCGAGGTGACCGTGCCCCTGGATCCTCTGAACCAGGCGGCGCGACCCTCGGTCCTGTCCCGGCGCAAGGTTGACCGTGTCGAACGACATCGACGACGCGACGTGGGTCGCTGAAGTCATCGAGCTTGCTCGCGATTCCCGGGAGTGGCGCATGCGGGCAGCGGTGGACGAAGGGCAGGACTTGGACATCCCTCGTGCGGCAGCCGGGGCGCGGTGACACGCCGGGGGAGCAGGCACCAGTGGTGAGTTTCCGGCAATCGATCATCCGGTCAGTCTGTGCCACGAGTGCGCGCGGCGCTGGATCGGTCGCTGACATGCTCGCTTGACGCTCTCCGGCTGGGCTATCGCGTCAGTGGCGTCCGGTACGAGCGGCCAGGCCAAGGCCGGCAAGCGCAGCGACGAGAACGCGCCGCAGGACCGCAGCAAGCAGAAGACCGAGAGCTGACCGCGAGCGCCGCGTTGGTGCGCGGCGACTCTCGCAACTCACGGCGCGTTACCGGCTGCCTGCGGAATCCAGCGCTGAAGACGCGTGGGCCTGTAGAAGAAGGTTGGCAGTGCAGCGCGTCCGTCTTGCTGCAAGCCGCAACCGGCGCGTGGTCCTACGTCCCCCATTCCGCGCGGCTTCCGTGGGATGGATGCAGGAGAACTGAGCATCTCGCTGCCGGCGAATAGTTCGCCGTCGGAGACAAGCACATGCATTCGACACCGAGTCGCGCGGCCCGCAAGAGGGTCGCGCTGGCCGCGTTCACCGGCCTCTGGCTCAGCGCCTGTGGCGGTGGCGGCGGCGGTGATGCGACACCCGTCGCGGCCGCGCCGACCCCCGCCGAAGCGCCCACCGCCGCGGGGCCCTCTCCCTCCGTGAACGGCCCGGCCGTGCCCGCCCCGTCGGGCAGCAGCGCGCCGGTCGCGCAAGGCCCCGCAGCGCCGGCGGCCGGCGGGACCCCAGCACCGGCGCCCGCGGCCAGTGGGACGCCAGCACCGGCGCCGGCGCCCGCGCCGGCCACAGCCGTGTCGCTCGCGCAGACTGGCGAGCTGTGGCTGACCACCTCGCACGCCGGGCAGGTGCAGCGCTACCCCGGGACAGCACGACTCCCCGACGGGACCTACGTGGCCGTCCGCGACGATTCCATTGAGAGGCGCGCCGAAACGTCGGTGCTGCTGCGCCGGCTGGACACGCAGGGCAACCCGGTGGGCGTCGAGACGACGATTGCCGCCGGATCGCGGCCGGGCGTCACGGCGTTTCCGGACGGCAGCTTCCTCGTGACCTGGCTGATGCCCCCTCCGCCCACGTTCACCCTGGAGTTCTTCGTCGCTGGCCAGCTGTTCGACGCCGCGGGGGCGCCCGTGGGTGGCGTCATGTCGCTCGGCAGCGCCTCCAACTCGGCCCAGCCCACGGCGTTGGTGGACGGCACGTTCATCCTCACGGAATTCGTCGTGGACAGCCACGTGAACGGCGCCGGCGCGGTCCTGCGCGGGTTCAGGAGGGACGGCACCTCGACCGGCTTCGTCGCCCAGCTGCGGGACGATGCGTGCGGCGTCAGTGGCAGACCCTCCGCCACGGCGCTGCCCGCCGGCGGCTTCGCGGTGGCGTGGCCGTACACCTGTGGCAGCGCCGCGCCGCACGTGCGCATGCGTGTGTACGACGGCAACGGCACGCTCGCGGGCAGCAGCGAGATGACGGTGGGCTCGGTGGGCGACGGGATGGGGGTCGACAGCGCGACGCTCACCAGCGGCAACATCGTCCTCGCGTGGTCGCTCGGGACGATCCAGCTTCGCGAGGTGCGGACGCTGGTCGTGGACCCCGCGGCCTTGCCGACGTCCTCCGACGCCTCGCGCAGGGTGTCGCCGCAGGGGCGCACGCCCTTACCGGTGAAGGCGCTGGCTGGCGGCGGTTTCGTGATCCCGTGGTTCACGGTGAGCGAGAACGACGCGCAGGCGCCGGTGAACCGCTTCACCAACGCGGGCGAGCCTCTGTAGCAGGCGGCGACGCAGCGGCGGCAGCGTTGGTGCGCGGCGAGAAGGCCGGGACTGAGAGCGCTGCCAAGCAGGCAGCGAACTGGGGGGCGGTCCTGTTGGTCTCGCCGGGGACCCAGTGACGTCCGCTTCTGGCGGGAGCGGACGTCTGGTTGCGCATGCTACGTCGCGGTTCCCTGCGCCTTGGCGTTCAACCGCTCGCCGAACTTGCGCACGTCGATGAGGACACGCTCGTGCGTTCCCGTCCCGATCTCTTCACTCTCGTCCTCTGCGCGAACCTTGAATTCGATGCGCCTGCCAGACACGGCCGTCACCTCGGCCCACGCAGTCACGCTCTGGCCGACTGGCGTGGCGGCCAGATGCCTGACATCCACGCGAGTGCCGACTGCACTCTCCCCGGCCTCGAGATAGGGCTTGATCGCGGCCAGCGCCGCATTCTCGATGGCCAGGATCATCATGGGCGTTGCGAACACCGGCGGAAGCAGCGGATCCTTGAAGCGGCTCGCCAGGTGTTCGACAGTCACTGTCAACGTGTAAGAGCCGACGGCACCTACGGGGATCGTTCGCATGGTTTCAGCCCTTGAAGAAATCAGCCTGAGCCAAGTGGCAAGCGACGAGTCAGGCGAGCCACGCGGACGCGGTCTTCCGCCCACCGTCTCGGCCGGGATTGAATCCCTGATCGATGTTGCCACGACGGGGCTATGCAGAGCCATCGGTCAACGCACGCCGAATATCCCCTCTTGAAAACAGCCTTGCCTCCGATGCCGCGAGCTCGGTCGGCGCGCGATCCTGCGTGGACGTTCATCTCCAGGAGCTCGACATGCCGCAAGGGGACAAGTCCGCAGAGATCGCCAGGGAAAAGCGCCAGGTGGCCGCGACCAGGAAGGATTCGAAAGGCATCGGCCGCCCCGGGGCCGAGGTGCGCGCATCGGCCCCCGTCAACAAGCCTCAAGGTGGAGGCAAGAACAACGGCGCGGGACGCAAAGTCCCCTTCGGGCCGGTCGGCGGTTCGGGCCGCAAGACCAACCTGGCGCGCTCCTCCTGAGCCGCTCGCGGCGGGAACCATGTAGCCCGCCAAGCCGGGCTTTCACATTCGGTGGCTCCGCCCGAGCTTCGCATACGATCCTCAGGATCGAAGGGCGAGCATGGACCCACTGGATTCACTCATGGACGTGTTCCGACTGGACGGCCGCGTGGCGGCCATCACGGGAGGTGCGCGCGGCATCGGCTACGAGACCGCCAGGCTGTTCATTGCCGCGGGCGCGCGCGTTGTGCTGTTGGATCTGGACGACAGGGCGGTGACGGAGGCCGCGACCCGGCTCGGGCCGGCCGCTTCGGGGCTGCGGCTGGACGTGTCTGCCGACGACGATGTCGCCCGCGCCTTTGAATCCATCGTCGCCGAACAGGGCAGGCTCGACGTGCTCGTGAACAACGCCGGCATGGCACTGCGCCGCCCGACCATCGAGCTGTCGTTGGCTGAGTGGCAGCGGGTCGTGGACGTGAACATGACCGGCGTCTTCCTGTGCGCGCGCATGGCTGCCAGGCACATGCTTCACGCCGGCGGCGGCGTGATCGTCAACACCGCCTCGATCATGGGCCTCTCCGGCGGCGGCCTCTACCCGAACATCTCGTACCAGGCCACGAAGGGCGCGGTGGTGAACATGACGCGAGCGCTGGCGGTCGAGTGGGCCGCGGGCGGCGTGCGTGTCAACGCGGTCGCGCCGACCTGGGTCGACACGGAGTTCATCGGTCCCTTGAAGGCCAATGCCGCGCTGATGGACCGGATCCGCCAGATGACGCCACTGGGCCGGCTTGCGCAGCCGGCGGAGGTGGCCCACGCCATCCTGTTCCTCGCCAGCCCCGCATCGGCCATGGTCACGGGCCATGTGCTGGCGGTCGACGGCGGATTCCTGGCGCAGTAGCGCGGCGGATGCAACGGACTGGCAACGGCGCCCGGGGGCGGTTCTTCTTGATGGACATCCTGATCATTGCCGACGACCTCTCGGGCGCCGCGGACTGCGCGATCCCGTTCGCACGGGCCGCACACCGCACGGCCGTGGCACTGCACCCGCTGCATCCGGATCTCGATGCGGACGGCCTCACGCTGTCCATCGACGCGGACACCCGCCGGCTGGACGGCGACGAGGCGGCAGCGCGAACCCGCGCCATCTACACCGCCCGGCGGCGAGCGGGCCAGCGGCTCTACAAGAAGATCGACTCCACGCTGCGCGGACATTGGGCGGCGGAAGTGGCGGCGTTGCGACCGCTCGCAGGCACGGCCATCGTGGCACCGGCTTACCCCGCACTGGGGCGCACCGTGAGCGGTGGGTGCGTCTACGTCGGCGGCCGAGCCCTTGCGGACACCGAGTTGTGGAAGCTCGAACACGAACACCGGCCCGCGGCCATCGGCGCCCAGCTGCTCGAGGCCGGCCTCACGGCTGAATCGCTCGACGCCGATCTGCTGCATGACGATCCCGAAGCACTGTCGGCGCGGATCGAAGCCGCGGCCTCCCGCGGGGTCGATGCCGTGGTCGTCGACACCCGCACCGAGCACGCCTTGCGGGCGCTGGCCCTGGCGACTGCCAGCAGCCGCGGGGGCTTCTTCTGGGTGGGCTCCGGTGGTCTCGCGCGGGAGATCGCTGCTCTTCTGCCATCGCGACCGGCGCACGAGGAGCCTGGCCTCCAGCCATCGACCGGGCCCACCCTGGTCCTCGTGGGAAGCCTGTCAGCGGTGACCGACCGCCAGTGCGCGGTGCTCCAGGAGTCGGGGCGCGTGCGCCAACTGGTCGTGCCTCCTTCAGTCCTGCGGCAAGGCCCGCTCCATGCCGAGTGGCAATCCCTGCACGCCTGCATCGGCGAGCTGCTGGCCACCGGGACCGACCTCCTCCTGCGCATCGGGCGCGAGCAGGGGCTCGATCCCTCCGAAGGGGCGCTCCTTGCTGCGGCGCTTGCAAGGCTCGTCGGTCCCCATTTCGCCAGGACCGCCGCCTTGATCGCCACGGGCGGTGAAACAGCCCGGGCCATGCTTGTCGAGGCCGGGATCGACAGCCTGGACCTGGTGGCCGAACTCCAGGCCGGGGTGGCAGCAGGCCGCCCGCGCCATGGACGGGCGCATCGCCCCTTTATAGTCACCAAGGCAGGCGGATTCGGCGATGAGCATGCGCTCTACGCGGCCTGGTCCCGCCTGCGTCCTGCTCCCTGACCACGGATCTCCTGAATGAGCAACCACCTTCCAGTCGTCGGCATCACCATGGGCGATGCGACCGGCGTCGGCCCCGAGGTCGTCGTCAAGGCACTCTCGCGCCGATCGCTGCTCTCCCAGTGCCGTCCGCTGGTGATCGGAGACACTCAGCGGCTGGAGCTGGCAAGCCGCATCGTGAAGGCCGACGTGAAGGTGCGCAGCATCGCCGCCGCCTCGCAGGCGCGTTACGAGCCGGGCACGATCGACTGCATCGACCTGGGCCTCATCCCCGCCGATCTGCCTTTCGGCCAGATTTCGCCGATCGCCGGTGATGCGGCATTCCGGTACATCGAGCGCGCGGCGGCCCTGGCGCAAGCGGGCGACATCGACGCCATCTGCACGGCGCCCCTGAACAAGGAAGCGCTGCACGCAGGGGGCCACAAGTACCCCGGGCACACGGAAATGCTGGCCCATCTCACCGGCGTCGACGAAGTCTCGATGATGCTGGTGGCGCCGAAGCTTCGCGTCATCCACGTCACGACGCACATCGGCATCATCGATGCGATCCGCAAGATCGAGCCGGACCTGGTGCAGAGGACCATCGAACGGGGACACGCCACGCTGGTGAAGGCGGGCATCGCCAAGCCACGGATCGGCGTCTGCGGGATCAATCCGCATGCGGGCGAAAACGGCCTGTTCGGCTACGGCGAGGAGGAAGAGAAGATCATCCCCGCCGTGAAGTTGCTCCAGGCCCGCGGGCTGGACGTGACCGGTCCCCTGCCGGCCGACACGCTGTTCTTCCGCGCAGGACGCGGCGACTTCGACCTGGTGGTCGCGATGTACCACGACCAGGGCCACGGTCCCGTGAAGGTGCTCGGCCTCGAAGCTGGCGTGAACGTCACCGTCGGCCTCGACGTCATCCGCACGTCGGTCGATCACGGCACGGCGTTCGACATCGCAGGCAAGGGCGTGGTCGACGACGGGAGCATGGTCGAAGCCATGCGCCAGGCCATCGAACTGGCGACACGCCGCCCTTGAGGCCGCTTTCCGCGGCGTCCTAGTGCGCGTCGGCCACCTTCGCGGCGGCCAGGGTTTGCGCACGTTCGTCGCGGAAGCCGTTGAAGTACAGGTTCAGCAGGACAGCCGAGAACGACGCGAGCAGGATGCCCGATTCGATCAGCGGATGGATCGCATGGGGCAGCGATTGCAGGAAGCGCGGCGCGACCAGGGGGATCATCCCGATGCCCACCGAGATCGCGACGATGAACAGGTTGTTGCGGCTGCCGGCGAAATTCACGGCGCCCAGGATGCGGATGCCTGTGGCGGCCACCATGCCGAACATGACCAGCCCGGCGCCGCCCAGCACGAAGGAGGGCAGCGATTCCACGAGCGCCGCCATCTTCGGCAGCATGCCCAGGACCATCAGGATGATGCCGGCCGCCACGCACACGAAGCGGCTCTTGACGCCCGTCACGCCGACCAGGCCCACGTTCTGCGAGAAGCTGGTGTACGGGAACGTGTTGAAGATGCCGCCGATCAGGGTGCCCAGGCCGTCGACCCGCAGGCCGGCCGACAGCTGGCCCTGGTCGATCGGCTTGCCGTTCATCTCCGACAACGCGAGGAACATGCCGGTGGACTCGATCATGACCACCACCATCACCAGTGCCATGGTGAGGATCAGGACGGGGTCGAACACCGGCGTGGCCACCTCGAAGGGCAGCACGACGTCGAACCACTTGGCCTTGGCCACCTTGTCGAACGTCATCAGGCCCATGCTGGTGGCGATGCAGGCGGCCACCACGATGCCGAGCAGCACCGAGATGTTGGCGACGAACCCGCGTGCGTACTTGGCCACCAGCAGCGTCGCGACCAGCGCCAGCCCGGCGATGGCCATGTGCGGCAGCTGGGCATAAGCCGGATTCGACTGCGTCGGGGCCAGCACCAAGCCGGGTGGCACCGGCGGCACCGCCACCGCGGCACCGCCGGCGTTGACGGTCGCACCGGCGAGGCCCTTGATGCTGGCCAGCCATTGGGCATGCGCGGGGTCGACGATCTGCGGCGCCGTGGGACCCACCGGGTTGCCGAAGATCCAGTTGACCCCCACGCGCATCAGGCTGATGCCGATGACGGCGATGATGGTGCCGGTCACCACCGGCGGGAAGAAGCGCAGCAGCCGGCTCATCACCGGTGCCAGCAGCATCGAGATGACGCCCGCCCCGATGATGGCGCCGAAGATCAGTCCGGCGCCGGCCACCCCGGGGTTGTTGTTGGCCATGGACACCATGGGCGCCACCGCCGCGAACGTCACGCCCATCATCACTGGCAGCTTGATGCCGAACCATTGCGTCGCGCCCAACGACTGGATCAGGGTCACCAGTCCGCAGCAGAAGAGGTCGGCCTGGATCAGCATGGTGACCTGTTCCGGACTGAGCTTGAGGGCCCGGCCGACGATCAGCGGAACCGCAATGGCGCCGGCGTACATCACCAGCACATGCTGCAGGCCGAGGGCGGCCAGCTTGGCGCCGGGCAGGCGCTCGTCGACGGGTGCAACCAGGGCGTCGGTCATCGCAGTCTCTCCTCACGTGGGACAGGAGCACGCAGCGGCAGGGCTGCGCTACTCCTCACCACGGCGGGCACTGTGAGGCGGTCGCGCCGCGATGACCGGAACGACCCGGACCCGCTGCGGCGTTCCGGCACTCTAGGCACGACCGGGCCGAGACCGGTCTCGTGGAAACCCGTGGTTCGGTCAGGGACGCGTCGCAATCGGACGCGCTGCGCCGGTCCCAGTTTCTGCAATGGCACCAGCCCCAGCAGCGTCAGGTTGCGCTGCACCTCGTCGGCGAAGATCTGCGCGCTCGCGATCCTCCTCCCGCGCAGGACGCTCAACGGACGAACTGGAACAGTGCCTTTTGGGTGCTGCCGTCTTTGAGTTTGAGTTCGAACTGTCGGCACGTTGTCGCCCAATCCTTTTCGGTCTTCCAGACATAGACGTACTGCGCGCTGGCCGCGTCGTATTGCAACGAGCTCGCCCCTGCAGTCACCGTCTCCTCCACGAGGTCCGTGCTGGACGCACCGCTGCACGCAACTTGCCGCGACGCGGGGGCACCGGGCGCGAGGATCTCCAGGCCCTTGTCCCCGCCCAGGCTGAATTTCATCGGGACGGCGGCGCCGGCCTTCATGACGTTGACCGTGGGCAGGTTGTTCACCGGAGCGAAGAAGCCCGTGAAGGCATACCTGGCCTTCTGAATGAACTTGCCCATCGAATAAGGAGTCGTTCCCACGCCGATGGTGCCGCTCCTGGATTGCGTGGCTGTGTCGATTACCGCCACGCTGCTGCCCGTCCAATCGACGACGTACGCTGCGGCACCGTCGGACGTCACGGCGACGCCCCGCAGGCCGCCGGGGAACTCACGGGGACGCTCGATTGAACCGCGTCGCTGGCCGTGTCGATGATGGCGAGGTTTCCCAGGCCAGTGGTCGCATAGACCTTGCTGCCGTCCGGCGAGACCGCTACGCCGAAAGTCGACGTCCCGATCGGAATGGTGGACAGCAGGGTTCCAGACGCCGCGTCCAGCACAGACATCGCGGCGCCATTGGAGCTGGCGTACAGCTTGCTGCCGTCCGGCGAGACGTCCAGGCCCGACTGCGCGCCGCCCGGCACCAGGATGTACGCCTTGACGGTGTTGGTCGCGGTGGAGATGGCCGTGATGCGGTCGCAAACGTCCTGGCAGGAAACATACACGGTCGCTCCGTCGGGCGTCACGGCGACCTGGAACGGCTTCACGGCGACATCAATGTTGGCGACGATGGCATTCGTCTGGGTCGAGATGACGGAGATCTTCTGCTGGTGGTGGTTGGCCACGTATACCTGCGCACCGTCCGGTGAAACCGCGACACCGTACGGCGAGCCGGGCACAGGGATGGTCGCCAACACTGCGTTCGTCGCTGTGTCGATGACCGAGACACTGCCTTCGAAGTCGCTCGCCGTGCGGTTGCTGATGTACACACGGCTGCCGTCGGGTGTGACGGCGACACCCACTGGCGACACACCGACCGGTATCGTGCCCGTCACCATACTCGTGGCGACATCAATCACCGACACCGTGTTGTCGCCGACATTCGGGACGTACGCATTCGGCGCGGCGAAGGCCGAGCCGGCCAGTGGAACGGCAGCCAGCGCAAATGCTCGGAACATCTTTGCCAGCCTGATCGCGCGGCTCGACGGCACCGGTGCGTCCGGTGCGCGATCGGCCGTCGGGGCATGGATTTTCAGATTCAGAAGCGGGTGCTGCATGGCTTGTCCAATCTTCAGGCGGGGCCGGAAGATTGCCGAAAGGAGCGAGCATGGGCCATGGGAGGAATGTCCCCAGCGAGCGGGGACTTGTGCCTAAGCAATCTTGTGGCCCCCGGCTTCAACGAGCCCTCCGCCTCTTGCCCCCCGGCGCCGTCGACTCGGTCGCCAAGCTGGGCCTTCAAAGCGCTCGCGCAGATCGCATTGCTGTTCGAGCTTCCTGACGTGACGGACGAGAGTGCTCGAATGGCCGAAAAGTGGCGCAGCATTTACGGCGAAAACTAGCAACTGCCCAAATGAGAACTCTGCTCCCGGCCAGGAGCGGATATCAGTCATCGCATCCGTTGCTGTCGGTTTGCACCCTGTTTGGCCGCACCAGCCGGCCCGCCACCTCGGCCGCCTCGATCGCGTCCGCCGCAGTCGCGTCGGCACCGATCTCCTTCCACGCGCCGGGGTCCTTTGCGAAGGCCTGGCCGCCGACGAGAACCTGGACGCCCGCGCATTCGGGCATGGCGCGGACCGCGGCGATCAGCGCTTCCATCGTGTGCAGGTGCTGGAGCATGGTGGCGGACAGCGCCAGCAGCTGCGCGCGTGCTTCGACGACTTCGCGCAGCAGGCCGGAAGGATCCAGGTGCTGGTCCTGCCAGATCACGTTCCAGCCGCGCGTGCGGAGCACGCACGCCACCATCTCCAGCCCGAGCTCATGGCGCTCGCCCACCACGCAGGCGCAGATCGCGGTGGGCCGGCCCGCCGTTGGCGGGGGTGAGGGAAACAGCGTGGCCAGGAGCTTCACCGCCCGGGCGGTGCACTGGTGTTCCTGGTCGATGGAGACGGCGTTCACCTGCCACAGGCGCCCCACTTCGTGCAGGGCCGGCCCGAGGACCGAGACGCAGTAGGCCGCAGGATCGAGGCTGGTGCGGGCGGCGGTGGCCGCCAGGTGCTGCATGGGCGCCGCGTGGGTGGCGAGCAAGGCATCCACGCATTCGCGCTGGAGCGGGCCGGGTGGCGTGACCGGGCTCGCGTCCGCGGTGTGGTAGCCGGCAATGGCAGCCTCGACGCACTCAGCCGCTCGCGCCGACGCCGCTGCCGGCAGGCAGTCGCGCAAGGTCTCGACCAGCGCGCGCAGCGATTGCAGGATGGATTCATCCGGAAGGCCGCGGTGCGTGAGCACGAGACGCAGCCATCGCACGTGCCGCACGAACATGTCGTGGCGCGCGAACCGCAGCGCGGCGGCCAGCTGCAGGACGTGGAAGTGCGCTTCGGCACCGCAATCGCTGACGGCGACGTACCAGTGGGGCCGGGTCGGATCGAAGGCGGGCGCCTTGAGAAGCAGTGCGCGGACGATGGCGACCTGCGCCCGCAGCAGTTCCACAGCGCACGCTTGTTCGCTCGACATGCGTCGTCCTGGATTTGGCCGACTTTCATTATTGCGCTCAGGTTGCCGGGCGTGCGTGCGCCCCGTCCCCGGCGCTCCAGCTCGTCGGGAGCCGGTGCGGACGCCGCGCCGGAGGGTGCCGTCCTGCGCGGTCAAGTCTTCATGTACACACCCGGCTCGCCCGAAAGGCCGCGCTTGACCTGTTGCGTGATGTCGTCAGCCAGCACCTCTTCGGCGCCGGCTTCCAGGGCGTCGAGCACGCGGCCCGCGATGGTGTCCGGCGTGGACTTGGGCGCGTCGATGCCGCGCGTGAGCTCGGTGTCGACGAAACCGAAGTGCGCGCCCAGCACCTGCGTGCCGTGGCCGCGCAGCTCGTGGCGCAGCGAGTTGGTGAGGCCCCACGCCGCCGACTTGGTCGAGCCGTAGACACCCAGGGTGGGGCGGTTGATCCAGCTGGCCACCGACAGCACGTTCACGAGCGCGCCGCCGCCATGGCGGGCCAGCACCGGCGCGAATGCCTGGCTCATGCGCAGCAGTCCGAAGTAGTTCACTTCCATCTGGACCGCGCGGACTGCAGGCTGCCGTCGACCATCACGCCGCCGAAGGTGGCGATGCCGGCGTTGTTGATGACGATGGTCACGTCGTCGCACGCCGCGGCGGCCGCGGCCACGTCGGCATCGCTCGTGACGTCCAGGCGAAGCGGCTGCACGCCGGGGATGTCGACGCGCGACGGATCGCGCGCGCCGGCGTAGACCTTGCGAGCGCCGCGGGCGAGCGCCGCGCGGGCGAAGGCAAGGCCGATGCCACGGTTGGCACCGGTGACGAGGACGACGGCATCTTCAAGCTTCATGGAGGGCTCCTGCAGGTGGGACGGAGGTGGAACGGCGCCACGCGGGCTGGCCGAACCAGGCCCCCGCGGCGATGGAACCGGCATTGACCGCGCCGTAGACGACGAGGGCCGCCGCCTGCGCACCGAACACGCCCACCAGGCCCCAGCCGGCGCGCAGGGCGAGCCAGCCGCCGGCGGCCGCGACGGCCAGCCGGGCGATGTTGCCCAGCACGGGCCAGAGCAGGCGCCCGGCGCCCTGCGATGCGAAGTACAGCAGCAGTGCGACGCCGAAGAAGCCGTAGGCCGGCGCGACGATGCGCAGGTCGTCGACGCCCGCCGCGATCGCGCCGGGATCGTTCGTGAACAGGCGGATCCAGGGCTCGGGGAACAGCGCGGCCAGCAGGCCGATCGTTTCGGTGAGCGCGCCCGCCATGGCGGCGCCGATCCAGGTCGCGCGCAGCGCGCGTTCGCGCTGGCCGGCGCCGATGCAGGTGCCGACCACCGCGACCAGGGGCCCGCCGAGCCCGAACACCAGCGGCACCAGCAGGTACTCCAGGCGCGACGCGGTGCCATAGCCCGCAATCGCCGAGGTGCCGGCCTGGCCCGCCAGGCCGGTGGCGATGGCGATGCTCACGTTGGTGGCGACCGTGGAGACGGCACCGGCAAGGCCGATGCGCAGGATGCCCACCAGCGGCGCACGGCGCAGCCGGAAGCCGCGCCAGCGTGGCCGCACGACATTGCGCCCACTGGCCACGGCCCAGGCCAGCCACGCGGTGCCCGCTGCGTAGTAGACGAGGAGGGCGATCGCGCCACCGGCAACGCCCAGGCCGGTCAGCGGTCCCACGCCGAAGATCAGCGCCGGCGACAGCGGCACCAGCGCGATCGTGCCCACCAGCGTGACGGTGGCGGGCAGGTTCATGTTGCCGGTGCCGCGCAGCACGGACGCCAGGGCATTGAAGACCCACACCAGCGTCGCCCCGGCGAACACCCAGCCCGAGTAGGTGGTCGCCACGCGCAGCGACTCGCCGCTGCCGCCCATGCGGGCATACAGCGCCGGCCCGACCAGCCACGCGGCCGTCGTCGACAGCACGCCGAAAGCGACGGCGACGGCCACGGCGTGCAACGTGAGATCGTCGGCTTCGTCGTTGCGGCGGCCACCCAGCGCCCGGGCGATCGAGGAAGCGATGCCGCCGCCGATGGCGCCACCCGAGAGCATCTGCATCAGCATCACGACCGGGAATACCAGCGCCACGCCACCGAGCGCGTCCACGCCGAGCCGGCCGATGAACCAGGTCTCGATCAGGCCGGCTGCCGACTGCGCCAGCAGCACGAGCACGTTGGGCGCGGCCATGCGCAGCAGCAGTGGCGCGATCGGGGACTCGAGCAGGCGCCGCGTGCGCGGGTCGACGGCGGCAGTGGTAGGAGCGGGCATGAAGTCTCCGGGCTCGATTGCGTGCATATGCACGTTTCTGGGGAAGCGCGATAATACGTGCATGTGCACATGTCTGCAGGACACCCTGGCGGCGGAAGGGGAACGCGATGGCTGAGCGCGAAGGCGCGGGCGCGGCGCATCCCTGCTATTCGCTGGCGGTGCGGCAGGCCGGCCGCTGGATCACGCAGCTGTACGACCAGCACCTGGCCGAGGTCGGGCTGACCTCCAGCCAGTACGGCGTGCTGTCGCACGTGGACCGGCTCGGTCCCGTGGGGCTGGCCGCGCTCGCGCAGGCGATGGTGATGGACCGCACCACGCTCACGCGCAACCTCGCGCCGCTGGAGCGCGCCGGGCTGGTCGAGATCGTGGCGGGGGAGGGCGACCGTCGCCGCAAGGATTTGCGGCTGACGCCTTCAGGCAGCGAGAAGCTGCGGGCGGCGCGTCCGCACTGGCGGCGCGCGCAGGCCGCTTTCGAGAAGCACTTCGGGTCGGACGATGCAGCCGCCTTGCGGTCGCTGCTGCACAACGTGCCAGGGGGCCGCGGGCGCGCGAGGACGCGGCCCGGCTGATGTCAGTGAACCTGCTGCGGACCGAACACGAAATCGCAATCGGCCGCCTGCTCGATGGTCAGGAAATAGCCGAAGTGCGCCAGCTGCAGGGCCAGCCTGTTGACCTGGTCATGGGTGCGGACCTTGAACCGCGCCGCCACCTGGCGGCCTCGTCCATCCCTGAGGCACACCGTCCAGCCGACAGGCGAGTCGGCGGGTTCGGCGGCGCTGTCGATGATGTCGTGCACCGCCTTCAGGAGTCCTTGCCCATCCCAGTCCATGCGGCACGCTAGCAACGGCTGCCGGGCCCGCCCGGTAGGCGTGCGCAGTTGCCGGCGGCGGGACACTTCCGACAGCACCTGCGCACGGTTTTGCAGAGTCGACCTTGTCCTACACATCGGCCGGCGCGGCTGTGGGACAACCTCAGCCATGACATGGCGCAACCCCCAACTCACCGCAGCTGCCCACGAGTGGCGCACGGCGCAATGCGCCGTGATCCAGGCCCGGCGCGTCATTCGCGTGCTGGACGAGGAGTGCTCCTCGCCGGCGCCGGCACGTGCAAGCGCAGGGGACGTCGCGATCCTCGAGGCACGGGCCAACCAGGCACTGTCCGAATGCCTGCGAATCACGCGGCAAGCCAGCCGCGCTTCTGTTCGATAGACCGAACTCCGGGCTCGCACGTGAACGTGCCCGGGTCCTGACAGGATTGACAGCGCGCGGGCACGCGCACTGCCCGCTTTTCCGCGTGTCTCGATGTGCTTGCTAGCCGACGGCGCAGGGCCAGATACTTCGCGCCCATGCCCCCGGATGCCACTGTCATTGGCGACTGCCTGCGCGATGTCATCGCGCGAGTCGCCGTTGCACTGATGCTGGGCGACGTGCACGAGGCCTGGGCCGCCGTCGCATCGGACGACACGACGGAAGCGTGTTCCGCATGGGACCGGCTCCGCGGCCGCCATGCCCCTTCCGACGAAGACCTGGAGCAAGGCCGCCAGCAACTGCTCACGATGCTGCGCGAGCAGATGCCTCCGGGCGACACCGCCTGATCGGCCAGGCGATGCGCGATGATGCGCGGCTGGAGGTGCAGCCATGTCCGTGAGCGAACGCGTGATCAACATCGACCAGCTTGAACTCGAACATTTCAGCCAGGGCGAGAAATTCGAGACACGCGCGCTGCGCGTGGGACCGCTGATCGGCGCGAAGCACCTGGGCTATTCCTACGACTGCCTGCCGCCCGGCAAGACCGGGTGCCCGTTCCATTCGCACCGTGCCGAGGAGGAGATGTTCTTCATCCTGCGTGGCACCGGCCTGCTGCGCTACGGAACGGAGACGCGCAAGATCCGCGCGGGGGACTTCATCTGCTGCCCGACCGGCGGCCCCGACACCGCGCACCAGATCATCAACGATTCCAGCGAGCCGCTGGAATTCATCTCGGTCAGCACGATGATGCCCGCCGAGGTGTGCGAGTACCCCGACTCCGGAAAGATCGGCGCCTTCGGTGGGCAGGGCGACCAGCGTGTGCGTCACCTGACGCGCACCGGCCAGGCGCTCGACTACTGGGACGGCGAGTAGGGCGCCCGGCGAGACCTCGGGCGGCGGGCCACTGTGCCGCAGGCATCGCCAGATCCCGGCGAGAAATCGGACACGCGCTTCGCTTTCAATTGCTCACATCTGGCGATGTGCACCAAGGCCCTGCTCAACCGTTATGGGGTGCAGGGAGGAAGTTTCACGTGCCAAGTCTCGTGGTCTCGCTCGCGGGCCAACCGGATGTGAGCTATCCGATCGAGCGCCAGTGCACCCGGATCGGCCGTTCGAGCGGGAACGACATCGTGCTCGATAGTCCCACGGTGAGCGGCACGCATGCGCTGCTCATCCTGCTGGGGACCAGGCTGGCCATCGAGGATCTGGGCAGCAGCAACGGCACTTTCCTCGGATCGACGCGGATCGAGCGCGCGGACCTGGAGGATGGCAGCACGTTTTCCATCGGCGACTTCGTCCTGAAACTCGTGGCCGACCCGACGGCCATGGCCTACGAGCCGACGATGCTGGTGCGCTCCAGTGCCGTGCCCAGGAAGGCCTACCTCCAGCGGATCGACGGCACGCACCCGGGCGAACCCATCGAATTGCCGAAGGTGGTCAACACCATCGGCAAGCCTGGCGAGTGCATCGTCACCTTCATCCGGCGTGGCGACGACTTCGCCGTGCGATTCTCCGAAGGGCCGAGGCCCCTGCTCAATGGTTTCGCGCTGGCCGATGCGCCGGTGCGCCTGAGCGCCGGCGACGTGCTGGAGACGGACACCGGGCGCATGCAGTTCGTGCTGGAGGAGCTGGCCGTGCGAGCGCAGGCGCCCACCGAGATGCCGTCCGCAGGCAGGGCACGTCCCGCCCTTGGCCCGCTGTCGTGGCTGCGGCGCGCCTTCCCTCGCACCGCCGCCTGAGCGCGAGGGCCGGACTCGCACCAGAGCCCCTCAGCTTTCCGTGCGCTGTGCAGCCACCACGTTGCGCGGCTGTCCCTTCGCGAACGCGTTGATGTTGTCGAACGCGATGCCGAAGTAGCGCTCGTAGTTGTCGCGCTCGACATAGCCCAGGTGCGGGGTGCACAGCGCGTTGGGCAACTGCAGCAGCGGATCGGTCGCGCCGAGGACCGGCTCGCGCTCGAAGACGTCGACGGCGGCGAAGCCAGGCCGTCCTGCGCGCAGCGCATCGACCAGGGCACCGGGTGCGATCAGTTCGGCCCGGCTGGTGTTGACCAGGAGCGCGGACGGTTTCATCGCCAGCAGGTCGGCGGCCGTGACGGCGCCGCGCGTGTCGGGCCCCAGCCGCAGGTGCAGGCTCACGACGTCCGATTCCGCGAAGAAAGCCTGCCGGCTCGCAGCGACCTCGAAGCCGTCCTGGACGGCGGCCGCGCGCGAAGCCGCACCGCCCCAGACGACCACGCGCATGCCAAAGGCCTTGCCATAACCGGCGACTTGGCGGCCGATGCGGCCATAGCTCCAGATCCCCAGTTGCGAGCCGCGCAACTGCTGCCCGAGACTGCCTTGCCACGCACCGGCGCGCAGCCGGTTGGCCTCGTCGACGATGTGCCGCCGGCTCGCCAGCACCAGCGCCCAGGTGAGTTCCGCGGTGGCGGCGCCGGTGCCTTCGCCCTGGCACACGGTGATGCCCCGCTCGCTGCACGCCTGCAGGTCGATGTGGGGAGCCACCTTGCCGATCTGGCTGATCATCCGCAGGCGAGGCAGGCGATCGATCAGCTCGCGATCGACGCGCGTGCGCTCGCGGATCAGCACCAGCGCTTCGGCATCGGCGAGCTTGCGTGCGAGTTCCTGGCGATCCGGGAACGCTTCATGGAGGACGGTGACCTCGTGGCCTTGCAGCAGCGTGAACGCGCGCAGGGTTCGCACGCAGTCCTGGTAGTCGTCGAGGATGGTCACGCGCATGGCAGGTCCCGGTGCATGGGTGGGCGCCGCGAAAGCGTCATTGCGGCGTGATGCCCAGCTCGCTGACGGTCTTGTGCCAGCGTGCCAGGTCGGCGCGGATCACCTCGTCGAACTTCGCCGGAGGCAGTCCGCCCACGACGATGCCTTCGGCGCGGAACCGGTCCGCCACGGAAGGCGTGTCCAGCGCCTTCTTCACTTCGCGGTACAGCCGGTCCAGCACCGGCGCGGGCGTGCCTGCCCGCACGAGGAGCCCGTACCAGCCCTGCACGTCGAAGTCGGGGAAGCCCTGTTCCGCGACGGTGGGGACGTCCGGCAGCACCGGCGCGCGCTTCGCGGTGGCGACGGCCAATGCGCGGAGCTTGCCGGCCTTGATCGCGCCCAGCGCGGACGGTGCGTCGAGGAACATCAGCTGGATCTGCCCGCCGAGCAGGTCCTGCAGTGCGGGCCCGGCGCCGCGGTACGGCACATGGGTCATCTGGATGCCCGCCATGCGGGCGAACATCGCGCCCTCCAGGTGGGCCGAGGTGCCGATGCCGGACGATCCGTACGACAGCGAGCCGGGCTTCTCGCGGGCCATGGCGACCAGGTCGGCAAGCGTCCTGGCGCCGAACCCGGCGTTGACGACCAGGACGTGCGGGATGTACCCCACGATGGTCACGCCGGAGAACTGGCGCGCCATGTCGAACGGGTAGTCCTTCATCAGCGACGGATTGGTGACGGCGAGGATCGACGGGAAGACGAGCGTGTAGCCGTCCGCAGGCGCTCGCACCACCTCGCCCAGGCCGATCACGCCACCGCCGCCGGGCTTGTTGTCCACCACGACGGCCTGGCCCAGGCTGGCCTGCATTTCCTTGGCGACGATGCGCGCCATCAGGTCGGTCGGGCCGCCGGGCGCGAACGGCACGACCAGGCGGATCGGGCGCGACGGCCAGTCCTCGGCGGCGTACGCGCCACTGGCCACGGCCGGCGCCAGCAACGCGGTGAGGCCGCGCAGCGCGGCACGGCGTGAGAGGTTGTTCATCCAGTCTCCTTCGTTCGAGGTGTTGTTGTCAGTGCAGGACCGCCACCGCATCCGCGGCACGGACCCCGCCGCCCGCGGGCAGCACGAAAAGGGGATTGATCTCCGCTTCGACCAGCCGGCCGCCGAGTTGCGCGGCCATGCCTGAGAACGCGACGATCGCATCGATCAGGGCTTCCACATCAGCCTTCGGCCGGCCCCGGAAGCCGTCGAGCAGCGGCCAGGTCTTCAGCTCGCGCGCCATCGCCAGCGCCTCCTCCCGGCCCAGGCCGCCGCTGGCCGGCAGCAGGCGGATCGTGGAGTCGTTGAACAGTTCGGCCGTGACGCCGCCCATGCCGAGCAGGATTGCAGTGCCCAGCGGGTCGCGCCGCATGCCGAGGATGAACTCCGTGCCGCCCTCGACCATCTCCTGCACGAGGAAGCGCACCGGCCGCTCGCCTGCACGGCGCTCGACCTCCTCGGCCATCGAGGACAGCCGCGCGCCGATCTCCTCCGGCACGAGCTTCACGGCCACGCCGCCGACGTCGCTCTTGTGCGTGATCGCGCCCGACAGGATCTTCAGCACCACGCGGCCACCCAGCTCGCGGGCGGCGCGTTCGGCGCCCGCCGTGTCCTGCACCACGACTTCGCGCGTGCAGGGCACGCCGAAGCGCGCGAACAGCGCCTTGGCCTGGGCTTCGTCGAGCGAGCCGGCCGGAAGGTTGTCCAGGGCCACGGGCGCGGCCGCGGGTCGGCGTCGGCGCGCGCCAGTCCCGCGCCTGCAGCAACCCGGCGAGGGCTGCCGTGCAGCTTTCCGGCGCAGAGAACGACGGAACGCCGTTCTGCGTGAGCAGGCTGGCCACGCCGGGCGCATGCGGGCTGACGTACGCCAGCACCGGCTTGTCGGAGAGGGGCAGGCAATCGCGGATCGCGCCGGCCATGAGCTCGGGCATCGCCAGCGCCGAGGCGCCGACGATCACGACCAGCGCGTCGTAGGTCGGGCTCGCCAGCAGCGCCTTGATGGCGCCGCGCAGCAGGTCCGGCTGCAGGCCGGCGAGCGTCACGTCGATGGGATTGCGGTCCAGCGCCGCATGGTCGCCGGTCTGCAGCGCCCGCAAGGCAGCGGCGGTCGCTGCGTCGGGCGGCGGCGTCTCGAATCCCGACACGCCGAGGCTGTCGGATACCAGCGTGCCCGCGCCTCCGGTCGACGTGAGAATGGCCACGCGGTGGCCGCGCAGCTTGCGGCCCGTCGCCAGCGCCGCGGGGATGTCCAGCAGGTCGCCGAAGGTCTGCGCACGGATCACGCCGGTCTGGTGGAACAGTGCGTCGTACATGCGGTCGGCGCCGGCGAGCGCTCCGGTGTGCGACACGGCCGCTTGCGCACCGGCCTCCGAGCGACCGATCTTGAAGGCGACGATGGGCTTGCCCGCGCGCGCGGCCCGCAGCGCCGCGGCACGGAACTTCTCCGGGTGGCGCACGGCCTCGACGTAGAGCGCAATCACGCGCGTGGCCTCATCGTCCACCAGCGCGTCGATGAAGTCGGCCAGCTCCAGGTCCACCTCGTTGCTGGTGGAGACGAGCTTGGACAGGCCGATGCCGCGGGCGGCCGCGCGCGAGAGCAGCGACCCGAGGATGCCGCCGCTCTGCGACACGACGCCGATGGTCCCGGCCGGGAAATGCTCCATCTCGAGCGCGCCCGAGGCGGAAAGCACGATGGCGTCGGTGAGGTTCACGAGGCCGATGGTGTTCGGCCCGAGGATGCGCATCGAGCCGGCAGCCTCCATCAGCTGTTGCTGGCGCCGCGCACCCTCTTCACCGGTCTCGGTGTAGCCGCTGGCCAGCACGATGGCTGCGGCAGTGCCGCGCGCCGCGAGCTCACGCACGGCGAGGTGCGCGCGCTCGGCGCCCAGCAGCACGATCGCCACGTCGGGCGTGTCCGGCAGCGAGGCCACGTCGGCATAGCACTTCAACGTGCCGATGCGATCGACCTTGGGATTGACCGGATAGATCGTGCCGGCGAAGCCGTGCTTGACGAGGTACGCCACCGGCCGGCCGGCCGTCTTGGCGGGGTCCGCGGAGGCGCCGATGACGGCGACGCTGCGCGGCTTCAGCAGTCGGGCGATGGCGTCCATGGCCTTACTGCTTCGCCGCCGCGGACTTCGCCAGGAAAGCCTCGACGGCAGCCCTGTGCTCCGCGCTCGTGTAGCAGATGCCCTGCGCCTGGCTGCCCTGGGCGAACACCTGCTGCGCCGACGATTCGAAGGTCTGGTCCAGGATGGACTTGCCCAGGGCCAGGGCCGTGGCCGATCCCTGGCTCAGTTCGCGGGCCCAGGCCTGCGCATCCGCGAGCAGGCGATCCGCAGTCGTCCTGCGATCGACGATGCCCAGATCCAGCGCCTCGTCGGCATCGACCTTGCGGCCGGTGAAGATCAGTTCCTTGGCCTTGGGCAGGCCCACGCGGCGCGGCAGGAAGTACATGCCGCCGCCATCGGGGACGATGCCGCGGTGGATGTACGACCACGTGAAGCTCGCCCACTCGCTGGCGATGATGAAGTCGCAGGCGAGGGCGGTGTCCGCCCCCAGGCCGGAGGCCGCGCCGTTCACCGCGGCGATCACCGGCTTGGGCAGGGTGTGCAGCAGGGCCTGCGTGTGGTGCACCCGCTGTTGCCGGTGCCAGCCGTTGAAGGCCACTTCGCCGGCCGGCGCGTTCAGCCGCCGCTCCATGCCGGCGATGTCGCCGCCGGCGCAGAAGCCCTTGCCGGCGCCCGTGAGCACCAGCGCGCGGATCGCCTTGTCGGCCCCGACGCGCTCGAGCGCGGCGATGAACTGGGTGCGCATCTCGTCGCTCATGGCGTTGCGCTTGTCGGGGCGGTTCAGCGTGAGCGTGGCGATGCCGCCGTCCACCTGCAGTTCGATGAGGGATGTGTTCATGGTGGGAATTTCAGTCGGCCTTGACCTTGTTGTCCTTGACCACCTTGCGCCAGCGGGCCTGTTCGGCGCGGACGTAGGCATCCAGTTCCTCCGGCGAGCCGGCGCTGACCGTCAGCCCTTCGGGCTCGAGCTTGTTGCGGAACTCCGGCGACTCGGTGGCCTTCCTGGCCGCGTCATGCAGCCGTGCGATGAGCTCCGGCGGCGTGCCGGCGGGCGCGAACAGGCCGTACCAGCTCTCGACCGCGTAGCCAGGCACGGTCTCGGCCACGGCGGGCACGTCCTTGAAGGCGTCGGAGCGCTTCGGCGTGGTGACGGCGAGGGCGCGCAGCTTGCCGCCCGTGATCTGCGGCTTCGCGGCCGCGGCGGTGGCGAACATCATGTCCACCTGGCCACCCATCAGGTCGGTCATGGCCGGGCCTGCGCCCTTGTACGGCACGTGGCTGGTGTGGACGTGCGCCAGGTTGTCGAACATCTCGCCGGCCAGGTGCGCCGAGGTGCCGTTGCCCTGCGAGGCGTAGGTGAGCTTGCCCGGGTTGGCACGCGCCGCCGTGAGCACGTCCTGCACGGACTTGTACGGACTGTCCGTGCGCACGACCAGCACGTTCGGACCGCGCGCCAGCAGGATCACCGGCGCGAAGGCCTTGTCGGTGTCGAACGGCAGGCGCTGCATCAGGCTCGGGTTGACCGCGTGCGCGAAAGTGGCCACCACGAGCGTGTAGCCGTCGGGCGCGCTCTTGGCCACGTAGTCGGAGCCGATGATGGTTCCGGCGCCCGGCTTGTTCTCCACGATTACCGGCTGCCCGAGCAGCTGGCCCATCCCGACGGCCAGCGTGCGCGCGATCGCGTCCGTCCCACCGCCGGGCGCGAAGGGCACGACCAGCCGCACCGGCTTGTCGGGGAACGCGGCGAAGGCGCTCGACATTGCGATCACGCTGGCGCCCAGTGCAATGGCGAACCGCGCGAGGAGCGAACGGAAGGAAGCTGTCATCGGGTTGTCTCCTGGCCGCTGGGGCCGATCGGCAGCAGGCTCGTCGGCCCGTGCATCTCGCGCGGAAGCTTAGACAAGAGGGCCGGACCGCACACCCCGTCGATTCCAAGGAGTGGAATTTTCCGGCGGGAGCCCCGTACACTGGGCCACGCACTGTCATTCCTGCCCGTGACCTCCAGCAACTCCGAACGGCCACCGTCATCGCGCGCTCCACGCGGCGCCAAGCCCGGCCGCTCGCCCGCCAATCGCTCGCTCGAGCGGGGCATCGAACTGCTGCGGGCGTTCCGGCCCGGTTCGACTTTGCTGGGCAATGCGGAACTCGCGGAACGCACGGGCCTGGCGCGCTCGACCGTCAGCCGCCTGGCCCAGACGCTGGTCGGCGCCGGCATGTTGCAGGCCGACCCGCGCACGCGTGCATTCCGGCTCGCGCCCGCCGTCCTCAGCCTCGCGCACGCGATGCGTTCGGGCTCGAACCTGCTGTCGCTCGCCGCACCGCTCATGCGGTCCACGGCCGAAGCAGGCAGGGTCAACGTCGGGCTTGCCGTCGCGGATGGCGACGAAATGGTCTACCTGGAGTCGATCCGCTACAACAGGCGACCCACGCTGCGGGCCGTGGTGTCGGGGCAGCGCGTGCCGATGGAGCTGACCTCGCTGGGGCGCGCGTGGCTGGCGGGCGCACCGGCTGCCAGCCGCAAGGCCTTGCTGGCCCATTTCAGGCAGG
This sequence comes from Ramlibacter sp. MMS24-I3-19, assembly GCF_050320135.1. NCBI lineage: Bacteria > Pseudomonadati > Pseudomonadota > Betaproteobacteria > Burkholderiales > Comamonadaceae > Ramlibacter > Ramlibacter sp. MMS24-I3-19. The sequence continues at coordinate 4,068,336 of NZ_CP190017.1, read as the reverse complement.
TGCGGCGCGCCCAGTGGAGAGCCCTCGGCCCCGAGCTCGCGGCTGCCATCGAGAGCGTGGCCGTGCATGGCTGGTGCGCTGCTGCGTGGCAACCGGAGGTGGTCGCAGTCGCGACGCCGCTGGACATCGACGGCGCGCTGTATGCCCTGAACGTGAGCGTCTCGACCGCGGACGACGTGCAGCAGACGGCGAGCGAACTGTCGGGCCTGCTGCTTGCCTTGAAGGCAAACATCGAGAAGCTGGTGAGCACGGGGGAGCCGCCGCCATACTCGAAGCCTGGAGGCTGACCCATGCGGCAACTTTTCTTCGCCACCCTGATGCTCACCTTGCTTGGCAGCTGCGCATCGACCGCGCCGCAACAACCTCGAGAGGATCCGTGCGCCGGGGGCGAAGCCACGCACGCATGCCAGGTGCAACGCTATCGCGACGCAACGTGAACGACGCACGAGGCCTCAGCCGTCGCGACCTGCTGGCAGCCGTCGTCGTCGTCCTCATCTGGGGCATGAACTTCGTCGTGATGAAGGTGGCGCTGCGGCACTTCTCACCGCTCCAGCTGGGCGCGGGGCGGTACCTCTTTGCCGCGCTGCCACTCGTGTTCTTTGTCCGGCCACCCCGGCTGCACTGGCGCTACGTGGTGCTGTATGGGCTGCTCCAGGGCCTGGGCCAGTTCGGATGCCTCTTCATCGCGCTGCGCGTCGGAATGACCGCATCGCTTGCCTCCGTGCTGCAGCAGACGCAGGTGTTCTTCACGGCGATCTTCGGTTTCCTGCTGTTGCGGGAGCGTCCCACGCGGCCGCTGCAAGTCGGGCTCTGCCTGGCCGCCGTCGCCCTGGCGTGTTTCGCCATCCCGTACGCACTGCCGAATGCCAGTGCCGGCGCTACGACCGCGCTCGGGTTCGCCCTGAACCTTTGCGCCGCGGCATCGTGGGCGGCGTCCAACATCGTGGCGCGCAAGGCGCAGGCCTCCAGCACGGGATTCAATCCGTTCGGGCTGGTGGTGTGGGCGAGCGTGATTCCAGTGCTGCCTTTCGTGGGGCTCTCGCTCTGGTTCGACGCGCCCGATACGCGCTGGCGCTGGTTGCAGGCCGACGCGTGGAGCTGGGCCGCCGTCGCTTTCCTCGGGTGGATCGCGACGATCACCGCTTACGGATTGTGGACGGCGCTGTTGAAGCGGCACCCCGCCAACCGCGTCGCCCCGTTCAGCCTCGGCGTGCCGGCGGTGGGCATCGCCGCAGGCATGGGTCTGCTCGGGGAACCGATCTCGACGTGGCAGGGCGTCGGGATTGCCTTCGTCGTGATGGCGCTCGCCTGCGTCATGTTCTGGCGCAGCCGGCCCCCCGCTGCCATGTCATCGCGCATCCGTCACTGACGCACGTAGCGCAGGTGCGTGGCGCCTGGACCTTCGAGCACCCGGTCGATGCGGAACTGCGGCCCCGGATCGCGCAGGTTCTCGAACAGGCGACGCCCGCCACCGAACAGCACGGGTGCCAGCGCGATCTCCAGTTCGTCGACGGCGCCCAGGTTCAGGTACTGCTGGATCACGTCCGCTCCACCCGCGATGCGGACATCGCGACCGCCTGCGGCTGCGCGCGCCAGTTCCAGCGCACGCTCCGGCCCGTCATTGACGAAGTGGAAGGTCGTCCCGCCGGGGCGCACCCACGGTTCGCGCTTCTCGTGCGTGAGGACGTAGACCCGCGTGTGGAACGGGGCTTCCTCCGGCCACGCGACCTCGCCCTGGTCGAACATCCGCTTGCCCATGATGTTGGCGCCGATGCGTTCGGCGGTACTGCGGACCAGGTCGTTGACCGGGCCGGTCTCTCCGCCTGGCCCCATCTTGAGAAGGTTCTCGCGGAAGTACTGCTGCCGCAGGAGCCAACCCATCATCGCGCCCCACTTGGCGCCCCAGCCCTTGTACCCGGGATCGCTCATGGTCATGCCTTCCGGCGCCATGTAGCCGTCGAGGCTGAGTCCGATGTTGACGAAGACTTTGCTCATGGTTGTCCTTTCACCTTCTCTCTTCCATCCAGAACGTGGCCCACAGATGGCCGTCGGGGTCGGCAAGGTCCCGCGAGTACATGAACCCATGGTCCTCGGCGGGGTTGGCGTCGGCCTGTCCGCCGTGGGCCTTAGCGGCGCGGTTGATCGCGTCGACGGCCTCGCGGCTGTCCATCGCCAGGGAGAGCATGTGCCCGATCGCGCCGGCGGGCGGCAACGGCCGCGGCGTGAACGTGCGCCACTTCGCGTGCGTGATCAGCATCACCTGGATCGATTCGCTCCACGCCATGCAGGTGGCCGTTTCGTCGCTGAGGCGCGTGTTCGGTTCGAAGCCCAGGGCCTTGTAGAAGGCCGTCGAGCGTGCGAGGTCGGCGACGGGCAGGCTGATGAAGATCGTCTTGGTCATGGTGGGTCCCCGATCGGGTTTGTCTGCAAGCTGGGGCTCCGCGAATCCGGAGCTCCATCCCCACGACGATCGAGGAACGCTGGAATCGACAATCGCGTGATTGTCCGGTCGCTTCAGGCTCACCCGAACATCGCCCGGATCGCCTCGACCCCGGCCAGCGTCATCGCCACGAAGGGCTTGTCCAGCGGCAGCGGCTGCGACGCGCACCTGGCAATGACGAGGTCCGCGGCCGGATCGATGAAGACGTGCTGGCCGAAGACGCCGAGGCCGAACACCAGCGGCCGCTCGCCACGCAGCACGTACCACTGGCTGCGGTAGTGCATGGTCGCGCCGTCGAAGAGGTCGAAGAAGTCGCCGGACTTCCAGGCCGCCACGCCGTCGAAGTCGACGATGTCCTGGATCCAGCGTTCCGGCACGACCTGGACGTCGCCATGCCGTCCTCCGGTCACGAAGAGCCGGCCGAGGCGCGCCATGTCACGGGGCGTGGCGCAGAAACCACCGGCACAGCGAGGTGCGCCAAGGCGGTCGACGGTGATGTAGGCATCGCGCTCGGCCTGGAGCGGCTGCCAGAGCACCTCGCTCACGAGGTCGGCATAGCGCGTGCCGGTGGCGCGTTCCAGCACCCAGCCCAGGAGGTCGGTGTTCGGCGAGACGTAGTGGAAGCGGCCGCCGTGCTCTCCGTCGCGCCCGGCCAGGGTCTGGAGGAAGCTTCGCAGGTCGGTGGGCGATTCGCCGACCGGCACCGGATCCCACAGGTGCGACTTCCTGTACGCGATGATGGCGCCGTCCTTCGCGAGGTAGTCCTCATCGAACCGGATGCCCACGCGCATGTCCAGCGCATCCCGCACGGTGGCACCGGCGAAGGCACTGCTCCGCAGCTCGGGAATCACGTCGGTGAGCGGTGCATCGGCGTCCAGCTGGCCGCGGCCCGCGACGATGCCTGCGACCAGTCCAAGCACGGACTTGGACACCGACATCCAGATGTGCGGCGTCGCGGGGCTCTGGCCCTCGGCGTAGGTTTCGAAGGCGACCTTGCCGTCCTTCAGGACGACCATGGAATCCGTGAAGGTCTTCTCGAGCCACTCGTCGAAGCCGAAGCTCTGGCCGGCCTGCGACATGCGGAAATCGGTGAACCGGCGCGCCTCGCATTCCAGGGACTGGGCGGCCGTCGCCGCACGGACGAACGCGGAGGGAACGAGTTCGCTCACGTGGTTGAACGCCCACCGGTTGAACGGAGGCGTTCGCCAGTTGGACAGCGTCACCAGCTTGTCGGGGTCCGGCGGAAACCCGGTCATCAGGTCCATGGGCGCTCTTTCATGCGTGGATGGCGATGGCGCTCATTCTGACTGCCGGGGCCGCAGCCACTTCTCCAGCACGAGCCCGTCGATGCCGTCGCTGTAGCGGTCGCGCGTGATGCCCACTTCGTGGAAGCCCTGCTCGTTGTAGAAGACGCGGGCGGGAGCGTTGTCGCGGCGGGCTTCGAGCCGGATGCGTTCGACCCCTGCGACACGCGCGGACGCCTCCAGCCAGCGCAGCAGCGAACGGGCCGCACCGCGGCGCCGGTGCGCCGGATCGATGGCGAGCAGCGAGAGGTAGGCGTGCTCGTCGCGGTACTCCATGATGCCGAACCCCACGATCCGGGCATCCTCGCGGACCACCGCCACGTTGGTGTCCGGCTGGCGGATCGCGCGCAGCACGCGGCCCTCGCGCCAGTTCCAGGGCAGGCCCGTCTCGATCAGGTCGCGCGACATCGCGGCGATGGCGGCGGCATCGGCTGGCACTGCGAGTTCGACGGGCGGGTCGGCGGTCATGGCTTCCTAGAATGGCGGGACACGAACAAGGGCTGGTCGCATGGCAGGTCGCTGGTATTACGGGTGGAACATCGTCGCTGCGGCGGCCGTCCTCACGCTCCTCTCCTCGGGCATGCGCCTGAGTTTCGGGCCCTTCTTCATGCCGATGGTGCACGACCTGGGCTTCAGCCGAAGCCTGCTCGCCACCATCGTCGCGGTCGGGATGCTGGTGTACGGACTGGCGATGCCGCTCGCGGGCCTGCTGATCGCGCGCTGGGGCACCCGGCCCGTGCTGCTGGCGGGCAACGTGCTGGTGGTGGCCGCCGTGCTGTGGACCGTCACCGCCTCGGACGTGTCCGCGTTCCTGCTTGCGTTCGGCGTGCTGCTCTCCGTCGGCCTGGCGTTCACCAGCCCGGTTGCGGTGACGCCCGTCATCAGCCAATGGTTCACGCGCCGGCGGGGGATGGCGTTGTTCTTTCTCTCGACCGGCTCGATGGCGGGCATGGCCATCATGACGCCGGTGCTGAGCCTGGGCATCGACCACTTCGGCTGGCGCCCCACGCTCATGGGCTTCGCCACCGTCTTCACGCTCTTCACGCTGCCGGCGGCGATCTGGGTCATCCATGACGACGCGCCCGAACACACCGACCTGGGCGCGCAGGAGTACGCGGCCCAGCGCGCGCGGGCCGGCGCGCAGCCGCAAAGCCTGCGGCTGCGCGACGCGGCGCGCACGGCGCCGTTCTGGAAGATCTTCTTCGGCCTGTTCTGCTGCGGCTTCAGCATGAACCTCCTGGGCACGCACGGCATGCCGATGCTGATGGACCACGGCTTCGACGCCTTCACCAGCTCCATGGGCATCGGGCTCATCGGCTTCGTGGCGATCGGCGGAACGCTGATGCTCGGGCGCTTCGCCGACCGCCTGCCGCGCCGACACATCCTGGCCGCCATCTACTTCGTGCGCGGGCTCGGCTTTCTAGCCTTGGTGATGGTGGGCACCCACTGGGAGCTGTACCTCACGTCGAGCATCGGCGGGCTCGTCTGGGCCGGCAGTATCGCGCTGTCGTCCGCCATCCTTGCCGACGTCTACGGCGTGCGGCTGGTCGGCGTGCTCTACGGCATGACCTACCTGGGGCACCAGATCGGCGGCATGCTCAGCGCGTGGCTCGGCGGCTGGGGCTACGAGCACTTCGGTACGCACTGGGTCGCGTTCGGCGGTGCCGGCCTGCTGCTCATGGCGGCCGGGGTGGTGGCCCTGCAACTGCCCCGCAAGGGCTTCACGCTGATGGCGGCGCCGGCCGTGGCCTGACGCTTCGCCCGCCTACCAGTGCTGCAGTGCTGCCTCGGCGGCGCGCCGGAAGCGCTGGGCCGCGCGCACGGGTCCCAATCCTGCCGCTGCATAGTCGTTCCAGTTGTTCAGGATCGCGATGACCGGCTTGCCTTCCCAGTCCTTCGGGTCGTAGCCCATCTGCATCACGCGCGAGCGATAGTTGAAGGAGCGGAAGTCGTCGCGCGCCAGCCAGCGCTGGCTGCGCAGCGTTTGCAGTTTGCTCATGGGCATGGATCCGTGAGATGAGGGCGATGATGCAGCGGGCCTGCGCCGCTAGACTGGGCCGATGACCGCTCCCACCGATCTCGCCGGCAGCGTGCAGGTGCTGGCCTTCGACATCTTCGGCACCGTCGTCGACTGGCACGGCAGCATCGTGCGCGAGATGGCGCAGCTGCATCCGCAGGTGGACGGCGACGCATTCGCACGCGCCTGGCGCGAAGGCTACAGGCCGGCCATGGCGCGCGTGATGCGGGGCGAGCTCGGCTGGTCGCGCATCGACGATCTGCACCGGATGATCCTCGACGACATCCTCCCGCGCTTCGGACTGCAGGCACTGGATGAGGCCTCGCGCGCGCACCTCAATCGCGTGTGGCACCGGCTGGACCCATGGCCGGACAGCGTCGAGGGCTTGCGCCGGCTCAAGCGGCGCTACACGCTTTGCACGCTGTCCAACGGCAACATCGGGCTGCTGACGAACATGGCCAAGCGCGCCGGGCTGCCATGGGACTGCGTGCTCTCGGCCGAGGTCTTCCGCGCCTACAAGCCGGATCCGGCCACGTATCTCGGCGTCGCGCGCGTGTTCGACCTGCGGCCCGACCAGGTGATGCTCGTGGCGGCGCACCACGACGACCTCGCCGGTGCACGGGACTGCGGCCTGCGCACGGCGTACATCGAGCGCCCGTTGGAATTCGGTGCGGCCCATCCCAAGGACGTCACGCCACGCCCCGGCAACGACCTGCACTGCGCGAATCTCCTGGCGCTGGCGGATGTGCTCGGCGCCTGATCGTCGACGTGGACGGCTTTGACGGGCAGCGCGGCCATGCGAACATCCACGGTTCCAACTCTCTTCCCGAGCCGCATCCCATGCACAAGCATTTCCCCCGAGCCTCCTTCGCGCGCACGGCGCTCGTCGTCGCCTGCCTGGCGTTTGCCGGCGCTGCCTTCGCCGATCCGCTGAACGTCGTCTCCTCCGGAGGCTTCGCTGCGGCCTACAAGAAGCTGGCTGCGCAGTACGAGAAGGAGACCGGCCAGCAGGTGCATTCGGAGTGGGGGCCGTCCATGGGCAAGACCGTGAACGCCATTCCCGCCCGCCTGGCCCGGCATGAGCCGATCGACGTGGTGATCATGGTCGGCGATTCGCTCGACAAGCTGATGGCCACCGGCCAACTGGCGCAGGGCAGCAAGGTCGCCCTTGCGGACTCGCGCATCGCCTGCGCCGTTCCCCACGGCAGCCCGCATCCCGACATCCACGACGTCGCCGGGCTGAGGAAGGCGCTGCTGGATGCGAAGTCGGTCGCCTGGTCCGACAGTGCCAGCGGCGAGTACATCGAGAAGGAGATGCTGCAGAAGCTCGGCGTGGCCGACGCGGTGAAGCCCAAGGGACACAAGATCCCCGCGACACCGGTCGGCGAGATCCTGGCGAAGCACGAGGCCGACTTCGGTTGCCAGCAACGCAGCGAACTGCTCCCGGTGTCGGGCATCGACATCGTCGGCGACCTGCCCGACGAGGTCCAGTACGTCACCGAGTTCTCGGCGGCGGTCGTGGCGGGCAGCCCCCACCAGGACGAAGCGCGCAAGTTCCTGGGGTACCTGGCCTCGCCGAAAAACGCGGGCGCGATCAGCGACACCGGCCTGGTGCCGCGCGCAGCCGGGAAGTAGGGCCGCTATCTCCTTGCGTTGAGGTCAGTCGCCGCCGTCTACCACGCCGAACGGTCGGAAGCTGCTGCTTCATTGAGCAATCTGTGGGAGCCCACAATCCACGCGGGTTCTCGCTGGAAGCGGCGCGGTTTCTCACAGAGTTGTCCACACCAGCTGTGAGTTAACTCCTACAGAATTTCGCACAAATGCTGAGGTGCGGGCGGTGCGAGCTGTGGTACAGGAGCACGGGCGGCGGCTGACTCAGAACGTCGCGATCGGCTGCGCATCCTGCGCATCGGCCGGAATCGGCGGAACGGGGGTTGCTTCCGCGGGCGGCTCGGCCAGCGTGTGAACGGCTGGAGCCGGTTCACCGACCAGGACGGGTTGGCCGAGCCCTCGATGGGCCAGTGCGCTGCCCCCTCCGATGAGGCTGGCGGCCAGCGCGGCGAGCGCGGCGACGGCGAGCAGCGCGCCCCAGGCTGCCGTCCTCGACGGGCGTCCGCCGCGACCTGCAAGGAACATCCTGGTCATCCGCTGGCCAGGGCGAGAGCGACCAATGCGGTCCATGAGCGTTCTCCTTCGGTGTGCCCGCGCAGGAAAGCGCGCGGCAACTTCATGGTCCGGAACGCAGGCCGCGCACGCTGTGCGTTCGCGCACCGCTTTCTGAAGAAAGGGAGCGAGAGGTTGCGCCAGCCGCCTACAAGCGCGGCCATGCGGCGCCGGCATCCTGAGCGCATGAACGCAGCGGTGGACGGCGGGGTGGTACTGGCTGAGGCGCTCGTCGCGCTCGGGCGCTGGCTGCAATCGACCGGCTATGCCTTCACCACCGTCACGCCGGCCACGCAGGCACGCGTCAACGCGCGACCGGGCGCGGCGCATGCGCACACGGTGCGCGACGTCTTCGGCTGGAGCCGGCCATTCGCGCCCGTGCTGCTGCCCCCGCATGTGCTGGATCTGCTGGAAGGCGCGGGACTGGCCGAGCATCGCGGCGATGGCCTGCTTCGCAGCAGGGTGCGGTACTCCAGCCTGCATGGGCAGCTCTACGCGCACTCGGCCTGGCCCACGACCGAAGAGGACGCCGTCTTTTTCGGGCCGGACACCGTACGTTTCGTCGACCTGCTGCGTGGCGAGCTGGACCGCGCGCCGCTGGGCGAGGGCGGCCGCATCCTCGACATGGGTTGCGGCGCCGGCCCGGGTGGGCTGGCGGCTGCGCAACACGCGCGAGCCGCGCAGCCGCGCCTGGTGCTGGCCGACATCAACCCGCGTGCATTGCGCTTCGCGGCCGCCAACGCGGCCCTGGCCGGTTGGCAGGACGTGACGTTCGCGCAGGGCGACCTGTTCGGCGCGGTCGACGGTGCGTTCGACTTCATCGTCGCCAATCCGCCGTACCTCAACGACGCGGCCCAGCGCACCTATCGCCACGGCGGCGGCCGCTGGGGCGAGGGCCTGTCGGTGCGCATCGTGCGCGAGGGCGTCGAGCGCCTTGCGCCCGGCGGCCGCCTGGTGCTCTACACCGGCGTGGCGATCGCCGAAGGGATCGATCCCCTGCTGGAAGCCTTGCAGCCGTTGCTGCACCAGCGCGGCTGGCCATGGCGCTACCGCGAGCTCGATCCCGATGTCTTTGGCGAGGAGCTGGACGAGCCTGCCTATGCGGATGCCGAGCGCATCGCGGCGGTCGCATTGCTCGTGGAGCGGCCCGCATGAGGATCCTGGGGGTCGGCGAATGCAACGACCTCGCGGCCATGCACCACGGCTTCGTGCAGCGCGGCCACGAGGTGCGCGTGTTCGTCGAGGACGCCGCCTATGCCGACGTGCATGGCGGCATGCTGGACTTCACCGCCGACTGGCAGCGCGAGCTGGGCTGGGTGCGCGAGGCGGGCGACGATGGCCTGGTCATCTTCGAATCTGCTGTCAAGGGCGAGCTGCAGGACCGCCTGCGGCGCGACGGCTTCCACGTGATCGGCGGCAGTGCGCTGGGCGACAGGCTCGAGGCCGATCGCACGTTCGGCCAGCAGGTGCTGCGCGAGGCCGGCCTGAAGACCGCGGCCAGCCATCCGTTCACCGACTACGCCGCGGCGATGCAGTTCGTGCGCTCGCATCCGGGCCGCTACGTGCTCAAGTTCAATGGCGCCAACAGCGCGCGCACGCGCAACTTCGTCGGCGAGATGGACGACGGCTTCGACCTGCTTGCGCTGCTCGGCCTGCATGCGTCGCGCCAGCAGCCGGGCGAGGCCGTCGACTTCGTGCTGATGGAGCACCTGCAGGGCGTGGAAGTCGGGGTCGGCGGCTACTTCGATGGGCAGCAGTTCCTGCAGCCGGCCTGCATCGATTTCGAGCACAAGCGGTTCTTTCCCGGCGAGCTGGGCGAGCTCACGGGCGAGATGGGCACCATCGTCAGCTACCGCGGCTCGCAGCCGCTGTTCGATGCCGTGCTGGCACCGCTCGCGCCGCTGCTGCGCGACGGTGGCTACGTGGGCTACATCAACGTCAACCTGATCGCCAACGAAGCCGGCCTGTGGCCGCTGGAGTTCACCAGCCGCTTCGGCTATCCGGGGTATGCGATCTGCGAGGCACTGCACCTCGAACCGTGGGAAGCGATCTTCCGCCGCATGCTGCGCCATGACGCCGAGCGCATCGCGACGCGCGACGGCTTCGCCTGCGGCGTGGTGCTGACGGTGCCGCCGTTCCCGTACCACCACGGCTACGCCGAGCTGGGCAAGGGCGCGCCGATCTGCCTGCGCGACAGTCTCACCGCACGCGATCGAGCGCAGCTGTCGTTCGCCGAAGTCGCGCAGGTGCAGGGGCAGCTGGTCACGAGCGGGGCCACCGGCTACATCGGCGTGGCCACCGGCCTCGGGGCGACCGTGCGCGACGCCAATGCCGAGGCACTGCGCATCGCACGTGGCGTCGTGGTGCCCAACCTTCGCTACCGGCGGGACATCGGCGAACGTGTCGAACGGGGTGACCTGCGACGCCTGCAGAGCCTGGGCTTGTACGAAAGCGCGGTGTCCCTCGCGATGCATCCGTCTCCTGCCGCGCAGGCTGTCCGGCAGGCGTAGGAGCCTGCGCACGGTGGTGCGCGCCCGCGCCCGATACGGTGCACGCCGTGCCGCGGGCACAGTGGATGCATTCCACGAACACCCAGGGACGCATGCATATCGGAGGCCAGGAATGGCAGCAGTTGCAGGCCAGGACGGCACCCGAGCCGGGCCTCGAGCCCGCGGGCGACACGCCGCTGGCGTCGCTGTACCACCGCCTGCGCGACGGCGTGCCCGATGCGGCCACGCGTGACGAGGCGGCGCAATTTCTCTCGCAGGAGATCGGGCGGCTCGATCCTGCCGCTTCGGAATTGCCCGCTTCGCCCGAGGAGCTGCTCGCCTGGATGGAGGCCAGCACGCACTCCGTGCACGCGAGGTACGCGGCTTACCTCGAGGAACGCAAGGAAGGCGCGCCGCGCCGCTTCTTCTCCAACCGCGCCCATGCCCTGTACGTGCTGCGCTCGATCGCGCCCACCAAGCTGGTCGACGGTTCGTGGCTCTACGGCCTGGTGGCGCACTGGCGCAATCCGCGCCTGTCCGACCTGGTGCGCACCTATGTCGAGGAGCTGGGCGAGGGCGCGATCGACAAGAACCACGTCGTGCTGTATCGCAGCCTCCTCGCGCGCTACGCGCTCGATCCGCTCGACGGCCTGGACGATGCGCTGTACCGCCAGGGCGCGATCCAGCTCGCGCTGGGATGGAACGCCGAACGCTTCCTCCCGGAGGTGGTGGGCTTCAACCTCGGCTACGAGCAACTGCCGCTGCACCTGCTGATCACGGCCTACGAGCTCAATGAGCTCGGCCTCGATCCGTACTACTTCACCTTGCACGTCACGGTCGACAACCCGGACAGCGGCCATGCGCGACGCGCCTGCCAGGTCGCGCTGGACCTGCTGCCGAAGCTGGACGACGGCGGCGCGTTCTGGCGCCGCATGCGCATCGGCGCGCAGCTGGCCGATGCGGGGCTCGGCACTGGAGCCGTCATCGCCGCATTCGACAGCGAACAGGAAGTGCTGCGCATCCTGCGCCACAAGGCGCGGTCGGGCAGCGGTGCGCACTCGGACTACTGCAAGGTGGCGGGCCGCGGCGTGAACGACTGGCTCGCGTCACCCGAGGACCTGCCCGCCTTCCTGGGCGCGCTGCAGCAGGCGGGCTGGATCAAGCGCGGCGAGCCGGCGGAGCACAGCCGGTTCTGGAAGCTGCTGCAGGGCGAGCGCGCCGAGATGTTCGGCGTGTTCTCCAGCTACGAGCTGCAGGTGATCCACGACTGGATCCGCGGCGCGGCGAGCAGCGACGGCGCGCCGTACACCGAGGCACCGCCTGCGGATTCGGCGACCCGGCGGCGTCCCACGTTCCGCGCTGCCGTGCGCAACGGGATGGTGGCGGCCGTGGGGGACGAAACACCGGCCGACCTGCTCGATCCAGACCTGCAGGCGATGCAGGAGCGGCTTCGCACGTCCGACGTGGCCGGGCGCGACGCCTTGCTGGTCGAGGCGATGTCGCCCGCGACCCACTGGACGCCGGCGGGCCTGGAAGCCACGCGGCAGTTCTGGACCGGCGTGACGCGCTGAGGATGCAGCCTCAGCGAACTGCTTCCATTCCCTTCGCCTTCAGCAGCGGCTCGATCTCCGGTCCTCGCAGCGCATCGAGCAGTTGCCGCGCGGCCTCGGGCTGCGCCGCGCGGGCCGACAGGGCGCCCGCGTACACCGTGTAGTTCTGCACCTCGGCCGGAAGCGGCCCGACGACGGTGACGCCTTGCACGGGCAGCAGCTCGCTCATCTGCTGGATCGCGATCTCGGCCTGCCCGCCGGCCACCTTTTCCGCACTGTGGCCGCCGGGCACGAGCACGGCCTTGGCCCGCACCTGGTCGGCGATGCGCAGGCGCTCGTACAGCCGGAACAGGTAAACCCCGCTGGTGCCGCCCGCGGCGGGATCGACCATTGCCACGGACCGCGCCCGCAGCAGCAGCGCGCGAAAGGCATCGACGCTGCCGATGTCCGGCAGCGTCGCGCCGGTCTTCACCGCGACGCCGATGCCTACGCGTGCCAGCGGCCGCGGCGGTTCGGACGCCAGCTGCGCGGCGACCGGCTGCAGCGAGGCCGGGCTGGAGACCACCACGTCGAACGCCTCGCCGCCACCCACGCGCTTCTGCAGGCCGCCGGCCGTGTCGTTGTCGATCACGAGGCGGTGGCCGGAGCGTTGCTCGAACGCCGGCTGCGCCGCGAGCAGCACCTGCCGATAGGCGCCTGCGGTGAGCACCTTGACGTCGGCGGCGATGCCGGCCAGCGGCAGTGCGAGAACGGCGCTGGCGAGAATGGCACGGAGAGGGTGTCGCATGCGCGGCAGTGTAGGCCTGCGCGGCGCCAGGCTGATCGACAACAAGCTCCTACAAACTGCCGCGCTGCAACTCGTGGAGCATCGGCGCCATGCCGAAGACAGACAAGTCCGCATCCCTCCTGCCCAACAACGAGCCCCATACCGACACCCGCAACGAACCCTCCGCCCTCGAGCTCTGGGGCGGCTACGAATGCACCGTCAACCGCGTCGGCGACGCCTGGTTCGACCAGACGCCGCGCAGTGGCCATGAGCACCGCATCGAGGACCTCGCGTTATTCGCCAGCCTCGGCATGAAGTCCCTGCGCTATCCGGCGCTGTGGGAACGCATCTCGCCGGACACGCCCGAGCAGCGCGATTTCCGCTGGACCGACGAACGCCTGCCAGAGCTGGCCCGGCTGGACGTCAATCCGATCGTGACGCTGTGCCACCACGGCAGCGGACCGGCGTACACGAGCCTGGTGCACGACTCGTTCGCGCCCGGGCTGGCCGCGCATGCGGCCGCGGTCGCGCAGCGCTATCCCTGGGTGCGCGACTGGACGCCCGTCAACGAGCCGCTCACGACGGCGCGCTTCTCGGCCCTCTACGGCTTCTGGTACCCGCATACCACGGACGAGCGCCTCTTCTGGCTCGCGCTGCTGAACGAGATCGACGCGACGCGCCTGGCCATGCGCGAGATCCGCAAGGTCAATCCCCAGGCGCGGCTGGTGCAGACCGACGACCTGGGCTACTGCCATGCGACACCGCCGCTGCAGGAAGCCGCGGACTTCCAGAACGAGCGCCGCTGGATGGGCTGGGACCTGCTGTGCGGCAAGGTGGTGCCCGGGCATGCGTTGTGGAACCGCCTGTGCGGCCACGGCTTCGAGCAGCGCCTGCGCACGATCGCCGACGATCCGTGCCCGCCCGACGTGATCGGCATCAACCACTACCTGTCGAGCGAGCGGTTCATGGACCACCGCGTCGAGCGGCACTGGCACCGGGCGATGGCCGACCGCAACGTGAGCCGATACAAGGGCATCCCGCTGGTCGACGTGGACGCGATGCGGCACGTGCGGCCCGGCGTGCTGGGGCTGCCTGCGCTGCTGCGCCAGGCCTGGGAGCGCTATGGCATCGAGGTTGCCGTCACCGAGTGCCACAACGGCACCACCCGCGAGGAGCAGGTGCGCTGGTTCGTCGAGGTGTGGCGTGGCGCGCAGAAGCTGCGCGACGAGGGCGTGAACATCCGCGCCGTGACGGCCTGGGCGCTGCTCGGCTCGTACGACTGGAACCGCATGGTGACGCGGTTCGTCGGCCACTACGAGCCGGGCGTGTTCGACGTGCGCAATGGCACGCCGCGGCCCACGCGGATGGCCTCGGTGCTGCGCGACCTGGCGAGCGGCCGCGAGCCGCAGGCCCCAGGCCTCGAGATCGAAGGCTGGTGGCGCCGGCCCGGCCGCTACCTGGACGCGCCACCGCCGGCGGGGCCCTGTTTCGAACGCACGCCCGAGTCGCCGGGTGAGGGCGCGCCGTTGCTGCTGGTGCTGGACGACGGGCCGCTGTCGCACCTGGCAGTGCGGGCCTGCGAGGTCCGCGGCCTGCCGTACGTGCGGTGCGGCGACGACCTGCGCGGCAGCATCGAGCGGGTGCGTCCGTGGGCCGTCTTCGATGCCCGCGACCGCGAGGGCCTGGCCGGTCCGCGGCGACGCCTCGCCAACTGTCCGCACGGCGCGCGCACGTCGGTAGCGCGCATCTGCGCCGATGCGGGCGTGGCCTGCGGCCTGTTCACCTCGGCGTTCGGCCCTGGACTCTCGGCCGAGGCGCTGTCGCTGCCCGGCGTGCTGGTCGCGCGTACCGGGCCCGTGTACGTGCCTTGGGACCGCAACGCGCACGCGGTGCGCATGCTGGAGACGCTGGAAGCCGGCCAGACGCTGAACGCCCGTGGCGCACCGTGGCACGAGGTCTATGGTCCGGACCTGGTGGACGGGATGCTCGACTTGCTGTCCGATGGCGCCAGCGGTGGCTTCAACTTCTTCCCGGCCGAGGGCTGGTCGCAGGCCGAGGTCGCGCGGCACGTGGCCGTGGTGGCCGAAGCCGACCCGTCCCTCGTGGTGCAGGACGACGACGCCGACGGCACGGCGCCCGTGTACCCGGGCCACGATGCGGTGTCGTACCTGCCGCCCACCGAGACGACGGTGGAGCGTCTCGTGCGCGAGGCGCGCATGGCGCGCCGCGAAGGCGAACTGGCGGTCGAACGCCGGCAGGACGACGTGCGGCTGGAGGATGCGGCGCGGGGTTGAGGCCGAGCATGCCGTGCGCCGGGAATGTAGCGCTGGTCACACTCGGTCACGGCAGGACGCGACCGCGGCCGGCCCGCGGCACGCGCGGTCCGTGCTAGCGTGGCTGGCCTGATCCGCACGCCGATGCGGACTCCCTCACGACAAGGTGCCCCATGCCACGCTTCGTTTTCCTGACCGTCCCCGCCATCGCGCTGCTGGCCGCCTGCGGGACCCAGCCGGCTTCGCAAGCCGCGTCGGCCTGCGAACTGGCCGCCGTGCCCAGCGGCGCCGTGTTCGGCGTGCGCGACGGGATCGACATCGCCACCTACCCGACGGAGCACCCGAGCGGCTTCACCGGCTGCCAGCGCGTCTGGCACGGCGTACGCGACCGGCCCGAATCGATGCAGGTGCTGGCGACGTACTACTACGACCAGGGCCAGGTCCGGCGCCTGGTCGGCCAAGTGCCCGGCGGGCCGTCGTACGACTGCCGCTACCGCGACGGGGCGCTGGACCAGGCGCAGTCGCGCAATCCGGGCGTGTGCCCCGATGCGTCGTCGGTCGACCGGCTGCCGGTCGGCCCACGCTGAACACAGCGGGACGGAGGCGGTGGCCATGAGCGAGCCGATCAAGACGGGCGACCGCTGCGAGGTGATCGCGGGCGCCCTCGGCAGGGAAGGTCCGAACATCGGCAAGCTGGTGACGGTGGGATCGCTGCGCGGCGAGCACAGCGAACACGGGCGCATCTGGCGCTGCCATGGGGAAGGCCTGGTGACGGAATTCGGCGGGCTCGGGACCGAAGCCGACTTCGCGCAGTCCTGGCTGCGCAAGCTGCCGCCCGATACGGTCGGCCCCGCGGAGCGCGAGCAGGACCTGGTGGCCAGCCGCTGAGGGCCGCTCCCCGGCGGGAGCGGCCCCAGGCCTCACAGCCGCTTCACCCCCGGCAGGATCGCCACCAGCACGCCATTGACGTACAGCGCACCTTCGGGCGCGCCGGCGTCGCCGTGCAGGCTGTGGAATTCCACCGTCTCGATCTGCGGGACGGTCGCCGCGGCCTCCTCGGTCTTCGCCACACGCAGCGCCAGGCCGTGCGCGGCGTCGCCGGCCGAGCGCAGGGCGGCGCCGATCATGTGCAGCAGCGTGGCGCTGAAGGGCCGGCCGGCCAGGATGGCTGCGAAGGTCAGTGTCTTGCTCATCGTGTTCTCCTTCTGGTGGGTGGCAAGGGACTGCAGGTCGACGCACAAACAAAACGGCCCGGGGCTGGAGCCACCGGGCCGTCCGCGACGCGTGCCGTGTCAACGGCGAGGCGGCGCGGCCCCCGGGGGCGCAGGGTGGGCATGACGGCCAGGACCGGGGCGCCTGCAACGGACAACGGCGCGATGCCGCGTTGGGCGCGGGCGCGTTGCGGTTGGAGGGCGAGGTGGTTCATGGACATCGGGTTGGGGTGGATCGAGGGCCTCGTCGCCGCGCCAGGACTGCAGCGCAACGACTTGATCAAATGATAAAGGTGCTGTGATCTGGGGCGCAAGCGCCGTTCATCACCACGGCCATGCGTGATGTGCATGGCGACGTGCGCGCGGCACATGGCCCGCTTTCCGCAATGACAGCGGATGGAGGGGCTTCAGCGCTTGCGCTTGAGGGGCGCGACGCCCGCCTGCGAGCGTTGCCAGAGCGAAGCGGCTTCGTCGGCCGGCGCGGCGGGCTTGGCCGGCGGCTTGGCAGGCGCCTTGCCCGTCGGAGCTGGCGGAGATGGCTGCATCAGCACCTCGCCGAGCAGTTCCAAGAGGCGCGTGCGGGCGCGCTGCGGATGGCGCCTGTAGTACGTGAGCACCAGGCCGACGATGAAGCGCTCGTCGTCGTCCTGCGGCAGCGGGCTCTCCTGGGGCGCGGCGGCTGGGACGGTGCGGATCCGGCCGGCCGCGAGCTGCCCGCCTCGTGCGGCACGTCCATCCAGCCCACCGGCTTGTGGCACAGCTGCTCGAACTGGCGCGCCAGCCGCTCGCCGATCTGGCGCGAGCGGCTCTTGATCTGGCTCCAGTAGCTGGGATGGATCTGCAGGCGCTCGGCGAAACGGCCTTCCAGGCCGCGCAGGGTGGCGGCATCGGGGTGCTTGACCGTGGCGTGGACGAACTCCTCGAAGAGCACGAGCGCGTTGTCCAGCCGGACTTGCGCCACGTCGCGGGGGCCTGCGTGCATGGGCCGCGATGATAAACCTGGCTTGATCAGCCGGCCATGCGCCGGCCGTGCACGCGTCAGAGGCCCTTGGCCAGCGGGATGCGGAACGAGAACTCGGCGCCCTGGCCGACGCCCGCGCTGCGCGCCATCATGCGGCCGCCGTGCAGGCGCACCAGCTGCCGTGCGAGCGCCAGGCCCACGCCCAGGCCGCTGTCGGGGAAGGCGCCGGGCGCCGTCTCGCCCTGTGCGAAGAGTTCGAAGATGCGGTCCAGGTCCTGCGCGGCGATGCCGCGGCCGTTGTCGTGGACGATCACTTCGGCGTCGTTGCCGGCGCGCCGCGCGCTCAGCGAGATGCGGCCGCCATCGGGCGTGTACTTGGCCGCGTTCACCAGCAGGTTCTGCAGCACCTGCGCCAACCGGGTCGGATCGCCTTCGACCAGCAGCCCGGCATGGGCAGGGACGTCGACGTGCAGCTCGTGGCGGCGCGCGTCGATCAGCGGCCGGACGGTCTCGACGCTGTGCCGCACGATCTCGGCGATGTCCACGCGCTCGGGCCGCAGCGTGATCTTGCCCGTCGTGAGGCGCGACACGTCCAGCAGGTCGTCGACCAGCCGCGTGAGCTGTGCCAGCTGGCGATCGATGATGTCGCGCACCTTCACCAGCGGTGGCGACAGCGTCTTGTCCATCTGCATCAGCGTCACGCCGTTGCGGATGGGCGCGAGCGGGTTGCGCAACTCGTGCGCGAGCAGGGCGATGAAGTCGTTCAGGCGGCGGCTGGAGCGCTCCAGGTCCTCCATGCGGCGCTGCTGCGACAGGTCCTGCGTGACCACCGCGAACCCGAGCGGCTCGCCGCTGCGGCCGTAGACGGCGGTGACCACGGACTTGGCCCAGAAGCGCGTGCCGTCCTCGCGCTGCCGCCAGCCTTCGTCCTCGGTGCGGCCGTGGATGCGGGCCTGCTCGAGGATGGCCTCGGGCCGTCCGGCCTCGCGTTCGGGCGGGCTGAACAGCATCCGGAACTGCAGCCCGATGGCCTGCTCGGCCGGCTGGTCGTGGATCGCTTCAGCGGCCGGGTTCCAGCTCTGCACCTTGCCGTCGCGATCGAGCATGAAGATCGCGTGGTCGCGCACGCTGTCCACCAGCAGGCGGAACCGCTCCTCGCTGGTGCGCAGCGCCTCCTCGTGCGCGCGCCGCTCGGTGAGGTCGCGCGTGACCTTGGCGAAGCCGGTCAAGGCGCCGCCGCCGCCCGGTTCGCGCAGCGCCGTGATCACCACGTTGGCCCAGAAGCGCGTGCCGTCCTTGCGCACGCGCCAGCCCTCGTCCTCGAAGCGGCCGTCGCGTGCGGCGCGCCGCAGCTCCTCGTCGGGCCAGCCGGTGGCGACGGCCTCGGGCGGATAGAAGATGGAGAAGTGCTTCCCCAGGATCTCGTCCTTGCGCCATCCCTTGAGTTTCTGCGCGCCGCTGTTCCAGCTGACCACGTGCCCTTCCGTGTCGAGCAGGAAGATGCCGTAGTCCACCACTGCTTCGACGAGCAGCTGGAGGCGGTCTTCCATCGAACCGGAATGGGGGGCGGGGCGGCCAAGGCGGAGGCGAAACGGGTGGGCGGGGCCAAGCGTTCCATTATCAGGCGATGTGCGCGGGGCCGGGTGTGGCCTGTCGGCATCGCCGCCGCCGTTTCCCCGCCCGCGTCCTACCGCTCAACAGCGACGCGCCCCTCAGCATGGTCCCCATGCGCGAGGACACCAGCGACGCCGAGGATCCGGGGCTCGTCGACCCCGAAGACGCGGCCCGCTCGGCCGGGCTGCGTTATGTGAGCGACGAGCAGCCGGGCATCTCGCGCGTGAAGGCGGGTGAGGGTTTTTCCTACCGGAAGTCCAACGGCAGCACGGTCACCGACGAGCGCACGCTCGAACGCATCCGCAAGCTGGCCATCCCGCCGGCGTGGACCGACGTGTGGATCTGCAACGCGGCCGACGGCCACCTGCAGGCCACCGGCCGCGACGTGAAGGGCCGCAAGCAGTACCGCTACCACCCGCGCTTCCGCGAGGTGCGCGAGGAGACCAAGTACGAGCACATGATGGCCTTCGCCCGCGCGCTGCCCGCCATCCGCAAGGCCATCGGCGAGCACATGGCGCTGCGCGGGCTACCGCGCGAGAAGGTGCTGGCCACCGTCGTGCACCTGCTGGAGAGCACGCTGATCCGCGTCGGCAACGACGACTACGCCAAGGAAAACAAGAGCTACGGCCTCACCACGCTGCGCAACCAGCACGTGGCGGTGGACGGCACGCAGCTGCGCTTCAACTTCAAGGGCAAGAGCGGCAAGACCTGGCGCCTGCAGATCAAGGACCGGCGCGTGGCCAAGGTCGTGCGCGCCTGCCAGGAGCTGCCGGGGCAGCGCCTGTTCCAGTACACCGACGACGACGGCGAGCTGCGCGAGGTGACCTCGTCCGACGTCAACGCGTACCTGCGCGAGATCACCGGTCGCGAGATCACAGCCAAGGACTTCCGCACCTGGGCGGGCACCGTGATGGCGGCGCTGGCGTTGCAGGAAGTGGAGGCGGCCGAGACGCAGGCGGCCGCGAAGAAGAACGTGCGCGCCGCGATCGAGCGCGTCGCCGGCCGCCTGGGCAACACGCCGGCGATCTGCCGCAAGTGCTACGTGCACCCCGAGGTGCTGCAGGCCTATGCCGAGGGGCAGCTGCTGCTGCAGATCGAGCAGAAGGTCGAGGGCGAGCTGGACAAGGCCACGTCGCTGCGGCCCGAGGAGGCCGCGGTGCTCACGCTGCTGCAGGGACGCCTGGAGCGCACGCTGGAAGGCCAGCTGGGCGACAGCCTGGTGGCGCTGAAGGAGAAGAAGGGCGCCGCGGACAAGAAGGGGGCACCCAAGCGGCGCAAGCCGCGCGAGGCGGCGGCCCACGCCTGAGGGCGATCAACGAACGGGGGTGAAAGCGGACTCCCTGCGGTTGGGAGTCCGCCTTCAAACGGCCTATCGAAGGCGACGCCGCCTCACCCCAACCGCACCGGCACGAAGATCTTGTCGTCGCCGCGCTGGATCAGCAGCGCCACCGACTTGTCGGCCTTGGCCACCACCGACCGCACCTGCTCGATGCTCTTCGCGGGCGTGCCGTTGACGGCCAGCACCACGTCGCCGGGCTGCACGCCCGCGCGGGCCGCCGCACCGCTTGCATCCTCGACCACCAGGCCGGGTGCGCCGACCTGGGCCTGCTCGTCGCGGTCCAGCGGACGCAGCGCCAGTCCCAGGCGGCCTTGCGAGGCGCCGCCCTGCTGGTCGCCATCGGCCGCAGCGACCTTGTCGTTGGCGGCGGCGAGCGTCGCGGCCAGGTCCATGGTCTTGCCCTGGCGCACCACCTGCAACTGCACCTTGTCGCCCGGTTTCGAGAGGCCGATCGCCGCCGGCAGGTCGCCGGACGCCACGACCGGCTGGCCGTTGACGGCGCGGATCACGTCGCCCGACTTCAGGCCGGCCTTGTCCGCGGGGCTGCCCTTCACCACGCTGGCCACCAGCGCACCCTCGGGCTTGTCGAGCTTGAACGAATCGGCGATGGCCTGGTTCACCTCCTGCACGGACACGCCCAGCCGCGCGTGCTGCACCTTGCCCGTGGCCACGATCTGCTGCTGCACGCGCTGCGCGACGTCGATCGGGATCGCGAACGACACGCCCTGGTAGCCGCCGGACTGGCTGTAGATCTGCGAGTTGATGCCCACCACCTCGCCGTGCGCGTTGAACAGCGGGCCGCCGGAGTTGCCGGGGTTGACGGCCACGTCGGTCTGGATGAAGGGAACGCCGCTCTCGTCGGGCAGCGAGCGACCCTTGGCGCTGACCACGCCGGCGGTGACGGTGTTCTCGAAGCCGAACGGCGAACCGATGGCCGCGACCCATTCGCCGGGCCGCAGGTTCTTCGCATCGCCCAGCTGGACCACGGGCAGGTTCTTGGCCTGGATGCGCAGCACGGCGATGTCGGTCTTGGGATCACTGCCCAGCACCTTGGCGCGGAACTCGCGGCGGTCGGTGAGCTTGACGGTCACCTCATTGGCGTCCTTCACCACGTGCGCGTTGGTGAGGATCAGGCCGTCGGGGCTGACGATGAAGCCCGAGCCGAGGCCGTGCACCGGCACCTCCTTCGGACGCATGGCGTTCGGGCCCTCCTGGAAGCGGCGGAACATCTCGAACGGGTCGTCCATGTCGGCGGCCGAGGTCTTGTGCACGCCGCTGACGCTGATGTTGACGACGGCGGGACCGAACTTCTGCGTGATGGCCGCGAAGTCCGGCAGGGTGCTGGCCGCGGGCACGGGCGCGACGGGCGCCGAGGCGGGCGCGCCTTCCGCATGGGCATGGTGCAGCAGCAGTTCGTTGCCGACAGCGCCGCCGAAGCCGGCGGCGGCGAGCGCGATCACGATGGGCGCGGCCTTGGTGGTGAGTCGTTGCATGGAGTCCTCCGGAAACACGAATGGATTGCGATGGGTCCACTGTGCGCCGGGGGGCTTAGGGGAGGCTTAAGGCGGATGCGGGAGCGGGAAGCCGAACGCAAAAGGCGCGAAACCCCGCAAAAGACGCGAAAGGAACAAGGAATCGTTCAGGTCTTCTTTTGCGTCTTTCGCGTCTTTTGCGTTCGGCTGCCCGCCTTCAGCGAGCTCAAGGAAATTGCACGCGCACCCGCAGGCCCCCCAGCCGCTCCGATCGTCCCAGCGTCACTGTCGCTCCGTGCTGCTGGGCAATCGTGCGCACGATGGCCAGGCCCAGGCCGCTGCCGGCCGCCGCGGCGTCGGGCGTGCGGTAGAAGCGATCGAACACGCGGTCGCGCTCGGCTTCGGGAATGCCCGGGCCGCTGTCCTCGACCACCAGCGACGGCGGGTGCGCGCCGATGCAGAGGTCCACGCGGCCGCCGGCGGGCGTGTACTTCACCGCGTTCTCCAGCAGGTTGCGCAGGAGGATGTGGAGTGCCTCGGGCTGGCCGGTGACCTGCGCGTCGGCCTCGTTCTCCAGGCCCAGGTCGATGCCGCGCCCCCGCGCGTCGGGCAGCACCTGCGCCACCGCGTCGCGCGCCAGCTGCTGCAGCCCGAGCGATTGCGCCGCGCCCGCGGGCTGGCTTTCGGCGCGGGCCAGCGCGAGCATCTGGCTCACCAGCCGGATGGTGCGTTCGATGCCCGACTCCAGCCGCTGCAGCGCCGCCTCGCGCTGCGCCGGCTCGCTCGCGCGATGCAGCGCCTGCGCCTGCAGCTTCAGCGCCGCGAGGGGCGAGCGCAGTTCATGCGCGGCATCGGCGACGAAATGCCGCTGCGCCTCGAACGCCAGCCGCACGCGGCCGAACAGCAGGTTGAGTTCCTGCACCAGCGGCAGCACTTCTTCGGGCAGGTCGGATTCGGGCAGCGCCGAAAGGTCGTCGGCGGGCCGGCCCGCCACCTGGCGCCGCATGCGCTCGACCGGCGCCAGCGAGCGCGTGATCAGCCACCACACGGCGGCCATCAGCAGCGGCGCAAGCAGGATGACCGGCAACGCTGCACGCAGCGCGAGCGCGCGGGCGCGGTTCTCGCGCGCATCGCGGTTCTGCGCCACCTGCACCGTGTGTTCCGGCGTCTGCACCGCATACACGCGCCAGTGGGTGCCCTGCACGGTGATGTCCGAAAACCCGAGCAGCGCGCGCTCGGGCATCTGCGGCCCGGCCGAGCGGAACACCTCCACGCCTTCGGGGCTCCAGATCTGCACCTGCACATCCAGGTCCTGCGCGGCGCCGCCCTCGTTGACCGACCGGGCCAGCTCGCGCAGGTGCTCGTCGAACAGCACGTCGGCCTGGATCAGTGCGCTGCGGTAGGCGGTGCCAGCCTGCAGCACCGACACCAGCGCGATCGCGGCCAGCACCAGCCAGAGCAACTGGCGGCGCAGCGACCCCGCGGGAACCGCGGCCGTGCTCATTCGCGCGGCACCACGTAGCCGAGGCCGCGCACCGTCTGGATCAGGTCGGCGCCCAGCTTCCTGCGCAGGCCGTGCACGTAGACCTCGACCGCGTTGCTGCTGACCTCGTCCTTCCAGCCGTAGAGCTTTTCCTCGAGCTGGGCGCGCGAGAACACCACGCCGGGCCGCGCCAGCATCGGCTCGAGGACCGCCCATTCCCGTGCCGACAGCTTCACCGGCTCGCCATGCACGCTCGCCTGGCGCGTGGCCGGATCGAGCGTCACGCCCTTATGGCTGTAGACCGGTTCGCCGCGGCCGGCACTGCGCCGCAGCAGCGCGCGGATGCGGGCCAGAAGTTCGTGCGTGTCGTAGGGCTTGACCACGTAGTCGTCGGCGCCGGCGTCCAGGCCCGCGATGCGGTCGCCGATCGCGTCGCGGGCGGTGGCGACGAGCACCGGCACGGCCGACTTCTTGGCGCGCAGGCCGCGCAGCACGTCGAGGCCGTCGCGGCGCGGCAGGCCCAGGTCCAGCAGCACCAGGTCGTACGTGCCGGTGGCCAGCGCGGTGTCGGCCATTGCGCCGTCGCGCACCCAGTCCACGGCGTAGTGCTCGGCGCGCAGGGCGTCGAGCACGGCTTCGCCGATCATGGGATCGTCTTCGACCAGCAGGATGCGCATCGTCGTCGGGACGCGCACGCAGGGAGCGCGCGCGTGGCGGGATTGTCCGGACGCGAGCTTAAGCCCGGCTGAAGCCGGGACGTGGGCTAGCTGGCGACCAGGTCGCGGTACTCGGGATGGCGCTTGATGTACGAGGCGACGTAGGCGCACGAGGGCACGACCTTCTGGCCGGCCGCGCGCGCGTCGTCCAGCGCCGCCTTGGCCAGCACGGCCGCGAGGCCGCGGCCCTGGAACGCGTCATCGACCTCGGTGTGGACCAGCTCCAGCACACCCTCGCGTTCGCGGTAGACCAGGTTGCCGGCCGGGCGGCCATCGGCCTCCAGCTCGAAGCGGTGGCGCGCCGGGTTGCGACGCACGGACGGAGCGGCGGAGGCACTCATGCGGGTTCCTTCAGGCGGCCTGCGCCCGGTCGTTGCCGAAGCCCTCGAGGAAGTCGCGCAGCTGCAGGACGTCGGACTTGGAAATGGCGGCCTTCGCACCCAGCTCGCGGCACTTGTCGGCGACGGCGGGCGTCGCGAAGTCGCTGAAGACCACCACGTCCGGCGTGTGGGGCGCGTCGAGCTTGCGCAGCACCGAGAAGCCCGAGCCCTCCTGCAGCATCAGGTCCAGCACGACCAGGTCGGCCCCGTGGGGATGCTCATGCAGCCATTGCAGGGCCGAGCCTTCGGTGCGGCACACGCCGACGACCTGGTACCCACCGACCAGCGCCAGCAACTCGGACACCATGTGCTGCGCAGCGCGCAAGTCCTCCACGACCAGAATGCGACGATCCACTCTCAGACTCCACTTCTCAGGCGCTGCCGTCGTGCGGCAGCCATGGCCCCGATGGGCGCCGTGGTCCGGCAGGTGGGGCGGCCGAATGGTAGCGGCGCCGGAAGCTCTACAGGATCTTGCGTGCGCCGCATGTCGCAGGAAAGACTGCGCGCAAGGTCTCGTCCTACAGGGCGGGCTCTTCGTTGTTTCCTTGTGCGCTGGCCGCCCGTGTCAGCAATTGTTCAGCCACGCCGCTGCCTCTGCGTGCTATCAATCCGGCACCAAGAACGACCGGAGACAAACATGAACTGGCAACAGGTGTACGACCCCATGGGCAGCATGGTGCTGTCCACGCTGCTGGCCGCCATCCCCGTGGTGGTGATGCTGGTGGGGCTGGGATTCCTCCACATGAAGGCGCACGTCGCGGCTGCGGCGGGCCTGATCGCGGCGGTGGTCATCGCGATCTTCGTGTTCGGCATGCCGGCGGGCATGGCGGGCCGGGCCGTCTGGCTGGGCGCGCTCACGGGCCTGCTGCCGATCGGCTGGATCGTGCTGAACATCATCTTCCTGCACCAGCTCACCGAGCGGAACGGCTCGTTCAAGGTGCTGCAGGATTCCGTCGCCGGCATCACCGAGGACCGGCGGCTGCAGCTGCTGCTGATCGCGTTCTCGTTCGGCGCCTTCTTCGAAGGGGCGGCCGGGTTCGGCACGCCGGTGGCCGTGACGGCCGCGATGCTGATCGGCCTGGGCTTTTCGCCCCTGGCCGCCTCGGGCCTGTCGCTGATCGCGAACACGGCGCCGGTGGCGTACGGCGCGCTCGGCACGCCGATCATCACGCTGGCCAAGGTGCACGACTACGACGTCAATGCCATCTCCGCGATGGTGGGCCGGCAGCTGCCGTTCTTCTCGCTGCTGGTGCCGTTCTGGCTGATCTGGGCATTCGCGGGCTTCCGCGGGATGCTGCAGATCTGGCCTGCGATCCTCGTCACCGGCGTGTTCTTCGCCGTGCCGCAGTTCGTGGTCTCCAACTACATCGGCCCGGAGCTGGTCGACGTGATCGCCTCCGCCGTCTCGATGGTGGCACTGGCGCTGTTCCTGCGGGTGTGGAAGCCGGCGCAGATCTGGACGTCGGTCGTGCCGCGCGGCCACGAGGCCGATGCGGGCACCGCCGGGCCGGTCACGGCCCGCACCGTGCATCCGCGCGGCGACGTGCTGCGCGCCTGGATGCCCTGGGCGCTGCTGGCGGTGTTCGTCTTCATCTGGGGCCTGCCCCAGGTGAAGACCTGGCTGAATGGCCTGTTCGCCCCGAACTACCCGATCACGGGCCTGCACAACCTGATCGAACGCGTGCCGCCCGTGGTGCCCAAGGTGACCAAGGAAAGCGCGGTGTACGCGTTCACGCTGCTGTCGGCCACCGGCACCGCCATCCTGGTCGCGGCGATCGTCGGCGGCCTGCTGGCCCGCTACAACCCGATCGAGCTGGTGCGCGTGTACGGCGCGACGTTCTGGAAAGTGCGCTACTCGCTGCTGACCATCGCGCTGATGCTGGCACTCGGCACGCTGACCCGCTACTCGGGCCTGGACACCACGCTGGGCCTGGCCTTCGCCGCCAGCGGCGCGCTGTACCCGTTCTTCGGCACGCTCATGGGCTGGCTGGGCGTGGCGCTCACGGGATCGGACACCGCGTCCAACGTGCTGTTCGGCGGCATGCAGAAGGTGGCGGCCGGCCAGCTGGGCCTGCCGATCAACCTGATGGGCGCGGCCAACAGCTCGGGTGGCGTGATGGGCAAGATGATCGACGCCCAGTCGATCGTGGTGGCGTCGACGGCCACCGGCTGGATCAACAAGGAAGGCGAGATCCTGCGCTACGTGTTCTTCCATTCGCTGGCGCTGGCCGCCCTGGTCGGCATCTTCGTGACGCTGCAGGCCTACGTCGCGCCGTTCAGCCACATGGTGATCAAGTGAGGCGGGGCAGGGACGCCCTGCGTCCCTGCGTCCCGGATCACAACGACAACAGCCGCTGGAAGAACGAGCGGTAGCTGCGCAGCGCCATCCGCAGGTTCTCGGTGTTCACCTCGCCGCCATGGCCGATGCCGGCCTCCAGGCGCGAGCGCTGCTCGGCGAAGTTGGAGGCCAGGCTCTTCATCACCTGCGCGACCAGCTCGTCGGCCTGCTGCACCGCCTCGCGCGGATCGTCGACGAAGCTGATCTGCACCTGGTCCCACCGGCTGCGGAAGCCGGACGCGACCTCGGGCGGAAACAGCGCCGCCAGTTGCTCCATCTCATGCCCCATGGGCTGGCCTTCGCGCGGCTGCCCCGGCTGTTGGCCTCTCGGCATTCCGCCGTCGTGCATGCGCGCGTCGTCCATCGGACGGTCGCCCATGGCGGTGTCGGGCATCGCGGGCTGCTGCATGGCGCCTCCCTGCGGCGGAACCTCGGGACGCTCGGCCTGCCGGGCGTCGGTGCCGGCCACCAGGTCGGCGGTTGTCAGGCGGTCGTGGTCTTCCCGGCTCATGATTGGGTCCTCATTTCAGGGTGGGGCTGGTTGGGGGGCTGGGGCCGGTCGACCTCCAGCAGTTCGGCGAACAGGGCGCGGTAGTGGATGACGGCCTGGCGCATGCCTTCGGTGTCCACCTCGCCGCGGCGATCGCGTTCGGTGAGGTCGTGCGCCGCGCGGTAATGGTCGACGACGCCGGCGTGGTGCACCGAGATGTCGGCGGCACGGCGCTCGAAATCGCCCATGGGGTAGCCGCGCTTCTGCATCAGCTCGCGCACCAGCATGTCGGCTTCGACCAGCACGCCGCGCGGGTTGTCGACGAACCGCGCCTGCAGCGCCCGCCACTCCTGGTTGAAGCGCTGCGCCTCGGCGGGCTGCAGCGGCACGATGTCCAGGTCGTCGACGCGCTTCTTGCGCGCCAGCAGCTCGGCCTCGGCCTTCTCTCGGCTGCCCATCTCGTTGACGGTGCGGTCGTACTCGGGCCCGAAGCGCTGGGAGAGATGCTCGCTCTGTCGCTTGCGCATGAACGTCCAGAGCGCAAGTGCGATCACGACGATCACCGCCAGCGCGATGAGCATCGTGTTGGTGTCGCTGTTCATGGAGACTCCTTGGGCCGTTGTGGAACTTCCAACGTAGCAGCACGGCTCGCCTGTCGTGTCGGAGAGGGGCCAACCCCGGCAGGGTTGCCCGGTCCCATGCCCGGGTAGGACGGCTCGGGCCAGCAGCCCGTGCGTCAGGGCGCGCTCAGGTCCAGTTCCGCGGCCGCGTCGTCGAGCCACCAGCCCAGCGCGTCGTGGAAGCCCTCCCAGACGCAGCCGTTGCAGCCGCGGCCGCAGCACGTGGTGGGCTCGGGAGGAGGTGCCCTGAAGACGGTGCCATGCGACGCGAGCCGGGCCTGCATGGCGGCGATGCGCTGGCGGGCGGCGTGCAGGTCGGCGGGGTCTGATGTCACGCACGGATTGTCACTGGGGCGGGCAGGTAAGCTCGCCCTGTGGCTCCGCTGTCTCCCCTCCACACCCTCGATGCGCTGCGTGCGCGCCTGCAATCGCTCAACGCCAAGCCGGCCCATGTGCATCGCGTGCTGCGCCTGTGGTCCCAGGCCCTGCCGCAGGACAGCGGACCGCGTGCGCTGGACGACTTCATGCCCCGCGCCTTGCGCGATGCATTGCCGGGCGTCGAGGCGGAACTGGACGGGCTGGCGCGCGTCGTGTCGCAGCATCCCGGCGAGGATGGCTCGGTGCGCCTGCTGGTGGCGCTCGCCGATGGCCAGACCTGCGAGAGCGTGCTGCTGCCGCGCGGCGGCCTGTGCGTGTCCAGCCAGATCGGCTGCGCGGTCGGCTGCCGCTTCTGCATGACGGGCCGCGAGGGGCTCGTCCGCCAGATCGGCAGCGCGGAGATGGTCGCGCAGGTCGTGCTGGGCCGGCGGCTGCGGCCCGTGCGCAAGGTGGTCTTCATGGGCATGGGCGAGCCGGCCCACAACCTCGAGCAGGTGATGCAGGCCATCGAGCTGCTGGGCACCGCCGGCAACATCGGCCACAAGAGCCTGGTGTTCTCCACCGTCGGCGACGAGCGCGTGTTCGCCCGGCTGCCGCGGGGGCCCGTGAAGCCCGCGTTGGCGCTGTCGCTGCACACCACGCGCGCCGACCTGCGTGCCGAGCTGCTGCCCCGCGCGCCGCGCTTCGCACCGGCCGACCTGGTCGAAGCGGGCGACGCGTATGCGCGCAGCACGGGCTATCCGCTGCAGATCCAGTGGACGCTGCTGGACGGCGTGAACGACACCGAGGAGGAACTCGCCGGCCTCGAGCGCCTGCTGCGCGGCCGCTATGCGGTGCTGAACATGATCCCGTACAACACGGTGCCCGACCTGCCATACCGCCGACCGGCATGGGACAAGGCCGCCGCGATCGCGCGACGCCTGCACCGCGCCGGCGTGCTGACCAAGCTGCGCCATTCGGCGGGGCAGGACGTCGACGGCGGGTGTGGGCAGCTGCGGGCGCGGGGGAAGACCGTGCCCATCGTGGCGGTCTGAAGGCGAACAGCCGAACGCGAAAGACGCAAAAAATCGCAAAAGACGCGAAAGAGACAAAGAACCATTCGGTTTTCTTTCGCGTGTCTTGCGTGCTTTGGCGTCTTTCGCGTTCGGCTGCCCGCATTCCTCGCTCCAGCAGCGTGGACGTGTCACAATTCCGTCCGCTCCGGGGTGTACGCGATTGCGTGCTGAGATCCAGACCCGTGAACTTGAACCGGTTCAGACCGGCGTAAGAAGAGCACTCTCCCTCCCGCGGCCGTCCGGCCGTGGCGGACCGTCCTTCGGAGCACCTGCAGGCTTGCGAAGGAGTTCCGATGCTTCCACCCGCCGTTCCCGCGCCGCGCTGGCATTACCCGCGCGTGCTGTCCATTGCCGGCTCCGATTCGGGCGGCGGTGCCGGCGTGCAGGCCGACCTCAAGACCTTTGCCGCGCTGGGCTGCTTCGGGACCACCGCCATCACCGCGCTGACGGCGCAGAACACGCTGGGCGTGCGTTCCATCCACGCCGTGCCGCTGGACATCCTGGCCGACCAGATCGACGCCGTCGCCGAGGACATCGGCATCGACGCGGTGAAGATCGGCATGCTGCATTCGGCGCCGACCATCACCACCGTGGCGAACGCGCTCGACCGCCACGGCCTCGCGCAGGTGGTGCTCGACCCGGTGATGGTGGCCACCAGCGGCGCTGCGTTGATCGACCCCACGGCCGTTGCGACGCTCGTGCGCGAGCTCTTCCCGCGCGTGCTGGTCGTCACGCCCAACCTCGACGAAGCCGCGATGCTGGTCGACCGACCGCTGCGCAGCGAGGCCGACATGGAGGCCGCGGCGCGCCAGCTGCTCGCGATGGGCGCCCGCTGCGTGCTGCTCAAGGGCGGCCACCTCGCCGGCGATGCGGTCAGCGACCTGCTTCTGGCACGGGACGGCGCGCCGCAATGGTTCCGCGGCCCGCGCATCGCGACGCCCAACACGCATGGCACCGGCTGCACGCTGTCGAGTGCGATCGCTTCGTTCATCGCACTGGGCGCGTCGCTGCCCGACGCGGTCGCGAACGCCCGTGAGTACGTGCGCGGTGCGCTCCAGGTCGGCGCGGACGTGCGCACCGGCGCCGGCAGCGGTCCGCTGAACCACTCGCATGCCCCGCAGCCGATGCGGCGGCGGCCGCTGGCATGACGCACGCACTCCCGCCCGCCATGCAGCAGGTGGTCGATCGCCTGCTGGGCTTCGTCGCGCAGGACGGCTGCACGGACGCGCAGTTCGATGCGCTGGCGGCGGACCTGTTTGCCTTTCAATACGCCAACGACGAGCCATACCGGCGCTTTTGCCAGCGCCGCGGGATCACGCCGCGGCGCGTGACCGCCTGGCGCGACATCCCGCCCGTGCCGATCAGCGCCTTCAAGGACGCCACGCTCAGCTGCATGCCGCCGGCCGAGTGCGAGCGGGTGTTCATGACCAGCGGCACCACGCGCGGCGACGTGAAGGGCCGCAACCACCACCCGACCATCGCGGTGTGGGACCAGTCGATGCAGCGCCACTTCGCGCGGTGCTTCATGCAGGGCACGCTGCGCCTGCGCATGTTCACGCTGTTCCCGGACGAGCGCGAGCTGCGCAATTCCTCCCTCGGGCGGTATCTCTCGCTGGCGACGCGCAGCTTCGGCGCCGAAGGCAGCCGCGCCTATGTCTCGGTCGAGGGTGGCCTGGACGTCGACGCGTTCTGCGACGACCTCGCGCAGGCCCAGTCGCGCGGCGAGCCCGTCGCCGTGCTCGGCGCCACCTTCAGCTTCGTCCACCTGCTCGATGCAATGGCGGCGCGCGGCCTGCGCTTCGTGTTGCCCGAAGGCAGTCGCCTGCTCGACACCGGCGGCTACAAGGGCCAGTCGCGCGAGCTGCCGCTCGATGCGTTCTACGACGCGCTGTCGCAGGGCTTCGGCGTGGCGCGCGAGCGCTGCATCAACATGTACGGCATGACCGAGCTCAGCTCGCAGTTCTACGACGCCGGCAACGCGGTCGTGCCGTCGGTGAAGAGGGCGCCGCACTGGGTGCGCACCCGCGTGCTGGATCCGCTCACGGGCAGCGAGATGCCACCAGGGCAGCGCGGCGTGCTCGCGCACTGCGACCTGGCGAACTTCAACTCGGCCACGACCATCCTCACCGAGGACGTGGGCGTGGCGGTCGACGGCGGCTTCCTGCTGCTCGGACGCGCCGAAGGCGCCGAGGCCAAGGGCTGCTCGCTGGCGGTGCAGGAATTCCTGGAGGCGGCGCGGGCATGACGACTCGACGCTGGCGCGCAGGGCACCTGCCCGGACTCGCGGCCGGCGAGGTGGACTGGCACGTGCTGCCGTTCCAGGTGCACGGGCAGCGGCTCGAGGTGGAGGTGCCGCTGCTGACCGACGCGCAGATGCAGGTGGTGGCACGGCATGTGCGCGAAGCCGCGCGGTTGCATCTGCAGTCCATGAAGGTCGATGCGATCGTCGACATCGTGGCGCGCGCCGTCGCCCGGCTGCTCGATGCGGAAGATCCGGCGCGCCGCGAACTCGATGCACTGCTGCCGATCGCCACCGGCGATGATCCGGAACTGGTGCGCCTGGGCCTCACGGCCTACCTGCACACTTTCCGCGCGCCGCAGCTGCACCGCTTTCTCGCGCAGGACTTCGCCAATCCCAAGGTGCTCGATGGCTTCCAGCCGGCGGTGAAGGGCGGCGCGATCCGCGCGTTCGGTCCGGCGTTGCTGGCGCATGTGTGGGCCGGCAACGTGCCCGGACTGCCGTTGTGGAGCCTCGTCTGCGGGTTGCTGGTCAAGGCTGGCAACGTGGGCAAGCTGCC
The DNA here is from genome assembly GCF_050320135.1 of Ramlibacter sp. MMS24-I3-19. Classification (NCBI taxonomy): domain Bacteria; kingdom Pseudomonadati; phylum Pseudomonadota; class Betaproteobacteria; order Burkholderiales; family Comamonadaceae; genus Ramlibacter; species Ramlibacter sp. MMS24-I3-19. The sequence goes on along the minus strand of NZ_CP190017.1, from coordinate 4,036,479 downwards.
CAGTGCCGAGCCGCTCACCGCCAGCGTGTTCGCGCGGCTGCTGTGTGAGGTGCATCCGCCGCTGGCCGACTGCTTCGCCATCGCGTGGTGGAAGGGTGGCCAGGCCGGTACGCGGCGGCGCTGTATCGCGAAGCCGAGACCGTGCTCGCGTATGGCGGCAACACGGCGCTGCGCGAGGTGCGCGAGCAAGTCCCGGTCACCGCGCGCTTCCTCGGTTATGGACACAAGCTCGGCATCGCGCTCGTGGGGCGTGCCGCACTCGACATGCAGCGTGGTCCCGCGACCGCGCGCCTGGCCGCGCACGACATCGTGCGCTTCGAGCAGCAGGGCTGCTACTCGCCGCACGTGCTGTATGTCGAGCGCGGTGGTGCGGTCGACCCGCGCACCTTCGCGCAGCACCTGGCGTCGGAGCTGGCCAACCTCGCGCACCGGCATCCGCGCCGCGTGCTCGCGTTCGAAGACGCCGGCGCGGTCGGTGCGTGGCGACAGGCGGCCGAGTGGCGCGTGCTGGCCGGGCAGGGTGGCGAACTGCTCGGGGACGAGGCTTCGCCGTGGGCCGTCGCTTTCAGCGATGCGGCGCAGCCCCTCGAACCCACGGCCGGTTATCGCAGCATCGTCGTGAGCGCGGTCGATGCGCTGGACGACGTGCTCCCGCAGCTCGCTCCGCACGCCGCCTTCCTGCAGACCGCGGGCCTGGCCACCACGCCCGACGAGCTGTACCGGCTCGCGACTGCGCTGGGTCAGGTCGGAATCACGCGCGTGACGGCCATCGGTTCCATGACGCTGCCGGAAGCCGGCTGGCACCACGACGGCCGCTTCAGCCTCGCGGACCTGGTGCGCATCGTCGAGATCGAACAGGGCGCCGAAGCCGCGGCCGATCGCTTCGCGCCGTCGTGGCAGGAAGGGCGGCCATGAGGCATCCGCTGGGAAGCCCGCACGCTGGCACGCCGTTCGTGGAATTCCGCGACGTGGCGTTCGGCTATGCAGGCCATGCGCCGGTGGTGCAGGGCATCGACCTCGCGCTGGCCGCGGGCGAGGTGCACTGCCTCGTCGGCCGCAGCGGCTGCGGCAAGACCACGCTGCTCAAGCTCGCGGCCGGCCTGCTTGCACCGACGGCGGGACAGGTTCTGCTGCAAGGCCGCGGTCCCGCGATGGGCGCGCAGGTCGGCTTCGTGTTCCAGGCGCCGACGCTGCTCGACTGGCTGCGTGTGCGCGACAACGTGCTGCTGCCGGTGTCGCTGCAGCGGCGGCCGGCCGGGCAGGACGTGCAGGCCGCCGAGGCACTGCTGGCGCAACTGGGCCTGGCGGCCTTCGTCGACCGCTATCCGCGCCAGCTGTCCGGCGGCCAGCAGAGCCGTGTCGCGCTCGCCCGTGCGTTGCTCCTGCAACCGCCCCTGCTCCTGCTCGACGAGCCGTTCGCCGCGCTCGATGCGATCACGCGCGAGGAAGTGCAGCGCGACCTGCTGCGGCTGGTGCGCGAACGAGGCACCACGGTGCTGTTCGTCACCCACGACATCGCCGAGGCGGTGTTCCTGGGCGATCGCGTGTCGGTGCTGGCGGAAGGGCGCATCGTGCGCAGCCTGTCCATCACCGACGAAGCGGGGCGTCGCGACAGCGCTGCGTTCGGCGCCGCCTGTGCGCAGTTGCGCGACGCGCTCGCGGGCGAGGAGGTGCCGGCATGAAGCGCGTGACCAGCCTCCTCGTGCTGCTCGCGCTGCTGCTGGCCTGGGAAGCCGGTGCGCGTGCATTGCAGTTCTCGCTGCTCGTGCTGCCGCCGCCCAGCCGCGTGCTCCAGGCGCTGTGGGCGGGCCTTGCCAGCGGCTACTTCTGGCCGCACATCGCAACCACCGCCACCGAGTTGCTGCTCGGACTGGGCACGGGCTGCGTGATCGGATTCGTCACCGGCGTGCTGCTGGCCGAGGTGCCGGCCCTGCGACGCGTCGTGATGCCCTACGTCGTGGTGAGCCAGGTCGTCCCGAAGCTGGCGCTGATGCCGCTGTTCATCGTCTGGTTCGGATTCGGCCTGACTTCCACCGCCGTCATCACCGCGCTGATCTGCTTCTTCCCGCTGATGGAGAACACGCTCACCGGCCTGGCGCAGGTGCCGCCCGATCGGCTGGAGCTGTTCCGCCTGCTCGGCGCGAGCAGGAGCCAGACGCTGTGGCGCCTCAAGCTGCCGACGGGCCTGCCCTCGGTGCTGGCCGGCCTGCGCATCGCCGTCGTGCTCGCCCTGGTGGGCGCGGTCGTCGGCGAGTTCATCGGCGCCAGCCGCGGGCTGGGTGCCCTGATCATCGCCGCGCAAGGGAGCATGGACACGCCGCTGATGTTCGCGGTGCTCGTGCTCGTGTCGCTGCTCGGCCTGGTCGCCTACCAGGCCACGCTTTTCCTCGAACGGCGCCTGCTGCGCCCCTACCTCTCCTGACGCTGCCATGACCCTGTCCACGCTTTCCCGCCGCCAGTTGATCCTCGCCGCCACGGCCGCGGTGTCCCTGCCTTCGTTCGCCGACGGTCCCGAGAAGATCGCGGTGGCGGGCTGGAGCAAGCCCATCACCGAAGTCACGCCCCTGCTGGTGGATGCCGACAAGGGCTTCTACCGCGCGCAGGGCCTGGCGCTCGAGTACATCCCCGGCGCGGGCGGCGGCGATGCGATCCGCAACATCCTGAGCGGCCAGGCCGACGTCGCCTTCACCGATCCGGGCTCGCTGTTCGCCTCGCTCGACAAGGGCGAGAAGCTGCGCGCCATCTACGACATCTACCCGCAGAACGTGTTCAACGTGGTGTCGCTGAAGAAGGCGGGCATCCGCTCGCCGGCCGACCTGAAGGGCAAGCGCATCGGCGTCTACAGCCTGTCCAGCGGCACCCGGCAGAACCTGCAGGTGCTGCTGCACCAGGCGGGCCTCACGGAGTCGGACGTCACCATCGTGGTCACGGGGTTGCTCAATTTCGCGCCGCTGTTGCAGGGGCAGGTCGATGCGACCGCGGCCACCGACACGGGCCTGCTGGTCGGGCGACGCCGTGGCCTCACGGACGTCGACGTGCTGGAGGTGCGCAACTTCCTGAACGTCTCCAGCGACCTGTTCGTGGTCCGCGAGGAGACCTACCGCAAGCGCAAGGAGGTGCTGCGGCGCTTCCTGCGCGCGTACCGTGATGCCGCCGCGTGGATGATCGCGCAGCCGGAGGAAGCGGCGACGCTGGCCGGCAAGCGCGCCATCGACGGCACCGATCCCGCGCTCGCGCTCGAGGTGATCAAGGCGCGCAATGCGTCGAGCGTGTCGGAGCGCACGAAGCGCGAAGGCCTGGGTGCGCTGGATGTCGCCTCGCTGCAGAAGGCTGCGGACGTGTATCGCCAGCTCGGCTTGGTGCAGCAGCCCATCGACATGGCGCACGTGGTCGCGACCGACCTGTTGCCGGGAGCTTCCCGGTGACGTTCTCCGATCTCCGGGGCAAGGCCGTGCTGGTGACCGGCGCCTCGCGCGGCATCGGCGCGGCGATCGCGCGTGCGTTCGCCGCGCAGGGCGCCAGCGTCGCGGTGAACTACCTGCGCAACGAGGCGGCGGCCCAGGACGTCGCGCGTGAGTGCCAACAGGCGGGTGGCGATGCCGTCGCGCTGCAGGCCGACGTCACGCGGCCCGAGGAAGGCGCGTCGCTGGTGGCCCGCACCGTCGACGCCTTCGGCCGCCTCGACGTACTGGTGAACAACGCCTTCGCGCCGTATGCCTTCGACCCCGAGCGGCGCGCCACCTTCGGCGACCTCGCGTGGCCCGACTACCTGCGGCAGTTCGAGGGCTCGGTCGGCGCCGCCTTCCACCTGTGCCAGGCTGCGCTGCCACACCTGCGCGTTCGTGCGCAGGGCGCGATCGTGAACATCGCGACCGACCTGGTCGAGGACCCGGTGGTGCCGTACCACGACTACGGCACGGCCAAGTCGGCGCTGGTGGGCTTCAGCCGGCAGCTCGCGTCCGAGCTCGGGCCGCAGGGCGTGCGCGTCAACTGCGTCGCGCCGGGGCTGGTGCATCCGACGGCGGGCAGTGCCGGCACGCGGGCGTCGTTCCGCGAATCGATCATGGCTGCGACGCCCTTGCGGCGACTTGCGCGGCCCGAGGACATTGCGGGGCCGGTGGTGTTCCTGGCGTCGCAGGCCAGCGGGTTCGTCACGGGGCAGGTGCTGCTCGTGGATGGCGGGAGGGTGATGCGATGACGGTGCTGGTTGCGATGCGCCACGGGGACGTGGAAGTCCGCGATGCGGCGCCAGCGGGTGCGCACGCCATGCTGTCGCTGGACGGCGGGATGCTGGTCACGCAGCAGGCGAAGGGACGGGTGCGCTCGATCGATGCATCGGATCCAGCAGGCCTGGCGGAGCGCTGGGCCGCGCACATGCGCAGCGGGTTCGTGGCGTCGGACGCGGCGTTGCTGGCCGTGTGGAACCAGCAGGGGGATCTACCGGCGTTCGGCTGGGACGAGGGCACCGCCCGCCCTGTTGTTCCCGCGAAGGCGGGAACCCAAGGCGTTCATCTCCCCGGCCTCTACGCCATCGTCGACACCGTCCCACGCCTGCGCCAGGTGCTCGACGCCGGCATCCGGCTCACGCAGCTGCGCATCAAGCAACCCCGCGATGCCGATGCGGGCTGGTTCGCGAGCCTGCGCGCGCAGCTGCGCGACGGCATTGCCGCCGCCCGCGAAGCCGGCGCGACGCTCTACGTCAACGACCACTGGCGCATCGCGGCGGAGCTCGGCGCGCAGGCCGTGCACCTCGGGCAGGAAGACCTGCTGGCGCTGGGCGACGCAGGCCGGTCGGAGCTCGCCACGACCGGCATGGCGTTGGGCGTGAGCTCGCATGCAGTGTGGGAGCTGTGCCGCGCGCGCCAGCTCGCGCCGGCGTACATCGCGTGCGGTCCGGTGTGGGCGACCACCACCAAGGACATGCCGTGGCGGCCGCAAGGCCTCGACAACCTCGGCTGGTGGGTCGCACAGGCGCAGCGCCCCGTCGTCGCCATCGGCGGCATCCTCGAGCCACGGCAGGTGCACGAGGCCGCACGTGCAGGCGCGCAGGGCGTGTGCCTGGTGCGCGGCCTCGGCGAGGATCCGCGCCAGACCGTGCCCGTGTTCCAGGCTGCCTTCGACGAAGGCGCCGCCCAGCGCGCCGCTCCACCGCGCTGGCCGCATCCCTCGCTGGAGCCCACGCGATGACGCAGCGCCTTCGCATCGGCATCGCCGGCGCCGGGCTGCTCGGGCGATTGCTCGCCGTGCAGCTCGGGCGCGCGGGACACACGGTGCATGTCCACGACCCCGCGCCCGGCCCCGACGCGCGCGGCGCGGCGGGCTGGACCGCGGCCGGCATGCTGAGCCCGGTGGCCGAACTGGAGACCGGCGACGAACGCGTGTTCCGCTGGGGACTGCGATCGCTCGAGCTCTGGCCGTCGATCCTGCGCACGCTGCCGCAGCCGGTGGAGTTCCGCCGCGAGGGCAGCCTCTTGCTGGCCCATCGCGAGGACAGTGGCGCGGCGCGGCGCGTGGTGGACCTGCTCGCGCACAAGGCGCCCGCGGAGCACCAGGCGCAGCCGCTCGATGCCGAATCGCTCGCGCAGCTCGAGCCCTCGGTGCGTCGAGGACCGCAGGCGTGGCTGCTGCCCGGCGAGGGCCAGGTGCACAGCGTGCAGGCCATGCAGGCGCTCGCCGCCGGCGCCACGAACACCACCTGGCACTGGGGCAGCCGCGTCGAGGCGGTCGAGCCGCACCGGATGCAGCTGGCCAACGACACGGCGAGCTACGACTGGGTGTTCGATGCGCGCGGCCTCGGTGCCCGTCCGCAGTTGCCGATGCGTGGCGTGCGCGGCGAGATCTTCTGGCTGCAGGCACCTGGCCTGGACCTGCGGCGGCCGCTGCGGCTGCTTCACGTGCGCCACCGCGTCTACCTGGTGCCGCGCGCGCCGGACATCGTCGTCGTGGGCGCCAGCGAGATCGAGAGCGAGGACCGCTCGCCGGTGTCGCTGCGCACCGCCGTCGAACTGCTGGCCGCCGCGCACAGCATCGTGCCGGCGCTGGCCGAAGCCCGCGTCGTCCATTCGGAAACCAACCTGCGTCCCGCCTTGCCCGACAACCTGCCGCTGCTGGAGACCACGGCCGGCCTGACGCGCATCAACGGCCTGTTCCGCCATGGCTGGCTGATCGCGCCCGGCATGGTCGAGACCGCCATGGAAGCCCTCGCATGATCGCCATCCGCCTGAACCAGGACACCCTGCAACTGCCCGACGGCGCGACGCTGGCCACGCTCGTGGCCTCGCTCGACAAGCCGCCCGCCGCGCTGGCCACCGCCGTCAACGGCGACTTCGTGCCGCGCGACCAGCGCGGGCAGCACGTGCTTCGCGACGGCGACGCCGTCATGACCTTCGAACCCATCACGGGAGGGTAATGGTCCCCCCGAAGCGGCCTTCGGCCGCCTCCCCCAGGGGGCGCCACCAGCGGCCCGGCAAAGCCGGTTCCGCGGTGGCCCCGCGAAGATCCATGGCGCACCGCCAGCGCGGTCCGCATCGAACGAAAGGGATTTGCATGAGCCAGACTTTCACCATCGGCGGCCAGACGCTCGAGAGCCGCTTCTTCCTCGGCACCGCCAGCTATCCCTCGCCCGCGGTGCTGCGCGACGCGGTGCGCGCCTCGGGCACGCAGGTCATCACGGTCGGCCTGCGGCGGCAGCTGTCCGGCGGCGGCGAGGCGGGCGAGTTCTTCAAGTTCATCCGCGAGCTCGGCGCGCACCTGCTGCCCAACACCGCCGGCTGTACCACGGCCCGCGAGGCCGTCACGCTGGCGCGCATGGCGCGCGAGATGTTCGGCACGAACTGGATCAAGCTCGAAGTGGTCGGCGACGAGTACACGCTGCAGCCCGACCCGTGGGAGCTGGTGCAGGCCGCGCGCGAACTGGCCAGCGACGGCTTCGAGGTGTTCCCGTACTGCACCGACGACCTGGTCACCTGCAATCGCCTGCTCGATGCGGGCTGCCGCATCCTGATGCCCTGGGGCGCGCCGATTGGTTCCGGGCAAGGACTGCTCAATCCGACCGCGCTGAAGACGCTGCGTGCGCGCTTGCCTAGCGTGCCGCTGGTGGTCGACGCCGGCATCGGCTCGCCGCGCGACGCGGTGCATGCGATGGAGCTCGGCTACGACGCGGTGCTGGTCAACTCCGCCGTCGCGCTGGCGCATGACCCCGTGGCGATGGCTCGCGCCTTCAGGCTCGCCATCGAGGGAGGTCGTCTTGCGCACGAGGCGGGCATCATGGCCAAGCAGGAGATGGCCGTCGCGACGACACAGGTGACCGGCCGGCCTTTCGTGCTCTAGCCGCGTGAACGCGACAGTGGCAGCTTTGTTACGATGATCGACGCACAGCCGCTTCCGCGTATCCCGCGCCCGGAGTTCGGGCCATGCAGTTCAGGGGGGCTCCCATGCAGGACGCAGCGCCACCGGAGGTCCTTCTCTCCACCGGCATCGAAGGCATGGACACCCTCCTGGGTGGTGGGCTCACCGCCCGGCGCATCTACCTGATCGAAGGCGAGCCCGGCGCGGGCAAGACCACGGCCGGGCTGCAGTTCCTCAACGAGGGCGTGCGCAACGGCGAGTCCGTCGTCTACATCACGCTGGCCGAGAACCGTGAGGAACTGGCCGCCGTCGCGGCGTCGCACGGCTGGACCCTCGACGGCATCCACGTGCACGAGGTGCTGCCCGACGAGAACCTTCTTGCCGGCGGCCAGTACTCGATGTTCCATCCCTCCGAGGTCGAGCTGGCCGACACGCTGAAGGTCGTGCTGGGGGTGGTGGAGGAGCGCCAGCCCACGCGCGTGGTGCTCGACTCGCTCTCGGAACTGCAGCTGCTGGCCGAGTCGCCTCTGCGCTACCGGCGCCAGGTGCTGGCGCTCAAGCAGTTCTTCTCGCGCCGCAACTGCACCGTGCTGCTGCTGGACGACCGCACCGCGTCGGCGGCCGGCGACCTGCAGGTGCGCAGCATCGCGCATGGCGTGATCCAGCTGAACCACTCGGTCAAGGATTACGGTGTCGAGCGGCGGCAGCTGCGCGTGGTGAAGTTCCGCGGCCGCCGCGTCACCGGCGGCCTGCACGACTACAACCTCGTCCACGGGGGCATCGTGGTGCATCCGCGCCTGGTGGCGGCCGAGACGCGGGGCATCACCGGCCGCACCCAGCTGAGCAGCGGCCTGCGCGAACTCGACATGCTGATCGGCGGCGGGCTGGAGGAAGGCACCAGCACGCTGCTGGTGGGGCCGCCCGGCACCGGCAAGTCGTCGCTCGCGGCGCAGTTCGTCGTCGCGTCGTACAAGCGCGGCGAGAAGGCCGCGATCTTCCTGTTCGAGGAATCCATCAGCAACGTGCTGCATCGCGCGGACGGCCTGCACCTGCCGCTGCGCGAGGCGATGGACTCGGGCCAGCTCACGCTGCAGCAGATCGACCCCGCCGAACTGTCGCCGGGCCAGTTCTCCGCTGCCGTGCGGGAGGCCGTCGCGCGCGGCGTGAAGATGGTCGTGATCGACAGCCTCAACGGCTACCTGAATGCGGTGCCTGACGAGCGATTTCTCACCACCTACCTGCACGAGCTTCTCACCTACCTCGGGCAGCACCGCGTGGTGACGCTCCTCGTGGGCGTGCAGCAGGGCATGCTGGGCGGGGCGATGACCTCTTCGATGGATGCCAGCTACGTGGCCGACAACGTGCTCATGCTGCGCTACTTCGAGCTCGATGGCGAGATCCGCCAGGCGATCTCGGTGTTCAAGAAGCGCGGGAGCGTGCACGAGCGCACCATCCGCTCGTACACCCTGGACGCGAACGGCATCCACGTCGGCGAGGTGTTGCGGGGTTACCGCGGCCTGCTCACCGGCGTGCCAGTGCCCACGGTGGCCGCGACGGGAGGCATGTCCTGATGGAGCAGCGGATCGTCCTCCACGTCTCCGACCACGATGCCCGACTGGCCGAGCAGGTGCTGCAGGCCGCGAGGATCGACGCGATCGCGTGTCCCGGCGCCGGCGAACTGGCGCGGGCCCTCGATGCCGGGGTCGGCGCGCTGCTGGTCGCCGAGGAGATGCTTGCCAAGGACACGCTGTCGGTGCTGGCCCGCTACCTGCAGCAGCAGCCCCCGTGGTCCGACCTGCCGGTGTTGGTGATGGCCAAGCGCGGCGCCGACTCGCTGGAGGCCCAGCGTGCGATCGAGCACCTGGGCAACGTCACGATGCTGGAGCGCCCCGTCCGCACGCTGTCGCTGGTGAGCGCGGTGCGCTCGGCGCTGCGCGCCCGCTCCCGCCAGTACGAGATGCGGGCGCTGAGCCGGCGCAAGGACGAATTCCTGGCCACGCTCGCGCACGAATTGCGCAATCCGCTCGCTCCCATCAGCAACGCGACGGCGATCATGCAGCGGCTGTACCCGTCGCCGCAGGTCACCTCCCTGGTGGGAATGGTGGATCGGCAGATCAAGCACCTCACGCGGCTGGTGGACGACCTGCTGGACGTCGCGCGCATCACCAGCGGCAAGCTGGAGCTGCAACTGGGCCCGACCACCGCACGGCGGGTGGCCTCGCACGCGGTGGAGATCGCGCAGGCGTCGATGGACACCAAGGGCCATCGGGTGGTGATCGACCAACCCGCCGGCGAGATCGTCCTGATGGCCGACCACGTGCGCCTGGTGCAGGCAGTGGCCAACCTGCTGGTCAACGCCGCCAAGTTCACGCCGCCGGGCGGCGAGATCGTGCTGCAGGTGCGGCACCAGGGCCCGGAGGCCGCCTTCGCGGTGCGCGACAACGGGGTCGGCCTGGCGCCGGACGACCTGGAGCGCATCTTCGAGATGTTCGAGCAGACCCGCACCGTGGGCGAGCCGACGGGGGGCCTCGGCCTCGGCCTGCACCTGACGCGTGCCTTCGCGCAACTGCACGGCGGCAGTGTCCGGGCCCGCAGTGACGGACCGGGCCAGGGCAGCGAATTCGTCCTGAGCGTGCCGGTGGTCGTCGAGCCCGGGGCGACGGCGGACGATGCCGGCGCGTCGGCATGGCAGCCGGCCTCCGGCGGACGCAAGGTGCTGGTGGTGGACGACAACGTCGATGCGGCCAGCACGCTGGAGGCGCTGTTGTCCTTGCATGGGCTGAGCGTCAGCGTCGCGCATGACGGTGCCGCGGCGGTGGGCAAGGTCGAGGCCGAGCAGCCCGACGTCGTCGTCATGGACATCGGCATGCCGGTGATGAACGGGTACGAGGCCGCGCGGCGCATCCGCATGCAGATGCCCGGCGCGCGGCCGATGCTCATCGCGTTGACCGGATGGGGCCAGTACGCCGACAAGGCACGCGCGGCCGAGGCCGGGTTCGACGTGCACTTCGTCAAGCCGCTGCGCATCGACGACCTGCTGGGCTGCCTGGCCCGCCTGTAACGCAGCCCCACGGCCGCGGGAAAGCGGCGCATCATGGCCGCGCAAGCGAGGGGAACACCATGCCCGAACCGACCGAGCGCCGACGCTGGCTGCGCGCCCATCCGGCGCAGCCTGAGCTGCAGCCGCAGCAAGCGACTGCCGATGTCAGCGATGCGGCCAACGAGGCCGCGACTTCATCCGAGGAGAGCGGCGCGCCCGCACCCGCCCGCGTGGCATCGCAGTGGTCCGTGCCCAGGCTTCCCGTCCCCGCCCTCGACGTCGCGCAGGTCGAGTCGCTGCTGCTCACCACCGTGCAGATCACCACGCTGCTCGGCGGCAACGTGCTCACGCGCGCATCTGGCTTCTTCTTCCGGCGCGACGATCGCCTGTTCCTGGTCACCAGCCGCCACGTGCTGTTCGATGCCGAGACCGGCCACCTGCCGGACGCGATCGAGATCGGCGTCCACACCGCGGCGGCCGACCTGGCCCGCAGCGCGTCCGTGCGCTTTCCGCTTTATGCCGATGGCCGCGGCCTGTGGCACCAGGGACGCGACCGCGGCGGCGAGATCGACGTCGCGGTGCTGGAGGTGGAGCGCGGCCTGCTGCCGCCGAGTGCCGTGCTGCATGCCTTCGCGCCCGAGCACCTGCTGTCGTCGCTGAGTGCGGCCGAGGTCGGCCTGCCGGTGCTGCTGGTGGGCTTTCCACTCGGCTTCCACGACACGCTGCACCACCTGCCCGTGGTACGTCACGCGATCATCGCGTCGTCGTTCGGGCTGCGGTTCCAGGGGCAGGGCTGCTTCCTCACCGATGGCCGCGCGCACCGCGGCAGCAGTGGCGCGCCGGTCGTGATGCGCTCCGGCGACACGCCATCGGCGCTGCCGTGGAAGCTGCTGGGCGTGCACTCGTCGCGCTTCGACATGGGCGGGCGCGACATGGCGCAGGACGAATCGCTGGGGCTGAACTGCGCCTGGTACGCGGACATCCTGGTGACGCTGACGGGGTGAGGCCCCGCCCCGGCGCGCCTCAGCGTTGTCCCGGCATGCGCGTCACGCTGCCGCAGTCATCCGAGATCCATTTTCCCGAGCCGGTCTTCGTCACCGTGTCCGGCTTCCCATTCACGTCCTTGTGGATGGTGGTCCGCATCGAATAGGCCTTCGGTCCCTGGTAGCTGATCTCGGTCTCGCCGGACTGGCGCGGGTTGGTGCAGGTGAAGGCGAGCTTGACGCCGCTGGCGCTGCGCGATTGGGACGTGGTCTGGCAGCCCGGGAGCAGCTCTTCCGCCGTCTCGTCGTGCCTGGCCATCTCCGGCGTGACGCAGACCCTGGCGGACATGCTGCCCGCGCTGGCGCTGCCCATCTGCACGCCGCTCCGCGCCATCCGCTCTTCCATCAGCTTGCGTTTCTCGGGCGGCAGGTTGGCCATGCGCTCCTGCGCGGCGGACATCCGTTTCTCCGCTTCGCCGCTGGTGCTGGTCGTGGAGCGCTGGATCTCCCACAGCCCCGGCCTGATGGACTGGGCGACGGCGGCCGGTGCGCTGACAGCGAGGGTCAGCAGGCAGGCGGCACTCCGGCTGAGCAGGTTCATGGCGAAACCCTCCAGGCGAACGAACCCGCATTCTGGTGAGCGACGGGCCGATTTCAAGGGCGGTCCGAGGCAGCGGCTACGTCCCCACGCCGGCGCGAGACGTGCTACCGTGGATTCGTTCTGATTCGGCTCTTCTCGTGCCTCCTGCCGAACGCCTCCTTGGCCAGTCAGCCTGTCTGGGCACCCATCCGAAGGTGCAGCCATGTGGAAAGAAGCAGCGGGGCCCGCGCGGCCCAGGGCAGATTCGTCGTCAGGGGAGCCTGCCGCGCTGGAGTGGCACAAGACTCTCGAGGACTTCCACGCCGCCACGCAACGCATGGGCGACGCAATCCGGCAGGCTGAAGAGAATCTCCGGCGAGCCAGGCAGCACCTGGACGAGGTGCGCCGGATGCCCTGCTTCAGTGGCAGGAGTCTGGCGCCGTAGCAGCCTCAGCTGTCCCGCTCGATCAGTTCGATCTTGTAACCGTCCGGGTCCTGCACGAACGCGATCACCGTGTTGCCGCCCTTCACCGGGCCGGCCTCGCGCGTGATGGTGCCGCCGGCGGCGCGGATCTTCTCGCACGCAGCCGCGACGTCGGGGACGCCCAGAGCGATGTGGCCGTAGGCCGTGCCCATCTCGTAGCTGGACACGCCGTGGTTGTAGGTGAGCTCGATTTCGGCGTGGTCGGGGTTGGTGCCGTAGCCGACGAAGGCCAGCGAGTACTTCTGCTCGGGCCGCTCGGTGGTGCGCAGCAGCTTCATGCCGAGCACCTTGGTGTAGAAGTCGATCGACCGCTGCAGGTCGCCGACGCGGAGCATGGTGTGGAGGAGTCGCATGCGGCGATTATCGGCATCGACCCCGGTCCGCGCACACGGTGGGACTGGATGCCGGCTCGAGCCCGGCATGACAGGCAGGGGACGTCCCGCGCGCGTTCAGGCGTCGCGCGCGATGACGCGCACCACCACTTCGGCGTCGGTGGCGAATCCCATGCGCTCGTACAGCCCGCGTGCCGTGCGGTTGGCGCTCATCACGTGCAGGAACGGCTGCTCGCCGCGTGCGAGCTGGCGCGCGATCAGCAGTTGCATGAGGCGGCGTGCGAGGCCGCGGCCCTGGTGGTCGGGGTGGGTGCAGACGCCGCTCACTTCGCGCGCCGTCGCGGTGCGGGTGCGCTCGCCGGCCATCGCGATCAGGCGTCCCTGGTCGAACACGCCGACGTAGTCGCCCATCTCCAGCGTGCGCGGGCCGAACGGGCCCGGCCTGGTCAGCGCCGCGAGTTCGACGGCGGCGTCGACATGCGAAGGGCCGAGCGGCACGGCCTGCAGCGAAGGATCAGCGGCCGGCGGTTCGTCCCGCCAGGCCATGCGCACCATGAAAGCTTCGAGCTCGACCCGCCAGCCCGCGGGCGCAGGGCCGTCCCAGTCGGCGCAGTACAGGCGCTCGCCGGGTTCGCAGAACGGCGCCAGCGCATCGAGGTCGGGCGTGCGCGGCGTGGCGAACGCGGCGATGGGGGAGAAGCCACTGGCGTAGCGGCGCGCGGCGGCGGTGCCGACGGACCACGCGCGGTGCGGACCATCGAGGCTTTGCCAGAAGACGTTGTCGAGCGACGGCATGCGCGGATCATAGGCAGGGACGCGGTGCGCCCCGGACGGTGTCATTGCGGGCTTGACCCGCAATCCAGTCCGGCGCGTGGACCAGGCGCGGCCTGGATGCCGGGTCAAGCCCGGCATGACAGTAAAGCGCTGGATGCCGGGTCAAGCCCGGCATGACAGGCGGGGGGACCACGCCCTCAGCGCAGGTCGAACACCAGGCACGTCGTCGTCGCATGCGCGTACAGCGTGCCGTCCGGTCCGTACAACTTCGCCTCCGCCGTCGCGAGCTGCCGGCCCGCATGCAGCACCTTGCCCTCGGTGCGCACGCGCGGCGCCTTGGCGCCGATGGCGCGCACGATGTTCACGCTGAGTTCGGCGGTGGTGTAGCCGCGGCCCGCCGGCATCTTCGTGTGCACCGCGCAACCCATGGCCGAATCGAGCAGCGTGGCGTACCAGCCGCCGTGGATGCCGCCCATGGGATTGAGGTGCGCGGGGCCGGGCGTGCCCTGGAACACCGCATGGCCGTCGCCGGCCTCGACCAGCAGGAAGTCCAGCGTCTTGGCGATGGGCGGGTAGGGCAGTTCGCCCGCGAGCATGCCCTGCATCAGCTGCAGGCCGGACAGGCCGGCCACCTGCTCGGGCCGGACCACGCCGGGGCCGGCGCCGTCGAAGCGGGCGTTCTGCTCGCGCTCCTGCGCAAGCCATCGTTCGAGCTGGTTCTCCTGGGTCATCGAGGCGTCTCCATGGCGGCTGCCGCCAAAACTTGCATGTACAACGGTTGCAGCTACACTAATCCGCCATGGACACCGCTGTCAAGCCGCAGGGCTGCACCAACCTCAAGCTGCGCCAGCTGATGCGCCGTGTGGCGCAGCTGTACGACGCAGAGGTGGGCAAGACCGGCCTGCGCGGCACGCAGTATTCGCTGCTGTCGTACGTGTGCAAGCTCGGCCCGGTGCGGCCGGTCGACCTGGCGCGGGAGATGAAGGTCGATGCGTCCACCCTCAGCCGCAACCTGCGGCCGCTGATCGACGCCGGCTGGATCGTGATGGAGCCGGGCGCCGACGCGCGCAGCCGCGTGGTGCGCGCCACCGACGCCGGCCGTGACAAGCGCCAGGAGGCGCAGCGCCGCTGGCGCGTGGCGCAGGAGCAGCTCAATGCCACGCTGGGCACGCGCCGCGTCGTCGCGCTGCATGCCCTGCTCGACGAATGCTCGGGGCTGCTCGCCCCATCCACCCCGGAGGACCGCGATGACTGACACCACCAATCCCGCGGCGACGCGGGTGCCCCCTGCCGTCTGGCTCGTGCTGCTGGCCGCGGCCGGCACCTTCGCGCTCACCATGGGCGTGCGCCAGACCATGGGCCTGTTCCTCGCGCCGCTCAACACGTCGACGAAGCTGGGGCTGGCCAGCATCAGCCTGGCGTTCGCTTTCGGGCAGCTGTGGTGGGGCCTGACGCAGCCCTTTGCCGGTGCGGTCGCCGACCGCATCGGCGCCGGCCGCGTGCTGCTGATGGGGGCGGCGCTCGTGGCGCTGGGCACCTTCATCACGCCGTTCATGACCACCACGTGGGGCCTGATCTTCGCGGTGGGCATCCTGGCCGCCGGCGGCGCCGGCATGGCGGGCCCTGCGGTGCTGATGGGAGCGGCCACGCGGCTGGTGCCGGCGGACAAGCGCGGGCTTGCCACGGGCATCGTCAACGCGGGCGGGTCGACGGGGCAGTTCCTGCTGGCGCCGATCTCCGCCGCCCTGATCGTCGGCATGGGCTGGTCCGCCGCGATGCAGGTGCTGGCCGTGCTGGTGCTGTTCGCATTGCCTGCGGCCCGGGTGCTGCGGGGCAATGCGCGCCAGGCCGCGCCCGCGGGGCAGAAGGCAGTGAGTGCGCGGGCGGCGATCGGCGAGGCGTTGCAGCACCGCGGCTTCCTGCTGCTGGCGGCCGGCTTCTTCGTCTGCGGGTTCCATGTCGCCTTCCTCGCCACGCACCTGCCCGGCGTGGTGGCGTCCTGCGGGCTGGCGACGCAATGGGCTGGCTGGGCCGTGGGCATCCTCGGTCTCTTCAACATCGTGGGCAGCGTGGCGATGGGATGGGCCGTCGGCCGCTGGCGCATGAAGTCGCTGCTGGCGATGCTCTACGCGGTGCGTGCCCTGGCCATCGTGCTGTTCCTGCTGGCGCCCAAGACCGGGCCGGTGGTGCTGGTGTTCGCGGCGGTGATGGGCGCGTCATTCCTGTCGACGGTGCCGCCGACCGCGGGACTGGTGGCGAAGTTCTTCGGGCCGGCCAACATGGCCATGCTGTTCGGCGTGGTGATGCTCACGCACCAGGCCGGCGGCTTCCTTGGCGCGTGGCTCGGCGGCACGGTGTTCCAGGCCACCGGCAGCTACGACGCCGTGTGGATCGCCGATGCCCTGCTGGCGGTCGGCGCAGCCCTGGTCCACCTGCCGATTCCCGAAACGCCGCTCGCAAGGCGGGCGATGCCGGCGGCTGCCTGACCTTCTGCTGACGGGGGGCGGCCCACCGAGTCGGGTCCGCCATATTCCTGCAGGCGGCTAGGAGAAACCCGGAAGACGAACGTCCGGCCAGCGTCCAGAGTGGGACTCGCAATTGGGGACTCAGCACGGATGTTGCGGCTGCCGGCCGCAGCCGGGCGTTCCCGTCGCCGTCACCGCCATGGCCACCATCCATGCCTCGCCCACCGTCCTCGTCGTCGACGACGAGCGCGACTACCTGGACACGATGGCGCTGCTGCTGCGATCGCAGGGGTACCGCGTGCTCACGGCGGCCGGCGGAGAGCCGGCACTGCGACAGCTGTCGATGCAGCCTGTCGACGTGGTGCTCACCGACCTGGCCATGCCCGACTACGACGGCTTTCGCCTGCTGCAGGCCGTGCGGCGGCAGCCGCGCTGCTGCGACGCGCTGGTGATCGCCGTGTCGGGCTGGGGCGGCCGCGCGACGGCGGCCCGCTGTGCCGCGGCCGGGTTCGATGCCTTCTTCGTCAAGCCTTGCAACCTGCGTGATCTGCTGTGGACCATGGGTGCGGGCCTGATGCGCGTCGGTGGGGGCCTGCCGTCCAGATCCGGCGAAGTCGGATGACGGCGCCTGCCGCGATGCAGGCGCAGGATGGAGGTGTGCGGGTGTTCGATCGCTTCAGGCGCGGGGCATTCCCCTTCCGCGCCAGCAACATGGCCGAGGGCTTCGGCGCCAGCGTTGGCGCCGCGGCCGGTGCCGCCCTCGGCGGCTGGCTGGACGGTGGCACGGGTTCGTTCGGGGGCGCGGTGGTGGGCGGCGTCGCCGGCGCGCTCACCGGCCGCGAGCTGTGGTGCCGGCTGCACAAGGACGAGAGCGGGGCGGCAACCGCCAAGGTCGGCGGTGCCGCCGGCGCAACCGGAGGTGCCTTGGCCGGGGCCGCAGCGGGCGCGGTCGCAGGTCCCGCGGGCGTGGTGGCCGGTGCGGCCGTGGGCTCCGCGGCAGGCGACAAGCTCGGGCGCGGCGCTGCGCAGTGCATCGACGGCCATGCCCGCGATCCTGCATCGGAGCACGACCTGGCTGCGGGTGCGGGCTCCGCTGGCGGCGCCGTCATCGGCGCCGTGGTGGGGACGACCGTCGCCGGCCCCGTGGGCACCGCCGTCGGCGCACGGGCAGGCGCTGCGGTGGGCGACCTCGCCGCGCGGGAAACGGCGGCCCATGCCGCCGAGAAGGACCAGCTGGCGCACAGCGACCGGTCGCAGTGAGGCGGCGGCTGCTACGCGGCCTTCGGAGCCGGGCCGGACAGGCCTTCCAGGTCTTCGAGGATCGGGCAGTCGGGCCGGTCGTCGCCCTGGCAGCAGTGGATCAGGTGCCGCAGCGTGTTGCGCATCGCTTCCAGCTCCTGGATCTTGCGATCCAGGTCCGCGAGGTGCGCGGACGCCACCTTCCTGACGCTCGCGCTCGGCCGCCTGCGGTCCTGCCACAGCTTCACCAGCTCCGCGATCTCCGCCATCGAGAAGCCCAGGTCGCGCGAGCGCTTGATGAAGCGCAGCGTGTGCACCTCGTTGCCCGTGTAGACGCGGTAGCCGGACTCGGTGCGGTGCACCTTGGGCAGCAGCCCGAGCGCTTCGTAGTGGCGCACCATCTTCGGCGTGACGCCGGCCTTCTGCGCCGCTTCGCCGATGTTCATGCCTTCGCCGATCGCCTTCATGCGGCCCTCCCTGTCCAGCGGCGCAGCGTCAATGCGTTGGTCACCACGCTGACGCTGGAGAACGCCATGGCGGCCCCGGCGATCATCGGGTCGAGCATGCCGAACGCCGCCAGCGGAATGCCCACCACGTTGTAGATGAAGGCCCAGAACAGGTTCTGCCGGATCTTGGCGGAGGTCCTGCGCGAGATGTCGATGGCGTCGGCCACCAGCCGCGGATCGCCGCGCATCAAGGTGATGCCGGCGGCATGCATGGCCACTTCCGTGCCCGTCGACATCGAGAAGCCCACGTCCGCCGCAGCCAGCGCGGGCGCGTCGTTGATGCCGTCGCCCACCATCGCCACGACGCGGCCATCGGCGCGCAGTCCGGCCACGAAGGCCGCCTTGTCCTGCGGCAGCACCTGGGCGCGGACTTCGTCGATGCCCAGCGCGCGTGCCGTCGCCTGCGCCGCGCCCTCGTTGTCGCCGGTGACCATTGCGGACTTCACGCCGATGTGGCGCAGCGCCGCGATGGCCTCGATGGCGGTCGCCTTGGGCTCGTCGCCGAACGCGACCAGGCCCAGCAGGCGAGGCGAGTCCGTCACGTCGGCCAGCCAGGACACGGTGCGTCCTTCGGTCTCGAGTTGCGCGGCGCGCGCCTCCAGCATGGAGAGGTCCACCTGCAGCTCGCGCATCCACCGTGCGCTGCCCAGGCGCAGTTGGCGGCCCTCGACCGTCGCCGACATCCCGCGTCCGGCGACGGCCTGCGCGTCGCTCGCTGGCGCGATCGACAGCTGCCGCGTGGACGCCTCCTGCGTGACCGCGCGCGCCAGCGGATGTTCGCTGCCCGACTGCACGCTGGCCGCGAGCGCAAGCATCGCCTGCGCCTCGCCTTGCGCGGCTTCGAAGGCCACCAGCCGCGGCTTGCCCTCGGTGAGCGTGCCGGTCTTGTCGAATGCCACGATCCCGACCTTGTGGGCGACTTCGAGCGCCTCGGCGTCCTTGATCAGGATCCCGCGGCGGGCGGCGACGCCGGTGCCCGCCATCACGGCGGTCGGCGTCGCGAGGCCCAGTGCGCAAGGGCACGCGATGACCAGCACAGCGACCGCGTTGAGGATGGCGCGCTCCCAGTCGCCGGTCGTGAACACCCAGCCCGCCAGCGTGACGAGCGCCACGCCGATCACGACCGGCACGAACACCTCGCTGACCTTGTCGACGAGGCGCTGGATCGGCGCCTTGCGGGCCTGGGCCGACTCGACCATGCGCGCGATGCGCGAGAGCGTGGATTCGGCGCCTATCGCCGTGGCGCGCGCGACGAACAGGCCTTCGGCATTGACCGAGCCGCCCACGACCTTGTCGCCCACGCGCTTTGCCACCGGAAGGCTTTCGCCGGTGATCAGTGATTCGTCGACGTGCGTGGCGCCTTCGACGAGTTGCGCGTCGACGGGCACCCGTTCTCCCGGACGCACGACCACCACGTCGCCGACCTCCAGCTGCGAGGCCGGGATCTCGACCTCGCCGCCGTCGCGACGCACGCGGGCCGTGTCGGGACGCAGTGCATGCAAGGCGCGGATCGCCTCCGTGGTCTGCCGCTTCGCGCGGCCTTCGAGCCATTTGCCCAGCAGCACCAGCGTTATCACGACGGCGGACGCTTCGAAGTAGAGGTGCGGCGCCTCGCCGTGTGCGCCGTGGGCGGGCCGTGCGAGCAGCAGGTACAGCGAGAGGCCATAGCCCGCCGACGTGCCCAGGGCCACCAGCAGGTCCATGTTGCCGGCGCGGGCCTTCACCGCCTTCCAGGCCGACCGGTAGAAGCGCGCGCCCAGCCAGAACTGCACCGGCGTGGCGAAGGCGAGCTGCCACCAGCCCGATGGCGCGACCTGCAGGCCGAGCAGCGCTGCCAGCATCGGCAGCACCAGCGGCGCCGACAGCGCGGCGGAGACGGCGACGGGCCACCAGTCGGGCAGGCCACTCGTGTCCGCGCCGGCGGGCGAGGTTTCGGCGGTCGGGACGGCGGCGGTGTAGCCCGCCTTCCCGACGGCCGCGACGAGGCGGGGCTGCATCTCCTCGGCGCGGCCGACGAAGGTCACCTGCGCCTTCTCGGTCGCGAGATTCACCTCTGCCCCAAGCACGCCAGGCGTCTTCCTCAGGGCCTTCTCGACACGCGCCACGCACGAGGCGCAGGTCATGCCCGATACGTCGAGGCTGAGCGACTGCTCGGGCACCGCATAGCCGGCCTTCTCGACCGCGGCGCGCAGCTGCGGAACCTGGACGCCGGCGTCGGCGCGCACAGTGGCCGTCTCGGTCGCCAGGTTGACCGAAGCCTCCTGCACGCCAGGCACCTTCGCCAGCGCCTTCTCGACGCGCGCGACGCACGACGCGCAGGTCATGCCCTGCACGGGAAACTCGATGCCGGGCTGGTCGAGATCCAGGGACTTGAGGCGGTTGGGCAGGGTGGCTGTGGTCATCGGCACTCCTGGGCCGCGAGGGGCCCGATGGAGGAATCATCAAGCTTGCCATGATGGCAGGGTCAAGCCCTGCGCACCGGAAGCTACGTGCGCGGGCCCTGGCGCAGGGGTTGCAGCAGGTGCTTGAGGCCGTTGTGGTCGATCTCGTGCATCAGTGCCAGCAGACGGCCCAGCTCACCCGGCGGAAACCCTTCGCGGGCAAACCAGTTGAGGTAGTTGCCCGGCAGGTCGGCGATCAGCGTGCCCTTGTACTTGCCGTACGGCATCTCGGTGCTGACGAGGCGGGCGAGGGGATCGGACATGCAGGGATTCTGGCGTGCGGCGGGTGTGGCTTGTGACAGGCATCGCGATCAGTCCGGATCGATGTCGGGCGTGTCCGCGGCCGAGGTGGCCGGAAGGCCGCCGGTGCGCACGAGTGCATCCAGTGGACTGGCCGTCCCGCCTGCAGCGATCTTGAGCACGTGCGTGTAGATCATGGTCGTGCTCACGTCGCTATGGCCCAGCAGTTCCTGCACGGTGCGGATGTCCGTGCCCGACTGCAGCAGGTGGGTGGCGAAGCTGTGGCGCAAGGTGTGCGAGGAGACGGGCTTGTCGATGCCCGCCTGCACAGCGGCCACCTTCACGGCGCGCTGCAACCGCTCCTCGTGCAGGTGGTGGCGGCGGATGACGCCGGTGCGCGGATCGGTGCTGTGCTTCGGCGCCGGGAACACCCAGAACCACCCCCAGCTGCTGCCCACCTGCGGGTACTTGGCTTCCAGTGCATGCGGCACGTCGACACCGCCGTGGCCACTCTGGCGATCCTGCTGCCACAGCAGGCGTGCGAGTGCCAGTTGCTCGCGCAAGGCGGGCACCAGCGCTCGCGGCAGCATGACCACGCGGTCCTTGCTGCCCTTGGCCTCGCGCACGACGATCACCTGGCGCGCGAACTCGACGTCCTTCACGCGCAGCCGCATCGCCTCCATCAGGCGCATGCCCGTGCCGTACATCAGCCGAGCCGCCGTGCTCAAGGGCGGCCCGGGCAGCGCCGCCAGCAGCCGCGCGACTTCGCCAGGCGTGAGCACGGTGGGGATGCGCTTGCGCGTCGATGGTCGCTGCAACTGGTCGAGCCACTCGAGCCGCGTGCCCAGCACCTCGCGGTAGAGGAACAGCAGGGCGCTGAGCGCCTGGTTGTGCGTGGACGCCGACACGTGCCGCTGGCTGGCCAGCATCCCGAGGAACGCCTGCACCTCCGGCGCACCGAGTTCGCGCGGATGCCGCAGGCCGTGCCAGCGGATGAAGAAGCGGATCCAGTACACGTACGCGTGCTCGGTGCGCAGGCTGAAATGCAGGTAGCGCGCCCGCTCGCGCACTTGGTCAAGCAGGCGCGGCGCGGGATTGCCGGACGGGTGTGTGGCCATGCCAACGTTCTCCTGGTGAACCTGCCAGCAACGCTTGGCCGGGGAGGAGGGGCATCGTTAGACTGGTGGAGGGTTGCGGCCAAGCAGGTCCGTCCTTCGAAGACCCGTTATCCGGCAATGGGGAGAGAACATGCAGTCGTTGCAACGACTTAGGTCTGAATGTCAGGCCAGCTTATTCAGCAGACTTGGTGTGGCAGCTTTAGAGCTGCGGCCGATATTGAGTTGAACCTCATGAGACCGCGCGTAGTTTTTGTCGACGTTGACGACACCTTAGTCCGGAGTGTCGGGAGCAAGCGGATCCCGATGCCTGATGTCGTGGCACGTGTTCGCCGGCTGCATGCAGATGGTGCGACTCTTTACCTGTGGAGCTCGGGAGGCGCGGAGTACGCCCGCGATTGCGCTACTGAACTTGGCCTCGAAGGTTGCTTCGCGGGCTACCTGCCGAAGCCGGACGTGTACCTCGATGACCAGCCCGTCCACGAGTGGCGGTACTGCAAGCACGTGCTGCCAGGAAACGCACATGAGGTCTAACAAGTCGTTCGACAAGGACACGCAGCGGCATTGCGCCGCAAGCCGTGCAGGTAAGCATCCGTCTTGCGGCGCAATGCCGCTGCGCGCCGGTCAACTCCGACGTTAGACCTCATGAAACCGGTCATAGACGCCAGTGCCGCCGACTATCTGAACTCGATCGGCGCGATCATCCATGAGTGCGATCTGCCGGCGACGAAGAGAGTGCGCGCCGCAGCGAGTTGCCTTGCCATCGCACAGGATCATCATCATGCGATCGTGGCACTTCTGGATCATGAGCTCTATGCATCCAGTTTCGCACTGGTTCGCGTAGCGTTCGAGGCCTATGTCCGTGGCGAATGGTTGGCTTTATGCGCGACCGATGCCGAGGTGGATAAGTTTGTCGAAGGCGCTGAGCCGCCGAGAATCGGAATTCTTTTGGAGAGTCTGGAGCAGACCGAAACTTTTAGCGAGATGATCCTTTCCGAAGTCAAGGAGAACTCGTGGAGGGCCATGTGCGCGTTCACGCATACAGGCGGTCTGCACATTCAGCGGTGGAACACTCCGGAAGCAATCGAGCCCAACTACGATGATGCGGAGGTGCGCAAAGTGCTTTCGTCTGCTGAAACCATTGGCGCTCTCTCTGTCGTCGGCATCGCGTCCCTCGCTGGAGATGAGCCGGCTGCGGAGAAGGTTCTGAAGTTGTTCCGCGAGAGAATGGGCGCATGAGCTCTAACAAGTCGGTCGACGCGGACACGCACCGGCAGCGCGCCGCGAGGCGCGCGGGTGATCGTGCACCTCGCGGCGCGCTGCCGGTACGTGCCGGTCACCTCCCACGTTAGGCCTCACTGTGTCGCTTGAGCGCAGACGTCACGCCCGCAGACAACCGATCGAGGAATCGGTCCGCTTGGCGGTGTCGGAGTTCATTGGAAAGTCGGGGCAGGTTGAAGCAGAGCGCCACAGCCACGAGCGGCGATCGGATGATCTGCTGTTGTGGGTGCATCTTCGCGAGCCGATTGCCGGCACTGTCCTCTCACTTTTACGTCGCCGACTTTGGGAACTGTTGCACGCGACAATTCCGCGTGGTGGCGAGTGCGAAGACTGGCTCGTCGTAATTCAATCCAATGGTGTCAAGCTCGCGACGGTGTCGAGTGCGACCAAGCACGCAGAGTTCGAAATCGGTGCGGGTGATGCCTAACATGTCGTTCGACACGGACACAAACCGGCAGCGCGCCGCCAGGCGTGCGGGTAATCGTGCACCTGTCGGCGCGCTGCCGGTTTGCGCCGGTCAACTTCGACGTTAGATCGCATGAACCGCTCGCTGCTTATCCTGGCACCGATGATTGCTGCTGCAGCAGCGATCGAGTCGATTGTTCTCGGCAGGATCGCCGTACATCCCGCGGGTGGGGGCGACGAGACCGGCAATGTCTTTCGCTTCTTTGTCTCCTGGGCATCACTTCCGTTGGCAACGTGCCTAGGCGCGGCCGTTCTGCTGGCGCGGTTTGGGCGAGTGGTCCCAGTGGCGCGCTATGCCGTTGCGCTTGGCCTTGGTGTGTTGTTGGTCGTCGTCGCCCTTGCGCAGTACGGACACGCTACTCCGGGTTTCCTGATGCTGGCGCTCGTCGGCCAATTTGGGCTAGTGGTCGCCGCGAGCTGGAGAGCCTGGCGCAGTGCGATCTAACATGGCAATCGACACGGACGTCCTATCGGCCCGCTCTCGCGCGCCTACTGTCCGCCGGTCATTTCTACGTTAGAGCTCACGGAAAGCACATGCGCAAATCAGCCGACTTATCGAAGAGAGCCGATGAACTGATTGCCGAAGGCAAGGCTTTGTCGACCACCAAGTATCGAGAGGGAAGCGCTTACGGCGTGGACTACGTAGATGAACCACGTATGGCGGGTTTCAGATCGGCATGCTTGTCGTTCTTGCAACGGGTGTATGGCTCATCCCACCCGCACTATGCGGAGTTCGCGGAGCACGCGAGCTCTCATTACTACAGCAGTGCACTGAAAGGTGTTGCGATTCTTGAGTCAGTTAAGCGGGAAATTGATGGGGGCTGGTTGTCGTCTGTCCGTGACCTCGTCAGTGCGGAGGTGTTCTCTGATTTCCTTGAGATGGCCGACCACTTGCTGGAGGCAGGCTACAAGGATCCGGCAGCTGTAATGATCGGCTCAGTTCTTGAGGAACGCCTTCGTCAGCTGTGCGCGAAGAATGGTCTTGAGACTACGGAAGATAAGGACGGACGTGACGTCCCGAAACGGGCAGATCGCTTAAACGCCGACCTCGCGAAGGCGGAGGTCTATTCCAAGCTGGATCAGAAGCTCATAACGGCCTGGCTGGACCTTCGGAACAAGGCAGCACATGGAAACTATGGTGAATACGACGCAAGCCAAGTGCGCCATATGGCCACTGGAGTCACGGAGTTCCTAGTGCGAGCTTCCGTGTGATGAGCTCTAACAGGTCGTTCGACGCGGACACGCAGCGGCATTGCGCCGCGAGCCGTGCGCGGGAGCATACGTCTCGCGGCGCAATGCCGCTGCGTGCCGGTCAACTCCGACGTTAGACAGCATCTCAACGCCGTGTCTGCCTACCTACGTACCGACGAGAGAGAAGAGGCCGTTCGGTCGATCGAATGGGCGGCTCTCCAGGCGGCGCAGCTCAAGGAAGATCCATACTTGTGGAAGTGGGTCTTGATCTCTCTGCACAACGCAGTCCAAGGCTTCTTGGTCCTAGCACTTTGTCGAGGTAATGGACTGCTGACCCTCACGCCGAAGTCAGCCGAACGTTGGATGAAGGCTTATGAAAGCGGAGAAGCCTTTCCGCCAGACCGGCTCGATGACTTCTTGAGCCTGTACGCAAAAGCCAAAGATCAAGAGAACTTCCATATGTTCGGTTCAGGTGCATTTCGGCCTGGGCTTACTCACGACCGCAGCATGGCGCTACTGAATGAGTTTCGGAACATGTTCACTCACTTCACGCCCAAGGGTTGGTCCCTGGAACTGGCCGGACTGCCGTCGATCTGTCTCGACGCCCTCGACGTTGTTCGCTGGTTCGGGTGGGAGACCACCGCGGTCACTTGGTACGAGCCGAACTTTGTAGAGCGATCCAAGCGCAGCCACGAGCAACTTGCTGCGAGCTTGAGCGCTTTGTCAAACGGGGATGCTGCCTAGCATGTCGTTCGAGACGGAAACGCAGCGGCGTTGCGCCACAAGCCGTGCAGGTGAGCATGCGTCTTGCGGCGCGATGCCGCTGCGTGCCAATCAACTCCGACGTTAGGCTGCACAGGACTTCGCTGAGAGATCGACCGCCATGCAACACCAGTCATCACCTTCGCTGGAGGGCTCCTGCCACTGTGGCGCGGTCAGGCTCATGCTGCCCTTCATGCCTGAAACAGCCACGCGCTGCAACTGCTCGATCTGTCGCCGTCTTGGGACGGTATGGGCGTACTTCGAGTTCGGCACGGTCTCGATCGAAGGTCACCCTGACCAGACCGTCGGGTATGTCCAGGGTGACAGAACCCTCAGCACGATCCGCTGCAAAACGTGCGGCGTCGTCACACACTGGGAGCCGCTGCCGCCGCAACTCGGCGCGAGGCACGGGGTGAACCTGAATAACTTCGATCCAAGGCTCCTCGAATCCGTGCGCATCCGTCGTTTCGATGGAGCGGACACGTGGGCATTCCTGGACTGAGAAAACCAGGTGCCGGTGCTGCCTGACAGGTTGTTCGTGACGGACGTCCCAGGGCGTCCGCGCCAGCGGCGCTCCGTTGTGAACGAATGACCTCCGCGTCGCTCATCTTCCGGCTGGTCGACGCAAGCGACGCCGAACCACTCGCCGCCCTGCGCGTGGAAGCCATGCGCCCGAGCCTGGAGAGCGTGGGCCGCTTCGATCCCCATCGGGCACGTCGACGCTTCCTCGATGCGTTCTCGCCCGAGCACACGCACGAGATCCTGTCGGACGGGATTCGCGTCGGCTTCTTCGTGGTAAGGCCGCAGGAGCACGGACTGGTCCTGGACCACCTGTATGTCCGGCCCACCCACCAGGGATGCGGCATCGGCGCCGCCGTCTTGCGAGCCGTGTTTGCGGAAGCGGACGCCCGAGGCGTGGCCGTCCGCGTCGGCGCGCTGAAGGAGAGCGAGTCCAACCGGTTCTATGGTCGCCATGGCTTCGTGATGGTGAGCCAGACCGAGTTCGACAACCACTATGTCCGGCGACCTGGCCGCAGGATCCAGGTGCCTGTCCCACCAGCTGATTGAATGGACCCGCGGCCGACGAGGGGCAGCCAGCCCCTCGTTCCCCCGCTGGCCGCTCGCCGGCCCGCGTGCTACGGTCCCGGCTCCCAAAACCGCAGCTGGAGACAAGACGATGGCTCGTTCGTTCCGCATTGCCGCCCTGGCAGCATTCGGCGCCCTCCTGGCCGGGTGTGCCGGCGCTCCTTCGCAAGGCCAGGCACAGGCGCCTTCGTCGGCCGGCGTCGTGAAGGTCACGCCGCTCGGTGGCTTCGACGGCGAGTTCTGCGCCCAGGACCGCGCAATGCTCTTCGAGGATCCCAACGGCACGCGCATCCTCTACGACCCGGGCCGCAGCGTGATGGGCGCCAGCGATCCGCGCCTGGGCAAGATCGACATCGTGCTGGTCAGCCACATGCACGGCGACCACCTGGGCAACGCCTACACCAAGGCCATCGGCGCGGGCAGCTGCGCGAGCCCCGACATGTCGGTGTCGGCGCTGCCCAACTCCAATGCCGCCAACATCGCGATCGCCAAGAAGTCCAAGGTCGTCACGGGCAGCGACATGCCCTCGTTCTTCGCCGCCAAGTTCCGCGCCAACGGCGGCAACCCGGCCGATTCCATCCTCGCGCGCTTCGGCGGCAGCGTTACCGTGGGCGGCGTGCGCATCGCCACGGTGACGGCGATGCACAGCAATGGCCTCGACCCGGAGTACATCCCCGGCGAGATGGGCAAGGCGATGAAGGACGCCGGCATCTGGGGCAGCGTCGGCCTGGCCACCGGCTATGTGCTGCGCTTCAGCAATGGCCTGGTCGCCTACCTGTCGGGCGACACCGGCATCACCGCCGACCAGGACCGCGTGGTGCGCGGCCTGTACGGTGCGAAGCTCGCGGTCATGAACATCGGCGACGGCTTCACCACCGGCCCGGCCGAGGCCGCGTACGTGATCAACGACCTGGTCAAGCCCGCCACGGTGATCGCCTCGCACGCCAACGAAGCCGGCACGGTGGGCGGCAAGGTGCGCCCCGGCAGCAAGACCGAGGCGTTCATCAAGGCCGTGAACGGCGCGTCCGTGGTCGTCCCGCTCTCGGGCAGGACCATGGAGTTCGACGCCGCGGGCAAGTGCACGGCGGGCTGCTCAGCACCAGCCATGGAAGCCAGGCCATGACGACCGAGGCGTTCGACGCGTTCCTCAAGACCGCCTGGGCCGAGCACGGCGACCGGCCCCAGCAGGTGGCCGACCAGCTCGCGGCGTCGCTGCCGCTCGTGCAGTCGTCAGCCCAGGTGCGGCCCTTCGCCGCGCTGGCGTCGCACGTGTATGGCGAACACCTGGGCCAGTGGGAAGCCGGGATCGCGCTGCTGGACTCGATGCGCGCACTGCCATCGCAGGACGGCAGTGCTGCGGCGCACGAGCCGATCGCGCGCGCGATCGCGACGCTGCGCTATGCGGGCGGCGATCCGTCGGTCCTGGGCTCGCTGGACGCGCACGACCGCACCTTCGTGCTGGCCAGTGCGGCAGCGATGTTCACCGGCCGCGGCGAGTTCGATCGCGCCATCGCTGCGTACAGCCAGGCGGTCAAGGCGGGCGAGGCAGGCCTTGCGCCGAAGTCGCCCGCCGTGGGCGCCCTTGCCGTCGGCGGCAACAACCTGGCCGCGGCGCTCGAAGGCAAGGCGGATGCGACCGCGCGTGAGCTCGAAGCGATGGTCGCGGCGGCCGAGGGCGGTCTCACGTTCTGGAAGCAGGCGGGCACCTGGCTGCAGGAGGAGCGCGCCGAGTACCGGCTCACGCGCAGCCTGCTGCGGGCAGGGCGGGCTCGCGACGCGGTCGCCAGTGCGCAACGGTGCATCGCCGTGTGCGCAGCCAACGACGCGCCGGCGTTCGAGCGCTTCTTCGGGCAGGCCGTGTTGGCGCTCGCGCTGCGTGCTGCCGGTGATGGGAGAGCGTTCGCGACGCATCGCGACCTCGCGCTGGGGCTGCTCGCGCAACTGCCCGAAGGCGAGAAGGCCTGGTGCGAGCGCGAACGCGCGGAACTTGGCTGACGGCCTCCCACTGCTGTCATTGCGGGCTTGACCCGCAATCCAGTCCGGGGCATCGACAACCCTCCGGCCTGGATGCCGGGTCAAGCCCGGCATGACAGGTCTTCCCTTGTCACCGTGGTAACTTTCAAAGCCATGCCCGACCTTCCTCCCACCACCGACCCCGGCGCCGAAGAATTGCCGCCACTGCCCAGCGCACCGCTGGGCCGCTACCGCCACTACAAGGGCGGCGTGTACGACGTCGTCGGCGTCGCGCGCCACAGCGAGACGCTCGAGCCCATGGTGGTCTACCGGCCGCTCTATGGGGCCGCGGGCCTGTGGGTGCGGCCGTATGCGATGTTCTTCGAGCACATCGAGGCCGAGGGCCGCTCGCAGCCGCGGTTCGCGCCCGTCGTCGCCGATCCCGACGAAGGTCCGGTCACCTGACCGGCGTGGCCGTGGGCGCCATCGACCCTGCCTCGCTGGCGCAGGTGCACGTGCCGCTGCCCGCGGTGATCGCGCTCGTCGCCTTCATCGGCTGGCGCATCGTGGTGCGCGTGCGGCGGCTGCTCACGCGGCAGAGGCTGCGGCCGTGGCGTGCGCGGCTGTCGCTGGTGCTGTTCCTGTGGACCGGCCTGGGCCTGATCCCGCGCCTGTGGGGCGATGCGGTGGGCCTGGCATCCGAAGCACTCGGCCTGGCGTTCGGCGTCGGACTGGCGCTGCTCGCGTTGCGGCACGCGCAGTTCGAACGCACGGCCGATGGCATCTTCTACAAGCCCGACGTGCGCATCGGACTGGGCCTGTCGGTGCTGCTGGTCGGGCGGGTGGTGTGGCGCGTGGTGGAACTCGCGCATTCGCCCAACCCGCTGGCCGAGTCGCCCGACGCCTTCATCCAGAGCCCGGCCACGCTGGTTGTGCTGGGCACATTGATCGGCTACTACGGCTTGTATGCGGCCGGGCTGCTGCGCGAGCGGCGGCGTTTGCTCAGGCCCAGCGCCGCCTGACACGCCGCTGAACGCGCGCCTGCCGAGCCACACGTGGCCCGGCAGACGGATTAAGGTCGCGGGACCCCGCCAGGAGCAACGCATGGCCGCCATTCCCGCCCCGCGCACCGCCCGCCCGCCCCTCTACCGCTCCCTGTACGTGCAGGTGCTCACCGCGGTGATCATCGGCGTGCTGCTCGGCCACTTCGCGCCGTCCACGGGCGAGGCGATGAAGCCGCTGGGCGACGGCTTCATCAAGCTGATCAAGATGATGATCGCGCCGATCATCTTCTGCACCGTCGTCACCGGCATCGCCGGCATGGAAGACATGAAGAAGGTGGGCAAGACCGGCGGGCTGGCGCTGCTGTACTTCGAGATCGTGAGCAGCATCGCGCTGGTGATCGGGCTGGTGCTGGTGAACACCATCGGGCCCGGCCGCGGCATGAACGTCGATCCGGCATCGCTCGACACCAAGGGCATCGCGTCGTACACCGCGCCCGGCAAGCTGGGCACGACGACCGAGTTCCTGATGAACATCATCCCGAACACGATCGTGGACGCCTTCGCCAGGGGCGAGATCCTGCAGGTGCTGCTGATCGCCGTGCTGTTCGGATTCGCGCTGCACCGGTTCGGCGGCCGCGGCTCGCTGGTGTTCGACTGGATCGAGAAGACGTCGCACGTGCTGTTCACGATGGTGGGCTTCATCATGCGGCTGGCCCCGATCGGCGCGTTCGGCGCGATGGCCTTCACCATCGGCAAGTACGGCCTGGGTTCGCTGTTCTCGCTGGGCAAGCTGATGGGAGCGTTCTACGCCACCTGCCTGATCTTCATCTTCGTCGTGCTGGGCATCATCGGGCGGCTGCACGGCTTCTCGGTGTGGAAGGTGGTCAAGTACATCCGCGAGGAACTGCTCATCGTGCTGGGCACGTCGTCCTCCGAGTCGGTGCTGCCGCGCATGATGGAGAAGATGGAGAACCTGGGCGCGCGCCGCACGACGGTGGGCCTGGTCATCCCGACCGGCTACTCGTTCAACCTGGACGGCACCAACATCTATCTCACGATGGCCGCGGTGTTCATCGCGCAGGCCACCAACACGCCGATGACGCTGACCCAGGAACTCACGCTGCTGGGCGTGCTGGTGCTCACGTCGAAGGGCGCCGCCGGCGTCACGGGCAGCGGCTTCATCGTGCTGGCGGCCACGCTGTCGGCGGTGGGGCACGTTCCGGTGGCAGGCCTCGCGCTGATCCTGGGCATCGACCGCTTCATGTCCGAAGCCCGCGCGCTGACCAATCTGATCGGCAACGCGGTGGCCACGCTGGTGGTGGCGCGCTGGACCGGCGATCTCGACATGGTGCAGCTGCGCGAGCAGCTCGACGCCGGTCCGTCGGAAGACCCCGAGGCGGTGTACGACGCCCACGCGGCGCACATGGGTGCGTCCGAGGTGGCGCAGCAGCCGCGGACCTGAACGCATCACGCCATCCAGGGCTCCGGGCGACCGCCTACCCGGTTCACTTCTTCGGAGTGGCGCCGCCCGACGACGAGCTCGAATGCGACTCGGTGTGCGTGTGACGGGTGGTGGTGGTCGTCGTCTTGCGCACGGCCTTCTTCTTCTTCTTCTTCTTGGCCGTCGTCGGCACCACCTGCGCGCTGTCGACGCGAACAGGCTCCTGCTGCTCGCGCGGTGCAGCCGAGGCCGCAGTGGCGAGCGCGACGCCGGCCAGCATCACCATCCAGTGCTTGTTCATCCGGGTCTCCTTGATGTGTCCCGGCAATGGTTGCCGGACCACCCTCGCGCGGGTGTGGCAAGGCGTTGATGTTGTTCGGGGTTGCAACGCGACGCCCGGAGCGCCTAGCCGCGGAGGGAAGGAACGCCCTGCCGGCTCAGTGATTCACCGATGGAACGCGCCACTTCGCGCAGCGCGTCGCCATCGCGATCGACGAGATCGGGGCGCGCGCCGCGGCTGAAGCAGCACAGCGTGCCGAAGGTCTGCCCGTCCGGCAGCACCACGGGCGCACTCACGTAGCAGCCGATGCCAAGGCGTTCGGTGATCGGCAGCAGGGCGGCCTCGTGCGACAGCGCGCGAATGTCCCTGATCACCGGGGGCAGCCGCCCCTGCACGACATACATGCAGTAGGTGTCGAGCAGCCGGTCCGAGCGGCCGACATCGACTGCGGTGTCGATGTCCCGAGCCGTGCTGACCACGCGGAACACGCGCCGGTCGTCCACCAGCTGCGCCACGAACGCGACCTCCATGTCGAGCGCCGTCCGCACGTCGGCCAGGTAGGGCGTCAGCCAGTCCAGCCGGTGGTCCGTGCTGCCGGCCGTCGTGGCGAACGCGATGGATCGTGCGATCTCGTGCAGGCGAGATGCTGCGGAGGCGTGTGTCTCCATGCGTCGAGTTTGGCCCTTGCAGCATGCGGCGCAAGCTCAGCGCTACAGCTGCTGATACTCAGCTCCCCGTCAGCTCCGGGTGGAGTGCCGAAGCGATGGAAGATCCAGGCCCGAAGTCCGTTCTGCTGCGCGTGGTGCCGCTAGCCAGCCATTCCCACCAGCACCGAAGTCGGGCCAGCCGTCGGTACCACCCTGTCGAGCCGGAAACCGCCCGCCTGGAACAGCGCCGCGTACTCGTTCGCGGTGCGTTCACGGCCACCGGTCAGCGCCAGCATGACGACGTCGAGCACCTTGGCAGGATGCGGACCGGTGGTCGTGGGCAGCACCTGTTCGATGACCAGCAGGTGCGAGTGTGGCTGCGCCGATCGGCGCACCGCCCGCAGGATGGCCACCGCATCGTCGTCGGCCCAGTCGTGCAACACCTGGCTGACGATGTAGGCATCGGCCCGGGGCAGTTCGTCATGGAAGAAGTCGCCGCCCTGGACCTGCATGCGCGGTGCCGGGGCCGCTCCTGCCACGACGCGAGGCAGATCGAACAGGATGCCGGTGGCCGACGGCGTCGCCTCGAGGATCGCGGCCAGCACATGCCCGCGGCCGCCGCCGATGTCCGCGATGCGCGCGTACGGGCTGAAGTCGAATGAAGGAAGCAATGCCGCGATCTCGGCGAACGACTTGGACGTCATGGCCGCATCGAAGACGCGGGCGTCGTCGGGATGGTCCTTGAAGTAGTCCCACATGCCGCCGGGCACGACGCGCTTCACCGCCGCCTGGCCGGTCTGCGCCGCCGACGCCAGTTCGCCGGCGGCCGCCCACTGGATCGGGCCGCCGATCATGCGCGCGAACGCCCGCATGCTCTGCGGATGGTCGCTGCGGAGATGGCGCGACAGTTCGGTGTGCGCCCAACCATCGCCGACCTGCTGGAAGAGGCCGGCCGTCTCCAGCAGGCGCAGCATCCGGGCGAGGGTGGGTGCGTCGCACCCCGAGCGCTGCGCGAGGGCGGCCACGCCGATCGGCTCGTCGCCGACGTGGTCCGCCACGCCGAGTTCGGACAGGACGTGCAGGCAGCGCGGGAGGAAATGCCCGGTGGCAAGCAGCCAGAGCCTTGCAGGCGCGGGGATCGGATCCATGGGGAGGCCTCCTTCGACCCACTGGCCGGGCCGCGAGGCCACTTTAGGCGGCGTCCGCTCGTTCGTCACGCCGCATTCCGCGGAGCTCGAGCTGCCGCGTGGCGACTCGGCAGTCTTGCAGACCCCGCGCCGCCTCAGCCTGGCTGCGGTGCGACACCCAGGAACGTGTCGAGCATGTGGAAGTGGTCGTCGTGCAGCCGCGCTTCCAGCTGCGGCAGCTGGTCCACCTTCACCCACTGCGCGGCCGCCGCATCGTCGCCGCCCTGCACCGGCGGCGGCGCCATGTCGCCCAGGTCGAAGAAGAAGGTGTGGGTGATGATGCGGCCGCGCTGGCTGCGCTCGGGGTGGTCGAAGATGCGCACGCCCTTCAGCCGCTGCTGCATCTCGCGCGTCGACAGCGGCAGCCCGGTCTCCTCGACCAGCTCGCGCAGCGCCGCATGCAGCACGGGCTCGCGCGGCTCGAGGAAGCCGCCTGGCAGCGCCCACAACCCACGTCCCGGCGACCGCCCGCGCCTGATCAACAGCACGTGGCCGCCGGCATGCACGACGGCATCGACGGTCACCAGCACGACGGGGTAGGGCGCCACCGACCACTGGCGCTTCTCGTGCGCGATCTGGCGCCAGTCGTCGCGCACGGTCGCGAAGACCGGCGTCGCGATCCAGTCGCGCAGGAACGAGAGCGCAGAGGCAGGCAGGGTGTCCTCCAGCGCAAACAGCCCGCGCATCGGGTCCTCGGCCGCATACAGCTGCTCGAGCCACGCGACGGCCTGCGCATCGCCGTCACCGCCCGCAGCATGGTCCAGCGTCCAGCCGGTGGGCAGGTCTTGGGCGTCGACTGGTGCCTGGCCCGCGACGACCCAGCGGACCTGGTGCTCGCCGGCGATCGCCGCGCCCATGTCACGCAACAGCCGCTGGTCGTCCCAGTGCTCGCGCAGCGGCACGAACTCGGCCTGCATGCGCTCGTCGTCGGTCAGCGCCGCCCGCAGCATCGCGATGCGCTGGTCCGCGTCGAACGGGTTGGCCGGCGAGGGCGCCATGTGCGCGCGGCGCACGAACACCACGCAACGCGGTGCACGCGCCAGGGCGGCCCGCACCAGCGCCAGGTTGGCCGCGTTGGGCAGCAGGAACCGGCCGGCGCAGACAGCAAGCGACGCGGCCGCGGGCGTGCGCTTCCTGTCGTTCACCCCGCCACCACGTGCAGCGCGCCGAGCGCCTGGCCCACCACGCCGTGGCCGGCCCAGAAGCGCGCCTTGCTCGATGGGTCGGGCTCGCACAGGTACATCTCGTGCGCGGGCCGCGTCAGGATGCGCAGGCCGCTGGCACGCAGCATCGCTTCGACGCCGGCGTGGTTGGCCACCCACCAGTTGCTTTCGTCGCCGGCGAAGCGGTGCTCGATGAAGGCCATCTTGGGCCAGCCCGGCTCCAGCAGCGGCTCGCGTTTCTCCAGCGGATGGTCTTCGGTGTGCGGATAGACCTCCTCGCCCGGCATCGTGAGCGTCTGGAACATCAGCAGCTTGCGCGTCTTCTGCGCCAGCAGGTCGAGCGCCAGCATCGGGTAGCGCAGGTGATAGAAGACCCCCATGAACCACACCAGGTCGAACTGCTCCTGCAGCTGCGCCACCTCGTACACGCCCATGTGGCGGAACTCGACCTGCTTGTCGAGGCCGAACTGCTTCGCCGCCCAGCGCGCCTGGTTGAGGTACAGCTCCTCGACGTCGATCGCCAGCACCGACGCACCGCGCCGCGCCAGCTCGAAGCTGTAGAAACCGGCGTTGCACCCGACGTCCAGCACGCGCCAGCCCGACAGGTCCTGCGGGATGTGCGGCGCGATCTCCAGCCACTTGAAGCGCGGGAAGTCGCCGCCGATGAAGCTGTTCGGCAGCGTCTGCACGCCGCCGGGCAGGTGCAGGTTGTGGAACCAGGGGCCGAGCGAGTCGATCTCGCGCTGGAGGTCCTGCGCGTCGGCGGTCTCCGCGCGCTGCAGCGTGCTCTGCATCCGTTATCTCCCGATGGCGTGGTATTCGAATCCCTGGGCACGGACCCCCGGGTCGTACAGGTTGCGGCCGTCGAAGATGACCGGCTGGCGCATCACCTTCCGCAGCGTCTCGAAGTTGGGGCTCTTGAAGGCCGGCCACTCGGTGACGATCACCAGCGCGTCGGCGTCCTGCGCGCACTCCATCGGCGTCTGCGCGAAACGCAGCCGGTCCAGCATGGAGCTGCAGCCCGAGCAATCGTTCGCCAGCACCTTCTTCGCCTGCGCCATGGCCACGGGGTCGTAGGCCATCACCTGCGCGCCGCGCTCCAGCAGGCACTTCAGCACGATGCGGCTCGGCGCCTCCCGCATGTCGTCGGTGTGCGGCTTGAAGGCCAGGCCCCACACCCCGAACAGCAGGCCCTTGAGGTTGCTGCCGAAGCGGGCGTTGATCTTCTGCACCAGCACGTGCTTCTGCGCCTCGTTCACCGCCTCCACTGCTTCCAGCACGCGAAGGTGGCGGCCGTGGGACGAGGCGGTGCGGATCAGGGCACGCACGTCCTTGGGGAAGCAGCTGCCGCCGTAGCCGGTGCCGGCGTAGAGGAAGCTGTAGCCAATGCGGCCGTCCGAACCCATGCCCTTGCGCACCTGCTCGATGTCGAGGCCGACCTCGGAGGCCAGGTTGGCCAGCTCGTTCATGAAGCTGATGCGGGTGGCCAGCATCGCGTTGGACGCGTACTTGGTCAGCTCGGCCGACTTCACGTCCATGGTGAGCATGCGTTCCTGCACGCGATTGAAAGGCGCGTAGAGGCGCTGCAGCAATTCCTTGGCGCGATCGCCGGTTGGACCCGGCTCGGTGCCGATGACGATGCGGTCCGGCCGCATGAAGTCGTCGATCGCCGCGCCTTCCTTCAGGAACTCGGGGTTGGACGCCACGGAGAAGTCGTCGATGCCGTTGGGCATTCCGCGCACCTGCAGCGCATCGGCGATGGTCTGCCGCACGCGCTCGCCGGTGCCCACCGGGACGGTGGACTTGGTGACCACCACCTTGAAGCCCTGCATGAAGCGGCCCAGGTTCTCCGCGGCCGACAGAACCTGCCCGAGATCGGCGCTGCCGTCCTCGGCCTGCGGCGTGCCGACGGCGATGAACTGCACCTGCGCATGCGCGACTGCCTGCGCCGTGTCGCTGGTGAAGTGCAGGCGGCCGTCGTCGCGGTTGCGCTGGATCACATCGTCCAGGCCCGGCTCGTAGATCGGCACCTTGCCGGCATTGAGCATGTCGACCCGGCGCGGATCGACGTCCAGGCACACCACGTCGTTGCCGACGTCGGCGAGGCACGCCGCGGTGACCAGGCCGACGTAGCCCGCTCCAATGACGGTGACGTTCATCGCGCAGCCTCCGGTTGCAGTTCGAGCGCGTAGCCCACCAGTTGCTCGGCGCGGTGCGCGGCGGTGTGCTCGGCGAGGATGCGGGCACGCGCGCGCTGCGCCATCGCCAGCCGCTCGTCCTCGTCCATGCCGCGCAGCACGGCCAGCACTTCGGCGGCGGTGTCGGCCAGCACGATCTCGCGGCCGGGCGCGAGCAGCGTCTCCAGCCCGTCCCAGCGGTCGCTGATGATGGGCACGCCGCACGCCGCGGCCTCGAACAGCCGCACGCTGGGCGACCAGCCGGCGCGGATCATGTCGGCGCGGGTGATGTTCAGCGTGAAGCGCTGGCGGTTGTAGAAGGCGCGGTGCTCGGCCGGTGGCAGGTGCGGCCGGTACTCGACGTTGGCCGGCCAGACGATGGACTCGGGGTACTGCGGGCCGGCGACGATGAAGCGGCCCTGGCGCCACTCGCGCGCGGGCTGCAGCAGCAGGCGATCGACGCCGGGCTGGCGGTCATCGCTGTATGTGCCCATGTAGCCCAGGTCCCAGACCTTCCCATGGTCCTCGGGGAAGTACAGCTGCGGGTCCACCGAGCAATACAGGACACGCGCACGGGGCGAGCCGAACTCGCGCTCCAGCTTGCGCAGCGTCGGGCCGCCGGTGAACGACAGGTACAGGTCGTAGCCGCGGATCTGGTCGGGGCGCAGGTACTCGTGCTCGCCGCGTGCCAGCTTGGCCAGCGTGACGGGCGTGTCGATGTCGTAGAAGGCGGTGCGGCCCTGCGCGGTGCGCTGCACCCAGTCGCCCACCTGGTCACCCTGCCGCACGTAGGAGCCGACGATGACGAGGTCGGCGTCGCGCACGTCGGCCGCGAAGCGGTCCTGCAGTTCCTCGACACTTCCGTACAGCTCGGTGCGGCCCCAGGGCGGCTGCGGCAGGTCGCGGTTGCTGGCATACCAGGGCTGGTCGCGCTCGAGGAACAGCACGTCGTGGCCCGCGGCCACGAGTTCGCGCACGAGCGCGCGGAAGGTGGTCGCGTGGCCGTTGCCCCAGGACGAGGTGATCGACAGGCCGAGGATGGTGATGGAGAGGCGCTGCGTCATGCGGTCACCTCCAGCGCGCTCTGCGCGCGACCTTCGAGCACCTCATCCAGCTGCGCCGCCCGATGCGCATACGTGTGATCGGCCAGCACGCGCCTGTAAGCGGCCTGGCCCACCGCGCGGGCCTTGGCGGCATCGAGCGACTGCACGTGCTGCGCGACCTCGTCGCCGTTGCGGGCCACCAGCATCTCGGTGCCGGGCTCGAAGAACTGCTCCAGGCCTTCCCACGCATCGGTGATCAGGCAAGCCGCCGCGCCCGCCGCTTCGAACACGCGCGTGGCCGGCGAGAAGCCGTAGCGCGCCATGCTCTCGCGGCTGATGTTCAGCACCGCGAGCGGCGTGCAGTTGAAGGCGTTGTGGTCGGCGGTGTAGACATGGCCCAGGTACTTCACGTTCGCGGGCATGCCCTTGTCGCCCCAGCCGCTGCCGCCCAGCAGGAACCTGCGATCGGGCAGTTGCGCCGCGGCCTTGAGGAAGAACTCCTCGACGCGTGCTTCGCGATCGGGCAGCCGGTTGCCCAGGAAGCCCAGGTCACCCGTGAAGCGCGGCTCGGGCGCGACCGGGAAATGCGTGCTGGGGTCCAGCGCGTTGTAGATCGGGATGCAGTCCTTCGCGCCCAGGCCCTTGTACGCATTGCGCACCGGCTCGCCGCCGCCGTAGGTGAGCACCAGGTCGTAGCGCGGCGCGAGTGCGCGCAGCGGGTCGGCGGCGTTGCCGTGCATGCGGTCCAGCGTGGCGGGCGCATCGACGTCCCAGTACACGACCAGCGTTTCCGGGCCCTGCAGGTCGAGCACGGCGCGCTCGAGCAGCTCGTCGTGAACGCCCACGCCACTGGCCTTGACCACCAGGTCGGCGCCGCGCGCCTGCTCCACGGTGCGCAGCACCTCGGCCTCGCTCTGTGCCGAGTACACGACGACCTTCGCCCACGGCGGATCGGCCATGTCGCGGTGCTTCTGGCGGTCGAACGCGTCGGGCTCGTAGAAGGTGACGCGGTGGCCACGCTCGGCCAGCGCGCGCACGATGCCGCGGTAGTAGGTGGCCGCGCCGTTCCAGTACGCCGAAACCAGGCTGGAAGCGAAGAACGCGATGTTCATGCCACGGCTCATGCGCTGACCTTTCTCGAGGAGTTGTTCGGGGAGCCGAGTTCGGCGTAGATGTCGAGCAGCTCGTCGACGCGATGGCTGCAGCTGTGGCGCGCCAGGATGGTCTTGCGGCCGTGGTCGGCGAGCGTGCGCGCCAGCTCGCGGTCGCCGAGCACGGCCTTCAGGTGCTCGCGCATCTGCGCGCCATCGCGGGCGACCAGGAAATCCGCACCGGGTTCGAACAGGCCCTCGCAGTCGTCCCAGGGCGCGGAGACCAGCGGGATGCCGCAGGCCAGCGCCTCGAACACGCGGATCGTCGGGATGCCGGGCAGGGCCCGCACATACGGACGGCGCGGCACGTGCACGGTGACGCCATATTTCGCGAACACGGTCGGCGCTTCGTAGTTGGGCAGCCAGTTGCCGTAAGCGATGCCGGCTTCCTTCAGCGCGGCAAGCGCGTGCTCCGGATAGCGCACGCCATGCACCTTGGCCTTCAGCCCGATCGCCTTCACTGGCTCCAGCAGGTACTCGTGCAGTTCGGCGGTGCGCTCTTCATCGCCCCAGTTGCCGATCCAGACGAGATCACCCTCGCGTGGTTGTGAAGGCAATGGCTTGAACACCCGCGTGTCCGCCGCCTCGTGCCAGGTCCAGGCCCGCTCGGCCCAGCCGTGCTTGCGATAGAGGTCCCGGATGACCGAGCCGAACGCCAGCACGCCGTCGTAGTGGCGCAGGTCATACGCCGCCATGCTCTTCGCGTCGGTGACGCTGCGGTGGTGCGTGTCGTGGAACAGCAGGCGGTAGCCGCCGTGCGCGTGCCGGTGCTCGCCGATGCGCTTGACCAACTGGTGGTCGTTCCACTCGTGGACGATCACCAGGTCGGCGCGATCGAGGGCTGCATCGAGGTCCAGCGTCGCCAGGTCGTAGCGCTGGCTGTCCAGTTGAGGGTAGGCGCGCGCGAAGCCTTGCAGCGGCGCCTGCCCATGCTCGGCGACGAGGTTGGCGAGGCTCCATGCATCGGCCGGCTCGTGCACGACGACCTCGTGGCCGCGCGCCAGCAGGTCGGTGCAGACGCCCCGCAGGAAATGGGCGTTGCCGTGGTTCCAGTCGGAGAGCAGCGAATGGCAGAACAGCACTACGCGCACAGCAGGGCCTCCGACGGTGACTCGCGGAACGCCGGCGCCAGCGTGCCGTAGGCCTGCAGGCAGGCGTCGGCCATGCGCTCGGCCGTGTAGCGCAGCCCGCGCTGGCGTGCAGCCAGTGCGAGGCGCGTGCGCTCGGGCTGGTCGGCGATCAGGCGTGCGAGCGTGCGGCGCAGCGCCTCGTGGTCGTCGGGCGGCACGTAGACGGCCGCATCGGCCCAGACCTCGCGCAGGCTCGGGATGTCGCCCAGCACCAGCGCGCAGCCCGAGAGCCCGGCCTCCAGGATCGACAGGCCGAACGGCTCGTAGCGTGCCGGAAGCGCGTAGATCGACGCTGCGGCCATGCGTCGCGCGATGTCGTGCGCCGGCAGCTCGCCGAGCGCCTCGGCATGCACCGGCCGCAGCTGGCGGCCGTCCGGATGCGCGCACGAGCCGGCGATCTTCACCGGCCACGGCAGGTCGGCCGCCACCGCGTCGAGGGCCGCGATGTTCTTGGCTTCGTCCCAGAAGCGGCCGGCCGAGAACACGTGGTGCAACTTGCCGCCGGGGCGGAACTGCGTGGCGTTGCGGCCGTTGGGCAGCACGCACGCATTGCGCTGCCGCCCATAGTGGCGGGTGACGACGCGCAGCATCGCGGCGGTGGGGGCCGCGACCATGTCGGCGCCGGCGAGACCCTCGGTGACGCGCGCGCGGTATGTCGACCATGCAGCGGGCGCGGCCTGGCCGTGCACGGCGCGCCACCACGAGAGGACATCCGAGTGCGCGACCACCAGCTTGGGTGCCATGAACGGCAGCGCGCCGAACGCGAACTGGTTCAGGTGCACCAGGTCCGGCTGGATCTCGCGCTCCAGGCCCAGCAGCCAGTGGCCGGCGAGGTCGACGTCGTCCCAGGGATCGTTCATCCACTCGAGCCGCCATTCGGAGGCGTGCAGCGTGAGGCCGCGGCAGCCGGCCACCTGCAGGCGCTGGTGCGATCGCAGCGGCGCGCCCATGGTGGCCAGGTGCACGTCGATGCCGCGCCGCGCCAGCGTGCGGGCCAGGTCGACGGCATAGGTCCAGACACCGCCGACGGTGTCCGTGGTCAGGAGGAGCGTGGGGCGTTTGTCACCGGGCATAGATGCCGTCCATCACGGTGGCCACCTGCACCAGCGATTCGATCGCCGGCTCGTAGCGCGCGCCGGCCTGCAGGCGCCGGGCCCAGTCGACCACCGCGCGGCCGCCCCAGGCGTCGGGTGGCTCGGCCAGCACGGTGGTGCGGGTGCCTTCGTAGCGTTCGCCGACGAAGTCGAAGAACGAGCCATTGCGGTTGCGCAGCGAGGCGCCGCCGCGGCTGCCGTGGAAGTGCGCCTCGATCACGGCGTCGCGGCCGGCCGAGATCTCCCACGAGCAGGCCAGCCGCACCGTGGTGCCGGTGGCCAGGTCGAACTGCGCCTCGGCGTAGTCCTCGACTTCATCGGCCCCCGCGGGCAGCCGCCGGCCATGCGCATACAGGCTGCTGCGCACCTGCGTCACCTGCGGTGCGCCCAGCACCCACAGGGCGAGGTCGACGAGGTGCGTGCCCAGGTCGATGGCACAGCCGCCACCGGCCAGGCGCATGTCGCGCGCCCAGCCCTTGTTGGGGCCGTACGCGTTGTGGAACACCAGGTCGACGGCGTAGACGTTCCCGATCTCGCCTTCGACGATGCAGTTGCGGATGCGGCGCATCGCCTCCGTGTGCCGGTAGGAGAGATCGCAGCCGAGCAGGCGGTCGGCCTTGCGCGCCGCATCGAGGATGGCGCGCGTTTCCTGCGCGGTGCGGGCGAGCGGCTTCTGGCAGAAAACGGCCACGCGCCTGTCGAGCGCCTGCAGGCATTGCTCGGCATGCATCGCGCTGGGCGTGGCGATCACGACACCGTCGAGGCCCTGGGCCAGCAGGGCGTCGAGGTCGTTCACGACCGCAGCCTGTGGCGCCAGCTCGCGCACCTTGGCCTGCACCTCGGGAGAGGGATCCGCGAAGGCGACGACCTCGCAGGCCTTGTCGACGAGCAGGGCCTGCATGCGGTTCTGGCCGATCCAGCCGAGCCCCAGGAAGCCGAGTTTGGGGAGCGCGCCCGTCATGCCAGCACCAGCGCTTTCATGAAGCCCTGCGGCCGGTTGCGGGTGAGCTCCAGCGCTTCGCCCAGCCTGTCGAGCGGCAGCCGGTGCGTGTAGAGCGGCTCGGGGTCGAGCACGCCTTGCTCCATCAGCGACACGGCCTCGCGCATGCCCTCGATGTAGGCCTGCGGATCGCGTTCGTGGGCGTTGATGACGTCCAGCCCGCGCCAGTTCCACAGCTGCACGTTGACCTGCCGCATGCCGTCCTGGTGGTAGCCGGCGATGACGAGGCGGCCGCGGACGGCGCACATCTCGCTGGCCAGCTGCAGCGGCCACTCGAGGCCGGTGCACTCGATCACCCGCTCGCACCACTGCTCGTCAGTGAGCTGCTTGACCTGCTCCAGCACCTTGTAGTGGTCGTCCATCACCACCGTGTGCTGGGCGCCAAAGCGCTTGGCGAACTCGAGCGAGTCCTGTCGCCGCGACACCGCGATCACGCGTGCGCCGGCATGCGTGGCCAGCTGGGTGAGCAGCGCGCCGAGGAAGCCGATGCCGACGATGGCGACGGTCTGGCCGGCCTTGATCTCGCTGCGCCGGAAGATGTTGACGGCGCAGCCCAGCGGCTCGCCCGGCACGGCCTTGCCGGCCAGCGACGCCGGCAGCTTCACCACCGCCTTGGCTTCCGCGATGTCGTATTCCGCATGGGCGCGGTACGTGAGGGCGGCGACGCGGTCGCCGACCTCCAGCCCGGTGACGCCATCGCCGAGCGCGGCGACGCGGCCCCAGCCTTCATGGCCCGGGCCGCCCGCGGCCTGCGGGTACTGGAACCACTCGCGGCCTTCCCACACCGGAAGGCTCGAGGCGCACACACCCGAGCCTTCCAGCCGCAGCAGCACCTGGCCTTGGCCCGGCTCCGGTCGCGCCGCATCCTGCAGTTGCGCCTGTTGCGGCGCCGTGATCACGCATGCCTGCATTCCCATCCCTTGTTCACACCTTCTCAATTCGCATGGACGACGTGGAGCGCCGGCGAGCCGACGGGCTTGCGGTGGGCCTGCAGCCATTCGTGGAGGCGCGCGATGCCCTCGGGCGCGCGCACCTTGGCGCGCCAGCCGGTGGCCTGTTCGAAGCCGCGCGTGTCGCTGACGTAGTAGCGCTGGTCGCCCGTGCGCCAGCCGTCGAACGTGGTCGCGGGCCGGCGGCCCTGCAGGGCCTCGATGCGATCCAGCAGGTCCACGAGGCTGATGGCGTTGGACGGGCCGCCGCCGATGTTGAAGGCGCGGCCGGCCAGCTTGCTGCCGTTCTGCTCGGCCAGCAGGAAGGCATTGACCAGGTCGTCGATGAACAGGACGTCGCGCACCTGCTTGCCGTCGCCGTAGATCGTGATCGGCTCGCCGCGCAGCGCGCGCAGGATGAAGTGCGCCACCCAGCCCTGGTCCTCGGTGCCGAACTGGCGCGGGCCGTAGATGCAGCTCATGCGGAACACCATGGTCTGCAGGCCGTAGCTGCGCGCGTAGTCCAGCACGTACTGGTCGGCGCTGCCCTTGGAACACCCGTACGGGCTGTGGAAGTCCAGCGGCCGCGCCTCGGAGACGCCGCGAGCCCGCACCGAGAGATCCGTGGGCTGGTAGTGCTGGCCGACGGCCTGCAGTTCCAGGTCGGCCAGGTCGCCATAGACCTTGTTGGTGGACGTGAGCAGCACGAAGGGCGGCACCGGTCGCGCGCGCACGGCCTCCAGCACGTTCAGCGTGCCTTGCGCGTTGACGAGGAAGTCCTCGCGCGGCAGGTCGAGGCTCGTGGTCACGGCCACCTGGGCGGCGAAGTGGTAGACCTGCGTGGTGCCGGCGACGGCCTGCGTCACCGCCTTCTCGTCGCGCACGTCGGCGTTGACGACCTGCAGGCGCTCGCCATGCTGCTCGCGCAGCCACTGCAGGTTCTGCTCCACGCCGGGGCGCGACAGGTTGTCGAGGATGCGCACCTTGCGCCCCGAGCCCAGCAGGCGGTTGGCGAGGTTGCTGCCGATGAAGCCGGCGCCGCCGGTGATGAGGGTGAGTTGTTCTGACATCAGCGCCACTCCCAGGAAATCGAGGCGGTCCCTGCCGCCGACGCGCGACTCATACGGTGAGGCCCCGTGCGCTCAGTTCGGCGCTGGCCTGGGCCACGCGATCGACCGCGGCCTGTCCTTCCAGCCATGCGGCCAGTTCGGCCATGCCGTCGTCCAGCATGACCTGCGGCTGGTAGCCCAGCACGCGCTGTGCCTTGCCGATGTCGGCGAAGCAATGGCGGATGTCGCCCACGCGGTACTTGCCGACGATCTCGGGCGCGATGTGCTCCTTGCCCATCACGCGCGCCAGGCGCGAGGCCACCGCCTGCACCGTCTGCGGCTTGCCGCT
The DNA here is from genome assembly GCF_050320135.1 of Ramlibacter sp. MMS24-I3-19. Classification (NCBI taxonomy): domain Bacteria; kingdom Pseudomonadati; phylum Pseudomonadota; class Betaproteobacteria; order Burkholderiales; family Comamonadaceae; genus Ramlibacter; species Ramlibacter sp. MMS24-I3-19. Next base: position 3,992,551 of record NZ_CP190017.1, on the reverse strand, counting down.
GCCGATGTTGAACACGTCGCCCGCCGCCTGTGGCGTCTCGAGCGCGAGCCGGCATCCACGCGCCACGTCGTAGACGCTGACGAAGTCGCGCTGCTGCAGGCCGTCCTCGAAGATCTTGGGTGCGCTGTCGTTCATGAGGCGCGAGGCGAAGATGGCCAGCACGCCGGTGTACGGATTCGACAGTGCCTGCCGCGGTCCGTACGCATTGAAGAACCGCAACGCGACCGCCGGGAAGTTGTAGGCCCGGCCCGTCATCAGGCACATGCGTTCCTGGTCGAACTTGGAAAGTGCATACACCGAGGCCAGCGTCGGCTGCTTGGTCTCGGGCGTGGGCACCGGCTCCAGCACGCCGCCATGGCCGTCGTCCAGTTCCCATGAGGCGCGCTTCAGCTGGTCCAGCGAACGCTCGCCGCCTTCGCGCACCTGGCCCTTCGAGTCGCGGTACAGCCCTTCGCCGTAGAGGCTCATGCTCGAGGCGACGACGAGCTTGCGTCCGGGGTTGGCGATCATGGCCTCGAGCACGACGGCCGTGCCCAGGTTGTTGACGCGCGTGTAGTGCGCCAGCTCGTACATGCTCTGGCCGACGCCTACCGCGGCGGCGAAGTGGAACACCGCGTCCACGCCTTGCAGCGCCTTGGTCACCGCTTCCTTGTCGCAGACGTCGCCCACCTGCAGTTCGACCTCGGGGCTCAGGTAGTCGGGCCGGCGGCGCTGCTCGCCATGCACCTGAGGGTCGAGGCAGTCGAGCACGCGGACGCGATACCCGTGGGCGAGGAGCTCGTCGGCCAGGTGCGACCCGATGAACCCGGCGCCCCCCGTGATCAACACATGCTGCATGGAGACTCTTCCTTCTTTTAACGACTGAGGAAATGTTATGTGCTCGCTTCTCGGCAGTGGGGCGATTGCAAACGCAACGGGAGAAAAAAAGATGCTTGGATGAGCAGGAAAACTGCAATGCCGCGCCACTGCTCTCGGTAGGATGCATCAAACCCCCTCGCGGCTGGGGCGCAAAGGAGAGATGCATGTCCAAGATTCGGGTGGCGATCATCGGCGTGGGCAACTGCGCCTCGTCGCTGGTGCAGGGTGTCGAGTTCTATAGAAACGCGGAACCTGATGCATTCGTTCCCGGATTGATGCATGTCGAGCTTGGCGGCTACCACCCGCGCGATATCGAATTCACCGCGGCCTTCGATGTCAGCGCGCACAAGGTGGGGCTCGACCTCGGCGAGGCGATCTATGCCGAGCCAAACAACACGATCCGTTTCGCCGACGTTCCCAGGCTCGGCGTTCCCGTGTCACGCGGCATGACGCACGACGGGCTGGGCAGCTACCTCAAGGACGTGGTGCCGAAGTCCACCGCCAGCACGGACGACATCGTCGGCATCCTGAAGTCGACGAAGACCGACGTGGTCGTCTCCTATCTGCCGGTCGGCTCGGAGATGGCGACCAAGTGGTACGTGGAGCAGGTGCTCGAAGCCGGCTGCGCCTTCGTCAACTGCATCCCGGTGTTCATCGCGTCGCAGCCGTACTGGAACAAGCGCTTCGCGCAGCGCCGCCTGCCCATCATCGGCGACGACATCAAGAGCCAGGTCGGCGCCACGATCGTCCACCGCATCCTCACCGACCTGTTCAGGAAGCGCGGCGTGCGGCTGGATCGCACCTACCAGCTGAACTTCGGCGGCAACACCGACTTCCTGAACATGCTGGAACGCGAGCGCCTCGCGTCCAAGAAGATCTCCAAGACGCAGGCCGTGACCAGCCAGCTCGGCAACCCGATGCAGGCGAAGGACGTGCACGTCGGGCCCAGCGACTACGTGCCATGGCTGCAGGACCGCAAGTTCTGCCACATCCGCATGGAAGGCACGGGCTTCGGCAACGTTCCCATGAGCTGCGAGGTGAAGCTCGAGGTGTGGGATTCGCCGAACTCCGCGGGCGTGGTGATCGACGCGATCCGCTGCGCCAAGATCGCGCTCGATCGCGGCATCGGTGGCGCGCTGAACGGCCCTTCGGGCTATTTCATGAAGTCGCCGCCGCTGCAGTACACCGACGACGAGGCGCGCGAGCTGGTCGAGGCGTTCATCCGCGGCGACGACACCACCGCGCCAGCCCCGCGCAGCGCTCCCGTGGACGAGGCGCCCGCCAGCACCGACGAGACCACCATCAACGCACAGAAAGCCGACTGACTCCACCATGATCGAAGCCGTCAAGTTCTGGAACGAGCCGAACAACAAATCCCATTGGGACCTGGAGCTCGATCCGGGCTGGGTGAAGTACGCGCAGATGGTGCAGCTGGCCGCATCGGCGGTGAAGGCCGAGAGCCCGGCGCTCACGCGCGTGCTCGGGGGCATCTCGCCGATCGACCCGGGCTTCATGCAAGGCCTGATCGCGCAGGGCGCGCTGCGCGACATGAATGCCGTCGCAGTGCACGGCTTCCCGCTGGACTGGAACCATTGGCAGATCCAGGAGTGGCCCGACAAGCTGGCCGAGATCCAGGCGGTGACGCCGCTGCCCGTGTGGGTGACCGAGGTCGGCGTGTCCACTTTCGGCGCCGAGGAGGTGCAGGAGTGGGGCCTGAAGCGCACGGCAGAACTGCTGATCGGCCGGGCGCCTCGCATCCACTGGTACTCGCTGTACGACCTGCCCAAGGCCTGGCCTGCCACCACGCGCCATCGCGAGGCCGAGGGCTCCAGCTACTACCGCCACTTCCACATGGGCCTGCTGCGAGAGGACGGCAGTCCCAAGCTGGTCGCGCGCCACTTCCACGAATTCGCGCCCGAGCTGGGCATCTGCCAGTGGTTCCACTACGAGGACCACCGCCTGGACGACGCCGTGCGCTGGCTCAAGCGGCTGGGCGTGCGCAAGCTGCGCACCGGCCTGTCGTGGGCCGACAGCTTCCGGCCCGACGCGGACGCCTGGTTCGACCGGCAGATGGCGGCGCTGGAGGACTTCGACGTCACCGTCACCTTCTGCTTCACGCCCGAGCACCGCGGCCTGCAGCCGCACCACACCAGCGCTCCGCAGGTGCCGCAGGAGTTCGCGGACTTCTGTGCCCGCATGGTGCGGCGCTACGCCTCCGCGCAAGGAGCCGCGGTGGGCGACACGACATCCGCCATCGCTGCCGTGGCGTGACCCGCTTCCTGCTGGTGCGGCATGCGTCGCACGACTGGCTCGGCCGCGGCATCGCGGGCCGGCTGGGTGACGTGTCGCTCAACGCGCAGGGCTGGCTGCAGGCCGAGGCCCTGGTCGGCCGGCTCGAGGGCCGCGAGATCCACGCAATGTACAGCAGCCCGCAACCGCGCACGATGCAGACCGCGGCGCCGTTGGCAGGACGCCGCAAGCTGAAGGTGCAGGTCGCGCCGGCGTTCGACGAGATCGACTTCGGCCAGTGGACCGGCCGCGAATTCGCGACGCTCGACGGTGATCCGGCGTGGAAGCACTGGAACGAGCACCGGGGCAGCGCACGGGCGCCGGGCGGCGAGGCCTTCGCCGACGTGCAGCAGCGCGCGGTGCATGCGGTCGAGCAGCTGCGCACCCGGCACCCGGACCGCACCGTGCTCGTTGTCTCGCATGCCGACGTGATCAAGGCCATCCTCGCCACCGCGCTGGGCATGTCGCTGGACCTGCTCGAACGCTTCGAGATCGCGCCCGCGTCGGTCAGCGTGCTGGACGCGGGCGAGGGGTGGGTGCAGGTGAAGCTGGTGAACGAGGTGGACTGAGGACGAGCCTCACGGCTTCTCCTCGCCCTCCCGGTACGCCTCGTCGATCTGCTGCGCCAGTTCGTCCGGCCTGGTGGCCTGCACCAGTACGCCGACTTCCGGGTCGTCGCCCCGCCTTGCCCCGACCTGGCGGGCGATGTCCTCCAGCAGCAGCAGCATCTTGGAGTTCTCCTGTTCGGCGAGCAGGTTGATCTGCAGGTCCAGCTGGTTGCGCCGCTCGGCCACGCGCATCTGGTAGTTCTGGCTGATCAGGACGAACGACGACAGGAAGATGGCTTCCACCGACGCCCACATGGTGAGGAAGGTGAAGGGGAAGGGGTCGATGCGCAGGTCCTTCGGCGCGAGCGTGTTCCACAGCACCCAGACGACCAGGGCGGTGAAATGCGCGAGCACGAAGCCGATGTGGCCGCAGGCGCGGGCGACGAGGTCCGCCACCCGGTCGGCGACGCCCCGCTTGCGGTTCTCCAGGTCGTCCAGCTGGCGCATCGCCGCGACGTTGGCGCGCGTGACGTCCGCCACCTGGCGCGCGTTGCGGTTGCCCGCTTCCGGGCGAGGTTCGTTCATCCGGGCACTGTGGAGCGTGCCGGGGCCGCGGCAGGTCGGCCGGTTGCCGATGTTGCCGTCGGTGTGCACGTCGGCGCCAGCAACCGCCGGGTGACCTCTGCGAGCAGGCCGTCCCAGTCGCCGGGCCTCGGCTGGCGCAGGAGGCGCATCGACGGATACCACGGCGTCGTGTCCTCGTGCGAGCCCCAGCGCCAGTCGGCATGGTGCTTCAGCAGCAGCCAGGTCGGGCGGCCCAGCGATCCGGACAGGTGGGCCGGCATGCCGTCGACCGAGATGACGAGGTCCATGGCCAGCATCGCGGCCGCTGCGTCCTCGGCCTTCGCCGTCCTGTGCCACAGGGGTTCGATGCGCCAGCCCGCGGCGTCCATGGCCCGTGCTGCCGGTCCCTGCTGCAGCGAGAACCAGCGCACATGCGGCATGGCCAGCAACGGCTGCAGCGCGTGCAGCGGCACCGAGCGGCTGGTGTCCCACTCGCTGGCCGCCCAGAGCAGTGCGACGCGCAGGCGGCCGCTGCCGTCATCCAGCTCCCGCATGGGATCGACATGCGCGGCGAACGGCAGTGGCGCAGCGAGCGCGGCCGGGCTTGATCGCAGCGCGTACGCCAGTTCCATCACCTCGACCTCGAGTTCGTGCGCGGGCCAGTCGGGACCGGCCCAGCCGTCATGCACCTGGCCGAGACCCGGCACGCGTCGCAGCAAGCCGAGCAGATGCGGCTGGGCCATCACGTGCAGTTCGCGTGCGCGCCGCGCCAACGCCGGCAGGAAGCGGGAGAACTGCAGCGTGTCGCCGAGGCCGTGCTCGCAGCGGACCAGCACCGAGCGGCCATCGAACGGCGTGCCGTCCCAGACCAGGTGGTGCGGCTCGCGCACGAAGCCTGGCTGGTGTTGCGCGTGCCTTCGCGCCGCCTCCAGCTGGTCGGTGCAATGCCACGCCGTGGACCAGTCGCCCGCACGCATCGCCGCTTCCCAGCGGGCGCCGAGGACCCCGGCCGCTTCAGCCTGCACGGAAAGTCAATGGATGCCCTTGAGCATCTCGTCGAACCACGCGATGGTGCGCACGAGGCCCTCGTGCAGCTGCACGTGCGGCTCCCAGCCGAGCTTCTCCTGCGCGGTGTGGATGTCGGGCCGGCGCTGCTTGGGATCGTCCTGCGGCAGCGGCTTGAACACGATCTTCGAGCGCGAATTGGTGAGGTTGATCACCTGCTCGGCCAGCTGCAGGATCGTGAACTCGCGCGGGTTGCCCAGGTTGATCGGGCCGGGCAGCGGCCCCTCGTGCGCCATGAAGCGCACGAAGCCTTCGATCAGGTCGTCGACGAAGCAGAAGCTGCGGGTCTGCTCGCCGGCGCCGTAGATGGTGATGTCCTCGCCCTGCAGCGCCTGCACGATGAAATTGCTGACCACGCGCCCGTCGTTGGGATGCATGCGCGGGCCATAGGTGTTGAAGATGCGCGCCAAGCGCACGTCCACGCCGTACTGCCGGTGGTAGTCCATGAACAGCGTCTCGGCGCAGCGCTTGCCTTCGTCGTAGCAGCTGCGCGGGCCGATCGGGTTGACGCGGCCCCAGTAGCCCTCGTTCTGCGGATGCACGTCGGGGTCGCCGTAGACCTCGCTGGTGGAGGCCTGGAACACGCGGGCCTTGGCGTGGTGGGCCAGGTTCAGCACGTTGATCGCGCCGTGCACGCTGGTCTTGATGGTCTGCACCGGGTTGTGCTGGTAGTGCACGGGCGACGCCGGGCAGGCCAGGTTGTAGATCTCGTCGACCTCCACCACCAGCGGCATGGTGACGTCGTGCCGCATCAGGTCGAAGCGCGGGTGGTCCAGCAGGTGCTCGATGTTGCGGCGTGCGCCGGTGAAGAAGTTGTCGACGCACAGCACCTCGTGGCCTTCACCGAGCAGGCGCTCGCACAGGTGGCTGCCCAGGAAGCCGGCGCCACCCGTCACGAGGATCTGGCTGCGGCCGTTGTATCTGCGCATTCGTGACTTCTCCCTTGGCAAAGGTTTGTACCTTGGGGGATTTATAGAGAAGTACGTCATTGCCGTGGGGCGATCGAGACTCAGCGGGGAAGGTTTTTTTTCTGCTGAGTCTTCTCCGCGCCCCGGAGTGCGGGGTTGTGCACGCGAACGCACAGGATGATGCAACCGAGGCGTCCGCTGAGCTTCTTTCGCGGTGTCTCGGCCATATAACAGCGGCATGGCTCTGACTCAGGAATCCCTGTCGCGCGCGGCGCGGCGCAAGGCCCAGCGCGCGCAGGACAAGGTCAAGGCGGCCGAGCAGCATCTCGGCTCGGCCAATCGCACGCTGCGGCGTGCCATCCCGCGCAAGGACGTGCAGGAGATCGCCGAAGCCGCGGAACAGACGGCCGTGGCGGAGGAGGAAGTGCGCGAAGCGGCGCATGAACTCGAGGCGGTGAACGAACTGCTCGACGGAAGCCGACCCGTTGCAGGCCATGGCGGCGCGTCGGGCGAGGGCGTGCGCAGCCTGCTGCCGTACCTCGGCAAGCGCTGATCTTCTCGCCCCCCGTGTCATGCCGGGCTTGACCCGGCATCCAGCAGCGGCGGATGTTCCAGCGCGGGTCTGGATTGCCGGTCAAGCCCGCAATGACAGCCCGGTGCGCGGATTCCGGGAGAATGCGCGTTTTCCATCGCACGGCGCACATCCCATGACCTATCCCAACACGCAGCTCTTCATCGACGGCAAGTGGCAGGACGCCACGGACGGCAAGACCCTGGCCGTGTTCAATCCGGCGACCGGCAAGGAGATCGGCCGCGTGGCCCATGCGTCCAAGGCCGACCTGGACAAGGCACTCGCGGCGGCGCAGAAGGGCTTCGAGACCTGGCGCGACATGACCGCCGCCGAGCGCAGCAAGATCATGCGCAAGGCCGCCGGCCTTATGCGCGAGCGCGCCGAGGCGATCGGCAAGCTGCTGACGCAGGAGCAGGGCAAGCCGCTCGCGGAAGCCAAGGGCGAGGCCCTGGCCGCCGGCGACATCATCGAATGGTTCGCCGAGGAAGGCTTCCGCGTCTATGGCCGCATCGTTCCTTCGCGCTGGAACCTGTCGGTGCGGCAGATGGTGGTGAAGGACCCGGTCGGTCCGGTCGCCGCGTTCACGCCCTGGAACTTCCCGATCAACCAGGTGGTGCGCAAGGTTGGCGCCGCGCTGGCCGCTGGCTGCTCAATGCTGGTGAAGGCACCCGAGGAAACGCCCGCGGGTCCTGCCGAACTGATCCGCGCGTTCCAGGACGCGGGCCTGCCGCCCGGCGTGCTGGGCCTGGTCTACGGCAACCCGGCCGAGATCTCCAGCTACCTGATCCCGCATCCGGTGATCCGCAAGATCACGTTCACCGGCTCGACGCCGGTGGGCAAGCAGCTGGCCGCGATGGCCGGCCAGCACATGAAGCGCGTGACGATGGAACTGGGCGGCCACGCACCGGTGATCGTGTGCGAGGACGCCGACATCGCGCTGGCGGTGAAGTCGGCCGGCGCCGCCAAGTTCCGCAACGCGGGCCAGGTGTGCATCTCGCCGACGCGGTTCCTGGTGCACGAGAGCATCCGCGCCGAGTTCGCGCAGGCGATGGCCAAGTACGCGCAGGGGCTGAAGGTCGGCGATGGCCTGGCCGAGGGCACGACGATGGGCCCGCTGGCCAATCCGCGCCGCCTCACCGCGATGGCCGAGATCACCAAGGACGCCGTGGAGAAGGGCGCCAAGGTGCTGGTGGGCGGCAGCCGCATCGGCGACGCCGGCAACTTCTGGCAGCCCACCATCCTGGACGAAGTGCCGGTGGGCGCGAAGGTGTTCAACGACGAGCCGTTCGGCCCGGTCGCCGCGATCCGTCCGTTCGACAAGCTCGAGGATGCGATCGCCGAGGCCAACCGCCTCTCGTTCGGCCTGGCGGGCTATGCCTTCACGAAGTCGCTGAAGAACGCCGACCTGCTGACCCGCCGCGTCGAGGTGGGCATGCTGTGGGTGAACATGCCCGCGATGCCTTCGGCCGAGATGCCGTTCGGCGGCGTCAAGGATTCGGGCTACGGCTCGGAAGGCGGCCCCGAGGCGCTCGAGGCCTACCTCAACGTGCGCTCGGTCGCCGTCGCGAACGTCTGACGCTTCGCGTGTGCCTGATGCTCAGCGTGCTTCCAGGGGCACGGTGAGCGTCACCGACGCCTTGTGGTTGGCGTCGGAGTCGGTCTCCACGCCGGTCGCCAGGCTGGCACGGCGTGCGAGGTCGAAGCGCGTTCCCACCATCACCGACGACCACGGCTGCTCCACGTCCCAGCGCAGCTGGTGCGTGTAGCGCGCTTCCAGCCGCGCGCGCGGCAGCACCCGCCACTCGGTGCCCAGGCGCATCCCGGCGCGCGGCTCCAGGCCGCCCGACGACGACACGTAGCCACGCTCCGCGGCATCCACGGCGGCGGTCCAGCGCGTGATGCTGGTGGAGCGGGTCAGCTCCAGATCCCAGCGCGAGCCTTGCGTGAGGTCCGTCCTCGCGTTGGACACGAGCGCCTGCGCGCTGCTGCCATCGCCGAGCGCCTGTCGCAGCTCCAACTGCTGGCTCTTGCGCACGGGCGTCCTCTCATCCTCGGTGCGGGCCGTCAGCGCACCCAGCTGCGCGCTCCACGCGGCAGCCGTGCCGCCGGCCTCCAGCTCGCGCAACTGCACCTGGCCGCCGAAGACCTTCGAGGGCAGTTCGAAGGTGGTGTCGCCGCGCTGGAAGCGGCGTTCGTCGTGCGGCTCGGCACGGACCGTGGTGCGCAGGGTGCCCGCCGGCGTGGCCACCGAGCCATCGAAGCGGCTGGGCGGGGTCGGATCGTCGGCCGCGCCCAGGCGCTCATAGCCGATCCGGACGCCCGGGACCGGCGCCATCTCGGCACGGCTGGGCACGGTCTGCGCACGCGCGTGCGTGGCCACGAGCACGAGGCTCATGGCGGCGGACATGCAGCAGGTGTGAAGCAGCAGGCGGGGCATGGCAGTTCCTGGAGGCCATGGTAGAGCCAGACACGCGCGATGCACATCTGTGACAAGGTGTTCAGCGATCAGCTGCGCCGGGCGTGAAGCATGTCGCGCTTGCGGGCGTGTGAGTCGACAGCCGGTAGAGTCGGCGCATGCAATGGCTTCTCTCGCGCGTCTCCCGCCATCCCCGGGGGGCCACCATCGTCGGCAAGGCGCTCCTGCTCGCCGGCAGCATCCTCATCGTGGCCGCGGTGTTCGCGCGGGCCGGGCTCGTGAACGCGAATGCGGAGCGGGCGCAGGCCAAGCTGCCACCGCTGCACACCGTGGCCGAGGTCTATCCGCAGTACCCGACGTGGCTGGTTCCAGAGGGGCCGGTCGGCTTCACGGTCGCGGCAGTGCTGGTGCTCGCGGGCATGGGCCTCACGTTGCTGGCCGAGAAGGCGGGCAAGCGCAAGCGCCGCTGAGACAGGGCCAGGCACTGACCGGGTAGAACTAGCAGGGCCGTCCTGGTCCGTACGGGTTCGTCCTGATGGGAAACACCCCGGCCACTTTCACACTGGTCCGGACACGCCCGACTGCGTGTTCCCGCAGAGGGACCAGCAAGCACTCTGCAACCTCGTAGCCACCAAGAGCAACCAGGAGACCAGGCATGAAGCACCTTCTTTCGTCCATCGCGCTCGCCGCGCTTTGCTGCGCGGGCCTGCCGGCCATGGCGCAGCCGACACCCACTTCGCCCTCGCCAAAGCCGGCGGCACCTGCGGACGCGACACCCAAGCAGGATGAACCGGGCTGGGCCAAGGGGCGCCCGAAATCCGACACGGCCATGAAGATGGCGCCCGTGCCGGCGTTCCCCATCCCCACGTCGCCGGACAAGCTGCCGACGAAGAAGTTCAAGCTGCCGCCCGGCTTCAAGGTGGAGACCTGGGCGTCCGGCGTGCTCGACGCACGCGAGCTGCGCCAGGGCGACAAGGGCAACGTGTTCGTGAGCTCGCTGTTCGTCGCCAACAAGGTGTACGTGATCCCCGAGAAGGGCGACCACAAGGCCAAGGTCCTGATCGACAACATGCCGTACGCCACCGGCATCGCCTTCCACAAGGGCAGCCTCTACCTCGGCACGAACAAGAAGATCGTGCGGTACGACAACGTCGAGGACAACCTGGACAAGCTGGGCGAGCCGAAGGTGCTGAACGACAAGCTGCCCGGCGGCGACGACCACAGCTGGAAGTACTTCCGCATCCACGACGAGAAGCTGTACTACAACATCGGCGCGCCCTGCAACATCTGCGATCCCGGCGAGTACGCCAAGATCTACCGCATGAACCTCGATGGCAGCAACATCGAGACCATCGCCTCGGGCGTGCGCAACACGGTGGGCTTCGACTTCGATCCCAAGACCGGCGACCTCTGGTTCACCAACAACGGCCGCGACTGGATGAGCGAGGAGATCCCGAACGACACGCTCAACCACGTGCCCAAGGCCCAGTTCGGCAAGCTGCACTTCGGCTACCCGTACTGCCACCAGGGCAACATCCCGGATCCGGAGTTCGGCTGGGGCAAGTCGTGCGATGACTATGCCAAGCCGGCCGCGCTGCTCGGGCCGCACGCGGGCTCGCTGGGCATGACGTTCTACACGGGCAAGATGTTCCCGGCCAAGTACCAGGGCGCGATGTTCATCGCCCGCCATGGTCCCTGGAACCGCACCAAGAAGTACGCCGACATCCAGGTGGCCCGGCCTGACGGCAAGGGCGGCGCGAAGCTCGAGACCTTCATGACCGGCTTCGTCGAGAACAACAGCTACCTGGGCCGGCCGGTGGACTTCCTGGTGATGAAGGACGGCTCGCTGCTGGTGAGCGACGACCACGCCGGCGCGATCTATCGCATCACGTACACCGGCGGGAAGTGACGGTGCGACGCTGGACCGCAGGCCTCGCGGCCTGCGCCGCGGTGCTGGCGATGGTGGCCCTGCCACCATTCGCCGGCGCGCAGGACAAGAGCCGCGGCAGCAAGAAGGGCGCTGCCGCCGACAGCGCCCCGGCGTCCAAGGCGGCGGCCGCTCCCGACTACGCGCAGCGCTTCGCCGCGGTGTGCGCTTCCTGTCACGGGGCCAATGGCCGCAGCGACATGGCGGGCACGCCGGTGCTGGCGGGCCAGCCTTCGCTCTATGCGATCACGCAGCTGTTCCTGTTCCGCGAGGGGCGGCGCGACAACGCCGCGATGACCACCGTGGCCAAGACCCTGAGCGACGACGACATGCGGGGCTTCGCCGATTACATCGGCACGCTGCCGCCGGTGCCTGCGCCAGCTCCGGCCACGCAACCCGATGCGGCGCGCATGGCCAAGGGCCGGCAGCTGGCGGACCAGCACAGGTGCACCTCCTGCCACGGCGCCGACCTGGGCGGCGGCCAGCAGGTGCCGCGCATCGGTGGGCAGAAGGAGGAGTACCTGCAGGCCAGCCTGCACGGCTTCAAGTCGGGCAAACGGCCGGCGTACACGCAGGCCATGGTGTCGGCGGTGAGCCAGGTGCCGGTCGAGGACCTGGACACCCTGGCGTACTACGCCGCGCACTTCACGGCACCGGCCGGCAAGTAGCGCGCACCGCGCCTGCGCGGCGAAGGCGCGGTCAAGCGTGCGCCATCAGTTCGGCCTTGCGGGCCTGCAGTTGCTGCGCCAGCTGCTGCAGGTCCAATCCCTTCGCCTTGCGCGCCTCGGGGAACATCTTCTCGCGCTCGTCGTTCACGTGGTGCAGGATCGCGTCCTCCAGGTCGAGCATCAGCTTGTCGTCGACCTGCGCGGCCTCGATGCGGTGCACCAGGTCCATTGCCTCGCGGTGCTCCTTCTGCGAGTGCTGAACCATCTGCTGGTCGCCGGTGGCCTGGCGGAACGCCGGATAGAACACCTCGTCCTCGATGCGCGTGTGCACCGTGAGCTCCTGGCAGATCTGCTGCGCCAGCGTGCGCTTGTGCGACTGGTCGTGCGCGGCCTTGTATTGCTGGAACAGGCGCTCGACGTTCCTGTGGTCCTCGTCGAGCAGATCGATCGCGTCATCCTGGACAGGCATGGCATCTCCTTCGTGGCTGATGCCATGCAAGCTACGCCTGCGCCCCGCGCGCAGGCCATCGGGGTGCGATGGCGGTTGCCGTAGTCGCGCGCCTACGCGCGGTCACCTGCCGAGGCGCGTGCGGCCCAGCCGCCTGGCATTGCTCACGGCCTTGCGGTGCACGGGAACGAGGGCCGCATTCGCCATCGCCGCCGAGGTGGCGAGCGACCGGCCGGCCAGGCTGCTGGTCGACATCAGCCCGGGCAAGGTGCCGGAGAAGAACGCGCGCCAGGCGGCGAGCGTGAACGACTGCTGGGCGCGTGCCCACTGCTGCCACGCGGCCATGCAGGCCTGGGTGAACGCGACCTGCTTCTCGACCACCATGCCGGTGAACTCCTTGCGATCGCGCCCGGACAGCGTGGGGCCGGCAACGGCCATGCGCTGGAGGCGGTGCGCGATGACCTGCGGCGCCGCGAAGGCAAGTTCAGCGGTGCGGCGGGCCGTGGCGGCGGAATGGCGGGATCGAGGCATGGAGGGGCTCCTTGGAAAAGTCGCGGCGCATGAGGCAGGTGCTGCTTCCGCTCGCGGCCTGCCCACCCTAGCATGCTGCCTGGCCACCAACGATCGGAGCGCTTCCATGGACGATGAAGTCTTCAACCTCAGCCTGCGCAAGTTCCTCAAGACGGTCGGCGTCGGGTCGCAGCGCGAGATCGAGCTCGCGGTCGCGGCCGCGCTGCGCGCACAGGAGGTCAGCGGCAGCGAGACGCTGCCGGCCAAGATGACCCTCGAAATCCCGGCGCTGAAGCTGCGCGTGCACTTCGAGGGTGCGATCAAGCTGCAGTGAACGCCTGCGGAGTCCGGGTCACCACGGATGGGGCGGCGCTGGCGGGCGGGCAAACTGGGTCCGTTCGTCACCTGCAGGGAGGACCGCATGAGAACACGTGCCAATGCATTGGTGCTCTGGACCCTGGTCGCCGGCGCCTCCGGCGCGCTGACCGCCTGCGGCGGCGGAGGTGGCGGGAGCGGATCGTCCACCGACAGCGGATCACGCTCGGTCTCGGCTCCGGCGCCCCCGACACCACCCGATGCGCGCAGCGGCACCTACACGATGGTGGCCGCGGACGCGCACGAGTACAGCCTGGCGCTCGACTTCGACGCGACGACCTACCACGTGACCGGCAACGGCGTGGACCAGAGCGGTGCGATCCAGGCCGATGGCGCGGCGTACGACTTCCTGCCCGGCAACGCCAGCGGCGTCAGCGGCAGTCCGACGACGCGGTTCTCGTACGCGGCCAGCACGGTGGTTGGCGAATTCGTCCTGGCCGGCGGCACCGTGCCCTTCATCGCATCGCGCACGTTCGCCACCAGCCTGCCGACGTCCACGCTGACGTTCAACATGCTGGGCCGCACCGTGGACACGGCCGCCGGCACCGCCGACACCACCATCCAGCAGGGACAAGTGACGGCCGACGGCCGCCTGCTGACCTGCGATGACATCAACGTCGTCGAGATCAGGGCCTGCCCCGCGGCTTCGCTCACCAGCGGCGCGCTGAGCATCTCCGGCGACGTGATCACCGCAGCCACGTCCGGCGGCAACATCCCGTTCCGCCTCGCCACCGTCGGCACCGACACGGTGTTCCTGCGGTCCAGCGTGTCGCTGGGCACCACGCGCCGCTTCATCGTCGGCCTGCCGGCGGCCTCCACCTTCACGGCCGGCACGTTCGCCGGCGGCACGACCGAGCCGGCCTGGGGCTCGGTGACGCTCGGCACGACGGCGTTCGCCAGTACCGGCGTGTCGCCGGCGGGTGTCACCACCACGCGAACCGGTACCGCTTCGCCACGCGGCGCCGTCAATTCGCTGGCCAGCCTGCTGTTCGTGCAGACGTCTACCGCCGGCGATTTCTACGCCACCGCAGGCGGGCAGATCGGCGCCGTGGTGGCCGTGCGCAGCAGCGCGTTCGCGCCGGGCTTCATGGCGCTGGGCATGCGGCAGTAACGGGCGCGGCCGGGCGCGTCGCCGGCGTGTGGTCTGATGGAGGGCCGCGCTCCCGCCGTTTGCCCGCATGCCCGAGAAGTCTCCGATCCCACAGGCGACCAGCGCCTGGTGGACCCTTGCCGTCACCCTCGCCATCCAGGCCCTCGTGTCGATGGCGGTCATCACCGTGCCGGTGCTTGCGCCCGCGCTCGGCGCGGCGCTGGCGGTGTCGCCCACGCTGGTGGGTGTCTACATCGCCATGGTCTACGCGGCGGCGATGCTCGCCAGCCTCAGTGGTGGCGCGGTGGTGGCGCGCTTCGGCGCGATCCGCGTCAGCCAGATGTGCCTGGTGCTGTGCGCGGCCGGCCTTGCGATCGGCGCGCTGCCGTCCGTGGCCGCGGTCGCGATCGGCGCCGTGCTGGTCGGCCTGGGCTATGGGCCGGTGACGCCCGCCAGCTCGCACCTGCTGGCCCGCAGCACGCCGGCCCATCGCATGTCGCTGGTCTTTTCCCTCAAGCAGACCGGCGTGCCGCTGGGCGGCGTGCTGGCCGGTGCGCTCGTGCCGCTGCTCCTGGGCTTCGGCTGGCAGGCGGCGCTGCTGTGCGTGGCGATCGCCAACCTGGCCTGCGCGCTGGTGGCGCAGCCGCTGCGGCGCGAGCTTGATGCAGATCGCGATGCGCGACAGCCCTTCGTCGTCGGCCATCTCGCCAGGCCGATCCGGCTGGTGCTGTCGCACGCGGAACTGCGCCGGCTGGCCGGTTGCTCTCTGGTGTTTTCGATCGCGCAGCTGTCGCTCACCACGTATCTCGTCACCTATCTCACCGCCACGCTGGGCTATGCACTGGTCGCCGCCGGCCTGGCCCTGTCGGTGTCGCAGTTCGCCGGCGTCGGCGGACGCATCGCGTGGGGCTACGTGTCCGACCGCTGGCTGGGCGCCAGGCGCACGCTGGCCGGCATGGCGGTGTTGATGACGCTCGCGGTCCTGGCCACGGCGCTGCTTCCCGTGGGCACGTCGCCGACGCTCGTGCTGGTGGTGCTGGCGGTGTACGGCATGTCGGCGATCGGCTGGAACGGCGTGTACCTGGCGGAGGTCGCGCGCCAGGCGCCGGCGGGACAGGCGAGCCTGGCCACCGGTGGCAGCCTGGCCTTCACCTTCCTCGGCGTGGTGCTGGGGCCGCCAGTGTTCGGTGCGCTTGCCGGCCTCACCGGCAGCTACCGCGCGGGCTTCGGTGCCGTGGCGCTGGTCCTGCTGGCGTGCGTCGTGGTGCTGTGGCGCGGCGTGTCGTGGTCGCGCACTCAGGCCGGCACCGTGTAGTTGAGCGTCATCCGCCCGCCGTCGACCACCACGATCTCGCCCGTGACGTAGCTCGATGCATCGCTGGCCAGCCAGGCCACCGCATCGGCGATCTCGGCCGGCTCGCCCAGGCGCTTCATCGGCGTGCGGCTCATGATGCGCTGGCGCGCCTCGTCGCTGGTGAGCACCGCCTTGGCGGCGAGTTCGGTGGCGATGGTGCCGGGCGCCACCGCATTCACGCGCACGCCCTTGTCCGCCAGCGCCAGCGCCATCACGCGCGTGAGCTGGTTGATGCCGCCCTTGCTCACGTTGTAGCTGGCGATGGTCGGGATCGCGAGCACGCCGTTGACCGAGCTCATGTTGACGATCGCGCCGCGACCCGCCGCGGCCATCACCCGCGCGACGGCCTGCCCCATGAGGAAGGCGCCCTTGAGGTTCACGCGCAGCACGGCGTCGAAGTCGGCCTCGGTGACCTCCAGGAAATCGGCGGCCTTGAAGATGCCGGCGTTGTTCACCAGCACGTCGATGCGGCCGTGCGCGCGCATCACCTGGTCGACCACCGCGTCGACCTGCGCCTTGTCCCCGACGTCGCAGGGGACGAACAGGCCACCGAGCTCCTTCGCCAGCGCCTGCCCGCGATCGATGGCGACGTCGGCGATGACGGGCACCGCGCCTTCGCGTGCGAAGCGGCGCACGCACGCTTCGCCGATTCCTTGCGAGCCGCCGGTGACGATGCAGACGCGGCCCTGCAGGCCGAAGGAGATGGCGGGGTTGGCCGGGGCGGTCATGCGTGTCCTTTCAGGTCCGCCGGTCAGGCGCGCAGCGTGCCGTTGTGGGCCGCGATGAACTCGTGCGCGCGGTTGCGCAGCGACTCGATCGCGATGCCCGGTGTGTAGAGCGCCGAGCCGATGCCGAAGCCGTCGGCACCGGCGGTGCGATAGGCCGCCATGCTCGCGGGCGTGATGCCGCCGACGGGCAGCAGCAGTGTCTCGCGCGGCAGCACGGCGCGGATCGCCTTCACCACGTGCGGCCCGATCATCTCGGCCGGGAACAGCTTGAGCCCGGTCGCGCCGGCTTCGAGTGCCGCGAAGGCTTCGGTCGGTGTGGCCACGCCCGGTAGCGACACGAGGTCGAGGTCGCGCGATTCGCCCACCACGTCGGCATCGAAATTGGGCGACACGATGACGCGGCCGCCCGCCGCCTGCACGGGCCCGACTTCGGCGCGGCGCAGCACCGTGCCGGCGCCCACCCAGGCCTGCGGAAAGGCATGCGCCAGGGCCGAGATGCTCTCCAGGGGCTGGGGCGAATTCAGCGGCACTTCGAGGATGCGAAAGCCTGCGTCCAACAGCACGCGGCCGACGGGCACCGCTTCGGCCGGCGTGAGGCCGCGCAGGATCGCGATCAGCGGGCAGGCCGCGAAGGCGGCTTCGAATGTGGCAGGAGCGGTCATGGCGAATCCAGGGTGTCGGCCAGCGCGGCCAGGCCGCGCCAGGTGGCCTCGTCGCCGAGCGCGGGCGCGTGCAGGCCGTAGGTGGTGAACGCGAGCCGGTAGCGGTGCGTGAGTGCGTCGTTGCCCACCAGCACCGGAGAGACGCTGCTGTTCTCGAGGCGGTGGGCGCGCAGCTCCTCGCCGATCACCAGGCCCGACAGGTAGCTGGGCAGCGCGGCGTCGGGCAGGCGGGCGAAGAGGGCCAGCGTGCGCGCGCTGAACGCGGCGTGCAGCAGGCTTCCGGCGTGGCGCGCCTCGACCACGCCGCGCACGAACGCGGCTTCATCGAGCGGCCCGTCCTCGGGGGCAGCGTGCGGCCCAGGATCGAATGGCGGCGCAGCAGCGCGTAGACCTCGCCCGTCATGAAGGTCGCGAAGTCGCGCAGGCGGCCTTGTTCCACCCACGCCCATTTGCTGTGCGTCCCCGGCAGCACGAACACGCCGTCGTCCACGCCGAGCAGCTGCATGGCGCCGAACACCTGCACCTCCTCGCCGCGCATCACGTCGGGCACGTCGTGCATGTCGGTGCTCAGGCCCGGCACGATGCCCACGCGCAGCCCGCCGGGCGCGTCGGGCACCCACGCGATGCGCGCGGCCAGCGCTCGGAAATCGGCGGGACAGGGACAGTAGGGCGCCTCGATCCAGCCTTGCCGGCTGCCCACCATGCCGCTGGCCAGGCACAGCGTGCCGGGCGCGAGCCGCCAGTGCGCCACCGCCGCCTCGAAGGCGGCAGGGAAACCGCCGAAGGGCACATGCAGGATGCCGGCGTCGGAGCGGTGCTGCTCGACGACCTGGCCGCCGACGATGCGGGCCACGCGCAACGAGGACGTTCCCCAGTCGAGCGCGACGAAATCGGGCATGGTCTGGTGCGGAAGCCGTCAGGACTCCCAAACGCAGAGGACGCAGAAGAACGCAGAGGACGCAGAAGAAGACATCGAAGGAATTTCTCGTCTTTTCTGCGTCCTCTGCGCTTGCTCTGCGCTCTCTGCGTTTGGGTGTTCGAGTTTCAGTGGTTGTCGCGCGGCACGAAAGCGCCGCGCTTGCCCACCAGGAAGTCCAGGTCCACGCCCTGGTCGGCCTGCAGAACCCGGTCGATGTACAGCTTCCAGTAGCCCGACTCCAGCGGTGGCTTGGGCGGGGTCCAGGCCTGCAGGCGGCGCTGCAGTTCCTCGTCGCTGATGTGCAGCTGGATGCGGCGGTTCGGCACGTCCAGCTCGATGATGTCGCCGTTCCTGACGACCGCGAGGGGGCCGCCCGCGGCCGCCTCGGGCGCGGTGTGCAGCACCACCGTGCCGTATGCCGTGCCGCTCATGCGGCCGTCGCTGATGCGGACCATGTCGGTGATGCCCTTGCGCAGCACCTTGGGGGGCAGCGGCATGTTGCCGATCTCGGCCATGCCCGGGTAGCCCTTGGGGCCGCAGTTCTTCAGCACCATCACGCAGGTCTCGTCGACGTCGAGGTTCTCGTCGTCGATGCGCTTGTGGAAGTCCTCGATGTCCTCGAACACCACCGCACGGCCCTTGTGCACCATCAGCTCGGGCGTGGCGGCGCTGGGCTTGATGACGGCGCCGCGCGGTGCGAGGTTCCCGCGCAGCACCGCGATGCCGGCGTCGGCCTTGAACGGCTTGTCCAGCGGCTGGATCACCTCGGTGTTGTAGTTCACCGCGTCGGCGATGTTCTCCCCGATGGTCTTGCCGTTGGCCGTGATCGCGTCCAGGTGCAGGTGCTGGCTGATCTCCTTCATCACCACCGGCAGGCCGCCGGCGTAGCAGAAGTCCTCCATCAGGTGCTTGCCCGAGGGCTGCAGGTTCAGGAGGCAGGGCAGGTGGCTGCCCAGCTTGTCGAAGTCGTCGATCGACAGCTCCACGCCGATGCGGCGCGCGACGGCGACCAGGTGGATCACGGCGTTGGTGGATCCGCCGATGGCGGCCAGCGTCTTGATCGCGTTCTCGAACGCCTGGCGCGTGAGGATCTTCGACAGCTTCAGGTCCTCGTGGACCATGTCGACGATGCGCCGGCCGGCCATGCGCGCGATCACGTTGCGGCGGCCGTCGACGGCCGGATACGCCGCGTTGCCCGGCAGGCCCAGGCCCAGCGCCTCGACCATGCTGGCCATCGTGGACGCCGTGCCCATGGTCATGCAGTGGCCGTGGCTGCGGTGCATGCACGACTCCGCCTCGAAGAAGTCCTGCAGCTTCAGCGTGCCGGCGCGCACCTGCTCGCTCATGCTCCACACGCCGGTGCCCGAGCCCAGTTCCTGGCCGCGCCACTTGCCATTGAGCATCGGGCCGCCGGACACGCCGATCGTCGGCAGGTCGACGCTGGAGGCGCCCATCACCAGCGAGGGCGTGGTCTTGTCGCAGCCCATGAGCAGCACGACGCCGTCGATGGGGTTGCCGCGGATGGATTCCTCGACATCCATGCTCGCCAGGTTGCGGTACAGCATGGCGGTGGGGCGCAGCAGCGTCTCGCCGAGCGACATCACCGGGAATTCGAGCGGGAACCCGCCGGCCTCGTACACGCCGATCTTCACCTGCTCCGCGAGGGTGCGGAAATGCGAGTTGCAGGGCGTGAGCTCGCTGAACGTGTTGCAGATGCCGATGACGGGGCGGCCGTCGAACTGGTCGTGGGGCACGCCCTTGCCCTTGACCCAGCTGCGGTAGGCGAAGCCGTCGCGGTCCATGCGGCCGAACCACTGCTGGGAACGGAGCTCTTCGGGTTTCTTCTTGCGGGGGGTATCAGACATGGTGTCGGGATGATGACTGGAGGAACGCGGGAACGGAACGCGAAAGACGCGAAAGGTCCGCGAAAGACGCAAAAGATCTCGACGCAAAGGCCAGGTCTGCTGACTTGGTTTCGCGCCTTTTGCGAGCTTTTGCGCCTTTTGCGTTCGGCTGTCCGCTCCCGGATTATTCCTTGACTGCGCCAGTGAGGCCGGAGACGTAGTACTCGACAAAGAACGAGTAGATGACCGCCACCGGCAGGGACCCGAACAGCGCGCCGGCCATCAGCGGCCCCCAATGGTAGACGTCGCCTTCCACCAGCTCGGTCACCACGCCGACGGGAACCGTCTTGACCTCGGACGAGGAGATGAAGGTCAGCGCGTAGATGAACTCATTCCAGGACAGAGTGAACGCGAAGATGCCGGCCGAGATGAGGCCTGGCACCGAGAGCGGCAGCACGATCTTCCAGAGGATCTCCAGCCGGGAGGCGCCGTCGATGAGCGCGCACTCCTCCAGCTCGAACGGGATCGAACGGAAGTAGCCCATGAGCAGCCAGGTGGAGAACGGGATCAGGAACGTGGGGTAGGTGAGGATCAGCGCCCACTTGGTGTCGAACAGGCCCAGCTGGAACACGATGCTGGCCAGCGGGATGAACAGGATGGACGGCGGCACCAGGTAGGCCAGGAAGATCGACAGGCCGATCTGGCGCGCGCCGCGGAAGCGCAGCCGCTCGATGGCATAGGCAGCCAGCACCGAGCACAGGAGCGAGACGAAGGTGGCGACTACGGTGACGACCACGGTGTTCCACAGCCATGCGGGATACGAGGTCTCGAACAGCAGCTTGTGGAAGTGCGTCAGCGTCGGATGGACCACCCAGAACGGGTTGCCGTCGCGGGACAGCAGTTCGGCGTCGGGCTTGATCGACGTGATGACCATCCAGTAGAACGGGAACAGCAGCACGAACACGAAGATCGCGAGCGGCACGTAGACCGTCACCACCCGCCGCGGCAGCGACGTGAGGTAGTCGATGCCCTGGGTGTCGGTGTCGTCGTTCTTCTTCATGTGTCGGAGCCGCCTTGCTGCCATGCGCGGCGCTGCAGGCCGAAGTAGCTGAACAGGATGGCCGCCAGCAGGAACGGCACCATCGCCACCGCGATCGCCGCGCCTTCGCCGAGCGCGCCGCCGGAGATGGCGCGCTGGAACGACAGCGTGGCCATCAGGTGCGTCGCATTGAGCGGGCCGCCGCGCGTGAGCACGTAGATCAGCTGGAAGTCGGTGAACGTGAACAGCACCGAGAACGTCATCACCACCGCGATGATCGGCGTCAGCAGGGGCAGCGTGATGAACCGGAACCGCTGCCAGCCGCTGGCGCCGTCGATGGCGCCGGCTTCATAGAGCGAGGGCGAGATGGTCTGCAGGCCTGCCAGCAAGGTGATCGCCACGAAGGGCACGCCACGCCAGATGTTGGCCACGATGGTGGAGATGCGCGCATTCCAGGGATCGCCCAGGAAGTCGATGTAGTGGTCCATCAGGCCCAGCTTGACCAGAGTCCAGCTGATGATCGAGAACTGCGCGTCGTAGATCCACCAGAATGCCAGCGCGGACAGCGCGGTGGGAACGATGTACGGCAGCAGGATCACGCTGCGGAAGAAGGTCTTCAACGGCAGCCGCTCGTTCAGCAGGATGGCCAGCCACAGCCCCAGCGCGAACTTCACCACGCTGGCGACGAAGGTGTAGAACAGGGTGTTGAAGAGGGCCAGGCGGGTGACGCTGTCGTTCCAGAGGAACTTGTAGTTCTCCAGCCCGATCCAGGCGCCGCCGCGGCCGATCTTGGTGTCGGTGAAGCCCAGCCAGATGCCCAGGCCCAGCGGGTAGGTGAGGAACAGCAGCAGCAGCACCGCCGCGGGCAGCATGAATGCCAGCCCGAGGACGTTGCGGCTGTTCTGCAGGCGCTGCAGCGCGCCGGGTCGCCCCGACGCGGCAGGCAGGGTCTCAGACCTTGTAATAGCGCTCGGCACGCTGCTGGGCCCTCTGCATGGCTTCCTTCGGGGTCTTGGAGCCGCTGACTGCCTCGGCCACCATGTTCACGACGATGAAGTCCGCGCCCGCGCCCGCCGAGGCGTAGCCCAGCTTGCCGGCGTAGCCCGCGGGACGCATGTTCTTCACGGCGTCGCGGTAGGGCGTGTTCTTCGGGTCCGAGGTCCACACCGCGCTCTTGGTGTATGCCTCCAGCGGCGGCGCCACGTAGCCGCCCGCGCCGGTCTGCCACGGGTCGAACTGCTCCTGCTCCATCATGAAGCGCAGGAATTCCTTGGCGGCCTTCGGGTACTTGGTGTACTTGAAGATCATCTGGTTGAAGAACAGGTGCGACTCGGTCGGCACGCCCACCGGCCCGATCGGGAAGGCGGCGTGCTGGATGTCCGAGGCCATCTCCTTGACCTTGGGGTCGGTGGCGTTCTTGGCCGCGTAGTAGATCGAGATGCCGTTGTTGGTCACCGAGATCTGGCCGTCCAGGAACGCCTTGTTGTTGTTCGGGTCCAGCCACGACAGGGTGCCCGGGATGAAGCTGGCGTACAGCTCCTTGCCATACTCCAGCGCCTTCGCGGTCTCGGGGCTGTCGATCACGACCTTGTTGTTCTTGTCGACCAGCATGCCGCCGAAGGCCCACACCAGCCAGTTGCACCACAGGCCGTCGCCGGTGGCGTTGCCCAGAGCCATGCCGCCGGGCGTGCCCTTGTCCTTCAGGGCCTTGAACATCTTCAGGAAGTCGTCGGTGTTCTTCGGGAACGCATCGAAGCCGGCGGCCTTCACCTGGCTCTGGCGGTACACCATCATCGAGCCCGCGCAGCCCAGCGGCACCGCGATCCACTTCTTGCCATCCGGGCGGCAGTAGGCCTGCGCTCCCGGGAACCAGGGGCCGTACTTCTTGCCCAGGTACTCGGCCAGGTCGGTGACGTCCAGCAGCTTGTCCGGGTACAGGTTGGCGTCGTCGTTGGTCGACAGGATGATGTCGGGGCCGCCGCCGGTGTTGGCCGCCACGGCGGCCTTCGGACGCACGTCCTCCCAGCCCTCGTTGTCGACGCGCACGGGGATGCCGTACTTGTCCGAGAACTTCTTGACGTTGGCCATGTACGCGTCCTCGTCGCCCTGCACGAAGCGCTTCCAGCGCAGCACGCGCAGCGTGGCGCCCTTCTCGGGCTGGTTGTTCCACTGCTGGGCGAAGGCGGCGGAGGGCCACAGCGTGGGCACCGACACGGCGGCGGCGCCGGCCGAGGCCTTCTGCAGGAACTTGCGACGGTTGTCGGACATGGAGGTCTCCTTCGTTGGTGGGGTTGTGCGCAAGGGAAAAGCGGGAAGCGATCAGGCGGCCAGGCGGGCGCCGCTGGCGGCGTCGAACAGGTGGGCACGCGTGACGTCGGGGCGCAGGCGGATCACCTCGCCGGGACGGAACGCGTGGCGGTCGCGGAACACGCTGGTCAGGTCGACGCCGGCCAGCTTTGTGAAGACCTGGGTGTCGGCGCCCGTGGGTTCGACGACCACGACTTCGGTGGGCACGCCGTCGCCGTTGCTGGCGAGTTCCATGTGCTCGGGGCGCGTGCCGTAGATCACGCTGCGGCCGTCCTCGGCCGACGCCGCGTTGGACGGCACGGGCAGCGACAGGCCCTCGGCGAACTCGACGCGGGCGCTGCCATTGGAGCGGCGCACGACGCCGGGCAGGAAGTTCATCGCGGGCGAGCCGATGAAGCCGGCCACGAACTGGTTGGCCGGGTAGTCGTACAGCTCCAGCGGCGAGCCGGTCTGTTCGACCACGCCGTCACGCATGACGACGATGGTGTCGGCCATGGTCATGGCCTCGATCTGGTCGTGCGTGACGTAGATGGAGGTGGTCTTCAGGCGCTGGTGCAGTTCCTTGATCTCGGTGCGCATCTGCACGCGCAGCTTGGCGTCGAGGTTGGACAGCGGCTCGTCGAACAGGAACACCTGCGGGTCGCGCACGATGCAGCGGCCCATGGCCACGCGCTGGCGCTGGCCGCCGGACAGCTGCCGCGGGTAGCGGTCGAGCAGCGACTCCAGGCCCAGGATGGACGCCGCCTTGCGCACGCGCTCGTCGGCGACGGACTTGGGCTGCTTCGCGAGCATCAGGCTGAACGCCATGTTGTCGCGCACGGTCATGTGCGGGTACAGCGCGTAGTTCTGGAACACCATGGCGATGTCGCGTTCCTTGGGCAGCATCGCGTTGACCACGCGGCCGCCGATCAGCACCTCGCCTTTGCTGATCTCCTCCAGCCCCGCGATCATGCGCAGCAGCGTGGACTTGCCGCAGCCCGAGGGGCCCACCAGCACGGTGAAGTGGCCGTCCTGGATGTCGATGTCGACGCCGCGGATGATGTGCGCGGTGCCGAAGAATTTCTCCACCTGCCGGATCTGAACTGATGCCATCGCGTCCCTGGAACGTTGGGCCGGGCGGCCCCACATGGGGCCCGCAGCACCGGCGCGCCATCAGAATCCCGACGGGGTGTCGCCGACAACCGGGGAAACACCGAGCAGGGACTTTCGTCATATGGTCATACGATTGGTTGCGTTCCCCGCCCGGCGCCCATGATCAACAACGTCCACGGCAACACGGTCGCGCACCTGGGCACGGCCATCGTCGCCGGGCGCTACCTGCCGGGCGCCGCCATCCCGCCGGAGCCGCAGCTGGGCCAGGAGCTCGGGGTCAGCCGCACGGTGGTGCGCGAGGCCGTCAAGTCGCTGGTCGCCAAGGGGCTGGTGTCCACCGGCCCCAAGGTCGGCACCCGCGTGCTTCCGCCGGAATCCTGGAACTGGTTCGATCCCGACGTCGTCACTTGGCAAAGCCGGGCCGGGCTCACGCGCGAGTTCCTGCGCGACCTGCAGGAGTTGCGGCGACTTGTCGAGCCTGCTGCCGTTCGCATGGCGGCCGAGCGGGCCACCGCGGCCGACCTTGCCGGGCTCGAATCCGCGTACGAAGGCATGCGGCGCGCGGTGGTGGAAGGCGGCGAGTACGTGCGGCACGACCTCGCGTTCCACCAGGGCCTGCTGCGCGCCGCGCACAACCGCATGATCGTGCAGATGAGCAAGGCGCTCGGCCCGCTGCTGCGCACGAGCTTCGAGATCTCCACCACCCGCAAGGGCAGCCCGCGCGATTCGCTGCCGCTCCATCGCGCAGTGCTGGATGCCGTCATCGCGCGCAAGCCGGCGCGGGCCGAGAAGGCGGCGCTGGTCCTGATCGATGGCGCGCGCGACGACATCGAGGTGGTCCTGGCCACGCGCCGCCGCCTGCCCAGGCTCGACGATCCCGCGCCCCTGCTGCGCGCGTCGCTGTGAAGGCCAGGCTCGCGAGCCTGTCCTGACCACGGCGCGGGCGGGGTGATGTGCAACCAGAAGGTTGCATGAAACCGCCGGCCGCTGCATGATGAAGTCGTGCAACCAGAAGGTTGCGCGTCAACCAACCCCCAGGAGCCCGCCATGGCCACAGCCACCACCCCCGACCTGAGCGACCGCATCGAACGCAGCATCCACATCCAGGCGCCGCGCAGCCGCGTCTGGCGCGCCCTGTCCGACGCCGAGGAGTTCGGCCGCTGGTTCGGCGCCGACCTGCAGGGGCAGCGGTTCGCGCCGGGCAGGCGCGCCAGCGGCCCGATCACCTTCGAGGGTTACCGGCACGTGCTGTTCGACGTCACCGTGGAGCGGGTCGAGCCCGAGACGCTGCTGTCGTGGCGCTGGCACCCGTACGCGGTGGACCCGAAGGTGGACTACAGCGGGGAGACGCCCACCCTGGTCGAGTTCACGCTGGAGGAGGTTCCCGGCGGCACGCTGCTGCGCGTGGCCGAGTCGGGCTTCGACGAGGTGCCGCCCGAGCGCCGCTTCGAGGCCTTCCGCATGAACTCCCGCGGCTGGGACGCGCAGATGGACTGCATCCGCCGCCATGTCGAGGCCTGAGGTGGCGCCGCGCGCGCCCGACCTGGCCGACGTGTTCTTCGCGCTCGGCGATGCCACGCGGCTGCGGCTGGTCGCGGTGATGTGCGCGGGCGGGCTGTTCTCGATCACGCAGCTCACCGCCAGCAGCGACATCACGCGGCAGGCGGTGACCAAGCACCTGCGCGTGCTGGCCCATGCCGGGCTGGTGCGCGACGTGCGCGCCGGGCGCGAGCGCCTCTGGCAGCTGGATCCGGCGCCGCTGGACGAGGCACGCCGGTCGCTCGAGCAGATCGGCCAGCAGTGGGACCGGGCGCTCGGCCGGCTGAAGGCGTTCGTGGAGAACGAGGGTCAGTGAGCCAGGATGGATGCGGCTCAATCGCGCCGCATCTCCCCCGACAGCAGCACGCAGCGCCCCTTCGCCGTGGGCACCGTGCGCAGCAGCGCCGCTGCCACGTCGCCGGCGTGGATCGATCGGTAGTTGGCCGGGATGACGGGACGCAGCCAGGTGCTGATGCGCAGCGCCAGCTTCTCGCCGCCGCGCTCAGGTTGCCCCAGCGAGCTGCGGTCGCCATGGAGGAAGGAGGGCCGCGCGATCACCAGGCCTTCATAGCCGAGGGCGCCCAGCGCGTCCTCGAGTTCACCCTTCACGCGGTTGTAGAACACCGAGGAGTGCGCATCGGCGCCCATCGCGCTCACCAGGCCGAGGCGCCTCGCGCCCGCGGACAGGGCGGCTTTCGCGACGGCGAGGTTGGCTTCGTAATCGACCGCGCGGAACGCCGGCCGGCTGCCCGCGACCTTGATCGTCGTGCCCAGCGCGAGGTAGACCTCGTCGACCGCGGGCAGCGGAGGCAGCGCCGCGAAATCGACGCGGTGGTGCGCCAGCTTGGGATGGGGCGTGTGGTCGTCGCGGCGGCCCAGCGTGTGGACGTCCGTGACCTGCGGATCGGCGAGCAGCCCCGCGAGGATGCCGCGGCCCACGAGGCCGGTGGCGCCGGCGAGCAGGGCGGTGCGGGTTGGCATGGCGGCATTGTGCGTGGCCCGTCCGCCGGCGTCATCCTGCGCGCAGCAAAAAAAGAGCGCCACGGGGCGCTCTGTGCACTGGTCATTCCCGCCTTCGCGGGGACGACGGTCAGCTGCCGTACTTGCGGTTCTGGTTGTTGCGGGCACCGTAACCACCGCCGCCGCCACCGTTGCCGCGATTGCGGTTGCCGCCACCGCCGCCGCCGCCGCGGCGGGCGCCGTTGCCCATGCTGTCGATGCTGGTGCGCATCGGATCGGGCTGGCCGCCGTTGCCGCTGGCGGGGCGGCGCACGCCGGTCATGTCGCGCCGGCTGGGCAGCGAGGTGCGCAGCGGATCTACGTTGCGCGGCAGCTTGTCGTTGCCATCGTCGCGCTCGTCGTCGTAGCGCTCGTCCTGGGCGACACGGGGTTGCTGGGGACGCAGCTGCTGCGGCGGGCGCTGGCCCTGGCCGTTGCCGCCGTTCACCGGACGCGGACCCTGGGGCTTGTTGCGCCCCTGGCCGTTGCCGTTGCCGCCGCGCGCGGAACGCTGCTCGCCATTGCTGCCGCCGTTGCCATTGCCGCCGCCGTTGCCATTGGCGTTGGCGTTGGCGTTGGCGTTGCGGCCGCGGCCTTCACCCTTGTTGTCGCGGATGCGCTGCATCATTTCCTGGCGCGCGGCCTTGGCGGCAGCGGCCATCACGTCGCGGCTGGGCGGCTTGCCCGCCCCGCCCCACAGGGTCTGGCGGCCCATGGCGATGGGCTCGGCCCGTTCGCCCGGCTCGGGACCGAAGCCCTCGACGACCTGCGCGGGGATCTGCTGCTTGGTGAAGCGCTCGATCTCCTGCATGAAGCCTTCCTCGTCCAGGCACACCAGGCTGACGGCCTGGCCTTCGCGGCCGGCACGGCCGGTGCGGCCGATGCGGTGCACGTAGTCCTCTGGCACGTTGGGGATCTCGTAGTTCACCACGTGCGGCAGGTCGTCGATGTCGATGCCGCGCGCCGCGATGTCGGTGGCCACGAGGGCGCGGATGTCACCGCTCTTGAAGCCGGCCAGCGCCTGGGTGCGTGCGCCCTGGCTCTTGTTGCCGTGAAGGGCCATCGCGGTGACGCCGTTCTTGTTCAGGAATTCGGCGACGTTGTTGGCGCCGAACTTGGTGCGCGTGAACACCAGCACCTGGCTCCAGTCGTGTTCCTGGATGATGTGCGCCAGCAGCTGCTTCTTCTTGCCGCGGCCGACTGGGTGCACGACCTGCGTGATGCGCTGCACCGTGGTGTTGCGCGGGGTGACCTGGATGCTCTGCGGGTTGCGCAGCAGCGTGTTGGCCAGGTCGCGGATCTCGTCGGAGAAGGTGGCCGAGAACAGCAGGCTCTGCTTGTCCTTGGGCACCAGCGCCAGCACCTTCTTCACGTCATGGATGAAGCCCATGTCCAGCATGCGGTCGGCCTCGTCGAGCACCAGGATCTCGACGGTCGACAGGTCTAGGTGGCCCTGCTGCTGCAGGTCGAGCAGGCGGCCCGGCGTCGCGACGAGGATGTCCACGCCGCCGCGGATGCGGTCGATCTGCGGATTCATCCCCACGCCGCCGAAGACGACCGTGGAGGTGAGCGGCAGGTACTTGCCGTAGGTGCGCACGGACTCTTCCACCTGCGCGGCGAGCTCGCGCGTGGGCGTCAGCACGAGGGCGCCGATACCGTCCTTGCCGAATTTGTTGGGCTTGCCCTGGCCCTTGGAGAGCTTGTGCAGCAGGGGCAGCGTGAACGCGGCGGTCTTGCCGGTGCCGGTCTGTGCGCCGGCCAGCAGGTCGTGGCCCTCGAGCACGACCGGGATGGCCTGGGCCTGGATCGGCGTGGGCGTTTCGTAGCCCTGTTCGTGGACAGCCTTCAAGATGGCCGGGGCCAATTTCAGTTCGTCAAAAGTCATTGAGTTGCGCGCCAACCTGGCGCAGGGCATCGGCCTC
This sequence comes from Ramlibacter sp. MMS24-I3-19, assembly GCF_050320135.1. Classification (NCBI taxonomy): domain Bacteria; kingdom Pseudomonadati; phylum Pseudomonadota; class Betaproteobacteria; order Burkholderiales; family Comamonadaceae; genus Ramlibacter; species Ramlibacter sp. MMS24-I3-19. Next base: position 3,963,909 of record NZ_CP190017.1, on the reverse strand, counting down.
GACGGCGCGTGAGCGCCGAGTCAGTCAGAAGGGCAGATGGGTTCGGGATCGGGAGGCGCGCAGGCCGTGGCGGCTGGCAGCTCCCCAGCGGAGCGCTGGCTCGCGGATCGACTGCTGCCCGCGAGAGCGCCTATTGTCTCATGCTTCACACCGCTGGGCTCCTGCGTGGCCGAAAAGCACGGTTCCGCTCCCATAATGAGCCCGACCATGGCGAAGATGCTCAAGCTGAAACTGGGGGTGGCCGACGATCCGGCGGCCCTGCAGCCGTCGTTGAACGACTGCCTCTCGACCATGCTGCAGCAGGCGGAGACGCTGATGGGCGAGGTGGTGCAGGGCCTGGTGAAGGGCATGGCGCCGCTGGGCCCGCACAGCGTCCCCGAGTTCCAGCGGCCCAACGTCAAGACCGCCATCCTCGCGCTCGACATGGATCGGCAGGCCGCGCGGGACACCTACAAGGCCGAGCTCACGCGCCTGGTCTACGAGGGCGGCGGCAAGGAGACGGTGCAGACCGAGGTGCTGCGCTACGAGGACCTCCAGCTGTTCGGCGACGACGAGCTCGACCAGAGCATCGAGGTCGCGCGGGCCCTGCAGGAGGTGCTGCTCGCCGTCGACGACGTGCTGCCCACGCTGGACGCGCTGGTGTGCACGCTGATGGGCTGGCGCACCATCCAGCCCGGCCTGAACCCGATCCGTCCCGACGTGTTCGTGCGCTCGCTGCAGACCACGCTGGCCAGGCACGTGCCGGACGCTGCGGCGCGCGAGATCCTGGTGACGCCGGCTGGCGGCCTGCTGGGTGCGAACCTGCGCCGCCTGTACCGCGAACTCGCCGACTGGCTGCAGTCGACCGGCGTCGAACCGGCCGTTCCGCCCGGTGGCAAATCGAAGGGCGGCGCCAATGCGTCAGCACCGGCCATGGGCACCATGGCCAAGACGATGCTCACGCTGGACCGGCTGCGCAAGCTGCTGGCCGGCGATTTCGACCAGCCCAAGGGCAAGCACGAGTTCCTGCACACCGTGCCGGCCTCGATGGCGATGCTGCAGGAGCTCAAGCAGGTCGATGCGCTGGTCAAGCGGCTGGAGCAGCGCCCCAAGCCCACGCCCGCACCGCAACCCGTGGACATGCTCGCAGCCGCGACGCACGAACCGCCGGCTGCGGCGCGCCTGGGCCGGCAGCTCTCCGACGAAGTGCTACGGCTGATGTTCGACACGCTGCTGCAGGACACGCGCCTGCTGCCCGCGTTCAAGGAGCAGCTGCGCACCGTCGAGCCCGCCGTTCGCAAGCTGGCCGACCAGGACTCGCGCTTCTTCAGCGACCGCACCCATCCCGCGCGCCAGTTCCTCGACCGCATCACCCAGCGCAGCCTCGCCTTCCAGAGCGAGAACGACGAGGGCTGGCAGCGTTTCCTCGACACCGTGCAGTACGGCGCGCGCTGGCTGGCCGACAGCAAGGTGGTCGATGCCGACGTGTTCGGCGAGCTGCTGGACCACATGCAGTCGGTGTGGGCCGGCCACGACTCCACGCTGCGCCAGCGCCGCGAGGATGCCGCCCGCGCGCTGCTGCAGGCCGAACAGCGCAACCTGCTCGCGCAGAAGCTCGCGCAGGACTTCGAGCAGGCCTGCAAGGGCGACGAGGTCGCGCCCTTCGTGCTGGAGTTCCTGCGCGGCTGCTGGGCCCAGGTGGTCGCCCAGGCCCAGCTCACCTGCGCCGACGGCTCCGACGATCCGTTCGGCTACCGTGCCCTGGTCGACGACCTGGTGTGGAGCGTGCAGGTCGGCCCTGGCGAACGGCAGCGCGCGCGCCGACTGGCGCAGATGGTGCCGACGCTGCTGGCCCGCCTGCGCGAAGGCCTGGCCCGCATCGACTACCCGGCCGAGCTGAGCCAGCGGTTCTTCGACAGCCTGATGGCCCTGCATGCCACGGCGCTGCAAGGCGTGTCCGACGAGGCGACGCAGGCCCTGGCCGAGGCCGTCCCGGCGCAGCCGGTCGACGTCGAGCCGTGGCTGGCGGAAGGCGAAGCCCAGGATTCGGGATGGCTCGACGGCGACTCGGTCGCAGGCGAGGAGATGCTGGCCGAGATCGGCGACCTCACGTCGCCCGAGCCGCGGCCGGCCACGGAACTGCGCACCGGCACGTGGGCCGAGCTGCTGGTGGGCGGCGAATGGACGCGCGTGCAGCTCACGTGGGCCAGCCCGCACGGCACGCTGTTCATGTTCACGGCACTGGCGGGCACGGCGCACTCCATGTCGCGCCGCACGCTGGACCGGCTGCGCGCGCAGGGCAAGCTGCGCATCGTGGCCGAGCGCAACGTCGTCGACGACGCGCTCGACCAGGTCGCCAAGGCGGCGCTGAAGAACAGCCTGAACAAGGGCTGAGCTTCGGCAAGGCGGCCGCGCCGGCCGCTTTCCCCATTCCATTGCTGGTTGGCAGGCCTGCGGCACTTCGGGCGCAGGTCCGGGCGGCGAACCGGGATAATCCGCCCCTTTCCCCGCACACAGAACACCGCCAATGGCCCAGTACGTCTACACCATGAACCGCGTCAGCAAGATCGTGCCGCCCAAGCGGCAGATCCTGAAGGACGTCTCGCTGTCGTTCTTCCCGGGCGCCAAGATCGGCGTGCTGGGCCTCAACGGCTCGGGCAAGTCGACGCTGCTCAAGATCATGGCCGGCATCGACAACGAGATCGAGGGCGAGGCCACGGCGATGCCCGGCCTGAAGATCGGTTACCTGCCGCAGGAGCCGCAGCTCGATCCCGAGCAGACCGTGCGCCAGGCCGTCGAAGGCGGCATGGGCGAGGTCAATGCCGCCAAGCAGCGCCTCGAGGAGGTCTACGCCGCCTACGCCGAGCCCGATGCCGACTTCGACAAGCTGTCCGAGGAGCAGGGCCGCCTCGAAGCCATCATCGCGGCCGCGGGCGCCGAGAGCGACACCGAGCACCAGCTGGAAATCGCGGCCGATGCGCTGCGCCTTCCGCCCTGGGACGCCACGATCCGGAACCTGTCCGGCGGCGAGAAGCGCCGCGTCGCCCTGTGCCGCCTGCTGCTGTCCAAGCCGGACATGCTGCTGCTGGACGAACCCACCAACCACCTGGATGCCGAATCGGTGGAGTGGCTGGAGCAGTTCCTCGCGCGCTTCCCCGGCACCGTGGTGGGCATCACCCACGACCGCTACTTCCTGGACAACGCCGCCGAGTGGATCCTCGAGCTGGACCGCGGTCGCGGCATCCCCTGGAAGGGCAACTACAGCACCTGGCTGGAACAGAAGGAAGCGCGCCTCGAGGCCGAGCAGAAGGGCGAGGAAGCCCACGCGAAGGCGATGAAGCGCGAACTGGAGTGGGTGCGCAAGAACGCCAAGGGCCGCCAGTCCAAGAGCAAGGCGCGCCTCGCCCGCTTCGAGGAACTGAGCGACGTCGAATACCAGAAGCGCAACGAGACGAACGAGATCTTCATCCCCGTGGGCGAGCGCCTGGGGCACGAGGTGATCGAGTTCGTCAACGTGAGCAAGTCGTTCGGCGACCGCCTGCTGATCGACAACCTGAGCTTCAAGGTGCCCGCGGGCGCCATCGTCGGCATCATCGGCCCCAACGGCGCGGGCAAGTCCACCCTGTTCAAGCTGATCGCGGGCAAGGAGAAGCCCGATAGCGGCGAGGTGAAGATCGGCAAGACGGTGCAGATGGCGTTCGTCGACCAGCACCGCGACGAACTGGCCGACAACAAGACCGTGTGGGAGGACGTCTCGGGCGGCCTCGACATGATCAACATCGGCAAGTTCCAGATCGCCAGCCGCGCGTACTGCGGCCGCTTCAACTTCAACGGCCAGGACCAGCAGAAGAAGGTGGGCATGCTGTCCGGCGGCGAGCGCGGCCGCCTGCACCTGGCCAAGACGCTGCTGCAGGGCGGCAACGTGCTGCTGCTGGACGAGCCTTCGAACGACCTGGATGTCGAGACGCTGCGCGCGCTGGAAGACGCGCTGCTCGAATTCGCCGGCAGCGTGCTGGTGATCAGCCACGACCGCTGGTTCCTCGATCGCATCGCCACCCACATCCTGGCCGCCGAGGGCGACAGCCAGTGGGTGTTCTTCGACGGCAACTACCAGGAGTACGAGGCCGACAAGAAGAAGCGCCTGGGCGAAGAAGGTGCCAAGCCGAAGCGGGTTCGCTTCAAGGCCCTCAAGTAAGCCAGCGCAGCGCCCGCGAACCGGCTGCTGGATGCCGGGTCAAGCCCGGCATGACACCTCCGGGGTGGGCGCCACGGTGCTCGCGGTGCTGTCATTGCGCGCTTGACCCGCAATCCAGTCCGCACCGGATCAACTGATCGCGGTAACCGTTCGCACCTCTCATCGACCGCGCAGGAGCACGCGCCGAGAATCTCCGCATGACGGAGTTCGAACTCAAGCTCGAGATTCCGGCCGATCGCCTCGCCGCCGTCGAGGCCGCGGTGGCGGCCGAGCCGGCCACGCGCATGCGGCTGCGCGCCCTTTACGTGGACACGCCCGATCGCGCGCTCGCGCGGCACGGCATCGCGCTGCGGCTGCGCCAGGAGGATGGCGCGTGGGTCCAGACCGCCAAGGCGCGCGGCCGCGGGCCGGTGGAACGGCTGGAGCACAACGTGCCGCTCGACGCAAAGGGCGATGACGCGCCGGCGCCGGACACCGCGCGCCATGACGGCACGCCGCTGGAGCGCCAGCTGCGCGTCGCGCTGGCCGACACCTCGGATCCGCGCTGGGCGATCGTCTTCGAGACCGACGTCGAGCGTGTGCTGCGCGAAGTGCCCCATGGCGACAGCGTGCTGGAACTCGCGCTCGACCAGGGCAGCATCCACGCCGGCGATCGCAAGGTCATGGTGCGCGAGCTCGAGATCGAGCTGAAGTCGGGCGATCCGGCCGACGCCGTGTCGCTGGCACGCAGCTGGGTGGCGCGCCATGGGCTGTGGCTCAGCACGAGCAGCAAGGCCGAGCGCGGACAGCTGCTCGCCGACGGGCAACTGTCCGCCGCTGCCGTCCACAACGACGCGATCGACTTTCCGCGCAAGGCCCGCTCCGGCGAGGTGGTGCAGGCCGTGCTCGCGTCGTGCCTCGGGCATGCCGTGGCCAACGCCGGCGCGATCGCGGCCGGCAGCAACGAGCAGGAGCACGTGCACCAGCTGCGCGTGGCGATCCGCCGCCTGCGCACCGCGCTGCGCGACCTGCAGCCGCTGGCGCCGATGGACGCGGGCTGCGAGCCGGCCCTCGTCGAGACGTTCCGCGCGCTGGGCGAACACCGCGACCAGTTCCATGTCACGCGCAGCCTCGAACCGCGCATCGAGGCGGCGGGCGGGCCCGTGCTCGCGGTGTCGCCGGCGGCGATGCCGGTGCCGGATCCGGGGGAGGTGGTGCGTGCGCCGGCCTTCCAGGACGCGCTGCTCGAACTGCTGGGCCAGCAGGTGGCGTTGGCTGAAGGCGATCGGTCGCCGCGCAAGCACGCGCGGCGCAGGCTGCGGCGCCTGTGGCGGCAGGTGGTGCGTGATGGGGCGGACTTCAGCGCGCTCGATCCGGTGCTGCAGCACCGGGTGCGCAAGCGGCTCAAGCGGCTGCGCTACCTGGCCGAGTTCACGCAGCCGCTGTTCGGCAAGCACGGCACGCACGCGTTCCTGGATGCGCTCAAGCCGGTGCAGGACGCGCTGGGCGACTACAACGACGGCCAGATGGCGCTGCAGGCCTATGGCCGCATCGCGCAGGACGAACCGAAGGCGCTGTTCGGCGTCGGCTGGCTGACCGCGCAACGCGAGCCGCAGGCGCGCGAGTGCGAGAAGGCGCTGCGTCGCCTCGGTCGCCGGGCCGAGCCGTTCTGGGACTGAGTCAGGCGGCCGTTGTCACCGGCGCCTGCGCCGGCGCGTTGGCCAGGCGGGATCGCACCAGGTTGATGTTGCTGCGCAGCGCGTACAGCTCGTCGGCGTACGACAGCGGCACGTTCACGCGGGACACGCGGTGTTCCAGCGCGTCGAGTTCACGCTCAAGCTCCGGCACGCTTTCCGGTTCGGCGGCGCGGCGGTCCTCGATCGCGCGCAGCTGCGCGTACCAGCGGAACACGCGCGAGCGGATGCGGAACGTGTACAGCGGCGGCACGATGCGCGACAGCGGCAGCAGCACCGCCACGATGATGCCCAGCGCCAGCCACATGCGTTCCACCAGGTTCGCCAGCCAGAACGGCAGGTAGCGCTGCAGGAACGGCATGCCAGCCTGGATGGTGCGCTCGGCTTCCGGCGAGATCGGGAACTCGGTGTGTTCGATGTTGGGGAAGGCGCGCGCCTGGTTGAACCAGCCGGCCGGGCCGTGGATGCGACGCGCCGCCTGCGCGAACAGCTCCACCAGTGCGGGGTGGGTCTTCTCGCGCGTGATCAGCGAGGTCGTCGTCGCGACCAGCCGCACGTCCTGCGGCGGCCGGTCGGCGGCCAGGTCGACGATGCCGCGCGGCAGCACCACCGGCGACAGGAAGGGGAACCGGCGCGAGTAGGCCTCGTTCTGGGCGAAGTCCATCAGCTTCACGCCCGGCGTCTGCAGCAGCATCTGCACCATCAGCGACTCGGGCGCGGAGGCGAACACGAGGACGTCGAGCTGGCCATCCAGGAATGCGACCGTCGCGGGCGTGTCGTCCTGCTGCGAGATCGTCATCGAGGCGAGGTCGATGCGATTGGCCTCGAACAGCTGTCGCATCAGGCGCGGCACGCCACTGCCTCGCGATCCCGCGTTGACCCGCAGGCCGGTCAGGTCGGCCAGCGTGTGCAGCGCCCCGTCCGGCTTCTTCTTCGCGACGTCCTCGCGGTAGAACAGCCAGAGCGGCTCGAGGAACAGGCTGCCCAGCGACTGCAGGCCCTCGACGCGCTTGGCGGCTTCCTCCTCGCTGCGGCCCGACGTCGTGCCGCCCTGCACGAAGCCCAGGTCCGCCTTGCCCTCGCGCAGCAGGCGCGCGTTGGCACTGGAGCCACCGCTGGGCACCAGTTGCACCTTGATGCCGAAGCGCGCCAGCTCGGCCTGGTAGCGCTTGCCGAATTCGTCGTACGCGCTCTGCGCCGGGCCAGTGGCCAGGCGCACTGTCTTGGGCGGGTTGGGGTCGAGCCAGAGGTACGCGAGCACCAGCAGGCCGATGGCGAGGAACGCCACCGGACCGGCCGAGATGAGGAGGTCGCGCACCGAAACGACGGTGTACCGGATGGCGCGGGTCATTCGCTTTACACGTTGCATGCGGCGGGGAAGTGCAGTCCGGGAACGTCGATGGCACGGGCGGCACGCACGGCGCGCACGGTGGCCAGTGCGACCGCCTCGGCGGCCATCGTGGCCAGCACCATCATCTCGGCAGCTTCGCCGGAGGCGCCGGTGCCGAGGGCAAAGAGGGTGTCGCCATCGAGCATGGTGTGCGCCGGCTGGATGGCGCGCGCCAGGCCGTCATGGCCAACGGTGGCCAGGCGCGCTGCCTGGGCCTTGGTGAGCACGGCATCGGTGGCGATCACGCCGATGGTGGTGTTGGCGGCGGCGACCAGCCGGCGCGGCGGCATGCCGGCCAGCAGCGCGCGCCGCGCATCGTGGAATCCGGAACCTTGCGGCTGCCGCGCGCCGGCCACGATCTTCCCGCTGTCGGGATCGACGACGTCGCCCAGCGCATTGCAGGCGATGAGCGCGCCGACGGTGAACGGCCCCACGCGGACCGACGCCGTCCCGATGCCGCCCTTCATCGCGTGCTCCAGCCCGAAGATCTTGCCGACCAGCGCGCCCGTGCCGGCGCCCACGTTGCCTTCGGCGGGGGACTGCGCGCTTGCGGCCTCGCAGGCGCTCTCGCCGGACTGCGCGTCGGGACGGATGGAGGCATCGCCGAGGTACAGGTCGAACAGCACGGCGGCCGGCACGATCGGCACGCGACCGGGCCCGACCTGCAGCCCGATGCCCTGGCGTTCCAGCCAGCGCATGGCGCCCGACGCGGCGTCGAGCCCCCAGGCGCTGCCGCCGCACAGCATCACCGCATGCACGCGGTCGACCAGGTTGGTGGGCGAGAGCAGGTCGGTCTCGCGGGTGCCGGGCGCCGCGCCGCGCACGTCGACGCCGCCGACCGCGCCTTCGCGCGCCAGCACGACCGTGCAGCCGGTGGGACGGCGGGTGTCGGTGTGGTGGCCGACCTCGATGCCGCGGACATCGGTGATCGCGCCTTGCGCGGGCAGGGGTGTGGGGGAGCTCATCTCGGCGCGGGGTGCGAGCCCATCATAGCGGGGCGGCAGCCGTGCAGGACTCGTCCGACACCCCGTGCTCCCCGGGGACGACAGTGGCCCAACGCTGGGCTTCCTACAGTGGCCCGAGGGCTGGCATCCGCCGGCACGCCATCACGACGCAAACCGGAGCAACCCACATGAACAGCGACACCACCACCGAGTCCCCCTTCCCCACCAGCGCTTCCACCGGCGGCAGTTCGGCCGGCGGCCTGGACCAGGGCACCGTGCAGCGCCTGGCGCAGCGCGCCCACGAGGCCGTCGACCGTCTCGAGCAGACCATCGGCACCGGCAGCGAGAAGATGATGGGCATGCAGCAGGAATACGGCGACATGGCCCGCGAGCAGGTGCGCAACAACCCGCTGGCCGCGATCGGCGTCGCATTCGCCGTCGGCATCGTGTTCTCCAAGCTGTTCATGCGCTGAGGTGTTCGCGCCCGGGACTCCGGTCCCGGCGTGCTGCCTGCATGAAGAAGGCCGGGACGATCCCGGCCTTTGTCATTGGTGGGCCCGCATCGCGGGCCAGCGCTGGCTCAACCTTGGCCGGACTCGCCTTCCACGCGGATCTTGCCCTCGCGCACGTAGCGCTCGAATTCATCACGCGTGATGGCGGCGGAGCCGGGGTTGGCGCCTTCGATCCATCCGATCGTGACGCTGTCGTCGGTGATCTCGATGTCGACGGGGCCGTTCGGCACCGGCATCAGCATGCCGTCGCCGGCACGGAAGTTCACCTCGCCTCGGATCAAGGCCTGCTGGGACATGGCGGTGCTCCTTTCGTCTGTCCGCAATGCCCCATTTCAGCGTCATGCACGGGTTCGCGCTGTCAGCGAACTCCTCGACCTGCGGACGTGACGCAACGTCCCCCGGTTCAGGGGGCTCCTCCGGCCGTTGTCTCCGGCACCTTGCCGCCAGCGGGATCCGCGCTGAAGCTGTCGCGAAAGGTGAACCAGGTCGACGCCAGCATCATGGTGGAGAGCACGAGGGCGGCGGGGACGAGCAGGACCAGCACCGCGCCGACACCTGCGACCGCGTAGGCGAGGGTCAGGATCGCCGACGCGGCGAGCGTGAGCGCCGTCCATGCCAGGCTGAAGACGGTGAACGCGCCCATGTTCTTCCACAGCGCGATTGCACTGAAGAACAGCGACTTGCCGACCGGGATGCCGTGCCAGTGCGACAGGGCTGCCGCATAGCAGAACAGCATGTTGAGCGGCATCTGGATGGCGTAGGCGACCAGGTTGCGCGTGGACAGCAGGATGGCAAAGGGATCGTCCTTGGGCAGCGGCTCCGGCAGGGGAATCGACGCCGAGGTCAGCAGCAGCACCAGCAGCACGAGGGCGGTGCACAGGGCGCCGAGGACCAGAAGCGCACGGGTCCGCTCGCGTCCCTGCCGGAAGCCGGCCAGCAGGCGCGACGGCCGCGGAACCTTCCCCGTCGAGACGTCGCTGGTCGCGACCATGTAGCCCACCGCTGCCGCCGGCAGGAGAACCATGGCCACCACGTTGAACATCGGCACGGCGCTGAGCAAGCCGAGCACGGACCACTCCATCACGAAGAGCCCCACCATCAGGAGCGGCTGCCGCGCCACCACCTGGATGCCTTCACGAACCCAGAGCAGGCCGGTGCGAGCAGGAACGACGTTGAGTTTCATGGTGGCGGCGGCCGGGACAGCGGGCCGGATGCAGTCAGTGTGGGACGCGTCGGGTGCTGGAGTCCCGTCGCGCGATCGGATTCACGCCTCGCCGTGGCGCGGTCGTCACACGCTGGCCGGGCGTGCCACCCGCTCGCGCAGGACGCGCTCGAAGTGCCCGGGGTCGTGCGGCTTGAGCAGCGCAGCCTCGCGCGGCAGGTGCAGGTCCCACAGGCGCGAGATCCAGAAGCGCAGCGCGCCGGCGCGCAGCATCGCCGGCAGCAGCCGGCGCTCGGCCGAGGCCAGCGGCCGCACCCGGTCGTAGGCCTGCAGGAAGGCCGCGGCGCGCACGGCGTCGTGCCGGCCGGTGGGCAGGTCGATGCACCAGTCGTTGAGGCACACGGCGATGTCGAACAGCCAGGTGTCGACACCCGCGAAATAGAAATCGAAGAAGCCGGTGAGCGTGCCGTCCTCGAACATCACGTTGTCGCGGAACAGGTCGGCGTGCACCGGCCCGCGCGGCAGCGCCGCGTAGGCGGACGATGCCGCCAGGTGGTTCTGGAACGCGAGTTCGCTGCGCAGCAGCGCCGCCTGCGCCGGCTCGACGTAGGGCAGCACCACCGGCACGGTGTCGTTCCACCACGCCAGCCCGCGCAGGTTGGGCTGCGAGGTCTCGAAGTCGCGCCCGGCCAGGTGCATGCGGGCGAGCATCTCGCCCACGGCCGCGCAATGCGACGCCACAGGCGCCAGCTCGCTGTGGCCGCGCAGCCGGTTGACCACCGCCGCCGGCTTGCCGCACAGGGTGTGCAGCAGGTCGCCGTTGCGATCGGCCTGCGGGTCGGGCACCGGAATGCCGCGCTGCGCCAGGTGCTTCATCAGCCGCAGGTAGAACGGCAGCTGCTCGAAGGTGAGGCGCTCGAAGACCGTCAGCACCCAGTCGACACGCTGTCCGTCCTGCTCGGTGGTGGCGAAGTAGTTGGTGTTCTCGATGCCGCCCTGGATGCCGCGCAGTTCGCGCAGCTCGCCCGCGCCCAGCCGCGACAGCAGCTCGCGCGCGTCGTCCTGCGGCACCTCGGTGAAAACCGCCATCGCGACCGGGACCTCAGAACTTGAAGACGTTCCAGTACCGGGTGCCGCCGGCCCCCGGCTGGGTGCGGCGGTCGTCGCCGGCGGTCATGCGCGCCAGGCTGGGCGGCTGGACCTCGTACGCGGGCACGGGAGCCTTGGGCTGGACCGTGATGTTCTCGGTCTGCCCGCCGTACCGCGTCTCCTCGATGCGACTGCCCGAATCCTCGTGCACCAGCCGCTCGATCTTCTGGTTGCGCCGGTCCGGCTTGGCATCGTCCGTCTGCGCGACGGCCGCGACGCACGCGAGCAGAAGGCTGGTGAGGACGAGGGCGGAGCGCATGAGCGTGATTGTAGATGCGGGGGCAAGAACACCCGAACGCAAAAGACGCAAAAGGACGCGAAAGAAGGCGGAGGAAATCATCCGATGTCTCCGGATTCCTTTTGCGTCTTTCGCGTCCTTCCGCGCGTTTTGCGTTCGGCTGTCCGGCCCCGGACGGGCCTGCGCCCCGGGCACAATCGCCCGCCATGAGCGACGACACCGTGCCGAGCCACCCGAAGACGCTGCTGCTGGTGGACGGCTCCAGCTACCTGTACCGCGCCTTCCATGCCATGCCCGACCTGCGGGCCGTGCCGGGCGATCCCACGAGCCCGGCCACCGGGGCCATCCGCGGGATGATCAACATGATGCAGAAGCTGCGCAAGGACGTGCGCGCCGACTACGCCGCGTGCGTGTTCGACGCGCCGGGCAAGACCTTCCGCGACGACCTGTATCCCGACTACAAGGCCAACCGTTCGGCCATGCCCGATGACCTGCGGGCGCAGATCGAGCCGATCCACGAGGTGGTGCGGCTCCTGGGCTGGAAGGTCCTGCACGTGCCGGGGGTCGAGGCCGACGACGTGATCGGCACGCTGTCGTGCATGGCCACCGAGCTGGGCATCCACACCGTGATCTCCTCCGGCGACAAGGACCTGTCGCAGCTGGTGAACGAGCACGTGATGGTGATCGACACCATGAACGACCGGGTGCGCGACCTGAAGGGCGTGGAGGCCGAGTTCGGCGTCCCGCCGCGCCTGATGGTGGACTACCAGACCCTCGTCGGCGACTCGGTCGACAACGTGCCGGGCGTGGACAAGGTCGGGCCGAAGACGGCGGTCAAGCTGCTGCAGGAGTACGGCTCGCTCGACGCACTGATCGCGCGCGCCGCCGACGTGAAGGGCGCGGTCGGCGAGAACCTGCGCCGCGCGCTCGACTGGCTGCCGAAGGGGCGCGCACTGCTCACCATCCGCAAGGACTGCGACCTCAAGGACCACATCCCCGGCCTGCCGTCGCTGGACGACATCGTCATCGGCGGGCAGGACACCGACAAGCTGAAGGCGTTCTACGACCGGCACGGCTTCAAGGGCCTGGTGCGGCAGCTCGAGACGCACGACGTGCCGCCCGAGCTGATCGAGGAACACCGCTCGAAGAAGAAGGTGGGCGGCGGCCCGGGGCCTGGCCGCACGTTCCAGGAGCCTGACCTGTCGGGCCTCTCGCGCGCGACCAACCTGCAGTACGAGACCATCCTCGCGTGGGAGCAGCTGGACGCGCTGCAGCAGAAGCTGCAGGCTGCGCCGCTGGTGGCGCTGGACACCGAGACCAACTCGCTCGACGAGATGGTGGCGGAGATCATCGGGCTGTCGTTCTCGATCGAGCCGGGCGTCGCGGCCTATGTGCCGCTGGCGCACAGCTATGCCGGTGCGCCCGACCAGCTGCCGCGCGAGGAGGTGCTGGCACGGCTGAAGCCTTGGCTCGAGGACGGCTCGCGCCACAAGCTGGGCCAGCACGTGAAGTTCGACCGCCACGTGTTCGCCAACCACGGCATCGAGGTGCAGGGATACGCGCACGACACCATGCTGCAAAGCTACGTGCTCGAAGTGCACAAGCCGCACGGCCTGGCCTCGCTGGCCGAGCGCCACCTGGGCCGCAGCGGCATCGACTTCGAGACCATCGCCGGCAAGGGCGCGCACCAGATCCCGTTCCAGCAGGTGGCGATCGACAAGGCGGCCGAGTACTCGTGCGAGGACTCCGACCAGTGCCTGGACGTGCACCTCACGCTGTGGCCCAAGCTCGAACGCGATCCCAAGCTGAAGTTCATCTACGACCTGGAGATGAGGAGCAGCGAGGCGCTGTACCGGGTCGAGCGCAATGGCGTGCTGATCGACGCGCCGACGCTGGCGCGCCAGAGCCATGAACTGGGGCAGCGCATCATGCAGCTCGAACGCGAGGCGCACGAGCTCGCGGGGCAGCCGTTCAACCTGGGCAGCCCCAAGCAGATCGGCGAGATCTTCTTCGGCAAGCTGGGCCTGCCGGTGGTGAAGAAGACGGCGAGCGGCGCGCCCAGCACCGACGAGGAGGTGCTGGAGAAGCTGGCCGAGGACTACCCGCTGCCGGCCAAGATCCTGGAGCACCGCGGGCTGTCCAAGCTCAAGGGCACCTACACCGACAAGCTGGCGCAGATGGCGCATCCGAGGACCGGGCGCGTGCACACGCATTACGCGCAGGCCGTCGCGGTGACCGGACGGCTGTCGTCCAACGAGCCGAACCTGCAGAACATCCCGGTGAAGACCGCCGAGGGCCGGCGCGTGCGCGAGGCCTTCGTCGCGCCGCCGGGCCACGTCATCGCCAGCGCCGACTACAGCCAGATCGAGCTGCGCATCATGGCCCACCTGTCGGAGGACCCGGCACTGCTGCGCGCGTTCAACGATGGCCTGGACGTGCACCGCGCCACCGCGAGCGAGGTGTTCGGCGTCGCTCCCGACCAGGTGTCGAGCGAGCAGCGCCGCTATGCCAAGGTGATCAACTTCGGCCTGATCTACGGCATGAGCAGCTTCGGGCTGGCGCGCAACCTGGGCATCGAGACCAAGGCAGCCGCCGCTTACATCGACCGCTACTTCCAGCGCTATCCCGGCGTGAAGCAGTACATGGACGAGACGCGCGCGTCGGCCAAGGAGCGTGGCTACGTCGAGACGGTGTTCGGCCGCCGCCTCTACCTGCCCGAAATCAACTCGCCCAACGGGCCGCGCCGCGGCGGCGCCGAGCGCCAGGCGATCAACGCGCCCATGCAGGGCACGGCGGCCGACCTGATCAAGCTGTCGATGGTGAAGATCCAGGACGTGCTGGACGCCCAGCAGAAGCGCACGAAGATGATCCTGCAGGTGCACGACGAACTGGTGTTCGAGGCACCGCACGAGGAGGCCGAGTGGGTGCGTGCCGAGATCCCGCGCCTGATGGCCGGCGTCGCCGAACTGCGGGTGCCGCTGCTGGCCGAGATCGGCATCGGCGAGAACTGGGAGAAGGCGCACTGAACAGGCCCTGGGACGCGCAGCCGCGTGACGGAAGTCGCGCGAGCCCTCGCGCACTGCCGGGCTTTGCCAGCGCTGCGGCGCGGCGCGGGAGGGGCGTCGGGATAATCTCGTCGCCCATGGCCGCCAAGAAGACTCCGTCCGACCCGCTGTTCGCTCCCCGCTACCCCGGCGACCGTGCCACCGCGCCCGGCGGGCTGGAGGAACTCGGCGAAACCGCGTGGGAGCGCTTCGAGGAACTGCGCCAGCGCTCGGACCGCCAGTTCGCGCCGACGGAGCCGGGCGTGCGCGGGCTTGCCAGCACGCCGCCTGCGTTCCAGCCCACCCAGCCGATGGGACATCCTCCGGAAGGCCAGGCGCGCGCGTCCGGCCGCCGCAAGGCGCCGCTGTCGATCGACGAGGTGATGGTGGTGGCGCGCAAGAACAACCGGACGTGTCCCATGCCGGCGCCCTGGAAGGCGCTGCACGACCTGCTTTCGGCCCAGCAGCAGCACGGACCCGCCGCGCCGTCCCCATCGACGGCCCGGCCTGGAACGTCGTCTCGCCGATGCAGAAGCGCCTGCGCCTGCGCGACCAGGTCGAGTGGGCCGAGGGAGCGGGGGCGTTGGCCGCGGTGCATGCCTTCCTCGTGGCGCTGCCCGAGGACGAGTGGCTGCACTTCTGAGCTGCGCGCGCCGCGCAGCCTGCCGTCTCAGTTGATCCGCGTCAGCCGGGGTGCGTGCAGGCGCAGCGCCACGCCGGTCTCGGCATCGCCGTGCTCGATGCGGACCACCTGTCCAGCGGCCGTGAACTTCAGGCCGGCCGAAGGCACGTCCACTTCGAGCCGCAGCCAGTCGTCGATGGCGCGGCCCGCAGGCAGGGTGAGGTAGAGGCCGTCCGCGCTGATGTTGCGCGTGACGGCCGCACTGCCGTCGGCCAGCGCGACGGGCAATGCGAGCTGGTCCCTGGAACTGGAGCGGCGCTCTGAATGCATGGCGCGCATTGTGTAGCCTGCGCGCGCGGCGCGGCGGCGCGTTCGTCCACTTCGCGGGCAGGAGGCGTCCTGCGGCCGCGCTGCAGCGCGGCGATGGCATGCATTGCTAAGATGCACGGCTGACCCAGCGGCCGCACGCGCCCGGACCTGAACGGGTCGCGCGGCGCGCTGGCGCCGACCGCAACCGGAGCACGTGGCGCGCAGGGCGCCGCGCCACGCATGACAGTCATCACCATCCTCCTGGCGACGTTCGCCGCCGGCATCGGCAGCGTGTGGGTCGCCGCGGCCCTGATGGGCCTGGGCGTGCGCACGGCCGTGTCGCGTCCGGGCGCGCAGAACCTGCTCAGCCTGGCCGCGGGTGCGCTGCTGGCGACCGCGTTCATGCACCTGCTGCCCGAAGCGTTCGAGAGCGCCGCGGGTGCGAAGCCCTTGTTCGCGACCCTGCTGGTCAGCGTGGTGTTCTTCTTCCTGCTGGACAAGGCCGAGCTCTGGCACCACGGCCACGAGCACCACCAGGGCCATCCGCACCACCACGCCCACGACCTGCAGGCGCACGAGCACCACGACCATGCGCGTCACGGCCACGCGGCGCCCGCTCGCTCCGGTGGCTGGGCCGTGCTGGCCGGCGACAGCGTGCATTGCTTCGGCGATGGCGTGCTGATCGCGTCGGCCTTCGTCGCCGACGTGCGTCTCGGCCTCGTGGCCGCGCTGGCGGTGCTCGCGCACGAGGTGCCGCACCACATCGGCGATCTCGCCGTGCTGAGCCAGGCCAGCGGCAGCCGGCGCGCTGCGATCGCGAAGGTCTCGCTCGCAGGTGCCGTGACGCCGCTGGGTGGGCTGGTCGGCTGGGCGCTGGTGGACCGGCTGCAGGCCCTGCTGCCGTTCCTGCTGGTGGTGGCCGGCAGCAGCTTCATCTACGTCGCGCTGGCCGACCTGATCCCGCAACTGCAGAAGCGCCTCGGCGCGCGCGAGACGCTGGCGCAGGTGCTGTGGCTGGGCCTGGGCATCCTGCTGGTCGGCCTCGTGGGCCGGCTGTTCCACTGAGCTGGTCACCAGCCTTCCAAGTCCTACACGGGTTCGTGCCTAGTCCGACAGGCCGAGCCGGGTCCCCGTCCTAAGGTGTCCGGTCGTGGCGGGCTGCGTGCGCACCCCGCCGCATGCATCCGAAGGAGAACCGACATGGCACCGAAAGACTGGGAAGAGCGCGATCCTGCGCAAGGGCAGGGCCGCTGGGGACAGGATCAAGGGCGCGAGCGCCAGACTCCGCAGGGCGGCTCGCAGGGGCCGCAGCAGGGGTCGCAGCAAGGCTCGCGCGGCAGCGCGTGGGACAGCGCGCGCGGCTACGGCGACATGGGCTCACCGCAGTCCGGCGGCTATGGCGGCTACGGCGGTGAGCAGCACGGCGAGGGCCGCGGCGCCCAGCCCGGCATGGGCCGCCAGCAGGGCTACGCCCGCGGCGGCGCCGAGTTCGTCGGCGAGACCGGTGGCCAGCAGAACTGGGGCCGCGGCGGCTATGGCGGCGAGGGCAGCTACGGCGGCCAGAGCGGCTACGGCGGCCAGGGCGTCCCGGCGGGCAGGTCGGTTACGGCGGCCCGGGCGGCTACGGTGGCCAGGGCTACCAGGGCCAGGGCGGCTATGCGGGTGGCCAGAGCGGCAGCGGCGGCTGGGGCAGCGCGCAGGACCACCAGCAGGGCGGCTGGGGACGCCAGGGCCGCGAGGACGACTGGCGCGGCCAGGGCGAGGTGCGCGGGCAGGGCCCCGACCAGCGTTATGGCGGCATGGGCACCAGCTACGGCCAGGGCGGGTCGGCCAGCAGCTACGGCCAGGCCGGCTATGGCAGCCAGGGTGGCGCGTGGGGTGGCCAGCAGGGCCACTGGGGCGGGCCGCAGCAAGGGCAGGCGATGGGCTCGCAAGGCGGGCAGCACGGCATGTACGGCCAGGAAGGCGGCCACCAGGGCGGTTACGGCCAGAGCACCGGTTCGTACGGGCCATCGTCGTACGGCAACAGCCAGCAGGGCTATGGCCAGCAGGGCATGGGCAGCTCCGGCGGCATGCACGGCTATGCGCAGCAGCACGGCGGCGGCTTCGGCGGCCAGCAGCCGCACCACGACCCCGATTACCACCAGTGGCGCGAGGAGCAGATCCGCAACCTGGACGCGGACTACCACTCGTGGCGGCAGGACCGCTACAAGAAGTTCTCCGACGAATTCAACAGCTGGCGTGCCAGCCGCAGCGGCGGCCAGGGCCAGAACACCGGCGTGCCCGAGACCAGCACCGGCGGCAACTTCGGTCCCACGGGGGGCGCCACCGGCAGCGAGTCGCGTGAAGGCGCGCACGCGCAGCAGGGCCAGGGTGCGCACCAGGGCACTGGGGCCAGTGGCGCGGGTGGATCCGGCGGTGGCTCGATGAGCGACCTGCGCGGCTCCAGCGGCATGGGCTCGGCGGGCAGTTCCATGACCGGGGCTGCCGGCACGCAGGCCGCGGGCAAGGGCGAGCCCGCGCCGGGCGGCAGCACCGCGTCGGGCAGCGGCATCGCCGGCAGCGGCAACGCCGGCACGCAGGGCGCGGGCGGGCGCAAGTAGCGCACGCGCATCCATCGTTGCGGCGCCTGCGGGCGCCGCTTCTCACTTCTCGAATCACCAGGGAGCCACCACCATGCGATCCACCCTCAAGCTGTCTGCCATCGCCCTTGCGGCGGTGTTCTCGCTGGGCGCCGCCGCCCAGACCTCCTCCGGCTCGGCCACGCCTTCGGGCACCGGCGGCGCCGGCGATTCCGCCACGGGAGGCCGGTCCGCCCCGGCCGTGCAGCGAGGCGCCGGCACGCGCAACAGCGAATCGACGAAGGACGACAAGGTCGCGAAGGGCGACCGCAAGTTCATCGAGCAGGCCGCGGGCAGCGGCATGTTCGAGGTGCAGGTCTCGCAGCTGGCGACGACGCGCGCGAAGAGCCCGGACGTCAAGAGTTTCGCGGGGATGCTGGTCGACCACCACACCAAGGCCAACGACGAACTGACGCAGCTGGCCAATGCCAAGGGCGTGGAACTGCCCGCCGCGCCGCCGCGTGCCATGCGCAACGAAGTGGAGAAGCTGGCCAAGGAGAACGGCGACGCCTTCGACAAGGACTTCATCAAGAACGTCGGCATCAAGGCGCACGAGAAGGACATCAAGGCCTTCGAGAAGGCCGGCAAGGACGTGAAGGATCCGGAGCTGAAGGCCTGGGTCACGAAGACGCTGCCCACGTTGAAGGAGCACCTGGCCTCGGCCCAGAAGCTGCAGAAGGGCGGCGGCATGAACCACGATGCCGCGTCGATGGGCAATGCGGGCGCCACCGCGGGCAATGCCGGAGCCACGGCAGGCAACGGCGGAGCCACGGCAGGCAATGGCGGCACCGCGGGCAAGTCGGGCAACACGGGCAATGCCGGTACCCCGACCAACGCGGGCACCGGCGGCGGCGCCAGCACCAAGACGGGCGGCGGCAACGGCGCCAACAAGACCGGCAGCTGATCGGCCGCACGGGGCGCCTGGCGCGCCTGTGATGTTGTTCACTCGGCGGCGTCCTACATGGCGGTGGGACGCGGCCGACATTGTTTTGTCGCGTTCAGCCCCAACAATGCCTGCGCGGCGTTGTCTGCCGCGCAGGAGGAGGTCTGTGGTCTCGAGACGGTGGATGTGGGTCGCGGCAAGCGTTGCAGCTGGCGCGTTGCTGGGTGCCCGGCTGGCGCATGCAGGCGGGCGCGCCGAGGAAGACCGCCCCGGCAACCGTCCCGCGGACATGCAATTGCCCGCTCCGGCCGCATCGCCGCCGGCCAAGCCGGCAGCCGCGCCCAGGACCGTCCGCCGCGCCGGCGGCGTGGCTTATGCCGCCGAGGCTGCCGCCAGTTCCAGCCGGCTGCCGATGGACGAGCGCGCCACGCGGGCGTTCCTGCGCAGCGCGGCCGTCTCGGCCCGGGTGGAGGCCGACGCGAGCAGGCTTGCCATGGTCCGCGCGCAGGACCCGGCCCTGCGGGGCCATGCCGAGGAGTTGTCCCGGTACCGTGCCGAAGCGGATCTCGAACTGCTGCGCCTGCTGCATGACCGCGGCATGGCGCCGCCCATGCTCGAGACGGGCCAGCGCAAGGCGCTCAACCGGCTGGCGAAGCTGGAAGGGGCGAAGTTCGACCGCGCCTACATGGAGCTGGTGTCCGTGCGCCAGCAGCAGGCCGAGGTGCAGCAGTACCAGCGTGCGGTGCAGTCCATCGCCGATCCGGCGGTCAAGGCGTGGGCCGAGCGCCAGTTACCCGCATTGCGCGAGCAGCAAGCCGCGGCGCTGCGGCTCGGTGGCAAGGGGACCGTGGCGCAGCCGACCCCGGTCCGCGTGAGCCGGGCGATGGCTTCGCGCGCAGGGACCCGCTCGCGCTCCTAGCGGGTCGAGTAACCCGTCACGCGCCACTTGCCGTCCGGCTCACGGACGGCGGTCACCACTTCCTCCACCTGCCGCTGTTCGAAGCGGCTGTCGAAGATCGTCGTCACGTAGTCGCCGGCGGGTCGGCCCGGGAGCTGGGTCTTGTACTCGGCCACGACGGGCGCACGTTCGAGCAGGTTGCCCAGGTCGGCGCGCACCTTGGGGACGCCGTCCATCCAGGTGCCCAGCGGCACCGAACTGCGGAACACGCCCGCGGCGGTTTCCCACGCGGTGCCCCAGTCGCGCCGGTCCAGCAGCGTGAGCCAGCCCTGGGCCGCCAGCGCGCCGGCCTTTTCCTTCTCGACAAGCTCCGGGTCTTGCGCGGGTTCCGCGGCTGGCGCCGAGGCCGCGGGGGCCGGCGCTTCGGCGGCCGGCTTGGCTGGCGCGGTCTTCGGCGCCTTCAACTGGGCGTGGCCCGCAAGGGGCAGCAGGAGCGCGTACAGCGCGGCGGCCAGGGCCGCAGGTCGGAGGGTGGAACGCATCGGTGAAGTCTAGCCTTCGATGCCTGCTCAGCCGCTGACACCGAAGCCGCCGCCGCCCGGCGTGTGGATCTCGAAGATGTCGCCGGGCGCCATCTGCGCCGAACCGATGTGGTCCAGCGACTCGATCCGGCCGTCCTGTCGCACGACGCGGTTCAGGCCCACTTGTCCCGGATGCCCGCCTGCCATGCCGAAGGCGCCGTGCCTGCGGCCGTTGGAGAGGATGCTGGCCGTCATCGGCTCGAGGAAGCGCACGCGGCGGATGCCGCCATCGCCGCCGTGCCACTTCCCGGCGCCGCCCGAGCCACTGCGGATCTCGTAGCTCTCCAGGCGAACCGGGAAGCGGAACTCCAGGATCTCGGGATCGGTGAGGCGCGAGTTGGTCATGTGGGTCTGCACGACGCTGGTGCCGTCGAAGCCGCCCACCAGGTGCCCGCCTTCGTCGTACACGCCGCCGGCCCCGGAACCGCCCGAGATCGTCTCGTAGTACTGGTGGCGCGCGTTGCCGAAGGTGAAGTTGTTCATCGTGCACTGGCTGGCCGCCATGACGCCGAGCGCGCCGTAGAGCGCGTTGGTGATGCAGGTCGAGGTCTCGACGTTGCCCGCGACCACGGAGGCCGGCGGGTTGGGGTTGAGCATCGAGCCGGGCGGGATGGTGACGTGCAGCGGCTTCAGGCAGCCCGCGTTGAGCGGGATGTCGTCGTCGACCAGCGTGCGGAACACGTACAGCACGGCGGCCATGCACACGGCGCGGGGCGCGTTGAAGTTGTTCACCTGCTGCGGGGATGTGCCGGTGAAGTCGATCTGCGCGCTGCGCGCCGCGGCATCGACGCGGATCGCCACCTGGATCTGGGCGCCGTTGTCCAGCGGCAGCGTGAAGCGGCCGTCCTTCAGCCGCGTGATCACGCGGCGTACCGATTCCTCGGCGTTGTCCTGCACGTGGCGCATGTAGGCCTGCACGACGTCGAGCCCGAACTGCTCGACCATGCGCCGCAGTTCCTGCACGCCCTTCTCGTTGGCGGCGATCTGCGCCTTGAGATCGGCCAGGTTCTGCTCGGGATTGCGCGAGGGATGCGCGCCGCTGCGCAGCAGGGCCAGGATCTCCGCCTCGCGCAGCACGCCCTGGTCGACCAGCTTGACGTTGTCGATCTGCACGCCTTCCTCCTCGATGCGGGTGGAGAAGGGCGGCATCGAGCCGGGCGTGGTGCCGCCGATATCCGCATGGTGTCCTCTGCTGCCGACGTAGAAGAGAGGCTTGTCGCTGTCCGCACCACCCAGATAGACCGGCGTGATCACCGTCACATCCGGCAGGTGCGTCCCCCCGTGGTACGGATCGTTCAGCACGTACACGTCCCCGGGCCGCATCGTGCCGGCGTTCTCGCGGATCACCGTCTTGATGCTTTCGCCCATCGAGCCCAGGTGCACCGGCATGTGCGGCGCGTTGGCGATCAGGTTGCCTTCGGCGTCGAACAGCGCGCAGGAGAAATCCAGCCGCTCCTTGATGTTCACCGAGTAGGCCGTGTTCTGCAGCTGCAGTCCCATCTGCTCGGCGATGTTCATGAACAGGTTGTTGAACACCTCCAGCAGGATCGGGTCGACCTGCGTGCCGACCGCATGGCGCGCCTCGCGTGGCGTGCGGCGGTCCAGCACCAGGTGGTCCAGCGCGGTGAGTTCGGCCGACCAGCCGGGCTCGACCACGGTGGTGGCGTTCTTCTCCGCGATGATCGCCGGCCCCGCGATCACGTCGCCGGGCCGCAGGTCCTCGCGCACCACCAGCGCGGCATCGTGCCAGCGCGCGCCCGAATACATCTTCACCGTGTCACGCCGTGGCACCTCGCGCGGTGGATGCACCGCGTGCTCCTGCTCGGCCGGTGCATCGCCGGCGACCACGGCCTCGACCGACACCGCCTCCACCACCAGCGGCTTGCCCTGCATCAGGAAGGAGAAGCGCTGGCGGTAGGCGGATTCGAAGCCGCGCTGGATCGTGGCGAGGTCGCCGAACGGCACCACCAGCGGCGCGTCGCTGCCCTGGTAGCGCACGTGGATGCGGCGCGCCACGCGCACGTCGCCCGCGTTCGCCTGCTGGCGCGCGAGCTCCTCGCGTGCCGCGGCTTCGAGCGCTTCGAGCTGCTGCGTGATCCTGGGCAGCGCCTGGTCGGCCAGCGGCAGTTCGACCGCCTGCTCGCGGATCACGTTCTGGTCGGCCAGCCCCATGCCGTACGCCGATAGCACGCCGGCCAGCGGATGCACGAAGACGCGGTTCATGCCCAGCGCATCCGCCACCAGGCAAGCATGCTGGCCACCCGCGCCGCCGAAGCACTGCAGCGTGTAGCGCGTGACGTCGTAGCCGCGCGCGACCGAGATCTTCTTGATCGCGTTGGCCATCTGCTGCACGGCGATGCGGATGAAGCCCTCGGCCACGTCCTCGCGGCTGCGCCCGGCCCGCGCGGCGATCGCGTCGAACTGCGTCGCGGCCGCTTCCAGGCTGAGGGGTTCGTTGGCGGCGGGCCCGAACACTGCCGGGAACCAGCGGGGCTGGATCTTGCCGACGACGAGGTTCGCGTCGGTGACGGCGAGCGGGCCGCCGCGGCGATAGCTGGCCGGCCCCGGATTGGCTCCGGCGCTCTGCGGCCCGACGCGGAAGCGCGCGCCGTCGAACTCGAGGATGGAGCCGCCGCCCGCCGCCACGGTGTGGATGCTCATCATCGGCGCACGCATGCGCACGCCGGCCACCTGGGTCTCGAACTCGCGCTCGAACTCGCCGGCGAAGTGCGACACGTCGGTCGACGTGCCGCCCATGTCGAACCCGATCACCTTCTGCTGCCCGCCGAGCACCGCCGTGCGCGCCATGCCCACGATGCCGCCGGCCGGACCCGAGAGGATCGCGTCCTTGCCGTGGAAGGCATGCGCGTCGGTCAGGCCACCCGAGGACTGCATGAAGTACAGCTGCACGCCCGGCATTTCCCCCGCGACCTGTTCGACGTAGCGGCGCAGGATCGGCGAGAGATAGGCGTCGACGACGGTCGTGTCGCCGCGGCTGACGAATTTCATCATCGGGCTGGTGGCATGCGAGGTGCTCACCTGCGTGAAGCCCACCTCGCGCGCGATGCGGCCCGCCGCTTCCTCGTGCGCGGTCGCGCGGTAGCCGTGCATGAAGACGATGGCCGCGCTGCGCAGCCCCGCGGCGTGGGCCTGCACCAGCTGCTCGCGCAGGTGCGCCTCGTCGAGCGGCTCGATCACCTGGCCGTGGGCGTCGACGCGCTCGTGCGCCTCGATCACCCGCGTGTACAGCAGCTCGGGCAGCACGATGCGGCGGTCGAAGAGGCGCGGGCGGTTCTGGTAGGCGATGCGCAGCGCGTCGCGGAAGCCGCGCGTGGTGACCAGCACCGTCGGCTCGCCTTTGCGCTCCAGCAGCGCGTTGGTGGCGACCGTGGTGCCCATCTTCACGCACTCGACGAGCTCGGGCCGGATCGGCTCGCCGGCCTCCAGGCCCAGCAGGTGACGGATGCCGGCGACGGCCGCGTCGCGGTACTGCTCGGGGTTGTCGGAGAGGAGCTTGTGCGTGACCAGCGTGCCGTCGGGGCGCTTGCCGACCACGTCGGTGAAGGTGCCGCCACGGTCGATCCAGAATTGCCAGCGGGACGTGGGGGCGGAGGTGGGGGAGGAGGGCGGCATGGACCCTGCAATTTACCGTCTCGCGAACGGTGGGAGCGTCAACGCTCGTGTCATTCCCGCGAAGGCGGGAATCCAAGGCGCCCGATCCCAGGGGTGCAATGAAAGCCTTGATCCCCGCCTTCGCGGGGATGACGATCAGCAGATCAACCTCGCTCCGGGAGCGTTCCTCACGCCAGCGCCTTCAGCAGGTTCCGGTTCACCTCCTCCGGTTCCTCGTGGTGCAGCCAATGCGTGGCCTGCGGGAACGTCACCAGCTCGCCGCGGCGGCACAGCGCGAGTGCCGCGTCGGCCAGCCCGCGATCGAGGAAGCGGTCCTGCTCGCCCCACAGCACCGTCACCGGCAGGTCGATCGCGTGCGCGGGCGTGGGCGCCTCGAACGCGATCGCCCGGTACCAGTTGAGCATGGAAGCCAGCGCGTGCGGCTGCGACCATTGCTGCTGGTATTGCTGCAGCAGGTCGGCATCGAAGGCGCCGGGCCGGGCCGAGCCTTCCATCGCGCGCCGCAGCCAGGCATGGCCGCCCGCGCGCAGCAGCAGCTCGGGCAGCACCGGCACCTGGAAGGCCGCGATGTACCAGCCGCGCAGGAACTGCGTGGGGTGTCGCACCGAGTGCGCGCCGACCGTGCCGGTGTGCGGACCGTTGAGCACGACGACGTGGCTCAGCCTCGGTGCATGCAGTGCGGCCAGGTGCCACGCGATGGCGCCGCCCCAGTCGTGCCCGACGACGGAGAACTGCTGCGCCCCGGCCTCGTCGGCCAGCGCCAGCACGTCGCTCGCGAGCAGGCCGAGCCGGTAGTCGAAAACGCTGACCGGTTTGGACGATCGCGCATAGCCGCGCTGGTGCGGCGCGATCACGCGCAGCCCTGCGCCTGCGAGCGCCGGGATCTGGTGCCGCCACGCGTCGCCCGACTCCGGGAACCCGTGCAGCAGGATGACCAGCTCGCCGCTGGCTGGCCCGGCCGTGAGCGCTTCGAGCTGCAGCCCGTTGACGTCGAAGGTGCGCGTGTGCATCGGGGCATTGTGGAACGCGCGCGGCGCCTCGTGGGTGCGGGTCGCCTCCGCGGATGTGCTCGCGCAGCGCGGCCGCAGGGGTAGAGTCCGACCATGGCCAACAATGCACAACGGCATGCCGCGCAGGAGGGCGCACCTGCGATCCGGGCGATTGCCGGCACCACGCCACTGGTGTTCGACTCGCCGCACAGCGGCACGCACTATCCGGACGACTTCGCCTACCGCTGCGACTTCGACCTGCTGCGCACCGCCGAGGACACGCACGTCGAGAAGCTCTACGACTTCGCACCCGCGCTGGGAATCGCCTGGATCGAGGCGCTGTTCCCGCGCAGCTACCTGGATGCCAACCGCAGCGACGAGGAGATCGACCTCGACATGCTCGACGGCGCATGGAGCGGCGTCGTGGCGAGCGATCCGAAGGTGCTGTCCAAGGTGCGGCTGGGCAAGGGCCTGGTCTGGCGCTGCACCGACGACGGCGTGCCGCTGTACGAAGGCCCGCTCGCGGTGCGCGACGTGGAGCGCCGCATCGAGCAGTGCTGGCGCCCGTACCACCAGGCGGTCGCTGCGGCGATCGAGGCGGCGCACGCGCGGCATGGCTACAGCATCCACCTGAACTGCCACTCGATGCCATCGATCGCGGCCAGCCATGCGACCGAACACCCGGGGCTGGCGCATGCCGACTTCGTGGTCGGCGACCGCGATGGCACCACGGCCGATCCGCGGCTGACCGCGCAGCTGGCCGATGACCTGCGTGGGCGCGGCTACCAGGTGGAAGTCAACTTCCCGTACAAGGGCGTGGAACTGGTGCGCCGCTACGGCGAGCCCGCCCGGCAGCGGCACGGCATCCAGCTCGAAGTGAACCGCAAGCTGTACATGGACGAGCGCACCTTCGAGCTGTTGCCGCAAGCTGCGAAGCTGCGTGCCGACCTGCGCGCGATGGCCGAGTGGCTGCTGACCGTCGATCCGCGGCGCATTTGAAAGCGGACTCGAAAGCGGACTCCCAAACGCAGAGGACGCAGAAACTCGCACAAGACGCAGAAGAATCCCAGGGGAAGGTGGTCCCTGGCCATGCAAAGGGCCGTTGGTTTTCACCGTTCAATTGGCTTCTTCTGCGTTCCCTGCGATCTTCTGCGTCCTCTGCGTTTGGAAGTCCGCTCCCGAATTACTTCCCCTTCGGCACCCGTCCCATCAGGTAGAACTCCGGATTGGGCTGCATGTTCGAGAAGCTGGCCATGCGGTTGGACAAGCCGAAGAAAGCGGTGATTGCCGCGATGTCCCAGATGTCCTCGTCGCTGAAGCCGTGCGCGTGCAGCGGCGGGAAGTCGGCCTCCTCGATCTCGTTCGAGCGCAGGCACACCTTCATCGCGAAGTCGAGCATCGCGCGCTGCCGCGGCGTGATGTCGGCCTTGCGCCAGTTCACGGCCACCTGGTCGGCCACGAGCGGCTTCTTCTCGTAGATCCGAAGGATGGCGCCGTGCGCCACCACGCAATAGAGGCAGCCATTGGCCGCGCTGGTGGCCGTGACGATCATCTCGCGCTCGCCCTTGGTGAGGCCGCTCTCGCGCCCCACCGTCTCCGGCGTCATCAGCGCGTCGTGGTACGCGAAGAACGCGCGCCACTCCGCCGGCCGCCGCGCCAGCGCCAGGAACACGTTGGGCACGAAGCCGGCCTTGTCCTGCACCTCCAGGATGCGGGCGCGGATGTCCTCGGGCACCTGGTCGAGCGTTGGGGCGGGATAGCGGTTCACGGCGGCGGTCTCCTTGGGCCGGCATTATCGGCCGCGACTGGCGGCACTGAAGGGTGGCTTTCGCGGCGCTGTTCGACGCATCGGCCCCGATCCGGCTCAAGAAGAATGTCAGGCATCCGAAAGGGTGGGGGTGGGTGCCTCGATGCGGCGCCCGTCTTCCGCATTCATTCCCTGGAGCATTCGATGAAGTTCTTGTCCAACCTGAAGATCGGCCCACGCCTGGCGCTGGGCTTCGGCGCCCTGATCCTGTTCGGCCTGGTCGGCTCCGGCCTGGCCATCCAGCGCATCCGCGCCGTGGAGACGGTGGCCGAGCAGCTGGGCACCGAGGACGCCGAACTCCTGGTCCTCACGCAGCAGTGGACCAAGGCGATCGAGTCCAACATCGCCCGCGGCTGGGTGGTGTTCTATGCCACCGACCCCGTGGTTCTTGGTCGCGTGCGGGACGAGATGAAGGTCGTGGTCGACAAGCAGACCGAACGCCTCAAGCGCCTGAACGACCTGCTCGCCGCGGACCCGAAGGCGCTGGCGATGGTGGCCGACATCACCAAGATCCGCGTGGAGTACCAGGGCCTGCGCGCCGGCCTGCTCAAGCGCAAGGATGCCGGCGAGGATGTCGTCAAGGAAGTCAACGACAAGCTCTACCCGCTGTCGCAGACCTACCAGGCCTCGATCGAGAAGATCGCCGAGTACCAGCGTGAGCGCAGCTCGGAGCACCGCGCGGATGCCGCCGCCGCGGCGCGCGCGGGCGTGACCGTGCTGACGGTCGCCGCCTTGCTGACGCTGCTGGCCGG
Organism: Ramlibacter sp. MMS24-I3-19; assembly: GCF_050320135.1. Taxonomy (NCBI): domain Bacteria; kingdom Pseudomonadati; phylum Pseudomonadota; class Betaproteobacteria; order Burkholderiales; family Comamonadaceae; genus Ramlibacter; species Ramlibacter sp. MMS24-I3-19. Next base: position 3,936,528 of record NZ_CP190017.1, on the reverse strand, counting down.
CGTCGGCCTGGCGTGGGCGCTGACCCGCTCCGTCGTGAAGCCGCTGCGCCGTGCGCAGGAAGTGGCCGAGGCGATCGCCGACGGCGACCTCACCGTGCATGCGCAGGCCCACGGCCGCGACGAAGTCGCTCAGCTGATGGCGGCGATGGAACGCATGGCCGCCTCGCTGCGCCGCATCGTCGGCGAGGTGCGCCAGAGCAGCGACAACATCGCGACGGGTTCGACCCAGATCGCCACCGGCAACGTCGACCTGAGCCAGCGCACCGAGGAGCAGGCCTCGAACCTGCAGCAGACCGCGGCGTCGATGAAGCAGCTCACGACCACCGTGCGCACCAACGCCGACACGGCGCGGCAGGCGAGCCAGCTGGCGGGCCAGGCGAGCACGGTCGCGCGCCAGGGCGGCGAGGTGGTCGGCCAGGTGGTGCACACGATGGAAGCGATCACAGGCGCCAGCCGCCGCATCGCCGAGATCACCAGCGTCATCGACGGCATCGCGTTCCAGACCAACATCCTCGCGCTCAATGCGGCGGTGGAAGCGGCGCGTGCCGGCGAGCAGGGCCGCGGCTTCGCGGTCGTCGCTTCCGAAGTTCGCAGCCTCGCGCAGCGCAGCGCCGACGCGGCCAAGGAGATCAAGGCCCTGATCGGCGACAGCGTGGGCAAGGTGGAAGACGGCAGCCGCCAGGTCGGCGAGGCCGGTCGCACGATGGAGGACATCGTCCGCCAGGTGCACCAGGTCGCCGAGCTGATCGGCCGCATCACGGCTGCCACCCAGGAGCAGACCGAAGGCATCGCGCACGTCGACGATGCCGTGCAGCAGCTGGACCAGGTGACGCAGCAGAACGCCGCGCTGGTGGAGCAGAGCGCCGCGGCCGCCGAGAGCCTGAAGCAGCAGGCGCGGCAGCTCGTGGAAGCGGTCGGCGCGTTCCGCCTCGGCGAGGAAGGCATGCGCACGGCGATCGCGCAGGCGCAGGCGACCAGCCGCGAGATCGTGCGCGCCGAGCCGGTGCGCCGCCCGACGGCCACGCCGAAGGACGCACGCGGCGACGACGACTGGCAGTCGTTCTGACCCCTGTATCAGTCCCGCGGAGGCGGGAATCCAAGGCTCGCGCCGTTCTCGACGGCTGAGTCGGGACGCCTCGGATCCCCGCCCTCGCGGGGACCGTTTCCGAGGCTCTTTCCTGCAGAATGGCCAAAACCTATCGCCGGCATGCAGGCATTTGTCTTTGACGATTCTGCAGTGAAACCCAGAATCGCGGGCACCACTTCAAGAGCCCGCCGATGTCCACCCCCCGCCTCACCACCGCCTCCGGCATTCCCGTCGAGGACAACCAGAACAGCCTCACTGCCGGCCCCCGCGGCCCGATCCTGCTGCAGGACTTCCACCTCATCGAGAAGCTGCAGCACTTCAACCGCGAGCGCATCCCCGAGCGCGTGGTGCACGCCAAGGGCTCGGCCGCCTACGGCACGTTCACGGTCACCCACGACATCACGCGCTACACCAGGGCGAAGCTGTTCGCCCAGGTCGGCAAGCAGACCGAGACCTTCCTGCGCTTTTCCACCGTCGGCGGCGAGCGCGGCTCGGCCGACACCGAGCGCGACCCGCGCGGCTTCGCGGTGCGCTTCTACACCGAGGACGGCAACTGGGACCTGGCGGGCAACAACACGCCGATGTTCTTCATCAAGGACCCGATCAAGTTCCCCGACTTCGTGCACACGCAGAAGCGCGACCCGCGCACCAACCTGAAGTCCGCCGACATGATGTGGGACTTCTGGAGCCGCGCGCCCGAGTCGCTGCACCAGGTGACCATGCTGTTCTCCGACCGCGGCACCCCCGACGGCTACCGCCACATGGACGGCTTCGGCAGCCACACCTTCAGCCTCGTCAACGCCGCCGGCGAGCGGGTCTGGGTGAAGTGGCACTTCAAGACGCAGCAGGGCATCCGCAACCTGTCCGCCGGCGAGGCCGTGCGGCTGGCGGGCACCGATCCGGACTACGCGCAGCGCGACCTGTTCGACGCGATCGCCTCGGGGCGCTACCCGCGCTGGACCGTGTGCATCCAGGTGATGACCGAGGCCGAGCGGGCCGACTGGGAGCAGCGCACCGGCTGGAACGCCTTCGACCTCACCAAGGTGTGGCCGCACAAGGACTTCCCGCTGCAGCAGGTCGGCGTGCTGGAGTTGAACCGCAACCCGGCCAACTACCACGCCGAGGTGGAGCAGGCGGCGTTCTCGCCGGCCAACGTGGTGCCGGGCCTGGGCTACAGCCCCGACAAGATGCTGCAGGGACGGCTGTTCGCGTACCACGACGCCCAGCTGTACCGGGTGGGCACGAACCACCAGCACCTGCCGGTGAACCGTCCGCGCTGCCCGTTCCACAACCAGCAGCGCGATGGCGCGATGGCCATCGACAACGGCGGCAAGGCGCAGAACTACGACCCGGTGAACCCGTACGGCAGCGACAGCCACGGCTTCGGCCATGGCGACGCGGGCTGGCCGCTGCAGGGCCTGGCGGGCCGCTACGACGACCGCGGCATCGACGACGACCATACCCAGGCCGGCAACCTGTACCGCCTGCTGTCCACCGAGGAACAGGATCGCCTGACGACCAACATCGCGAACGCGCTGCGCGGCGTGACCGTGCCGGCCACGACCGAGCGCCAGCTCGCGCACTTCGCCAAGGCCGACCCGCGCTACGGTGCCGAGGTGGCACGGAAGCTGCGTGTGTGATCGCGGGGGCGCCCCGGACGGGGTCCAGGCGCTGCCCTTGTTTCTTCATGGATGTTGGCACCGGGTGGCGCTCGCGCGCCGTCCGGTGCTTTTTTTGCCGACTCAGACCCGCGCATCCTCCATCCGCTCGCCCGGCTGCAGTTCGTCGAGCACCAGGTCCAGCGTCTCGGCGCGCTCGAGGGACGTGGTCGGGCCGATCGGCGCGACGGCGGTGAACTGGCCATCGAGGTACAGGAACCCCATGCGCGAGGCCGCATCGCGCATCGCGGCCTTCGCGCTGGCGGCCTCGCCCGCGAGGCCGTTGCCATCCAGGACCCATTCCCATCGCCCGTCGGCGCGGCGCGCAAGCCGGCCCAGGTCGATGATGGTCATGTCGAGGTTGCGCGCGTAGAGGCGGCCATTGGCCGCGATGAAGCTGAAGTGCCGGCGCGTGCGGCTGGTGTCGTGGGTGGAGGCCATGCGGCCAATCTCCACCATCCCGCGCGGCGCGTCTGTAGGACGCGTCAGTCGTCGCGGTAGACCTTGCGCAGCAAGCGCAGCAGCGTGCGCTGCTCCGACGTCGTCAGCCGCCTCGCGACATCGGCCTCCAGCTCGGCGGCTGTTCGCTCGGCCTGCCGCATCAGCTTCATGCCTGCGGGCGTGACGTGCAGGCCGGTGGCACGGCCATCGCGCGGGTGCGGCATGCGTTCGATCAGGCCGCGTTTCTCCAGCGCCGCCACCAGGCTCACCAGGTTGGGCGGCAGGATGCCCAGCGCGCTGCACAGCTGCCGCGAGGTGATGCCGGCGTTGTGGACCACCAGCGAGAGCACGGAGAAATCGACCGGCCGCAGCCGGTAGACGGCCATGCGCTCCAGGAACACCTCGATGACGGCCAGCGCCGCGCGGCGCGCGTTGTAGCCGAGCAGGCTCTCGAGGAAGGTCGTGTCGACCGTCTCCACCGACGGCACGTCGGCCGGCGGCTTGGCGGAACGCAGGCTGGAGGACTTGGCGGGCACGGCGTCAGGACTCGGCGGTGAAGCCGACCTTCTTGACCAGCGGGCCCCAGCGCCGGTGCTCCTCGCGCTGGCTGCGGTCCATCTCGGCGGGCGTGGATCCCTGCGCGACCAGGCCCATGATCGCCAGCGAGTCGACCACCGTCTTCTCCTTCAGCGACTGGTTGATGGCCGCATTGGCCGCCGCGATCACGTTGGCCGGCGTGCCCGCGGGCGCATAGAAGCCGAACCACTCTTCGGTGGTGAGGTCGGCAAAGCCCTGCTCGGCATAGGTCGCCACCTCGGGCGTGAACGGCGTGCGCGTCGCACCCGACGTGCCCAGGATGCGGATCTTGCCGGCGCGGTGGTTGGCCAATGCGTCGCCCGTCGGCGTGGAGCACGCGGCGAGGTTGCCGCCGATCATGTCGGCGACTGCGGGTGCCGATCCGCGGTAGGGCACGTGCTTGAGGTCGGTGCTGGTGTTCAGGCCCAGCAGGGCGCCCAGGAAGTGCGGCGTCGAGCCCGCGGCGGGCGAGCCGTAGCTGGCCTTGTCCGGGTTCGCCTTGGCCCAGGCCAGGAACTCCTTCACCGAGGTCACGCTGGCCGGCACCATCGGGCCGACGCTCAGCGCATGCGTCATCACGGCGGCGATGCACACCGGCGCGAAGTCCTTGAACGGGTCGTAGCTGAGCTTCGAATAGATGTGCGGGTAGATCGACATCATCGAATACGGCGTCAGCAGCAGCGTGGTGCCATCGGGTTTCGAGGCCTTCACCACCTCGCAGGCGATGCGGCCGCCCGCGCCCGGCTTGTTCTCCACGACGGCGGCGTTGCGCGTGTACGCCGTGCCGCCCATGCGCTCGGCCACGCGGCGTGCGGTGGCATCGGCCGTGCCGCCGGCCGGGAAGCCGTTGATGATCTTCACCTGCTCGAAGCCCTGCGCGCGCACGGCGGCCGGGAGGGCCGAGAGCGCGGCGAGCGAAGCGGCGGACTGCACGAACTGGCGGCGATTGGCCATGCTTTGTCTCCTCAGGCAACGTGGACGGAAGCGGGTTCGCTGGCGCGGGAGCGGCCCGCGCCGAGGTAGGTCTCGACCACGCGCGGGTCGCCGGCGAGCTGGGCGGCCGCGCCGTGCAGCTTGATCTCGCCGGTCTCCAGCACGTAGCCATGGTCGGCCACCTCGAGCGCGGCGCGCGCGTTCTGTTCGACCAGCAGGATCGACACGCCCTGCGCGCGCAGCTGCGTGATGATCCCGAAGATCTCGCGCACCACCAGCGGCGCGAGGCCCAGGCTGGGCTCGTCCAGCATCAGCAGCTTGGGCTGCGCCATCAGCGCGCGGCCGACCGCCAGCATCTGGCGCTCGCCGCCTGACAGCGTGCCGGCCAGTTGCGTGCGGCGCTCCTTGAGGCGCGGGAACAACCCGTAGACGCGATCGAGGCCATCGCGCCACTTCGGGATGCGCAGCTTCATCGGCCGGTAGCCGCCCAGCACCAGGTTGTCCTCGACCGGCATGGTGCCGAACAGCTCGCGGCGCTCGGGCACCAGCGCCAGGCCGAGCATCACGCGCTCTTCCAGCGTCGTGTCGGCGATGTCCGCGCCATCGAACAGCACCTGGCCGCGCGCGGGCAGCAGCCCCATGAGCGCGTTGAGGGTGGTCGACTTGCCGGCGCCGTTGGGACCGATCACCGTGACCACCTGGCCGGCCGCCAGCTGCAGGTTCAGGCCGGTGAGCACCTCGGCGCGGCCGTAGCCGGCGTGCAGGTCACGGACTTCGAGCAGGGGCGCGGCCATCAGTGCTCCGGTCCGAGATAGGCCGCACGCACCGCGGGGCTGGCCTGCACTTCGGCGGGCGTGCCTTCCATCAGGCGGGTGCCGAACTCCATCACCACGATGCGGTCGGTGAGGCCCATCACGAATTCCATGTCGTGCTCCACCAGCAGCAGGCTCATGCCTTCGTCCTTCAGTTGCCGCAGCACGGCGGCGAGCGCCTGCTTTTCCTTGTGGCGCAGGCCGGCCGCGGGTTCGTCCAGCAGCAGCAGCGCCGGGTCGGCGCAGAGGGCGCGCGCGATCTCCATCAGCCGCTGCGGACCAAGCGCGAGATTGCCGGCCATCTCGTGCATGCGATCGGCCATGCCAATGCGCGCCAGCTGGCGCTCGGCTTCGGCGAACAGGTGGCGCTCCTCGGCGCGGTCCAGCCGCAGCATGGCCCGCAGCGTGCCGGCATGGCCGCGCAGGTGGCCGCCGAGCGCGACGTTCTCCAGCACCGTCATGTCCGGGATCATCTTCACGTGCTGGAAGGTGCGCGAGATGCCGCGGGCCGCGATCGTGCGCGAGGGCAAACCGCCGATCGCCTCGCCGCGCCAGCGCACCTGGCCGCCGGTGAGCGCCAGCACGCCGGTGATCAGGTTGAAGGTGGTGGACTTGCCGGCGCCGTTGGGGCCGATCAGGCCGACGATGTCGCCGGCGCGGATCTCGAAGCTCACGTCGTTGACGGCGGTCAGGCCGCCGAACTGCTTGCGCACCGTGTCGACCTGCAGCAGGCGCTCGCCGCGCGTGGGCTTGTTGCGCGCGGGGAGGGCAGCGGCGCCGTCCCAGTCGCGCCGGCGCTGCGTGCGCGGCAGCAGCTTCTGAACGAAGGTCCACACGCCGTCCGGCGCGTACTTCAGGACCACCACCAGCACGATGCCGAACACGATGGTCTCGAAGTTGCCGCTGGTGCCGATCAGGCGCGGCAGCAGCACCTGCAGCTGGTCCTCGACCAGCTTCACCACCGCGGCGCCCAGGAACGCGCCCCAGACGTGCGAGATGCCGCCCAGCACCGCCATGAACAGGTACTCGATGCCCTTGCCGATGGAGAACGGGCTCGGGTTGATCGCGCGCTGGAAGAACGCGAACAGCCAGCCCGAGACGGCGGCCAGCACGGCGGCGAGCACGAACACCACCAGCTTGTAGCGGAAGGTGGAAACGCCCATCGCCTCGGCCATCGTTGCGCCGCTGCGCAGCGAGCGGATCGCGCGGCCCGGACGCGAGTCCAGCAGGTTGGCGCAGCCCCAGGCGGCGAGCAGCGCGATGGCCCACACCAGCACGTGCAGTCCTCGGCCGGTGCCCAGGTCGATGCCGAACAGTGTCAGCGTGGGAACGCCCAGGATGCCGTCGTACTTGCCCAGCCATTCCATGTTGCCCATGGCGTAGTACAGGGCCAGGCCCCAGGCGATGGTGGCCAGCGGCAGGTAGTGGCCCGACATGCGCAGCGTGATCGCACCCAGCACGAGCGAGGCGATCACTGCGATGGCGACGCCCACCAGCAGGGCCAGCCACGGCGAGGCGTGCAGGTTGACCGTCATCGCGGCGGCCGCATAGGCGCCGATGCCGACGAAGGCCGCCTGCCCGAACGAGATCAGCCCCGCCACGCCGGTGAGCAGCACCAGGCCGAGGACGACCAGCGCGTACAGGCCGATGTAGATGCTCTGCGTGATCCAGAAATCCGGCACGGGCAGCGCCGGCAGTCCCAGCATCACCAGCGCGAAGAGGAGAAAGGCGAGGCGGCGCATCAGTGTTCTTCCGCGTGCGGGTCGGAGAGCGAGCGCCAGAGCAGCACCGGCACGATCGCCGAGAACACGATCACTTCCTTGAACGCGCTGGCCCAGAACGAGCCGAAGCTTTCCAGCAGGCCGACGCCCAGCGCGCCGACCAGCGCCAGCGGATAGCTCGAGAGGCCGGCAAACACCGCGGCGACGAAGCCCTTGAGGCCGATGAGAAAGCCGCTGTCGTAGAAGATCGTCGTGGTCGGCCCGATCAGCAGGCCCGAGAGCGCGCCGATCAGCGCCGCCATCGTGAATGCAAGCCGGCCCGCGCCGCTGGACGAAATGCCCATGAGGCGCGCGCCGGCGCGATTGACGGCGGTGGCGCGCAGCGCCTTGCCGGTGAGCGTGCGTTCGAAGAACAGGTACAGCAGCACGATCAGCGCGACCGAGGCGATGAAGATGATCACGGTCTGCCCGCTCAGGGCTAGCGGGCCGAGCGTGAAGCGGTCGTCCCAGAAGCTCGGGTTGCGGAAGCCCTCGGCGCCGAAGAAGAACAGGCCCAGGCCCACCAGCGCGAAGTGCACGCCGACGGAGACGATCAGCAGCACCAGCACGGACGCGTCGGCCAGCGACTCGTAGGCCAGCCGGTAGATCAGCCCGCCGAATGGCGTGACGAGCGCCAGCGTCAGCAGCGCCTGCACCGCGAGCGGGAAGCCGCGCGGCGCGGCCCAGATGGCGATCGCCGAGGCGAACACCGGCCAGGCGAGCGTGCGCACGATGCGCAGCGCGACGCGCCTGGCGGGCACGTGGTGCCGCACGCCGTCGACCAGGTCGGCCAACGTCGCCAGCACCGCCATCACCAGCAGGAACCACACCGTGCCCGGCACCTTGCCCGCCTGGAACAGCGCCAGCGTGAGCGCCCCGAAGGCGACGAACTCGCCCTGGGGAATGAAGATGACCCGGGTGACGGCGAACACCAGCACCGTCGCCAGCGCGAGGAGCGCGTAGACGGCGCCGTTGGCGAGGCCGTCCAGGGCGAGGATGCCGGCGATCGAGAGGTCCATTTACTTGGCGACGACGAACTTCCCGTCCTTGACCTGCAGCATCACGCCGGTGTCGTTCGTGTAGCCCCAGTGGTCGTCCTTCGTCCAGTTCATCACGCCATGCGAGAAGATGGTCTTGCCCATGGTTTCCATCGCGTCGCGCAGGGCCGAGCGGAACTCCGGCGTGCCCGGCTTGGCCGTCTTCAGCGCGACGGGCACGATCTTCTCCATCACGATCGCGAAGTCGTAGGCATGCCCTGCGAACTGGCTGCGCGAGCCCGGCCCGTAGACCTTGTCGTACTTGGTGACGAAGTCGGTCGCGACCTTCTTCGACGGGTGGCTGTCCGGCAGGGTGTCGCCGACGAACGCGGGGCCCGAGACGACGTAGGTGCCTTCGACTTCCTTGCCGCCGACGCGCATCAGGTCAGGCGTCGCTGCGGCGTGGGTCTGGTAGATCTTGCCCTTGTAGCCGCGCTCGACGATGGTCATCTCGGGCATGGCGGCGCCGGAGCCCGAGGCGACGACCAGGATCGCGTCCGGGTTGGCGGAGGTCAGCTTCAGCGCCTGGGCGGTGACGCTGGTGTCCGTGCGGGCGAAGCGCTCCACGCCGACGATCTTGATGCCGTTCTTCTCGGCTTCGGCGGTCGCGGCCTTGAGCCACAGCTCGCCGTACGCATCCGTGTAGCCCAGGAAGCCGATGGTCTTCACGCCCAGCTTCTTCATGTGCTGGAACATGGCATGCGCCATCACCTCGTTGCCCTGCGGCAGGCGGAACAGCCAGTGGTCCTGTCCCGGCGGCACGCCCACGGGCGACGCGGCGACCTGCAGCGTCTTGTTCTCCGCCGTCACGGGGGCCATCGCGGCCGCCACGGGCGTCAGCACGGAGCCGAAGATCACGTCGACGTGGTCCTCGGTGATCAGGCGACGGGTGTTGCTCACGCCCTTGCCCGGGTCGGACGCGTCGTCCAGGATGGTGAGGTTGATCTTCTGGCCCGCGATTTCCTTGGGGAACAGCTTCAGCTGGTTCTGCGTGGGGATGCCGAGGCCCGAGCCGGGACCGGTCAGCGAGATGACCACGCCGACGTTGATGTCGGCCAGGGCGGCGGTGGCCGCCGTCAGCGCGATCGCGGCGGCGATCAGGGAGCGGGCGAGTTTCATCTTCTTTGTCTCCAGGGTTGAAACGGTCTCAGCGCGGCGCCATGCGCAGCGCACCATCCAGGCGGATCACCTCGCCATTGAGATGGCCGTTGGTGACGATGTGGCAGGCGAGCTGCGCGAATTCCTCCGGCTTGCCCAGCCGGGGCGGGAACGGGATCGAGGCGGCCAGCGACTGCTGCACCGCCTCGGGCAGCTGCTGCATCAGCGGCGTGGCGAACAGGCCGGGCGCCACGGTGCACACGCGGATGCCGTGCTGCGCCAGGTCGCGTGCCATCGGCAGCGTCATGCCGACCAGGCCACCCTTTGAAGCGCTGTACGCCTGCTGGCCCACCTGGCCGTCGAAGGCCGCGACCGACGCGGTGAACATCATCACGCCGCGTTCGCCGCCTTCCAGGGGCGGCAGCTTGGCGCACTCGGCGGCGAAGAGACGGCTGGCGTTGTACGTGCCGACCAGGTTGATGTTGATGACACGCGCGAAGTCGTCCAGCGGCGCGGCGCTGCCGTCCTTCTGCACCACGCGCCTGGCGGTGCCGATGCCGGCAATGTTCATCAGGATGCGGGCGGGACCGTGCGCGGCGCTTGCCCTGGCGAGCGCGGCCTGCAGGCTCTCGGTGCTGGTGATGTCGCACTGGCATGCAATGCCGCCGATCTCGGCCGCGACCTTCTCGGCCTGCGCGAGATTCACGTCGAGCACCGCGACCTTCGCGCCCAGGCGCGCCAGCTCGCGCGCCGTGGCTTCGCCCAGGCCCGAAGCGCCACCGGTGACGAGTGCGGCCTGTCCCTGGATGTTCATGGCTTGCTCCCCTGCGGCGTGATCGTGAACGGCAGCCGGCCCTCGTGGAAGGCCTGCACCATGGCGTCGCGGTGCTTGAGCACGGCGCGCTGGTTGATCGAACCCTTGTCGGTGACCTCGCCCTTGTCGATGGATGGCGGTTCGTGCATCAGGTGCAACCGCGCGACGCGGTTGGCACTGCCCGTGGCGTTGCGCGCGAGCTGGTCGGCCACCTGCTGGAAGTGGGCCTGCACCGGCGCGCTCTCCAGCACGTCCTTCAGCGGCGCGCCGTCGGGCAGGCCGGCGAGCTTGCGCACGGCGGGCGTCGGGAACAGCAGGGCGCCGACCTCGTTGCGGTTCAGGCCCGTGATGACGGCGTCCTGCACGTACGGCGCGCCGGCCGCGATGATCTTCGCGCGCAGCGGCCCGACGCTGACGAAGGTGCCGGTCGCCAGCTTGAAGTCCTCGGCGATGCGCCCGTCGAAGCGCAGGCCCAGGTGGTGGTTGCCTTCGTCGATCCAGCAGACGGCGTCGCCGGTGCGGAAGAAGCCTTCCTCGTCGAACGATTCTGCGGTGGCCTCGGGCGCGCGCCAATAGCCGGGCGTGATGTTCGGGCCCTTGTAGCGGACCTCGGTCTTGCCGTCGACCGGCACCAGCTTGAGCTCCATGCCGGGGCAGGGCAGGCCCAGGTGGCCGGACACCACCTGCGGGTTGGTGATGAAGATCGCGAACGGCGACGACTCGGTCATGCCCAGGCCTGTGCCCATCACGATGCGCTCGCCGCACTCGGACTCCTGCACCTCGTGCAGCAGGTCCCACACCGGCTGTGCCAGTGCGGCACCGGAGTAGAAGAACATGCGCACCCGTGACAGCAGGTTGCGCCGCAGCGCCGCGTCGGTCTTCATCGCGTTGGCGATCGCCTCGAAGCCGGTGGGCACGTTGAAGTACACCGTCGGTGCGATCTCGCGCAGGTTGCGCAGCGTCTCGCCCATGAGGGCCGGCGTGGGCTTGCCGTCGTCGATGTAGAGCGAGCCGCCGTTGTAGAGGACGATGCCGACGTTGTGGTTGCCGCCGAAGGTGTGGTTCCAGGGCAGCCAGTCCACCAGCACCGGGCCGCTGCCGTCGATCTCCTCGGCGAGCAAGGGCATCGAATGCCGCATCTGCTGCTGGTTGGCGCACCACATGCCGTGGGTGTTGATCACCGCCTTGGGCAGCTTGGTGGACCCGGAGGTGAAGAGGAACTTGGTGATCGTGTCCGGGCCGGTGGCCTGCATGGCGGCGTCGACTTCGGGAGTCGGCACCGTCTCCAGGAGAACGCTCCAGGGCGTCGTCGCGCGGTCGGGCAGCTCGCCGCTGGCGAGCACCACTTCGGTGTCGGTATCCACCGTCGCCACGATTGCCTTGCCGTACCGCGCCGCATCGCTCGCGAACACCAGGCCCGGCGTCAGCGTGTTCAGGACGTGCCGCAGCTTGTCGTAGTCCTGGCTCACCGTGGAATAGGCGGGCGACACCGGGCAGTGCGGCACGCCGGCATAGAGGCAGCCGAGCGCCAGCAGCGCGTGCTCGAGGCTGTTCTCGCTGAGGATCGCGACGGGCCGGTCCGCCGACAGCCCGCGATCGAGCAACGCCTGGCCGATGCTGCGGGCCGCCTGCAGCGCCTGCCGGTAGGTGATGCGCTGCCAGTCGCCGAGGGAGCCGTCGGGAAGCCTCTCGCGGCGCGCCATGAACAGGCGGTCCGGGGCGATGGTGGCCCAGTGCACCAGCTTGTCGGTCATGCGCGTGGCGCAGGGCGCCAGCTGCTGCTCGGCACGCAGGTACTGCACGCCATTGGCGCCGCTGCGCAGCTGCGCGCGCGTGACGCCGAACGTCATCGCCCGGTAGCGCGGCGCGGCGGTGGAGCGGGCGGTGGTCACTGCTTCTGCACCTTGGCGGCGCGTCCCTCGAGGAAGGCCCGCACGCGGTCCTTGGCTTCGGGGGCGCTCTGCACGATGGCCGAGATCAGGGCTTCGGTGAGGAAGCCCTGGTCGGCCGGCTGTTCCGCGATGCGCGGCAGGGCGTGCATCAGCGCGTAGTTGGTGAGCGGCGCGTTCTGCGCCACGCGCTCGGCGATGGCCAGCGCGCGCGTGAACGCCTCGCCCTTGGGCACGAGGTACTGCGCGAAGCCGGCGCGCTCGCCCTCGGCGGCGTCGTACACGCGGCCGGTGAACATCATGTCGGCCATGCGCGCGGCGCCCACCAGGCGCGGGATGCGCACCGAGCCGCCGCCGCCGACGAAGATGCCGCGCGAGCCTTCGGGCAGCGCGTAGAAGGTGGTCTCGTCGGCCACGCGGATGTGGCAGGCCGACGCGAGTTCCAGGCCACCGCCCACCACCGCGCCATGCAGCGCCGCGATCGCGGGCACGCGGCCGAACTGCACTTCCTGCAGCGCGGCGTGCCACATGCGCGAGTGGTGCATGCCCTGGCCAGCGTCGCGCTCCTTGATCTCCGAGAGGTCGAGGCCGGCGCAGAAGTGGTCGCCGTCGCCGTCGACCACGGCGGCGCGCACCGTGTCCGGAAAGCCCATGAAGGCGTCGCGGATGGCCAGAATGAGGCCGTCGTTGATCGCGTTGCGCTTGGCGGCACGGGTGAGCCGCACCACGGCGATGGCGCCGCGCAGCTCGATGTGGAGGTCTTGGGTGGTCATTGCGGGAAGATCCGGACCCGGTCGATTATTGTTATGGGGAATAATCAAATCAAGGCCACAGACCACCCGTCATCTCGGGACTAACCCTCACTCCTTCCTCGCCATGGACCACGCCAACCTCATCGCGATCGACGTGCACACGCACGCCGAAGTCAGCTGCTGGAACCCTTTCGACAACTACGGCGAGGAGTACGACCGCGCCGCCGACAAGTACTTCCGCAGCAGCCGCCGACCGACGATCGCGGAGACCATCGCGTACTACCGCGAGAAGAAGATCGGCCTCGTGATGTTCACTGTGGACAGCGAGTCCAACCTGGGACGCCGCCGCATCCCGAACGAGGAGATCGCGCAGGCCGCGCGCGAGAACAGCGACATGATGGTCGCCTTCGCCAGCATCGATCCGCACAAGGGGAAGATGGGCGCGCGCGAAGCCGAGCGCCTGATCAGGGAAGAAGGCGTGAAGGGCTTCAAGTTCCATCCGACGGTGCAGGGCTACCACCCGTACGACCGCATGGCGTGGCCGATCTACGAGGTGATCAACGCGCACAAGCTGCCGACGATCTTCCACACCGGCCACAGCGGCATCGGCTCGGGCATGCGTTGCGGCGGCGGCCTGCGCCTGGAGTACAGCAACCCGATCCACCTGGACGATGTCGCCATCGACTTTCCGGACATGCAGATCGTGATGGCGCATCCCAGCTTCCCGTGGCAGGACGAGGCGCTCTCGGTGGCCACGCACAAGCCGAACGTGTGGATCGACCTGTCGGGCTGGAGCCCGAAGTACTTCCCGAAGCAGCTGGTGCAGTACGCCAACACGCTGCTGAAGGACCGCGTGCTGTTCGGCAGCGACTACCCGCTGATCACGCCGGAGCGCTGGATGAAGGACTTCGAGGAGGCGGGCTTCAAGCCCGAGGTGATGCCCGGAATCCTGAAGGGCAACGCGGTGCGCTTGCTCGGACTCGCCTGAGAAGAAACGTCGCGAACCGGGTCTGTCTTTGTGCCGCAAAGGCCCATGCGGCGCAAGCGAATTTACCTCTGTCGCCAGCCGTGTTGCTCGCACGCACGAACGCGTGGACAGGGCATTCCCTGCGAAACTTTTTCCGCTTAGATTTTGTCTACGGTTCACCTACGTTGAAGCCCGAATTTCACCTACAGGCTGCAGGTACCTCTGCCGGAGGCCTGCGCTAAAGTGGAAGTGACATCAGGGGCAGACAACGGCTGGTGACAGCCCCGTCGCGGAAGGAGTTCTCATGGATGTGGTTCGCAATTTCCTGGCGCGTTACGAGCAGACGCGCGAGGAAGAGATGTCGCTCGAGGACTACCTCGAGTTGTGCCGCAAGGACCCGCTGGTGTATGCGACCGCGGCCGAGCGCATGCTGGCGGCGATCGGCGAACCGGAACTGGTCGACACCCGCCACGACCCGCGCCTCTCGCGCATCTTCGGCAACAAGGTCGTGCGCATCTACCCGGCCTTCAAGGATTTCTACGGCCTCGAGGAGCCGATCGAGCAGGTCGTCTCGCACTTCCGCCATGCCGCGCAGGGCCTGGAGGAGAAGAAGCAGATCCTGTACCTGCTGGGCCCCGTCGGCGGCGGCAAGTCGTCGATCGCCGAGCGCCTGAAGCAGCTGATGGAGCAGGTGCCGTTCTACGCGATCAAGGGATCGCCGGTGAACGAGTCGCCGCTGGGCCTGTTCAGCAACGACGAGGACGGCCCGCTGCTGGAGCAGCAGTTCGGCATCCCGCGCCGCTACACGCAGCGGATCATGTCGCCGTGGGCCGTCAAGCGCCTGCAGGAATTCGGCGGCGACATCCGCAAGTTCAAGGTCGTCAAGCGCTACCCGTCGATCCTTCGGCAGGTGGGCGTGGCCAAGACCGAGCCCGGTGACGAGAACAACCAGGACATCAGCTCGCTGGTCGGCAAGATCGACATCCGCAAGCTCGAGACCTATGCGCAGGACGACCCGGACGCCTACAGCTACTCCGGTGGCCTGTGCCTGGCCAACCAGGGCCTGCTGGAATTCGTCGAGATGTTCAAGGCGCCCATCAAGGTGCTGCATCCGCTGCTGACGGCCACCCAGGAAGGCAACTTCAAGGGCACCGAAGGCTTCGGCGCGATCCCGTTCGACGGCATCGTGATGGCGCACTCGAACGAGAGCGAGTGGAAGGCGTTCAAGAACAACAAGAACAACGAGGCCTTCCTCGACCGCATCTACATCGTGAAGGTGCCGTACTGCCTCCGCGTCACCGAGGAAGTGAAGATCTACGACAAGTTGATCCGCAACTCCTCGCTGAAGGACGCCGTGTGCGCACCCGGCACGCTGAAGATGATGGCCCAGTTCTCGGTGCTCACGCGCCTGAAGGAGCCGGAAAACTCGAGCATCTTCTCCAAGATGCAGATCTACGACGGCGAGAACCTGAAGGACACGGATCCCAAGGCCAAGAGCTACCAGGAATACCGCGACTACGCGGGCGTCGACGAGGGCATGACGGGCATCAGCACGCGCTTCGCGTTCAAGATCCTGTCCAAGGTCTTCAACTTCGACAGCAACGAGATCGCCGCCAACCCGGTGCACCTGATGTACGTGCTGGAGCAGCAGATCGAGCGCGAGCAGTTCCCGCCGGAGACCGAGCAGAAGTACCTGTCCTTCATCAAGGAACACCTCTCGGCCCGCTACGCGGAATTCATCGGCAAGGAGATCCAGACCGCTTACCTGGAGTCGTACTCCGAGTACGGGCAGAACATCTTCGACCGCTACGTCACGTATGCCGACTTCTGGATCCAGGACCAGGAGTTCCGCGACACCGACACCGGCGAGATCTTCGACCGCGCGGCACTGAATGCCGAGCTGGAGAAGATCGAGAAGCCGGCCGGCCTGTCCAACCCCAAGGACTTCCGCAACGAGATCGTGAACTTCGTGCTGCGCGCGCGGGCCAACAACGCCGGCAAGAACCCGGTGTGGACCAGCTACGAGAAGCTGCGCACGGTCATCGAGAAGAAGATGTTCTCCAACACGGAGGACCTGCTCCCGGTGATCAGCTTCAACGCCAAGGCCAGCGCCGACGAGCAGAAGAAGCACGAGGATTTCGTGAACCGGATGGTCGAGAAGGGCTACACACACCGGCAGGTCCGCCTGCTCTGCGAGTGGTACCTGCGCGTTCGCAAGAGCTCGTGATGCATTGACAGCCAACGTCGGAGCACCAGCGCCCGTGGCCTCACAACCAAAGCCGGAGCGCTCGGCGCTCCACCAGGTCATCGACCGTCGACTGTCCGGCAAGAACAAGTCGATCGGCAACCGCGAGCGGTTCCTGCGCCGCTACCGCGAGCAGATCCGCGACGCCGTGCGCAAGGCGGTCGGCGACCGCTCGATCCACAACATCGAAGACGGCGCGGACATCAGCCTGCCCAAGCGCGATGTGTCCGAGCCCGTGTTCAACCACGGGCCCGGCGGCACGCGCGAGATGGTGCACCCCGGCAACCAGGAATACCTGCGCGGCGACAAGATCCCGCGTCCGCGTGGCGGCGGCGGTGGTGGCGGCGGCAGCAGCGCTTCCAACGACGGCTCGGGCGAGGACGACTTCACCTTCCGCATCACGCGGGAGGAGTTCATGAACTACTTCTTCGACGACCTGGCACTGCCGCGGCTGATCCGCACGCAGCTGCTGGCCGATGCGCCGGAGTGGAAGACCCGCCGCGCCGGCTTCGTCTCGGAAGGCAACCCGACCAGCCTGCACGTGGTGCGCTCGATGCGCGTGGGCCTGGCCCGCCGCATCGCCATGGGCGGCGACGCACGCCGGCAGCTGCGCATGGCCGAGGAGCACCTGAAGGTGATCGAGGCGCGTGCCGACACGCCTGCAGCCGAGATCACCGCGCTGAAGGCCGAGATCGATGAACTGCGCCAGCGGCTCAAGCGCGTGCCCTTCCTCGACCCGTTCGACCTGCGCTACCGCAACCGCATCCGCGAGCCGCTGCCCACCAGCAAGGCCGTGATGTTCTGCCTCATGGACGTGTCGGGCTCGATGGACGAGGCGCGCAAGGACCTAGCCAAGCGCTTCTTCATCCTGCTGTACCTGTTCCTCACGCGGCACTACAAGCAGACCGACGTCATCTTCATCCGCCACCACACGCAGGCGGCCGAAGTGCCGGAGGACGAGTTCTTCCATGCCACCGAATCAGGCGGCACCGTGGTGTCCAGCGCGCTGATCCTGATGCACGAGATCATCAAGGAGCGCTACATGGGCAGCGAGTGGAACATCTACGGCGCCCAGGCTTCGGACGGCGACAACTGGCAGCAGGATTCGTCCAAGTGCCGCGACCTGCTGGACGGCAAGCTGCTGCCGCTGTGCCGCTACTTCGCCTACGTGCAGGTGGCCGACGAGGACCAGAACCTCTGGGAGGAGTACACGCGGGTGCGTGATTCCAACATCAACTTCGCGATGCAGAAGATCGTGACGCCGGCGCAGATCTTCCCGGTGTTCCGCGACCTGTTCAAGAAGAACCCGGTGGGGACGATCACGCCATGAGTGCCGCAGCCGTCATCCCCGCGAAGGCGGGGACCCAGCGCAACGCGCTCGAGGCCGGCCGCAAGCCGCGCCTGTCCCAGGCGTCCGACTGGACCTTCGAGCTGATCGACGAGTACTTCGCCGCCATCAGGACCACGGCCGAGCAGTTCAAGCTGGACACCTACCCGGTGCAGCTGGAGGTGATCTCGGCCGAGCAGATGCTGGATGCGTATGCGTCGGTCGGCATGCCGGTCAACTACCGGCACTGGTCGTTCGGCAAGCAGTTCATCTCCAGCGAGAAGAACTACCGCCGCGGCCACATGGGCCTGGCGTACGAGATCGTCATCAACTCCGACCCGTGCATCGCGTACCTGATGGAGGAGAACACGCTGCCGATGCAGGCGCTGGTGATGGCGCACGCGTGCTTCGGCCACAACTCGTTCTTCAAGGGCAACTACCTGTTCAGGATGTGGACGGATGCCTCGTCCATCGTCGACTACCTGGTCTACGCCAAGGCCTACATCGCCGAATGCGAGGAAAGGCACGGCATCGAGGCGGTCGAGGAGGTGCTGGACGCCTGCCACGCGCTGATGAACCACGGCGTCGACCGCTACCGCCGGCCGCAGAAGATCAGCATGGTCGAGGAGGAGATCCGCCGCAAGGACCGCGAGGCCTACCTGCAGCAGCAGATCAACGACCTCTGGCGCACGCTGCCGCGCATGCCCGGCAAGCAGGAGAAGAAGGAGAAGCGCCGCTATCCCGAGGAGCCGCAGGAGAACCTGCTGTACTTCATCGAGAAGAACGCGCCGCTGCTGGAACCATGGCAGCGCGAGGTGGTGCGCATCGTGCGCAAGGTGGCGCAGTACTTCTACCCGCAGCGCCAGACCCAGGTGATGAACGAGGGCTGGGCCACGTTCTGGCACTACACGCTGCTCAACACCATGTACGACCAGGGGCAGCTGGGCGACGGGCAGATGATGGAGATCCTGTCCTCGCACACCAACGTGGTGTTCCAGCCGCCGGTCACCGACCCGCGCTACTCGGGCATCAACCCGTACGCGCTGGGGTTCGCGATGTTCACGGACCTGAAGCGCATCTGCACCGAGCCGACGCCCGAGGACAAGGAGTGGTTCCCCGACATCGCGGGCAGCGACTGGCTCAAGACGCTGGACTACGCGATGCGGCACTTCAAGGACGAGAGCTTCATCGGCCAGTACCTGTCGCCCAAGCTGATGCGCGACTTTCGCTTCTTCAACATCGTCGACGACGCCAGCCAGCGCGAGCTGGAGGTCGCCGCCATCCACGACGATTTGGGCTACAAGCGGGTGCGCGAAGCGCTCTCCAAGCAGTACGACCTGAACTGGCGCGAGCCCAACATCCAGGTGTGGAACGTCAACTTGCGCGGCGACCGCTCACTGACGCTGCGCCATACCCGCCACAACGACCGGCCGCTGGACAACGGCGCCGAGGAAGTGGTGAAGCACGTGGCACGGCTGTGGGGCTTCCGCGTGCGGCTGGAGAGCGTGGATGCGCACGAGCGCGTGCTGCAGCACTGGGAAGTGACGCCGCCGCAGTCGCACCTGTGATGGGCGGGCTCAGGCAGGGATGACCTGCCGCACCGCCTGCTTGAACGCCGGCCAGTACGGCAGGCCCGAGCCCAGGTAGCGCTGGGTCATCAGCACCAGGCCGAAGCCGTCGCGCGGCGAGAACATCCAGCGCGTGGCGGACATGCCGCTCCATTGCACCTCGCCGGGTTCGGCCGCCGGATCCTGCGAGGTGCGCTCGCGGAAGACGGAAGCTGCGAAGCTGTGGCCGCGCCCTTCGAGCATCGGCTGGCCCGGGAAGCCCATGCGCATGTCGCTCGGAATCTGGCTTTGCGTCACGCACGCCATCGTGGGCGGCTTCAGCAGCGGCGCGCCGCCCGTGGCGAGGGCTTGCACCAGGCGCGTGTAGTCTCCCAGCGAGGAGACCAGGCCGCCACCCGGATTCAGGCGGGGTGCCGGCCGGCGGAACGCGCCTTCGTACGGCAGGTGCTCGGCATTCGCGAGGCCCGGCTTGCCAGGGTCGTTCACGTCACCGACGTAGTGCGTCGCCAGGCGGTGCTGCTGGTCCTGCGGCACGTGGAAGAACGTCTCCCGCATGCCGAGCGGGCCGAAGATGTGCCGCTCGAAGTAAGCGTCCAGCGGCAGACCGGACAGCACCTCCACGAGCCGGTCCACCACGTCGGTGGCCACAGAGTAGTTCCAGGCGCTGCCCGGCTCGAACAGCAGCGGCAGCGTGCCCAGCGCGTCCATCTGCTGCGCCAGCGTCGTGGCCGGACTGCCTGTCTTCGCCTCGACGTAGGCACGTGCGATCGGCGTCTCCGGTGCCAGGAAGCCATAGGTGAGACCGGCCGTGTGCGTCAGCAGGTGGCGGATGCGCACGGGCTCCTTCGCCGGACGCGCGGTGTCCAGCGGCGCGTCGGGTGCGGCGAGCACCTGCAGGTTTGCCAGCGCCGGGATGTACTGGCCGATCGGGTCGTCGAAGCCGAAGCGCCCCTGCTCCCACAGCTGCAGCGCCGCGCAGCTGGTGACGAGCTTGGTGCAGGAGAAGATGCGGAACAGGTGGTCCAGCCGCATCGGCTCCCGCCGCTCCAGGTCGGCGAAGCCGACGCAGCGGCGGGCCACCACCTCGCCGCGGTGGATCACGGCGTAGTTGAATCCGGCGAAGCGGCGGCCATCCACCTCGGCCTGCAGTGCGGCGTCGACACGATCGAAGTTCATGCCGCCACTCTAGCCGGGCGGCGAACCGATCCGCATGCAGCCGTGCAGCGACCCGCCGCCGCGCGCGATCACTGCGACTTCGCCTGCGCCATCTTCTGCGGGTCGTCCTCGGGATTCACGTACTTGATGTCGAACGGGCCTTCGCCGTGGATCTGCACCACCGTCGGCCCCTTCGCCATCGCATAGTGGTTGGTGCCGGCGGGAACGGAACCGAAGGCGCCCTGCTTCATCGGCTTGAGCGCCTTCGCATCGAACTTGTCGCCGAGGCCGTACAGGAAAGTTCCCGAGATGACGGTGAGGTTCTCGGTTTGCGAGTGCGAATGAGGAGCGACCTTGTAGCCGCCCGGCGTGGACAGGCGCATCACGAAGGGACCGGGCTTGGACGGGTCGCCCTGCAGCACTGCCACTTTCGCGCCCTTCGGCAGCGTCGGCGGCGCATCGCCCCACTGCATGCCTTCGCCGTCATGGACGGCCCAGGCCGGTGCGGCCGCAAGGAGCGTCGCCGCGGCGGCGCATGAAAGCAGGAGGGGTTCGACGACACGGCGCATGATCGGTCTCCTTTCGTGGGCTGGTGACGGGCGTTCTAGCACCGTGCGCGCCTCCGCGCAGCAGGTACATGCGTGGCCGCCGGGGTGATCGGCGCCGCTCAGTCCGCCCGGCAGAGGAGATACAGCCAGTCGTCGTCGACACGCGCGAACTGCTCGGCTGCCAGCTCCTCTCCCGCGCGCGAGAACATCCGGATCCCGGTGAATGCCGGCTGCAACTGCGCGAGCTGCGCCGCCGGGCGAACGTAGTACGTCGCCAGCCTGCACTCGTGCGCCCCGTCGTTGACGATGGCCCAGTCGAGGCGTTGCGCGGCCACGCGAGAGACGTCGCGTGCGTGGCGTCGCCTCCATCGCCACCAGTTCGCGAGATTGCGCCGCAGCCAGGCCGGGTCCCTGCAGAACTGCGCGCGCAGCCGCATCAGGTGTCCCAGGGCCTGGATGTTGTGGGTCGAGAAGCAGAAGAGGGCGCCTGGCCGGCACACGGTGCGGATCTGCTGCAGCGCGCGCAAGCGGTCCTCGTGCCCGAGGTAGTCGAGCCCGTTGAAGCTGAAGAGGACGAAGTCGAAGCGGCGTTCACCGAAGGCGGACAGGTCGCGGACGTCGGCCACCTCGAAGCGGCAGGTCGGGGAACGCCACTCGCGGCGGCAGTGCTCCACCATCGACGGCGAGATGTCGACGCCGGTGTACTCCGCCACGACCGGCGCGAAGTGCCGGGTGGTGCGACCGCCGCCCACGCCGATGTCGAGCATGGACCACCGCGCCATGCGGGGCCGCAGTTCGTCGAGGATTTGCCTCTCGGGCGGCTGCAACGATGAATCCGCTGCGTAGAAGGCGACCAGCTGCGGGTCCAGCCAGGTGGCCGCGTTCAGCGCATTCATCCGGGCGATCGGGAACGCGGCTCGTGGCTACGGAAGCTTTGTCACCACCTGGGACATCTCGTCGCGCGTCAGCGCGCGCAGCGACTGGAACTTGACGTTGCCGGCGCTGGCGATCGCCAGCGAGTACGCGACCATGGCCGCGTCGTCCTTGGCCTCGCATTCGACCACGAGGTCATAGGCGCCCAGGGTCCAGTGGATGTTCTTCATCTGCACCCCGAATTTGGCCCCGATCTCGCGTGCCGCGTCGGCGCGCTTGACGGTGTCCTTGACGGTGCGCATGCCCTGTTCGGTGAAGGTCGCAAGCCCGATGTATGTCGCCATGATCGGCTCCTGGAGGTTGGGGCGCTGACACTAGTCCGCGCGGCCCGAACGTTCAAGGAGCTTCGACGACCGGATGCGGCTCAGGCACCCGCGACGCGGCGCTGCAGGGCTTCCCAGGAACACAACTGCCCAGCCAGCGCGCTGGCCATCACGGTCGGCGGGCTCGCCAGCCACACCTGTCCCGGCCCGGAGCGGCCCGGGAAGTTGCGATTGATCGCGCTAACCGTCACCTGGCCAGCATCGGTGGACGATCCCGGCCCGCAATTGGCACAGGCGCCGCACGACGGCTGCAGGATGCGCGCGCCCGCCGCGGCGAATGTCTCGTCGTAACCCTGCTCGATGCAGTAGTCGCGCACGGCGGTGGTGCCGTATTGCAGGTATAGCTGCACGTGGTCGGGCACCTTGAGGCCCCGCGCCACGCCCCAGGCCAGCACGGCGTGGTAGTGGTCGAAATCCTCGCGCTTGCCCGCCGTGCACGATCCGCCATAGGCGATGTCCACGCGCACGGGCTCGTGCAGCTGGTCGAGCGGCACGCCATTGCCCGGATCGCCCGGCGACGCCACCATCGGCGACAGCGCGTCGCACTCGACGGTGATCACGTCAGCGTATGTTGCACCCGGGTCGCTGCGCATCCAGGGCTCCAGCACGACGTCCACGCCGCGCCGCTCCTTCAGGAAGCGCACTGTCTCCGAATCCGGCGCCACGATGCCGGTCAGGCCACCGAGTTCGGCCGTCATGTTGGTGAGCGTCGCGCGTTCGTCGATCGAGAGGCCTGCAATCACCGGGCCGGTGAACTCGAAGACATGACCCACGGCGCCGCCAGTGCGGATCGCGGGCAGCTGCAGCAGGTGCAGCACGATGTCCTTGGCCGTCAGGCCAGCCGGGAGCGTGCCTTCGAGGTCCACGCGCAGCACCGGCGCCATCGTCATGCGCACGGCGCCGGTCGCGAAGGCATTGGCCATGTCGGTCGTCCCGACGCCGAACGCGAAGCAGCCCAGCGCGCCGCTGTGCGGCGTGTGCGAATCGGTGCCGACCACCACCTGGCCGGGCAGGGCGTAGTGCTCGGCCACCATCGCATGCGAGATGCCGGCGACGTTGCTGCCGTCGTCGGCCGCGGCCTCGTCGTCGTTCAGCGTGCGGTGGTTGCGCAGGCCGTGGCGCGCCACGAAGTCGCGCTGGACCTGGCGCATCGCCCGCATGTTGGGAACGAGGCCCGCTTTCAGGTGCGCAGGGCTCTCGGCCATGTACGAGGTGTGGTCCTCGAAGACCACGATGCTCTCCGGCTCGTGCAGGCGCAGCTGCGGGCCCAGCGTCGCGTCGAGCATGTGGGCGGCCATCCCGGTGTAGTACTCGTGGATGAAGCGCAGGTCGGCGCGCAGGAAGCAGCCCTGGCCGACGACGGGCTCGGCCGCCGTCACCGGCGTGGCCAGCAGGTGGCGTCGAACGATCTTCTCGTACAGCGTCATCGGGCCTGATGGCAGAGTCATGGTCGCGGGCTTCAAGCCGCGCAGGTGCTGCTGCCCGAAGCGCAGCAGGCCGCCGGCGCGCAGGATCGCGGCGGCCAGCGGCTCGCGGCCAGCCACGAGATCGTCGATGGGAATCGCCTCGCCGCGCGCGATGCGGTCCAGCAGGCCGAAGTCGGTGGAGGTGAACAACCCGATGTTGTCGGCGTTCTGGCGGTACAGCCGCTCGAAGCTCTCGGCGATGACGAGGCGGATGCCGGCCAGCCGCTCGGCCGCGGGACTGTGTTCGCGGGACGAGCCCTTGCCATAGCGGCGGCCGGCCGCCGTGACCTGGAAACCGCCTTGCTGCACGGCACCGACCGCGATCGGCAGCTGGTCGCCGCACTCCAGGCCCGTGTACGGGAAGCGCGCCAGCTTGGCGTCGTAGTGCGACATGATCGCCACCGGCGTGATCTCGTCGGTGGAGACGTCGTGCCGCAGCGGCCCGGCGTTGGCGCGCGTGAGGCGTTCGCCCGCGAGCTGGCGCGCGACCAGCGCGGGATCGTCGGAGAGGAAGAGGACACGCGGCGCCGGGCCGAGGTCCAGGGTGTCTGTGGTCATGGAGCGGGACTCTTCGCGGCAAGGTGCTCGACCAGCAACTGCGCGGCCGGCGAAAGCAGCTGCGCGTCGCGGAAGCAGATGATGAACCGCCGCTCGGCCCACGACTCGGCCAGCGGCACCAGCCGCAGCCCGTAGGCGGCGGATTGCAGTTGCGCCACCTCGCGCGGCACGACGCTGATGGCAAGGCCGGCGCGCACGACGCGCAACGCGGCCTCGAAGTTGGTGACGATCACGCGCTGGCGCAGCTGGCGGCCGCGCGCCGCTGCCTGTCTCTGCAGCATCACCTGCACGGCGCTGTTGACCGGCAGGCTCACATGCTCGAAGTCCAGCGTCTCGTCGAAGCGCAGCCGCTTGCGGCCGGCCAGCGGATGCTTCGCCGGCAGCACGATCGCGAGGTGGTCGCTGCGGTACGGCCGCGACTGCAGCGCGCCGATGTCGGCGGCATCCCAGCACACGCCCAGCGACGCCAGGCCGTCGCGCACGCCGCGCACGATCTCCGGGCTGACGCGCTCCTCCATGTCCACCGCGATGTTGCGGTGTGCCGGCAGCTGCAGGAAGCCGGCGACGTCGTCGGCCAGCGACTCGGTCATGGCCGAGACCGAGGCGAGGATGCGCACCTGCCCGCGCGCGCCGGCCGCGTAGTTCTGCATGTCGTGCTCGATGCGCGTGGCGCTGTCGAGCATCGCCCGCGCATGCTCCAGCAGCGTGTGCCCGGCCGCGCTGGGCACCACGCCGTGGCGGCGTCGCACCAGCAGCGGCGTGCCCACCTGGTCCTCCAGCTGGGCCAGCCGCTTGCTGATGGCCGAGCCGACGATGTTGGCCCGCTCGCCGGCGCGGGCGATGTTGCCCAGCTCGCAGACGGAGACGAAGAGCCGCAGGGTCGTGAGGTCGAGGTCGCGCAAGGCAGCAGCGTCGAGATGTTCCGGATCGGAACGCCATGCTTCTCAGATAGAGATGACATGGCGGATTGGAAATTCTAGACTGTCGCCATGCCTGATTCCTCTTCCCGCGCCATGCCGCGCAAGGTGTCGATCCGCGAGGTCGGCCTGCGCGACGGCCTGCAGAACATCCCGCGCGTCGTGCCCACCAGCGTCAAGCTGGAATGGATCCGCGATGCCTACGCCGCCGGCCAGCGTGAGCTCGAAGTCGGTTCGTTCGTGCCCGCCCGGCTGATGCCGCAGCTGGCCGACACCGCCGAGCTGCTGGCCTTCGCCAAGACGCTGCCGGGCCTCGTGGCCTCGGTGCTCGTGCCCAACCTCAAGGGCGCCGAGCGCGCCATCGCGGAAGAAGCCGACGCCATGCTGGTGCCGCTGTCCGCGAGCCACGCGCACAGCCTGGCCAACCTGCGCAAGTCGCCCGACGACGTGGTCGCCGAGGTCGCGCGCATCCGCGCCGCGCGCGACGCTGCACGTTCGCGCACATTGCTCGAGGTCGGCATCAGCACGGCCTTCGGCTGCACGATCCAGGGCCGGGTCGAGGAGGACGAAGTGGTCCGCCTGGTGCAGGCCGTGCTCGATGCCGGCGCCGAGCGCGTGAGCCTTGCCGACACCGTGGGTTACGCGGATCCCGCGCAGGTGAGCCGCCTGTTCGAGAAGGTGCTGCGCGTCGCGGGCGAGCGTCTCGACTGCGGCCACTTCCACGACACGCGGGGCCTGGGCCTGGCCAACTGCTTCGCGGCCCTGCAGCTGGGCATCCGCCGCCTCGACGCCTGTCTCGGTGGCATCGGTGGCTGTCCGCACGCCCCCGGCGCCAGTGGCAACGTGGCCACCGAGGATCTCGCCTACATGCTCGCCAGCATGGGCATCGAGACTGGCCAGGACTTCGACGCGCTGATCGCGCTGCGCGGCAAGCTCGCGACGTGGCTCGACGGCGAGACCTTGCATGGCTCGCTCTGGCGCGCCGGCCTGCCGAAGACGATGAAGCGCGAGGAGGTGGCGGCATGAGCGCCGGCAGCAAGGCACCGCAGCCGCTGAACGGCCTGCGGATGGTCGAGTTCACCCACATGGTGATGGGCCCGACCTGCGGCATGGTGCTGGCCGACATGGGCGCCGAGGTGGTGAAGGTCGAGCCGATCGACGGCGACCGCACGCGCCACCTGCTGGGTGCCGGCGCGGGTTTCTTTCCGCTGTTCAACCGCAACAAGAAGAGCATCGCGCTCGACCTGCGCAGCCCCGAGGGCGCCGAGATCGCGCGGCGCCTGTGCGCGCAGGCCGACGTCGTGGCCGAGAACTTCAAGCCCGGCACCATGGACAAGTACGGGCTGGACTACGCCAGCCTCTCGCAGGTCAACCCGCGGCTGATCTACGTCAGCCTCAAGGGCTTCCTGCCCGGTCCCTATGACCATCGCACCGCGCTGGACGAGGTGGTGCAGATGATGGGCGGCCTGGCGTACATGACCGGCCGTCCGGGCGACCCGCTGCGCGCGGGCACCAGCGTCAACGACATCATGGGCGGCATGTTCGGCGCCATCGGCGCGCTCGGCGCGCTGGTGCAGCGCGGCATCACGGGCCGCGGCATGGAAGTGCAGAGCGCGCTGTTCGAGAACAACGTGTTCCTCGTGGGCCAGCACATGCTGCAGTACGCCATCACCGGCGTCGCGGCCGAGCCCATGCCCAACCGCATCTCGGCCTGGACCGTGTACGACGTGTTCACCGTCAAGGACGGCGAGCAGATCTTCCTGGCGGCGGTGAGCGACGCGCAGTGGAAGGTGTTCTGCAACGCACTGGGCTTCGACGACCTGTTCAACGACCCGGCGTACGGCAGCAACAACGACCGCGTGCGCGAACGTCCGCGCCTGATGCCTGTGCTGCGCGAGCGCCTGGCGCTGCGCACGGCGGCGGAACTGGCCGACCTGTTCGAGCGCCACGGCCTTCCGTTCGCGCCGATCCGCAAGCCCGAGGAGCTGTTCGACGACCCGCACCTGCTGGCCACCGGCAGCCTGGCCGACGTGCGCCTCACCGATGGTCCCAAGGCCGGCCAGACCGCCAAGGCCACGCTGTTCCCGATCACCATGGACGGGGAGCGGCTAGGCGTGCGCATGGACCCGCCGCGCATGGGCGAGCACACGGCCGACCTGCTGCACGGTCTGGGCTACACCGAGACGGACATCGCCGCGCTGCGCTCGCGGCACGTGGTCGCCTGACTTTCACAGTCAGGGCGGCCGCGGCGCGTCCGCGACAATCACGACTCCTGGAGACAGACACCCATGACCGATTCGATCGATTCCCTGCGCCGCTCGCTCCTGCTCGCCGCCTCGGCGGCCGCTGCCGGCGGCCTCGTTCCCCTCGCCGCACGTGCGCAGAGCGGCACCGTCAAGTTCATCCTGCCCAACGCCACGGGCAGCGGCGTCGATGCCATCACCCGCGCGGCGCAGCCGGCCCTGTCCAAGGCGCTCAATGCCTCGGTCGTGGTCGACAACCAGCCTGGTGCCGGCGGCATCGTCGGCCTGCAGGCGCTGGCGCGTTCGGCCCCCGACGGCAACACGCTCTCGGTGGTGTCCAACAACGTCGTGATCTTCCCGAGCGTGATCAAGTCGCTGCCGTTCGACATGCCGAACGACTTCACGCCGATCGCCATCGTGGGCGCCACGCCGATGGTGCTGGTGGTGAACCCGGCGAAGGTGAAGGCGAGCAATGCCAAGGAGTTCGTAGCGCTGCTCAAGGCCAAGCCGAACACCTACAACTACGGCTCGGGCGGCAACGGCACCATCCTGCACCTGGCGACGGCGATGTTCCTCGAGGAGACCGGCGCCACGGCGCGCCACATCCCGTACCGCGGCGTCGGCCCGATGGTCACCGACCTGATCGGCGGCCAGATCGATTTCGCGACCGCTGCGCTGCCCAGCCTGCAGCCGCACATCAAGAGCGGCGCGCTGCACGCCATCGGCTTGATGCCGGCTCAGCGCACCCCGGCCGCGCCGGACATCCCGACGCTGGCCGAGCAGGGCCATCCGAACTTCGCTGTCGAGGCCTGGTTCGCGGTGATCGGGCCCAAGAACCTGCCGGCCGCGCAGGTGACGAAGGTGCACGACGCCGTGACCGCCGCCTTCAACGACCCGTCCGTCAAGGACGCGATGGCCAAGCAGGGCAACACCATCGCGATCAGCACGCCCGAGCAGGCGCAGGCCATGTTCCGCAAGGAACTGCAGCGCTACGCGGCGCTGGTGAAGAAGGTGGGACTGGAGCCGCAGTAAGGCTCGCGAGGGTCTGGCGGGCTTGGCCCGCCATGGCTTGCCGGACCGGTTCAGACACGTCCCGTGAGGTACGTGAGCAGGTACAGCCCCAGGCCGATCAGCCCGCCCACGATCGTGCCGTTCACGCGGATCGCCTGCAGGTCCTTGCCGATGTTCAGTTCGATCTGGTCGGCCATCTCGCGTCCGTCCCACCTGCGGACCGTGTCACGCACATGGCTGGTGAGGAACTCGGCGAAGTCCGGCGCGAGCCGGGTGGCGGCGTCCTCGAGCTGTGAGCGCAGCGCCTGGCGCAGCTGCGGATCCTGCGTCAGTTGCCTGCCGAGCCACGTGCCGGCGGCGGCCACGCCGTGGTGAAAGGCCGACTGGGGATTGCGCAGGTCGTCCGTCAGCCAGGCCTTGAGCGACCCCCAGAGGGTGCCGACGTAGGTGCCGAAGGTGGCATCGTCCAGCAGCGACTGCTTGATGTCCTCGCCGCGCGCCTGCAGCGCGGAGTCCGACTGCAGCCGGACCACGAAGTCGCGCACCCACCGGTCGAACAATTGCCGGTACGCGTGCGCCGGATTCGCGCGGATGCTTTCCAGGCGGGCGGCGACGGCATCGGCGATGGCGGTTGCCACGTTCTGCGCGATCCAGTGCTTCGGCAGGATCCTCTGCTTGCGGGGATGCTCCTGGGCCAGCCACTCGATCACCTGCGCGGCCAACCACGCGCGGGTCTCCGGGCGGTCCATCAGCCGCAATGCACGGTCCAGCGCCTGCTCCAGCAGCTGGTCGTGCCGGCCATCGCGGGTCAGCATCTCCAGCACGCCGCGCAGGGCGCCGGTCAGGTCCACGCCCTTGAACACCTCGCGCGCGGCGTCGCGCAGCAGCTGTTCGATGCGGGCATCCTCGACCAGGTGCAGGACGCCCTCGGTGGCGCGTGCCACGTGCGAGCCGAGCCGGCGGGCATTGGCGGGGTCGGCGAGCCAGTCGGCGACGTAGCGCGATGGGTCGTGCTGGCGGATCAGCTCGACCAGCGTCTGCGGCGCGAGAAACTTCTCCTTGAGGAAGGCGGAGAGGTTGTCGGCGATGCGATCCTTGCTGCGCGGGATGACGTCCGTGTGGGCCGTGATGAAGGGGATGCCGGTGGGGATGCGCCGGAACAGCGCGCTGACCGCGAACCAGTCCGCCAGTCCACCCACCAGCGCCGCCTCGCTGATCGCGCGGGCGGCGAGCACCCACGGGTTGGGCGTGACCAGCATCGTGATGCCGAAGGTGCATGCCGCCGCCGCCAGCAGCAAGCTCGCCTTGCGCTTGGCGGATGCGAGTTCCTGCCGTTTGTGCTCCACGATGCCCTCCGCGGCTTGTCGATCCCCGATTGAACCGTATCCGGTCCAGCCGCCGGCCAAGGGGGCCGGGATCGGCGCCCGCCTCGTTGCTCAGAGCAGCCACTCGATCGGGAGCAGCCCGAGCAGGTGGATCCACCACATGCGCAGCGTGCCCGTGCCCGGAGCCGATGCATGGCGCACCTCGCCGCTCGCCGTGCGTTCGATCCAGGTGACTGCGCCGCCGCCGTCGAGGCGCAGTTCATAGGCGTCTTGCGCGATGTACGCGTCGAACGTGTCGGCCAGCTGGCCGGCTAGCTCCGGGTTGTCCATCACCACGCCCATCTCCGTGTTGAGCCGGGCGGACCGGGGGTCGAGGTTGTACGACCCCACGAAGACACGCTGGCGATCCACCACGAACGTCTTGGCATGCAGCGAAGCGGTGGAACTGCCGCCGCTGCTGCCCCCGATGCCGCGCCCGCGATCCTCGCGGTCCTCGCGGCCGCCGGCCACCACCGCGGCCTGGGCCGAGGGCTTGAGCTCGTGGACGTGAACGCCGGCGCGCAGCAGCAGGTCGCGGTAGCGAAGGTAGCCGGCGTACGTCGCAGGCACGTCGGTCGCCGCCAGTGAATTGGTCAGCACGGTGACCCGGATGCCACGCGCCGCCAGCTCGGCGAGCAGGGCGCTGCCACCCTGGCCCGGCACGAAATAGGGCGACACCAGCAGCAGCTCACGCTGCGGCATGCCGAACGCCGTCCGGAGATCCCCCTGGATGCCCGCGTCGCTGCCGCCGGAGGTCCCCAGGACCTTGGCCGGATCGTCGCTCAGCACGCGCGCGGGGCCCCACGCCAGTGGAAGGGTGCCGGACCGCATGCGTTGCACCAGGCTGAGCTTGCGCGCGGCTTCCAGGTAGTCCGCCGCCATCCGGTCGCTGCGGCGGCGGGCCCACTTGTCCTCGATCTCCGCCAGGGCAGCCGCGCTCGGGGCCGGCAGCAAGCTCCCGACCGGATAGGCAGAGGCACTGTTCCAGTAGGCGTCGAAGGCAGCGGAGACCTCGTCGACCACGGGACCGATCACCATGAGGTCGAGGTCGGAGAAGGCCACGCGACTTTCCGCGCCCAGGTATTCGTCGCCGATGTTGCGGCCCCCGACCACCGTGACCCGGTTGTCGGCGGTGAACGACTTGTTGTGCATGCGGCGGTTCACCCGCCCGAAATCGCCGACCAAGTCGCCCGCGCGCCACGAGCGATTCGCGAAGGGATTGAACAACCGGACCTGGATGTTGGGATGCACGGCGATCGCAGCGATGTCCTCGTCGAGGCCGGACGTGTTGGCATCGTCCAGCAGGACGCGCACGCGCACGCCGCGTTCGGCCGCCTCCCGCAGCGCGTGAGCCATCAGGCTGCCGCTGGTGTCCGGACGCCAGATGTAGTACTGCACGTCCAGGCTGCGTTCCGCATTGGTCGCGAGAGTCCAACGGGCCGCGAAGGCGTCCCGCGCGCTGAACAGCGCATACGCCCCGCTGGCCTGCGGGCGCGCGCTGGTGAGCGGCAAGACCGTGCGGCTGATCCGGGTCTGCGCGGTGTCCTTCAGCACCGAGGATGGAATGCGATCCACACGCGCGGGCAGCAGGGCGCAGCCGGCTGTCGCAAGAACGAGGAGTCGCTGCAGGCTGAGCAGCGAGAGGCGGATCATTGCTTTCCCCTTCGTTCGCCGGCCCACGCGACGCGCCCGAGGATCTTCACCTCGCTGCCGGCCTGCATCAACCGTCGAACGCGAGGGGCTTCCAAGCGCACCATCTCCGCCGGCTTGACGAGGTGGTGACCGGCGAACTCGCTGACCTGGCTGCGCGGCCATCGCATCGCACGCCATTGCTGGATGCCGGGGCAGGCCCGGCATGAAACAACCGGCCCCGCTACGCCGTGCGGATCACCGTGATGTAGTCGGTGCCGCTCTCGGGCACCCACACCTCGCCCTTGCGCCCCAGCAGCTGGCGCACGTTGGCGCTCTCGCGCGGCATTGGATAAGCGGTGAACCTGCGCGAGGCGGGATCGAACGACAGCACCGAGTTGCTGCCCCAGTCGCTGATCCACACGGTGTCGCGGTCGTCGACGTAGACCGCATAGGCATGCGGCGCGTTGCCGGGCAGCTTGAACGTCTGCCAGCCCTGGTTGCGCGGATCGAACACCGACAGCTGGCCCGCGTTCCATTCGCTGGTCCACAGGCGCCCCTGGTTGTCGCTCCAGATGCGGCGCGGCCCCGACTCGGGCGTTGGCGGATCGATGGGCGTGGATTCGCCGGTGCGACGGTCGATCTTCGCGATGAACGAGGCCGCGAGCGAGCAGTACCAGACGTCGCCCGACGGCGTGCTGGTGATGCCGTAAGGGCCGACGCCCCGGGGCGCCTTCTTCACGGTCATGCGTCCGGACTTCACCGCGAGCCGGCCGACGTAGCCGCTCTGGCCCGTGAACCACAGGTCGCCGTCGCCGTCGAAGGCGCAGGTGTTGAGGTTGGCGAACGCGCCTTGCGGCAGCCGGTAGACGCGCACGTGGCGGTCGGGCCAGCCGACGCGGACGATGGCGTTCTGGCCGCCGTCGGTGATCCACGCGGCCCTGTCCGGACCCACGATCACGCCATGCGGCGACGAGGCATTGCCCAGCGGAATCAGGTCGGTGCGGCCGGTGGCGGGGTCGAACCAGCCCAGGTGGCCGCTGCCCTGTGCCGTGAACCAGATGCCGTGGTCGGGCGCCGGTGACACGTCGTGGATGCCGACGGCGCGGCGCGTGGCGAGCTTCCAGCTCTGCACCCTGGGGGCGTCGGACGCACCTGCGGGTGCGGCGATCGCCGGGAGCCCGGCGACGAATGGAAGGAGGGCGCCTGCCTGCAGCAGGTCACGACGGAGCGGCTGGGACATGCACACCTCCTTCGAAGGAGATCAGCGGGGCATCAATTGTCGCCCCACATCTCCCTGGCCGTGTCGACCACCAGCTTCAGCTTGTTGCGCTGGTCTTCGACCGCGATGTTGTTGCCGTGCACGGTGCTGGAAAAGCCGCACTGCGGCGACAGCGCCAGCTGTTCCATGGGCGCGTACTTGGCCGCCTCGTCGATGCGGCGCTTGAGCGCGTCCTTGTTCTCGAGCTGGCCGAACTTGGTGGTCACCAGGCCCAGCACGACCGTCTTGCCCTTGGGCAGGTAGCGCAGCGGCCGGAAGTCGCC
Organism: Ramlibacter sp. MMS24-I3-19; assembly: GCF_050320135.1. Classification (NCBI taxonomy): domain Bacteria; kingdom Pseudomonadati; phylum Pseudomonadota; class Betaproteobacteria; order Burkholderiales; family Comamonadaceae; genus Ramlibacter; species Ramlibacter sp. MMS24-I3-19. The sequence goes on along the minus strand of NZ_CP190017.1, from coordinate 3,903,872 downwards.
GGAGCGCTCGTCGTCGTACTCCATGAAGTACGCGTCGATGTCCATCTCCTTGAGCAGCGCCTCGGCCACCGGCTCGTAGTTGCCCGCGGCGGCGTGCGTGCTCTTGAAATTGCCGCGGCACAGGTGCATGGCCAGCAGCATGCCCTGGGGCTTCTGCGCCACGACCTTGTTGATGAACTTCGCGTAGCGGTGCGGCAGCTCGTTCGGGTCGTCGCCCCGCTGGCGGGCGGCCTCGCGCATCTTCTCGTCGCACAGGTAGGCGAGGTTGGTGTCGTCCATCTGCACGTAGCGGCAGCCCGAGGCGTACAGCGAGCGCAGCTCGTCGCCATAGGCCTTGGCCACGTCGTCATAGAACGCGGGCTCGAGTTCCGGATAGGCGTCCTTGCTGATGCCGGCGCGGCCGCCACGGAAGTGCAGCATGGTGGGCGAGGGGATGGTCACCTTGGGCGTGTGGCCGGCGGTGACCTGCGACTTCAGGTACTCGAAGTCGGCCTTCTGGATGTCCTTGGCATGGCGCACCTTGTCGATCACGCGGATCACCGGCGGCGCCAGTTCCTCGGTGCCGTCGGGCTTGCGGATGGTGACCGGGATGTCGGTCTTCACGCCGCCCAGCTGCTCGAGGAAGTCGATGTGGAAATAGGTGCGGCGGAACTCGCCGTCCGTGATGCTCTTGAGGCCGATGTCCTCCTGGAACTTCACGATCTCGGCGATGGCCTTGTCCTCGACCTCGCGCAGCTGCGCCGGCGTGATCTCGCCCTTGGCCTTCTTCTCGCGCGCTTCCAGCAGGTACTTGGGACGCAGGAAGCTGCCGACATGGTCGTAGCGGGCAGGGAGTTTCATGGTTGAGTGTTCCGTTGGAGAGTGGGGGATGTTATCGGGGAGAGGGAGCGGACTGCCGAACGCAAAAGACGCAAAGGGCCGCGAAAGACGCGAAAGAATTCTTCAGGGATTTCATGTCTTCCTTTTTGCGCTTTTCGCGTTCGGCTGCCCGCATTCAGAGGTCCAGCACCAGCACCGCGCTGCGCGCCCGCGAACAGCAAGGCGTGAACTGGTCGTGCCTGGCCTTTTCCTCGTCGGTGAAGTACAGGTCGCGGTGGTCGCACTCGCCTTCCAGCACGCGCGTGATGCAGGTGCCGCACACGCCCTGCTCGCAGGAGGTGAGGATCTCCACGCCCTGCGCGGCGAGCGCCTGCACGACCGTCTGCTTCGCCTCGACGCGCACCACCTGGCCGCTGCTGGCGATGCGCACGTCGAAGGCGCGGTCGGCGCTGGTGTCCTGCGCGCCGGCGCCGAAGTACTCCAGGTGCACCTGCTCCGGCGCAAAGCCCGCGCCCTTCGCGGCGGCGACCACGGCGTCGATGAAGCCGGTGGGCCCGCACACGTAGATGTGGGTGCCGGCGTCGGGCGCACCGAAGGCGCTGGCCATCTGCAGCTTCTGCGTGTCCGGGCCGTCGTCGAAGTGGAACTGCACGCGGTCCGCGAACCGCGAGGCGGCGAGCTCGTCACGGAACGCCGTGCGCGCGGCCGAGCGGGTGCAGTAGTGCAGCGTGAAATCGGCGCCGATCGCCGACAGCCGCTGGGCCATGCACAGCAGCGGCGTGATGCCGATGCCGCCGGCCAGCAGCACCGTGCGCGGCGCATGCACCAGCGGGAAGTGGTTGCGCGGTTCGCTGATCGCGAGCTCCTGGCCTTGCTGCACGGTGTCGTGCATGCAGGACGAGCCGCCGCGGGTGGCGGGATCGCGCAGCACCGCGATGCGGTAATGCTGCGTGTCGCCCTCCGCATTGCACAGCGAGTACTGGCGCACCAGGCCGCCGGGCAGGTGCACGTCGATGTGCGAGCCGGCCGAGAACGCGGGCAGCGCGCCACCATCGGCGCGGCCCAGCTCGAAGCTCGCGATGTCCCTGGCTTCCTGCGTCTTGCGCAGGACCTTGACGGTGAGGCTTGTCATGGCTGTTCTATCGAAGCCATGTCATCCCGGGCTCGACCCGGGATCCAGCAGCGCCGCTCGATCGGGCGACAGGACTGGATTGCGGGTCGAGCCCGCACTGACAGGACACAAACATCAGGCAGCGAGCTGCTGCGGGTTCTCCTGCGCCACCAGCTTGTCGATGAGGCGGCGCGCCTGCACGCCGCCGGCATCGATGTTCAGCATCAGCAGGCGCCGGTCCGGGTACAGGAGGAGGTTGCGCTGTTGCGCCTCCAGCACCTCGGTGTCCTCGGCGAACACCTTGGACTGGCCGTCGCGGATCTGCGCGGTGAGGTTGCGGTCGCGCGGGTTGAAGTTGCGCGCCATGCCCCAGAAGTACCACATGCTGGTCTCGGTCTCGGGGGTGAGGAAGTCCACCACGATGCTGGAGACCTTGTCCTTCGGGTCCGCCTCGTAGCCGCCCTTGCCCGCGTGCGCCACGCCAACCTCGATCATCACGTGGCTCGGCGGGATGAAGTGGCACACCTGCCACCGGTCCACCGGCACGTCGTCGGCCAGGTGGTTGCCGCGCAGGTTGGCGCGCCAGAACGGCGGCGGCATCACGCCGTTCATGAAGCGGCTGGTGACCACGCGATCGCCCACCGTCTTCGTGGTGACCGGTGTCTCGTCGATCTCCTTCTGGCCGATGCTGGTGGCGTGCACGTAGGTCTCGTGCGTCAGGTCCATCAGGTTGTCGACCATCAGGCGGTAGTCGCACTGCACGTGGTACAGCCCGCCGCCGTAGGCCCAGTCCGGGCTCTCGGCCCACTCGAGGTGGTGGATCTTCGCTTCGTCGGCGAGTGCCGCATCGCCCGGCCACACCCAGATGAAGCCGTACTTCTCGACCACCGGATAGGCGCGGATCTTGGGGAAGCCCTGCACGCGCTGGCCGGGCATCGACACCGTCTTGCCGTCGCAACCCATCACGAGGCCGTGGTAGCCGCAGACCAGCTTGCCTTCGCACACCTGGCCCTTGGACAGCGCGGCCCCGCGATGCGGGCAGAAGTCCTCGACGGCCGCCACGCGGGCGTCGTCGCCCCGGTAGAAGGCGATGCGCTCGTTGCAGATGGTGCGGCCCAGGGGCTTGGCGTCGATCTCGTCGGGGGTGCAGGCGACGTACCAGGCGTTCTTCGGAAACATGGTTGACACGAGTCGAAAGTGGAGGCTGGAGAATAAGCGATGTATACAACGCTCTTCTGCCGACAGCGTAACGAGGCGCTGGGCTCAGGGTATACCCTTGGAAAAACGGCAACTCTGCTGTCGATAGACTCGCCGTTGTATACATGTCGAACCGCTCGCCCGCCGCTTCCCTCGATGCCGACAACGGCACCCAGGCCGTGAAGGCGCAGTTGCGCCTGCGCGAGCTGATCCTCGCCGGAGAGCTTCCAGGCGGCACGCGCATCGCGGAGCTGGCGCTGGTCGACAGGCTCGGGGTCTCCCGCACGCCGATCCGCGCGGCGTTGATGCGGCTGGAGCAGGAGGGGCTGCTGCAGGCGTTGCCCTCAGGCGGCTACGCGGTGCGCACCTTCAGCGAGCGGGACGTCTCCGATGCGATCGAGCTGCGCGGCACGCTCGAGGGGCTGCTGGCACGCCTTGCCGCCGAACGCGGTCCCACCGCGGCGCAGCTTGCCGAAGCGCGCGACTGCCTCGCCGGCATCGATGCCGTGCTGGCCCAGCCGTCGCTCGACGACGAGGCCTTCCTGCGCTACGTGCGTCTCAACGAGCGCTTCCACGTGCTGATGGCCGAGATGGCGGGCAGCCCGGTGCTGGCGCGCGAACTCGAGCGCGTGGTGCGCCTGCCGTTCGCATCACCGTCGGGATTCGTGGTGGTGCAGGCCAACTCGGCCCGCGCGCGCGACATGCTCATCGTCGCGCAGGACCAGCACCGGCAGGTGCTCGACGCGATCGAGCAGGGCGAGGGCGGCCGGGCCGAGGCCATCATGCGCGAGCACTCGCGGCTGGCCCAGCGCAACCTGCGCGAGGCCGTGCGCAGCGCCGACATCGAGCGCATGCCCGGGGTACGCCTGATCCGAAACGGAAGCGACCGCGGTTAGAGTCCCGGCATTGCCGCGATAGCCGCACCTCGGCTATGCCCGATGTGGATACCTGATAGACGACGCTCCGGCTGGTCCTTCGCCGGGGCGCTGCGGAGAATCGCGGTCCACCGGCGTGCGGCGAACGATCGCGCCCGGGTGCGCCCGAGTTGAACATCTTCGTGGAGACATCGATGCACAAGAGAACCCTGATCCAGGCCGCCGTCGGCGCGGCGCTGCTGTCCGCGGGAAGCCTCGCGTTCGCGCAGGCCGCGCCGTTCAAGATCGGCCTGATCCTGCCCATGACCGGGCAGCAGGCCACCACGGGCCGGCAGATCGAGGCGGCCGCGAAGCTGTGGATGGCGCAGAACGGCGACACGGTCGCGGGCCGCAAGGTGCAGCTGATCGTCAAGGACGACACCAGCCTGCCCGACGTCACGCGCCGCCTGGCGCAGGAGCTGGTGGTCAACGAGAAGGTCGACGTGCTGGCCGGCATGGGCATCACGCCGTCGGCCATGGCCACCGCGCCGATCGCCACGCAGTCGAAGACGCCGCTGGTCGTGATGGCCGCCGCGACGTCCAGCATCACCGAGGCCTCGCCTTTCATCGTGCGCAGCAGCTTCACGCTGCCGCAGGTGTCGGTGGCGCTGGCCGACTGGGCGCCGAAGAACGGCATCAAGAGCGTCGTCACGCTGGTCAGCGACTATGGCCCGGGCATCGACGCCGAGAAGTACTTCAGGGAGCGGTTCCAGTTCAACGGCGGCAAGGTGCCCGAATCGCTGCGCGTGCCGCTGCGCAACCCGGACTTCGCGCCGTTCCTGCAGAAGGTGCGCGACCTCAAGCCCGACGCGCTGTTCGTGTTCGTGCCCTCGGGCGCGGGCGCGGCGGTGATGAAGCAGTTCGGCGAACGCGGCATGGACAAGGCCGGCATCAAGCTGATCGCCACCGGCGACGTGACCGACGACGACCAGCTGAACGACATGGGCGACGTCGCCCTGGGCGTGGTCACCTCGCACCACTATTCCGCCGCGCACCCGTCGCCGGCGAACAAGAAGTTCGTCGAGGCCTTCGAGAAGGCCAACAACAAGCTGCGCCCCAACTTCATGGCCGTGGGCGGCTACGACGGCATGCGCCTGATCTACGACGCGCTGAAGAAGACCGGCGGCAAGGGCGGCGGCGAGGCGCTGGTCAACGCGATGAAGGGCGAGGTGTTCGAGAGCCCGCGCGGCCCGGTGTTCATCGACGCGCAGACCCGCGACATCGTCCAGAACGTCTACCTGCGCAAGGTGGAGAAGAAGGACGGCCAGCTGTGGAACGTGGAGTTCGACGTCATCAAGGACGTGAAGGATCCGGGCAAGACGAGGAAGTAACGCAGGCGATGTCATTGCGGGCCTGACCCGGCGTGACTGGCAAGGACCCATGCTCACCATCCTCTTCGACGGCATCGCCTACGGCATGCTGCTGTTCATCCTGGCCCTCGGGCTGGCCGTGACCATGGGCCTGATGAACTTCATCAACCTGGCGCACGGCGCGTTCGCGATGGTGGGCGGGTACATCACGGTGCTGCTGATGCAGCGCGCCGGCGTGCCCTTCCTGGTGTGCCTGCCCCTGGCCTTCCTCGGTGCCGCGCTGCTGGGCGCGGTGCTCGAGCGCACGCTCTACCGGCCGCTCTACCGCCGGCCGCACCTGGACCAGGTGCTGTTCTCCATCGGCCTGGCCTTCATGGCCGTGGCCAGCGCCGACTACTTCATCGGGTCCACCCAGCAGATCATGCAGCTGCCCGACTGGCTGCGCGGCCGCACCGAGATCGGCAGCGGCGCCTGGACGCTGGGCATGGGCCACTACCGCATCTTCATCATCGTCGTCTGCGCAGCGCTGACCGTGGTGCTGCAGTGGGTGCTGTCGAACACGCGGTTCGGCAGCCGCCTGCGCGCCTCGGTCGACGACCAGCGCGTCGCGGCCGGCCTGGGCATCAACGTCAACATCGTGTTCCTCTCGACCTTCGCGTTCGGCTGCGGCCTGGCGGGCCTGGGCGGCGCGCTCGGTGCGGAGGTGCTGGGGCTGGATCCCACCTTCCCGCTGAAGTACATGATCTATTTCCTGATCGTGGTGGCCGTGGGCGGCACGTCCTCGATCACGGGGCCGCTGCTGGCGGCGCTGCTGCTGGGCATCGCGGACGTCGCGGGCAAGTACTACATCCCCAAGATGGGCGCCTTCATCGTCTACGTGCTGATGATCGCCGTGCTGATCTGGCGGCCGCAGGGCCTGTTCGTGCGGCGGGGAGGCAAGGCATGAACGACAGCACCGCATCCAGGCCCGCGCCGGGCAGCCCCGCGACGGCCGACACCGGCCGCGCACAACGCTCGCTGCTGGCCAGCGCGCGCTGGCGCTGGTGGGAAGGCCTGCTGTGGGTGATCGCCTTCGCCGCGCCGTTCGTGCTGCCGCAGTACGCGGCCATCGTCAACGAGATCGCCATCACCGCGCTGTTCGCGCTGTCGCTCGACCTGATCCTGGGCTTCACCGGCGTGGTGTCGCTGGGCCACGCGGCGTTCTTCGGCTTCGGCGCGTACGCGGCCGCGCTCGTGGCCAAGCACTGGATGCCCGACCCGCTGGTCGGCCTCGTCGTGGCGATCGCCGGGGCGGCGGTGCTGGGCGCGGTGTTCAGCCTCACCATCCAGCGCGGCACCGATCTCACGCGGCTGATGGTGACGCTGGGCGCGGCGCTGATCCTGCTCGAGCTGGCCAACAAGCTTGACTGGCTCACCGGCGGCGCGGACGGCCTGCAGGGCGTCGTGATGGGCCCCGTGCTCGGCAAGTTCGAGTTCGACCTGGCCGGCCGCACGGCCGCGTGCTACTCGCTGGTGGTCCTGCTGCTGGTGTTCCTGCTCACGCGCCGCTTCGTGCGTTCGCCGTTCGGCGCCACGCTGATGGCCATCCGCGACAACCGGCTGCGCGCGATGGCCATCGGCATCCCGGTCGCCTCGCGCCTGTCCATCGTCTACACGATCGGCGCGGCCCTCGCGGGCCTCGCGGGCGCACTGCTGGCGCAGACCACCGGCTTCGCGTCGCTGGACGTGTTCGCCTTCGACCGGTCTGCCGACCTGATGCTGATGCTGGTGGTCGGCGGCACCGGCTGGCTCTATGGCGGCGTGCTGGGCGCCGTGGTGTTCAAGCTGATGCAGGATTTCCTGTCGGCGATCACCCCGCAGTACTGGACCTTCTGGCTGGGGCTCTTCCTGGTGGTGCTGGTGCTGGTGGGGCGTGACCGCCTGCTCAAGCCGTGGACCTGGATCGGCCGGCGGGGGGCTCGCTGATGGCCGACACCGTGCTGGCCTGCGAAGGCCTGGTCAAGCGATTCGGCGGCATCACCGCGACCAACAACGTCACGCTGCGCCTGCAGCGGGGCGCGCGCCATGCGCTGATCGGCCCCAACGGTGCCGGCAAGACCACGCTGATCAACCTGCTGACCGGCGTGCTGGAGCCCACCTCCGGTCGCATCACGCTCGACGGCGACGACATCACGAAGCTGGCGCCGCACCGCCGCGTGCGCCGCGGCATGGTCCGCACCTTCCAGATCAACCAGCTGTTCGCCTCGATGACGCCGCTGCAGACGCTGGCGCTGGTGGTCTCGCAGCAGCGTGGCCTCGGCAACCGCTTCTGGCAGAAGCTGGGCCAGGAGCGCGAAGTCGCCGAGCGCTGCGAGCAGCTGCTCGCGCAGTTCCGTCTCGCGGAGGTGATGGACGTTCCCACGGAGGTCCTGGCGTACGGCAAGCGTCGCCTGCTGGAGATCGCCATCGCGCTGGCCTGCGAGCCGCGCGTGCTGCTGCTCGACGAGCCTGTGGCGGGCGTGCCGGCCGGCGAGCGCGAGGAGATCCTGCAGACCGTCGCTGCGCTGCCTGCCGACGTCTCGGTGCTGCTGATCGAGCACGACATGGACCTGGTCTTCAGTTTCGCCAAGCGCATGACCGTGCTGGTCAACGGCACGGTGCTCACCGAGGGTTCGCCCGAGGAGATCGCGTCCGACCCGCGCGTGAAGGAGGTCTACCTGGGCCACGGCGAGGAGGTGGCCCATGGCTGATCTCCTGCAGGTCCAGGGCCTGTCGGCCGGCTACGGCGAGGCCGTCGTGCTGCAGAACGTGTCGTTCGCGCTGGAAGAGGGCGCGACGCTGGCGCTGCTGGGCCGCAACGGCACGGGCAAGACGACCCTGATCAACACGCTGGCCGGCGCCACGCGCCAGCATGCCGGCAGCATCACGCTGGGCGGCACCGCGCTGCACAAGCTCGCGCCGCACCTGCGCGCGGGCGCCGGCATCGGCTGGGTGCCGCAGGAGCGGAACATCTTCAAGTCGCTCACCGTGCACGAGAACCTCACGGCGGTGGCACGGCCCGGCCGTTCCGGAGGAACCTCCACGGTTTGGACGCCCGACCGCGTGTACGCGATGTTCCCGCGGCTGGCCGAGCGCAAGACCAACCTGGGCACGCAGCTGTCCGGCGGCGAGCAGCAGATGCTGGCCGTGGGCCGCGCGCTGGTGCTCAACCCCAAGCTGCTGCTGCTGGACGAACCGCTGGAGGGCCTGGCGCCCATCATCGTCGAGGAGCTGCTGCGCGCCATCCGCCGCATCACGCAGGACGAAGGCCTGGCGGCCATCATCGTCGAGCAGCACCCGCAGGCGATCCTCGCCATCTCCGACAAGGCGGTGGTGCTCGATCGCGGCACCATCGTGCACAGCGGCACTGCGCGCGAACTGCGCGCGGACCCGGCGCTGGTGGACCGGCTGCTCGGGGTGGCGCGGTAGAAAGCGGACTCCCGGAACGCGAAAGACGCGAAAGGGACGCGAAAGACGCGAAAGAATCCGGAGAACAATCCACTTGAGTTTTTTGCGTCTTTCGCGCTCTTTCGCGTCTTTCGCGTTCGGCTGTCCGCATTCCACATGAACACTCGTCGAGCCCTTCTCGTGGCTGGAATCGCGATGCCTATGGTGTCGCTCGCCCAGCCGCGCTTTCCCTCCAAGCCCGTGCGCATCGTCGTGCCGAACGGCCCCGGCGGCGCCGCCGACATCACGGCGCGGACCGTGGGGCAGGCGATGTCGGCCACGCTGGGGCAGCCGGTGGTCATCGACAACAAGCCCGGTGCGGGTGGCGTCGTCGCTGGCGAGGTGGTCGCGCATGCGGAGCCTGACGGGCACACGCTGCTGCTGGTGTCCAGCGGAAGCGCGGTGAGTGCGTCGCTCTTCAAGTCGCTGCCGTTCGACACGCTGCGCGACTTCGCGCCCGTGTCGCTGCTCGCCACGTTCGATCTCGTGCTGGTCGCGGCGGAAGGCGGCCGCTTCAAGAGCCTGGACGACGTGCTCGCGTGGGCACGCGCGAATCCCGGCAAGCTCAATCTCGGCACGCCGCAGGTGGGCACCACGCAGAACCTGGCGGCGGAACTGTTCAAGGCCAGCGCCGGCATCCAGGCGCAGGTGGTGCCGTTCAACGGCACGCCGCCGGTGATCACCGCGCTGCGTTCGGGCGAGATCGACGTCGGCCTCGACATCCTGGGACCGCTGATGGGCCAGATCGGCTCGAAGGCCCTGCGGCCGCTGGCCGTCCTCGGCGCGAAGCGGGCACCGCAGTTGCCCGACGTGCCCGCCGTGCGTGAAGCCGGCGGCTCCCTCGCGGGCTTCGAGGTTGGTTCCTGGAACGGCCTGGCCGTTCCGGCGAAGACGCCGGCCGCGGCCATCGAGCGGCTGCATGCAGCGGTCGCCAGCGCGCTGGCGCAGCCCGGCGTGCGCCAGCGCCTGGCCGACCTGAACCTCGTCGCGCAGGGCAGCACGCCCGCGGCGCTGCAGGAGCGACTGGCCAATGACATCCGGCGGTGGTCCGACGTGATCGCCCGCGCCCGCATTCCGAAGCAGTAGGGATGCTCGCGGTCCTCGCCATCACGCTGCCGATCTACCTGGTGATGGCGGTGGGCTGGGTGGCCACCCGCACGGGATTGTTCGCGCGCACGGAGATGCGCGTCTTCGGCAAGTACGCGATCCACATCGCGCTGCCCGCGCTGCTGTTCAACGCGCTGTCCTCGCGCAGTGTCGCGGAGGTGGTGAACCCCGTCTTCCTCGCCGCCTATGCGGGCGGCTCGCTGATCGCGATCCTGGGCGGCTTCCTGTGGGCGCGCCGCGTGGCCGGCAAGCCGGTGGCCGAGAGCGCCATCATCGGGATGGGCATGGGCTGCCCGAACAGCGGCTTCATCGGCTTCCCGCTGGTGTCGCAGGTGTTCGGTGCGTCGACGGCCGGCGTCGGCCTCGCGCTGGCGATGGTGGTGGAAAACCTGGTGACCTTGCCCGTCGCGCTGGCCATCGCCGAAAGCGGCGCGGGCGTGGACGATGGCAGCCGCACGCGCGGTGAGCGGCTGCGCGGCGCGCTGCGCCAGTCCGGGCGTGGCCTGGTGCGCAATCCGATGATCTGGGGCATCGCGCTGGGCTTCCTGTTCTCGCTGCTCGGATGGCGACTGCCGGAGCCGCTGGCCCGGACGGTGAACCTGTTCGCGATGTCGACCGCGGCCATCGCGCTCATGGTCACCGGCGGCTCGCTGGTGGGCATCCGAGCCCGCGGCATGGCGCGCGACGTCGGCGTGATCGCGGCGGGCAAGCTGCTGGTGCATCCGCTGGCGGTGCTGCTGATGCTGGTGTTGCTGCCGCCCATGGACCGCCAGCTGCAGACCGCCGTCGTGGTGATGGCGGCCGTGCCGATGCTGGGCATCTACCCGATCCTGGCGCAGAAGCACCACCAGGACGCGCTCGCCGCCGCGGCGCAGCTGGGCACGACGATCGCGTCGTTCTTCACGCTGACCACGCTGCTGTGGGTGCTGCAGCGGGCGCACGCCTGAAGCCTTGCTTCATCGCGTGGCCAGCAGCAAGTCCGTCCCCCAGCCCACCACGAGCGCGAGCACCGGAATCGCGAGCAGCCAGGCGCGGCGGCGCAACGCCGACGCGAGCACGAGCCCGACGGTGAGCAGCGCGGTGGGCGTGGGCATCGCCCCCGCGACTTCGGCCTGCGCCCAGTCCCGTCCCGCCAGCGGCGCGGCGAGCGGATAGGCAAGCACCGCCAGCGCGGCGAGCCCCAGTCCGGCGATGCGCATGCGCGGTGATGGCGGCGACGCACTGCGCCCCGTGCCCAGCGCCAGCAGCAGCACGGCCTGCAGCGCGAAGGCCACGGCGAACCAGGGCGCGCCAGTGTTGATGTCGGCGAAGCGCTGCCAGTGGAACGCCCAGCCCACCCAGGCCCACGCCAGCGCGAGCGTGCCGGTGATCCAGGGCGCCGACTGCACGGGCGGGCGCGCGGCCATCACGACGAGCGCGGCGCCGGCGAGGACGAAGGCTGGTTGCAAGGGCCACAGCTCGCGGTTCCAGTCCTCCAGCAGGCGGCCCCATGTCCGGGCCGAGAACATCAGGAAGCTCGCGGGCCGGTAGGTCCACCACTCGCTCATGGAGTCACGACCGCGCGATGTCGCCGGCGATGCGTTCGCGCAGCGCTGCATCGGGCATGGCACCGCCGCCGGTTGCGAGGTTCTCGCGCACGTGCGCCATCTGCGAGGTGGCCGGGATCGCGCAGGTGAGGGCGGGATGGCTCACGATGAACTTCAGCACCGCCTGCGCCCAGCTGGTGCAGCCGATCTCCGCCGCCCAGCCCGGCAGCGGACGCCGCTGCAGCATGCGCAGCAACCCCCCTTGCTGGAACGGCCGGTTGGCCAGCACGGCGATGCCGCGCTCGCGCGCCAGGGGCAGCAGCCGCTGCTCGGCCTCGCGGTCCACGGGGTTGTAGGTGAGCTGGACGAAGTCGAGCTGGTGGGACTGCATGATCTGCTCGACCTCGCGATGGCGCCGGCCTTCGGACGTCGTGATGCCGACGTAGCGCACGCGGCCGGCCTGCTTCATGGCCTGCAGCATCGGCAGCTGCGTTTCCCACGCGAGCAGGTTGTGCACCTGCAGCAGGTCGAAGCGCGGCACGCGCCAAAGGCGGCGCGAGACCTCGACCTGCGCCGCGCCATCCGAGGAGGTCCACACCTTGTCGGCCGCGAACACCTGCGGCGGCATGCCCAGCGACTGCAGGCCGTCGCCGACGACGCCTTGCGAGGAGCCGTACATGGGCGAGGAGTCGATCAGCCGGCCGCCGGCCGCGAAGAACGCGCGCATGACCTCGGCGCACTGCTGGCGGCCGTGCCTGTCGCGGCCGACGTTGAAGGTGATCCAGGTTCCGAGGCCGATGACGGGGATGGCTTCGCCGGATGAGGGGATGGGCTTGGTGTGCGGGGCCGGCGCTTGGGCGCGTGCCGGCCCGGCCGCCAGCGAGGCGGCGCCGAACAGGTGCAGGACGGTGCGGCGGTCCATGCGGGGCAGCGTAGCACCGGCGATGGAAGCCTTGGGTCCCCGCCTCCGCGGGGACGACAAGCTCTGTCATTCCCGCGCAGGCGGGAATCCAAGGCGCCCGGCTCAGGCGTGCGGCACCACCATCGGCGCCGTCTTCCGGATCAGGTCCAGCGTGGCCTCCTGCACCGGCGTCGCCGGCCGCTGCAGGCTCGTCGCCAGCGACAGCCGGATGCGCAGCGGCGGCGTCCCGATCGGCTGGGCCGTGAAGGCCGAGGGCCTTGGCGAATGCAGCAGTGCGTTGCGCGACAGGATGGCGCAGCCGGCGCCGTCGCGCACGAGATCGAGGATCGCCAGCACGCCGTCGATCTCCAGCGCCACGTGCGGCTTGCAACCCACCGACGCGAGCGCCGACTCCACGTGCATGCGGATCGCGTTGGGTCGGGTCGGGATGATCAGGGGCAGGGTGGCGACCTCCTGCAGCGGCACGGGGCCGGGCGGTGGATCCTCGTGCAAGCCCGGCGGACGCGCGCGCACCAGCAGCAGGTCTTCGTCGAGCAACGCGGAGAGGTCCAGCTCGCGGCTCGGCTGGGCGTTGTACAGCACCACGATGTCGAGGCGTCCACTGACCAGCCCGGCTTCGAGCGCGCCGGACAGACCCTCGCTGATCGAGAGCCGCGCATCGGGCATCACCTCGCGGAAGGCGCGCGTGAGCGGCACGGTCAGCACGCGGGCGACGCTGCTCGGCAGGCCGACGGCGACGCGCCCCGACAGGCCTCCGCGCAGACGGCCCAGGTCGTCCCGGGCGCGCTGCACCTGGTGCAGGATGCCGCGGCCGTGCTCCAGCAGCGTCTTGCCGGCTTCGGTGGGAATGGCGCCGCGGCCGTTGCGCAGCAGCAGGGTCTGGCGCAGCTCGACCTCGAGCAGGCGCACCTGCCGGCTCAGCGCGGGCTGGGCGACATCGAGCTCGATGGCGGCGCGCGTGAAGCTGCCCAGCTCGGCCACGCGAACGAAATACTCCAGCTGCCGCAGGTCCATGCGCAAAGTGTAAGTGGGGCCGTACAGCTATAAGCGCTTGTTCTAGCTGATAGCGGGGGCGCCGGCTTTGCGACGCGCAGGGGCCGGCCCAGAATCGCCGCATGCTGACCGGAGTCCCCGCATGAGTTCGCCGTTGCGCGGCATTTCGTCCATGGCGACGCGGCTGCTGCTGGCCGACCTGGCCGCGGCCTTCGAGAAGGCAATGGGCCGCAAGGTCGCCATCGAATCCGTTGGCGGGGTCGATGCGGCCAAGCGCGTGCAGGCGGGCGAGGACTTCGACGTCGTGGTGCTCGCCTCCGATGCCATCGACAAGCTGCTGGCCGGCGGCCACGCGGTTGCGGGCACCCGCGTGGACATCGTGCGCTCCGAGGTCGCCGTGGCGGTGAAGGCCGGCGCGCCTCGTCCCGACATCGGCAGCGAGGACGCGGTGCGTCGCGCCGTGCTGGCGGCGCCCACCATCGGCTACTCCACCGGCCCGAGCGGCACCGCGCTGCTGCAGCTGTTCCAGCGCTGGGGCATCGCCGAGCAGGTACGCGACCGCACCGTGCAGGCCCGGCCCGGCGTTCCCGTCGGCTCGATGGTCGCCAGCGGCGAAGTTGCCTTGGGCTTCCAGCAGTTCAGCGAATTGAAGGACCTCGCCGGCATCGACGTGCTCGGCATGCTGCCGCCCGCGATTCAGGTCACCACCGTGTTCTCGGGTGCCGTGTGCACCGCGTCGCGCCAGCCCGATGCGGTGCGCGAACTGCTCGCCTTCTTCGCGTCACCTGAGACCGCAGACATCAAGCGCCGGCACGGCATGGCGCCGGCCTGAGCCCCCACACCAAGGAGACATCCGCATGATCATCGACTGCCACGGCCACTACACCACCGCGCCCAAGGCGCTGGAGGCGTGGCGCAACCAGCAGATCGCGGGCATCAAGGACCCGTCGCAGAAGCCCAGGGTCTCGGACCTGAAGATCAGCGACGACGAGATCCGCGAGAGCATCGCCAGCAACCAGCTGCGCCTGATGAAGGAGCGCGGCAACGACATGACGCTGTTCTCGCCGCGGACCAGCTTCATGGCCCACCACATCGGCGACTTCGAGGTGTCCAGCACCTGGGCCGCCATCTGCAACGAGCTGTGCTTCCGCGTGTCGCAGCTGTTCCCGGAGCACTTCGTGCCGGTGGCCATGCTGCCGCAGTCGCCGGGCGTCGACCCGAAGACCTGCATCCCGGAAATGGTGAAGTGCATCGAGCAGTACGGGAACGTCGGCATCAACCTCAACCCCGATCCCTCGGGCGGCCACTGGAAGGAGCCGCCGCTGACCGACAAGTGGTGGTACCCCATCTACGAGAAGATGGTGGAGTACGACGTGCCGGCGATGATCCACGTCTCCACGTCCTGCAACCCGGCCTTCCACACCACGGGCGCGCATTACCTGAACGCGGACACGACCGCGTTCATGCAGCTGATCCAGGGCGACCTGTTCAAGGACTTCCCGACGCTGCGCTTCATCGTGCCGCATGGCGGTGGCGCGGTGCCCTACCACTGGGGCCGCTTCCGCGGTCTCGCGCAGGAAATGAAGCGGCCGCTGCTGAAGGACCATGTCCTGAACAACGTGTTCTTCGACACCTGCGTCTACCACCAGCCGGGCATCGACCTGCTGAACACCGTGATCCCGGTGAAGAACGTGCTGTTCGCCAGCGAGATGATCGGCGCCGTCCGTGGCATCGACCCGGAGACGGGCCACTACTACGACGACACCAAGCGCTACATCGACGCCAGCAGGCTGCTGAGCGCCGAGGAGAAATACGCGATCTTCGAAGGCAACACGCGCCGCGTGTTCCCGCGGCTGGACAAGCTGCTGGCCTCGCGCGGGCATTGAAGGAGTCAGGGATGTACGAACTGGGTGTCGTCTACCGCAACATCAAGCGCGCCGAGCGCAGCATCGCCGACGGGCTGGCGCAGTACGGGTCGGCCACCGTGCACGAGGCCATGGGCCGCGTGGGCCTGATGAAACCCTACATGCGGCCGATCTATGCCGGTGCCCAGGTGTCCGGCACGGCCGTCACGGTGCTGCTGCAGCCGGGGGACAACTGGATGCTGCACGTCGTGGCCGAGCAGATCCAGCCGGGCGACATCGTCGTCGCCGCGTGCACCTCGGAGAACACCGACGGCTTCTTCGGCGACCTGCTGGCCACGTCGTTCCAGGTCCGCGGCGCGCGCGCACTCGTCATCGACGCGGGCTGCCGCGACGTGCGCGTGCTCACCGAAATGGGCTTCCCGGTCTGGAGCCGGGCGATCAGCTCCAAGGGCACGGTCAAGGCCACCCTCGGCTCGGTGAACATCCCGGTGGTCTGCGCCGGTGCCCTGGTGCATCCCGGCGACGTCATCGTGGCCGACGACGACGGCGTGGTGTGCGTGCCGGCCGCGATGGCGCAGAAGACGCTGGAAGCGGCGGCTGCACGCGAAGCCAATGAGGGCGACAAGCGCGCCAAACTCGCCGCCGGCGTGCTGGGCCTCGACATGTACAAGATGCGCGAGCCGCTGGCCAAGGCCGGACTGCGCTACATCGACTGAGAACTTCATGACAGATCCGACCCTCTCCCGCCGCGAGGCGCTCGCGCTGCTGGCCGCCGCCTCCGCAGCGCCGCTGGGCGCACTGGCGCAGTCCAACTTTCCCGACAAGGCCGTGACCCTGGTTGTCGGCTACTCGGCCGGTGGCGCGGTCGACGCGGTGGCGCGCACGCTGGGCCAGGCCATGTCGGCCTCGCTGGGCCAGCCGTTCGTGATCGACAACAAGCCCGGCGCGGGCACCAACATCGCGGTGAAGTACGTCATCGATGCGAAGCCCGATGGCTACACGCTGCTGATGGCGGCCAACGCGCTGGCGGCCAACATGGCCCTCTACAAGCCGCAGCCGTTCGATGCCGAGAAGGAGCTGGTCGCGGTGTCGCTGGTGGGCCGCGTGCCGGTGGTGATCGCGGCGAACGCCTCGGCGCCCTACAACACCGTGCAGCAGCTGATCGCGGCCGCCAAGGCCAAGCCGAATTCGGTGGCCTTCGCGACGCCAGGTAACGGCTCGACGCCGCACATGGCCGCGGAACTGTTCGCGCGCGCGGCCGGCATCGACCTGCTGCACGTGCCTTACCGCGGCGGCGCGCAGGCCATCACCGACGTGATCGGCGGCCAGGTGCCGCTGCTGGCGATGAACGCGCTGGAGGTCAAGCCCCACGTCACGAGCGGCAAGCTCAAGGTGCTGGCGGTGCTGAGCCCGCAGCGCTCGCCGATCTTCCCCGACGTGCCCACGATCGCCGAGTCCGGCTTCAAGGGCTTCGAGGCCTCCGTCTGGTACGCGCTGATGGCGCCGGCGAAGACGCCGATGCCCGTCGTCGAGAAGCTGCATGCCGAGGTGCAGAAGGCCCTGGCCACGCCGCAGCTGCGCGAGCGCATGACGGCGGTCGGCGGCGAAGTGATCCCCGGCAGCCGCGACATGATGGTCGCCCTGCTGAAGTCGGAGCGCCAGCGCTACGAGAAGCTGGTGCGCGAAGCGAACATCAAACCGGATTGAGCACGCCATGAGCAAACCCACGAGCGGCGGATTCGAGAAGACGCCGGGCTGGCTGGACTGGTACGAGGGCCCGAGCAAGCCGCGCTTCAAGCTGCCGCCGGGCAGCGTCGACGCGCACTGCCACGTGTTCGACCCGGGCGCGCAGTTCCCCTACGCGCCCGAGCGCAAGTACACGCCGTGCGACGCCAGCTGGCAGCAGCTGTTCGCGTTGCGCGATCACCTGGGCTTCGACAAGAACGTGATCGTGCAGGCCACCTGCCATGGTGCCGACAACCGTGCCATGGTCGACGCGCTGCAACGCTCCAACGGCAAGGCCAAGGGCGTGGCGACCGTGAAGCGCAGCGTCACCGACCAGGAACTGCAGGCGATGCATGCGGCGGGCGTGCGCGGCGTGCGCTTCAACTTCGTCAAGCGGCTGGTGGACTTCACGCCCAAGGACGAACTGCTGGAGATCGCAGGCCGCATCGCTCCGCTGGGCTGGCACGTGGTGATCTACTTCGAGGCGGTCGACCTGCCCGAGCTGTGGGACTTCTTCACCAGCCTGCCCACGACGGTCGTGGTCGACCACATGGGCCGCCCCGACGTCAGCAAGCCGATCGACGGGCCCGAGTTCAGCCTGTTCCTGAAGTTCATGCGCGAGCATCCGAACGTGTGGAGCAAGGTGAGCTGCCCCGAGCGCCTGTCCGTGTCCGGACCGCCGGCGCTGGGCGGTGAGCAGAACGCCTACCGCGACGTGGTGCCGTTCGCGCGCAAGGTGGTCGAGAGCTTCCCCGACCGCGTGCTGTGGGGCACCGACTGGCCGCATCCGAACCTGAAGGGCCACATGCCCGACGACGGGCTGCTGGTGGATTTCATCCCGCACATCGCCACGACGCCCGAGCTGCAGCAGAAGCTGCTGGTCGACAACCCGACGCGCCTGTACTGGGGCAATTGACGCAGGACAAGGCCGGCGCGCGCCGTTGCGCTACGCTGGCCTGTCCCCAAGGAACGACCATGCCATTGGACAAGCCGTACAAGAACGTGCCCGGCACGACCATCTTCGATGCCGACCAGAGCCGCAAGGGCTACTGGCTGAACCAGTTCGCGATGTCGCTGATGAAGGCCGACAACCGCGAGCGGTTCAAGAAGAACGAGCGCGCCTACCTGGACGAATGGGCCATGAGCGAGGAGCAGAAGCAGGCCGTGCTGGCGCGCGACATGAACCGCATGATCGCGCTGGGCGGCAACATCTACTTCCTCGCCAAGATCGGCGCCACCGACGGCAAGAGCTTCCAGCAGATGGCCGGCTCGATGACGGGGATGACCGAAGAACAGTACCGCGACATGATGGTCGCCGGCGGCCGCGCTCCCACGTGGGGCCGCGAAGGGAAATGACCGACAGCCCCCACGCTCCTCACTTCGTGAACTCGCTGCCCCCCGAGGGGGCTTTTGCCTCCTAGAGGCGGCTCGTCGGAGACAAAACATGGCTCGCATCACCGCATCCGTCTACACCTCGCACGTGCCGGCCATCGGCGCCGCGATGGACCTGGGCAAGACGCAGGAGCCGTACTGGCAGAAGGTGTTCGGCGGTTATGAGTTCAGCCGCCAGTGGATGAAGGAGAACAGGCCCGACGTCGTGATCCTGGTCTTCAACGACCACGCGACCGCGTTCAGCCTGGACATGATCCCTACCTTCGCCATCGGCACGGCGGCGCACTACAAGGTCGCCGATGAAGGCTGGGGCCCGCGGCCCGTGCCCGACGTCGAGGGCCATCCCGAGCTGGCCGCGCACATCGCGCAATCGGTCATCCAGCAGGATTTCGATCTGACGCTGGTGAACAAGATGGACGTGGACCACGGCCTGACCGTGCCGCTGTCGCTGATGTGCGGCGACACGAAGCAGTGGCCGTTCCCGGTGATCCCGTTCGCGGTGAACGTGGTGCAGTACCCGGTGCCCAGCGGCATGCGCTGCTTCCGCCTGGGGCAGGCGCTGCGCAAGGCGGTCGAGACCTACGACGACGACCTCAAGGTGCAGATCTGGGGCACGGGCGGCATGAGCCACCAGCTGCAGGGACCGCGCGCCGGCCTGATCAACAAGGAGTGGGACAACCGCTTCCTGGATCGCCTGATCGACGACCCCGAGGGCCTCGCCAAGGTGCCGCACCTGGAGTACGTCGAGGAAGCGGGCAGCGAAGGCATCGAGCTGGTGATGTGGCTGATCGCGCGTGGCGCGATGGCCGATGTCGCGGGTGGCCGCAAGCCGACGCTGAAGCACCGCTTCTACCATGTGCCCGCGTCAAACACGGCGGTGGGGCACCTGATCCTGGAGAACTGAACGCGGGAGCGGGCTACCGGAACGCAAAAGACGCAAAAGGACGCGAAAGACGCAAAAGATCAGAAGACCTTTTGAAGGTTTTCTTTCGCGTCTTTTGCGCGCTTTTGCGTCTTTTGCGTTCCAGCAGTCCGCCTTCCGACGCCTCAGTAATCCAGCCACTCCAGCGGCGCCACCAGCCCGCTGCCTCGGATGCGCTCGATCGTCGACATCATCGCCTCGATGCTGTTGTCGAACGAGCCGTGCGTGGCCGGTTCGCGTTCGCCGGTTTTCGTGGTGCGCACGTCCGGTTCCTTCACCACGCGCAGCAGGCCGCCCGCGGCGCCCGGCCAGGCGGCCTGCCACTTCGCCACTTCGGGCAGCTGGCCCGCATCCCACTGGTCGCTGTCGTCGGCGTACTGCGGCAGCTGCATGCGTTCCATGCCCAGCAGCGGCTGCTTGCGCACGTCGTCCAGGGCGCGCGACACCAGGTACAGCAGCGACTTGCCATAGGCGGGCAGTGACGGCGTGGGCAGCCCGTCGGCCTTCTCGTTCTCGTCGCTCAGCACGTGCAGCCACAGGTTGGCCAGCTTCAGCACCTGCGCCTGGTCGGCGCCCACGTAGTGCCGGTTCGCGAACGCCGCCGAACATGCCGGGGCCAGCAGCGTGCCGGTCCTCACCTGGAGCGGCGCGGGCTGCGCGGCTGCCAGCGAGAGCAGGTGGCCGAGCAGGATGCTGCCGGCCGAATGGCCGACCACGTGCACTTCGAGCGCGCGGTGGGCCGCCTCCAGTTCGTCGCGCAGGCCGAGCAGGTGGCGCAGCAGCAGGTCGAGGCCATGGCCGTTCTGCGCGGCAGCCTCGGCGTTGCTGCGCATCTCGGTCCACAGGCCCTTGCCCAGCACGTGGGCGACCGCTTCCACCGCGCGGTCCTTGGCGTCGCCCAGTGCTTCCAGCACGTCCCTCGACCGCGCGGCCTCGTCGCCGATGATGCGGCGCGCCCAGTCCTGGACCATGTCGCTGATGGTCTCGGCCGGCCCGGTCTTCCACGTGAGGAACAGCGGATAGATGCCGTTGGCCTCGAAGCAGGGGCCGAGCACGCGATTGCGCTGGATGGCTTCCTCCTCGCTGTTCAGGCCACCGTGCGCATAGACCACCAGCTTGAGCGTGGTGCGCCCGCTGGCTTCGAGCCAGAGGCGCGGCGCGTCGCGCACGATCTGGCGTGCGAGGCCGTCCGCATCGGCGGGGTCGCGGGTGAAGTCGGTCTGTTCCAGGCGGCCCTCGTTGCCCGTGACCAGGCTGTGCTCGTAGGCCGCGGCGGTGCTCCAGGGCCGGTACTCGGCGTGCGTGAAGGGCCGGTCGATGGGCCAGGGATCGTCGGGCGGATTGCCGTCCTGCAGGCTGCGCCGGTCCAGGTCCGACATCGAACCGCTGCGGCCCAACCGCCATGGCGACGAAGCCAGAGGTCGCGGGGACCTGCCGCGGCCGTCGCGCACCAGGGCTGGCACGCCGAGGGCACAGGCCCACGCATCGGTGGCGTGCACGATCCAGTCGTCGTAGGGCAGCACCGCGAACCCGGAGGCGCCCCAGCTGGTGCCCCACGAGTTCTGGACCACGAAGCCACGCTCGTTGTAGCCCACGAGCGCGAACGCGTGGCCGCCCAGGCTGCCCTTCTTCGTCACCGGCGCGATGTCGGGCAGGTCGGCATGGCGCCGGGGCATCGACGATGTCCCCGCATGCCTGGTCAGCGCGTCCCAGCCATCGTGCGCACTGGCTGACACGTAGATCGCGCCGATGTCGAGGATCGCGGCCTGAAGGTCGACGATGGACGACCGGTCGATGCGGTAGTACACGCCCAGCGGCCGCGCGGCTGCATCGAGTTCCCAGCCGGCCTCTGGCCGCACGAACACGGCCTCGCCGTCACGCGCGAGCTTGTAGGGCCACACCGGCGCGCTGCACACGCCGTGCTTGTGCCAGCCCTTGAGCGCGCCGCGGCAGCTGGAGCCTTCGTAGTCGGTGCCGGGCCACTCGTCGTAGCGCCTGGCCAGTTCGTACAGCATGCGCGGGCTCACCGGCAGGAACGGCGTCTTCGTGCCCGCGGCCACGTGTCGCACCCAGAACAGGTAGTTGGCCACGCACGCGAGGCCGAAGCCGGTGCAGGCGCCTTGCCGCCCCTGGTCGAGCACCAGCCCCTGTGTCACGTAGCTCGGGATGAACTTGCCGATGTCGGCATCGCTGGGCCAGGTGGGAGGCAGCGATCGCAAGGGTGGGCGGTACGGCAGGTCGCGCAGGTCCAGGCGGTCGGGCCTGGCGTCGAAGATGCGCGGCTTGGGCTGGGCCATGGCGTCCTCCTTCAGGGGTGGGTTGGCCCGGCCATTGTTCGGTTGGGGTCAAGCCGTGTCACGCCGGCACCTGCCGAACCGTGCCGCCGCGCGGCGAAGCTATGCGGCGCCGTTCTAGCTGTTAGCCCGGGCTGCCCGTTCCCCTCGCAGCGGGGCGCCGCGCACAATCGCCGGATCCCAAGGAGCTCCGCATGACCCAACCCATCCGCATCGCCCTGGCCGGTCCCGGCGCGTTCGGCATCAAGCACCTCGATGCCCTGAAGCTGATCGACGGCGTCGAGATCGTCTCCATCATCGGCCGCGAACTGCCCAAGGCGCAGGAGGTCGCGACGAAGTACGGCGCGAAGCACGTCACCACCAACCTCGACGAAGCGCTCGCACGTCCCGACGTCGACGCGGTGATCCTGTGCACGCCGACGCAGATGCACGCCGCGCAGTCGATCTCGGCGCTGAAGGCCGGCAAGCACGTGCAGGTGGAGATCCCGCTGTGCGACAAACTCGCCGACGGCCGGGCCGTGGTCGAGACGCAGAAGGCCACCGGCAAGGTGGCGATGGTCGGCCACACGCGCCGCTTCAACCCGAGCCACCAGTTCGTGCACAAGAAGGTGCGGGCCGGCGAGTTCCACATCCAGCAGATGGACGTGCAGACCTACTTCTTCCGCCGCACCAACATGAATGCGCTGGGGCAGCCGCGCAGCTGGACCGACCACCTGCTGTGGCACCACGCCGCGCACACCGTGGACCTGTTCCAGTACCAGACCCGCAGCCGCGTGGTGAAGGCCAACGCGATCCAGGGACCGGTGCATCCCACGCTGGGCATCGCGATGGACATGAGCATCCAGCTGCAGGCCGAGAACGGCGCCATCTGCACGCTGTCGCTCTCGTTCAACAACGACGGCCCGCTGGGCACCTTCTTCCGCTACATCGGCGACACGGCGACGTACATCGCGCGCTACGACGACCTGTTCAACGGCAAGGACGAGAAGATCGACGTGTCGAAGGTCGACGTGTCCATGAACGGCATCGAGCTGCAGGACCGCGAGTTCATCGCCGCCATCCGCGAGGGGCGCGAGCCGAACGCAAGCGTGGCGAAGGTGCTGCCGTGCTACGAGGTTCTGGACCAGCTGGAGAAGCAGCTAGGGTGAGTTCCCGTAGACGCGGGCGGCGCCGGGTTTCATGCTGGACGCCACCATGAAGATCCTGATCGCACGCATGAACCACGAGACGAACACGTTCTCGCCGGTTCCCACGCCGCTCGCGTCCTTCGATCCGCAGTTCGGGGAGGCGGCCCGCCAGAGCCAGACCGGGATGCGAACGGCGATGTCGGCGTTCCTGGACGCTGCCCGGCGTCGCGGCGCCACCGTTGTCACGCCGCTGTCGGCCATGGCCAACCCGAGCGGACCCGTGCACAGGGCGGCATACGAGCGGATGTGCGATGCCATCGTCGACGCCGCGCCGGGCTGCGACGCCATCCTGCTCGACCTGCATGGCGCCATGGTGGCCGAGCACCAGGCCGACGGCGAGGGCGAGTTGCTGGTCCGCGTGCGCGCAGCGGCACCCGGCGTTCCCGTCGGGGTCGCGCTCGACCTGCACGGCAACGTGACCGGCCGGATGGTGGAGAACGCCGACGTGATGGTGGGCTTCAAGACCTACCCGCACATCGACATGTACGAGACCGGTGAGCACGTGGCGCGGCTGCTGCTGCAGATGGCCGATGGGCAGGCGCGTTTTGCCGTGCAGTGGAAGCGCGTGCCCCTGCTGTGCCATACCTTGCGCAGCACCACCCTCGCCGGAACCATGCAGCACGCGGTGGAGAGCGCCAGGCAAGCCGAGGCCGATGGCATCCCCGCGGCCACCGTCTTCGCGGGATTTCCCCTCGCCGACATCGAAGCGCCGTGCATGAGCGTCGTGGTGACCGGGCATGCGGATGCCGCAGGGATCGACCGCGCGAAGACCGTCGCCGACCGCATCGCGCAGGAGATCTGGGCCCATCGGGAAGGCTTCATCTACCACGCCGAACCGCTGGCCCGTTCGCTCGAGCGCGCACGGGGGATCTCGGCGAGTGCCGACAAGCCGGTGCTGCTGCTGGACCACGGCGACAACTGCATGTCCGGGGGACGTGTGACACCACGGACGTCCTCGACGCCGCCTTGGTGGCCGGGCTGCGGGACGTGGCCGCCGGTCCCATCGCGGACCCGGAATCCGTGGCGGCCATGTTCGCCGCGGGGGTCGGCAAGACCATCGAACTGCAACTCGGGAACAAGGTGTCGCTGTCCCGGCTGGGGCTGGAGAAGACGCCGCTTCGCGTGCGCGGGATCGTGCGCGCCCTCTCCGACGGCTCGTACACGGTCACCGGCCCCATCTACACGGGCGCGCGCTGCTCGATGGGCCGCACGGCGGTGCTCGACACCGGCGACGCGCGCATCGTCGTGTCCGAGCTGCCGCACGAGCCGTGGGACCTGGGCATCTTCACCTGTGTCGATGTCGACGTGTCAGCGCACCGGTTCATCCTGCTCAAGTCGCGGATGTACTGCCGGCCCGTGTTCGAGCCCCTGTCGGCGGCCCTCGTCGAATGCGACAGTGCCGGGGTCACCAGTTCCGACTACAGCCTGTTCCCCTACGAGCGATTGCAGCGGCCGGTTTATCCGCTGGACGGAGTCTGATCCCATGCACAACCGAACCATCGGCCCCTTCGAAGTCACCGCCATCGGCCTGGGCTGCATGAACCTCAGCCACGCCTACGGCACGCCGCCGTCGCCCGAGCAGGGCGAGCGGCTGCTGCTGGCCGCGCTCGACGCCGGTGTCACGCTGTTCGATACCGCGGCCCTCTATGGCTTCGGCGCCAACGAGACGCTGGTCGGCCGCGTGCTCAAGCCGCACCGCCGGCGTTTCACGCTGGCCAGCAAGGGCGGCATGGCCGGCGTGCCCGGCGAGGATGGCGTGCTGCGTCGCGTGATCGACGGCCGTCCGGAGGCGATCCGGCGCAATTGCGAGGACAGCCTGCGGCGGCTGCAGACCGACGTGATCGACCTGTACTACCTGCACCGCTGGGACAAGAGGGTGCCGATCGAGGAGAGCGTCGGCGCCATGAGCCGGCTGGTGGAGCAGGGCAAGGTGCGCGCGCTCGGGCTGTCCGAAGTGTCCGCCGCCACGCTGCGCAAGGCCCACGCGGTGCATCCGATCGCGGCGGTGCAGACCGAGTACTCGCTCTGGACTCGCAATCCCGAGATCGCGGTGCTCGACGCCTGCCGCGAGCTGGGGGCGGCCTTCGTCGCCTTCAGCCCGATGGCCCGGGCCTTCCTGTGCGATGCGCTGCACGACGTGTCGACGCTCGAGGCGAAGGACATCCGCCGCACCATGCCGCGCTTCGATCCGCAGCACTACGCGCGCAACCTGCAACTGCTGCCCGGGTACAAGGCGCTGGCCGCGGAGGCCGGCTGCACGCCCGCGCAACTGGCGCTTGCCTGGCTCTTGCAGAAGGCGCCGCACATCGTGCCGATCCCGGGCACGACCAACGTGGCGCACCTGCACGAGGACCTCGCTGCCGCGGACGTGCGTCTCGATGCAGGACTGTTCGCGCGCCTCGAAGCCCACATCAACCAGCAGACGGTGAGCGGCCATCGCTACGGCGCGCAGGCGCGCAGCGAGGTGGACACGGAGGAGTTCGCGGCGCCCGCGTGACGCACGTGTGGCGCGGCCGTGCCGGGACCGGGCGCGCCGGACGGCATCCGTTCCTACAGGTCGGGCAGGGACCTTCCCCTACCGTCTAGCCGCTGCGGTGTCGCCGCCAGACTGGAACCTTGATGCCCAAGACCCCGAAGGCGCCGCCGGCGCCGCGCGCCGCCGCCAAGTCCGCGGCCCGCAACACCGACAGCGGCCCGAGCCGCGTCAGCCGCGCAGGCCAGAGCGACCTGCCTGCGGAGAAGGCCGCGCAGACACAGGACCTCGCGGCCGGCATGTCTTCCAACCCGAACAAGGCTGCCGAGCACGGCTTCGACAACGGACTGCAACCGCCCGAGGGCGCCACCGCGCAAGCGGCCTCGCGCCTGCCCCTGGCCAGCACGCTGTCGGAGCAGAACACCTCCGACAAGGTGGGCACCGTCGCACCCGAGGGACGCAACGCCACCATCGCCCCGCTGGACCGGGTGCGGGTGGATTCCTCGGGCCAGCGGCTGACCACCAACCAGGGCGTGCCCATCGCCGACAACCAGAACTCGCTGAAGTCGGGCACCCGCGGGCCGGTGCTGCTGGAAGACTTCATCCTGCGCGAGAAGATCACGCACTTCGACCACGAGCGCATCCCCGAGCGCATCGTGCACGCCCGTGGCTCGGCCGCGCACGGTTTCTTCGAGTGCTACGAGCCGCTGACCGACATCACGCGGGCCGCGCCGTTTCGCGAGCGCGGCAAGCGCACCCCCGTCTTCGTGCGCTTCTCGACCGTGGCCGGCGAGCGCGGCTCCAAGGACACGGCGCGCGACGTGCGCGGCTTCGCCGTCAAGTTCTACAGCGACGAGGGCAACTGGGACCTGGTGGGCAACAACATGCCGGTGTTCTTCATCCAGGACGCGATGAAGTTTCCCGACCTCGTGCACGCGGTCAAGCCCGAGCCGCACCACCAGATGCCGCAGGCCGCCAGCGCGCACGACACCTTCTGGGACTTCGTGTCGCTGATGCCCGAATCGACGCACATGCTGATGTGGGTGATGAGCGACCGCGCCATCCCGCGCAGCTTCGCCACGATGCAGGGCTTCGGCGTGCACACCTACCGCATGGTCAACGAGGCGGGCGAGTCGGTGTTCGTGAAGTTCCACTGGAACCCGGTCGCCGGCACGCACTCGCTGGTGTGGGACGAGGCGGTGAAGATCTCCGGCGCCGATCCGGACTACCACCGCCGCGACCTGTGGGAGCGCATCGAATCGGGCGCCTACCCGGAGTACGAGCTGGCGCTGCAGGTCTTCACCGAGGAGCAGGCGGAGCAGTTCAGCTTCGACATCCTCGATGCGACGAAGATCGTGCCGGAGGAGCTGGTGCCGCTGCGCCCGGTGGGCCGCATGGTCCTGGACCGCAATCCCGACAACTTCTTCGCCGAGACCGAGCAGGTCGCCTTCTGCACGGCACACGTGATCCCCGGCATCGACTTCTCCAACGACCCGCTGCTGGCCGGACGCATCCACTCGTACGTCGACACGCAGATCAGCCGGCTGGGCGGTCCGAACTTCCACGAGATTCCGATCAACGCGCCGATCGCGCAGGTGCACAACAACCAGCGCGACGGCTTCCACAGGCAGGCGATCGCGCGCGGACGTGTGTCGTACGAGCCGAACTCGCTCGCTGGCGGCTGCCCGTTCCAGGCCGGTGCGCAGGGCTTCGTGTCGGTGCCGGCGCGGCTGCGCGCGGAGGAGGAGCAGGGCAAGGTGCGCGCCAAGCCGGAGAAGTTCGCCGACCACTACACGCAGGCGCGGCTGTTCTTCGAGAGCCAGACGCCGGTGGAGCAGGACCACATCGCCAACGCGTTCCGCTTCGAGCTGTCGAAGGTGACGGTGCCCGCGATCCGCGAGCGCATGGTGGCTTCCCTGCGCAACGCCTCCGAGCCGCTGGCCCGCAAAGTCGCGAAGGGCCTGGGGATGGAGCTGCCCGAGCCATTGCCGCTCGCAATGCCGAATCCCGCGGAGCCCGAGGTGCGCAAGTCGCTGGCGCTGTCGCTGCTCGCACGCCCCGGCGACGGCTCGATCCGTGGCCGCAAGGTGGCGCTGCTGGTGGCCGGCGGCGTCGAGGCCACGTCGCTGCTGCGCGTGCAGGACATGCTGGTCGAGCAGGGCGCGGTGGCGCGGCTGGTGGGGCCGCGCATCGGGGCGTTCGAAACGGCGGCGGGCGAGTCCATCGAGGCCGATGCGTCGATGGAGAACGAGCCGGGGTTCCTCTTCGACGCGCTCGTGCTGCCGGACGGCGACGAAGCGGTGGCGGCGCTCGGCCAGGACGGCCACACCGTCGAGTTCATCCGGGACCAGTTCCGCCACTGCAAGCCGATCCTCGCCCTGGGTTCTTCGCAATTGCTGCTGATGCGCGCCGGGCTGCCGGCGGCGATGGACAAGAGCCAGGAGCAGGGTGTCACCGGCCTGCTGCTGGCCGACGCCGCGAATGCCGCCGCCGGGGCGACGGCGTTCATCGGCGCGCTGGCCATGCACCGCCACTTTGGCCGCGAGACCGACCCGCCGCTGCTCTGACCTGGAGAAACCCGATGCCGATGTTCGACATGGATGCCTGCGAACTGCTCGACGCCGACCATCTGGCGGTCAAGCACCTGTTCGTCGAGTACGCACGACTGGCGACCGCGATGCCGCAGGAGAGTGCTGGCGATCGCCAGCAGATCGCGATGCGCATCTGCGAGGCGCTGACCGTGCATGCGCAGATCGAGGAGGAGATCTTCTACCCGGCGCTGCGCGAAGCCGTCCCCGAGGCCGCCGACCTGCTGGACGAGGCCGAGGAGGAACACCAGCAGGCCAAGGACCTCATCGCCCGGATCCAGGCGAGCGGGTCCGCCGGTCCGGAGATGGACGAGCTCGTCGCCGAACTGGCGCGCGAGATCGAGCACCACGTCAAGGAAGAACGCGACGAGCTGTTCCCGAAGGCGCGAGCCGGCATGCCCGGCCAGCTGGGCCCGCTGGCCGAACAGCTGCGCGAGCGGCAGCAGGCCTTGATGGCTGCGGCGGCCTGAGCGGCGATGTCACGCCGCGCCGCGCGATGCTCAGTGCTTCTCGACCTCGCCGGCCGGGCCGACCAGCAGCCGGTCGGTCATCGCGATGGCCATCGCGGACAGCAGGAAGGTGATGTGGATCACCGTCTGCGCGACCAGCACCTTGTCCGAGTAGTTGGCCGCGTTGATGAAGGTCTTCAGCAGGTGGATCGAGCTGATGCCGATGATGGCCGTGGCCAGCTTCACCTTCAGCACCGAGGCGTTCACGTGGCTCAGCCACTCGGGCTGGTCGGGATGGCCTTCCAGGTTCATGCGGCTGACGAAGGTCTCGTACCCGCCGACGATCACCATGATCAGCAGGTTGGAGATCATCACCACGTCGATCAGCGCCAGCACGACCAGCATGATCATGGTCTCGTTGAGCGCGCTGACCTCGGCGCTGGGCCGGTAGCCGATGCTGGTGACCAGCTGCTGCAATGCGGTCTGGCTGCCAGCGGCCGCCTCGACCAGGTGCCACAGCTCCAGCAGGAAGTGCACGACGTACACGCCTTGCGCGACGATGAGGCCGAGGTACAGCGGCAGCTGCAGCCAGCGGCTGGCGAAGATCAGGGAGGGCAGGGGGCCCAGCGAGGGACCGCGGCCTTGCGGGAGATGAGGGTCTTGCATGCGTGCTTGTCGAAGGGCGGATGAGTTCTTTTGATTGCGCGGCGATTGTAGTTTTCCCCCGAGTGGCGAGCCGGAATCGCGCCGGCTTAGTAAGCTCCCAGCCAGTCAGTGGCCTGTAAGTGCCTGATTCGACAGTACCGCCGCGAGAAGCCAACCCGGAGACACCCATGAGCGCCATCGAGTCCGTCCTGGTCGAGAACCGCGTGTTCCCGCCGTCCGAGTCCGCCGTCAAGGGCGCCCGCATCTCCGGCATGCCGGCCTACCAGGCGATGTGCAGGGACGCTGCGCGCGACTTCGAGGGGTTCTGGGCCAGGCTCGCGCGCGAGAACATCAGCTGGACCAGGCCGTTCACGCGCACGCTGGACGAGTCGAAGGCGCCGTTCTACCGCTGGTTCGACGACGGCGAGCTCAACGCTTCGGCCAACTGCCTCGACAGGCACATGGGCACGCCGGTCGAGAACAGGACGGCCATCGTGTTCGAGGCCGACGACGGCGCGGTGTCCACAGTCACCTACAGGCAGCTGCTGGACCGCGTCGGCCAGTTCGCCAACGCGCTGAAGGCGCAGGGCATCGGCAAGGGCGATCGCGTGATCATCTACATGCCGATGACGGTGGAAGGCGTCGTCGCCATGCAGGCCTGCGCACGCATCGGCGCCACGCACAGCGTGGTGTTCGGCGGCTTCTCGGCCAAGGCGCTCAACGAACGCATCATCGATGCGGGCGCGGTGGCCGTCATCACGGCCAACTACCAGATGCGGGGCGGCAAGGAGATGCCGCTCAAGGCGATCGTCGACGAAGCCATCGACATGGGCGGGTGCACCACGCTGAAGTCGGTGCTGGTGTTCATGCGCACGCCGACGGCCTGCAACATGGTCGCGGGCCGCGACCGGACGTTCGACGACGTGCTGAAGGGGCAGGGCAGCGAGTGCGCGCCGGTGCCGGTGAATGCCGAGCATCCGCTGTTCATCCTCTATACCTCGGGCTCGACGGGCAAGCCCAAGGGCGTGCAGCACTCCACCGGCGGCTACCTGCTGTGGGCCAAGCTCACCATGGACTGGACCTTCGACCTGCGGCCGGGGGACGTGTTCTGGTGCACGGCCGACATCGGCTGGATCACGGGCCACACCTACGTCGCCTACGGTCCGCTGGCCGCGGGTGCGACGCAGGTGATCTTCGAGGGTGTCCCGACGTTCCCGCACGCGGGGCGCTTCTGGCAGATGATCCAGAAGCACAAGGTCTCGCTGTTCTACACGGCGCCGACGGCGATCCGCTCGCTGATCAAGGCCTCGGAGACCGACGACAAGGTGCATCCGAAGAACTGGGACCTGTCGTCGCTGCGCATCCTTGGCAGCGTGGGCGAGCCGATCAATCCGGAAGCGTGGATGTGGTACTACAAGAACGTCGGGGGCGAACGCTGCCCCGTGGTGGACACGTTCTGGCAGACCGAGACCGGCGGGCACGTCATCACGCCGCTGCCCGGCGCGACGCCGCTGGTGCCGGGCTCGTGCACGCTGCCGCTGCCGGGCATCATGGCGGCCATCGTCGACGAGACCGGCAAGGACATCCCGAACGGCTCGGGCGGCATGCTGGTGATCAAGAGGCCGTGGCCGTCGATGATCCGCACCATCTGGAACGATCCGGAGCGGTTCAGGAAAAGCTACTTCCCGGAAGAGATGGGGGGCAAGACGTACCTCGCGGGCGACGGCGCGGTGCGCGACGCGAAGACGGGCTACTTCCGCATCACGGGCCGCATCGACGACGTGCTCAACGTGTCGGGCCACCGGCTCGGGACGATGGAGATCGAATCCGCGCTCGTGGCCAAGACCGACCTCGTGGCCGAGGCCGCGGTGGTGGGTCGCCCCGATGACCTGACCGGCGAGGCGGTGTGCGCGTTTGTCGTGCTCAAGCGCCAGCGCCCCACGGGCGAGGAGGCCAGGCAGATCGCCAACGACTTGCGCAACTGGGTGGCCAAGGAGATCGGGCCCATCGCCAAGCCCAAGGACATCCGCTTCGGCGAGAACCTGCCCAAGACCCGCAGCGGCAAGATCATGCGGCGCCTGCTGCGCAGCATCGCCAAGGGCGAGGCGATCACGCAGGACACGAGCACGCTGGAGAACCCGGCGATCCTGGAGCAGCTGGCGGAGAAGCTCTGACCCGCGACTCCGTCATTCCCGCGGAGGCGGGAATCCAAGGCGTCCGTCTGCTGTTCACGGTACGTAGCGCGTTGCGCTGGATCCCCGCCTTCGCGGGGATGACCTGAAGCGCCAGACAAAAAAGCCCGCTTGCGCGGGCTTTTCTTCTCTGGCTGGGTCAGGTCACTTCAGCGTCAGCACCCAGGCGGCCAGCTTCTTGGCTTCGGCCTCGTTGACCTGCGTGTTGGCGGGCATGGGGACCGGGCCCCAGACGCCCGAGCCGCCCTTCTGGATCTTGGCGGCGAGCTTGTCGACGGCGCCGGGCTGGCCGGCGTACTTGGCGGCCACGTCCTTGTACGCGGGGCCGACGAGCTTCTTGTCGATGGCATGGCAGGCCATGCAGTTCTTGGCCGTGGCCAGCGCCTGGTCGGCCAGTGCCGGGCCAGTGGCCAGCAGCGCGATGGCAGTGGCGAACAGGACACGTTTCATGGGGTGATCCTCTGTGGTTGGGGTACAGTCCTTGAACGTGATTGTAGTGAGCCCGGTTGACGTGACCGTCACCGTTCGGTAAAGCCGCCGGGCCCGAAGAGGAGTTGGGGAATGCTGTTCCTGGGCCTGGGAATCCTGCTGCTGGCCATGAAATACCTCGAGTTCGGCGTCGTTGCCGACTGGTCGTGGTGGGCGGTCCTGTCTCCCTTCGCCCTGGCGGTCGCCTGGTGGTCCTGGGCCGACTGGTCCGGTTACACCAAGCGCAAGGCCGTCCAGCGCGAGAACGAGCGCAAGCAGGCTCGCATCGACCGCAGCCGCGAGGCCATGGGCGTCCTCAAGCGCAAGCGCTGAGCCTGGCGCTCGCGTCGACGATCAATCCAGCCTGACCTGCTTGCGCCGCAGCGGCGCGATCGCAGGTCCTTCGATCACGCTGCCGTCCGGCCGGAACCGGCTGCCGTGGCACGGACAGTCCCAGCTGGTCTGCACGCTGTTCCAGCGCACCTTGCAGCCCATGTGCGTGCACACGGGCGACACGGCGAACAGCTCGCCGTTGGCGGCGCGGTAGGCCGCAAACGTCTCCCCTTCGGCTTCCAGGATCGCGCTGTCGCCCGCTTCGAGGCTGGACAGGTGCTCGTGCTGCCCGCGCGTGAGCCAGTCCTGCACCAGCGTCGTCGCGGACGTCACGTTCTCTTCCACGAGCGTCTTGCCCCCCTTGATGGGCGTGAAGCGCCCCGGTGAGCAGCGCTCGGCGAACGCGTCCTTCTGCCCGGCCAGTTGCGCCGCGATCGCCCGCGCGGCGAGGGTGCCCCACGTCAGGCCATCGGTCGAGAAGCCGGTGGCGATGAAGCAGCCCGTATGGTCGCGGCCGATGTAGGGCAGGCCGTCGTGCGAGCGATAGTTCTGGGCCGACCAGCGATGCACCGCCGCCCCCGGCTGCAGCACCTGGGTCGCGAGTGTCTCGACCGCCATCAGCGAAGCCTTGGCGTTGTGCAGTCCGACCTTCTGCTCGGGCCCGGCGGCGATCACGTACCGCTTGCCGTCATGGCCCAGCATGCGGATCGACAGGCCTTCCTCGCCCTGCCACCAGAAGATGCCGGGCCCGGGATCGCTGGCGCCCGCCTCGAAGGCGACGACGTACTCGCGATGCACCGGCATCTCCGCGTGCACCAGGTGCACGCCCTTGGGCGAATGGGTGGCGAGGACGATCTCGCCCGCCTTCACGCTGCCCGAGGCGGTCATGGCCGTGCGGTTCTTCGTGTCGAGCTCCAGCACGCGCGAGTGCTCGTGGATCGAGGCACCGGCCTTCGCCGCGCGCCGCGCCAGGTCGGCGACGTAGGCCTGCGGATGGAACTGCGCCTGGTCTTCCAGCACCATCACCGGCCCGCGCGGCATCGGCAGGCCCGCCGGCACGCTGTCGGCCTGGCGCACCAGGCAGCCGGCCTTCGCGAGCGCCTGCCGCTCCTGCTCCACGCCATCGTTGTCGGCGAGCTCGCGCGCGTAGAGCACGAGCGGGCAGCGCGTGAACGCGGCCGCGGTGTTCTGCCGGCACTGCAGCTCGACGAACTCCATCGCGGCCTTGCGCTGCGCCACGACTTCGCGCGCAACCTGCTCGTCCCAGCGCGACGCGATGTCCGAGATGCCCTGGCTGGTCGTGACGTAGAGGTTGCCGGTGGAATGGCCCGTGGTTCCGCTGCCGATCTCGCCCGCTTCGAGCAGCACGACCTTGCGTCCCTGCTCGGCCAGCAGCAGCGCGAGCGTCACGCCGGTGATGCCACCGCCGACGACCAGCACGTCGCACTGCAGCTCCTCCTGCAGCATGGCAAAGCCGGGCGTCGACGCGGTCGCGCGCCACACGGAAGTGGTGTCCATGGCGTCTCCTGAACGTGGGATCGGACGATCCTAGGAGGCGCCATGCGGTCGACCCTGTAGGAGGGCATCCATGCGCTGCGAGCCGTGGACGGATGCCTGCTCGGCCGTCGTGGAACCCGTGTCATCCCGGCCTTGAGCCGGCATCCAGCGACGGCGCGTGGCCGACCGCCGGGCTGGCTTGCGGGTCAAGCCCGCAATGACACCGGAAGATCAGTACAGGTCCAGCACCGCACCCTTGCTCGCGCTGCTCGCATTGAACGCGAACTTCGCCTGCACGCCACGTGTGTAGCGCGGCGCTGGTGCCTTCCATGCGGCGCGGCGCCTGGCCAGCTCGGCGTCGGGCACGTTCAGCTGCAGCAGCAGCTTGTGCGCGTCGATGGTGATCGTGTCGCCCTCGTGCACCAGCGCGATGTTGCCGCCAGCGGCTGCTTCGGGCGCGACGTGGCCCACCACCATGCCCCAGGTGCCGCCGGAGAAGCGGCCGTCGGTGATCAGGCCCACGCTCTCGCCGAGCCCTGCGCCGATCAGCGCGCCGGTGGGCGCCAGCATCTCGGGCATGCCGGGGCCGCCCTTGGGGCCCAGGTAGCGCAGCACCATCACGTCGCCGGCCTTGATCTTGCCGTCAAGGATCGCCTGCAGCGCCGATTGCTCGTCGTCGAACACGCGCGCCGGCCCGGTGATCACCGGGTTCTTCAGGCCGGTGATCTTGGCCACCGAGCCTTCGGGCGACAGGTTGCCCTTGAGGATCGCGAGGTGGCCCTGCTTGTACATCGGGTCGCTGATGGGCCGGATCACCTCCTGGCCCTCCGGCGGCTGGCTCGGCACGTCCTTCAGCACCTCGGCGATCGTCTTGCCGCTGATGGTGAGGCAGTCGCCGTGCAGCAGGCCGGCGTCGAGCAGCAGCTTCATCACCTGCGGGATGCCGCCGGCCTCGTGCAGGTCGACCGCGAGGTACTTGCCCGAGGGCTTGAGGTCGCAGATCACCGGCGTGCGCTGGCGGATGCGCTCGAAGTCGTCGATCGTCCACTCCACGCCCGCGGCATGTGCGATGGCCAGGAAGTGCAGCACGGCGTTGGTCGAGCCGCCGGTGGCCATGATCACCGCCACCGCGTTCTCCAGCGCCTTCTTCGTCACGATGTCGCGCGGCTTGATGTCCTTGCGGATCGCCTCCATCAGCACCTTGGCCGACTCCTTGGCGGAGTTCTGCTTCTCGTCGTGCGGGTTGGCCATCGTCGACGAGTAGGGCAGCGACAGGCCCAGCGCCTCGAACGCCGAGCTCATGGTGTTGGCGGTGTACATGCCGCCGCACGAGCCGGTGCCCGGAATGGCGTGCTGCTCGATGTCCTTCAGTTCCTGGTCGCTGATCTTGCCCGCCGCGTTCTGGCCCACGGCTTCGAACACGCTGACGATGTTCAGGTCCTGGCCCTTCCACTTGCCCGGCAGGATGGTGCCGCCGTAGACGTAGATCGCGGGCACGTTGGCGCGCAGCATGCCCATCATCCCGCCCGGCATGTTCTTGTCGCAGCCGCCGACCACGACGACGCCGTCCATCCACTGGCCCTGCACGCAGGTCTCGATGCAGTCGGCGATCACCTCGCGGCTGACCAGCGAGTACTTCATGCCTTCGGTGCCCATCGCCATGCCGTCGCTGATCGTGGGCGTGCCGAAGATCTGCGGGTTGCCGCCGGCTTCCTCGATGCCCTTGACGGCCGCGTCGGCCAGCTTCTGCAGGCCGCTGTTGCACGGCGTGATGGTGCTGTGCCCGTTGGCCACGCCGACCATCGGCTTGCCGAAGTCCGTCTCCTTGTAGCCCATGCCGTAGTACATGGAGCGGTTGGGCGCGCGGGACTTGCCCTGGGTGATGTTGTCGCTGCGCAGGTGCAGGTGGATCTTCTGCTCGGCCATGGTGTGTGCTCCGGGAGGCGAAATCGCGAAAAGGGCGCCAGTATGCGCCGCGGCGGTGATTGCTTCCAATCCATTTTCTGGCGCCGATTAATATGCCAGGCATATGAGCACACCGTGGATCGAGTTGCGCCTGTGGCGCCAGTTCGTCGCCGTCGCCGAGACGCTGCACTTCGGCCGCGCGGCGCAGCGGCTGCACATGACGCAGCCGCCGCTGACGCAGGCCATCGCGCAGCTCGAGCGGCTGCTGCAGGTGCGCCTGTTCGACCGCACCAAGCGCAGCGTGCAGCTCACCGAAGCCGGCGAGGCGCTGCTGCCGCAGGCGCACGAACTGCTGGCCCGGGCGCAGGCGCTGCCAGCGCAAGCGCGCGCGGCCGCGCAGGGCGAAGCGGGGCGGCTGCGCCTCGCCTTCGTCTCTACCGTCGGCTTCACGCTCCTGCCCACCTGGGTGCGCGCGTTCCGGGCCGCCCATCCCCGCGTGCAGCTCGACCTGCTGGAAGCCACCGGCGACGTCCAGTTGCCCGGCCTGGAACGCGGCGACCTCGATGCCGGCTTCCTGCTGCATTCGCCGGGCTTCGTGCCGCCCGGCCTGCAGCACCTGCGCGTCACGCGCGAGCCGCTGGTGCTGGCGATCCCCGAGCAGCATCCGCTGGCCACCGCGCGCACGTTGCCGCTGGCGCGCGTGCTGGCCGAGCCGCTGGTGATGTTCCCGCGCCGCATCCTGCCGTCGCTGCACGACGCGGTGTTCGGCATGTACCACGCGGCGGGCCGCGAGCCGCTGGTGGCCCAGGAGGCGATCCAGATGCAGACCATCGTCAACCTGGTCTCGGCCGGGCTGGGCATCGCCTGGGTGCCGCAGAGCGTGCGCGAGTTCCAGCGGCAGGGCGTGGTCTACCGCGCGCCGCCCGGTGCCCGCACGCGCCTGCCGCAATGCGAGACCACGCTGGTGTGGCGTACCGAAGGCTCGGGCGCGCTGGCGCGCTTTGTCGAGTTCGCCCGCGCCCGCGCAGGCGCAGCATGAGCCTTGGGCACAATCGCTCCATGGTGCTTCACTTCCCGCAGATCGACCCGATCGCGTTCCGCCTCGGACCGCTGGCCGTGCATTGGTACGGACTCACGTACCTGGCCGCGTTCGCGATCTTCCTGTTCCTCGCCAATCGCCGCCTGCGGCACGAGCCGTACGCCTCCATCCAGGGCCCCGGCGCCTGGAGCCGCCGCGACATCGACGACATGCTGTTCCTCGGCGTGCTCGGCGTCATCGTCGGCGGCCGCCTCGGCTACTGCCTGTTCTACAAGCCGGCGTACTACGCCGCCAATCCGCTCGAGCTTTTCGCGGTGTGGAAGGGCGGCATGAGCTTCCACGGCGGCATGCTGGGCGTCATCGCCTCGCAGTGGTGGTACGCGCATTCGCGCGGCAAGCCGTTCTGGCAGGTGATGGATTTCGTCGCGCCCTGCGTGCCGCTCGGGCTGGCCGCCGGCCGCGTGGGCAACTTCATCAATGGCGAGCTGTGGGGTCGGCTGGCCGACCCGTCGCTGCCCTGGGCGATGGTGTTCCCGCAGGCGGGGCCTCAGCCGCGGCATCCGTCGCAGGTCTACCAGTTCCTGATGGAGGGCGTGCTGCTCTTCGTCCTGCTGTGGCTCTATGCGCGGCGGCAGCGGCGCGAGGCGCAGGTGTCGGCCCTGTTCCTCGTCGGCTACGGCGCGTTTCGCTTCATCGCCGAGTTCTTCCGCGAGCCCGACTCGTACCTCGAATGGCTGCAGCAGCAGACCGGCCTGAGCATGGGCCAGTGGCTGTGCGTGCCGATGATCCTGGTCGGCATCGGCTTGTGGCTGTGGGCCGAGCGCCGCGCCCAGCCGGTGCGCCGCGCCGACGCGGTGTAGCGCCGTCGCGCGCGGCGGCGATTCCACGCCGCCGTGCCGCGTGTCACGCGCGCTCGGCATCGATCCAACGCGACAGGACGGGGCCTGGCCGCCCATCGCAAGCCGCCTCGGGGCTTACCCGCGGATACCGCACAGCCGGGCAGGTCGAGCTCCATAATTATCCGTAATTACAGAGCCCGCCATGCGAGTCGTCCCCAGCTCCCTCCACGCCGAAGTCGCGCACGCCCTGCGGCAGCGCATCTTCGACGGCGAGCTCGAGCCCGGCTCTTTCCTGGACGAGGTGGCGCTCGCCGAGGCGATGCAGATCTCGCGCACGCCGCTGCGCGAAGCGCTGAAGGTGCTCACCGCCGAGGGCCTGGTGCGCCACGAGCCGCGGCGCGGCTGCTTCGTCGCCGAAGTGACCGAGCAGGACCTGGACGAGATCTTCCCGGTCATCGCGCTGCTGGAGGGCCGCTGCGCGCACGAGGCCGCGCTGAATGCGACCGACGCCGAGCTGCAGGGGCTGCAGGTCCTGCACGAGCGGCTGGCGCGGCACGCGAAGGCCCGTCGCATCAACGATTACTACGAGACGAACTTCGCGATCCACGAGGCCATCATCGGCCTGGCCGGCAACCGCTGGCTGGCGCAGGTGATCGGCGACCTGCGCAAGATCCTGCGGCTGGCCCGCCAGCAGCAGTTGCGCGCACCGGGTCGTCTCGCGGTGAGCCTGTCGGAACACCTGGCGGTGTTCGCGGCATTGAAGGCACGCGATGCGCAGGGCGCCGAGGCCGCCATGCGCACCCACATCACGCGGCAGCGCGAGGCGCTGCGCGAATTGACGCGCGACGAGCGCAGGAAGGTGGCGGGATGAGGACGAGCGAATGGTTCACCAAGGGTGCGGCGCTGCTGCGGCCGGGCCTCGAGCCGCGGGCAGTGGCCGCCGATGCGGCCGTGGCCGAGCGCGTGCCGCGCACCACGCGCGAACGGCTGCAGGCCACCTTGCGCCGGCACCAGGAGGCGCTTTCGCCGCGCGTGCTGCGCCGCACCCTGTCGGAGCTGCAGGCCATCGTCGATCCGCGCGTGAGCGAGGTGGAAGGCGCGCGCCGGGCCCATGCGCTGGCCGACTGGTACGCGAAGGCGACCACCGAGGAACGGCGCGATTGCTGGCTGCTCATGAGCGAGCAGTTCGCGGCCGACCCGTCGAAGGTCAAGGCGGCGCGTGAGCGCTATGAAGCCGCGCTCGGCACGCCCGAAGAAGCGCATGCCGAGATCGCCTTGCGCCGCGCGGTGCAGTCGCCGCGCACGCGCCTGCTGCAGCGCTTCGCCGGCTATCCGGGCGGGATGCGGTTCCTGGTGGACCTGCGCGCCGAACTGCTGCCGCAGCTGAAATCAGACCGGCGCCTGCTCGCGCTGGACGCCGAACTGGAGAGCCTGTTCTCCACCTGGTTCGACGTCGCCTTCCTCGAGCTGCGCACCATCAGCTGGGACTCGCCGGCTTCGCTGATCGAGAAGTTGATCAAGTACGAGGCGGTGCACGAGATCCGCAGCTGGGGCGACGCGAAGAACCGCCTGGACAGCGACCGGCGCTGCTACGCGTTCTTCCATGCCAGCCTCGATGGCGAGCCGCTGATCTTCGTCGAGGTGGCGCTGACCGGCGAGGTGAGTGACAGCATCACGCCGCTGCTGGACGAGTCGGCCGAGCCGGCGGACCTGTCGAAGGCAACGACCGCGATCTTCTATTCGATCAGCAACACGCAGGCCGGCCTGCGTGGCGTGAGCTTCGGCGATTCGCTGATCAAGCGCGTGGCCGAGACGCTCAAGGCCGAATTCCCGCGGCTCAAGACCTTCGCCACGCTGTCGCCGATCCCGGGATTGCGGCAGTGGATGCAGAAGAACGCCCCGGCGTCGCTGCTGCAGGCGCTGGACCAGCCGTTGTCGCTGGGGCCCAAGTCGCCCGAGCGCGCGCAACTGCTCGCGCTGGCCGCCCGCTACCTGGGCAAGGAAACCGACAAGGGCAAGCCCTGCGATCCGGTGGCGCGCTTCCACCTGGGCAACGGTGCACGCGTGGAGCGCCTCAACTGGGCTGCGGATCCCTCGCCCAAGGGCATCAAGCAGTCGTACGGCCTGATGGTGAACTACCTGTACGACCCGAAGCGGCTGGACAAGCACCGCGCCATGCTCTCGCAGGGGCAAATCCCGATTTCGAGCGCCATCGAAGCCCTGTACGGTTGAGGACGCTGCCACCGGCAGCTCCCACACAAGCACAGGAGAGAAGAAAGATGATGCAGTCCGGTATGACCCGGCGTGACCTGCTGGGCGCGGCCAGCCTCGCGGCGCTGTCGCCAGTGGCGTTCGGTCAGAGCACGTGGCCCGCCAAGCCGGTCATGATGACCGTGCCGTTCCCGGCCGGCGGCGGCACCGATGCCTTCGCGCGACCGCTGGCGGCGCAGTTCGCCAAGCAGACGGGCAAGCAGCTGGTCATCGACAACCGCGGCGGCGCGGGTGGCACGGTGGGCGCCACGCTGGCCTCGCGCGCCGCGCCGGACGGCTACAACCTGTTCATGGGCGCGGTGCACCACACCATCGCGCCGTCGATGTATCCCCGCCTCGACTACGACCTGGAGAAGGACTTCGTGCCGCTCACGCTGGTGGCCAGCGTGCCGCAGGTGGTGGTGGTGAATCCGCGCCGCGTCGACGCGCCCAACGTCAAGGCCTTCCTCGAGCAGTTGCGCCGCAACCCGGGCAAGTACAACTACGGCTCGGCCGGCAGCGGCACCTCGCACCACCTCGCGGGCGAGCTGTTCAAGCAGCAGACCGGCACCTTCATCACCCACATCCCGTACCGCGGGGCGGGTCCCGCGCTGCAGGACCTGATCGCGGGCAACGTCGACATGATGTTCGACGGCCTCGGATCCTCGTCCAACCACATCAAGGGCGGCCGCATCAAGGCCCTGATGGTCGCGGGCAACAAGCGCAACGCCGCCATCCCGGACGTGCCCAGCGCCGCCGAGGTGGGCCTGCCGGACTACGTGGTCAGCACCTGGTATGGCCTGTGGGCGCCCAAGGGCACGCCGGCCGACCTGCAGGCGCGCATCGTCGACGAAGTGCGCAAGGCGATCCAGACCGACGAACTCAAGGCGATCTGGGCGCAGCAGGGCGCCGAATTTCCCAACCTCACGCAGCAGCAGTTCGGCACCTTCGTGTCGGGCGAGGTCAAGCGCTGGGCCGCCGTGGTGAAGGCCTCGGGTGCCAAGCTCGATTGAAGTGCGGGGCGGGGCCGGCGCGCCCCGCTATGCTGCTGCCCGCGCGGCGGACTCCATCGCCGCCAACGCCTTCCGCCAGCACGCCTTCCGACCCGAATGAGCACCCCCAACCAGAACCTCTTCGCGGCGCTTCGCGCCGGATTCCCTGCCGACCTCGACACCATCGCCGTCGAGACCGACGACGAACTCGCCTACAGCTGGCGCGACATCGAGCGTGCCACCGCCATGCTGGCCAACCTGCTGCAGTCCCTGCAGCTGCCCGAGGGCTCGCGCATCGCGGTGCAGGTGGAAAAGTCGGTCGAGGCCATGCTGCTGTACCTGGCCACGCTGCGCGCCGGCTACGTCTTCCTGCCGCTGAACACCGCCTACCAGAGCGCCGAGATCGAGTACTTCATCGGCAACGCCGAACCGGCCGTGGTGGTCTGCACGCCGAAGAACTTCGGCTGGGTGAGCAAGATCGCGTTCCAGGCCGGCACGCACAACGTGTTCACGCTGGGCGACGACCGCACCGGCTCGCTGCTCGATCGCGCCGCCGTGCACAGCGACCGGCACGAGATCGCGCAACGGTCCGCCGACGACCTGGCGGCAATCCTCTACACCAGCGGCACCACCGGGCGCAGCAAGGGCGCGATGCTCACGCACGGCAACCTGCTGTCCAACGCGCAGGTGCTCAAGGACTACTGGGGCTGGCAGTCCGGCGACGTGCTGATCCACGCGCTGCCGATCTTCCACGTGCATGGCCTGTTCGTCGCGCTGCATGGTGCGCTGCTCAATGGCAGCACCATGCTGTGGCAGGCGAAGTTCGATCCGAAGAAGGCGATCGCCGCGATGTCGCGCGCCACCATCTTCATGGGCGTGCCGACGCTGTACGTGCGCATGCTGGCCGAGCCGGCGCTGACGCGCGAAGCGGTCCGCACCATGCGCCTGTTCATCGCCGGCTCGGCGCCGCTGCTGCCCGAGACCTTCAATGCCTGGCGCGAGCGCACTGGACACACCATCCTCGAGCGCTATGGCATGAGCGAGACGGTGATGCTCACGTCCAACCCGTACGACGCGAAGCTGGGCGAGAGGCGCGCTGGCACCGTCGGCTTCCCGCTGCCTGGCGTGCAGCTGCGCGTGGTCGGTGACGATGGCGGCGAGCTGCCCACCGGCGAGATCGGCGGCATCCAGGTCAAGGGCCCGAACGTGTTCAAGGGCTACTGGCGCATGCCGGAGAAGACCGCCGAGGAATTCACCAGCGACGGCTGGTTCAGGACCGGCGACGTCGGCAAGGTCGACGAGCGCGGCTACGTCAGCATCGTCGGCCGCAGCAAGGACCTGATCATCAGCGGCGGCTACAACGTCTACCCGGCCGAGGTCGAGGGCTACATCAACGAGATGCCCGGCGTGGCCGAGAGCGCGCTGGTCGGCGTGCCGCACCCCGACTTCGGCGAGGTGGGCGTGGCCGTGGTGGTCGGCAAGTCCGGTGCGTCGCTGCAGGCCGAGGACATCATCGCGTCGCTGAAGGCGCGCCTGGCCAACTTCAAGATCCCCAAGCGCTGCTTCGTGGTCGAGGAACTGCCGCGCAACACGATGGGGAAGGTGCAGAAGAACCTCCTGCGGGAGCAGCACAAGGCCTTGTTCCAGGGCTGACTGACGCGCACTAGATCTGCACCCGCGTCCCCAGCTCGATCACGCAGTTGTCGGGCAGCCGCAGGAAGTCGGCGATGTTGCCGGCATTGCGCGCCATGAACGCGAACAGCTTCTCGCGCCACGGCTTCATGCCCGGCTGCCGGGTCGGGATGATGGTCTCGCGGCTGAGGAAGTAGGTGGTCTCGAACAGGTTGATCGGCAGCTCGCCGCAGTCGCAGCGGACCAGGGCCGCCGGGATGTCGGGGATGTCCTTGAAGCCGTAGGTCACCGTCACCTTCCAGAAGCCAGGCACCAGCGGCTGCGTCGCCACGCGTTCGCGCTCGGGCACCCACGGGACGTCCTGGAACACCACGGTGAGAATCAGGTTGCGTTCGTGCAGCACCTGGTTGTGCTTGAGGTTGTGCAGCAGGGCTTGCGGCACCGTGTCGGGATTGGCGACCGCGTACACCGCGGTGCGTCGCACGCGCGGCATGCCCTCCGCGGCAAGGGCCTCCAGGAACGGCAGCAGTTGCGGGTCGCCTTGCGTGATGCTGCGCAACAGCAGCTCGCGGCCGCGGCGCCAGCTGGCCATCACCGTGAACAGCGCCATGCCCAGCACCAGCGGGAACCAGCCGCCTTCCATGAACTTCAGCGAACACGCCACGACCATCACGAGGTCGACCGCCAGGAAGATGCCCGTCGCGCCACTGGCCAGCCACAGCGGAAAGCGC
The DNA here is from genome assembly GCF_050320135.1 of Ramlibacter sp. MMS24-I3-19. NCBI lineage: Bacteria > Pseudomonadati > Pseudomonadota > Betaproteobacteria > Burkholderiales > Comamonadaceae > Ramlibacter > Ramlibacter sp. MMS24-I3-19. The sequence continues at coordinate 3,861,090 of NZ_CP190017.1, read as the reverse complement.
CATGCACGCCGCACGACGAAGTACGTCAGCAGGGTGGTGGTGAACATCGTGATGGTCACCGCGATGCCGTAGGCCGACGCGAGCGCGGACGAACTGCCGAAGCCGAGCACCGCGAGCACCACGGCCACCAGCAGCATCCAGTTCACCACCGGAATGTAGATCTGCCCGATCTCCTTCGCGGAGGTGTACATCGTCTGCATGCGTGGCAGCAGCCCCAGCTGGATCGCCTGCTGCGTCAGCGAGTAGGCGCCCGTGATCACTGCCTGCGAGGCGATGATGGTGGCGGCCGTGGCCAGCACCACCGCGGGCAGGAGCATCGCATCGGAGAACAGGTGGTAGAAGGGCTGCTCCAGCGCAGCGGGTTCGCGCAGCAGCAGCGCGCCCTGGCCCAGGTAGTTCAGCGCCAGCGAGGGCAGCACCAGCCCTGTCCAGGCGATGCGGATCGGCCGCTTGCCGAAGTGGCCCATGTCGGCATACAGCGCCTCGGCGCCGGTGAACGCGAGCACCACCGCACCCAGGATGACGAACACGTGCCAGCCTTGTCGCAGCCCGAAGCGCAGGCCGTTCAGCGGATCGAGCGCGGCCAGGATCGCCGGGTGGCGCGCGATCTGCACGATGCCGACGGTGGCCAGCACGAGGAACCAGGCGCCGATCACGGGGCCGAACAACTTGCCCACGGTCCCCGTCCCGAAGCGCTGCATCGCGAACAGGCCGATGAGGACGGCCAGCGACAGGGGCAGCACGAACGTCTTCAGCGCCGGCGTGGCGACCTCCAGGCCCTCGACGGCGCTCAGCACCGAGATGGCCGGCGTGATGACGCTGTCGCCGTAGAACAGCGCGGCCCCGAAGACGCCCACCAGCAGCAGGGCCAGCCTCCGTCGCGGTGTGCTGCCGGCGGCCTTTGCCGCGAGCGCCGTGAGGGCCACGATGCCACCCTCGCCGTTGTTGTCCGCCCGCAGGATCAGCAGCACGTACTTGAGGGTCACGACGAAGAAGAGGCCCCAGACGATGAGCGACACCGCGCCCACGAGGTTGGCCGTGTCGAGGGCGAGGCCATGCGCGGGGTTGAAGACCTCCTTCATCGTGTACAGCGGGCTGGTGCCGATGTCGCCGTACACGACGCCGAGGGCGCCGAGGGTCAGGGCCGCCTGGCTCTCCCGTTTCACTGTCGTCGTCATTGCCGCTCCCGGGTTGTTGGAGAACGGCGAGTGTGTGAACTGCAGCGTCAGGAAAGCATATGGACACTAGCCTGCGGCGAGGCGGTAGCCGACGCCAGTTTCGGTGAGCAGGTGCCGTGGCTCGGCGGGGTCGCGCTCGATCTTGGCCCGCAGCTGTCCCATGTACAGGCGCAGGTAGTGCGTGTGCTCGGTGAACTCCGGCCCCCACACGTCCGACAGCAGCTGGCGGTGGGTCACCACCTTTCCGGGATGGCGGGCGAGCCGGGCGAGCAGGTTGTATTCCGTCGGGGTCAGGTGGACCGCGTCGCCGTCCACGGTGACGCGACGCGCGTCCAGGTCGATGCGCAGGCCGGCATGCTCGTGCACGCGCGTGCTCGGATCGACCGTGGTGCCGCGATGCCGCAGCGAGACGCGGATGCGGGCCAGCAACTCGCCGACGCTGAACGGCTTGGTGAGAAAGTCGTCGGCGCCGGCGTCCAGCAGCTTGACCTTCTCGGCCTCCTGGTGGCGCGCCGACACCACCAGGACCGGCAGGTTGTGGTGGCGGCGGATGTCGCGCACGAGGTCGGCGCCGTCGCCATCCGGCAGTCCCAGGTCGAGCAGCACGATGTCTGGCTGCGCGTGCCGCAGCAAGGCGGACGCCTCGCTCACCGACACCGCGGTGCGGACCTCGAAGCCTTCCGCGGCGAGCGAGGACTGCAGCAGGGTCCGGATCTCGCGGTCGTCCTCGACGACCAGGACCTGCAGGGTCATTGGATAACCTCCGCCCTGCGGGCCGCGGTGCCATGAGCCTTGGGAGCGGCCCGGCGGCTCATGCGGCTTCCGGCACCGGCTGCACGGCTTCCACGGGAAGGCGCAGGACGAAGCTGCTGCCCCCGCCGGAACGTGGCACGCGGGCCAGCTCGCCGCCATGCGCACGTGCGATCGCGCGGCACACGGCCAGGCCGAGACCGGTGCCCCGCGGGCCGGCCCGGTCACCGCGACGGAACGGCTCGAAGATCACCAGTTCCTCGCCGGCCGCGATGCCATCACCGCGATCGTCGACCGCGATGTCGATGTGCCCGCCCCGCTGCGACGCGGTCAGCTCGATCGCGTCGGCGCTGTACTTCAGCGCGTTGTCCAGCAGGTTCTCCAGCAACTGCGCCAGCAGCACCGAGTCCGCCCGGATGAGGGGGAGGCCGGTATCGACCTGCGAGTGGATGCGCCGCGAGACATCGCGCGCGCGCACCCGCGCCAGCACCGCACCGACGATCTCCTCCACCGACTGCCAGTCCAGCACCAGCTCACCGGCGTTCTCCAGCCGCACCAGTTGCAGCGTGTTGTCGGTCAGGCGGACCAGGTGCGTCGTCTCACCGACGATAGTGCCGAGCAGCCGCTCCTGCTCGGAGGGCGGGAGCTTGTGCCTCTGCATCTCCAGCGAGGTGGCGGCGGCCATGATCGAGGCGAGCGGCGTGCGGAAGTCGTGCGAGATGGCGGCGAGAAACGTGTTCTGCGCCTTGTGCCATTGCGATTGCTCCTCGGCTTCGTGCACGGAAGCGGCGAGCTTCATGCGCCAGAGGGCCTGTCCGGCCAGGGCAGCGATGGCCTGCGCGTGGTCCAGGCCGGCAACGTCGCGTGCACGCACGTCCTGCACGCACGCAGCGCCCGCGATGTGGCGCTCGGATGCGAGCGGCAGGTACCAGGCGCCGAGGCCCGGCCACCGGCCCGTCCCGGGCCCGAGGACGGCCGCCTCGCGGATGCAGGCCAGCATGCCGTCGCGCAGGGTGCGGTGGTCCTCGGGAAGCTGCAGTTTGCCCTCGGGCGAGAGCAGGGCAACCAGGCAAGGACCCGGGAAGGCGCGAGCGAGATACCGTTGCGCGAGCACATGCACGTCGGCGGCGCTGGAGGCGTCGGCGAGTTCCGCTGCCAGCTCCTGCAGCTGGCGCGCGCGGCGTTCACTGCGGCGCGCCGCCTCGGCGTCCCGTCGCGACGCGTCGGCGAGGTGGCTGATGACGAGCGCGACGCCCAGCATTGCCACCAGCGCCGACACGTTCTCCTGTGCGTCCACCTGCAGCGTGTAGCGCGGCTCGATGAAGAAGAAATTGAGGCAGAGGGCCGCGCCGATGGCGCCGAGGAGGGCGGCCGTGCGCGAGACGGTGTACGCGGCGAGCACGACCGCCAGCACGTACAGCATCGCCTGGCTGGTGAGCCTTGCGCGTCCATCCAGGGCCAGGTTGATGGCCGTGGCGCCTGCGATCAACGCGAGCACGATGGCAGCGTCGCGCCGCGGCCGGTCGGGCGGCGGCTCGACGAGGTGCAGGTCGGAACTGGGCGTCATTGCCGATGCAGGCTAGCACCGGCCGCGTCAGGATGGTGTTAGGGCGTGACGTCCCCGTGGACGCACGCCACGCCACGCGTGCTCAGCCGGCCGTGAGATCGCGCACCACGTCCGCCACCATCTGCACCAGCGCCGGCCCGAGCTCCGCGTCGCAGCGGCGCGCCGGCACCAGCATGGCCGGCGAGGTGACGCTGAACGTCATCAGCAGGCCATCGATCGGCGAGTGCAGTGGCACCGCCACCGCGTTCACTTCCGGATTCAGGTCGCCGTACGAGCGCGTGAAGCCCAGCGTCTGCAGGTCGTGCTGCGCCCTGGCGCGGTGTTCTTCCAGGGGCGTGCCACCGTGCACCGATCGGGCGGCGAGTTGCCGCGCCACCGCGTCGACCTCCACCGCCGGCGCACTGGCCAGCCAGGCGCGGCCGGACGCCGAGGTGGCGATCGGCAGGCGGGTGCCGACGCGGTGCTGCACGAGCACGGGCGCGTCGCCGCGCACGTAGTCGAGGTACATCATCTCCAGCCCGTCGCGCTCGCTCAGCGCGAGCGGGGCGCGCAGGCGGGCCACCATTGCTTCCATGTGGCCGTGCGCCGCGGCGCGGACGCCGCGCGCACCCAGGAAGCTGCGCGCGATGCCGACCAGCTTGGCGCCGAGCCGGTAGCGGCCGCTGGCGGCCTCGAACCGCAGGTAGCCCAGTTCACACAGCGTGACCGCCAACCCGCGGACGACATCGGGCGGCAGGGACGCGCGCTGCGCGATCTCCTTGATGCCGAGTTCCGGGAAGACCGGACTGAAGGCTTCCAGGACAGCCATCGTCTGGGCTGCCTCGCGGACGAATTCATCGGTGGACGGCTGCATGGATGCGGCAGGTGGTGGACGAGGGCATCGGCGCGGAGACGGAGTGGTCACTATCATAGAGGCACATCGCATGTGCGACGGCTGTGTAACGCAGCTGCGACTGCGATGCGACGGAGTGACTGGACGGTGCTCAGCTAGACTGACGAGGTGCGCCTGCCCCGTCCCTCCCGGCATCCCGCGTCCATCCGGACCCGGCTGATCCTGCTGGTGCTGGCCGTGTGGGTGCCTGCGGTCGCCGGCCTCGCGCTGCAGGCGCGCTCGACCTACGTGCAGCAGGAGCGGCTCGCGCGCGACAGCGTGCGGCAGGTCGCCGACAACCTGAACTCTGCCATCGAAGCGGAACTCGACAAGCGCCGGGTCCTGGCGCAAGCCCTGGCCGTCACGCGCGCGGTGCGCGAACGCGACTTCGCGAAGTTCGACGAGCAGGCGCGGCAGGCGGCCGCGGGCACCCGTGCGACGGTCATCCTCGTGGACCGCACCCAGCAGTACGTCTACACGGGGTTGCCCGAGCGGCGACGCGTGCAGCGGCTGCCTGGCGCGCCGTTCGTGACCGGCGGGCCCCAGGTGTTCTTCGTGCCCCAGGGCCCGATTTCGGGCCGGCCTGCGATCGCGCTGTACGTCCCCGAAGCAAGCCGCGACCCGCCGGAGTTCAACATCGGCGTGCCGTTCCCGCCGGACGACGTGCAGGCGATCGTCGACCGGCAGGCGACCCCGGCCGGGGGCGTGTCGTCGGTCATCGACCGCGAGCAGCGCGTGATGGCCCGCAGCCGCGACCCGGCGCGCTGGCTCGGTGTCACGGCCAGCTACACGCCGCTGCGCGAGCTGGCCAACCGCGGCGGTTCGGGATTCCTCGAGACGCTGACGCTCGATGGCGTGGCCTCGCTCACCTACGTGGCGCGGCGCAATGCATACGGCTGGCACGCGGTCGTCGCGTTGCCGATGGCGACGTTGCGTCGCACCGCCGAGCGCCTGACCCTGCAGGCCGTCGCCGTGTCGGGCGTGCTGCTGCTGATCGGCCTGGTGCTGGCCATGCTGTCGGCGCGCTGGATCAGCCAGCCGGTGCTGCAGCTGAAGTCGGCGGCGGCCGACCTGGGTCGCGAGCAGGTGCCGCCGGTGCTGCGCAGCGGCGTGGGCGAGCTCGACGACGTGAGCGCGGCGCTGCATGCAGCCGGCGTGCGCATCCAGCAGACCGAGCGGGTGCTGGAGGCGCGCGTCGCGGAGGCCGTGCAGGCGGCCGAGGTCGCGCAGGCCAAGCTGTTCGAGGCCCGCAAGCACGAGGCGATCGGGCGCCTCACGGGCGGCGTGGCGCACGACTTCAACAACCTGCTGCAGACCATCAGCATGGGCCTGCAGGTCGTGCAGCGCACGGTCCACGAAGGCTCGCACAGCCGCGCGCTGGGCGCGGCGCTGTCGGCCTGCGGCAAGGCGGCCGACCTGGTGCGGCAGATGCTGGCGTTCGGACGACCGCACGCCCTGCTGCCGCGGCCCGTGTCGCTGGAGGACCTGCTGCTGCACAGCCGCGAACTCACGGCCAAGGCCGCCGGCGAGCGGATCCGCCTCGTCGCCCAGGTCGCACCCGGCACGCCGCCGGTGCTGGCCGATCCCACCCAGCTCGAACTGGCACTGCTCAACCTGGTGTTCAACGCGCGCGACGCGATGCCGCAGGGCGGCACCGTCGCCATCGAGGCCACGGGCGTGGCTGCGTCCGACACGATGCAGCCGGCCCTGGTGCGCATCGACGTGGTCGATGAGGGACTCGGCATGGATGCGCCCACGCTCGCGCGGGTGTTCGAGCCGTACTTCACGACCAAGGCGCCCGGCGTGGGCACGGGCCTGGGCCTGCCGCAGGTGCAGGCGTTCGCGAAGCTGTCCGACGGCGACGTGCGCATCGAGAGCGTCGTGGGCCGGGGCACGCGCGTGAGCCTGTTCCTTCCGGCCGCCATCGACGGTGCCGCCGTGCGAGAACCCGCCGCCGCGCCGCGCCCGCGGCCGGATCGCCTGCTGCACGTGCTGATGGCCGAGGACGACGTGCTGGTCGGCTCGGTCGTGCCCGCCGCGCTGGAGCGCGAGGGGCATCGCGTCACCTTGTGCCGATCCGCCGACGAAGCGCGAGCCCTGCTGGAGAGCGGCGCGCGCTTCGACGTGCTGTTCACCGACGTCGTGATGCCGGGCAGCCTGACCGGCCTGGACCTCGTCGCCTGGTGCCGCGAGCACCTGCCGGATCTGCCGGCGCTGGTGGCCACCGGCTACTCGGTGGACCAGCCCGATGTGCGCGTGCGCGTGGTGCGCAAGCCGTACGGCGTCGACGACCTGCTGGCGGCGCTGCATGCCGCCGTGAGCGGCGCGCCGACCTCGCTGCCGGCCTAGCGACTGCCAGCCTTCAGGCGGGCGCTTCCTCGGCGGCGATCTGCCGCAGTGCGCGCGCGAACACCTCGGGCGGCTGCCCACCCTGGATCAGGTGGCGCTCGTTGACGATCACCGAGGGCACCGCGTGGATGCCCTGCGAGGTGTAGAAGCGCTCCCGCTCGCGCACCTCGGTGGCGTAGGTGTCGCCCGCGAGGATGGTCCGCGCCTGCTCGACATCGAGCCCGGCCGCCTCGGCCGCGTCGAGCAGCACCTGGTGGTCGGCCAGCCCGCGACCCTCCCCGAAGTACGCGTGCAGCAGTGCCTTCTTGAGCGCCAGCTGCGCGCGCAGGTTGATCTCGCCGGCCCAGTGCAGCAGCCGGTGCGCATCGAAGGTGTTCCAGACGCGGCGGCGGCCTTCGCGCTTGAACGGCACGCCGACGGCCGCGGCGCGCTGGCGCAGCGCCTCCCAGTTGGCCGCCTGCTGCTCGGGGCTGGAGCCGTATTTCTGCGCCAGGTGCTCGGTGGCGTCCTGGCCTTCGGGGCCCATGTGCGGATTGAGCTCGAACGGCTGGAAGCGCAGCTCGGCCGTGATCTCGCCGTCGAGCTCCCGCAGCGCCTGTTCCAGCGAGCCCAGGCCGACGGCGCACCAGGGGCACGCGACGTCGGAGACGAAATCGATCTTGAGGGTGGCGGTCATCGCGCGATGGTAGTGCGCACCGCTCCGGCGTGCAGCGGCCGGGCCGGCGTGCCCCCTCGCCTTGCCTGATTGCGTGCGTCGCGGCGAACAGGTTCCAGTCAGGCGTTCGTTTGCAGAATCACCAGCGTTGGCGTGTGGCTCCCCTTCAGGTGGGAAAAGTGCTTGGCCTGAACACCGCCAATCTTCGGCCCCCGCGGTTCGCGCCGTGGGGGCCCTTTTCTTGGTGCGGTCAGGAGGCGAAGTGCCGGCCGCGGTGCAGGTCGGCGCGCGTGTACGGCACCGAACGGCCGCTGAGCTTGAGTGACACGCGCGTGACGATTGCGTGCGAGGGCAGCAGCACCGGCTCCCGCGGCGTCCACGCCAGCCAGAAGGCGAGGCCGAAGGCCAGCACGCGCGGCAACGCCATCGGTTGCGCGTGCCGCAGCGCCAGCAGCGCCGTCGCGCTGGCGGCCGCGCCCAAGGTGAACCCCAGCACCACCTCCGACGGCGAGTGCGCGTCCAGGCGCACGCGCGAGACCGCCACCGCCAGCGCGAACGCATAGGCGAGGCCCACCGCCCCGATGCGCCAGCCGCGGCCGAGCCGGCGCGTGGCGGCATGGGCCAGCATCGGGTAGACCGCGGCGGCGAACATCGAATGGCCCGAGAAGCCCGTGAAGTCGAGGCTGGCGATGCCCACGCCGAAGCCCATGAACGCGATCTTGGACGCAGTGGTCAGTGCCACGGCCGCGGCCAGCGGCAGCAGCCAGGCCAGCACGGTGCGCCACTCGCGCGTGGCCAGCGCCAGCCAGCCCGCCAGCAGCAGTGCGCAGGGGATCAGGATGCCGGCTTCCCCGAAGCGGGTGACGACATGCCAGGCGCCGGAGGGCAGGGACGGAAACGACATGGCCCGCGATGCTACCGGCTGGCCCAGCCCGGCAGTGCAGGCCGCGACGAGTTGCACGCCGGCGCGCGCGATGCCGCGCAAAAGTGCCAGCCGGGAATCACCTGGGCGCGCTGCGCGCCCGCATCGTCACCTGGTACGCCTCGATGCGCGGCAGCAGCACCTGCCGCCGCGCCAGGCTTGCCGCCGGCCACAGCTGCTCGCGCTCGTAGTACTCGGCGACTGCCGGAACGCCGGGCGGCAGCAGCACCCAGGGCTGCTTGCTCGCGGTGAAGATGTGGATGTCCGGAGGCACCAGGTCCGGCTCGTCCAGCGTGCCCACGCGTACGAAGCACACCAGCGGCCCGGCCCCGGCATAGTGGCTCCAGACCGCGATCCTGCAGCGCGGGCACCGCGCGATGTCCTGGCCCTGGCCGCTGGCCGAGGGCGTGTGCACCAGCTCCGGCGCGCCGGCCAGCACCACCACGCGATCGGCCTCGATCATCGCGTTGAGCGCAAACGAGGCGCCCGACTCGCGCTGGCACCAGCGGCAGTGGCAGCAATGCACGAACAGCGGCCGGTCGAGCATCCGGTAGCGCACCTGCCCGCAGTCGCAGCCGCCGTCGAGGGGGAAGGGGGCTGTCGCTGTCGTCATGCGAGGCTCACAGCGCCTGCAACACCAGCCGCGCGAACTCGGGCAGCTGGGCCACGCGCGGCACGTCGCGCTCGCCAAGCGCCGCGGTGGCGCTGAACCACACGCTCTGGACGCCGAAGCGCGCCGGCCCGCGCATGTCCTGGTCGAGCGAGTCCCCCACCATCGCGATGGACGTGGCGGGCACGTCCAGCCGCTCCGACACGGCGCGCCAGAAGGCCGGCTGGTCCTTGCGGCAGCCCAGCTCGGTGTAGCAGAACACGTGCGAGAAGAACTGGCCCAGGCCCACGCGCGCCAGCGCACGCTCGATCTGCGACGTGTCCGAGACCGACGCGTTGGTCGCGATGCACAGCGGCACGTGCCCGTGCAGCATGGCCAATGCGTCCCGGGCACCGGTCATTGCCCGCACCTCGGGCCACACGCCCATCGGCATGTCGGCCGGGCCGGCCTCGGACATCAGCGTGCCGCCCCAGTCGAAGCAGACGGCGCGGATGGGAGGGGTGAAGGTGGGTTGCACGGAGTGGTTATAGCGCGGCTGCTTCCGGCACCGCGGTCCCCACGGGTCAAGCCCGCGACGACACGAAGAGGGCTATCGCCCCTTCGCGGCCTTCGCGAGCAGCACTTCCAGCACGTCGATCTCGGCCGGCTTCACGAGGTGTTCGTCGAACCCGGCTTCGCGCGTGCGCTGGCGGTCCTCGGACTGGCCCCAGCCGGTCAGGGCCACCAGCAGCATCTTCGCGCGCTGCGGATGCGACGCGAGGCGACGCGCCACTTCGTAGCCGTCCATGCCCGGCATGCCGATGTCCAGCAGCACGAGTGCCGGCGCCTCGGACTCGACCGCGGTCACGGCGTCGGGGCCGCCGTACACCACGCGGGTGCTGGCGCCCATCATCTCGAGCATGTAGGCCAGGCTGTCGGCGGCGTCGTGGTTGTCGTCCACCACCAGCACCGAAGGCCCGCCGGTGTTCGGCGCCCGCACCGGCGCGGCGGTGCTGCCCGGTTGCGCGGGCTCGGGCCCGGCGGCGATCGGCAGGCGCACTTCGAACGTGCTGCCCTGGCCGGCGCCGCCGCTGGTGGCGCGCACCGAACCGCCATGCAGTTCGACCAGGCTGCGCACGATGGACAGGCCGATGCCGAGGCCGCCCTGCGCGCGCGAGGCGGAGCGGTCCACCTGCACGAAAGGCTGGAACACTTCCTCGAGCATCTCGGGTGCGAGGCCCAGGCCGTTGTCCTGCACCTGCACCACGGCTTCGGCGCCGTCGCGCCAGCCGCGCAGCGTGATGTGCCCGCCGGGCTCGGTGTACTTGGCGGCGTTGTTCAGGAGGTTGGCGAACACCTGCCCCAGGCGCAGCGGGTCACCATCGACCATCTGGCCACCCAGTGCGTCGACATCGACGTGCAGCGAATGGCGCGCGGTCTCGACGACCGGTCGGCTGGATTCGGCCGTGCCGGCCAGCAGGTCCGCCATGTCCAGCCGCGCGCGCTGCAAGGCCACCTTGCCGGAGGTGATGCGCGAGACCTCGAGCAGGTCGTCCACCAGCCGCACCAGCTGGTCGATCTGCCGCTTCATCATCGCCTGCACGCGGGCGCCGCCATCGGGGCCTCCGCCCAGCGCGAGCAGCTGCACGCCGTTGCGCAGCGGCGCGAGCGGGTTGCGCAGCTCGTGCGCGAGCGTCGCGATGAACTGGTCCTTGCGACGCTCCACCTGCTGCAGCGCCGCGTGGGCCTGCGCCAGCGCCTCGGCGTTGCGCCGCGACTCGTCGATGTCGGTGGACGTGCCGTACCAGCGCACCACGCGGCCGCGCGAGTCGTGGATCGGCACGGCGCGCGTGAGGAACCAGCGGTAGTTGCCGGCGCGATCGCGCAACCGGAACTCGCACACCAGCGGGGTGCCGGTGGCGAAGGCCTCGGTCCAGCGCGCGAACAGCACGACCGCATCGTCGGGATGAGCGGCGCCCGCGACGTCCTCGCGTGCGGCCGTCGCCAGTCCGGTGTAGGCATGCCACTGGCGGTTGACGAATTCAGGCGTGCCGGCGCCGTCGGTGACGTAGACGATCTGCGGCAACGACTCGGCCATGTCGCGGAAGCGTTGCTCGCTCTCGCGCTGGCGCTGCTGCACCTGGGCGCGCTCGAAGGCTTCCCAGCAGCGCGCCGCCACGGCCTGCACCAGCTGGACCTCGGCGTCGGACCAGTTGCGTGGGCCGCGCTGGTGGACGGCGATGGCGGCCACCAGCCGCTCGCCGCGCAGCACGCCCGCCACGACCTTGGCGCCGATGCCAGCCTGTGCGTAGCTCGCGCGCTGCTCAGCCAGTCGCGGATCGGTCGCGGCGTCGTGCACCACGAACGGCCTGCCTTCGAGCATGGCCTTCCCCTGCTCTCGGTTGTAGTCACGCAGCAGCACCGGGCCAAGGCGCGATCCCATGCCGTTGGCTCGGAACTCGCCGCAGATCTGGGCGGTGCCCGCCGGGGCGTCCAGCAGCGCCCACACGCAGCGGTCCGCCTGCAGGTGCAGCGCCAGCGCGCCCACCGCCGCATCGAGCACCGCCCGCGGATCCTCGATGCGTTGCACCAGCTGGCCGAAGTCGGACAGGAAGCGCTGCCGCTCCTCGCCTTCACGCAGCGCCTTGTGCACCAGACGGTTCTGCAGCACGTCGCAGAAGTGGAACGACAGGCCGCCCGAGGCGACCGGGAAGATGCTCACCTCGAACCAGCCGCCCAGCGGGTCGTAGGGCGCGTCGAGCTTGGCCGGCACGCGGTCGTGCATGGCGCGGCGGAACGGGCCCTCGAAGGGCGAGCCCAGCAGCTCCGGGAAGGCCTCCCACAGCGTCATGTGCAGCAGCGCCTCGCGCGCCCGGCCGTAGATCTTCTCGGCGCTGGCGTTGACGTAGGTGAAGCGCCAGTCGCGATCGACCGCGATGAAGCCCTCGGCGATGCTCTCCAGCACCTGCTCGACCTCGGCACGCAGCTGCTGCTCGCGCTCGACCGCCTCGCGCCGCACCTGCGCCAGCCGCAGGGTGCCCGAAACGCGCGCCAGCAGCTCGCGCGCGTGGAACGGCTTCACGAGGAAGTCGTCGGCGCCGGCGTCCAGTGCCTGCACGCGCGCGTCCTCGGCGGCGTTGGCCGACAGCATGATGACGGGCAGGGTGGCGGTGGCCGGATCGGCGCGCAGCCGCTGCAGCAGCGTGAAGCCGTCCATGCGGCCCATCATGACGTCGGTGAGCACCAGGTCCGGCATGCCTTCGGCGATGCGCTGCAGCGCCTGCCAGCCGTCGCCGGCGGTGCGCACATCGTGTTCGCGACCGAGCAGCCGCGCGAGGTAGCCACGCATCTCGGCGTTGTCGTCCACGAGCAGCACGTTGCCCCGCTGGCCCTGCCGGGGCGACGGTTCCCACGGCGCGCCGGGCTCGCTGACCAGCGACCCTCCGGTGTCCGCCGCATCCTGTTCCCACAGGTCCGGGGCGAGCCACGCCTCCATCTCGTCGAGCCAGCCGACGGCGTGCGCGGGCGGCACATCGATCGGGGCCGGCGTGTGCGCGACCCGGGCGGGCGGAAGATGCGCGTGGCCGAACGGCAATGCGATGCTGAACGTGCTGCCGACGCCGAGCAGGCTCTCCACCTCCGGCTGCGCGCCGTGCATGCGGGCCAGCTCCGCCACCAGGGCCAGGCCGATGCCCGTGCCTTCGATGCTACGGCCCTGTGCGCCTTCGACGCGGTAGAAGCGCTCGAAGACGCGGGACAGGGAAGCCTCGGGGATGCCCAGCCCGGTGTCCTGCACCTCGAGCCGTGCCGTGGCGCCCACTGCCCGCAGCCGCACCTGCACCGTGCCTGCGGTCGTGTACTTGATCGCGTTGGACAGCAGGTTGAAGACGATCTTCTCCCACATCGAGCGGTCCACGTAGACCAGCTGCGGCAGGGGCGGGCAGTCCACCTGCAGCGCGAGGCCTGCCTTGCGCGCCGCCGAATCGAAGAAGCTGGCCAGTTCGGCGGTGAAGGCGGACAGGTCGACCGGCTGGAACCGGGCCTGCATGCGGCCGGCCTCGATGCGCGAGAAGTCGAGCAGCGTGTTCACCAGCCGCTGCAGGCGGCGGCCGTTGCGCTGCGCCAGGGTGAGTGCCTGGCGCGCGCCTTCATCCAGCCCCGCGTCCTCCAGCAGGTCGGCCAACGGGCCCAGCACCAGTGACAGCGGCGTGCGCAACTCGTGGCTGACGTTGGAGAAGAACGTGGTCTTCGCGCGATCGAGTTCGGCCAGCGCGCGCGAGCGCTGTTGCTGCTCCTCGAAGCTGCGCGCATCGGCGATGGCGCCGGCCACCTGCTGGGCGACGAGGGTGAGGTAGTCGTCGTAGTCCGCATCCAGCGGGCGACGCGGATTGAGTCCCGCGATCAGGAACCCCGCGGGCGTGGACGGCGTGGGCGACGGCAGCGGCAGCACCAGGGCATCGCGCACCGCCTCCGGCCAGGGCCCTGCGGGCACCGCCGCGAGCCGATCGATGCCGGGCACATGGCGTGGCTGGCGCGTGGCCTCCACTTCGGCGAAGCACCACGGCTTGCCGTCGCCCACCTCGATCTCGGCCGGCCCGAGAAGCGGCTGGGCGGCGACGTTCGCGGTCTGCGCGACCAGGCGCGCCACCGGCCCATCCTGCAGGTAGAACAGCGCGAACGGCAGGTCGTGGGTGTTGGAGGCGAGTGCGGCGACGGCGCTCTCGCAGGCCTGCACCGGGCTGGTCGAATCGAGCAGGGCCGAGGACAGCGTGCGCAGGCTCTGCAGGCGGCGTTCGCCGAGCACCCGGCCGGTCTCCTCGGTGCAGATGCAGAACACGCCGCCCACCTCGCCCTGGTCGTTGAAGCACGGGCTGTACGAGAAGGTGAAGTAGGTCTCCTCGGTGTAGCCCTTGCGTTCCATGACCAGCAGCACGCGGTCGTTCCAGGTGGCGCTGCCTTCCTGCATGACGACGTCGAACTGCGGGCCGACGACGTTCCAGATCTCGCCCCAGGTCTCGCGGAAGCTGCGGCCCAGCGCCCACGGATGCCGCGCGCCGAGCACCTCGATGTAGGCGTCGTTGTACAGCGCGGTGAGCTCCGGGCCCCAAAGCACGAAGCCCGGATAACGCGACCCGAGCAGCAGGCGCACGGTGCTCTTCAGGCTTTGCGGCCAGGTGTCGGTCGACCCCAGCGGCGTGGCCGCCCAGTCGAAGCCGGAGATGGCCGCCGCCATGTCGCTGTCGGCGATGGCACGCGCCTTCGCCGTCGCGCCGGCCAGCAGCGAGGTTCCGCCGGCCGCCGTCTGCGGTGCGCGGGGAGACGCGATGGGTACGTGCGTGGACTCGCTCATGGATGGCATGCAGTCGTCCTGCACCGGATGCCTCTGCACAGGTGCGGGCCGCTATTTGGCCTCAGCGTCACGATGGAATCAAACGGGCAGCGGCGATGCCGCTGTGCCATGGATGAGCCAGCCGGCTCCCGCGATCAGGGCCGTGCCGGGCCGCCGCGCGGCGTGCCTTCGAGCGCGCTGCGCCACGCATTGGCCACGGTCCGCGAGCACGCCATCGACTGCTGCCATCCGGCCAGCATCAGGGCGGTCTGCACGGCGAGGATCTCGCCCGGGTTGGTGGCATGCCGCAGCTCGCGCATCGCCTGCTGGTTCAGCGCACCGGTGCTGCGCGCCAGCTGCTGCTGCACGTCGCCACCGGCGCGCACCATGGCAGACGTGGCACGGGAGAACAGGTCGAGCGGTTCACTGGCCATGGTCGCGGGGGCGGGACGGCTGGTGGCGATGGGTCGCATGCTGAGTCTCCTCGTGGATGAGGGGGCGGAGTCTAGGCGCCACCCAACTCAGCCATGAACGCGACAGTGTGAGAACTTGTCAGGCCGGCGGGAGCTTCACGACATACCGCACGAAGTCGTCGGCTTGCGCAAACTCGTCATAGAGCGCGCGGGCCGGCCGGTTGTCCTTGTGCGTCACCCAGTAGAGGCGCGCCCATCCCTCGGCGCGCATGGAATTGCGCAACCACTCCAGCACGGCGCGGCCGACGCCGCGGCCGCGTGCGGCGGGATCGACGTACAGGTCTTCCAGGTAGCACACCGGCTGCGTCTCCCAGGTGTTCTCGTGCACCACGCAGTGCGCGAATCCCACCACCTGGCCGTCGGCCTCGGCCAGCAGGCACATGATCCCCGAGTCGGGATCGAGGATGCGGGTCCAGGTGCGCTGGGTCACCTCGTCGCGCACCCTGGCCTCGTAGAAGTCGCAGTAGCCGCGCCACAGGCGTTGCCATGCGGGTTGGTCGCTGGGCAGGACGGAACGGATGACGATGGCCATGCGCGGCATTGTGCCGCCGCCCCTGGCCGCGGCGCGGCGAGCCAGGCGCCTAGCGCAGGGCGCCGGCCGTGATCTCGTAGGACCGCAGGCGCGCGGCGTGGTCGTGGATCTGCGAGGTGACCATCACCTCGTCGGCGCCGGTGCGCTCGACGAACGCGCGCAGCTCGCGTTGCACCGTGTCGGCCGAACCGATGGCCGTGCAGGCCAGCACGCTGGCGAGCAGCGCCTTCTCCTGCGGCCCCAGGCGCTCGGCATAGCCGGGGAAGGGCCGCGGCAGCCGCGTCGGCCGGCCGCTGCGCAGGTTGACGAAGGCCTGCTGCAGCGACGTCGCGAGCACCTGCGCCTCGGCGTCGGTGTCGGCGGCGACGACGTTGAAGCCCAGCATCACGTGCGGGCGATCCAGCTGCGCGGAAGGCTTGAAGGTGGAGCGGTAGATGGCCAGCGCATCCATCAGCTGCGCCGGTGCGAAGTGCGAGGCGAACGCATAGGGCAGTCCCAGCATCGCCGCGAGCTGCGCGCCGAACAGGCTGGAGCCGAGGATCCACACCGGCACCTTGGCGCCGCGGCCCGGTACGGCAGCGATCCTCTGCCTCGGCGTGTCGGACATGAGGTCGATCAGTTCGACCACGTCCTGCGGGAACTGGTCCGGGTTGGTGTCGAGGTTGCGGCGCAGCGCCTGCGCCGTCATCGGGTCGGAGCCGGGCGCGCGGCCCAGGCCGAGATCGATGCGCCCCGGATGCAGTGCCTCGAGCGTGCCGAACTGTTCGGCGATCACCAGCGGCGAATGGTTGGGCAGCATGATGCCGCCCGCGCCGACGCGGATCGAGCGCGTGTGGTTGGCGACATGGTTGATCAGCACGGACGTCGCCGCGCTGGCGATGCCGGGCATGCCGTGGTGCTCGGCGAGCCAGTAGCGGCGGTAGCCCAGCGACTCGGCGTGCTGGACCAGCGAGACGGTGTTGCGGAACGACTGGGCAGCGTCACCGCCCTCGGGGATGGGCGCCAGGTCGAGGACGGAGAGAGTGGTCATCGAAGGCACATGGGGCCGGCAAACGCCAGCGCAAGGTCAGGCGCTGTCCTTGCAGGCTTGACCCGCCATCCAGCCGCGCGCCGGGTTCGAGCGCCGTCGCTGGATCCCGGCCCTTCGCCGGGATGACACCCTTTCCACGCGTGAGCAGCCCGCTCAGGCTGCCAGCTGCCTCGCCAGCAGCACCGCCGCGTGCACCGCCTCGCGGCCCGCGCCATCGTGGATCTGGTGCCGGCAGCTCGTGCCGTCGGCGACCACGATCGCATCCGGCGCCTGCCGGACCGCGGGCAGCAGGCTCAGCTCGGCCATCTGCATCGACACCTCGTGGTGCGAGGCCTCGTAGCCGAACGCGCCGGCCATGCCGCAGCAGCTGCTTTCGATCAGCTGCGGCTTGGCGCCCGGGAGCAGCTGCAGCAGCTTGAGCACCGGCGACACCGCATCGAACGCCTTCTGGTGGCAGTGTCCGTGGACCAGGATCGGCTGCTCGACCGGCCGCAGCTTGTCGCGCAGCGTCTCCAGCTTGCCGGCCGCCAGTTCACGCGCCAGGAATTCTTCCAGCAGCAACGCCTGTCCCGCGATCGTCTTCGCCACGTTGCCGAGGCCGAGCGACAGGTGCTCGTCGCGCAGCGTGAGCAGGCACGAAGGCTCCAGGCCGACGATGGGGATGCCGCGCTCGGCCAGTGGGCCCAGCGCCTCGACCACTTCCTGCGCCTTGGCCTTGGCCGCGGCGACGTCGCCGGAAGCGAGGTAGGTGCGGCCGCAGCACAGGTGCTTGCCGTCCTCGCGCGTCTTGGCCGCCACGTGCACCGTGTAGCCCGCGGCCTGCAGCAGCTTCAGCGCCGCCTGCGCGTTGGCCGATTCGAAGAAGCCGTTGAAGGTGTCCACGAACAGCACCGCCGGCTTGGCTGCGACGAGCACTTCCTCGCGCGTCGCGGTGCTGTGCGGCTGGTTGAAGAAATGCTGCGACTGCCATTCGGGCAGGCTGCGGCGGGCGGAGAACCCGAGCAGCTTCTCGCCGACCTTCGCGAGCAAGGGGCTCCTGTTGCGCATGTTCAGCAGCGGCGCGAAACGGGCGGCCCTGTGCGCATAGTCCGGCAGGGCGGAGATCAGCCTGTCCTTGAGCGAGCGCCCATGCTTCGCATGCCAGTGATGCAGGAACTCCACCTTCATCCTGGCCATGTCGACACCGGTGGGGCAATCGCGCTTGCAGCCCTTGCACGACACGCACAGGTCCATCGCCTCGCGCACCGCGGGACTCGTGATGCCCTCGGGGCCGAGCTGTCCTGACAGCGCCAGCCGCAACGTGTTGGCGCGGCCGCGCGTCAGGTGCTGCTCGTCGCGCGTGACGCGGTAGCTGGGACACATCGTGCCGGCGTCGAACTTGCGGCAGTGCCCGTTGTTGTTGCACATCTCCACCGCCTTGGCGTACCCATGCGCGGGGTCGCCGCCGGTGCCGGGCGCCGTGGTCTGCTCGGTGGCGGGATTGTTCTGCACGTCCCAGACCTTCCAGTCCAGCGCGGGCTGCAGCGGGATCACCTTGTACGAGGGCGGAAAGCGCATCAGCCGCGTGTCGTCCATGCGCGGCGGATCGATCATGCGGCGCGGGCACAGCAGCTGGTTGGGGTCGAACAGCTGCTTGATCTGGCCGAAGGCGCGCGTGATGTTCGGGCCGAACTGCCACTGGATCCATTCGCCACGGCACAGGCCGTCGCCGTGCTCGCCGCTGTACGCGCCCTTGTACTTGCGCACCAGCGCCGAGGCCTCGTCGGCGATGGCGCGCATCTTGGCCGCGCCTTCGCGGCGCATGTCCAGGATCGGCCGCACGTGCAGCGTGCCCACCGACGCATGCGCGTACCAGGTGCCGCGCGAGCCGTGCTTGCGGAACACCTGCGTGAGGGCATCGGTGTATTCGGCCAGGTGCTCCAGCGGCACCGCGCAGTCCTCGATGAAGGACACCGGCTTGCCGTCGCCCTTGAGGCTCATCATGATGTTGAGGCCGGCCTTGCGCACCTCCCACAGGTTCTTCTGCGCGGCGTCGTCTTCGAGGCGCACCACCGATTTCGGCAGGCCCAGGTCGGCCATCAGCTCCACGAGGAGGTCCAGGTGGCGCACCAGGGTGGCCTTGTCGCTGCCGGAGAACTCCACCAGCAGCACCGCGTCGGGCTGGCCGATGACCGCGCTGCGGATCGTCGGTGCGAACGCCGGGTTCTGCAGCGACAGCTCGATCATCGTGCGGTCGACCAGTTCGACTGCCGTGAGCGTTCCTTCGCCCAGCTTCACGATGTGCTGCGCGGAGTCCATCGCCTTGTAGAAGGTCGGGAAGTTCACCACGCCCAGCACCTTGGCCTGCGGCAGCGGCGACAGCTGCAGCGTGAGGCTGCGGGTGAGGGTCAGCGTGCCCTCGCTGCCCACCAGCAGGTGCGCGAGGTTCACCGAGCCGTCGTTCGTGTAGGGCTTCGGGTTCTGGTTGCGGAAGACATCCAGGTTGTAGCCGGCCACGCGGCGCAGCACCTTGGGCCAGACCGCGTCGATCTCGGGCGCCAGCGTCTCGGCGAGCGTGCGCACCTGCTCGCCCATCTCGCGCACCCAGCCCGTGGCCTGGTCGAAGCGGCCGAACGAGTGCAGGCGGCCGTCGGCGGTCCAGGCGTCGATGCCGCGCACGTTGTGGACCATGTTGCCCCAGGCCACGCTGCGGCTGCCGCACGAGTTGTTGCCGGCCATGCCGCCCAGCGTGGCCTGCGCGCTGGTGGACACGTCCACCGGATACCAGAGGCCGTGCTTCTTCAGCGACGCGTTCAGGTGGTCCAGCACGATGCCGGGCTCGACCACCGCGGTGCGGCCGGACACGTCGACGTCCAGCACCTTGCGCACGTGCTTGGAGTAGTCGATGACGAGGCCCGCGCCCACGGTCTGGCCGCACTGGCTCGTGCCGCCGCCGCGCGCGACGATGGGCACCTTCAGGTCGCGGCAGATGTCGAGGGCCAGCTGCACGTCTTCCGCGCTGCGCGGCACGAACACGCCGACCGGCATTTCCTGGTAGATCGACGCGTCGGTGGCGTAGCGGCCGCGGTCGGCGGGCGCGAACAGGACCTCGCCTTGCGTTTCCCTGGCCAGGCGCGCTGCCAGCCGGCCCGCCACTTCGTTGGAGACCGCGGCGACCTTGTCGTAGGCGCCGGCCGCCGCTTCGCGGGCGACGGTGAGGGGCAGGGGAGCGTTCATCAGGCGTCCTTGCGTGCGGGCTCCTGCTTGTGCAGCAGCTCCAGCACCACGTCGAGCTTGTTCTTCAGGTGCGATGCCAACACCTTGCGCATGGCGGCGGGGTCGCGGGCTGCAAGGGCTTCGAGCATCTGTTCGTGTTCGCGCACCGCGTTCTTCCACTTGGCCCCGTCCTGGTTGGAGCGGAAGCGCAGGGCTTGCAGGCGGGCGTTGATGCGGTCGTAGGTGGCGCTGAGCACCGGGTTCTTGGCGGCGGCGTTGATGGCGCGGTGGATCTGGGCGTTCAGGCGGTAGTAGGCCGAGAGGTCGCGGCGGGTGTAGGCGGCCAGCATCTCGTAGTGCATGGCACGCATCTCGGCGAGTTCCTCGTCGGTGATCCGCTGGGCCGCCAGTTCGCCCGAGAGCGCCTCCAGGCCGCCCATCACCTCGAACGTGTCGCGCACGGCCCGTTCGTCCAGGGCGACCGCGATCGCGCCGCGGTGCGGCAGCAGTTCGACCAGGCCCTCGGCCGCGAGCATCTTGATCGCCTCGCGCAGCGGCGTGCGCGAGACCTGCAGCAGTTCGCACAGCTCGCGCTCATTGAGCTTGGCCCCCGGCGCGATGGCGCCTTCCACCAGCATTTGCCGCAGCCTGGTGGCCACCTGCTCGTGCAGGCCGGCACGGGGAATGGAGATCACTTCGGCGGACATGCAGGCATTTTGTATGCAGATTTCTTTGCGTGCAAACGTAACATTGACAGGGAGGCCCCATTGACACAGGAATTTTGTATGCAAAAAATGCGGCCACCTGATCCAAGCACGACAAAGCACAGCCCCATGCTCACGCTCGACTTCCACCCGACCGGCCGCCACTTCCTGCAGATCCCCGGGCCCTCCCCGGTGCCTGATCGCATCCTGCGGGCCATGAGCCTGCCCACCATCGACCACCGTGGTCCCGAGTTCGGGCAACTGGGCAAGCGGGTGCTCTCCGGCATCCAGCAGGTGTTCCAGACCAAGCACCCGGTCGTGATCTATCCGGCATCGGGCACCGGCGCGTGGGAAGCCGCGCTGTGCAACGTGCTGTCGCCCGGCGACAGCGTACTGATGTACGAGACCGGCCACTTCGCCGCGCTGTGGATCAAGATGGCCAAGCGCCTGGGCCTGGATGCGGAAGTCCTCGGGCTGCCCGGCGTCGAAGGCTGGCGCCGCGGCGTGCAGGCCACCATGATCGAGGAGCGCCTGCGCAAGGACACGCAGCACAGGATCAAGGCCGTGTGCGTGGTCCACAACGAGACCTCCACCGGCGTCACCAGCGACATCAAGGCCGTGCGCAAGGCCATCGACGCGGCCAAGCATCCCGCGCTGCTGCTGGTGGACAGCATCTCGGGCCTCGCCTCGGCCGAGTACAAGCACGATGCCTGGGGCGTGGACGTCACCGTCAGCGGCTCGCAGAAGGGCCTGATGCTGCCGCCCGGCATCAGCTTCAACGCGCTGTCGCCCAAGGCGCTGGAGGCGAGCAAGTCGGCGAAGCTGCCCAAGGCCTTCTGGGCCTGGGACGAGATGGTCGAGATGAACAAGACCGGCTACTTCCCGTACACGCCCAACACCAACCTGCTGTACGGGCTGGCCGAGGCCTGCGACATGCTGCTCGACCCGCAGCAGGGCGGGCTCGACGCGGTGTTCGCGCGTCACAAGCGCTGGGCCGAAGGCGTGCGCAGCGCGGTCAAGGCCTGGGGCCTGGAGATCCAGTGCGTGGATCCCTCGGTGTACTCGCCGGTGCTCACCGGCGTGGTCACGCCCGAGGGCATCGACGCCGACGCCGTGCGCAAGGTGATCTACGAGCGCTTCGACTGCTCCCTGGGCACCGGCCTGGGCAAGGTGAAGGGCCGCATGTTCCGCATCGGCCACCTCGGTGACTGCAACGACCTCACGCTGATGGCAGCTCTGTCAGGGTGCGAGATGGGCCTGAAGCTGTCCGGCGTCAGACTCGCCGGGTCCGGCGTCCAGGCCGCGATGGAGTACTTTGCCGGGCACCCGGCGCCAGCGGTCCTGCAGAAGGCCGCATAACCAGGAGATCCAAGCACATGCAACGCAGAACCTTCACCGCCGGCGTCGCCGCCACCCTTGCCGCACCCCTCGTGCGGGCCCAGGGGGGCATTCCCGCGGGCCCGATCCGCATCATCGTGGGCTTCGCCCCCGGCGGTGGCACCGACATCCTGGCGCGCGTCATCGGCCAGAAGCTTGGTGACCTGTGGAAGACCTCCGTCATCGTCGAGAACAAGGCCGGCGCCTCGGGCACCATCGCGGCCGATTACGTGGCCAAGCAGCCCGGCGACGGCACCACGCTGCTGATGGCGCACATCAACAGCCAGGCCATCACGCCGGCGCTCACGCGCGTCAACTACGACCCGGCCACCGACTTCCAGCCGATCATGCTGGTGGGCGTCACGCCCAACCTGCTGATCTGCAACGAGCAACAGCCGGCCAAGACGGTGAAGGACCTCGTCAAGCTTTGCAAGGACAACCCGGGCCGCATCAGCTTCGGCTCCGCCGGCACCGGCTCGGCGCAGCACCTGGCGCTGGAGATGTTCATGCTGGCCGCCAAGGTCAAGGCGATCCACGTGCCGTACAAGGGCTCGGGCCCGATGCTCACCGACCTGATCGGCGGCCAGATCCAGTACAGCTTCGACACCATGACCGCCGCCACGCCGCACGTGAAGAGCGGCAAGGCGATCGCCCTCGCGCAGACGCGCCTGCAGCGCGTGAAGGCGTATCCCAACGTGCCGACGATGGCCGAGTCCGGCTTCCCCGGCTTCGAGGCCACCACCTGGTACGGCCTGGTCGGCCCCGCCAAGATGCCCGCGGCCTTGGCCAAGCGCATGAACGAGGACATGAACAAGGTCATGCTGATGCCCGAGGTGGTCGAGAAGCTCGAGGCTTCCGGCGCGTCTGAAGGCGGCGGCTCGCCGGAGAAATTCGGCGAGTTCATGAAGACCGAACAGGTCAAGTGGGCCAAGGTGATCCGCGAGGGCGGCGTCAAGGGCGATTCCTGATCCGTCACTGAAGGCGGACAGCCGAACGCGAAAGACGCAAAAGGACGCGAAAGGCGCGAAAGAAGCATCCAGGAAGTGCTTCTTGCCTTTTGCGTCTTTCGCGTGATTTCGCGTCTTTTGCGTTCCAGCATTTTTCTTTCGCATGACACGACCTCTTCCCCTTCAGGGCGTCCGCGTCCTCGACATCAGCCAGGTCATGGCCGGCCCGTATGCCTGCATGTTGCTGGGCGACCTGGGCGCCGACGTGATCAAGATCGAGCCGCCCGGCACCGGCGACCAGACCCGCGGGTCCATGGGCTTCAAGATGAAGGGCGCCGACAGCCTCGGCTTCCTGAACATGAACCGCAACAAGCGCAGCATCGCGCTGGACCTTAAGACCGAGGCCGGCAAGTCGGTGGTGCTGCAGCTGGCCAAGGAAGCGGACATCCTGATCGAGAACTACCGGCCGGGCGCGATGCGGCGCCTCGGTCTGGGTTACGAGGTTCTGAAGGAAGTCAATCCGCGCCTGGTCTACACCAGCATCTCCGGCTTCGGCCAGACCGGCCCGTGGGCCGATCGGCCGGGCTTCGACCTCATGGCGCAGGCGATGTCGGGCGTGATGAGCGTCACCGGCTACCCCGACAGCCCGCCCGTGAAGGCCGGCGTGCCGGTGGCCGACATCGGCTGCGCGCTGTTCGCGATCTATGCCACGCTGGCCGCCTACATCGGCGCGAAGAACACGGGGCAGGGCCAGTACGTCGATGCCGCGCTGTTCGACTCGGCGATGGCCTTCTCGGTCTGGGACGTGTGCGACTACTGGGGCACCGGCAAGCCGCCGCAGCCGCTGGGGACGTCGAACAAGATGACGGCGCCGTACCAGGCGATGGCCGCGTCGGACGGCTACTTCGTCATGGGCGCCAACAACCAGAAGCTGTGGGTGCAGCTGTGCACGCTGATGCAGCGCGAGGACCTGCTGCGCGACCCGCGCTTTTCCACCATCGCGCTGCGCCTGGCCAACCGCGCCGCGCTGCAGGACGAACTGGAAGCCACCTTCCGCAGCCAGCCCAAGGACCACTGGGTGCAGACGCTGCTGGACAACGGCATCCCCGCCGGCCCCATCCTGTCGTACCCCGAGGCGTTCGGCAGCGAGCATGCCGCCGCGCGCAAGATGCGCATGGAGATCGACCATCCCGTCGAGGGCAAGGTGCCCAACATCGGCTTCGCGGTGAAGCTCTCGGGCACGCCGCAGCAGGTGCGCCGCCATCCGCCGCTGCTGGGCGAGCACACGGCCGAAGTGCTGGCCGAGATCGGCATCGGCGAGGACCAGCAGAAACGCCTGCGCGAGCAGGGGGCGTTCGGGAAGTGACAGCATGAACGAAGGCCAAGTCCACCTGAGCATCGATGGCGGCATCGCCTCGGTGACCTTCGACCGTCCCGAGGCGCGCAACGCGATGACCTGGGCGATGTACGAGGCGCTCACGCGCATCTGCGAGCAGGTGAAGGCCGACGCCTCCGTGCGCGTGGTGCGCTTCCGCGGCGCCGGCGGGCAGGCCTTCGTGGCCGGCACCGACATCGCGCAGTTCCAGGACTTCACGAGCGGCGACGACGGCGTGGCCTACGAGAAGCGCATCGATGCCTGCGTCGGCCTGCTCGAATCGCTGCCGATGCCCACCGTCGCCGTGCTCGAGGGCTGGGCGATCGGCGGCGGCCTGGCCATCGCCACGGCTTGCGACTTCCGCCTGGCCACGCCGGGCACGAAGCTGGGCGTGCCGATCGCGCGCACGCTGGGCAACTGCCTGTCTGCCGCCAACATCGCGCGGCTGGTGGCCGCGCTGGGGCGTCCGCGCACCGAGCGCGTGCTGCTGCTGGCCGACCTGCTCACGGCCGAAGAATCGCTCGCGGCAGGCTATGTGCTGGAGATCGCCGCGCCCGATGCCATCGATGCGGCCAGCGACAAGCTGTGCAGGAAGCTCGCGTCGCTGGCGCCGGTCACGCAGCGCGTGAGCAAGCAGGCGCTCAACCGCCTGCTGCATGCGCAGCTGCCGGACGTCGAGGATCTCATCCGCACCTGCTACGGCAGTGCCGATTTCCGCGAAGGCGTGCAGGCCTTCGTGGGCAAGCGCCCGCCCGCCTGGTCCGGCCGCTGAGCCGGCACTGCGACGGTCCCGTCCTACGGCGGGCCGCCGCCCGCGTTCCTACGATGCATGGCAACTGCGAGGCATGCCATGGCTGACGAGCGAACCACATCCACGATGGACCTGAGCGAATCGGTCGCCGGCGAGGAAGACCCCGGCGCATCGGTCGACCTGGCCATGCGCACGCCGGCCTCGCCCGGCGCGTCCGACCAGCCCGCCGGCGCGAACGGCGCACGGGCAGCAGGCCCGACACCGCCGATGGCACCGGGCGATGAAGCGCCCGAAGGCACGCCCGGCACCGGCGAGGACGTCTGCCGCGCCTGCGGCGGCACCGGCATCCTGAACGGCAGCGCCTGCCCCGAGTGCGAGGGCACGGGCAAGGTGAACGTCGGCATCGGCGGGGCGTGATCGCCGGCAAGCTGCCGGGCAAGCGCAAGCAGGCGATCGGCGACGGCACGCTGGAATACGTGCTGTCCGGCCGCGGGCCGGCGACGCTGGTCCTGTTCAACGGATCGGGCGTGACGCTGGAGGGGTGGACGCGCCTCCATCCCCACGTCGAGCGCTTCGGCCGCGTGCTCGCGTTCAACCGCTTCGGCGTGGGCGCCAGCAGTGCGCCCTCACAACCGCAGACCGGGACCACGGTGCTGCACGCCGCGCGCGAGCTGCTCGACGCACTCGCGTTGCGTCCGCCCTATGTGCTGGTCGGCCACTCGCTGGGCGGTCTCTACGCCAACCTGTTCGCGCGCCGGCATTCGGAGGAGGTCGCCGGCGTCGTGCTGGTCGAGGCCACGCACCCGCAGGACCGCTCGACGCTGCACGGCCACGAGAGCCACCTGGCCAAGGTGCTGGCCAAGTTGCTGTCGGTGCCGCAGTCCGTGTTCCGCGCCAACCTGCATGCGGAACTCGCCTGGCTCGATGCCGCGGCGCAGGAGCTGGAGGAGGCCGGCCCGTTCCCGTCGGTGCCGCTGGCGGTGGTGAGCGGCGGCAACGAGCCGCCGCGCTGGCTGGTGCCGTCGCACGTGCTGCGACAGCGCCGGCAGCACCAGAGGGAACTCGCGCGGCTGTCGCCGCTGGGCACGCACATCGTGGCGCGGCGCAGCGGCCACTTTCCACAGCTCACGCAACCACGGCTGGTGCTGGATGCAATCCGGGCCGTGGTGCGGCAGGCCGCGCGCGTGGAAGAGCAGGCGCGCGCCGACCATCCCGTTCCCGTTCCGCTGCCGGCCTGAACGGGCGGCTCGCCCCCTGGCTCGGCCTTCCGCGGCTAAGCTGCGGGGCTCTCACACGCTGGGGCGGCGCGCATGGGACCAAGTTTCTGGATCGGATTGCTGGCGGGCATCGCGTTGCTGCTCGCCGTCGTGCTGTGGTCGGCGCGCCGGCACCGCAGCCCGCGGTTGAAGCTCGATTGCGATGCGCCGATCCGCGAACTGGTGCCGTCGCTGTCGGGGCTGACGCTGGGCACCGCCGTGCCGGGCAACGCGCTCGAAGTGCTGCAGAACGGGCGCTACTTCGACGTGCTGCTCGAGCGCATCGCGCAGGCACGCCACACCGTGCACTTCGAGACCTTCCTGTGGAAGCAGGGCGAGCTCGGGCGGCGCGTGGCGGACGTGCTCGCCGGGCGCGCGCGCGCCGGCGTGAAGGTGCGCGTGATGCTCGACGCCACCGGCAGCCGCCAGCTCGGCAAGGACGAACGCTGCACGATGGAGGAGGCCGGCTGCCGCCTCAAGTTCTTCCACCGCCGCACGGTCTACAACCTGGGCGTGCTCACCGACCGCGACCATCGCAAGATCGTCGTGATCGACGGCCGCGAGGCCTTCGTCGGCGGCCATTGCGTCACCGACGACTGGCTGGGCGACGCCGAGGACCACAGGCACACGGCCGACGTCAGCGTGCACGTGCGCGGCCCCGTCGTGCACAGCATCCAGGCCGCCTTCAGCGAGAACTGGGCCGGTGAGACCGGCGAGCTGTTCGTGGGCGACGAGGTCTTCCCGCGGCTGGAGCCCGCCGGCGACGCGCTGGTGCACGTGGCCTTCGTCAAGCCCGAGAACTCGGCGCCCGCCGTGAAGATCCTGCACCACGCCGCGCTATGCCTGGCGCGCGAGCGCATCTGGATCCAGAACCCGTACTTCATTCCCAAGACCGAGGCCATCCAGGCGTTCGCCGAGGCCGTGAAGCGCGGCGTCGACGTGCGCGTGCTGATGCCGTCGACCGGGGGCTCGGACAACCCCATGGTGCAGCACGCGGGCCATCGCGACTTCGAGCAGCTGCTGCGGAGCGGCGTGCGACTCTTCGAGTACCCGCACACGCTGCTGCACCAGAAGGTGATGACCATCGACCGCTGCTGGTCCGCGATCGGCTCGACCAACTTCGACGACCGCTCCTTCGACACCAACGACGAGATCTCGCTGGCGGTGCTGGACGAGCGTCTCGCGCAGCAGCTGGATGCGGTGTTCGAGCACTACGTGCAGCGCGCGACGGAGATCGACCTCGAGAAGTGGACGCGCCGCGGCGCGTGGCACAAGCTGAAGGACAACGCGGCGTACCTGCTCAACGACGTGCTGTGAATGCGGACCCTGCTTCTCAGGCCTGCAGCTCGCGCAGCAGCGCCTGTCCGCCGCCGAAGCTCACCTGGTGCGGCGGCGTGCCGCCCGCGGTGACGCGGATCGCGCAGTACTTCAGCTCGGGGATCTTGGCCACCGGGTCCAGCGCGTCGTTCGTGATGCGGTTGATGGCCGCTTCGTAGTAGCAGAAGGGCACGAACACGGCGCCGCGCGGCGAGCTGTCGTCGGCGCGCCCGTACAGGCTCACCTTGCCGCGGCGCGATTCGATGGTGAGCAGGTCGCCGGGCTTCAGGCCCAGCTCGGCCAGGTCCAGCGGATGCACCAGCGCCACCGGATCCGGCTCGATCGCATCGAGCACGGTGGCGCGCCGCGTCATGCTGCCGGTGTGCCAGTGTTCCAGCTGGCGTCCGGTGATCAGCACCATCGGGAATTCGGCATTCGGCCGCTCGGCCGCCGGAATGATGTCCGCTGGCACGAAGCGCGCCTTGCCGCTCTCGCGCGGGAAGCTGGTCTCGAACACCACCGGCTGACCCGGGTCACCCTCGTTGGTGCAGGGATAGGTGACGGCGTGCTCGCGCTCCAGCCGGTCCCAGGTGATGCCGGCGATGCTGGGCATGGTGTGCCGCATCTCGTCGAACGCCTCGGATACGTGCTTGTAGTTCCAGTCCAGGCCCATGCGGCGTGCGAGCTCCTGGATGATCCAGAGGTCCTGCTTCGCATCGCCGGGCGGCGTGATCGCCTGCCGGCCCAGCTGCACCAGCCGGTCGGTGTTGGTGAAGGTGCCGGTCTTCTCGGGGAACGCGCTCGCGGGCAGCACCACGTCGGCCAGGCAGGCCGTCTCCGTGAGGAAGATGTCCTGCACGACGAGATGGTCGAGCTTGGCGAGCGCTTCGCGCGCATGGTTGGCGTCCGGGTCGGACATCGCGGGGTTCTCGCCCATGATGTACATGCCGCGCACCTTGCCTTCGTGCGCCGCGTGCATCACTTCCACGACCGTCAGCCCCGGGTTCGGGTCCAGCGTGCCGGGCTGCAGGCCCCACGCCTTCTCGAAGGTGGCGCGCACCTGCGGTTCCGACACCTTCTGGTAGTCGGGGAACATCATCGGGATCAGGCCCGCGTCGGACGCGCCCTGCACGTTGTTCTGGCCGCGCAGCGGATGCAGGCCGGTGCCGGGACGGCCGATCTGGCCGGTGAGGAGCGCCAGCGCGATCAGGCAGCGCGCGTTGTCGGTGCCGTGCACGTGCTGCGACACGCCCATGCCCCACAGGATCATCGAGCCCTTGGACGTGGCATAGGCACGCGCCACCTCGCGCAGCGTCTCGGCGGGGATGCCGCAGATCGGCGCCATGACCTCGGGGCTGTAGCCCTGGAGGTTGGCGCGCAGTTCCTCGAAGCCGCTGGTGCGCGACGCGATGAAAGCCTGGTCGGCGAGGCCTTCCTCCACGATCACGTACATCATCGCGTTGAGCATCGCGACGTCGGTGTCCGCCTTGAACTGCAGGTGGCGCCAGGCCAGCCGCGTCAGATCGGAGCGGCGCGGGTCCATCACGACCAGCTTGGTGCCGTTCTTCGCCGCGTTCTTCATCCACGTGGCCGCGACGGGGTGGTTCACCGTGGGATTGGAGCCGATGACGATGATCAGCTCGGCCTGGGTGACGTCCATGACGGGGTTGGACACGGCGCCGGAGCCGATGCCTTCCAGCAGCGCGGCCACCGACGAGGCGTGGCACAGGCGCGTGCAGTGGTCGACGTTGTTGGTGCCGAAGCCGGTGCGCACCAGCTTCTGGAACAGGTACGCCTCCTCGTTGCTGCCCTTGGCCGAGCCGAAGCCGACCAGCGCCTTGGGACCCACGGTGTCGCGGATGTCGCGCAGCTTGCCGGCGGCGAAGTCCAGCGCTTCTTCCCAGGTGGCTTCGCGGAAGACTTCATGCACGCGGTCCGGGTCGAGCGTCGCATGCGGCAGCTTGGGCGCGTCGGCACGGCGGATCAGCGGCTTGGTCAGGCGCTGCGGGTGGTTGGCGTAGTCGAAGCCGTAGCGACCCTTGACGCACAGGCGGCCGTGGTTGGCCGGACCGTCGCGACCTTCGACGTACAGGATCTTGTTGTCCTTCACGTTGTAGGTGAGCTGGCAGCCCACGCCGCAGTACGGGCACACCGAGGCGACCTGCTTGTCCGGGACGGGCAGGGCGGCACCGCGCGCCGGCATCAGCGCGCCGGTGGGGCAGGCCTGGACGCACTCGCCGCAGGCCACGCAGGTGGACACGCCCATGGCGTCGTCCATGTCGAACACGATCTTGGCCTGCTCGCCGCGGAAGGCCAGGCCGATGACGTCGTTGACCTGCTCGTCGCGGCAGGCGCGCAGGCAGCGCGTGCACTGGATGCAGGCGTCGAGGTTGACCTCGATGGCCGGATGCGTGAGGTCGGGACCGACCTGGCCGCGCGAGGGAAAGCGGGGCTTGCCGAGGTCCAGCTTCGCGGACCACAGGTCGACCTCGTTGTTGCGCGTGTAGTCCGCCTCGGGCATGTCGGACTGCAGCAGCTCCAGCACCATCTTCTGCGCCGCCACCGCGCGCGGGCTGTTGCTGGTCACCTCCATGCCGGCCGTCGGCGTGCGGCAGCAGCTGGGAGCGAGCACGCGCTCGCCCTTGACTTCGACCATGCACGCGCGGCAGTTGCCCGCCGTGTCCAGGCCCGGCTTGTAGCAAAGCCGCGGGATCTCCACGCCCTCGCGGTCGGCCACCTGGATCAGCGTCTCGCTGGCACGGGCCTCGACCCGTTTGCCATTGAGCGTGAACTCGACGACCGGGGTTTCGATCTGCGCCAGTTCGGCGCGGGTGACGGCGTTCATGGATTCAAATCCTCAAAAACCCAACTTCCGGACGCAGAGGACCCAAAGGTCACGCAGAAGGCGCAGAAGAAGACATCTTCAATCGAAGTTCTTTCGCGTCCTCTGCGGAACTCCTGCGTCCTCTGCGTCCGGCTGTTGGGTGTCTAGCCCAGCTCGTGCGGGAAATACTTCACCACGCAGTCGACCGGGTTCGGCGCCGCCTGGCCCAGGCCGCAGATGGAGGCGTCGCGCATCACCTGTGACAGCTCGGCCAGCAGCGGCACATCCCAGCGCGGCTGGTTGATCATCGCCAGCGCCTTGGCCGTGCCGGCGCGGCAGGGCGTGCACTGGCCGCACGACTCGTCGCGGAAGAAGCGCATCAGGTTGCGCGCCGCGGCCGTCGCCGTGTCCTTGTCCGACAGCACCATCACCGCGGCCGAGCCGATGAAGCAGCCGTAGGGCTGCAGCGTGTCGAAGTCGAGCGGGATGTCGTTCATCGTCGCCGGCAGGATGCCGCCCGAAGCGCCACCGGGCAGGTAGGCGTAGAACTTGTGTCCTTCGGCCATGCCGCCGCAATGCTCGTCGATCAGTTCCTGGATCGTCACGCCCGCGGGTGCCAGCTTGACCCCCGGTTCGCGCACGCGGCCCGACACCGAGAACGAGCGCAGGCCCTTGCGGCCATTCGCGCCCTGGCTGGCGAACCACTCGGGCCCGCGCTCCAGCAGTTCGCGCACCCAGTACAGCGTCTCGAAGTTGTGCTCCAGCGTGGGTCGCCCGAACAGGCCGACCTGCGCCACGTACGGCGGCCGCAGCCGCGGCATGCCGCGCTTGCCTTCGATCGACTCGATCATCGCGGACTCTTCGCCGCAGATGTAGGCGCCCGCGCCGCGCCGCAGCTCGATCTCCGGCAGGGACCTCGCCAGCGGATCGGCCTTCAGCCGCGCCAGCTCCTGTTCCAGCAGCGAGCGGCAGCCGTGGTATTCGTCGCGCAGGTAGATGTAGATCTTCGCGATGCCCACCGCCCAGGCGGCGATCAGCATGCCTTCGAGGAAGCGGTGCGGATCGCGTTCGAGGTACACGCGGTCCTTGAAGGTGCCGGGCTCGCCCTCGTCGATGTTCACCGCCATCAGGCGCGGCGCGGGTTCGCCGCGCACGATGCGCCACTTGCGGCCGGCCGGGAAGCCCGCGCCGCCGAGGCCGCGCAGGCCGGACGCTTCCATGACCTTGATCACGGATTCGACGTCGCGCGCGCCGGACAGGCACTGCTCCAGCAGCTGGTAGCCGCCCGCCGCACGGTATTGCGACAGGTCGGTGTAGCCCTCGGGCTCGTGGGTGATGGCGCCTTCGCGCACCTTCTCGGCGACCTTCTGGGTGGTGGCGCAGGGCACCGGGTTCTGCCCGACGACCGCGGCGGGTGCCTGTTCGCACCGGCCGATGCAGGGCGCGGGGATCACCCGCACCTCGCGACCCAGGATGTCGGGCAGCTTCTGCAGCAGTTGCTGCGCGCCCGCCAGCTCGCACGACAGGCCGTCGCAGACGCGCACGGTCAGCGCCTGCGGCGCCTCCTCGCCTTCCTTGACGATGTCGAAGTGGTGGTAGAAGGACGCCACCTCGAACACCTCGGACTGCGCCAGGCGCATCTCCTGCGCCAGGGCGGAGAGATGCGCGGCCGAGAGGTGGCCGAAGTGGTCCTGCAGCTTGTGCAGGTGCTCGATCAGCAGGTCGCTCTGGCGCGACGCGTCACCGAGCAGCTGCCGCACGTCGGCAAGCGCCTCGTCCGAGGGGCGGCGCCCCTTCGGACCCTGGCGCTTGCGTTCGCGCAGGTGCGGGCCGGCGGTCGCTGCGATCGGGATGACGCGATGTCCGGCCATCGTCGCCGCTTACTTGAGAAGGCCAGCGGCGCGGGCCCACTGGTACTTGGCGCCCAGCACTTCGACCGGCAGTTCGGTCGAGTAAGCGTACGCGGGGATGCCGTTCTCGTACAGGTACTGCGCGGCTTCCTCGACTTCCACGTCGCCAGCCAGGGAGGCGACGACGGGCTTCACCTTGCCCTTGGCCTTCATCTCGTTGACCACCTGCACCATGTTCTTCGCGAACACCATGGGCGGCGTCACGATGGTGTGCCAGTAGCCCAGGATGAGCGCGTGCACGCGGTCGTCTTCCAGGCCCAGCTTCACCGTGTTCACGTAGGTGATGGGCGGCTCGCCGCCGGTGATGTCCACCGGGTTGCCGGCCGCGCCGAACGGCGGGATGAACTTGCGGAAGGCGGCGTCCAGGTCGTCAGGCATGGGCTTGAGCAGCTTCAGGCCGTTGTCGACGCAGGCGTCGGACAGCAGCACGCCGGAGCCGCCGGCACCCGTGATGATCACGACGTTCTCGCCCTTGGGCGTGGGCAGGATCGGCACGCCGCGCGACAGCTCCAGCATCTGGCGCAGGCTGCGGGCGCGGATCACGCCGGATTGCTTCAGCACGTCCTCGTAGATCTTGTCGGTGCCGGCGACGGCGCCGGTGTGCGACGCGGCAGCCGCGGCGCCCATCTCGGTGCGGCCGGCCTTGAGCATGATCACCGGCTTCTTCTTCGACACGCGCTTGGCCACTTCGGCGAACGCGCGGCCGTCCTTCAGGTCCTCGGCGTGCTGGGCGATCACCTTGGTGTTGTCGTCCTGTTCGAAGAAGAGGAGCAGGTCGTCCTCGTCGATGTCCGACTTGTTGCCCAGGCCCACGATGGCCGACACGCCCATCTTGGTGCTGCGCGAGAAGCCGATGATGGCCATGCCGATGCCGCCGGACTGCGACGACAGCGCGGTGGCGCCCTTGACGTCGTAGGCCGTGCAGAACGTGGCGCACAGGTTGGCGGGCGTGTAGTAGAAGCCGTAGATGTTCGGCCCCATCAGGCGGATGTTGTACTCGCGCCCGATGCGCTGCAGTTCCTCCTGGCCTTCGATGTTGCCGGTCTCGCCGAAGCCCGAGGGAATCAGCACCGCGCCGGCGATCTTCTTCTCGCCGCACTCCTTCAGCGCGCCGGCCACCAGCTTGGCGGGAATCGCGAACACCGCGGTGTCGACCTCGCCCGGGATGTCCTTGACGCTCTTGAAGGCCTTCAGGCCCATGATCTCGGCTTCCTTCGGGTGGATCGGGTAGATCGTGCCCTTGTAGCCGCCGTTGATCAGGTTCTTCATCACCGAGTTGCCGATCTTGCCGGCCTCGTTGGAGGCACCGATCACGGCGATGGCCTTCGGCTTCATGATGCGGTTCATCGAGGTGACCACATCCTTCTCGTCCGGGCGGTAGCGCGGGGCCTTCGGCGTGAAGTTCACCACGATGCGCACGTCGGCGGCGATGGCGCCGTTCTCGGACGCGAACACCGGGTTCAGGTCCATCTCGGAGATTTCCGGGAAGTCCGACACCAGCTGCGACACGCGCACGATGATGTCCTGCAGCGCCTCGCGGTTGACCGGCTTGCCGCCGCGCACGCCATGGAGCATCTCGGCCGCCTGGATGCCGTCCAGCATCGACGCGGCATCTTCCTTGGTGGCAGGAGCCAGGCGGAACGTGACGTCCTTCAGCACCTCGACCAGCACGCCGCCCATGCCGAAGGCGACCAGCTTGCCGAAGCTGTCGTCGGTCATCGCGCCGACGATCACTTCCTGGCCGCCCTTGATCATCTGCTGCACCTGCACGCCGACGATCTTGGCGTCCGACTTGTACTTCTTCGCGTTGGCGATGATCTGCTCGTACGCGGTGGCGGCTTCATCGGCGCTCTTGACGCCGACGATCACGCCGCCGGCTTCGGTCTTGTGCAGGATGTCCGGCGACACGATCTTCATCACGACCGGGAAACCCATGGACGACGCCATCTTGGAGGCATCGGCGGCGCTGGTGGAAACGCCTTCCTTGGGAACGTTGATGCCGTAGGCATCGCAGACGATCTTGCCTTCCGGTGCCGTCAGGGCATCGCGCCCTTCCTTCTTCACCGTATCGAGGATCTGGCGGACCTTGGACTTGTCGACATTGGCCATGTCTCTCTCCTGAATTTGTATGCGAGGGCAGGGCGCCGGCGGCGCCCCGGATGTTTTCTCAGATGACCTTCGACTCGCGCAGCGCGGCGATGTCCTGCTTGCTGTAGCCCAGCTGCGAGAGCACTTCCTCGGTGTGCTCGCCGAGCAGGGGCGAGCGCTTGACCTCGGTGGGGCTGTCCGACAGCTTGATCGGGTTGCCGACGCTCAGGTACTTGCCGCGCTTGGGATGGTCCACCTCGACCACGGTGCCGGTCTCGCGCAGCGACTGCTCCTCGGCGATTTCCTTCATCGACAGGATCGGGCCGCAGGGGATGTCGTACTTGTTCAGGATGTCCATCGCCTCGAACTTGGTCTTGGTCTTGGTCCATTCCTCGATGCGCGAGAAGATGGTCTTCAGGTGCGGCAGGCGCGCCTTCGGCGTCGAGTAGCTCGGGTCGGTGATCCAGCTTTCCTCGCCGATGACCTTGCAGATCGATTCCCAGACCGGCGCCTGGGTGATGAAGTAGATGTAGGCGTTGGGGTCGGTCTGCCAGCCCTTGCACTTCAGGATCCAGCCCGGCTGGCCGCCGCCCGAGGCATTGCCGGCGCGCGGCACCGCTTCGCCGAATTCCTTGTCCGGGAATTGCGGGTACTCCTGCAGCACGTGGGTGCGGTCCAGGCGCTGCTGGTCGCGCAGCTTGACGCGGCACAGGTTCAGCACGGCATCCTGCATCGCGGCCAGCACCTTCTGGCCGCGGCCGGTCTTCTCGCGCTGGAACAGGGCGGTGACGATGCCCAGGCACAGGTGCAGGCCGGTGCCCGAGTCGCCGATCTGCGCGCCGGTGACCAGCGGGGGGCCGTCGTCGAAGCCGGTGGTGGACGCGGCACCGCCGGCGCACTGCGCGACGTTCTCGTACACCTTGCAGTCCTCGTACGGGCCGGGGCCGAAGCCCTTGACCGACGCCATGATCATGCGCGGGTTGAGCTTCTGGATGTTCTCCCAGGAGAAGCCCATGCGGTCCAGCGCGCCGGGCGCGAAGTTCTCGACCAGCACGTCGCATTCCTTGATCAGGCGGGTCAGGATCTCCTTGCCCTTCGGATCCTTGGTGTTCACCGTGATGGACCGCTTGTTGTGGTTCAGCATGGTGAAGTACAGGCTGTCGACGTCCGGGATGTCGCGCAGCTGGCTGCGCGTGGCGTCGCCTTCGCCGGCCTTCTCGACCTTGATCACGTCGGCGCCGAACCAGGCCAGCAGCTGCGTGCAGGTGGGGCCGGACTGGACGTGGGTGAAGTCGAGGATCTTGACGCCCTCAAGTGCTTTGGTCATGGCTTAGTCGCTCTCTTGAAATTTCGGTTGCTTGGCCTCACGCGGTCTTCTTCTTGGCCGCGCTGGGGTTCAGGCTCGTGATGCGGCCGGACTCGGTGCCCGCGTTCTCGTCGATCATGGCGTTGATCAACGTCGGCTTGCGCGAGGAGACGGCTTCATCGAGCGCCTTCTTCAGTTCCTCCGGCGTGTTCGCCACCACGCCGACGCCGCCGAAGGCCTGCATCATCTGGTCGTAGCGAGCGCCCTTGACGAACTGCGTGGGCGCCATCGCGTCGCCGCGCGGGTTGACGTCGGTGCCCTTGTAGATGCCATTGTTGTTCATCACGACGACGCACACCGGCAGGTTGTAGCGGCAGATCGTTTCCACTTCCATGCCGCTGAAGCCGAACGCGCTGTCGCCTTCGACCGCGATCACCTGCTCGCCGGTGGTGGCGGCGGCCGCGACCGCGAAGCCCATGCCGATGCCCATGATGCCCCAGGTGCCAACGTCGAGCCGGCGGCGCGGCTCGTACATGTCCACGATGGAGCGCGTGAAGTCCAGCGCGTTGGCGCCTTCGTTCACCAGGTAGGCCTTCGGGTTCTCCTTGATCGTGTTGCGGATCACGTTGAGGGCGCTGTGGAAGTTCATCGGCGAGGGATTCTTCGCCAGCGTCTCGGCCATCTTCGTGAGGTTCTTGTCCTTGCGCTCGGCAATGGCGCCGGTCCAGTCGCTGGGCGGCTTGCTCCAGCCGGCGCCCATGGCCTGGTTGAACGCAGTGATGCACGAGCCGATGTCGCCGACGACGGGCGCCGCGATCGCGAGGTTGCTGTCAGCCTCGGTCGGCGAGATGTCGACCTGGATGAACTGCTGCTTGCCGGCTTCCTTGGAGGAGGCACCGCCCCAGGTCTTGCCCTTGCCGTGCGACAGCAGCCAGTTCAGGCGCGCGCCCACCAGCATTACCACGTCGGCCTCGGCCAGCACGTACGAGCGCGCCGCCGATGCGGACTGGTTGTGGTTGTCCGGCAGCAGGCCCTTGGCCATCGACATCGGCAGGTAGGGGATGCCGCTCTTCTCGATGAAGGTCTTGATCTCGCTGTCGGCCTGCGCGTAGGCGGCGCCCTTGCCGAGGATCACGAGCGGCTTCTTCGCGCCCTTGAGCAGGTCGATCGCGCGCTTGACTGCTTCGGGCGCGGGGATCTGCTTCGGCGCCGGATCGACGACCTTGATCAGCGACTTGCGGCCCGCTTCGGCCGGCAGCGATTGCGTGAACAGCTTGGCCGGCAGGTCCAGGTACACACCGCCGGGACGGCCCGACACCGCGGAGCGGATGGCACGTGCGAGGCCCACGCCGATGTCCTCGGCGTGCAGCACGCGGAAGGCGGCCTTGCACAGCGGCTTGGCGATGGCCAGCTGGTCCATCTCCTCGTAGTCACCCTGCTGCAGGTCGACGATCTCGCGCTCGCTCGAGCCGCTGATCAGGATCATCGGGAAGCAGTTGGTGGTGGCGTTGGCCAGCGAGGTGAGGCCATTGAGGAATCCGGGGGCGGACACCGTGAGGCAGATGCCCGGCTTGCCGGTGAGGAAGCCGTGCGCAGCGGCGGCATTGCCGGCGTGCTGCTCGTGGCGGAACGAGATCACCTTGACGCCGGCGGCCTGGGCCTGGCGCGTGAGGTCGGTGATCGGGATGCCCGGCAGCGTGTAGATGGTGTCCAGGCCATTGAGCTTGAGTGCCTCGATGACGAGGTGGAAGGCATCGATGGTGTCGCCGGTTTGCGTTTCCGCGGTCATGGATTTTCCTCGGGAGATGAGTGATGCAGCAGTGGCCATCATAGAAATCGCCCCGCGGCAGCACGCTTGATCGCGGTCAATTTTCAGGACGAGCAGGCCCTGCGTATCGGCGAAAATTGACCTCGGTCAAGCACTGCAATCCCGACTCGCTGCATGAACATCCCGCACAGGTCCATCGTCGAACATCCCGAGCGCAACGTCATCCGCGTGCAGCTCGCCCAGAACGTCCTGCTCAAGGGCATGACGGCGGCCCAGACCATGGAACTCGAACCTCAGCTGCAGGTGGTGGATGCGCCCAAGGGCCACTGGCTGCTGCACCAGGGCGTGCACGAGATGGAGCAGTACTTCATCCTCGACGGCATCCTCAAGCGCGTGGTCAGCACGCCCGATGGCAAGCAGATGATCCTGCGCTTCGCGGCCGAGGGGGAAATGGAAACCAGCTATGCCGCATGGAAGCTCGGCACTCCGGCGCCCTACAGCATCATGGGTGTCACGCGCACGCGCGTCGCCAAGCTGCCGCTGCGCGACTGGGTGGCCTTCATCGAGTACCACCCGGGACTCAAGCAGGCCTTCGAGTACTCGGTGATGCACCACATGAGCGACATCATGGCCCACACGATCACGCTGCACCTGCTGGATGCGCCGGGCCGCGTGCAGCGCTTCATGCGCAAGCACGCGGACCTGTTCGAACGCATTCCGAAGAAGGAACTCGCCAGCTACCTCAACCTCACCGCCGAAACGCTGAGCCGGCTGAAGGCGCGCGGCAAGATCTGAGGCGGGGCGCGACGGGGCCGCGCGATCCCGGAAAAGCGAAAGGGGCGCCTGGGCGCCCCTTCTCGTTGCGGAACGCGCCGTTGCGGCGCGCGTCCTGCGCCGTCACTCCACGCTGCCGCGCTCGTTCACCTTGTCGATGGTCCGATGGCGCATCGGTTGCAGCACGAACTTGGCCATCAGGCCGGCGACGATGGAGATCGCCGCGGAGAACAGGAACACGCGGTCCCAGTTGCCTTTGGTGGCGATGTAGGCGGACAGTGGCACCAGCAGCGACGCCGTGCCCTTGGCCGTATACATGGTGCCTGCGTTGGCCGCGGCGTTCTTCGCGCCGAACGTGTCCGCGACCAGGGCCGGGAAGATCGAGTAGATCTCGCCCCAGCACAGGAACGTCAGGGCGGCGAACACCATGAACATGACCGGGTCGTGGCCGTACTTCATCAGTCCCAGCAGCGCCAGTCCTTCGCCGATGAACACCAGCAGCATCGTGTTCTCGCGGCCGATGCGGTCGGAGATGAAGCCGCACAGCGGGCGGGTGAAACCGTTGGCCAGGTTGTCGATGGCCAGCGTCATCGTCAGCAGCGGCAGCGTGAAGCCCAGCACGCTCATCGGCATCTTGGCGAAGCCGTAGTCCTTGGCGATCGGTCCGATCTGCGCCGTCGCCATCAGGCCGCCCGCGGCCACCGCGACGAACAGCACGTAGGTGACCCAGAACGTCGGCGTGCGCATCATCTGGCCGACGGTGTAGTCGACCTTGGTGGACACCACGCGGGTGGCCGCCACCACGCCCTTCGGCACGCGGGGACGGGTCATGAACATCGAAATCGCGAAGATCACGATGCCCTGCACGATGCCGAAGAAGAAGAACGTGTGCTCGTAGCCCGACGACTGGATCATGTTGGCGATCGGGATCACGGTCAGCGCGGAGCCGGCGCCGAAGCCGGCCGCGGTGAGGCCAGCCGCGAGGCCGCGGCGGTCCGGGAACCACTTGAGCGCGTTGCCGACGCAGGTGCCATAGACGGCGCCGGCGCCCAGGCCTGCAATGGCCGCCGCGACATACAGCGCGGTGATGCTCGTCGCGTACGAGTTCAGGACCCAGGCCAGGGCGACCAGGATCGCGCCCCCGGCGATCACGGGACGCGGGCCGAACTTGTCGACCAGCCAGCCCTCAACGGGCACCAGCCAGGTCTCGACCACGACGAAGATGGAAAAGGCGAACTGGATCGCCGTGAGGCCCCAGTGGTTCTTGGACTCCATCGGAGCCACGAACAGGGTCCAGCCATATTGCAGGTTGGCAATCATCGCCATGCAGACGATGCCCATCACGAGCTGGCCCCAACGGTATGCATTGCTGGGCGCCTCGTCCACTGGACGAGCTGTCGCGCCGAATGCAGCGGGAGCAGACTGGGCAGAACGGTTCATTCACTTGTCTCCTTGCTGTACTTGGGCGACGCGGCTCGCTTGCGTACTGCTGCTTGCGGGCTACTCCCCGGCCACGTCGTGGACCCATTCTGTTCCTGCCCCTTTTGCGCTTTCTTGACTTCGGTCATGAACTCGGGTTTGCACTTATGGGCTCGGGAAGGTCTTTGCATGAAGCCCTGCCATGCCTTGGGGAATTGAGGGTTAACCCTATAATTGCGCCAAGCAACGATTTTTTTCAACTTGGAGAACCTTCGCATGTCCGCTACTTACGCCCAACCGTCCCGACGCCAGTCGCCCTCGTTCCCCGTCGAGCTGCTCAAGGAAATGTTCCGCTCCACGCCGCTGGGCCTCGTGATCACTGCGCTGCGCACCGGCCGCTGAGTCGCTCGTCGCGACGAGACAGAGCGCCCCTTCGGGGGCGCTTTTTTTGCCCGGATACTCGGCTGATGACACCTGAGCTCCTGGGCGGCATTGCACTGGCGTTCTTCGTGGCGGGCGCGGTGAAGGGCGTGGCCGGCATGGGGCTGCCGGTGGTGGCGATGGGCCTGCTGAGCCTCGCGATGCCGCCTGCCGCCGCCGCCGGCCTGCTCATCGTGCCGGCGCTGGCCACCAACGTCGTGCAGTGCCTCGGGCCGCACTTGCGGCGGCTCGCCATGCTGCTGGGGCCGATGTGGATCGGCGTGCTGGTCGGCTGCCGCTTCACGCCGCTGCCATCGCTTGCCAGCGGTGCCTCGGCCGTGCGGGTGCTGCTGGGCGGCGTGATGATCCTCTACAGCGCGTATGGACTGGCGCGGCCCACCTTCAGGGTGCGGCTTGCGAGCGGGCCCATGGCGGGGACCTCGGCAGTCGTCGGCCTGACAACGGGAATGCTGACCGCGGCGACCGGCATCAACATCTTTCCGATGACGATGTTCCTGCAGTCGCTGGACCTGCGCCGCGACGAGTTGATCCAGGCGCTGGGCCTCTCGTTCACGGTCTGCACGCTCGCGCTGGCGAATTCGCTCGGCTGGCAGTCCACTGCCGTGACATGGTCCACTGCTGCCGGTTGGATCGCGCTGCTGGCGGCCTTCGGCGGCCTGGGGCTGGGGAACCTGCTGCGCGCCCGCGTCGACCCAGCGCTGTTTCGCCGCCTGGTGTTCGGGCTGTTCGGACTCCTTGGCCTCGCGATGCTGGCCAAGGAGCTCCTCTGAGCCGATTCTGCGGCCTCGGTCGCGAGGGTCAGCCGCGGCGAAGCACGGCGTTGCAGCGCGAGCGCGCTGCCTCGACCGCATCAACGAGGAAGCCCGGCTCGTAGGCCTTCAGCAGGTGCGGGTGGTCGCGCTCGATGTACGCGCGCACGCCTTCGGAGCCGGCGGGCAGCGACGCGAACGTCGCGCGGTCCCAGTGCCACGGCAGGCCGAGCTCATCGAACGCGCTGTTGTAGGCCTGGCGGATGCGGTCGGCATCGCTGGTCTCGTGCTGCCAGGTGGGGGCCAGAACTGCAGCCATCACGGTCTCCTTGAATCGGTTGGATGGCAGCAAATCTAGGCCCGTCGATCCATAAAGAACAATGAAATGATTTGATCGGTTCCAGAAGACATCGGTTATCTTCGGCGAATGCGCAACGCGACCCTGCGACAGCTGAAGGTGTTCGAGGCGGTGGCCCGCCACCTGAGTTTTTCGCGCGCGGCGGAGGAACTGCACCTCACGCAACCGGCCGTGTCGGCCCAGGTGCGTGCCCTGCAGGGGCATGCCGGCGTGCCGCTGTTCGAGCAGCTGGGCAAGAAGGTGTACCTCACGGCGGCCGGCGAGCAGCTGGTCGTCTCGAGCCGCGCGATCCTCGAACGCGTGCAGGAGGCCGAAGAGGCGATGGCGCACTACAAGGGCGTCTCCGGCGGCCAGCTGAACGTGTCCGTCATCAGCGCCGGCGACTATTTCTTCCCGCGACTGCTGGTCGACTTCGCGCAGCGCCATGCCGGCGTGACGCTCAACTTCGGCGTCTGCAACCGCGAGGAACTGCTGGCGCAGCTGGAGGCCAACCGCACCGACCTCGCGGTGATGGTGCGGCCGCCCGAGAACGCCGACACCCTGGCCGAACCCTTCGCGCCGCACCCCTACGTGATCGTCGCGGCGCCTTCGCATCCGCTGGCCGGCCGCAAGCGCATTCCCTTCAGCCGCATCGCGCGGGAGCCCTTCATCGTGCGCGAGAAAGGGTCGGACACCTGGAACTCGATGAAGGAGGGCTTCGGCGAGCGCATCGCGGACCTGAACATCGCGATGGAGATCAAGAGCACCGAGACCATCAAGCAGGCGGTGATCGCGGGCATGGGCGTGAGCTTCCTGTCGGCCCACACCATCAGCCGCGAGTTGCGCACGCACGCCATCACGGTGCTGGACGTGCAGGGCTTCCCGCTGATGCTCAACTGGTTCGTGGTGCACCGGCGCACCAAGCGCCTGCCGCCGGTGGCGCAGGCGTTCAAGAACTTCCTGCTTGCGGACGGCGCGCGGCTGGTGACGCGCGCGCTGGAAGGGCCTTCGAGGAAACGCGCCGCGCCTGCGGCCTAACGACGCGGCGCGGGCACCAGCCCCACGCTGCGGGCGTACTCGCCGGCGTTCATCTTCTTGCCGCCTTCGGCGCGCAGCCGCAGCACCTCGATGCGGCCGCCCTGCGCGTTGATCGTGATCGAGCTGTCGCTCACCGAAGCGATCTCGCCCGCCTTGCCCCGCACGTCGCCGAAGGTGCGCACGGGGTGCTTGCGAACGTCATACAGCCATGTGCGCACGCCGTTCAGCATCGTCCACGCACCTGGTGCGGGGTTGGACGCGCGGATCAGGTTGTAGACCTGGTCCACGTGCTGCGACCAGTGGATGCGCGCTTCCTCCTCGCGGAACCAGCCTTCGTAGCTGGCCTGGCTTTCGTCCTGCGCGCGCTCCTCGTGGCGGCCCGCGGCCACCAGGTCGGCGGCTTCGAGCAGGTCCGCGACGCCCATCGGGAACAGCTTGTTGAAGTACACCTCGCCAAGCGTTTCGTCGGGGCCGATCTCGCACGACTTCTGCAGGATCACGGGGCCTTCGTCCAGGCCGTCCGTGGGACGGAACACGGTGATGCCCGTGTGCGTGGCGCCCAGCGCAATGGGCCAGCTGATGGACGACGGGCCGCGATGCCGCGGCAGCAGCGAGGGGTGGAACTGGATGGTGCCCAGGCGCGGGATGTTGACCAGGCTTTGCGGCGCGAACTGGGTGACGTACGCCATCACGCCGAGGTCGGCCTGCAGCTCGCGCATGGCGTGCTCGGCGTAGCTGCTGCGCAGGCTGCTGAACTGGAACACGGCGAGGCCGAGTTCCTGCGCGCGCTCGCGCAGCACGTCGGGCTTGGTGCCGGGCCGGTCAGGCTCGCAGAAGACGCCGGCGACCGTGTCGCCGCGCGCGAGGAAGGCCTCGAGCACCTGCTTGCCGAATTCCTGCTGGCCGATGAATGCGATTCTCATGGGAGGCGAGCGTAGCGGATCAGCGAAGCAGGAAGTAGGCGGACAGTCCGTACAGGACGACCGCGAACACGCGCTTGAGCGGCTGGATGTCCATGCGGTGCGCCGTGCGCGCGCCGAGCGGCGCGAGGGCCATGCTGGCCAGCGAGATGACGAGCAGGGCGGGCAGGTACAGGTAGCCGATGGACCCCGGCGGCACGTTGGGCAGGTCGCGACCAGCCCAGAGGTAGCCTGCCGTGCCCGCGAGCGCGATCGGGAAGCCCAGGGCCGCCGATGTGGCCACGGCCTGGTGGATGCGGATGTTGCACCAGGTCATGAACGGCACCGACACGAAGGCGCCGCCCGCGCCGACCATCGAGGACAACCAGCCGATCGCCACGCCGACACCGAACGTGCCCGCGGGGCCGGGCAGGGTGCGGCTCGGCTCGGGCCGGCGATTGAGGAACATCTGCGTGGCCGAGAATGCGACGAAGACGGCGAACAGCACGCCCAGCACCTTGCCGGGCAGTGCCACGGCGACACGTGCGCCCACCAGCGAGCCGACCAGGATGCCGGGCGCGAGCGTGCGCACCACCGGCCACAGCACCGCGCCGCGTTTGTGGTGCGCGCGCACGGACGAAAGCGAGGTGAAGCAGATGGTGGCCAGCGAGGTGGCGACCGCGGCCTTGACGGTGTAGTCGGCGGGATAGCCGCGGGCCGTGAGGATCATCGTCACGAACGGCACCATGAGCATGCCGCCTCCGATGCCCAGGAGGCCGGCCAGAAATCCGGTGCAGGTGCCGATCAGCGCGAGTTCGGCGATCAGTTGCGGTTCGAGCGCCATGCGCCGCAGTCCCTCTGGTTCTTGTTGTTGTCGCACGTCCTTGCGGCACGGACGGCGATCGGAATAGGCGTCTGCAGTTGCGACCGGACCGGCAGCCTGAACCGGAGTTCAGGTGGGCGAGGTCAACCTGATGTTGGGATCATCTGACGCGAGACGTTCACGCTCACCAGGTCTGTTCCAAGCCCTTGCTCAGGGAGCATTGGTTCAAGGACATATAAGGTCCGGCAATGCACTGCAGACGAGGCCATTCTAGGGCGTGGTCCGGGCGGCTGGGTCCGAAAAGGCCGTAAGACACCATCGATTTTCGGAGACCTGCCGTCGAGCTTGACAGCGCGCGTTCGGCAACCCGCGTCAGATCAGGCGTCCGTCGTCGCCGAGCGCACGATCGAGCCGCTGCAGCAGGGCGTCGAGGCGCGCATCCGCGGTGCCGTCGTTCGCGGCGCGCGCAGGCGTGGCACGTGCGGGCGCGGTCTCCCGATCGGCGACGTCGAACGCGAGGTTCAGTGCCGCCAGCACCGCGATGCGATCGCGCGCCTTGACCTTCCCTGCGTCGCGGATCCTGCACATCGCGGTGTCGACCTTCTCCACCGCTTCGAGCAGGCGGCCTTCGCCACCGGCAGGACAGCCGAGCAGGTAGCTCTGGCCCATGATCTGGACTTCGATCTGCTTGGTGGTGGTCATGGCGGAAAGGGCGGATCAGACCGACTTCAGGTCGGGCAGGCGTTCCAGC
This sequence comes from Ramlibacter sp. MMS24-I3-19, assembly GCF_050320135.1. Classification (NCBI taxonomy): domain Bacteria; kingdom Pseudomonadati; phylum Pseudomonadota; class Betaproteobacteria; order Burkholderiales; family Comamonadaceae; genus Ramlibacter; species Ramlibacter sp. MMS24-I3-19. Next base: position 3,816,796 of record NZ_CP190017.1, on the reverse strand, counting down.
AGCGCGTCGACGCGCGTGCGGGCCGCGGAGAGGCGGGACTTGAGCGAATCGCGCTCCTGCGTGAGGGCCTCGACCTGCTGCGCGAGCAGCGCGTTGGTGCGCTGCAGTTCCTCGTAGCGCACGAGCAGGCGCTCGACGCGTTCGGCAATCTGGTCGACCTGGGAGGCGGTGGCCATACGTGCGCCGATTGTAGGGTTGGCCCAAACCGTTGCGCCTAAAATGCCCGCGTTGGTGCTCGCGGTGTGGTTCGCATGCCGCAGTTCAACGGGAAGCAGGGAGCCTCGTTCCGTGCATGCCGCCACGCGTCATGCCACCGGATTCCGGCCAACCTGCGCTGCCCCCGCAACGGTAAGCGGATGGGTGCCGCAAGGCGCCCCGCTCCATCCTCGACAGCCACTGGCCGCGCACGACAACGGCGCACCGGGAAGGCTGATGGAGATCGACCCGCCAGCCCGGATACCGGCCAACACGGTGGCTGCGTTCGCGCAGCCGTGTTCGCCCATTCGCCGGCGGGGAAGCCGGCCCGGGCACTTCGTTTCGTGAGTCTCCATGGCTTCCTTGAAGTTGATTCCTCGCGCGGGCATCCCGTTCGCGCTCGCCGTCGTCGTCCCCGCTTCGTTCGCGCAAGCCGCGCTGCCCGAGGTGGTGGTCTCCGCCAGCCGCACCGAGCAGCGTGTTCAGGACGCGCTGCCCGCCACCACCGTCCTCACGCGCGCCGACATCGAAGCGGCGCAGACGCCCGACCTGCCGACGCTGCTGCAACGCGTCGCCGGTCTCGAGCTCACGCAGCTCGGCGGCCCGGGCACGGTGGCCACCGCGTCCTTGCGTGGCGCCGAGTCGCGCCACACGCTGGTGCTGGTCGACGGCGTGCCGGTCAACAACCTCAATTTCGGCCTCGCCGCGATCGAGCACCTGTCGCTGGCGGACGTGGAGCGCATCGAGGTCGTGCGCGGCAACGTCTCCAGCCTCTATGGCAGCGCGGCGCTCGGCGGCGTGATCCAGATCATCACGCGCGCGCCGACGACCACGCCGACCGCGAGCGTGACGCTGCAGGGCGGCTCGCGCGGACTCGTGCAGGGCGCGGCGAGCGGTGCCGTGCGCACCGCCGGCGGCACCGGCCTGCGCGCCAGCGTCGAGGGCCTGCGCGATCGCGGCTTCGATGCCACCAACCATGTCGAACTGCCGGGCACCAATCCCGACCGCGACGGCTACCGGCGCAACGCCGCCTCGCTGGGCATCACGCAGGACATCGCCGGCGGCCACCAGGTCGGCCTGCGACTGCGCGAGGCGCGCGGCACGACCCAGTACGACAGCCAGTTCGGCCCCGCGACGCAAGCCGACGAATCACGCTTCGTCGAATCCAGCGGCGTGCTCGATGGCCGCGTCAAGCTGGCGACCAACCTGCAGCTCGACGCCGCGCTCACGACCGCCACGGACAAGCTCGATGCCGCCGTCACCGCGTTCCCGTATTTCGTCGAGTCGCGCAGCGACGGTGCACAGCTCGGACTGCAATGGCAGCCCGTGGCGGGCCAGGCCGTCACCGCGGGCGTGGAACACACGCGCCAGAAGCTGCGCAGCGACACCGCCTACGACCGCAGCTCGCGCGACCAGGACAGCGCGCGCCTGGGCTACACGCTCACGGCCGGCAAGCACCAGGCGCAGCTGAACCTGCGGCAGGACCGCTACACCACCTTCGGCTCGGCGAACACCTGGCTCGCAGCCTACGGCTACCAGTTCACCGATGCCTGGCGCGCGAGCGCGTCGGCGTCGACCGGCTTCAACGCGCCGACCTTCAACGACCTGTACTACCCGTTCGGCGGCAATCCGCTGCTGCGGCCCGAGCGCCTGCGCGCGAACGAGGTCGCGCTGCAGTACGCGGCCGGCGGCCAGCTGGTGCGCGCGACGCTGTTCGAAAACCGCTACACCGACCTGTTCGGCTTCGACGCGTTCTTCAACCGCATCAACATCGGTCGCGCGCGCAACCGCGGGCTGGAGCTCGCCTACAACGGCAAGGTCGGCAACTACGGCGTGAGCGCGGGCATCACCGCGCAGGAGCCGAAAGACCTGGACACGGGCGAGCAATTGCAGCGTCGCGCGAAGACGCTCGTGAAGCTCGGACTGACGCGCGACCGCGGACCGTGGCAGTGGGGCGGCAACCTGCGTGGGGCCGACAAGCGCCCGGACGCCGGCACCACGCTCGCCGGCTACGCAGTGCTGGACCTCACGGCCGCCTACAAGCTCACGAAGGAGACGCGCGTGTTCGGCCGCGTCGAGAATGTGGCCGACCGCCACTACGAAACCGTGTACGGCTACCGGCAGGCGGGCCGCGGCGTGTTCGTCGGCCTGGACTGGCAGCCGCACTTCTGAGTTCCGCATGACTGCCTCTGCCCGGCTGGGTCCGCGCCGCATCGTCTGCCTCACCGAGGAGACGACCGAGTGGCTGTACCTGCTGGGCGAGGAGGCGCGGATCGTCGGCATCTCCGGCTACACCGTGCGACCTCGCCGCGCGCGCGAGGAGAAGCCCAGGGTCAGTGCGTTCCTCTCGGCGAAGATCGACAGGATCCTGGAGCTCGAACCGGACTGCGTGTTCGGTTTCTCCGACCTGCAGGCCGACATCGCGGCCGCGCTGGTGCGCCAGGGCGTGCAGGTCACCGTGTTCAACCAGCGCAGCGTGGAGGAGATCTTCGCGATGCTCTGGCAGGTGGCCGCGATCGTCGACCAGGCGCAGCGCGGCCTCGAGCTGCTGCGGGCGATGCGCGCGCGGCTCGATGCGATCCGAGGGGCCGCCGCCGCGCTGCCGCGCCGACCGCGCGTGTTCTTCGAGGAGTGGGACGAGCCGCCGATCAGCTGCATCCGCTGGGTGAGCGAGCTGCTGGGCATCGCGGGTGGCGACGACATCTTTCCCGAGCTGGCGCGCGAGCCGCTGGGCAAGCAACGCATCGTTGCCGATCCGCAGGAGATCGTGCGCCGCAATCCCGACATCGTGATCGGCTCCTGGTGCGGCAAGAAGTTCCGGCCCGAGCGCGTCGCGGCGCGTTCCGGATGGGAGCAGGTGAACGCCGTGCGCGACGGCCAGCTGTTCGAAATCAAGTCCGCCGACATCCTGCAGCCCGGCCCGGCTGCGCTCACCGACGGCGTCGAGCAGCTGCACCGCATCGTGCGGCGCTGGGCCCAGGAGCACGCATGAAGGTGCTGATCGCTGCCGTGCTCGCGCTGTGGTGCGCGCTCGCGAGCGCCTCGCCGGTCACCGTGCGCGATGACCGCGGCGTCGACGTCACGCTGCGTGAAGCACCGCGCCGGATCGTCGCCTTGCTGCCATCGCTGACGGAGACCGTCTGCGAGCTCGGTGCCTGCGACCGCCTGGTGGGCGTGGACGACTTTTCCAACTGGCCCGCCTCGGTCCCCAGGCTGCCGCACGTGGGCGGCGTCGCCGACTTCAGCGTCGAGCGCGTCGTCGCCCTCAAGCCCGACGTGGTGCTGCTCTCGTCGACCGCACGCGCGTTGCCGCGGCTGCAGGCGCTGGGCGTGCCCGTGCTGGGCCTGGACATCAAGACGCTCGCGGACGTGCGCCGCGTCTCCGCCATCGTCGGCCAGGCGCTGCAGGTGGAGGGCGCACCGGCGCTGTGGCAGCGCATCGAGTCCGGCATCGATGCCGCGGCGCGGAGCGTGCCGGCCTCTGCACGCGGCACCACCGTCTACTTCGAGATCAGCGACGGTCCGTACGCCGCCAGCGAGTCCTCGCACATCGGCGAGCTGCTGCGGCGCCTCGGCGCCGCCAACATCGTGCCGGGCCATCTGGGCAGCGTGCCCAAGCTCAATCCCGAGTTCGTGGTGCGAGCCGACCCGCAGGTGATCATGGTTGCCGAGCGCGACGCCCCGTCGCTGGCCAGCCGTCCCGGCTGGTCGCACCTGCGTGCGCTGCGCGAGGGCCGCGTGTGCGCATTCACGCCGGCGCAGGGCGACACCATCGTGCGTCCCGGCCCGCGCCTCGACACCGGTGCGCGCCTGCTGGCCGACTGCCTGGCGGGACGCCTGCGGAGGACGCCATGAGCAGCGCGGCCACGCTCGCTGCCGGCAACGCATCGGGCACGGTGCGACGCCCCCTGTGGGTCGCGCTGGGGCTCGTCGCCATCACCGCGCTGCTGGTCATCGCCGGCACTTGCGTCGGCTCCGCCGGCTGGGAGCCGTTGTGGGGCGCGCGCGATGCGGCCGCCGCCATCGTCTGGGACATCCGCCTGCCGCGCAGCCTGGGCGCGTGGCTGGCTGGCGCGATGCTGGGCCTGGCCGGCGCCGTCGCGCAGGGACTGTTCCGCAACCCGCTCGCCGACCCGTACCTGCTGGGCAGCTCCACCGGTGCGTCGTTCGGTGTCGCGCTGCTGCTCCTGCTGTTGGGCGGGGCGGCCCCGGGCGCCACCGCATGGTGGACGCACGCGGGCCTGGCCGGCGGCGGCTTCGTCGGTGCGCTTGGTGCGGTCGTGATCACGCTGGTGCTGGCCCGCGGCGTGCAGCAGACGCTGCGGCTGCTGCTCGCCGGCGTCGTCGTCGGCATGGTGTTCGGCGCGCTCACCTCGCTGGTGATGCTGTGGTCCCCCGAGGTGCTGCGTGCCATGCAGGGCTTCCTGCTCGGCACGACCGGCTTCATCGGCTGGAGCGGCGTGGTGCTGCTCGCCCTCGTGCTGGCCGTCCTGGTGCTCACCGCGATCGCGCTCAGTCCCGGGCTGGATGCGCTCGCGCTCGGCGAGGCGACTGCGCAGAGCCTGGGCGTGCCGCTGGCGTCGCTGCGCCTCGGGTTGGTCGCGGTGATGGCGCTGGCCACGGGCGCCGCGGTGGCGCAGGTGGGGCTGGTGGCCTTCATCGGCCTCGTCGCGCCGCACCTGGTGCGCGCGACGGCGCTGCCCACCCACCGCTGGCTGCTGCCGCTGTCGGCGCTGGCAGGCGGCGTGCTGCTGCTGGCCGCCGACGTCGGCGCCCGCTGGCTGCTCGCGCCGCAGGAACTGCCCGTCGGCGTGCTCACCGCGCTGCTGGGTGGCGGCTACCTGCTCTGGCTGATGCACCGGAGGCTGCGATGACGCCGGCCTTCGAAGCGCGCGGGCTGCAGGTCGCTCTGGGTGGGCGCGAGGTGCTGCACGGCATCGATCTCGTCCTGCCCGTCGGCCGCTGGACCGCGCTGGTCGGTCCCAACGGCGCCGGCAAGACCACGCTGCTGAAGACGCTGGCGCAGCTGCTGCCGTTCCGTGGCGAGCTCGTGGTGCTGGGCAAGCCATCGGGTGCCTGGTCGGCCCGGGAACGGGCCCGTGCGATCTCGTGGCTGGGGCAGGGCGAGCCCGGCGCCGAAGACCTGCGCGCCGCCGACGTCGTGATGCTCGGTCGACTGCCGCACCAGGCCTGGCTCTCGACGCCCAGTGCGGCCGATTCCATCGCGGTCGAGCGCGCCATGCGCCAGACCCAGTGCTGGGACTGGCGCACGCGGCCGGTCGGGCAGCTCTCGGGCGGAGAGCGCCAGCGCGTGCTGCTGGCCCGCGCGCTCGCCGTCGAGGCGCCGCTGCTGCTCATGGATGAACCCCTGGCGAACCTCGACCCGCCGCACCAGGCCGACTGGCTGGCGCTGGTGCGCGCGCAGGTCGCGCAGGGCCGCACCGTGCTGAGCGTGCTGCACGAGCTGACGATGGCGCTGCATGCCGACGACCTGCTGGTGCTGCAGGCGGGGCGCCTCGTGCACCACGGCCGCTGCGACGACCCGGCCACGCACCAGGCGCTGCGCCACGTGTTCGACCATCGCGTGCGGGTGCAGGCGCTCGACGGCCAGTGGGTGGCGTTGCCGCACGTCTGACGAACGGGCTGGGAATGGCCCGTTCGGGTCCCTCCGGATGTGGCCCGCGTTTGGCGCGACTATTCTGGTGGGTACCCCTCACCACCGACAAAGGCGGCCCATGTACAAGCGAATCCTGTTGGCCTACGACGGCAGCGACGCCGGCCAGAAGGCCTTGCTCGAAAGCCGGGAGCTGGCGCAGTGGAGCGGCTCCGAACTGTTCCTGGTGGCGGTGATGCCCTCGGCCATGAGCTTCGTCGGGCTGGAAGGCGGCGTCTACGACGTCGAACTCGAGGAGCGCGAGCGTGCCAAGTACCAGTCCATCCTGCAGGACGGCCTGCGCCGCCTGGAGCAGGCCGGCTACACGGCGCGCGGCGAGGTGGTCACCGGCGAGGCCATCGACGAGATCACCAAGTACGCGCGAAAGATCGGCGCCAACCTGATCGTGGTCGGCCACAAGCACCTCGACAGCTGGGCGGCCCGCTGGTGGCGCGGCTCGATCTCCGGCGCGCTCGTCGAGCACGCGCCCTGCAGCGTGCTCTGCGTCATCACGCCGTGATGCACGCGCCTGCCTGACGGCGGGCCGAGGTCCGGGCCGCGCGGCCCAACTTTGCAAAGCCGTCACATGCCGCGCATGGCCGCGACATCGCACGGGCTCATCCTGATGTCGCAGGCAGGCCGTCGTGCGCGACCGGCGGGGAGCCGGCCGCTGACAGGCAAGGAGGCGGTGTGCTGTCCATGCGCCATTGCCACGTTGCTAAGCTGACGGGCGCTTGCCCGCGGCGCGCCTGCGCTGCCGCACAACAAGGACATCGATGGCCGCCCCGACCCCGCACGACCCAGCCCCGCATTCCACGACTTCCGACAGTGCTCCCCGCCGCTATGGCCGCCGCGGTTTCTGGCTCGGCACCCTGATCGCACTGCTGGTGATCGGCGGCCTGGGATGGGCGGCGTGGCACTACACGCGGCCCGAGGCAACGCAGGCGGCTTCGTCCGCAGGTGGCGGCGGTGGACCTGGCGGTGGAGGTCCTGGCGGCGGCGGTCCCGGCGCACGAGGCGGCCCGCCCACCACCGTGGGGGTGGCGGTCGCGGAGCGCAGCGACCTGAGCGTGACCCTCGAGGCCCTGGGCACCGTCACCCCGCTGGCGACGGCCAAGGTGCGGCCGCAGGTGTCGGGCCCGCTGCTGCAGGTCGCCTACCAGGAAGGCCAGATGGTGAAGAAGGGCGACCTCCTGGCCGTCATCGATCCGCGGCCCTTCGAGATGGCCGTGCAGCAGGCCTCCGGTGCGCGCATGCGCGACGAGGCCCAGCTCGAGGCGGCGCGCGTCACCCTCAAGCGGTACCAGACGCTGCTGCAGCAGGACTCCATCGCGCGCCAGGACGTCGACACGCAGGCCGCCACCGTCAAGCAGCTCGAGGCCGCCGTCGTGGTCGACAAGGCCAACGAGGGCACAGCGCGCCTGAACCTCTCGTACACGCGCATCACGGCGCCGCTGGCGGGCCGGCTCGGCCTGCGGCAGGTCGACGTGGGCAACGTCGTCAGTGGCAGCGATGCGAACGGCGTGGCGGTCATCACGCAGCTGTCGCCCATCGACGTGCAGTTCTCCATCCCGCAGGACCAGGTGGGTGCGCTGCAGGGCGGCGGCAAGGCGCCGATGCCGGCCAAGGCGCTGGATCGCACGCGCAGCCAGGTGCTGGACACCGGCACCTTCCTGTCGCTGGACAACCAGGTCGATGCGGCCACGGGCACCGTCAAGGCCAAGGCACGCTTCTCCAACACCCAGGGCAACCTGTTCCCCAGCCAGTTCGTCAACGTGCAGCTGCAGCTGCGCACGCTGCAGGGCGCCACCACCGTGCCGGTGGCCGCGGTGCGCCAGGGCCCGAACGGCGACCAGGTGTTCGTGATCAATCCCGACCGCACGGTGACGCTGCGCCTGGTGCAGCGCGGGCAGTCGACGGTCGACAAGGTGCAGATCGTCAAGGGCCTCCAGCCGGGCGAGCGCGTGGTGACCGAAGGCGCCGACCGCCTGCGCGACGGCTCGCGCGTATTGCTGCCCGGTGACGCGCCGGCCAGCGGCCGCCGCAACGGGGCTGCGGGCGCGCCGGGTGCGCGCGCGCCGCAGGACGGCCCCGCGGTCGCGCCGGGCACCTCGGCGTCGGCGGCGCAGCAGAGCGTGAAGCAGCAGGCCGCGCCGCAACAGAACCCGTCGTCGCAGCAGGCCAGCGCCAGCGCCGGCCCCTCGCCCGACCAGCGCCAGCGCATGCTCGACTCGGTGAAGGATGACCCCGAGCAGCTGGCGCGCCGCAAGCAGTTCCTCGAGGCGATCGACAAGGGCGACCCGCAGGCCCTGCAGCGCTGGCAGCAGATGCAGCAGCGGCGCGCGGGCGGGACGCAGCAGCAATGATGGTGTCGTCCGCGTTGGCGGAGGGCCGACGATGAGTCCCTCGCGCCCGTTCATCCTCCGCCCCGTCGCCACCTCGCTGCTGATGCTGGCGATCGTGCTGGCCGGCCTGGTGGGACTGAAGTTCCTGCCGCTGTCGGCGCTGCCGCAGGTGGACTACCCGACCATCCAGGTGCAGACGCTGTACCCGGGCGCGAGTCCCGAGGTGATGGCGCAGACGGTCACCGCACCCCTGGAGCGGCAGTTCGGCCAGATGCCGGGCCTGTCGCGCATGAGTTCCACCAGTGCCGCCGGCGTGTCCATCGTCACGCTGCAGTTCGGCCTCGGCCTCGCACTCGACGTCGCCGAGCAGCAGGTGCAGGCCGCCATCAACGCGGGCGCGTCGCTGCTGCCCGCGGACCTGCCGGCGCCGCCGGTGTACGCCAAGGTGAACCCGGCCGACGCCCCGGTGCTGACGCTGGCCATCACCTCGAACACGCTGCCGCTCACGGACGTGCAGAACATCGTGAACACGCGGCTGGCGCTGAAGATCAGCCAGGTCAACGGGGTGGGCCTGGTCACGCTGTCCGGCGGCCAGCGGCCCGCCGTGCGCATCCAGGTCGACACGCGCGCGCTGGCTTCGCAGGGCCTGGGGCTGGACAGCGTGCGCACCGCCATCACGGCCGCCAACGCGAACGCGGCCAAGGGCAGCATCGACGGGCCCACGCGCGCGTGGAGCATCAACGCCAACGACCAGCTGATGCAGGCGCAGGACTATGCGCAGCTGGTCATCGCCTACAAGAACAATGCGCCGGTCCGCCTGGGCGACGTGGCGCAGGTGGTCAACAGCGCCGAGAACGTGCGGCTGGGCGCCTGGGCCGGCCACAGCGGCGACGGGGGCCATCTCACGCCGGCCATCGTTCTGGACGTGCAGCGGCAGCCGGGCGCCAACGTCATCCAGACCGTCGACCAGATCAAGCAGCGGCTGCCCGAGCTCACGGCCAGCCTGCCCGCGGGCCTGAACGTGCAGGTGCTGTCCGACCGTACCAGCGGCATCCGCGCCTCGGTGCACCACGTGCAGCTGGAGCTGGTGCTCGCGGTGGTGCTGGTCGTGCTGGTGATCTTCGCCTTCCTGCACAGCCCGCGCGCGACGGTGATCGCCAGCCTGTCGGTGCCGGTGTCGCTGATCGGCACCTGCGGCGTGATGCTGCTGCTGGGCTACAGCCTGAACAACCTCTCGCTGATGGCGCTGACCATCGCCACCGGCTTCGTGGTCGACGACGCCATCGTGATGATCGAGAACATCTCGCGCCACATCGAGGAGGGCATGGCGCCGATGCAGGCGGCCCTCAAGGGGGCGGGCGAGATCGGCTTCACCATCATCTCGCTGACGGTGTCGCTGATCGCGGTGCTCATCCCGCTGCTGTTCATGGGCGACGTGGTCGGGCGGCTGTTCCGCGAGTTCGCGGTCACGCTGTCGGTCACCATCCTGATCTCGGCCGTGGTGTCGCTGACGCTGGTGCCGATGATGTCCGCGCGCTGGCTGGAGGCGCATCCCGGCGGGGAGGGCAGTGGCAGCGGGCTGGGCGCGAAGCTCACGCGCGGCTTCGACCGCATCATCCATCGCTACGACCTGGCGCTCACCTGGGTGCTGGCGCGCCAGCGCGCCACGCTGCTGGTGGCGCTGCTGACGCTGGCGCTCACCGTGCTGCTGTACCTGGTGATCCCCAAGGGCCTGTTCCCGACCCAGAACACCGGCCAGCTGCAGGTGCGGGTGGAAGCGGCGCAGTCGATCTCGTTCGACGCCATGGCGCAGCTGCAGCAGGACGTGGCCCAGCGCGTGCTGGCCGACCCCGACGTCGAGAGCCTGTCCAGCGTGGTCGGCGTCGACGCCGCCAACAACACCATGCTCAACACAGGCCGCATGCTGGTGAACCTGAAGTCCGCCCGTGGCGACCTGCAGTCGATCATGGACCGCCTCAAGCACGCCGGCGAACAGGCGTCGGGCGCCACGCTGCGCGTGCAGCCGGTGCAGGACCTCACCATCGACGCGGAAGCGGGGCCTACGCAATACCGCTTCTCGCTGGAAGGCGCGGACACGGCCACCGTCAACCAGTGGGCGCAGCAGCTGGTGCAGCGCCTGGGTTCGGTGAAGCAGGTCCGCAACGTCGTGACCGATGCGGGCGCGACCGGCGCCGCCATGATGGTCGACATCGACCGCGACACCGCGGCGCGCCTGGGCATCACCGCCTCGACCATCGACGACGCCCTGTACAGCGCGTTCGGCCAGCGCATCGTCTCGACCATCTTCACCGAGACCAACCAGTACCGCGTGATCCTGGAGGCGCGCCGCGACGCCGTGCCCAGCCCCGAGGCGCTGTCGCAGGTGCAGTTGCGCAGCAGCTCCGGCGGCGCGGTGCCGCTGTCCAGCATCGCGCGGCTGGTGGAGCAGCGCGCGCCGCTGCAGATCACGCACGTGGCCCAGTACCCCGCGGCCACCATCGGCTTCGACACGGCGCCCGGTGTGTCGCTGGGCCGCGCGGTCGATGCAATTCGCGCCGAGGCCAAGGCCGCGGGCCTGCCCGGTGCGCTGACGCTCACGTTCCTGGGGGCGTCGGGCGCGTACGAGAACTCGCTGACCAACCAGCTGTGGCTGATCCTGGCCGCCGTCGTGTGCGTCTACATCGTGCTGGGCGTGCTGTACGAGAGCTACGTGCACCCGGTGACGATTCTCTCGACGCTGCCGTCGGCCGGCGTGGGCGCATTGCTGATGCTGATCCTCACCGGCAACGACCTGGGCGTGATCGGCATCATCGGCATCATCCTTCTCATCGGCATCGTGAAGAAGAACGCGATCATGATGATCGACTTCGCGCTCGACGCGCAGCGTGGCGAGCACAAGCCGCCGCGCGAGGCCATCCACCAGGCCGCGCTGCTGCGGTTCCGCCCGATCCTGATGACGACGCTGGCCGCGCTCTTCGCCGCGCTGCCGCTGATGTTCGGCTGGGGCGAGGGCGCCGAGCTGCGCCGGCCGCTGGGCATCGCCATCTTCGGTGGGCTGGTCGTGAGCCAGCTGCTGACGCTGTTCACGACGCCGGTGATCTACCTGTGGTTCGACCGCCTGGGGCAGCGGTGGCGGCGTGACGCCGAGCCGGCGTCGCAGCATGCCGGCGGCCGCGGCGGCGATCCGCGTCCGGTGCCGCTGGCGCGGGAGGATGGGGGGCAGCCTTGAATCTTTCAGCCCCCTTCGTCCGCCGCCCCGTCGCGACGGTCCTGCTCACCATCTGGATCGCCCTCGCGGGCATCGCCGCGTTCTTCGTGCTGCCAGTCGCGCCGCTGCCGCAGGTCGACTATCCGGTGATCTCGGTCTCGGCCAGCATTCCGGGCGCCAGTCCCGAGAACATGGCCACCAGCGTGGCCACGCCGTTGGAGCGGCGGCTGGGCACCATTGCGGGGGTCAACGAGATGACCTCCAACAGCGGCTCGGGGTCGACGCGCATCAACCTGCAGTTCGACATCAACCGGAACATCGATGCCGCGGCGCGCGAGGTGCAGGCCGCCATCAATGCCAGCCGCGCCGACCTTCCGGCCACGCTGCGCAGCAACCCGACCTACCGCAAGGCCAACCCGTCGGCCGCGCCGGTGATCATCCTGGCGCTCACCTCGCAGAAGCGCACGCCGGGCCAGATCTACGACGAGGTGTCCAACCTCGTGCAGCAGAAGATCGCCCAGGTGCAGGGCGTGGGCGACGTCGAGATCGGCGGCGGCGCGGCCCCGGCGGTCCGCATCGACCTGTCGCCCTACGCACTCAACCAGTGGGGCCTGTCGACCGAGGACGTCCGCGCGGCCATCCAGGCCAGCAGCGCGAATCGCCCCAAGGGCCAGGTCGAGGTGGAAGGCAAGCGGCTGCAGATCTACACCCGCAACAGCGCCGGCGGTGGTCGCACCGCAGCCGACTACAAGGGGCTGGTGGTCGCGTGGCGCAACGGCGCGGCGGTGCGCCTGCAGGACATCGGCGACGTCACCGACAGCGTGGAGAACATCTACACGCTGGGCCTGTTCAACGGCGAGCCGGCCATCATCGTGCTGGTGACGCTGCAGCCCGGCGCCAACGTCATCACCACCGTCGACGGCGTCCGCGCGCTGCTGCCCGAGCTGCAACAGGAGCTGCCGCAGGACGTGAAGATCCAGGTGGCTTCGGACCGCACCACGTCCATCCGCTCGGCCCTGCGCGAAGTCGAGATCACGCTGGTGGTGGCCGTGCTGCTGGTGGTGCTGGTGGTCAGCGCCTTCCTGCGCAGCGCCCGCGCCACCTTCATCCCGGCGATCGCGACCGTCGTGTCGCTGCTGGGCACCTTCGGCGTCATGTACTTCCTGGGCTTCTCGCTCAACAACCTGTCGCTGATGGCGCTGACCGTCGCGACGGGCTTCGTCGTCGACGACGCGATCGTGGTGCTGGAGAACACGGCCCGCCACATGGAGCAGGGCATGGACCGCTTCAGCGCCGCGCTGCTGGGCGCCCGCGAGGTGGGCTTCACCGTGCTGTCGATCAGCCTCTCGCTGGTGGCGGTGTTCATCCCGCTGCTGTTCATGGGCGGGCAGGTCGGGCGGCTGTTCCGCGAGTTCGCCGTCACGCTGTCGGCCGCGGTGCTGATCTCGCTGCTGATCTCGCTCACCACCACGCCGATGCTGTGCGCGTGGCTGCTGCGTCCGGGCCAGGAGCACAAGCCACCGGGCCGCATCGGTCGCGCATTCGAGGCCGCGTTCCAGTGGGTGCACCGCACCTATGCCGCCAGCCTGGACTGGGCGCTGCAGGCGCGCTGGCTGGTGCTGCTGCTGCTGGTCGTTGTGGTCGGCATCAACGCGCTGCTGTTCGTGAAGATCCCCAAGGGCTTCTTCCCGACCCAGGACACGGGCCAGTTCAACGGCGGACTGCGCGCCGACCAGAGCATCTCGTTCGGCGCGATGCAGGACAAGCTGCGCGAACTGGTGAACATCATCCGCAACGACCCGGCAGTGGACACGGTCGTGGGTTTCACCGGCGGCAGCCGGGCCGGCGGTGGTTTCGTGTTCGTGAGCCTGAAGCCGCCGTCGCAGCGTCCGCCCAAGGAGCGGGCCCAGGCGGTGATCGCGCGGCTGCGTCCGCAGCTCGCGCGCGTGTCGGGCATCAGCCTCTTCCTCAATCCGGTGCAGGACCTGCGCATGGGTGCGCGCTCGAGCAATTCCACCTACCAGTACACGCTCAAGAGCGACAACGTCAGCGACCTGAAGCAGTGGGCGGTGAAGCTGGCCGAGGCGATGAAGCGCCAGCCTGCGCTGACCGACGTCGACACCGACCAGCAGGAGAACGGCGTCGAGGCCTATGTGCAGGTAGACCGCGATACCGCGGCGCGGCTGGGCATCAATTCGCGCGACATCGACAACGCGCTGTACAACGCGTTCGGCCAGCGCCAGGTGTCCACCATCTACGAGGAGCTGAACCAGTACAAGGTGATCCTCGGCGTGGCGCCGCGCTACTCGCGCAGTCCCGAGGCGCTGCGCGACGTGTACGTGCCGGCGCGCAACCTGGCGGCGGCAAGCACGGTGGCGGGCGCCACCTCGGGCAGCACGCAGGTGACCGTGGCGAGCACGGCGGCGACCGGCACCTCGGGCGGGACCACCGGCAGCACGGGAAGCAGCACGTCGAAGCCGGGCACCACCACGGCGTCGACGGCGCCGATCAATCCCTCGCTGCGCGACCAGGCCAGCGGCTCGGCCCTGAGCACGTCGTCGGTCGTGATGGTGCCGCTGTCCGCGGTCGCGTCGTTCGCGCAGCGGCCGGCGGCGGCGGCGGTGAGCCACCAGGACGCGGAGCTGGCGACCACCATCTCGTACAACCTGGCCGATGGCCACACGCTCGCCGACGGGCAAGCGGCGGTACGCGCCGCCGAAGCCGAGATCGCGATGCCGGCCAACGTGCGCGGCAGCTTCCAGGGCACTGCACGCGCCGCGCAGGAGTCGCAGGGCCAGCAGCCGCTGCTGATCCTGGCGGCGCTGGTGGTCATCTACATCGTGCTGGGCATCCTGTACGAGAGCCTGGTGCATCCGCTAACGGTGATCTCCACGCTGCCGTCGGCGGGTGTCGGCGCGGTGCTCGCGCTGCTGATCTTCAAGCTGGACTTCTCGATCATGGCGTTGATCGGCGTGTTCCTGCTGATCGGCATCGTGAAGAAGAACGCCATCCTGATCATCGATTTCGCGCTCGATGCCGAGCGTTCGCGAGGGCTGTCCCCGGTCGAGGCCGTGCGCGAGGCCTGCCTGCTGCGCTTCCGCCCGATCCTGATGACGACGCTGGCGGCCATCCTGGGCGCGGTGCCGCTGGCCGTGGGATTCGGCGAGGGCGCCGAACTGCGCCGCCCGCTGGGCATCGCCGTGATCGGCGGCCTGATCGCCAGCCAGCTGATCACGCTGCTGACCACGCCCGTCGTCTACCTGCTGCTGGACAAGCTGCGCCGCCGCAGCCCGCACGAACGCGAGCTGTCGCGGCACGTGGACCCGGAACCTGCCTAGTGATGAACGAGATGACCAAGACGAATTCGGAGGGTGTGTTGGCTGTCATCCCGGGCTTGACCCAAGATCCAGCGACGGGGCCTGTCCAACCGCCGCACTGGATTGCGGGTCGAGCCCGCAATGACACAGGCAGGGGGAGAGCGCGTGCGGTCGCTGTCGCCGTCACCCTCGCCCTCGCCGGCTGCGCCGTCGGCCCGCGCTACGACGCACCGCCCACGATGGACACGCCCGTGGCCTTCAAGGAAGGCGGCGGTGCGTGGGTGCAGGCCGCGCCCGCCGACAGCACCGAACGCGGCCCTTGGTGGCAAGCCTTCGACGACCCGGTGCTCAACGACCTCGCCGCGAAGGTCGACGTCTCCAACCAGAACGTCGCGGTCGCGGTCGCCGCGTATGCGCAGGCGCGCGCCCTCGTCGCGCAGCAGCGCGCCGGCCTGTTCCCGACCGTCACGTTGAACGGCACCGGCACGCGCACCGGCACGCGCGGCAGCGGCGGCACCAGCATCACGACAGGCACCACCGGCACGACCGGAACGGGCGGCACGACGGGGACCGGCACCACGGTCACGACCACCGGTGGCGGCAGCGACAACCCGCGCAACAACTTCCAGGCCAGCATCGGGGCCAGCTGGGAACCCGACGTGTGGGGTCGCCTCTCCGCCGGCGTGACGGCCGCGCGCGCCAGCCAGCAGGCCAGCTTCGCCGACCTGGCCTCGGCGCGCCTCTCGGCCCAGGGCGAGCTGGCCGTCAACTACTTCAACCTGCGCTCGCTGGACGTGCAGATCGACATCGCGAAGCGCACGGTCGCGAACTTCGAGCGCGCCCTCACCATCACGAACAACCGCTACAACGCCGGCGTCGTGGCGCGCACCGACCTGCTGCAGGCCCAGAGCCAGCTGGCCAGCGGCCGCGCCGACCTGCTGGACCTGCAGCGCCAGCGTGCGCAGCTGGAACACGCGATCGCGGTGCTGGTGGGGCAGGTCCCTGCGAACTTCTCGCTGCAGGCGCAGCCCACCTGGGCGCTCAACGTGCCGACGGTGCCGCCCGAAGTGCCCTCCACGCTGCTGCAGCGTCGTCCCGACATCGCCGCGGCCGAGCGCCGCGTGGCCCAGGCCAACGAACAGATCGGCATCGCACGCGCCGCGTACTTCCCCAGCCTGCGGCTCTCCGCGTCGCTGGGCGCGGGTGCGTCGGCGGTCGGAGACCTGTTCAGCGCCTCGTCGCTGGTGTGGGCGCTGGGTGCCTCGGTGGCGCAGACGGTGTTCAACGCCGGCCTCACCGGCGCGCAGGTCGAAGCCGCGCGCGCGGCGTTCGACGAGGCCGCAGCCCGCTACCGGCAGACGGTGCTCACCGCGTTCCAGAACGTCGAGGACCAGCTGGCCGCCTCGCGCATCCTGGGCGAGCAGCTCGCGCTCCGGCAGGAGGCGAGCCAGGCCGCCGACCTGGTGGAGCAGCAGGTGCTCAATCGCTACCAGGCAGGGCAGGTGGTCTTCACCGAGGTGATCACCGCACAGAACACCGCGCAGCAGGCGCGGCGCGCGCTGGTGCAGCTGCAGGCCAGCCGCCAGGTGGCGGCCGTGTCGCTGATCCAGGCGCTGGGCGGCGGATGGCAGGGGCTCGGGGCCGAGGGAAGCGCGGCACAGGCTGCGCCCGTGAAGGCCGGCTCCTAGAACGCGCAGCGGCTCCCGGAAGCTCGACTCAGGCCGACCGCAGCCTTCGGCGTTCGACCGTCGCGGCCAGCATCGCGACCGCCGTCAGGGCGCCCAGAACCACCACGGTCGCCTGCAAGCCGGCCTCCAGCTGGACCGCGGCACCATAGATCGCCAGACCCACCAGGCTGGCGAAGTTCTCGCTCGCATTCTGGGCGCCGATCGCCTGGCCGGGGTCCATCAGCGCCTGGCCGCGCCGCTGCAGCACGGCATTCAGCGGCACGACCAGCAGGCCCGACAGCAGGCCTGTCGCGAACAGCAGGACTGCCGTCGACGGCAGGGTGTCCAGGAAGGGCATGAGAACCAGTGCAACCCCGAGCGCCCCGCCAACCGGGAGCACCGCCATCGCCTGCTCCTCGCGGACCCAGCGCCCGGCCGCTGCGGCGCCGGCGATCATCCCGGACGCGACCGCCGCCTGCAGCAGGCCGGCATCGGCAAGCGCCATCCCCAGCCGTTCCACCGACCAGCGCAGGACGACGAACTGCAGGATGGCGGCGACGGCCCAGAAGGTGCAGGTAACGCGCAGCGACGTGCGCGCCGCGGGATCGGTCCACAGCGCGGCGAGGGAACGGAGGAACGCGCGCAGCAACGCGGGCCGGCGCAGTGCTCCAGGGTTGCTCGAGCCGCGACCCTGGACCGGCAACGCGCAGAGCGCCGCGACCAGGAAGGCGGCGGCCAGGGTGACCGTGCCCTGGGACGCCGTGGTCCCGGACAGCCAGGGCAGCACGCCCAGGCCGCGCAACATCGCGCTGCCCCACAGGGTGCCGAGCAGCATCGCCAGCACCGTCGACCCTTCCAGCCAGGCGTTCGCGGCGACGAGTTCGCCCGGCCGCGAGAGCTCCGACAGGATGCCGTAGCGTGCCGGGGCATGGACCGCCGCGCCAATCCCGACCAGCGCATACGCCAGCAGCGGGCTGCACCCTGCCAGCAGCAGCCCGCAGCCCGCCACCTTCAGCGTGTTGACGGCCGCGATGACGCGCTTCTTGGGCCAGGCGTCGGCGATCGCCGCGGCGTGCGCCGACAAGAGCACGAAGGCCAGGTAGAACGCGATGCGCAACGCAGGAACGGTCCATGCCGCGGCGTGCTGCTCCGCCAGGGTCTCGACGGCGATGAGCAGCAGCGCGTTGTCGGCCAGTGCGCCCGCGAACTGACCGGCGACGACCCAGCGCAGGCCCGGGCCGGGCTTCATGCGGACGCGAGCAGGTGCCGGCGGTAGCGGGGAGCCATGTCGTCCAGGCGCAGCATGATCGGCAGATCGGCCGTGTTGAAGGCCTCGTCCAGCGCAGGCGGCCCCAGCAACCGGGCGCCGCACCGAAGATAGCCCTTGAGGAGCGGCGGCGCCTCCGATGGCGCACACGCCGCCGGGCCGCCTGCCATGGCCAGCGTGGCGCCCGGCACTCCATGCAACGGCTGCACGTGCCATCGCGCATCGGCCAGGTACCTGCCGCGCAGGTCCTGCCACAGGGCGGCCACGGGCGCGACGCCCTGCGCCAGGCTCACGCTGGCGCAACCGATCATTGTGTCCAGCCGGCTGCGTAGCATGTAGGCGGCCAGGGCCGACCACATGGCCAGGATCACGCTTCCGGACCGCCAGTCGGCATGCACGCACGAGCGCCCGAGTTCGACGGTGCGCTGGCGCAGTGCCGCGAGTGGCGCGAGATCGAACTCCGTGTCGGTGTAGAAGCCCCCCGCCGCGCGCGCGCCGGCCGGCGACAGCACGCGGTACGTGCCGACGATGTCGCCCCGGGCGTCGTGGCAGCCGCGCCCGGCGCGCACCAGCAGGTGGTCGCAGAACGCGTCGAACCTGTCGACATCCAGGCCTTCGGCGGTGCCTGCGGCCTGGGGGAGCCGAGCGCCCATCTCCAGTGCGAACACCCTGTAGCGAAGCCGCTGCGCCTCGCGGACGTCGTCCTCGCTGCGCGCCCACTCGATCGACAGCGGACGCAGCGGCGGTGGCGCCGGTTCACGGTGGAGCGCCGGAAGCGGGGGGGTGCGCCGATGCGCGGCCGCAATCCCGAGGGGGGGCTCGACGTCGCAGGCGCGAAGGGACATCTCAGTTCGAGCGCGGGTAATGCTCGATCAGGCGCAACTGGCGGCGGTTGAGGCGCGCCAGCTGCAGCAGCCCGATGGGCCTGGCACCTTCGCGCCGGCGGGCAGCACCGATCGCGAACAGCAGGGCCTGCTTGCGGAAGATGCGACGGAACGCGTCGACCAGGCCGATGTCGGGGTCCCACGCTTCGATTGCCTCCGATCCGGCGCCGTTGACTTCCATGATGCGCAAGCCGGTGCCCGCGCGCAGCGCCGCCAGCGTCTCGAACCGGACGTCGAAGCGGCCGGCGTGGAACCGCGGCATGTCGTCGGCGATGGCATCCATGGCAGCGAGCAGCTCGGGCGTGATGCAGTCCTCGCCGTTGCGGTACAGCCCGCCCACGCGCGTCGACCCGATGGTCGCGAGGCGGACCACGGCGCCCGCCGCCGGGACCGCGGTCGGATCGAAGCCTGCCTGGTGCCAGCGCGACGACAGGGCGCGGCGCGCGCGCGCGTCGGCTGCGACGAGGTCGGCCACGGTGCTCGTCCCGTCACCGACGACGTGGGGGAACGTGCGCAACGCCAGGCCGATGATGGCGCCGCGCCCCGTGGCAGGGTCGCGCGCGTAGAAGATGCCGGCTTCCCCGGCCTCCGGCAGGTACTCCTGCAGCACGACGGTCTCGCCGCGGGGGAAGTCCGCCAGGTACGCCAGCAGGGCGTCCTCGCTGTCGATGCGCCGCACGCCGTGGCCGCACAACCCCAGGTCCGGCTTCGCGACAAGAGGGTAGGCGAGCCCGGCTTCCGCAACCTGCGTGCGCACCATCGTCGCAACGGACGCGCCTGCGTTGCGGACGGCGCAATGCGTGGCGGTCGCGGCGAGCGCGCGCGGCCCCATTGCGGCGAAGTACTCGAGCTTGCCTTCCCCCACCAGGCCACCGGACGTGATGCCGGGATTCGCCGCCGAGGGCAGCGTCAGGCTTCCGTACCGCAGGCCCAGCCAGAGCCACTGCAGGGCGAGCGGCACGCAGATCAGCCACTTCGGCATGCGCTCGAGCGCGCCGCGGGTGAGCGGCGCTGCACGATGCGCGTCCAGCCGCGTGGGCGCCGGGTCGAGGAAGGCCCTCATCGCCGCCGCGGGCGCAGCGGGCGAAGGCGGCACGGGCAAGGGCGCAGGGTGAGGAGGAGCGTCGGGAGCATTGGTTGGCAGGGGACCCACGCACGGAACTGAGCCCGCGCACTGGTGCCGTCGAGAATGCCGGTCGCGGGCTGGGTGCCTGCGCGCGCGGCCGAGCAGACTTGGTGTCAGCAAAAACCGATGGTTTGCGTCTTGCCCTGTACGGTCGCGTCGGGGAGCGCCACTGGTGGCGCGGTACGGCACGCGCCCCGTTCACGCCCCGGCGAGCCTCAGGCCTGGTGCTTGCCCATCAGCGACAGGATGCCGGCCTCCAGGCCTTCCATCCGCGTGGCCAGCGTGGGCGCCGCTTCCTTGGCCACCTTCATGTACCGCTCGAAGTTGGCGGCGACCGCGGGGCGGTCCTGGTGCGTGAGCAGGATGCTGGCGAGCGCGGCCTGCAGCACCTGCACCTGGGCGACCAGCGCGAACTGGTTGTCCTTCAGCGCATTGATGTTCTCGGCCTGCTCGAGGAGCTGCTGCTCGATGTCGGGGGTGTCCATCGGGGCAATGTAGCAGGGCGGGCGCAGGGGGCGGTGGCTCTGCAGCCGCTGCCGGCGCGCGTGCCGCCAGCGAATCACTACGCCAGCCTGCAGCGATGGCCGACACGCAGCCGCGCCCGGCCCTCCATGATCGAACGCGACCTGGAGCTCGACGGCCATGACTTTCCTCCTCGACAAGACGCGACTTCCTCCCTGGGCGCCGCTGGCGGCCGCCGCCGCGGTGGCCGCCTTGGGCACCGCCGTGTGGGTGCAGCACGAGGCCGATCGGGCCGAGCACCGCCATCCCGCGCCCGGCAAGTTCATCCACATCGACGGCGTGCGTCTGCACTACCGCATCGCAGGCGACGGGCCGGCCGTCCTGCTCATTCACGGCAACACGGTGCACGGCAACGACTTCGAGGCCAGCGGCCTGCTGCGTCGCCTGTCGCGCAACCACCGGCTGCTGGTGATCGATCGGCCGGGCTTCGGCTGGAGCGACCGCACGCGTGACCGCACCTGGACGCCCGCTGAGCAGGCGCGCCTGCTGTGCCGCGCGGCGGTCGCGCTGGGCTTCGAGAACTTCGCCGTGGTGGGCCATTCGCTGGGGACGCAGGTGGCGATCGCCATGGCGCTCGGCGATCCGGCGCACGTGAACCGGCTGGTGCTGGTGGGCGGCTACTACTTCCCGTCGCTGCGGCTCGATGTCGTCTCGGCCAGCCTGGGCGCGATCCCGTGGTTCGGCGATGCGATGCGCTACACCGTCGCATCGCTCGCCGCGCGACTGGCGCTGGGCCCGACGGTGAAGGCGCTCTTCGCGCCACAGCCGGTGCCTCCAGCCTTCGGCGAGGCGCTGCCGCGCGAGCTGTTGCTGCGGCCCCTGCAGCAGCGCGCCACCACCGAGGACGGTGCGCACATGGTGACGCAGGCGAGAGTGCTGAAGCCGCACTACGCCGAGCTGAAGGTGCCGATCACGCTGGTCGCCGGCGCGCAGGACGCCATCGTGGACAGCCGGTCCCAGTCCGGCCGCCTGCACCACGTGCTGCCGCACAGCAGGCTGCACATCCTGGATGGCGTGGGGCACATGGCGCACTACCACGCGCAGGAGCTGATCGCCTCGGCGCTCGCCGCGCCGCAGCCCGGGTAAGCTCCCGGCCATGCACTACCGACGACTCGGCGCCAGCAACCTGCAGGTCTCCGCCCTCTGCCTGGGCACCATGATGTTCGGCGACCAGACCGGCATCGACGAGGCCCGCAACATCGTCGGCGCCGCACGCGACAGCGGCGTCAATTTCATCGACACCGCGGACGTGTACACCAAGGGTGCGTCCGAGACCATGCTGGGCCAGCTGCTGCAGGGCCAGCGCGACGACTGGGTGCTGGCCACCAAGCTCGGCAACAGGATGGGCGACGCGGTGAACCAGGGCCACTACTCGCGTGCGTGGATGCTGCGCGAAGCGGATGCGAGCCTGAAGCGGCTGCAGACCGATCGCGTCGACGTGCTCTACATGCACCGCGACTTCGAAGGCATGGACCTCGAAGAGCCGCTGCGCGCGATGGACACGCTGATCCGCGACGGCAAGGTGCGCGGCTGGGCGCTGTCCAACTTCCGCGGCTGGCGCATCGCTGAAGCCGTGCGCATCGCACGCGAGCTGGGCATGCCGCGACCGGTGGCCTGCCAGCCGTACTACAACCTGCTCAATCGCATGCCCGAGGTGGAGATCCTGCCGGCGTGCGTGCATTACGGCATCGGCGTGGTGCCGTACAGCCCGATCGCGCGCGGCGTGCTCACCGGCAAGTACAAGCCCGGCATGCCGCCGCCCGCGGACACGCGCGCGGGCCGTGGCGACAAGCGCATCGCCGAGACCGAATTCCGCGAGGAGTCGCTGCGCATCGCGCAGCAGCTGCAGGCGCATGCACAGGCCAAGGGCATCACGCTGGCGCAGTTCGCCACCGCGTGGGTGCTGCACCACCGTGCGGTGAGCTCGGTGATCGCGGGACCGCGCACGCTGGAGCAGTGGAAGGCGTACGGGCCGGCGGTCGAGGTGGTGATCGACAAGGACGACGAGGCGCTGGTGGATTCGCTGGTGCGGCCGGGGCATCCGTCGACACCGGGGTACACGGATCCGTCGTATCCGCTGTCGCCGCGGCGGCGGGACTAGCGCCGCCAGGCTTTGTCATTGCGGGCTTGACCCGCAATCCAGTACCGCGGCTGGTCTGGGCAGGTGCTGTCCCGGGGGGCGCGGCAGGCGGTGCCTGGCAGGGTCTCATACGGTGAGAGTCGCTTCGCTGCGCTCGCTCCCGTCACCCAAATCGACCCTGCCAGACACCGCCTGCCGCGTTCCGGCACCGTGCTTGATCGGAGAGGGCCTTGAACCCGCCCCGTGTCATTGCGGAAGCGGGTTGTGCCGGTTGACGCTCGCACGGTGCGCCACACAATGGCGCGCACACCAGGACAAGAACACACACCATGGCGACTTCATCCGTGACCGACGCCGCAGAAGGGTCGAAGCAGATCACCGCGAAGATCGAGGCACTGGCCGACTGGCGCGGCGAGACGCTCGCCCGCATCCGCCAGCTGATTCACGACGCCGACCCGCAGATCGAGGAAGCCGTGAAGTGGCGCGGCACGCCGGTGTGGGAACACGATGGCGGCGTGTGCACCGGGGAGACGTACAAGCAGGTCGTGAAGCTCACGTTCTTCCGTGGCGCCACGCTGCCCGACCCGAAGAAGCTGTTCAACGCGAGCCTGGAAGGCGGCACGCGGCGCGCGATCGACATCCGTGAAGGCGAGAAGATCGACGAGGCCGCATTCAAGGCGCTGATCCGGGCGGCGGTGGCGGCGAACACGGCGGCGAAGGCGGGGAAGAAGTAGCGATCTTGCCGCGTCCGCGCACGGCGCGGACGACACCGCGCTCGCCATTCAGGCGGCGCGGGACGTGATCAGCACGCCCGCCTGAGCCCGCGGACTACTGCCAGCTCTTGCCCTCGTCCTGCGACCAGACCATCTTGCCGGAAGCGGCCTGGTAGCCCAGTCGCTGCGCCACGCGGTCGTAGACCAGGGTGCCTGTCACACCGTTCACGTCGGGCGGTGCCGAACCGACCCGGGTCCAGGTCTTGCCGGCGTCGGCGGTCTTGAAGAGGACCGGGCCGTTGCGCGTGCTGCCGAACGGAAATCCGGCCACGTAGCCCTGGGTCGCCGACGAGAACTCGGGCAGGGAGCCGGTGACGACGTGGTCGATCTGCTGCCACGTGCGGCCGAAGTCCGCCGTCGTCGTGAACGACTGCTGGAAGCCGACGGCGAACACCAGGCCGTGCGGCCAGCCGCGCAGCGTGAGCACGCGTCCCAGCGCGGGATGCGCCTCCCATTGGCCGCTGCGCAGGTCCAGGGACGAGAGGGTGTCCGGGCCCGGGTCCACCGTGTAGATGACGATGCGCTCGCCCGCGCTCACCGCGAGCGGCGGCCGCCCCGTTTGCTCATGCGGCAGGCGGCGCACTTCGCGCCAGTTCCACGTCGCGGCGTTCGGGTCTGCCGCATGCACGACCACGCCCTGCGGCGTCCGGCTCACCAGGTACACGGTGCCGTCCGGCGCCTGCGCGGCGAGCATGGCCACGGCGGCCTTCGAGGCCGGCGACGGCTGCTGGCGCCACGTGCGCCGGTCGGGCGTGGAGACGGCGACGTAGCCCTCTTCGCCGCCCACCAGCAGGCGGTCATCCGCGAGCCGTGCGAGCGCCGTGAGCTGCTGCACGGTGCCCACCCGGTAGCGAGCGCCGCTGGCCAGCTCGAACACGGTGCCGAGCTGGCCTTCGTCCCAGTAGGTCCCCTTTGCATCCGGCACCGGCGGCCCCACCGGCACCGCGCGGCTCTCGGCATACGCGAGCTGCTGCTCCAGGAGCGCGGCCTGGCGCGCAGGCGGCGGCTGCAGCCAGCCCTGTTCCTGCCCCGGCTTCAGTGTTGCCTCCAGCACGGGATTGGCGTAGCGCAGCCACTCCCGCGCGGCCACCGGCGTGCTCTCGCGCGGGGCGATGAAGCGCTTGTCGGCCAGCGGCACGAACACGAGCGAGCCCAGGTTGGTGAGGACTGCGGGCTGCACCTCGAAACGGTTGTGCTCACCGTCCAGCGGCACGCCGAGCGTGTGCACGACCTTCATGGTGGCCAGTTCCTCGGTCGTCTCGCCGTACAGGGAGCGTGCCTGGTAGCGGCCTGCCGGCAGCACGCCCATGAAGCGCAGGCTCTTGCCGCCCAGCGCGGGCTGCGGATGCAGCTTGTACTCCTGCTGGGTGTCGAGGTTCTGCACGATGAACCGGTCCAGCACGCGCCCGTCCATCATCTTCACCACGCGCAGCGTGACCACGCCGTCCCCAGCTCCGAGTTCCGTGTCCTTGGAGATCGCGGTGGTGGCGCAAGCCACCAGGAGGCCGGCGGCAGTGGCCGCGATCGCATACGTGGCCGCCCGCGCGGCCCAGCCGCGCCGGGTCGCACCGCTCCCTGCCTGTGCGTTCATCTTTTCGTTCATTTCCAGGTCTGGTCTTTCTGCCATGGCGCTTTTTTCGTGGAGCGGCGATTGGGCCATGCGCGCGTGCAGGCCGCCAAGCGCCCGCTGGCCGAAGGTAGCGCCATCACAACAGGCGCCGTGCGTTCAGAGGCGGCAGTGGCGGATGCCCGAGAACACCATCGCGACACCGCGCCCGTTGGCGCGGACCCAAGGCTTTCTCACGCGCCCCGCTTCCGCCGCCCGTTGGCCTTGGTCTTCCGCTGCACCGCCTCTTCGCGCAGGCACTGCACCAGCTGCTCGCTCACCGCTGTCAGCGGCCTCTCGCGCACCACGATCAACCCCACCGGCGGCAGCTCCACGTCGACCGGCAGCGCAAGCCGCTGCACGAACCCGTCGCGCTCGAAATGCTCGCCCACCGAGGCGGCCATGAACCCCACGGCCTGTCGCTGGCGGATGAACGTGATCTGCGCCAGGAAGGAGGCAGACTCCACGAGGTCGGCCGGCGGTTGCAGGTGCTCGCGGTAGAACTGCTGCTCCAGCTTCACGCGCAGCGACGCCCACGGCGGCGGCAGCACGCAGGGCAGGGGAGCGATGTCGCGCCAGCGCACGCCCTTCTTGCGCGTGAGCGGATGCCCGGGTGGCGCCACCGCGACCATCTTCTCCTCGTACAGCTTCTCCGTCAGCAGGTCCGGCGCGGCGTAGCCCGGTTCGAGCCGGCCGACGAACAGGTCGATCTCGCCCAGCCGCAACTTGGGCAGCAAGTGCGTGAGGTCGCCTTCCTGGATCAGCACCGTGGCACCGGGCGCGCGCGACTTCAGGCGCGCGACAGCGGGTGCGACGAGCGTCGGCGTCGCGACCACCATGGCGCCCACGCGCGTGCGACCCGCCGCACCGCTCTCCAGCGCCGCGATCTCGTCGCGCGTGCGCTCGTACTCGGCCAGCACCGAGCGCGCGAAGCGCACCAGCGAACGGCCGGCCACCGTCGGCTGCGTGCCGCGCGTGGAGCGCTGGAAGAGGGACACGCCCAGCATCTGCTCGACCTCGCCAAGCATCTTGGACACGGCCGGCTGCGTGACCGAGAGGAATTCGGCGGTCCTGCCCAGGTGGCGGAACTCGTCGAGCGCGATCACCAGCTGCAGGTGGCGCAGCTTGATGTTGGAGCGCAGCACGCGGTCGATGGCCATGCGCGATGGTACATAACCGCCTCCTCATGCAGCCATGCTGATTTTCGATTTGCCGGTGATGAAGGGCCCGGCGAACAATGCGCGCTGGACCACGCTGCCCTCCGTGGCAGTCGCCGAGATCCCCGCTGTCCAGATCCATCCCGGAGACACATTCAATGCCCGCTTCCTCTTCCCGCCTGCAACGCCGTGACGTCCTGGTCGCCGGTGCCGCCGGTGCCGCCGGCCTGCTGCTGCCCCAGTGGGCGCGTGCCGCCGACGAGTTCCCGAGCCGTCCCATCACCTTCATCTGCCCGTGGCCCGCGGGCGGCACGGCCGATGCGTCGATGCGCGCCATCTGCGAAGTGGCAGGACGCATCCTCAAGCAGCCGGTGACGGTCGACAACCGCGCCGGCGCCGCCGGCATGATCGGCGCGCAGGCGATCGCCAATGCCAAGCCCGACGGCTACACCATCGGCCAGATCCCGATCTCGGTCACGCGCTTCTCGCAGCTGGGCACGCTGAAGGCGGACCCGCGCAAGGACTTCACCTACATCGCCCGCACCTCGGGCCAGACCTTCGGCATCGCGGTGCTGCCGCAGTCGAAGTTCAAGACGCTCAAGGACATGGTGGAGTACGCGAAGGCCAACCCCGGCAAGGTGACCTACGCGCATGCCGGCGTCGGCGGTGCCACGCACGTGGGCATGGAGGAATTCGCCATGGCCGCCGGCATCCAGCTGAACGCCATCGCCTACAAGGGCGGCTCGGCCGCGCTGAACGACACGCTGGGCGGCCAGGTCGACATGCTCGCCGACTCCAGCTCGTGGGCGCCGCACGTGGAAGCCGGCAAGCTGCGCCTGCTGGCCACCTGGGGCGAGGAGCGCACGCCGCGCTTCAAGGACACGCCCACGCTCAAGGACCTGGGCTACAACGTCGTGGTCGATGCGCCCAACGGCATCGGCGCGCCGAAGGGCCTGCCGCCGGAGATCGACAAGAAGCTGCGCGACGCCTTCCGCGCCGCGGTGAAGAGCGACGAGTTCAAGGCCGTCGCCGCACGCATCGACGCGCCCGTGATGTACCTGGATGGTCCCGACTACCAGAAGTACGTGATGGCCACGTACGACAAGGAGACGCACCTCATCGAGCGCCTGAAGCTGAAGGAACTGCTGGCGAAGGGGTGACCCTCGTCCCGCCGTCGACGCCATGAGCAAGTCCCCCCTGATCCGGCTGCACCCGGCCGACAACGTGCTGGTCGCCAAGGTGCCGCTGGCACTCGGCGACACGCTGCCGGAGCTGGGCGCGCGCCTGCGCGGCCAGGTGCCCGCGGGCCACAAGGTCGCGGCGCGCGCCATCGCCAAGGGCGAGCCGGTGCGCAAGTACAACGCCGTGATCGGCGTCGCCGCGCGCGACATCGAGCCGGGCGACTACGTGCACTCCCACAACCTGGAACTGGTGGATTTCGACCGCGATCCGGGCTTCGGCCTGGACGTGCGCGACGTCGACTACCTGCCGGAGGAGAAGCGCGCCCGCTTCATGGGCTACGTGCGGCCCGACGGCCGCGTGGGGACGCGCAACTTCATCGGCATCCTGTCGTCGGTGAATTGCTCGGGCACCGTGATCCGCAAGATCGCCGCCCACTTCACGCCCGAGCGGCTGAAGGATTTCCCCAACGTCGACGGCGTCGCCGCCTTCGTGCAGACCACCGGCTGCGGCATGTCGTCGCCCAGCCCGCATTTCGACCTGCTGCGCCGCACGCTGGCCGGCTATGCGCGCCACCCCAACCTGGCCGGCGTGCTGGTCGTGGGCCTGGGCTGCGAGCGCAACCAGGTGGCCGACCTCATCGCGTCGCAAGGCCTGGAGCGTGGACCGCTGCTGCAGACCATGGTGATGCAGGAAGTCGGCGGCACGCAGGAGACGATCGAAGCCGGCATCCGCGCCATCGAGGCGATGCTGCCGCATGCGAACGCGTGCAGGCGCCAGAGCGTGCCGGCCAGCCACATCAAGATCGGCCTGGAGTGCGGCGGCTCGGACGGCTTCTCGGGCATCACCGCGAATCCCGCGCTCGGCGCTGCGATGGACATCCTCGTGCGTCACGGGGGTACCGCGATCCTGTCGGAGACGCCCGAGATCCACGGCGTCGAGTACATGCTGACGCGCCGCGCGGTGACCCCGCAGGTCGGCCAGAAGCTGCTGGACCGCCTGGCCTGGTGGGAGGAATACACCCGCGGCCACAACGGCCAGTTCAACGGCGTGGTCGGTCCCGGCAACCAGGCCGGCGGCCTGGCCAACATCTTCGAGAAGTCGCTCGGCTCCGCGATGAAGGCCGGCACCACGCCGCTGCGCGCGGTGTACGAGTACGCAGAACCGATCGACGAGAGCGGCTTCGTGTTCATGGACTCGCCCGGCTACGACCCCGTCGCCGCGACGGGCCAGATCGCCAGTGGCGCCAACCTGATCTGCTTCACCACCGGCCGCGGCTCGATGTTCGGCTCCAAGCCGGCGCCGACCATCAAGCTGGCGTCGAACACGCCGATGTACCAGCGGCTGAAGAACGACATGGACATCAACTGCGGCGCCATCCTCGACGGCGAGGTGGACGTGCCGCAGATGGGCGAGCGCATCTTCCAGGCCATCCTGGCGCACGCTTCCGGCGAACCCACCAAGAGCGAGCAGCTCGGGCTCGGCGACGAAGAGTTCGTGCCCTGGCACCTGGGCATCGTCAGCTGACGCGCCGCCCGGCTTTCCACTTTCCTTTCCAGGATTCCACGATGCTCGACCAGCTCGCGCGCGGCGCCCTGCTGCGCACCGCCAATTTCATCGCCGGCCAATGGCAGCCGGCTGCCTCCGGTGCGCTGCATCCCGTGACCGATCCCGCCACGCTGCGCCCCATCGCGCAGGTGCCTGACAGCGACGCGGCCGATGGTCGTGCGGCCGTCGACGCGGCTGCTGCTGCCTTTCCCGAGTGGCGCGCCCGCAGCGCCCGCGAGCGCGCGCAGCTGCTCAAGCGCTGGCACGCGCTGATCGTGCAGCACCAGGACGACCTGGCCAGGATCGTCTCCAGCGAGCAGGGCAAGCCGCTGGCCGAGGCGCGCGGCGAGGTGCTGTACGGCGCTTCGTACGTCGAGTGGTTCGCGGAAGAAGCCACGCGCGCGCACGGCGACGTGATCCCCGAGCCCGTCCGCGGCAAGAAGCTGCTGGCGATCAAGGAGCCGGTGGGCGTGGTCGCCGCCATCACGCCGTGGAACTTCCCGCTGGCCATGATCGCCCGCAAGATCGCGCCCGCCCTTGCGGCCGGCTGCACGGTGGTCGCCAAGCCCGCCGAGGACACGCCGCTGACCGCGCTGGCCCTCGTCGCGCTGGCGCAGGAAGCGGGTTTCCCCGCCGGTGTGCTGAACATGGTGGCGGCCTCGCGCGACCGCACGCCGGCCGTGGTGGACACCTGGCTGGCCGATGCGCGCGTGCGCAAGCTCACCTTCACCGGCTCCACGCCCGTGGGCCAGCACCTGGCGCGTGAATCGGCGACGACGCTCAAGAAGGTGTCGATGGAGCTGGGCGGCAACGCGCCATTCATCGTGTTCGAGGACGCCGACATCGATGCGGCGGTCGAGGGCCTGATGGTCTCCAAGTTCCGCAACGGCGGCCAGACCTGCGTGTGCCCCAACCGCGTGTTCGTGCACGAGAAGGTGGAGGGCCGCTTCGTCGACAAGCTGGTCGCGCGCGTCTCGGCGCTGCACGTCGGCCCGGCCACCGATCCGAAGTCGCAGATCGGCCCGATGATCAACGCCCGTGCCGTCGAGAAGATCGAGCGCCACGTGCAGGACGCGGTGTCGAAGGGCGCATGGGTCGCGACCGGCGGCCGCCGCCTGCGCAGTCCTGACGCGAAGGGCGAGGGGCACTTCTACGCGCCCACCGTGCTGGCCGGCGCCAAGCCCGACATGGTGCTGGCGCAGGAAGAGACCTTCGGTCCCGTCGTGCCGATCTTCACGTTCAAGGACGAGGCCGAGGTGGTGGCCGCCGCCAACGACACGCCGTTCGGCCTGGCCGCGTACTTCTACACCCAGGACCCCGCGCGCATCTGGCGCGTGGCCGAGGCGCTGGAGACCGGCATCGTCGGCATCAACGAAGGCGCGCTGGCGGCGGAAGCCGCGCCGTTCGGCGGCGTCAAGGCGTCGGGCTATGGCCGCGAAGGTTCGCGCCACGGCCTCGACGATTACATGCACATCAAGTATCTGTGCCAGGGAGGCCTGCAATGAAATCCGGCAACGCGTTCAAGGACCAACTCGAGGCGAAGAAGCCGCAGGTCGGCCTGTGGCTCTCGATGGCCGACCCGTACCTGGCCGAGACCAGCGCGACCGCGGGCTTCGACTGGCTGCTGATCGACGGCGAGCACGCGCCCAACGACGTGCGCACCACGCTCTCGGCGCTGCAGGCCGTGGCGCCGTACCGCTCGCAGCCGGTGGTGCGTGCCGTGAATGGCGACACGCACCGCATCAAGCAGCTGCTGGACATCGGTGCGCAGAACCTGCTGATCCCGATGGTGGACACGGCGGAGCAGGCGAAGGCGATCGTGAATGCCACGCAATACCCGCCGCTGGGCATTCGCGGCGTCGGCAGCGCTGTGGGCCGCGCCTCGCGCTGGAGCGCGCGCACCGACTACCTGGATGCCGCCGACGACGAGGTCTGCCTGCTGGTGCAGGTGGAATCCGTGCTGGCGCTGAAGAACCTGCGCGAGATCTGCGCGGTGGACGGCATCGACGGCGTGTTCATCGGGCCGGCCGACCTGGCCGCGTCGATGGGCCATCGCGGCAAGCCGGGGCATCCGGAAGTGCAGGCCGCCATCGAAGGCGCGATGAAGACCATCGTGGCGTCGGGCAAGGCTGCGGGGACGTTGACGTCGGACGCCACGCTGGCGCGCCGCTATCTCGAGCTGGGCTGCACGTTCGTGGCCGTCGGCGTGGACATCCTGATCTTCGCGAATGCGGCGCGCCGGCTGGCGAATGACTTCCTGGGCGCGACTGCGGAGCCTGTCGCCGGCAAGCCGTCCGCGGGCTATTGAGACAATCCAGGAATGGACGCTTCCGTTTCTTCTTCTTCCAACCTCGACATCGCCGGCGCGCTGGCTTCCATCGTCGGCGCGAACGCGTGCCTGAGCGCGCCCGCCGACGTCGAGCCGTACGTCACCGACTACCGCAAGATCTACAAGGGCCGCGCCGCGGCGGTGGTGTTCCCCTCGACCACCGGGGAGGTGAGCCGCGTGATGGCCTGGTGCCATGCGCACGACGTGGTCGTGGTCCCGCAGGGCGGCAACACGTCGCTCATGGGCGGCGCGGTGCCCGATGCACGCGGCGGCAACGTCATCGTGCTGAGCCTCGCGCGCATGAAGCAGGTGCTCGCCGTCGACGTGGTGAACGACACGCTGACCGTGCAGGCCGGCGTGACGCTGCATGCGGCGCGCGCTGCGGCGGAAGAAGCGGGGCGCCTGTTCCCGCTGCGCATCGGTTCCGAAGGTTCGTGCCAGATCGGCGGCAATCTCTCGACCAACGCCGGCGGAACCGCGGTGCTGCGCTACGGGAACATGCGCGACCTCGTGCTGGGGGTCGAGGCCGTGCTGCCCGATGGCCGCATCTACGACGGCCTGCGCGGCCTGCGCAAGGACAACACCGGCTATGACCTCAAGCAGCTGTTCATCGGTTCCGAAGGCACGCTGGGCATCGTCACGGCGGCCGTGCTGAAACTGATGCCGCTGCCGCGCGCGCGGTCGGTGGCGCTGGTCGCGGTGAGCGATCCGGCGGCGGCCGTGTCGCTGCTGCAGGCGGCGAAGGAAGCCGCGGGCCAGGCCGTGACCGCCTTCGAGCTGATCTCCGCGCCGGCGATGAAGCTGGTGCGCGAGTACCTGGGCGGCGTGGCGTCGCCGCTCTCCGCCAACCCCGCGTGGATGGTGCTGGTCGAGCTGACCTCCGGCGGTGCGCAGGAGGCGCTGGACGCGCAGCTGCAACAGGTGCTGGAGGACGGCTTCGAGCGCGGCCTGGTGCAGGACGCCGCGGTTGCTGCGAGCCTGTCCGATGTCGAGGCGTTCTGGCGCCTGCGCGAGGAAATCTCCGATGCGCAGACCCGCACCGGCGGCAGCATCAAGTGCGACGTGTCGGTGCCGCTGTCGCGCATCGCCCAGTTCGTCGCCGAGGCCAGCGCGAAGGTGCTGGAGGTGGCGCCGCAGGCCCGCATGGTGATCTACGGCCACATGGGCGACGGCAACGTGCACTTCAACCCGCTGCGTCCGGCCGACGTGCCCGCGCGCGAGTTCCTCGACACGCATTACGAAGCGGTGAGCCATGCGGTGGACGGGCTGGCGCATTCGTATGGCGGATCGATCTCGGCCGAGCATGGCATCGGCGTCGCCAAGCGCGATGACATGCGTCGCTACAAGGGCGCCGTCGAGCTGGAGCTGATGCAGCAGGTGAAGCGCGCGCTCGACCCGAAGAACCTGCTGAATCCGGGCAAGGTGCTGGCCTAGCCAACTGAAGGTGTCATTGCGGGCTCGACCCGCAATCCAGCACGGCCGCTGGCCCTGGCCGCTGTGCTCAGTTCCCGAACGCGATGTCGTCGCTCGCAACGGCCCTGATCACAGGCCCGAAGCTCGTGATCTCCGGCAGCGTGGCGTTCTCGTGCACCCGAATGGACGCCGCGGATGCGTGCGCCTTGTCGTGGGTGGTGTGGGCGTCCGAGGCCAAGGTCACCGCGTAGCCCAGGGCGGCAGCCCGCCGGACGGTCGTGTCCACGCAGAACTCGCTGGCGTACCCGCACACCACGACATGCGAGATGCGGAAGGTGTCCAGGATCTCCTTCAGGGTCGATCCCTGGAACGAGTCCGCCGTTGCCTTGCGCACCGAGTGATCGCCCGGCTGCGCATCCACGCCGTTCGCAAGCCGCCAGCCGCTGCTCCCGAGTTCGAGCGCGGATGCCGGCGTTTCGTGCTGGACGAAGATCACCGGTGCCGCAGACCTGCGGGCGCGAGCAGCCAACACGTTGATCCGCCCGACGACTGCATCGGCTTCGAAGGGGCGCGGTCCGGCGTCGAACAACGCACGCTGGACATCGATGACGAGAAGCGCCGACTTCATGGGATCCGCGGGTGTGGTGACCGTGTCTGGCTGACTCGGCAATTGTCGCGCAGGGCTGCGCAGCCTTCGAGCCAGCCCGGCTGCATCCAAGGCAGCCGTCGCGCTTACATGTGGTCGCGAGCTTTGCGCGGCATGAATGCTGCCGTTGCGTTGCGCTGCGACGATCCGCTCATGAACACCAGACCGATCGTCTGCGCCGCAGCCATCGCAGCGGCTGCGCTGCTGGGAGGCTGTGCCGTGTACCCGGCATACCCCGCCTACCAGGCTTACCCCGCCGGGCAGGTGGTCACCGCCAATGGGGCCGCAGTGGCGCAGGTCCCGGGCGTCGTGGCACCGGCGCCCGTCTACGTGGCTCCGGCTCCCGTGTACTACCCGGGCCCGGTCTTCTACCCGTCGATCAGCATCTTCGGGCGCTTCGGCGGCGGAGGAGGCGGCCGCCACTGGCACCGCTGACGGTACTCGTTCTCCCGGGTCCGGCAGCGCCCGCTTCGCGTTAGCATGCTTCCGCACGGCCCCGCGGGCGGGCCGCCCACTCGGGAATGCGGAGATGACCTGGTCGATCCTGGCGCGCGACGGGCAAGGACGCTTCGGCGTTGCCATCGCCAGCCGCTTCTTCGCCGTCGGCGCACTGTGCGTCCACACGCGGCGCGGCGTCGGCGCGCTCTCGACGCAGGCGCTGATGAATCCGCTGTACGGCCCGCGTGGCATCGCGCTGCTGGCCGAAGGGCTGGCGCCGCAGGAGGTGATCGAACGCCTCACCGCCGACGACAGCGGCCGCGAGCAGCGGCAGGTGCACGTCCTGCCGGCCCACGGGCGACCCGCGGCGCGCACCGGCTCGGCCTGCATCGACTGGTGCGGCCACTGCATCGACGACGACTTCAGCGTGGCCGGCAACATGCTGGCCGGACCGCAGGTGATCGAAGCCACGGCCCAGGCCTTCCTGGCGACCCGCGGACAGGATCTCGCGGAGCGGCTGCTGGCGGCCCTGGCCGCGGGTGAGGCGGCCGGCGGCGACAAGCGCGGGAAGCAGGCCGCGGCGCTGCGCATCCACGGCGACGAGGACTGGCCCGAGCTGGACCTGCGCGTCGACGACCATGCAGAGCCCGTGCAGGAGCTGCAGGGGCTCTACCGCAAGAGCCTGGAGCGCTACCAGCCGTTCATGGCGTGCCTGGCCGGGCGGCATGATCCCGTCGGCCTGACCGACCGTGGCGAGATCGAGGCGCGCATCGAGCAGTTCACGCGCGAGCGCGCGGAGCGGCGCTGATGGCCCTGCTGGAGGTGCGCGACCTGCGCACGGAGTTCGCCACCGACGACGGCACCTTCCGCGCGGTGGAGGGCGTGAGCTTCTCCGTCGACACGGGCCGCACGCTCGCGCTGGTCGGCGAGTCGGGCTGCGGCAAGAGCGTCACCGCGCTGTCCATCATGGGCCTGGTGCCCAACCCGCCGGGACGCATCGTCGGCGGCTCGGTCCGCCTCGACGGACGCGAGCTCGTGGGCGCCCCTGCGCGCGACCTGCTCGACCTGCGCGGCAATGGCATGGCGATGATCTTCCAGGAGCCGATGACGTCGCTGAATCCGGCGTTCACCATCGGCGAGCAGATCGTCGAGGGCTTGCGCCGCCACCAGACGCTCACCCGCGCGCAGGCGAAGGAGCGGGCGCTCGAGGTGCTGCGCCAGGTGCGCATCCCGGCACCCGAGCAGCGCTTCGACGAGCACCCGCACAAGCTCTCGGGCGGCATGCGCCAGCGCGCGATGATCGCCATGGCGCTCGCCTGCCGTCCCCGCCTGCTGATCGCCGACGAACCCACCACTGCGCTCGACGTGACCATCCAGGCCCAGATCCTGGAGCTGATGAACACGTTGCAGCAGGAGACCGGCACGGCCGTGATCCTCATCACCCACGACCTCGGCGTGGTCGCCGAAGTCGCCGACGAGGTCGCGGTGATGTACGCCGGCCGCATCGTCGAGCAGGCGCCGGCGAAGGCCCTGTTCGACGGGCCCCAGCATCCGTACACGATCGGCTTGCTCGGCTCCATCCCGCGCCTCGACGTCCAGCGCGACCGGCTCGCTGCCATCGAAGGCCAGGTCCCGAATCCGCTGTACCGCCCCCGCGGGTGCCAGTTCGCGGAACGCTGCCCGTTCGCCATCGACCGCTGCCGCGAGGACGAGCCGCCGCTGATGCCGATGGGTCCCGGTCACCTGTCGGCGTGCTGGCGCGCGCCGCTGGATCCGGACCGGCTGGTGCCCCACGTGCCAGACGCGGTGGCGGCATGAGCAGCGCCGAACCGCTGGTGGTGGCCGAAGGGCTGGTGAAGCACTTCCCGGTGCGGCGCGGCCTGTTGTCGCGCGTGAGCGGGCAGGTGCAGGCGGTCGATGGCGTCGACCTGCGGATCTCCGCCGGCGACACCCTGGGCGTCGTCGGCGAATCCGGCTGCGGCAAGTCGACCCTGGGCCGGCTGCTGCTGCGCCTGCTGGACCCCACGGCAGGTCGCATCCGCTTCGAAGGGCGAGACATCACGACGCTCGAGGGCTCCGAGCTGCGCACGCAGCGGCGCGTGATGCAGCTGATCTTCCAGGACCCGTATGCCTCGCTCAACCCGCGCATGACGGTGGGCCAGACACTCGTGGAGCCGCTCAAGCTGCACGGGCTGCATGCCGGCCGCGAGCGCGAGCGCGTGGCCGAGCTGCTGCATACGGTTGGCCTCGCGCCCGAGCATGCGCAGCGCTATCCGCACGAGTTCTCCGGCGGGCAGCGCCAGCGCATCGGCATCGCGCGCGCCCTCGCGGTCGAGCCGCGGCTGATCGTCTGCGACGAGGCGGTGTCCGCGCTCGACGTCTCGGTGCAGGCGCAGGTGGTGAACCTGCTGCAGGACCTGCAGCGCCGCTTCGGCCTGGCGTACGTCTTCATCGCGCACGACCTGGCGGTGGTCAAGCACATCGCGACCCGGGTGGCGGTGATGTACCTCGGACGCATCGTCGAGATCGCCGACAAGGAGGCGCTCTTCGCGTCGCCGCGCCATCCCTACACGCGGGCGTTGCTGGCCGCCATCCCGCAGCCGCGGCCCGGCGCACGTGGCGATCGCGCGGTGCTCGGGGGCGACGTGCCGAGCCCCGCGAACCCGCCGAGCGGGTGCCGGTTCCACACGCGCTGCCCCTACGTGCAGCAACGATGCCGCGAGCAGGATCCGGCGCTGGTGCCGGATGAGCACGGCCATGCCACGGCCTGCCATTTCTGGCCCACCATCGCGGCTACGGCAGCGAAGCCGCAGCCGGCCGGGATGCCGCCGGCGCGCGTGCGGCTCGAGCGGCTGCAGGCTGCGTTCCTCACCCGGCCGCCCACTGACCAGACCTAGTCAACACCAGGAGCCACCGCCATGCCCACGCTCACACGACGACTCGCGCGACCGCTGCTCGCGCTGCTGCTCGGCGCCGCCGCGCTTGCCAGCCAGGCCCAGACCCTGCGGGTCGGCCTCGCGGAAGACCCCGACGCCCTCGATCCGACGCTGGCCCGCAGCTTCGTCGGCCGCGTCGTCTTCGCGTCGCTGTGCGACAAGCTGTTCGACATCGACGAGAAGCTGGCAATCATTCCGCAGCTGGCGACCGGCTACGAGTGGTCCGCCGACGGCAAGGCGCTGACGCTCAAGCTGCGCCAGGGTGTCACCTTCCACGACGGCGAGAAGTTCGATGCCGCCGCGGTGAAGTTCAACATCGAGCGGCACAAGACCATGCCGGGCTCCAACCGCCGCGGTGAACTCGCGCCGGTGACGACGGTGGACGTGGTCGATCCGATGACGGTGCGCCTGAACCTGTCGGCGCCGTTTTCGCCGCTGCTGTCGCAGCTGACCGACCGCGCGGGGATGATGGTCTCGCCCAAGGCCGCCAAGGAGGAGGGCGACAAGTTCGGCGCCCATCCGGTGTGCTCGGGCCCGTTCAAGTTCGTCGAGCGCGTCGCGCAGGACCGCATCGTGTTCGAGCGCTATCCGAACTACTGGAACAAGGGCGCGATCGCGTTCGACAAGGTCGTCTACACCCCGATCCCGGACGCCACCGTGCGGCTGGCGAACCTGCGGTCCGGCCAGCTCGACTTCATCGAGCGGGTGGCACCCAGCGACATGGAGAAGATCCTCGCCGAGAAGAAGCTCAAGACCTCCAGCATCACCGAGATCGGCTACCAGGGCATCACGATCAACGTCGGCAAGAGCGACCGGGCCAAGGCCAACCCGCTGGGCCGCGACGCCCGCGTGCGCGAGGCCTTCGAGCTGTCGCTGGACCGGCAGGGGCTGGTGCAGGTGGTGATGGACAACCAGGCCATCGTGGGCAACCAGTGGGTGCCGCCCACCAATCCGTTCTACGCGGCCAATGTGCCGATCCCCAAGCGCGACGTCGCCCGTGCCAAGGCACTGCTCAAGGAAGCTGGCGTCACCAACCCGAGCTTCACGCTGGTGACCCCGACGACCTCGGATGCGCAGCGCATCGCGCTGGTGGTGCAGGCGATGGCCCGTGAAGCCGGCTTCGACGTGAAGATCCAGGCCGCCGAGTTCGCGACCTCGCTGAACATGGCCGACAAGGGCGACTTCGAGGCTTACGTCCTGGCGTGGAGCGGGCGTCCCGATCCGGACGGCAACCTGTATTCGTTCGACGTGTGCAAGCAGCCGCTGAACTACGCCGGCTACTGCGACGCCGAGACCGACAAGCTGATCAACGAGTCGCGCATGGAGCGCGATCCGGCCAAGCGCAAGAAGATCTTCGAGCAGGTCGCCGCCCGCGTGCTGAAGGCGCGTCCGATCGTCTACCTCTACCACCGCAAGTGGCTGTGGGCGTACAGCCCGAAGCTGCAGGGCGTGCGCAACATCCCGGACGGCCTGCTGCGGGTGAGCGGGCTGAAGATGCAGTGACCTTCGCGGGCGGCTGAATGACCGAGTTCCTCCTCAAGCGCATCGCGCAGCTGGTGCCGACCCTGGTGCTGGTGTCGATGCTGATCTTCGGCCTGCAGCAGTTGCTGCCCGGCGATCCGGCCAAGATCCTGGCGGGGGAGGAGCAGGACCCGCAGGTCATCGCCTACCTGCATGCCAAGCTGCATCTCGACGACCCGCTGCCCATGCGCTATGCGTACTGGGTCGGCGGCGTGCTGAAGGGCGATCTCGGGGAGTCGGTGCGCAACCAGGAACCGGTGCTGCACCTGGTGGCGCAGAAGCTGCCGGTGACGCTGGAGCTGGCGGTGCTCGCCATGGGCATCGCGCTGCTGATCGGCATCCCGGCGGGCATCGTGTCGGCGGTGGGACGCGGATCGGCCTGGGACTGGGCGGCCAACGTGTTCGCGCTGTGGGGCATCTCGACGCCGAACTTCTGGCTCGGCATCCTCCTGATCCTGCTGTTCTCGGTGAACCTGGGATGGCTGCCGGCCTCGGGCTACGTGAGCCCGTTCGAGGACCTGTGGGGCAACCTGGCTGCGATGGTCATGCCGGCCTTCGTGCTGGGCAACGCCATCGCGGCGGTGCTGATGCGGCACACCCGCAGCGCGATGCTGCAGGTGCTGTCGGCCGACTACGTGCGCACCGCGCGGGCCAAGGGCCTGCTGGAACGCACCGTCGTTCTCAAGCATGCGCTGCGCAACGCGCTGATGCCGATCATCACGCTGGGAGCGCTGGAGTTCGGCACCTTGCTGTCGGGTGCGGTGCTCACCGAGCAGGTGTTCACCATTCCGGGCTTCGGCAAGCTGATCGTCGATGCGGTGTTCAACCGCGACTACGCCGTGGTGCAGGGCGTCGTGCTGGTCACGGCGACGGCGTACATGCTGCTCAACCTGCTGGCCGACATCGCCTACATCGCGGTGAACCCCCGCCTGCGCAGCTGATCCCGCCATGTCCGCCGTCCTGCCCACGCCCATCGCACCGAAAGTCGCGCGTCCCGAACCTGCCGGGTCCTGGCAGCGCGCGTGGCGCCGCCTGCGCCGTCGCCACTCGGCGCTGCTGGGGCTGGCCATCGTGCTGGGATTCGTGGTGATCGCGCTGTGCGCGCCCTGGATCTCGCCATACGACCCGATCGCCACCAGCTGGGGCGCCATCCGCCAGGCGCCGTCGGCGCAGCACTGGTTCGGCACCGACGAGATCGGCCGCGACGTGCTCTCGCGCGTCGTCTGGGGCACTCGGGCGTCGCTGCTTGCCGGCATCGTGTCGGTGTCGATCTCGCTGCTGGTGGGCGTGCCGATCGGGCTGGCCGCGGGCTTCCTCGGTGGCTGGGTCGACGTCATCGTCTCGCGCATCACCGATGCATTCCTGGCCTGCCCGTTCCTGATCCTCGCCATCGCCCTGGCCGCATTCCTGGGCCCCAGCCTCGCCAACGCGATGGTGGCCATCGGCGTCTCGGCCGCGCCGATCTTCGTCCGCCTCACCCGTGGCCAGGTGCTCAGCGTGAAGGTCGAGGACTATGTCGAGGCCGCGCGCGCCGTGGGCAACCCGCCGCTGCGCATCGCGCTGCGCCACATCCTGCCGAACATCACGGCGCCGCTGGTCGTGCAGAGCACGCTGGCGATCGCCGCCGCGGTCATCGCGGAGGCCAGCCTGTCGTTCCTGGGCCTCGGCCAGCAGCCACCTGCGCCCAGCTGGGGCAGCATGCTGAACACGGCCAAGAACTTCGTCGACAACGCGCCCTGGATGGCCATCTGGCCGGGAGCGTCGATCTTCCTGCTGGTGCTGTCGTTCAACCTGCTGGGCGACGGGCTGCGCGACGCGCTGGATCCACGCCAGCGCTGAGATCGGTCGGCGAGCATCGATCCAGGACCCGCGCCGCGCCCCGGTCCTAGAATGATCCGCGTGGGGACACGAGCAGACTCCCCGCGTCCCACGAGGCCTGCGCCTCCAAGCTCTGCTCCTGGTCGCGGGCCTGCCGTCTTGGGAGCTCACCTTGCCTGCTGCCTCCATCGCCTTGCTCTACCCCGGCGACCGTGCGATGCGCGATCGTTCGGATCCGGCCGAGAGCCGCTTCGCCCCGCTGTTCGAGGCGTTCGCCGCGGCGGGTGTCGACGCAGTTCCAGCGGTCTACAACGACGACTTTGCCGACGAGGTCGAGGGCCAGGTGCGCGACGTCGCTCTTGTGCTGGTGTGGTGCAACCCGATCGAAGGCGGTCGCCGGCGCGATCGCCTCGACGCGATGTTGCGGCGGCTGGACGACGCGGGCGTCGTCGTCAGTGCGCATCCGGATGCCGTCCTGAAACTCGGCACGAAGGATGTCCTGGTCGACACGCGCGATCTCCCCTTCGGCAGCGACGCGGTGCGGGTGGACAGCCTCGCGCAACTCGCGGCCGAACTGCCGGGGCGATTGCGCCGCGGACCGCGCGTGCTCAAGCAGCACCGCGGGCACAGCGGCATCGGCGTGTGGCGCGTCGAACTGGCAGGCGAGGGCGCTGACGCATCACTGCGCGTTCGCCATGCGCAGCGTGGCAGCGAGGAGGCGGTGATGGACATGGCGGCGCTGCTTGCCACGCTGGCGCCGTACTTCGAGTCCGCGAACGGCGGCCACATGGTCGACCAGCCTTGGCAGCCGCGCCTCGTGGACGGCATGGTGCGCGCCTATCTCGTCGAGGACCGCGTGGCCGGCTTCGGGCACCAGGCCGTCAACGCGCTCTATCCCGCAGCGCCGGGACAAGGAGCGCCGCAAGCGGGGCCGAGGCTGTACCACGGGCCGGAGCTGGCGCAGTTCCAGGGACTGAGGCGGCGGCTGGAGACGGAGTGGGTCGAGCTGCTGCGAGCGCGCGTGGGGCTCTCGCGCGATCACTTGCCGTTGCTGTGGGATTGCGACTTCCTCTTCGGCGAGCCGGACGCGGGTGGAAGCGAGCGCTTCGTGCTGTGCGAGATCAACGTGAGCAGCGCGGCGCCGTTTCCGCCGTCGGCGATCGGGCCGCTGGTGGCCGCGGTGGAGGCGCGCCTGGGAGGCAGGTAGATCGCGGTCAGAGCGGCGGCGTCCGGCCGTCGTGCGACCGGTGCACGCCGAAGTACTCCATCGTCGCCGCCCCGCACCGCGCGCCCGCCGCAACCACGATGGCGAAGGCCGCCACGAGCGGAGCTCCTGCCAGGGCGAATCC
The DNA here is from genome assembly GCF_050320135.1 of Ramlibacter sp. MMS24-I3-19. NCBI lineage: Bacteria > Pseudomonadati > Pseudomonadota > Betaproteobacteria > Burkholderiales > Comamonadaceae > Ramlibacter > Ramlibacter sp. MMS24-I3-19. The sequence goes on along the minus strand of NZ_CP190017.1, from coordinate 3,775,819 downwards.
ATAGGTGACGAGCACCACCGGCAGGCAAGCCACTGCGGCGGCGACGAAGGCGCTCCAGCCGATCGCCCGCACGCACTCGCGCCCGAAGATCGCGCCGAGAACGAAGCCTGCCCAGGCGCCGACGACGCAAAGGCTGGAGAGCTTGAGGAGGACGTTGGGCACATCGACGCCCGCCAGCAGGACGAGGCTCGCCAGCGTCGCGAGGAAGCTCGCCGCGATTGCGAGGCGGAGGCGTGTCATGTCATCGCCTCACCGGCAATCGCGCACGTAGCCGACCGCGGGGCTTGCGGCCGCCACCGCCGCAGCAGCCAGGACGACTGCCTTCACTTCTTCTTCGGTGCGAGCATCTTCTGGTACTCGTCCGACATCTTGTCCATGTACGCGACGGCCGCCTTGTACTGCTCGGAGTGGAAGTCCATCAGCTTGTCGAACTGGTCCGCCGCCTGCGCGTAGGGCGCGCCGGCGCCGCGCATCGAGTCCATCAACGCCTTCTGCGATTTCATCACCAGGTCCCACGCTTGGTGGACCTGCAAGGCCGCCGTCTTGGATTGCTCCCAGAGCGTCTTGGCCATGTCGGATTGGGCTTTGTCGATCATTGGTGTCTCCTTGTTGGGTTCCTGTTGCGACGCGCTGCACGGCAGTCTGCCAGCAGACATAGCACTGAGCAAGGCGGCCAATCCGTCGTTCAGGTCGGCGACCTTTCATAGTCTCTCAACAAGCTCGTCGCCCAGGTTTTTCCTCATGTCGCCCGCGCAAGACGGGTTGGATCTAAAAGAGGGACGCCAGACGCTTTATCCAGCTCGTCTATATCTAAGCCGCGGAAACCACAGATGGGGTCTAGCTCGCCCCATGCTGAAACGAGAGACCAGCCGACAGTCCCGAGAGCTGCGTACGTTGCAGTAAGCACGTGATAGACAAGCTTCTCAAGCGGGCTTGTCAGTTCGCTACGCTGCGCATACAGATATGGAAGTCGTCTAAGGCCGGGTCCGAATCGCTTCTCTCCTGTGATGTCGTCCGGTGGCCCCCAGCCTCGGTAAAGGCTCAGTTCGTTGTCGGAGATTACCGAGATCAGACCTGGCAGAACGCGCTGAACGATCGAGACGTGTTCGCGTGATGGATGCAAGGGGTCAAACTCCTTAAGAGCACCACAGAGCGCCTCAGTTAATTTCCCATCACTCGCAAATAGGTCGGAGTAGAAGTTGCCGGCGGCCGTGAGTAGGGTTTGAACGGAAATCTTCGTGTCATAAGCGACGACCGCCTTGAAGATTGGCCGCTGCAGCAGCGTTCCGTGTTCGTCCTCTGTAGTCCGGTAGATTAGGTCGAGCTCAACGAGCGAGCGCAGGTTGTCGAGCGCTTCTCGGATGGCAGCGCCATCGAGAGTGCTCTTGACCGTGATCGCTGCAATTACGGATTCGGGTGGAACGATCACGAAGTCGCCTGCACGAAAAACGGCGGAATGACTGCTCGAGTTCCAAATGAGAACGTCAATTTGCTTGCTGTTTGGGACCTGCTCGAAGCCGTAAACGAAGCCTGAATCGACCGAGACCGATCGTGGAAGAAGGGTGGACAAAAAGGTCTTAAGGAGGCTCTCGCGGAATGCACCGCTTGAGTAGTGGTGCCGTCCGCCGAGTAAGTCGTGGACGTGATCCCGCTGAGCCTTGAACATCTCGACGTGACTCCGAACAACACGTCGAAAATTCTTCAGCAGGTGCTGGTCTTGCTCGTTGTCGTTTTGCATTCGCAGTCCTGGAGAATTCACCACTGCGCAATTCAGCGCAGGGGCGAGGTTGAGTGCGCGGAGGTTAGTTCTCGCGCTCGGTTCCTGTCCAGTATCACTCCGCCCCCGGCGCCGGCGTCTTCGGCTCGTAATCGCAATAAGCCCGCACCGCACACCGCCAACACTGCGGCACCCTCGCCACGCACACATACCTTCCATGCAGGATCAACCAGTGATGCGCATCCGCCAGATACTTCTCCGGCACCCGTTCCAGCAGCTTCATCTCCACCGCGTACGGATCCTTCCCCGGCGCGAGCCCCGTGCGGTTGCTCACGCGGAAGATGTGCGTGTCCACCGCCATCGTGGCCTCCCCGAACGCCACGTTCAGCACCACGTTCGCGGTCTTCCTTCCAACACCGGGCAGCGCCTCCAGTTCCTCGCGCGTGCGCGGCACCTGGCCGCCATGCTTTTCCACCAGCAGCCGGCAGGTCTCCATCAGGTTGCGCGCCTTCGTGCGGTACAGGCCGATGGTCTTGATGAAGTCCTCGAGCCGCTCCAGGCCGAGATCGAGGATCGCCTGCGGAGTCCCCGCCACAGGAAACAGCCGCCGCGTCGCCTTGTTCACGCCCGCATCCGTCGCCTGCGCCGACAACAGCACCGCCGCGAGCAGTTCGAAGACGCTCGTGTACTCCAGCTCGGTCTCGGGCGTGGGGTTGGCGGCCTGCAGGGTGGCGAAGAAGGGCTCGACGTCGGCGTCTTTCATGGCGCGCGAGTGTAGGGGCGAGCACTAGGCGGCCGCGCCGGGCCAGCCGGTACAGTGGCCGCATGACCAGCGAGACCGGCCTGTCGAGCGAGACGCTCGCCCACCTGCAGAGCTGGCAGGGCCGCACCGAGACCCTGCACGACGAAGCCACCGCCGCGCCCGTGCGCGGACTGTCTGCCACGCTCGACCGCGTCGATCCGCCGCCGAAGCACGGTGACGAGCTGCCGCCATTGGCGCACTGGCTCTACTTCCTGCCGCAGGCACGGCAGAGCGACATCGGGCCCGACGGGCATGCGAAGCGCGGCGGCTTCCTGCCGCCGGTGCCGCTGCCACGCCGCATGTGGGCCGGCGGTCGGCTGCAGTGGCACCAGCCGCTGCGTGTGGGTGACGCGCTCCGGCGTGACTCGCGCATCGTGTCGGTCACGCACAAGAGCGGCCGCTCGGGCGACCTGGTGTTCGTGGTGGTGCGGCACGAGGTGCACAACGCGCACGGGCTGGCGCTGACCGAGGAACACGACATCGTCTACCGCAGCGCCCCGCAGCTCGGCCAGCCGGCGCCGGCGCCGCAGCTCGCCGAGACCGGCGCGGCGTGGCAGCGCGAGATCCGGCCGGATGACGTGCTACTGTTCCGCTACTCGGCGCTGACCTTCAACGGCCACCGCATCCACTACGACCGCAAGTACGTGACCGAGGTCGAGGGCTATCCGGGTCTGGTCGTGCACGGGCCGCTGATCGCGACGCTGCTGGTCGATCTGGTGCGGCGACAGCGGCCGGAAGCGCGCATCTCGAAGTTCCAGTTCAAGGCCGTGCGGCCGACGTTCGACCTGCATCCGTTCCGGGTGAATGGGAAGCCGTCGGCGGACGGAAAGAAGGTGGCGCTGTGGGCCAGTGACCATGAAGGGTGGTTGACGATGCAGGCGGAGGCGGAGCTGGCATGAGCCGCGCACTGCACGTTCATGGAGTCCAGGCCGCTTTTCCTTGTCATCCCGGCGAATGCCGGGATCCAGCGACTGCGCATGATCAACCGCGGGACTGGATTGCGGGTCAAGCCCGCAATGACACTGGACGCGTCGAGCCCGCAATGACAAAGACATGAATCCCATCCCCACTCCCGACCAGTACCAGGACCTGCGCGAAGCCCTGCGCGGCCTCTGCCGCGAGTTCGACTCCGCCTACTGGCAGAAGGTCGACACCGACCGCGGCTATCCCGAAGCCTTCGTCGACGCACTCGCCGAAGCCGGCTGGCTCGCCGCGCTGATCCCGCAGGAGTACGGCGGCTCGGGTCTCGGCCTGGCCGAGGATCCGGTGATCATGGAGGAGATCAACCTCTCGGGCGGGAACGCGGGCGCGTGCCACGGCCAGATGTACAACATGGGCACGCTGCTGCGGCACGGCTCGCCGGAGCAGAAGCAGCGCTACCTGCCCGGCATCGCCAGCGGCAAGCTGCGGCTGCAGTCGATGGCGGTCACCGAGCCCACCACGGGCACCGACACCACGAAGCTGAAGACCACGGCCGTTCGACATGGCGACCACTACGTCGTGAACGGCCAGAAGGTCTGGATCTCGCGCATCCAGCACTCGGACCTGATGATCCTGCTGGCGCGCACGACGCCACTCGCGGAGGTCAAGCGCAAGAGCGAGGGCATGAGCATCTTCCTCGTGGACCTGCACCAGGCCATCGGCAACGGCATGACCGTGCGGCCGATCCCGAACATGGTGAACCACGAGACCAACGAAGTGTTCTTCGACGGCCTGCGGGTCCCCGCGGCCAACCTGATCGGCCAGGAAGGGCAGGGCTTCAAGTACATCCTCGACGGGCTGAACGCCGAGCGCACGCTGATCGCCGCCGAATGCATCGGCGATGCGTGGTGGTTCATCGACAAGGCGCGCCGCTATGCCAGCGAGCGCCTGGTGTTCGACCGGCCCATCGGCCAGAACCAGGGCGTGCAGTTCCCGATCGCCGCCGACTACATCGAGGCCGAGGCCGCCAACCTGATGCGGTTCAAGGCGTGTTCGCTGTTCGATGCGCACAAGCCCTGCGGCGCCGAGGCGAACATGGCCAAGTACCTGGCGGCCAAGGCGTCGTGGGAGGCGGCCAACACCTGCCTGCAGACGCATGGCGGTTTCGGCTTCGCGCACGAATACGACGTCGAGCGCAAGTTCCGCGAGACGCGCCTGTACCAGGTGGCGCCCATCTCCACCAACCTGATCTTCAGCTACGTGGCCGAGCACCTGCTCGGGCTGCCGAGGTCGTTCTGATGGCAAGACCGCTCGATGGCATCACCGTGGTGTCGCTGGAACATGCGATCGCCGCGCCGTTCTGCACGCGCCAGCTGGCGGACCTGGGCGCGCGCGTCATCAAGGTCGAGCGCCCCGGTCGCGGCGACTTCGCACGCGATTACGACCAGCGCACCGGCGGCCTGGCGTCGCACTTCGCGTGGGTGAATCGCTCGAAGGAAAGCCTCACGCTGGATCTCAAGCAGCTGCCGGCGCTCGACGCGCTGCATGCGCTGGTCGCCAGGGCCGACGTGCTGGTGCAGAACCTCGCGCCGGGCGCGGCTGCGCGCATGGGGTTCTCGTACGAGCTGCTCAAACCGAAGCATCCGCGGCTGGTGGTGTGCGACATCTCGGGCTATGGCAACGACGGCCCCTACCGGGACAAGAAGGCCTACGACCTGTTGATCCAGAGCGAGGCGGGTTTCCTCTCGGTGACCGGCACGCCCGAGGAGCCGTGCAAGTCCGGCAACTCCATCGCCGACATCGCCGCGGGCATGTACGCGTACAGCGGCGTGCTGGCCGCGCTGCTGCAGCGGCAGAAGACGGGCGAGGGCGCGCACATCGACGTGTCGATGCTGGAGTCGCTCACCGAGTGGATGGGCTTCCCGCTGTACTACGCCTACCAGGGCCAGACGCCGCCGCCACGCAGCGGGGCGTCGCACGCGACGATCTATCCGTACGGGCCGTTCCCGGCGGGGGACGGCAAGACCGTGATGCTGGGCCTGCAGAACGAGCGCGAGTGGAAGGCGTTCTGCGAGAAGGTGCTGCTGCAGCCGCAACTGGCCGCGGATCCGCGCTTCGACAGCAATGCGCGCCGCAACGAGCAGCGCGCCGCCTTGCGCGACGTGATCGTGTTCGCGTTCTCGGAGCTCACGGCCGAGCAGGTGCTGCAGCGGCTGGACGAGGCGCAGATCGCGAATGCGCACGTCAATGGCATGGCCGACGTGTGGGCGCATCCGCAACTGGTCGCGCGGCAACGCTTCACCGAAGTCGGCTCGCCGGTCGGCCCGATCGCCGCGCTGTTGCCGCCGGGCGTGCAGAGCGGGTTCGACCACCGCATGGACCCGATCCCCGCGGTCGGTGAGCACACCGAGGCGATCCTGCGCGAGCTGGGGTTCGACGATGCGCGTTGCGCGGAGATGCGGGCGCAAGGAGCGACTTGATGGAAGACACAAAGGCTGTCATGCCGGGCTCGACCCGGCATCCAGCGACGGTGCCAGGACAAGCCCCGGGCTGGATTGCGGGTCGAGCCCGCAATGACAGCTCCCTTGTCGACAACGGCGAACTCGCCGCCTTCGCCGCCGGCCTGCGATTCCAGGACCTGCCCGCATCCACGGTTCGCAAGATCGAGGACCTCTTCGTCGACTGGGTCGGCTCCGCGCTGGCGGGCAAAGGCGCACGCCCGGTCGAATCCATCCGCAAGTTCACCGCCGCGATGGGCAACCCGCAGGGCCCGAGCGAAGTCGTCGTCGACCGCAGCCGCAACTCGCCATACCTCGCCGCGATGGCCAATGCCGCGGCCTCGCATGTCGCCGAGCAGGACGACGTGCACAACGGCTCGGTGTTCCACCCGGCAACGGTGGTGTTCCCCGTCGCCCTCGCGGGTGCACAGGCGCTCGGTGCCAGCGGGCAGCAGATGCTCGCCGCCTCCGTCGTCGGCTACGAAGTCGGCATCCGCGTCGGCGAGTTCCTCGGCCGGTCGCACTACAAGGTGTTCCACACGACCGGCACCGCGGGCACGGTCGCGGCTGCCGCGACGGCGGGCCATCTGCTCGGCCTCGACGCCGCGCAGATGCGCCACGCCTTTGGCTCCGCCGGCACGCAATCCGCGGGGCTGTGGGAGTTCCTGCGCACCGCTGCCGATTCCAAGCAGCTGCACACCGCGCATGCGGCCGGCGCAGGCTGGATGTCCGCGTGGCTGGCGAAGGACGGCTTCACCGGCGCGCAGCGCATCTTCGACGGCCCGCAGGGACTGGCGGCCGGCATGTCGAGCGATGCGGATCCGGCGCGGCTCACCGATCGTCTCGGCACGCGCTGGGCCACCGAGGAGACCTCGTTCAAGTACCACGCGTCCTGCCGCCACACGCACCCGGCCGCCGACGCGCTGCTGCAGGTCATTCGGCAGCACAAGCTCACGCCTGCCGACATCGAGCGCGTGGTCACGCACGTGCACCAGGGCGCGATCGATGTGCTGGGCCCGGTGGTCGATCCGGCGACCGTGCACCAGAGCAAGTTCTCCATGGGCACGGTGCTGGCGCTCGTCGCGCACCATGGCCACGCCGGGCTGGGCGAGTTCGACGCGCACTTCAAGGCCGAGCCCACCGTGGCCCTGCGCGAGAAGGTGACGATGCAGCTCGACCCCGAGGTGGACCAGGCGTATCCGCAGCGCTGGATCGGCAAGGTGACCGTGCACACCACCGACGGCCGCGTCCTGCAGGGCCGCGTCGACGAGCCCAAGGGCGATCCGGGCAACACGTTGTCGCGCGAGGAGATCTCGGCCAAGGCGCTGCGGCTGGCGCTGTACGGCGGCGCGGCGACGCAGGGCGAGATGGAGCGGTTGCTGCCGCGGTGGTGGGGAATCGCCGGGGTCGAGCGCGTCGGCGCGTTGATGTCCGCCTAGATGGAAGCCTTGGATTCCCGCCTCCGCGGGAATGACAAAGGGTGTGTCGTCCCCGCGTAGGCGGCGACCCAAGACAAAGTGTGTCGTCCCCGCGCAGGCGGGGACCCAAGGCGTCCATCTTCTTCCCCGCTCCTGGGAAAACGCCAAGGCATCGGCCAGTGTTGCCGGGGTAGGGTGGGGCTGCACTGATCCCACCCTGAAGGAGACAACGATGCGCATCCTCAAGACCTTGCTGGCGGCCTCGCTCGCCGCCTTCTCGCTCGCGGCCGCGGCCCAGTCGACCTGGCCCGACCATCCGATCGCGCTGGTCGTGCCGTTTGCGGCCGGCGGTCCCACCGACGTGGTGGCCCGCATGATCGCGATCCCGATGTCGAAGTCGCTCGGGCAGACCGTGGCGGTGGAGAACGCCGTCGGCGCCGGCGGCACCATCGCCGCCACCAAGGTGGCGCGCGCCAAGCCCGATGGCTACACCATCTTCCTGCACCACATGGGCATGAGCACGGCGCCGGCCCTGTACAAGAAGCTGCAGTTCGATCCGCTGAAGGACTTCGAGTACATCGGCCAGGTGGTCGACGTGCCGATGACGCTGCTGGCCCGCAAGGACTTCCCGGCCGAGAACTTCGCCGAGCTGCGCGATTACCTCAAGACCAACGGCAACAAGGTCTCGTTGGCCAACGCGGGCCTGGGCGCCGTGTCGCACCTGTGCGGCCTGCTGTTCATGAGCCAGATGGGCGTGGAGCTCACCACCGTGCCGTTCTCGGGCACCGGTCCCGCCATGAACGCGCTCCTGGGCAAGCAGGTCGACCTGCTGTGCGACCAGACCACGCAGACCGTGCCCCTGATCAAGAGCGGCCGCGTGAAGGTGTTCGGCGTGACGGTGCCCAACCGCCTGGAGGTGCTGCCCGACGTGCCCACGCTGGACGAGCAGGGCCTCAAGGGCTTCGAGGTGAAGGTGTGGCACGGCATGTATGCGCCCAAGGGAACGCCGCCGCAGGTGATCGAGAAGTTGAATGCGGCGCTGAAGGTGGCGATGCAGGACCCGGACGTGAAGCGGCGCCTGACCGAGCTCAGCTCCGACATCGCCCCGATGGACAAGATCTCGCCGCAGGGGCTGAAGACGCAGCTGGAGTCCGAGATCAACCGCTGGGGTCCGGTGATCCGCAAGGCGGGGGTGTACGCGGACTGAATGCGGGAGCGGGAGCGGGGGCGGGGGCGGGAGCGGGAGCGGGAGCGGGAGCGGACAGCCGAACGCGAAAGACGCGAAAGGGCGCAAAAGACGCGAAAGAAGTCGATGGAAGTAGCGGGGATAAGCCGGGGGCCGCTAACGGGACGAGCGGCTCGAGCGGCCCAACCTCTTGTCTCTTTCGCGTCTTTTGCGCGTTTTTGCGTTTTTCGCGTTCCGGAAGTCCGCATTCAGGGTCGTCAGACATAATATGACTGTGCTTCCCGCCGCCGCTCCCCGCCGCTCCTCGCTCACGGCCGACCTGATGCAGGCGTTGGGCGACCGCATCCGCGACGGGCGCCTTCAGGCGGGCACCAAGCTGCCGCCGGAGGGCGCGATCATGGAGGAGTTCGGGGTGTCCCGGACCGTCGTGCGCGAGGCCATCTCGCGGCTGCAGGCCGCGGGCATGGTCGAGACCCGGCACGGCATCGGCACCTTCGTGCTGGGCCATGGCGACGCCAGCAGCTTCCGCATCCCGGCCACGCAGGTCGCCACCCTCAACGACGTGATCGCGGTGCTGGAACTGCGCATCGCGGTCGAGACCGAGAGCGCGGCGCTCGCCGCCATCCGCCGCACGCCCGCCAACCTGAAGTCGCTGCGCTCGGCGCTGGAAGCGTTCATGAGCGCGCTGGCGGAAGGGCGCGACGCCGTCGGCCCCGACTACCAGTTCCACCTGGAGATCGCCCGGGCCACCCAGAACCCGCGCTTCGCCGACCTGATGGCCACGTTGGGCGGCACGATGATCCCGCGCGCCCGGCTCGAGGCCGCGCAGCCGCCGTCGCCCGCGTCGCAGGACTACCTGCGCCGCGTGAACATGGAGCACGAGAGCATCCTGGTCGCGATCGAGCGGCAGGACCCCGATGCAGCGCGAGCGGCGATGCGCACGCACCTGGCGAACAGCAAGGAGAGGCGGCAGAGGATCGCGGCGGGGCGGTGACCTGTCGTGTCATTGCGGGCTTGACCCGCAATCCAGCGGCGGCGCTGATCCAGGCACTGGATGCCGGATCAAGTCCGGCATGACACCTTCCGCGGTCCTCATCCAGTAGCCCAGCCCAGCCGCAAGGGATTTCCGGAATCCGCCCGAATAGGTTGTACGATGTCTTACCTCAACCCGCCACCACCAACTCGCGAGCCCGCATGACCCCGAACGAACTCAAGAAGGCCCTCTCCACCGGACTGCTGTCTTTTCCGCTCACCGACTTCGACAAGGAGCTGCGCTTCGAGCCGAAGGGCTATGCGAACCGCCTCGAGTGGCTGATGCCGTATGGCGCCACCGTGCTGTTCGCCGCCGGCGGCACCGGTGAGTTCTTCTCGCTGGAGCCGCAGGAGTACTCGCAGGTGATCAAGACCGCGGCCGAGACCTGCAAGGGCCGCGTGCCCATCGTCGGTGGCGCCGGCGGCGGCACCACGCTCGCGATCAAGTACGCGCAGGAAGCCGAGCGCAATGGCGCCGCTGGCGTGCTGCTGCTGCCGCACTACCTGACCGAAGCCAGCCAGGAAGGCCTGCTGGCGCACGTCGAGGCCGTGTGCAGGAGCGTCAAGATCGGCGTGATCGTCTACAACCGCGGCGCCACGCGCCTGACGGCCGAGACGCTGGCCAAGCTGGCCGAGCGCTGCCCGAACCTGATCGGCTTCAAGGACGGCACCGGCGACATCGAGCGCGTGGTCTCCATCCGCCAGAAGCTGGGCGATCGCCTGGTCTACATCGGCGGCATGCCCACGCACGAGGTGTACGCCAACGCGTACAAGGCGCTGGGCGTGCCCACCTATTCGTCGGCGGTGTTCAACTTCATCCCGCGCACCGCGCTGGAGTTCTACAACGCCTACTGGAGCGGCGACCAGGCCACCGTCGGCCGCCTGATCAACGAGTTCTTCCTGCCGTACCTCGCGATCCGCAACAAGGGCGAGGGCTATGCCGTGTCCATCGTGAAGGCCGGCGCCACCATCGTCGGCAAGACCGCCGGCCCGGTGCGTCCGCCCATCTCGGACCTGAAGCCGCAGGAAGTCGAGGAGCTGGCCGCACTCATTCGCAAGCTCGGCCCGCAGTAACCGCAGTTCACCCGCCACCAAGCACTGGACCCAAGGAGACACATCCGATGAAGAAGACCCTGATCGGCCTGGCCCTCGCCGCGGCCGCCACCGTGAGCGCATTCGCCGCCGGCTACCCGGAGAAGACGGTCACGATGGTCGTGCCGTTCCCCCCGGGCGGCTCCACCGACGCCATCGCCCGCGTGCTGGCGCAGAAACTGCCCGAGAAGCTGGGTGGCAACTGGATCGTCGACAACAAGCCGGGCGCGACCGGCACCATCGGCGCCGCGTTCGTCAAGCGCGCGGCACCGGATGGCTACACGCTGTTCGTGTCGTCGCTCGGCCCGTTCGTGATCGCGCCGCACCTGATCAAGGGCGTGCAGTACGACGCGCTGAAGGACCTGGATCCGATCACCATCGCCGTGCAGGCGCCCAACGTGCTCGTGGTGCCCAATTCGTCGCCCGACCAGACGCTGGCCGACCTGCTGGCGCACCTGAAGAAATCGCCGGGCAAGGTGAGCTTCGCTTCGTCGGGCAACGGCTCGTCGGACCACCTGTCCGCTGAACTGCTCTGGCAGCAGACCGGCACCGAAGGCCTGCACGTCCCGTACAAGGGCGGTGGCCCCGCCATCACCGACGTGCTGGGCGGCCAGGTGGACGCGGCGTTCGTCAACATCAACAGCATCATCGGTCACATCAAGTCGGGCAAGGTGCGCGCGCTGGCCATCTCCAGCGAGAAGCGCTCGCCGCTGCTGCCGCAACTGCCGACGCTGGCCGAGCAGGGCGTCAAGGGCGCGGAAGTCGAGTCGTGGCAGGCCGTCGCGGGTCCCAAGGGCCTGTCGCCGGAGATCAAGAACAAGCTGGCCACCGCGATGGCCGCGATCCTGAACGATCCGTCGGTGAAGTCGAAGCTGGTCGAGCAGGGATTCGAGATCGTCGCCGACACGCCCGAGCACTTCGCCAAGTTCCAGGCCGCGGAATACGCGCGCTGGAAGAAGCTGATCGAGGCGCGGCACATCACGGCGGATTGAATACAGGGAAGCCTTGGATTCCCGCCTTCGCGGGAATGACAAAGATCGTGTCGTCCCCGCGAAGGCGGGGACCCAAGGCGTCCATCTTCGACAGGCTGATCCCATGACCACCAAGCCCCACCGCATCCAGATGCACCCGGCCGACAACGTGGCCATCGTCGCCAATGACGGCGGCCTCGGGCCGGGTGCGCGCTTCGACGACGGCCTGGTGGTGCGCGATCGCGTGCCGCAGGGCCACAAGGTCGCGCTGGTCGACATTCCCGAAAGCGGCGTCGTGCGCCGCTACGACGTGCCGATCGGCTACGCGGTCAAAGCGATTCCCGCCGGCAGCTGGGTGCACGAGCGCCTGCTCAGGATGCCGGCCGCGCGCGAGCTCGACGACCTCCCGGTCGCCACGCGCAAGCTCGCGCCCGCGGAGCCGATCGAGGGCTACACCTTCGAGGGCTACCGCAATGCCGACGGCTCCGTCGGCACGCGCAACCTGCTGGCCATCACGCAGACCGTGCAGTGCGTGGCCGGCGTCGCGCGCATCGCCGCCGAGCGCATCCGCGCCGAGCTGCTGCCGAACTATCCCAACGTCGATGGCGTGCTGGCGCTGGAGCACGGCTACGGCTGCGGCGTCGCCATCGACGCGCCCGATGCGGTGATCCCGATCCGCACGCTGCGCAACATCGCCACCAACCCCAACTTCGGCGGCGAGGTGATGGTGCTCAGCCTGGGCTGCGAGAAGCTGCAGCCCGAGCGCCTGCTGCCCCCGGGGTCGATTCCGCTCAGCGCCGAGGCCGGCGCGCTGGACGTCGTGCGCTTCCAGGACGAGCAGCACCAAGGCTTCATGGACATCGTGAATGCCGTCGTGCAGCAGGCCATCCCGCACCTCGAGCGCTTGAACAAGCGCCGCCGCGAGACGGTGCCCGCCAGCGAGCTGGTGGTCGGCGTGCAGTGCGGCGGCAGCGATGCCTTCTCCGGTGTCACGGCCAACCCCGCGGTGGGCTACTGCACCGACTTGCTGGTGCGCGCCGGTGCGACGGTGATGTTCTCCGAGACCACCGAGGTGCGCGACGCCGTCGAGCAGCTCACGTCGCGTGCCGTCGATGCCGACGTGGCCGGCCAGATCACGCGCGAGATGGCCTGGTACGACGAGTACCTGAAGCAGGGCAGCGTCGACCGCAGCGCCAACACCACGCCCGGCAACAAGGCCGGCGGCCTGTCGAACATCGTCGAGAAGGCGATGGGCTCCATCATCAAGTCGGGCAGCTCGCCGATCTCGGGGGTGCTGCGCCCGGGCGAGAAGCTCGATGGCAAGCGCGGCCTGATCTACGCGGCGACGCCCGCCAGCGACTTCATCTGCGGCACGCTGCAGATGGCCGCCGGCATGAACCTGCACGTGTTCACCACCGGCCGCGGCACGCCCTACGGCCTGGCCGAAGTGCCGGTGATCAAGGTGGGCACGCGCACCGAACTCGCGAAGCGCTGGCACGACCTGATCGACGTCAACGCCGGCACCATCGCCGACGGCGAGGCCACCGTGGCCGACGTCGGCTGGCAGCTGTTCCGCCTGATGCTCGAGGTGGCCAGCGGCCGCCAGCAGACCTGGGCCGAGCGCTGGAAGCTGCACAACGCGCTGGTGCTGTTCAACCCGGCGCCGGTCACATGAATGCGGACAGCCGAACGCAAAAGGCGCAAAAGGACGCGAAAGACGCAAAAACCTTGATTTGATCCTTTTGCGTCTTTTGCGTGATTTCGCGACTTTTGCGTTCGGCTGTTCCTGCTGAAAACCAACCAGTAACCGACATGACATCTCCAACCGTGCGCTCCATGCGCGTCGTCCCCGTCGCCGGTCGCGACGGCATGCTGCTGAACCTGTCTGGTGCGCATGCGCCGTACTTCACCCGCAACATCGTCATCGCCACCGACAACGCCGGCAATGTCGGCCTCGGCGAGGTGCCCGGCGGCGAGAAGATCCGCCAGACGCTGGAAGACGCGCGTGCTCTGGTCGAGGGCCAGTCGATCGGCAACCTGCAGGCCATCCTGAATGCGATGCGCACGAGGTTCGCCGACCGCGATGCCGGCGGCCGCGGCCTGCAGACGTTCGACCTGCGCACCACGATCCATGCGGTGACCGCGGTCGAATCCGCGCTGCTCGACCTGCAGGGCCAGCACATGGGCGTGCCCGTCGCTGCGCTGCTCGGTGAAGGCCAGCAGCGCGAGGCCGTGCAGATGCTCGGCTACCTGTTCTTCGTCGGCGACCGCAAGAAGACCAACCTGCCGTACGCGAGCGAGCCCGAGGCCAGCGACGACTGGCTGCGCCTGCGCCACGAGGAGGCGATGACGCCCGAGGCGATCGTGCGCCTGGCCGAGGCCACGCAGAAGCGCTATGGCTTCCAGGACTTCAAGCTCAAGGGCGGCGTGCTGAGCGGCGACGCCGAAGTCGAAGCCGTGACGGCGCTGCACGAGCGCTTCCCGAAGGCGCGCGTCACGCTCGACCCCAACGGCGGCTGGCTGCTCAAGGACGCGATCCGTCTTGGCAGGAAGATGCAGGGCGTGGTCGCCTATGCCGAGGACCCCTGCGGTGCGGAAGAAGGCTTCAGCGGCCGCGAGGTGATGGCCGAATTCCGCCGCGCCACCGGGCTGCCCACCGCGACCAACATGGTCGCCACCGACTGGCGCCAGCTGGCCCATTCGCTGTCGCTGCAGTCGGTGGACATCCCGCTGGCCGACCCGCACTTCTGGACGATGGCCGGGTCGGTGCGCGTCGCGCAGACCTGCCGCGACTGGGGCCTGACCTGGGGCTCGCATTCGAACAACCACTTCGACATCTCGCTGGCGATGTTCACGCACGTGGGTGCGGCGGCACCGGGCAAGGTGACGGCGATCGACACGCACTGGATCTGGCAGGACGGCCAGCGCCTCACGAAGGACCCGCTGAAGATCGAAGGCGGCTACGTGCAGGTGCCGAAGAAGCCGGGCCTGGGCATCGAGCTGGACATGGCCGAGGTCGAGAAGGCCAACGCGCTGTACATGAAGCACGGCTTGGGCGCGCGCGACGACGCGATCGCGATGCAGTTCCTGGTGCCGAACTGGAAGTTCGACCCGAAGCGGCCTTGCATGGTGCGCTGACCATGCTTTTGTCATCCCGGCGAAGGCCGGGACCCAGGCGCGGCCCGGCGGGCCGCTGTTCTCCTGGATTGCGGGTCAAGCCCGCAATGACACCCAAAGACCTGACGCCCCTCAACGACTGGAGCAACGCATGTTCAAGAACCTGATCAACGGCGAGTGGGTGCAAGGCGCCCGCACCACCCGCAACATCAACCCTTCCGACACGCGCGACGTGGTCGGTGAGTACGCGCAGGCCGATGCCGCGCAGGCGCAGCAGGCGATCGCCGCCGCGGCGAAGGCGCAGAAGGCCTGGGGCCTGTCGACGCCGCAGCAGCGCTTCGACATCCTCGATGCCGCCGGCGCCGAGATCCTGGCGCGCCGCGCGGAGCTGGGTGACCTGCTGGCGCGCGAGGAAGGCAAGACGCTGCCGGAAGCGACGGGCGAGGTGGTCCGCGCCGGCAACATCTTCAAGTTCTTCGCCGGCGAGGCGCTGCGCACCAACGGTGACGCGGTCCCGTCCGTCCGCCCCGGCATCGGCGTGGAAGTCACGCGCGAGCCGGTCGGCGTGGTCGGCCTGATCACGCCCTGGAATTTCCCGATCGCGATTCCGGCCTGGAAGATCGCGCCGGCGCTGGCCTACGGCAATGCCGTGGTGCTCAAGCCCGCCGACCTGGTGCCGGGCAGCGCCTGGGCCCTGGCAGACATCCTGCAGCGCGCGGGCCTGCCCGCCGGCGTGCTGAACCTGGTGATGGGCCGCGGCTCCGAAGTGGGCCAGGTGCTCCTGGACGACAAGCGCGTCGACGCCATCAGCTTCACGGGCTCGGTGGCCACGGGCCGCCGCATCGCATCGGCGTGCGTCGCGCGCATGGCCAAGTTCCAGCTCGAGATGGGCGGCAAGAACCCGATGATCGTGCTGGACGACGCCGACCTGGACGTCGCCGTCGGTGCCGCCATCAACAGCGGCTTCTTCTCGACCGGCCAGCGCTGCACCGCCTCGTCGCGCCTGATCGTCACCGAAGGCATCCACGACCGCTTCGTGGCCGCGATGGCCGAGCGCATGAAGTCGCTGAAGATCGACGACGCCCGCAAAGCCGGCACCGACATCGGCCCGGTGGTCGACGAGAAGCAGCTGGCGCAGGACCTCGAGTACATAGCCATCGGCAAGGGCGAAGGCGCGAAGCTGGTGGCGGGTGGCGAGGCCATCGCGAAGAACGCCGACGGCGCGCCTGGCTTCTACATGCGGCCGGCCCTGTTCACCGGCACGACCGCCGCGATGCGCATCAACAAGGAAGAGATCTTCGGCCCGGTGGTGAGCGTCATCCGCGCGAAGAACTACGAAGAGGCGCTGCACCTGGCCAACGACACCGAGTTCGGCCTGGCCGCCGGCATCGCGACGACGTCGCTGAAGCACGCCACGCACTTCAAGCGCCATTCGCAGGCCGGCATGGTGATGGTCAACCTGCCCACCGCCGGCGTCGACTACCACGTGCCGTTCGGCGGCCGCAAGGGCTCGAGCTACGGGCCGCGCGAGCAGGGCCGCTATGCGGCGGAGTTCTACACGACGGTCAAGACGGCCTACACGCAGGCCTGAGCAGGACAGGTGTCATGCCGGGCTCGACCCGGCATTCCCGGCACGGCGCCGGAAGAAGCGCCGGCCTGGATTGCGGTCAAGCCCGCAATGACACGGCATAGCACCGATTCACCAACGAAGGAGACAAGCCATGACCCGTTCCCTCACGCGCCGCCAGCTGCTGGCCACCGGCGCCGCCACTCTCGCCGCACCCGCGGTGTTCGCGCAGCAAGCCGGCTGGCAGCCGACCAAGCCGATCCGCCTGGTCGTGCCGTACCCGCCGGGCGGCTCGTCGGACATCATCGCGCGCTCGGTGCAGAACGAGCTCTCGGAAGCGCTCAAGCAGACGGTCATCGTCGACAACAAGCCCGGCGCGAACGGCAACCTCGGCGCGGACTTCGTCGCGAAGTCGACGCCGGATGGAACGACGCTGCTGCTGTGCGACGTCGGCGCGCTGGCGATCACGCCCTCGATCTACAGCAAGCTGCCCTTCGAGCCGTCGAAGGACCTGCACGGCGTGACCATGCTGGCGTACTCGCCGCACCTGCTGGTGGTGCATCCCTCGGTCCCGGTCCAGCAACCTGAAGGAACTGGTCGCGCTGTCGAAGCAGAAGGAGCTGAACTTCGCCATCAGCGGCACCGGCGGCGCCAACCACCTCGCCGGCGTGGCGCTGCAGCAGGCCACGGGCGCGCGCTGGCAGTACGTGCCGTACAAGGGCGGCAGCCAGGCGATCCAGGACACGGTGTCCGGTCAGTGCCAGGTGATGATGAACGGGATGCTGGCCACGCTGCCGCACGTGCAGAGCGGCAAGCTCAAGCTGCTGGGCGTGTCGAAGAAGACCCGCATGCCCCTGATCGGCGACGTCCCCACGATCGCGGAGCAGGGCGTCCCCGGGTACGAGACCGGCACGTGGCAGGGCGTGCTGGCGCCGCGCGGCACGCCGGAGGCGGCGGTGCAGCGGCTCTATGCCGAGCTGGTGCGCATCATCCGCAGTACCGACATCCGCGCGCGGCTGGCCGGGCAGGGCGCCGAGGTGGTGACGATGACGCCCGCCGAGCAGGACAAGTTCTTCAACCAGGAGCGCGAGCGCTGGGCGAAGGTCGTGAAGGCGGCGGACATCAAGGCCGAGTGACTGGATTGCGGGTCGAGCCCGCAATGACAGCCAGCTGTGCGCGACGACCACCTGGAGGGCTGTCATGCCGGGCTCGACCCGGCATCCAGCGGCGGCCCTCGTCGAGGGCACGCCAGGCGCGGACGCTCCCGTCCGCGGTCAACGAGAGGTCAGCCCTGCATGGCCGCGAGGGCCTTGTTCAGGGTCTGGCTCGGACGCATCACGGCCGTCACCTTCGCACGGTCCGGGAAGTAGTAGCCGCCGATATCGACCGGCTTGCCCTGGATCGCGTTGAGTTCGTCGACGATCTTCTTCTCGTTCTCGGCCAGGGTCTTCGCCAGGGGCGCGAACTTCGCCGCCAGCTCCTTGTCCTCGGTCTGCTGCGCGAGCTCCTGCGCCCAGTACAGCGTCAGGTAGAACTGGCTGCCGCGGTTGTCCAGCTGTCCGGTCTTCGGTGACGGGCTCTTGTTGTTGTCCAGCAGCTTGCCGGTGGCGGCATCGAGCGCCTTGGCGACGATCTTGGCCTTGTTGTTGTTCGTCTTGATGCCTTCCTCTTCCAGGCTCACGGCCAGGGCGAGGAATTCACCGAGCGAGTCCCAGCGCAGGTGGTTCTCTTCCACCAGCTGCTGCACGTGCTTGGGAGCCGAGCCGCCCGCGCCGGTCTCGTACATGCCGCCGCCGGCCATCAGGGGCACGATCGACAGCATCTTGGCGCTGGTGCCCAGCTCCATGATCGGGAACAGGTCGGTCAGGTAGTCGCGCAGGATGTTGCCGGTGACGCTGATCGTGTCCTTGCCGCGCATGACGCGCTCCAGCGTGTAGCGCATGGCGCGCGTCTGGCTCATCACCTGGATGTCCAGGCCCTTGGTGTCGTGCTCCTGCAGGTATTTCGCGACCTTCTTGCGCAGTTCGGACTCGTGCGGACGGTAGTTGTCCAGCCAGAACACGGCGGGCATGCCGGAGTTGCGGGCACGCGTGACGGCCAGCTTCACCCAGTCGCGGATCGCGGCGTCCTTCACCTGGCACATGCGCCAGATGTCGCCCTGTTCCACGTTCTGCGTCAGCAGCACTTCGCCGGTGGCGAGATCGGTGATGTTGGCGACGCCGTCTTCCGGGATCTCGAAGGTCTTGTCGTGCGAGCCGTATTCCTCGGCCTGCTGCGCCATCAGGCCCACGTTGGGCACCGTGCCCATGGTCTTCGGGTCGAAGGCGCCGTGCCACTTGCAGAAGTTGATGATCTCCTGGTAGATGCGGGCGAAGGTCGACTCGGGGATCACCGCCTTGGCCTCGTGCAGGCGGCCGTCGGCGCCGTACATCTTGCCGCCCTGGCGGATCATCGCCGGCATGGAGGCGTCCACGATGACGTCGTTGGGCGAGTGGAAGTTGGTGATGCCGCGGGCGGAATCCACCATGGCCAGCGCGGGGCGCTGCTCCAGGCACTTGTGCAGGTCCAGCTTGATCTCGTCCTGCTTGGACTCGGGCAGCGTGGCGATCTTCTCGTACAGGTTCGCCATGCCGTTGTTGACGTTCACGCCCAGCTCGTCGAACAGCTTGCCGTGCTTGGCGAAGGCGTCCTTGTAGAAGGTGCGCACGCAGTGGCCGAACACGATCGGGTGCGAGACCTTCATCATCGTGGCCTTCACGTGCAGCGAGAACATCACGCCCGTCTTGTGCGCGTCCTCGATCTGCTTCTCGTAGAAGGCCAGCAGCGCCTTCTTGCTCATGAACATCGAGTCGATGATCTCGCCTTCGAGCAGCGAGACCTTCGGCTTGAGCACCACGGTCTTGCCGGACTTGGTGATCAGCTCCATCTTGACGTCGCGCGCCTTGTCGAGGGTCATCGACTTCTCGCTGGCGTAGAAGTCGCCGCCGACCATGTGCGACACGTGCGTGCGCGAAGCCGGGCTCCACTCCGCCATGCTGTGCGGGTTCTTGCGGGCGTATTCCTTGACTGCCTTGGGGGCGCGGCGGTCGGAGTTGCCTTCGCGCAGGACCGGGTTCACCGCGGAGCCGAGCACCTTCGCATAGCGCTGGCGGATCGCCTTGTCCTCGTCGGTCTTCGGGGTCTCCGGGTACTCGGGAACCATGTAGCCGCGCGAGCGCAGTTCGCGGATGGCGGCCACCAGCTGGTTCTGCGAGGCGCTGATGTTGGGCAGCTTGATGATGTTGGCATCGGGCTGCAGCGTCTTCTTGCCCAGTTCGGCCAGGGTGTTGGGCACCTTCTGGTCGTCCTTCAGGAACTCGGGGAATTCGCCGAGGATGCGGTTGGCCACCGAGATGTCGCTCTCGACCACATCGATGCCCGCTGCGGTCGCGAACGTGCGGACGATCGGCAGAAACGAATGTGTCGCCAGGTAGGGGGCTTCGTCGGTCAGCGTATAGATGATCTGGGAGCGGTCGGAAGGCAAGGCAATCTCTCTCGGGAAAACTGGATGGGGCGGCGGACGCGCGCGTGAAGACGCAATGGTATGCCATGAGCCGCGGTGACCTTGCGGGCTGCAGCGGCACGAAACCATGAGCCGGTGCACTCCTGGCCATCGGGGGGCTCGCACACGCGAGGTGGCGACGTCAGCCTGCGGCAAGCGACTGCTGAAAAGTTGAGCAAGCGCCGGGAATGCAGGGCTGGCGCGGCCTGCGGCGGGATTCCACATCCTTGTCCACACCCTTCTCCCCGTCAGTTGTGGGAAGCCGACGCAGGGAGGTGTGCTAGGGGAGTGCCTATGACGGCTGGGCCGCGACGGCGGGACGGAAGCCGTGGGTCCCCGCCTCCGCGGGGACGACACCAGGACGGTCATTCCCGCCAGGAGCATGGCGTCTCAGCGACGCAGCGCCCCTGAAGGTCCGCCGGTTCAGCCCCAGAGGACGGACCGCATCGAGATCGAGCCGCTCTGGAATCCCTCGCCGAACTGGCGGGCGCGCTCGCCGGGGTTGACCGCCGCCACGGCGTGGATCAGCGGCAGCATGTGGTCGTGCGACGGATGCGCCAGGCGCGCGAGGTCGCCCTTGGCGAGGAAGGCCGCCAGCGACTTGCCGTCGCCGGCCTGCATGAGGGGCGCGGCCCAGCTGTCGAACTCGTGCGCCCAGTCATAGGCCTGGTTGGGCGCCGCACCGCGTCGGGTGGCCCGCAGGTTGTGCACCACGTTGCCGCTGCCGACGATCAGCACGCCGCGATCGCGCAGGAACTTCAGCTCCGACGCCAGTGCCAGGTGCTCGGCAGGCGGGCGGTTGTAGTCCATGCTCAGTTGCAGCACCGGGATGTCGGCGGCGGGAAACATCGGCTTGAGGACGGACCAGGCACCGTGGTCGTAGCCCCATTCGGTCGTGTCCAGCCGCAGCTTGCGCGCGGGGCTGGTCTCCGCGAGCGCACGCGCGAGGGCGGGTGCGCCAGGCGCGGGGTACTGCTGGTCGAACAGCGCCTGCGGGAAGCCGCCGAAGTCGTGCACCGTCTTCGGCTTCTCGGCGCCGGTCACCCACCAGCCGTCCGTGAGCCAGTGGGCCGAGATGCACAGGATCAACGCCGGCCGGGGGAACTCCTGGCCGAACAGCCGGCCAATCGCTTCCCATTGCGGACGCCAGGGGTTGTCCTGGATCGCGTTCATCGGGCTGCCGTGGCCGACGAAGAGGATCGGCATCCTCGCCGTCTTCGGAAGGCTGGACAGTCCGGCCAGCGAGGACGCTGCGAGTGCCGGTCCGGCGGCGATGGCGCAAAGGGAGGCGATCAGGTCACGACGGTGCAAGGGTGGTCCACGAAGAGGGTCGACGCTCAGGCCGCACTGACCAGCGCGCGCCCCGCGAAGAACTCGGACAGATTGTCGAGCACGCGTTGCCCCATCGCGGCGCGCGTCTCCACCGTGGCACTCGCGATGTGGGGCAGCAGCACCACGTTGTCCAGCGCGAAGAAGCCTTCGGGCACTTCGGGCTCGCGCTCGAACACGTCGAGCGCCGCGCCGCCGATCTCCCTGGCCTGCAACGCCTTCAGCAACGCCTGCTCGTCGACCACGGTGCCGCGGGCGATGTTCACCAGGAAGCCCTTGTGGCCCAGCGCCTGCAGCACGTCGGCGTTGACCATGTGCTTCGTCTCCGGCCCGCCGGTCGTGGCGACCACGAGAAAGTCGGCCCAGCGCGCCAGCTCGACGAGCTTCGGCTCGAAGCCATACGGCACGCCTTCGACGGGACGCCGCCCCGAATAGCGCACCTGCATGTCGAAGCCGCTGGCACGCTTGGCCACGGCCTGACCGATGCGGCCCAGGCCCAGGATGCCCAGCTTCGCGCGGCTGACCTGCCGCCCGAGCGGGAAGGCCACGGGTGGCTTGCGCACCCACTGGCCCGCCCGCACGAAGCGATCGCCCTCGGGGATGCGCCGGCCGATCGACAGCAGCAGCCCGAACGCGATGTCGGCGACGCAGTCGGTTAGTACGTCGGGCGTGTAGCCCACCGGAATGCCGCGCTTCTTCGCCGCCGGGACGTCGAGCGTATCCAGCCCGACGCCGAAGCTGGAGATCACGCGCAGCTTCGGCAGCTTCGCGAGCAGCGCCTCGTCGAAGCCGGCACGCGCCGACGTCACCATGCCTTCGACCTGCGCGCCATGCTGCGCCAGCAGCGCCTCCCGCTCCGCACCGGGCGGCGGCAGGCGGTGCACCGTGTAGTGCTCGGCCAGGTGCCGGTCGACGTCGGGGAGCAGGGCGATGGTTTGCAGCAGGACGGGTCGGGTCATGGAATTCAGTTCACGGTGATGTTGCGCTCTTTGATGATCTGGCCGTAGCGCTTGCGGTCCTTGTCGATCATCGCAGCGAATTGCGAGGGCGAATTGGTGAGCGGCACCGCGCCCAGCTGCACCAGCTTGTCCTTCACGTCGTCGCGGGCCACGGTCTCGCGGATGTCCGCCGCGATCTTCTCGACCAGGTCCTTCGGCGTGGCGGCCGGCGCGAGGATGCCGATCCACGAGATGCTGTTGAAACCGGGCAGGCCCGATTCGGCCAGCGTGGGCACGTCGGGCAGGGCCGACACGCGCTTGTCGCTGGTGACGGCCAGCGCGCGCAACTTGCCCGCCTTGACCTGGCCGCTGGCCTCGAACACGGTCATGAACGACAGCTGCACGTGGCCCGCCAGCAGGTCGGCGATGGCCGGGCCACCGCCGCGGTACGGCACGTGCACGATGAAGGTCTGCGTGGCGTCCTTGAACATCTCCGCGGCCAGGTGCGGGCCGCCGCCGGCACCCGAGCTGCTGTAGCTCAGCTTGCCCGGTTCGGCCTTCGCCAGCGCCACGAACTCCTTGACGTTCTTCGCGGGCACGGCGGGATTGACCATCATCGCCAGCGGCAGCTCCGCGACCAGCGAGACCGGCGCGAACGCCTTGTCGGCGTCGTACGGCAGCTTGGCGTACAGCACGGGGTTGATCGCCTGCGTGCCGATGTTCCCCATGAGGAGCGTGTAGCCGTCCGGCCTGGCCTTGGCCACGATGTCAGCGCCGATCTGGCCGGCGGCGCCACCCTTGTTCTCGATGACGACGGGCTGGCCCCACTTCTTGCCCAACTGCTCCGCGAGGATGCGGGCGCCGGTGTCGGTGCCGCCGCCGGGCGGGAAGGGGACGACGAGGGTGACCGGGCGTGTGGGCCAGGCCTGGGCGAAGGCGCCGGCCGCAGTCAGGCACAGGGCCGCGAAGGCGAGGGTTCTCTTCATGCTTGTCTCCTGGGGTCTTGTGGCGGCCAGTCTAGGCAGGCATCGATTCAAAGTCCAAGCCAGATGCTGGATGGATCGATGCAGAATGTGGATCGATGTTCGACCTCGCCCAGCTGCGCTGCTTCGTCGCCGTCGCCGACGAACTGCACTTCGGCCGCGCCGCCGCGCGATTGCACATGACGCAGCCGCCGCTGTCGCGCCAGATCCAGCTGCTGGAGCACGCCGTGGGCACGCGCCTCCTGGAGCGCACCAGCCGCAGCGTGCGGCTCACCGCGGCGGGCAGCGCGTTCTACGACGATGCGGCGGCGATCATCGCGATGTCCGAGCGCGCGGCCGACACGGCGCGCCGCACGGGCAGCGGCCACTCGGGGCGCGTGGTGGTCGGCTACACGGCGGTCGCGGGCTACGTGCTGATTCCGTCGCTGCTCGCGGCGGCGGCCGAGGCCTTTCCCGACATCGACATCGTGCTGCAGGAGATGGTGTCCACCGCGCAGCTGCAGAGCCTGGAGGAGGGCGGCATCGACCTGGGCTTCGTGCGGCCGTTGCACGCGGTGGGCGGCGTGCGCCACCACCGCGTCTCGCGCGAACCGCTGATGCTGGCGGTTCCGGCGAAGCATCCGCTGGCGGCACGCACGCGCATCCGCATGCAGGACCTGGCCGACGAGCCGCTGGTGATGTACTCGCGCACCGAGGGCAAGTACTTCCACGACAAGATCGTGGCGCTGTTCGGGTCCACGGCCACGCCGCCGCGCTACGTGCACCACATCGCGCAGACGCACACCATCCTGGCGCTGGTCCGTGCCGGCATCGGCTGCGCCATCGTGCCGGCCTCGGGACAGCACCTGCGGCTGGAGAACGTGGTGTTCCGGCCCTTGTGGCGCGCCGATGCCATCGCCGACATCGACCTGTGCTGGCGCGAGGACAGCCGCAATCCGGCGGCCGCCACGCTGCGCCGCTTCGTCGTGGAGCGCTGGAAGGCGCCGGCGTCGCAGCGCACGCGCTGACTCACCGAACTGTCGTCCCCGCGGAGGCGGGGACCCAAGGCTTCCCGGATCTCCGCAGAGACGGATGCCTTGGATTCCCGCCTCCGCGGGAACGACATGTTCCCTAGCTGCCTAACCGCGGCTTCATCTCGCGCACGACCGCGGCGATCGCATCGGCATTGCCGGCGCCGCGCCGCTGCACCAGTGCCACCCGGCGCGAGGGCGCCTGCTCGATGGCCAGCACGCGCAGCCGCGGATCGGACTGCCAGCGCGCCTCGCGCAGCAGCGGCACGACGGCGACGCCCAGGCCCGAGCGCACCAGGTCGACGATGCCTTCGAGCGTGTTGAGCTCGAGGAAGGCGTCGGGCTTCACGCGCAGCTTGCGCAGCGTGCGCTCGACCAGCCGGCCGGTGTGCTCGCCGCGGTCGAAGCGGATGAAGGCGTGCCGCTGCAGCAGCGTTCGCGGCGTGCTGGCGGGCAGCGTGCCGGGCGCGAGCAGCACCATGGGCTCTTCGTAGAGCGCGGTCCAGGTCCAGGCCCGGTGTCGCGGCCGTGCCTTCACGCACGACGACGGCCCCGTCGAGCTCGGCCGCCTGCACGCGCGCCAGCAGGTCGGCCGACTTGGCCGCGGTGACGTGCAGGGCGAGGCCCGCGTGGCGGGCCTTCAGTGCGAGCGTGGCTTCGGTGAGCGGCCGCAGCGCCGACACGATGGCGCCCAGGTGCACGGTGCCGGCCATGGGCTCGGCCGTGGGCACGCTCGACGCGAGCTGGTCCCAGGCCGTGACCAGCGCATGCACCTGCGGCAGCACGGCGCGGCCGCTGTCGGACAGCGTCACCGACTTGCCCTGCCGTTCGAAGAGAGGACGGCGCAGCTCGGCTTCGAGCGCGCGCATCTGCTGGCCCACGGCCGCCTGCGTCAGCGCGACGCGCGTTGACGCTGCAGCGAACGATCCTTCCGACGCCACAGCGAGGAAGGTGCGCAGGAGGCGGATGCTGGACATGCGCGGATCCTAAAGGATCGCTTTCGGATGGCTCAACGCGAATTGCCTTTTGCTTTCGCGTGCGGCTGCCTATGATGGCCCGATGACCACCCGCCGCACCGTCCTGCTTGCCACCGCCGCTGCCGCCGTCGTGCCCGCCTGGGCGCAGGCCCACTATCCCTCCCGGCCAATCCGCCTGGTGGTGCCGTTCCCGGCGGGCGGCGCCACCGACATCTTCGCCCGCGCCGTGTCGCAGAAGCTGGGCGAGCACCTGGGCGGCACCATCGTCGTCGACAACAAGCCGGGCGCCGGGGGCGCCATCGGCTCCGACATCGCGGCCAAGGCGCCGGCCGACGGCTACACGCTGCTGCTGGCCACCAGCAGCACGCACGCCATCGGCCCGAGCTACCCGAACGCCAAGCTGCCGTACGACGTCGTCAACGACTTCACGCCGATCGGCCACGTGGGCAATGCGCCCAACCTGATGATCGTGCCCAAGACTTCACCGGCGAACTCGGTGAAGGAGTGGATCGACTACGCGCGCAAGAACCCTGGAAAGCTCAATTACGCCAGCAGCGGCAACGGCACGATCGTGCAGCTGAGCGCCGAGTACTTCCAGGCGCAGACCGGCGTGCAGCTGGTGCACATCCCGTACCGCGGCACCGCGCTCGCGATGCCCGACCTGATCAGCGGAAAGATCGACCTGCTGTTCGACAACGTGGCCAGCGCGATGCCGCACCTGAAGGACGGCCGCGTGAAGGCACTGGGCATCAGCAGCGCCAAGCGCTCGCCGCTGTTCCCCGAGCTGCCCACCATCAACGAGACGGTTCCCGGCTATGACGTGGACACGTGGTTCGGGCTGTATGGGCCGAAGGGCCTGCCGGCGGACATGGTCACGCGCCTGAACAAGGCCATGAACCAGGCGCTGGTGGAAGCCGACGTGAAGGACCGCCTGGCGCGTCTGGGCATCGTGCCCGCGGGCGGCACGCCGCAGCAGTTCGCGGAGATGACGAACGCGGATCGCGCGAAGTGGAAGAAGATCATTGCGGAGCGCAAGTTGACGCTCGATTGACCGGAACCCTTGGATTGCCGCCTCCGCGGGAATGACAACGGAGTTGTCGTCCCCGCGGAGGCGGGGACCCAAGGCGCCCATCTCCCGCATCACCCCAACACCACACCACCATGCACTTCGATTTCCACAACCCCTATCCCACCACCCGCATTCCCGTCTTCGCGCGCAACGTCGTGTCGACCTCGCATCCGCTCGCCGCCCAGGCCGGGTTGCGCATCCTGTGGAAGGGCGGCAATGCGGTCGATGCGGCCATCGCTGCTGCCGCCGCGATGACGATCTGCGAACCGGTGAGCAACGGGCTGGGCAGCGACGCGTTCGCGATCCTCTGGGACGGCAAGGAACTGCATGGCCTCAACGCCTCGGGGCGCGCGCCGGCGGGGTGGACCCCCGAGTACTTCCGCAAGAAGTACGGCGACAAGGCCACCACGCCGCCCAAGCGCGGCATCGATTCGGTGACCGTGCCTGGCGCAGTGGCGGGCTGGGTGGCGCTGTCGAAGAAGTTCGGCAAGCTGCCTTTCGCCGACCTGCTGGAGCCCGCCATCGACATCGCCGAGCGCGGCTACCTGCTGCCCGTCGTCGTGCAGCAGAAATGGGAAGCGGCGCGTCCCGAACTCGGTTCGTTGCCCGGCTTCGCGCAGGCGTTCCTGCCCAAGGGACGCTCGCCCAGGGTCGGCGAGCTGTGGCAGTTCAGGGCCGCGGCCAGGGCGCTGCGCCTGATCGCGCAGACCCAGGGCGAGGCCTACTACCGCGGCGAGATCGCGCAGGCCATCGAGCGCTTCTCGAAGGAGAACGGCGGCGTGCACACCGCGCAGGACTTCGCGGCGTACCAGCCCGAGTGGGTGAAGCCCATCGAGAAGAACTACCGCGGCTACACGCTGCACGAGATCCCGCCCAACGGGCAGGGCATCGCGGCGCTGATGGCACTGGGCATCCTGGGCAACTTCGACATGGCCAGCCACAAGCGTGACGGCGCCGACTCGCAGCACCTGCAGATCGAGGCGATGAAGCTCGCGTTCGCCGACGTCTACAAGCACTGCGCCGAGCTGTCGGACATGGAGGTGACGCCCGCGCAGATGCTGGACGACGCGTACCTCGCCAGCCGCGCGAAGCTGATCGACATGAAGCGCGCACAGGACTTCGGCGCCGGCAACATCGTCAAGGGCGGCACGATCTACCTCACCGCGGCCGACGAGAACGGGATGATGGTGAGCTTCATCCAGAGCAACTACATGGGCTTCGGCTCGGGCTGCGTGGAGCCCACCTACGGCATCAGCCTGCAGAACCGCGGGCATGGCTTCTCGCTGAAGCCGGGACCGAACCAGGTGGCGCCGGGCAAGCGGCCGTTCCACACGATCATCCCGGCGTTCCTCACGCAGGGCGGGCAGCCGGTGATGTCGTTCGGCGTCATGGGCGGCAACATGCAGCCGCAGGGCCACATGCAGACGCTGGTGCGCATGCTCGACTACGGCCAGAACCCGCAGGCCGCGTGCGACGCGCCGCGCTGGCGCTTCAACGCCGGGCTGGAGATCAACGTCGAGCACCAGATGGACCCGAAGGTGGTGCAGGAGCTGTCCTCGCGCGGCCACCGCATGGAAGTGATCAACGACAGCTACCAGGACTTCGGCGCGGGCCAGTTCATCTGGCGCGCGGGGGATCCGAAGGTGGAGGGGTACGTGGCGGCGTCGGACTCGCGGCGCGATGGGCTGGCTGCGGGGTTCTGACGCGCTCTCGAAACGAGACGGACGCCTTGGGTCCCCGCCTCCGCGGGGACGACCTGTTTGTTCGGTCCCGGCTCGCCGGCACCACCTGCGCTTGAGTGAGCCGGCTGCGTCTGCCAGACCGCGCCCCCTCTTTGTCATTCCCGCGGAGGCGGGAATCCAAGGCTTCCGCCTTCAACGGCAGATCTCATCGAACAGATCCATCCACTCCGGGTTGCGTTCGCTGACCAGCCGCAGCTTCCACAACCGATCCCACTTCTTCAGTCGCTTCTCCCGCGTGATCGCCGCGGCCATCCCGTCGTGCATCTCGTACCAGACGAGCCGGCTCACGTCGTGCGTGCTCGTGAATCCGGGAACGAGGTGTTGGCGGTGCTGCCAGACCCGTTGTGCGAGGTTCGACGTCACGCCGATGTACAAGGTGCCCCATTTGCGGCTGGCCAGCATGTAGACGGCGGGTTGGAAGTGGTGCACGCGGGCACGGTAGTGGTACGGCGTGCCGTGTGCGTCCGCCAAGCCGGGGACTCGGACGCCCTAGGTCCCCGCCCCGCGGGGACGACTCCATTGTTGTCATTCCCGCGGAGGCGGGAATCCAAGGCTTTCACGCGCCCCTCACCGCCGGCTTCTGACACTGGGCGCGGCCGCCGCCTCACACGGCGCCAGGACAACCGGCAGCAGAATCGACTTCTGCTGCGAGAGCAACCGTGGATGACATCGTCGCGCTCCTCATCAACCACGGTCCGTTGGTCGTGTTCGCGCTCACGCTGCTGTCGCGTGCCGGGGCGCCGTTTCCGGCCGGGCCCGTGCTCGTCGTCGCCGGCGCGCTCGGCGCATTGGGACAGCTCTCGCTGCCGATCACGGCAGTGCTCTCGCTGCTGGCCAACGTGCTCGGCGATGCGCTCTGGTTCGTCGGTGGTCGCCGATACGGCTATCGCGTCCTGCGCATGCTGTGCCGCGTCTCGCTGTCGCCCGACACCTGCGTGCGGCAGAGCGAAGGCATGTTCGAACGCTGGGCCGGCTGGTCGCTGGTTGCGGCCAAGTTCGTCCCTGGCGTGTCCGTCGTGGCCGCACCGATGGCCGGGGCGCTGAAGATGTCGTGGCGACGCTTCGTCGCCTGGGACCTGGCCGGCGCCGCGGCATGGACGGCGGTGTACCTGGTCCTCGGCTATGCGCTGCGCACGCAGGTGCGCGAGGTGCTCGCGGCGATGGCGGACATGGGCACCAAGGCGGCGGTCGCGCTGGGCGTGCTCCTGCTGCTTGCGCTCGCGCTGCGCCTGGTGCGGCGCTTGCGCTCGGGCAGTGGCCCCGCCATCGAGCGCATCACGCCGCAGCAGTTGCACACCCTGATCAGCGGCGGCATGTCGCCGGTGATCTTCGACGTGCGCGCGCCGGTCGCGCGCGAGGCGAGCGGCATGGTGCCGGGTGCGATCGCGATCGGGCTGGACGAGATCGCGACCCGCGCCCGCCAGCTGCCCAGCGACGCGCACGTGGTCGTCTACTGCAACTGCCCCAATGACGTCTCGGCGGTGAAGGCGGCGGGCCTGCTCGTGAAGCTGGGCAACCACGTGCAGGTGCTGCGTGGCGGGCACGACGCGTGGCTGGCGCTGGAGGGCGACAAGGACCTCGCCGCGGCATGAAGCGCGTCAGGCGCTGGCGTCGCCCGCTGCAACGCTGCGGGGCTCTTCGCGCACCGGTCGCAGCGCCAGCAACGCGACCAGCGCCGCCAGACTGAGCGCGGCCGAGACCACCAGCGAGCCCGCGCCCCAGCGGTCCAGCGCGACGCCGAACAGCCAGGGCGCCAGGGCCTGCGCGATGCGGGCCGACACCGTCAGCACGCCTTGCCGCTGGCCGTAGCCCGCGGGTCCGAACAGCACCAGGGGCAGCGTGCCCTTGGCGATGGTGAGGATGCCGTTGCCCGCGCCGTGCAGCACGCCGAAGACCGGCGCCGCGATCGGCCCGGCGATGAACAGGGCCGCGACGCCCAGTGGATGCAGCACCGATGCGAGCCGTGCCGACAGCAGCGGGTGCACCCGGCTCAGCACGCCGTAGTCGAACAGCCGCGCCGCCACTTGCGCCGGGCCGAGCAGCGTGCCGACGAAGATCGCCGCGGCGGTCGTCGTGCCGGCGGCTTCCAGCACGCGGGGCAGGTGCGCGGCCATCGCGGTGCTGACGAACCACGTGACCGCGAAGACGAATGACAGCAGCAGCGCCGACGTCGTCGGGACGGGCGCCGCGGCTTCGATGGGCCTGGCAGGGTCGATCGCAACCGGCTGCGCGCGTGGCAGCGACAGGTTGAGCGGCAGGCCGACCAGCAGATGCAGCGCGGCCCACGCGAAGCAGGCCGTGCGCCAGTCGTACTGGGCGAGCAGCCACGACGAGAGCGGCCAGCCCACCGTGCTGGCCAGGCCGCCGAGCAGCGTGACACCGGTGATCGAGCCGCGCGCGTCGCGTCCTTGCAGCCGCACGAGCGCAGCGAACGCGCCTTCGTAGAGGCCGCTGCCCATGCCGACGCCCAGCACCAGCCAGCCGATGACGAGCAGCACGGGTCCGTGCGCCAGTCCCATGACGGCAAGGCCCAGCGCGAAGACGAGGCTGGTGGCCGACAGCACGGGGCGTCCACCCCAGCGGTCGATGGCCTGGCCGGCGTGGGGACCGAGCAGCGCGGACACGACCAGCGCCGCCGAGAACGCGGCGAACACGGCAGGCACGGACAGGCCGAGCTCGTGCGCCATGGGCGCCGCAAGGATCGCAGGCAGGTAGTAGGTGGAAGCCCAGCCGAGGGTCTGCGCCGTGCCGAGCGCGGCGACGGTGCGGGCGCGGGAGGAGGGCATCAGGCGGGGCTCATGTGATGTGTCACCGGCCCCGATCTTGTCATGCCGGGCTAGGCCTCGCCCCCCGGCATTTCCTGCGGGCTGGTGCGATCGCCGGCCGGACCGAGCGCCACGTGGAGCGCCACGCCGCCTGCGGCTCCCGCGAGCTGCGCGATGACGAATCCCGGCACGCTGGCCGGCGCGATGCCCGCGAAGCTGTCGCTCAGCATGCGGCCGAAGGCCGCGGCCGGATTGGCGAACGACGTCGAGGCCGTGAACCAGTACGCCGCGCCGATGTAGCAGGCGACCATCGCTGCTGCCCGCGCCTGCGACGCCCGCAGCACGACCAGCAGCAGCCCCGCCGTCGCCACCGCCTCGGCGATCCACTGGCCTGGTCCCGGGCGAACCTTGGTCGACAGCTGCAGGATCGGCAGGTCGAACATCGCGTGGGCCAGCCAGGCGCCGACGGCCGCGCCGGCAAGCTGCACGGCGATGTAGGCCGGCAGTACGGCCCACACGAGATTGCCGCGTGCTGCCATCACCAGCGACACCGCGGGATTGAAGTGGGCGCCGCTGACCGGGCCGAACAGCTCGATCAGGACATAAAGGCCAGCGACAGTGGCGAGCGTGTTGGCCAGCAGAGCGATCGCGACGTTGCCCGCCGCGAGGCGCTCGCCCATGATTCCGGAGCCGACGACGACGGCCAGCAGCAGCGCCGTGCCGAGGAATTCCGCCAGCAGGCGCTGGGTGGGCTTGGCGCGCATCCGTGCGGCAGGCTCAGCAGCAGCTGAAGGCCTTGACCGGCACCCCGACCGGCTTGCCGCGCGGCGTGCAGCAGGCGGCCGCCGGGCTCACTGCCGGCTTCTCCGTCGCGCCGTTGAACGTCGGGATGCTGTGCAGCGTGTGGAACTGCTCCCAGGCGACGCCTTGCGGGTCGGTCACCCAGTGCTTCTCGCTGCGCGCATAGCAGCAGCTGGTCTCGCCTTCGTCGATGGCCAGCAGGTCGGCTGCCTCGGCCCGCGACCTGAGCTCGCCGAGTTCTTCCGCCGTGTCGGTCTGGAAGCCGAGGTGGTCGACGCCGACGTGGCCGTTGCCACGGGTGGAGATCGCGAAATTCAGGCGCGGGTCCTCCAGCATCCACTTGGCGTAATCGGATTCCACCCGCGCCGGTTCGGCCCCGAACAGCTTCGAATAGAAGGCGATGCTTGCCTGGAGGTCGTGCACGTGGGTGTGGACGTGGAATCGCTTCATGGTCGGCTCCTTGGGTGGGTCAGCAGGTCGTGCAGGTGCCGGATGGCGTGACCGCGCAAGCGGCGCCCTCGCAGCAGTTCTCGGTGAGGTAGCCGAGCAGCGCGTTCATCTGCCCGAACTCGGCGCGGTAGATCAGGTTGCGGCTGGAGCGCTCCACGCTCACCAGCCCCGCGTGCACCAGTTCCTTGAGGTGGAACGACAGCGCGCTCGCGGAGATCCCCAGTCCCTCCGCCATGGTGCCGGGCGTCAGCCCCTGCGGCCCGGTGACCACGAGCGCGCGGAACAGCCGCAGCCGCACTGGCTGGGCGAGCGCGGCAAGTGCCTTGACGGCCTGGGTTTCTTCCATGATTCAAGAATACTTGAATCATGGAAATGTGGCAAGTGAAGGGGTCGAGCTGCACGGAGGGCAGCGGCCGGGACGAGCTCAGCCGAACCCGACCGGGCCTACGCCCCTTCGCTCGACTGTGCCGAGGGCTTCCTCAGCGGCGCACGCCGCGTCGGGTTCTCCTGGTGCACCACGCGGGCCTGGTCGGGCGGGCGGTCGGCGTCGGCGTACGCCTTGGTGAACTCGGCGCCCAGCAGGAAGATCTGCGAGGCGTAGTAGACCCAGGCCAGCAGCACCACGATGGCGCCGGCGGCCTGGAACGACTCGCTCATGCCGCTCTTGCCGATGTACAGGCTGATGAGGATCTTGCCCACCTCGAACAGCACGGCCGTGACGAACGCGCCGATCCACACATCGCGCCATGCCACCGTGGTCGACGGCATGAAGCGGTAGATCAATGCGAACAGCAGCGTGAACAGGCTCAGCGAGATGAACAGGTTGATGATGTAGAGCAGCACGTTCCAGCCCGGCATCAGTCCACCGGCGAAGTTGCCCAGGGCCGCGAGCCCGGCGCTGACCACCAGCGAGACCATCAGCAGGAACGCGACTCCCAGCACCAGCCCGAACGACAGCAACCGCTCGCGCAGCAGGCCCCAGACGCCCGACGGCTTGGCGGACTCGGGCACCTTCCAGATGCGGTCCAGCGCGCTCTGCAGTTCGTTGAACACCGTCGTCGCACCGACGATCAGCACGATGACGCTGATCAGTCCAGCAATGAGGCCCTTGTTCTTGTCGCTGGCCGCCGCGATCAGGCCCTCCACCATCTTGGCCCCCTGCGGGCCGACGATGCCCGAGATCTGCGCCGAGATGAGGCCTTGGACGGCCTCATGCCCGAACACCGCGCCGGCCACCGCGATGACGATCACCAGCAGCGGCGCGAGCGAGAACACCGTGTAGTACGAGATCGCCGCACCCATGCTGGGCGCGTAATCGTTGGACCAGGACTTCACGGCCTGGATGAGGAGATGCGGGAATTTCTTCGGCAGATGCAGGGCCATGGTGCGCCCGAGGTTCACGCATGGCGGGGGTGGAGAGCGTCGGACGGAGGCTGATTTCCGGGGGGCGGGGGCTGATGGGTTGGCGGCCGTCCTGTGTCATTCCCGCGAAGGCGGAAATCCAGGGCTTCCGCGGTTGGCGTTAGAGATGGAAGCCTTGGGTCCCCGCCTCCGCGGGGACGACACGATCAAGTGCAGGAGCTCAGCGCGTCTTCAGGTTCCTCTCGAACAGCGCGAACAGCCGCTCCCAGTGCCTTTCGGCCGCGGGCTTGTCGTAGATGCCCTTGCGCTGCGGGAACGTGAAGCCGTGCTCCACGCCCGGGTACATCTCCAGCCGGTACCTGGTGCCGGCGGCATCGAGCGCCGCCTTCAACGCGGCGACCGTCTCCGGCGGGCACCACTTGTCGATCTCGGCGCAGCCCACGTAGGTCTCGCAGCGGATGTGCGGGGCCATCTTGTCGGGCGAGTCCTCGCGCCCCGTCACCATGTTGGCCGGGTGCAGGGCCGCGATGGCGTTGATGCGATCGGGGAAGTGCGCGGCCGCCGCGAACACGAAGGGGCCGCTCATGCAGTACCCCACCGCGCCGATGCGCGACTTGTCGGCAGCGGGCTGCTGGCCCACCCAGCGCAGCATGGCCTGCGTGTCGAGCACCACCATCGCGTTGGTGAGGCTGTGCATCAACTCGAACATCGGCTTCATGCCCTCAGGCGTGCGCTCCTTCAGCTCGAACTCGCGCACGCGGCGGTAGTACAGGTTGGGCAGCACCACGAAGTAGCCCACCGCCGCCAGGCGCCGCGCCATGTCGTGCAGTTCCTCGCGCTTGCCGGGGGCGTCCATGTAGAACAGCACCACCGGGTGCGGGCCGCCTTCCTCCGGATGCACGACGAAGCTGTTCATCGCGCCGTGCGCGGTGTGGATGTCCAGGTGGTGTTCGACCATGCGCGTTCTCCTGTGGGACCAGCATTGCATGACGGCCGAGGACAGCTAGACAGGAGAAACACGGAGGGTAGTCCGCAACCGACCGGTCGGACACGAAACCGGACGACAGCATTTGCGCGACCGCTGCGAAGAATGGGCCGCTTCCCGTTGCCAATGAGAGGGCGCCATGGCCACCGTGAACGATGCAGAGCTTGTCATTCCCGTCATCGAGGAACGGCTCGACGTGCATCGTGAAGTGGTGGACACGGGCCGCACCCTGCGCCTGCGCAAGCAGGTGGAGGACGTGCAGTCCGACGTGCGCGTCCCCGTGGCGACCGAGGTCGTCGACATCCAGCGCGTGCCCGTCGGGCGCGTGGTGGAGGAGGCGCCCGCGGTGCGTCACGAGGGCAACGTGATCGTGGTGCCGGTGGTCGAGGAACGGCTTGTCACGCGCAAGGAACTGGTGCTGGTGGAGGAAATCCGCCTCACCCGCCGGCGCGAGATGACGGAGGCCGACGTCGAGCCTGTGCTGCTGCGGCGCGAGCGCGTGGTGGCGGAGCGATTCGACCCCGAGACCGGCGAGTGGCGGCCCGACCCGGGCACGCCAGAGTGACCTTCAACCTCCCAGGAAGCAGTAACCATGCAGACAGTGATTGGCGCATTCGATTCACAGGCCCAGGCCCAGCAGGCGAAGGAGCGCCTGATCCGCGACGGCTTCGGGCGTGACGACGTGGGCATCGAGCCCGGCGACCCGACCCCGAAGCCGCTGGCCGGCACGGCGCGTGACGGTGACATGGACCGCCATGAACCGCAGGGCAGGATCGGCCATTTCTTCGCCGAGCTGTTCGGCACCAGCGACCTGCACCGGCACCACTCCGAGACCTACCAGGAAGCGGTGCGCCGCGGCAGCTATGTCGTGGTGGTGGACGCGCAGGACGACGCGCAGGCCGAGAAGGCTGCGACGTGCCTGCACGAGGCCGGCGCGATCAACGTCGACGAGCGCGTGCAGCAGTGGCGCAAGGAAGGCTGGACCGGCGGGCAGCCGATGCAGGGACAAGCGGTGCAGGGCCAGACGCAGGCCCGCGGCGGCACGCAGCAGCTGGGCGAGGAGGGCAAGCTCGACGTCGTCGAGGAGCAGTTGCACGTCGGCAAGCGGTCATTCGAGAACGGTGGCATCCGCGTCGTGCAGCGCATCACCGAGAAGCCGGTGCGCGAAGTCGTCCGGCTGCGCGAGGAGCACGCCGTGGTCGAGCGGCGGCCGGTCGACCGCCCCGTGCAGCCCGGGGAGCTGGAAGCCTTCCGCGAAGGCACGCTGGAAGTGCGCGAGACCGCCGAGGAGCCCGTCGTCGCCAAGACGGCCCGCGTGGTCGAGGAAGTGCGCGTGGGCAAGGAAGTGAAGGAGCGCGAGCAGGTGGTC
Organism: Ramlibacter sp. MMS24-I3-19; assembly: GCF_050320135.1. Lineage (NCBI taxonomy): Bacteria > Pseudomonadati > Pseudomonadota > Betaproteobacteria > Burkholderiales > Comamonadaceae > Ramlibacter > Ramlibacter sp. MMS24-I3-19. The sequence continues at coordinate 3,740,177 of NZ_CP190017.1, read as the reverse complement.
GAGGACAAGGTGCGCCGCAAGGACGTGGATGTGCAGCGCATGGGTGGCGAGCGCGAGCGTGCGGTGGCCTCCGACACGCGCGACCCGCTGGCGAACTCGCGCGAGCCCGACGCTGACCGTCCACTGACCGGCACCCGGCCTCGCAAGAACGATCCGCTGGCGTGACGGCCCGGCGGTAGGCCGCGACCTACACGGGCTGCCCCGGCAGGACGACTGCCAGCCGGGGCAGCCCGTCTTTCAATGGAGAGAACCCCGCCAGACAAGGAGCTCTCCATGCACACCGCCCTTTGCGCCTTCGATGACCACGCCGCGGCCGAGCGTGCCCGCGACCGCCTGCTGCAGGCCGGCTTCGACCGCAGCGACGTCCACCTGCAGCACCGCGGCACGCAGGGCACCTACGACCCCGACGGCGAGACGCGCAGCGACATGCTGCGGCACCGCGGCGGTGTCGAGCACGAGGTCGCGCTGTCGCCGGACGTGGTGGAGCGCGTCACGCATTTCTTCGGCCACCTGTTCGGTCGCGACAACCCGCACCGCGGCATGTGGGACGACCACGTGCATGGCGGCCGCACGGTCGTGGTCGTCGACACCCGCGACGAGGTCGAGGCCGAGCGCGCCCGCGCCGTGCTGGCCGAGATGCAGGGCAGCGACGTCACGCGCGTGCACCGGCCCGAGCAGCAGCCGCTGCGTGACATCGTGGCCGGCTCGCCGGTGTCGGGCGCCGCGCCGCTGTCCACCGAGCCGATGGCCCGCCCGGGCGCCGGCCTGGCGGCGGATGCGACCTCGCGCGTGCAGTCGGTGGAGACCGGCCTGCCGCGCCGCGACACGGAATGGACCGACCGCCGAGTGACGTCCACGCCGGCCGAACGCGCCGTGGCCAGCGGTGAGCAGCGCCCGCTGGACCTGGGCCGCACCGACCAGGACACCGACAAGGTTGGCCTGCGGTACGCCGACAAGGACGACGCCGAGAAGCCGGCCGTGAGCCGCGACGGGTTGGGGCGCACGCGCGACGGGGAGTAGCCTCGCAAGCAATGTGTCATGCCGGGGTCGACCCGGCATCCAGCGGCCCAAGCGAGAAGGTGTCGTGCCGGGCTTGACCCGGCATCCAGCAGCGGTGCTCGATCAGTCGCCGTCGCTGGATTGCGGGTCAAGCCCGCAATGACAGCAATGGCGGTCTTGGTGCCTCTCGCCCAGGAGAGGGCCGGGGTGCGGGCACGCCCCCGAGCCTTGCTAGCATCCCCGGATGTCCGTCCGTCCCGAGGACTACCTCCCGTTCTCCCAGATCTGCCGCGGCCTGCCGCACCTGCGCCCGCGCATCACGCAGGCCGCCCTGCGTGACCTCCACGAGCGCGCCGACGCCGAGGCCCTGATCGGCCACCTGCGCGTCCCGCACGCCGACCTGGCCGAGCTCTTCATCCCCATCGTCCGCGACGGCTTCAATGCCGTCGCCGTCTCGCCGCTCGGCGCCGAGCTGCTGGTGCGGCTGTACTGCGCCGGCGTGCTGGACACTGGCGGCAAGGTGCCCGGCACGCCGACGTCCGAGCTCTGCGCATATCTCCGCGGCGAGGGCCCTTGGCTCGACCCGGCGCGCACCCGCGCAGAGACGCGGGCCGCCTACGAGGCTCGCATCGCCGACCCGCTGTGCCTGCACGAGGGCGAGTTCACCACACGCCTGCTCGACGACGTCTTCCGCCGCCACCGTGGCCGCGGCGAGGGCACGCTGGTGGTGGGCGGCCTGCAGGTGACGCGCACGGTGTCGAAGCAGGTGGTGGCCGACGGCTCGATGCTGTTCGGCCTGCAGTTCCGCTGGATCGGCGAGGGCGGCGAGATCCGCGAGCTGGCGGTCACGAGCCGGCACGCGGGGATCTGGAGCCAGCCGGGGCACTGACCACACTTGTGTCGTCCCCGCGAAGGCGGGGACCCAAGGCGCCCATCTCGATACTGCACAGAACGCGTTGGACGCCCTGGATTCCCGCCTCCGCGGGAATGACACAGTGGGGTGCTCATTCCCCTCGAAAGGCTGCCCCGACGTTCGCGCCACAATCCCTGATCTCACTCGAGCCACCCCATGCCCCTGCAATTCGCCTCCCGCCTCGACAACGTCGAAACCTCCGCCATCCGCGAGCTGTTCAAGCTGCTGGGCAAGCCCGGCATCATTTCCTTCGCGGGCGGCTTCCCCGACAGCGCCATGTTCGACGTCGACGGCCTGCGCGAGGCCAGCCAGAAGGCGCTGGCCGAGGAGCCCGGCGGCGCGCTGCAGTACGGCGCCACCGAGGGCTACGAGCCGCTGCGCGCCCAGCTCGCCGCATTCGAGAAGAGCAAGGCCGTGCAGGACATCGAGCCGAACCAGCTGATCGTCACCACCGGGAGCCAGCAGGCGCTGGACCTGCTGGGCAAGACCATGGTCAGCCCCGGCGACAAGGTGATCGTCGAGGGCCCGACCTTCCTGGCCACCATCCAGTGCTTCCGCCTGTATGGCGCCGACGTGCAGTCGTGCCCGATCGATGCCGACGGCGTGCAGGTCGACAAGCTCGAAGCCCTCATCAAGGAGCACAAGCCCAAGTTCGTCTACCTGATCCCCACCTTCGGCAACCCCAGTGGCGCGCTGCTGTCGCTGGAGCGGCGCAAGCGCGTGCTGGAACTCGCGGTGAAGTACCAGGTGCTGGTGATCGAGGACGACCCGTACGGCGACCTGTACTTCACCAAGAACTCGCCGCCGCCTTCGCTGCTGGCCCTGAGCAAGGACGTGCCCGGCTCGCGCGAGTGGCTGGCGCATTGCGGCAGCATGAGCAAGGTGCTGTCCCCGGCCTGCGCGTGGGCTGGCTGGTGGCGCAGCCGGAGCTGCTGGCCAAGGCCACGATGTGCAAGCAGTTCAGCGATGCGCACACGAGCACGTTCGCGCAGGCGACGGCGGCGCAGTACCTGAAGTCCGGCCGGATGCCGGCGACGCTGGCGAACGTGCGCAAGGTCTATGCGGAGCGGGCGCAGGCGATGGGGGAGGCGCTGAAGAAGGAACTGGGCGACGCGGTGACGTTCACGCAGCCGCAGGGCGGGTTGTTCTTCTGGGCGCGGCTGACGGGGGCGGGCGGGAAGATCAAGGATGCGAGCGAATTCGCGAAGCGGGCGATCGAGAACAACGTGGCGTTCGTGCCGGGGGCGCCGTTCTTTGCCAAGGAGCCGGATCGATCGGCGTTCCGGCTGTCGTTTGCGACGGCCGACGTCGGGAAGATTCGGGAAGGGATGCAGAGGCTGGGGCGCTCTGTTGGCTAGCGTCTCAACAGTCGAAGGCATGATGCGCGTGGACATCACGGCGTCATGAGGAAGCGCGCCACTCAGCGCCGCATGCCCGAAGAGCCTGTTGGCGGCGCAGCGCCTGGCCGACGGCAAGAACTGGCAGCTGGGGACGTTCGAGCGAAGGCGGGTGCGCGGCCCGCTTCAGCGAGCACTTCGGACTGACGCCCCTCAATGCCGCGGCTTGCACACGCGCGGCCTTTCAGGAGGAGGCCTCAGGCTGGCTTCGCGTAAACGTCCGCGCTCATCACTTCGAGGCCGACGAACGTCTCGTTGCCTTCCACCCAGGCATCGTGACCGGGCGGGATGGTGTACGACTCGCCCGCGCTGATCGTCTTCTCGGAGCCGTCGGTCATGCGGACGCGGAGCCGGCCTGAGACGGCGTGCCCCACGTGCGAGAGCTGGCACGACTCGGTCTTCACCACCGGCTTGATGCATTCGGACCAGCGCCACCCCGGTTGGAAGTTGAACCTGCCGATCGTGTAGCCCTCCAGCTTCACGACCTCGACTCTGGTCTTCGCCGGCGTGCGGACCTCGTCGGGGGAGCCGTGGGACTTGACTTGGAACGTGCTCACCGAAACAGGTGTCGTCATGTGTGCCTCCTGTGTCCAAGGCCGCAATCCGTTTGCGGCAACGCGCCGTGCAGGCAGGTGCCGGCCGGCCGCTTCACTATAGGAAGCACCCGCGGCCGATCAAGGCTCAAATCATTTCCAGCGGCACCTTCCGGCGGGGCGGCGGGAACGCGCGGTCCAGTGCGGCAAGCTCGTCCGGCGTCAGGTGGATGTCCAGCGCGCTCCGGTTCTGCTCCACATGGGGACGCGTGCTGGCCTACGGTATCGCAATCACGCTTTCCTTGTGCAGCACCCAAGCCAGCGCGATCTGTGCCGATGTCGCTGAGTGCGCGTCCGCGATGCGCCGGATGGCAGGCTCTTCCATCAAGCGGCCCTGCTCCAGCGGCGAGTACGCCATGAGCGGAATGCTGCGCTGTTCGCACCATGGCATCAGGTCGTACTCGATGCCTCGCCGCGTCAGGTTGTAGAGCACCTGATTGGTCGCAACCGCCCGCCCGCCCTCTAGCCCGGCGAGTTCCTCCATGTCGTCCACATCGAAGTTGCTCACGCCCCAGGAACGGATCTTGTCCGCGCGCAGCAGGTCGTCGAAACCCTCCAGCGTTGCCGCGAGTGGCACGGAGCCGCGCCAGTGCAACAGGTACAGGTCGATGCGGTCGGTCTTCAGGCGGCGCAGGCTTCTCTCGCAGGCCTGGACCGTTCCCTTCCGCGATGCATTCTGGGGAAGCACCTTGTCGACGATGAAGACCTCGTCCCTGCGTCCTTCGATCGCCTTGCCGACCACGGCCTCAGCCGCGCCGTCGCCATACATCTCTGCCGTGTCGATCAGTGTCATGCCGAGGTCAATGCCGAACCGCAGCGCGTCGATTTCGCCCTGGCTGTTCTCGGGACGTTCCCCGAAACCCCAGGTGCCCTGTCCGAGGACGGGGACTTCCATGCCCGACGGAAAACTGGTCTTGCGGATGGAAACGGTCCGTGTGTTCATGCACCGACCTTAGCCGCGCGGCGCGGGCGCGTGTTTCCTTTTCCTGCGGTCCGGCGGTGGGCTGGCCCGGCAGCAGCAGCTGCCGAGCCGTCGCTGGGTCAGCCGCCGCAGCGCGGATGCGCCCGCAGCCGCGGGTACACGCCCAGGGCGTTCTCCGCGAAGATGCGTGCCTTGTCTGCGGCACTCGCGTCGGCTGACGCCTCGACGTAGCGGCGCGTGTCGTCGAAGTGGTGCTGCGTCCGCGGATCGATGCCCTGCACGGCGCCGAACGTTTCCGACGCAAACAGGATGTTGCCCGCGGGCACGACGCGCAGCAGCAGGTCGATGCCGGCCTGGTGGTACACGCAGGTGTCGAAGTAGACGTTGCGCAGCACCTTCTCTTCCAGCGGCGGCAGGCCCATGTCCTGCGCCAGGCCGCGGTAGCGGCCCCAGTGGAAGGGCACCGCGCCGCCACCGTGCGGGATGATGAACTTCAGCGTCGGGAAGTCACGGAAGATGTCCGACTTCATGAACTGCACGAAGGCGGTTGTGTCGCCGTTGATGTAGTGCGTGGCCACCGCATCGAAATGCGGGTTGCACGACCCGCTGACGTGGATCATGGCCGGCACGTCCAGCTCCACGAGCTTCTCGTACAGCGGGTACCACCACTTCCGGTCCCAGAGCGGCGGGTCCGCCCAGCGGCCGCCGGTGGGATCCGGGTTGACGTTGGCGGCGACGAACCCGTACTCCTTCACGCAGCGCTCGAGTTCTTCGAAGACGCGCGCGCCCGGCGCGACGCCCGGCGTCTGCGGCAGCTGGCAGGCGCCGGCGAAGTGCTCGGGGAAGAGGCGGCAGACCCGGTGCACCAGCTCGTTGTTGAACCGCGCCCAGGCCACGTTGGCGGCTTCGTCGCCCTGGTGGTGGTCCATGGCCACGGCCTTGGGCGAGAAGATCGTCAGGTCGACGCCGCGCTCACGCATGCGTCGCAGCTGGTGCCCGGAAATGGCGGCCCGGATCTCCTCGTCCGTCACGACGGGCGGGACGACCCCCGCGGCGCTGCCGCTGCTGGCCAGCGCGGCGAGCTGCCGCTTGCGGAACTCCGGGACCTGCGGCGGCGCGGTGGTGAAGTGGCCGTGGCAATCGATGATCATCGGGATGCGGTCAGTCCACCTTGGCGCCGGAGCGCTTGACGACCAATTCCCACAGGGGCAGCTCGCGGGCGATGAAGCTCGCGAACTGCTCGGGCGTGCCCTTCACGTCGCGGGATCCCATCTTCTCGAGGCTGGCCTGCACGTCCTTGCTCTCCAGGACCTTGTTGATGGCCTGGTTCAGGCGTTGCACCAGCGCCGGCGGCGTCTGGGCCGGGGCGAACACGCCGTACCAGTTCTCGGTGACGAAATCGCCCATGCCGAGCTCCTTCATGGTCGGCACGGCGGGCATGTTCTTCGAGCGCTCCGCGCCCGTGGTCGCCAGTGCGCGGACCCGGCCCGACGACAGCTGCGGCGCGATGACCGTCGTGGTCTCGAACGCCATCTGCACCTGGCCGGCCACCACGTCCTGCATGGCCGGGCCCTGGCCCTTGTACGGCACGTGCACGCTGTCCAGGCCCTTTTCCAGCTTGAGCAGTTCGCCCATCAGGTGCTGGGGACTGCCGCTGCCGCCGGATGCGTAGCTGTACTTGCCGGGGTGGCTCTTCACCAGGTCGACGAGCTGGTTCAGGTTGGTCGCCGGCAGGCCGGCGTTCACGTAGAGCACCAGCGCGGCCCTGGAGGCCGGCACGAGGCTGGCCGGCTCGGCAGGCAGCCCGGACAACCTTGCCATTGCGCAGCCCTGCGCCACCTCCTAGATTGATCCCGGCTGCCGGTGATCCGTCGTGGGCCGCCGCCCACGGGGCCGGCTGCCATGGAAGGAGATCGACGATGGCAATCACCCCCCAGGACACCCAGCGCGAATTCGCCCAGGCGTTCAACGCCGGCGACATCGATTCCCTGATGGCGCTCTACGCGCGCGACGCCACGCTCGTGCCGCAGCCCGGCCAGGAGGTCAAAGGGCAAGCGGCGATCCGTGAGGCGCTGCAGGCGTTCCTGCAGCTGAAGGGCAAGATCGACCTGCAGCCGACCGCTGTCGTGCAGTCCGGCGACACGGCGCTGATGCGCAGCCACTGGCGCCTGGCCGGCACCGGCCCCGACGGCAAGCCGCTCACGCTGGAAGCCGACAGCGCCGAGGTCGCGCAGCGGCAGGCCGACGGGCGCTGGGTGTACGTCATCGACAGTCCGTACGGCGGCGCCTGAGCGGCCGCTCTGCAGCGCGCGGCACCGGCAGAATTCCGCGCTCCACGCAACGGAGCGTCTCGAATGGAATTCCACCGCGGCCGCCTCATCGACCATGTCCACCTGCGGGTCGCCGATCTCGCGGCGAGCAGGCGCTTCTACCGCGCCGTGCTGCGCGCGGTCGGCAAGGAGCACGTGATCCGCGAAGGCGAAGATTACTTCTCCGCCGACGAACTCTGGATCGACCAGGCCGATGGCCCGGTCTCCCGCGTGCATCTCGCGCTCCAGGCCAGCGGGCGGGACCAGGTGAAGGCGTTCCATGAAGCAGCTCTCGCCAACGGCGGCCGCGACAACGGCGAGCCGGGGGAGCGCCACTACCACCCGGGGTACTACGCGGCGTTCGCGTTCGATCCGGACGGGCACAACATCGAGGCCGTGTACCACGGGCCGGCGCAATGACACCGCCAGGCCGGACTACGATCGGACCGAACCAGCCGCGCCCCCATGCCCGAAGCCACCATCACCACCGACCTCTACAAGCTCTACCCCTCGCCCCGCAACCGGCATCGCGAGATCTTCGAGCACGAGGTGTTCGTCCCTCACATGTACGCACTCGTCGATCCGCCGAGCTACGACCCGCGGGGCAAGTGGAGCCTGTTTGCCGCGCATCGCCTCGCGGATGGCAAGAACGGCCAGCTGGTGACGTTCGAACTGGAGGCCGATGCCCGGCGGTTCAGCGAGCGCTTCGTGCCGGACTGAAGATGGCCGTCAGCCGTTGCGCTGCCTGACCCACTGCTCGATGGCGTCGCCGTCGCCGATCAGTTCGCCGTTGACGAACATCTGCGGCACCGTCTTGGCCTTCGCGATCGCACCCAGCGTGCGGGTGCGGATGCTGTGCGACAGCGGCACGTCCGCATAGGTCACCCCGGCGTCGTCCAGCAGCTTCTTGGCCCGGGCGCAGAACGGGCAGCCCTCGCGCGTGAGCAGCGCCACCTGGTCGGGCTCGTGGGCGTCCTTGTTGACGTAGCGCAGCAGCGTGTCGGCGTCCGACACCTTGAACGGATCGCCCGGTTCGTCGGGCTCGACGAACATCTTCTCGACGATGCCGTCGCGCACCAGCATCGAGTAGCGCCACGAGCGCTTGCCGAAGTTCAGGTCGCTCTTGTCGACGAGCATGCCCATCTGCTCGGTGAAGGCACCGTTGCCGTCGGGCAGCATGAAGATGTTCTCGCTCTCCTGGCTCTTGGCCCACTCCTCCATCACGAACGGGTCGTTGACGGCGATGCAGACCACCTGGTCGACCCCGTTCTGCCGGAACGTGGGGGCCAGCTCGTTGAAGCGCGGCAGGTGGGTGCTGGAACAGGTGGGCGTGAAGGCGCCGGGCAGCGAGAACACCGCCACCGTGCGCCCCTTGAAGATGTCGTCGGAGGTGATCTCCTTCCATTCGTTGTTCGCGCGGTAGCGGAACTTGACCTGGGGAACGGGCTGGCCCTCGCGGGTCGGCTGTGGCATGGCGTCGCTCTCGTGAATTGAAGGACCGCGTATCTTGCGCCCGACGCAGCGGTCGGGCTACCGCGACGGCGAGGCGTCTATGGCCGGCCAGGCTCGACCGACACCCGCAGCAGTTCCCGCCGCAGCTCCTGCAGTTTCCCCTTCAGCACCTTGCGGTTGTCCGGACCCACGCGCAGCAGGATCTTCTGGCCGGCCGAGAGGCGCTCGAGCTTGGCATCGACGTATTCGTAGCGCGTCCACGGCCTCGGGGTCTGCATCGGCCCCTTCACTTCGGTCAGCGTGATCTTCGGCGCTTGCGCGGGCTCCGGCGTTGCCAGCAGCAGATCGACGACTTCCAGCACCCGTGCGTGCAGGTGGCGATTCGGAAATCCAAGCTCGTGGTACGCCTGCTCGAGCAACGGGTACATGCGGCGGTAGAGATCCACGGCCTGCGCGGCATCGACGGATCCCACGAACGCCACGAACGGCGTGTAGCGCAGTGCGTTCTCGGGAGCGATCACGGCCGACGCCCCGTCGGACCCCGCGACGAAACGGCCCGGCGTCGGTTGCACCGGCCACGCCGTCACTGCAGCGTGCTCGCGCCCGAGGTTGTCCAGCGTTGCAACGAACCTGCGCGGAAAGTCGGTGGTCTCCAGGAATTTCACGACGGCATCGCGGCCCAGGAGGCGGTTGAGGGCGGTGGTGACGTCATCCGGCTTCACCACCGTGTCCGCGGGCGCGGGCTGCAAAACCGGTTCTGGTGTCGTCGTGGCCGAAGGGGTGTCGGGCTGTGCCGCTGTTTCGGCGGGCGCCGACGGGGCAGGGGCCGAGGCGACTATGCGCGGGGTTTCCCGATGGACCCACCAGTACGCGCCGGCAGCGACGACCAGCGCGATCGCCAGGGCGACAAGGATGGTCGGCGCGATGGAGCGCGGTTCCGGGGGCGGCTGGCTCTGGAACGGGCGGGATGCGGAAAAGGAGGGTTCTCGTCGTTCATCGGTCATGCGCCATGGTGCGCCCATCCGTGTCCCACCTCAAGAGAAAGCGGCCGAGGCCCCTTTCGTTCGAGTGGAATGAGCGAGGGCCTCTTTCGTGTCATTGGCTGAGGGCATCGACGTCATTCGGATCCCCCTCGTACGTGTACTCCGCCGCATGGCTCACCCGCTCCCACGCGTCCCTGGCCGGGACCCGCGCACGCTCCCACTCCAGCGTGGAGGTGCCGCGTGAGCTCTCCCACTCACGCTGCAGGTCCGGCTCCATGTCGTCGAAGTGGCGGTCGGGGAAGCGCTTGTACGCATCGAGGCCGTACTGGTACGCCGGGCCGTAGTCCTCGTACTTGGACCCTTGCGCCACGTACGGACGGCTCGTGTAGTTCTCGCGCCAGTACCTTTCTTCGGCGAGCGGGTCGGTCCTCAGCGCGTGGCCTGCGACCGCGCCCACCACCGCGCCGGCCACCGCGCCCGCGGCAGCGCCCACCGGGCCGGTCACGCTGCCCATGCTGGCCCCCGCGGCTGCTCCGCCTGCGACGCCGCCCACGGCTCCGCCCACCACGGCGCCGGCGCCGGTCGCGGCAGTCTTGCCGGCAATGCCCTTCTCGTCCTTGGCCACCGGCCGATCGGACATGGCGTTGTCTTGACGATCAGTCATCGCGATCTCCTTCGCATTGGTCAGGGGGGTGCCCACCGTAGCCCTGGACGCGGCCGCTGCCGATCCCCTGGTTGCTCGTGAGCCGGACAGCAGCGGCCTACGGCGCCGTCGGCCATCGCGCACGCCTCCGAGACCAGCTCAGCGCAGGTGAGAGGACTCCTCGCCGGGACGGCCACGTTCGCGAACGTGTACGGCGTCACTGTGCCGAAGCGCGTCGTGGGCGCCGAGGCCGAACTCGGCCGTTTCGCTGCAATTCGCAACAGCAGCTTTGTCCTACGCGCCCCGTCCATTCCGGCTACAGGGCCCGTGACGATGAGGCACGAGCATGCGCTACCCCGGCAGTCAGTCCGGGCGGGGAGCGAATGGATGAATGGAATGCTGGGCAGCCAGGCCCGCATGCGGCTGGCGCTGGTCTCGATTGCGGCCTTGTGGCTGAGCGCCTGCGGCGGGGGTGGGGGAGATGGCGCCGTCACGGCGGCTCCGCAGCCCGTCGAACCGGTCGCAGCAGGTCCCACGCCGATAGCCGGCGCGCCGGCACCGCCCACCGCTCCGCCCTCTGATTCCATCGGCAGCAGCCCCGCGCCCACGCCGGCGTCCACACCTGCACCGTCACCAACGCCGACACCAGCGCCTACATCTGCACCGGCGCCGACACCGGCGCCGACACCAGCGCCGACACCAGCGCCAACACCGGCGCCGACACCTGCACCGACACCTGCACCGACGCCCGCACCGACGCCCGCACCGACGCCCGCACCGACGCCCGCACCGACGCCCGCACCGACGCCCGCGCCAACACCCGCGCCAACACCCGCGCCAACACCCGCGCCAACAACACCCGCGCCCGGTCCTTCCCCGACGCTTTCCGGGACCGGACCGTTCGGGACCGCGAACCTCAACGCGACCTACTCGCTCGCCACACGCAGCACCCAGGATCGCCCCGACGACTCTTCGGGACCGATGATCAAGGTGATCTACGCCGTCCCGGTCCGGGAACCAGGACCGGCAACTGGACCTGTCGACCACGTTGCCGTACTCGATCGCTTCGGCCAACAAGTGGCTCGACAGCGAGATCGGGCGCAAGATCGTGTTCGACACCTGGCAGGGCGCGCTGGATATCCAGTTCGCCCAGCTGCCGGAGACCGAGGCTCAATACGACGAGCACCGTGCCTTGGGGGGCGTGAACTACAAGCGTCAATGGATCGAGTACGACCTGGCGCTGATGGGCCTCGTGAGGCCGGGGCAAAAATACCTCGTCTTCTACGAGGGCGGCGATGATGGCTACTGCGGCGAGTCGGCGCTGCCCGGCGACGCCTACGACAAGACGGCCTTGGTGTTCCTGAACGGGGTGAAGGGGACATGCGCCATATGGCCGAGGGCAGCAGCGCCCGATGCGGCACCGTCATGGGTTGACGACATTCCGTTCCACGAACTCTTCCATCTGTTCGGTGCGATGCACACGCCGCAGATCCTCCAGACGCAGACGATGGACGAGTACACGCTGAAAACCTGCGACCTGATGTACGACCCGCAGCAGTGCGGCAATACCGGCCGGCGCTACGTGGATCGCTACCGCATGTACTACTACAACCCTGCGGGGTTCAGCGACCCGGCGAGGCCGAACCTCTACTTCTCGCCGTACTTCACGCCGGTCAAGCCCCAGTGAGCGATCGAGCACCACAGCTGTTGCCCCTGGCCGTCGAGGCCATGCGCTCGCATGGCCTCGAGCCCGTGTTTCCGCAGGGCGTGGTCGCTGCCGCCGAAGCGGTGCGCCATGCCGGCCTGCCGCGCACGCCCGACCTGCGCGACCTGCGCCAGCTGCCCTGGTTTTCCATTGACGACGCCGACACGCGCGACCTCGACCAGCTGAGCGTGGTCGAGCCGCTGGCGGATGGCGCCGTGCGCCTGCTCGTTGCGATTGCCGACGTCGACGTGCTCGTTCCGCAGGACAGCGCCATCGATCGCCACGCCGCCACCAACACGACCTCCGTCTACACCGCGGCCGGCGTGTTCCCGATGCTGCCGGAGGTGCTGTCGACCGACCTCACGTCGCTGCACGAGGGCCAGGAGCGTGCGGCCGTGGTGGTCGACATGGCGGTGCAGGCGGATGGCAGCGTGGGCGCATCGGAGCTCTATCGCGCGCTGGTGCTGAATCGCGCCAAGCTCACCTACGACGACGTGTCCGCGTGGCTCGAGGGCAAGGCTCCGCTGCCCGGGCCGAAGGACGTGCCGCAGCTCGAAGGGCAACTGCGCGTGCACGATGACGTGGCCATGCGGATGCGCCGCTGGCGCCAGCAGCGTGGCGCGCTGGAGATCGACACCGTCAGCGCGCGGCCCGTGTTCCGCGATGGCGCGCTGGTGGACCTGCGGCCCGACGAGCGCGTGCGGGCCAAGGACCTCATCGCCGACCTGATGATCGCGGCCAACGTGGCCACGGCGCGCTTTCTCTCCGCGAAGGGCTTGCCGTCGATCCGCCGCTTCCTCGAGTCACCGCGGCGCTGGGACCGCATCGAGGCGCTCGCGGCGACGCTCGGCACCACGCTGCCCACCGATCCGGATGCCGTCGCCCTGCAGCGGTTCCTGGCGGAGCGGCGCGATGCCGATCCCGCCGGGTTCGCCGACCTGTCGCTCAGGCTGGTGAAGATGCTCGGACCGGGCGCGTACGTGGCGGCGCAGCCGGATGGACAGGATGTCGGCCACTTCGGGCTGGCTGCGAGCAACTACGCGCACTCCACGGCGCCGAACCGGCGCTATCCGGATCTCGTCACGCAGCGGCTAGTGAAGGCTGCGATCGCGGGGCGGCCGTCGCCGTATGACTTCGCGTCGCTGCAGGCGATCGCGGGGCATTGCACGGAACAGGAGAACCGTGCGAACGCGGTCGAGCGGCAGGTGCTCAAGGCCGCGGCGACGTTCCTGCTGCAGGGGCGCATCGGCGACACGTTCGATGCGATCGTCACCGGCGCCGCGCCCAAGGGCACGTTCGTGCGCATCGCGCAGCCGCTGCTGGAAGGGCGGCTGGTGCGCGGGTTCGAGGAGGCGGATGTGGGGGATGCGCTGCGCGTGCGGCTGGTGGCGCTGGATGCGCAGCAGGGGCACATCGACTTCGAGCGGGTTTGAAGCCGGGCCCCGTGGAAGCCTTGGGTCCCCGCCTTCGCGGGGACGACGCAGGGGTTGTCATTCCCGCGGAGGCGGGAATCCAGGCCGTCCGTGTCCGATCTCAGCCTTGCCGCTTCGTGGCGGCGCGCGATGCCACGGGCGTGACGGCCGCTTCCCGCTTGGCCACGATCTCCACCCGCGGCAGCGTGACGTAGGTGCGCGAGAACGTGGCCTGCGCGGTCTGCACCGCCTGGTGGCTGGACCGTTCGGCGCCGATCCACGCCAGCGACAGGATCACCACGATCGCCAGCGCGACGCCGACGCGCAAGGCCAGCGGCAGGGACGTCGTGGTCTTCAGGGTATTGGCGGTGGTGGTCATGGCGGGCTCCTTGGTGTCGGTTCGTTGTGCAATGGAGCGGACTCTAGGGAGCGCCGGCCGCCGGCGCGACGGCCATTCGACGAACTGCAGCCGCGTGCGATGAAGTGCAGCCAGCCCGGATGGAGCGCAGGCCCGCAACCTCGTCAGTAGCGCCGCATCACCCCGTCGACGATGGTCTCGGCCAGCGTCAGGCACTCGTCGAACGGGCGCCGGTAGTCGATGCGCTGGATCTGCGCGAACTCTTCCTCCACGTAGGCCGCGTTGGCCTTCAGCCGCGCGATGAACGCATCGCCGTGCCGTGTGAAGAAGGGGGCCGCGTGGTCGATGGCGGCGGGATCCAGGTCGGCCACGGTTGATGCCGATTATTTTTGACAGGCGACGAGGGCGCGCGGCGGTAATTGGACTGGGGCTCACCCCTGGACCACGTTGTGCGGCAGATGCAGCAGCAGCCGCACCAGCTCGGGCTGGCGGTTGGTGCGGGTCTTCTGGTAGATCGATCGCAGCTGCTTGCGCACGGTGTCGTGCTGCGTGCCCTGCTCGCGCGCGATCTCCTTGAGCGAGAGGCCTTCGGCCAGCAAGGCCGCGATCCGGCTCTCGGCCGGCGTCAGACCGAACACCGCGAACAGCAGGCTGGGGTCGATGGCGGGCGACGACTCGGGGTGGAAGAAGAGCAGCATCACCACCGGGCGCAGGCCGAAGGTGCCCATCATCTCCTCGGGCGGCAGCACGGTGAAGAAGGCGTAGAGGCCGTCGTTGGGCGCCGCTTCGGTGGCCACGTGCAGCGACTGGAACTGGGCCCGGTACTCGGCTGCGGTCGCGCCGGCGGTCTTCAGCTGCGCCTCGATCCCGGCCACCCGCCGCAGCAGCTCGCGCCCGTGCGGCTCGGGCAGTTCGATCCTGCCGCCGGCCACCTGCACCAGGCGCGTGCTGGCCAACAGCTGCCTCGCCGCCTCGTTGGTGTGGATCACGTCGCCGCCGGGTGTCATCAGGATCACCGGCTGCCGCAGCTTGTTCACCAGCGCCTGGCCCACCAGCGCCTGCGTGGAGTAGAAGAAGTTGCGGATGGTGATGCGCGCGGCGCGGCACAGGTGCGGCAGCAGCTGGTCGAGCAGGGCGACTCCCTCGGCCGGCATCGGCCCCTGCTCCTGCGTGCGCAGGGTGGAGAAGATCACCGTCGCATCGCTGGCGTCCACGAGCTTGGTGGCCGTCATGAAGCGCCGGTTGTTGGGAATCAGGAACTCCTGGTAGAACGGATCGGCAGCGACGAAGGCCTCGTCGAAGTCCTCGTGGCAGTGCACCCACTGCCGCTCGGGGCGCTGCATCACCAGGGGCACCCGCGGGTCGACGAATCGGTACTGCTGGATGTACGCCAGCTCGCCCTGCACCGGGAGGTTGGCGCCTTCGCTGTACGAGAGGGTCTTGTGCCGGTTGTCGAAGCCGAGCATGTGGACGGACTCGGAGCCGGTGGCCGTGCAGATCGCCTGGTAGACATCCGGCCACTTCGCCGGTTCCTCGACGGCCGCGTAGACCAGGTCGACCAACTCGCCATATGCCGGGCTGCTGCTTGTCATGGGCACTTCGCTTTTCTTCTTCGTTGGGGGCGTGGACCCAACCCCGGACCGTGAGCATTGCATGGGCCGGCGCGCGAAGGCATCGAGCGGATTACTTACAACCAATGCCTACCTCGGCGGCAGGGGCCATTGGTCGTACCTCAATCGGGGAATGGCCCGCATCGACCCCCTCGCGGATGCTCGCGCCCCGGCGGGTCATGGGTTCCCGCCGTGTGCTTCGTGTCGACAAACAGTGTTGTGAACTAGGAGTCTTATGAATACGAGGAAGAGCGGGCTTGCGCTGGCGGTTGCCGCGAGCGTGGCCCTGTTGGTGGCCTGTGGTGGCGGCGGCGGCGGAGGCGGGACGCCCGTGGTCGGCGGCGGCGGTGGCGATGTCACCACCGGTGGTGGTGGCGGAGGCGGAGGCGGCCAGCCCAGCACGACTGCCGTGGCAGTGACCGTCATCGACGGTGCCATCCGCAATGCCACCGTGTGCCTGGACAAGAACCTCAATGGCGCCTGCGACAGCGACGAGCCGTCCGCGAAGACCGATGCGTCCGGCGCCGCCAGTCTCCAGGTCGACGCCGCCGATGCGGGTAAGTACCCGGTCCTGGCCATCGTCGGCACCGACGCCGTCGACGCCGACAACGGCGCGGTGACCACCGCGTTCGTGCTCAAGGCGCCGGCCGACAAGCCGGCCGTGGTCAGCCCGCTCACCACCCTCGTGCAGTCGCAGGTGGAGGCCACCGGCGCCAGCACGGCGACCGCCGAAGCAGCGATCAAGGCCCAGATCGGCCTGGACGTCTCGCTGTTCCAGGACTTCACCAAGAGCACCACCACGGAAGGCGCCACGCTGAACGCGATCGCCCGCACCATCGTGGTCACCACGCAGCAGCAGACGTCGGCACTCGCGTCCAGCGTGGGCGGCGCCGCGATCGACGGCAGCACCATCACGCAGCAGGACATCAACGACCTGATCACCCGCAAGCTGCTGGAGGTGCTGCCCTCCGTGGTGGCGCAGCTGGCAGACCCGGCCGTGCAGGCCGCCATCGCCAGCAAGGATCCGGCGCAGCTCAATGCCGCGCTGGCGCCCGTCGTCGCCAGCGCCGTCAGCAGCTCCGGCATCACCACGTCGTCCGTGGGCACGCTGGTGGGCATCGCCAACCAGCAGCAGGCGGCGACTGGAGAGGTCCCGGTGACCAATGTGGCCACCGCGGCGCTGAACCAGCTGACGTACAACGGCGCGGGCAACTGGTTCCAGCGCGTGTTCTCGTCGACCGCGGCCCAGAACGCGCCCGACGCGTCGGGCAACACCCGCGCCGTCGAGCGCCGCAGCCGCGCCAATTCCGGCGTCGTCGCCCACTGGGCATTCGGCGGCAACCCCAGCGCGCAGAGCGACTTCCACTGGAACGGCGGCAACTGGGTGCAGTGCGCACTGCAGACCGAGACCATCAGCGGCGTGCGTGACGCCGAGGGTCGTGCCAACTACAACTACTGCGATGGGTTCGACGTTGGCTCCAGCCAACGCGCCGCCTTCGACGTCAGCGGCAAGACGATGCTGGACGTCTACAACCAGGTGCGCGGCGCCGGCTTCGTGAACATCACCATCGCCAATGCGGCCACCGCACTGGGCACGGCGACGTTCCCGGCCAACTCCAAGCTGTTCTACCAGACCAACACGCCGCTCAGCACCGCCATCGGCTACTCCCCGTCGCCGGCCAGCGAGCTGCGCAACCTCAACGCCGACGTGGCGGCCGGCAATGCCTCGGCGTCCGACACCGGAGCGGCGTGCGCGTCCATCACGCCCGCCACGTCGCTGACCACGATCTCCAGCCCGGCAACGTCCCTCGAGTCCTTCATCGCCGCCAACCCGGCGACGCCGTGCTACTACCCGACCAGCACGATGCAGGTGCCGTCCACCAGCGGCACGCCGGTGACGGTCTCGAGCGGATCGCGCAACGAGTGGTGGAACAACAGCACCGCCGGCATCGGCCAGCTGGGCAACGTGCCCGTGGGCGCCGTGCAGACGGCCGGCTCCGAGAGCTACTACACCGGCAACACGCTGCTGCGCGTCGGCTTCGCCGCCGGCAACGTCGCCAAGTACTTCGCCTGCCAGCAGCGTGCCAGCGATGGCTCCGTCCGCAACTGCAACCCGATCGGCACCGGCACCTACGCGATCAACACGCTGGGTGACGCGCGCGTCCTGACGCTGGCCAACACGCCGGTGCAGGCTGCCGCGCTGCAGGAACGGGTGTTCGTCGAGCGTGGCGGCAAGGTGCGCGTGGGCTACAAGAACCGCACGACGCCGAATCCGTCGGCCCGCATGAACATGGCGGCCACGAACGCGCTGCTGGCGCAGCTGGGCATGGAGGCCGTCGATCCCGAAGCCGCGT
This sequence comes from Ramlibacter sp. MMS24-I3-19, assembly GCF_050320135.1. Taxonomy (NCBI): domain Bacteria; kingdom Pseudomonadati; phylum Pseudomonadota; class Betaproteobacteria; order Burkholderiales; family Comamonadaceae; genus Ramlibacter; species Ramlibacter sp. MMS24-I3-19. Next base: position 3,722,527 of record NZ_CP190017.1, on the reverse strand, counting down.
TCGAGCTGACCCCGGCCTCCTACCAGGGCGACTGGCAGGTGTGGAATGCCGCCGACGTGGACGTGGTGGACTACTCGATCGTGCGCATCCAGCCCAACTTCAACGGCACGACTGGCTATCTCTGCTTCGACAACACGGGTGCGACCTTCAGCTGCACCTTGTCGCTGAACCCCGCCACCGGCGCGGTGACGCTGCAGGACACCGACGGTGTGCTGACCGCCACCTTCGGCATGGCGAGCGGTGCGGTGACCGGGTCGTTCGCGCCGGCCGCGGGAGGCGCTGCCGAGACCATCGTGGGGCGCCGCCGCTAAGCGACTGATCGCCTGAACCGCAGCGGCCCGGCACCCGACGAGGGTGCCGGGCCGCTGTCATTCGGGAAGGGACAATCGCGGCATGCCCGACGTCACCATCTTCCACAATCCCGCCTGCGGCACGAGCCGCAACACGCTCGCGCTGATCCGGCATGCCGGCATCGAGCCGGTCGTCGTCGAGTACCTGAAGACGCCGCCGTCCACGGAGCAGCTTCGCCATCTCGTGGCCGAGATGGGCGTCACCGTGCGTGACCTGCTGCGCGAGAAGGGCACGCCCTACGCAGAGCTGCGACTTGGCGATCCTTCGTGGACCGACGAGCAGCTGGCGGCCTTCATCCAGCAGCATCCCATCCTGATGAATCGCCCGGTGGTGCGCACCCCGCTCGGCACGAAGCTGTGCCGGCCTTCGGAGGCGGTGCTCGAACTGCTGCCCGCCGGGAAGCTGCCCCCTTCGTCAAGGAGGATGGCGAGACGGTGGTGGACCCGGGCTGGCGCCGCGCGAAGTGAGGCCCGGGGTCAGCCGCCTTCCTGGTCGGCGGCGGCCGTGGCGGGGCCGAAGTACCCCTGCTCGAGGTGCCGGACGAACTTGCTCGTCCAGCCGCCGAGCGGATAGAGCGCGGTGCCCATCGGGCCGCTGACGGCCACGCTCCCGTCATCCAGGATCCTGGCGTCGAAGGCCGTCGCGTCGCGTCCATGGCTGCGCACCATGGACTGGACGAAGGTGGTGTGGGGGCCCTGCTGGAGGTTCCGTGCCGGTCGCATCGGCGCACCTTAGACGGTCCGGAGCTGGCGTCTGTCAGTGCGTATCGACGGCTAGGCGCGCGTTGTCCTGCGCCGCGTCCGCGGTCCGCTCATGCCGAGTCGGGGAACGCGCCGCGGAATGCCTCGCAGAAAGTGGCGGGGCCGCCCAGCGTGAGGCTCAGCGTGATGCGCCCGGTGACGGGTTGTCGCAGCGTAAGCCGTGCGCTCGCCGCGTCATAGGTGAAATCCAGGATGTCGCCGGTTTCACCGGTGCCCTGCAGGTCGAAGTCCCAGCCGCCTTCGTCGGCCGGAGACGGCGGCCCGAATTCGCGGTGCGCCCACTGCAGCACTGCCTCGGCTTCACGCAGCAGGGCCGGCAGGCGGTCCGGCAGCACGGACGCGAGGGCGTCGAAGCTCGCGCCGCCGCTCTCCTCGTCGGTGACATCGAACAGCAGGTAGTCGAGCTGCATGGGTTGCGACGGTCAGGTCCGCTTCAACACGGCGAGCGGATTGAATCCCGTCACCAGCCCGGCCGCCAGCAGCACGAGCGCCACGCCCGGCACCATGCCCGGCGTGAAGCGCTCGCCGAGGAACCTCGCGCCCCAGGTGACGCCGAACATCGGGATCAGGAAGGCCGACGAGGTCGCGGCACTCGCGGAGATCTCGCGCATCAGCCGCATGCTGATCCAGTACATGAAGCCCGAGGTGAAGGTGCCCAGCACCGCGATCGCGATCAGTGCGTTGGTCGTCGGGTGCATGCGCGACACGGTCGTCGACGCCGGCAGCAGCAGCACCAGCGCCGCTGCGATGTGGACGGCGGCAGACGCAGGGAGGGGCGCATGCGTCATCGTGGCCCGCTTCATCAGGATCGAGCCGAAGCCATAGCTGGCCGATGCGGCCACACAGGCGAGCACGCCGAGGGCCACGCGCATGTCGGGCGCGAGCGGCCCCAGCTGCACCAGGAGCGCGACGCCGCCCAGCCCGCACGCGCAGCCCACCAGCTTGCGGCCGGTGAGGCGCTCCTCGCCCATCGCGGCGCCTGCCACGACGCCGAACAGCGGCGCAGTCGCATTCAGCACCGCCGAATAGCCTGCCGGGATCACCAGGCCGGCGGCGTTGAACAGCACGAACGGCGCGACCACCGTCAGCACGCTCAGCACCGTGAGCGACTTCCAGTGCTCGCGCGTGGGCAGCGGCTGGCGCCGCACGCGCACCAGCGTGCCCAGCACCATCGCCGCAAGTGCGCAGCGGATGAAGGCCATCGGCAAGGGCCCCAGCGCCGGGGCCGCGATGCGGATCATGGGAAAGGAGGCGCCCCAGACTGCGGAGAGGAACAGCAGCTGGAGGAAATGGCGGGACTGCATGCAGCCGCGATTCTCTCAGCGCGGTGCGGCGTTCACTGGCCGCCGTCTGACAAGCTTTTTCGGCTACGTGCTCCCCCGCACCACCACCTCGAACCCCAGGTCGACGCAGCGCTTCTCCACGGATTCGCCGCGCATCAGCTGCACCAGCATGCGTGCGGCCTGCTGGCCCATCTCCGCACGCGGGGTGCGGATGGTGGTGAGGGGCGGCACCATCTGGTCGCTGCCGGTGAGGTCGTTGAAGCCGGCCACCGCCACGCGCTGCGGCACCTGGATGCCCAGGCGCAGCGCCGCGAGCAGCGCGCCCTGGGCGAGGTCGTCGTTGCAGAAGAAGATCGCATCGACCGGCGGGGTCTGGCCGACGATCTGCTCGAACATCACGCCGCCCAGCGCGATCGACGAGGGCTGCGGGTTCAGCCACTCCAGCACCGGCGTGTGCAGCCTGGCGTGCCGCATCGCATCGCGCCAGCCCTCCAGCCGCTGCAACGTGCGCGGGTCCAGCTGCGCGGCCGCGAAGGCGATGCGCTTGTGGCCCCCCGCCAGCAGGTGCTCCGTCATCGCTCGGCCCGCATCGCGCTGCGACATGCCCACGCTGTGGACGCCCGGCAAATCGGACGTCTCCATCAGGTGCACGCACGGCGCGCCGCTGCTGGCGATCAGCCGCTCCGTGGCGGCGCTGCGATCAAAGCCGGTGACCAGCAGGCCCGGCGGCCGGTGCATCAGGTGGCTGCGCAGCAGGTGCTCTTCTTCGGCGGGGTCGTAGTGCGTGACGCCGATCAGCGTCTGGTAGCCGGCGGCAGCCAGCGTTTCCTGAGCGGCTTCGAGCAGGTCGACGAACAGCGCGTTGGCCAGCGCGGGCACCAGCAGCGGCACCTGCGTGCCCTGGCGAGAGGCGAGGGCGCGGGCGGCCGGGTCGGGCACGTAGCCCAGCTTGTCGGCGGCGGCCCTGACGCGCTCCACCAGCGCCGGATCGACCGCACGCTCGCCGCGCAGCGCGCGCGACACGGTGATCGGGCTCACGCCCGCCGCATGGGCGACGTCGGCCAGCGTGGTGCGGCCGGTGGCGCGGGGGCGGGCGGGCTTGGAATGCATGAGGGTGTCGCCTAGGGGAAAGTCCGGGGCCGGAGCCGTCAGCCTGTCCGGTTAGGATAGCGCTATCCGTATGCGCCATGGCAGCGGGGAAACCCCGGTCCCTCGGAGAATGGGGTATCCCAGGCTGCCTTGGTGCAATTTTCGTGCCGTTTTGGATAGCGCTGTCCTCTTGAATCACCGAATCGTCGTCATGGGTGTCGCCGGCTGCGGCAAGTCGACCGTCGGTGCCGCCATCGCCTCGGCCGAGGCCATTCCGCTGGTGGAAGGCGACGATTTCCACAGCGCTGCCAGCCGCGACAAGATGGCCCGTGGCATCGCGCTGACCGACGACGACCGTGCCGCATGGCTCGACGTGCTCGGCGCGAAGCTCGCCGCGCACACGCAGGGCGTGGTGCTCACCTGCTCCGCGCTCAAGCGCGCCTACCGCGACCGCCTGCGTGCCGCCGCGCCCGGCCTGCGCTTCGTCTTCCTCGCCATCGAGCGCGAAGCCGCGCGTGAACGCGTCGCCGGCCGCGGCGCCCACTTCTTCTCGCCCCATCTCGTGGACAGCCAGTTCGCGACGCTCGAGCCGCCCGTGGGCGAGCAGGGCGTGCTGCAGGTCGACGCGCTCGCGCCGATCGCCGCCATCCAGGGCCAGGTGCATGCCTGGCTGCAGGGCAACGACAAGGACCCATCGTGAATCTTCCCGCTTCGAGAGGCCGCTTCCAGTGGGTGGCCAACGCGCTCATGGGCGCCTGCCTGGGCGTGATGGCGGTCGCCGTGTTCGTCAACGTGGTGCTGCGCTACGGCTTCGGCAGCGGCATCGTCGCCAGCGAGGAACTCTCGCGGCTGCTGTTCGTGTGGATGGTGTTCATCGGCGCGACGGCGGCTTATCCGGCCGGCGAGCACATGGCCTTCACCTCGCTGGTGGGGCTGCTGCAGAACCGGCGTGGCGCGATGGCGGCGATGACCGTCCTGATCCGCCTGTGCGTGCTGCTGGCGTGCGTACTGCTTGGCTGGGGCGCGTGGCTGCAGGTGCTGGCGGGCATGTCGACGTATTCGGTGGTGCTGGGTTATCCGGCCTCGCTGCTCCCGTTGCCCGCGCTGCTCTGCGCCATCGCCATCGGCGTGATGGCGATCATCGAATTGATCAAGCGCGAGCCGCTGGACCTGGGCCACGCGGCCGAGGTGGAGTGAACTGATGTCCCCTGAAGCACTCGCCTTCATCGTCTTTTCCGCCGGCATGCTGGTGCTCATGGGCATCGGCATGAACATGGCCCTGGCCCTGGTGCTCACGGGCGCCGGCATGGCCTGGGTGCTCGGCTTCTGGGACACCCAGCTGCTGGCGCAGAACCTGGTGGCCGGCATCGACAGCTTCCCGCTGCTGGCCGTGCCGTTCTTCATCCTCGCCGGCGAGCTGATGAACTCGGGCGGCATCAGCAAGCGGATCATCGACATGGCGCAGGCCTGGGTCGGCCACATCCGCGGCGGCCTGGGCTTCGTCGCGATCGGTGCCGCGGTGCTGATGGCGTCCATGAGCGGATCGGCGCTGGCCGACACCGCGGCGCTGGCCACCATCCTGCTGCCGATGATGAAGCGCCAGGGCTACCCGATGGCGACGTCGGCGGGCCTGCTGGCCTCGGGCGGCATCATCGCGCCCATCATCCCGCCGTCGATGCCGTTCGTGATCTACGGCGTCACCACCAACACCTCGATCTCGCTGCTGTTCCTCTCGGGCATCGTGCCGGGCCTGGTGATGGGCGTGGGCCTGCTGGTCGCGTGGAGGCTGGTGCTGGGCAAGATCGAACTGCCGGCCGGCGAGCCGCTGCCGCTGAAGGAGCGCCTGCGCGCGACGGCCAAGGCGTTCTGGGCCATGCTGATGCCGCTGATCATCATCGGCGGCATGAAGACGGGCGTGTTCACGCCGACCGAGGCCGCCGTGGTCGCCGCGTTCTATGCGCTCGTCGTCTCGCTGTTCGTGCACCGCGAGATGCGCATCGTGGACATCGGCCCGGTGCTGGTGCGCGCGGGCAAGACCACCGCCATCGTGATGTTCCTGTGCGCCGGCGCCCAGGTGGCCAGCTACATGATCACGCTGGCCGACCTGCCCGCGGTGCTCACCAGCTGGCTGGGCCCGCTGGTGCAGAGCCCGCGCCTCCTGATGGCCGTGATGATGATCGTCCTGGTGCTGATCGGCACCGCGCTGGACCTCACGCCCACGATCCTGATCTTCGCGCCGGTGATGCTGCCGATCGCGGTCAAGGCCGGCATCGACCCGGTGTACTTCGGCCTGATGTTCGTGCTGAACGGGGCCATCGGCCTGATCACGCCGCCGGTGGGCACCGTGCTGAACGTCGTCGCCGGCGTCGGCCGCCTCTCGCTGCACCAGGTGATCAAGGGCGTGAACCCGTTCCTGGTCACCTACGTCCTGATCCTCGCGCTGTTCACCGCGTTCCCGCAGCTGGTCACCGCACCGGTCGCGTGGATGCGCTGAGGCCTTCCCCTTTCCACAACCACTCCCCTTGGAGACTCGCATGACCATGATCCGTCGCACCGTGCTCGCGGCCGCTGCCGCCGCCACGCTGCTCGCGCCGCTCGCCGGCTTCGCCGCCGACATCAAGCCGCGCCTGATCCGCTTCGGCTACGGCCTGAACGAGGACAGCAACCAGGGCCGCGCCGCCAAGTTCTTCGCCCAGCAGGTCGAGAAGGCCTCCGGCGGCAAGATGAAGGTGCGCGCCATCGGCGCCGCCGCGCTCGGCCCGGACACGCAGATGCAGCAGGCGCTGATCGGCGGCGCGCAGGAAATGATGGTGGGCTCCACCGCCACCCTGGTGGGCATCACCAAGGAAATGGCGCTGTGGGACACGCCGTTCCTGTTCAACAACGCCAAGGAAGCCGACGCCGTGCTGGACGGCCCGGTTGGCACCAAGGTGATCGACAAGCTGCAGGACAAGGGCCTGGTGGGCCTGGCGTACTGGGAGAACGGCTTCCGCAACCTCACCAACAGCAAGCGCCCGGTGACCAAGGCCGAGGACCTGGACGGCATCAAGCTGCGCGTGATGCAGAACAACGTCTACCTGGACTCGTTCAAGACGCTGGGTGCCAACGCGGTGCCGCTGCCGTTCTCGGAGCTCTTCAGCGCGCTGGAGACCAAGACGGTCGACGGCCAGGAGAACCCGTACAACACGATCCTGTCGTCGAAGTTCTACGAGGTGCAGAAGTACCTGACGGTCACCAACCACGTGTACAGCCCGTGGATCGTGCTGGTGTCGAAGAAGTGGTGGGACGGGCTGTCGAAGGACGAGCAGAAGGTCCTGTCCGATGCCGCCAAGTCCAGCCGCGACTTCGAGCGCAAGGACACGCGTGAAGAGGGTGCCAGGGCGCTGGCCGACCTGAAGGCCAAGGGCATGCAGGTCAACGAGCTGCCCGCCGCGGAAGCCGCCCGCATGCGCGACAAGCTGACCAAGGTGAACGGCCAGATCGCCGCGAACGTCGGCATGGACCTGTGGAACGAGACCCAGGCGCAGCTGAAGACGCTGCGCGGCGGGAAGTGATCCAGCTGTCATTGCGGGCTTGACCCGCAATCCAGTCCGGTGCCCGTTCGAGCACCGTTGCTGGATCCCGGGTCGAGCCCGGGATGACACCCACCCGGAGTCACATGAAAGGCGCCGCCCGGCAACGGGCGGCGCCTTTTGCTGTCTGCGCCGGCGCTTGCGCGCTGATGCGTGGCTCAGCAGGCGTCCTACAGCGGGAACTGCCGCGCTGGAAGTCCGCGGCGATGCGGTCGGTCGAACAATCCCTCCCATCGCCACAGGGAGTCCAGACATGGCCGACGAAGCAGATCTCGCATTCGATTCCGAGCAGCGCCACCTGACGAACGCGCTCGCCGCCCAACGTCGCCGCAACCGCGTGCTGGAGCCCGTGGGCTGCTGCCACTACTGCGGCAACGCCGAGGGCATAGCGGAGCGGCTGTTCTGCGATGTGGACTGCGCGGACGACTGGGAGTACGAGCACGCGCTGCGGCACCGGCTCGGGTTGCCGGAGACACCGGCGCTGCACTGACGGCGACGGGACTGGATTGCGGGTGAAGCCCGCAATGACCCAAGGCGTCGTGTGGCGCGGGTCAAGCCCGCAATGGCACGAATCGGTGTCATGCCGGGTTTGACCCGGCATCCAGTGCGGCGGCGAATGTGCCGCCTGGGACCTCAGCGCTCGGTCTTGCGCGCGGAGCGATCCTGCATGGACTCGTCGCTGCGCTTGGTGGCCTTGGGCTGGCCCGCTGTCTGGCGCGCGGCCTCGGCGCGTTGCTGCTGGACCGGCTGCTGGCGCTTGCTGTTGTCGGTGTGACGGCTGCGTTTGCTCATGGATGCCTTCCGGAGGTTGAAAGCAGTCCATGCTAGGGATGGCCTCGCCCGATCGAGGCTGGGCAATGAACTGTTTCAGCTGCGGCGCTTCGCCGTCTTGCGCGGAGCGGCCGGCGTCTCCGTCGCCCGCTCCAGCCAGTGCATCGTCTCGATGACGCCCACCATGCGTCGCAGATAGTCGGGCGATGCAGCCTGCAACAGCGCGAACGTCTGCAGCACCAGCGCATGCGAGTTCAGCGGGCCCGCATTGCGCGGCTTGCGCGCCAGGGCCTGCGCCACGCGATCGACCACCTGCAGGCGCGCATAGGCCTGGCGGAAGCGGCGCACGCTGGACAGCTCGGGTGTGCTGCGCGAGGGCATCGCGAGTGTCGCCAGAGCGCTGGCCGACGGCTTGCCCGTGCGCCGTCCGGCAACCATCGGCATCGGCGCGTCCCGTGCACTGAGTTCGCGCAGGGCGTCCACCAGCCGGGCCTGCAGCAAGGCCTGCACCGGCGCGGGCTGCCCCGCCATGCGGGCAGACAGCTTCTCCAGCGCCTGGAAGCGGATCGGGTCGGCGCGCCAGGCGCCATCGGCCCGCAATGCGGCGAGCTGCGCCTGCAGCGCTTCGGCGTCGTCGCGACCGGCGACTCGATCGTTCATGGCTTCGCCGGCGTGCCCTGCGCGGCCACCGAAGGCGCACGCGGCACCGGGGCCATCTCCACGCGACGGTTCAACGCCCGCCCGCTCTCGTCGGTGTTCGAGGCGACCGGTTGCTCGGCCCCGAAGGCCGCCGCGAACACCTGCGACGACGGCATGCCTTCGTCGATCAACGCCCGCGTCACCGTCAGCGCGCGTTGCGCCGACAGCTCCAGGTTGTCGCTGAACTGCCGGTTGCGGCCGGACACCTTCTTGTCGTCGGTGAAGCCGCTCACCATCAGCAGCTCGTTGCGTTCACCGAGGTACACGCGCAGCGGATGCACCAGGCTTTGCAGCAGCTGGCGGCCCTCGGGGCGCAGCTGGTCGCTGTTGACGGGGAACAGCACGCTGCCGCTGATGCCGATGCGGCCGTTGCTCACGGTGACGCGTCCGGTGGCGAGCGGCACCGCGAGCGCCTTCTCCAGGGCGATGCGGCGCTGCTCCTCCTGCTTGCGCTTCTCCATCTCGGACTGCAGGGTGGACACCAGGTCCATCTGCACCACCAGCACGCCCACCAGCACCAGCACGAACGCGCCCAGCAGGCCCGCCATCAGGTCGCCGAAGACGGCCCAGATCGGCGCGGCGTGCTGGCCGCCGTCGTCGCTGTCGTCGACCAGCGCGCTCATCCCAGCGCCTCGTCGGCCAGGGTCACGATCGCCTGCTTGCCCTGCAGCTGCCGCAGCTGGCCGAGGATGCCCTCCTGCGAGGTGATGCTCAGGTCGATCACCTCGCGGGCCTGCGTGACGTAGTACGCCAGCTGCTCGTCGCTGCGCTCGATGGAGCGCTGCAGCGTGGACTCCAGCTGCACCAGCGTGTCCAGCACCTTGCCGTTGCTGGCCTGGAAGTGCTGCACGCCTTCGGCGAAGGCCTGGGCCAGCGTGCTCATCTCGATCGAGCTGGCGGCGATGTGCGCCGCGGTGTCGGTGGCGCGGCCCGCGTTGGCTTCCAGCACCTGCGCGAATTGCGTGCTCGATTGCTCCAGCACCGTCGTGGTCGACTGCACCAGCGTGGCGATCGCATCGCGCTGCGCGCCGGCGGCCTGCTGCACCTCGTGCAGCACGGTGCCCAGCTTCTCGAGCAGCGTGGTGCGCTCCTGCAGCGCCAGGTTGTCCCGCTCGGCCGAACGGCCCACTTCCTCCCGAAGCTGCGACAGCACGCCGGCCGCGGCGGCGGGCACTTCGGAGGCGGTCTGCAGCAGGCGCTGCACCGGCGCTTCCATGGCACCGCCGAGGGTTGCCATCTGCTGCACCGTGTCCTGTGCCAGGCGCTGCCACTGCGCTTCCAGCCTGCTGCCCAAGGCCTCCAGCGACTCGGTCCAGGCCTGCAGGCGCTCGCGCTCTCGCGTGGCCTGGCCCTGGTGCGAGGCGGAGAAGCTGTCGCCGAGGGTGGACACGAGGGCGCTGCTGCGCTGCTCGAACGTCGCCGTGAAGTCGGCCAGGCTCTCGCGCAGGGCGGCGGCGGCCGCATCGCTGCTGCGGGCATGCGCCTGCAGCGCCGATTGCCAGCCGGTCTCGACGGTGCGCGCGGTGTCGCGGAACGAGGCGGTGAGCGTGTCGGCCTGCTGCTTCACCGAAGTCGCGAGCGCCTCGGCCTGCTGCTTGACCGATGCCGTGAGCGCCTCGGTCTGCTGCTTCGCCGACGCGGTCAGCGATTCGGTCTGCTGTTTCGCGGACGCCGTCAGCGCATCGGCTTGCCGCTTCGCCGCCTCGGTGACGGCCTGCACCTGCTGCTGCGCCGCTTCGGCCAGCTTGGCGTTGTGCTGCTGCATGGCTTCGGCCACGCGCGCGTTCTCGCGCGTCGATTGCTCCACCACGGTCTGCATCGCCGAGGCGACCACGGGGCGGATGCTGTCGCCGGCAGCCGTGGCCGCAGCGACCAGGCTGTCCTGCAGCGATGCGCCGACGGTGCGCGCAAGTTCGCCGTACGACTGCGCGGCTTCCTGGTGGAACCGCGACTGGCCGGCCAGCAGCTGTGCGTCGAGTTGCTGCGCGCGCTGGTCCAGGCGCTGCATCAGCGCCTCGAGCTTGTCGACCACCTGTGGCAGCGTGCCGGCCTGCGCCTGCAACGCGCGGAACGTCTCCTCGCGCTGGTGGGCGAACGAGAACGGACGCAGCGTTCCGGCGATGCGCTGGTCCAGCGTGCGTGCCGCGTCCAGCCGCTCGCGGCGCGCGATGGCCGACATCAGGCCCAGCATGGCCGATGCCGCAACACCAGCGATGGAGGTGCCGAACGACAGGCCCAGGCCGCGGATCGGCTCGGCCAGCGCGGCGCGGATCGCCTGCAGGTCGGTGGAGCCCTGCATCGCGAACATCGCGCCCTTGAAGGTGACCACCATGCCGAGGAAGGTGCCCAGCATGCCGAGCATGACGAGCAGGCCAACGAGGTAGGGCGTGAGCGCCGGGCCCGGCAAGGCACCGCGTTCGCCTTCGAGGCGCTGGCGCACGGCAGGCCGCAGCGAGAGTGGCAGGCGATCCAGCCAGGCGGGAAGGGCGGCGGGCGCTTGCGAGGCGGTCTCCTGCAGCGCGGTGGACAGGGACGCGGTGTCGGCGCGGAACTGACGCAGCTCCCACGCGCCCAGCACGTACACGCAGCCGATGGCGACGGTCATCGCCAGCGCGAGCCAGTTGGTGCCGACGAAGCCCTGGCCCACCCAGGCCACGGCCAGGAGGCCGATCGCGAAAGCCGCGGCGAAGAATCGTTTGCTCATGCTCATGGGGTCGTGTTGGTGTCGGTGGCGGCGGCCTCGACGAGGCCGGCCACGGGGTCGAGGCGCAGGTCGCGCTCGGCGATGAGGACCTGGCGCCAGTCCTGCGCGAAGGCGTGGAGCCAGCCGCCGGGCTTGCTCCAGCGTGCAGGGTCGTCGTCGACGGCGTCTTGCGCCACGGCGCGCTCGTGGTCCTTGCGCAGCTGGTCGAAGCGCCGCTGCAGCAGGCGCGGGATGCGGGGCAGCGCCGACTGCTCGCGGGCGGCCAGCACTTTCTCGAGCGTGGCGTCGAGCGCGGCCAGCTGCTGCAGCCGCGGGGAGGCGCTGGAGAGGGCCTGGCGCACGTGGTCGCGCACCGCGGCCACCATCTGGTCCATCTGGCGCTGCAACGCCGCGTGGCGGTGCTGGTAGCCGGACCACGCGGCCTCGGCGGGCGAGGGCAGCACGGCGCGTGTCTTGCCGCGTCCGGGCAGGGGCACGTCGAAGAACGGCTCGACCTCCTGGCCGATCGCGTGCGCCAGCGTGCCGCGCACGCGCTCCACGTCCTCGCGCAGCTTGCGTGCGAGCGCGGCCGGCGTGGTGCGCGCGGCCGTGCGCCGCGCACGCACCTGCTGGTTCACCGCCTGCAGTGCGATCGCATCCAGCGGATTGAGCTGCAGGCTCAGGCGCTCGGCGAAGTCGATCCCCGAGCTGTCCGGCGCGGCCGGCAGCCACTCACCGAGCAGGCGGACCAGGTTCGAACTGCAGAACGTCGTGCGCAATGGCCAATCCCGGGCGCCACGCGGGCGCCTTCCAAGTTCGTTCGTCGGTGCGCAGCGGCCGGCGGCGCGAGGCCTGCGCGGCTGCGGCGCGGGAGGGCCGCGATGGGCCCGGACGGCTGGCGGCTCGCGTCTGAGGCGCCAGCGGAGCGCTATTAGAAACCAACTCGGCAGCAGCGCCGCGGCGCTGCTGGCGCTGCCCGGGATGGGTTGGTAAGCATCGGTAGCGGGCGTGCGGCGGGTCGCGCGGGTGTGGGGTGGATGCAGCGGCCCGGCCTACTTTGCCGGCAGCCCGGCCGTTGTCGAGCCTCGGGGACAATCGGGGGATGAATTCCCTGAAGCAATCGGACCTGGGCATCGTCGGCCTGGGTGTGATGGGCGAGAACCTGGCCCTCAATTTCGACCGCAACGGCTTCGCCGTCAGCGGCTATGACCTGGACGACACCAAGCGCGAGAACTTCGCGCGCCGCACACACGCCGCCGCGCCGCGATCGCTGCAGGAGCTGGTGGCCAGCCTGCGCACCCCGCGCGTGCTGCTGCTGATGGTGCCCGCCGGTGCTGCAGTCGATGCAGTGCTGGCCGACCTGCGCCCGCTGCTCGCGGCGGGCGACATCGTCATCGACGGCGGCAACACGCGCTTCACCGACACCCAGCGCCGCATGCTGGAGCTCGAAGGCACCGGCATCCTCTACGTGGGAGCCGGCGTGAGCGGTGGCGAGGAGGGTGCGTTGCGCGGCCCGGCGATCATGGCCGGCGGCCATGTGCAGGCCTGGCCGCGCGTGAAGCCGATGCTGCAGGCCATTGCCGCGCGCGCCGAGGACGGCCAGCCGTGCTGCGACTGGATGGGGCCGTCGGCCGCGGGCCACTACGTGAAGATGGTCCACAACGGGATCGAGTACGCCGACATGCAGACGATCTGCGAGGCCTACTTCCTGATGCAGCAGCTCGCCCGGCTGCAACCGGCGGAGATGAGCGAGGTGTTCGCGGGCTGGAACCGCGGCGAGCTCTCCAGCTACCTGGTCGGCATCACGGCCGAGATCCTGGCGCGCACGGATCCGGAGACGGCCAAGCCGATGGTCGACGTCATCGTCGACACGGCGGAGCAGAAGGGCACGGGCAAATGGGCCAGCCAGGCGGCGCTGGACCTGGGCGTGACGGCGCCCACCATCGCCGATGCGGTGTTCGCGCGCACCGTGAGCGCGGTGCGTGCCGAGCGCGCGGCCGCCTCGCAAGTGCTGCGTGGCCCGTCGCTGGCATTCGCGGGCGATCGCGAGGCGTTCGTCGAGAAGATCCGCCGCGCCCTGCTGGCCGCCAAGGTCTGCGCCTATGCGCAGGGCTTCCAGCTGCTCGCGGCGGCCGACCGCGAGTACGCCTGGGACCTGCCGTTCGGCACCGTCGCGGGTGTCTGGCGCGCGGGCTGCATCATCCGCGCGCGCCTGCTGGAGGACATCCGCCGCGCCTACGTGCGCGATCCGAAGCTGGCCAACCTGCTGCTCGATGAGCACTTCGCCGCGGTGATGGCCGACTCGCACCAGGCCTTGCGCGACGTGGTTGCGGCCGCGGCGCAGCACGGCGTGCCGGTGCCCGCGTTCATGAGCGCGCTGGCGTACTACGACAGCTATCGCGCGGCGCGCCTGCCGGCCAACCTGCTGCAGGCCCAGCGCGATTACTTCGGCGCGCACACCTACCAGCGGCTGGACCGGCCGGGGAAGTTCCACACGAAGTGGACGGAAGCCTGAGCGTGCGCGGGGCAGTCCGCATCTGACGAAGAGTTCAGATCGAACTGATCCGGCACGTCTTGTGACAATTCACGGACGTGCGGAGGCGCACGGATGGCGCTGAGCTTCTAGAGTCTGGCGAACTGCCAACTCCTTCACGCCGCATGCGCGCCTACATCACCCTGCTGAGCACGCCCGACTACCTGCCGGGCGTGGCCTGTCTCGCCGCGAGCCTGCAGCGCACCGGCACCCACATCCCGCTGGTCGTGGCGGTGTCGGCCGGATTGCCGCAGGCCACGCGCAATGCGTTGACCACGATGCCCGGCGTGGCCCAGGTTCTGCCACTGCCAGCCGACGGGCTGCTCCCCGGCTGGGCCGTGCAGCAGCACCACCACTGGGCCTACACCTTCGACAAGCTGTGGCTGTTCGGGCTGGACCAGTTCAGCAAGCTGGTCTACCTGGACTGCGACATGGTGGTCCTGCAGAACATCGACGACCTGTTCAACGCCCCGCACATGGCGGCCGTCGATGCAGGCCGGCTGGTCAACAGCGACTGGATCCGGCTCAACTCGGGCCTGATGGTCATCGAGCCCAAGGCCGAGCTGCCGCAGCGCATCGCCACGACGCTGGAGATGGCGCGCGACGAGATGCAGCGCGACGGCCGGCCCGCGCTGGGCGACCAGGACCTGATCAATTCCTTCTATGCCGACTGGTCGCGCGAGGGCCCGCACCTGGACCAGGGCGACAACTGCTTCTTCGACTACGTGGACGCGTACCTGGACACCGGGCTGTATGCATTGCCCGGGCGGCTGACGCGCGGCACGACGCGTGGACTGCGCGTCGTGCACTTCGCCGGCCGCTACAAGCCGTGGATGCCGCGCGCGCGGCTTCGCAACGCCCTCGCGCTGCTGCGCGGCCGCATGGGGCCGGGCCAGCGCGAGGTGCTGCGCACGTACGGCGAGCTGCTGCGCCGCGTTCCCTAGGCCCCGGCTGCTACCAGGTCGCCTCGCGCTCGGGCGTCGACCCGATGCGGTGGATGGCGAGGTCGGCGCCCTCGTATTCCTCTTCCTGCGACAGGCGCAGGCCCAGGGTGAACTTGAGGGCCCCGTAGACCAGCAGTCCACTGAGGGCGGCCCATGTCACGCCGAGCAGGCTGCCGATCGCCTGCGCGCCGAAGCTGATGCCGCCCATGCCCCCCAGCGCCTTGCTGCCGAAGATGCCGGCGGCCAGCCCGCCCCAGAGGCCGCACAGGCCGTGCAGCGGCCACACCCCGAGGACGTCGTCGATGCGCCAGCGGTTCTGGGCGACGGTGAACATCGCCACGAAGATCGCGCCGGCGATGGCACCGACGGCCAGCGCCCCGATCGGATGCATCACGTCCGAGCCCGCGCACACGGCGACGAGGCCGGCGAGCGGGCCGTTGTGCACGAAGCCGGGGTCATTGCGGCCCAGGACCAGCGCGGCGAGCGTGCCACCCACCATCGCCATCAGCGAGTTGACCGCGACCAGGCCCGAGACCTTGTCGAGCGTCTGCGCGCTCATCACGTTGAAGCCGAACCAGCCGACGGTGAGGATCCACGCACCCAGGGCAAGGAACGGGATGTTCGAGGGCGGGTGTGCCGACATCGCCCCATCCTTGCGATAGCGGTTGGCGCGCGCGCCGAGCAGCAGCACCGCCGGCAGGGCGAGCCAGCCGCCCACGGCGTGCACCACCACGGAGCCGGCGAAGTCGTGGAACTCCGCGCCCGTGGTGCGCTGGATCCAGCCCTGGATGCCGAACGCGTGGTTCCAGCTCACGCCTTCGAACAGGGGATAGACCAGGCCGACGATGACCGCCGTCGCCAGCAGCTGCGGCCCGAAGCGGGCGCGCTCGGCGATGCCGCCCGAGATGATGGCCGGGATGGCGGCGGCGAACGTGAGCAGGAAGAAGAACTTCACCAGCTCGTAGCCGTTCTTCGCCGCCAGCTGCTCGGCGCCGACGAAGAACGAAGTGCCGTACGCCACGGTGTAGCCCACGAGGAAGTAGGCGATGGTGGAAATGGCGAAGTCGCTGAGGATCTTCACCAGCGCGTTCACCTGGTTCTTCTTGCGGACGGTGCCCAGTTCCAGAAACGCGAACCCCGCGTGCATGGCCAGGACCATGACTCCGCCGAGCAGGATGAACAGGACGTCACCGCCCTGTTTGAGTGCCTCCATGGATGTCTCTCCGAGAGAATTGCTTCGTGTTGGTGCGTTCGCGGGCCATCCCGGCTCACGCGCACCTCGATCAAGCAATAAGCGCGCCAACAACGTGCACCGGAAGTCCGGCACGGTGCGCCCCTCCCGCTGCAAGTTCGGCGTCAGCACGGCCGATACACTGGAGCGCGATGCCCCTGAAGATCGTTGTCTATTCCAAGTCGGCCTGCCCGCAATGCGACTCGGCCAAGTCGCTGCTGAAGTCGCGCAACCTCGCGTTCGACGAAGTGAAGATCGACGACGAGGCCGAGCGGCTCGCGTTCTACGCGAAGTGCGGTCCGTCGGTGCGGCAGATGCCGCAGGTCTTCATCAACGACCAGCGGGTGGGCGGCCTGCCCGGCCTGCAGGCTGCGCTCGCGCAGCTGAACGCCTAGCTCGTCCCCGCGCACCGGGCGCAACGCCGTCCTCTCGCCATGTTCAACATCGCCATCTCACGGCGGGACCATCTCGTCGTCGCCTGCAGCGGCGAACCCGCGCCGAACGACTACCTGGGTGGCTTGGCCCTGATCGCGGACATCTGCGCGCGCGAGGGCATGCGGCGCGTGCTCATCGACATGAGCGGCATTCCCTACGTCACGGAAGACGAGGACCGCCTCGAAGTGGCGCGCGTCGCGGCGGTGCGCCTGAAAGGCGTGCGCGTGGCGATGGTCGTGGACGCGCCCTGGCTCCTGCAGGAGCCCGAGATCTTCGCCAACGAGATCGGCCTGCAGACGCAGATGTTCCGCGACCGCGCCGAAGCGCAGGCGTGGCTGGCGCAAGGCCATCGCTGACGCGATCGCCTTGCGGGGCGCTCAGGCGCCCTGGCCAATGAGCAGCAGAACGGCCGCCGCCGCGTAGGGCAGCAGGGCACTCGCGGCTGCATACAGCAGCAATTGCAGTCCGTCGGTGGACTTGCGGGGAGCGTGCTCCCTCAGGCTCAGATCGATGTGCATGGCGTTTCCTTCAGCGATGCGCGCGCACGGCCAGGCCCGCACGTGGCGAGACCACGTGAGCGACAGCTGTGCGAGCAGGACGAGGGGCTGCGCCGGCCATGGGCCGAGGCGCAGGGCGTCAACGAGCGGTGCAGGACCGCGTCGTCATCGTTCGGGAACGCTGGGGGGCAGGATCCAGCGCGAGGCGCTGGTGCACAGGCGCGAGTCGTCGACACGGCCTGCGCCTTTGTGGAGGCGGGAAACGGAAGGCTGGAGTCGCCTTGCGTCTGGCCCGCCAATCAGGACGGGTTGCAACATGGGGTCTCTCCGTTTGCAGCAGCGGCGCACCATGCACCGCTGCTTCGATTTTACCCGAGGCCGTTCGTTTCGTGTCTGTCGACCTGCACTGCGCGCCCTAGGCCTGGCGGGGTGGCAACGGGTTGCCGCCGGAGGCCGCACGAAGCCGCGCCGCCTCCTCGTAGACGCGCTGCAGGCGTGCCGCGCTTTCGTCGCGCAGCATCGTGGCTTCGGCCTGCCACGCGTACGGCGCTTCTTCCTCCGCGCCGCGCGCGAAGCGGGTATAGGCGTGAACCGCCTTCACTTCGGCGGCATGCGCGCGCGCCTGTGCGCGTCGCCATTCCTCGATGCGCCGCGTGAGCGTCGCGACGTCTGCCTGGTCGCGCGCGGGTGCCGGTCCGGTGGCCGGCGCTTCCGGTGCCGCGGGTGCCAGCGGCGTGAGGCTGCTGCCCAGAAACTCGCGCCACAGCCGGTCCGCATTGGCCCGCTGCCGCTTGGCCGCGGCCACCAGGTCGCGATGGTCTTCGGTGCCGGCCGCTGCGCGCGCGGCCTGCTCGGCTTCCGCGGCGGCGCGCTCCGCCAGTCGCCATTCCTCGATGTCTGGTTGTTGCATGCGCCTCCCGCTATCGCATGTGTGGCCGCGCTTCGGACGAGCGCGGTTCTCAGGGCCGCGATTGTGCGCTCAGAACCGCGCCGCGACGGACAGCCGCAGCATGTCCTGCGGCGTGAAGTTGACCTTGGGGTCCCACGCCGCGCGCAGCGACCAGCGCGGCCAGTCGTAGGTGACGGAAGCGCCGAGCCGGTGGATGCGCTCGCCTTCGACGTCGCCACGCTTGGCCAGGAGGTCGACGGTGAGCCGTTCGCCTTCGCGCGGTTCGGTCCGCCAGTTCAGGTGCAGGTGGCGCTGGTCGGGGTTCTCGCGGTTGTCGGCCACCAGCAGGAGCTGCACTTGCTGGTGCTCGCTGCGCCGCCCGGCCGCGAGCATCACCATGTCATTCGGATCGAAATTCAGGTTGACGTAGGGGCGCAGGTTGGTTCGGCCGGCGCCGACGCCGGCAAACCAGGTCTCGCCCGTTTCGACGTAAACGCTGCCACCGCGGAAGCCGCCGGATGCGAGTTGCACCGAGGGCTGCACGCGCGCTGGCCCGAGATCGAAGAACCGGTCCCAGCCGGCGCGCGATTGCGTGGGACCGCCGGCGCTTTGCGTGTACCAGCCGACCCACGCATTGCCGAAATCACCCGAGCGGCGCAGGTTCAGGTCGAGCGCCGTCGCGCGCGGCTGCGCGCCGCCGCTGAGGGCGTAGACGCCGGTGGTGAGCTTCCACGGCAGTTCCTCGCCATGGCTGCCCGGGCCATCGTCGGCGGCGAAGGCCGGCATCGCGAACGGGCAGAGGGAGAGCGAGGCGAGGGCGGCGCGGGCGAGTGGCCGCAGGTGCGGTGCTGGCATCGCGCCATGATGCCGCAGCGGCAGGATCCACAGGGAGTTGAAAGGCACCATCGCTTAGCATCGCGAGTTGTCCATCCGCTTCCAGGAGCGATCCCGCCGCGCGATCGCCATCGTTTCCCGCCTGTGATTGTCCGAGACCGCCCGCACGGGGCCCAGCTGTTCTTCATCGTCCGCGGCTCCGTCCTTCCCCACGTCGCCTGGGAGCTGATCACCTGCATCGCCGTCGCGGTGCTCGTGACCCTCACCCATGGATTCGTCTACCAGTTCAAGGTGACGCTGACCACCGTGCCGTTCTCGCTGATCGGCCTGGCGCTCGCGATCTTCCTGGGCTTTCGCAACAGCACGGCCTACGACCGCTACTGGGAGGCGCGCAAGCTCTGGGCGGAAGTCGAGTCGCGTTCGCGCACGTTCGCGCGGCAAGTGCAGACGATGCTGCTGCTGGACGCGCCCGCTTCGCCCACGCCTCCGCAGGACCCGCGCCACGGCCTGGTGATGCGCACGATCGCGTTCGCCTCGGCGCTGCGGCACCAGCTGCGCGGAAGCGATCCCATGCCCGACATGCGCAGGCTGCTGGCCGAGGCCGACGTGGCCGGCTTCGGGACGGCGCGCACAGGCACCGACTACCTGCTGCGCCGCAATGGCGAGGTCCTCGGCGACCTGCTGCGTGCACGCAAGGTCGACGCACCGCTCGCGCTGGACCTCGACCAGACGCTGACGGCACTGACGTCGGCGGCAGCGGGCTGCGAGCGGATCCAGAACACGCCGGTGCCGTTCCCGTACACGCTGCTGCTGCACCGGACGGCGTGGCTCTACTGCTTCCTGCTGCCGTTCGGGCTGGTGGACACGGTCGGCTTCATGACGCCGTTCGTGGTGGCGATCGTTGCCTACACCTTCTTCGGCCTCGACGCGCTGGGTGACGAGATCGAGGAGCCGTTCGGCCTGGCCGCCAACCACCTGCCGCTGGACACGGTGTGCCAGAACATCGAGATCCAGTTGCGCGAAGCCCTGGGCGAAACGGACCTGCCTGCGGCGCTGCAGCCGGTGGAGTACCGGCTCACCTGAGTTGCGGCGCGAGCCTCAGGACGGCACCACCAGCACCTGCGGCGCCGCCTGCCGGATGCGGGTGCGCAGCCAGTCTCCCTGGCGCTTGTTGCGCTCGCGGATCTGCTGGATGGCCTTCAGCAGTTCCTCGTCGCGCAGTGCATGCGCCGCCTGCTCCATCACGTCGACCGAGATCAGGCTCTCGTTGACCAGCAGCCACAGGTCGTGCAGGTCGCGCAGCAGGTCGAACGCGTTCGGCTTGCGCTGCACCAGCAGGGCCTTGTCCAGCCGCTCGGGCTCGCCTTCCTTGCGCTCGCCGTACTTCGCCACGAACGGCACCAGCGAGCGCTCGGCCTCGGTCGACCACTGCTCGAACTGCTGGCACATCGTGCCCAGGTCGGGCTCGTCGGGGTGCGTGTGGCGCGCCTGTTCGAACGCTCGCACCAGGCGCTGCTCGCTCAATTGCAGCAGGCCCAGGTAGTCGGCGGTGTGCGAGCGCGCGGGCTTCAGGTGCTTCACCGCCGTGACGGCACCCTGCGCGGCGGCCTTGAGCGCGCCGGTCACGCCGCCGCCAGGCTGCGCCTTTGGATCCAGCGCCACCTGTTCGGGCTGGCGCGTGCGCGGCGACGCCACTTTCTCCAGCGACACGGCCGCGTACTTGTAGTGCGGCTGCTTGCTGACCGGATCCCACTCGTAGATGGTCAGCTCGTTGGCCGCGCGCGCATGCTCCGGCGCATCCCAGTAGCCATAGTGGAACGGCACGAACACCTGGCCGCGATCGATGTCGCCCACCTGCGCGCGCGCCTCGAGCGTGCCGCGGCGCGAGGTGGCCCGCACCCAGTCGCCCTCCTTCACGCCGAGGGAGGCCGCGTCCTCGCGCGAGATCTGCAGGTAGGCGTCGGGCGCGGCGGCCACCAACTCGGGCGAGCGGCCGGTCTTGGTGCGGGTGTGGAAGTGGTGCGTCAGGCGGCCCGTGGTGAGGAAGAACGGGTACTGCGCATCGGGCTCCTCGGGCGGTGGCACGTACTCGGCCGGCTTGAGCAGCGCCCGGCCGTCGGGGCGCATGGCCTTGTACTCGGCCACCGGCACCACCGCACCCGTGAGCAGGTCATGGCCGAAGGTCTCGCACGTGTCGGGATCGGTCATGAACCTGTGGTCGGTGTAGATCCGGCGCGAGCCCTGCGGATGCTGCTCGTTGCAGGGCCACTGCACGCCCGCGCCGCCGGTGAGCCTGGCATAGCTCATGCCGCTGTAGTCGCAGGGCCGTCCGCGCGAGCACGCCTTCCAGGCCTCGAAGCACTCCTCCGGCGTCTTCCACTTGATCAGGGGCGCGCCGTCCTTGTCGCGCAGGTCCATGCGCTGCGCGAATTCGAGAAAGATGTCGAAGTCCGGGCGGGCCTGGCCGGGCGCATCGACCGCCTTGTGGCTGATGTGGACGGTGCGGTCGACGTTGGTGAAAGTGCCTGTCTTCTCGCCCCAGATCGCGGTGGGCAGCACCACGTCGGCCAGGGCCGCCGTCTCGGTCATGAAGGCGTCCTGCACCACGACGAACAAATCGGGCTTGCCCAGGATGGCTCGCACGCGATCGAGGTTGGGCAACGACACCGCGGGATTGGTCGCCTGGATCCACAGCATGCGGATCGAGCCGGTCTCGCAGTAGCGGAAGATCTGCATCGAATGGGTCGGCGGCGCCCAGTGCGGAATCCGCGCCGGCTCCACGTTCCACAGGCGCGCGAGTTCGGCGATGTGCTCCGTGTTCTCCCAGTTGCGGAAAGCGGGCAGGTCGCCATCGGCGCCGGTCTCGCGCGTGTTCTCCGAGGTCGGCTGCCCGTTCATCTGCAGGATCCCGCAGCCCGGCTTGCCGATGCGCCCCAGCACGAGGTTGATGTTGTTCACCTGCACCGCCGCGGCCGTCGCCTGGTTCGACTGGTACACGCCCTGCAGGCAGGTGGACAGCAGCATGGACGACGTGGCGATGATGCGTGCGGCGTCGCGCAACTTCTGCGCGTCGATGCCCGAGATCTGCTGCACGCGCTCGGGTGTGTAGGGCTGCACCACCTCGCGCAGCTTGTCGAAGCCGAGCGTGTGCGCCTCCACGAAGGCGCGGTCCACATGGCCGCCCTCCATCAGCAGGTGCAGCAGGCCGTTCAGCACCGCGACGTTGGTGCCCAGGCGCGGCGCCAGGTGCACGTCGGCCTCGCGTGCCGTCATGGTGCGGCGCGGGTCGATGACGATCAGCTTGGGCGGACGCGGTCCGGCGCGGCGGTCCAGCACGCGGCTCCAGAGCACGGTGTCCGTGGCCGACATGTTGTGGCCCACCATCAGAACGCAGTCGGTCTCGTCGATGTCCCAGTAGCTGCCCGGCTGGCCGTCGGAGCCGAAGGTCTCCTTCAGCGCTGCCGCCGCCGTGGCGGTGCACAGGCGGGTGTTGCCGTCCATGTGCGGCGTGCCGAGCCCCGCCTTGCCGATGACACCCAGCGTGTAGTACTCCTCCAGGAACAGCTGGCCCGACGTGTAGAAGCCGATCGCGCTGCCGCTGAACTCCTTCTTCACCTGCGCCGCGCGCTGAACGATGAGCGACATGGCGTCGTCCCAGCTGGCCGGGTCGAGGCGGCCATTCCGCCGCACGAGCGGCGTGGTCAGCCGGTCGGGACTGTTGTTCGCTTCCCAGCCGTGCAGGCCCTTGGGGCCGAGTCGGCCGCGGCTGGTGGTGTCCTGCGCACGGCCGCGCACGCCGACGATGCGTCCGTCCTTGACGCCGATGTCGCAGCCGCAGCCGTTGGAGCACAGCACGCAGGCGGACTGCACCCAGCGGTCGGGCTGCTCGAGCGTTCGCTCGTCGGCGCGCTCGGGCCATTGGGCCTCGCCCGCGTAGGGCGTGCGCGGACCCCAGATGTCCTCGATGCTGTCGCGTGTGGTGGTCATGGCGATGGATGGGCAAGTGGAATGCCTGCGGCCTCGACGCCACAAACATCGGATTCCGATCTATATCGCCTTTCACCCTGCGTGTGTGTCGGACAGCCCCAATGGCCGCCGCGCACACCGGCCGCGAGGATGTCGCGCCGCCCGGAGTCAGGACTCGGCGCGCGCCACCGTGTCTTTCGCGCCGCTCTGCACCACGCGCTGCTCCTCCTGCATCTCCTTGCCGACGAAGACGTCGTGCGGCGTGCGCGTGCGACCGGACGGTGCGGAGCGCATCAATGCTCGGTGACGGTGCCGCGCCATGCACCCGTCTCGGCGCCGCGCTGCTCGACGAGTTGCTTGAAGCGCTTCAGGTTGCCCTTGGCCGTGAGCTTCACGCCGCCGATCGCGTCGCCCACCTTCTCGCCCAGCGTCTCGGGCTCGTAGTCCATCTGCAGCATCACGCGGGTGCGGTTCTCGCCGATCTTGTGGAACGTCACCACGCCGCCGTTGGCCACGCCATTGGTGCTGCGCCAGGCGATGCGCTTGTCGGGGATCTGCTCGGTGATCTCGGCGTCCCACTCCTTGGTCTTGCCGCCCACCACGGCGCGCCAGTGCAGGTGCGTGTCGTCGACCTGCCTGACCTCCTGCACGGTCGCCATGAACTTGGGGAACTGCTCGAACTGGGTCCACTGGTTGTACGCGGTGCTCACCGGCACCTCGAGCTCGATCGCCTCGTGCACGTTCGACGCACGGCCGGAGCCGGGGCTGCTGCGCAGCACGTTCGACAGGTACAGCGCGCCACCCACCAGCGCCGCCAGGCCGAGAACAGCGGTGCCCATCGGCATGCGCGTCCTGACATCGCTGTTCATCACGTCGCTGACGTTGTCGTTCAGGTCGTCGAGCATGGTGCGGCGCCGGTAGCGGCGGACCTGGTCGGCCAGCAGCAGGCCGCCGGCGGCGAGTGCGGCATAGGTGGTGCGGTTGGGGTTCTCCATGGTGCTCCTTCTGCGTGTCGTGGCGCTGTCGCGCCGGAACCCGCGATGCTGCCCACCCCTGCCGCGGCCGCAGGCAACCAAGTGCAAGCAGCCCGCCGGCCCCGTCACCGCCTGTGGCAATCGCGTGGCCCAGCCGCGCGATGCAAGCTGCGCAGTTCGGGCTAGCGCTGGGTGCCCAGCAGTTCGACCTCGAACACGAGCGTCGCATTCGGCGGGATCACGCCGCCCGCGCCGCGCTCGCCGTAGGCGATGGAGGGCGGGCAGGTGAGGCGGGCCTTGCCGCCCGTCTTCATCCGCTGCACGCCTTCGGTCCAGCAGGGGATCACGCGATTGAGCGGAAATTGCGCGGGACGACCGCGGCCGTAGGAGCTGTCGAACTCGCGTCCGTCGGGCAACGTGCCGCGGTAATGGACCTGCACGACGTCGGTGGCCGTGGGCGAAGGGCCGGTGCCTTCGCGAAGCGACTCGTAGACGAGTCCGCTGGCCGTGGTGACCGGCGGCGGGGGCTGCGTGGCGCAGGCGGCGAGCAGGGCGGCGGCGAGGAGGAGGGGCGTTCGGACCATGCGGCGATTGTCGCGCCGGGGAGGCTGGCGCGATGGCGATGCAACTCCCGCGCGCCGCGGCGGTCTACACCTATTTCCCATTCCCTCCGGAGCACGGCCATGGCCGCTGCCAGACTCTGCAAGCGTGTCGCCTCCATGGGCGCGACGCTCCTGTTGGCCGCCGCGCCGCTGGCGGCATTCGCCCACGGCGGTGGGCATGGGGGCGGTCACGGCGGCGGTCATGGCGGACACGCGGGTGGACCTGCAGGCGTACGCGGGGGCCCCGGCTCTGCAGGACATGTCGTCGGCGGCTCCGGTTCCCATTTCCACGGCGGCGGTTTCCACGGCCACGGCGGGTCGCCCGCGTTCCACGGCGGGCACTGGGCGCATGGGGTGCGTGGCGGCACGCTCGGCTGGTGGTGGGTGGGCGCAGCGGCGCCCGTGTACCTGCAGCCGATCGCGCCGGCGGCGGTGCTGGTGCAGCCGGAGTCGCGCTACTACTGCGGCGTCCTGCAGGCGTATTACCCCGAGGTGCTGACCTGCCCCGAGCCCTGGCTGCTGGTGGGACCGATGCCGGGATCGATCCCGCAGGAGTGACGAGGAGATCCTCATGACGACCATGCGCTGGATTCGCCGCGCGACCGTGCTTGCTGCTCTCGTGGCGGCGCCGGTCGCCTTCGCTGATTTCAATGGCTCGCTCGACCAGCTGGTGCCTGCGCAGGGCCTGCAGCGCACGCAGCTGGCCGGCCTGGGGCTCGCGTCCGTGCGGCCGGGGGCGTCACTGGGCAGCTATGACCGCGTGCTGCTGGAGCCCGTCGACGTGTCCTTCCGCCGCGACTGGAAGCCCTACCGCACGGGCAGCGTGATTCCGCTCGGCCCGCAGGAGCGCGAGGCGCTGCGCAAGGACGTGGCCCGATCGGTCCAGCAGGCGTTCGCCGCCACGCTGCCGCAACACGGCCTGGTGCTGGCGAACGAAGCCGGCCCTGGCGTGCTGCGGATGAAGCTGAAGGTCGTCGACGTGTATCTCAACAATCCGTGGACCCCGACGCCGGGCCGATCGCGCGTGCTGGCGGCGTCCAGCGGCGAGATGACGCTGGTGGCCGAACTCAGCGACGCCCGCTCGGGCGAGCTGCTGCTGCGTGCGGGCGACTGGCAGGACATGCGCAACCCGGGCCGCCTGCTGCCCAGCAACGACGTGCGCACGGGCTGGGACGTGGACCGCACGGCGCAGCTGTGGGCGAGCGCCGTGGCCGATGCGATGCGGCCGCCGCGCGGCGTGTCGCCCTGAGCGCGCGACTCAGTACCCGAGCGCCAAGCCCGTGTTGCGGCGCGGGTCGTTGGCGCCGTAATAGCGGTTGCGCCCCACCGGCTTGCCCTTGAGCGAGGGGGCACCCACCAGGATGGCGACGACGTGGTTGGCCGGTTGCGGGCCGGCCAGCTTGTGGCCCATGCCCTCGAGGATCTTGCGCGTGTCGGGGCTGATCGCGAACCGTTCGACGTTGGTGGCGTCGGGCAGCCATTGCTGGTGGAAGCGCGGTGCGTCGATCGCCTCCTGGATGTCCATGTCGTAGTCGATCACGTTGAGGATGGTGTGCAGCACTGCCGTGATGATGCGGCTGCCGCCGGGCGTCCCCACCACCATCACTGGCTTGCCGTTCTGGGTGACGATCGTCGGCGACATCGAGCTGAGCGGCGTCTTGCCGGGCGCGATGGAGTTGGCCTGGCCCTGCACCAGGCCATACAGGTTGGGCACGCCGACCTTGACGGTGAAGTCGTCCATCTCGTCGTTCAGCAGCACGCCCGTGCCCGCGGCGGTGACCTTGGCGCCGAACCAGTCGTTGAGCGTGTAGGTGACGGAGACCGCGTTGCCGTCCTTGTCGATGATGGAGTAGTGCGTGGTGTTGCTGCCCTCGTGCGGCGGCACGCCGGGCTTCAGGGCCGCGGAGTCGCCGGCCTTCTGCGGGTCGATCGCCTGCCGGATCGCGGCCGCGTAGCTCTTGTCCAGCAGGCGATCGATCGGGTTCTTCACGAACGCCGGGTCGCCGAGGTAGCTGTTGCGGTCCATGTACGCATGGCGCATCGCCTCGATCTGGTAGTGCACCGACTGCGCCGAGCGGAAGCCCAGGTCGCGCAGCGGATAGCCTTCCAGCACGTTGAGGATCTCGCAGATCACCACGCCGCCGCTGCTGGGCGGCGGCGCCGACACCACGTGGTAGCCGCGGTAGTCGCACTCGATGGGCGCCAGTTCGCGCACGCGGTACTTGTCCAGGTCTTCCTGCGTGAGGATGCCGCCGCCGGCCTTGCTCGACGAGGCGATGGCCGCGGCCACCGGTCCCTGGTAGAAGCCGGCCGCGCCATGCCGCGCGATCTGCTTCAGCGTGCCGGCCAGATCCTTTTGCACCAGCCGGTCGCCGACCTTGTACGGCTCGCCCTTGTTCAGGAAGATCGCCGCGGTCGCCGGGTCCTTGCGAAAGCCTTCCGTGGCCGTGCCCAGCAGGTCGATGTCGCCCTGTTCCAGCACGAAGCCGCGGTCGGCCAGCGAGATCGCGGGCGCGATCACCTCACCGCGCTTCATCGTGCCGTAGGTGGCCAGCGCATGCTCCATGCCCGCCACGCTGCCGGGCACGCCCACGGCGAGGTGGCCGCCGGTGCTGGCGCCCTTCACAACGTTGCCATCCTTGTCCAGGTACATGTCGGGCCGCGCGGCCAGCGGCGCCTTCTCGCGGAAATCGATGAAGGTCTTGCGCCCGTCGGCCAGCTGGATCGTCATGAAGCCGCCGCCTCCCAGGTTGCCGGCCGCGGGATAGACGACCGCGAGGGCATAGCCGACCGCGACGGCGGCATCGACGGCGTTGCCGCCCTTCTTCAGCACGTCGACGCCGACCTGGCTGGCCAGGTGCTGGGCCGTGACCACCATCCCGTTCTCGGCGCCCACGGGCGGCACCGACGCGGCATGGGACGTGATGGCGAGGAAGGTGGTCGCGACGACGGCAACTCCGCGCCTGATGCAGGACAGCGGGAACGAGGCGGGCATGCGCATGGTTGTCTCCTGGAGCTCCGCGCGGTGCTGCGCGGGGCTTGGAGCTTACCGGCTCGCGCCCGTCACGGCGAGCGGTGCAGCCGCGGTGCCGACAGCGCCTGCACGCTGTCCGCGATCGCGCCGTCGACATCGCGCCACTTGCCGGTGAGCTGCGCTGCGCCCATCGCCTTCTCCAGCGCGCGCAGGTCGCGCACGCTGGGCGCCACCCTGATCTGGGCGATGGCGCCGGCGGGGTTGCCTGCGCGCAGCAGCGCGATCACCTTGTCGGACCAGGCGGGACGGGGCGGCATGCGGGCTTTCGTGAAGGCAAGGGGCGCATTGTCACCGGCGGGGACCGCACGCGACTAGAGTGGTGCGATGGCAGCCGATCCCTTCGATCTCCAGCGGTTCGTCACCGCGCAGGACACCGTGTGGGCGGACGTGCTCGCCGAGCTGCGCGCCGGGCTCAAGCAGTCCCACTGGATGTGGTTCGTGTTCCCGCAGCTGGCGACGCTGGGCCGCAGCAGCATGGCCCGTCGTTACGGCCTGTCCGGCGTGGACGAGGCAAGGGCCTATCTCATGCACCCGGTCCTCGGGCCGCGACTGCTCGAGTGCTGCCAGCTGCTGCTGCACCTGCGGCAGCACGACGCCGTGGCGATCTTCGGCGAGACCGACGCGATGAAGCTGCGCTCCTGCCTGACCCTGTTCGCCGAAGCGGCGCAGGACAACGAGGTGTTCAGCGACGCCCTGCGCCAGTACTTCGGCGGCACGCCCGATCCGCTGACGACCGCGGCCCTGCGCTAGCGGCCGGGCGTTCCGTAGCCGGCTGCGAGCCGGCGCGCGACGTCGACGCTTCGCACCGCATCGATCCTGGCCCAGATGTCCGTCGGGGCGCAGTCCCACGCCAGCGCCAGCAGCTTGCAGAACCCGGGATTGCTCCAGGCGGCGCGCTCGATGCGGTCGATGAACTGGCCGCTGGCCTCGTCGATCAGGCGCCGCAGCGGACCGGTCGCGAGCGCCAGGTGCACCTCGGGATCGGCACTGGTCTGCAGCACGCGCAGCAGGGTGCGCCAGCTCTGTTCCGCCTCGGGCGTGCCGGTCTCCTCGGCGCTGCGATGTGCCGAGGAGGTCCAGGTGCCCGTGGAGACCTGCCGCGCGTGGATCGACGCGCGGGTCCACTCGTTGATGTCGGACGTGGTCAGCATGGGATGCCTGATCGATTCAGGACTGGTGGATCTCGGTCGCGAGCCAGCTGCCGCCGACGGGAACGGCCTTGACGTGGACGACGGGCGTCGCCCCGGTGATCCAGCCAAGGATGTCGATGGGCGTGCCCACGCCGTAGGTGAACTGCAGGCCCTTCAGCGTGAAGGTCCGCGTGAGGATGTCCAGGTTGCTCACCGCGCCCAGGAACTCGAACACCTCGGTCTCGACCTGGGCCAGCGGCTTGAGCTCCACGCGGCTCGCGATCACCGTGCCGTTGAACGTCGTGCCATGCACTTCCACCACGGTGCCGACCAGCAGCGCGCCCGCCAGCGTGACAGCGGACGCGTCGACCTGGATGCCGTTGACCGCGAACGTGCCGGGCGCACCGACGCTGGTGATGCGTCCCTCGAGTTCGGCCTCCGCACCATTGCCGGCGTCCATCGCCTGCAGCCATGCCTGGCGCTGCTGGATGCCCGTCGCACGCCATGCAGTCCCGCTCGAGCCGGGCACGAGCGTCACCCGCACCAGCTGCCCATTGCCCCAGGCCGCCGGCAGCGCAAGACCGTCATCGAAGCCGATCAGGGCGGTGCCGAGCTGGAACGTGCGTGCCGCTGCATCCAGGCTGGTCACCTTGCCGCTCAGGCGAACGCTGGCTGCCGCGACGCTGGAGACCTCCACCCGGGTGGCGAGCAGGCGTCCGGTCGAGACGTCCAGGTAGCCGTGCAGCTCCACCTGGTGCGCCGTGGTGATGCCGGCCAGCTGGAGGGCGTCGCCATCGAACACGGCATTCGCGGCGATGTCCGCGCGCTGCCCGGCGACGGTGATCGTCCGCGCGACGGCGTCCACCGCATCCACCGGGCCGGCCCATTCACTGGCATAGCGGATCTGCAGCGCCGTCGCGGTCGGGAGGGCAGTGCCGGCGGCGGGCGCGATGGCGGTTCCCCGTACCGCGACCACCATCCCGGGGCGGACCGCGCCCACGATGCCGCCGTCGTCCCGTTCCACGGTCGCCGACCCGTCGTCGTAGCGGATGCCGCACACGATGATCGAACCCAGTCCCGACACGGTGCCGGTGGTGAACGATCCGGTGCCGCCGCTGCTGATGCCCGCCACGTCGGCGGGTCCGCCTGCATCCCCCATGGCGGGCGCGGCTCCAGCGGGTACGGCGTCGACGCCTGCTGCTCCGCTCACGCCGGCCGTCGCGTCGCCGCCCGCGGCACCTCCGCCGCAGCCTGCCAGCGTGGCGGCGCCCGCGGCGAGGGAGGCGAGGGCGGTTCGGCGCGTGACGCGGCCGGCTTTGTCAGTCGTGCTTGTCATGGGTTGCATTCCCTGGTTGGCCGGAGTCCGATGCTCCGGAAGGTCGGTCCTGGTCCGGCATGGGACCGGACCACGAATACAGGCCGATGCGCAGCTCGCGGTCCTGCGGCCGCCGCTGGCGCGCGTCGTCCTCGATCAGCGCCTGCAGCTGCGGAACGAGCGAAGTCATGAGGTGACGCCATTGCTCGGCGACGAGCTGGCGAGCCTTCGCGAGCGATTCGCTGGAGAGCTCGTCGGCCAGCAGCGCCTGTTCGAAATGTTCGTTGCCGCCGCCGAGCACGTTGGTGACGGCGCCACGCAGGTGGTCGCCGACGTTGGTCCCGAGGAAGCCGAGCATGCGGGTCCAGTCGGCCCGCGGCACGAAGGCGTTGGTGAGCGGTGCCAGCCGGTCCGTGGCGGGGTCGTGCGCCACCATCTTCAGCCGCACGAGCTCGTCCATCAGCGATCGCGGGTGGACGTCGCGCGTGACCTGGGCCGCGAGCGCCTCGAAGCTGGGTTCAGGACCGAGGCGGGGAATCGACGCTGGAACGCCGGTCTCGTCCAGGTAGGCCGCCTGGCTCATCCAGAGCGTCAGCACGTCGGTCGCCGGAGATCGCGAGACCGGCAGCCGCTGTTCGGGCGCCGCCTGCAGCCGGCCGACTTCCCGCCGGGTCAGGCCCGTCATGGTGCTCAGGCGACTGGTGAGCCGCTCGCTGCGCGCACTGGCCTCGCAAGCGTCCCGAGCGGCCTGCACGAAGGCTTGCCGCAGCAGTTCCTCGACGGGCTGGATCGTCACGGCGCGTGCGATGCACAGCTGCGCCACGGGCTTCAGCAGCGTCGCGAGCACACCCAGGACGGCGTGCCGGTCCGCGTCGAGGGGTGTGTCCGGGTTCGTCATGTGCTGAGCTACTGTAATGTGCAAAGAGCACATTTCGCCAGCACGAAGAGGTGACAAGCTGTTTCGAGCGGCCGCGCTGGAGCTTGGCCTGCCCAAAGAGAAGGGCGCCTGAGGCGCCCATCTCTGATCAGCGTGGCCGCGCCACGCGCCGGATCAGCAACCGGTCGAGCCGGAGTTGCTCGCGGTCGTGCCCGCTCCCGCGCCCATCGAGCTGCTCGTCCCGCCGAGGCTGCTGCCCGAGCCGCTGGACGATCCCATCGTCGTGCTTCCGGGGCTGGACGAACTGCTGCTGTCACTGGGGCTGGACGATGCCGTGCTGCTGGCGCCCGGGCTGCTGCTCGAACCGTACGTGCCGCTCGATGCGGAGGGACTGCTGCTGGAGCCCATCCCGCCCGAACTGCCTGCCGAGCCCATGGTGGTCGAGCCGCTGGAGTCGGAACCCATGGAGCTGCTGCCCGGGGTGGCCGACGCGCTCGCGCTGCTGCCGCGATTGAGGCAGGGCGTGGTGCCGGCGCTGGAGGCGCCCATGCCGCTGGTGCTGGGACTGGTGCTGGAGCTCGTGCCGGCGCCCGTACTGGGACTCGTGCTGGATCCGCTGCTCAACCCCGTGCCGGAGCTGGACGAGGAGCCGGTCGACGAGCTGGTGCTGCTGCCCGGGCTCGTGCTGGATCCGCTGGAGGAGGACTGCGCCTGCACCGCGAACGAGGCCGCGGCAAGCGCGGCGCTGGCCGCGAGGACGGCGATTCTGTGGGTCTTGGTCATGTCGGAGGTCCTTTTGGTTGAGGTGCGTTCGAAGACGCGAAGGGACGCCGCCCATGGCATGCCGGCCATGGGACGCATCCCGCAGGACCGCGGCAATGGGTGTGCCCGGCAAGAAGCGCGGGCGGGAAGGATCAGCCTGGCGAGGGGCCGCTGAACGTGACCTGGACCGGGAGATCGGCGCCCTTGCGCTGCTCCAGCATCCATCGCCGCGCGAACTCGGCAACGGTCTTCTGGGCCAGGGGGCGCTGCGCCTGCAGGTAGGCCGGCTCGTTGCCGCGCCGCGCCAGCTCGGGCCCGATGTTGCGGAGCAGCAGTTCGCGATTCGGTCCCACGGGAGGCGAGAGCCAGCCTGCACTGGTGCTGATCTCGACGTCCGCGGTGTGGAAGGGCACGGGCGTCGCCAGCTGCACCTGCGGCACTTCCAGGAGCCACTGCGCGCCGTCACGCACGAGGCGCCATTCCTCCGCGAGCGGGATGCGGTAGGTGTAGCGCGCACGCACGCGCAACCGGCTGACCGTGGTGCCGAACAACTTGCCGCAATCGGCGACCGGCCCGCAATCCCAGCTGGAGCTCCAGCCGAACTCCTCGGCCTTCTCGAGGCTGCCCACTTCGAGGAAACCACCCGGCGTGCGCAGCAGGACGATGCGGGCGGGGTCCAGCACCTGCTGGGGCTGCTCCCTGCGGCCGTGCCAACTGCCCGACACGGCAGCGATGATGACCACGGCGACCGCGAGGAGGACGCCGGCGGCCTTGCGGGAGCTGGGACGGATGGGCATGGCGGACCTTCTTCGAATGCTAGCCGGCGTGCGGGCCCAGGTGCCTGGCGAGGAACTTCTCGACGCGCGTCCAGAAGTCGATGCGATTGGGCACGTGCATCCAGCCGTGGCCCTCGAGCCGGTATTCGATCCACTCGACGTCGGGATTGGTCTTCTGCACGGCGTCGCGGAACTCGGTTCCGTGCACGATGGGCACGCGGCGGTCGCGGCCGCCATAGGCGAGCAGCAGCGGCTGCCTGATGCGCGCGGCCTGGTGCAGGGGCGAGGTCCTGCGCAGCTGCTCCGCGTCCTTGGCCCGGTCGCCGACGAGGATGGGCATGCCGTACCGCTCGTAGACGTCCGACAGGTCGCTCCAGCTGACGGTGGACAGCATCTCGATGTCGGTGACGCCGACCCAGTCGATGCCGCACTTGTACAGGTCCGGATCGTTCACCAGGCCCATGAGCGTGGCATAGCCGCCGTAGCTGGCACCCGCGATGCAGATGCGCTTCGGATCGGCGATGCCCTCCGCGATCGCCCACCGCGTGCCGTCGGCAATGTCGTCCTGCATCTTCAGGCCCCATTGCTTCCAGCCCGCGCGGAAATGGCGGAACCCGAAGCCGGTGCTGCCGCGGAATTCGGGTTCCAGCACGGCATAGCCGCGCGAGGCGAGGAAGTGCGCGTGCGGATCCCAGCGCCAGCTGCGGCCGCGGACGTAGGGGCCGCCGTGCACCAGGACGACCATCGGCAGGTTCTTGCCGCCGCCGGCGGGCAAGGTGAGCCAGGCCGGGATCTCCAGGCCGTCGCGCGCCTTGTAGCGCACCAGGTCCACCTTGCCCATGCGGCGCGGGTCGATGTCGCGCATCCGCTTGCCGAGCAGGGTGAGTTCGCCCGACGCGGTGTCGAACAGGTACAGGGTGCCGGGGTCGCGGTCCGAATGGGCGTGCACGGACACGGTGGACCGCTGGCCGCGCAAGGGAACGGCCAGGAGGTTGATGGTGTTGGGCAGCAGGGCGTCCACCTTCTGCTGGATGCCCTTGAGACGCTCGTCGAGCCACACCGTCGATATCGCGTCGCCCACGTAGTGCACGCCCAGCAGGCGCTGCTGGCTGAAGACGAGGGAGCCCTGGAAGTCGTAGCCCTGCACCGAGACGATGGCATCCGCCACGCGGTTGGCCTGCAAGTCGTAGCGGTGCAGCCGCGTGGTGTCACCTTCCTGCCGCGAGGTGACGAGCAGGGTGCCGTCGGGCGTGAACGCGTAGGGCTCGAAGCCGGCGTATTCGTACACGCCCCGCGTGTCGAGTGCGCGCCACTCTCCCGTGCGTGGATCGCGATGGAGCACCGAGCGCTTGCCGTCGCTCACGGTGACGGCTACGCGCGGTTCGTCGTCCTGGTCCAGCACCCAATCCCGGACGAAGTCGGGTCCCTTCAGGCGCGTGAAGTGTCCGGTCCGCGTGTTCAGCCGGAACAGGACCGTGTGGTGCAGCTCCCCTGCGGGCGTGCGCTCCGCGCCTTCGACGAAGATGTCGTCGGTGTCGCGTTTGCGGGGGGTGCCGGCGTACGCGCCGATGGCGGTCCACAGCCGCCGGTAGTTGTCGCCGTCCTTGTCGACGGCGAACAGCGCCGAGCCGAAGCGCATGTCGCCCGGCGCGGTGTCGCCCTCGGTCACGCCGCCGACGAGCCGATCGTCATTGACCCAGTCGTACATCGAGACGTCCGAGTCGGTGAAGCTGGCCACCACCTTTGCCGAGAGCCTGGCCACGTCGATCACGACGAGCTGCACGCGGCCGTTCTTCGCCGCCACGCCGACGGCAAGCGAGTTGCCGTCGGGCGAGAAGCGCGGCTCCCCGAACGCGGGGTTCTGGAAGAACTGCTCCAGCGGAACGGGCGCGTCCTGGGCGTTCGCCCGGACGGTCAGCCCGACGCCGAGCGCGCCGAGCCCCTGGTTGAAGCGGCGACGCGTGAGCGCGGTCGTTCCCGGCCGATCACCGGAGCTGCGGTCGTGGGCCATCCCTGTCCTCCTGCGGACATTCTAGGAAGGCGATGGTGGGCGGCCGCAAGGGCCGCACGTGCAGGAAGCGATGCGGGCCGGCCCAGCGCGGGGCCGGCGTGGCTGCGGGACGTCAGTCGCCGCTGACCAGGGAACCCATCGCGAACACGGACACCGGGATGCGGCCGGCCAGTTGTTCGGCGGTGTGGGACAGCCAGGTCTGGCGCTGTTTCTCCTCGATGGCGGCCTTGCGCTCCTGCGCGAGTTCGCGGGCGGTGAGCTCGTCCTGGTCTTCGATGATGATGTGGATGTCGGTGTCGGCCGCTGCTGCGGCTCTGTCGGTCTTTGCTGCCATGGCCGTATTTTCGCCGATCACCCCGCAAGAGGCCACTCCCGCGTGCATGTCCACACGGGACGTTTGCTGTGCTTGACACGCACGTTGCGGGTTCCGGGAAGATGCGCCATGACCATCAAGGTGTTCACCAGCGGTCGCCTGCGCAAGGCGCAGTACGACCCGTCATCGCAGCAGCTGGACCTGCACTGGGACAACAGGGCCGTGACCGCCTACAAGCATGTGCCGCAGGAGGTCTTCCGACGGCTGTGCAGCGCCCCCAACCCGGCGACCTACTGGGAAGACCGCATCGCCGAGGAATATCCGAAGGGAACGCCGATGGCCGCGGAGCCGCCGGCGGCAGGGACGAAGGACTTGCGCGACCTGTTCGGCGGCACGGACGACTGAAGCGCTCTCGACGGGACCGCCGCCCCGGCCGTCTCATTCGCGCGGACCGCCCTGTCCCAGCTTGCGGTCCTCGTCCTTGGCGTCCTGCATCGCCTCGGGCTCCAGGTCCTCGGCATGCCGGTTGGTCTGCACGAACAGGCCCCAGGCGGCCAGCAGCAGCGCCACCGAGCCGAGGAGGGCGCTGGCGTACAGCAGCTTCTCCAGGCCCTCGTGCACGGCCTTGAAGGTGGCCACCACGCCTTCGACGGAGAGGGCCACCACGATCACCACCAGGAACCGCGACAGGAAGCGCCGCACGCGCGTCGGTGCGCTCACGTGCGCATCGCGGATCACTTCCTCCTCGGCGATCGTCTGGGCGATCTGGAACGCGACCACCGCGGCGGCGAGCAGGCCCACCGCCTCGATGACGGTCTGGGCGGACTCGGCGGTCAGGCCTTCGACGACGGCTTCCCAGCCGGTGCGCGCGGCGATCAGCAGCAGCACGAGGCCGGCCGCGGCGAACAGGACCGCCATCACGCCCTGCGCCACGGCGAACGCGCCGAGCACCATCTTCATCCCGCGCACCGTCGACTTGCCACCTGCCATGCAGACCTCGCCTCGTTGAGGGCCGATGCTCGCACGGGAAGCGCCGGCGCGGGGCAGGCGACGCCCGGTGCGTTCCGAGTGCCCAAGCGGACCATGAGCTCATCCGCAAGCCGGTACAGTCCTGTTGACGGGGAACGCGTGTCCCCCAAGCAGTTCCCCTCCGGAGTCACCTTGTCGTCCCGAACCTCACCGAGGATCAGCACCGCCCTCATGCGGCGCTCGCTGCCGTGGCTGCAGGGATTCGGCAAGCCGATCGCCAAGGTGGTCGGCCTGGCCTTGCTGCTGGCCGCCGTCAGCGCCGCCGCGCCACTCGCCGTGATGCGGCTGGTGGACGCGCTGGGGCAGGTGGCCTCCGCCCAGGCGACGGCGCCCGGTCCGTTGGCCCCGGCGACCGTCCGCCTGGTGCTGCTGTCGCTGTCGCTGGTGGCGATCTCCGAGCTCGCGCAGGTCTGGCTGTCGCGCCTGCTGGAGGCGCGCAGCTGGCGCGTGCGGCTGGACCTGGACTTCGGGCTGCGCCAGCGGGTCACCGCGCAACTGCATCAGCTGCCTCTGACGTTCCACCAGCAGAACACCGTGGGTGGACTGGTGAACCGCGTCAACGTGTCGATCAACGGCTTCGTGGCCGCAGTCGGCGAACTGGCGTTCAAGGCGCTGCCCGCGATCGCCTACCTGGGCCTGGCGCTGGCAGCGCTCGTTCAACTCGATTGGCGTCTTGCGTTGGCCGTGTGCGTGTTCGCGCCGCTGCCGGCGGCGATCGGCATGTGCGCCGCACCCGAGCAGACGCGCCGCGACCGCGCGCTGCTCGCGCACTGGACCGCCACCTTCGGCCGCTGGACCGAGGTGCTGGCGAGCATCCGCACGGTCAAGGGCTTCGCGATGGAGCAGGCCGAGGAGCAGCGCTTCCTGGCCGCCGTGGCAGATGGCAACGCGCAGGTCACGCGCGGCGCCCGGCGCGATGCGCGCACCACGGCGCTGCAAGGACTGTCGGCCGCAGCGGCGCGGCTCTCGGTAGCCGGCCTCGGCGCCTGGCTCGTGCTGCGCGGCCACGGCACCGTCGGCACGCTGGTGGCCGCGCTGCAGTACGTGGGCGGCCTGTTCGGCCCGATCCAGGGATTGACCAACGTGTATGCGACGGTGCGGCGCGCGGGCGTGTCGCTGGAAAGCGTCTGCGCGATCCTCGAGGCGCCCGATCCGGTGGCCGACGTGCCGGGCGCGCAGGACCTCGTGGTCGCGCAGGGCGCCGTCACCTTCGACGGCGTCACCTTCGACTACGGCGATGGCCGACCGGTGCTGCGCGACGTGACGCTGTCGGTCGCGCCCGGCGAGACCGTCGCCCTGGTGGGCCCGAGCGGCTGCGGCAAGACGACGCTGGTGTCGCTGCTCGAGCGCCTGCATGCGCCCAGCGCCGGCCGCATCCTCGTCGACGGTGTCGACATCCGCGGCTGCACGCACCGGTCGCTGCGAAGCCAGGTCGGCACCGTGATGCAGGACGTGCACCTGTTCAACGACACCATCCTGGCCAACATCACCTACGGCACGCCGGGTGCCACGCGCGAGCAGGCCGAACTGGCAGCGCTCGCGGCCAACGCGCACGGCTTCATCGAGAAGATGCCGCTCGGCTACGACACCGTCGTCGGGGAGCGCGGCGCAGGCCTCTCGGGCGGACAGAAGCAGCGCATCGCGATCGCGCGGGCCCTGCTGAAGAACCCGCCGATCCTGGTGCTGGACGAGGCGACCAGTGCGCTGGACACCGAGAGCGAAGCGCTGGTGCAGCAGGCCCTGCGCAGCCTCACGCGCGGTCGCACCACGCTGGTGGTGGCGCACCGCCTCTCGACCGTGGTGGATGCGGACCGCATCGTCGTGCTGCGCGGCGGCCGCGTGGAGGCGGTGGGCACGCATGCGCAGCTGCTCGCGCAGGGCGGCTACTACGCGGGGCTCTTCGCGCGGCATGCGCGCGGGGCCTCGCTCGATTCGCTGGGAAACCTGGCCGACGAGGAAGGCGTGCCCTCCGCCGCGCCCGACCTGGTGCCGCCTGCAGCC
Source organism: Ramlibacter sp. MMS24-I3-19 (assembly GCF_050320135.1). Classification (NCBI taxonomy): domain Bacteria; kingdom Pseudomonadati; phylum Pseudomonadota; class Betaproteobacteria; order Burkholderiales; family Comamonadaceae; genus Ramlibacter; species Ramlibacter sp. MMS24-I3-19. The sequence continues at coordinate 3,685,165 of NZ_CP190017.1, read as the reverse complement.
GCGAGTGCTGCCAACGACACGGACCTCCCGCCCCGCGCGCCCTTCGCGGAACGGGCGGCGTAGCGTCTCAGCGGCGCGGGCCTCCGGGCCGTCGTGCCGGGCCGCCCGGCTGGTCGGGACGGCGCTCGGGCAGGTGGCGGAACATGATCCGTCCCTTGGTGAGGTCGTAGGGCGACATCTCGAGCGTCACGTCATCGCCCGCGATGATGCGGATGCGGTGCTTCTTCATCTTGCCGCCGGTGTAGGCCACCAGTTCATGGCCGTTGTTCAGGATCACCCGGCAGCGCGAGTCCGGCAGGATCTCGGCGACCTTGCCGCGCATTTCGATCAATTCTTCCTTTGCCACGTCAATTCCTTTGGCGCGCCTCCAGGCACGCAAGCAGTGTTGAGAAGCGGGAACAGCCAGCCCGCCGCGAGGCGAACTGGCTGGTTCGGCTGCTGCGAACCGGCCCGCTGCGCGGGCCGGCCGCGGGGATCAGTAGCCGCGGTTGCCGCCGTAGCCGCCACTGCGGGGGGCGCGCGGTTCCATCGGGCGGGCTTCGTTGACCACGAGGCCGCGGCCGCCGACGTCGTGGCCGTTCATGCCTTCGATGGCAGCCTTGGCTTCCGCCTCGGAGCCCATCTCGACGAAGCCGAAGCCCTTCGAGCGGCCGCTGTCGCGGTCCATCATCACCTTGGCGCTTTGCACGGCACCGAACTGGCTGAACGCCTGTTCCATGTCGCTGTCGCGGAACGAATAGGGCAGGTTGCCCACGTAGAGTTTGTTACCCATGAAGACTCCATAGAGAGAAAAAGCCACGATGGAGCCGGGATGCAATCACAAACTCATGGAGAAAACCGGGTTCGGGAAGGCGAAGCAGACTGGACACCGCGAAACATGCCCTTGCGGGCAGGCAGGATTATGCGCCCGCAGCCCTTCGTTCGCTCTGCGAAGGCGCAAAAAACCCTGCTGCGTCCGCGAAGCTTGTGGTTCATGCACGCAGCAGCTGTAGCCCGGCCCGCGCATCCGCGCATCCGCGCCTTCAGACGCCGCGTCGCCCGGTCGGCAGGAACATGTAGCCGTGCCCGTGCAAGGTCTGCAGGTACACGGGCTGCGACGGCTGGGGTTCCACCAGACGCCGCAGCCGCATGACCGCGGTGTCGATGCTGCGCGGCAGTGGCGTCTTGCCTGTGCCGTGCGACACCTCCAGGAGGCGCTGGCGCGAGATCGGCTGCGCGGGATGCAGCAACAGCTCGGCCAGGATGGCGTACTCGATCGGGTTCAGGTGCCGCAGCTCGGCGCCACGCGACAGGCTGCGCCGGTCGGGATCGAAGACCGAGTCGCCGACCGCAACGGGGCGGGCCTCAGGCTGCGGGACTGCTGCGTTCGGGGCAGGACCGCAGCGCCGAAGCACCGCGCGCACGCGGGCCAGCAGTTCGCGCGGCGAGCAGGGCAGCACCACGTAGTCGTCCGCGCCACTTTCCAGGCCGACCACGCAGTCCACCTCGTCGCGACTCGCGGACAGCAGGATCACGGGAACATCTCGCCCCTGCTCGCGCAATCGCGCACACAGCTCGAGCGTCACCTTGCCTTGCCGCTGCAGGCCGAGCAGCAGCGCGTGCGGCTCCAGCCGCCCCACGTGCACGGCGAGGTCTGCCGGCGAGTCCATCGTGGTGACCAGCATGCCTTCCGCAGTGAAGGGGGCCACCAGCTGTTCGCGCAACGGGCTGCCCACGTCCACCAGCAGCACGTGCGGCGAGCCCCTGCGGGGTGCGGCCGCCTCGCGTGAACGCCAGGAGCCGGCGCCGTTGCGTGGCCCACGCTGGACCAGGCGCCGTTGCGTCGGTGGCCTGGGCAGGTGGCCCGCGCCGGTGAAGGTTTCGGGTGCGCCGCTGTGGGCGTGCAGGTCTTCCATCGCGTGGTCCTCGGCTCTGGCGCCACGGTACGGACAGACGGTGCAGGAACTATGCAGGCGGTGTATCGCTTCGGTGATGGCTGGTGAAGCGTGTGTGAAGCGGCTACCAGTCCACCAGGCTCAGGCCCAAGCTCAGCACCGTGCGGCGCCGGTTGTAGTCGAGCAGGCTGTCGCCGTAGCCGGAGAACAGCTGCGTGTGCAGGCGCATCGCGCTGTTGCGGCTGCCGTGCGTGTCGCCGATCGGCAGCATCCATTCGAGCCGCAGCGACCCATGCGCCTGCGCGCGCAGCGAGTGGCGCACGGTGAAGGACAGCATCTCCCCATCCGACAGGTGCCAGCTGCCCGTGGCCTCGGCACGGCCGACATAGTCGCTGATGCGCGGGTTGTCGTCGTCGGCCGCCTGTTCGTTGATCCGCTGCCACACGCGCCCCTGCAGGGTGAAGCTGCCACGGTCGGCGCCGGCCATGAGGTACACGCGGTTCCAGCTGCGCGACAGCGGCAGGCTCTGGCCGTTGGACTGGTGCACCAGCCCCAGGCCGCCGTACCGCAGCCGCCAGCCCTGCAGCGCAGGCAGCTGGAAGGGGTAGGCATAGACGAACTCCGGCTCGTGGTCCGTGTTGCGGAACGGGCGCGACAACCCGCCGGTGAACAGCTGCCACGACGACTGCTGCGTGTAGCCGAACCAGACCGAATCGCGCACGGCGCCCTGTGTGAGCAGGCCCTCGGCGAGCTTGGTGCGCACCGACAGCTGGATGCGCGTTTCGGTGGTGCGATAGGGCAGCGGAGCCGCCGCGTTGTTGAGCGGGTTCTCCGAGGTGGGCTGCCGGTTCACGCTGTCGGAGCCGATCACCGACAGGCTGATCGGGCGGTAGCTGCGGATGCCGAACACGCCGCAGCCGGTCGCGCGTTCGAGCTCCCAGAAGCGGGACAGCTCGGAGTACGCGCTGTCGTGGCAGCCACCAGGTGCGGTGTCGTCGTTGCCCGGGGGTTCGACGCGGGCGGTGTCGCCCGGCTTGGGCGTTGGTGCAGGGGACGGTTCGGGCGCGGCCACCGGGCCGGGCCGCGCGCGGCCTGCCCACTGGTCATAGCAGGCCAGGCGTGCATCGGCATCGGCCAGGGCGGCGCAGGCCTGCCAGCCGTCGGCTGGCGCGGCGCCCTGGGCCGCGGCAGGCAGGGGCGCGGCCCAGGCCAGCGCCACGAGGGCGCTGCCGGCGGCCGCTGCGACAGCAGACACGCTCAGTCTTCGCCTTCCCTGCGCTGCGAGCGCCACCACGTCCAGGAGACGCCGATGCCGATCGAATGCCCGGTGGTCTCGCGCACCAGCGGGCTGGCGCGGTTGGCGGCGCCGGCGATCGAGTCGACGCGCGCGAAGGTGAACAACGTCCAGTCGCGCGTGATGTCCTTGGACGCGAAGAGGGACAGGCGTGTCGCGAGCAGGCCCGCTTCGGCTTCGTACGCCGGGCGGCCGGTCCGTGCGAAGCGCGGCTCGACCTCGTAGAACGTGCGGGCGAGTCGCTGGTCGGCGAACAGCACGCTGAGGCCGCCGCCATAGAGCCAGCCGCCGCCGGGGCGCCGACTCCAGGTGATGCCGGGCTGGAACACGGCGCCGCGGTACTTCAGCTGGTGGCTGAGGTCGAACACGCCACGCAGCGGCAGGTCGGCGCGCCACTGGCCGCCCAGCGGCGCCGGGCCCAGGTTGAACTTCAGGCGCGGGCCGAATTCGACGAGCGTGCCCAGGTTGGGCATGCCGGCCCGCGCCGGGTCGTTGCTGGCGCTGGAGCCGAAGCTGCCGGCCGCGCTGATGTCGAACTCGTACAGCGGCGTCTTCACCGGCCGCACGCCGATGCCATCGTTGTCGGCGCGGAAGAACCGGCCGCGGTAGATGGCGAAGGGCAGGGCCAGCCCGCGGTGCACCTGCCGGCTGGATCCCGGATAGGCCTGCTGCGCCACGCCCAGCGCCACGCCGCCGACTTCCCAGAGCGGGCGGCCGGCGCCCTCGACAGTGGGCGGGGCGGGGACGGATTCGGTCTGGGCGAAGGCGGCCGTGCAGGCGAGTGGCAGCAGGGCGCGGGATAGGCAGCGGAGGACGTTCATCGATGAGGGCGGCGCGGCAAAGTCGTCGGTTCTATCGCACTTCGCCGTCCGCGTGGGGAGGAGGGCGTGACGGACGCCCGCATGGCGCCCGTCCGACGCACGAAAAGCAACCCAACGATGGCCGGCCGCCCTCGTCCTGCCACGGGCGATCACGCGGGCAACGGACGCCTTCCGCGCAGCAGGCGCGTGACCACGGGCGCGAACCAGACCACCGCCGTCAGCACGGCCAGGCCCGCGGCGATCGGACGCGAGAAGAACGCGCCGAGGTCGCCGTTGCTCTTGATCATCGAGGTGATGAAGTTCTCCTCCAGCATGCCGCCCAGCACCACGCCGAGGATCGCGGGCGCGATCGGGAACCGGTTGGCCTCGAGCAGGTAGGCCACCAGGCCGACCACCAGCATCACGGTCACCTCGAACAGCGAGTTGTTGATGGCGAACGTGCCCACGATGCAGAACAGCAGGATCAGCGGCATCAGGACGTTGCGCGGCACGTGCAGGATCTGCTTGGACACCTTGATGCACAGCAGGCCCAGCGGAATCATGATCACGTTGGCCACGATGAACAGCAGGAACACCGCATAGATGTTCTGCGGGTTCGTCGTGAACAGCGTCGGCCCCGGGTTCATGTTCTTCATGTACAGCACGCCGATGACGATGGCGGTGATGCTGTCGCCGGGAATGCCGAACACCAGCGCCGGGATCCACGCCCCCGCCAGCGCACTGTTGTTGGCGGACCCCGACTCGACGATGCCTTCGATGTGCCCGGTGCCGAACTTCTGCGGCTCCTTGCTGAACTTCTTGCTCATCGCATAGGACATCCAGGCCGCAATGTCGGCACCCGCACCGGGCAACGCACCGACGGCCGTGCCCAGCGCGCTGCCGCGCAGGATCTGCAGCGGGTACTTCTTCGCCAGTTCCCACTGCCCGCGCATCACGTTGCCCACCTTGTCCACGACCAGTTCGGCCGGCGGGCTGGTGTCCACCACGAAGCGGATCACCTCGGAGATGGCGAACATGCCGATCATCATCGCGATCATCCCGATGCCGCCCGTCATCTCGGCATTGCCGAAGGTGAAGCGCGGAAAGCCCGCGGGGTTGCCGAGGCCGACGCAGGCGACCAGCAGCCCGAGGAACAGCGTGATCACGCCCTTGAGCGGCTGGTCGCTGGTGATGAACACGGCGCAGGTGAGGCCGAGCAGCACGAGCCAGAAGTACTCGAACGAGCTGAAGTGCAGCGCGAACTCGGCCAGCGCGGGCGCGGCCAGGATCAGCACCGCGGTGCCGAACAGGCCACCGATCGCCGAGAACACCAGGCCAGCGCCCAGCGCCAGTTCGGCCTGGCCCTTGCGCGTGAGCGCATAGGCTTCGTCGGTGTACGCCGCGCTGGCCGGCGTGCCGGGGATGCGCAGCAGGCAGCCGGGCACGTCGCCCGAGAAGATGGCCATCGCCGTGGCGGTGACCATCGTCGCGATCGCCGGGATCGGCGCCATGAAGAAGGTCACCGGCACCAGCAGCGCGGTGGCCATCGTCGCGGTGAGTCCCGGGACCGCGCCCACGAACAACCCGAACAGGGAGGCGAGCAGCATGGCCACGAGCGTGGTCGGCTCGAAGACCATCGCGAAGGCCTGCAGGACGGCGTTCACCAGGCGACTCCCTTGAGCACGCCCCAGGGCAGCGGCACGCGCAGCAGCTTGTAGAAGGCGAAGTGGATGACGAGCGTGGCGACGATCGCGATGAGCACGGCGCGGCCCGGCGGCACCTTCAGCACCAGGAACAGCGCCAGCAGGATCAGCGACGCCGTCGGCAGGAAGCCGAGCCACTCGGACGCCAGGATGTAGAACAGGATCGAGGCCACCACGGTCACGAAGCCGAGGATGTGACGCGGCGATCGCACCCAGTCGTCCCACGCGATCCAGGGGGCGTCGTGCCGTTCCTTCCAGCCGCGTGCGACGAGCAGCACGCCGCCGATGCACAGGCCCGCGGCGATGAGGCCCGGGAACAGGGCAGGACCGACCGGCTGGCCGGGGATCTTGGGATAGCCCTGGACGACGGCGAGCACCGCCGCGCCCAGCACCAGCAGCAGGAAGCCGAAGACGGCGTCGTTCATCCGCATGGCTTCGCCTCCCGAGGCAACTGCAACATCATTTCGCGATGCCCACGGCCTTCATGGTCGCGCCGAGTTCCTGGTCGGACTTGGCCATGAACTTCGCGAAGTCCTCGGGTCCCGCGTAGATCACGCCGAAGCCGCGGCTGGCCATGAAGTCGGTGTATTCCTTGCTCGCCGCCACCTTGCGCACGGCCGCCGCGAGCTTGTCGTGGATGTCCTTGGGCAGGCCCTTGGGCGCCACGATGCCGCGCCACGCCGCCATGGTCCAGTCGCTGCCGGTCTCGGATTTCAGGGTCGGCACCTTCGGGTACAGCGCCGAGGGCTTGTCGCTCATGATCGCCAGGCTCCTGACCTTGCCAGCGTCGATCAGCGAGCGCGCTTCCGGCAGCGACACGGGCGCGATCTCGACGCCCCCGGCCACCATGTCCTGCAGGCCTGGCGCCGCGCCGTTGCTGGGCACCCAGCCCACGGCCGCCGGATCGATCTTCTGGTCGCGCAGCAGCCCCGCGAGCGCCAGGTGCCAGATGCCGCCCTGGCCGGTGCCCGAGGCCTTGTACTTGCCCGGGCTGGCCTTGATCGCGGCCAGCAGGTCTTTGACGTTCTTGTACGGCGCATCGGCGCGCACCTGGATGCCGGCCGGATCGATGTTCACCAGCCCGATCGGCGTGTACGAGGCGCCGCTCAGCTCGGTGAGGCCCTGCCAGTGCATCATGCTGATCTCCACCGTGGCCATGCCGATGGTGTAGCCGTCGGGCGGGGCCGCGGCGATCGCCGCATGGCCCACCACGCCGCTGCCGCCGGTGCGGTTGACCACCGTGACGGGCTGGCCCAGTTCCTTCTCGAGCAGGCTGCCGACGATGCGCGCCGTGGCATCGGTGCCGCCGCCCGCGCCCCAGGGGACGATCAGCGTGACCGGCCGGCTGGGGTAGTTGGCCTGGGCGGCAGCGGGCAGGGTGGTGGTGGCGAAGGACAGGGCGGCGATGGCGGTGGCCAGCCAGGCCCGGCGGCTGCGGTGCGTCATGGACTGTGTCTCCTTGAGGCCGCGGCTCCGGCGCGGCTCATCGCAATCTAAGCGGCACGGCGGCATCGCCCCGCTAGGGCAAACCCAGTGGCCCAGCGTGAATTCCTCCGCAGTCGCGCGCCAACCATGGAATAACCCAACGGTCGCCGGCGTTGGTGCGTCACAGGCTGCATGTCGATGGCCTGAGGAGAAGCGAATGCACAAGACCTCACTGTCCCTCGCCGCCGCCGCGGTGCTGCTTGCGGCCTGCGCGTCCGGACCGATGTCCTCGTCCGCCGGCCACCCGCCGCTGGCCATGAAGGACGGCATGCTTGTCGATGGCAAGGGCATGACCGTCTACACGTTCGACAAGGACGTGGCTAACAGCGGCAAGTCGGCGTGCAACGGCGACTGCGCGGTCAAGTGGCCGCCGGTCATGGCGAAGGCGGACGACCGGCCTTCGGGCGACTACACCGTCGTCACGCGCGACGACGGCAGGCGCCAGTGGGCCTTCAAGGGCAAGCCGCTGTACACCTGGCCCGAGGACCAGGACCCGGGCGACAAGTACGGCGACAACTACAACAAGGTCTGGCACATCGTTCGCTGATGCCGGCCATGACCTTGCGACGCTCCCTCGCGGCCCTGGCCGTGGTTCTCGCGCTGCCGGTCGCGGCCGCAGCCGGCACGCTGCAGGTGTCGGTCATCGACCGCGACGGCAACCCGGTGCCCGATGCGGTGGTGGTGCTCGTGCCGCCCGCGTTCGGGCCGGTGCGCACTCCATTGCCGACGAAGCTCACGATCACCCAGGAGAAGATGCGCTTCATCCCCGCGGTCTCGCTGGTGGGCGTCGGCACGCAGGCCACCTTCGTCAACAACGATCCCTGGGAGCACCACGTGCGCGCTTCGGCCGCTGGCGTGCAGAACTTCGAGGCCGCCAGCAGCGGTGGCTTCGAGCTGCGGCTCGATGGCAAGTCCGAGGGCAAGCCCGGCAAGGCGGCCGAGGCGCGCTTCGACAAGCCCGGGCCCGTGCTGCTCGGATGCCACCTGCATGCCTCGATGCGTGGCCACGTGTACGTCAGCGACACGCCATGGGCTGCGCTCACGGGCGCCGATGGCCATGCGGCGTTCGAAGCCGTGCCTGAAGGTCCGGTGAAGGTGCGTGTGTGGCAGGCCGACCAGTTGATCGACCTGCCGCCGCAACAGCTCGTGCTGGGCGCCGCGCCTGCGAAGGCGACGATGCAGCTGAGCGTGGTGCCGCGCCGCCGGCGCGTCTGACGGGAGCCCCGGGTCAGCCGCGCCCGGGCTTCCTGTGCGCGAGGAAGAACCGCAGCATCTCCGCGGTGGCGTCGGGGCCTGCCGGGTCGGTGTAGGTGCCGCGCGCGCTGCCGCCGCTCCAGGCGTGCGGCGCGCCCTGCACCGACCAATGCTCGGCGCGGATGGTGCCGTTCGCGTCCTGCCACACGCGACGCGTGCTGGGCCTGCGGCCGGGTGCGCGCGGCGACGATTCGGTCGCAGCCTCGTTCGTGAATGGACGAACCACCTGCTCGCCATTGGCCGGGTGCACGGTGCGATCGGCGGTCCCGTGGAACACGATCGTGGGCAGCGGCTCCTCGGCCGCCGTGCGTGCGGGCGCGCCGTTCTTCATCGCCTCCAGCGCCGACGGCAGGTCGCGCGCCGCGCCGGCGGGCAGGCCCGAGTGGACGCCCACTGCGGCGAACAGGTCGGGATGCGTGCGGCCCAGGATCGCCGCCATCGCACCGCCGGCGGAAAGGCCGGCCACGTAGACGCGCGCAGGGTCGATGGCATGGCTGGCCATCAGCCTGCGCACCATCGCGGCCAGCAGTGCCGGCTCGCCGCGTTCGCGCTCCTGGTGGCTGTGCTTGAACCAGTTCCAGCAGCGCTGCGGATTGGCCTCGTGCGCCTGCGTCGGGTACAGCACGTACACGCCCTGCGTGCGCGCGGCGTCGTTCATGCGCGTGCCCGCGGCGAAATCGTCGGCGTCCTGCGTGCAGCCATGCAGCATCACCACCAGCGGCCGCGCCTCCAGGCCCGCGCCGGGCGGCACGTAGAGGCGGTAGTCGCGGCCTGCGATGCCGACGCCACCATGGCGGCCGTGCAGGAAGGCTTCGGGGGACAGGGTCTCGTTGGCAGCCGGCCGCGCGCTCGCGCGAGGCTGGCTCGCATCGGCCACTTCGCGGACTTCCACGTCGATGACGTCGTCCTCGGGGATCACGGTCTCGGGAGCGTCGCCGCGCAGTGCGGCGTGGATGCGTTCGGTGGCGTCCTGCAGGCGGCCCCCACGGGTGAGGGCGGTCGCTTCCTTCATCAGGCGCTGGAAATCTGGTCGCATCGGGTCCTTTGCATGCCGGCCCGCCGATGGGCGCCTCCGGCTTCACGGGCATCTTGGGCCCTGTCACGCGGCCCGCAAGGGCAGGTGCGGGAAACAGGATGTGTTCTGCGCATTGCTGCATGGCCGTGCGGCGGCGCGTCAGCACCGTGACAGCTTGCGGCAGTTCAGGCGATCGCCGCGTCGCCGAACACGTAGGCATCCATCGCCAGCACGCCATGCGTCATGCCGCCGTCGATGACGTGCACCGGCGCGTCGGGCGACGACGCACCGAAGGCGAAGGGCAGCGGCAGGTAGTGTTCGGCCGTGGGGTGGGCGCGCCTCGCATGGGGCGCGCTGCGAAGGTAATCGACCAGGGCCTGCTCGTCGTGCTGCGTGACCGCCTTGCGCGCCCAGTCGACGAACTGCTCGGCATACGCGCCGTCGGCGCCCGGTGCACGGAATACCTCGAACAGGTTGTGCGTGATGCTGCCGGAGCCCACGATCAGCACGCCTTCGTCCGCCAGCGGCGCCAGCGCACGGCCCAGGCGCACGGCGCCGGCGGCGTCCAGGTCACGCGGCATGGAGACCTGCACCACGGGCACGTCGGCCTGCGGATAGAGATGACGCACCGGCACCCAGGCGCCATGGTCGAGGCCGCGCTGCGGATCGGCGGCTGCCTGCCACCCTGCGGCCTGCAGCAGGTCGAGCGCGCGCTGCGCCACGTCGGGCGCACCGGGCGCGGGGTACTGGATGCGGTACAGCTCGGGCGGGAAGCCGCCGAAGTCGTGGATGGTCTCCGGCGCGGACGAGGTGGTGACGCGCACGCCGGGCGTCATCCAGTGCGGCGACAGCACCAGCACCGCGCGCGGCCGCGGCAGGGTGCGGCCCAGCCGGTTCAGTTCGGGGCCGGCCTGGTCCGGTTCGACCGCGAACATCGGCGATCCATGCGAGACGAACAGGACGGGCAGGCGGGCCATGGGGGTGCTCCTTCGAGACCTGTCACTGTAGTCCGCCGCCCGCGCCCGCGCGGCGCCGGGGACAATGCCGGCCATGATGGACAGCGTGATGGCGTTCCTGCAGTCGCTGCAGGGCGCGCCGGCCTATGCCCTGGTGTACGCCGTGCTGGCCGCCAGCGGCCTGGGGCTGCCGATCAACGAGGACATCCTGCTGATGGTGGCGGCCGCGCTCACGCTGCGCGGCGTGATGGATCCCGTGCCGCTGGTGGTCGTGGCCTGGTGCGGCGTGCTGTGCGCGGACATGCTGATCTTCCACTGGGGCCACCGCTTCGGCGCCCGGCTGCTGCAGCATCGCTGGGCCGCGCGCGTGCTGCCGCCCGCGCGCATGCTCGCGGTGCAGGCGACCATGCGCCGCTGGGGACCGGGCTACCTGTTCCTGGTGCGTTTCATGCCGGGCATGCGCACTGCGCTGCTGTTCGCGGCCGGCTCGCTCAAGATCCCGTACCGCCACCTGCTGCTCTTCGACGGTGCCGCGGGGCTGCTCGAGCTGCCGCTCCTGGTGGTCGCGGTGCGGCTGGTGGGCGGCCGCTGGCAGGACATCCTCGCGGCCGTGCAGCGCTGGCAGTCGGTACTGTGGCCCGCGGTGCTGCTGTTTGCGGCTGCCGCGGTCGTCGTGCTGTGGCTGCGCCGACGTCGCCAGCGTCTGGAGTGAAGCGTGCCTCAGGCGTCGACCGTGAGGCACGCCTGTTCGAACACGAAGTCGGCCTCGCCCCCGTCCTCGACCTGCAGCACGAAGCCCAGGCGCTCGAGATCGAGCGCCAGCCGCGCCACCTGGGCCTGCCCGGCCAGGCGCAGCTCATGCCGTCCTTCCGCGGTGACGATGCAGACCGTCCAGCCGTCACCGGTGGCCGGCGGAGGTTCGGAGGCGGCGCGGCGAATCGCCGGGGGAGGGCGTGTTCGATCGATTCACGGGACATGGGGCGGGAGACTGCGCGCCGCACGTCCTACGGTCTGTCGTCCGGCGTCCGTGTGCCGGCACGAATGCGTCCGACACCAAGACCGCCCGATGCAGCATGCGACCGTGGCGACGGGGAAGGCACAGGATGTTAATGAGAGGTTCAGGCCGTGACAGCCGACTGCAAACAGCCATGGCTGGGCTGCGGCTAAGATGCGGGCAGGAAGGAAGGTCCTGCCTGCGAGCGAAACCGGCGTCACAACGGGGTTCGCGGGCCGTTCACAGGTATACAAAGTCATGCCCAATATCGCCTCGGTGCTCAAGTCCGAAATCCAGCGCGTGGCCCGCAAGGAGCTGCGTTCGGAGACCCAGCAGTTGAAGAAGACCGTGGGCCAGTACCGCAGCCAGATCGCGCAGCTCAAGCGCCGGCTGCAGGTCCTGGAGCAGCAGGTGCGCCGGCAATCCCGTGGCGGCGGGCGCGCAGCGGCGGCTGCCGAACCGCAGGACGAGGACAGCGGCCCGTCGCTGCGCTTTTCCGCCAAGGGCCTGGCCACGCAGCGCAAGCGGCTGGGCCTGTCGGCCGCTTCGGTGGCCAAGATCCTGGGCGTCTCGGCCCTCTCGGTCTACAAGTGGGAAAGTGGCAAGACGCGGCCGCGTGCGCGCCAGCTGGAGGCCATCGCCTCGCTGCGCAAGATGGGCAAGCGCGAAGCACAGGCCCGGCTCGAAGGCTGAGGCTTCGCTCCAGCAGTCCCCGCAGTACCGCAGTACCCTTCCCCGCATGCCATTGCCCGAACCGGCGCCGCGGCGCCACCTGCACACGCGCGCCGTCACCTACGAAGGCTTCCTCCGCGACGACGGCCTCTGGGACATCGAAGGCGCGATGACCGACGTCAAGACCTACGGCTTCGAGCGCTCCGACGGCACCGACATGCCGCCCGGCCGTCCGATCCATGCGATGCGCATCCGGCTCACGGTCGACGAAACGATGACGATCCGTGCGGTTGCCACCTCGATGGACCACACGCCCTTCGGCGAATGCCAGCAGGGCAACGATCCCATGCAGCAGATGGTCGGCGCCCGGCTGGGTCCTGGCTGGCGCCAGGCGATCGAGAAGGCGCTGGGTGGCGTGCGCGGCTGCACGCACCTGCGCGAGCTGCTGTTCAACATGGCCACCGCGGCCTACCAGACCGTGTTCCCGTGGCGCGAGCAGGAAAGGCGCCTGGCCGGCGTCGCGCCTTCGCAGAACACCGAGCCGCCCTATCACCTGGGCCGCTGCATCGCGTGGGACGTGAACGGCGCGGTGGCCGCGCGCTACTACCCGCAGTTCGCGGGGCGGCCGCTGGTCAGGAAGACGACGAGGGATCCTGGTCCTTCGTCCACGTGAACACCCGCACCGGCGGGATGTTGATCCACTCCCAATGCTTGTCCGCACGGCCGAGGTACGGCGTCGCGAAGCCGGAGACATGCGCGCGCACCTGGTAGGCGACGAAGCGCCCGCCCGGACGCAGCACGCGCGAGATGGCCGCGGCGATGCGATCGGACACCTCCGGCGGCATGGTCGAGAACGGAATGCCCGACACGATCGCGTCCGGCGCCGGAAGGCGGCGCGCGGCCAGGATCTCCTCGATGCGTTCCGCACTGCCCAGCTCCAGCAGAAGCCGCGGATCGTGCAGCGACTGCGACAGGTGCTGGTGGAAATCGCGATCGAGCTCGATGGCCAGCAGGCGGGCCGCCGGCTGCATCGCCTGCAGGAAGGCGGCCGTGGTGCCGCCCGTGCCCGGCCCCAGCTCGACCACGGTGCGCGCCTGCGCGATGCCGGCGCTGCGCACCAGCCGCTGCTCGAGGCGGCGCGAGCTTGGGATCACCGATCCGACCTGGGCGGGGTTGCGCAGGAACCCTTGCAGGAAGGCGAAGCTGTCACGCAGCGGCCCGGCCGGCAGGCTGGCCGCCGACACGAAAGGGCCGCCACTGCGGCCTCCGCGGGGATCTTGGAATGCCATGGAAGGGTTGGGTTTGTGGTTGGTTGCGGCGATTGTGGTGTTGGCATGCGGGGGCCGGTGTCGGACGGCTTCGACAAGGCTGTGGTCGCGTTCCGCGCCACCATGGCGATCGGCGAGCGCCTAGAGTGACGAAGGGCGGTCCTCCGGGCCGCGAGCGAGCATGACAAACATCCTCCAGCAGTTCCTTGCCTTCCTGGCCGCCCCGTTCCGTGCGGCGTGGGCCGCCGTCCGCCGCCATCCCTGGCTGTCGGCAAGCGCGTTGCCGGCCGCCGGCCTGGTGTACGTGCTGGTGCTGCTGCCGTTCACGCCCGCCACCAGCGACCTGCGCAAGGCCAAGGTCGAGGCGCCGGCGACGCTGGTGTCCGCCGACGGCGTGGTGCTCGCCACCTACCAGCGCGTGCACCGGCAATGGGTGCCGCTGGACAAGGTGTCGCCCTCGGTCGTGCAGGCGCTGATCGCAACCGAGGACCGTCGCTTCTGGCAGCACCACGGCATCGACGTGCGGCGCACCGTGTCCTCCCTGCTGCACACGATGGCCGGCAACCGCCAGGGCGGCTCCACGATCACGCAGCAGCTGGCACGCAACCTGTACCCCGACGAGATCGGCCGCGCGCCGACGGTGCATCGCAAGATGAAGGAGGCGATCACGGCCCTGAAGATCGAGGCGGTCTACAGCAAGAAGGAGATCCTGGAGACCTACCTCAACACGGTCCCGTTCCTCTACAACGCGTTCGGCATCGAGATGGCCGCGCGCACCTATTTCGACAAATCGGCCGGCGAGCTCGACGTGCTGGAGAGCGCCACGCTGGTGGGCATGCTCAAGGGCAACAGCTACTACAACCCGGTGCTCAATCCCGAGCGGGCGCGCCAGCGCCGCAACGTGGTGCTGGCGCAGATGGCCAAGGAAGGCGTGCTCGCGCCGGCGCGCGCGAAGGCGCTCGCGGAGCGGCCGCTGCGCATCGACTTCGAGCGGCAGGAGGAGCCCGTGGGCCCGGCGCCGCACCTGGCGCTGCTGATTCGCAAATGGCTGATCGCCTGGGCCGACCGCAACGGCTTCGACGTGCACTCGGACGGCCTGGTCGTGCGCTGCACGATCAACGCCCGCCTGCAGCGCGCGGCCAACGAAGCCGTCGCGCGGCAGCTCGCGCAGCTGCAGCCGCTGGCCGACCGCCGACGCAAGGCCAACGAGGAGCGCGCGCTGCTGCAGGCCGGCTTCATGGCATTGGACCCGCGCAATGGCTACGTGCGCGCGTGGGTGGGCAGCAGCGACTTCGGCAAGGACCAGTTCGACCACGTCAGCCAGGCGCGGCGCCAGCCCGGCTCCACGTTCAAGCCGTTCGTGTACGGCGCCGCGTTCATGGACGGCATGCGGCCGGGCGACACCTTCATGGACCAGGCTGTGTCGCTGCGCGGGCCCACCGGCGAGATCTGGAGCCCGCGCGACGAGGCGCCGCCGACCAACAAGCCGATGACGCTGCGCGAGGGCCTCGCGCAATCGCGCAACCGCATCACGGCGCAGGTGATGGGCCGCGTGGGTGCGGGCAAGGTGGCCAACCTCGCGCAGGCCCTGGGCGTGCGCGACAGCCGACTCGACCTGGTGCCTTCCCTTGCGCTGGGGACCAGCCCGGTCACGTTGCGCGAGATGGTCTCGGCCTATGGCTCCATCGCCAACAGCGGGGTCTGGATGGAGCCGCTGCTGGTGCTGCGCATCGAGGACAAGACCGGCAAGACGCTGGAAGGCTTCCTGCCCGGGCGGACAGCCGTGGCCATGCCGCGGCAGGCAGCCCTGACGCTGGTGGACACGATGCGGGCCGTGGTGGACGAGGGCACCGCCACCGCGATCCGCAGCCGCTACGGCATCCAGGCCGACGTGGCCGGCAAGACCGGCACCACGCAGGACAACAGCGACGGCTGGTTCATCCTGATGCACCGGCAACTGGTGGCCGGCGCGTGGGTGGGCTTCAACGATCCGCACATCACCATGGCCGACAGCTGGGGGCCCGGCGCGCGCAGCGCACTGCCGATGGTGGGCGACTTTTTCCAGCAGGCCCTGCGTGCGCGGTGGATCGACCCGCAGGCCGAGTTCGACATCCCGCGGCCCAAGCCCAAGCCGAAGGAGGCGCCGAATCCGCTCGAGCAGATCGTCAACGACGTGCTCGGCCGGATCGGCAAGATCTTCCAGTAGGACGCTACGCGGCTGGCTGCGGCCAGTCCGCGAACGGGAACGGCAGGTCCTCGCTGTCGAACGCGAGGAAGCGCGTGACCTGGCCGAAGTAGCGGCCGAGGCTCGCGCCGAATGCCTGCACGCGCGGGGCGGGCCCGTCGGCGAAGGCGGCCAGCGCGAACTGCAGGATGGCGACGAAGCCCAGCACCCACAGGGCCACGTAGCAGGCCACGACCATCAGCAGCATGTAGAGGAAGCGGGTCCCGAGGTTGCGCTGCGGCGCGACGGGCGGTGCGAACGATTCGTCCATGGCGGTCTCCTGGAGGTCGGGGAACAGCCATCGTGCCACCGGCCCGACGCGGGGTCCACCGTCCTTCGCTTGCGGCGAAGGACGGTCAGCCGCTCAACGAATCGCGAACTGGCCGTTGTCGCCGCCGCGGTCGTACGTGCCGATGGTGAAGCGGCCGTTGCCCTGGTACGTGACCTCCACCATCTGGCCCGCGCCGCCCGTGATCGAGCCCAGCGTGCCGCCCGAGGTGCGGTTGCCCTGCGAGGTGTAGAGGCGTCCGCCGGCGCCGTCGAGTCCGTTGTCGCCCACCACGATCCAGTTGCCGTCGGAGGACAGGCTCACGCCGCGGTACCAGCGGTTCTCGCCGAGGAAGCTCCACTCGCCGGCGCCGCGCGCGCTGAGGAACACGTAGCCGGTGTGGCCGCCCGCGTCGTCGCGCGGCTCCAGGGCGGCCACCACCTCACCATCGCGCGAGACCGCGAGGCCGGACCAGTTGCTGAAGCTGAAGCGGATGGTCCAGGTCGTGCCGCCGTCGTCGCTGATCCACGGATTGCCGCCGTTGTCGATGGCGGCCATGCGCTGGCCGTCCTCGCTCATCGAGGCGTAGCTCCAGTTGTCCGTCGGAGGCGTCGGGCCGGTCACCGCGCGCCGGGTCCACGTGGCGCCGCCGTCGGTGGAGACGTACACGCCTGCGTTGGCGGCCGCCCCGACGTACTTCGATGCGACCGCGAGCAACCGCTGGCCATCCGCCGAGCTGGCGACGGAGCGCCAGTCCGTGTTCCCGGTACCCGGGACTGCGGTGAAAGTCGCACCTCCGTCGGTGGACGCGTAGATGCTGCCACCCTGCACCAGCCCGACGATTCGCTGGCCGTCCTCCGAGATGCTCACGCTGCTCCAGGGCTGCTCCGCGGTCGTGCGGGCAGTCCAGGTCGCGCCATAGTTGGTCGAGGTGTAGAGCAGGCCGCCCGCGACGACTGCGGCGAGACGGCTGCCGTCGCGGTTCATCGCGATGCCGGCCCAGCGTGCCTGCGGCGCATTGCTGGCGGACCAGGTCGCGCCACCGTCGGCGGACATGAAGATCCCGCCCGGCCTGGCGACCGCCGCGATGCGGTTGCCGCTGGCCGACGATGCGGAGGTGAACCACGGTTGCGGGGTCGGCGCCGGATCGCGTGCGGTCCACACCGTGCCGGGCACCGCGTTGCCGGGCAGGTTGGTGGTCACCACGTACTGTTCGGCGTTCTGCGCGAGGCGCCATTGCCCGCTGCCCGCGCCGGTGACGCGCACGTGGTCACCGACCTGCAGGGCGGCATTGGGCGGGAGCGTGATGACAACGGTTTCGCCCGCGTTCGGCGTCACGGTGTAGCTGACGTTCGCCGCCGCCTGTTGCGAGCCGGGGGCAGGGGGCGGCGCCGGCGTGGGGGCGGGAGTCGGCGCCGGGGCTGGCGCAGGCGTTGGTGCCGGTGTCGGTGCCGGTGTCGGTGTGGGGGCCGGCGTCGGTGCTGGCGTTGGCGCTGGCGCTGGCGCGGGTGCGGACGTTGGCGAGGGCGCAGGCGCCGGAATCGTTTCTGCCTCGGGGGCAGCTGCGGGCGCGGGGGTCGGCAACGGTGCGGGCGCCGAACCCTGGCTGATGACTTGCGATGGCGCCGGTGCCGGATCCACCGATGAACTGCCACCGCCACCGCCGCCGCATGCGGCGAGGAAGAGGGCGCCCAGTGCGGAGAGGGCAAGAGCGCGCGGCCGATGGTCGCCACGCAGGGTTTGTTGTTGGTTCATTGCAGAAAGGCGTGCTTGTGAATCCGCGCGATTGTTGGAATGCATGAGGCACGAGTGCGTACGCCATCTCAGCCATTGGCCGTAGGAAGACGTGGCTCGGCCGTGTCGGTGGCGCGCCGAGCCCGAAAGAGCCAGTCGCGATGCGCGAGGACAAAAAAAGCCGGGCCTTGCGGCCCGGCTCATCCCTCCCTGAAGGGATGCCTGTCTTGTGGTTACTTGATGCTGAAGGGGCCGCCGGAGGAGCTGGTGACGCTCCACACGTTGTTGCTCAGGTACTTCAGCGACACGTTCGCGCCCTGGCCGCCGGTGATCGAACCGGCAGTGCCGATCGAGGTGCGGTTGCCTTGCGAGGTGTACAGGAGACCTGCGGTCGGGCCGGTGAATCGGCCCGTCGCGGCGGCCATCTTGTTGCCGTCGGCCGACATGGCAACCGCGCGCCAGTCGGTGTCGGTGCCGGGCATCGTCACCGGCGTGAACGTCGCGCCGCCATCGGTGGACATCACGACTTCGCCGGTGGCTGCAGCGCCGCTGGTCGAATTGTTCGCGTTCGACACGGTCGCTGCGATGCGGGTGCCGTCTGCGGACATGGCCAGTGCGGAGTAGTCAGCGGTCAGCGAGAAGCCCTTGGTCCAGGTGGCACCCCGGTCATGCGACACGTAGATGCCAGTACCCGAGCCCCCGCCGAACTGGTTCGCGACCACCGCGATGGTCTGGCCGTCGGCCGACATCTTGACGCGGTACCAGTTCTCGAACACCGGAGCTGCCGGCGTTCCAACGGCGACGCTGATCTCGCTGAAGTGCGCACCAGAGTCCGTCGAGAGGAACACGTGCGAGTCTTCGGTGACCGCGACGATGACCGAACCGTCGGCCGAGTTGTCCACCGAACGCCAGTTGAACGTCTGGGTGGCGCCCGGCAGGGTACCGACAGAGAAGTTGGCTCCAGCGTCGTTGCTGTACGTGAGGTTGCCGCCCTGGCTCACGGCCACGATGTGCTGGCCGTCCGCGGAGATGGTGACCGATTCGAAGCTCAGGTTTGCGCCGGCGAACAGCGGGGAAGTCACCGCCGTCCACGTCGCGCCCTTGTCGACCGAGGTGAACATGCCATCACCCTGGTACTTCACGGCCACCATGCGCTCGGCGTTGGCCGACATGTCGGACGAGATCCAGGTGCCGGGAGTGCTGTTGCCAGTCGTGAAGGTCACGCCGCCATCGGTGGACGTGTACAGCAGGCCATTGATGGCTGCTCCGGCGAGCAGCGTCTGGCCACTCACATCGGAACTGATCCAGTGCCACGTGTGGGCAGCGAGATCCGCCGTCGCCGGTGCAGTCCACACTGCGCCAGGAGCCTTGTTGCCCGCGAGGTTGCTCGTGAGGATCGACTGGCCAGCGGCTTGCGCGACCGACCACTGCGTGGTGCCGGTGCCCTTGATGCTGATCGTGTCGTTCGCGGTCGCGGTAGCGGGCAGCGTGAGCTTCAGCGGCGTCGCCGTCGTGGCAGTCACGTCGTAGCTCTGGTTCACAGCCAGCTGCGTGTCGGTCACGAGCTTCACAGCCGTCGCCGGAGCAGAAGTCGGCGCCGGAGTCGGGGCGGGAGTCGGTGCCGGAGTCGGGGCCGGGCTCTGGCCAGGACCAGGAGCCGGCGCGGGGACGGGCGCCGGAACGGGCGTGTCGCCGCCGCCACCGCCACCACATGCTGTGAGCCACAGTGCGGCCAGCGCGGCCGTCACGTGAACTCGAGATCTGCTTCCCATATTCTGAGCCTCCAAGTTGCGTTGATGACGCGGTCGATACACGTCGAAGCGAATGGTCCGTTCTCCCAGCCACAGCCGCTTGCCGGTTTGGAGCGTCTCGTTGTAGGAGAACCGCTCCCCGGCAACTCTGCAAAGAACTACGTCGCGTTGTTTGCTGGCCCGGGAGGGCCATTGACTGGCTCGGCCGCGCGTAACGTGCAGTTTTGCCAAGCAATTTTTTGCAGCGGCTGGGTCCACGCCAAGCCTGCACGTCGCAGCGCTGCGCGCGACCTCTGCCTACGCGCGCCGGCTTGCACGGACGCTACCGTGTCCTTCGATTTCCAGAAGGAGTCTGCGATGGCGAATCCCTTGATCGGGCAGATCCTCGGCAGCGTGCTCGGACGCGCTGTGGGTGGCGGTGGACCGGGCGGCTCCCCGGCAGCTGGCATGGGCGCGAGCGGCGGGAGTGGGCTGCCGGGTGGCCTCGGTGGACTCGGCGCGATTCTCGGCGGCCTCGGCGGCGAGAGCGGCGGGAGCGTCGGGAGCGGCGGGAGTGCAGGCCTGCCCGGCGGCATGCGACCTGCGGGAGTGGGCAGCGGCAGCGGCCGCAACGCGATGCTCGCGCTCATGCTGCCGCTCGTGCTGCAGTGGGTGCAGCGCAATGGCGGCATCGGCAATGTCCTGCAGCGCGTCAACCAGCATGGGTATGGTGGCCACGCGGATTCGTGGCTTGGCACCGGCGCGAACGCGCCGCTGCCGCCGCAGGCGGCCCACGAGCTGCTCGGGCACGACGAGCTCGCCAACCTCTCGAGCCAGCTCGGCGTGGGCGAGGACGAGGTCGCCGACGGCTTCTCCGAGATCCTGCCCGAGGTCGTGGACCAGCTCTCGCCGCAAGGCAAGCTCCCCGACGACGCGGACCGCACCCTGGACGCGGGCCAGTCGGCGCTCGAGCACATGCTGCATGCCGCGCACTGATCCTGTGGTGCGCCTGCCGCCGCGCTGCGGTTGAAGTGCCGCGTTGCCGATCCCGACAGGTTGTTACGTCCGTCTCCTACAAGCTCAGGGATTGGGCCCCCCTACGCTGCGCTGCAAGGTGCCGTACGCGCGCCAAGGGAGACTCGAGGAATGCAGGACGTTCAGCCATGCCAGCGATCGGCCGAGAGGTTCGGGCTGGCGCTGCCGATCACGATGGAGGGCGAGGACTGCGCCTGCCACGACATCAGTGCGACCGGCGTGCTGCTGGAATCTTCGCAGGCCCAGGAGCTGGGCGCCAGGGTGGCGCTGAGCCTCCAGTACGACGTCGAGGGCGCGGCGTTCCATCTTGATTGCCGCGGGCGCGTGGTGCGCGTGGAGCGGCACGGGGACAACTTCAACATCGCGGTGCAGCTGGACGAGCCGCTGTTCCGCGACTCGGTGCCGCAGGAAGGCGGGACCGGCTGAACCAACGCCGGCGGTGCCGGCAGGAGATGAACATGCCAACGGTGGAACCCCGGGTCGTCGTGCCGCTGGGACGGCTGGAGGAAAAGCGCGGCGCCGAGCGCTTCGAGATGGAGGTCCCTCTCACCGTCGAGGGGGGCTCGGCGGGCGTGACGCGCGACGTCAGCGTCAGCGGGTTGTGCTTCACCTCGCGCGATGCCCATGCCATCGGCCAGCGCATCGAGATCACCGTCGACTACCTGTTGGACGGGCACAACTTCCCGTTGCACTGCGAAGCGATCGTGGTGCGGTGTGAAGCATGCCGCGGCGGCTTCACCGTTGGTGTTCGCCTGGCAACCGCCTTTCTGGAATAGCTGGCGGCAGCAGGACCGGGGGCGATAATGCGCCCATGGGCCTGCTCAACAAGATCTTCAAGGGACCGGACAAGGCGGCTCCGGAGTCCGAGGCAGCAGCCACCGGCACCCGCTTCGAGGAAAGCGAAGGCCACGACGATGACGACAGCATCCAGCGGGAGGCCAGCCGGCGCGAGCTGATCAAGCTCGTCCTGCGCGAGAGCATGCGCCGCCATGCAGTGCCCTCCGACTGGATCGAATGCCGCATCCTCCCGGTCGTCAACAGCCGCCGCCGCAGCGGCGTGCATCTGCAGCTGGTCGTCAAGCAGGGCCAGGCCCGCCTGCTGAACTACATCCCGCCGTTCCAGAGCAGCCTGATGGCCGAGATCGAGAAATACGATCCGCGCGCCTGGGACTGGTTGCTGAGCATCTCCTGGCAGTTCGACGGCATCACCTCCAGCAGCGGCGGCGTGATGCCTGGCGCCGCTGACTGGACGGCCAAACCCTCCGACCCCTTTGCGCCCGCCACCTCGCCGGTTCCGGCCGAGGCGCCGCCTGCGCAAGAGGAGGAGGACGATCCCGAGATCGCCGAGGACCTGCGGGCCCTGTTCGCCATCCGTGATGCGGTGCTGAAGTCCCCGCCCGACAAGCACCACGATTCCGACTTCGAAGAAACCAAGCCCACCGGCTTCACTCCGTCCGGCCCCGACCAGCTGCGCTGAGCCTGGTGCTCAGTTGAGGAATTCCACCTGGTCGGCCGCCAGCACGTCGTCGCGCACGCGTGAGCCGGTGACCAGCACCTTGCGGCCAGGTCCGAGGTCCGCCGCCGTGCCGCCGACGTAGGTGGCAGCGCTCGCATCGACGTCCTGTCCCTGCACCTTGAAGTTCGATGGCGAGCGGTAGGCGCCCACGCTGCCGCGCGCCGTGAAGCTGGTCTGCTCCGCCGGCGGCGCGCTGGCGGTCGTGGTTGGCGCGGCCTGCCGCACGCGGACGGTGGACACCTGCAGCACGCCGCCCTGCATCGTTCCCGTCGCATCGACGCGCGCTCCGTTGGCCATCGCACCGGCCAGGCTGGTGAGCCTGACGGCCGACAGATCGGCCGGCACGCCGTCGATGCGCAGCGACTGCAGGCCCTCGTAGTCGGTGACCAGCCCGCCCAGGCTCAGGCGCGTGCCGTCCCGGAGCGGCGCCGGATTCCACGGCTCGACGGCGGTTGCCGCGAGCGTGGACGCCACCGCGGCTGCTCGCACGCGCACCACCTGCCCCTCGGCCAGCCGGCTCCAGGGCCAGTCGCCGGGGAAATCGGCAGTGGCATAGCTCACGCTCTGCGTGCCGATGCGGAAGACGTGAGCGGCGCGATCGAGGTCCTGCACGTAGCCGGTGAGCACGGGGTCCTGCGCCGTTGCCAGCCGTTCGATGCGTGTCGCCTGCAGGCGGCCGCCCGCACCGGGCAGCCCGTGCACCTGCACGTTGACGCCGTTGGCGAGGCCGCTGAACGCCATCAGGCCGCCGGCATAGACCGTCGCTGGATCGGTGCTCACCTGCACGCCGAGCACCGTGAACGTGCCGCCGGCCGCGGACAGGTTGGACACCTTGCCTCGCAGGTCGGCCGCGGACGTGACCAGCGTGGCCGTGCCCTGCGTGAGGTCCGCGCTGAGGCTGCCCGTGACACGCACCGTCATGCCCAGCTTGAGCGCGCTGACGTCGCTCAGCATGGTGGTCGCGGTGCTGATGTCGTACCGCACCCCGTTCACGATGATGCTGCCGAAGCCGTCGATGGAGCCGATGCCTGCGTCGGCCGTGGCGCCCGTTCCACCCGATCCCACGCCTCCGCTGCCGCCTGACACCCCGGTCCCGCCGGAACCCACGCCGCCGGATGCCACGCCGGTGCCGCCACCGGTGATCCCGGTGCCGCCACTGCCGATGTCGCTGCCGACGGTGGTGCCGCCGCCGAGGGCGTCGCCAGACGCGCCAGGCGCATCGCCCACGCTGCCGCCACCGCAGCTGCCGAGCGCCAGCGCCGTCAGCAACACGAGCCGGCGCAGCAAGGTGCTGGCCGACAGCGTCATTCCGACGTGCCCTCCCGGTCGGCGTGGTACAGGTAGATGCCCACGCGCAACCGCTTGGTGCCTTGCGCGCCATTGCGCGTGATGGCTTCGGACAGCACCGCCACCAGCTCACGGTGCATCGCGGTCCATCGCTGGCGCATCAGCTGGTGCACCGCCTCGCAGTCGGACTCCGCCAGGCCCTCGGCGAAGACCGCGCGCTCCAGCATCAGCGGTCCTTCGCCCAGCGCATTGGAGACCGCCGCGCTCGCGTGGTCGCGCAGGTTGTCGCCGAGGAACGCCAGCGTGCTTTGCAGGTCGGCCGTGGGCACGAAGCCTTCGGACGTGAGTTCCACCTGGCTCGCATCCACCCGCACGCACATGCCCAGGCGCACCAGCTCGTCGAGGACGGCGCGATGGTGCACGTCGCCGCGACTGGCTTCGCGCGCGACATCCTCGAACGACAGGCCTTGGCCGGTGGACGCCACGGGCAGCCGCTGCAGCGACGGGTTCTGGCTGGCCAGCTGGAACCAGCGGGTGAACGTCTTGGCCGCAGCCGACAGCTCGGTGTGCGGCAGCGGGTCGGCAGGACGTCGCACGCGGGCCGTGACGTCCTTGCGATTGAGACCGGTGGTCACCGCGAGCTGGCTGATGTTGGGAGAGCCCACGCCCTGCCGTTGCCACAACCGCGTGGCCTCGTCGAGCAGCAGGTCGCGCAGCATGCTCTCGAGGTGCGGATGCTTCAGCCCCATGCCGAGGGCCAGCCGGACGAGGGGGCGCAAGACGCGCGCACATGCGGCTTGGGCCCAGGAGAGACGGTCTTGCATGGAAGGTTGGCGGAAACTTCCGTGAGATTGTTCCGCCACGTCCTGTAACCGTGCGCGTTTTTCCCAGCTGACCGGCCCCTGTGGGCCAGCGAATAGTCCGAACGGGCCCCGCTGGCCCCGGAACTGCCGAGGCAGGATTGCGTTCATGGCTCAACCTTTGCAGCCGCGTAGCGCTGCAGGATGTCGTAGCGTCCGCCGGCACTGCGAACCAGCGCGTAGCCGTCCACCGGCCAGCTTGGCATCCCATCGGCCGCGGCCGGTGGCACCGCACCGGCGGCCTTGCGCGCGAACGTCACATGGGGACGCCAGGGCCGGGCTTCGACGCCAAGCCCCAGGCGCGACAGTGCATGGGCCAGCAACGCATGCATGCGCTGCAGCATCTCGGGCATCTGCAACTCGACGACCGCGATCCCGCCCGGCCACACGCGTTGCCGGCGCGTGTCGATGCGCAGCTCGGTCCGCTCCATCGGCACGGCCAGGCCGTCCACCAGCGCGGGCAGGCGCGACGCCTCGACAGAGCCGATAAAGTGCAGGGTGATGTGCAGCTTCGATGCGTCGGCAAGCCTGGCGCCCGGCGGCCACTGCCAGCGGTCACGCAGGACCAGCAGCGCATCGCGCACCGCCGGCGGCGGCCAGAGCGCGGTGAACAGCCGCAGCGGAGGGGGCGTGCCAGGCGTGTGCGTCACAGCTTGGGAATCCGCAACGTCTTGCTGATCATCAGGCTGCCCGAGAGCACGAACAGCAGCACCAACGGATGCAGCTGCCAGGGGCCCAGCCCGATCGCGCCGCCCCACAGGTCATCGCCGAGCCGCTCCTGCCACCCGGCGAGGGCGAGCACGCCCGTGAGCAGCACGCTCGTGGGAATGGGCGTGCCCTCGAAGTAGCGCACCTTCCCGGTGTCGCCGGCCATGCTCTCGGCGGTCACGTTGTAGCGGGCGAGCCGGCTCACGCCGCAGCAGACGAAGTAGACGAGGGCGGCCACGTCCCAGCCGCCCTGCATGCCGGCCGCGAACGCCAGCGCGGCGGGCGCGACGCCGAAGGAGATCACGTCGGAGAGCGAGTCGAGCTCGCGCCCCAGCGGCGAGTGCTGGTGGCGGGCGCGCGCGATGCGGCCGTCGAGGACGTCGAAGGCCAGCGCTGCGGGCGCCAGTGCCGCCGCCGCGAAGAAGTGCGCCGGCTCGCCGCTGGCGACGAACAGCATCGCGAGGAAGACGGCGCCCACGCCGCAGGCCGCGTTGCCGAGTGTGAAGAAGTCGGCCAGGTGGAAGCCGCGCAGCATCGAGAAATGGCGGGAGGCGGTGCTCTGCATGGTGGCGTCGTCGAGGTCGTCCACCTTAACGTGTGGGCTCGCGGGACGGGTCGTCTGCGGGCACGGCCCCGTGTCGGCTGTGTCCGACGGGCGCGGTGTTCCAATGCGGCCATGTCCAGTCCCAGCACCGTGTCCTGGCGCAGCGGCGCCGCGTCGCCCGCCAGCGCCATCGAGTCGCCGTACGCGTGGATGCGGCTATGCGTGTCGCTGCTGCTGATGACCCTCGGTGGCTCGGGCATGTATTCGGTGACGGTCGTGCTGCCGGCAATCCAGCACGAGTTCGGCGTCGATCGCGGGGCGGCGTCGTTGCCCTACACGCTCACCATGATCGGCTTCGGCCTCGGCGGCATCCTCATGGGCCGGCTTGCCGATCGCTTCGGGGTTGTGCTGCCCGTGGCGCTGGGCGCCGTAGGCCTGGGCAGCGGCTTCATCGCGGCCGGCCTGGCGCCGCAGCTCACGTTGTTCTGCGCCGCGCAGGGCCTCCTGGTCGGGCTGCTCGGCACCTCGGCGACCTTCGCGCCTCTCGTCGCCGACACCTCGCAATGGTTCGACCGCCGGCGCGGCACGGCGCTGGCGATCTGCATGAGCGGCAACTACGCGGCAGGCGCGTTGTGGCCGCCGGTACTGCAGCACTTCATCGACTCGGTGGGCTGGCGGCAGACCTACGTGGGGCTGGGCATCTTTTGCCTGGCGACGATGCTGCCGCTGGCGCTGCTGCTGCGGCCGCGCCCGCCGCTCGTTGCTGCGCCTGCCGGCGCGGGATCTGCATCGGCATCCGCTACTTCAGTGCCGCGGCCCATGGGATTGCAGCCCGGTACCGCCCAGATGCTGCTGGCCGTGGCCGGCGTGGCCTGCTGCGTCGCGATGTCGATGCCGCAGGTGCACATCGTGGCGTACTGCACCGACCTCGGCTTCGGTGCTGCGCGGGGCGCCCAGATGCTGTCCCTGATGCTGGGGCTCGGGGTGGTGAGCCGGCTCGTGTCGGGCTGGATCTCCGACCGCATCGGCGGCCTGCGCACCCTGCTGCTCGGGTCGGTGCTGCAGGGGGTCGCGCTGCTGATGTTCCTGCCGTTCGACGGCCTGGTGTCGCTGTACGTCGTGGCCGGGCTGTTCGGCCTGTTCCAGGGCGGCATCGTGCCGTCGTACGCGCTGATCGTGCGCCAGCACTTCTCGCCCGCCGAAGCCGGCGCGCGCGTGGGCACGGTGCTCATGGCCACGCTGTTCGGCATGGCGCTGGGCGGCTGGATGTCGGGCGCGGTGTTCGACCTCACCGGCTCCTACCGCGCCGCCTTCGTCAACGGCATCGCATGGAACGGCCTGAACCTGTCGATCGTGCTGTTCCTGCTGTGGCGGTTGCGCGGACAGCGCGCCGTGCCTTCGCCCGCCGCGCCCGCGCTCTAGGGTGAACAGGCCCTAGGGCCGAACGACCTCGAGCACGCGGTCGAGCCCACCTTCGTCGATCGCCACCATCGCCTGCTCGCGCACGCGCGGCTTGGCGTGGTAGGCGACCGAGAGGCCGGCCTCGCCCATCATCGGCAGGTCGTTGGCACCGTCGCCCACCGCAATCGCCTGCTTCGGGCTGATGCCCAGCTGCGAGCAGGTCTCCAGCAGCATCTTGCGTTTCTCCGCGCCGTCGCAGATGTCGCCCCAGGGCTGGTTCACCATGCGGCCGGTGAGCTGGCCGCAGTTGGGACCCGATTCGATCTCGAGCACGTTGGAGCGCGTGTAGTCGATGCCCAGGCGGTCACGCACACGATCCGCGAAGAAGGTGAAGCCGCCGGAGACCAGCAGCGTCTTCATGCCGGCGGCCTTGCAGGCGGCGATGAGCCGCTCGGCGCCGGGATTGAGCTGCAGGCGCGAGGTGTAGACCAGCTCCATGTCGGCCACCGTGACGCCGCGCAGCAGCGCCACGCGGCGGCGCAGGCTTTCCTTGAAGTCGGCGATCTCGCCGCGCATGGTGGCTTCGGTGATGGCCGCCACTTCCTCCTTCAGCCCGACAGCGTCTGCGATCTCGTCGACGCACTCGATGTTGATCAGCGTCGAGTCCATGTCGAACGCGGCGAGCTTGAAGTCGGAGAGGCGAAGCGGCGGCGTGAAGCCCTGGATCGAGAGGCCAGGGGCGAATTCGGTGCGGGAGGGCATGGGGAGATTGTCGCGCCTCGTTGTCGTCCCCGCGGAGGCGGGGACCCAAGGCTTCCGTTCCGATGTCGGTGAAGATGGACGCCCTGGTTTCCCGCCTTCGCGGGAATGACACAAGGGACTCACGCGGGCTCGGCCACCTTCGGCTGTCCCAGCGCCCTCAGCACGTCGCGCACCATCAGCACCCGGTCCTTCGGATCCTTCAGCTCGCGCTCGATGCGCAGCTTCTCGTTGCCGGCCAGCTTGATGTGGCGGTTCTTCTGCACCAGCTCGATGATCCGGAGCGGGTCCACGGGCGGGTTCGCCTTGAATGTGATGTTGGTCACGCCCGGCGCCGCATCCACCTTCACCACGCCGTACGGCCGCGCCAGCACGCGCAGCCGATGCACGTCGATCAGCGTCTGCGCCTGCGGCGGCAGCTTGCCGAAGCGGTCGACGATCTCTTCCAGCAGCCCGTCGATCTGGTCCGTCGTCTTGGCGCTGGCCAGCTTCTTGTAGAACGACAACCGCAGGTGCACGTCGCCGCAATAGTCGTCGGGCAGCAGGGCGGGTGCATGCAGGTTGATGTCGGTGGTGACGGACAGCGGCGCCAACAGGTCCGGCTCCTTGCCGGCCTTCAGCGAGCGCACGGCTTCGGCGAGCATCTCGTTGTACAGCTGGAAGCCGACCTCCAGCATGTTGCCGCTCTGGTTCTCCCCCAGCACCTCGCCGGCGCCACGAATCTCCAGGTCGTGCATCGCCAGGTAGAAGCCCGAACCCAGTTCCTCCATCTGCTGGATCGCATCCAGCCGCTGCGCCGCCTGCCGCGTGAGGCTCTCGATGTCCGGCACCATGAGGTAGGCATAGGCCTGGTGGTGGCTGCGGCCGACCCGCCCGCGCAGCTGGTGCAGCTGCGCCAGGCCGAACTTGTCGGCGCGGCTGATGACGATGGTGTTGGCGGTCGGCACGTCGATGCCGGTCTCGATGATGGTGGAGCAGAGCAGGACGTTGAAGCGCTGCTGCACGAAGTCGCGCATCACGCGCTCGAGGTCGCGCTCGGGCATCTGGCCGTGGGCGACGGCGATGCGCGCCTCGGGCAGCAGCGCCTCCAGCCGCTCGCGCCGGTTCTCGATCGTCTCCACCTCGTTGTGCAGGAAGTAGACCTGGCCGCCGCGCTTCAGTTCGCGCAGCACGGCTTCGCGGATCACGCCGTTGCCCTCGTTGCGAACGAAGGTCTTGATCGCGAGGCGTCGCTGCGGCGCGGTGGCGATCACCGACAGGTCGCGTAGCCCCTCCAGCGCCATGCCCAACGTGCGCGGGATCGGCGTCGCGGTGAGCGTGAGCACGTCCACCTCGGCGCGCAGGGCCTTCATCGCCTCCTTGTGGCGCACGCCGAAGCGGTGCTCCTCGTCGATGATCAGCAGGCCCAGGTTCTTGAACTTCACGGTGCCGGAAAGCAGCTTGTGCGTGCCGACCACGATGTCGACGCTGCCGTCGGCGAGGCCTTTGCCGGCCGCCGTGATCTCCTTCTGCGAGCGGAAGCGGCTCATCTCGGCCACTTTCACCGGCCACTTGGAGAAGCGGTCGACCAGCGTCTGGTAATGCTGCTCCGCCAGCAGCGTGGTGGGCGCGAGGAAGGCCACCTGCTTGCCACCCGTGACGGCGATGAACGCGGCACGCAGCGCCACCTCGGTCTTGCCGAAGCCGACGTCGCCGCACACCAGGCGGTCCATGGGCTGCGGCGAGATCATGTCCTGGATCACCGCGTGAATGGCCGCGTTCTGGTCGGCCGTCTCTTCAAATCCAAAGTCGTTGGCGAAGGTCTCGTAGTCCTGCGGCGAGAAGCGGAAGGCGTGGCCTTCGCGCGCCGCGCGGCGCGCATAGATGTTCAGCAGCTCGGCGGCCGTGTCGCGCACCTGCTCGGCTGCGCGGCGCTTGGCCTTCTCCCACTGGCCGGAGCCCAGCTTGTGCAGTGGCGCCTCGTCCGCGGACACGCCCGTGTAGCGGCTGATCTGGTGCAGCTGGCTCACCGGGACGTAGAGCGTGGCCTTGTCGGCGTACACGAGGTGCAGGAACTCGGTGTTGCCCTGGCCGAGGTCCAGGTTGACCAGGCCCTGGTAGCGGCCGATGCCGTGCTGCGCATGCACGACCGGGTCGCCGACGTTCAGCTCGGAGAGATCCTTGATCAGGGCCTCGACGTCGCTGACCTGCTCCTGCCGCTTGCGCCGGCGCGTGGTGGTGCCGGCCGCGAACAGCTCGGTCTCGGTGATGAAGTCGATCGCCTCTTCGGGCCAGGCGAAGCCCTCGTTCACCGCGCCGGTGGCGATGCCCAGCTTCTCGTCGCTGGCCTGGAATTCCTCGAGCGAGTCGAACGCCGGTGGCGACAGCTGGCTGGCGCGCAGGAAGTCGAGCAGGCTCTCGCGCCGGCCTGTGCTCTCGGCCAGCACCAGCGCGCGGTGCGGCGATTTGGCGAGGTGCTGCTTCAGGCGGGCGAGCGGATCCTCGGCGCCGCGGAGGACCGAGAGGTCGGGCAGCTTCTGGAACAGGGCGCTGTCCGCGACGTCCTGCGCACCCGGCCGCAGCGACAGCTGGGCATGCTCGTTCGCCTTGCCATAGAACTGCTCGATGGTGAGGAACAGCGCCTCCGGCGGCAGGATCGGCCGCTCGGGGTCGCCTTGCAGCAGCCGATGGCGGTCCCTGGTGTCCTGCCAGAAGCGCTGGAACGCGGGCTCCAGGTCGCCGTGCAGCACCAGCGTGGCCTGCGCTCCCAGGTAGTCGAAGACCGTCGCCGTCTCCTCGAAGAACAGCGGCAGGTAGTACTCGATGCCGGACGTGGCAACGCCGTTGCCCATGTCCTTGTAGATGCGGCTCTTGGTCGGATCGCCCTCGAGCAGCTCGCGCCAGCGGCTGCGGAAGCGCGCCCGCGCCGCGTCGTCCATCGGGAACTCGCGGCCGGGCAGGAGCCGCACCTCGGGCACCGGGTACAGGCTGCGCTGGCTGTCCGGGTCGAAGGTGCGGATCGAGTCGATCTCGTCGTCGAACAGGTCGACGCGGTACGGCACGGCCGACCCCATCGGGAACAGGTCGATCAGGCCGCCGCGCACCGCGTATTCGCCGGGGCTGACAACCTGCGTCACGTGGTTGTAGCCCGCGAGCGTGAGCTGCGCGCGCAGCTTGCTTTCCTCGAGCTTCTGCTTGACCGCGAACTGGAACGTGTAGCCGGCCAGGAACGACGGCGGCGCGACGCGATACAGCGCGGTGGTCGCGGGCACGATGACCACGTCGGCCTCGCCCTGCGAGATGCGCCACAGCGTGGCCAGCCGCTCGCTGATCAGGTCCTGGTGCGGCGAGAAGGTGTCGTAGGGCAGCGTTTCCCAGTCGGGAAAGAGCGAGCAGCGCAGGTCGGGCCCGAAGAACGCGAGTTCGTCCATCAGGCGCTGCGCGTCGGCGGCGCCGCTGGTGACGATGGCGGTCGGGTGGCCCGCCGCCTTCTCGCGCAGGGCCAGGCGGGCCAGCAGCAAGGCATCCGCCGAGCCGGGCGGGCGGGGCAGCGCGAAGCGCTTGCCGGGAGAAAGCTTGGGAAGATCCATCGGGCGGGGCAAATGCAAACACCCCTCGGCGCGCGGACGAGGGGTGTGCGCGGATTCTAGAATGGCCCCCATCTTGGCGCCTGCTCATCCAACGAATTCCCCCGCGCGACTGCATGCGCTCATCCCCGCCGCGGGCGTGGGCAGCCGCGCCGGCACCGCCGGTCCCAAGCAGTACGAACTGCTCGCCGGGCGTCCCCTGATCCAGCACACCCTCGCCGCGTTCACGCGCGTGCGCCGGCTCGCGTCGGTGCTGGTTGTGGTCGCGCCGGGCGACGATCGCCTGGCCTCCGGTGAAGGCTACGAGGTCGTGGCGTGCGGCGGGCCGACGCGGGCATCGAGCGTCGGGGCCGACCTGGAGCAACTGGCCGCGCGCGGCGCTTCGGACCACGACTGGGTGCTGGTGCACGATGCCGCGCGCTGCCTGGTCCGGCCCGAGTGGATCGAGACCCTGATCGACACCTGCGAGCACGATGCCGTCGGTGGCCTGCTCGCGCAGCCGCTCACCGACACGCTCAAGCAGGAGGAGGGCGGGCGCGTGCAGGGCACGCTGCCGCGGCGTGGCAAGTGGCTGGCGCAGACGCCGCAGATGTTCCGCCTGGGCGAACTGCGGCGAGCTCTGGAGCAGGCAGGCGCGGACGTCACCGACGAGGCGTCGGCGATCGAGGCGTTGGGCCTGCGGCCGATGCTGGTCACAGGCAGCGCACAGAACATCAAGGTGACGTGGCCCGAGGATTTCGCGCTGGCCGCCGCCGTGCTGGGGAGCCGGTCATGACGATGCGCATCGGCGAGGGCTGGGACGTGCACGCGCTGGTGCCGGGCCGTGCGCTCGTGATTGGCGGCGTTGCGATCCCCTACGACCGTGGCCTGCTGGGGCACTCGGATGCCGACGTGTTGCTGCACGCCATCACCGACGCGCTGCTCGGCGCGGCGGGGCTGGGCGACATCGGGCGGCATTTCCCGGACACCGGTGCGCGCTTCAAGGGCGCCGACTCGGTGCTGCTGCTGGAGGAGGCGGCGCGTCGCGTCGGCCAGGCCGGCTGGTCCATCGTGAACATCGACAGCACCGTGGTGGCCCAGGCGCCCAAGCTCGCGCCGCACATCGATGCGATGCGGGCGCGCATCGGCAAGGCGCTGGGGCTCGCGCCCGCGCAGGTGAACGTGAAGGCCAAGACCGCAGAGAAGCTCGGGCCCGTGGGGCAGGGGCAGAGCATCGAGGCGCGCGCGGTGGTCCTGCTGTCAGCGACCGGGGACTGATCCCGTCCTGTTCCTGCGCCGGCGCACGGCTGGCATCACGTACCAGAAGCTGCTGAACACCAGCAGCGCCGCGACACCGCCCACGAGCGCTGCGCGCAGATCGTCCATCGTCGCCAGCACGACGACGAAGATGTCGAGCGACAGGCCCAGCATCAGCGGCAGCATGCCCCAGGTGATCAGCCGCGAGGACAGGTCGATCAGGCTGCGGGACACCTGGCCGCGCTCGGACATGCGATGGCAGGCCGCGGGGGCCATCAGCAGTGCGATGGCCACGGCCAACATCGCGAGCCCCGCCACGTACGCCGCCACGCCCGATTGAGGCAAGTCCTCGAAGCGGTTGTTGAACACCGCCATCGTCTGGAAGCCGAACAGCGCCTGCACGCCCGGGATGATCATGCGCGCCTCCTCGACGACGTTGCGCATCTCGTCCTTCAGCGATTCCTGTTCGACTTGCGGTGCCATGGCTCAATGGTGGATTGGCCGGACTGGCCCAGCGGTAGGACGCGCTTGCCGCGTGCCGTCAGTGATCGCCCGCGCCGGCGACGCGCGCGATCAGCTGATCGTCTCGGGCGACTCGGAGGGCTCGGCCGTGTCGTGCACGCCGCCGCTGCGTGGCTTCTGCAGCTTGATGTGCGCAGCCAGTCCACCGGAGGTGGTGTTGGCCAGGGCGAAGATGCCGCCCATGCGCTGCACCGTCTTGTCGACGATGGCCAGGCCCAGGCCGGCACCCGTGGCCGCCGTGCGCGCCGCGTCGCCACGGAAGAACGGCTTCACCAGGTTCGGCAGGGCTTCGGGGGCGACGCCCATGCCGTGGTCGCGCACCTTGAGCAGCACCCATTCGCTGCGCGACTTGGCCGCGATGTCGACCACGGCGATGCCGGTCTCCGGCGTCTTGCCGTAGCGACGCGCGTTCTCCAGCAGGTTGGACACGACGCGCGCCAGCTCGACCTCGTCGGCCAGCACGTACAGCGACTTGCCGACGTCGACGTTGATGCGCATGTCGCCCTGGTCCTGCACGGCGTACACGCACGCGTCAATGACGTCGCGCAGGCATACCGGCTTGAGCTCGGCATGGTCGGGCCGGGCGTAGTCGAGGAACTTGTCGATGATGGCGTCGAGCTGGTCGATGTCGGCGGCCATGTGGTCGCGCGCGTCGGCGTCGGTGACGCTCATCTCGGTCTCGAGGCGCAGGCGGGCCAGCGGCGTGCGCAGGTCGTGCGAGATGCCGGCCAGCATCACGGCCCGGTCCTGTTCGATCTTGGCCAGCTGCTGGGCCATGCGGTTGAAGCCGATGTTCACCTCGCGAATCTCGCTGGTGACGGCCTTCTCGTCGAGCCGGCTGGCGTCGAAGTCGCCGTCGCGCACCCGGCTGGCGGCGAACGACAACTGCTTGAGCGGCCGGTTGATCAGCCGCGCGATGACCGCGGCGCCGGCGAGCGAGAGACCGGCCGCCGTGATCAGCCAGATCAGCCAGGTGCGGCCGCCCACCTTGGTGAAGCGGTTGCGGTCCATCAGCAGCCAGTACGCGTCGGAGTCGATCTTGAAGCCGACCCAGAAGCCCTTCTCGCCATTGACGGCCGAGGCCAGCACGGTGCCCGGGCCGAGGCGCGACACCAGTTCATCGGCCACGCGTTCGTCCAGCGAGGTCTCATCGACGGTCATGTACACGTCGGTGGGCTTGCTCGGCAGGATGCGCACGCCTTCCTGCTCGGCCAGGGTCTTGATCAGCGACACGCGCGCGATGGCGTCGGAGTAGCGGAGCGCGGCGCGGCTGAGGTTCACGAGCGACGCGATCTGCTGCGCCGTCTGCACGGCGCGCGGCTCGAACTCGAGCGCCCGGAACGTCTGCAGCCAGGCGACGATGGAGCCGATCAGCAGCAGCGAGAGCAGGAAGAACGTGCGCCAGAACAGCGACAGTCCCACGCGCGGAGGCCGCATTTCGAGCGGCGCAGGCGCGGTCTCCAGCGGCACGGGGCCGGTGGCGTGGATGCTGGTCGAGACCCCTCGGATCATGTGTTCAGGCTGGTGGCAACGCGCGCTTTGCGCCGGTGCCGCAGGCGTCGTTCAGGATGGCAAGGAGCGCAGCGCGGCGGCAGCCCATTCTGGCACTGCCGCGCTGGCGTGGCCTCTCAACCCGCGCCGTCCGGCACGAAGACGTAGCCCACGCCCCACACCGTCTGGATGTAGCGCGGAGAAGCCGGGTCCAGCTCGACGAGCTTGCGGAGCCGCGACACCTGCACGTCCAGGCTGCGGTCGAACGGCTCGAACTCGCGGCCGCGGGCCAGCTGCGCCAGCTTCTCGCGCGACAGCGGCTGGCGCGGGTGGCGCACCAGCGCCTTGAGCATCGCGAATTCGCCGGTGGTGAGCGGCAGTTCCTCACCGTTCTTGCGCAGCGTGCGGGCGCCCAGGTCGAAGGCGAACGGACCGAAGTTGACGACTTCGTTCTCGCTCGACGGTGCGCCAGGTGCCTCCTGCGCGGGGCGGCGACGCAGCACCGCATGCACGCGCGCGAGGAGTTCGCGCGGATTGAAGGGTTTGCCCAGGTAATCGTCGGCACCGACTTCCAGGCCGACGATGCGGTCGACGTCCTCGCCCTTGGCGGTGAGCATGATGATCGGCGTGCGGTCGTTGGCCGCGCGCAGCCGGCGGCAGATGGAGAGGCCGTCTTCGCCGGGCATCATCAGGTCCAGCACGATCAGGTCGGCGGTCTCGCGCAGCATCAGGCGGTTGAGCGCCTTGCCATCTTCCGCCAGGATGACCTCGAAGCCCTCCTGCGTGAGATACCGCCTGAGCAGATCGCGGATGCGGGCATCGTCATCGACCACCAGGATCTTGTCAGTGCGGGCTGCAGCTTGTGTCATGGTGCTCCAAAACGTATTTGTAACCGCGCCGATTCTGGCCGCGGCCGCAGCGACCGTGCAGGGATTCCGCCCATCACTGACATAGTGTTACAAAAGTTGCCCCGTCTGGGAACGGCTCCCTTTTCCCGGTGAACCACTGCACGCGCTCGGCCGTTGACGAACGATGACCCATCCCATCATGAACCTTCGCGCTCCTCTCATGTTCATCGTCGCGCTCGCGTGCGGAGCAGCGTCCGCGCAGGTTGCACCGCCGCCGGAAAACGTGGTCCAGCTGTCCTCCACCGCGGCGGTCGAGGTCGCGCAGGACACGCTCGAGATCCACCTGCAGGCGACGCGCGAAGGCGCCGATCCGGCGCGGGTGCAGGCCGATCTCAGGGCGGTGCTCGAAGCTGCGTTGGCCCAGGCGCGTCGCGAGGCGCAGCCCGGCGTCCTGGACGTGCGAACCGGCACCTTCAGCGTACTGCCGCGCTACTCGCGCGAGCGCCGCATCACCGGGTGGCAGGGCACGGCCGAGCTGGTGCTGGAGGGGACGGACATCGCGCGCGTGAGCGAAGCCGCGGGGCGGGTGCCGGGCCTGGTTGTCGTCGACGCCTCCTTCCGGCTCAGCCGGGAGCGTCGCGAGCGGGCCGAGCACGACGTGCAGGCGCAGGCGATCGCCCAGTTCCGGGCCAAGGCGAGCGACATCGCGCGCAGCTTCGGCTTCAACGGATATGGATTGCGCGAGATCTCCGTGAACGCCCAGGACGCGGGCCTGCCGCGCATGCGCATGGTGGCCAGCGCCGCCCCCAGCGCGCCGGGCGACGCGGCACTGCCGGTGGAAGCGGGCAAGACCGCGGTCACGGTGAACGTGTCGGGTTCCGTACAGCTGCGGTAGCCCCTGTCCGACGGGCCAGGCCACGCGCGGCCTCTAAGGTCGCGGCGATGGCCGTGCTGCTCCACGTCTCCGACACGCACTTCGGCACCGAGAAGCCGAAGGTCGTCGCGGCGCTCCTCGCCCTGGCCCGCGAGCGCAAGCCAGATTTGCTGGTGCTCAGCGGCGACATCACGCAGCGCGCCCAGCCCGCGGAGTTCGAGGCGGGCCGCGCGTTCTGCCAACAGCTGGGCATAGCGCGCATGCTGGCCTTGCCCGGCAACCACGACCTTCCGCTGCTGGACCTGTTCGACCGCATGGTCCGGCCGTATGCGCGCTATCTCGAGGCGTTCGGGCCGCGGCTGGATCCCGTGCTGGACATGGACGGAATCCTGGTGGTGGGCGTCAACACGACGCGCGCGGCGCGGCACAAGAATGGGGAAGTGTCGGAGGAACAGATCGCACGCGTCGCGACCCAACTGCGCGCCGCAAGAGGCAACCAGCTGCGCGTGGTGGTGACGCACCAGCCCGCCGACGTGCTGCGCCCCGAGGACGAGCATGACCGGCTGCGCGGAGCCGAGCAGGCCTTGCAGGCCTGGTCGGCAGCGGGAGCCGACCTGGTGCTGGGCGGCCATATCCACCTGCCGTACGTGCTGGACCTGCTGAAACGGCCCACGCCGACGCCGCGGCCGATGTGGTGCGTGCAGGCCGGCACGGCCGTGTCCAGCCGCATCCGGCATGGCACGTGCAACTCGGTCAACCTGCTGGTGTGGGCGCCACGGCCGGGTGCCGCAAGGCAGTGCATGCTGGAGCGGTGGGACTACTCGGGCCCGACCGACCGCTTCGAACTGGCCGAGGAGCGCGTCCTCGGCCTGGCCGCGTGAGGGCCGCGCGGCTCACTGTGCGGCCCAGCCGCCGTCCATGTTCCAGGCCACGCCGCGCACGTTGTTCGCGGCGGGCGAGCAGAAGAACACGGCCAGCTCGCCCAGTTCTTCCGGCGTGGTGAACTGCAGCGAAGGTTCCTTTTCGCCGAGCAGTTGCTTCGTGGCCTGCTCGTTGGTCCAGCCGTTGGCCGCGGCCTTGGCATCGACCTGCTTCTGGACGAGGGGCGTCAGCACCCAGCCGGGGCAGATGGCATTGCAGGTCACGCCGGTGGTGGCGTTCTCGAGCGCGGTGACCTTGGTCAGGCCGACGACGCCGTGCTTGGCGGCGACATAGGCCGACTTCTCGGCGGACGCGACCAGGCCATGCACGGATGCGACGTTGATGATGCGGCCCCAGTTGGCGGCCTTCATCGCCGGAAGGGCCAGGCGCGTCGCATGGAACGCGCTCGACAGGTTGATGGCGATGATCGCGTCCCAGCGCTCGGGCGGGAAATCCTCGACCCTGGCGACGTGCTGGATGCCGGCGTTGTTGACCAGGATGTCGACGCGGCCGAACTGCGCGGCGGCCGACTTCATCATGTCCTCGATCTCGGCCGGCTTGCTCATGTCGGCGCCGTGGTAGCCGACCTTGACGCCGAGCTTCGCCACCTCGGCTTTCGGACCTTCGGCATCGCCGAACCCGTTGAGCACGATGTTCGCGCCCTGCTTCGCGAGAGCCTTGGCGATGCCGAGGCCGATGCCGCTGGTGGATCCGGTGACGAGGGCAGTCTTGCCAGTGAGCATGGGTGAATCTCCGTGCGTGGTTGGTACGATGCGCGAGCAGGTGCGGGCCGAGCCCGCGAAGTATCGGATGTTTCCCTCGCCATGGCCCCTACGCTGAACTACGTACCGTGTCCCGACCAGGGCCGCGGACATCGCATGGCGTACTGGTCCTGGGGCGACGCGACGGCCCCGCACGTGGTGGTCTGCGTGCATGGCCTGTCGCGCCAGGGCCGTGACTTCGACACGCTCGCGGCCGCGCTCGTGGCGCGCAGCCCGGCGCCGCTGCGCGTGGTGTGTCCCGACGTGGCCGGCCGCGGCCGCAGCGAGTGGTTGCAGGACCCGCAGGGCTACCAGTTGCCGACGTATGCCGCGGACATGCTCGCGATGCTGGCGCAGCTGCATGGGCAGGCGCCCGTGCGCCAGCTGTCCTGGGTCGGCACCAGCATGGGCGGGCTGATCGGGATGGCACTGGCCGGCGCGCCGAAGCTGCCGTTGCCCGTCCCCATGACACGTCTCGTGCTGAACGATGTCGGCCCCGCCATTCAGTGGCAGGCACTGCAGCGCATCGGCACCTACATCGGCAACACCGGCCGGTTCTCGACCGTGCAGCAGGCGGCGGATGCCATGTGGCAGATCTCGACCAGCTTCGGCCCGCACACGCCCGAGCAGTGGCTGGCATTGTCCGAGCCCATGGTGCGTCCGGTGCCGGAAGGCGGCTACACGCTGCACTACGACCCCGCGATCGCCGTCCCCTTCCGCGACGTGACCGAAGAGTCCGCTGCCAAGGGGCAGGCGGCCATCTGGGCCCTGTACGACGCGATCACCGCCCGCACGCTGCTGCTGCGTGGCGTTGACTCCGACCTGTTGTCGCGCGACACGGCGCACGAGATGACGCGGCGCGGCCCGCGTGCGCAACTCGTGGAGTTCCCGGGCGTTGGCCATGCGCCGACCCTGGTGGCGGCCGACCAGGTGGACGCGGTCGCCTCCTTCCTGTTCGCGCCATGAAGACCGCCACCGACGGCGTCGTCGACAGCGGGCCGGTCCCCCTGGTCGCCGCCGCGGAGCAGTCGCTGCCGCGGCAGGCCGACGCGTTGTCGCGCGCCCGTGCGTTCGCCGAGCCGCTGATCGCGGGCGAGACGCTGGACACGGGCGAGAACACGCTGGAGCACGCCGACGCCGTCGCTCGCATCCTGAAGTCCATGGGCGGCTCGGAGGCCATGCAGGCCGCGAGCTACCTCGTGTATGCCTGCACCTACCTGAACCGGCCGCATGAGGTGATCGCCAAGGCCTTCGGCGAGAGCTATGCGGCCCTGGCGGTCGAGACCACGCAGCTGGTGCGCGTGCAGCGGCAGGCGCGCAATGCTCAGGCCGGCACGGCGCTGGACGATCCCCGCCAGCAGACCGAGACCATCCGCAAGATGCTGCTGGCGTTCTCGCGCGACCTGAGGGTCGTGATGCTGCGCCTGGCTTCGCGGCTGCAGACGCTGCGCTGGCACGCGGCCAAGAAGACGCCCGCGCCGCCCGAGGTGGCGCGCGAATCGCTGCAGGTGTTCGCGCCGCTGGCCAATCGCCTGGGCATCTGGCAGATCAAGTGGGAGATGGAGGACCTGGCCTTCCGCTTCCTCGAACCCGACACCTACAAGCAGGTGGCACGGCTGCTGGACGAAAAGCGCGCCGAGCGCGAAGGCGACGTGGAGCGGCTGCGCGCCCGGCTGCAGGCCGAACTGGTGGCGCAGGGCATCGCGGCACAGGTGCAGGGCCGGCCAAAACACATCTACAGCATCGTCAAGAAGATGCGCGGGAAGTCGCTCGACTTCGAGCGCGTGTTCGACGTGCGCGCGCTGCGGGTGATCGTGCCGCGGGTGGACGACTGCTACGCGGCACTGTCGTGGGTGCACGAGCGGTACGAACCGATCGCGACCGAGTTCGACGACTACATCGCCAAGCCGAAGCCGAACGGGTACCAGTCCCTGCACACGGTGGTGCGGGACGAGGGCGGCCGGCCGATCGAGATCCAGATCCGCACCGCTGCGATGCACGAGCATGCCGAGCACGGCGTGGCCGCGCACTGGGCCTACAAGGAGGCTGGCGCCAAGGGCTACGCGGGCATCGCCGCCGCCAGCGAGTACGACGCCAAGATCGCCGTGCTGCGGCAGCTGCTGGCCTGGGAGCGCGACCTGGCCGGATCGGCCGATGGGCTGTTCGACGACCGCATCTACGTGCTGACGCCGCAGGGCTCGATGGTGGAACTGCCGCGCGGTGCCACGCCGGTGGACTTCGCGTACAGCGTGCATACGAGCTTGGGCCACCGCTGCCGCGGCGCCCGCGTCGACGGCGCGATGGTGCCGCTGAACACGCCGCTGCAGAACGGTCAGACCGTCGAGATTGTGGCTGCGAAGGAGGGCGGCCCTTCGCGCGACTGGCTCAATCCCGAGCTCGGGTTCCTCGCCAGCCATCGCGCCAGGGCCAAGGCGCGCGCGTGGTTCAACGAGCAGGTGCGGCATGAAACCGTGGCGCGGGGCCGGGAAGCCGTCGAGAAGCTGCTGCAGCGCGTGGGCCGCACGGCGGTGAACCAGGGCGATGTTGCGACCCAGCTGGGATTCAAGTCGGCCGAGGACCTCTTCTTCGTCGTCGGCAAGGACGAGTACTCGCTGCGCAACATCGAGACGCTGCTGCATCCACCCGAGGCGCCGCTGCCGCAGGATGACTACCTCCTGCTGAAGAAGGCGCGGTCCCCGGAGCGCTCGCCCAAGGGCGGCGTGCTGGTGGTGGGGATCGACTCGCTGCTCACGCAATTGGCGCGCTGCTGCAAGCCCGCGCCACCCGACGCCATCGCCGGCTTCGTGACTCGCGGCAAGGGCGTGAGCATCCACCGCACCGACTGCAGCAACTTCCGCGAGCTCGCGTCGCGCAATGCGGAGCGCGTGATCGATGTCGAGTGGGATCGGCCCAAGGAAGGCCAGGCGCTCTATCCCGTCGACGTCGCCGTCGAGGCGACGGACCGGCAGGGGCTGCTGCGGGACATCTCCGAGGTGTTCGCCAAGGAGAAGATGAACGTCGTGGGGGTGCAGACGCAGTCGGTGCGCGGCACCGCGTGGATGACGTTCACGGTGGAGATCGGCGACGCGGCGCGGCTCGGGCGGGTGCTGGGCCTGGTGCGCGAAGTGTCCGGCGTGCTGTCGGCGCGGCGCAGGTGAGCGAGGAAAGCCTCGCGGCCTCTGCTACAATCGCGGATTCTCGAACACCCTTAGGCGCGTAGCTCAGCTGGTTAGAGCACCACCTTGACATGGTGGGGGTCGTTGGTTCGAGTCCAATCGCGCCTACCAAATTCCGCTTCACCGACAGGACACAGGGTAAACCTGTGGCGCTGCCGATGGGCCGGCTTCCTAGAATCCGCTGCGCTGCGGAAACCGGCGCCTCCGGCGCCCAAGCAAGCCCAGGAGTCGCCCGTGCAAAGCAAGAAGGCCAGCGCCGCCGAACCGGCGCAGCGTGTCATCAAGAAGTACCCGAACCGGCGGCTCTATGACACCAATACCTCGAGCTACATCACGCTCAACGAGGTGAAGCGGCTGGTGATGGACAGCGCGCCGTTCGTGGTGCGCGACGCCAAGACCAACGAGGACCTGACCCGCAGCATCCTGCTGCAGATCATCCTGGAGGAAGAGGCGGGCGGCGCGCCGATGTTCAGCGAGGCTGCCCTCGCCAACATCATCCGGTTCTACGGCCACGCGGCGCAGGCGTTCATGGGAACGTACATCGAGAAGAACGTGCAGGCGTTCACCGAGATCCAGGCCAAGCTGGCTGACCAGTCGAAGACGCTGACGCCCGAGATGTGGGCGCAGTTCATGAACATGCAGAACCCGATGATGCAGGGCCTCATGGGCAACTACGTCGAGCAGTCCAAGACGATGTTCGACACCATGCAGGAACAGATGCAGAAGGCGTTCGGCCTCGGCAAGCGCTGACCCGGCGCTGCCGCGACATCGAAGGCCGGGTCGACCCCGGCCTTCGCCATTTGGGACAATCGGAAGTCGTATGAGTGATTCCCCCGCCGCCGCCGCGCCCAAGGTCGGCTTCGTCAGCCTCGGCTGCCCCAAGGCCCTTACCGATTCGGAGCTGATCCTCACGCAGCTCTCGGCCGAGGGTTACACCACGTCCAAGACGTTCGAGGGTGCCGACCTCGTGATCGTCAACACCTGCGGCTTCATCGACGATGCCGTCAAGGAGAGCCTCGACACCATCGGCGAGGCGCTGTCCAGCAACGGCAAGGTCATCGTCACGGGCTGCCTCGGTGCGCGCGCCGGCGACAAGACCGACAACATGGTGCGCGAGATCCATCCCTCGGTGCTGGCCGTCACGGGCCCGCATGCGACGCAGGAGGTGATGGATGCGGTGCACGCGCACCTGCCCAAGCCGCACGATCCCTTCATCGACCTGGTGCCGGCCGCCGGCATCAAGCTCACGCCGAAGCACTACGCGTACCTGAAGATCAGCGAGGGCTGCAACCACCGGTGCACGTTCTGCATCATCCCGTCGATGCGCGGCGACCTGGTGAGCCGCCCGATCGGCGATGTGCTGAAGGAGGCGAAGGCGCTGTTCGAGAGCGGCGTCAAGGAACTGCTGGTGGTGAGCCAGGACACGTCGGCCTACGGCGTGGACACCAAGTACCGCACCGGCTTCCATGACGGCCGGCCGGTGAAGACGCGGATGCTGGAACTGGTGCAGGCGTTGGGCGCACTGGCGCAGCCGCATGGCGCGTGGGTCCGCCTGCACTACGTCTACCCGTATCCGCACGTCGACGAGGTGCTGCCGCTGATGGCCACCGGCGCCGTGCTGCCGTACCTGGATGTGCCCTTCCAGCACAGCCATCCCGACGTGTTGCGCCGGATGAAGCGTCCGGCCAGCGGAGAACGCAACCTCGAGCGGCTGCAGAAGTGGCGCGAGGCGTGCCCCGAGCTCGTGGTGCGCAGCACCTTCATCGCCGGCTTCCCCGGCGAGACCGAGGCCGAATTCCAGCACCTGCTGGACTTCGTGCGGGAAGCGCAGATCGACCGCGCCGGTTGCTTTGCGTACAGCCCGGTAGAAGGCGCCGCGGCCAACGAGCTGCCAGGCATGCTGCCGGCCGAAGTGCGCGAGGAGCGCCGTGCGCGTTTCATGGCGGTGGCCGAAGAGGTGTCGGCCGAGCGGCTGCGCCGCCGCGTCGGCGCGACCATGCAGGTGCTGGTGGACTCGGCGCCGGGACTGGGCCGCAAGGGTGGCGTGGGACGCAGCTATGCGGACGCGCCAGAGATCGACGGCACGGTGCGCTTGCTCCCGCCGGAGAAGCTCAGCAAGCAGCTGAAGGTCGGCGAGTTCACCCGGGCCCGCATCGTGGCGACCGAGGGCCACGACCTCGTCGGGTTGCCGGTCTGAGCGCTTCACCGACGCACGAAGCCGCTGCAGCGCAGCGGCATTCGCGTCGGCTTCATACCCCCGGAAACGACAAAGCCGGCTTCGCATATCGCGAGGCCGGCTCTGAAAGACAAAGCCGACTTGCGTCGGCCTTATCATTTGTTTGGTGCCCAGGAAGGGACTCGAACCCCCACGATGTTACTCGCTAGTACCTGAAACTAGTGCGTCTACCAATTCCGCCACCTGGGCATTTCAGGAAAGAAAAGGATTCTAGCATCAAAAATACAGAACAACGCGCGACCGGACTCCTCGATGAAATCGAGGGCGTGATCCAGGGCCATCGCGATGGACACGGCTACGTTGTCCGCGACGACGGCGAGACCGATCTCTACCTGCCTCCCAACGAAATGCGCGCGGTGCTGCACAAGGACCGCGTGCGCGCGCGCATCGTCCGGCATGACCGCAAGGGCCGGCCCGAGGGCCGCGTGGTGGAGATCATCGAGCGCCCGGCGCAGCCGATCATCGGCCGCCT
This sequence comes from Ramlibacter sp. MMS24-I3-19, assembly GCF_050320135.1. NCBI lineage: Bacteria > Pseudomonadati > Pseudomonadota > Betaproteobacteria > Burkholderiales > Comamonadaceae > Ramlibacter > Ramlibacter sp. MMS24-I3-19. The sequence continues at coordinate 3,641,681 of NZ_CP190017.1, read as the reverse complement.
GCTGCACGAGAGCAACGTGTGGCTGGTGGCGCCCGAGGACAAGCGCTATGGCCAGGACGTGCTCATTCCGAAGGGCGCGACGGGCACGGCCAAGCCGGGCCAGGTCGTGGTGGTCGAACTCACCGAGCCGCCCAGCCTCTATGGCCAGCCGGTGGGCCGCATCAAGGAAGTGCTGGGCGAGATCGACGATCCCGGCATGGAGATCGAGATCGCGGTGCGCAAGTACGGCGTGCCGCACGAGTTCTCCGAACCGTGCATCGCGATGGCCCGCATGCTGCCCGACAAGGTGCGGCCGGCCGACCGCAAGAACCGGGTCGACCTCACCGACGTCCCCCTGGTCACCATCGACGGCGAGGATGCGCGCGACTTCGACGACGCCGTGTACTGCGAGCCGGCCAAGGTGGGCCGCGGCAAGGGCTGGCGCCTGCTGGTGGCCATCGCCGACGTGAGCCACTACGTGGAGACCGGCAGCGCGATCGACATCGACGCCTACGACCGCGCCACCAGCGTGTACTTCCCGCGCCGCGTGATCCCGATGCTGCCGGAGAAGCTGTCCAACGGCCTGTGCTCGCTGAACCCCGAGGTCGATCGCCTGTGCATGGTCTGCGACATGCTGATCACCGCCAACGGCGAGATCCAGGCCTACCAGTTCTATCCGGCGGTGATGTGGAGCCATGCGCGCTTCACGTACACCGAAGTCGCGGCCATCCTCGCCAACACGCGCGGCCCCGAGGCGCAGCGCCGCAAGGAGCGCGTGGGCGACCTGATGAACCTGCACGACGTCTACCGCGCACTGCTGAAGGCGCGGCAGATGCGCGGCGCGGTGGACTTCGAGACCACCGAGACGCAGATCGTGTGCGACGAGAACGGCCGCATCGAGAAGATCGTGCCGCGCACCCGCAACGACGCGCACCGGCTGATCGAGGAGGCGATGCTCGCGGCCAACGTGTGCACGGCCGACTTCATCCAGCAGGGCAAGCACCCGGGCCTGTACCGCGTGCACGAGGGCCCGACGCCGGAGAAGAAGGAGATCCTGCGCAACTACCTCAAGGCCATGGGCGTGGGTCTCTCCATCAGCGACGACCCGATGCCGATCGAGTTCCAGAAGATCGCCGAGGCGGTGAAGGAGCGGCCCGACGCGCAGCAGATCCACACCATGCTGCTGCGGTCCATGCAGCAGGCGATCTACACGCCGATCAACAGCGGCCACTTCGGCCTGGCCTACGACGCGTACACGCACTTCACCAGCCCGATCCGGCGCTATCCGGACCTGCTGGTGCACCGCGTGATCAAGGCGATCCTCACGCACACGCACTACACGCTGCCGGTGCTGCCGACGCCTGGCGAGGCGCACGAGAAGCTGGCGCGCCGGCTGGCCAGCCGCGTGGCGGCGCCGACGCAGAAGCTGCGCAAGCCGGCCGCGCCGCCCAGCAAGGAGATCCAGGCCTGGGAGGCCGCGGGCCTGCATTGCAGCGCGAACGAGCGCCGCGCCGACGAGGCCAGCCGCGACGTCGAGGCATGGCTGAAGTGCAAGTACATGCGCGAGCACCTCGGGGAGGAATACGGCGGCGTGGTCAGCGCGGCCACCACGTTCGGCATCTTCGTCACGCTGGACGCGCTGTACGTCGAGGGCCTGGTGCACATCACCGAGCTGGGCGGCGAGTACTTCAAGTTCGACGAGGCGCGGCAGGAACTGCGCGGCGAGCGCACCGGAATCCGCTACGCGATCGGCACGCGGGTGCGGGTGCAGGTCAGCCGCGTGGACCTCGATGGGCGCCGCATCGACTTCCGCCTGGTGCGCGAGGGCGACGACCTCGAAACGCGTGCGATGCGGGACAAGGGCGCGGCCGGTGGAGCCAGCGGCGCCACGGCCAAGCGCACCCGCAAGTCCGCCAAGGGCGAGCGCGGCGCGGTGCAGTCGCTGCAGGCGGCGGTGAAGAAGGCGTCGGCTGCCAAGCGGTCGGCGCGCAAGGGCCGGCGCTGACGCGCCGGCACGGCAATCAACGAGGAGACAAGCATGGACAAGACACAAGGCCGCGTGGCCATCGTCACCGGCGGCGGTTCGGGCGTGGGCAAGGCCGCCGCGCTGGCGCTGCTGGCGGACGGCTGGCGCGTTGCCATCGCGGGCCGCCGCCAGGACGCGCTGCAGGCCGTCATCGCCGAATCGAAAGCGGGTGACCGGGGGCTGGCCGTGCCGACCGACGTGACGGATCCGGCGTCGGTGAAGGCGCTGTTCGATGCGACGGTGCAGAAGTGGGGCCGCGTCGACCTCCTGTTCAACAACGCCGGCATCGGCGCACCCGCGGTGCCGATCGACGAACTGCCGCTGGACAAGTGGAAGGCGGTGGTGGACACCAACCTGAACGGCATGTTCTATGCGCTCCGTGAGGCATTCCGCGTGATGAAGGCACAGTCGCCGCAGGGCGGCCGCATCATCAACAACGGCTCGATCTCCGCGCACGCGCCGCGCCCGATGTCGATCGCCTACACGGCCACCAAGCATGCGGTCTCGGGCCTCACCAAGACCGCGTCGCTGGACGGCCGCAAGCACGACATCGCCGTTGGCCAGATCGACATCGGCAATGCGCTCACCGAGCTGGCCGCGCGGATGGGCAAGGGCGTGCCGCAGGCCAACGGCGAGATCGCGGTGGAACCGCTGATGGACGTGAACATCGTTGGCCAGTCGGTGCTGTACATGGCCAACCTGCCTCTGGAGGCCAACGTGCTGTTCCACACGGTGATGGCCACCAAGATGCCGTTCGTGGGCCGCGGCTAGCGAGGCGCTTCGGCCGGGTTGGCGCTCCAGGCCCTGGCCAGCGCGCCCGCGGTGAGTGGCAGGTGGGCGGGCCAGCGGTCCGCCAGCATGCCGTGGCGATGCACCGCGGCGCATGCAGCGGCGAACGCACCGCTTCCCCCTGCCAGCAAGGCTGCGGTGAACCCGGCCAGCACGTCGCCCGTGCCGCCGGTGGCAAGCCGCGCATTGCCGGTCGGATTGAGGCGTGGCACCTCGCCGGGTGCGGCCACGACCGACCCCGATCCTTTCAGCACCACCGCGCAGCCGAAGTGATCGGCCAGTGCACGCGCCGCGTCGATCCTGTCGGCCTGCACCTGCGGTGTCGTCGTGCCCAGCAGCCGTGCTGCTTCGAGCGGATGCGGCGTGAGCACGGTCGGCAACGCGCGCTCGCCGCGCTGCTGCAGAGCGGCCTGGAGCGCGGCATCCGCCGCGATCGCATTCAGGCCGTCCGCGTCCAGCACCAGAGCGCCGCTGCGTGGCAGGACGTCGGGCAGGACAGCTGCGACTGCATCGCCCCCGCCGCACCCGCATGCAACGACCAGGTTCTCCAGAGGCAATGCGCGCCAGTCCCGCACCATCAGCTCGGGCTGGCCCGCTACCAGCGCGGGCGCGGACGGATCGAGCGGGCACAGGAACACACGGCCGGCACCTGCATGCAGGGCGCCGCTCGCGGCGAGCACGGCGGCGCCTGACATGCCGGGCGCGCCGCCCAGCACGGCCACGTCGCCGTAGCTGCCCTTGTGCGACGCGTGGGCGCGCGGCTGCATCGGCGGCGGGCCGGCCAGCCAGGCCGCGGGGGCGTGCGATGGCGCCACGCCCAGGTCGTCGAACCAGACCTGGCCCGACGCATCGCGGCCGGACGCCGTGAAGAGCCCCGGCTTGAGCGTGAGCAGGGCCAGCGTGTGCGTGGCGCGCACGCCCTTGGCGGCGCCGGTGTCCGCGGCGAGTCCGCTGGGGACATCGATGGCGAGCACCGGCGCCTCGCTCGCCTGCATGCGGGTGGCCATCGTCGCCATCGCGCCTTGCAGCGGGCGTGCGCTGCCGATGCCCAGCAGCGCGTCGATGCACAGGTCCCACCGCGTGGGCGGCTGGGTCGACACGGTCAGCCCCGCCTGCGTGCAACGAGCCCATGCGGCCGCCGCATCCGCTGGCAGTGCCGCAGGATCCCCCTCGAGCGTGAGCGTGACGGACTTGCCCCAGCGCTGCAGGAGCAGGGCCGCCTCGAGGCCGTCGCCGCCGTTGTTGCCCGGACCGCAGGCGATCCACACGGTACGCGCATGGGGCGCAATGGCCAGAGCGAGTCGCGACGCAGCCAGGCCGGCGCGCTGCATCAGCGCGTGCGGTGGCAGCGCCGCGGCGGCCGCGCGCTCGATGGCACGGGTGGTTGCCACGTCGAAGAGCGGCCAGGCGCGGTCGCCCGTGACTGGCTGGATGCGGCCCGCATGCATGCCGCGATTGTGCGGCTCAGGCGAGCAGGCGTTCCATGCCCAGGCCCTCGATGTCCAGCAGCGGCGCGTGGCCGGACATGAGGTCGGCGACGACGCGCGCGCTGCCGCAGGCGAGGGCCCAGCCGCTGGAGCCATGTCCGAGGTTCACCCAGACCCCTGGGATGCCCGAGGCGCCGAGCACCGGCGGGCCGTCGGGCAGCATGGGCCGCGCGCCCTTCCACTCCTGCACGCCGGTACAGGTGTCGGACAGCTGCACGGCGCCGGGGAACCAGTCGTGCAGCACCTTGTAGAGGGTCTGGATCGAGGCCTTGCGCTTGCGCAGCGGATCGCCGCCGAGCTCCGCGCTGCCGGCCACTCGCACGCGCCGGCCGAGGCGGGTGACGGCGACCTTGTAGCGCTCGTCCATCAGCGCGCTGCGCGGTGCATTGAGCGGCTCGCGGATCGGTGCGCTGATCGAGTAGCCCCAGACCGGCGCGAGCGGCACCCGCAAGCCCAGCGGACGCAGCAGCTGCGTCGACGCCATGCCGCCGCAGACCACCACTGCGTGGAAGGCCTGCTGGCGTGGCGCCTCGTCGCCCCTGCGCACGACCAGGGCGGCCGGCGAGGCCGGGTTGAGCGGCTCCACGCTGGTGTTGAACTCGAAGTGCGCCCCGGCCTCGGCCGCTGCGCGCTTGAGCAGGATGGCGAACTGGCGGCAATTCGCGGCCTCATCGTCGGGCAAATGCACCGCGCCGAGAAACGGCGTGTCCGGATTCAAGGCGGGCTCGACCGCGCGCGCCGTGGCGGCGTCGATCTCGTGGAAGGCCACGCCCGCATCGCGCAGCACCTCGAGGCCGGGCTGCACCAGGCGATGGTCCTTCTCGGATCGCAGCAGCACGAGGTAGCCGCGGCTGCGGTCGTATTCGAGCTGCAACGAGTCGGTGAGCCAGTGCAGCCGCTCGCGGCTGTAGAACGCCAGGCGCTGCATGCGCTCGCGGTTGGCACGGAAGGTGGCCGGCTCGCATGCGCGGCGCCACTGCATGATCCAGCCCATCTCGGCGGCGCTCAGCGGCCACGAGATGCGGACAGGCGTGTGCCGGCTCATGAGGTTGCGCAGCACCTTGGACTGCATTCCGGGTGCTGCCCAGGGCGTGACGTAGCCCGGCGCCACCAGGCCGGCGTTGGCGAAGCTGGTTTCCTCCGCGACCGAGCCGTGGCGCTCGAACACGGTGACCTCGTGCCCGTCGGCGGCCAGCTCATACGCAGTGGTGACGCCGACGATCCCGGCGCCGATGACGGCGACTCTCAACGCGGGTGGCTCCCCGTGGCGATGCGCGTCATGCGGCCCGCGCGGCGTTCAGGGCTGCTTCGGCCGCCAGCGAGATGTCGAGCAGCGCGTCGTCGTGCATGGCGCCGTGCCACAGCATCAGGCCGACCGGCAGCTGGCCGGGAACGTGGCAGGGCAGGGAGATCGCGCAGCCGTCCAGCATGTTGACCACGCTGGTGTTGCGCAGCAGGAGGGCGTTGACGCGGAAGAAGGCTTCGTCGCGCTCGGCACCGGGCGCGACGTCGGCGATGGCAGGCGCGGTGATCGGCACGGTGGGCGACAAGACGGCATCGAAGCGGTCGATGGCCACGGCGACGCGGGCCATCCAGTCGGCGCGGGCGCGCACCAGGTCGATGTACTCCCAGGCCTTCATGGTCGCACCTCGTTCGATGCGAAAGCGCACGCGGGGGTCGTAGCCGTCGCCCTTGGCGGCCAGCAGCTGGCGATGCCAGGCGAAGCTCTCGGCGGCCGAGAAGCCGCCGGTGGACTGGATCGTGCCGAGGTCCGAGATGGCATCGAGCGCAATCTCCTCGACTTGCGCGCCCGCGTCGCGCAGCGTGCCCACGGCCGCTTCGAACGCCTGTGCCACCGCAGGCTCGAGCCCGTCGAGCATCTGCGTGCGAGCGACGGCAAAGCGGGCCTGCTTCAGCGGCTTGCCGCGCAGGGCGACCTTGCGCGCGGCGAGCACTTCGTGCGCGACGATGGCGTCGCGCACCGAGTGCGTCATCGCGCAGACGGTGTCGAGCGTGGTGGACAGCGGCAGCGCGCCTTCGAGCGGTGTGAGGCGCGCGGTGTTCTTGAAGCCGACGATGCCGCACAGCGCGGCCGGGATGCGGATGGAGCCGCCGGTGTCGGAGCCGAGCCCGATGAACGCGGCCCCGGTGGCGACAGAGACTGCCGCGCCCGAGGACGAGCCACCCGGGATGCGGGGAGTCGCCGGATCGGCCGGGTTCGCGGGCGTGCCGTGGTGCGGATTGACGCCGACGCCGGAGAACGCGAACTCGCTCATGTTGGTCCGCCCGATGAGCGAGGCCCCGGCCGCACGCAGCCGCGCCACGGCCGTGCTGTCGGCCCGTGCCGGCGGCGCGTCGGCCAGCACGGCGGAGCCTGCCGCCGTGGTCTCGCCGGCGATGTCGAACAGGTCCTTGATCGAGACGGGCAGACCGGCCAATGGCAATGTCTTCGCGCCGGGCGCGGTCGCTTCGCGCAGCGCCCGCTCGGGCGCGAGGCCCAGGAAGGTGTGTGCATTGGCCGCAGAGCGGGCGGCGTCGAGGGCGCGCTCGAGTTCGGCGCGGGGGTCGGTACGGCCGTGCAGCAGCAGGTCGCGGGTGGCGCAGAGGTCGTTCATCGAGGGGAACGGAGAGGGGTTCGTGCTAGAATCTCTGGGTTTTGCCGAGCCTTGCGCGCATGGCGCACGTGGGGCCTGACCGGCAAGACAAATCGCGAATCCGTTCCATCCAGGTGTCGCGGCGGCCCTTCCGGGCCTCGTGATTTCGGCGCGGATTTTAGACCCAACCTCAGGAAATTCTCATGGCAGTCTCCATGCGCGAAATGCTGGAAGCCGGCGTCCATTTCGGACACCAGACCCGCTTCTGGAACCCCAAGATGGCCCCGTTCATCTTCGGCCATCGCAACAAGATCCACATCATCAACCTGGAAAAGTCGCTGCCGATGTTCCAGGACGCGACGAAGTTCGTGAAGCAGCTGTCGGCCAACCGCGGCACCATCCTCATGGTGGGCACGAAGCGCCAGGCTCGCGAGATCGTCGCCACCGAGGCCCGCCGCGCCGGCGTGCCCTTCGTCGACCAGCGCTGGCTGGGCGGCATGCTCACCAACTTCAAGACGGTGAAGACCTCGATCAAGCGCCTCAAGGACATGAAGGCCCAGCAGGAAGCCGGCCTCGAGTCGATGAGCAAGAAGGAACAGCTGATGTTCCAGCGCGAGATGGACAAGCTCGAGAAGGACATCGGCGGCATCCAGGACATGAACAGCCTGCCCGACGCCATCTTCGTGATCGACGTGGGCTTCCACAAGATCGCCGTGTCCGAGGCCAAGAAGCTGGGCATCCCGCTGGTGGGCGTGGTCGACTCCAACCATTCGCCCGAGGGCATCGACTACGTCATCCCCGGCAACGATGACTCGGCCAAGGCCGTGACGCTGTACGCCCGCGGCATCGCCGACGCCGTGCTGGAAGGCCGTGCCAACGCCGTCAATGACGTCGCCCGCGCCGTCAAGGAAGGCAGCGACGAGTTCGTCGAGGTCGAGGAAGGCGCCGGCGCCTGATCGCCCACCGGCCTTGACCCAAGGGGCTCTCGAGCCCCTTTACCGTCCGCTCACGCCCCGGGCACGTGCCCGGGCCGTCCCCGAATCCCGCGAATTCCTCCCCGAAAGGAAACTGACATGGCAGCAATCACCGCAAGCATGGTCGCCGAACTGCGCGCCAAGACCGACGCCCCGATGATGGAGTGCAAGAAGGCGCTTACCGAGGCCGACGGCAACATGGACAAGGCCGAGGAGCTGCTGCGCGTCAAGCTCGGCAACAAGGCCGGCAAGGCCGCGGCCCGCATCACCGCCGAAGGCGTGGTGGCCGCCAGCATCCAGGGCACCACGGGTGCGCTGATCGAGGTCAACTGCGAGACCGACTTCGTCACCAAGAACGACAGCTTCATCGCGCTGGCCAAGGCCGCCGCGGACCTGGTGGCCAAGAGCAACCCGGCCGACGTGGCCGCGCTGGGCGCGCTGCCCTACAGCCAGGACGGCTTCGGCCCGACCCTGGAGGACGTGCGCAAGGGCCTGATCGGCAAGATCGGCGAGAACATGAGCTTCCGCCGCTTCAAGCGCTTCTCGGGCAGCAACAAGCTGGCCGCGTACCTGCACGGCACGCGCATCGGCGTGGTGGTCGCGTACGAAGGCGACGACACGGCGGCCAAGGACGTGGCCATGCACGTGGCGGCGATGAAGCCGGTGGCGCTGACCAGCGCCGACGTGCCCAAGGAACTGATCGAGAAGGAACGCGCGGTCGCCATCGGCAAGGCCGCCGAGGACCGCAAGGCCGCGGAAGCCGCCGGCAAGCCGGTGCAGTCCGACGAGATCGTGAACAAGCGCATCGAAGGCGGCGTGCAGAAGTACCTCAAGGAGGTCTCGCTGTTCAACCAGCCCTTCGTGAAGAACGACAAGCAGACCGTGGAGCAGATGCTCAAGGCCGCCGGCACCACCGTGAAGGGCTTCACCCTGTACGTGGTCGGCGAGGGCATCGAGAAGAAGGTCGACGACTTCGCCGCCGAAGTGGCCGCGCAGGTCGCCGCCGCCAAGGGCGCCTGACGCCCTGCCGTCGCACCCCCGGGTGATCCCCGGGGAGGGCGGTCCCGCTAAACTCGATCAGTTCCGTCAACCCCTGGAGCCCTCCGCAATGCCGTCCGCGTCGCCTGCCCACAAGCGCATCCTGCTCAAGCTGTCCGGCGAGGCGCTGATGGGCGACGACGCGTTCGGCATCAACCGCGGCACCATCGTGCGGATGGTCGAGGAGATCGCCGACGTCGTGCACAGCGGCGTCCAGGTCGCCGTCGTGATCGGCGGCGGCAACATCTTCCGCGGGGTCGCCGGCGGCTCGGTCGGCATGGACCGCGCCACGGCCGACTACATGGGCATGCTGGCCACCGTGATGAACGCGCTGGCACTGGCCGACACCATGAACAAGCAGGGCCTCATCGCGCGGGTGATGTCGGCCATCGCCATCGAGCAGGTGGTCGAGCCGTACGTGCGGCCGAAGGCGCTGCAGTACCTGGAAGAGGGCAAGGTCGTGATCTTCGCCGCGGGCACCGGCAACCCCTTCTTCACGACGGACACCGCCGCCGCGCTGCGCGGGGCCGAGATCGGCGCCGAGCTGGTGCTCAAGGCGACCAAGGTCGACGGCGTGTACTCGGCCGACCCCAAGAAGGACCCGAAGGCCACGCGCTACGGCAAGATCACGTTCGACGACGCCATGGCGCAGAACCTCGGCATCATGGACGCCACCGCGTTCGCGCTGTGCCGCGACCAGAAGCTGCCGATCAAGGTGTTCTCGATCATCAAGCACGGCGCGCTCAAGCGCGTGGTGATGGGCGAGGACGAGGGCACCCTGGTGTACGCCTGAGCCCGACGAGGAGCAGAGACGATGACGATCGCCGACATCAAGAAGACCATGGAAGGCAAGATGGACCAGTCCATCGCCGCCTTCAAGAACAACCTCACCAAGATCCGCACCGGCCGAGCCAACCCGGCGCTGCTCGATGCGGTGCAGGTCGACTACTACGGCTCGATGATGCCCATCAGCCAGGTGGCCAACGTGTCGCTGCTCGATGCGCGCACCATCAGCGTCCAGCCCTGGGAAAAGGGCATGGGCGCCAAGATCGAGAAGGCCATCCGCGAGAGCGACCTGGGCCTGAATCCGGCATCGATGGGCGACCTGATCCGCGTGCCGATGCCGCCCATGAGCGAGGAGCGCCGCAAGGAGATGACCAAGCTGGTGCGCCACGAGGGCGAGGCCGCCAAGATCGCCGTGCGCAACCTGCGCCGCGACGCCAACGAGCACGTGAAGAAGCTGGTCAAGGACAAGCAGGCCTCGGAGGATGACCAGAAGCGCTCGGAGGCCGACATCCAGAAGGTCACCGACCGGCACATCGCCGAGATCGACCGGATGGTCGAGGGCAAGGAGCAGGAGATCATGGCGGTCTGATGGTGGCGATGTTCCAGGCTTCACCGACGCCCGCCGTGTCCAGCATCCCGCACCACATCGCCATCGTCATGGATGGCAATGGGCGTTGGGCCACCCGGCGCTACCTGCCGCGCGTGGCCGGCCACAAGAAGGGCGTCGACGCGCTGCGGGCCTGCGTGCGCCACTGCGGCGAGCGCGGCGTGAAGATCCTGACCGTGTTCGCGTTCTCGTCCGAGAACTGGAACCGGCCGCCGGAGGAAGTCTCCGGGCTCATGGAACTGCTGGCGGTGGCGCTGTCGCGCGAGGTGCCGCACCTGAAGTCCGAGGGTGTGCGCATCCAGTTCATCGGCGACCGCTCGGCCCTGTCCGACAAGGTGCGCAACGGCCTGGTGCAGGCCGAGGCCGCCACGGCGGCGAACACGCGGCTGGTGTTCAACATCTGCTTCAACTACGGCGGCCGCTGGGACATCGCCCAGGCTGCGGCCAAGCTCGCCGCGCGCGGCGAGCCGATCACCGAGCAGAGCCTGGACCGCGCCATGTCGCTGGCCCCGCAGCCGGATCCCGACCTCCTGATCCGCACCGGCGGCGAGAAGCGGATCAGCAACTTCCTGCTCTGGCAGGCGGCGTACTCGGAGCTGTACTTCAGCGACAAGCTCTGGCCCGAGTTCGACGCCGCGGCGCTCGACGCGGCCATTGCCGACTATGCGCAGCGGGAACGGCGCTTCGGCAAGACCTCGCAGCAGGTGCAGCCGGCGACCAAGAAGGTCGCCTGAGCCGGCGCCGCCAAGCTTCCGGCCCCACCATGCTCAAGCAGCGCGTGATCACGGCCGTCGTGCTGCTGGCCATCCTGTTGCCGGCGCTGTTCTGGCGCAGCCCGGAACCCCTGATCCTCATTGCCCTCGTGCTGGTCGGCGCCTCGGCCTGGGAGTTTGCGCGCCTGAACAACTGCCGTCCTGTCGCCGCCGTGTCGCTGGGTGCGCTGTGCGTGGCGGCTTGTGCCGTCACCTGGGCCCTCGGATGGACCCATCGGCCGCTGCCGATCCTCTGGATCCTCGTCGGTGGCGCCTGGGTGCTCGCCGGCGCGCTTCTGCTGCGGCTCGGCGTGCGCGGCTGGCCGACGATCCCGCGGCGGCTGCGTCTTGCCGGTGGCGTCGCCGCGCTCTGGCTCGCGTGGCTTGCGATCGCGCAAGCCCGGGTGGCCGGCGTCAATTTCCTGCTGTCGGTCCTAGTGCTGGTCTGGGTGGCCGACATCGGGGCCTACTTCGCCGGCCGCGCGTTCGGCCTCAAGTTCACGCGCAACAAGCTCGCGCCGGCCATCAGCCCGGGCAAGAGCTGGGAGGGCGTGTGGGGCGGCATGCTGGGCGTGCTGCTGCTCGCCCTGGGGTGGATCGCCGGAGACCGGCAGTGGGACGCCGTCGTGCCCAGCCTGTACAGCCGCCTGGCGTCGGTTGGGTGGTGGCTGGTCGTCGCGGGCTGCGTGTTCCTGGCCGCGATGAGCGTGGTCGGCGATCTCGTGGAGTCGCTCGTGAAGCGCAGTGCCGGTGCCAAGGATTCCAGCAACCTGCTGCCAGGGCATGGTGGCGTGCTCGATCGCGTCGACGCGCTGCTGCCCACGCTGCCGCTGGCCATGATGCTGGCGTCGCTGGCCACGCCATGAAGCAGCGTGTCGCGGTCCTCGGGTCCACCGGCTCGATCGGTGCGAACACGCTCGACGTCATCGCGCGCCATCCCGAACGCTTCGACGTCGCCGTCCTGAGCGGCGGCTCCCGCGTCGAGCCCCTGCTGGCGCAGTGCGCCGCTTTCCGTCCCCGCGTGGCCGTGATGGCCGACGCCGCGGCAGCGCGCGAGCTGGCCGATCGCGTGCGCGCCGAAGGCCTGCCCACGCGCGTGCTGGCCGGCAACGGCGCCCTCGACGAGGCGGTGTCGGGGGAGGACGTGGACACCGTGATGGCCGCCATCGTCGGCGCCGCCGGCCTGTCGTCGTGCCTTGCCGCGGCGCGTGCAGGCAAGCGCCTGCTGCTGGCCAACAAGGAAGCGCTCGTGGTCGGTGGCGAGCTGTTCCTCGCCGCCGTGCGAGCCGGTGGCGCGCGCATGCTGCCGATCGACAGCGAGCATTCGGCGATCTTCCAGTCGCTGCCCGAGGATGCGGCCAGTTGGCCCGCGCGGGTCGACAAGATCATCCTCACCGCTTCGGGGGGCCGTTCCGTGAGCGTTCGCCTGCCAGCCTGCGAGAGGTGACGCCGGAGCAGGCCTGCGCGCACCCGAACTGGGTGATGGGCCGCAAGATCTCGGTCGACTCGGCGACGATGATGAACAAGGCGCTGGAGGTGATCGAGGCGCGCTACCTCTTCGGCCTGGCACCCGAGCGCCTGGAGGTGGTCATCCATCCGCAGAGCGTGGTGCACTCGATGGTCCAGTACCGCGACCATTCGGTGGTCGCGCAACTGGGCACGCCCGACATGCGGGTGCCGATTGCCTACGGGCTCGCCTGGCCGGAACGCATCGAATCGGGCGCGGCGGCACTGGACTTCGCCAGCCTGGCCGACATGACCTTCGAATCGCTGGACACCCGCGGCCACCGCGAGCGCTTCCCGGGCCTGCAGCTGGCCTGGGACGCGCTGCGTGCCCCGGCGGGGACCACCGCGGTCCTGAACGCGGCCAACGAGGAAGCGGTCGCGGCCTTCCTGGAGCGCCGGATCCGCTTCGACCAGATCCATGCCGTGAACCTTGCAACTTTGGAGGCCGTCGTGCCCTCCAAGCCTGAAGCGCTGGCCGACCTGCTGGCGCTCGACGCGCGCGCAAGGCAGGCGGCCCGCGAACGCATCGTCCGGCTCGGCTGAGCCCAGGAGGACTCGCATGCTCACCATCGTCGCTTTCATCGTCGCCATCGGCCTGCTGGTGGCGGTGCACGAGTGGGGCCACTACCGCGTGGCCGTGGCCTGCAACGTGAAGGTGCTGCGGTTCTCGGTCGGCTTCGGCAAGACCCTGTTCACGTGGAAGCCGCGCCGGCAGCGGCCCGGTCAGGACACCGAGTTCGTGATCGGCATGTTCCCGCTTGGCGGCTTCGTGCGCATGCTCGACGAGCGCGAGGCTCCCGTGCCGGCGGGCGAGCGGCACCGGGCCTTCAACACGCAGCCGCTGCGGTCGCGCGCTGCGATCGTCGCGGCCGGCCCGCTGGCCAACCTGCTGCTGGCGGTGCTGCTGTATGCGGCCGTGGGCTGGTGGGGCGTGCAGGAGCCCAGCCCCGTGCTGGCATCGCCTGTGCCCGGCTCGGTGGCCGAGCGCGCCGGCATCACGGGCGGCGAGCGCGTGCTGCGCGCAGGGTTCGACGACGAGGACCTTGCGCCGGTGAAGTCGTTCGAGGACGTGCGCTGGCTGCTCACGCGTGGCGCACTCGATGGCCGCGACGTGCGGCTGGAGGTGGTCGACGATGGCCGCCGCAATGCGCACCAGCTGGCGTTGCCGCTCGCGCAGCTGCGGCCCAGCGAGGCGGACGCCTCCCTGTTCCGGCGCATCGGCATCCTGGGGCCGCTGACGCGTCCGGTGCTCGGCGACGTGGTGGTCGGCAGCGCGGCCGACCGCGCCGGGCTGCGCAAGGGCGACGTTGTCGTCCGCGTGGGCGACACGTCCATCGTCGACGGCCAGCAGCTGCGTGAATGGATCCGCTCGCACGGCGGCGCCGAAGCCACCTGGCGCGTCGAGCGCGAGGGCCGCACGCTGGACCTCGCGGTGAAGCCGGACACGCTGGCCGACAACGGCCGCAGCATCGGCCGCGTGGGTGCGTACGTGGGCTCGCCGCCCGAGCTGGTGGAAGTGCGCCACGGCCCGATCGAGGGCCTGCGGCGCGCGGTCGTGAAGACCTGGGACGTGTCGCTGCTGACGGTGCGGATGATGGGCCGGATGGTGATCGGCCAGGCCTCGCTGAAGAACCTGAGCGGACCACTCACGATCGCCGATTACGCGGGCAAGTCGGCCAGCATGGGACTGGTGCAGTACCTGGTGTTCCTGGCCATGATCAGCGTGAGCCTCGGGGTGCTGAACCTGCTGCCGCTGCCCGTCTTGGACGGTGGACACCTGATGTATTATCTTTGGGAGGCGGTGACGGGGCGCAGTGTCTCGGATGCATGGATGGAAAGATTGCAGCGCGGCGGAGTGGCGGTGCTGCTGGCGATGATGACCATCGCCCTGTTCAACGACGTGACGCGTCTCTTCGGTTAGCGACAACAACGGCATTCGCCGCAGCCATCCCCGGGCGAGCGGGGACCTCCTGGATTCGATGAAAAAACAGTTCTTGCGCATGCGCGCACGCACCGTGGCGGGCATGGCGGCGGCGGCTTTCGCGCTCAATGCGTGGGCGGTGGATCCCTTCACCGTGCGGGACATCCGGATCGAGGGCCTCCAGCGTGTCGAGCCGGGCACCGTGTTCGCGTCGCTGCCGTTCCGGGTCGGCGACCAGTACAACGACGAGAAAGGCCTTGCCGCCATCCGCGCGCTGTTCGGGCTGGGCCTGTTCAAGGACGTGCGCCTCGAGGTCCAGAACGACGTGCTGGTGGTCGTCGTGGAGGAGCGGCCCACGATCGCCGAGGTCGACTTCTCCGGCACGCGCGAATTCGACAAGGACTCCCTGAAGAAGGCGCTGCGCGACGTGGGCCTGGCCGAAGGCCGCCCCTACGACCAGTCGCTGGCCGACCGCGCCGAGCAGGAACTGCGCCGCCAGTACATCAACAAGAGCCTGTACGGCGCCGAGGTGGTGACCACCGTCACGCCGGTCGAGCGCAACCGGGTCAACCTCACGTTCACCGTCACCGAAGGCGAACCGGCCCGCATCAAGGACATCCGCATCGTCGGCAACAAGGCGTTCAGCGAGAGCACGCTGAGGAAGCTGTTCGACCTGGACACCGGCGGCCTGCTCTCCTGGTACACCAAGAGCGATCGCTACTCGCGCGCCAAGCTCAATGCCGACCTGGAGACGCTGCGCTCGTACTACCTGAGCCGCGGCTACCTGGAGTTCCGCGTCGATTCCACGCAGGTGTCGATCTCGCCGGACAAGCAGGACATCACGATCACGGTGAATGTCACCGAGGGCGAGCGCTTCGTGGTCACCGGTATCAAGCTTGAAGGCAACTACCTGGGCAAGGAGGACGAGTTCAAGTCGCTCGTGAAGATCCAGCCCGGCGAGGCCTACAACGCCGACCGCGTGACCGAGACCACCAAGGCCTTCGTCGACTACTTCGGCAGCTTCGGCTACGCGTTCGCGCAGGTCGAGGCCCGGCCCGAGATCGACCGCGCCAACAACCGCGTCGCGCTCACGCTGGTGGCCGACCCTTCGCGCCGCGCCTACGTGCGCCGCGTCAACATCGCCGGCAACAACCGCACGCGCGACGAAGTGGTGCGGCGCGAGTTCCGCCAGTTCGAGGCCGGCTGGTACGACGGCGACAAGATCAAGCTCTCGCGCGACCGCGTCGACCGCCTGGGCTTCTTCAAGGAAGTGAACATCGAGACCGTCGACGTGCCGGGCGCACCCGACCAGGTCGACCTGAACGTCTCCGTCGTCGAGAAACCCACCGGCAGCCTGCAGCTGTCGGCCGGCTTCTCCAGCGCCGACAAGCTGGCGCTGGGCTTCTCGATCAAGCAGGAGAACGCGTTCGGCTCCGGCCAGTACCTGGGCGTGGAGGTCAACACCAGCAAGTACAACAAGACGCTGGTGTTCAGCAACACCGATCCGTACTTCACCAAGGACGGCATCTCGCGCACCATCGACCTGTACCACCGCAGCTCCAAGCCGTACGAGCAGCAGGGCGGCAACTACTCGCTATCCACCACCGGCGCCGGCCTGCGCTTCGGCGTGCCGTTCAGCGAGTTCGACACCGTGTTCTTCGGCATGACCGCCGAGCGCACTGAGATCCGGCCCGGCACCAACATCCCGGCCTACTACCTCGCGTATGCGGACCGGGTGGGCTACACCAGCAACTTGCTGCCGTTCACATTGGGTTGGGGCCGCGACAACCGGGACAGCGTGCTGGCACCCACGTCGGGCCGCCTGCAGCGCGTCAACGGCGAACTGGGCCTGATCGGCGACACGCACTACTGGCGCGCCAACTACCAGTACCAGCAGTTCGTGCCGCTGTCCAAGCAGTTCACGTTCGCGTTCAACGGCGAACTCGGCTGGGGGGCGGGACTGGGCAGCTACCCGTACCCGATCTTCAAGAACTTCTATTCCGGCGGCCTCGGTTCGGTGCGCGGCTTCGAGCCCGGCACGCTGGACCGCGCGACGTCACCGGCTCGATCGTCGGCGGTCCGCGCAAGGTCACGCTGAACGCGGAGGTCCTCACGCCATTCCCGGGTGCGGGCAACGACCGCACGCTGCGCATGTTCGGCTTCACCGACCTCGGCAACGTGTGGGCCAGCTCGGAGCCGGTGAGCTTCAAGGACATGCGCGGCTCCGCGGGCGTCGGCATCTCCTGGATCTCGCCGGTCGGCCCGCTGCGGCTGGCGATCGCGCAGCCCTTCCGCAAATTCGCTGGCGATAGAATCCAGCGTCTGCAATTCCAGATCGGAACGTCTTTCTAATGAAGTCTCTGAGCCGTCCTTCACTCTGGGCCCTGCTGGTGTCGCTTGCGATGGCCATGCCCGCGTTCGCGGAGGACTTCCGCGTGGGCTTCGTCAACACCGACCGCGTGTTCCGCGAAGCCAACAGCGCCAAGGCGGCGCAAGCCAAGCTGGAGCAGGAGTTCTCCAAGCGCGAGAAGGATCTCAACGACCTGGGCAACTCGCTCAAGGCCATGTCCGACAAGTTCGAGCGCGAGGCGCCAACCCTGTCGGAGTCGCAGCGCCAGCAGCGCCAGAAGCAGCTGATCGACCAGGATCGCGAGTTCCAGCGCAAGCGCCGCGAATTCCAGGAAGACCTCACCGCGCGCAAGAACGAGGAACTCCAGCAGGTCCTCGAGCGCGCCAACCGCATCGTCAAGCAGGTGGCCGAGCAGGAAAAGTACGACCTCGTGCTGCAGGAAGCGGTCTACATCAACCCCAAGCACGACATCACCGACAAGGTGATCAAGGCGCTCAACGCCGCCAAGTGAGGCTGCGGTGCAGCTGCGCCTGGGCGATCTGGTCGATGCGCTCGGCGGCGAGCTCCACGGGGATCGCGCCCTCCCCATCGACGGCCTCGCACCGCTCGAGTCCGCCACCGCCAGCCAGCTCAGCTTCCTGAGCAATCCGCGCTACCGCTCGCAGCTGGCCACCACCAGGGCGGGCTGCGTCATCGTCGGCCCGGCCATGCGCGATGCGGCGCTGGCCCGCGGCGCGGCCATCGTGGCCGCCGACCCCTACCTGTATTTCGCGCGCGTCACGCAGCTGTGGAAGCAGCGCACGGCCGCGCCAGCCGGTCCGGCCATCCATCCCAGCGCGGTCGTCGATTCGCAGGCGCAGGTCGATGCCGGCGCGCGCATCGGCCCCCTCTGCGTGGTCGAGCGGGGTGCGCGCATCGGTGCCGGTACCGTGCTGAAGGCGCGCGTGCACGTGGGCGAGGGCTGCGTCATCGGTGCGCGCTGCGTGCTGCATCCGGGCGTGGTGATCGGCGCCGACGGTTTCGGCTTCGCGCCCAACCAGGGCGCCTGGGAGAAGATCGAACAGCTGGGCGCGGTGCGCATCGGCGACGACGTCGAGATCGGCGCCAACACCTGCATCGACCGCGGCGCCCTGGCCGACACGGTGCTGGAGGATGGCGTGAAGCTGGACAACCTGATCCAGGTCGGCCACAACGTTCGCATCGGCCGGCACACGGCCATCGCGGGCTGCGCGGGCATCGCCGGCAGCGCCACCATCGGCGCACACTGCACCATCGGCGGCAGCGCCGGCATCCTGGGGCACCTGACCATCGCGGACCACGTGCACATCTCGTCGTTCTCGCTGGTCACGCGATCCATCACGCGCCCCGGCCACTACACCGGCATCTTCCCCATCGACGACAATGCCACCTGGGAGAAGAACGCAGCCTCCCTCAAGCAGCTGCACGCCCTGCGCGAACGCGTCCGGGCCCTCGAAAAAAAGTCCCCCCAATGATCGACATCCACCAGATCCTGAAGCTGCTGCCGCACCGGTACCCGATCCTCCTGGTCGACCGCGTGCTGCACGTCGAGCTCGGCAAGAACATCCGCGCGATCAAGAACGTCACCATCAACGAACCGTTCTTCACCGGCCACTTCCCGCACCGCCCAGTCATGCCCGGCGTGCTGATGCTGGAAGCCATGGCACAGACCGCCGCCTTGCTGTCCTTCGCCACGCAGGGCGTGAGCCCGGACGAGAAGACCGTCTACTACTTCGCCGGCATCGACGCCGCGCGCTTCAAGCGGCCCGTGGAACCGGGCGACCAGTTGGTGATGGACGTCGAGGTGCTGCGCAACAAGGCCGGCATCTACAAGTTCAAGGGCGTCGCCCGCGTCGGCGAGGAGATCGCCTGCGAGGCCGAGCTGATGTGCACCATGCGGACGGTCGGCTGACGATGGCGATCCATCCCACCGCGATCGTCGAGCGCGGGGCGCAGATCGATCCGTCGGTCCAGGTCGGCCCGTACGCGGTGATCGGTCCGCACGTGCGCATCGGCGCCGGCACCACGGTGGGCCCGCACGCGGTGATCGAAGGTCACACCACGATCGGACGCGACAACCGCATCTTCCAGTTCGCCTCCATCGGCGCGGCCAACCAGGACAAGAAGTACAAGGGCGAGCCGACCGAGGTCGTGATCGGCGACCGCAACACGATCCGCGAGTTCGTCACGGTGCACGTCGGCACGGTGCAGGACAGGGGCGTCACGCGCATCGGCGACGACAACTGGATCATGGCGTACAGCCACATCGCGCACGACTGCGTGGTGGGCAACCGCACGACCCTGGCGAACAACAGCACGCTGGGCGGCCACGTGGAGCTGGGCGACTGGGTCACCGTCGGCGGCCTCACGGGCATCCACCAGTTCGTAAAGGTCGGCGCCCACGCGATGCTGGGCTTCCAGAGCGCGGTGTCGCAGGACGTGCCGCCCTTCATGCTGGTCGACGGCAACCCGTTGACCGTGCGCGGCTTCAATGTCGTGGGACTGCGCCGGCGCGACTTCAGCGCGGAGCGCATCGCGGCCGTCAAGCAGATGCACCGCCTGCTGTACCGCGAAGGCCGCACGCTGGACGACGCCCGCGCCGCCATCGCGAAACTCGCCGAGACGATGCCCGAGGCCAGGCAGGACGTGGCGCTCATGGGCGACTTCCTCGCCGCCGCCACGCGCGGCATCGCGCGCTAGTGGACTCCGCCGCCGAGCCCCGCTTCTCGATGGTCGCGGGCGAGGCGTCCGGCGACCTGCTGGCCGGCCTGCTGCTCGGCGGACTGCGCGCGCGCTGGCCCGGGCTGCAGGCCGCGGGCATCGGCGGCGTCCAGATGGCGGCGCAGGGCTTCCAGGCCTGGTGGCCCTCCGACAAGCTCGCCGTGCGCGGCTACGTCGAGGTGCTGCGGCACTACCGGGAGATCGTCGGCATCCGCCGCCAGCTGAAGGCGCGCGTGCTGCGCGAGCCGCCGCAGGCCTTCATCGGTGTCGACGCGCCCGACTTCAACCTCGATCTGGAACTCGACCTGCGCGAAGCCGGGATCCGCACGGTGCACTTCGTCTGCCCCTCGATCTGGGCGTGGCGTCCGCAGCGCATCGAAAAGATCCAGCGCGCCTGCGACCATGTGCTGTGCATCTTCCCCTTCGAGCCGGCCCTGCTGCGCGGGCGGGGCATCGCCGCCACCTACGTGGGGCACCCGCTCGCCGCCGTGATCCCGCAGGAGCCGGATCGCGCGGCGGCGCGCCAGGCGCTCGGCCTTCCGCAGGACGCGGAAGTGATCGCCATCCTGCCCGGCAGTCGCGTCTCCGAGGTGCAGGCGCTCGCGGAGACGTTCTTCGAGACCGCGGTGCTGCTGCGCAGGAGCCGACCTCGCGTGCGCTTCGTCGTGCCCGCGATTCCCAGGCTGCGGCCGCGCATCGAGGACGCGGCGAGGCGCGCGGGCCTGGCCGAGCACCTGGCCATCGTCGACGGCCGCTCGCACGAGGTGCTGGCAGCCTGTGACGTGACACTCATCGCCAGCGGCACCGCGACGCTGGAGGCAGCGCTGTTCAAGCGGCCGATGGTGATCGCCTACAAGATGAACGCGATCAGCTGGCACATGATGCGCCGCCAGCAGATGCAGCCCTGGGTGGGCCTGCCGAACATCCTGTGCGAGGAGTTCGTCGTGCCGGAGTTGCTGCAGCACGACGCAAGCCCCTCGGCGCTCGCTCGGGCACTGTTGGATTGGCTCGATGCTCCTGCCAGAATGGCGGCCGTTCAAGAGAGGTTCGCGGTGCTGCACCACCAGTTGCGGCGCGACACGGCAAGGCTGGCGACGGATGCCATCGAAAAAGTTATCCAAGGGTGAGCAGGCTCGCCTGTCCTGGGACCCGCTGGGCCTGATGGCCGGGGTCGACGAGGCGGGCCGCGGCCCGCTGGCCGGCCCGGTGGTCGCTGCCGCGGTCATCCTCGATGACACCAAGCGGATCCGCGGGCTCAACGATTCCAAGCAGCTCACGCCGCTGCAGCGCGAGCGCCTGTACGACCAGATCATGGACAAGGCGCTGTGCTGCTCGGTGGCCGAGGCCACGGTCGACGAGATCGACACGCTCAACATCTACCACGCCACCATGCTCGCGATGAAGCGCGCCGTGGAGGGCCTGCGCCTGAAGCCGGCCAAGGTGCTGGTCGACGGCAACGCGCTGCCGCGCATCGAGGTGCTGGCGGAGGCCATCGTCGGCGGCGATGCCAAGGTGAAGTCCATCTCGGCTGCATCGATCCTCGCGAAGGTGCATCGCGACCGGCTGCTGACGCAGTTGCATGACGAGTTCCCGCAGTACGGGTTCGCGGCCCACAAGGGCTACAGCACGCCCGAGCACCTGCAGGCGCTGCGCACGCACGGGGCGTGCAGGCACCACCGCCGCTTCTTCGCGCCCGTGGCCGCCACGATGACGCTGGCGCCCGGCGGCGGCGTGACGGTCACGCCGCTGTGACGGCGCCCGCGGCCGTCATCCGCTCGGCCGCCAACCCGCAGCTGAAGGCCTTGCGCCAGCTCGCGCAGGACAACACCGCCTGGCGCAAGCAGGGCCGCATCTGGCTCGAAGGCGACCATCTCTGCCGCGCGGCGCTGTCCCGCGGCATCGTGCCGCTGACCTCGGTCTATGCCGAGACCTGCCCCGATGCGCAGAGGCTGCCCGCACCGGCGACGCTGGTGCTGGACGACGCGCTGTTCGCCAGCCTGAGCACGCTGGAATCGCCCGCACGCATGGGCTTCGTGATTGCGGTGCCCGAGGTGGGCGCCCTCGCGCCCGATGCCGCCACCGTGGTGCTCGATCGCGTGCAGGACGCCGGAAACGTGGGCGCGATCCTGCGCAGCGCCGCCGCGTTCGGGTTCCGGCAGGTCGTCGCCCTGAAGGGAACGGCCGCGCTGTGGTCCCCGAAAGTCATGCGCGCCGGCATGGGCGCGCACTTCGGGCTGGCGCTGTTCGATGCGGCCGAGCCCGCCGTCCTCGACGGCCTGCACGTGCCGCTGCTGGCCACCAGCTCGCATGGCGGCGAGTTCCTGCATCGCGCGAGGCTGCCATGGCCCTGCGCGTGGGTGCTGGGGCACGAAGGGCAGGGAGTCTCGGCCGCGATCGAGGCCCGCGCGGCGCAGCGCGTGCGCATCGCGCAGCCCGGTGGCGAGGAGTCGCTCAACGTGGCCGCTGCCGCCGCGATCTGCCTGCACGCCAGTGCAGCGGCGCGGGCTGGCTGAGGCAGATCGGCCCCACGCTTCTCGAAGGGAACGCGACCGCGGCGGGATATAATCGGGGGCTTTCCCGCAACCGTACGCCTAGCGCCGCCACAGCCTCCTCCTGAACAAAAGCAACACCGGAAGCCGCAGTTTCCGGCCGCGTTTGGGCGTACCCGATACCGTTTTCGGAGAACCCAGTGCTTCTGTCTCAACAGGGAGTCCTTCCCCCCGCCATCCTGGCGCTCGCAGACGGCACGGTCTTTGTCGGCACTTCGATCGGAGCCACCGGCTCCACCAGCGGCGAGGTCGTGTTCAACACGGCCCTCACCGGCTACCAGGAAATCCTCACCGACCCCAGCTATGAGCGGCAGATCGTCACCCTGACGTACCCGCACATCGGCAACTACGGGGTGAACGCCGAGGACGTCGAAGCCGCCAAGGTCCACGCCGCCGGGCTGATCATCCGCGACCTGCCCCTGGTCGCCTCCAGTTTCCGCGCCGACATGACGCTCTCGCAGTACCTGCAGCGCGAGAACACCGTCGGCATCGCCGACATCGACACGCGCAAGCTCACGCGGCACCTGCGCAGCAAGGGTGCCCAGAACGGCTGCATCGTCGCCCTGGGCGCGGGCCAGGAAGTCACGCCCGAGATCATCGACAGGGCCGTGGCCGAGGCGCGCAAGGCACCCTCGATGAACGGACTGGACCTGGCGAAGGACGTCTCCGTCCAGCGTCCCTACGACTGGGCGCAGACCGAGTGGAAACTGGGCGCTGGCTATGGCCAGCTGGACCAGCCGAAGTACCACGTGGTCGCCTTCGACTACGGCGTGAAGAAGAACATCCTGCGCATGCTGGCCGAGCGCGGCTGCAAGGTCACCGTGGTGCCGGCGAAGACGCCGGCGGCCGAGGTGAAGAAGCTCAAGCCCGATGGCGTGTTCCTCTCCAACGGTCCCGGTGATCCGGAACCTTGCGACTACGCGATCGCCGCGACGCGCGAGCTGGTTGAAGAGGGGTACCCCACCTTCGGCATCTGCCTGGGTCACCAGATCCTGGCGCTCGCTTCCGGTGCCAAGACCTTCAAGATGAAGTTCGGCCACCACGGCGCGAACCACCCGGTGAAGGACCTGGACAACGGCCGCGTGTCAATCACCAGCCAGAACCACGGCTTCGCGGTCGACGAGAAGACGTTGCCGAAGAACCTGCGGGCCACGCACGTGAGCCTGTTCGACGGCACGCTGCAGGGCCTGGCCCGCACCGACAAGCCGGCGTTCTGCTTCCAGGGCCACCCGGAAGCCTCGCCCGGTCCCCACGACATCGGTTATCTGTTCGACAAGTTCACCGGCCTGATGGACGAGAACAAGAAGTAAGCCATGGCCAAGCGCACAGACATCAAGAGCATCCTCATCATCGGCGCGGGCCCGATCATCATCGGCCAGGCCTGCGAGTTCGACTACTCCGGCGTGCAGGCCTGCAAGGCGCTGCGCGAGGAGGGCTACAAGGTCATCCTGATCAACAGCAATCCCGCGACGATCATGACCGACCCGGCCACGGCCGACGTCACCTACATCGAGCCCATCACCTGGCAGACGGTCGAGAAGATCATCGCCAAGGAAAAGCCCGATGCGATCCTGCCCACCATGGGGGGCCAGACCGCGCTGAACTGCGCGCTCGATCTGTGGCGCCATGGCGTGCTCGAGAAGCACGGCGTGGAGCTGATCGGCGCCACGCCCGAGGCCATCGACAAGGCCGAGGACCGGCAGAAGTTCAAGGAGGCGATGACCAAGATCGGCCTGGGCTCCGCTCGCTCCGGCATTGCCCATTCGATGGACGAGGCGTGGGCGGTGCAGAAGACCGTGGGCTTCCCCACCGTCATCCGCCCCAGCTTCACGTTGGGCGGCACAGGTGGTGGCATCGCCTACAACGCCGAGGAATTCGAGGTCATCTGCAAGCGCGGCCTCGAAGCCTCGCCGACCAACGAGCTGCTGATCGAGGAATCGCTGCTCGGCTGGAAGGAGTTCGAGATGGAAGTGGTCCGCGACAAGGCGGACAACTGCATCATCGTGTGCTCGATCGAGAACCTCGACCCGATGGGCGTGCACACCGGCGACTCCATCACGGTCGCGCCGGCGCAGACGCTGACGGACAAGGAATACCAGATCATGCGCAACGCCTCGCTGGCGGTGCTGCGCGAGATCGGCGTCGACACGGGTGGGTCGAACGTGCAGTTCTCGATCAACCCGAAGGACGGTCGCATGATCGTCATCGAGATGAATCCGCGCGTGTCGCGGTCCTCGGCGCTGGCCTCCAAGGCCACGGGCTTCCCGATCGCCAAGGTCGCGGCCAAGCTGGCCGTCGGCTACACGCTCGACGAGCTGCGCAACGACATCACGGGCGGTGCCACGCCGGCGAGCTTCGAGCCCTCGATCGATTACGTCGTCACCAAGATCCCGCGCTTCGCGTTCGAGAAGTTCCCGGCCGCGGACTCGCGCCTCACCACCCAGATGAAGTCGGTGGGCGAGGTGATGGCCATGGGCCGCACCTTCCAGGAATCGTTCCAGAAGGCGCTGCGCGGCCTCGAGGTCGGCGTTGACGGCCTGAACGAGAAGACGCAGGACCGTGAGGTGCTGGAGAAGGAACTGGGCGAACCCGGCCCCGAGCGCATCTGGTACGTGGGCGATGCCTTCGGCCAGGGGATGACCGTCGACGAGGTGCACGACCTCACGAAGATCGACAAGTGGTTCCTGGTGCAGATCGAGGAGATCGTCAAGATCGAGCTGGCGCTGGACAAGCTGGCGGCCGAGAAGGGTGACGGCGCACTGAAGTCGATCGATGCGCGCACGCTGCGCACGCTGAAGCGCAAGGGCTTCTCCGACCGCCGCCTGGCCAAGTTGCTGAAGACAACCGACAAGGCCGTGCGCGAGCTGCGCAAGACGCTGGGCGTGCGCCCGGTCTACAAGCGCGTGGACACCTGCGCGGCCGAGTTCGCCACCAACACCGCCTACATGTACTCGACCTACGAGGACGAGTGCGAGGCCGAGCCGACCAACAGGAAGAAGATCATGGTGCTGGGCGGCGGTCCCAACCGCATCGGCCAGGGCATCGAGTTCGACTACTGCTGCGTGCACGCCGCGCTCGCCCTGCGCGAGGACGGCTACGAGACCATCATGGTCAACTGCAACCCCGAGACGGTGTCCACCGACTACGACACGTCGGACCGGCTGTACTTCGAGCCGCTGACGCTGGAAGACGTGCTGGAGATCGTCGACAAGGAAAAGCCTGCCGGCGTGATCGTGCAGTACGGCGGCCAGACCCCGCTGAAACTGGCGCTGGGCCTGGAGGCCGAGGGCGTGCCCATCGTGGGCACCAGCCCCGACATGATCGACGCCGCCGAGGACCGCGAGCGGTTCCAGAAGCTGCTGACCGAGCTCAAGCTGCGCCAGCCGCCCAATGCGACGGCGCGCACCGAGCCCGAGGCGCTGGAGAAGGCGCAGGCGCTGGGCTACCCGCTGGTGGTGCGTCCCTCGTACGTGCTGGGCGGCCGCGCGATGGAGATCGTGCACGAGCAGCGTGACCTGGAGCGCTACATGCGCGAGGCGGTGAAGGTCTCCAACGACTCGCCCGTGCTGCTGGACCGCTTCCTCAACGACGCCATCGAGTGCGATGTCGACTGCCTGTCGGACGGCAAGCGCACGTTCATCGGCGGCGTGATGGAGCACATCGAGCAGGCCGGCGTGCATTCGGGCGACTCGGCCTGTTCGCTGCCGCCGTACTCGCTGTCGCAGGTCACCGTCGACGAGCTGAAGCGCCAGACGTCCGCGATGGCCAAGGCGCTGAACGTGGTCGGCCTGATGAACGTGCAGTTCGCCATCCAGCAGATCGACGGGCAGGACGTGATCTACGTGCTGGAAGTGAACCCGCGCGCTTCGCGCACCGTGCCCTACGTGAGCAAGGCCACCGGCATCCAGCTGGCCAAGGTCGCGGCCCGCTGCATGGTGGGCAAGACGCTCGACGAGCAGGGCATCCGCGACGAGGTGACCCCGCCGTACTTCAGCGTCAAGGAAGCGGTGTTCCCGTTCGTGAAGTTCCCGGGCGTGGACACCATCCTCGGCCCCGAGATGAAGTCCACGGGCGAGGTGATGGGCGTGGGCCGCACCTTCGGCGAGGCCTTCGTCAAGAGCCAGCTCGGCGCCGGCACCAAGCTGCCGCGTCCGACCGACGCGGTGAAGAAGGTGTTCCTCACCGTGAAGAACAGCGACAAGCCGCGCGCGGTGGACGTTGCTCGCCAGCTCGCGGCCCAGGGCTTCGAGCTGGTCGCCACCAAGGGCACCGCGGCTGCGATCAACGCCGCGGGCATTGACTGCCAGTCGGTGAACAAGGTCGCCGAAGGCCGTCCGCACGTGGTCGACATGATCAAGAACAACGAGATCTGCATGGTGATCAACACGGTCGAGGAGCGCCGCAACGCGATCTCCGATTCGCGCGCCATCCGAACCTCGTCGCTGCTGGCTCGCGTCACCACGTTCACCACCATCGCCGGCGCCGAAGCGGCCGTCGAAGGCATGAAGTACATGGACGACCTGGACGTCTACTCGGTGCAGGAACTGCACGCGCAGCTCGCCGCTGCCTGAGCCTGCCGGCCATGCGCGATCCGATCGTCGTGCTCCCGCTGGCCGACTGGTTCGGGGCGACCGCGGACGCCGCTTCGGTGGCGGCCGTCGAGGCCGGGCAGGTGCTGTACTTCCCGCGCCTCGCGTTCGCGCTCGAAGCGCCCGAGGCTGCGCTGCTTCGCCCGCAACTGCTGGCCGAAGGCTCGCGCAACATCAGCCTCGACGTGAAGGGACAGCTCAAGGGCGCTTCGGGCGACCAAGCCGTGCAGGCGACGGTGGCCGGCCTGGTCGGCCGGTTCGCCACCCAGGCCCGCGCGCTGGTGCGCGGCCTTTTCCCGGCCTACGACGCAAACCTCCGCCCGGCACCGACGAGCCTGCGGCCGACCGACGTCTCCACCCGCAAGCAGTCGGTGCGTGCCGATGACCGCCGCCTGCATGTCGACGCGTTCCCCACGCGGCCCAACTACGGTGAGCGCATCCTGCGCGTGTTCACCAACATCAACCCCGAGGGGCAGCCGCGCGTGTGGCGCGTCGGGGAGCCGTTCGAGGACTTGGCGGGGCGCTACCTGCCGCGCATCAAGCCTTACTCGCCGTGGCAGGCGAAGGCGCTCAACGCGCTCGGCGTCACCAAGTCGCTGCGCAGCGAGTACGACCATCTCATGCTGCAGCTGCACGACACGATGAAGATGGACGACGGCTACCAGGCCGAAGCTCCACAACAGCGGGTCGAGTTCGCCGCCGGCTCCACCTGGGTCTGCTTCTCCGACCACACGCTGCATGCCGCGATGGGCGGCCAGTACATGATGGAGCAGACGTTCCACCTGCCCGTGTCGGCCCAGTACGACCCCGCGGCCAGTCCCCTGGGCATCCTCACCCGCCTCGTGGGGCGTCCGCTGCAAGGTGCACCCCTGCCGGCCGCGAGAGGCTGAGCCTGCGCCCGCGGGCATAATCGGAGCCCTTGAACACCGCCGGTCGGCAACGGTCGGCGGTTTTCCTTTGGACCCACGAAATACGCATATGGCAACCACCATCCCCATCACCAAGCGCGGCGCCGAGAAGCTCAAGTCCGAGCTCCATGCGCTGAAGACCGTGCAACGGCCCGCCGTGATCAGCGCGATCGCGGAGGCGCGTGCGCAGGGCGACCTGTCCGAGAACGCCGAGTACGACGCCGCCAAGGACCGCCAGGGCTTCATCGAGGGCCGCATCCGCGAGCTGGAAGGCAAGCTCGCGGCGGCGCAGATCATCGACCCGTCCGGCCTGGATGCCGGCGGCAAGGTGGTGTTCGGAGCCACGGTGGAACTCGAGGAAGAAGACACGGGCGAGAGGGTCCGCTACCAGATCGTGGGCGAGGACGAGGCCGACCTGAAGGAAGGGCTGATCAACATCTCCAGCCCGATCGCGCGAGCCCTCATCGGCAAGGAAGAGGGCGACACGGCCGAAGTGCAGGCCCCTGGCGGCATCAAGCACTACGAGATCGTGGCGGTGAACTACCGTTGACCATGTCCTGGCGGCAGCGTGTCCCGGTGCTCGCGGCGGCCCTCTGGTGGGGCAGCCTGACGGCCCTCGGGTTCGTGGTGGTGCCGCTGCTGTTCGTTCACCTGCCCACGCCGGCGCTGGCGGGCCAGACGGCGGCACGCCTCTTCACGGCGCAGACGTGGATCAGCCTGGCTTGCGGCCTGCTGGCGCTGCTGGCGTCGCGTTCGCCCGGCGAAGCACCGACCATGGACTGGGGTCGCGGCGCCGTGGCCTTCGTGCTCGCGGGCCTGCTGTTCGCGCTGCTGTCCGAATTCGCGGTCGCTCCGCGCATCGTCGCGCGCGAGAACCTGCGCCTGTGGCACTCGCTGGGCAGCGGCTTGTACGCGTTGCAGTGGGTGTGCGCGCTGGTCGTCCTGGTGAAAATGACCGGCGAGCAGGGCAAGGCTCGTCATCCCCGCGGAGGCGGGGACGGTCATCCCGGCGAAGGCCGGGATCCAGCCCCTGTCAACCGAGGCGACCCTTCTTGACCGACTTCTGCTTGGGCTTGGCCCGCTTCACCTGGCCGCCCGCGGACAGCCGCTGGTTGCCCAGCACGCGCAAGGTCTTCACCTCCGGGCGCTGGCCGCCGCGCTTGCTGTACTTGAGCACCTTCACGTCCTTCGGGCCGCGCATGCGGTCCTCGTCGACCGGACGTTCCTTGGCCGGTTTTGGCCGCCACAGCACCAGCAGCTTGCCGATGTGCTGGATGGGCGCGGCGCCGAGCTGGTCGGCCAACTGCTGGTACATGGCCTCGCGCTGTTCGCGATCGTCGCCGAGCACGCGCACCTTGATCAGGCCGTGGGCGTTGAGGGCCGCGTCAGTTTCCTTGACCACTGCCGGCGTCAGGCCGTCGTTGCCGATCATCACCACCGGATCGAGATGGTGGGCTTCGGCGCGGTGCGCCTTGCGTTCGGCGATGGTGAGCTGGATGGCGGGCATGGGCCCGATTATCCCGCGCCATTCGGGAGCTTCGCGATGAAGGTCAAGACCAAGAGCAAGAAGGTCAACAAGGCCTGGCTGAACGACCACGTCAACGATCCCTACGTGAAGCTCGCGCAGAAGGAAGGCTTCCGGGCCCGCGCTGCGTACAAGCTCAAGGAGATCGACGAAAGCCTGGGCCTGATCCGGCCGGGCAACCTCGTGGTCGACCTGGGCTCCGCGCCCGGTGCCTGGAGCCAGTACGTGCGGCGCAAGCTGTCGCCGCAGGGCGCGGCCGTCGGGGCGCTGGATGGCACGATCATCGCGCTGGACATCCTGCCGATGGAACCCGTCGAAGGCGTCGTGTTCCTCCAGGGCGATTTCCGCGAGCCCGAAGTGCTGGCACGGCTCGAAGCGGCGGTGCAGGGGCGCAAGGCCGATGCCGTCGTGTCGGACATGGCGCCCAACCTGTCCGGGGTGGAGTCGGCCGACTCCGCCCGCATCCAGCACCTGGTGGAACTGGCCGTCGACTTCTCTCGGGCGCACCTCAAGCCCGACGGCGCCCTGGTGGCAAAGGTGTTCCACGGCAGCGGCTACAGCCAGCTCGTCAAGTTGTTCAAGGAAACTTTCCGCGTGGTCAAGCCTCTGAAACCGAAGGCCTCGCGCGACAAGTCGTCCGAGACCTTCCTCGTGGGCATCGGCCTGAAGCAGCAGTGACTGGGTTGACCCGGTGACGCCCTGTCACCCTTGGGCTATGCCGGAGTAGCCACTCCGCCGCATTCCACGACTTGAAACCCCTAGAATGGGCCGTACCTAGGCGGAGTCCCCGCCCTCCCGGAGTCTGAGTTGAACAATCAGTGGTTCTCCAAAATCGCCGTCTGGCTCGTCATCGCGCTCGTTCTCTTCACGGTTTTCAAGCAGTTCGACACTCGTGGTGCCGCCGGCGCCAGCGTGATGGGCTATTCGGATTTCCTGGAGGAAGTGCGCAACCATCGCGTCAAGAACGCAGTGATCCAGGAGGGCCAGGGCGGCACGGAGATCGTGGCGATGACCACCGACGACCGGAAGATCCGCACCACGGCCACCTATCTCGACCGGGGCCTCGTGGGCGACCTGATCAACAACGGCGTCAAGTTCGACGTCAAGCCGCGCGAGGAGGGCTCCCTCCTCATGACGCTGCTCGTCAGCTGGGGACCCATGCTGCTGCTGATCGGCGTGTGGATCTATTTCATGCGGCAGATGCAGGGCGGCGGCAAGGGCGGTGCGTTCTCGTTCGGCAAGAGCAAGGCGCGCATGCTCGACGAGAACAACAACCAGATCACCTTCGCCGACGTTGCCGGCTGTGACGAAGCGAAAGAGGAAGTGAAGGAAGTTGTCGACTTCCTGAAGGACCCGCAGAAGTTCCAGAAGCTCGGTGGCCGCATCCCGCGCGGCCTGCTGCTGGTCGGCCCTCCGGGCACCGGCAAGACGCTGCTCGCCAAGGGCATCGCCGGCGAGGCCAAGGTGCCGTTCTTCTCGATCTCGGGTTCCGATTTCGTCGAGATGTTCGTTGGCGTGGGCGCGGCCCGCGTGCGCGACATGTTCGAGAACGCCAAGAAGAACGCGCCCTGCATCATCTTCATCGATGAAATCGACGCGGTGGGCCGCCAGCGTGGCGCGGGCCTCGGCGGCGGCAACGACGAGCGCGAGCAGACCCTCAACCAGATGCTGGTCGAGATGGACGGCTTCGAGACCAACCTGGGCGTGATCGTGGTGGCCGCCACCAACCGCCCGGACATCCTGGATGCCGCGCTGCTGCGTCCCGGCCGCTTCGACCGCCAGGTCTACGTGACGCTGCCCGACATCCGCGGCCGCGAGCAGATCCTCAACGTGCACATGCGCAAGGTGCCGATCGGCCAGGACGTCAACGCCAGCATCATCGCCCGCGGCACGCCGGGCATGTCGGGCGCCGACCTGGCCAACCTGTGCAACGAGGCTGCGCTGATGGCCGCCCGCCGCAATGCGCGCGTGGTCGAGATGCAGGACTTCGAGAAGGCCAAGGACAAGATCCTGATGGGCCCCGAGCGCAAGAGCATGGTCATGCCCGAGGAAGAGCGCCGCAACACGGCCTACCACGAGGCTGGGCACGCCCTCATCGGCAAGATGCTCCCGAAGTGCGACCCGGTCCACAAGGTCACCATCATCCCGCGCGGCCGCGCGCTGGGCGTGACGATGAGCCTGCCGGCGCAGGACCGCTACAGCTACGACCGCGAGTACATGCTGAACCAGATCTCCATGCTGTTCGGCGGCCGCATCGCGGAAGAGGTGTTCATGAACCAGATGACCACCGGCGCCAGCAACGACTTCGAGCGCGCCACCCACCTGGCCCGCGACATGGTCATGCGCTACGGCATGACCGACGCCTTGGGCCCGATGGTCTATGCCGAGAACGAGGGTGAGGTGTTCCTGGGCCGCTCGGTCACCAAGACCACCAACATCAGCGAGCAAACCATGCAGACGGTCGACCGCGAGGTTCGCCGCATCATCGACGACCAGTACAACCTGGCCCGCAAGCTGATCGAGGACAACAAGGACAAGATGCACGCCATGGCCAAGGCCCTCCTCGAGTGGGAGACCATCGACATGGAGCAGATCGACGACATCATGGCCGGCAAGGATCCGCGTCCGCCCAAGGACTTCACGCCGCGTTCGCCGTCATCGGGAGGCGGTTCGGGCGGCAGCCCGGTGGTGACGGACCCGTCGCCGTCGGCAGCCTGAAAGAGCCAGTCGGCACAGCACGAAAGGGCCCGGTCGGGCCCTTTCTGCTTTGTGGAGCTGACGCACAATCCAAGCCCATGCACTGGCAGACGGCCCGATTCCGCATCG
Source organism: Ramlibacter sp. MMS24-I3-19 (assembly GCF_050320135.1). NCBI lineage: Bacteria > Pseudomonadati > Pseudomonadota > Betaproteobacteria > Burkholderiales > Comamonadaceae > Ramlibacter > Ramlibacter sp. MMS24-I3-19. The sequence continues at coordinate 3,609,736 of NZ_CP190017.1, read as the reverse complement.
ATCTCGCGCAGCCGCGCGTGATGGGCATCGTCAACGTCACGCCCAATTCGTTCTCGGACGGCGGCCGCTTCCACAGCAGCGGTGCGGCCTTGGCGCAGTGCGAGCGGCTGGTGGCCGAAGGTGCCGACATCCTGGACCTCGGCGCCGAATCCACGCGTCCCGGCTCGCCGCCGGTTCACCTCGACGAGGAGTTGGCGCGGTTGCTGCCGGTCGTGCGCGGTGCGGTGACGCTTGGCGTGCCGATCTCCATCGACACGTCCAAGCCCGACGTGATGCGTGCCTGCCTGGATCTCGGCGCCGACATCGTCAATGACATCTGGGCGCTGCGCCAACCCGACGCGCGCGACGTGGTCGCTGCGCACGCCAGCTGCGGCGCGTGCCTCATGCACATGCACGGGGAGCCCCGCACCATGCAGCTCGCGCCCATGCAGGGCGATGCGGTGCCGCAGGTCCGCGCGTTCCTGCGCGAGCAGGCGCAGGCACTCCAGGACCACGGCGTGGCGGCCGATCGAATCGTGCTGGATCCTGGCGTGGGCTTCGGCAAGAGCGTGGCCCAGAACTTCGCGCTGCTGGCGCGCCAGGACGAACTCCTCGACCTCGGCCTGCCGCTGCTGGTGGGCTGGTCGCGCAAGTCGTCGCTCGGGCAGGTCACCGGGCTCGACGTGCAGGACCGCCTGCTGCCCAGCGTGGCGGCGGCGCTGCTGGCCGTTGAACGCGGCGCTCGCATCGTGCGCGTGCACGACGTGCGCGACACCGTTGCCGCCCTGAAGGTCTGGTCGGCGGCACGCCCGGAACTCCGGGACAAGACAAGGGAAACAACACCATGAGCAGAAGCTATTTCGGCACCGACGGCATCCGTGGCACGGTCGGCGAAGCCCCGATCACGCCCGACTTCGTGCTGCGCCTCGCGCATGCCGTGGGCCACGTGCTCAAGCGCACCGAGGAGCGCCCCACGGTCCTGATCGGCAAGGACACGCGCATCTCCGGCTACATGCTGGAGAGCGCGCTCGAATCGGGCTTCAATTCGGCCGGCGTCGATGTCGTTCTCCTCGGGCCGCTGCCGACGCCCGGTGTCGCGTACCTCACGCGCGCGCAACGTGCCAGCCTCGGCGTGGTGATCAGCGCCAGCCACAACCCGTATGCCGACAACGGCATCAAGTTCTTCAGCGCCCAGGGCACCAAGCTGCCCGATTCGTGGGAACAGGCCGTCGAGGCCGCGCTCGATGCGCCGCCGGCATGGGCCGATTCCGCCAACCTGGGCAAGGCCAAGCGCCTGGACGATGCATCGGGCCGCTACATCGAGTTCTGCAAGAGCACGTTCTCCAACGACCTCACGCTCAGGGGCCTGTCGATCGTGGTCGACGCCGCCAATGGCGCCGCGTACCAGATCGCGCCCAAGGTGTTCCACGAACTGGGCGCCGAGGTGCACTGCATCGGCTGCTCGCCCGACGGCCTGAACATCAACCGCGGCTGCGGCGCCACCCATCCCGAGACGCTGGTGAAGGCGGTGCGCGAGCACGGCGCCGACTTCGGCATCGCGCTGGATGGCGACGCCGACCGGCTGCAGGTCGTGGACGACACCGGCCGGCTGTACAACGGCGACGAGCTGCTGTACCTGATGGTGGCCGACCGGCAGTTCAACGGCGAACGCGTGCCCGGCGCGGTGGGCACGCTGATGACCAACATGGCCGTCGAACTGGCGCTGCGCGCCCGCGATGTCGAATTCGTGCGGGCCAAGGTCGGTGACCGCTACGTGCTGGAAGAACTGGAACGCCGCGGCTGGCTGCTGGGCGGCGAGGGCTCGGGCCACCTGCTCGCGCTGGATCGCCACACCACGGGCGACGGCCTGATCAGCGCGCTGCAGGTGCTCAAGGCCAGCGTGCGCAGCGGCCGAAGCCTCGCGCAGCTGCTCGAGGGCGTGACGCTCTACCCGCAGACGCTGGTCAACGTGCGGCTGCAGCCCGGCCAGGACTGGAAGCAGAGCCGAGGCCTGGCGCAGGCGCAGATGGAACTGGAGCAGCAGCTGGGCGGCCTCGGCCGCATCCTGATCCGTCCGAGCGGCACTGAGCCAGTGGTGCGTGTGATGGTCGAGGCGCAGGACGCCAAGCTCGCCAAGAGCGGCGCGCAGTCCTTGGCCGACGCGATCCGGGCGGGCTGATGGCGGCGCAAGTCGTCGCCGTCCACCGCAGCAGCAGCCACAGCTTCAGCAAAATCGCCGAAGACGCAATCACACTGGTGGCCGGCCTTGGCGTCGAAGGCGATGCGCATGCCGGCCCCACCGTGAAGCATCGCTCGCGGGTGAAGCGCGATCCGTCGCAACCGAACCTGCGCCAGGTGCACCTGCTGCAGGCCGAACTGTTCGACGAGCTGATGGAGCGCGGGCACGCGGTCTGGCCCGGCGACATGGGCGAGAACGTCACGACCCGCGGCGTCGATTTGCTGCAGCTGCCGACGGGCACGCGCCTGCGACTCGGGGCCGAGGCTGTCGTCGAACTCACCGGGCTGCGCAATCCGTGTTCGCAGATCGACAAGTTCCAACAGGGATTGATGGCTGCCGTCCTGGATCGCGATGCACATGGCGCCCTCGTGCGCAAGGCCGGCGTGATGGCGGTGGTGGTCCATGGCGGTGAGGTGCGGACCGGCGACGGTGTCGCGCTGGAGCTGCCCGCCGGCGCGCCGCACCCGCTGGAACCCGTCTGAACGGGGCAGGGCGCGCGCCCCATGGCGTCGCGGCCCGGTGTTAGTGTCGAGATGCACGCGGCCATCGTCCGGCCCGTGACACTGCCGTGTTGCTGCCGTCGTCCTCGATCACCCTGCCCATCCCCGAAGCGCCCGGCGAGGCCGTCCCCTTCCTCGACCGCGACCACAGCATCCTCGCCTTCAACGAGCGCGTGCTCGACTGGGCGCGGCGCGACGACGTGCCGCTGCTGGAGCGCCTGCGCTACCTGTGCATCGTCTCGTCCAATCTCGACGAGTTCTTCGAGGTGCGCGGCGCACCGCACCTCACGGCCGTGCAGAACGGCGAGCGCAAGGGCACCTACACGGTCCAGACGTTCGAGGCGCTTGCGGCGGCCGCGCACCGGCTGGTGGAGCAGCAGTACGCGCTGTTCAACGACGCGTTGACGCCCGCCTTCGCCAAGCACGGCATCGAGATCGTGTCGCACGGCGATCGCAACCCGGCGCAGCGGCGCTGGGTCGACGACTACTTCATGCGTGAAGTGCGGCCGCTGCTGGTGCCGGTGGGGCTGGATCCCGCGCATCCGTTCCCCCAGGTGGCCAACAAGTCGCTCAATTTCATCGTGCGGCTGGGCGGCAAGGACGCGTTCGGGCGCGTCAACGAGATCGCCATCGTCAAGGTGCCGCGCGTGCTGCCGCGCCTGATCCGCATGCCGGACCGCGTGGCCGGCGGCAAGACGCTGTTCGTGTCGCTGTCCAGCGTGATCCGCGCGCACCTGGAGGACCTGTTCCCCGGACGCGAGGTGAGCCAGTTCTCGCAATTCCGGGTCACGCGCCATTCGGACCTGGCCGTGGACGACGACGACGTGCGCAACCTGCGAACGGCCCTGCGGCTGGGACTGCAGCAGCGCCACTTCGGCCAGGCCGTGCGGCTGGAAGTGTCGGCCGGCTGCTCGGACTTCCTCGCCAACTTCCTCCTGCTGCAGTTCAACCTGCCGGCCGCTTCGCTGTACCGCGTGCAAGGTCCGGTGAATCTCGTGCGGCTGCAGCAGCTGATCGACCTGGTCGACGCGCCGCACCTGCTGTTCCCCCATTCCTTCCTTCCGCGCCGGCGGGCCTGCGGCCGGGCCAGTCGGCGTTCGAGCAATTGCGGCGGGGCGACGTGCTGGTGCATCAGCCGTTCGAGCGCTTCGATGCGGTGATCGCGTTCCTGCGCGAGGCCGTCCACGATCCCGCAGTGCTGGCGATCCGGCAGACCATCTACCGCACGGGCAGCGACTCGGACCTGATGGAGCTGCTGCGCGAAGCGGTGCGCCGCGGCAAGGAAGTGATGGCGGTGGTGGAGCTGAAGGCGCGCTTCGATGAGGAGGCCAACATCAACTGGGCCGAGCAGCTGGAGTCCATCGGCGCGCAAGTGGTGTACGGCGTGGTGGGCCTGAAGACGCACGCCAAGATGCTGCTGGTGACGCGCCGCGAGGGCAGGGCGCTGGTGCGGTATGCGCACCTTTCGACGGGCAACTACAACTCGCGCACCGCGCGGCTGTACACCGACATCAGCTATCTCACGGCGGACCCGCGCCTCACCGCCGACGTCGAGGCGGTGTTCGTGCACCTGGCGAGCCAGACGCGGCTGCCCAAGCTCGAGAAGATCCTGATGGCGCCGTTCCAGCTCCACCGCAAGCTGATCGAGAAGATCGGGCTGGTGGCCCAGGCCGCGGCGCGCGGATTGCCGGCACGGATCGTGGTGAAGATGAACGCCCTGACCGACGAGCAGCTGATGCTGGCCCTGGTGCGCGCCGGCCAGCAGGGCGTGCGCATCGACCTGATCGTGCGCGGCGCGTGCATGCTGCCGGCGCAGAAGCCCGGACTGACCGACAACATCCGGGTGCGCTCCGTCGTCGGCCGCTTTCTCGAGCATTCCCGGGTGTTCTACTTCCGCGCTGCCGAGGCCGAGGAGCTGTACCTCTCCAGCGCGGACTGGATGAACCGCAACATGCTGCGCCGGATCGAGATCGCCTGGCCGGTCACCGATCCGGTGCTGCGGCAGCGGCTCATCGACGAGTGCCTGGTGGCCTACCTGCACGACGATGCCGACGCCTGGGAGCTGCGGCCCGATGGCCACTACGCCTCGCTGCGCCTCGATTCCGCGTCGAAGGGGCTCAGCGCACAGCAGGCCCTGATGGGGCGCTATGCCGCCAGCGAACCGGCCGAGGAGGTGGCATGGACCTGATCCTGTGGCGACACGCCGAGGCCGAAGACCCGCGCGAGGGCATGAGCGACCTGCAGCGCGTGCTGACCGCCAAGGGCGAGAAGCAGGCCGCGCGCGTGGGTGCCTGGCTCGATCGCGTGCTGCCCCAAGGCACGCGCATCCTCTGCAGTCCGGCCCGTCGCTGCGAGCAGACCGCGCAGGCGCTGGGGCGCAGGTTCAGCCTGCGCGACGTGCTGGCCCCAGGCGCGACCGCCGCCGACGTGCTGGCGGCAGCGCAGTGGCCCGAGGCGCGCCATCCGGTGATGGTGGTCGGGCACCAGCCCACCCTGGGGCAGGTGGTGGCGCACCTGATGGCGATCACGGGCGGCGAGTGCGCCGTGCGCAAGGGATCGGCGTGGTGGCTGCGGGCGCGCGTGCGCGAGGCCGGCCTGGAATGCGTCGTGGTCGCCGTGCTGGCCCCCGACGCGCTCTGAGCGCCGCGATCAGCCCTTCTTGCTCTTGCGGGCCGGCTTGCGTGCCGGCAGCACGTCGAGCGCGGCATGGAACGCGAGGTCCGGCAGGGCCGCCAGCGCCTTGAGGCCGGCGCGCAGCAGCTCGCTCTTCTTCACGGCCTTGCCGGCCTTCACCGCGCGGTCCTTCAGCACATCCAGCACCGCGTATTCCGCCTTCGGGAAGCTGAAGCTGTCACGCACGAGCTTGGTCTTGGCGGCCTTGCCTGCCTTGGCGCTCTTGCCGGCTTTGAGCGTCCTGGCGCCTGCCTTGACCTGCTTGGCGGGGTTGCCGTTGCCGGCTTTCGCCGCGGGCTTGCTTTTTCCCGTCTTGGCGGATTTGTCCTTCGCGGGCTTGGCCTTGGACGCGTTCTTGCGACCGGCCGGCGTGGCCGCGAGCTTCACGCTCGGCTTCACCGCGACCACGGGTTTGGCGGGTGACGCGCTGCTGCTGACGGCGGGTTTGCGGGTGGTGACCATGGTCCTCTCTCCTCGATGAAACGGTGTGATGCGATGCGGCTCAGGTGACGGTGACAGCCAGCGTCCTCGGTGTCTTCTGCCACGCCACGGCTTCCTCGCGCAGCAGGTGGGCCGATTGCGGATAGGCCCGGGCCCAGTCGGCGGTCATCGCCAATCGGAACGGGCCACGTCCCGGCTGCAACCGCAAGCCGCCCAGGTCGGGGTTGCGGCGGGCGTGACACAGGATCACGGCCAGGCGCAGGCACAGCAGCGTCTCGATGAAGGCCTCATCGCCGAAATCGGCATCGAGCTTGCGCAGCTTGCCGCGATGCCCGAGCACCAGCAGGCCGAGTCGATGCAATTCATGGCGCGCGAAGCCCGCGGCGTCGGCGTGCTCGAGGATGTACGCGCCGTGCTTGTGGTAATCGCTGTGCGAGATGTGGCTGCCGACCTCGTGCAGGGTCGCGGCCCATTGCAATTCGCGCTGGTGGCGGGCCAGCGCTTCGGGCGTGGCGTTGCCCGCCTGCAGTTGCTGCAGCAGCTGCGTGCCGATCCGGCCCACGCGGCCGACCTGCGCCAGGTCGACGCCGAACTTGGTGGCGAGCCGCTGCACCGTGCTCCAGCGCACGTCGGTGGTGGCCTGCTCGCGATCGAGCAGGTCGAACAGCACGCCCTGCCGCAAGGCGCCGTCGGCAGGCTGCATGGTCGCGATGCCCAGCAGGTCGAACAGGGCCAGCAGCACCGCCAGGCCGCCACCGATCACGGCGCGGCGATCGTCCTTCAGGCCATCGAGTCGCACCTTGTCGGCCGACCGGGCTGCCACCAGCTGCTGCACCAGCCAACGCAAGCCTTCGCGCGGGATGCCGTGGTAGCCGGCCGCCGCGAGGATGTCGCCGACCGCGCCGATGGTTCCCGATGAACCGTAGGCCACGTCCCACTGGCCGCGCCCGTAGCGGCCCACCGCGTCGTCGAGCACGGCCTGCGCCGCGACCTGTGCACGCTCGAACGCCGCGGCGGTGAACTCGCCTTCCGGGAAGTAGCGCATCGACCAGGCCACGCTGCCGACGCGGTAGCTCTCGGTGACACGCGCCTCGAACTGGCGGCCGAGGATCAGCTCCGTGGAACGGCCTCCGATGTCGGCCACCAGCCGGCGCTCGTCCGACTGCGGCAGCAGGTGCGCCACCCCCTGGTAGATCAGGCGAGCCTCCTCGCGGCCCGAGATCACCTCGATCGGAAAACCCAGTGCCGCATTGGCCCGCGCGAGGAACACATCGCAATTGCGCGCCTCGCGCAGAGTCTGCGTGCCGACGGCACGGACCTGGGGCCGGCCGAATCCGGCGAGGCGCTCGCCGAAGCGAGCCAGGCAGTCCCAGCCGCGCTGCATGGCTGCCGTCGTGAGGTTGCGCGCGTCGTCGAGCCCACCGCCGAGGCGCACGGTCTCCTTGATGTATTCGACGCGGTGGACCTGTCCGTGGTCGAAGCGGCCGATCTCGAGCCGGAAGGAGTTCGACCCGAGGTCGACGGCGGCCAGTGGCGTTCCGTGGTCCATGCGCGGTCCAGCATAGCAAAGCGAGGCCAGTCGCAGGGCCGCGGGTTCGCTTGCGTACGCGGCAAATGCCGTGTGTCACGGCACTGTCACGGAACCTTCGCAGAATCGGCCTCGTCCCCCATCCACATCACGAGAAACCAAAGCATGAAGATCAACCTGCGTCGCGTCGCCTTCGGGCTTGCTGCTGTCTCGTTCGCCGGGCTCGCCGCCGCCCAGGACATCACCGGTGCCGGCGCCAGCTTCCCCGCGCCGCTCTACGCCAAGTGGGCCGCCGAGTACAACAAGGCGACCGGCGCCAAGGTGAACTACCAGTCCGTGGGCTCGGGTGCCGGCATCAAGCAGATCGATGCGAAGACGGTGGCGTTCGGTGCTTCGGACATGCCCCTGAAGGACGATGAACTGGCGAAGAAGGGCCAGATCCAGTTCCCGACCGTGATCGGGGGCGTGATCCCCGTGGTCAACATCAAGGGCATCGCTGCCGGCCAGCTGCACCTCAACGGCCAGGTGCTGGGCGACATCTACCTCGGCAAGATCACGAAGTGGAACGACGCGGCCATCAAGTCGCTCAATCCCGGCCTGAACCTGCCCGACGCCACCATCACGCCCGTGCGCCGCGCCGACGGATCCGGCACCAGCTTCATCTTCACCAACTACCTGTCCAAGACCAACGCCGAGTGGAAGGCGAAGGTCGGTGAAGGCACCGCCGTCAACTGGCCGACAGGTGCGGGCGGCAAGGGCAACGAGGGCGTCGCCGCCTTCGTGGGGCGCCTGCCCAACACCATCGGCTATGTCGAGTACGCCTACGTGAAGCAGAACAGGATGACGTATGCGCTGGTGCAGAACGCCGACGGCAAGTTCGTGAACCCGGACATCAGCTCGTTCAAGGCGGCTGCCGCCGGTGCGGACTGGTCGAAGAGCTTCCACCAGATCCTCACCAACCAGCCTGGCGCACAGGCCTGGCCGCTGACCAACGCCACCTTCATCCTGATGCACAAGGTGCAGGACAAGCCTGCGGACGGCGCGGCCACGCTGAAGTTCTTCGACTGGGCCTACAAGAACGGCGACAAGACCGCCGAGGGCCTGGACTACGTGCCGATGCCGGCCGCCGTGAAGGCGCAGGTCGGCAAGCTGTGGCAGAGCGAGATCAAGGACGCGTCGGGCAAGCCGATCGCGGCCCAGTGACCCACCTGGCCAACGAAGGTACGGGACGGTGTCCTCTAGACTTCCCGCCCATGAGGCCAGCTTCCCGCTCACGCCTGCCACTGACGCGCCGCGCACGATGAGCATGCAGCCGCAGCGGCGTTCCCTGCGCGGCGGGGCGTGGGCCGACCAGGCGTTCGGCTGGGCCGCGAAAGGCAGCGCACTGCTGACCCTGGCGTTGCTCGCCGGCATCCTGCTGTCGCTGGTGCTGGGCGCCTGGCCGGCGATCGAGAAGTACGGCCTGTCCTTCCTCGCCAGTCCGGTCTGGGATCCTGTCGGCCAGGAGTTCGGCGGCCTGGTGATGATCTGCGGGACCCTCGCCACGTCGCTCATCGCCCTGGTGATCGCAGTGCCGGTCAGCTTCGGCATCGCCCTGTTCCTCACCGAGCTGTCGCCGTCCTGGCTCAAGCGCCCGCTGGGCACCGCCATCGAGCTGCTCGCGGCGATTCCCTCGATCGTCTATGGCATGTGGGGCCTGCTGGTGTTCGGGCCGCTCCTGGCCGTCTACGTGCAGCAGCCGCTGCAGGCCGCACTGGGCAAGGTGCCGTACGTGGGTGCGCTGGTGTCCGGCCCTCCCGTAGGCATCGGCCTGCTGTCGGCCGGGATCATCCTGGCGATCATGATCATCCCCTTCATCGCCGCCGTGATGCGCGACGTGTTCGACGTCACGCCGCCGATGCTCAAGGAATCCGCCTACGCGCTGGGCTCCACCACATGGGAAGTGGTCTCGCGCGTCGTGCTGCCGTACACCAAGGCCGGCGTCATCGGCGGCGTGATGCTCGGCCTGGGACGCGCGCTCGGGGAGACAATGGCCGTGACGTTCGTCATCGGCAACTTCAACCAGCTCGACTCGGTGTCGCTGTTCCAGCCGGCCAACAGCATCACCTCCGCGCTGGCGAACGAATTCGCCGAGGCGTCCGCGGGCCTGCACCAAGCCGCTTTGATCTACCTGGGCCTGGTGCTGTTCTTCATCACGTTCGTGGTGCTGGCGCTGTCCAAGTTGCTGCTGGCCCGGCTGCGTCGTGGCGAGGGCACCAAGTCATGAGCGCTGTTCAACCTGGCACCGGCGAATCGCTGATGCGCGCCGCCGACGTCGCGCGTCAACGCGAGCAGCGCTACCGCGCGCGCAAGCGCGTCAATCACGTGGCCCTGGCGCTCTCGCTCGCAGCGATGGCCTTCGGCGTGTTCTGGCTGGTCTGGATCCTCTGGGAGACCGTGCACCTGGGGATCGGTGGCCTGACGTGGGCCACGCTCTCGCAGATGACGCCCGCGCCCAACGACGAAGGTGGGCTGGCCAATGCGATCTACGGCTCGGTGCTGATGGTGCTTCTGGCCACCTGCGTCGCCACCCCGATCGGCATCCTGGCCGGCATCTACCTGGTGGAATACGATCCCAAGGGCTGGCTCGGCGCGACCACGCGATTCGTCAACGACATCCTGTTGTCCGCACCGTCGATCGTGATCGGCCTGTTCATCTACTCGGTCGTCGTGGCCCGCTACAAGCAGTTCTCCGGCTGGGCCGGCATGCTGTCGCTGGCGCTGATCGTGGTGCCGGTGGTGATCCGCACCACCGAGAACATGCTGCTGCTGGTGCCTGCCGGCCTGCGCGAAGCGGCCTATGCACTCGGGGCGCCCAAGTGGCGCGTGATCTCCAGCATCACGCTGCGCGCGGCGCGTGCGGGCGTGGTCACGGGCGTGCTGCTGGCGGTGGCGCGCATCTCCGGCGAGACCGCGCCGCTGCTGTTCACGGCGCTGAACAACCAGTTCTGGACCTCCGACCTGTCGCAGCCGATGGCCAGCCTGCCGGTGACGATCTTCAAGTTCGCGATGAGCCCGTACGAGAACTGGCAGCAGCTGGCGTGGACCGGCGTCTTCCTGATCACGGCCGCGGTGCTCGGCCTCAACATCCTCGCGCGGGTACTCACCCGCGCCAAGACCTGACAAGGCAATGGCCATGAGTGCAACCCTGCAGGCGCCTCCGAAGATCTCGGTGCGCGACCTGAACTTCTACTACGGCAAGTTCCACGCCCTGAAGGGCATCAACCTCGACATCCCCGAGCGCAAGGTGACCGCCTTCATCGGCCCGTCGGGCTGCGGCAAGTCGACCCTGCTGCGCACCTTCAACCGGATGTTCGAGCTCTATCCCGAGCAGCGCGCGGAAGGGCAGATCGTGCTGGACGGCGAGAACCTGCTCACCTCGAAGCAGGACGTGGCGCTGATCCGCGCCAGGATCGGCATGGTCTTCCAGAAGCCGACGCCGTTCCCGATGTCGATCTACGACAACATCGCTTTCGGCGTGCGGCTGTTCGAGTCGCTCAGCCCCACCGACATGGACGAGCGCGTGGAATGGGCGCTGCGCAAGGCAGCGCTGTGGACCGAGGTCAAGGACAAGCTGGACCAGAGCGGCGCGGGCCTCTCCGGCGGCCAGCAGCAGCGCCTGTGCATCGCCCGCGGCATCGCCATCCGGCCCGAAGTGCTGCTGCTCGACGAGCCATGCTCCGCGCTGGACCCGATCTCCACCGGCAAGATCGAGGAGCTGATCGCCGAGCTGAAGAACGACTACACGGTGGTGATCGTCACGCACAACATGCAGCAGGCCGCGCGCTGCAGCGACTACACGGCGTACATGTACCTGGGCGACCTGGTGGAAGTGGGCGAGACGGAGCAGATCTTCTTCAAGCCCACGCGCAAGGAAACCGAGGACTACATCACCGGCCGGTTCGGTTGAGGAGGACGGAGGTCTCATGGTCGACAAGCACCTTTCCACCCAGTTCGACAGCGAACTCAATGGCGTCTCGGCCCGCGTGATGGAGCTGGGCGGCCTGGCCGAGGCGCAGATCCGGCAGGCGATCTACGCGCTGTCGCAGTTCAACGCCGAGGCCGCCTCGCAGGTGCTGGCCACCGAGGAGCGCGTGAACCAGAAGGAAGTGGAGATCGATCGCGAGCTTTCGTCGATCATCGCGCGCCGGCAACCCACCGCCCGCGACCTGCGCCTCCTGATGGCCATTTCCAAGACCACCGCCAACCTCGAACGGGTCGGTGACGAAGCCGCCAAGATCGCGCGCATGGTGCGGTCCATCATCGACAGCGGCTCGGCCCGCATGCTGCCCGCGTCGGAGCTGCGCGTGCTGTGCGACCTGGCGTCGGGCCTGCTGCGCAAGGCGCTGGATGCGTTCGCGCGGCTGGACTGCGTGACGGCGCTGGCGATCCTGAAGGAAGACGACCAGATCGACCGCGAGTTCGACGGATTCGTGCGCAAGCTGATCACCTACATGATGGAAGACCCGCGCACGATCTCTGCCAGCCTGGACCTGCTGTTCCTGGCCAAGGCGCTGGAGCGCATCGGCGACCACGCCGGCAACATCGCCGAATTCATCATCTACGTCGTCAAGGGCGCGGACGTGCGCCACTCCTCGATCGAGGAGATCGAGTCGGCGCTGAAAACCTGACGCGATGAAGGCAGTGCCCCGCGTCCTGCTCGTCGAGGACGAGCCCGCCATCGCCGAACTGGTCGCGGTGAACCTGCGCCACAACGGCTTCATGCCGGTGTGGGCGGCCGACGGCGATGCGGCCGAACGCGAGCTCGATGCGGCCGTGCCCGACGTGATCCTGCTCGATTGGATGCTGCCGGGCCAGAGTGGCCTCTCGCTCGCGCGCAAGTGGCGCGCGGCCGCGCGGACGAAGGCGGTGCCGATCCTGATGCTCACGGCACGTGGCGACGAGCCGGACAAGGTGGCCGGCCTCGATGCCGGCGCGGACGACTACATCACCAAGCCGTTCTCCACCCACGAACTGCTGGCGCGCATCCGCGCGGTGCTGCGCCGGCGCGCGCCCGAGCCCGAGAGCGAAGCGGTCACCGTGGGCGAGCTGGTGCTGGATGCGTCCACGCACCGCGTGACGTGGCGCGGCCAGGCGCTGAAGCTGGGCCCGACCGAGTTCAAGCTGTTGCAGCACCTGATGCGCAATCCGGAACGCGTGCACAGCCGCTCGCAGCTGCTGGACAAGGTCTGGGGCGACCACGTGTTCATCGAGGAGCGCACGGTCGACGTGCACGTGAAGCGTCTGCGCGAGTCGCTGGGCGATGCCGGCGCGATGGTCGAGACGGTGCGCGGAGCCGGCTACCGCCTCGCGGCGCAGCCAGCTGCCGCCAACGGAGGCTGAGCCGCTAGCAGCGGCCGCCCTCGCACGTCCTCATGGCCTGGCGTCTCACCACATTCATCCTCTGCCAGTTCGTGGGCGGGGTGCTCGGCTGGCTGGCCGCCGGGCAACGCGGTGCGGCCCTGGGCATCGTCGGCGGAGCCTTCGGCTGGTTCTTCGTCGACATGCTGAGAGGCCGCCGCCTGCTGGAGTGGTTGCGGCGCGGTGCGGACAACGCTCCGCCACTCACGACGGGCCTCTGGGGCGAAGTCGCCGAACGCGTGCGCCGCTCGCAGCGCGCGGGCCAGAAGGAAATCGCCGAAGCCGAAGGGCGCTTGCAGGAGTTTCTGGCCGCGATCCAGGCTTCGCCGAACGGCGTCGTGCTGCTCGATCCACGCGGTCGCATCGAGTGGTGCAACCAGACCGCGGCCGCGCACCTGGGCATCGATCCGCAGCGCGACCTTCAGCAGTGGATCGGCAACCTGGTGCGCGATCCGGCGTTTGCCACCTACCAGGTCCGCGGCGACTACTCGGGCGAGGTGATCGTCCAGGGGCGCGACAGCTCGCCCATGCGGCCTCTGCGCCTGTCGGTGCAGTTGCATCCGTACGGGCAGGGCCGCAAGCTGCTGCTCTCGCGCGATGTCACGGCGGTCGAACAGGCCGAGACCATGCGGCGCGATTTCGTCGCCAACGTCTCGCACGAGATCCGCACGCCGCTCACGGTCCTGGCGGGGTTCATCGAGACGCTGCAGACACTGCCGGTGCAGGAAGTCGATCGCGCGCGTTACCTGGACCTGATGGCGCAGCAGGCCCATCGCATGCAGACCCTGGTGCAGGACCTGCTGACGCTGTCGCGACTCGAAGGCAGCCCGTGGCCCGGCGCCGGCGAATGGACGCCGGTGGCGGCGCTGCTGGCGCAGTGCGAGCAGGAAGGCCGCTCCCTCTCGGCGGTGCTGGGCAAGTCGCATGCGATCCACAGCGAGGCGCCCGCAGCCTGCGAACTGGCCGGTGCGCCCTCTGAGCTGCTCAGTGCCATGTCCAACCTCGTGAGCAATGCGGTGCGCTACACGCCCAGCGGAGGACGGATCCAGCTGCGATGGCGCGACCTGCCGGATGGCCGCGGCGAGTTCGCGGTGCAGGACAGCGGTCCGGGCATCGCGGCCGAGCACATTCCTCGATTGACCGAGCGCTTCTATCGCGTCGATCGCAGCCGCTCGCGGGAGACCGGCGGCACCGGCCTCGGACTGGCGATCGTCAAGCACGTGGTGCAGCGCCACGGCGCGGAGCTGCGCATCGACAGCACCCCCGGGGCGGGCTCCACGTTCGCGATCGTGTTCCCCGCCAATCGCGTGCGCGCGCTCACGCAAACCGGCGCCGACGTCCCTGCACCACCTGCCACAGCAGCGTCGTGAAGGCGACGGCGGTGAGCGCCAGCGCCACCGCCCCCGCGGCCCAGAACGCCGACGGCGATTGCAGCGGCAGCCACGGTCCGACGCCGCCGTAGGCGAGCAGGTAGCCACCCCCGAGGCCCACGCCCCACAGCAGCACGCAGTAGACCACCAGCGGCCGCGTGGCGACGCCATAGCTGCGCAGCAGGAACACGCCCAGCGTCTGCAGCGAGTCGGCCACGTGGTAGACGGCCGCCCACAGCAGCAGGTGACCGGCCAGCTGCACCACCGCGTCGTGCTCGCCGGCATAGAGCCGTGCGATGCCGAAGCGGCCCAGCGCCACCACCGAGGCGCTGGCGAAGGCGAGCAGCAGGGCCAGCTTCAGTCCGAGACGCAGTGCCTGCCGGGCTCGTCGCTCGTCGGCGGCTCCGAGCCAGTAGCTCACGCGCGCACTGGTGGCCAGGCTCAGTGACAGCGGCATCATGTACAGCAGCGCCGCCACGTTGGCCGTGATCTGGTGGCTGGCTGCCGCCACGGTGCCCAGGCGCGCGATGAAGAGCGCCATGAACGTGAACGAGGTGGCTTCCACCATCACCGACAGCGCCGTGGGGATGCCCAGGCGGGCGAAGCGGCGCAGCTCGGTCCAGTCGGGCCCTTCGAGGCGCGCCCACACGCGGAACGGGCGGTACAGGTCCTGCGTGCGCAGCATCCAGAGCGCCAGTGCCAGCAGCAGGTACTGCACGATCAGCGTGGCCCAGGCGCAGCCTGCGACGCCCATGGCCGGCACGCCCGCGCCGCCGAAGGTGAGCCAGATCGACAGCGGCACCTTCACCGCCAGCGACGCGAGCTGCAACCAGGTGACCAGCAGCGGCTTGCCGAGCGCCTGGTTCAGCGTCGAATAGGCACGGAAGAGCATCGAGGGCAGCAACGCGAAGGCGAGGATGCCCAGGTAGCCCAGCACATTGCGCTCCAGGGCCGGCGGCACGTCCACCCACCGCAGCAGCGGCCCGGGAAAGAGCAGGGCGGCCATGCCGACGATGGTGCCGGCCAGGCACAGGTACAGCAGCTGGCGCACCGAGCGGCCGAGCGCATGTCCATGTCCGCCGCCGCGTAGTTCGGCCCAGATGGGCAGCTGCGCCTGCACCATGCCGACGAAGGCCACGAAGATGCTCACGTAGACCGCCGAGCCCACCGACAAGGCGGCGAGTGCCTGCGCGTCATAGCGGCCGGCGATGACTGTGTCGGCGACACCGAAGGCCATCGTGGCCAGCTGGCCGACCAGCACGGCGCCCGCGTGCCTGGCGATCGTCCGCAGCTCGGACATCAGCGGCGCCTGTGCAGGCGATAGAGCAGGACGTTGTCCTTGGGATCGGTGGGCCGCCGCACCGTGGCGACCAGCTGCCACTGCTTCATGTCCAGCGCCATCGAGGCGACCTGCTGGAATTCGGACGTGACCACCAGCCAGGGACACGACGGCGTCGGACCGGCGTTGCGCAGTTCGAGCTGGCCGTGGTACCGCATGGCCGCGACCTGTCCGCGACTGAGCCCCAGCACTTCGACGCATCCCGGCGTGCTGATCGCCTGCGCGATGCCGCGCACCACCGTCGAATAGCTGCGCGCGTAGTCGAGGACGGGCAGCCAGAGCGTCATCGCCAGCAGCCAGCACAGCGAAGCGCCGGCCGCGGGCAGCACCAGGCTTTTCCAGAGCGCCGAGCGGTGCCGGCCAACCCGCCAGCGCACCAGCCAGCCCCAGGCGAACGTGCCGGCGAACGCGGCGCCGAACGCGATCAGCGAGAACGACGGTTCATACCCGACCGCCAGGCGCGCGACGTTGGCCGCCGGCTGGCGCGGGATGCCGGTCTGCAGCGAGATCCACACCACCCAGATCACGACGGCGCAGCCGGTGAAGAAGAGCAGCGTGAACCAGTCGATCAGCGCCGAGACGCTGCGCCGCAAGGTCGGCAGCGAGAAGACTGCCAGCGTGCCGAGGGCGGGCAAGCCCAGCAGCAGCGAACGGTCCGACGAGGGCGTGAGCAATGTGGACGCGACGGACACCAGCGCGAACCAGATCGGCAGGGCCACGTGCCGGCTGGCCAGTTGCCGACGCCAGCGCCACACCGTCCAGAGCGCCAGCGGACCGGCCGGCCAGGTGAACCACAGCAGCAGCTTGCCGGCGCCACGCCAGTCGCGCTCCCCGTCGGCCGGCAGCCGCCACCGCCACAGATCGAGGTGCGTGGCCAGCACAGCGACACCGGCGCCGATGGCCAGGAGCGCGAGGGCCCAGAGCCACTGGTGGCGCCGCGTGCGGCCTTCCGGCAACTCGCCCGCCGCGCTCAATGCCGCGCCCCCGGCGGCGAGCAGCACGGCCGTGGTAGGGGCACCACTCAGCGCGAGGCTCGGCAGGCCGATGACGATGGCCGCCAGCGGCAGCACGGTGCGGAACGGCAGGGCCGCCAGGCCGTAAAAGGCGAGCGTGGAGAACCCCAGCTGCGACAACGCCGGCGTGGTCTCGTGACTCAGCTGCATGAGGCCCAGGCAGGCCACCAGCGCCAGCACGCCGCCATCGGCGATCGCGCGCGCGTAGTCCTTGGGCTGGGCCTCGCCACCGAAGGCGAACGGCACCGGTTGCGCGCTCGGCGAGCGCGCGAGGTTGTAGACGGCGTACCAGGTGGCGAGCAGCGTCACGGCCAGCAGCGCGATGAACGGCACTCGCGCGGCGAAGTCGGGCGCGATCCACGACGGCGCGATGCGCATCGCCCAGGCGCCCAGCCAGTACGGCAGCAGGGCGTCGAATTCGGGCGGCTGCCCGAGCAGCGTGGGCGCGAGCCAGGACGTGTGGCCGGTGGCCAGCTCGTACATGTACCCGAATGCCGTGATGTCCGCGTTCTTCCAGGGCTCGCGGCCGACGAAGCCGGGGAGCACGTACGCGACGCAGAACAGGAGCAGGGCGGCCCGCGGCAGCCGCCGCACGGCGCTCTGGGCGACGATGGCGGGGGTGGGCTGGTTCACGCGCGCGAGTGTGTCACAGGGTGGCTGCGGGCAAAAAGAAAGGGCAGCGCGGTTGCCCGGGCTGCCCTCGCTCGCAAGAGGCGGCTTACTTGGCCGCGGTCTTGCCGAACTTCTTGAAGAACTTGTCGACGCGGCCGCCCATGTCGTTCACCGACTTCTGGGTGCCCGTGTAGAACGGGTGCGATTCGCTCGAGGTGTCGAGCTTGAACAGCGGCAGCTCGCGGCCGTCGTCGGCCTTGCCCATCTCCTTGGTGTTCACGCAGGAGCGGGTGACGAACTTGAAGCCGTTGGACAGGTCCACGAACAGGACGTCGCGGTAGTTCGGGTGAATGCCTTCTTTGGCCATGGTGCGATTCCTTTGGAGTCGGTGCGGGAGCCGGTCGAGCCACCTGGCTGGGCTACTTTCCGCGAAGCCTGAAATTATAGCGTGAACACGGGCGCGGGCAGCCGAACGCAAAAGACGCAAAACCAACGCAAAAAGCGCGAAAAGGAAAAGGATCCATTCACGGATCCTTTTTGCGTCTTTTGCGATCTTTCGCGTCCTTTGCGTTCGGCTGTCCGCCCCCGGTTTTCAGCCGCCGCGGCGCATCATGTCGAAGAACTCGACGTTGGTCTTGGTGGCCTTCATCGACTTCAGCACCATCTCCATCGCCTCGATCTCGTCCATGTTGTACATGAACTGGCGCAGGATGCGGGTCTTCTGCAGGATCTCGGGGTCAGCAGCAGTTCCTCGCGGCGGGTGCCCGAGCGATTGAGCTGGATCGAGGGGAACACGCGCTTCTCGTATAGGCGGCGGTCCAGATGGATCTCGCTGTTGCCGGTGCCCTTGAACTCCTCGAAGATCACTTCGTCCATGCGCGAGCCGGTGTCGATCAGCGCGGTGGCGATGATGGTCAGCGAGCCGCCTTCCTCGACGTTGCGCGCCGCGCCCAGGAAACGCTTGGGACGCTGCAGCGCGTTGGCGTCGACGCCGCCGGTGAGCACCTTGCCCGAGGAGGGCACGACGTTGTTGTAGGCGCGGGCGAGGCGGGTGATCGAGTCCAGCAGGATGACCACGTCCTTCTTCAATTCCACCAGGCGCTTGGCGCGCTCGATCACCATCTCGGCGACGTGCACGTGGCGGGCGGCGGGCTCGTCAAAGGTGGAGGCGATGACTTCGGCCTTCACCGAGCGCTGCATCTCGGTCACTTCCTCGGGGCGCTCGTCCACCAGCAGCACCATCATGTGGCTGTCCGGGTAGTTGGCGGCGATGGCGTGCGCCATGTGCTGCATCATCACCGTCTTGCCGCTCTTGGGCGGCGCCACCAGCAGGGCGCGCTGGCCTTTGCCGATGGGGGCGATGATGTCGATGATGCGGCCGGTGATGTTCTCCTCGCCCTTGAACGCATCGCGCTCCAGCTTCATCTGCTCCTTGGGGAACAGCGGCGTGAGGTTCTCGAACATCACCTTGTGCTTGTTCTGCTCCGGCGGGCCGTCGTTGACCTTGTCCAGCTTGGTCAGCGCGAAGTAGCGCTCGCCGTCCTTCGGCGTCCTGACTTCCCCTTCGATCATGTCGCCGGTGTGCAGGTTGAAGCGGCGCACCTGCGAGGGCGAGATGTAGATGTCGTCGGTGCTGGCGGTGTAGCTGGTGTCTGGGCTGCGCAGGAAGCCGAAGCCGTCCGGCAGGATCTCGAGCACGCCGTCCGCGAACACCTGCTCGCCGGCACGGGCGCGCTTCTTGATGATCGCGAACATCAGCTCCTGCTTGCGCATGCGGCCGGTGTTCTCGATCTCCAGCTCTTCGGCTTGCTTGAGGACTTCGGAGACGTGGAGCGCCTTGAGTTCGTTCAGATGCATGGCTGCGACTGCGGTGGGTGCACCCCGGCGTGGGGCTTTGTTGGGTGTTCTGGGGGAAGGTCGTCGCGCGAGGCTGGAGGCGCCTTGCAGACCGGGTTTCGAACTGGCCTGCGTCACACGGGCAGGTCAGCGATTCGGGGCATTATGCAATAAATCGGGGGCCCTGCAGGCCCCCGAGATGCCGGGCGGCAGCCCGCCCAAGGACAGGGGCGCCTTCAGCGCCCGCTTTTTCATCCGTTGAGTTGCTGGTCGAGGAACTGCGTCAGCTGCGCCTTGCTCATCGCGCCGACCTTGGTGGCCTTCAGCTGGCCGCCCTGGAACAGCATCAGCGTCGGAATGCCGCGGATGCCGAACTTGGCCGGCACGTCGCGGTTCTCGTCGACGTTCATCTTCGCGATCTGCAGCTTGTCCTTGTAGGTGGCCGAGACCTCGTCGAGGATGGGCGCGATCATCTTGCACGGGCCGCACCACTCGGCCCAGTAGTCGACGAGCACGGGCTTGTCGGACTGCAGGACGTCGGATTCGAAGCTGGCGTCGGAGATGTGCTTGATCAGGTCGCTGGCCATGTGGGGTCCTTTCGGGGGAAGCGGTGGGTGATGCCGCTACAGTGAGGGCATTGTGACAGAAGAAAAGTGCCCTCACCGGGAGTGGGCGGGTGGGCCGATGCTATGGACGTGATAGCGCCGGATCATCGCGCGGCCGAGCTTTGGGGCCGCATCCTTCGCCAGGTCCACGATGCCGCGCAACGCCGCGGCGCCCATCCCTCGCGGGTGGTCGTGCTGCTCCCCTATGCCCAGCTGATGCCGCTCGCGCGCCGCGAGTGGGCGCGGCTGTACCCGCAAGGTTTCGCGCCGCGTTTCGAGACCAGCATGAACTGGGCGTCGCGGCTCGGCCATGTGTCCGCGCCCGACGACGTGAGCTTCGACCGGGGCCGCGACCTGCTCACGGCGCGCGCATGGCTCGAGCGTGCGGGGCTCGGCGGCCGCGCCGCGTTGCTGGCCGGCACGCTGGTCGACGCGACGTGGCAGGCCGCGGGTTGCGCAGCCGCACTCCCGCCATCCGCGCGCGAGGCCTGGGCGCGGGACGCGCGTGCGTCCATCGTCGCGGGACTGGCCGTGCCGCAGCTCGCGCTCGAAGCCGCCGTCGCTCGCATCGCCCTCGAGTGGGCCGCGGCCAGCCACCACGCCACCGACGCCCTCCTGCAAGCCAGTGCGCTCGAGCCCATCGACCTGCTCGTGCTGTGCGAGGGCCTGCAGGCCGATGCCCTGGGCGACGCACTGGCGTCGCTCGCAGGCGAGAAGGCCGTGCGCATCGCGCTGGAGCAGGAGGCTCCCCGCGGCGCGCTCGCGCTGCACCAGGCGGACGATCCTTCGCACGAGGCGGAGATCGCGGCGGCCTGCGTGCTGCGCCACCTCGAAGCCGGGCGCGCCCCCGTGGCGCTCGGCGCGATCGACCGGATGCTCACGCGGCGCGTGCGCGCCTTGCTCGGTGTGCGCGGCATCGCCGTGCGTGACGAGACGGGCTGGAAGCTATCGACCACGCGTGCGGCGGCGCAGGTGATGGCGGCGTTGCGCGCCTGCCAGCGCATGGCCGGCAGCGACGACGTGCTCGACTGGTTGAAGAACCTTCCCGGGGCACCCGCGGGTGCCGTGCTCGCCCTCGAGCGCCGCATGCGTCGCGATGCGCTGCGCGAATGGGCCGACGTGCAGCGGACCCGCGACGAAGCCGTCGCCGGGCTGGTGCAGCAGGTCGATGGCTGGCGCGATCCGATGCAGTCCGCACGCACCTTGCTCGACTGGCAATCCTCCTTGGGCCAGCTGCTGCGCGAGTCGCTCGCCTGGCAACGGCTGGACGGCGATGCCGCCGGCGCGCAGGTGCTCGACGTGCTGGGGTTGTCGGACGCCGCGCATGCCGATTGGGCCGGCATCCCGCAGTCCGCGCGCCGGCTCACGCTGTCCGAGTTCATGGCTTGGGTCGACGAGGCGCTCGAAGCGGCGACGTTCGCGCCGCCCGCACCCGGGGCCGAGCAGGTCGTGGTGCTGCCGATGCACCAGTTGCTCGCGCGCGATTTCGCGGCGCTGGTGCTGCCCGGTTGCGACGAAGTGCGCCTGCCCGCGGCGCCCGAGCCGCCGGGCACGTGGACGCCGGCGCAGCGCCAGGCCCTCGGGCTGCCCTTGCGCGAGGCGCTCACGCGCGAGCGGGCCGCCGCCTGGCAGCAGGCCCTGCAGGTGCCGCACGTGGACATCGTCTGGCGGCGCGCCGACGACAGCGGCGAGCCGGTCCTGCCCAGCCCGCTCGTGCAGGCGTTGCGCCTCGAGGACGGTCCGTCGCTCGCAGCGGATCCGCGCGAGCCGCGTGAACTGGTCATGCAACCCGTGGTGCGCCCGGAAGCGCACGCGCCCTCGCTCACCGTCTCGCAGCTGTCCGCGAGCGCCTACGAGGACCTGCGGCGCTGCCCGTACCGCTTCTTCGCGCTGCGCCAGCTCGGATTGCAGGAAGCCTCCGAGATCGACGTCGACCTGGACAAGCGCGACTTCGGCACCTGGCTGCATGCCGTGCTGGGCCGCTTCCACGAGGCGCTGTCGCAGCAGCCGGACGCGGATCGCGCCGCGCTGCTGGACCAGTGCGCCGACGACGTCACCGCGCAGCAGCGGCTGTCGGGTGGCGAGTTCCTGCCATTCCATGCCACCTGGCCGCAGGTGCGCGATGGCTATCTCGCATGGCTGGCCGGGCACGAAGGCGAGGGCGCCCGCTTCAGCAGCTCCGAGTCGGCGCACGAGATGCCGCTCGGCAGCGTGCGGCTGGTCGGGCGCATCGACCGCATCGACGATCTCCGGGACGGGCGCCGCATGGTGATCGACTACAAGACCGAGTCGCTGACCGCCACGACCGAGCGCGTCAAGCTCGCCCACGAGGACACGCAACTCGCGTTCTACGCCGCGCTCCTGGACGACGACACGCTGCGCGCCGCCTACGTGAATGTCGGCGAGCGCGGCGCGACGAAGACGGTGGAGCAGCCCGACGTCGTGGGCGCGCGCGACGCGCTGGTCGAGGGCATCACCAGCGACCTGGAACGCATCGCGCAAGGCGCCGCGCTGCCCGCCCTCGGCGAAGGACGCGCGTGCGAGTTCTGCGCCGCGCGCGGCCTGTGCCGCAAGGATTCCTGGCATGGCTGAAGGTTCTGGCATGGCTGGCGCGGGCGATCTCGCGTACGAGGTGGACGGCCGCAGGGTCGACGCCGCGTCCTTCTACGCCGTGGCTTGCGACCCGCGCCGCAGCGTCGCCGTCGAGGCGTGCGCCGGTGCGGGCAAGACCTGGATGCTGGTCTCGCGCATCGTGCGTGCGCTGCTCGAAGGAGCCGAGCCCCACGGCATCCTGGCGATCACCTTCACCAAGAAGGCCGCCGGCGAGATGCGCCAGCGGCTGCAGGAGTGGGTGGCCGAGTTCGCCCATGCAGGCCCGGAGCAACTCGGCGAGCAACTGCTGGCGCGCGGCGTTCCGGCGGCCCAGGTCGGGGCGTTGCGCGAGCCGCTGCGTGGGCTGCATGCGCGCCTGCTGGCCGACGGCCGCGGCGTGCAGATCCGCACCTTCCACAGCTGGTTCGCCGCGCTGCTGCGCAATGCGCCGATCGCCACGCTCGAGGAACTCGGCCTGCCGGCGCGGCACACCCTGCTGGAGGACGATGCCGAGGCCATCGATCGCGTCTGGCGCCGCTTCCACGTGACGGTGGCCGCCGACCCGGCCGCGCGCGCCGACTACGAAGCGAGCGTGGCCGCGTTCGGTCGCTTCCAGACCCAGAAGGCTCTGCGCTCGGCGCTGGACAAGCGGGTCGAGTTCACGCTTGCGGATGCCGACGGCGTGGTCGAAGCCTCGGTGCGGCACTGGCACGAGCTGTTCCCGCACTTCGAGGGAACCGACGATCCGGAGCAGCTGCTGGCGCATCGCGTCGTGCGGGAGCATTGGCTCGCCGCAGCGCGCGCCCTCGGACGCGCGGCGGCGCCCACGTTCTCCGCGATGGGCGTGCAGCTGGAGCGGGCGCTCGCCGAAGGGACGCTCGACCAGGCGCTCGAGTCCCTGCTCACGCAGAAGCAGGAGCCGCGCAAGTTCAACGACAAGCTCGCCGGCATCGAGCACGTCCGGTCGGCGCAGCAGCTCGCCCAGGAGATCTGCCGTGCCCGCGCGCAGCACGAGGCCTGGCTGCACCAGCACCGCATGGCACGGCTCGCGCGCGTGCTCCTCGCCGAATACGCGGACCTCAAGCGCGCCGAGGGCTGGGTCGACATGGCGGACGTCGAGCAGGCCGCGCACCGGCTGCTGTCCGATCCCGTGCTGTCCGGCTGGGTGCAGGAGCGGCTGGATGCGCGCGTGAGCCACCTGCTGGTCGACGAATTCCAGGACACCAATCCGCTCCAGTGGCAGGCACTGCACGCCTGGTTGAGCGCCTACGCAGGCGCGGGCAGGGCGCCCAGCGTGTTCCTGGTGGGCGATCCCAAGCAGAGCATCTACCGCTTCCGCCGCGCCGAGCCGCAGGTGTTCGCGGCCGCGCAGCGCTTCGTCGCCGAGGGCCTGGGCGGCGCGCGCCTGGCCTGCGACCACACGCGGCGCAATGCCCGCGAGGTGCTCGAAGCGGTCAACCAGGTGATGCTGCAGGCGCAGCAGGCCCGCCAGTACGAAGGCTTCCGGCCGCACAGCACGGCGTCGGACGCCAGCGGCTGCCTGCTGCAGTTGCCCGTGATCGAGCGGCCCGCGGCGCAGGCGGGGGGTGACGAGGACCTGCCGGCGGTCTGGCGCGACAGCCTCACCACGCCGCGCGAACTGCCGGAGGAGCACCTCGCCGTGCTCGAATGCCGGCAGGCCGCGCGCTGGATCGCGGGGCGCCTGGCGCAAGGGCTGAAGCCCGAGGACATCCTGGTGCTGGCGCGCCGGCGCGAGCGGCTGGGCCTGATGGAGGACGAACTGCGCGAACTGCGCATCCCCGCCCGGCAGCCGGAGAAGACCGACCTGTGCGAGGTGCCGGAGGTGCAGGACGTGGTCGCGCTGCTCGATGCGCTGGTGTCCCCCGCGCACGACCTGTCGCTGGCCCGTGCGCTCAGGTCGCCGATCTTCGGGCTGGACGAGCAGGCCCTGGTGGAGATCGCGCTGCTCGCGCGCCGCCGCCGCGCCGACGGCACGCCTCGCAGCTGGCTGTCGCTGCTGCGTGCGGGCGAGGATCTCCCGGCGCCGCTGGTGGCAGTCGGCGCCACGCTCTCGCGTTGGCAGGCCTGCGTCGACCAGCTGCCGCCGCACGATGCGCTGAACACGATCTACCACGAGGGCGACGTGCTCGCGCGCTATGCGGCCTGCATGCCGCCGGCGCTGCGCGACGGCGCGCTGGCGAACCTGCGCGCGCTGCTCGGCGCGGCGCTGCAGCTGGAAGGCGGCCGCTATGCCACGCCGTATGCCTTCGTCCGCGCGCTGAGGGCCGGCAACCTGCCCGGCCCGGCGATCGCCCAGCCCGACGCCGTGCGCCTGCTCACCGTGCACGGCGCCAAAGGGCTGGAAGCGCGCGTCGTGCTGCTGCTGGATACGGACGCGGCACCGGCGCGTCCCGAGAGCATGGGTGTGCTGGTGGACTGGCCTGGCGAATCGTCGCGTCCGCACCGCTTCACCTTCCTCGCCAGCGAGAGCCGGCCGCCGGCGTGCAACGTGCCCGCCCTGGCCGCCGAGCAGGAGGCGCGCCAGCGCGAGGAGCTCAATGCGCTGTACGTCGCGATGACCCGAGCCCGGCGCGAACTGGTGGTCTCCAGCGTGCAGCCGCGCACGGCGTCGACGGACAGCTGGTGGCAGCGGCTGTCACCGCTCTGCCAGCCGGCCGGCGAGATCGCGGTGCCGGATGCGGTCCGGGGCGCCGAAGCGCTGCTGGTGTCGCTGCCGGTCGTGCCCACGCCGGTGTTGCCTGCGCCCGGAGCGCCCCGGCGGCGCGACGAGGGCTCGGCGGCTTCGCGCTTCGGCGAAGCCGTGCACCGCCTGCTCGAATGGCATGGCGGCGGCATCGACGTGCCGGCGGGCGCGCTGGCACGCATGGCGCGCGCGCATGGCCTCGACGATGCGCAACTGGCGCAGGCGCGCGCGATGGCGGCGCGCATCGTCGCGGGCGAGGGCGCCTGGGTCTGGGATGCGGCGCAGATCGCGTGGGCCGGCGACGAGGTGGAACTGGTGCACCAGGGCGAGGTGCTCCGGCTCGATCGCCTGGTGCGACACCGCGACGGGCGCTGGTGGGTGCTGGACCACAAGTCGGCCGCGCATCCCGAGCGCGATGCGTCGCTGCAGGCGCAGTTGCGACGCTATGTGCAGGCCATCATGCAGCTGCACCCCGGCGAGCCCGTGCAAGGAGCGTTCCTGACCGGTGAAGGACGGCTGGTCCGCGTGGACTAGTCCGGAGGAGCGGGGGCCCGGCTCCTAGAACTGGTTGCGGTAGTAAATGGTCGGATTGCCGTTGCTCTTCTTCAATCCGATGCGAGCACCGCTGTCCAGCTGCATGCCGATGAACTTGTCCGCCAGGAACCGCTTCAGGCTTGGCGACGTCAGCTTCATCTCCACCCGCGCGCCGTACACGGTGTCCTGCTGCTGGATCAGGCTCATGGCATCGGGCGGGGGCGTCACGCGGCGCCAGGCGGTGATGTCGACGTAACGCTGGGACGACAGCGGCTGGCGCCATTGCAGCCCGATGTCGACGCTGCCCGGGACGGCGAAGTTGCTGGCCAGCGGTTGCGCCGCGTTGATGGAGAGCTGGGGGCGCTGGCGTTCGGCCGCCTGGTCGCCGGTCCACGGCGCTGACAGCGGTTCCCCCTGCGCGCACGCCGCGCCGGCCGCGAGGCTTGCACCGGCGAGGAAGCAGCGCCAGTGCCGGGTGCGCCGCACCACCACCGCCCGATTCCCGCACGCCACCTGACGCATGACGACTCTCCCTGTCTTCTTGCTCGGCAGTCTGGCCAGCCGCGCTTGACCGCCGTGTGGGACGCCGCCGTCGCCTGCTGTCGGCAGCGCGGACCGGCCGGTGTGCGAAGGCTTCCGAGGGCGCGCGCGGCAATGCCCGACAATCCCGCCCGATGTCCCTCGTCTTCCACCGCCAGGCCGGGGATGCACCGGTTCCTGTGGTGCGCCACGGCCTCGGCACCTATCTCGCCTTCGCCTTCTCGCTGCTCTCGGTGCTGGTCACCGCCGTGCTGGTGCTCGTCTCCGAGCACATCGCCAGCGAGCAGGTGCGCTCCAGCATCGGCGGCAACCTCGCCGAGCTGGCCAACCAGACCACCAGCCGGCTCGATCGAGCCATGTACGAGCGGTACCGCGAGGTCGGCCTGCTGTCGCAACGCATCCCGGCCGCCGACATGGCGACCGTCCGCGCCGAAGTGGCGTCCCTGCAGCGCACCTATCCCAACTACGCCTGGATCGGATTGGTCGATCCGGCGGGCACCGTTCTCGCGGCCACCGACAACCTGCTGGCCGGCCAGAACGTGTCGGCGCGCCCGTGGTTCGCGGCGGCCCGCGAGGGGGGAGCCTATGTGGGCGACATGCATCCGGCGGAGCTGCTCGCCGGCCTGCTGCCGCATGCCGAGTCGGAGCCGATGCGGTTCGTCGACATCGCCTACCCGGTGGGCCGCGCGGGCCAGGCGTCGCCGCCGGTGCTGGCCGTGCACCTGTCCTGGCAGTGGGCGCGCGACATCGAGAAGGCCATCTTCGGCGCCCTCACGCCGGGCCACGAAGTGGAGCCGCTGATCGTCAGCCGACAGGGCATCGTGCTGCTCGGCCCCAAGGCGATGCAGGAACGTCCACTGGTGGTCGACAGCCTCGTGGCAGCCGACCGCGGGAACGGCTACACCGTCGAGCGCTGGCCGGACGGCAAGGAGTACCTCGTGGGCTACAGCCATGCGCGCGGCTACCTGTCCTATCCAGGCCTCGGCTGGCGCGTGCTGGTGCGGCAGGACCTGGACACCGCGTTCGCGCCGGTGCGCCAACTGCAGCACCACCTCATGGCCTGGGGTCTCGGCGTGGCGCTGCTGTTCTCGCTGCTCGGCTGGCTGGCCGCACGGCTGGTGACGCGTCCGCTGATCCACCTGGCGGCGGACGCGCGCGAACTGGAGGCCGGCGGCCGGCTGCGGCACGTGCAGTCCGAGCCGTACCGCGAAGTGGCCCAGCTGGGCGGCGCGCTGCGGTCGATGGTGCGCAACGTGCAGCAGAAGGAAGCCGCGCTGCGCGACCTGAACGCCTCGCTGGAGCGCCGCGTCGAGGAGCGCACGGCGGCGCTGCGCGAGACCTTCGAGCACGTGCGCGAGAGCGAACGCCGCATCCAGACCATCCTGGAATCGGCCCCCGATCCCTTCATCGCGGTCGACTTCGGCGGCTGCGTCACCGACTGGAACTCGCGGGCCGAGGCGCTGTTCGGCTGGAAGCGCGACGAGATGGTCGGCCGTCCGCTGGTGCAGGTGCTCGTGCCCGAGCGGTTCCGCGCCTCCTTCGAGAAGGCCCTGCGCACCCTGGCGGCCACGGGCCGCGTGCCGCAGCCCGACGTGCCCATCGAGCGCATCGTGGTCGATCGCGCCGGGCGCGAGATCGAGATCGAGATGCGGGTCGGCATCGTGAATTCGGGCAAGGTGCAGCTGCTGTGCGCCTTCATGCATGACATCTCGCAGCGCAAGGAGGTCGAGCGCCTGAAGACCGAGTTCGTCTCCACCGTCTCGCACGAGCTGCGCACCCCGCTCACGTCGGTGTACGGCTCGCTGCGCCTGCTGGCCAGCGGCGTCGCGGGGCAGCTGTCGACGCAAGGGCGCCAACTGCTGGAGATGTCCACGCGCAGCTGCGAACGCCTGATCCGCCTGATCAACGACGTGCTGGATGTCGAACGCATCGCCTCGGGCCGGTTCTCGCTGCGTGCCGAGCCGCTGGAGCTGCGGGGCCTGGTCACCCGCGCCATGGACGACACGCGCGGCTATGCCGACGGCCTGGGCGTGCGGCTGCTGCTGGACGAGGCCAGCGTTGCGCAGGTGCAGGTCGTGGCCGACGGGGATCGCGTCACGCAGGTGGTAGTGAACCTGCTGTCCAACGCCGCCAAGTTCTCGCCGCGGGGCGACGAGGTGCGCGTGACCGTCGAGACGGGCGACGGCCGAGCCCGCGTGACGGTGGTCGACCACGGGCCCGGCATCCCGGCTGACTTCCGCGCGCGCATCTTCGAGCGCTTCGCGCAGGCCGACGCCAGCGACCGGCGCGAGAAGGGCGGCACGGGCCTCGGCCTGAACATCTGCCGCAGCATCGTGGAGGCGCACGGCGGCACGATCGGCTTCGACACCGAGCCGGGTGTGCGCACCGCGTTCTGGTTCGAGCTGCCGCTGCAGACCTCGGCAGCCTGAGCGATCGCCTGGGACTTCGCGTTCAGGGCGACCACGCGGTGTCGAGGGCGCGGTTCACCGTCGCTGCCAGCAGGCGATGGCCCGCAGGCGTGGGATGGAAGCCGTCCGAGAACGCCCAGGTGGTCCACCAGCCCGGGGCGGCGCCCGCGGAGGCGCTGTCCAGCGCCGCGGACGTGCAGGTCCGCAGGTCCCACTCGGGCAGCCCCGCGCTGCTCAGGCCCGTGACCGGGCAGGCCGCATGCGCCACGTCGGTGAGCCCGTACGTGGCGCCATGCGTGAGTTCCTCGTCGACGGCGGCGCGCAGGTCGACCACCGCCACGCGCGGGTCGCCCTGCAGGCGTTGCTGCAGGCGCGCATTGAAGGCGCCCACCGCCTTGCGCACGGTGGCCAGCACGGCCACGGCTTCGTCGAGGCCCTTCTCCTGCACCAGCTTCGCGTAGGCGGTCGTGAAGCGCGGCGTGCGCGTCACGTCGGGCACGTTCAGCACGGCGACCTGCGTCGCACCGCGGGCGAGTGCCTGGCCGATGATGGCTTCGACGAGCGTGTCGGCCGCCTTCTCCATGTAGAGAAGCGTCGTGCGCGCCAGGCTGTCCGAACCCGGGATGGTGCCCAGGAGGTCGCCGACGCTGACCTCGCGCGCGAGGAACGCGATGTAGGCGAGCAGGCCGGTGCGGCTTATGACGCCGGTGACGTACGCCGCTGCGAGCTCGGAAGCGTCGTTGCCGCCACCGTCCACCAGCAGCAGGTCACCGGGGTCGAAGTGACCGCCGAGCGTCGCGGCCACGTCACCCAGCTGGGCCGGGATGCCTTGCGGGCCACTGCCCCGCAGGATGACGGCACCGCCGACAGCGAAGTTCGTGCAGCGCGGATCGCCGCGCGCCACCACGCCGCCCGCGCCGTTGTCCATGTAGAAGCTGCAGCCGCCGGGCAGGCCATGCGCCGCACCCACCAGCTCGGGGAACACCGGAAAGCCGACGGCATTGGCGGCGTCCTGCACGGTGAACTTGAAGCCGAAGGTGCCGACGTCGGCGAGGCTGTCACCGGCGACGATGAGGCGCCTGATGCGAGGTGCGGAGGTGAGGGCCGCGGCCGGGACACCGGGCGCGGCGGCTGTGGGAGGTGCGGCAGAGACTGGAGGCGGGGCGCCAGTCGCGACGGGCGCCGACTCCGTGGGCGGTGCGTTGCTCGCGGCTCCTGGCGTGGCATCGCTGCTGCCGCCCCCGCCGCAGGCGGTGAGCAGCATCGCGCTGAGGCAGCCGGCCAGCAGCGGGCTGGAATGCGTGGGCGTCATGGCGGTCTCCTCCTCGTTGGACGCGGACGAACGCCTGTCCACCATAGAAGAAGCCGCCGTTGAGTCCAGCCGCCGCAACCAATGTTTCACCTGGGCACGAGCGCAGGCGGTCACGCGACGGTTCGCGCGAGGTCGATTCGAGAAGGGAGGTTGACGAGCCTTACCCCCGGCACTGGCTCCACAGTTAGGGCTGCTTGGTTCCCCACCTGACCCGGTTGGCCGCTTCACCATGCGGGGAGGCCCGTCACTGCCGATTGTAGGCGAGCCGCGCCGCAGAGCTCGCCCCCGCACGCCTTTAGAATCGCCGCGATGTCGTACGTCGTGCTCGCCCGCAAGTACCGGCCGAAGAATTTCGGCGAGATGGTGGGGCAGGAGCACGTCGTGCAGGCGCTGGCCAACGCGCTCACCCAGCAGCGGCTGCACCACGCCTACCTCTTCACCGGCACGCGCGGCGTGGGCAAGACCACGGTGTCGCGCATCCTCGCCAAGTCGCTCAACTGCCAGGACCCGGACGGGCAGGGCGGGATCACCGCCACGCCGTGCGGCGTCTGCCAGGCCTGCACCGAGATCGACGGCGGCCGCTTCGTCGACTACACCGAGCTGGACGCCGCCTCCAACCGGGGGGTGGACGAGGTGCAGACGCTGCTGGAGCAGGCGGTCTACAAGCCGGTGCAGGGCCGCTTCAAGGTCTTCATGATCGACGAGGTGCACATGCTCACCGGGCATGCGTTCAACGCAATGCTCAAGACGCTGGAGGAGCCGCCCGAGTACCTCAAGTTCGTGCTGGCCACCACCGACCCGCAGAAGGTGCCGGTCACCGTGCTCTCGCGCTGCCTGCAGTTCAACCTGCGGCCGATGGCACCCGAGACGGTGCAGTCGCACCTGGGCCATGTGCTGCAGGCCGAGGGCATCGACGCGGACGTGCAGGCGCTGCGCTTGCTGGCCCGCGGCGCGCGCGGCTCGATGCGCGATGCCCTGTCGCTCACTGACCAGGCGATCGCCTATGGCGGCGGCCAGCTGCAGGAAGCGGGCGTGCGCCAGATGCTGGGCAGCGTCGATCGCGGCTACGTGTTCCGCCTGATCGACGCACTCGCGGCCGGTGACGGCGGCACGGTGGTGCAGATCGCCGACTCGCTGCGGATGCAGGGCCTCAGCGCCGCCGGTGCGCTGGAGGAGATGGCGGCCGTGCTGCAGCGCATGGCCGTGGTGCAGGCCGTGCCCACCGCATCCTCCGACGACCCCGACGCGCCGGAGATCGCGCGCCTCGCGGCCGCGCTGCCGGCGGACGAGACCCAGCTGCTCTACACGATGTGCCTGCACGGCCGGGCCGAGCTGGGCCTGGCCCCGGACGAATACGCGGCGCTCACGATGGTGCTGCTGCGATTGCTGGCCTTCAAACCCGGTGCGACAGCAGCCGCCACGGCACCGGCTGAAAAAAAAACTCCAGGGCTGACGCAACCGTCGCCTGAACGCGCTGCGGCACCGCCGCCGGCGCGTCCGCAGCCTGCGCCGATGCCCGCAGTGGCGCCCGCCGTCGCGGCACAACCGGCTCCCACCCCCGCACCTGCGCGCAACGCCGCTGGCGAGGTACCACCCGGCCAGGTGCTGCCCGTCGTCGAGCAACGCCGGCGCGAGCCGATGCTGGTGCGCGATCGGCCCGCGCAGGACGTGGTCGGCGTTCCGGTGCGCGTGCAGCCCGAGCCGTCCCGCGAGCCATCGCGGCCGCCCACCGAGTTCGAGCGCACCGACGAGGGCGACTTCTGGCACGCCACGGTGCAGCAACTGGTGGCCAGCGAAGCGGTCACGGCGCTCTCGCGCGAACTGGCGCTGCAGTCGCAGCTGGTGGCGCGCGACACCGGGCACTGGCTGCTGCGCGTGGAGCGCGAGTCGCTCAACCAGGGTGCCTCGCGCGAGCGGCTGCAGAACGCGCTGCGTGCGGCGGGCCACGCGGTGGACCTGGGGATCGAGATCGGCACCGTGATCGACAGCCCCGCGCGGCGCAATGCTGCCGCGGCGGCGGAGCGGCAGAAGCAGGCCGAAGCCGTGATCCACAACGACCCGTTCGTGCAGCAGATGGTGCGCGACTTTGGGGCCAAAATCGTGCCTGGCAGCATCAAGCCCGCGTAGCGGGTGCCGGTGCAAGAGAGATCGTCGACGGCGGCAAGGCCCGCCACAGCAAAGGATTCGCAATGTTCAACAAGGGACAACTCGCCGGCCTGATGAAGCAGGTCCAGGCCATGCAGGACAACCTGAAGAAGGCCCAGGACGAACTCGCCACCATCGAGGTCACGGGCGAGTCGGGCGCGGGGCTGGTCAAGGTGACCATGACCTGCAAGCACGACGTCAAGCGCGTCGCCATCGATCCCAGCTTGCTGGCCGACGACAAGGACATGCTCGAGGACCTGGTCGCGGCCGCCTTCAATGCCGCCGTGCGCAAGGCCGAGGAAACCTCGCAGGAGAAGCTCGGCAAGATCACGGCCGGCATGCCCGGTCTGCCGGGCGGCATGAAGCTGCCCTTTTAGTGGCCGACGCCTCCCTCAACGCCCTGATCGAAGCGCTGCGCCGCCTGCCCGGCGTGGGCGTGAAGTCCGCATCGCGGATGGCGTTCCACCTGCTGCAGCACGATCGCGAAGGCGCGCAGCTGCTGGCGCAATCGCTGATGCAGGCGACGGCGCGCGTGCGCCATTGCACCCTGTGCCACACCTTCACCGAGGACGAGGTGTGCGGCACCTGCCGCGATCCGGCGCGCGATGCCACCAAGCTCGCCGTCGTCGAGACGCCCGCCGACCAGGCGGCGCTGGAGCGCACCAATGCCTACCGCGGCCGCTACTTCGTGCTCATGGGCAAGCTGAGCCCGCTGGACGGCATCGGCCCGCGTGACATCGGCCTGGCCAAGCTGTTCGAGCGCGCCACCGACGGCGTGGTGCAGGAAGTGATCCTGGCCACCAACTTCACCGCCGAGGGCGAGGCCACGGCGCACGTGATCGGCGAGGCGCTCAAGCAGCGCGGCCTCAAGGTCACGAGGCTCGCGCGCGGGGTGCCGGCGGGCAGCGAGCTGGAATACGTCGACCTGGGCACGATCGCCCACGCGCTCGTGGATCGACGCTGAAAACACAACGAGAATTTTCGAGGAGGACGGAGTCTTGGAACCCACGCTGCGATTCACCGTGGCCTATTGGTGCGTGCTGGTGGCCGCGCTGCTGCCGTACGTCTGCGCGTACCTGGCGAAGTCCGCGGGCTTCGGCAAGCCGCGCAAGCAGGGCGGCTATGACAACGACCACCCGCGCGCGTGGCTGCGCAAGCTGACCGACTGGCACGCACGTGCCGATGCCGCCCAGGCCAACAGCTTCGAGGCGCTGCCGTTCTTCATCGGCGCGGTGATCATCGCCCACCAGCTGCGCGCGCCGCAGACGATGCTGGACATCCTCGCGGTGCTGTTCGTCACGCTGCGCATCATCTACATCGCGATGTACGTGGCGGGCCTCGCGACGGTGCGGTCGCTGATCTGGGCCGCTGCGTTCGTGGTCAATGTCGGCATCCTCCTGACCGCGCTGTACTGACCCCTGCGGAACCTCGTTCCGCCCTTTACGTGAAAACCCGCACGGGATGGTCCTGATGCGGTGCACAAGCCTGCTCGCTACCCTCGCAGCACAAGGAAAACAGAGAGGATTCGCCATGAGCCAACCCCGCCTGACGCGCCGCGGTTTCGCCCTCGGGGCCACTGTCACCGCCGCAGCGCTGGCCGTTCCCGCGCTGCGCGCGCAGGGCCGCATCGAGAAGCCGAAGCTGTCGCTCGCCGTGGGCGGCAAGGCGGCCTTCTACTACCTGCCGCTCACCATCACCGAGCAGCTGGGCTACTTCAAGGCCGAGGGCCTGGACGTGGAGATCTCCGATTTCGCGGGCGGCGCCAAGGCGCTGCAGGCGCTGGTGGGCGGCTCGGCCGACGTGGTGAGCGGTGCGTACGAGCACACCATCAACATGCAGGCCCGGCACCAGTTCATCCAGGAGATCGTGCTGATGGGGCGCGCCCCGCAGATCGCGATCGGCGTGTCCAACAAGACCATGCCGGGCTACAAGAGCCTGAAGGATCTCAAGGGCAAGAAGATCGGCGTCTCGGCGCCCGGCTCGTCCACCAACATGATCGCCAACCTGGTGCTGTCGCGCGCCGGCCTGCAGCCCAGCGACGTCAGCTTCGTCGGCGTGGGCACGTCGTCGGGCGCGCTGGCCGCGCTGCGCTCGGGCCAGATCGATGCGATGAGCAACACCGACCCGGTCATGACGATGCTCGAGCAGAAGGGCGACGTGAAGATCATCAGCGACACGCGCACGCTGAAGGGCACGCAGGAGGTGTTCGGCGGCCCGATGCCCGCGGCGTGCCTCTACACCAACGCCGACTTCGTCAAGGCCAATCCCAACACCTGCCAGGCGCTGGCCAACGCCATCGTGCACGGCCTCAAGTGGCTGCAGACCGCGGGCCCCAGCGACATCATCAAGACCGTGCCCGAGTCGTACCTGCTCGGCGACCGCGGCCTCTACCTGGCGTCGTTCAACAAGGTGCGCGAGGCGATCGGCCTGGATGGCGTGCTGCCCGACGACGGCGCGCGCACCGCGCTGAAGGCGCTGGCCAGCTTCGAGCCCAGCATCAAGCCCGAGAAGATCGACCTGGCCCGCACCTACACCAACGAGTTCGCGCGCCGTGCCAAGGAGCGGTTCAAGGCGTGACGTCCCACGCGCTCGAGCTGCTGGACATCACCGTCACGTTCCGGTCCAAGGACGATCCGCGCCAGCGCCACACAGCGGTCGGTGGCACCACGCTGCGGATCGCGGCCGGCGAGTTCGTCTCGGTCGTCGGCCCCACCGGCTGCGGCAAGTCGACGCTGCTGAATGTCGGGGCCGGGCTGCTGCAGCCCTCGTCGGGCCAGGTGCAGGTGTTCGGCAAGCCGCTGCAGGGCGTCAACCGGCGCGCCGGCTACATGTTCCAGGCCGAGGCGCTGATGCCCTGGCGCAGCACCATCGACAACGTGCTGGTGGGCCTGCAGTACCGCGGCGTGCCCGACGCGCAGGCGCGCGAGCAGGCCAGGGCCTGGCTGGCACGCGTGGGCCTGGCCGGCTTCGAGCACCACTACCCGCACCAGCTGTCGGGCGGCATGCGCAAGCGCACGGCCCTGGCCCAGGTGCTCGCGCTCGATCCGGACATCATCCTCATGGACGAACCGTTCTCCGCGCTGGACGTGCAGACGCGCCAGCTGATGGAAAACGAGGTGCTGGACCTCTGGGCCGCCAAGCGCAAGGCGGTGCTCTTCATCACGCACGACCTGGATGAAGCGATTGCGATGAGCGATCGCGTGGTGGTGCTGTCGGCCGGCCCGGCCACGCGCCCGATCGGCGAGTTCGCCATCGACCTGCCGCGCCCGCGCGACGTCGCCGAGGTGCGCAACGATCCGCGCTTCGTCGAACTGCACGCGCGCATCTGGGGCGTGCTGCGCGACGAGGTGCTCAAGGGCTATGCGCAGCAGTTGAAGAAGGCCGCCTGACCATGTGGAACGCGCTGCGGCCCAACGAGAAGAACCTGCGCGCCTGGCAGGTCGCGCTGCTGGTCGTGCTGCTGGTCGCCTGGCACCTGCTGTCGCGCAACGAGCAGACCGCGTTCTTCCTCGGCCAGCCGGTGCAGGTGGCCGGGCGCATCTGGACCTGGTTCATGCCGATCGCGCTGCCCGCCAACGCGCTGTTCCCCGAAGGCCTGCAAGGCAATGCCGACATCTACCTGCACCTGGGCGTGACGCTGCTCGAGACCGTGCTCGCGTTCGGCGTCGGCACGCTGCTGGGCCTGGTGTTCGGCCTCTGGCTCGCACTGGCGCCGACCGCCGGCGCGATCCTCGATCCGTACATCAAGGCCGCCAACTCGATGCCGCGCGTCATCCTGGCGCCGATCTTCGCGCTGTGGTTCGGCCTGGGCATCTGGAGCAAGGTGGCACTGGCGGTCACGCTGGTGTTCTTCATCGTCTTCTTCAACGTCTACCAGGGCGTGAAGGAGGTGAGTCCCGTGGTGCTGGCCAACGCGCGCATGCTGGGCGCCAGCCACCGGCAACTGCTGCGCACGGTCTACCTGCCAAGCGCCACCAGCTGGGTGTTCTCCAGCCTGCACACCTCGGTGGGACTGGCCTTCGTCGGCGCCGTGGTCGGCGAATACCTGGGATCGGCGCGCGGCGTGGGCTACCTGATCCTGCAGGCGGAAGGTGTGTTCGACGTGAACACGGTGTTCGCCGGCATCGTGGTGCTCACGGCGTTCGCGCTCGTGCTCGACGGCCTGGTTGGCGGCATCGAGCGCCGGCTGATGAAGTGGCAGCCGCGCCAGGGCGAGACGGAGAAGCTGTAGCGCTTTCTCCCGCCCGGTGAGAGGCTCCGCCTCAACCGATGGCAAGACGTAAGTGCGGAAACCGGCCTGCACGCCTCATGCGTCGCCGGGCAGCGCTGCCACAAACTCCGGATACCACGTCCAGCCCGGATGTGCCGATCAGCCTGACGACAGGACACGCCGATGAAAGTCGTTTTGTTTTGTGGTGGTTTGGGAATGCGCATCCGCGATGCCGAGAACCTGCCCAAGCCGCTGGTGCACATCGGGCATCGGCCGCTCCTGTGGCACGTGATGAAGTACTACGCGCACTTCGGGCACAAGGACTTCGTTCTCTGCCTCGGCTACCGGGCCGACGCCATCAAGAACTACTTTCTCAACTACAACGAGTGCGTCTCGAACGACTTCGTCCTGTCGGGTGGCGGCAAGACGCTCGAGATGATGAGCCGCGACATCGATGACTGGCGCATCACGTTCGCGGACACCGGCATTTCCTCCAATATCGGGCAGCGCCTGAAGGCCGCGCAGAAGTACCTGGAGGGCGAGGAGGTGTTCCTCGCCAACTACAGCGACGGCCTCACCGACCTGCCGTTGCCGCAGCAGCTGGATCACTTCCGCATGCACGACAAGGTGGCCAGCTTCCTGTGCGTGCGGCCCAATTTGAGCTATCACGTCGTCTCCATGCAGGGGCCGATGGTCTCGGACATCCGGCCCATCGACAACGGCGACCTGCGCATCAACGGCGGCTACTTCATCTTCAAGAAGGACATCTTCAAGTACATGCGCGACAAGGAGGAACTGGTCGAGGAACCGTTCCGCCGGCTCGCGCGCGAGCGGCAGCTCCTTGGCTATTCGTACGACGGGTACTGGGCGAGCATGGACACGCTCAAGGACAAGCAGCAGCTGGAGACGCTGTATGCCACGGGGGCCGCGCCCTGGGAGATCTGGAAGACGGCGCGCAAGAACCGTGATGCCTCGCAGCAGCTGGAGGATGTGCGCTGAGCGCACCCTGGCGATGCTGCAGTTCGGCCTTCCGCGCGACCCTTCGGTCCCGCTGCGGCTGCTGCTGCTCGGCGCGCATTGCGACGACATCGAGATCGGCTGCGGCGGCACCGTGCTGCAGCTGCTGGCCGCGCGACCCGGCGTGCAGGTCACCTGGGTGGTGTTCAGTTCCACGCCGGTGCGCGAGCAGGAGGCGCGGGCGAGCGCGGCGCTCTACCTGCAGGACGCGGCACCCGACAGCCAGGTGATGGTGAACCGGTTCCGAGACGGTTTCTTCCCGCACGAAGGCGCCGGAATCAAGGAGTTCTTCGAGGCGCTGAAGAAGGAAGTCGACCCGCACCTCGTGTTCACGCACTGCCGCGACGATCGCCACCAGGACCACCGCACCGTGAGCGACCTGACCTGGAACACCTGGCGGCGCCACGCAATCCTCGAGTACGAGATTCCCAAGTACGACGGCGACCTGGGGCGCCCGAACGTCTACAGCCCGCTGTCCCGGGCGGTCTGCGAGCGCAAGGCGCGCCACATCTGCGAGGTGTTCCAGTCCGAGGGCAACAAGGCGTGGATGACCGAGGACACCTTCCTCGCGCTGGCGCGCCTGCGCGGCATCGAATGCGCGGCCCCGGAGGGCTACGCGGAGGCGTTCCACGGACGCAAGCTGGTGCTTGGCGTCTAGCCCGCCGGCTCGCACGGGGCGAGCAGGCCGTGCCGTGCCAGCAGGTCCGCGGCGTGCCGGATCACGGCGAAGGGCAGGGCGGACCGCTGCGCGATGTCCAGCAGCGTGAAGCGTCCGTCCGACAGGTTCAGCACCCACAACATCGCCATCTCCAGCTGCGCGATCCCACTGCCTCCCACGGCGCCGTACAGCCCGCGCTTGCCCAGCTGCGGCTCGCACCTGGGATTCAGGTTCCGCCAGGCGCGGTCGTGTTCGAGCACCTCGAAGACGGACTGGAGCGTCGCCAGCGCACCGGCCAGCTGCGCGGGATCGACGAAGTCCGGGTCGTCGGCCGACGTGTGGTACTGCGGGAAGCGGCCATGGTGGCTTCGCATCAGGCACCCCACCGGCAGGTCGAAGCCCGGCGAGCAGTACTGCCGCTCGTCATAGCCGTAGGGCGAGAAATCGATGGTCGTCGATCGTTCCGGCAGGTGCCCCAGGACATGCTCCACGGCGCGGTCGATCGTCGCCGTGCCGCGGCGGCTGCGCTTGTACGTGAAGCCCGCGCGGTCACCGATGCAGGTGAGCACCAGGCCATGCCGGATGGCCTGCGCGCGGTCCTCGTTTCGGCTGAGCCAGGTGATGGCGCCGATCGTTCCCGGAATGAACACGAAGCGGTACGACAGCCGGCGCGACTGGCGCGCCAGGTGACGGGCCAGGAACGTCGCGACCACGATGCCCGACAGGTTGTCATCGCACAGCGAAGGATGGCAGACATGGCATGACACCAGCACCTCGTCCGGCGAGGTGCCGGGCAGGAAGCATTCGCCGTAGGTGAGGTGGCCGTCCGCCAGCGTGGCGTCGATGCACACCTCGTACTCGCCATCGGGCAGTCGCTCGAGGTCGCGATGCGCGAGGCAGAAGCCCCACGACTCCCGGTAGTAGGAGGTGCGGTAGGGGATCAGGTCGGGCTGGTCCGGCAGCGTGTGCAGGTGCGGCCGCAACTCGGCGAGCGACATCGTGCGCCGCACCGGGACGCTGTAGCTCACCACGTGCAGGTTGTGGCGGCGGAAGTCGATCACGCGCTCGCCGGCGGCGTTCTTGACGTACGCGTCACGGATGTTCCATTCGCGCGGAACCGTCCAGTCGAACACCTGCGTGCCGCTGGGCACTTCGTGCACCTCGAGCGCGATCTCCTGCCCAAGACGCGCGAGGGTCTGCCGCACGCCGTCGCCGGTGATGCTGCGGCAGATGGGATACAGCTCGCGCAGCAGCGCGTGCATCGCCGGGCCCGGGGAAGCAGCTTCGTCCGCCGGCCCGGCGCCGTCACTCACTCGAAGACCTCCACGTCGGGAATGGGCACCACGAACTTGCCGCCCCATTCGCGGATGTACGCCAGCTGCCCCCGAATCTCCTTCTTCAGGTTCCAGGGCAGGATGAAGACGTAGTCCGGCCTCGTTTCCCGGATCTTCTCCGGCGCGAACACCGGGATGTGCGTGCCGGGCAGGAACCTGCCGTGCTTGTACGGGTTGCGGTCGACGGTGTAGTCCAGCAGGTCGGTGCGGATGCCGCAGTAGTTCAGGAGCGTGTTTCCCTTGCCCGGTGCGCCGTAGCCGACCACGCTCTTGCCTTGCCGCCGTGCATCGATCAGGAACGAGAGGATGCGGCGCTTGGTCTCCTTCACGCGTTCGTCGAAGGCGCGGTAGGTCTCCATCCGCGTGAAGCCGGCCAGCTCTTCGCGCCGGGTGAGCTCGTGCACGCGGTCGCCGACGGGCTTCGAATCGTCTTCCGCGTGGCGCGCATAGACGCGCAGCGATCCGCCGTGCGAGGGCAGCTCCTCCACGTCGAACACCGTCAGGCCGAACTTCGCGAGCACCTGGGTCGCCGTGATGAACGAGAAGTACGAGAAGTGCTCGTGGTAGATGGTGTCGAACTGGTTGCCTTCCATCAGGCGCATCAGGTGCGGAAACTCCAGCGTGATCACGCCTTGGGGCTTCAGCAGCGTCTTCATGCCGGCGGTGAAACTGCACACGTCCGGCACGTGGGCGAACACGTTGTTGCCCAGAATCAGGTCGGCCTGCGTCCCGTCGCGCACCATCTGCTGGGCGAGTTCGCGGCCGAAGAACCGCACCAGGGTCGGGATGCCCTTCTTCACCGCCTCGCGCGCGACGTTCGCAGCCGGCTCCACGCCCAGGACCGGAATGCCGCGCTGCACGAAGTACTGCAGCAGGTAGCCGTCGTTGCTCGCCAGCTCCACCGCGAGGCTGTCGGGGCCGAGGTGGAAGCGCTCGATCATGCGCTCGGTGTACGCCTTCGCATGGGCGAGCCAGCTGTCCGAGTACGAGGAGAAGTACGCGTACTCGGTGAAGATCTCCTCGGGGCTGATGTACTCCTCCAGTTGCACCAGGAAGCAGCGCTCGCACACGTGGACGTGCAGCGGGTAGAACGCCTCCATGCAATTCAGCTGGTGCGCCTCCAGGAAGCTCTCGCACGGCGGCGACATGCCCAGGTCCGTGAACGTGTGGCGCAGCGGCGCGCCGCAGAACCGGCAGGAGGCGTGGGTGATCGTCCCCAGGCCGGCCGCAGCCGGTTGATCGATCGCGATCGACATCGAGAGCTCCTCCACTGGTCGAATGCGCCCCCCGCGCTGGCTGGGCAGTTTCATTATGGGAAGCCGGTCTGGCCTCGGCCATGCCTCTCCTGTGGGACGACGCCGTGCGGGTGTGTAGGAGCGTCGCGAGTTCAGTACGACTTCACCATGGGACGCATGCGGATCTCGGTGATCTCGACGCTGCGCGGCGCGGCCAGTGCCTGCAGCGCGACCCAGGCCACGTCGTCAGGCTGCATCAACAGCTCCGGTCGGTAGGGCCGCCCTTCCCGCGCATGCACGTCCGCCTGCATCGGACTGGCGGTGCGTCCCAGGAACAGGCTGAGCACGCGCACGCCGTCTGGATTGACTTCCTCGCGCAGCGAGTCGGCGAGCGCCTTCAGCGCGTGCTTGGTGGCGGCGTACGGCCCGACGTTGGCGCCGGCGGCCAGGCCGGCGGTGGAGTTGACGAACAGCACCTGTCCGCGGCACGAGCGCAACTGCGGCAGCAGGCGCTGGGTGAGGACGAAGGGCGCCCGCACGTTGATGCGGTACTGCCGGTCGAGGTCGATCGTGCTGGCCTCCTGCAGCGGCCCCCAGGAGAGCGCGCCGGCCGCGTGCACCAGCACGTGCACGGGACCTTCGGCGGCCAGCCCGGCGGCGAGCCCATCGAGCTCGGCATCGGCGGCCAGGTCCGCTCGATGGCACCGAACGTTCGCGCCTTTCTGCTGCGCGGCTGTCGCGACGTTTTGCAGCCGCTCGGCGCCGCGGCCCACCAGCGAGAGCCGGACGGATGGGCCGGCCAGGCCGAGCGCGATCGCCTGGCCGATGCCGCTGCTGGCCCCGGTCACGATCGCGTTGCAGTGCTCGATGGGGTTCATGGCGGCCCTCCGAAGGCCGGGCTGTGGACGCATCACCCGCCAGGCGACCGTCGAGTTATGTCGGAACCGGCAGTGCCGGCGCGTAGGACGATGCCCCGAAAGGTCGAGTCGTTGCACAAGGCATGTCCAGCTGTCGTTAGCCTCTCGGCGGTGGGAATTCGCGTCGGGATCGGACGCGCTGTGCAGCAGAACCCGAACGGAGGCGTCGATGCAGCCACGACTGGTCTTCCTCGTGATGTCCGCGGTCAGCAGGCCGGAGACGGTGGACCAGCTCGCGCGGACGCTGGACCCCCACGTGGTGCTCGTGCACCACGACCATTCGCAGACGCCCCATTTCCCCCTCACGGCCCCCAACGTGCGTTTCGTGCCCGACCCGCGCCGAACGGGCTGGGCGTTCTTCGGCTTCGTCGACGGCATCTTCCATTCGCTGCGGTACGCATTGGCGCACCTGGACTTCGACTACCTCCAGCTGCTCAGTCCCACCTGCCTGCCGATCAAGCCGATGGCCCGCTACGAGGAGTGGGTCGGGCAGGGCGCGCCCGCGCATTTCGATGCCATCGACCTGCTGGCCGACCGCGACGCCCTCATGAGCGTGGGCTACCGCGCCTTCACGCCGCAAGGCTCCTTGCTTCACCGCATCGCCCGGCGCGCCACCGACCTGTACTACGCGCGCTCGCAGGCGCGCCGCGACGAAGCCGGCATCTGGCTGCGCACGCAGGGCGGCGAGGGATGGCGGTCCTGGCCCGCGGCCCTGCTGATGGCAGCCCTGCGGCGGCCCGCGATCGGACGCCACCCGTTCGACGAGAGCCTGCGGCCCTACTACGGCAGCCCCTGGTTCTGCGCGCGGCGCGAGATCGTCGAGCGCATGGTGGCGTTCTTCGAGCAGCCCGGCGTGCGCGACTATTTCAGCCGCCTGTGCATCGCCGAGGAGTTCCTGTTCCCGACCATGCTGATGCAGCTGGCTCCGGAGCATGCGCCGCTGAACCACCTGCTCAAGAAGTACGACGGTGCCCACCCCGGCTTCTTCGACGAGGACGACCTGCCGCTGCTGCGCGAGTCGACAGCCTGGTTCGCCCGCAAGTTTCCCGACGACCCCGCGGCGCCTGTGCGCCTGCGTGTGCTGGGCGAGCTGGTGGGCGTCGTCCCTGCGCGCGTCGGCACGCCGGCGCCGACGCGGCCGCAACCCGCGCTGCACGACCGCGCCGCGGCAGCCCGGCCGGCCGTGCACGCGGCGCAGGCGCCCACCCTCGATCGGCTGGTCGGCCAGGGCGCTGCGGTGGGCAGCCTGGCGCAGCGCACCGGCGACGCCTTGCCGCGCGGGGACGGGGCGCTCGGCCGATGATCTTCGTGCCGACCGAGCTGCCCGGCGCGATGCTCGTCGACGTGGAGCCGCGTGCGGATGCGCGAGGCTGGTTCGCCCGCACGTACTGCGAGCGTGAATTCGCGGCGCACGGCCTGCCCACGCGCATGGTGCAGTCCAACGTCTCGGTGACGCACCGCGCCGGCACCTTGCGCGGCATGCACTGGCAGGCGGCGCCGCACCAGGAAGACAAGCTGGTGCGCTGCGTGCGCGGGGCGGTCTGGGACGCGATCGTCGACATCCGGCCGGGCTCGGCCACCTTCTGCAGGTGGCTGGGCGTCGCACTCGGTGAAGCCACCGGCCGGGCATTGCTCGTGCCCAAGGGGTTCGCGCACGGATTCATCTCGCTGACCGACGAGGCCGTGGTCGTCTACCAGGTGTCGGAGTTCCATGCGCCGCAGGCCGAGCGCGGCGCGCGCCACGACGACCCCGCGTTCGGCATCGCCTGGCCGCGGCCGGTGGCGGTGATCGCCGACAAGGACCGGGCCTGGCCGGAATTCATCGCCGCGACCGCGGCATCCGACCCACTGAAGGAGCATCCATGAAGCTGTTCGTGACAGGTGTGGAGGGATACATCGGCTGCCTGCTGGCGCCGCTGCTGCAGGCGCGCGGCCACGAGGTGGTCGGCTACGACACCGGCTACTACCGCGATGGCTGGCTGTTCAGCGACCGCGGGCTGGTGCCGGGCTTCCCGCGCACGATCAACGGCGACATCCGGGAGGTCCGGCCCGAGCACGTGCGCGGCATGGACGCCGTCGTGCACCTGGCCGAGCTGTCCAACGACCCGCTGGGCGAGAACGTGCCGGCGCTGACCCACGAGATCAACCACCGCGCCTCGGTGCGGCTGGCCGAACTGGCCAGGTCCGCCGGCGTGAAGCGCTTCGTCTACACGTCCTCGTGCAGCGTGTACGGCGTGGCGGACGGCCAGGCGCCGATGACGGAGCAATCGCCCGTCAACCCGCAGACCGCGTATGCGGTGTGCAAGACGCTGGTCGAGCGCGATGTCGGCGCGATGGCCGCCCCGACTTTGCGCCGACCTTCCTGCGCAACGCCACCGCCTACGGCGCATCGCCGCGCATGCGCTTCGACATCGTGCTGAACAACCTGTGCGGCATCGCGGCCACCACCGGCAAGATCGCAATGACCAGCGATGGCACGCCATGGCGTCCGCTGGTGCACGTGCTGGACATCTGCGAGGCGATCGCCTGCGCGCTCGAGGCACCCCAGGATGCGATCCAGGGCGAGGTCTTCAACGTCGGCCACGACGCCGACAACTACCAGGTGCGCGACATCGCGCAGATCGTGGCCGGGGTGTATCCAGGCTGCGAGCTGACCTTCGGCCCCAGCGGAGGTGACAACCGCAGCTACCGCGTCGACTTCTCCAAGATCCACGCCCGGCTCCCCGGCTTCCGCTGCAGCTGGGATGCGCGCAAGGGGGCGCGCCAGTTGCACGACGTGTTCGAGCGCATCGGCCTGGACCGTGCCGGCTTCGCGGCCCGGCCGTTCACGCGCCTGCAGCAGCTGAAGTACCTGAGCGCCACGCGGCAGATCGACGATCGCTTCTTCTGGCGTTACTGACGCGGCCCGCGGCGGGATCGGCTGACACGCCGCCCGGAGCCGGGCCCGTACGATCCCGGTCCGAAAGGACCTGCCTTGCCTGCTGCCGTCAAGACCGGGAACGAGCCCGAGCACCGCACCGACGACCACGCGCCCGCCACCTTCGGCGCACTGTTCAGCGCCGTGATGCTGCCGATGTTCATGGCGGCCGTCGACCAGACCCTGCTGGCGGCTGCGACCCCGCGCATCGCGCGCGACCTCGGCGGCCTGGCCGACACCTCCTGGATCGCCGTCGGCTACCTGCTGGCCGCGACCATCACCGCCCCGCTGTATGGCCGCATGGGCGACCGCTTCGGCCGCCGCAACGTGCTGCTGGGTGCGCTGGCGGTGTTCGTGCTGGGCTCGCTCGCCTGCGGACTCGCGCCCACGATGTGGACGCTGATCGCCGCGCGCGTGCTGCA
This sequence comes from Ramlibacter sp. MMS24-I3-19, assembly GCF_050320135.1. NCBI lineage: Bacteria > Pseudomonadati > Pseudomonadota > Betaproteobacteria > Burkholderiales > Comamonadaceae > Ramlibacter > Ramlibacter sp. MMS24-I3-19. The sequence goes on along the minus strand of NZ_CP190017.1, from coordinate 3,565,256 downwards.
GGGCCTGGGCGGCGGCGGACTGATGGTGTTGTCGCAGGCGCTGATCGGCGAGCTGGTGCCGCCTGCGGAGCGGCCGCGCTACCAGGGCTACTTCGCCGCGGTGTTCACCGTCTCCAGCGTCGGCGGGCCCGTCGTCGGCGGCTTCGTCGTCAACCATGGCGACTGGCGCTGGCTGTTCCTCGTCAACCTGCCGCTGGGCCTGCTGGCCGCCTGGCGCGTCAGCACCTTGCCCAGGCCGAGGCCTTCGGCGATGCGCGATGCACCCTATGACCCGGCAGGCGTGCTGCTGTTCGCGGTGTGCGCCGCATCCGCGCTGCTGTGGTTCAGCCTCGCCGGCCACCGCTTCGCGGTGCTGTCGGCCTGGAGCGCCGGCCTCGCGCTGCTGGCGGTCGGCACCGGCATGGCGCTCGCGCGGCAGCAGAAGCGCCATCCGTTTCCCTTCCTGCCGCTGGACATCGTGCGCATCCCCGGCGTGGGCTGGGTCTGCCTCTCGGTGATCGGCTTCTCGGGGACCATGTTCGCGCTCGTGTTCCTGCTGCCGATCTACCTGCAGGTGGGGCAGCACAGCAGCGCGGCCACCGCCGGCCTGCAGCTGTTGCCGCTGACCCTCGGCATGGTCGCGGGCTCGACACTCAACGGCCGCTTCAGTGCGAAGACCGCGGTCAGCGGCGTGCTGCCGCCGTTCGGCCTGGGTGCGGCGGCGCTCGCGCTGTTCTCGCTGGCCGTGCTGCCGCCGTCGCACCTGGTGATCAGCATCGCCTCGGCCGTGTGCGGCATGGGCTTCGGCACCGTGATGCCCAGCGCGCAGATCACGACCCAGATGCTGGCCGGCCGCGAGCGGCTGGGCGCGGCCGCGGCGCTGCTCTCGCTCACCCGCTCGACGGGCGCCGCGCTGGGCACCGCAGCCTTCGGCGGTCTGGCGTTCACGCTGCTGAACGTGCAGGGCGGCGGCGAGGGCGCCACGCTGCACGTGGACACGCTGTCACCCGCTCAGGTGACGCATGCCTTCCACCTGGTGTTCGGCGCGGTGGCCGCCTGTGCGGCGCTGGGTGCGCTGGCGGCGATCAAGGCGCCGCGCATGGACCTGAAGCGGCGCTAGCGCTTCTTCTTCTGCACCACGGGCTTGACCGCCGAGCGCCGGGCCGGTGCGCGGGCGACCGTCTTCGCGGCAGGGCGATGGGCGCTCTTCGCGTGCACGGCGGGCTTGCTGCGCACCGGCACGTACACCACCACCTGCTGCCCGTGGCGGAAGGCCGCGTTCACGCCGACCTCGTTCCATTCGGCCACCTGCGCCGTCGACACGCGATAGCGCCGCGCGACGGTGGCCACCGACTCGCGCTTGCCGGCCTTGATGACGGTGCGGCGCATCTGTTGTTCGGGCGCGAGGCTCAGCTGGCCGTTCTCGACCACATGGCTGGCCACGTCGTCCTGCTTGCTCGGCGGACGCGGCACGACGAGCACCGAGCCGGCCTTGATCAGCATGCGCGGCGGGATCGTGTTGACGCTGCGCAGCTCGGCTTCGCTCATGCCGACGCGGCGTGCCGCGATCGAGGCGCTCATGGTGTCGGGCACGGTCCACACGGTCCACGTCGCGAACCGGCCCTCGCTGTAGGCGGCGAGGTTGCGCTGGAACACCTTGGCGTTGTCCCAGGGCAGCAGGATCTGCGGCGTGCCGGCCGCCAGGATCACGGGGCGATTGAGCTGCGGGTTCAGCGCCTTGAAGTCGTCCAGCTCCACGCCGGCGAGCTTGGCGGCCAGCGCGGTGTCGATGTCGCGATCGACCGTGACCATGTCGAAGTACGGGTGGTTCTCGATGATCGGCAGCTCGGCGTTGAACAGGCCGGGCCTGGAGATGATGTTCTTGACCGCCTGCAGCTTGGGCACGTAGTTGCGCGTCTCGTCGGGCATCTTCAGGTCGGTGTAGGCCGTCCCGAGGCCGAGGCGCTGGTTGCGCGCGATGGCGCGGCTCACGTTGCCTTCGCCCCAGTTGTACGCGGCCAGGGCCAGGTGCCAGTCGCCGAACATCGTGTACAGGCGCTGCAGGTAGTCCAGTGCGGCGCGGGTGGACGCGAGCACGTCGCGGCGGTCGTCGCGGAAGAAGTTCTGCTTCAGGTCGTAGTCGCGGCCGGTGCCGGGCATGAACTGCCACATGCCGGCCGCGCGCGCGCTGGACACCGCCTGAGGGTTGAACGCGCTCTCCACGAACGGCAGCAGGGCCAGTTCGCTGGGCATGCCGCGGCGCTCCAGTTCCTCGACGATGTGGAACAGGTACTTGCGCGAGCGGTCCGTCATCCGCTGGATGTAGTCGGGCCGGCTCACGTACCACTGCTCCTGCTGGTGCACCAGGGGCGAGTCGAGCTCGCGCATCCCGAAGCCGGCGCGGATGCGCGCCCACAGGTCCGGCGGCGGCTCGATCGCGACCACGGTCCGCGCATCCGCCTGGTAGGCCGTGGCGGCCGTGAGCGGTGCGCCCGCGGGCGCGTAGATCGGGTCGGGGGGAGGCTGGGTGGGCGCGGGAAGGGCGCCCGGAAGGCCGGCCCTGGCGCTGGTGTCGCCGTCGGTGGGGAGGGGAGTGCTGGCGCAACCGGCCAGCAGCAATGCGAGGGCGAGGCCGGCGAGGGTCAGTCTCATCTGAAGTCGTTCTTCCATTGGCGGATGGCGGCGAACACCGCCACCGCGTCGCGCGGATCGGCGCCGTTGAAGGCCTGCGCGGCGCGGGCCACGTCGGGCTCGCGGCTGCGCAGGAATGGATTGATCCGGCGTTCCTCGCCGAGGACGGCGGGCAGCGTGGGTTGGCCGCGTTGGCGCAGCGCCTCGCACTGCTGCTGGTACTGCAGCAGCGCCTGGTTGGCTGGTTCCACCGCGCGGGCGAAGCGCAGGTTGGACAGCGTGTATTCGTGGGCGCAGCACACCCGCGTGGAGGCGGGCAGCGCGGCCAGGGCATCGAGCGACGCCAGCATCTGCGCCGGCGTGCCTTCGAACAGGCGGCCGCAGCCGCCGGAGAACAGCGTGTCGCCGCAGAAGAGGAGCGGGCGGCCGTCGACGTCGTCGGCAAGGAAGGCGATGTGGCCGGCCGTGTGGCCGGGCACGTCGATCACGCGGAAGCGGATGCCGAGGGCCTCGACTTCATCGCCGCCCACCACCTTCCGCAGCGGCTCCGGAATGCGCTCGCGCCCGGTGCCGATGACGCGCGCACCGGTCTCGTTGCGCAGGCGATCGACGCCGCCGACGTGGTCCGCGTGGTGGTGCGTGACTAGAATCGTGTCCAGTTGCAAGCCGTCGCGCCGGAGCAGGTCCAGCACCGGCTGCGCGTCGCCCGGGTCGACCACCAGCGCCCGCTGCCCGTCGTGCAACACCCAGAGGTAGTTGTCCTGGAAGGCGGGCACGGGAATCAATGTCATGAGCGCTGCGATTATAGGAATGCACGAGTGGTTGGAGACCCCTCCTGGCCGCTACCTGCTGGCCTGGGAGCGGGCCCAGTTCGGCCGCGCGGTGCAGGACATCTTCGGCTACCACGCGTTGCAGCTCGGTCTGCCCGAGATCGACACGCTCGCCACCAACCGGATGCCGCACAAGTGGCTCGCGCTGCACGAGCCGCAGCCGTGCAACGGCGGCCGCCGCGTGGCCCTGTACACCGACGCCGCGGCGCTGCCGTTCGAGGCCAACAGCCTGGACCTCGTGGTGCTGCCGCACACGCTGGAACTCAATGCCGATCCGCACGCCACGCTGCGCGAGGTCGAGCGCGTGCTGGTGCCCGAAGGAAAAGTCGTGGTGTCGTGCCTCAATCCGCACAGCCTGTGGGGCCTGCGCCAGCGGCGCGCGCATTTGTACCGCCGCCTCGGCTTCGGCCAGCTGTACCTGCCCGATGCGGGCGAGTTCATCGGCTACCGTCGGCTGCGCGACTGGCTGCGGCTGCTCAATTTCGAGGTCGAGACCGGCAACTTCGGCTGCTACCGGCCGGCCCTCACCACCGACCACTGGCTGGACCGCTTCGACTGGATGGACCAGGCCGGCGAACGCTGGTGGCCGATCCTGGGCTCGGTGTACTTCATCGTGGCCACCAAGCGAGTGCCCGGCATCAAGCTGATGGGAAAGCTGTGGAAGCCGGTGAAGGCTCGCGCCACGGCGCCGGTGCCGCTCGCCAACCGCCAGCCGCACATGGAAACAACCCAGGAGACGTTTTGAACCAGGTCGTGATCTACACCGACGGTGCCTGCAAGGGCAACCCCGGCCCCGGCGGCTGGGGCGTGCTGCTGCAGTCCGGCGCGACCACCAAGGAGTTGTACGGCGGCGAGACGGGCACGACCAACAACCGCATGGAAATGACGGCCGTGATCCAGGCCCTCTCGGCGCTCAAGCGCCCATGCGCGGTGACGCTGTACCTGGACAGCCAGTACGTGCTCAAGGGCATCACCGAATGGCTGCCGGGCTGGAAGGCCAAGGGCTGGCGCACCGCGGCCAAGGCGCCGGTGAAGAACGCCGAGTTGTGGCAGCGCCTCGACGCGCTGGTGCATGGGTCCGGCCACACCATCGACTGGCGCTGGGTGCGGGGCCACAACGGCGACGCCGGCAACGAGCGCGCCGACGCCCTGGCCAACATGGGCGTCGAGGTCGCGCTGGGACGCCGCAAGCCGCCCGAAGCCCAGCCGTTGTAAAGGCCAGGTAAACCCGTCCGCGCCGGTGTGGCGGATCGGGTTCGGCAGCCACCGGATTCCACGTCGCCGCCGTGTCGCACTGCTACATTGACGTGTTTGCATGCAATCGGGCTGGCGAGCCCCCAGAAGCACAGAAGTCCATGGCCTCCAAGCCCCTCTATGTCGTGATCGCGGTGGCCGGCATCGCTGCGGCCTCGGCGGCCGCCTGGTGGTACCAGCACCGGCCCACGACAGCCCCCGATGCGACCAGCGGATCGACGACGTCGGCGCCGGCATCTTCCGCTTCGGGCGGCGCGAACCGCGCACCGGTGGTGGAAGTGGCACGCGTGGAGATGACCCGTCTCACCGACGACGCGCAGGCGGTGGGCAGCCTGCGCTCGCGCCAGAGCGTGATGCTGCGGCCCGAGGTCAGCGGCCGCGTCACCCGCATCAACTTCCGTGACGGCGAGCGCGTGAGGCGCGGCCAGCTGCTGGTGCAGCTGGATGACCAGCTGCCGCTGGCCCAGGTGCAGCAGGCCCGCGCCGAGCTGTCCATCGCGCGCGCCAACCACAAGCGCAACCAGGACCTGGTGGGCCAGGGGTTCATCAGCCAGCGCTCGGTGGACGAGAGCGCCGCGAACCTGCAGGTCGCCGAGGCCAAGCTCGCCCTGGCCGAAGCCACGGCCGCACGACTGAAGATCGTGGCGCCGTTCGACGGCATCACCGGCATCCGCACCGTGAACGTGGGCGACTACCTGAAGGACGGCGCGGACATCGTGAACATCGAGGACCTCGATGCGCTGTTCGTCGACTTCCGCCTGCCCGAGCGCTTCCAGGGCAAGCTGCAGCCGGGACGGCAGGCGCTGGTGCAGATCGATGCGCTGCCGGGCCGGCGGTGGACCGCGGTGGTGCAGGCCATCGACCCGCTGGTCGATGCCAATGGCCGCTCCATCGGCATCCGCGGCTGCATCGACAACCGCCAGCTGCAGCTGCGTCCCGGGATGTTCGCGCGCGTGACAGCCGTCTTTGGCGAGCGTGATCACGCGATGGTGGTCCCCGAGGAGGCCATCGTGCCGCAGGGCAACCGGGTGTTCGTCTATCGCCTCGCAGACGGCCCCGACCAGGACAGCAAGACCGCGCAGCGCGTCGAGGTCAAGGTCGGCCTGCGCCGCCCGGGCCAGGTCGAGATCGTGCAGGGCCTGAAGGCGGGGGACATGGTCGTCACCGCGGGCCAGCAGCGCATCCAGCGCGATGGCATGCCGGTGCGCATGATGGATTCGGGCCGTCCCGGCAGCGGCGCGAGCCAGGTGGCCGGTGCGGGTCCGGCGCCCGCGGACCCTGCCAGCGGAGCGGCGTCCGCGCCGCGCCGGGTGCTGGCCTCGCAGGTGAGCGAGGCTGCGCCGCCCGTGGCGTCGGGGTCGAGACCGGAGCACGTCGCCGCCGGTCCCAACCCCTGCAACGTCGCGAAGAAGTAAAGCCAGCGCAGGCTGCCCATGCAGTTGCCCGAGATCGCCATCCGTCGCCCCGTCTTCGCGACGGTCCTGTCGCTGCTGGTGCTGCTGGTCGGTGCCGTGAGCTTCACGCGCCTGTCGGTGCGCGAGTACCCGAAGATCGACGAGCCGATCGTCACCGTCAGCGTGCGCTATGCCGGCGCCTCGGCCGAGGTGATGGAGTCGCAGGTTACCAAGCCGCTGGAAGATTCCATCGCCGGCATCGACGCCGTCGACGTGCTCACCTCCATCAGCCGTCCCGAGCAGAGCCAGATCCAGGTGCGCTTTCGCCTCGAGAAGGACGCGGACGCCGCCGCGGCCGAGGTGCGCGATCGCACATCGCGCGTGCGCAACAAGCTGCCGCAGGCGATCGACGAACCGGTGATCGCCAAGGTCGAGGCCGACGCCTTCCCGGTGATCTGGCTGGCCTTCACCAGCGACACGCTGACGCCGCTGCAGATCAACGACCTGGTCAACCGCATCGTCAAGCCGCGCCTGCAGACCGTCACGGGCGTGGCCGACGTGCGCATCGGCGGCGAGCGCCGCTATGCCATGCGCGTGTGGCTGGACCCGGACCGCATGGCCGGCTACCGGCTCACGACGCAGGACATCGAGGACGCGGTGCGCCGCAACAACCTCGAGGTGCCTGCCGGCCGCATCGAATCGCAGCAGCGGGAGTTCAGCGTCACCTCGCAGACCGACCTGCTGCGCCCGGTCCAGTTCGAGGAGATCGTGGTCAAGACGGTCAACGGCTTCCCGGTGAAGATCCGGGACGTCGCGCGGGTCGAGGAAGCCGCCGCGGACGAGCGCAGCACCGCGCGGCTGAATGGCCGCATCGCCATCTCGGCCGGCGTGATCCGCCAGGCCACGGCCAACCCGCTGACCATGTCGCAGGGCGTGCGCGACATGATCCCGAAGCTCAGGCAGGACCTGCCGCCCGGCGTCAACATCGACGTCGCCAACGACAACTCGCTGTTCATCGACCGCTCGGTGCAGAACGTCTACCACACGATCTTCGAGGCGATCGTGCTGGTGGCGCTGGTGATCTTCGTGTTCCTGCGCACGGTGCGTGCGTCGATCATCCCGATCGTCACGATCCCCGTCAGCCTGATCGGCACCTTCGCGATGATGGCGCTGGCCGGATTCAGCATCAACACGCTCACGCTGCTGGCGCTGGTGCTGGCCATCGGCCTGGTGGTGGACGATGCCATCGTGATGCTGGAGAACATCTTCCGGCACATCGAGGAGGGCCTCGACCCGTTCTCGGCCGCCATCAAGGGCGCGCGCGAGATCGGCTTCGCGGTGATCACCATGACGTTCACGCTGGTGGCGGTGTATGCGCCGCTGGCGTTCACGCCGGGCCGCACCGGCCGGCTGTTCGTGGAGTTCGCGCTGGCCCTGGCCGGCTCGGTGCTGGTGTCGGGCTTCGTGGCGCTGACCCTCACGCCGATGATGTGCTCGCAGCTGCTGCGCCACAACCCGAAGCCCAACTGGTTCGACCGCAGCATGGAGCGCTGGCTGACGCAGCTGTCCGACGGCTACGGCCGCTTGCTGCGCTGGGTGTTGACGGCGCGTGCATCGGGTGCCGGCGGGCGCGTGCTGCAGGCGCGCTGGATCGTGATCGGCGTGATGCTCGCCAGCGCCGCCGCCATCGGCCTGGTGTTCCCGACGATGAAGTCGGAGCTGTCGCCGCTGGAGGATCGCGGCACCATCATCGCCAACATCAACGCGCCCGACGGCGCCACCATCGACTACACCGACCGCTACGCGCGCGTGCTGGAGAAGGTCGGGCAGGACTATCCGGAGTTCGACCGCATCTTCGCCAACATCGGCAATCCCACGGTGTCGCAGGGCAGTGTCGTGTACCGCGCCGTCGACTGGGAGCAGCGCAAGCGCACGACGCTGGAGATCGCGCGCGAGATGGGGCCGAAGTTCAACGCGCTGCCGGGCGTCTCGGCGTTTCCGATCGCGCCGCCGTCGCTCGGCCAGGGCTTCCGTGAGCGGCCGCTGAACTTCGTCATCCAGACCTCGGACAGCTACGAGAACCTGAACCGCGTCACGCGCCAGCTGCTCGACGAGATGGCGAAGAATCCGGGCATCCAGGCGGTGGACGTGGACCTGCGCCTGAACAAGCCGGAACTGCGCATCGACGTCGACCGCGACCGCGCGGCCGATCTCGGCGTGGGCGTCGACGTGGTGGCGCGCGCGCTGGAGACCACGCTGGGCGGCCGGCAGGTGACGCGCTACAAGCGCGACGCCGAGCAGTACGACGTGATCATCCAGAACCGTCCCAGCGGGCGCACCACGCCGGAGGACATCGACAGCATCTACGTGCGCGGCCGCAACGACACCATGATCCCGCTGTCCGCGCTGGTGAAGGTGCGCGAGACCGTGAGCCCGCGCGAGCTGAACCACTTCGGCCAGCGCCGCGCCGCCACCATCACCGCCAACCTCGCGCCCGACTATTCGCTGGGGCAGGCGCTGCAGTTCATGGACCAGACCGCGGGCAGGGTGCTCAAGCCGGGCTACACGACCGACCTGAACGGCACCTCGCGCGAATTCCGCAACTCACAGGGCGCGCTGGCCATCGTGTTCGTGCTCGCGCTGCTGTTCATCTTCCTGGTGCTGGCCGCGCAGTTCGAGAGCTTCATCGACCCGCTGGTGATCATGCTGTCGGTGCCGCTGTCCATGATCGGCGCGCTGCTGGCCCTCAAGTGGAGCGGCGGCTCGCTCAACGTGTACTCGCAGATCGGCCTGATCACGCTGGTGGGCCTGATCACCAAGCACGGCATCCTGATCGTCGAATTCGCCAACCAGCTGCGCGAGCAGGGGCTGGACCTGGTCGACGCCGTCGTCAAGGCGGCCTCGCAGCGGCTGCGCCCGATCCTGATGACGACAGGCGCGATGGTGCTGGGCGCGATCCCGCTGGCGCTGGTCCACGGCGCCGGCGCCGAGAGCCGCATCCAGATCGGCTGGGTGATCGTCGGCGGCATGGCGCTGGGCACCTCACTCACGGTGTTCGTCGTGCCCACGATGTACATGCTGTTCGCGCGCAAGGCGGTGCCTGGCGCCAACAAGGCCGAGGCGCTTGACAACGGGCCGGAGCAAGGCCACGGCGAGCTCATCGGCAAATAGCCGATCCGTAGCGTTAGCGCTTGTATCGCGCGGCTCCACGGTAGGGTCGCCGCCGTCCGACACGGCCTCTTCCGCAGCGCCGACAAATTGTTCAGGCTGGAACCGACCGTTTGGCTCTGCCATTCGACCGACCATCCTCTCCATGAAGATCATTCGCTTTATCCATCTGTCGTTCGCACAGGCGTTCTATGGCTGGGCGCTGCGCGAGATCGATCCCATGCACCCGGACCTGCCGCAGCTGGTGATGAAACGCCAGCAGCTGGCGGACGAGGCCCGGCGCATGTTCGCCTGACGCTGCGCTGACCCGGCACGCGGCTTGCCGCGAACGGTCCTTCAACAACAAAGGACCGCTTGATGGACAGCGTCTCGCGACGGATCTTTCTCAAGGCTGGCAGCGCCGCCGCCGTCATCCCTGCTGCAGTGGGCGTGGCCGCGGCCGCACCCAATCCTCCGAATGCCGCCGGCCACCCGTCGCCGGGGCAGCAGCAGGGAACCCAGAAGCCCACGTACCTGTTCTTCTCGGCCGCGGAGGCCGCGTTCATGGAGGCCGCGGTCGACCGGCTGATTCCTCCCGATGACCTCGGTCCCGGCGCCAACGACGCGGGGGTGGTGTCGTACATCGACCGCCAGCTCGCCGGGGCCTGGGGCGCGGGCGAGCGGCTCTATCGCAGCGGCCCGTGGCACCAGGGCACGCCGCAGCAGGGCTACCAGCTGCCCTTCACGCCGGCGGAGCTGTTCCGCAACGCGCTGCGCGGCATCGCGCAGCAGGGGCAGAAGGGCACGCCGTTCGAGAAGATGCCGGGCAACGAGCAGGACGCGTTCCTCACGCGCCTGCAGAACGGCACCGACGACCTGGAAGGCGTGCCGGCCAAGACGTTCTTCGAGTCGCTGCTCGCGCTGACCGTCGAGGGTTTCTTCAGCGACCCCGCCTATGGCGGCAATCGCGACGGACGTGCCTGGACCATGATCGGTTTCCCGGGCGCTTACGGCAATTACTACGACCTGGTCGACAAGCACGGCATCCATTTCGACCTGCCGCCGCGCAGCCTCGCCGAGGACGGCGCCGGCCACGTGCACGAGATGCCGGTCGCGATGCCCGTCTCGCGCAAGCAGCAGGGGAGGCGCTGATGGCCGCCACCAAGCTTCCTGCCGTCGACGCGGTGCTGCTGGGCGTGGGCCTGGTGGGCACGGTGCTCGGACGCGAACTCACCAAGGCCGGCCTCAAGGTGGTCGGCCTCGAACGCGGCCAGCCGCGTTTCACGGTGCCCGACTTCCAGGGCCCTGCGATGCACGACGAGCTGAAGTACTCGATCCGCAAGGGCCTGATGCAGGACAGCGCGCGCGAGACGCTCACCTTCCGCAACAAGGCCAGCGAGACCGCGCTGCCGATCCGGCGCTTCGAAAGCTTCCTCCCGGGCACCGGGCTGGGCGGCGCACTCGTGCACTGGAACGGCCAGACCTACCGGTTCCAGGACACCGACTTCCAGATGCGCTCGCACACGATCCAGCGCTACGGCGAGAAGTTCATCCCGGAAGGCGTGCTGGTGCAGGACTGGGGCGTGACGGCAGCCGACCTCGAGCCGTACTACGACCGCTTCGAGTACCTGCTGGGCACCAGCGGCAAGGCGGGCAACCTGAAGGGCCAGAAGGTGCCCGGCGGCAATCCGTTCGAGGACCCGCGATCGCGCGAGTACCCGACGCCGCCGCAGAAGGAGCCGTACGGATCGGCGCTGTTCCGCAAGGCAGCCACGAGCCTGGGCTACCACCCCTTCACGCAGCCCTCGTCGAACCTGAGCCAGAACTACACCAACCCCGAGGGCATGCAGCTGCGCACGTGCATGTTCTGCGGGTTCTGCGAGCGCTACGGCTGCGAGCACTACGCCAAGTCGTCGCCGCAGACCATCCTCCTGCCCAAGCTGCTGGCCGACCCGAAGTTCCAGCTGCGCACGCAGTGCCAGGTGCTGCGCGTGAACCTGGACAAGGACAAGAAGAAGGCCATCAGCGTCACCTATGCCGACGCGCAGGGCCGCGAGTTCGAGCAGCCGGCCAACCTGTTCATCGTCGGCATGTTCGCGCTGAACAACGTGCGGCTGCTGCTGCTGTCCGGCATCGGCAAGCCCTACGACCCGGCGACGGGCAAGGGCGTGGTGGGACGCAACTACGCCTACCAGACCACCAGCGGCGCGACGGTGTTCTTCGACGAGAAGGTCAACATCAACCCGTTCATGCGCTCGGGCGCCTCGGGCACGGTCATCGCCGATTTCGTCAGTGACAACTTCGACCACGGGCCGCTGGGATTCCTCGGCGGCGGCTTCATCGGCGAGACCATGTCGCACGGGCGGCCGATCGAATTCCACCCGACGCCACCCGGCACGCCGTCCTGGGGCTCCAAGTGGAAGCAGGCCGTGGTGCAGCACTACAACCACACCAGCTCGGTCGGCGTGCACGGCAGCTCGATTGCGCATGCGCAGAACTTCCTGGACCTCGACCCGACCTACAAGGACGCGTGGGGACTGCCGCTGCTGCGCATGACTTTCGACTTCCCGGAGAACGACATCAAGATGTCGGCCTTCCTCACCGACAAGGCGGCGCAGATCGGGCGCGCGATGGGCGGCCGGCAGGTGTCGTCCAGCCCGCGCAAGGGCCCGTACACGATCACGCAGTACCAGACCACGCACAACACGGGCGGCACGGTGATGGGCACGGACCCGGCCATCAGCACGGTGAACCGCTACCTGCAAAGCTGGGACGTGCCCAACGTGTTCGTGATCGGCGCGTCCAACTACCCGCAGAACGCCTCGTACAACCCGACCGACACGCTGGGTGCACTGGCCTACTGGGCGGCCGATGCGATCACGGGCAAGTACCTGAAGCAACCGGGGCTGATCACATGAGCGCGCGCATCGGCATCGTGGCGGCCGCGTCACTCGTGCTGCTGGTCGCCTGCAGCAAGCAGGGCGACAGCGCCAGGCAGGCGGCGGCGCCTGCTGCTGCGCCCGCACAGCCCGCGGCTTCGGCCGCATCGCAACCGGCGTCGGCGGCCTCCGCTGCGGCCGCGCAGCCCCTGGTCCCCGACCAGGTCGCCACGGCCAGTGCAGTGAACCCGCAGGAGGCGCAGGCGGGCCAGCAGCTCGCGCAGCAGGGCGCGGGCGCGGCAGCTGCCTGCGTGGGCTGCCACGGCGCGAATGGCGAGGGCAACGCGCAGACCGGATTCCCGCGCCTCGCGGGGCAGGGGCGGCTGTACCTGGTGCACCAGCTGGAAAGCTATGCCAACGGCAGCCGCAAGAACCAGGTGATGCAACCCATCGCGGCCGCGCTGAACGACACGCAGCGACAGCAGGTCGCGGCGTACTACGCCGGCCTGGGAACGCCGCCGGGCACGCCGGCCAAGGCGCCGCAGCGCGAGCCGGTGCTGGCGGTTCGCGGCGACGACAAGCGCGAGCTGCAGGCCTGCGCCAACTGCCACGCCCCGCAAGGCATCGGTGACGCAGCGTTCAATCCCTACCTGGCCGGGCAGCACGCCAGCTATCTCACCGCTGCACTGGCGGAGTGGAAGAGCGGCGATCGCAACAACGATCCGAGCGGCCAGATGCCCCGCATCGCCAAGACGCTCACCGACGACGACGTGAAGACGCTGGTGCAGTACTACGCGAGCCTCACGCCACCGGGTCCGCGCAATGCGCAGATCGCGGCGGCGGCGCTGCCCGGCGGACGCACGGCGGTGCAGTCGGGGCCGGTCAGTGCGACGGCACCGGCGCAGGGACAGGGCACGGAGCAGGGCGCCCTCGCAGGGGGCGCCCAGGGCCAGACGCCGGCAGGCGGATCCAGAGCGAGGCGCGGACATCGAACCCCAGCGGCAACACACAGGCGCCTGCCACGGGCGCATCGAGTCCGTCATCCGCGAGCGGCAAGCCGTGAGCGCCGGGCCGGGATTCTTCGCATGACGGCGCGCTCCTGGCGCGGTCCAATGGACCGATTCCAGGAGACACCATGCGCAGACTCGTCCATGCCTTCGCGGCCCTGCTGGCTGCGGGCTTCGCCGCATCGGCGGCCGCACAACCCGCGGCCCCCTCCAGCGATTTCCCGAAGCAGCCGATCCGCGTCGTGGTGACGTTCCCGCCCGGCGGGAGTGCGGACGCCGTGGTGCGCATGCTGGTGCCGCGCCTGAACGACAAGCTCGGCCAGTCGGTGGTGGTCGACAACCGGCCCGGTGCCGGCGGCAACATCGGCCTGTCGCTCGTGGCCAAGGCGCCGGCCGACGGCTACACGCTGGGCGTGGGCGCGGCCGGCGCGCTGTCCGCCAACAGCAGCCTGTACGAGCACATGCCGTTCGATGTCGCCAAGGACTTCAGGCCGGTGAGCATGCTGGCGGCGATCCCGTTCGTGATCGTCGGCAATCCCTCGGTGCCGGCGCGCACGCAGAAGGACCTGATCGCGCTCGCGAAGTCGCAGCCCGGCAAGCTGTCGATCGCGCACGGCGGCAACGGCACGGCGATGCATCTGTCGGCAGCCCTCTTCAGCCAGATGGCGGACGTGAAGCTGGTCGAGGTTCCCTACAAGGGCTCGGGCCCGGCGGCGCTGGACACGCTGGCGGGCAACGTGCCGCTGGCGGTGGTGGACCTGCCGTCGTCGCTGCAGCAGATCAAGGCGGGCAAGCTGGTGGCCTACGCGGTCACCAGTCCGCAACGCCTGCCGCAATTGCCCGACGTGCCCACGGTGGCCGAGGTCGGCCTGCCGGGCTATGACTCCACTGGCTGGTTCGGCGTCGTCGCGCCTGCTGGAACGCCGACGCCCATCGTGCAGAAGCTCAATGCGGAGATCACCGCGGCGCTGAAGGACGAGCAGATCGTCGCCAGCATGCGCAACCTGGGCGTGGAGCCCGCGCCGACGACGCCCGAAGCCTTCGAGGCCTACATCCGCAGCGAGACGCAGAAGTGGGCGAAGGTGATCCGGCAGGCCAACATCCGCATCGACCAATGACCCTGCCAGCGCTGGACACCGACGTCCTGGTGGTGGGCGCCGGCCCGGTGGGCCTGACGCTCGCGATGGACCTGCAATCGCGCGGCGTGAAGGTGGTGATCGCCGAGACGCGGCGTTATACCGAACCGCCCAACGTGAAATGCAACCACGTCGCTGCGCGCACGATGGAGCGGTTCCGCCGCCTGGGCGTAGCCGGCAAGCTGAGGGATGCCGGGCTTCCGGCCGACTATCCGAATGACGTGGCGTTCCGCACCAGCGTGTGCGGCCAGGAACTCACGCGCATCCCGATCCCGGGTCGCGCGGAGCGCTACACCTCGAAGGAAGGGCCCGATACCTGGTGGCCGACGCCCGAGCCGCCGCACCGCATCAACCAGCTGTTCCTCGAGCCGATCCTGCTGGAGCACACGGCGGCGCTGCCCGGCGTGACGCTGCTCAATCGCACGCAGCTGACCACGTTCTCGCAAACGCCGGGCCAGGTCGAGGCCGTGGCACTGGATCTCGACACGCAGCAGGAGCGCGGCATCCGCGCGCGCTACCTGGTCGGTTGCGACGGCGGCAGTTCCGCCGTGCGCAAGCAGATCGGCGCGAAGCTGGAAGGCACCGCGGTGATCCAGCGCGTGCAATCCACCTACATCCGTGCGCCGCAGCTGCGCGCCATGATCCCGGGCAAGCCTGCCTGGTCGTACTACTCGGTCAATCCGCGCCGCTGCGGCACCATGTTCGCGATCGATGGCCATGCCACCTGGCTGGTGCACAACCACTTGAATCCGCACGAGCCGGAGTTCGAGTCGGTGGACCGCGACCAGTCCATCCGCAACATCCTCGGCGTTGGGCCCGATTTCACCTACGAGGTGATCAGCAAGGAAGACTGGGTGGGGCGCCGCCTGGTGGCTGAGCGGTTCCGCGACCGCAACGTGTTCATCGCCGGCGATGCGGCGCACCTGTGGGTGCCGTATGCCGGCTATGGCATGAACGCGGGCATTGCCGACGCGCTGAACCTCTCGTGGCTGCTGGCCGCGCGGCTGCAGGGCTGGGGCGGGGAGGGCATCCTCGACGCCTACGAGGCCGAGCGGCAGCCGATCACCGAGCAGGTGTCGCACTTCGCGATGGACCACGCGGCCAAGATGATCAAGGCGCGCAGCGTCGTGCCGCCGAACATCGAGGCGGCGGATGCCGAAGGGCAGGCCGCCCGCGAGCGCATCGGCCGCGAGTCGTACGAGCTGAACGTGCAGCAGTTCTGCTGCGCGGGCCTGAACTTCGGCTACTTCTACCGCGGCTCGCCCATCGTGATCGAGGACGGCGAGGCGCCGCCGGCGTACTCGATGGGCGACTTCACCCCGTCCACGGTGCCCGGCTGCCGCGCGCCGCACTTCTGGCTGCCGGATGGGCGCTCGCTGTACGACACGTTCGGCCAGGGCTACACGTTGCTGCGGTTCGATCCGGCGGTGGATGTGGCCTCGCTCGCGGCTGCAGCGGGCGAGCAGCGCATGCCGCTCACCGTGCTGGACGTGGACCGTGCATGCGCGCCGCAGGCCTACCGCCACAAGCTGCTGCTGGTGCGAGACGACCAGCATGTGGCCTGGCGTGGCGATGCAATGCCGGCCGACGTGCAGGCGATGGTCGCGACGCTGTGCGGCGCGGGCCGCCGGGCGTCGGAACAGGCCGCGTGACTACGACCCTTGCGGCGCCAGCGCGCGTTGCGCCTCGGCGTGCAGGTCGTGCGCGATGCCCACGGCCAGCCGCAGCCGCCGCAGCAGCCACGGGCTGAGGTCGTCGACGTAGGGATCCGGCAGCTGCAGCATGGTCGACTGGTCGTCCTGCGCGGGCGCCGCATCGGGACGCGGGCCGCCCGCCAGCGCGGCCGCGATGGCTTCGGCGCCCTGCTGCAGCGGCGCGCGCAGCTGCTCCAGCACCAGGCGGTCGCGGCGCTGCAGCAGCATGGTCTTGACCGCCGTCAGCTGCGCCAGCAGCTGGTAGCAGTGGGCCAGCAGGCGCTCCAGGTCCTTCAGGCGCGGCTGCACGGCGCGTGGTTCGGAGATCGAGCGCTGCACCGCCTGCACCAGCGCCGAGAGGCTGTCGTAGGCCTCGCGGCGCGCGAGCCGCCAGGCGAGTTCCGCTTCGTTGTCCACGGCCTGCAGCTGGCCGAGACCGAGCGCGAGCTTCGCGTGCTTGGCCTGGGCGGCGACGGTGCGTGCCACCAGCGCCCCGATCTGCGAGCGTTCCCAGGACGGCAGCACGTAGCTGAACACCCAGGCGATCACCACGCCGATGCCGGTGTCGGCCATGCGCTCGGCCACGTCGAACACCGTGGAGACGCCGGCGTTCAGCAGGTGGGCCTGCACCAGCGACAGGACGGTGGCGGCCACGGCGGTGACGAGGTAGCGGCGGATCGCGAAGGCATGTGCGATCGACTGGCCCAGCACCACGGTCAACGTGAGCACCGCTTCGGGCGCATGGCTGGACAGCAGCGCACCGGCGAGCAGGCAGCCGAGCAGCGTGCCGGCGACGCGGGCATTGCGCCTCTCCAGCGTCTGCGCGAGGCTGCCGCGCAGGACCACCACGATGGTCAGCAGGATCCAGTACGCATGCGATCCCCAGGGCAGCACCATCGCGAGCGCCTGGCCGCAGCCGATGGCGAGCGCTGCCCGCATCGCGTGGCGCAGCGGCGGTGCGTCCCAGCGCCACAGCGCGAGAAACGGCCGCCACGACCAGACCGTGGGACTGACGAACAACTGCCATGCCGCGCGCACCACGTCGAGATCGGGCTCGCGCTCGCCGCGGGCCAGCGCCACGATGCGTCCCACTTCCTCGTGCAGGTGGCCCACGCGGCCCGCCATCGACCGGGCCAGCAGCTGCGGCGACGGCGGCTGGTCGGCGTCGACGACTGCATCAGCCGCCGAGAGTGGCGGGAGCGGCGGCCGCTCGCGCGTGAACGGCGGCGGCGTGCGCCCGAGCAGCAAGGCATCGGCCAGCGCCTGCAGGTCGTCGGCCAGCGCGGCGATCTCGCGAGCCAGGCCGAGCAGCAGGCCTTCCTGGTCCGGCGCGGCGGCCAGCGCGTCGAGATCGAGCGCGCAGGCCACGAGGTGGTCGCGCATGTCCAGCACCTGCATCAGCATGCCGGCCCAGCGCTGGCGCTGCGGCGTGCGCGGCGCCTCGAGCAGCAGGTTGCGGGCGGACTGCAGCTGGTCCGCCAGCGCGGCCTGCAGCTGCATCAGGCGGCCCACCACCGGCTGGCTGAGCTCGCCCCGCGGCGCGGCCAGCTGCAGCGCCTGCGTGCGCATCAGGCGCACGACCGCGGCCAGCGTGTCGACCAGCGCCAGCGTGCGGTAGCGCGCATTGAGCATGGCGTTGGCCGCGGTGGCCCACGCAAGGTAGAGGACGGCGCCGAAGGTGAAATGCAGCGTCTGCTGCAGGGCGGCGTCGAGACTGCCGGTGCCGGGCGTGGCCAGCGAGAACAGCATCGCGAACATCGCCGAGATCGCGATCGGCAGCCCGCGCTTGCCCCAGGCCGCGCCGAGGAACGCGACGAAGGTGGCGGCCACCAGCAACAGCCACAACGCGAGCGGATGCTGGTGCACCAGCTGCGTCACCAGGAACAGCGGGACCGCGACCACGGCCGCTGGCAGCAGCTGGATGAACTTGCCGCGGCGGGGCGCCACCTGGTCGGGCGGCGTGACGACGATGACGCCCACCGTCGCGGCGGCGGCGCCGGCAGCGCCGAACAGCAGGTGCGCCAGCGCCGACACCAGCAGCAGGCCGACGCCCGCGGCCACGCCGTTGGCCACATGCGAGCTCAGGAGGACGCGCAGCGCTGGCCGGACGGGGTCGTTCAAGGCGGGGCTAGAGGATGCCTTCGAACATCATCACGTCGACCGGGTCGCCGACGGCGATGTTGCCCTGCTGGTGGTGCAGCACGATCAGACCGTTGGCCTGCACCATGGAGCTGAGCACGCCCGAGCCCTGGTTGCCAGTGGTGCGCACCTGCAGCGATCCGTCCGGACCCGTGTCGACGATGCCGCGCTGGTACTCGGTGCGGCCCGGCTTCTTGCGCAGGGCTTCCAGGCTGCGCGCGCGCAGCAGTGGCGGCGGCGCCGTGTCCCGGCAACCCATCATGCGCAGCAGCGCGGGACGGACAAACGCGAGGAAGGTGACCATCACCGCGACCGGATTGCCCGGCAGGCCGAACAGCACGGCGGCCTTGTCGCCCTCGGCGATACGTCCCACCGCCATCGGCCGGCCGGGGCGCATCGCGATCTTCCAGAACGCGACGTCGCCCAGCTGCCGCATCATGGCCTTCGTGAAGTCGGCCTCGCCGACGCTCACGCCGCCGCTGGTGATGATGGCGTCGGCCTGCGACGCGGCGCTGCGGAACGCCTGTTCCAGTTGCGCGGGCTCGTCGCGGACCACGCCCAGGTCGATCACCTCGCAGCCCAGGCGCGCGAGCATGGCGCGCACCGTGTAGCGGTTGCTGTCGTAGACCGCGCCTTCGCGCGGCGCTTCGCCAAGGCTCAGGATCTCGTCGCCGGTGGAGAAGTAGGCGACCTTCAGGCGCCGCACCACGCGCACGGTTGGCACGCCGAGGCTGGCCAGCAGGCCGCAGCCCGCCGGTCCGAGACGTTCGCCTCGGGCCAGCGCAGGTCGGCCCGCCTTCAGGTCTTCGCCGGCGAGGCGCCGGTTGTCCCCTCGCTTCAGCACGGCGGCGGGCACCTCGACGCGATCGTCTCCCGCAGGGCGCGTGAACTCCTGCGGCACCACCGTGTCCAGGCCGGCCGGCATGATGGCGCCGGTCATGATCTTCACGGCCTGGCCCTGCGCCACGCTGCCGTGCCAGGCCTTGCCGGCGAGCGCGGTGCCCACGACCTGCAGCTGCAGCGGCGCGTCGGCAGCGAGCTGGCTTCCATCGAAGGCGTAGCCATCCATCGCGGAGTTGTCGTGCGGCGGCACGTCGACCGGCGACACCACGTCGTCGGCCGTCACGCGACCCAGCGCGTCGGCGATGGAGACGGTCTCGTTCCCGGTGACCGGTTGCACCAGCTGTGCGAGGAAGGCATCCACCTGGGGGACGGCGAGCGCCTGCGGGTCGTAGCCCTGCAGCTGCGCGGCGATGTCGGCCAGCGACTTCACGGCTGCTCCAGCTCGCGCAGTTCGCCCAGCGTGTTGGCGTTGAAGAAGGCGCGCGCGTCGTCGCCGGGCTGGTCGAACGCCACGTGCACCGTGCGCTGCTGCGCGGTCCACGCGTCGATCTTGCGGCCGCCGCCGTGCGTGAACCGCACCAGGCTGTCGAGCAGCTCGCGGCGCAGCAGGCAGAACACCGGTTGCGGCCGCAGCTGGCCATCCTCCGGCGCGCTGGCCATCGCGATCTCCGCATCGGCCTCGAGCGCGGCCTGCTGCAGGCGCGGCACGAGGTCCAGCGGGAACAGCGGCGTGTCGCACGGCACGGTGGCCAGCCACGGCGTCTCGCAGCGTTCCAGCCCGGTGAGGAAGCCCGCCAGCGGCCCGGCGAAGTCGGGCAGGGCGTCGGGCCAGACCGGCACGCCGAACGATTCGTAGGCGGCCAGGTTGCGGTTCGCGTTGATCATCACCTCGCCGACCTGCAGCTGCAGGCGCATCAGCGTGTGCAGCGCCAGCGGCATGCCGCGGAACGACTGCAGGCCCTTGTCGACCCCACCCATGCGGGAGCCGCGGCCGCCGGCAAGGATCAGGCCGGTGATGTCGTGCATGCCGGTCAGCCCCCGATGTAGCTCATCTCGACGCGGCGTGCGCCGGTGCCGGTGTCGGGCGGCAGCTGGCTGCGCAGCTCGGAATAGCGGTCGCCGCGGCCCTGCCAGATGTGGCCGATGGCCGATGCAAGTTCCTCGTCCGACGCGCCGCCGCGCAGCAGCGTGCGCAGGTCGTGGCCATTCGAGGCGAACAGGCACAGGTACAGGCGGCCCTCGGTGGACAGGCGTGCGCGGTTGCAAGTGCCGCAGAAGGCCTGCGTCACGCTGCTGATGACGCCTATCTCGCCGGCGCCGTCGGCATAAGCCCAGCGCTCGGCGGTCTCGCCAGGCGCGGACGCTTCGAGCGCTCGCAGCGGATACACGGCATCGATGCGCTGCACGACCTCGGCCGAGGGCAGCACTTCGTCCATGCGCCAGCCGTTGGTGGCGCCCACGTCCATGTACTCGATGAAGCGCAGCACCGTGCCCGTGCCGTGGAAGTGGCGCGCCATCGGCAGGATCTCCTGCTCGTTGGTGCCGCGCTTGACCACCATGTTCACCTTCACCGGCGCCAGGCCCGCGGCCTGCGCGGCGTCGATGCCGGCCAGCACCTCGGCCACGGGGAAGTCGACGTCATTCATGCGGCGGAACACGGCGTCGTCGAGCCCGTCGAGGCTGACCGTGACGCGGCGCAGGCCGGCATCGCGCAGGGCGCGCGCCTTGCGTGCGAGCAGCGAGCCGTTGGTGGTCAGCGCCAGTTCGACCGGCTCACCGTCGACCGTGCGCAGCTGGGCCAGTTGCTCGATGAGGACCTCGATGTTCTTGCGCAGCAGCGGCTCGCCACCGGTCAGGCGGATCTTGCGCACGCCATGCGCGACGAACTGCCGCGCCAGCCGGGTGATCTCCTCGAAGGTCAGCAGGTCCGCATGCGGCAGGTAGGGGTAGTCCTTGTGGAACACCTCCTTGGGCATGCAGTAGCTGCAGCGGAAGTTGCAGCGGTCGGTGACGCTGATGCGCAGGTCGCGCAACGGGCGCTGCAGGCGATCGGCCAGTTGTCCGGTTGCGGCGACCGGCGTCGCGGGCAGCGCAGCGCGCAGCGGCGCCAGCCGCTGGTCGACGAGGGGGATCACGCGTTCAGCCACGCCCTGATTTTGCCTGCTCGCGGGTGTCCGCGGCCTGACGGGTTCAAGCGGCGCCGCGGCGTTGGCGCATGTCGTTCGACATGGCGCCTAGCGCACTCGCGTCGAGCCGGGCCGCCGCCGCGGGGAAGCCGATGCGCTCTTCCGCTTCGAGGTGGCCCGCGTACAGGGCCGAGAAGGTTTGCAGCACCTCGTCCTGGCTGGCGTCGAAGCCGGCGACGCGGCCATCCGCGAACGCTTCGAGGATGCTTCGCGCCTGCGCCCAGCTGGCCTCCATGCGGCCATGGTCGTCGTGCAGACGCGTCGCCAGCCCGGTCAGCGCCGGGTCGCCGCTGGCCCGCAGCGCGGGCAGCACGTGCCGCTCCTCGTCGAGGTGGTGCTGGGGCGCGGCGATGTCGAAGTAGCGCAGCACGTCGCGCGCCGCCTGCCGTGCCTGGTCGTCGGCTCCGCGTGCGGCGACGTGGACGCGCAACCGCCGCAGCAGCTCCAGCGTGCGCTGGATGCGCTCGTGGCAGGCGTCGAGCATGGCGAACGGCTCGTCGAAGCCGGCCGCCGGCGAAGGCACCAGCTCGTGCAGGGAACGCGGCCGTGACATCGGATGCTCAGACGCAGCGCGCGCCATCGACTTCGATGCAGACGCCGGAGATGAAGGCGGCTTCGTCGCTGGCCAGGTAAAGCGCCGCGTTGGCGACGTCGAGCGCGGTGGAGAAGCGGCCGAGCGGGATGGTGGCGAGGAACTTGGCGCGCCTCGCATCGTCGACCGGCCCGCCGGCGAATTCGGCCGAGAGGCCCGTGTCGGGGTTGAACACGGGATTGATGCAGTTGACGCGGATGTTGTCGGGCCCGAATTCCGCGGCCAGCGACTTGCTGGTGGT
The DNA here is from genome assembly GCF_050320135.1 of Ramlibacter sp. MMS24-I3-19. Taxonomy (NCBI): domain Bacteria; kingdom Pseudomonadati; phylum Pseudomonadota; class Betaproteobacteria; order Burkholderiales; family Comamonadaceae; genus Ramlibacter; species Ramlibacter sp. MMS24-I3-19. The sequence goes on along the minus strand of NZ_CP190017.1, from coordinate 3,543,304 downwards.
GATCACCGCGCCTTTCGAGCCGTTGTACCAGGCGAGCCCGGGCCGCGGGCGGATGCCTGCGGTCGAGGCGATGTTGATGAACACGCCGCCCTTGTTGGCGCGGAACACAGGCACCGCGTGGATCGTGGCGAGGTAGATGCTCTTGACGTTGATGGCGTAGACGCGGTCGAACTCGTCCTCGCTGACTTCCAGCGCGGGCCGGTTGCGGTGCGTCCAGCCGGCGTTGTTCACCATCACGTCGAGGCGGCCGTGGCGGTCGACCGCGGCCTGGACCAGCGCCTTCATGTCCGACGACTTGGTGACATCGGCCTGGAAGAACGACGCCTTCCCGCCGCCGGCCGTGATTGCGGCCACGACCATCTCGCCGAGAGCCGGCTGGATGTCGTTGACGATGACCCGGGCGCCTTCCTGCGCCAGCCGCTTCGCGATGCCTTCGCCGATGCCCTGGCCGGCGCCGGTGACGATGATCGACTTGTCCTGAACGCGCATGCGTCGTCTCCTTCAGCCGTGCCGGATGGCCACGGTCTTGAGCGTCGTGAATCCGTACAGCGCCTCGAAGCCTTTCTCGCGGCCGTAGCCCGAGGACTTGACGCCACCGAAGGGCAGCTCGACGCCGCCGCCCGCGCCGTAGTTGTTGATGAACACCTGGCCGCTCTCCACGCGCCGCGCCATGCGCAGCTGGCGCGCACCGTCACGGGTCCAGATGCCGGCCACGAGGCCGAACTGGGTGGCGTTGGCCAGCTGCACGGCCTGGTCCTCGTCCTGGAACGGCATCGCGGCTAGCACGGGGCCGAACACTTCTTCCTGCGCGAGGCGGTGCGTGATCGGCACGTCGCGCAGCAGCGTGGGCGCCTGGTAGAAGCCGGTGTCGGGCGCCTCGTCGACGATCTGCCCCTGCGCGACCATCGGGATGCTGGCGTGCTGCGCATCGGAGAGGAAGTCCCAGACGCGCTGCTGCTGGCTGGCGCGGATCAGCGGGCCGACGTCGAGGTCCATGCGCGCGGGGCCGACGCGCAGGTTGGCGAACGCCTGCCCGAGGCGCTCGAGCAGCGGCTCGTAGATCGATTGCTGTACCAGCAGGCGCGAGCCCGCCGAGCAGGTCTGGCCGGCGTTCTGCACGATGGCGTTGATGATCGTGGGCAGAGCCGCATCGAGGTCTGCATCCTCGAACACGATCTGCGGGCTCTTGCCGCCCAACTCCAGCGTCACCGGGCAATGCCGCTCGGCGGCGGCCTGCTGGATCAGCGTGCCCACGCGCGGGCTGCCGGTGAAGCTGATGTGGTCGATGCCAGGATGGCGGGCGAGGGCGTCGCCGACTTCGTGGCCGAAGCCCGTGACGATGTTGATCGCACCGGCCGGGAAGCCGCATTCAGCCGCGAGTTGCGCCACGCGCAGCAGCGACAGGCACGCGTCTTCGGAGGGCTTCACCACGCAGGCGTTGCCCGCTGCCAGCGCGCCGCCGACGCTGCGGCCGAAGATCTGCATCGGGTAATTCCACGGAATGATGTGGCCCGTGACGCCGTGCGGCTCGCGCCACGTGAGCACGGTGTAGCCGTCCTGGTAAGGCAGCGTTTCGCCGTGCAGCTTGTCGCAGGCGCCGGCATAGAACTCGAAGTAGCGCACCAGCGCGAGGGCATCGGCGCGCGCCTGCTTCGTCGGCTTGCCGCAGTCGCGCTGCTCGAGGGCCGCCAGTTCGTCGGCATGCTCGGCCACCTTGTGCGACAGGCGCATCAGCAGGCGGCCGCGTTCGGCGGCGCTGAGCTTGCTCCACACCGAATCGAGGCAGCGGCGCGCCGCCTGCACGGCCGCGTCGATGTCCTCGGCCGTGCCGCGCTGCAGGGAGTCGAACGGTTGCCCATCCGAGGGGTCGATCACCGGGATCGTGCGCTCCGACGACGCGCGTGCCGGCGCATTGGCGATGAAGTGGTGCTGCATGCCCGGCATTGTGCGCCGGGCATGCGACACCTCGCCCGGGGCGGATCAGGCGCCCACGGGAACGAACTGGTGCTGGTGCTCGCGCAGCCAGCGCCGCGAAGCCGAGCTGTCGTGCTGGCTGGGATGGAAGTCGCGGCGCAGGTAGTCCTTCCAGGGGCGGAAGGTCTGGCGCGCCAGGCCACGCTGGCCGAACAGGTAGGAAGCGGCGCTCTTCCACGTGCTCCACTTCCACAACGTGCCGTCGTGGCGCAGGTTGCTGATCGTCTGGCGCAGCGTGTCCGTCAGGAAGACCGTGGTGACGCGCCGAAACCAGCGGATGCGCCACTCGTGGTTGCCGCCCAGCGCCTGGTACAGGTCGAAGGCGGTGCTCTTGTGCTCCGACTCCTCGGCGCTGTGCCAGAGCCACAGGGTGGCCAGGCGCGGATCGTCGGTGCCCAGCAGGTCGGCGTTGTGCAGCATCCAGTCGGCCAGGATGGCGGTGAAGTGTTCGTTGGCCGCGGTGATGGCCAGCCAGTGCCTGATGCCCACGTTCTCCATCAGCTTCAGGCGGTCACGCGCGCGCGACTCCCAGTCGTTGACGAGGCCGAGGCTCCCGAGGTGTCCGTTGTACAGGGCGTGCAGCCGGCGGTGCGTCGCCTCCTGGCCGACGAAGCCCTGCACTTCGTCGCGGAAGCGCTCCTGCTGCTCGGCCGGCAGTGCCTTGAATCCGCCACGCACCGAGTCGATGAAGAACTGTTCGCCAACCGGAAAGCTCATGGACAACGCGTTGAACAGGGCGGTGCGGAACGCATCGCCGGCGCACCAGTGCCGTGCGATGGGCGCTTGCATGTCGACGAGCAGGCGGCGGACGACGAGGTCGGTCATGGTCGGAACAAGTGCTGTGGTACGGCGTCGTACCAATGCCGCATGGTGAGGGCTGCGTCTGGTACTGTCAAGTACCAATGTGTGGCCGTGAGCGAGCGGCGACAATGGATTCCCGATGAGCGACCCACAAGCCGACCTGCCGGACCACCGCAGCCGCCTGCTGGAAGGGATGGCGCACGCCGTCGCGGCCCACGGGTACGCGGCCACCACCATCGCCGACATCGTGCGCGAGGCCAGCGTGTCGCGACGCACCTTCTACGAGCACTTCGACGGCAAGGCCGAGTGCCTGGTTGCGCTGTACGAGGCGGCCAGCCGCAACGCGCTGAAGATCCTGCGGAGCGCGCTCGATCCGGGGCAGCCCTGGGACACGCAACTGGAGCAGGCGCTGTCCGCCTACCTCGATTGCCTCGCCTCCAATCCCGTGCTGATGCGCACGCTCTATGTCGAGATCCTCGGGCTGGGGCCGGCCGGGCTGGCCTCGCGGCGCCGCGTCAACGACGAGATCGCCGGGTTCGTGCTCGAGGTGGTGAACGGCGGGCGAGGGCGCAGGCAGCCGCTGTCGCCGCAGATGGCGACGGCGATCGTGGGCGGCATCAACGAGCTGGTGCTGGATTGCGTCGAGCGCGACCGGGTGCCCGCGATCAAGCACCTGGTGGCCCCGGCGGCGCAGCTGGTGCGAGCCGTCACGGGGCATCCGCGGTCGCCATGAAAAAGGCCCGCACGCGGCGGGCCTTGTCTCGCGCGCGGCGGTCTACTTCGAAACGGTGGATGCCGGTGCCGGTGCCGCGGCCGGGGCCGGCGCGGTGACTGCCGCAGGCGTGGCTTCCGCCCGGGTCGGGATCGCGTCGGCGCCGTGGAACTTCACCACCAGCGGCACGATGAGCAGCGCCACGATGTTGATGATCTTGATCAGCGGATTGACGGCCGGACCGGCGGTGTCCTTGTAGGGATCGCCCACGGTGTCGCCGGTGACCGCGGCCTTGTGCGCTTCGGAGCCCTTGCCGCCGTGGTTGCCGTCCTCGATGTACTTCTTCGCGTTGTCCCAGGCGCCGCCGCCGGTGCACATGGAGATGGCGACGAACAGGCCGGTGACGATGGTGCCCATCAGCATGCCGCCCAGCGCCTTGGGGCCGAGCAGCAGGCCGACCAGCACCGGCACGACGACCGGCAGCAAGGAGGGGATCATCATTTCCTTGATGGCGGCCCGGGTCAGCATGTCGACCGCGACGCCGTACTCGGGCTTCGCAGTGCCTTCCATGATCCCGCGGATGGTGCTGAACTGGCGCCGCACCTCGACCACCACGGCGCCCGCCGCGCGGCCCACCGCCTCCATCGCCATCGCGCCGAACAGGTAGGGCACCAGGCCGCCGATGAACAGGCCGACGATCACCATCGGGTCCGACAGGTCGAAGGTGATGGCGCGGCCGTAGCCCTCCAGCTTGTGCGTGTAGTCGGCGAACAGCACCAGCGCGGCGAGGCCCGCCGAGCCGATGGCGTAACCCTTGGTCACGGCCTTTGTCGTGTTGCCCACGGCATCCAGCGGGTCGGTGATGTCGCGCACGGCGGCGGGCAGGTCGCTCATCTCGGCGATGCCGCCGGCGTTGTCGGTGATGGGGCCGTAGGCGTCCAGGGCCACCACGATGCCGGCCATGCTGAGCATGGAGGTCGCGGCCACGGCCACGCCATACAGGCCGGCCAGGCTGTACGACACGATGATCGCGATGCAGACGAACAGCACCGGCCACGCGGTGGAGCGCATCGAGACGCCCAGGCCCGCGATGATGTTGGTGCCGTGGCCGGTGGTGGACGCCTGCGCGATGTGGCGCACGGGCTTGTACTGCGTGCCGGTGTAGAACTCGGTGATCCACACCAGCGCGCCGGTGAGCACCAGGCCGACGGCGCAGGCACCGAAGAGGCGCATCTGCGAGCCGGTGGCGGTGATCGCGTTGTCGGGCATCAGCCACTTCGTGACGAAGAAGAAGGCGATCAGCGACAGCAGGCCGGCCGTGGCCAGGCCCATGTATAGCGCGGGCATCACGTTCTTCATGCCCGGCTTGGCCTTGACCATGAAGCAGCCGATGATGGACGCGATGATGGACACGCCGCCCAGTGCCAGCGGGTACAGCGCCGCGGACTCGCCGGCGTTGCCGACCAGCAGGGCGCCCAGCACCATGGTGGCGATGAGCGTGACGGCGTAGGTCTCGAACAGGTCGGCCGCCATGCCGGCGCAGTCGCCGACGTTGTCGCCCACGTTGTCGGCGATCACGGCCGGGTTGCGCGGGTCATCTTCCGGGATGCCGGCCTCGACCTTGCCCACCAGGTCGGCGCCGACGTCGGCGCCCTTGGTGAAGATGCCGCCGCCCAGGCGCGCGAAGATGGAGATCAGCGAGGAGCCGAACGCGAACCCGATCAGCGGGTTCAGCAGCGTGGCCAGGTGGGCGTCGGGCGTCAGGCGGCCATTGCCGGCCAGGAACCAGTAGAAGCCGGTGACGCCCAGCAGGCCCAGGCCCACCACCAGCATGCCGGTGATGGCGCCGCCGCGGAACGCGACGTTCAGCGCCGGGCCGATGCCGTGCGTGGCTGCCTGCGCGGTGCGTACGTTGGCGCGCACCGAGACGTTCATGCCGATGAAGCCGCAGGCGCCCGAGAGCACCGCGCCGATGATGAAGCCGACGGCGGTCTGCCCGTCGAGGAACACGCCGATCAGGATCGCCAGGACGATGCCGACCATGCCGATGGTCTTGTACTGCCGCGCCAGGTAGGCCGCCGCGCCGGTCTGGATCGCCGCGGCGATCTCCTGCATGCGGGGATTGCCGGCATCCTGCGAGAGGATCCAGCTGCGGGCCCAGAAGCCGTAACCCACGGCCAGGAGGCCGCAGACGAGCGCCAGGATGAGCGCCGAGTTGCCAGTCATTTCTTGATCTCCAGCTCGTTGCTTTGCTTGGAGGAGGCGACACGCAAGCGGTGCCCCCGCTGCGTTGCTTCCTCGGCGCACCCCGTGCACGGAGACCCGATTGGCCAACGGGCGGACTATAAGGGCCTCGCGTGACGCGCCGGCCACGGCCCGGCAGGAATGCGGGGGTGGCGAAAGTAAAATCAGGGTTAATCCGGAGTCATCCGTTTCCCACCATCCACAAGCAAGGCCCATGTCCCTCGACAACGTCACCCCCGGCAAGAACGTCCCCGATGCATTCAACGTGGTCATCGAGATCCCGATGAACGCGGACCCCGTGAAGTACGAGGTGGACAAGGAGACCGGCGCGATCTTCGTCGACCGGTTCATGAGCACCTCGATGCACTACCCGACCAACTACGGGTACGTGCCCAAGACCATCAGCGGCGACGGCGACCCGGTCGACGTGCTGGTGATCACGCCGGTGCCGCTGATCCCCGGCGTGGTGGTCAGCTGCCGCCCGATCGGCATCCTGAAGATGCAGGACGAGGCCGGCGACGACGCCAAGGTGCTGGCGGTGCCGGTCGACAAGGTGCTGTCGATCTACACGCAGTGGCAGAAGCCCGAGGACCTGAACCCGCTGCGCCTGAAGACCATCGCCCACTTCTTCGAGCACTACAAGGACCTGGAACCGAACAAGTGGGTCAAGGTGCTGGGCTGGGAAGGGCCGGAGAGCGCGAGGAAGGAAGTGCTCGACGGCATCAACGCGTACAAGAAGAAGCAGGGCAACGCCTGAGAGGCATCGCCGCAGTGAACGAAGGCCGGGGTGACCCGGCCTTTTTTCATGCCTGGTCCGGCGGCGGGTGCCGGAACGGCGAGCGCGCCTCGAGGTGCTCGAGGTAGTTCTCGATGCCCTGGCCTTCGCGCTCCAGGAAGCGTTCGATGGCGTCCGCGAACGCAGGGTGCGCAAGCCAGTGGGCGCTGTGCGTGCGCACCGGCATCAGCGCACGCGCCATCTTGTGCTCGCCCTGCGCGCCGCCTTCGAAGCGCGCCACGCCATGCTCGATGCACCACTGCAGCGGCTGGTAGTAGCAGGCCTCGAAATGCAGGCAGTCGACGCGCTCGAGCGCGCCCCAGTAGCGGCCATAGGCCACCGTCGGAGCGCCGTGTTCATCGGTGGAGAGGGCGATCAGGCTGGCCGCGATGTCGCGGCCGTTGCGGCTGCCGATGAACAGCAGCCAGTTGCCGGGCATGTGCGCGGCCATGCGGCGGAAGAAGTCGCGCCGCAGGTACGGCGGGTTGCCGTGCTCGCGGTAGGTGCGCTCGTAGCAGCGGTAGAAAAGGTCCCAGTCGGCCGCGCTGATCTCGTCACCCCGGGACGCGCGGAAGGTGACGCCTGCGTCCGCGACCTTGCGGCGCTCCTGCCGGATCTTCTTGCGTTTGTCGTGCGACAGGCTGGCGAGGAAGGCGTCGAAGGTCGGCCAGTCCTGGCCGAGCCAGTGGAACTGCACGGTGTGGCGCTGCATCAGGCCTGCTGCGGTGCAGGCCTCGACATCGGCGTCGGAGAGGAACAGCAGGTGCAGCGACGAGAGCTTTTCCTGCCGGCACAGGGCCACCAGGCCCTCCACCAGGAGCCGTCGCGCTTCTGCGTCCACCGCGAGCAGGCGCGAGCCGGGCACCGGCGTGAACGGCACCGCGACCAGCGCCTTTGGGTAGTACGCGAGGCCATGCTGCTCGTACGCATTCGCCCAGGCCCAGTCGAAGACGTATTCGCCGTACGAGTGGTCCTTCAGGTAGAGCGCGCAGGCGCCGCGCAACTGCCGACCGCGCCACAATGTGAGCAGTCGCGTGGTCCAACCGCTCTTCGCGGTCGCGCTGCCGCTGTCGTGCAGGGCGGCGAGGTATTCATGGCGCATGAACGGCGTCGGTGCATCCTGCGACGCGAGCAGTCCGTTCCATGCCGGGGCATCGATCTCTGCCGGGGATTCGCAAAGACGGATGACATAATCGTTCGGGTCGTTTCTCACCGCTGACAAGGTCTCAATGGCCCTTCAAATCTGCACTGCCCAGCTGAACTTCGTGGTGGGCGACATGCCGGGCAACGCGCAGAAGATCATCGATGCAGCGCGCCGGGCCTATGACCAGGGCGCGCGCCTGGTGCTCACTCCCGAGCTCTCGATCTGCGGCTATGCGGCCGAGGACCTGTTCCTGCGCCCGGCCTTCGTCGCCGCCTGCGATGATGCCCTGAAGACCGTGGCCCGCGCTCTCGCGGGGTTGAAGGGCCTGCATGTCGTGGTCGGGCATCCGGTCGGCGGCGACCTGCGCAGCAAGTCGGTGCAGGTGCAGCGGCGTCTCAATGCCGCCAGCGTGGTGTCCGAGGGCCGCGTCCTCGAGACGTACGCCAAGCGCGAACTGCCGAACTACCAGGTGTTCGACGAGCGCCGCTACTTCACGCCCGGCAAGGGCACCTGCGTGTTCCAGGTCGACGGCGTCAACGTCGGCCTGCTCATCTGCGAGGACGCCTGGTTCGAGGAGCCCGCGCTGCTGGCGCAGGAGACCGGCGCCGAAGTGCTGGCCGTGATCAACGCCTCGCCGTTCCACGTCGGCAAGGGCGGCGAGCGCGTGTCGCGCATGGCCGACCGCGCCCGGGCCGTCGGCATGCCGCTGGTCTATGCGCATTTCGTGGGTGGGCAGGACGAGGTGGTGTTCGACGGCGGCTCGTTCGCGGTCGACGCCGAAGGCACGCTGGTGGGTCGAGCGCCCGCGTTCCGCGAAGACCTGTTCATGGTCACTGCGGACAACAGCAGCGGCCGGCCGGTGCTGTCGTCCACGATCGCGCCCCCGCGCGAGCAGGATGCCGACCTGTGGGACGCGCTGGTGATGGGCGTGCGCGACTACATCGGCAAGAACGGTTTCCCCGGCGTTCTGCTGGGGCTGTCGGGCGGCATCGACTCGGCGCTGGTGCTGGCCATCGCCGTCGATGCGCTGGGCAAGGACAAGGTGCGCGCGGTCATGATGCCCTCGCCGTACACGCAGGACATCTCGTGGATCGACGCCCGCGACATGGCCGCGCGGCTGGGCGTTCGCTACGACGAGATCTCCATCGCGCCGCAGTTCGAGGCCTTCAAGGCATCTCTCGCCGGCGAGTTCAAGGGCCTGCCGGAGGATACGACGGAGGAGAACATCCAGGCCCGCATCCGCGGCGTGCTGCTGATGGCGCTGTCCAACAAGTTCGGCAGCATCGTGCTGACCACCGGCAACAAGAGCGAGATGGCCACCGGATACTGCACGCTGTATGGCGACATGGCCGGTGGCTTCGCGGTGATCAAGGACCTGTTCAAGACCACCGTCTTCTCGCTGGCGAAGTGGCGCAACCGGAACGATCCGTACGGCACCGGCGCCAACCCGATTCCCGAACGCATCATCACGCGCCCGCCCAGCGCCGAACTGCGGCCCGACCAGGTCGACCAGGACAGCCTGCCGCCTTACGAGGTGCTGGACGCGATCCTCATTCGCTACATGCAGGACGACGAGGGCATCGAGCAGATCGTGGCCGCGGGGTTCGATCGCGCCGTGGTGGAGAAGGTAGCGCGCCTGGTGCGCATCAACGAATACAAGCGTCGGCAGGCGCCGGTTGGAATCCGGGTCTCGTACCGCGGCTTCGGCAAGGATTGGCGCTATCCTATAACCGGGAAGTTCAGGGCCTAGAGGAGAGCCAGTCACATGAAGCAGATCACCGCCATCGTCAAGCCGTTCAAGCTGGAGGAGGTCCGCGAGGGGCTCGCCGAATGCGGCGTCACCGGCCTGACCGTCACCGAGGTCAAGGGCTTCGGCCGCCAGAAGGGCCACACCGAGCTCTATCGCGGCGCCGAGTACGTGGTGGACTTCCTGCCGAAGGTGAAGATCGAGGTGGTGGTCAAGGACGACGACGTGGAGCGCTGCGTCGACGCCATCGTGAAGGCCGCGCGAACCGGCAAGATCGGCGACGGCAAGATCTTCATCACCAGCGTCGAACGCGTCGTGCGCATCCGCACCGGCGAGACCGACGAATCGGCGGTCTGAGCCCCAGGAGCCTGGGCTCCTAGATCCTCGAGAGGTCCTGTGCACCGGCCGGCTTGCTGCCGGCCACCAGCGCTTCCAGCAGCGCCGCGGGCTCCGTGCCTACCCGCACCAGGTCCATCTGCCAGTCGTTCATGAAGCCGGCTCGCACGCTGCCCGCCAGGAACTGCAGCAGCGGGTCGTAGTAGCCGGTGGTGTTCAGGATGCCCACCGGCTTGTCGTGGTAGCCCAGCTGGCGCCAGGTCCAGACCTCGAAGAGTTCCTCGAACGTGCCGATGCCGCCCGCCAGCGCGAGGAACGCGCCGGCGCGCTCGGCCATCTTCTGCTTGCGGTCGTGCATGGTGTCCACGACGTGCAACTCGGTGCAATCGCGCTTGGCGAACTCCTTCTCGACCAGCGCGTGCGGAATGACGCCGACCACCGTGCCGCCGGCCGCCAGCGTGGCGTCCGCCACCGTGCCCATCAGGCCCTTGTTGCCGCCCCCGTAGACCAGCTGTCCGCCGCGCTCGCCGACCCAGCGACCCACGTCCCGGGCCGACTGCACGAAGGGCTCCGCCACGCCGGCGCGCGAGCCGCAGTACACGCAGATGGAGAAGGGCGCCGTCATGCGGTGAACCGATCGACGATGGCGGCGGTCCAGATGCCCAGCGCCAGCAGCAGCGCCAGCAGCACGGCGGCACTGCCCATGTCCTTGGCGCGCTTGGAGAGGTCGTGCCATTCCGGGCCGATGCGATCGACAACCGCCTCGATGCCCGTGTTGAGCAACTCCACGATCAGGACCAGCAACACCGAGCCGGCCAGCACTGCGACCTGCACCCAGCCCGCGCCGAGCCAGAAGGCAAGCGGCAGCAGCACGATGGCAGCCACCGCCTCCTGGCGGAATGCCGTCTCGCCCCAGCCGGCGCGCAGGCCTGCCAACGAATAGCCGGTGGCGTGCCACATCCGGCTGAGGCCGGTGCGCAGCTTCTGCGGATTGGTGTGCGTGAGGCTTTCCGTGTGCAGCAATGACATGCCGCGATTGTCCACGACGCCAGTGGCGCGCTCAGGACGGCCGTCGATCGACCAGGCGGGTGCCGGCCAGGACGTCGTGCCAGAACTGGCGCTGGGGGTGGAGGCGGCTGGACAGCGCCCAGAGCACGACCCAGCCGACGATCGCGACGGCGTCGGAGCGTCCGCCCAGATGCCACGGTGACAGCGCCACCAGCGGCGGCAGGAACCAGAGCCAGCAGCACACGTAGCGCCAGGCCGCGCGTTGTTGTGTGAGCGGCCGACCGTCCTTGTCGACGAGCGCGATGTGCCAGGTCTTCATCGCCAGGGTCTGGCGTCCACGGCTCCAGAACCAGGCGAAGTAGATGCCGAACACGATGAAGATGAAGACTTGCAGCAGCGAGCGGCGGGGATCGATGCCGCTGCGCATCTGGACCAGGGTGCTGAACAGCCAGCCGGCCATGAACACCACGGCGAAAAGCAGCATGCCTTCGTAGAGCCAGCAGGCCATGCGGCGGGCTAGCGGGGGGCGAGCAGGCCGGATGCGGCAGGCGGAATGCTGCCGACCTCGCCGGCGGGGACTTCGCTCATGCGGGCCGGCTCAGTTTTCCTGCGTCACCGGCTGCATCGGCGCCGTGGACGGGACCTGCGGAACCGTCTGCACCGGCACCGGTACTGCTGCCGGGGCTGGGCTGGTCGTGGGTACGGACGTGGGGACAGGTGCCGGAACCGGCGCCGGCGCCGGCGCGACATGCTGGGGCACGGCCGGGCCTGCCGCAATGCGCGGCTCCCGGGCGGCAGCACTGGGATGCGGCACCCTGGCGAGCTTCTGCGGCGGGATCGGGCGCACGGCCGCGGCTGTCGGTGGCGTCTTCTTCGGCGCGCCGGCGGCGAGCTTGCGCTTCTCCTCCGGCGAGAGTGCCTGGTAGGCCTCCCACTTGGCCTTGCGCTCGTCCGCTGTCAGCCGCTTGGCTTCGGCGAAGTTCAGCCTAGCCTGGGTGCGCTGCTGCGGACTGAGCGCGGACCATTCCGTCATGCGCGTCTGCAGCTTGGCCTGCTCGTCGGGCGACAGGCTGCGGAAGTTCTGCGACATGGCCAGCCACTTGCGCTTGTGTCCCTCCGACATCCCGTTCCACGACGGCGCCAGCGGCCGCAGGGCGTGCTGCTGGTCGGGCGTGAGCTCGGCCCAGAGCGGCTTGCCCTGCACGCGCGACGCAGGGGGTTGGGGCGGCTTGGCCTGGGCCTTGGCAGGCGTGGAAGGTTTGGGTTGCTGCGCGGAAGGCTGGGCCCCGGCGGCCAGCATGCCGGCGACCAGCGCGGCCAGCAGGCCTGCTCGCAGCAAGCGGCGGTCGATCGAGGCTGGGAGCGTGCGGCGGACGTGCATGCCGTCCCCCGCTCAGTCGCTCGTCTTGAGGAACTGGACGAAGCCCGGGTCGGCATAGGCCGACGGCGGCAGGTCATCGGTGAGCAGGGCGGCATCGACCTCGGCCAGTTCCTGCGCGCGGGTGTCGTTCTGCACCACGTGGATGGTCACCAGTCCCGCCAGGAGCACGACCAGCGGAAGCGCCGAGGCGAGGCGGTGCCACCAAGCCCAGCCCGGGGCTTCGTCACCACCAAGCGTGGCCTGGCCGCCCGACACCTGCACGGAACGGGCCTCACCCAAGGCCGCCACCTTGCGTTTGGCCAGAGCCTGGACACGGGCCGCGCGCAGGCGTTCCGTGATGTCACGAGGCAACTCGAGCGTGGCGGCATCCAGCCGGGCCGCGACGCGGCGGCCGAACTGGTCCTGGCGGGCAAGCGCCAGATCGCGGGTGGCGGCATTCATCCTTGTATTCCCTTTGCCTTCAGTGCTTTGCTGAGGGCCTGGACAGCCCGGGAGCAGTGCGTCTTGACACTGCCTTCCGAGCAGCCCATGGCCGCTGCCGTTTCGGCCACGTCCATGTCCTCCCAGTAACGCATCAGGAATGCTTCACGTTGACGCGCCGGGAGCGCCTGGATCTCCGTTTCGATTTCCCGCAGGATCTGTGCCCGCCGGGTCACGTCCTCCGCGCTCTCCGCCTGCTGTGAGCCTTCGAGCGCGGCATAAGTTTCCAGAAGGTCGAAATCGCCGTCCTCGGACGCCGATTCGAAGTCACTGAGGTTGGAAAACAGCGCGTTGCGCGTCTTCTGCCGGCGGAACCAGTCCAGCGTGCAGTTGGACAGGATGCGCTGGAACAGCATCGGCAGCTCGCCGGGCGGCTTGTCGCCGTAGTGCTCGGCCAGCTTCATCATGCTTTCCTGCACGATGTCGAGCGCCGCCTCCTCGTCGCGGACGTGGTAGACCGAGCGCTTGAAAGCCCGCTTCTCGACGCTCTTGAGGAAGTCGGAGAGTTCTTGTTCTGTGGCCAAGTGGGCGAGGGCGGCGCGGGCGCCGGTACCGTTCGTTGTCTCTGCGGGACCTGTGACGGGCGGCGATTATCGCATCGGCGGCCTTGCTGTCGTGCTTGCTGCGCTGCCGCAGTGCAATAATGCGGCCTGCAAGACACGGCAAACGAGTCCGGATCCGGCGGTGCGATCTGCACGCCCATGGTCCAGGGTTCTAAGTCCCGACACAGCCTCACGAGGGCGCGTGAAGGGGCACCAAACGGTGTTTCGTTCCCGAAACCTGAAAGGTTGAAGATGGAAATCAACAAGGCGGAGCTCACCTCCGCGGCGGCCGCCACGGCCGCACAGCCCTCCAGGGCCGGCACGCAGGAACTGCGCGGCGCCGAGATCCTGGTCAAGTCCCTGCAGGCCGAAGGCGTCAAGTACGTTTGGGGTTATCCCGGCGGCGCAGTCCTGCACATCTACGACGCTTTCTACCGCCAGGACACCATCCAGCACGTGCTGGTGCGCCACGAGCAGGCGGCCGTGCACGCGGCGGACGGCTACGCCCGCGCCACAGGCGATGTCGGCGTGGCCCTTGTCACCTCCGGCCCCGGCGTCACCAACGCGGTCACCGGCATCGCCACCGCGTACATGGACAGCATCCCGATGGTGATCGTCACCGGCCAGGTGCCGGTGGCCGCAATCGGCCTCGACGCCTTCCAGGAGTGCGACACGGTGGGCATCACGCGCCCGATCGTGAAGCACAACTTCCTGGTCAAGGACGTGCGCCAGCTCGCCGAGGTGATGCGCAAGGCCTTCCACATCGCACGCAGCGGCCGTCCCGGCCCGGTGGTGGTGGACATCCCAAAGGACGTCTCCTTCAACAAGACCGCGTGGACCGGCTACCCGGACCGCGTGGAGATGCGCTCGTACAACCCGGTGCGCAAGGGCCACGGCGGCCAGATCCGCAAGGCGCTGCAGCTGCTGTTGGCGGCCAGGCGGCCGTACATCTACACCGGCGGTGGCGTGATCCTGGGCCATGCGGAGGCCGAACTGCGGCAGCTGGTCGACCTGCTGGGCGCACCGTGCACCAACACCCTGATGGGCCTGGGCGCCTTCCCCGGCAGCGATCCGCGTTTCCTCGGCATGCTGGGCATGCACGGCACCATCGAGGCCAACAACGCGATGCAGAACTGCGACGTGCTGCTGGCGGTGGGCGCGCGGTTCGACGATCGCGTGATCGGCAACCCGAAGCACTTCGCGCAGAACGAACGCAAGATCATCCACATCGACATCGACCCGTCGTCGATCTCCAAGCGGGTGAAGGTCGACATCCCCATCGTGGGCGACGTGAAGGAAGTGCTGGGCGAGCTGATCGCGATGATCCGCGAGTCCGGCGCACGTCCCGATGCTGGTGCGATGGCGGCCTGGTGGAAGTCCATCGACGACTGGCGCAGCCGTGACTGCCTGCGGTACGACCGCGCGAACGCGAACGTCATCAAGCCGCAGGCCGTGATCGAGACGCTGTACAAGCTCACGCGCGGCGTGGACACGTACATCACGTCCGACGTCGGCCAGCACCAGATGTGGGCCGCGCAGTACTTCAAGTTCGACGAACCGCGCCGCTGGATCAACTCGGGCGGCCTCGGCACCATGGGCGTGGGCATTCCGTACGCGATGGGCATCAAGCTGGCCAAGCCGCAGTCCGAGGTGTATTGCGTCACCGGCGAAGGCTCGGTGCAGATGTGCATCCAGGAGCTGTCGACCTGCCTGCAGTACAAGACGCCGATCAAGGTGATCTCGCTGAACAACCGTTACCTGGGCATGGTGCGGCAGTGGCAGCAGATCGACTACGAGGGGCGGTACAGCCACAGCTACATGGACGCGCTGCCCGACTTCGTGAAGCTCGCCGAGGCCTACGGCCACGTCGGCATGTTGATCGAGCGGCCGCAGGACGTGGAACCGGCGCTGCGCGAGGCGCGCAAGCTCAAGGACCGCACCGTGTTCATGGACTTCCGCACCGACCCGACGGAGAACGTCTACCCGATGGTGCAGGCCGGCAAGGGCATCACGGAGATGCTGCTCGGGGCCGAGGACCTTTAAGCGGACGACAGAGGGGTCCGCTGCGCGGACGCCCGTCCTTCAAAGACGAATCTATTGGTTGCCGAGCCTGCCCATTACCGTGGGCAGGGGAGGGCACCGAAAAGAGGAATCGACATCATGAAACACATCATCGCGGTGCTGCTGGAGAACGAACCCGGCGCACTCTCCCGCGTCGTGGGGCTGTTCTCGGCCCGCGGCTACAACATCGAATCGCTCACCGTGGCGCCGACGGAGGATCCGTCGCTGTCGCGCATGACGATCCAGACCACCGGCTCGGATGACGTGATCGAGCAGATCACCAAGCACCTGAACCGCCTGATCGAGGTCGTGAAGGTGGTCGACCTCACCGAAGGTGCCTACACGGAGCGCGAGCTCATGATGGTGAAGGTGCGCGCGGTGGGCAAGGAGCGCGAGGAGATGAAGCGCATGGCGGACATCTTCCGCGGCCGCATCATCGACGTGACCGAGAAGAGCTACACGATCGAGCTCACCGGCGACCAGGGCAAGAACGACGCCTTCCTGGAGGCCATCGACCGCACCGCCATCCTGGAGACCGTGCGCACCGGCGCCAGCGGCATCGGCCGCGGCGAGCGCGTGCTGCGCGTGTAGCGATCCACCGAATCGAGGCTCAGCCCACCGCCCGTTCGGGCTGAGCTTGTCGAAGCCCCGGCCGCGCGCCGGGGTTGCTTGAGCCCTTCGACAGGCTCAGGACGAACGGGAGTCATTCACATCGAGAGAGAACGACCATGAAGGTTTTTTACGACAAGGACTGCGACCTGAGCCTGATCAAGGGCAAGACCGTCGCCATCATCGGCTACGGCTCGCAGGGCCATGCGCACGCGCAGAACCTCAATGACAGCGGCGTGAAGGTCATCGTCGGCCTGCGCAAGGGCGGCGCATCCTGGCCCAAGGTCGAGAAGGCGGGCCTCAAGGTCGCCGAAGTGGCCGAAGCCGTGAAGTCGGCTGACGTCGTGATGATCCTGCTGCCCGACGAGCAGATCGCCGCCGTCTACAAGAACGACGTCGAGCCGAACATCAAGCAGGGCGCCTCGCTGGCGTTCGCGCACGGCTTCAACGTGCACTACGGCCAGGTCGTGCCGCGCGCCGACCTCGACGTCTGGATGGTGGCGCCCAAGGCCCCCGGCCACACCGTGCGCAGCACCTACGCCCAGGGCGGCGGCGTGCCGCACCTGGTGGCGGTGCACCAGGACAAGAGCGGCAAGGCGCGTGACCTGGCGCTGTCGTACGCGATGGCCAACGGCGGCGGCAAGGCCGGCATCATCGAGACCAACTTCCGCGAGGAGACCGAGACCGACCTGTTCGGCGAGCAGGCCGTGCTGTGCGGCGGCACCGTCGAATTGATCAAGGCAGGCTTCGAGGTGCTGGTGGAAGCCGGCTACGCGCCCGAGATGGCCTACTTCGAGTGCCTGCACGAGCTGAAGCTGATCGTCGACCTGATCTACGAAGGCGGCATCGCGAACATGAACTACTCGATCTCCAACAACGCGGAGTACGGCGAGTACGTGACGGGCCCGCGCATCGTCAACGACGAGAGCAAGGCCGTGATGAAGCAGGTGCTCAAGGACATCCAGACCGGCGAGTACGCCAAGAGCTTCATCCTGGAAAACCGCGCCGGCGCCCCGACGCTGCAATCGCGCCGCCGCCTGATGGCCGAACACCAGATCGAGGTGGTCGGCGAGAAGCTGCGCGCGATGATGCCCTGGATCAAGAAGAACAAGCTGGTCGACCAGACCCGGAACTGACCATCCACGCATGTCATCCCGGCGCAGGCCGGGACTCCAGGAAGGCGGCCTTGAGGGCCGCCTTTTTGTTTGCCTGCGCCCGTGGCATGCAGCATTTCACTGCAGAGCCAGCTCTTCCGCGCCTTTACACTCGGGACATGCACGACGGCAGCACGGATTCGGACAGCGTCCCCGACGAGGGCGTGGTGGTGCGCAAGCGCCGCAAGGGCATCTACATCCTGCCCAACCTCTTCACGCTGGCAGCGCTGTTCGGCGGCTTCTTCGCGGTCGTGATGGCGATGAACCAGCGCTTCGACCTGGCGGCCACCGGCGTGTTCGTGGCGATGGTGCTCGACAGCCTCGACGGGCGCGTGGCGCGCATGACCAACACGCAGAGCGCCTTCGGCGAGCAGATGGACTCGCTCTCCGACATGGTGTCGTTCGGCGCCGCGCCGGCCCTGATCGCCTACGAATGGGCGCTCAAGGGCCTGGGTCGCTGGGGCTGGTTCGCCGCCTTCGTGTATTGCGCCTGCGCAGCGCTGCGCCTGGCCCGCTTCAACGTGAACACCGGCGTCGTCGACAAGCGCTACTTCCAGGGCCTGCCGTCGCCCGCGGCGGCGGCGCTGGTCACGGGCTTCATCTGGCTGATGACCGACCATGGCATCAAGGGCTACGAGGTGGCCTGGGTCATGTTCGCGTTCGCGCTGTATGCCGGCCTGACGATGGTCACCAACGTGCCGTTCTACAGCTTCAAGGACGTGAAGATGAAGAAGAGCGTGCCGTTCGTGGTCATCGTGCTGATTGCGCTGTCGATCGCCGTCATCAACATCGATCCGCCGGTCGTCCTCTTCGTCCTGTTCTGCACCTACGGCCTCTCCGGCTACGCGCTGTATGCATGGCGCAAGGCAAGCGGCCAGCGCGCCAGCGTGATCAGCACGTCCACCGACGAACCCGAGGAGAGCGGCCTGCACAAATGATCCGGAACGACCGCGGATCACTTGTGCTACATTGCCCTGCCATGAACCTGATTTCGCTGGCTCTACTGCTATCCACCCACGGGCGGAGACGGTAGCGCGCGCAATCGAAGCGACTTCCTCGACGGCCCGTTTGCACCAGCAGCGGGCCGTTTTTCTTTGGGGCTGCTGGTCCCACCCACCGGAACACCACCCATGTCCATGTTGAAGAACCCCGCCAGCAAGTACCGCGCGTTCGCTCCCGTCGGCCTGAAGGACCGCACCTGGCCCGACGCCGTGCTGACGCGGGCGCCGATCTGGTGCAGCGTCGACCTGCGCGACGGCAACCAGGCGCTGATCGAGCCCATGGACATCGCCCGCAAGCTGCGCATGTTCGAGACGCTGGTGAAGATCGGCTTCAAGGAGATCGAGGTCGGCTTCCCGTCGGCGTCGCAGGTTGAATTCGAGTTCGTGCGGAAGCTGATCGACGAAGACCTCATCCCGGTCGACGTGACCATCCAGGTGCTGACCCAGGCGCGGGAGCCGCTGATCCGGCGCACGTTCGAGGCGCTGCAGGGCGCGCGTCGGGCCATCGTCCACCTGTACAACGCCACCGCGCCGGTGATGCGCAAGGTGGTGCTGGGCCTGGACGAGGATGGCATCGTCGACCTGGCGACCAGCCAGGCGCGGCTGTTCAGGGAACTGGCCGCGCAGCAGCCGCAGACCGAGTGGGTGTTCCAGTACTCGCCCGAGATGTTCTCCGGGACCGAGCTGGCCTTCGCCAAGCGCGTGGTCGATGCCGTGACCGAGGTGTGGCAGCCGACGCCGCAGCGCAAGTGCATCGTCAACCTGCCGTCGACGGTGGAGCATTCCACGCCGAACATCTTCGCCGACATGATCGAGTGGATGCACCGCAACCTCGCGCGGCGCGACGCCATCGTGCTGTCGGTCCATCCGCACAACGACCGCGGCACGGGCACCGCCGCCGGCGAGTTCGCCGTGATGGCCGGCGCCGATCGCCTGGAAGGCTGCCTGTTCGGCAACGGCGAGCGCACCGGCAACCTCGACCTGGTGAACGTCGCCCTGAACCTGTACACGCAGGGTGTCGACCCGGGCCTGGACTTCTCCGACGTCGACGAGATCCGCCGCGACGTCGAACACTGCAACCAGCTGCCGGTGCACCCGCGCCATCCCTACGTCGGCGACCTGGTCTACACCTCGTTCTCCGGCTCGCACCAGGACGCGATCAAGAAGGCGTTCTCGGCCCGCAAGGAAGGCGACGTGTGGGAGATGCCGTACCTGCCGATCGACCCGAAGGATCTCGGCCGCAGCTACGAGGCGGTGATTCGCGTCAACAGCCAGTCCGGCAAGGGCGGCATCTCGTACCTGCTCGAAAGCGAGTTCGGGCTGGAGTTGCCGCGGCGGCTGCAGATCGAGTTCAGCCAGGTCGTGCAGGCGGTGATGGATGCCAGCGGCAAGGAACTCACCGCGCGCGAGCTGCACGCCCTGTTCGAACGCGAATACGGCCTGGGCAGCATCGCCGCGCCGCGCCACCAGCTGGTCGAGCAGGCCGGCGGCGTTCGCATGGAGGCCGAGGTGCAGGTGGCTGGCCGCACCGTGGCCATCCAGGGCCGCGGCAACGGGCCGATCGATGCCTTCGTCGATGGCGTCTCCACGGCGCTGGGCGACACCGTGCGGGTGCTGGACTACCACGAGCACGCCATCGGCGCCGGGGCCAACGCGCAGGCCGTGGCGTACCTGGAACTGCGCGTCGGTGCCAGGACGTTGTTCGGTGTCGGCATGGATGCGAACATCGTGTCGGCTTCGCTGAAGGCCATCCTGTCCGGCCTGCAGCGCGCGCATGCGGTGCCGCAGTCGCAGCCCGCCACCATCCCCGCCAAGTAGGAGCCCGCCAATGGCCGACCGCCTGATCATCTTCGACACCACGTTGCGCGACGGCGAGCAGTCGCCCGGCGCCTCGATGACCAAGGACGAGAAGCTGCGCATCGCACGCCAGCTCGAACGACTGCGGGTCGACGTGATCGAGGCCGGTTTCGCGGCCAGCTCGAACGGAGATTTCGAGGCGGTGCAGACCATCGCCGCGGCGATCAAGGACTCCACGGTGTGCTCGCTCTCGCGCGCCAACGACCGCGACATCTCGCGCGCGGCCGAGGCGCTCAAGGCCGCGCAGCGCTCGCGCATCCACACCTTCATCGCCACGTCGCCGCTGCACATGGAGAAGAAGCTGCGGATGTCGCCCGAGCAGGTGCTCGAGCAGGCGAAGCTGTCGGTGCGGTTCGCGCGCAACCTCTGCGGCGACATCGAGTTCTCGCCGGAGGACGGCTACCGTAGCGACATCGACTTCCTCTGCCGGGTGCTTGAGGCGGTCATCGCGGAGGGCGCCACCACCATCAACGTGCCGGACACGGTCGGCTACGCGGTGCCGGAGCTGTACGGCACGTTCCTGCGCACCCTTCGCGAGCGGATCCCGAACTCCGACAAGGCCATCTGGTCCGTCCATTGCCACAACGATCTCGGCATGGCGGTGGCCAACTCGCTGGCCGGCGTGAAGATCGGCGGCGCGCGGCAGGTCGAGTGCACGATCAACGGTTTGGGCGAGCGGACCGGCAACTGCTCGCTGGAAGAGATCGTGATGGCGGTGAAGACCCGCAAGGACTACTTCGGTCTGGAACTGGGCATCGACACGAAGCACATCGTGGCCGCCAGCCGGATGGTCAGCCAGACGACCGGCTTCGTCGTGCAGCCCAACAAGGCCGTGGTCGGCGCCAACGCCTTCGCCCACGCCAGCGGCATCCACCAGGACGGCGTGCTGAAGGCGCGCGACACCTACGAGATCATGCGGGCCGAGGACGTGGGCTGGGCCGCCAACAAGATCGTGCTGGGCAAGCTGTCGGGCCGCAATGCGTTCAAGCAGCGCCTGCTGGAGCTGGGCGTGCAGCTGGACAGCGAATCGGAGGCCAACGCCGCGTTCGCCAAGTTCAAGGAGCTGGCCGATCGCAAGAGCGAGATCTTCGACGAGGACATCCTGGCCCTGGTCAGCGACGAGGCCGTCACGCACGAGCAGGAAACCTATCGACTCGTCTCGCTGGCCCAGCGCAGCGAGACGGGCGAGCGCCCGCATGCGACGGTCGTGTTCACGGCCGATGGCAAGGAGGTGCGGGGCGAGTCGGATGGCAACGGTCCCGTCGACGCGTCCCTCAAGGCCATCGAGAGCCTGGTGCGCAGCGGCGCGGAAATGGTGTTGTATTCCGTCAACGCGATCAGCGGCTCGACCGAGAGCCAGGGCGAGGTCACCGTTCGCCTGCAGAACTCCGGGAGAGTGGTCAACGGCGTGGGGGCAGACCCGGACATCGTGGTCGCGTCCGCCAAGGCTTATCTGAGCGCGCTCAACAAATTACAAAGTAAAGCTGAGCGGGTGGCTGCACAAGGTTAGGGTTGTGTCCATATAATTCGCTCCAAGGCTTAGGAAACTCATCTAAGTCCTTGATGCTGCGAACTATTTGACGCTCAGCGTTGCTGAGTTTCTGGGCCGGAGGAGGCCTCGATGCGACCGAATGCCTTGACACGAGCCGTGAGTCGACTGCTGCCAGCGCTGGCTGCCGTGTCGATCTTCGCTGCCGCCGTTCCCGCCACGGCCGAGGCGGCCCAGCGCCGCTCGGTGGTCAAGAAGCCGCGCGTCAGCAAGACCTACATCGCTGCCAAGCGCCGCTCCGTCGTCATCGCCGCCAAGCCGTCGTTCGGCCAGCTGGCTGGCCTGCATGCCAAGCGCGACGAACTGGCGCTGCGCTCGTCGGTCGCCCTCGTGATCGACCAGGACACGCAGGAAGTGCTGTTCTCCAAGAACGAGCAGGCCGTGCTGCCCATCGCGTCGCTCACCAAGCTGATGACGGGTCTCATCATCAGCGAGGCCAAGCTGCCGATGGACGAGGTGATCACGATCACCCAGGACGACGTCGACACCGAGAAGAACAGCAGCTCCCGCCTGCGCGTGGGCACGTCGCTGACCCGTGGCGAAGCCCTGCACCTGGCGCTGATGGCCAGCGAGAACCGCGCCGCGCACGCACTCGGCCGCACCTATCCGGGCGGGCTCCAGGCGTTCGTGCCGCTGATGAATGCGAAGGCGCAGGCGATCGGCATGAAGGACACGCAGTACGTGGAACCCACGGGCCTGTCCAGCCGCAACCAGTCCAGCGCCAAGGACCTGGCGACGCTCGTCAACGTGGCTTACCAGGATCCGCAACTGCGCGAGTTCACCACCTCGCCCAGCTACGACGTCGCGGTCGGCAAGCGCACCCTGAGCTTCCACAACACCAACCTGCTGGTGCGGCACTCCGACTGGGACATCGGCCTGCAGAAGACCGGCTACATCACCGAAGCTGGCCAGTGCCTGGTGATGCAGGCGCGCGTCGCCGGCCGCAAGCTGATCATGGTGTTCCTGGATTCGGCGGGCAAGCTGAGCCGCATCGCCGACGCGCAGCGCGTGCGCAAGTGGGTCGAGACCAATGCCCCGGCCTCCACGTCCTCGACGCTGATGCCCCCGCCCACCAGCACGGCTGCCGTCTCGCAGGCCAGCAGCTGATCGAGGCTTCAGGCCAATGAACAGAACGGCCCGCGAGGGCCGTTCTGCATTTCAGCGCTCCAGGAAGTCTCAGGCTGCCGCGCGCACCGTCGGGGGCTTGTGGCCGAGCGATGCCGAGATCTCGTCGGCGGTGGCCTGCAGCTTGGTGAGCCAGCCTTCGTCCAGCCGGTCCGCGGGCGCCGAGATCGACAGGCCCGCCACCAGCTTGGACTGGTCGTCGTAGATGCCGGCGGCCATGCAGCGAACGCCCAGCTCCAGCTCCTCGTTGTCGCGTGCGATGCCGTATTGCCGCGCCTTGGCCAGCTCGCGCTCCAGCGCCTGCAACTGCGTGATGCTGTTGCGGGTGTGGCCGGGCAGGCCGGTGCGCGTGGCGTACGCACGCACCCGCTGCGCGTCGTCGGCCGCGAGGAACAGCTTGCCGGTCGATGTCAGGTGCAGCGGTGCGCGGCCGCCGATGGCGCGCACCACCTGCATGCCCGAGCGCTCGCTGTAGGCTCGCTCGATGTAGACGATCTCGTCGCCCTGGCGCATCGAGAGGTTCACCGGCTGCTGGATCAGCCGGTGCAACTCGCGCATTGGCGGCAGCGCGGCGTCGCGCACGTTCAGCCGCGCCTTCACCAGGTTGCCCAGTTCGAGCAGCCGCATGCCCAGCCGGTAGCTGCCGGCCTCGGGGCGGTCGACGAAGCGACCGACCGCCAGGTCGTTCAGGATGCGGTGCGTGGTCGAGGGATGCAGGCCCGTCTTCTCGCTGATCTCCTTGAGCGAGATCGACTCTTCGCGCGAGGCGAGCACGTCGATCAGCGCGAACATGCGCTCGATGACCTGGATGTTGGGCGTGGCGGCCTGGCCGCTGGCGGGCTTTCTCATGGGATCTTGTTCGGTCCCACGATTTTATCTTGTGAAAAGATCAGCGCGGCTGCGAGGCGTTGCCGTCGGTCCAGCTGCCATCGGCCAGCACCTGGTGCGGCCGGAACCGCGCCTTGTAGTTCATCTTGGAGCTCTGGGCGATCCAGTAGCCCAGGTAAACATGCGGCAGCTTGAGCTTGCGGGCCTGGTCGATCTGCCACAGCACGCTGTAGGTGCCATAGCTGGCCGACGCGTCCGGCTCGTAGAAGGTGTAGACCGCCGACAGCCCGTCGCCCAGCACGTCGAGGATCGACACCATGCGCAGCGCGCCTGCCGATCCGTCGGGCAAGGTCTCGCGGAATTCCACCAGCCGCGAGTTCACCCGGCTCTGCAGCAGGAACTGCGTGTACTGGTCGATGCTGTCGTGGTCCATGCCGCCGCCGGCGTGCCGACCGCTCTGGTAGCGCAGGTACAGCTGGTAGTGCTCCGGCACGAAGCACAGCTTGAGCACGCGCGCCTGCAGGTTCTGGTGACGCGCCCAGGCCCGGCGCTGGCTGCGATCCGGGCGGAACGCCAGGGCCAGCACGCGCAGCGGCACGCAGGCGCGGCAGCCGTCGCAGTACGGCCGGTACGTGAACATGCCGCTGCGGCGGAACCCGCTGGTGACCAGGTCCGAGTAGGCGTCGTTGTGGATCAGGTGGCTCGGCGTGGCCACCTGCGAGCGGGCCTGCTTGCCCGGCAGGTAGCTGCACGGGTAGGGCGCCGTCGCATAGAACTGCAGGGTCTGGAGCGGGAGGTCCTTGAGGAGCGTCACGCGGCGGGCTTCGGCAACAGCTGGAGTTCGCGCCAGTATACGGGCGCGAATTCCCAGCGCGGGGCAGGGCGTGTCGCGCGTTGTGCGACCGCCGCGACAAAGTCGCGGCGCGGCACCTCGCGCGCGCCGAGCGACGCCAGGTGGCGCGTGTTCTGCTGGCAATCGATGCAATCGATGCCCTTCGCGCGGCAGAAGGCCACCAGTGCAGCCAGCGCGATCTTCGAAGCGTCGGGCACGCGCGTGAACATCGACTCGCCGAACACGGCCTGGCCCATGTTGACGCAGTACAGCCCGCCGGCCAGTTCGCCGTCGATCCAGGCCTCCACGCTGTGTGCGTGGCCGGCGGCATGGAAGGCCTCGTAGGCACGCACCATCGCCGGCACGATCCAGGTGCCCGCCTGTCCTTCGCGCGGACTGGTGGCGCAGGCGCGGATCACGCGGCTGAAGGCGCTGTCGATCCGGATCTCGCAGCGTGGGTCGGCGATGAAGTGCTTCAGCGTCTTGCGCAGCGAGCGGTGCAGGCGGAATTCGGCGGTGAACAGCACCATCCGCGGATCCGTGCTCCACCACAGGATCGGCTGCCCTTCGCTGAACCACGGGAAGATGCCGCCGCTGTAGGCCCGCTCGAGGGTGGCGACGTCGAGCTCGCCGCCCGCCGCCAGCAGCCCCGGCGCGGGCTGATCCTCGCCCCATGCCTCGGAGGCGTCCGGGAATGGGTCTCCGGGGTCGAGCCAGGGAAGTTTCATCGGGACAGAGTGTCGCCCGATTCGCGAAGGCCGTTCAGGCAACGTTCATGCGGCCCCTTGCACCATGCAGGCTCCATCGGCATCCGGCACCTGTCGATGGGGCGCTGCCACCCCGTGGCGCCAGAGTACGATGCCCGCTGCTGACACGACACGGAGAACCCCGCCCGCCATGACCACCTTCGCCCGCCTGCTGTGCGCCCTGCTGATCGCCGCTGCGGTCCCGGCCTGGGCCGACGTGGGCCGCGATCAGGCCGCCGCCATCGCGCGGCAGCAGGCCGACGGCCGCGTGCTGTCGGTCGACCGGGTGCAGTCGGGCCAGCGTGCGGTGTGGCGCGTCAAGCTGCTCACCGGCCGCGGCGAAGTGCGCGTGATCTACGTCGACGCCGCCACGGGCCGCCCTGGTTGACGACCGCATGCGCCTGCTGCTGATCGAGGACGATGCCGCGCTCCGCCTGGGGCTGGCCCGCCAGCTCGAGGCCGACGGCTACCGCGTGGACCAGGCCGCCGACGGCGAGGACGGGTTGTTCCAGGCCCGCGAGTACCCGGTGGACCTGGCGATCGTCGACCTGGGCCTGCCGAAGCTGAATGGCCTGACCGTCGTGCAACGGCTGCGGGCCGAAGGCCGCACGATGCCCATCCTCGTGCTCACCGCGCGTTCGAGCTGGCAGGACAAGGTCACGGGCCTCGAGGCAGGGGCCGACGATTACCTGGTCAAGCCGTTCGAGTACGGCGAGCTGGCGGCACGCGTCAAGGCGCTGCTGCGCCGCTCGCTCAAGGCAGCCTCCGACGTGCTGACGCTCGGTCCCATCGCGATCGACTTCGCCGCCCAGTCGGTGCGCCTGGCCGGCGCGCCGCTCGAGCTCACCGCGTTCGAGTACCGCGTGCTGGAGTACCTGGTGCGCAAGCGGCCGGGCGTGGCCAGCAAGCAGGAGCTGTCCGACTACCTGTACCCGCACGACGAGGATCGCGACAGCAACGTGCTGGAGGTGCTGGTCGGGCGCCTGCGGCGCAAGCTCGATCCGGACGGCAAGCTGTCTCCGATCGAAACCCTGCGCGGGCGCGGCTACCGCTTCACGCTGGGATGAGGCCCGGCCGCTCGCTCCGCTTCCGCCTCTTTCTCGGCGCGGCGCTGATGCTGGTGGCCTTCCTCGCCGGCGTCGGGCTGGCGGTGCAACGTGCGCACGCGGACAGCAGCCGCTCGGACCGCTACGCACGCCTGCAAAGCACGGTGTACCTGCTGCTGGCGGCCGCCGAACTCGACCCGCAGGGTACGCTCGTGATGCCGGCGGCGTTCCCCGAGCCGCGACTCTCGCTGCCGGGCTCGGGCCTCTACGCCCGCATCACCAACGTCACGCATGCGCAGGCGTGGACCTCGGCGTCCGTGGTCGGCGTGCAGCCCCCGTTCCAGTTCGGCGTCGACGTGGGGCAGTGGCGCTTCGACACCGTGCCGGGGAACGGGCGCAAGTACCTGGCCGTCACGACCACCGTGAAGTGGGAGGAGGGCTCGCGCGCGGCGCCGCTGGTGCTCTCGGTGCTGGAGGACACGGCCGCGTTCGACCGCGAAGTACGCGTGTTCGAGCGCACGCTCTGGACCTGGCTGGTCGGCGCGGGACTGGTGCTGCTCCTGTCGCAGACGCTGCTGCTGGAATGGGGCCTGGCGCCGCTGCGCCGCGTGGCACGCGAGATCCGGCGCATCGAGGATGGCGAGCAGGCCGAGGTGCAGGGCCGCTATCCCGCCGAGATCAGCGCGCTGACCGGCAACCTGAACACGCTGATCCGGCAGGAGCGCGATCGCCAGACCCGGTACCGCGAGGCCCTGAGCTTCCTGGCGCACAGCCTGAAGACGCCGCTCGCCGTGCTGCGAACCGCGCTGCGCGAGCCGGCCACGCTGCCCGACGCCGTCGCGCAGCAGGTGCAGCGGATGGACGACATCGTGCAGCACCAGCTCGGGCGCGGTGCAGCCAGCGGCGCGGCACGGTTCGCACCGTACCTCGTGCTCGCGCCGGTGCCGCAGCGCGTGCGCGATTCGCTCGAGAAGGTGTACGCCGACAGGCAGCTGGCGATCACCGTCGACTGCCCGCCCGAGCTGCGCTGGCGCCTCGACGAGGGCGATGCCTTCGAGCTGCTGGGCAACCTGATGGACAACGCCGCCAAGTGGGCGAAGCGGCAGGTGGCGGTCCGCCTGTGGCGCGAGGGCGGCAACCTGCGCATCCGCGTCGACGACGACGGTCCCGGCTTCAGCGACACGACATCCATCCTGCAGATCCACGTGCGCGGCGACGAGAAGGTGCCCGGCCACGGCGTCGGGCTGGCCGTGGTCAACGACCTGGTCGCCAGCCACCACGGCGAGCTGCGCCTGGAGAGGTCCGACCTGGGCGGCGCCCGGGTCGACATCGTCCTGCCCGCGGCCTGATCGAACAATCCCGATTCGGTTCAGCTTCGGTTCATGGGGGCACCCGCAAGATGCCTTCACTGCAACCCAAGGAGCCATCATGCAGCTGTCGATTTCCACCAAGGTCCTCGCGATCGCCGCGATCGGCGCCGCCGCGCTGGGTGCTGCAGGCGCCGCCCAGGTCCGCAGCGACGTCTCGTTCTCCATCGGCGTCAATGCGCCCGTGCCGGTCTACGCGCAGCCCGCGCCCGTGTACGTCGAGCCGCAGCCGGTCTATGCGCAACCCGCCCCGGTCTATGTGCAGCCTGCGCCGGTGGTCGTGCGTCCCGCGCCTGTCTACATGGCGCCGCGCGTGGTCTATGGCCCGCAGCCCGTGTACGTCGGTCCAAGGTATTACGGCTGGGGCCACGAGCGCTGGGAGCGCGAGGAGTGGCGCCGCCGCGAGTGGCGCGAACACGGTCGCCATTGAGGCCTGTCGCGGGTTTTCCCGGGCGTCTCGAAGCTCCGGCGGGACGGCGATGCAGATACATTGCGCCCTTGCGAAGGGCGCCGGCTCCGGCCGATGCATCGCAGTCCGACAAGCACTCAAGGAGATTCGATGATGTCCAGGTCCTTGCGCTACGTGGCCGGCGTGCTCGGCGCGGCGCTGTTCGCGGCGCCCGCGCTGGCCGCTGACCCGATCCTGATCGGGGTGAGCCTCACGCAATCGCCACCGGGTTCGGTGGTGCAGGGCACGCAGGTCAAGGACGGGATGGAAATCCTGAAGGACATGGTCAACGCCAAGGGTGGCGTCCTCGGCCGCCAGATCAAGCTGCTGTACGAGGACAACCAGGGCATCCCGGAGAAGGGCCGCGCCGCGACCGAGAAGCTGATCACCAGCGACAAGGTCGTGGCCCTCGCGGGTGGGCACCAGAGCTCGGTCTGCCTGGCCGAGATCGAAGTGGCGCACCGCTACAAGGTGCCGTACGTCAACACCAACTGCTGGTCCGACGACGTGCGCAAGCGCGGCTACCCGGAGGTGTTCAACACCTCGCCGTACAACACGCTGGTGTCCTCCACGATGGCGCAGACGCTGTCGGCCATGAAGGTCAAGCGCGTCGTCGCCTTCGCCGAGAACACCGACTACGGCATCGGCCAGGCCAAGCTCACGGGCGAACTGCTCAAGCAGGTGGCCCCGAACGTCGAGTACAAGTACGAGACGCTCGATCGCGCCAGCAAGGACTTCACGGCCGCGGTGCTGCCGCTGCGCGCCAACCCGCCGGACGTCATCGTGCTGTCGATGCTGCCGCCCGCGGCGTACCTGGTGATGAACCAGGTGTACGAGCAGGGCGTCGCGCCCAGCAGCAAGACGCTGATGTACGACGGCGGCGGCCTGGCCGACTACCCGGACTTCTGGCAGAACGTGAAGGAGGACCGGGAAGGACCTGCTGTCGTTCGCGCTGTACCACCCGCAGATGCAGCAGACCAAGCTGGCGACCGAGATCGCGGCCGAGTACAAGAAGCGCACCGGCAGCGACATCAACCGCCTGGTGCTGCAGGCCGCCGATTCGCTGCAGCTGGTGCTGCAGGGCATCGAGACCGCCAAGAGCACGGACCACGACAAGCTGATCCACGCGATGCAGACGATGAAGTTCGACAGCATCCGCGGCATCACCAACTTCTCCACCAAGCCGGGCTACAGCTTCCAGCAGTGGCTGGACATCCCGTTCGTGAACTACGAGCTCACCGCCGAAAAGCAGCCGATCGCGCAGACCGTGCTGATCCAGGCGCCCGGACAGAAATTCGACCCGTCGAAGATCGTCCGCCCCACCAAGTAAGCGCGCGGCTTTGCCGCCGTCCCGCCCGGCAACGTCGCAGTCGCTGCCGGGCGTTTTCGTGAGCCGCGTTCCCGCATGCTGTTAGCGCTCGATCTCCTGGCCAATGGCCTCATCTACGGTTGCTTCTACGCCCTGATGGCGGTGGGGCTCGCCATGATCTTCGGCGTGCTGAAGATCGTGAACTTCGCGCATGGCGAGTTCTTCATGGTGGGGGCGTACACGTACGTCCTCGTCTCGCTGAAGCTTGGCGCCTCGCCCTGGATCGCATTGCCGGGAGCCGCCATCGCCGGCGCGGCGCTCGGCTGGCTCGTCGAACGCCTGCTGATGCGGCCCATGTACCAGGGCTACGCCAGCTGGGGGTTCATGAAGGACGAGTACGCGGTGGTGGTGACCTTCGGGCTGTCGCTGCTGCTGGTGAACCTGGTGGACAAGAGCGTCGGCCCGTATTCGTTCCGCGGCCCGGCGCTGGTGGACGTCACGCGCTTCGCGCTCGGGCCGATCATGCTCACCGGGCAGAAGGCCATCGCCGCGGTGGTCGCCGTGCTGCTGATGGTGGGCCTGGCGGTCTTCATCAAGAAGTCCGTGTGGGGCCTGCAGATCCAGGCTGTGGCGCAGAACCGGCTGGGCGCTTCGCTCGCGGGCATCGATGCCACGCGCACCACGAGCCTGATCTTCGCGGTGTCGGGCATGCTCGCGGCGCTCTCGGGCGCGTTGCTGGCGCCGATGGTCAATCCTTCGCCGGACGTCGGCGCCTTTCCCGCCATCAAGTCGTACGTGATCGTGGTGCTCGGCGGCATGGGCTCGATCTGGGGCGCGATGGTGGCGGCGCTGATCCTCGGCGTGACGGAAGCCTTCTTCTCGGTCTACGGCTCGTACGACTACCGCGACGCCTTCGGCCTCATCCTGCTGGTCCTCGTGCTGCTCGTGCGGCCCCAGGGCCTGTTCGGCGAGAAAGGGCGGCAGCTGTGAAGGGCGCGGCCAACCTCTGGCAGCAGCGGCTGCGCTTCGACATGCAGGCGGCCCTGGTGGTCTGCGGCGTGATCGCCCTGCTGCCGCTCGTGGTCACCGGTCCCTACACGCTGGGCATCATCCTGGTCAGCGTCTACTTTGCCGTGCAGGCGCTCGCCTGGAACCTGCTGGCCGGCTACACCGGCCAGTTCTCGCTGGCACCGGCCGCGTTCGCGATGCTCGGCGGCTACACGACGGCGCTCCTCGACTACTACCTGCACGTGCCCCTGGCCCTGGGCATCCCGGCGGCGGTCGTCGTGACTGCGATCCTGGGCCTGGTGCTCGGCAAGCTCGTGCTCAACCTGAGTGGCCCCTACCTGTCGCTGACCACGCTGGCGTTCGCCGAAATCGCGCGGGTGGTCGTGGGCAACTCGTACGACTTCACGCGGGGCGACCAGGGCATGCACGTGGCCACGCTGACGGAGAGCCGCCTCGGCTACTACTACATCTTCCTGGCCACGCTGCTCGCCGTGCTGGTCCTGCTCTACCTGCTGCTGCGTGGCCGCCATGGGCGCTTCATGATGGCCGTGCGCGACGATCCCGTGGGCGCCGAGAGCCGGGGCATCGACGTCGTGGGCGTCAAGCGCATCGCGTTCTGCCTGTCGTGCGCGATCTGCGGCCTGGCCGGATCCCTCTACGGCACCTTCAGCCAGCTGGTGAGTCCCGAGCTGGGGCTGCTGCAGCAGACCGGCCTGGTGCTCTCGATGGTCGTCATCGGCGGCATGAGCTCGCTCACGGGCGCGATCGTCGGTGCGGTGCTGGTCTACCTCGGCTCCGAGTGGCTGCGCGGCTTCGGCAACATCCAGGTGATCGTGTTCGCGCTGCTGGTGATCCTGTTCGCGCGCTACGTGCCGGGCGGCTTGTGGGGCGCGCTCGCCGCACGGCTGCGCAGGAGCCGGCCATGACGCTGCTGTCCATCGAGCACCTGTCGGTGCGGTTCGGCGGCCTGGCCGCCGTCGACGATGTCGGCTTCGAGGTGCGCCAAGGCGAAATCCTCGGCCTGATCGGCCCCAACGGGTCGGGCAAGACCACGGCGCTGAACCTGCTGTCGGGATTCATCGCGCCGCATGCGGGCACCGTGCGGCTGTCCGGCCAGGACATCACCGGCATGCCACCGGCGCAGCTGGTGCGCCGCGGCGTGCTGCGCATGTTCCAGATGACGCGCGTCTTCGGCCGCATGTCCGCGTTCGACAACCTGCTGACCGCCGGCATGGCGCGCGGACTCGCTGAAGCAGAGGCCGGGCGCCGCGCCACGGCGCTGGTGGAGGAGCTCACGCTCGGGCCCGTGCAGTACCTCGATGCCAGCCAGCTCTCGGGCGGCCAGCGCAAGCTGCTGGAGTTCGGCATGTGCTTCATCGAGCCGCCCGCGCTGGCGATGCTCGACGAACCCTTCGCCGCCGTGCACCCCGTCATGCGCGAGGTGATGGTGCGTTTCATCCGCAGCCGCCATGCCGCGGGCGCCACCTTCCTGCTCGTGAGCCACGACATGCCCATCGTCGTCGACCTGTGCCAGCGCGCCGTCTGCATGAACGCCGGCAAGGTGATCGCGGCGGGGGACATCCACACGGTGCTGAAGGACCACCAGGTGATCGAGGCCTACCTCGGCGAATCGCACGCCGGCGACGAGCCCGCCTCGCTGGAGGTGCCGTCATGAGCGAGCCGCAACCGCTGCTCGAGCTGCGCGACGTCACGGCCGGCTATGCGCAGGACATCGACGTGCTGCGCGACATCCGCCTGCGCGTGGACACCGGCCAGATCACCGGCCTGATCGGCCTGAACGGCGCCGGCAAGTCCACGCTGGTGAAGACGATCTGCGGCTTCCTGCCGCCCAAGACGGGCCAGGTGCTGTTCGATGGCCAGGACATCGGCGGCATCGCGCCGCACAAGCTGATCGACCTGGGCATCTGCTGCATCCCGCAGGAGTCCAGCCTGTTCCCGCACCTGTCGGTGCAGGAGAACCTGATGCTCCCGCTGCTGGGCCGGCCGCGGCGCTTCGGCAAGGACGCGCGCGACCGCCTGCAGGAGGCGTTCGAGGTCTTCCCCGCGCTGCGCGAGAAGCGCTCGCAGGCGGCCGGCAGCCTGTCCGGTGGCCAGCAGAAGCAGCTGGAGTTCGCCAAGGCGTGGCTGCAGCAGCCGCGGCTGTGCCTGGTGGACGAGCCCAGCATCGGCCTGTCGCCGCGCATCTCCGAGGAAGTGTTCGTCTGGATCGAGCGCTTCGCGGCGATGAAGATGGGCATCCTGCTGATCGACCACAACGTGCGGCGCGTCGTGCGCATGTCCGACCGCGTCTGCGTGCTCAGCCTGGGCAAGATCACGGCCGAGGGCGCGTCCTCCGAGTTCCAGGGCGACCTGCACCAGCAGGTGCAGCAGTGGCTGGGGCTGCACTTCTGACCCGATGGTGATGGGCGGCATCGCCCGGCTGCCACATCTGTCGTTCCCGCCTTCGCGGGGATGACAGGATCGCGCTTCAGGCCGGCGAGCGCGGCACCACGTTCTGCAGCGGCTGGCCCGCGGTCCAGCGCGCCAGGTTGTCGAGAAACATGCCCGCCACGCGCGCCTCGTTGCCGTCGGAAAAGCCCGCGCTGTGCGGCGTGACGATCACGTTCGGCAGGTCCCACAGCGCCGAGTCGGCGGCGAGCGGCTCGGTGGCGAAGACGTCGAGACAGGCACCGCCCAGGCGATGCTGCTGCAGGGCGGCGATCAACGCTTGCTCGTCGACGACCTCGCCCCGTGCGACGTTCACCAGGCCGGCATGCGCGGGCAGCAGCGACAGCAGCCTGGCGTCCACCAGGCCACGCGTCTCTTGCGTGAGGGGACACGCCAGCACCAGCCAGTCCGCATCCGGCAGCACCTCGGGCAGCTGCGCGGTGGCGATGGTGCGCAGGCCCGAGGGTCCCGAGGTTCCAGCCTGGCGCCGGACCACGACGACGTTCAGCCCGAGCGCGCCCAGCAGCCGTCCGATCTCCTGGCCCACGGGTCCCCAGCCGACGATGACCGCTGTCTGGCCTTGCAGGTCGCGCGGCAAGCCCGTGGCGATGAGGGGCGCCCAGCGACGCTCGCGCTGCGCCACCATGAGCCGCGGCCATTGGCGCGCCAGCGCCAGCAGGCCGAGCAGCGCGGTCTGCGCCACCACCGGCGCATTGGCGCCCGATGACGTGGTGACCTGCACGCCGCGCTGGCGCAGCTCCACGTACACGGGCCGGTCAGCGCCTGCCGAGTGGATGTGCACCCACCGCAGGCGAGGTGCCGCGCGCAGCAGGTCGTAGACCTGCTGCGTGGCGGGCAGCACCTGGTGCTTGGTCGAGAGCCCGGTGATGTCGCGCGAGACGAAGGCGACGTCGGCGTCGATGGCCCGCGGATCGTCGGGCGTGAGCAGCGCATGCGGGCGCGTGTCGAGCACGCGAGCGATGTCGGCAGCCAGCTTGTCGCGCGCCTGGCGCGACACCAGCACCCGCAGCGGCTCCTGCGTCGTCACTCGGCGACCGCGCCGGACTCACGCACGACGACGCGCCACTTCTCGTATTCCTTCTGGATGAACTTCGCGAACTGCTCGGGCGATCCGCCCACCGGGTCCGCGCCTTCGCGCACGAGCTGCGTCTCGAGGCTGGGGAGCGCGTCGTTGACCGCCTTGTTGATGGTGGCGATGACCGCCTCCGGCGTGCCCTTGGGGGCGAAGAAGCCGAACCACGAGCCGGCCTCGAAGTTGGGGAAGCCGCTCTCGATCACGGTGGGGACGTCGGGCAGCGAGCGCGAGCGCTTCGCACTCGTGACAGCCAGCGCGCGCAGTCCACCCGCCTTGATGTGCTGGATGACCGACGGGATGGTCGCGAACATGAACTCGATGCGGCCGGCCAGCAGGTCTTTCAGCGCCTCGGCGCCCTTGTACGGGATGTGCGTGTACTCGGCGCCCGTGCGCTTGCCCAGCATGTAGCCTGAGAGGTGCGACGACGTGCCGATGCCGGTGGAGCCGTAATTCAGCTTGCCGGGATTGGCTTTCGCGAAGGCGACGAACTCCTTCAAGGTCTTCGCGGGCACGGCGGGGTTGACCACCAGCACGTTGGGCACGTCGGCGATCTGCACGATCGGCACCAGGTCCGTGAGCGGATTGACCGCCAGCTTCTTGTACAGCGTGGGGTTGACCGCGATCGGGCCCACCGAGTTCACGATCAGCGTGTAGCCGTCGGGCGCCGACCGCGCCGCCACTTCCGTGCCCAGGTTGCCGCCGGCCCCGGGCTTGTTGTCGACGATGAAGGGCTGCTTCAGCTGCTCCGACAGCTTCTGGCTCACCGCGCGCGTGAGGATGTCGGTGGTGCCGCCAGCGGTGAAGGCGACGATCACCTTCACCGCCTTGTTCGGATAGTCGCTCGCCTGGGCCAGCGCGAGCGGCGACGCCGCCGCGCCTGCGGCCAGCAGGAGGGTGCGGCGGGTGAGGCCTTGCATGCTTGTCATCGTTTGTCTCCGTGTCGTTGTTCTGCGGGATGCGAAGCGCCAGGTGCGATCAGGTGCGGAACGTCGGGTCCAACCGTTCCAGCTTGCGCAGCAGCGCCGGCCACTCCATCAGGCCGTAGGGCCTCCGCGTGCCGGGCTGGTAGTTGTTCCAGGTTTCCTCCAGCACGTTCTGCGGCACTGGCCGCAGCTTCGTGTTGCAGGACATCGCGCCGATCTGCGAGCGGCAGGCCAGCTCGAGGCGGTGGGTCCAGTTGAAGCACTCGCCCGGCGTGCGGCCGACCACCAGCGCGCCGTGGTTGCGCAGGATCACCGCTTCGCCCTGGCCCAGGTCGCGCACCAGCGAGGCCTTCTCGCTGTCGTTCAGCACCACGCCTTCGTATTCGTGGTAGCCGATCTTGAGGAACCGCATCGCGGTCTGCGTGATGGGGAGCAGGCCGCAGTCGAGCGCCGACACGGCCATCGACGCCCAGCTGTGCGTGTGGATCACGCAGCCGACCTCGGGCCGCGCCTCGTGCACCGCGCTGTGGATCACGTACCCGGCCTTGTTGATGCCGTAGTTCAGGGCGCCGAAGTCCGGCTTGGCCAGGATGTTGCCGGCGAGGTCGACCTTGATCAGCGACGAGGCCGTGATCTCCTCGTACATCATCCCGTACGGGTTGATCAGGAAGCTCTCCTCGCCGGGCACGCGCACGGAGATGTGGTTGGCCATCATGTCCGACATGCCGTACAGGTCCACCAGGCGGTAGACCGCGGCGCAATCCACGCGCGCCTGCCACTCCTCGGGGGAGCAGCGGTCCTGCATGGAAGTGATTTGCAGCACCCCGGGTCGTGTCATCGTTTCATCTCCCTCGCTGACCCCGGCTCATTCGGCCTTCGCGCCGGACTCCTTCACGATCCGCCCCCAGCGGGCCGTCTCGCTGCGGATGAAGCTGGCCAGCTGCGGCTGCGCCATGTCGCCCGCGCCCACGCCCAGCTTCTCGAAGCTGGCCTGCACGTCGGGCTGCTTCAGCGCCTTCTGCAGTTCCGCGTGAACGCGCTGGACGATGGGCGCGGGCGTGCCGTGCGGCGCCATCAGCGCAAACCAGGTGGTCATCTCGTAGCCGTTGACGCCGGCGTCCGACAGCGTCGGCACGCCGGGATAGGCCGGGGATGGCTTCGCACTGGTGACGGCGAGCGCACGCACCTTGCCGGCGCGCACGTACTGCGATGCCGAGGGACTGGTCTCGAGCGCCATCTGGATCTGGCCGGCAATGAGGTCGGTCATCATGGGCGCGCCGCCCTTGTAAGGCACGTGCGTCATCTGGGTGCCGGTCATGGAGCGGAACAGCTCGCCCGCCAGGTGCTCGGTGCTTCCGGGGCCGGCCGAGCCGTAGTTCACCTGGCCAGGATGCGCCTTGATGTACGCGACCAGTTCCGCCACGTTCTTTGCCGGCACGGAGGGATGCACGATCAGCACGTTGGGCGTGGTCGCGACCAGGCCCACAGGGTCGAGGTCCTTCTCGAAATCGTAGGGCAGGCTCTTGTAGAGGCCGGGGGCGATCGCGTGGGCGATGGTGGCCAGGAAGAAGGTGTACCCGTCGGCCGGCGCGCGCGCGGCCACGCCGGCGCCCAGGGTGCCCCCCGCGCCTGCGCGGTTGTCGACCACCACCGGCTGCTTCAGCGCCTCGGACAGCCTCTGGCCGACGATGCGGCCCAGGATGTCCGTGGTGCCGCCGGCGGCGAAGGGGACGATCAGGGTGATCGGCTTGGCCGGCCAGGCGTCGGCCGCTTGCGCACCGACGCCGGCCAGGAGCCCGGCCGCTGCCAGCGTGGCCACGAGGACGCGGCGGGTTCGGGAAAAGATGGTCATGGTCTTGTCTCCTGCTTGGTGGACCGGGTCGGAAGGCTGCGGCTCAGTCGGCGCCCAGCTGCAGGCGGCTGGGAAGGCGCCGCTCGATGGCGTGCCTGAACAGGGCCGCGCTGCGGAACACGCCGTGCGCGAACTTGCCGTAGGGTAGCGTGAGGAACAGGGCCAGGACGACACCCAGGTGCACGGCCAGCAGGCTGCCCATGGC
Organism: Ramlibacter sp. MMS24-I3-19; assembly: GCF_050320135.1. NCBI lineage: Bacteria > Pseudomonadati > Pseudomonadota > Betaproteobacteria > Burkholderiales > Comamonadaceae > Ramlibacter > Ramlibacter sp. MMS24-I3-19. Next base: position 3,506,696 of record NZ_CP190017.1, on the reverse strand, counting down.
TGCGCTGTCGCGCGCGGCGAGCAGCGCGAGGCCGGTGGCGCTCACCAGCAGCAGCAACGCGATGAACGCGCGGTCCATGGGCCGCTGGGCGGTGTTGCCCTGCAGCGGGTGGCGACGCACGCCCAGCCACAGCAGGCCCGCCGGGCCGGCCAGAAGGCCCAGGCCGCCGAGGGTGCCCAGCACCACGGGCAGGCTGCCGAGCGGATAGGGCGCCTCCCAGTGCAGCACGTAGTGGTAGACCGTGGCCACGCAGGTCGCCGCGAAGCACAGCAGGAAGCCGTAGAAGGTGAGGTGGTGGAAGCGCCGCCGGGCCAGCGTGTAGCGGTCGCTCTCGTTGGTGCAGCCGTCGCCGTGGCCGCCATCGAGATACTTCAGCGTCGCGGCGCTGCGCGTGGCCTCCGCTGCTGCTGGCGCACGGGCTCGCGCCAGCAGCGGCTCCTGTCCGCGCGGCAGCTCTGCGGCCGGCGTGATGTCGCGCCAGAAGCGCCGCACGCCCATGCCCAGGGCGAAGACCGCGAACGCGAAGGCGAGCCCGAACACTGCGGCGAGGAAATTGTGCGGGAGCACCGCATAGAGGTTGCCGGCCAGCGGCTGCCCGAACGCTGGCCCCGCCATGCGCGCGGCCAGCACCAGGAACAGGGCGAGGGCCGCGGCGAGCGCGAGCGCCACCACCGTGCCGTTGCGGCGGTACAGCGCGCCGAAAGCCGTAGGCCAGGCGTAGTACTCGTAGCTCTCGCCGCGCACCCTGGCCATGGCCTGCGGGAAGGCCACCGCGAATTCGTGCGGCGGCGCGTACTGGCAGGCGTGCAGGCAAGCCCCGCAGTTGTGGCACAGGTTGGCCAGGTAGTGCAGGTCGGCCCGGCCGAACTCCAGCCGCCGGGTCATCGCCGGGAACACGGCACAGAAGCCCTCGCAGTAGCGGCAGGCGTTGCAGATCTGCAGCTGGCGCGCGGCTTCGACCTCGTTCGCCGTGAGCGGCAACGCTCCGTTCGCCAGCGCGATCGCTTCGCTGGCCAGCGCCTCAAGCGATTGCATGCGGCGCCCCCTTGCCGGCTGCGGCGGCGGCCTGCGTGCCGGCGATGCGGCCGAAAGCCGTGCCGATGCTCATGCCGACGCCCGCGGTGTAGCCCTTGCCCAGCACGTTGCCGGCCATCATCTCGCCGGCGGCGAACAGGTTCTCGCTGGGCGCGCCGCCGAAATGCACGCGTGCCTGCGCGTCCGACTTCAGGCCCAGGTAGGTGAAGGTCACGCCGGGTCGCAGCGCATAGCCGTGGAAAGGTCCCTGCGCGATCGGGCGCGCCCAGTGCGTCTTGGGGGGCGTGAGGCCTTCTGTGCGGCAGTCGTCCAGGACGGTGTGGTCGAAGGTGCCCGGCCGGCAGGCCGCGTTGTAGGCGTTCAAGGTGTCCATGAAGGTGGATTCGGGCAGGCCCAGCGCGCGCGCCAGCTCGGGCAGCGTGGCGGCCGTGACGGCGGGGAACACCGGCGGCATGAAGCGGCCGATGGCCTGGCTGTCGATGATGCAGTACCCGATCTGGCCTGGCTGCATGGCGACGAGGCGGCCCCAGATGGCGTAGCGCTTGGGCCAGAAGTCCTCGCCCTCGTCGTAGAAGCGGCGGCCCTCGCGGTTGACCATCACGCCCAGCGACACCGCGTCGACGCGTGTGACGATGCCGCCGTCGTACAGGGGCGCGCGGGCGTCGATGGCCACGCAGTGCGCCTGCGTCGGGTCGCCGATGATGTCGGCGCCCTGGTCCATCATGTGCCGGATCAGCACGCCCTGGTTGAAGCGCGTGCCGCGGATCAGGAAGTTGTCGGCCGGCCACTCGCCGCGCTCGTTCTGCCCCCAGGCCTCGCGCAGCCACTCGCGGTTGGATTCGAAGCCGCCGGCCGCCAGCACGCAGGCGCGGGCCTCGATGCGCTGGCCCTTGACGAACGCGGCCACGAAGCGGCCGTCGCGCAGTTCGAGGCGGTCGACCGGTGCGTCGTAGCGCACCTCGACACCCAGGCGCTCGGCGCTGCGGAAGTACGCATTGACGAGCGCCTTGCCGCCGCCCATGAAGAACGCGTTGGTGCGCGACAGGTGCAGGGTGCCCGCCAGCGACGGCTGGAACCGCACGCCGTGCTTGCGCATCCAGGGCCGGCAGCTGGAGGACGCGCGGATCACGAGGCGCGCCAGCTGTTCGTCGGTGTTGCCGCCGGTGACCTTGAGCAGGTCCTGCCAGAACTCCTCTTCGGGATAGGCGTCCAGCAAGACGTCCTGCGGTTCGTCGTGCATGCAGCGCAGGTTGCGCGTGTGCTGCGAATTGCCGCCGCGCCACTCGCGCGGGGACGCTTCCAGCAGGAGCACCGAGGCGCCCGCCTCGCGCGCCATCAGCGCGGCGCAGAGTGCGGCATTGCCGCCGCCGATCACGAGAACGTCATGCACCGGTCGACTGTAGCGGCTGGGCGCCGCCACGACCACGCTGGCAACCTCAGGGGGGTATCACGGTTCGTGATGGCTGGCTCGTGCGCCGGCCCAGCGGCGCTCTGCCACCAGCGCGCGGGCGCAGTCGGCCAGCACCACCCGCACCGCGAGCGCGGCCGGCGACAGCTCGTCGTCCGACAGGCTGCACAGCGAGTTGAGGCGGCGCACGCCCCGATCGGCGATCTCGGAGAGCTGGAACGCCTCGGGTGCATGGGCGAAGCGGGCGAGGGCGGCACCAGGCTGGATCGTGTAGCCGAGGCCTGCCCGCACGGCGTCCATCAGCATGGACAGGGAATCGATCTCGATCGGCGACAGCCGCCGCAACCGGTTGCCGGCCAGTGCGGCGTCCAGCGTGCGGCGCAGGCCATGCGAGCCGCTGGGCAGGATCAGGGGCAGGGAGCGCACGTCCGACAGGTTCACCTTCGCCGGCATTGCCTTGGCACCTTCGGCGCGAGCGCCGATCAGGAACAGCTTCTCCTCCAGCAGCGGCGTCACGCTCCAGCGCCGGCCCGGGTCGGTGTCGAACAGCACGGCCAGGTCCAGCTGGCGCGCATTGAGCATGGCGCCCAGGTGGCCCGACAGGCTCTCCACCATGTGCAGCCGCACGTCGGGATAGCGTTCGCGCACCGCCTGCATCAACGGAAGGCCCAGCACCGACGCGGTGGTGGGCGCGAGGCCCACGCTCACGGTGCCGGAGAGCCGCGACTGCTGCGCCGCGCGTGCCGCCTCCTGGGCATGGCGCAGCGCGAGCTGTGCCTGCTGGAAGAAGGCGAGGCCGGCCTCGGTCGGCGTCACGCCCTTGGAACTGCGCTGCAGCAGGCGCGTGGCCAGTTCGCCTTCGAGGCGGCCGATCTGCTGGCTCAGGGCCGACTGGACGACGTCGAGGTCGACCGCCGCCCGGCTCATGCTGCCAAGTTCGACCACCCGCACGAAGTAGCGCATCTGCCGCAGTTCCATGCGGCCGAGGGTACACGGTGCGTGCAGCAACTTGCCCGCTGCTGCGGGCACCGCGCGTGGGCGCCTGGCGCCCGCGTCTCAGGTGACCAGGTCCTCGATCACGAAGTGCCGGTAGCGCACCGCGCAGGACATGCCGGCCTCGCGCAGGTCCGCCATCAGCCGGTCGCAGACCTTCGCATTGCGGCAGGGCACGAGCAGGGCGTAATGGCCCTCGCGAGCCAGTTCGCCGAAATGCCGCGCGGTGTTTTCCTCGTAGCCCACGGTGGGCAGCTTCACGTCGTGCAGGTCGAACATGTGCACCAGGTCCAGGATGTCCTTCGGCGTGAGGAAGCAGATGCTCTCGCAGTCGATGCCGTCCTGCGAGAGCAGGGCTTCGGCCTTGCGCGCATGGTCCTCGGTCGGGAACATCATGAAGACGTGTCCCGTGGGATAGAAGTCCCCCATCAGGGACATCATCCTGGGCTCGAGATGGAACGCTTTCATTCGCGACCTCCTGGGCGGCGAGCGTTGCCGCCCCGCGCCCACTCTAGGCCGTCGCAAGCGATCGCGCCACAGGGGGGCGCGGCACAGCCTGAAAGGGCTAACCGGCCGCGATCAGGCGGTCGAGCGTCGTGGTGACGAAGACCGGGTCAAGCGGCGGCACGAGGTACGCATGGGCACCGCAGGACAGGCCCGCTTCCCGGTGCAGCTCGTCCACGTACACGGCGGAGGTCAGCACCACCGGCAGCCGGGCCGTGGTCTCGCGCGCCCTGAGCAGCGAGCAGACCTCGATGCCGTGCACGTCGGGCAGGTTCACGTCCAGCAGCACGGCGGACGCCCTGTCGGCCATCGTCAGCGCCTCGTAGCCGGAGGCGGTCTCGATGGTGCGGAAGCCCGCGGCCTGCAGCAGCCGCACGGCGGCATAGCGCGTGGCGGCGTCGTCTTCGACCACCAGGATGGTGTGCTGCGAGCGTGCCGACCGCGCAGCAGCATCGGTGCTGGACGCAGCCGCACGTTCCTGTGCCATGTGCTGCAGGATGCTTGCCGAGCCGCTGCCCGATCTGCCCCGTGGTTGATCCGCCATGCCCGTCCTGCTCGTGTCCGATCACTTTGATTTTACCGGCTGCGCCGGCATGCGTCCCTTCCCTTCGTGGGATATGTCCTACAGACGCATGCTGAGCGCACCGGGACAATCGCGGGTTTTGCTTTCGACAAGGCTGGAGGAGAGAACCCATGGCAACGAACCAGAACTCGAGCGCGATGCTCATGCTGCTGGAGCCCACGGTCGCACGCGACTGGGTGAAGGAGAGCGGCGGCACCGCGAGCGATGGCGCCCGGCGTGCCATGGAGACGGAGGCCGGGGAACTGCTGCAGGCGCTGCGGCACGGCCTGGAGCAGGGCGGCGATGTCGACGCGCTGGACGCGCCCGCATGGGCCTCGCTGCGCGACGCGCTCGAGGGGCTCTCGCGCTCCCGCGTGGCGCAGGGCCAGACCGCGGCGGACACCAGCGCGTTCGTGCTGGGCCTCAAGCGTCCGCTGTTCAACGGGCTTCAGCAGAAGTTGGCGTCCGATCCCCAGGCGACGATGAGCGCCATGTGGGCCATCACGCTGCTGGTCGACCGCATGGCGCAGTGGACCGTGTCGTCCTACCAGCGCACGCGCGAGGAAGTCATCAACCGGCAGCAGCAGGAGCTGCTGGAGCTCTCGACGCCGGTGATCAAGCTCTGGGAAGGCGTGCTCGCCGTGCCCATGATCGGCACCCTCGATTCGGCGCGCACGCAGCTGGTCATGGAGACGCTGCTGCAGCGCATCGTCGAGGCTGGCGCGCAGCTGGCCATCATCGACATCACCGGCGTGCCGACCGTCGACACGCTGGTGGCGCAGCACCTGCTCAAGACCGTCAGCGCCATTCGCCTCATGGGCGCCGAATGCATCATCAGCGGCATCCGGCCGCAGATCGCGCAGACCATCGTGCACCTGGGCATCGACCTGCAGGGCATCGCCTCCAAGGCCAACCTGGCCGACGCGCTGGCGATGGCGCTGCAGCAGACCGGCTTCCGCATCGAGCGCGCGGCAGCCTGAGGATCGCATGTACCGGATTCCGATCCTCCAGATGGGCAACTACCTGCTCGTCACCATCCAGGTCGACATGCAGGACCAGACCGCGCTGGCGCTGCAGGACGACCTCGCCGAGAAGATCTCGCGCTCCGGCGCGAAGGGCGTGCTGATCGACATCTCGGCGCTCGAGATCGTCGACTCGTTCGTCGGCCGCATGCTGGCCGGCATCTCCGGCATCGCGCGCATCCTCGATGCCACGACGGTGGTGGTGGGCATGCAGCCCGCCGTCGCCATCACGCTCGTGGAACTCGGGCTGTCGCTGGAAGGTGTGCGCACGGCGCTGAACGTCGAGCGCGGCATGCAGCTGCTGCAGGGCACGCGCAAGGGGCAGCTACTTGGCCGCTGAATCGCAGGGCGCGGTCCCCCTCCGCAGCGAAGCCGACATCGTGGCCAGCCGGCAGGTGGTGCGGCAGCTCGCCGTGTCGCTGAAGTTCTCGCTGGTCGACCAGACCAAGATGATCACGGCGGCCAGCGAGCTCTCGCGCAACACCCTGGTCCACGGCGGCGGCGGCGAGATGCGCTGGAGCGTCATCGAGGACGGCCTCAAGCGCGGCCTGAAGCTGCAGTTCCAGGACGAGGGCCCGGGCATCCCCGATCTCAACCTGGCGCTCACCGATGGCTGGACCTCCGGCGGCGGCATGGGCCTGGGGCTGCCGGGCAGCAAGCGGCTGGTGCACGAATTCGACCTTCGTTCCGCGCCCGGACAGGGCACTTGCGTCACCATCACGCGATGGAAGTGATCCGCGCGCCCCAGCACGTCGCGTTCACCATGGACGACGGCACGCGCGTCGGCGAGGCCCGCCGGCACGCCGCCTTGCTGTCGCCGTGCGCCCAGCTGGACGAGGTGCAGGCTGGCCGGGTGGCCATCATCGTCACCGAGCTGGGCAACAACCTGGTGCGCCATGCCACCCGCGGCTTGCTGCTCCTGGCGGTGTACGAGGAGCGCCGCGAGGTCGAGATCGTCTCGATCGACCGCGGGCCCGGCATCGCCGACGTGGGCCGCAGCCTCAGCGACGGCTTTTCCACCGGCGGCACGCCCGGAACGGGCCTGGGCGCGGTGCGCCGCCTGGCCACCGACTTCCACCTGCATTCGGCCGTGCCGGACGGCACCATCGTCGTCGCGCGCGTGCGGGCTGCGGACGCTGCGCCGGACCGGCAGGAGCGGCCGATCGTGGCCGCCGGGCTGTCGGTGGCGCTGGCTGGCGAACTCGTGTGCGGCGATGCCTGGGCCGTGGCCTTCGACGGCAATGCGGCCTCGGTGCTGGTCGCCGACGGCCTGGGCCATGGGCCGGACGCGCACGAGGCCTCGCGAGCCGCGGTGGACGTGTTCGCCGCTGACCCCCGCGCGGCCCCGCGCACGATGCTGGGCGCCATGCACGCCCGGCTGCGCTCCACCCGCGGCGCCGCGGCCACGCTGCTGCAGCTGGATGCCGCTGCGTCCACAATCCGCTCCTCCGGGGCGGGCAACGTGGCGGCGCGCATCGTGTCGGGCGACAGGGACAAGACCGTGCTCACGCAGCACGGCACGGTGGGGCTGCAGATGCGCTCGCCGGACGAACAGGTGCTCGAGTGGCCACCGCACGCGCTGCTGGCGGTGCACAGCGATGGCCTCGAGAGCCGCTGGACGCCACAGCGGCTGATGCCGCTGCTCCAGCGCGATCCCATGCTTGCGGCAGCCGTGCTGCTGCGCGACCACAGCCGCGGACGCGACGACGCCACCGTGGTCGTCGCCCGCCGCGCCCACTGACATGGCCGATACCGACAACAACGCCGCCACCGAGATCGCCGCGCTGCGAGCGGAGCTGGAGGAGACCAACCGCGGCGTGGTCGCGCTGTACGCCGAGCTGGACGCGCAGGCCGAGAAGCTGCGCGAAGCCACCGAGCTCAAGAGCCGCTTCCTCGCCTACATGAGCCACGAGTTCCGCACCCCGATCAGCTCCATCCGCAGCATCGCGCGGCTGCTGATGGATCGCGTGGACGGCCCGCTCACGGAGGAACAGGAGCGCCAGGTCGGCTTCATCCAGCAGCAGGCGGCCGAGTTCGCCGACATGGTGGACGACCTGCTGGACCTGGCGAAGGTGGAAGCCGGCCGGGTCGAGATCTCGCCGGCCTGGTTCGAGATGGTTGACCTCTTCTCGGCGCTGCGCGGGATGTTCAAGCCGGTGCTCACCAATCCCGACGTGGTGCTGGTGTTCGAGGAGCCGCACGACATCCCCAAGCTGTACACCGACGACCGCAAGCTGTCGCAGATCCTGCGCAACTTCGTGTCCAACGCGCTCAAGTTCACGCCCAAGGGCGAGGTGCGCGTCGCCGCACGGCGGCTGGACAGCGGCCTGATCCAGTTCAGCGTGGTCGACACCGGCATCGGCATCGCGCCCGAGTACCACCAGAGCATCTTCCAGGACTTCTCGCAGGTGCAGTCGGCGCTGCAGAAACGCCTGCGCGGCACCGGCCTCGGCCTGTCGCTGAGCAAGCGCCTGGCGGAACTGCTCGGCGGCACGGTCGCCCTGCAGAGCGAGCCCGGCAAGGGCTCCACCTTCTCCGTCACGATTCCCGCGGAACTGCCGGAGGACCGTCCCCGGCCATGATCGACAGCTCGGCCATCAGCGCGACGATCGAACGCGGCCAGCACACCGTGCTGGTGGTCGACGACAACTCGGCCACGCGGTACTCGACCACGCGCATCCTGCGCGCCGCGGGGTTCCGCACGGCCGAAGCGGGCAGCGGCAGCGAAGCGCTGGCCCACGCACAGCGGGGCGTATCGGCCGTGGTGCTGGACGTGCACCTGCCCGACATGAGCGGCTTCGATGTCTGCCGCCAGCTCCGCGCGGCGCGCGCCACCGCCACCATGCCGGTGGTGCACCTGTCGGCCGAGTTCACCCGCAACGAGGACCGCGTGGCCGGCCTCGACGCCGGTGCCGACGCCTACCTGATTCATCCAGTCGAGCCGGCCATCCTGGTGGCCACGCTGCAGGCGCTGATCCGCGCCCGCACGGCCGAGGACCAGCTGCGGCGCAGCGAACTGCGGTTCCGCGCGATCTACGACCATGCGCCCAGCAGCATCGTGCTGCTCGATCGCGACGGCGTCGTGGTGGATGCCAATCCCGCCATGACGGCGCTGCTCGGACTTCCGCGAGAGGCGATCGTGGGCCGCGTGCTGGCCGACCTGGCGCCGCAGGATGCGCGCGCGGTGGTGCAGGCCAAGTCGCAGGGCGGCGGCGACCGGCCCTGGCACGGGGCCTTCCCACTCGCGCATGCGGACGGGCGCCAGATCCACCTGGACTGGCACATCTCCAGCCACGTCGATCCCGGCGTGCGCATCGCCATCGCCACGGACGTCACCGAACGGCTGCAGCTGGAGCAGCAGCGGCGCGAGATGCTGGCGCGCGAGCAGGCGGCCCGCGCGGTGGCCGAGCGGCACAGCCGCACCAAGGACGACTTCATCGCGGTCCTGTCGCACGAGTTGCGCACGCCGCTGAACGCCATCGTCGGCTGGGTCGCGGTGCTGATGCGGCGCGACCCGACGCCGCAGGCCATGCTGGGCCTGAAGGCCATCGAGCGCAACGTGAAGACGCAGGCGCGGATCATCTCGGACATCCTGGACGTCTCGCGCATCAACTCGGGCAAGCTGCGCCTCGAGCGCGAGGAGGTCGATCCCGTGGCGCTGGCCGTGAGCGCGCTGGGTTCGCTGCGCACGGCCATCGACGAGAAGGGCCTGCACGTGGCGCTGGACGTCGACAGCGCGCACCAGCCGGCATGGCTGGATCCGGCGCGCTTCCAGCAGGTGCTGTGGAACCTGGTGACCAACGCCGTCAAGTTCTCCGAGCACGGCGGCCTGATCCGCGTGTCGCTGGCGCGCACGGGTTCGCGCCTGCTGCTGCGCGTGCAGGACGTGGGCCGCGGCATCGCCCCCGAGTTCCTGCCGCTGCTGTTCGAGCGCTTCTCGCAGGGCAGCCCGCCGGGCGAGCGCACCCACGGCGGCCTCGGGCTGGGCCTCTCCATCGTGCGCCACATCGCCGAGCTGCACGGCGGCACGGCCCGTGCGGCCAGCGACGGCATCGGGACCGGCACCACCATGGAGGTGGAGTTCGAGGTCGAGCACGCCGGCGGGGAAGAGGCAGAGGACTCCACGCTCGGCGGCCTGTCCGCCGCCGACGAACTGCACGACGCGAGCCCGCTCGAGGGGCTGTCGGTGCTGGTCGTGGAGGACGACGCCGACGCCAGCGAGATGCTCTCGGTGATCCTGCGCGACCGCGGCGCCCTGGTCCGCACGGCCGTCGACTACGACACCGCGCTGCGCGCGCTGGGCGACCAGTGGCCCGACATCCTGGTCAGCGACATCGGCCTGCCGATGCGCGACGGCTACGAGTTGATCCGCGAGGTGCGCAGGCTGCAGCCGGCCACCGCCGACCGGCTGGCCGCCGTGGCCCTCACGGCGTTCGCACGGCCCGAGGACAAGGCCAACGCGCTGGAGGCCGGCTTCGACGACCACCTGCCAAAGCCGCTGGATGCGCTGGCCCTGGTGGCCTCCATCCGCTCCCTCCGGAGCCGTGCGTGACGGCTCGCAGGGCACTGCCCGCCATCCCTTCTTGACCACGGCCGCCTCTCCCGATGCAGTCCGCGGGGTGCGCGCGGCCGTGCTGATCCTGTCGGGCGCTTCCTTCCTCAGCGGGGCCGCGCTGCGCATCTGCGACGGCCTGATTCCGCGGCTCGCGCGCGACTTCTCGCTGACCACCGGCGCGGCGGGGCGCGTGGTCATCGTGTTCTCCATCGCCTACAGCGTGATGCAGCTGGTGTTCGGTCCGCTCGGCGACCGCTTCGGCAAGGTGCGCCTGATCGCGGCGGCGCTGTTCGGCTGTGCCGCGCTCTCGTTCGCCGCGGCCGCGGCGCCGGGGTTCGACGCCCTGCTGGCTGCGCGTGTTGGCTGGGGCATGGCCGCAGCGGGCGTGATACCGCTCGCGATGGCGTGGATCGGCGATGCCGTGCCGTACGAGGAGCGGCAGGCGACGCTCGCGCGCCTGCTCACGGGCACGCTGTCGGGAATGATGGCGGGCCAGCTGGCCGGCGGCTTCTTCGGCGAGGGCGCCGCCGGCTGGCGCGGCGCGTTCGCCACCCTCGGATCCGGCTATACCGCGCTGTTCGCGCTGCTGCTGGTGCGCCTGCGCACGATGACGGCGGCGGCACACGTCGCCACCGAGCGCCGGCACATCCTGCGGCAGTGGCAGCTGGTGCTGGGCTCGCCGTGGAGCCGCAAGGTGCTGGCCGCCGCACTGGTCGAGGGCATCTTCCTGCTCGGGCCGCTGGCCTACATGCCCTCGCTGCTGCAGCAGCGCTTCGGCGTCTCGCTGTCTGCAGCGTCGGCCATGATCGCGCTGTACGCGGGTGGCGGGCTGGTCTATGCGATCTGCGCCCGCCGCATCGTCACCACCTGGGGCGAGCGCCGCATGGTGCTCGCGGGCGGCTGGATCATGGGCCTGGGCGAGCTGCTCTGGCTGGTGTCGCCAGTGCCTTGGACCGTGGCCCCGGTCGCGCTGGCGATCGGCTTCGGCACCTACCTGTACCACAACACCCTGCAGACCAACGCCACGCAGATGGCCCCCAGCGCGCGCGGCACGGCCGTGGCGCTGTTCGCCTTCTGCCTGTTCTTCGGCCAGGCGCTGGGCGTCAGCCTGGCGGGCTTCGCGTTCGACCACCTCGGACGCGTGCCGATGCTGCTGGGTCCCGCGCTGGCGCTGCCGCTGGCCGGGTGGGCCTTCAGCGTGGCATTGCGCACGCGAGCCGGCCGGGCCGCCGGCTGAACCGACGCCGTGGCGAACGGGTGGCTCTCCAAGCTGCGGCAACGGTCCTGGTCGATCGGGCAGCTGCTGTTCGCCATCATCGGGCTGGGCCTCGTGCCCTTCGTCCTGTTCGCCGCCCTGGCCGCGATGGATGCCGCCGACCGGCAGGAAGACGAGATCCGCCGCTCCACTCTCGACCTGTCGCGCGCGCTCGCGATCGCGATCCAGGGCGAGCTCGATGCGGCGGTGGCCGCCATGCGCGTGTACGCCGAATCGGCCGATGCCGACTCCGCCGACTTCCACCGCCTCCGCGACATCGCGCAGCACATCCTGCGGGAGCGACCCGACTGGGCCAACATCATCCTGGCCGACCCGTCCAGGAACATCCTGTTCAGCACGGCCGTTCCGTTCGGCACGCGCAGCGAGGTGGTGGACAGGGCCAGCCTCGACGACGCCATCCGCACGCGTCGCCCGGTCGTCGGCCAGCTGAGCACGGGACCGCGAGGCCGTCCCGCCATCCCGGTCCGCGTGCCGCTGCTGCGCGGCGGCGAAGTGGTGGCCGTGCTGACGGTGACCATCAAGCCCGAGAGCTTCGTGCGCATCTTCCGGATGCAGAAGGTGCCGGAGAACTGGGTGATCGCCGTGTTCGACGCCAACCTCGCGCGCGTGGCGCGGTCCAGGGACCACGCCGGCACCATCGGCGGATCGCCGTCACCGACGTTGCGCGAAGCCTTGCTGCGCTATCCCGCCGAAGGCGTCACGCGCACGAGCACGCTCGAAGGCGACGAGGTCGTGACCGGATTCGCGCGGCTGCCCACCTACGGCTGGGTGGTCGCCGTCGGCGCGTCGACCCTGCCGGTGCGCAGTGTGCTCCTGCGCGGCGTGGGCTTCTACACCGCTGGCGCCCTCATCACCCTGGCGGCCTGCGTGCTGCTGGCCACCTGGCTCTCGCGGCTGATCAGCCGCGACATCCACCGGGTGCGCGAACTCGCCACCGACATGGGCCGCGAGCAGCGCGTGGCCGCGCCGGGCAGCGTGATCACCGAGGTCGACCAGATCGGCCATGCCATGGAGGACACGTCCGCGAGGCTGGTGGTGCTGGTGGACCAGTTGCGCGACGCCGTCGACCAGGCGCAGGCGGCCGGCAAGGCGAAGGACGAATTCATCGCGGTCACCAGCCACGAGCTGCGCAATCCGCTGTCGCCGATCGTCGCGGCGCTGCACATCCTGGACATGAAGTCGGATGGCTCGACGCAGATGGAGCGCGGGATCATGCACCGGCAGGTCAACCAGCTGAGCCGCCTGGTGGACGACCTGCTCGACGTGTCGCGGCTCACCCGCGGCCAGATGGCCATCACGCCGCGGCGGCTCGACTTTCGCGAGCTGGCCGAACGCGTGGTGGGCGAGGCGCGCCTGGGCCTCGAAGCCTCGCGGCAGCCGGTGCAGATCGGGTTCACGGCGCACGAGGACGGGCCGCTGTGGGTGCTGTGCGACGAGGCCCGCATGACGCAGGCCATCAACAACCTGCTGGGCAACGCGGCCCGCCATGCGAACGGCCGCCCGGTGTCCGTGGACCTGGCGGCCAGCGACTCGGAAGTGCGGCTCACCGTGCGCGACTTCGGCACCGGCATGGACGACGCCACGCTGGGCAAGGTGTTCTCGCCGTTCTACCAGTCGCGCGACAACCAGAACGAGTTGCGCGGCAGCCTGGGCCTGGGCCTGTCGATCGTGCGCAGCATCGTGCAGTCGCACGGCGGCCGCGTGGCGGCACGTAGCGAGGGACTGGGACAGGGAAGCGCCTTCGAAGTCATCCTGCCGCGGGCGCCCGCGGCAGAGGTCAACGGAAGCTGAGGGAGCGGGAAGACCGCCTGCGCGTCAGGAAGCGACCGAGCTGGCCACGAAGGGACGTGCGACGGCGTCGCGACGGGCCCAGATGTGCAACCGGCTCAGGACCGTGAGGCTGTCGCGCTCCTTTTCCTGCAGCACGGCGACGCGGTGCGCCAGGTCGAGCAGCTGGCCCTCGGGCAGCTGCGCGGCCACGCCGTCGGCGAAGCGCGAATTCGCGGCGTGCAGTTCGTCGTGGGCGGCAAGCCATTCGCTGTAAGCCATCCTGGTCGAATTCACGTCGTCGCTCCCCTTGCAGTTGGCCGGTCCAGGCTCATGGGGAGATGGTCATTCCTCCCAGCCTCAGCCGCTGTAGGACAACGCGCCAGCTCGGCGTCGGCACGCTGCCGAGCTAGTCCGATGTGATGCCGTTCTGGCGGATGAGGGCGCCGTAGCGGGCCAGTTGCGTGCGCATCGCCGCGCCGAGCTCTTCCGGCGTGGAGCCGCGCGGCGTCAGCCCCTGCGCATTGAGCTTGTCGCGGACGTCGGGATCCGCCAGGGACTTCTGCACGGCGGCATGGAGGGACTGCACGATCGGCTTCGGCGTGCCCGCCGGTGCGACGAGCGTGAACCATGAGTTGAACTCGAAGCCCGGCAGGCCCGATTCGGCCACGGTCGGCACGTCCGGAAACTGCGGCATGCGCCTCGGCGTGGTCACGCCGACCAGCCGCAGCTTGCCGGCCCGGATCAGCGAGGTCACGGTGGCGATGCCCTGGAACGCGGCCTGCACTTCCTGGCCCGCCACGCCCATGGCCGCCTGCGTCGCGCCCTTGTACGGCACGTGCTTCATCTGCACGCCCGCCTGCGACGCGAACAGCGCCATCGCGATGTGCTGCGGGCTGCCGTTGCCGCCGGAGCCGTAGGTGAGCTCGCCGGGCGTTCGCTTCGCCGCCGCGATCAGGTCGGCGGCCGATTTCACCGGGGACTCCGTCGGCACCACCAGGCCCCATTCGACGGTCGCGACCAGCGACACCGGCTCGAAGTCCTTCAGGATGTCCCACGGCATCGTCGCGTGCAGGTGGGGCACCATGGTCATGATGCTGTCGTTGAAACCGCCCAGCGTGTAGCCGTCGGCGGCCGCCTTGGCGACGTTGCCTGCACCGACCAAGCCGGCGGCGCCGGGCTGGTTCTCGATCACCAGCGACTGCCCGAGCTCCTGGCCCATGCGCTGCGCGACGATGCGCGCGGCCGCGTCCACCGCGCTGCCCGCGGCGAGCGGCACGATGATGCGGATCGGCTTGGTGGGCCACGCGGCCTGCGCGTGCGCGAGGCCCGCGAGGGCCAGCGTGCCGCCGGGCGCGGCGAGCAGGAGGGAGCGTCGGGTGAGGCGCATGCGGGTCTCCGGAATCAGGCGGATTGCAGGGTGGGGATGTCCAGCTCGCGCGCCACCGTGTCCAGCTGCGCGAGCAGCGCGGGCGGCAATGCGAGGCCTTCGCGCTCGCTCTGCTGCCGGCGCAGGTGGCTCTGCTCGCCGGGCAGCCAGATGCGATCCACGCCCGGCATGCGCTCGCTGCCCCGCATTTCGCGGATCACCGTGTCGACGCGCGTCTTGAACGCGGCCACGTCGCCGATGGCGGCAGGGTCGATGGCGAGGATGGCCTGGCCTGTGTTCGTCGTGCTGCGGAAGTCCTTGTTGAAGTCCAGCACCTCGCGGCCCATCGCCGCGCCATTCAGCGTGCCGGCCAGCAGGCCGACGACCAGCGCGAGCCCGTAGCCCTTGTAGCCGCCGATGGGCATCAGGAAGCCTTCGTCCGCGCGCTTCGGGTCGGTGAGCGGCTGGCCGAGCCGATCGATCATCCAGCCCACCGGCATCTGCTCGCCGCGCTGCGCCTTGGCCTTCACCTTGCCGTAGGCCGCCACGGTGGTGGCCATGTCCAGCACCACGGGCGGCTCTTCTCCGGCAGGCACGGCGACGGCCACCGGGTTCGTCGACAGCAGCATGTCCAGCCCGCCCCAGGGCGGCAGGTGGTTGGCGTTGCCGACCGCGAAGTAGAGGCCCACCATGTCGTGCGCCAGCGGCATGCGCGCATACAGCGAGGCTGGTCCCGCGTGGTTGGACAGCCGCGCGCCGACCCAGCCCACGCCGCATGTGCGTGCCTTGTCGATCGCCAGCTGCGCGGCCTTGTGCATCACCAGGTGGCCGAACCCGTTGTCGCCATCGAGCAGCGCCATCGCGGGGCGCTCCTGGATCACGCGGATGTCCGGCCGCAGGTTGTAGCCGCCCTCGCGGATGCGGCGCGCATAGGGCGCGAGGCGGATCGCGCCATGGCCGTCCGAACCCTGCGCTTCGGCCTCGGTCATGAGCCCTGCAACGATGGCTGCATCGGCCGGCGGCAGCCCCAGGCGCTGCAGCGCCAGCGTAATGAAGCCGCAGAGGCGCGCCGGCGCGATGCGGTCAGGCATGCAGGATCCTTTCGTGCAGCGCGAGCACCGCGCAATCCGGGCTGGCCAGCACGGGGCAGGGCAGCTGTCGCTGCACCTCCTCGCGCGCCGACGCCATCGAGAACTGGGCCAGCATCACGACGTCGCAGTCCTGCAGCGCCTGCGCGGACTCGGCGACCTTGCGATGGTGCTCGGCCGCGCGTCCCTGCGCCAGGTCGCGCATCGCGTCCGGCACGAACACGCTGTGCAGGTCCACGATCGCGCCGCGCGCCGCGGCCATCGCCTGCAGCTCGTGCGACATCGACGGCAAGGAGGCCTCGAAGGTGGCGAGCAGGCCGGCCTTCAAGGTGCCGGTGCGCGGCGTCAGGGCGAGCGCCTGCTCGAACATCGCCTCGTTCGGTTTCAGCGTGGGACGGCCCGCCAGGCGCGCAGCCGCCTCGATGGCCGGACCGAAGGCGGAGCACGTGAACAGGATGCCTTCGCACCCGGTGGCGACGGCATAGCGCGTGAGGGCGAGGAACCGATCGACCATCTGCTGCGTGAGGCGGCCTGCCGCGGCGCGGTCCGCCGAGAGGCTGTCATCCAGCAGGTTCATCCGCACGGCCGCCGGCCAGTGCCTCTGGAACGCGGCCTGGATCGGTTCGACCGCGAGGGGCGTGGCATGGATCAACGCGATGCGCGGCCCGGGGGAGGTCATGGGCGCCCATGCTACGCGCGGGCGCCGCGAAGGCGCTGCGGGTATCCGCTGACGCCCGCTCAGCCCTCGCGATGGAAGTGCGCCGCTGCCTGGCCCGTGCCTGCCAGCGCCTGCTTCTCCCGCTCGGCCAGCTCGCCCTGCCGGTACGGCTTGGGCAGCACCGCCATCGGTGCTGCGCTTTGAGCTAGGAGTTCGACGTGGCCAGCGGCAAGACCCCCGAAGACGCGGTAAGCAAGCCCCTGGACGTGCAGGGCGGCGCGGCCGGGGTGCCGGCCTCGGGTGAACTGGAAGGCATCCGGTTCAACCCGCTCGGCAACCCCGGCGTGAAGCACTGGCAGGCCGGCTACGTGACGCGGCCGGACCTGGAGGACCGCAACATCGTCTTCTTCGCCGCGATCGCCATACCGGCGGCGTCCATGCCAGCGTCTTCAGCGACAGCCCCACGCCACGTGAGAGGCGGCTGACGTCGCACAGCCGGCTGGCGACCGATGACCTTGCAATGTGTCACCCTTCCCATCGCGCGTGTACAGACTTGACCGGGCGTTCACGAAGAACATCCCGCGCCATGCGAGATGAACATGGTCAAGACAACAGCCTGAAGTACGAGCTGACACTGGCCCGTGCCGAAGAAGCCGAAGCACTGCGGCGCGCCTGCAACCTGAGGGCCCGCGCCGCCTCCTACGAGGACGTGAAGCATGCGATGCGCGAGGCAGATGCCTGCCATTCGCGCGTGACCTTCCTGTACCGGGAGCTGCACCACCGCGAGAAAGCCTAGCCGCCGCCGGCTTTGGTCGTACGATGGTCTCATCCCGGCTGCACGTGGCCGCCGGGCCAGGAGACGCACGATGTTCCTCCGGAACTGCTGGTACGTGGCCGCTTGGGCCCACGAACTCATCGACGGGAAGATGCTGGCGCGCACCATCCTCGAGGAGGCGGTGCTGCTCTACAAGAGCGAGACCGGCAAGGTGGTCGCGCTGCGCGATCGCTGCTGCCATCGCGGCGTGCCGCTGCACCTGGGGCGCCGCGAAGGTGACTGCGTGCGCTGCATGTACCACGGCCTGAAGTTCGACCCCGGCGGCAAGTGCATCCAGATTCCCGGCCAGGACGTCATTCCAGCGAAGCTGGGCGTGAAGAGCTATCCGGTCGTGGAGAAGGACGGCCTCGTGTGGATCTGGACGGGCGATGCGGCCAGGGCCGACCCGGCGCAGATCATCGACTTCCCTTACCTGCGCGATGCGCAGTGGAAGGGCATCCCCGACTACATGCACTACGACGCCAACTGGCTGCTGATCGTCGACAACCTGTCCGATTTCGCGCACCTGGCGTTCGTGCACACGAAGACGCTGGGCGGCTCGGAGGAGTACGCCTACAAGACCAGGCCGGTCGCGATCGAGCGGCTGCCAGACGGCTTCCGCGTCGAGCGCTGGCACATGGACGCAGCGCCGCCGCCATTCCACCGCAAGGTGCTGCCGGCCGCGGAGAAGGACCAGCATGTCGACCGCCGCAACATCGGCCACATGCACATTCCCGGCATCTTCTTCCTCGAGTCGATGTTCTCGCCGGCGGGCAGCGGCAGCGAGAAGGGCAACCGCGAGGGCACGCGCGAATACCGCAACTGCCAGTTCATGACGCCCGAGACGCGTCGCACCACGCACTTCTTCTGGACCTACCTGAACAACTGGGAGGGCAGCGACCACAACGTGTCGCGCTCGCTGCACCAGAGCCTGATCGAAGGCTTCATGGAAGACAAGCACCTGATCGAGGCCCAGCAGGTCGTGATCGACGCCGACCCGGACTTCGAGCTGCAGGCCATCGCCTCGGATGCGGCGCTGTCGCACTTCCGGCGCATCTTCTCGCAGCGGGTGGCGGCCGAGCGCGCGGACGAGGCGACCACCAAGGCCGCTACGCCGGTTGCGGTCAAGCCGCACCAGGCCGGCCTGAGCGCCTGAGCGTCCGGTCCCGCGCACCAGCCGTCGGCCGCGGGAACGCCGGCACGGCTCGCGACATCCATGCCTCCACCCACCCAAGGAGACCTCGATGCGCGTCGTTCCCACCCTCATTGCCGTGCTGGCCGCCACCTGCACCTGCCTCGCCCAGGCCCAGTCCGGTCCCAGCGATCCGCAGATCGCCCAGATCGTCGTCACCGCCAACCAGGTCGACATCGACGCCGGCAAGCTGGCCGAGAAGCAGGCGAAGTCCAAGGACGTGCGCGCATTCGGCAAGCAGATGGTCACGGACCACACGGCCGTCAACAAGTCCGCGACCGAGCTGGTCACGAAGCTGCACGTCAAGCCCGAGCCGAGCGACACCAGCAAGTCGCTGAAGAAGGGCGGCGACGAGAACATGGCGAAGCTGAAGAAGCTCAAGGGCGCCGCGTTCGACAAGGCCTACGTCGACAACGAGGTCACCTACCACCAGGCCGTGATCGACGCGGTCGACAAGACGCTGATCCCGTCGGCGAAGAACGCCGACCTGAAGGCGCTGCTGGAGAAGGTGCGGCCCGCGCTGGAGCAGCACCTGGAGCACGCGAAGCATCTCCAGTCGCAACTGGGCAGCTGAAGTGAAAGCTCCCCGAAGCGCCTTCGGCGCCTCCACCTCAAGGGGGCGCCACCAGCGGCCCGGCAAAGCCGGTTCCGCGGTGGCCCGCGCCGGGCTCTTCGTCGTTGCTTTGGCTGCAGCGCCCTGCGCCGGCTGGGCCGCAACGCACGACGTCACGATCGAAGGCATGAAATTCGAGCCGGCGGAGGTCACGGTGCGGGCTGGCGACACCGTGGTCTGGCACAACAAGGACCTGGTGCCGCACACGGCCACCGCGGCCGGCACTTTCGACTCCAAGGAGATCGGCCCCGGCAAGCAGTGGTCGTGGACGGCGCGCAAGCCCGGCCGCCAGCCCTATGTCTGCACCTACCATCCGGGCATGCAGGGAACGGTGGTCGTGCAATGACGCAGGTGCAGCTCGCCCGCGATCCGGTGCTGCCGCCCCTCGACGAGGCCGGCCTGGTCGAGCGCGTGCGAAGCGGCGACCCCGCCGCGTTCGAAACCCTGATGCGGCGGCACAACCGACGGCTGTACCGGGCGGCGCGGTCGCTGCTGCGAGATGCGGCCGAAGCCGAGGACGCCGTGCAGGAGGCCTACCTTGCCGCGTACCGCTCGCTCGCGGCATTCCGCGGCGATGCGTCGCTGGCGACCTGGCTCACCCGCATCGTGGTCAACGAGTGCATGGCCCGCCTGCGTCGCCAGTCACGCCGCAACAACATCCTGCCGATCGCCGCCGGGCGCGACACGGACTTCGGGGAGAGCGACACCGTGGACCAGGCACCTCCTCCCCGTGACCAGGACACCCCCGAGCGTTCGCTGGCGCGCGCCGAACTGCGCGCGCTGCTCGAACGCCGCATCGACGGCCTGCCCGAGGACTTCCGCGCCGTGTTCGTGCTGCGGTCGGTCGAGGAGCTGAGCGTGGAGGAGACCGCGCTCTCGCTCGGCATCGCGGAGGCCACCGTGCGCACCCGCCACTTCCGTGCCCGCAGCCTGCTGCGCGAGTCGATCGCGCAGGACCTGGAGATCGCCGAGCGCGACGTGTTCGACTTCGACGGCGAACGCTGCGACCGCATCGTGGCGCAGGTGCTGAAGGCGCGTTGAGGATCGCCGGCTGCATGGTCATCGACCTCGTCGACGGCACCTACGAGCTGTTCCGGCACTTCCACGGACTGCGCCGCTTCACCAAGGGGCAGGACCGTCCGTTCGGTGCCGTGGCCGGCGTGCTGAACGGCCTGCTGGAGATGATCGAGCGCGGCACCACGCACGTCGGCGTGGCGACGGACCACGTCATCGAGTCGTTCCGCAACGGCCTGTGGCCCGGCTACAAGACGGGCGAGGGCATCGAGCCCGCGCTGTGGGCGCAGTTCCATCCGCTGGAGGAGGGCCTGGCCGCGATGGGCGTCGTGGTCTGGCCGATGACCGAGCTGGAGGCGGACGACGCGCTGGCATCCGCGGCTTGCCTGGCCGAGCGGGACGAGCGTGTCGACAAGGTGCTGCTGTGGACGCCGGACAAGGACCTGGCGCAGTGCGTGCGCGGCGACCGCGTGCTGCAGGTCGATCGCCGCGCCAAGGCCATCCGCTCCGCGGCCGGCGTGCGCGAGAAGTTCGGCGTCGAGCCCGGGTTGATCCCGGACTTCCTCGCGCTGGTCGGCGACACCGCTGACGGCTATCCGGGCATCGAAGGCATCGGCGCCGTCGGCGCGGCCAAGCTCCTGAACCGGCATGGACCGATCGAGGCGTTCCCTCCCGCCGTGCTGGGCGAGGCGAGGGAACGTGCGCTGCTGTTCAAGCACCTGGCGACGCTGAGGACGGATGCGGCGCTGTTCGCCGACGTCGAGGCGCTGCGCTGGCGCGGTCCCACGGAGGCGTTCGCCGCGTGGACCCACAGGATCGATGCGCCCCGGCTGCTCGAGCGGGCTCTCGCCGCGCACGCGAAGGTGCAGGCGGAGGCGGACGTTCAGCCCGGTTTGCCGTCCAGGCGTGGCCGGGTGAGAACGGGCCAGTAGCACACGGCGTACAGCCCGAAGCCGGCCGACCACAGCGTGGCCGAGGCGAGGATCGCGGCCATCATGCGCTCCGGCCACAGCAGGGGCACGGCCACGCGGACGACGCCCGCCAGGAGGACCAGCACGTAGCAGGCCACATCGCGCGCGTCGGCGCGCACCGGCCGGGCGGTGTGGCCGCGCGCCGTGCGCGTCATCATGCCGATCACCAGTCCGCCGATGGCGCCGGCCGTGAGGGCATGCGTGGCGATCGAGGGCGCCACCCAGCCCCAGGCCGCCAGTGCACGCAGCAGCAGGTGCAGCGGGATCCACGCGTAGGCCGCGTGCAGCACCCAGACCAGGGGCACGCGGCGCGTGGTCCACGGCGTCCAGAGCAGCCAGCGCGCGAGATGGGCGATTGCGGCCACGGCACACACGACGCCGATGACGTTGGCCGGCAGCCGAAGCGCATCGGCCACGAGCAGGGCCAGCACGGCACCCAGCGCCGCCTTCTCGACCACCGGCTCGCGGCGGGCCTGCGCGCCCGGCACGCCGTTGTTGGTGAACATCGGGATCACGCGTCCCGCCATGACCGACACGATGAACAGCAGCACGTCGAGTGCGAGCTGGATGCCGGCCCAGGCTGGCAACTCCAGCACCCGCAACTGCGCCAGGTGCACCGCCGCCGTTGCGCCCGCCAGCAGGACCAGCAAGGCGATGAAGAAGTAGTTGCGGCGGTTCCCCGCGCGTACGAAGGGCACCCCGAGCGACACGGCCGCCGCGAGCGGAAAGGCCGTGTTGGCGCAGGCCGCGGCCCAGCCGAACGGCGTCAGCACCAGCACGCGGCCCGCGAGCCAGAGCAGCGCGAGTGCTGCGAGCAGCGGCCCGGTGGGCGTCGGCTGGTTGGTCCAGTTGCGGCCTGCCGTGAACAGGAAGCCGACCACCACCGCAAGCGCGAAGCCGAACAGCATCTCGTGCGCATGCCACAGCGGGCCCTGCAGGTACGCGAACGGCAGCAGCCCGCTGAACTGCAGCGCCCACAGCCCGATCGAGACCGCCGCGAACAGGCTGGCCAGCAGGTAGAACGGGCGGAATCCCAGCGCGAGCAGCGCAGAGCCCGCCGGCGCGACCGTGGCAAGGGGGACCTGGCGCCGAGGGATCGATGTCATGGCGACCGATGCTCGCACCGGGCAGCCCGCCGCGCTTGAGCTGCATCAACCGGGACGCACATCAGCGGCCACCCTCGGCGGTGGTTCGCACGGCACCTTGCGTGGCGACCAGCCGGCGCAGCCAGCCGATGGCCGTGGCCGACCATGCAGTCAATGCGATCCATGCGAATGCGGTCGCAACTTTCATCAGAAAGCCGAGCTGAAGCGCACTACCCAGCGTCCCCGATGCCACGCTGTACATGCCCAGCGGGAACACCGCGCTCCACTGGCCGAAGTCGTAGTGCAGCGGCATGCCGCGCACCACGTGCCGCCATACATGCAGCACCAGCAGCAACGGGATCCACCACGTGCCGATGGCCCAGCACAGGAGCGAGCCGGCGCGCAGGGCCGGGAGCATGTCGGCCAGCAGCGGCACGCTGCCGGCCGCGCCCACGAGCCCGGCACCGGCCAGCGTGGAGATCGCCATCGCGCCCATGGTGATCCACCAACCCGGTGTGAGATCCCCCGGCGCGAAGGGCAGGAACACGGCGCGGTACAGGAGCAGGGTGGCGAGGCACGCATACAGGCCGATGCCGACCAGCCAGGCGCACAAGGCGAACAACTCCAGGTGGGCGCGCGCGGCGGGGTCGAGGTCCGGCGCGAGCAGGGTGGCGAGCACGCACAGCGACTGGATGGCAACGACGGCCAGCAGCCACCCTCCGTGCAGGCATTGGGCGAGTGGCGGCTTGTCCCTCGCGATCACGAGCGCACCGAAGATCGCGTATGTCAGCACCAGCCAGGCGGTCGTGGCGATGGACAGCATCGCGATCGAGAACGACAGCGTGCCGGGGAAGGCCATGGCGCCCGAGCCCACCACGGCGGTGCCCGCGACCGCGGTGAAATGCCCCGGGGCGCGGGCATGGTCCGCGAAGTCGGCCAGCAGCGCGCGCGGCTGCATCGCAACGCGGGTGGCGAGAACGGCCCAGCAGAAGGCCAGGGCCGCCGTCGCCAGGAGCTGCAGCGCGAGCGCCACCTCGCGCAGGCCGGCGTGGCCCGTGGCGATGCCCACGATGCCGGTCGCCATCACCAGCGCGAACATCGGGGGCGGACAGCGGTCTGTGATGGCGGCGAGGCGGTGCTGGTGCATGCGGACGGGTCTGGGGCCTGCAACCCCGGGGCGCCCGGGGTCACGTTTGGCGGTATGTCATGCCATGATATATTGATCCGACGCGAGACCGGAGTGCGACCAGGTCGCGCTGGATGGGAGTCTTGCAGTTGGAGCAGGCATGGGTCGATCGATGAAGAAGGGCGAGTACGAGGCCATGGCCCGGTTTCGCCACCACCTGCGCAAGTTCCTGCGCTTCAGCGAGGACGTGGCGCAGGAGCACGGCATCACGCCGCTGCAGTACCAGCTGATGCTGCAGATCAAGGGCTTCCCGGGGCGCTCGCACGCCAGCATCACCGAGCTGGCGGACCGCCTGCAATCCAAGCACCACGGCGTGGTGGCACTGGTGAGCCGCTGCGAGGAGCTGGACCTGGTGCGGCGGCGCGCCAGCGAACGCGACCTGCGTTCCGTGGAGGTGCATCTCACCGCCGCCGGCGAACGGCTCCTGGAGGCGCTGGCCCTGCTGCATCGTGACGAGGTCCAGGCCCTCTCGCAGCTGCTGCACGGCCTGGAAGGCGACAACACGGAGCTCGCACCGGCATGAATCCGCTCCCGACATCGTCGATGCCGCTGGGCACCGACCTCTATCAGGCGCTCGTGCAGGGCATGTCCGAAGCCGTCGTGGTGGCCGACCGCGAAGGCATCATCCGCGTCTGGAATCGCGGCGCGGGCGTGCTGTTCGGCTTCACGCCCGAGGAAGCGCTCGGCTCCAGCCTCGACCTGATCGTGCCCGAGCGGTTCCGCCGTGCGCACGCCGATGGCTATCGCCGCACCATCGCCAGCGGGTACCTGCGCCACGAGGGCCAGGCGGTGACCACGCGCTGCAACCACAAGTTCGGCTGCCGGCTGTACGTCTCGTTCTCGTACGGTCTGCTCAAGGATGCGCGGGGCACTGTACAGGGCGTGATCGCCGTCGGCCGCGACGTGACGGCCGAGCATTTCGAGGAAATCGCGAAGAAGGTGCGCGAGGCCCAGCTGTGCGCGACGTGAGCGGCGATACCTCTCGCAGGGGGATGCGATGAGCACGCTCGTGACGCGTCTGACGGGCGCCCTCAACCTGCGCTATCCCATCGTCTCCGCACCGATGGCCTTCGCCGCCGGAGGTGCCCTTGCGGCTGCGGTGAGCCGCGCGGGCGGACTCGGACTGATCGGTGGCGGCTATGGCAATGCGGCGTGGCTCGAGCGCGAGTTCGCGGCCGCCGGCGGCGAGCGCGTCGGCGTGGGCTTCATCACCTGGTCGCTGCAGAAATCGCCTTCGCTCCTGACGCAGGTGCTGCGGCACAAGCCCGCCGCGGTGATGCTGTCCTTCGGCGATCCGCGGCCGTTCGGCGACGAGATCCGTCGCGCCGGCGCCGTGCTGGTCTGCCAGTGCCAGGATCTCGGCCACGTGGGCGATGCGATCTCCGCGGGCGCGGGGGTCATCGTCGCCCAAGGGTCCGAGGCGGGCGGTCATGGGGCGCTACGGGGCACGCTGAGCCTGGTGCCCGAAGTGGCGGACCATCTCGCTAGGCATGCGCCCGACACGGTGCTGCTGGCTGCAGGCGGCATCGCCGATGGCCGCGGCCTCGCCGCCGCGCTGATGCTCGGCGCGGATGGCGTGCTCGTGGGCACGCGCCTGTGGGCCTCGCGCGAAGCGCTGGTCAAGGAGGGACATCACCGCGCCATCCTGGCCACGGCAGGCGACGGGACGCTGCGAACGCGCATCCCGGACATCGCGCGTGGCCTGCCGTGGCCGGCGGGGTTCACGGCGCGCATCCGCCGCAATGCTTTCACCGAGCGCTGGCACGGGCGTGAGGAGGCGCTGAAGGCTGCGGTGGCCGAGGAAGGTCCGCGCTATGTCCGTGCCTTCGAGGCGGGCGATCCTGAAGAGACTGCCGTGTGGTTCGGAGAGGCGGCTGGCCTGGTGCACGCGATCGAGCCCGCCGCGGACATCATCGACCGCATGGCGACCGAGGCGGTCGCGCGGCTGCGCACGCAGGGTGGGGCGCGGCTGGCCTGATCCTACAAACCGCGCGCGATGCCACGGACAAGCAGAGACAACCGCGGCTGATCATCCGTGCAGCCGGGCCAGCCTAACGTTGACCCAGGCCATCCCCTTGCCGGATGCGTCACTCATCAAGGAGTCAACATGCTGCACTACGCCGTCATCTGTCTTGTCATCGCGCTGATCGCCGCCGTGTTCGGCTTTGGCGGCATCGCCGCCAGCGCGGTCGGGATCGCGAAGATCCTCTTCTTCGTCTTCATCGTCCTGGCACTCATCGGCTTCGTGCTCGGCAATCGCAGGCCCTGAGCGGCCGCGCAGCCAGCGGCAAGCAACGGTCGCATGCGGGCAGGGTGCCCGCATGCGACGCGCGGATCAGTCGGCCTTGATCTGCTTGTCCTTCACCACCTTCGACCAGCGAGCGGTTTCGCCGGCCACGAAGGTCGAGAACTGCTCGGGGGTGCCGCCGCCGATGATGTTCCCGGGGCCCTGGATCGCCTCGACGACCACCGGATCCTTCAGCGCGCGGTTGGCCGCGTCGTTGAGCTTCGCGATGATGGCCTTGGGTGTCTTGGCCGGCGCCACGAGGCCGAACCAGTTCGACATGCTCATGTCCTTCAGTCCCAGCTCGCTCAGCGTCGGAACGTCAGGCAGCTGCGGCAGGCGCTTGTCGGTCGCGACGGCCAGCGCGCGCATCTTGTGCTCCTTGATGTGGGGCAGCACTGCGGGCGCCATGTCGAACATGAAGCTCACCTGGCCGCCGAGCAGGTCCGTGGTGGCGGGGCCGCCGCCCTTGTAGGGCACGTGCACCATCGGCACGCCCGTGGCTTCCGACAGCAGTTCGCCCGCGAGGTGGTAGGCGCCGCCCACCCCGGCGGAGGCGAAGGTGATCTTGTCCGGATGCGCCTTGCCATAGCTCACCAGGTCCTGGAAGGTCTTGAACTGCGACTTCTCGGGGACCACCATCACGAGCGGACCGCGCTCGATGAGGACGATCGGCGCCAGGTCCTTGGCCGGATCGAACGGGACCTTGGCCATCATGGCCTTGTTCACCGACAGCGGCGCGAAGTTGCCGATGCCGAACGTGTAGCCGTCCGGCGCGGCCTTGGCGATCATGTCCGTTCCGATGTTGCCGCCCGCACCCGCCTTGTTCTCGACGACGATGGGCTGGCCCAGATACCCCGTCATCTTGGCGGCCAGCATGCGGGCGCGCGTGTCGGAGCTGCCGCCGGGCGCGTAGGGAACGACGAAGGTCAGCGGCTTGTTCGGCCAGTTCGCCGTGTCCTGGGCATGCGCGCCAACGGCGGCAAGCGCCAGGAACGCCGTCGCAAGGAGGCGAGGTGCGGGGAAGGTCTTCATGGTGGGATTCCTGTTGTTCCGCTGCGTATCGTGGGCTGCCTCGCTTTCAAGTGGCTGTCGAATCGCGTCGGGGTTTACGCCAGCACAGCGCTACGAGCCCACCGCTGTGGCTCGCGTGGGCAAAGAAAAGGACCTAGCCTTGCGGCTAGGTCCTTCAGTGTTTGGCTCCCCGACCTGGGCTCGAACCAGGGACCTACGGATTAACAGTCCGGCGCTCTACCGACTGAGCTATCGGGGAATGAGCCCACGAGTATAGCGTCATTTCAGCCGCTTTCCGCACCTCTGCGGTGACGGCGTGCAAACGACGCCCTCGCGTTCAGTCGAACACGGGCGTCTCGACGCCCAGCACCTTGTGCAGCTTCGGCGACGTGGTCGTGTACTGCAGGTGGATCTTGCCCTTCTCGGGGAAGATGATCGGTGCCGCGGCGAATGCCGCCAGCGCGCACTCGTGGAAGCCCGAGAGGATCAGCTTCTTCTTGCCGGGGTAGGTGTTGATGTCGCCCACCGCGAAGATGCCGGGCACGCTGGTGGAGAACTTCTCGGTGTCCACCACGAGCTGCTTCCGCTCGATGTCCAGGCCCCAGTCGGCGATCGGGCCGAGCTTGGGCGACAGGCCGAAGAACACCAGCAGCATGTCAAGCGGCACCACGCGCGTGACGCCGTCGGAGCCGGTGACCTTGGCGCCGGTGAGTCGGCCGTCCTTCTCGTCGTAGCCGGTGACCTGGCCGACGATGAACTGCATCTCGTACTGCTCGCACAGCTCGTGCATCTTGGCGACCGACGCAGGCGCGGCCTTGAAGCCGTCGCGCCGGTGCACGAGGATCACGCTCTCGGCCTTGTTCGGGCCCTCGGCCACGAAGTTCAGCGTCCAGTCGAGCGCGGAATCGCCGCCACCCACGATGACCAGGTTCTTGCCCGCGAAGTCGGCCGGGTTGCGCACGCGGTAGTGCAGCTGCGACCCGGTGAACTTGTCCAGGCCGTCGACCTTCAGCGCGCGCGGCTCGAAGGCGCCCACGCCGGCCGCGATGAAGATGGTCTTGGTGAGGAACTGCGTGCCCTTGGACGTGGCCACGAAGAAGCGGCCGTCGTCCTGCTTCGTCACTTCGGTGACGGTCTGGCCCAGGTGGAAGGTGGCGCCGAACGGCTCGATCTGCTTGAGCAGTGCGTCGGTCAGTTCCTTGCCGGTGCACACCGGGATGGCCGGGATGTCGTAGATCGGCTTGTCCGGGTACAGCTCGATCGGCTGCCCGCCGGGGTAGGCGAGCGAATCGATCACGTGGGCCTTGATCTCCAGCAGGCCGAGCTCGAACACCTGGAACAGGCCCACGGGGCCTGCGCCCACGATGACGGCATCGGTCTCGATCGGGCCGTCATGCGCGGCGGCGGTCTTGATCACTTCTTGGCTGAGTCTGGGTTCCATTGCTTTTGTCGGTCTTCAGCGGACCAGTTCGCCGAGCTTGCCCGGCTTGTCCTTCCATTCCTCGGCATCGGGCAGCGCGGGCTTGCGCTTGGTGATGCTCTTCCAGCCCGGAGCGCGGGCCAGCTCGGCGTTGATCTTGGTGAACTGCACCTGGTCGGCGGGCACGTCTTCCTCGGCGTAGATCGCGTTCACCGGGCACTCCGGGATGCACACCGCGCAGTCGATGCACTCATCCGGGTCGATCACCAGCATGTTGGGGCCTTCCCGGAAGCAATCGACGGGGCAGACATCCACGCAGTCGGTGTACTTGCAGCGGATACATTGTTCGGTGACGACGTGGGTCATGTTGTAGGAAGGAGCGCTGGGGGAAACCCCCAATTTTAGCCAGCGGGCCACGCAGTCCACCGCGCGGTGGTGGATGGCCCTGCCGTCAACGTTCAGCGCACCAGCACGGCCCCCGAAGTCCTGTGCGTCGCGGTATCCACGAGCACCAGCGAACCGGGCACGCGGGCGCGCGCGAACGGCCGAGTGGCCAGCGGCTCCTGCAGTGCGAGTTCCACCACGCCGATGGCGTTGGGCTCCAGCTGCGAAGCCTCCTGCTCGGCCAGCGTGTGCACGTCGAGCCGGTGCACGATGCGCTTGATGCGCGCCTTCACCCAGCGGTGTCCGTGCAGCGCCCAGTAGAGGCGGCCGGCCACCAGCGGCTCGTCATCGAGCCACGCCACGGTGCCGGTGATCTCGCGCGTCGCCTCGGGTGCGTCGGCTGCGAGAAGCCAGTCGCCGCGCGAAACGTCGACCTCGCGATCGAGCACCAGGCCCGCGCTGTGGCCGGCGCCGATCGCGCGTGGCCGGCGAACGGCGTCCAGCACCTGCGCCACGACCGCGGTCTGGCCCGAAGGCATCACGCGCACGCTGTCGCCGGCCTGCACGTGGCCGGTGGCCACTCGGCCCCAGAACACCCGGCGTCCCTGCGACGTGTCGGCGGAGCCGGAGAACTTCTCGACCCACTGCACCGGGAAGGCGAGGGCCTCGTCCGTCTCGGCGTGCGTGACAGGCAGGGTCTCCAGCAACTGCAGCAGCGAAGGGCCGACATAGCCGGCCCAGCCGATGGACTGTTCGACCACGTTCAGGCCCTGCAGCGCCGACATCGGGACCACGGCGCGCGCCGTGATGCCGGCGGCCTTGCAGAACGCGGCCAGCGCGCCCGCGATGTGGCGATAGGCCAGTGCCGGATCCTCGATCGCGTCCAGCTTGTTGATGGCGAACACCACGGAGGGCACACGCAGCAGGTGCACCAGCAGCGCATGGCGGCGGGTCTGCGGCAGCAGGTCCAGGTCGGCATCGGCCCAGCGCAGCTTGGTGGCGTCGACGAGCACCACGGCGGCGTCGGCGCTGGAGGCGGCGGTCACCATGTTGCGGGTGTACTGCTCGTGGCCCGGCGCGTCGCCGATGATGAACTTGCGGGTGGGCGTGGCGAAGTAGCGGTACGCCACGTCGATCGTGATGCCCTGTTCGCGCTCGGCGGTCAGGCCGTCGGTGAGCAGCGCCAGGTCGGTGGCGCCGGCGCGCTGCACGCCCGCCAGCTGGTCCTGCAGCACGGCCTGGGTGTCCACCAGCAGGCGGCCGATCAGCGTGCTCTTGCCGTCGTCGACGGAACCGCAGGTGATGAAGCGCAGGGCAGCGCCGCGGTCGATGTCGTCGTCACGGCGGATTCCCGCTTCCAGCGTGGCGTTGGTGAGGGTTGCAACGTCCATCAGAAATACCCGTCCTTCTTGCGCTTCTCCATCGAGGCGTCGGAGGTCTTGTCGTCCATGCGGGTGGCGCCGCGCTCGCTGACGTCGGCCACCACGGTCTCGGCCACCACCTCGCTCGCATTCGAAGCCGTGCTGGCCACCGGGCAGGTGCAGGTGATGTCGCCGACGGTGCGGAAGCGCACGGTGCGCGTGACCGGCGTCTCGCCGTCACGCGGCGGGGTGAGCTCGGTCACCGGCACCAGCAGGCCCTTGCGCTCGACCACCTGGCGGCGATGCGCGTAGTAGATCGAGGGCAGCTCGATGCGCTCGCGCTCGATGTACTGCCACACGTCCAGCTCGGTCCAGTTGGAGATCGGGAACACGCGGAAATGCTCGCCCGGCTGCAGGCGCGAGTTGAACAGCGTCCACAGCTCGGGCCGCTGGGCCTTCGGCTGCCACTGCCCGAAGGTGTCGCGGTGTGAGAAGATGCGCTCCTTGGCGCGGGCCTTCTCCTCGTCGCGGCGGGCGCCGCCGATCAACGCGTCGAAGCGGAATTCCTCGATCGCCTCCAGCAGCGTCACCGACTGGTGCACGTTGCGCGACTCGCCCGGATGGGACAGGCGGACTGTGCCGCGCTTCATCGAGTCCTCGACACTGCGCACCACCAGCTCGGCGCCCAGTTGCTTCGCGCGGTAGTCGCGGAAGGCCGTCACCTCGGGGAAGTTGTGCCCGGTGTCGATCATCAGCAGGGGGTACGGCAGCCGCCCGCCGAACGCCTTCTCGGCGCACTTGAGCAGCACCAGCGAATCCTTGCCGCCCGAGAACAGCAGGGTGGGGCGCTCGAAGGCGCCGGCCACTTCGCGCAGCACGAAGATCGCCTCTTCCTCCAGCGCATCCAGGTGACGGTTGGACAGCTGCGACAGCAGCTGCGGTTCCACGCGCGCGTTCATGCGGCGACTCCCTCGTTGGTCTTGACGTGCAATCCGCACTCCTTGGCGTTCTCGTCCTCCCACCACCAGCGACCGGCGCGGAAGTCCTCGCCGAGGCTGATGGCGCGCGTGCAGGGCGCGCAGCCAATGCTGGGATAGAACTGGTCGTGCAGCGGGTGGTAGTCCATGCCGTTGCTCGCGATGTAATGCCAGACGTCGCCCCAGGTCCACTCGGCCAGCGGGTTGAACTTCGTACGCGCCTCGGTCCGATCGATCAGCGGCACCTCGGCGCGCGCGGCCGACTGCTCGCGGCGCAGGCCGGTGATCCAGGCCTTGTGGCCCTCGAGCGCACGCTGCAGCGGTTCCACCTTGCGGATGTGGCAGCAGGCCTTGCGCAGCTCGATGCTGCGGTACATCGCGTCCTTGCCTTCGCGGCCGACAAACTGGACCACGGACTCGTCCACCGGCTCGAACACGCGCACGGGCGCGCGCGAGGTCGCCTTCAGGCGATCCAGCAGTTGCAGCGTCTCGGCGTGCAGCATGCCGGTCTCGAGCACGAACACAGGGATGTCCAGCACCAGCGCGTTGATCAGGTGCGTGATCACCATGTCCTCCGCGCCGAGGCTGTTGGCCTGGGTCAGCGGCGAGAACTCGGCGGCCGCGCGGATCAGCAACTGCTGGGTGTCGGCGAGCTTGCGCTCGAAGTCCGCGGAAGCCCGCGCGTGGAGGTCGATGGCGCCCATGTCAGCTCCGGGCGAACAGCGGCTTCTGCTCGACGAGGTCGGCCTGGTAGAAGGCCGCGAAGCGGTCGAACTGGCGCTGGGCTTCGGCGACGTCCTTGCCTTCCTTGAGCACGGCGCTCGAGAAACCGGTGCGCTGCATCTGCACCAGCTGGTCGATCAGGACGTCCCCCGTGGCGCGGATGTCGCCCGTGAACTTGCGGCGGCGGCGCAGCAGGTAGGCCTGGCTGTAGGCACGGCCGTCGGTGAACTTCGGGAAGTTCAGCTCGATGCGGTCCACGCCCTCGAGCGAGAGCTCGGCGATGTCGGCGTCGTTCGCGACGGCCAGCACGCTGACGTTCGGCTCGGGCTGCACGTCGGCGGCCGGCAGGATGTCGATCAGGCGCTGCATCAGGCGACCTCCCTTTCCACGAAGCGGGCAGCGTTGGCCGCGGCCTTGAACGGGTCGTGACCCACGCGGCGCAGCGTGGCGATGAAGGTCTCGGACTTGCCGTCGCCGGCAGGCTGGCGCAGCTGGCGGTAGGCGTCGATCAGGGCCTCGATGACGCCCGGCACTTCTTCCTTCGCGAAGGACGGGCCGACGATCTTGCCCGGCGTGGCGGGGCCCGACAGGTCAGAGCCGTTGGAGCCACCCAGCGTGATCTGGTACCACTCCTTGCCGTCCTTGTCGACGCCGAGGATCCCGATGTGGCCCGCATGGTGGTGGCCGCACGAGTTGATGCAGCCCGAGAAGTTCAGGTCGATCTCGCCGATGTCGTATTCCTCGTCGAGGTCCTGGAAGCGCTCGGTGATCGCCTCGGCGATCGGCAGCGAGCGCGCGTTGGCCAGCGAGCAGAAGTCGCCGCCGGGGCAGGCGATCATGTCCGTGATCAGGCCGATGTTGGGACGCGCGAGGCCCAGCTTGCGGGCCGCTGCCCACAGCTCCGGCAGGTCGTCCTGGTGCACCCAGGGCAGCAGCAGGTTCTGCTCGTGCGTGACGCGTGCCTCGCCGGCGGAAAAACGCTCGGCCAGTTCGGCGCAGGCGTCGAACTGGTCGGCCGTGCAGTCACCGGGGTTCTGGCCCAGGCGCTTGAACGACAGCACCACGGCGCGCAGCTCGGGGTTGCGGTGCGGAAGGACGTTGCGCTGCAGCCAGCGGTCGTACAGCGGATCGGCCTCGGCGTCGGCGCGGATGATCTCGTGCACGCGCTGGTCGGCGGACGCGCGGTGCGAACGCCTGATCTCGGGCGCGACGAACTGCCCGGCCACGCGGTCCAGCTCGGCCTGCGTGATGGTGTGCGGGGCGCCGTCGATCTCGACGATCTGGCGGAATTCCTCTTCCACCTTGTCGATGTACTTCTGGCCCTCGGACTTCACGAGGATCTTGATGCGTGCCTTCCAGATGTTGTCGCGGCGGCCGTACTGGTTGTAGACGCGGATGCAGGCCTCCAGGTAGCTCAGCACGTGCTGCCACGGCACGAACTGGCGCACCACCGTGCCGATCACCGGCGTGCGACCCATGCCGCCGCCCACCAGCACCTTGAAGCCAAGCTCGCCGGCCTCGTTCTTCAGCGCCTGCAGGCTGATGTCGTACCAGCCCAGCGCGGCGCGATCTTCGGTCGCGCCATTGAGCGCGATCTTGAACTTGCGCGGCAGGAAGACGAACTCCGGATGGAGCGCCGCCCACTGCCGGATGATTTCGGCGAACGGCCGCGGATCGGCGATCTCGTCGACGGCAATGCCCGCGAGCGCCTCGGTCGTGATGTTGCGGATGGCGTTGCCGCTGGTCTGGATGCCATGCATGTTCACGCTGGCCAGCAGTTCCATCACGTCGGCGGCGCGCGTGATCGGGATCCAGTTGAACTGCACGTTGGTGCGCGTGGTGAAGTGGCCGTAGCCGTACTTCAGGTTCGTCACCACCTGGCGGTTGGTGCCGGGCACCGGCACGGGACCAGTGCGAGTTGCTTCTCCTGTGCGTCCTGCAGCAGGGCCGGATCGGGTCGGTCGAACTCGCGGGCCACCTGGCCCAGCGTGCGCAGCTGCTTGCTGGACAGTTCGCCATAGGGCACCGAGATGCGGGCCATCGGCGCGTAGCGCTGGATATACCAGCCGTTCTGCAGACGCAGCGGCCGCAACTCCTCATCGCTCAGCGTGCCGGCCTGCCAGCGCTGCAGCTGGTCGCGGAACTGGGCCGCACGCGCGCGAACGAAAGTCTTGTCGAACTCGGTGTACTGGTACATAAGGGCCGCGACTCTACGGACGCTCCTTATGGCCACCAACGATTTTCTTGTTCTCGCCTTATGCGGATATGCATATTCCGCAAGCGCGGCGCGGCGTTGCGCCGGGAAAACACGTCAGGCCGGATAAGGGCCGACAGCCCGGCAGTGGGCACTATCATCGGCTGCTGAGGATGGACCTGGCATGACGAGAACGGCTTCGGTATGGGTGATCGGCTTCGCCGATGAAGAGCGGCATTCGCTCAACACCCTGCTGCGTCTCTCGGAAGGCCGCGCGGTCACCTACGAGCTGTGGCAGGGCGGCGGCACGGCGCCCCGGCCCGACCTGGTACTGATCGACAGCCAGTCGTACGAGGCCGTGCTGGAACTCGAATCGCCCAGCAACGCCGGGCTCAAGATGGTGTGGATCGGGCCGGGCAATCCGCCGCAGGCGCGCCGCTGCTTCGACCGTCCGGTGCGCTGGGCCGAGGTGGTGCTGGCGATGGACGAGCTGATCGAGCCGCCCAGCAACGTCGATTTCGACCTCACGGCGCCGGCCTCCCTCGATCTTCTCCTCCCCGGCCGGCGCGCGCTGATCGCCAGCGCCGATCGCGACCACCGGCTCTACCTGCGGGCGCGGCTCGCCCTCGCCGACATCACGCAGGCCGACGAAGCGCAGACGCCGGCCGAGGCGCTGGAGTACGCGCGCCACAACCGCTACGACATCGCGCTGGTCGACCTGGACCTGCCCGATGCCGAGGGCTGGAAATTCGTGCGGCAGCTGGGGGCCGCCCGTCCGAAGATCACCCACCTGATCGCCACCAATGGCCGTGCGACGGCGGCCGATCGCATGCAGGCGTGGCGCGCCGGGGCGCACAACCTGCCCGGCGATCGCATCGACCCAGTCCAGCTGCACGCGCTGCTGCAGCGCGTCTAGGGCCTGTTCACCCAGCGGCGCGCTGCCGCGCCACGTCCAACGCCGACGCGAGCCGCATCGGCAGCGGCAACGGCTCGCCATGCAGGCGAGCGGCCAGCAACTCGGCCGCGAGCCACGCGAAGGTCAGGCCGCGTGAGCCCATCGCGGTGCTGACCCACAGTCCCGGCGCGAGTTCGCCCACCAGTGGCCGACGGTCCGATGAAGCACAGCGCACGCCGCACCAGGCCTGCACCGCACGATCGACAAACGCCGGCGCCAGCGCCGCAGCCACTTCGGGGGCCAGCGTTCGCAAGCGGTCCAGGTTGGCGAGCTGGTCCGCGTCGCGCGGCTCGAGCGAGGTGTCCCCGCGGCCATAAGTCGAGCCGGTGAGCCACGCGGGACCTTCCGCAAGCGGCACCGAAGGCAGGAAGTGGCCATTGCCATTCACAGGCCCTGAGGGCATCGACGTGGTGTCGTCGCGCGTGGCCCAGCTGACCTGGCCGCGTACGGGCATGAGCGCGAGGTCCGGCAGCAGGGTGCCGCTGCCAAGTGCGGCAGCCACGACGACGAGGTCGGCTTCGGCCACGAGCTGCCCGCGCACATCGAGCGCCTGCCAATGGATCCCGGTCCGCTGCATCCGCTCGATGCGGACGGACCCCCGGAACTGCACACCGGGCGTCGACAACCACGCTTGCACCAGCGCCGCTGGCTTGATCCACCCACCGGCCGAGTGCCACACACCGTCGGCTCGCGGCTCCTGCCAGGCGCGACCTTCGTCACCGAGATCCGCAGGCGCGCGTGCATCGGGGGCGCGGCGCTCGAGCACGCCGGTGAAGTCCCAATCGGTGCCTGCGCGCAGGTGCCGTGTCGCCTGCTGCAGCGTCATGCGCACGCCGGCGCGCGACAGCCGCGACAGCAGCGAATCGTCCGACGACGTGTGCGGTGCAAGCAAGCCTGCGGGCAGGCCCGAGGCTCCGGTCGCGGGCTGCGCGGCGGCGTCGAGCACCTGCACCTGCCAGCTACGCTGCGCCAGCGACGCCGCGGCAGCACTGCCTGCAAGGCCCGCACCGATGACGATGGCGCGGCCGGGGGTGAGCGGGGTTGCGACGGGATCGCCGCGGGAAGCCCATGCGGGCGCGAAGCGGCCGGCCAGGCACTCGCGCTTGGGCGAAAGGCCCGGCACCCTGTCCACCTCGAACCCGCACTGCTGCAGGTCCCGCCGCACTTGCCCGGCGACGGTCCACGTCGCGATCGCGGTGCCGCGGCGGCACAGGCGGGCAACGGCCTTGAACAACGGCAGCTCCCACATCTGCGGATTGCGTGCGGGATCGAAGCCGTCGAGGAACACCGCGTCCGCGGCGAACGCCTGCTCGGACAACATGGCGCGTGCATCGCCGATGCACAGCGTCAGCAGGACGCGGCCGCTGTCGAAGGACAGGCGATGCACGCCGGGCACGAGTCCCCACCATTGCGCGGCCAGGTCTGCCGCGAGCTCCTGCAGTTCGGGATGCGCCTGCGCGCTGCGCACCAGGTCGGCCGCTGCAACGGGGAACGCTTCGGCGGAAACGAAGTGCAGCAGGCCGGGCCGCTGCGCGTCGTCCTTCCACGCGCGCCACGCGGCGAGGAAGTTCAGGCCGAGGCCGAAGCCCGTCTCGAGGATGCGCCAGCAGCGCTGGCCCGCCCATGCCTGCGGAAGGCCGCAGCCGCCGAGGAACACGTGGCGGGCCTGCGCGAGGCCACCACTGGCGGAGCGGTAGATGTCGTCGAAGCGTGAACTGCGGGGCGTGCCCTCAGGCGACCACGCGACCGGCTCGGACACGGGGGTGGCGCGCGATCAGGAGGTGGGCGGCACGTAGCCCTGCGCGACGTCCGCGCCGGTGCCGAAGAAGTGCTGCTCCATCTGGCGCTTGAGGTACTCGCGCGCGCGCTGGTCCGCGAGGTTGAGGCGGTTCTCGTTCACCAGCATGGTCTGGTGCTTCAGCCACCCGGCCCAGGCTTCCTTGCTGACGTTCTCGTACAGGCGCTTGCCCAGCTCGCCGGGGTAGGGCGGGAAGTCGAGGCCCTCGGCGTCGCGGCCGAGCTTGATGCAATGGACGGTGCGGGCCACGAACGGCTCCTGATTAGCTTATGCGGATAAACAACTGAGAACTCGGTCGTTCCAGTTTTCGGGAAGGCCTCGAAGAATGCGCTCCACACACAACAGACGGGAGCCGATCTCCATGAGCCTTCGCCGCGACTTTATCAAGATTCCCCTGGCCCTCGCCCTCGCGGGCGGCCTGTCGAACGCTTTCGCGCAGGGTCCTGCCGTGACGTTGCTCAACGTGTCGTACGACCCGACGCGCGAGCTTTACGTCGAGTTCAACCAGGCGTTCGCGAAGGCATGGAAGGCGAAGACCGGGCAGGACGTCACGGTGAAGCAGTCGCACGGCGGCTCGGGCAAGCAGGCCCGCTCCATCATCGACGGCCTCGATGCCGACGTGGCCACGCTGGGCCTGGGCGGCGACACCGACGCGCTGGTGCAGCACGGCGGCTGGGTCAAGGAAGGCTGGCAAAAGCGCCTGCCGAACAACTCGTCCCCGTACACGTCGACCATCGTGCTCGTGGTGCGCCAGGGCAATCCCAAGGGCATCAAGGACTGGGATGACCTCGTGAAGCCGGGCGTCAGCGTGATCACGCCCAACCCGAAGACCTCGGGCGGCGCGCGCTGGAACTACCTCGCGGCGTGGGAATTCGCCAAGCGCAAGTACGGCGGCGACGCGAAGGCCAAGGAGTTCGTCGCGAAGCTGTATGGCAACGTGCCCGTGCTGGACACCGGCGCGCGCGGGTCCACCATCACCTTCGCCCAGCGCGGCCAGGGCGACGTGCTGATCGCGTGGGAGAACGAGGCCTTCCTGCTGGAGAAGGAGTTCGGCGCGAAATTCGACGTGGTCGCGCCGTCGCTGTCGATCCTGGCCGAGCCTGCTGTCGCAGTGGTCGACAGGAACGTCGACCGCAAGGGCACGCGCGCCGTCGCCGAGGCCTACCTGCAGTACCTGTACACCGAGGAAGGGCAGGACATCATCGGCAAGAACTTCTACCGTCCCGCGGTCTCGCAGAAGGCGCAGGCGAAGTACGCGAAGCAGTTCCCGAAGATCCAGCTGTTCACCATCGACCAGGGCTTCGGCGGCTGGACCAAAGCGGACAAGGAGCACTTCGCCGACGGCGGCAGCTTCGACCAGATCTACGCGCGCAGCAAGTGACCGCCGCCATGCGCCCGACCACCGACGCGGCAGGCGGGGTGCTGCGCCTCACGGCGCTGGCGTGGCGCCTGGCCCCGCCTCAGCGCGCCGCCGAGGCCGCTGTTCCGGATGAGCGAAGGGCGGGCGTGGAACTCGACCGCCGTTGCACGGGAGAGGGCCCTCCCAGGCAGGTCGGGACACTTCGACTATGAGCGGGGCCGGCCCGCGGCGCTAGAGTGGATGCGCCCGCAACGCCCGAGCAAGGTGGATCCGTGAACAAGACCGAATTCTTCGAGGTGTGCACGACCTGCGTTCCCCAGGCCAGCCGCCAGGGCGGGGACTACCTCGACGAGCACCGCATGCGGCTCTGGAGCACGTTCAAGGTCTGCGAGGAACTGCTCCAGCCCGGCGATTCGATCATCTCGGTCGGCGCGGGCAGCGCCTACGTCGAGCACGCCCTGCATCGCGCGAAGAAGGTGCAGGTCACCGTGGTCGACTTCCCGGAAGCGATCCAGGCTCATGCGAAGGAGTACGCGCGCAGCGAGTTCAGGACCGTGGCCGCTGACCTCACGCGCCCCCTGGACATTCCCCCGCGCTTCGACCTGGCGCTCAGCTGCGAGATCATCGAGCACATCCCGCGCGATCCGCAGTTGCACATCTCGTTGCTCGCCGGGTTTCTCGCGCCAGCGTCGCCGCGCGGGTACATGGTGGTGACGACGCCCAATTTCGGCAACGTGCGCAACATCGTCAAGCTGGCCATGATGCGGCCGATCATGCCGCCTGCGAGCCGCGTGTTCGGGGACGTCTGCTACGAGAACGAGGGCGTCCACAGACGCGAGTACCTGCCTTCGGAAATCATTTCCTGCATGGACAAGGCGGGCCTGCGCCACATCCACACGTACTACACCGAGAACGAGGAAGCACACTCGCTCAAGAATCGCGTGGGCTCCGTCGCTTCCAAGATCGCGGGCCGCTTCGCCCAGACGATGATCGTCGTGGGCCGCCGCAAGTCGGTCGCCGAGGGCGCCGCCGGCCGGTGACCCTGCCGGGTCGTCGACCCGGCACTGCCGGCGCGGTCCTGCGGCTGATCGCGTGGCGGCTGGCCCCCCTTTATCGTGCAGCCGCCCACAACAGCGTGCAGCCCGACACCGCCATCAGCCCGTCGATCAGCAGCCGGAAGGTCGACGGCGCGAGCCGCAACACGACGAGCTTGCCGATGAACGAGCCGGCCATCAGCGACGCGCCGGCGATCAGTCCTTCGACCAGCACCTTGGCGGGCAGGGCGCCGAAGCCGCGGAACGTGAGCACCTTGGTGCCGTAGATCGCCAGTGAGCCGAGGGCCTCGGTGCCGAGCAGGCCGCCCTGGTCCAGGCCGTAGGCGGTGAACAGCGGCACGGTGAGCGGCCCCGTCGAGACGACGATGCCGGTGAGGAATCCCATCGGCGCGCCGAGCAGCATCACCTGTGTCGTGCTGAGGCGGATCGACCTGCGCGCCAGCCAGCGGCGCAGCGGAATCATCGAGAGGAAGAACACGCCCAGCGCCGACTCGATCACGCCAGGCGGCACGGCCAGCAGCGTTCGCACGCCCAGCGCTGCGCCGGGAATGGCCGTCAGGCAGTACGCGCCGGCCGCCCGCCAGTTGATCATCGGCCGCCAGGCGACCACGCGTCCCAGGTTGCCCATGAAGGACGCGATGGCCATGACCGGCACCGCCTCCAGCGGGCCGTAGGCCAGGATCAGCACGGGCATCAGGATGATCGAGGAGCCCGTGCCGACGACGCCACCGACGGTGCCCGCGACGAGGCCGACGGCGAACACGAGCAGGTAGTCCAGGCCGAAGGTCATGACAGCCCCAGCAGCACGACGCCCACGGTGAGCAGCACGCAGCCGGCGATGCGCGCCGGGCCCGCGGGCTCGCGCAGCACCAGCACGCCCAGCACGGCGGCCACCATCATCGACAGCTCGCGCGCCGGTGCCACCAGCGTGACCGGCGCGCCGGCACGGTAGGCCGACAGCACGAGGATGTACGACATGGGGGCCAGCGCACCCACCGCCGCGGCCAGCAGCCAGTGGCCCCGCATCGCGCGCAGCCACTGGCGGTCGCGCACCACCCACGGGGTGATCATCCCGACCCGCGCCGCGTTCGCGAACCAGTCCAGCAGCACCGGCGCGAGGGCCAGCACCTTCACGCCCCAGGCGTCCACCACCGTGTAGCAGGCGATCAGCGCGCCCGTCGCAAGACCCCAGCGCACACCCGTGGCCACCGGGGCATGCGCGGTCGACGGCGCCTTCTTCGGGGCGCCGGCGGCGATCAGCCCGATGCCACCGACCACCAGCGCGAGCCCGCCCAGGCCCTGCAGGCTCGGCACTTCGTGCAGCAGCAGCAACGCCCCCAGCGACGACAAGGCAGGTCCCGATCCGCGGGCAACGGGATAGACCACCGACAGGTCGGCGACGCGATAGCCCTTCTGCAGGCACAGGCTGTAGGCCAGGTGCAGGCCCCCGGTGAGCAACAGGCAGGCCGCGATGGCCCAGCTCCAGGCCATGCCTTCGTGCCAGAGGATCCAGCCCACCCAGGGCGCATACAGCACGGCGCTGAGCAGCGTGTTCGCGAAGACGAAGGGTGCGCCGACGTTGGCGGCGCGCTTGGCGATGAGGTTCCACGTCGCGTGGATCAGCGCGGCCAGCACGACGAGGGCGAGGGAGCCGGCGCTCATTCGCGGTGCGGCGGTCGGGTGGGGCGAACGGCGTGGCTCGGCATGGGAGGCTGGGCTGCACTGTAGCAAGCGCAGCAGCCGCGGCCTCTGTAGGCCGGCCTTGATGGTTGGCCCCGCCGGGCCACATGGCCCGGTGGGCGTCTGGAATCATCGCCGTTTCAAGTCGCAGACATGGAGAGCCCCGTGGACACGTACCGCATCGCCGTCGTGATCGGCAGCCTCAGGAAGGATTCGCTCAATCGCAAGCTCGCACTGGCGCTGGCCGCGCTGGGACCGAAGGACTTCACCTTCGAGCACGTGCGCATCGATGACCTTCCGCTCTACAACCAGGACCTGGAGGGCCAGCCGCCCGAATCGGTGAAGCGGCTGAAGACGGAGATCGCGCGGGCCCAGGGCGTCCTGTTCGTGACGCCCGAATACAACCGCTCGATTCCCGGCGTGCTGAAGAACGCCATCGACCATGCCTCGCGCCCCTACGGGCAGAGCGCGTGGGCCGGCAAGCCGGCGGGCGTGATCGGCATCTCGGTCGGCGCGATCGGCACGGCGCTGGCGCAGCAGCACTTGCGCAACATGCTGGCCTACCTCGACATGCCCACGCTGGGCCAGCCCGAGGCCTTCATCGCCAACCGCGAGGGGTTGTTCGACGCCAAGGGGCACATCGGGCCGGAGGACACGCGCAAGTTCCTCGGCACGTGGATGGACAAGTACGCCGCATGGGTGAAGGCGCACTCGAAGATGTGAGGGACCTGTCGTTGCGGGCTCGACCCGCAACCGAGCGCAGTCCGGACAGGACAAAGCCGCCCGAAGGCGGCCCCTGGACGTCGGCCGAGCGCGTCCCTCAGTTCACCAGCACGGCATCCGTGTCATCGGCCGACGTGTGCTCCGCGATCGCGCGCTGCGCATCGGCAATTGCCTTGGCACGCGGCGCGTCGCCCATCGCCAGGCCCTCGGCGCGCACGATGCGCACGTCGGTCACGCCCAGGAAGCCGAACACCGTGAGCAGGTAGCTTTCCTGGTGGTCGGCCACGGCCTCGTCCCCGTACAGGCCGCCACGCGTCGACGCGATGATCACGGTCTTGCCCCTGGCCAGGCCCTCGGGGCCGGTGGCGGTGTAGCGGAAGGTGCGGCCGGCCTGCGCGATGCGGTCGATCCAGGCCTTCAGCTGCGTGGGCACCGAGAAGTTGTACATGGGCGCGCCCACCACCACGACGTCGGCGGCGAGGAACTGCGACACCAGCTGTTCCGAGATGAGGTTCTCGCGCTGCTGCGCTTCATCCAGCCCGGCGGGATTGGGGCCGAGCCTGAAGCCCAGCGACTGCAGGTCCAGGTGGCTGGGGGCGTTCACGGCCAGGTCGAGATGCTCGACCGCGGTGCCGGGATGCGAGGCCACCCACTGGGCCACGATGGCACGGGTGAGTTGGCGCGAGACCGAGTTGGCCGCGAGCGGGCTGGAATCGATGTGAAGCAGTTTCATGGTCGTTCTCCTGACCGGCACCAGGTGCCGTGGGGATTGATTCTGAAACTTGCCCAATCGTTTGATAAGCCAGCAAATCCGGGATAGATTGTTCCATCACTGGGACGATCTTCATGCGTGACCTCAACGACATGCTCTATTTCGCCGAGGTCGTCGACCAAGGCGGCTTCGCCGCGGCCGGCCGCTCGCTCGGCATTCCCAAGTCGCGCCTGTCGCGCCGCATCGCCGAGCTGGAAGCCCGGCTGGGCGTGCGGCTGCTCCAGCGCACGACCCGCAAGCTGTCGCTGACCGAAGCGGGACAGCAGTACCACCGCCACTGCGTCGCGATGCGCGAGCAGGCCGATGCGGCCGAGGAGGCCGTCGCGCTGGTCCACGGCGAGCCGCGCGGCACCGTGCGCATCACCTGCCCGGTGACGCTGGCGCAGAGCACCATCGGTCCCTTGCTGCCGCTGTTCCTGCGCCAGCATCCCGAGGTGCGGATCGACATGCAGGTGAGCAACCGCGTGGTCGACGTGGTGCAGGAAGGCGTGGACATTGCGCTGCGCGTTCGACCCACGCTGGACGACAGCGGCAGCCTGGTCGTCAAGAACCTCGGGCCGACGTCGGCGCTGCTGCTGGCCAGTCCCGCGTTGCTGCAGCGGCAAGGCAAGCCGAAGTCGGTGGAGGACCTGGCGCGCCTGAGCACGGTGGCGATGTCGGCCGCCGACGGCCGCGCGAGCTGGGGACTGCGCGGCCCCGGCGGTCGCGAGTACGAGCTGCAGCACCACCCGGTCTACACCGCCGACGACATGCTCACGCTGAAGTTCGCGGTGCTCGAAGGCACCGGCATCGGCGTGCTGCCGGACTACCTGTGCGCGCGGGAGGTGGGCGACGGCCGGCTGGTGGACGCGCTGCCCGGCTGGGCGCCGCGGACCGGCGTCGTGCATGCAGTGTTCTCGTCGCGGCGCGGCATGGTGCCCGCCGTGCGGCGCCTGCTCGATTTCCTCGGCGAGCGGGTGAAGAGCGAAGGGCTGGCGATCGGCTGCCCGTAGGCATCGCGACGGCGCGACTAGCGGGCGAGAGCGACGGCGCGCTCGTACACCTCGACGTAGCGCGCTGCACTGGCGGCCCACCCGAACGGGCGCGCCATGCCGTTGGCCTGGATGCGGCGCCACGCCGCGGTGTCGGCGAAGGCCTGCCGCGCCCGCGCCACTGCTTCCGCGAACCCGCTCGCGCCCGGCTCGCGCATCACGAAGCCGCTGCCGTTTCGAGCATCAGCGGTCGCATCGACGACGGAATCGGCCAGACCTCCGGTGGGCGCCACCAGCGGGGGCGTGCCGTAGGCCTGGCTGTACATCTGGTTCAGGCCGCAGGGCTCGAAGCGCGAAGGCATGAGGAAACAGTCGGCGCCGGCCTCGATGCGGTGCGCGAGCTGCTCGTTGAAGCCCACGGTGACATGCACCTGCTTCGGCGTGCGCTGGGCTGCGTCGACCAGCGCTTCCTGCAGCCCCGGCTCGCCCATGCCCAGGACGACCAGCTGGCCGCCATCGGCCAGCAGGGCGTCCAGGTGCTGCAGCACCAGGTCGATGCCCTTCTGCGGCGTCAGGCGGCTCACCACGCCGAACAGCATGGCCTTCGCACTGACCTTGAGGCCCAGCTGCTTCTGCAGCGCCGCCTTGTTGCGCGCCTTGCCCGCGAGATCGGTCACCGTGTAGGGATGCAGCAGCTGCGTGTCGTGCGCCGGGTTCCAGACCTGGTCGTCGATGCCGTTGAGGATGCCGCTCAGCCGGTCGGCCCGGGCGCGCAGCACGCCGTCGAGGCCCGCGCCGAACTCGGGTGTCTGGATCTCGCGTGCGTACGTGGGGCTGACGGTGGTGATCGCTTGCGCGAACTGCAGCCCGGCCTTGAGCATCGACAGCTGGCCCCAGAACTCCACGCCGTCGATGCCGCGCCAGTGATGCGGCACGCCCAGCATCTCGGCGTCGTGCATGGGGAACACGCCCTGGAACGCCATGTTGTGGATCGTGACCACGCTGGCCGCGACGTGATGCTGCGGGTCGCCCATGCGGGCGCGGGCCAGGTTCATCGGCGCCAGCGCCGTGGGCCAGTCGTTGGCATGCACGACGTCGGCGCGCCAGCCCGGGATCGGCGAGTCGCGCGTGCCCAGGTCCGCGGCCACGCGCGACAGCAGGCCGAAGCGCACCACGTTGTCCTCGTAGTCGCGGCCGTTCGCGTCGACGTAGGGGCCGCCATCGCGCTGGTACAGCGACGGGCAGGCCAGCAGCAGCATGGTGACTCCGGAGGACACGCGCACCGGCAGCAGCTGCGCGGCCGGCCAGTGGCCATACGCCGGGATCTCGATGCCCTCGCCGATGTCGCCGGCGACCTTCATGCCCTTGTACGCGGGCAGCAGCACGCGCACGTCGTGGCCGAGCGCGGCCAGCGCCGCGGGCAGTGCGCCGCTGACGTCGCCCAGGCCGCCGGTCTTCACGTACGGCGCGCACTCGGGCGTGGCGAAGAGGATGTTCATGCGCCCGCCT
The DNA here is from genome assembly GCF_050320135.1 of Ramlibacter sp. MMS24-I3-19. Taxonomy (NCBI): domain Bacteria; kingdom Pseudomonadati; phylum Pseudomonadota; class Betaproteobacteria; order Burkholderiales; family Comamonadaceae; genus Ramlibacter; species Ramlibacter sp. MMS24-I3-19. The sequence continues at coordinate 3,462,404 of NZ_CP190017.1, read as the reverse complement.
CGCCGTCGGCGATGAGCACCGCGAAGGGCAGGCCGGCCGCGCCCGCGAACACATCCCTCAGGTCCATGGGATCGTCCTCGCCCAGCTGCAGCTCGGCGCCCGTGAGCCAGTTGCGCCAGGTGCGCCAGCGCCGCAGCGCGGCGCCTTCGCTGGCGCGCAGCCGGGTGCCTTCCCAGGCCGCCGGCGTCCAGCGCGATTCCTCGCCGTTGCACAGCGTCCAGGTGAGGCGCGCCGCGATCACGACCACGGCCCGGCCGTCGAGCACCCGCGCGAACGCGAGCGCATGGTCGGCCGCGCGGCCTTCCACCGGCAGCGCCTGGTAGCTGCCGTCGCGGAACAGCGTCGGCCAGTGCTGGCGAAGCTGCAGCAACCGCCAGGTCACCAGCTGCTTGATGCGACCGTCGGCGGCATTGGCGTGGAGCGTCTGCCAGAACTGCGGCGGCGGAAGGCCGTCGGGGCAGCGCGCCTGCAGGTCGGCCAGCGAGCGCGCCAGCTGGCCGAAGTCCACGGGCCGGCGGTTGTCCGGATCGACCAGGCTGAAGTTCCACTCCTCGCAGCCCTGGTAGATGTCGGGCACGCCGGGCACCGTGAACTTGAGCGCCACCTGCGACAGGCTGTTGCGAAAGCCCCAGGACGCGATGCGGCCGGTGAACCGCTGCAGCTCGTCGACGAAGGGATTGGGCTGGCCGGGCCGCAGCACCGCATCGATGTAGCGGGCGAGGGCATCCTCGTACGCCTGCTCGGGGCACACCCAGCTGGTGTTCTGCTTGGCCTCGCGCACCGCCTTGCGCATGTAGTCCTGCACCCGCTGGCGCAGCGTCTCGCGTTCCTGCGCATGCGGCTGCTGCGCGGGCCACAGGCCGACCAGGGTCTGGAACAGCAGCCAGATGTCGTTGCGCGTCGGCGCCGGGCCGCTCTCGGTCTCGCCCAGGTACAGCTCGGCCCAGCCGGCCCAGCGCATCAGGGATTCGAACCACAGCTGCGGCACTTCCGACAGCACGTCGATGCGCGCACGCAGGTCTTCGCCGCGCTTGCTGTCATGGGTGGAGGTCGCCAGGAGGCAATGCGGGCGATGCCGCGCGCGCGCCTGGTTGGCGCCGTGGAAGGCCGCGACCGAGATGCCGAAGCCCGCGGGCTCGCCGCCGACGTCGTTGAGCGACGTGAGGCGCACGTAGCGGTAGAACGCCGTGTCCTCCACGGCCTTGGCCATCACCGGTGCCGTGAACTGCTGCCAGCGGGCGAGGAAACGCGCGCGCTGTTCGGGCGGCACATCGGACGCCTCGCCTTCGCCCAGCAGCACCTCGCGCACGTGGTCCAGCACGCCGGACTCGGAGCCGCCCAGGCGGCGCTTGGCCGACGCCACGGCCCAGTCGATGTGGCGGCGGTCGGCCGGACTCGCCGGCTCACCGACCCGCAGGTAGGTGCGATAGACCGGAAAGCCGGCCGCGATCTCGGCCAGCGCGAGGCGCAACCGGTTGCGCGTGAAGTCGCAGCGACGGCGGTTGGTGCGCGTGATGCGGTAGATCGCCTCCACCAGCCAGTTCAGTTCGGAGAACAGCGAGGTGCCGATGATCAGCCGCTTGCACTGGTAGGCGATCTCGGCGAAGTCCTCGTGTTCGTCGGTGAAGGCGCGGTACTGCCGGTCCAGCGCGCCGACCTGCCGCGTGTCGACGAACAGGCTGTTGACCATCGTCGCGAAGCGGTAGCCCGTGTCGCCGTGCACCGGCCACAGGTGCGACAGCGGCTCGTGCTCGGCGAGGATCTTCTCGACGACGAGGTACAGCGCCCGCGGTTCGCGGCCCGCGACTTCCGCCTGCCGCGCGAAGCGCGATTGCAGGCGCTGGAAGTACTGCTGCGGATCCGACAGGCCGTCGGGATGGTCGATGCGCAGCGCGTCCAGGTGGCCGTCCTGCAGCCAGTCGAGCACGCGTGCATGCGTGGCCTCGAACACCTCGGGCCGTTCCATGCGCAGCGCCGCCAGCGTGTTGACGTCGAAGAAGCGCCGGTAGTTGACGTCGTCGCTGGCCGTGTGCCAGTCGGCCAGGCGATACGCCTGGCGTGCCACCAGCTTGTCCAGCAGGTCGAAGCTGGCCGGCTCGCCCGGCGTGCCGTTGAAGCGCTGCACGCAGTTGTCGATCCAGTGCGCGAGCCAGTCGTTGCGCGAAACCAGCCGTGCCAGGTTGCGCTTGTAGATCGCGGCATCGCGCACCCGGGCGCGGCGCTGCTCGTCGTCGGTGCTGTCGCGCGCAGGCAGCCGCTGGAACGAGGCCAGCACCGACTCGACCACCGCATGGCTGTCGCTCTCGCTCTCGTCCTGCGCCGGCGGCGCGGGCAGCACGGCGAGGATGTCGGGGTAGGTCGCCGGGTCGATCGGGAAGCGGTGGTCCCAGTAGCGCAGGCCGAACTCGCCGCTTTCCGCGGAGAAGTGCAGCTGCAGCTCGCCCGACTCCAGCACGCGCCCATAGTGGTCGCCCAGCACCGGCAGCAGCACGCGGCCGGCCATCTCGGGCGCAGCAGGCGACCATTCGATGTCGAAGGTCTGCGCATGGGCCGAGGCCTGTCCGTGTTCCAGCACTTCCAGCCACCAGGCGTTGTCGGCCTCCAGGACGCCCATGTGGTTGGGCACCAGGTCCAGCATCTGGCCCATGCCGTGGCGGCGCAGTGCGCGGCACATGCGCTCGAAGTCGCGGTCGTCGCCGACCTCGGGGTTGAGCGCCGTGTGGTCGATGATGTCGTAGCCGTGCGTGCTGCCCGGCCTCGCCCGCAGGAACGGGCTGCTGTACAGGTGGCTGATCCCGAGTGCGTGCAGGTACGGCACCGCCTCGGTCACGTCGGCGAACCGGCAGCCTTCGTGGAACTGCACGCGGTAGGTGGCCGCGGGGATGCGCGCGGTCTCCAGGTCCGGCAGTTCGGTCGGCGCGGTCTCCGGCGCCGGGCCGCTGCGTTCGGCGCGCAGGGCCGCGGCGACGGCCGCGAAGCGTTCATCCGCCGCGAGGTCTTCCACCGCCACGGACAGCTTGCGGCGCCAGTTGGGAAAGCGGTCCTCCGTGGTGCCGGGCACGTTCACCTGCAGAAGCTGTGCGGTGACGTCTTCCAGCTGCACGCCCACCAGCCAGGATGGCGTGCGGGCGAGATACGAATACACGGCCGACACCAGGGCCGGTGTCGCATCCGGCACCGACGTGGGCTGCACGTTGGCTTCGGGCGGCAGCAGGTTCTGGTGCTGCAATGCGAGCAGCAGCCGCGCGCGGTCCTGCGAGCGGTTGATCACCGCCTGGCTGCGGGCGTTGTCGTCGGGGAAGAGGCCGAGCTTGCCCAGCAGCTCCAGGTCTTCGCCGAGCCAGAAGCCGCGCAGGGTGGGCAGGTCGTGCGTGCTGACCACGGCCAGCGCCTGCGGCTGCCACTCGGCGGGCGGGCGGAAGCTGCCGTCCTGGGTGCGCTCGAACAGCAGCGGCCGGTACGAGAGCAGGCAGCGGTCGCGCATCGCGTCGCGCATCGCGGGCGCCACGTTGCCCAGGTCCTCGCCGATCACGAGGCACTGGTGGCGGTGGCTCTCCAGCGCCAGGATGCCCAGCAGGTCCTGCAGGGGATAGGTGACGTAGGTGCCGCCCTGCGCGCCGATCCAGAACAGGCGCATCAGCGCCATGACGTGGTCCATGCGCAGCGCGCCGCTGTGGCGCATGTTGGCGCGCAGCGTCTCGATGAAGGGCTGGTAGCGCGCGGCTTTCAGCTGCACGGGGTTCAGCGGCGGCAGGCCCCAGTCCTGGCCCAGGGCATTGAGCGGGTCGGGCGGCGCACCCACGTGCATTCCCAGCGCGTAGAGCGAGGGCTGCACCCAGGTCTCGGCGCCGCCTTCGTTGACGCCGACGGCGAGGTCGCAGTACAGGCCCAGCCCCATCCCGCGCGATTTCGCATAGCGCTGCACCGACTCGAGCTGCACCTCGGCCAGCCACTGCAGCCAGAAGCGGAACTGGATCAGCGACGCGTGCGTGCGCCGGAACTCGCGCACCGCATCGCCTTCGGGATCCTTGTAGGCCTCGGGCCACGCCGGCCAGCCCCACACGTTGGCGTCCTGCGCATGCAGGTGGCCCTGCAGCGCCTCGAACAGCGCGTGCCGGCCGAGCGTGGCTTCGCGCTCCTGCATGAACTTCGCGAAGTGCGCGCCCTGCGAGCGGTTGGGATGCAGCTCGTGCTGCTCGAAATGCCGCCACAGGATGGCCAGCATCTCGTCCTTCGCAGCGGCGACGGCCGGGTAGTCGACCAGCTCCCCATCGCGCAGCCGGCGGAGGCGATCCTGGAAATCCTCGCTGTGCAGCTTGCGCCGTGCCTCGTCGCAGCCCGACAGCTCGGCCAGCGCCTGCACGTCGAGGTAGATCGGGTTCATCGCCGTGCGGCTGGACGGGCTGTAGGGGCTCGCCACCTCGGGCCGGTGCGGAAAGAGCGCGTGCAGCGGCGACAGGCCGATGAACGATGCGCCCTGGCGCGCGGCGGTGTCGACCAGCCGCCGCAGGTCGCCGAAGTCGCCGATGCCCCAGTTGCGGCCAGAGCGCAGCGCATAGAGCTGGATCGTGCAGCCCCACCAGCGCTGGCCTTCGAGCAGCGCGGCGGGCGCCCAGCAGCGGCGCGGCGCGACGACCAGCGTGCAGGTCGTCGCGGGGTCGTCCTCGAGCGTGAGTTGCCAGTAGCCGGTCGCCAGTTGCGGGGGCAGGGCGATCACGGCTTCCTCGCCCTGTCGCTCGATCGTGCCGCGGTGCCCCGCCTCGGCGGGCATGGGAGGTTCCGGCGTGAGCCGCCAGCGTCCGGCGGAAGGCGTGCCGCGCCACGCGATGCGCACCGGCTCGCCCTGCGTCACCACGTGCACTGGCGGCAGTCCGGTGGCGGCGGGAGGCGACTCGCGCAGCCGCATGCTGGTGAGGGCCTGTTCGAGAACGGCGGGCGGGACTTCCTTGTCCTCGCCCCAGAAGCTGTGGTACCGCAGCGCCACGCCGTGGCGTTCGGCCTGCCGCACCAGGTCGTCGTGGTCGCGCTCGTCGCTCATAAAGTGATTTCGGGGCCGATGCGCCAGCGGGCCGCCCAGGCGGGCCAGTGATCGGCAGGGGTGTCGTCGGGCCAGCGGTGGCGGAACACGTCCTGCGTTTCCACCGGGCCGCTGCGTTGCGGGGCCGCTGCCACGGGCTGCGATCCCAGGTTGATGTCGAGCTCCAGCACCTGGCCGTCGGCATAGCGCCATTGCACGGACAGCCCGCGGTCGCCCACGCGCTGGAAGGTGTGCTGGCCGGTGAGCAGCTGGTGGTGGCGCGGCACGATGAACTGGCGGCGCGCTGCCAGGGCCGAGCGCACCATCGCCAGCCAGCGCTGGCCATTGGCGCTCGCGCGCTCGGCGGCGTCGGGACGGCTGGCGTCGAAGGTGGCGGCACTGCACGGGTCGGGCAGCTCGAGGGCCTTGCCGTCCACCGTCTTGGTGACGTGGCCGAACTCGCGCTTGCGGCCTTCCTGCACCGCCTTCTTCAGGTCGCCTTCCCAGTCGGCGAAGTAGAGCCAGGGATGCGTGCTGCCGAACTCCTCGCCGAGGAACAGCATGGGCACGGCGGGCGTGAGCAGGGCGAGCAGGGTGGCGAGCGGCGCGGCATCCGGTCCGGCGAGCACTGCCAGCCGTTCGCCGAACGCGCGGTTGCCCACCTGGTCGTGGTTGTGCGCGAAGTTCACCAGCTCGGACAGCGGGATCTGCGGCGTCGCCCTGGGCGTCTCGCGCGCGCCGCCGGGCTTGCGCGCGCTGTCCTCGAACAGCATGCCGTGCGTGAGGCAGCGCCCGAGCAGGTCGAGCGGCGTCTCGCCAGGCGCGTGCCCGTAGTCGTGGTAGTAGGTGCCGGTCTCGCCGGTGAGCGCCACGTGCAGCGCGTGGTGGAAGTCGTCGTTCCACTGCGCGTCGAACCTGCCGGGCTCGGGCTCCGTCGCCAGCCGCTCGTGGTTGTTGTTCTCGTTCTCCAGCACCAGGTGCACGTGGCGGCCGGCGGTGGCTTCGCGCACGCGATGCGAGAGTTCCTCCAGCACGTGCGGGCGGCTGTCGTCGGCGATGGCGTGCACGGCGTCCAGGCGCAGCCCGTCGAAGCGGTACTCGGTGGTCCAGTACACGGCGTTTTGGATGAAGAACTCGCGCACCCACCGGCTGCCGTCGCCGTCGAAGTTGATCGCCGCGCCCCACGGGCTGCTGCGGGTCTTCGAGAAGAACTGCGGCGCGTACCGGTGCAGGTAGTTGCCTTCCGGCCCGAAGTGGTTGTAGACCACGTCGAGGAACACCATCAGCCCGAGCCGGTGCGCCTGCTGGATGAAGCGCTTCAGGTCGTCGGGCGTGCCGTAGGCCGCATGTGGCGCGAACGGCAGCACGCCGTCGTAGCCCCAGCCGAAGCGGCCCGGGAAGTCGGCCAGCGGCATCAGCTCCACCGCGGTGATGCCGACGTCCTTCAGCTCCTGCAGGCGCTGCGCGGCCGCCGCGAACGTGCCTTCGGGCGTGAACGCGCCCACGTGCAGTTCGTAGAGCACCACGTCGTGCCAGGGGCGGCCGGTCCAGCCGTCGTCCCAGGTGAAGGAACGCGGGTCGACCACGCGGCTGGGCTGGTGCACGCCATGCGGGTTGTGGCGCGACGCCGGGTCCGGGACCATCAGCTCGTCGTCGATGCGCCAGTGGTACAGCTGTCCGTCGCCGGCCTTGGCGTCGACACAGGACCACCAGCCATCGGCGTCGCTTGTCGCCGAGACCATGCGTGGCGCCGCATCGGGCGCGTCATAAAGCGCGAGCGCGACCTGCTTCGCGCCGGGCGCCCAGAGCCTGAACTCCGTGCCGCCGCCCGGGCGCACGGTGGCGCCGAACGGCATCTCATGGGCCACCTTCACGCGCTCCGTCCTTCCACCAGCACCGCCATGGCGTGCGATTCGAGCTCGATCTTGGCCTGCGGCTGCACGGCCTCGGCCGTGTCGTGCGCGAAGTGGCCCTGGCCGGTGTCGATACGCACGCGCCATTCGGCCACGCCCGCTGCTTCCGGCAGCGTGAAGATCGTCGCTTCATCCGACGCATTGAACAACAGCAGCACGCTCGGGCTGGGCTGGCCATCCACCGGCGTGAAGCGGCCATCGAAGAGCGCGGCGATGCAGCGCACCGAGGGATTGGTCCATTCCTCCTCAGTCATCGGCAGGCCCCAGACGCTGAACCACGCGAGATCGATGCGGCCGTCGGCATCGGGCTGGCCCGTGGGCCAGCGGTTGTCGCGCAGCACCGGCAGCTCGCGCCGCAGCGCGATCACGTGGTGGGTGAATTCGATCAGCGGGTCGTTGCGGCGGTCCGGCCCCCAGTCGAACCAGCTGACCGGGTTGTCCTGGCAGTAGGCGTTGTTGTTGCCGCCCTGCGTGCGGCTCATCTCGTCGCCGCCCAGCAGCAGCGGCACGCCGCGCGACACGAAGAGCGTGGTGAGGAAGTTGCGTTTCTGCCGCTCGCGCAGCTGCAGGATGTCCTCGTCGTCGGTGTCGCCCTCGGCGCCGCAGTTCCAGCTGCGGTTGTGGCTCTCGCCGTCGCGGTTGTCCTCGGCGTTGGCCTCGTTGTGCTTGTCGTTGAAGCTCACCAGGTCGTTGAGCGTGAAGCCGTCGTGCACGGTCACCAGGTTGATGCTGGCCGAAGGCCGGCGGCGCGAGGGGCCGAAGATGTCGGCCGAGCCGGCCAGGCGTGCGGCGAACTCCTGCACCGCGCCGTCGGTGCCACGCCAGAAATCGCGCACCGAGTCGCGGTAGCGGCCGTTCCATTCCGACCAGCCCGGCGGGAAGCCGCCGACCTGGTAGCCGTTGTCGCCGATGTCCCAGGGCTCGGCGACCAGCTTCACGCGACGCAGCACCGGGTCCTGCGCCACGGCGGCGAGGAACGGCGAGCGATGGTCGAACTCGTACTGGCCGTTGCGCGCCACGGCGGGTGCGAGGTCGAACCGGAAGCCGTCGACGTGCATCTCCTCGACCCAGTACCGCAGGCTGTCCATCATCAGCCGCAGCGTGGCGGGATGGCTGATGTCCAGCGTGTTGCCGGTGCCGGTGACGTCGGCGTAGTAGCGGCGCTCCTCCTGCACGAGGCGGTAGTACGCGGGGTTGTCGATGCCCTTGAGGAACAGCGTGGGCCCGAGGTGGTTGCCCTCGCAGCTGTGGTTGTAGACCACGTCGAGGATCACCTCGAGGCCGGCCGCGTGAAGCGCCTTGACCATGCGCTTGAAGTCGTCGGGGTCGTTGCCCGCGCAGTAGCGCGGTTCCGGCGCGAAGAACGCGACCGTGTTGTAGCCCCAGTAGTTGGCCAGGCCCAGGTCGATCAGGCGGCGCTCGTCGTTGAACGCGTGCACCGGAAGCAGCTCGACCGAGGTGACCCCCAGCCGCTTGAAGTGCGCGATGGCGGCGTCGCTTCCAAGACCGGCGAAGGTGCCGCGCTGCGCCTGCGGCACGTCGTCCATCTGCTTCGTGAAGCCGCGCACGTGGACTTCGTAGAAGACCGTGTCTTCCAGCGGAACGTCGGGCCGGCGGTCGTCGCCCCAGTCGAACGTGGGGTCCAGCACCACGCACTTGGCTGCGGACGCTGCGTTGTCGCTCGCGTCCATGGCGAGATCGCGGGCTGGACCGCCGAGCGTGTACGCGTACTGCCAGGCGCCACCGCGCAGCGGCCGGTCGAGCGCCTTCGCATACGGATCCAGGAGCAGCTTGTTCGGATTGCAGCGGAGCCCGTCCTGCGGATGGTAGGGGCCGTGCACGCGCAGGCCGTAGCGAGTGCCTGCGGGCAGCCCGCGCACGAAGCCGTGCCACACGTCATCGGTGCGGCAGGGCAGTTCGTAGCGACGGACTTCGCGCGTGCCGCTGCGGTCGAAGACGCAGATCTCGACCTTCTCCGCGATGCTGGAGAACACCGCGAAGTTGACCCCGCCCTCGGCCAGCGTGGCGCCGAGCGGCCAGGGTCGGCCGGGCTCGCAGCGGTCCGGCAGCTGGGCGTCGTTGGAGGCGGGGGCGAGTTCGGCGACGGCCGCCGCCGTCATGCAACCACCTCCAGCCGGCCGCGACCGGTGCGCAGGGCGGGACGCGAGGCGGATTGCGGCATGTGGCGCGAGCCCGAATGGAAGTAGCCGGCCGGCACCACCACGATGCCCGTGGGCGTGACGTGGAAGCGGCGGCGGTCGTGCTCCAGGTCCAGGCCGATGCGCTCGCCGGCGGGCACGTCGTTGTCCTGGTCGATGATGGCGCGGTGCACCTGGGCGCCGCGGCCGATGCGCGTGCGCTCCATCACGATGCAGTGCTCCAGGCGCGCGCCGCGGTCCACGTGCACCGACCGGCGCAGCATGGCGTGGTCGAGGGCGGCGCCGTCGACGATGCTGCCCGAGCCGACGACCGAGCGGTTGATGACGCCGTTCTCGATCTGGGCCGACTCGGCCTGGTCGGGGCTGGCGTAGATCGGCCACTTCTCGTTGGTCATGCGGAACTTGGGCGCCGCGCCCAGCGTGTCGAAGTGGGCCTCGAAGTAGGCGTCGATGGTGCCCACGTCGCGCCAGTAGCCGTTCTCCTCGTACGGCTCGGTGCCCGGGATGTGGTTGGTGTCGAAGTCGTAGGCCACCAGCTTGTGGCTCTTCACCATCGCCGGCAGGATGTGCTTGCCGAAGTCGCTGGTGCCGTCTTCCTTCATCTTCTTCAGCTGCTCGAGCAGGACGTCGGCATTGAAGATGTAGTTGCCCATCGAGGCCAGCGCATGCGTGGTGCTGCCCGGCATCGGCTTCGCTGTCTTCGGCTTCTCCTGGAACTCGGTGATGCGGTTGCTGTCGTCGATGTCGACGATGCCGAACTGGTCGCACTGCGAGAGACGCACGGGCAGGGTGGCCACGCTGGCGGCGGCACCGCTCTGGATGTGGAAGTCGATCATCTGCTGCACGTCCATGCGGTAGATGTGGTCGGCGCCGAACACGGCCACGATGTCGGGCTTCATGCTCTCGATCAGGTGGATGTTCTGGAACACCGCGTCGGCGGTGCCCTGGAACCACTGCGGCCCGTTGGTCATCTGCGGCGGCACGCAGGTGATGAAGTGCTGCGGCATGAAGCGCGCCATGGTCCAGGTCTGCCGCACGTGCTCGATCAGCGACTGCGACTTGTACTGCACCAGCATGTAGATCGAGTAGATCTCCGAGTTCACCAGGTTCGACAGCACGAAGTCCACGATGCGGTGCTTGCCGTTGAACGGCACCGCAGGCTTGCATCGGTTGGCGGTCAGCGGTCCGAGGCGCGCGCCTTCACCACCAGCCATGACGAAAGCCAGGACATTCCTATGAGCGGGCATCAGCTTCTCCTCCTTGATTCGGTGCGTCCATCGGCCGGTCGATGAGCACCAGGGTTGCCAGGGGCGGCAATGTGATCGTGGCGCTGGCAGGCTGTCCCGCCAGCGGTTGGTCGTGCGCGTGCACGCGTCCGAGGTTGCCCATGCCGCTGCCGCCGTAGTACGTGGCATCGCTGTTGAGCAGTTCGTGCCAGCTGCCGGCATGCGGCAGGCCGACACGCAGCGCGATGCGCGGCTCGGGCGTCATGTTGATGATGGCGACGGTCAGTGCGTCGCCCGGGTCGGCGCGGCGCACGAACGCCAGCACCGTCTGCGGCTCGCCGGTCTCGACCGGCAGCCAGTAGAAGCCTTCGGGGTTGAAGTCGTTCACGTGCAGCGCCGGCACGCTCCTGTAGGCGGCGTTCAGGTCGCACACCCAGCGCGCCAGGCCGGCGTGCAGGGGCCGCGCCCACAGGTGCCAGTCGAGCGTCCGCTCGTGGTGCCATTCCTGCAACTGGCCGAATTCGCCGCCCATGAACAGCAGCTTCTTGCCCGGGTGGGCCCACATGTAGCCGTACAGGTTGCGCAGGCCCGCGAAGCGCTGCCAGTCGTCGCCGGGCTGCTTGCCCAGCAGGCTGCCCTTGCCGTAGACCACCTCGTCGTGCGACAGCGGCAGCACGAAGTTCTCGTTGAAGGCGTAGACCGAGGAGAAGCGGATGTCGTCGGCGTGCCAGTGGCGGTAGAAGTGCGGCCGCGCCATGTAGCGCAGCGTGTCGTTCATCCACCCCATGTTCCATTTCATGCCGAAGCCCAGGCCACCGTGGTGCACGGGGCGCGAAACGCCGGCCCACGCGGTGGACTCCTCGGCGATCATGTGGACGTCGGGGAACTGCGCGTAGACGGCGCTGTTCAGGTCCTGCAGGAAGCGCACCGCCTCCAGGTTCTGGTTGCCGCCGTACTGGTTGGGGATCCACTGGCCCGGCTCGCGCGCGAAGTCCAGGTACAGCATCGAGGCCACGGCGTCGACGCGCAGGCCGTCGAAGTGGTACTTCTCCAGCCAGAACAGCGCATTGCTGATCAGGAAGTCGCGCACCTCGTAGCGGCCGTAATTGAAGATCAGGCTGTTCCACTGCGGGTGGAAGCCGAGGCGCGGGTCCGCATGCTCGTACAGCGCGGTGCCGTCGAAGTCGGCCAGCGCGTGCGGGTCCGACGGGAAGTGCGAGCCCACCCAATCCAGCAGGACGCCGATGCCGTGCTGGTGCAGCGTGTCCACCAGCACCATCAGGTCCTGCGGTGTGCCGTAGCGCGCGGTGGGCGCGAAGTAACCGGTGGTCTGGTAGCCCCAGGAACCGTAGAACGGGTGCTCGGCGACCGGCATCAGCTCCACGTGCGTGAAGCCCATGGTGCGGCAGTGCGAGGCCAGGCGCACCGCGAGGTCGCGGTAGTTCAGGACCCGGCCGTCTTCCTCGCGCTGCCAGGAACCCAGGTGCACCTCGTAGATCGACATCGGCTCGCGGTGCGACTGGCGCTGGCCGCGCTGCGACATCCACTCGCGGTCGCCCCACGTGTGCGACAGGTCCCAGATCTGCGACGCGGTGCCGGGCGGATGCTCGCAGCGGAATGCGTACGGGTCGGCCTTGTCCATCCAGCCGCCGTGCGCGCCGTGGATGCGGTACTTGTAGAAGTCGCCGGCGCGCGCGCCTTCGACGCGGCCGTGCCAGAGGCCGCTGCCGTCCTCGATCTTCTGCATCGGCTCGCCATGCCAGCCGTTGAAGCTGCCGGCCACGCAGACGCTGCGCGCGTTGGGGGCCCAGACGGTGAAGCGCGTGCCGTTGCCGTCGAGGTGTGCACCCATCAGCTCGAACTGGCGGAAGTGGTGGCTCGGCCGTGGCGCCTGCCGCTGTTGTGCGGACGCAGCTGGGGCAGCGGTGTGCAATGCGTCGGCAGAAAACGGGGAAGCAGGCGTCATGTCGTAACTTGCGTGAGGAAAATTCTGGGGCGGCTGGCCCCATCAGCATGAAGGAACCTCCGCCCACATTCCGTAGGCGGGCACCTACAGCTTGGCGTCGATCCATCCGACGCCGCGCCGGGCTTGAACGTAGCTCGGCCGAAGGAAGAAAGCGCGTGCGTGGGCGGCGTGGCGGCTGACGCGGTCGCCAAACGCGTCTTCTGCGAACCCTCTGCGTCTTCTGCGTTTGGGAGTCCGCTCCCGCTCCCCCTCGCGTCCCGCTGAGTTCGCGCCGGTAGAATGCCGCTTTTAACAGCGTCCTCTGTCCATGTCCGCCTGGCTGCTGCCGGATCACATCGCCGACGTCCTGCCCTCCGAGGCCCGGCACATCGAGGAGCTGCGGCGCCAGTTGCTCGACACGGCGCGCGGCTACGGCTGCGAACTGGTGATGCCGCCGCTCCTGGAACACCTGGAGTCGCTGCTCACGGGCACCGGCGAGGCCCTGGGCCTGCAGACGTTCAAGCTGGTCGACCAGCTCTCGGGCCGCACGCTCGGCCTGCGGGCCGACACCACGCCGCAGGTGGCCCGCATCGACGCCCACCTGCTCAATCGCGAAGGCGTCACCCGCCTTTGCTACTGCGGCCCGGTGCTGCACACGCGCCCCGACCGCCCGCATGCCAGCCGCGAGCCGCTGCAGTTCGGCGCCGAGATCTACGGCCATGCCGGCCTCGAGGCCGACCTCGAGGTGCTGCTGCTCGCGCTGGACTGCCTGCGTGCGTCGCAGGTGAGCACCTTCACCGTGGATCTCGCCGATGCGCGCATCGTGCGCTCGCTGCTGCAAGGTGTCGCCGTCGACCCCGATGTGCTGCGGCAGGTGCATGCGGCCCTGGCGACCAAGGATGCGCCCGCGTTGGCGCAGCTCACGCGCAACTTCCCCGCGCCTTCTCGCGAGGGCCTCGCGGCGCTCGTGCAGCTGTACGGCGGCCCTGAAGTGCTGGCCGAGGCGCGCAAGGTGCTGCGGTCGACGCCGGCGATTGCGCAGGCGCTGGAGCAACTCGACTGGCTGGGGCAACAGCTGGCGGGCGCCACCGTGAGCTACGACCTGGCCGACCTGCGCGGCTACGCTTACTACAGCGGCATGCGCTTTTCGATCTACACGCCCGGCGCCGGTGACGCGCTGGTGCGCGGTGGCCGCTATGACGAGGTCGGCGCGGTGTTCGGCCGCAACCGTCCTGCCGTCGGCTTCTCGCTCGACGTCAAGCAACTGGTGGGCGTGGTGGCCAAGCGGCCGCTGAAGGCCGCCGTGCGCGCGCCGTGGGGCGACCAGCCCGCGCTGCGCGAGGCCATCGCGCGGCTGCGCGCTGCGGGCGACACCGTCGTCTGCATGCTGCCCGGCCATGGCAACGAAGTGGACGAGTTCCACTGCGATCGCCAGCTGGTCGCCGACCGCGGCCAGTGGGTCGTGCGTTCCCTCTGAACTTTTCTCTTTTCCTCTCTTTTCCATGAACAAGACAACCGGTCGCAACGTCGTCGTGGTCGGCACCCAGTGGGGCGACGAAGGCAAGGGCAAGCTGGTGGACTGGCTGACCGAGATGGCGCAGGGCGTGGTGCGCTTCCAGGGCGGCCACAACGCGGGCCATACGCTGGTCATCAACGGCGTCAAGACGGCGCTGCACCTCATCCCCAGCGGCATCATGCGGCCCGGCGTGAAGTGCTACATCGGCAACGGCGTGGTGCTGTCGGTGCAGAAGCTGTTCGAGGAGATCGAAGGGCTGGAGAAGGCCGGCGTCGAGGTGCGCTCGCGCCTTCGCATCAGCGAAGCCTGCCCGCTGATCCTGCCGTTCCACGCGGCGCTGGACGTCGCGCGCGAGACGCAGCGCGAGAAGGGTGGTGACGAGAAGATCGGCACCACCGGGCGCGGCATCGGCCCGGCGTACGAGGACAAGATCGCGCGCCGTGCGCTGCGCGTGCAGGACCTGAAGCACCCCGCGCGCTTCGCCGAGAAGCTGAAGGTGCTGCTCGACCTGCACAACTTCGTGCTGACGCAGTACTTGCACGCGCCTGCCATCGACTACCAGCAGACGCTGGACGAAGCGCTGAAGCTGGGCGAGCGCCTGCGGCCGATGATGGCCGACGTGTCGCGCGAGCTGAACGAGGCCAACAAGCACGGCGACAACCTGCTGTTCGAGGGCGCGCAGGGCACGCTGCTCGACGTCGACCACGGCACGTATCCCTATGTGACGTCCAGCAACTGCGTGGCCGGCAACGCCGCCGCGGGCGCGGGCGTGGGGCCGGGCATGCTGCACTACATCCTGGGCATCACGAAGGCGTACTGCACGCGCGTCGGTGGCGGGCCGTTCCCGACCGAGCTCGATTGGGCGACGCCCGGCACGGTGGGCTACCACCTGTCCACCGTGGGCGCGGAGAAGGGCGTGACCACCGGACGTTCGCGCCGCTGCGGCTGGTTCGATGCCGCGCTGCTCAAGCGCAGCGCGCAGGTCAACGGCCTCTCGGGCCTGTGCATCACCAAGCTGGACGTGCTGGACAACATCAAGGAGCTGCAGCTGTGCACCGGCTACGAGCTCGATGGCGAGCACATCGACATCCTGCCGATGGGGGCCGACGAGATCGCGCGCTGCAAGCCGGTGTACGAGACGCTGCCCGGCTGGACCGACAGCACCGTCGGCGTCACGCAGTACGACGACCTGCCGGTCAACGCGCGCCTGTACCTGCAGCGCATCGAGCAGGTGACCGGGGTGCCCATCGACATCATCTCGACCAGCCCCGATCGCGACCATACGATCATGATGCGCCACCCGTACCTGGCGTGAGCGGACACAGAGGACACCAGACATGTTGACGGAAGACGGCAAGCACCTGTACGTGAGCTACGACGAGTACCACAACCAGATCGAGAAGCTCGCGATCAAGGTGTACCAGTCGGGATGGAAGTTCGACACCATCCTCTGCCTGGTCCGCGGCGGCATGCGTCCGGGCGACATCCTCTCGCGCATCTTCGACAAGCCGCTGGCCATCATGTCCACCAGCTCGTACCGCGCCGATGCCGGCACGATCCAGGGCCACCTGGACATCGCGCGCTACATCACCACGCCGCGGGGCGAGATCGCGGGCAAGGTGCTGCTGGTCGATGACCTGGCCGACTCGGGCGTCACGCTGCACAAGGTGGTCGACATGCTGCGCAACAACTACAAGCCGATCACCGAGCTGCGCACCGCGGTGATCTGGACCAAGGGCCTGTCCACCTTCCAGGCCGACTACTCCGTGGAGTTCCTGCCGACGAACCCGTGGATCCACCAGCCCTTCGAGACCTACGACAGCATGGGTCCGGAGAAGCTGCTGGAGAAGTGGAAGATCTGAGGCGGGGCTGATCGCCGACTGAACACCAAGCAACCGGACGCAGAGGACGCAAAGGTTCCGCAGAGGACGCAGAAGAACCCACGAGCATCGGATCGGATTCCTTCTGCGCCCTCTGCGAAACCTCTGCGCCTTCTGCGTCCGGTTGTTTGGTTTTCCCCCGGCTACGATGCGCGCATGACATCGCGCAAGGCCACCGAGCTCATTCACCACCCCTACGTCCCGCCGCCCGGGTTCGCGGCGCCGCAGGTCGGGGTCTACAAGGCTTCCACGGTCATCTTCCCCAGCGTCGCGGCCCTGCGTGCGCGCGACTGGCGGACCAAGTCGGGCTACACGTACGGGCTGCACGGCACGCCCACCACGTTCCAGCTCGAGGAACGCATCGCCACGCTGGAGGGCGGCAAGCACTGCCTGCTGGTACCCAGCGGCCTGGCCTCGATCGCATGCGTGAACCTCGCGCTGCTGCGCGCCGGCGACGAGGTGCTGTTGCCGGACAACGTCTACGGGCCCTCGAAGGCCATGGCCGAAGGCGAGCTCACGCACTGGGGCATCACGCACCAGCTGTACGACCCGATGGACCCGGGCGACCTGCAGCGCAAGCTGTCGGACCGCACGAAGCTGGTCTGGGTGGAGGCGCCGGGCTCGGTCACGATGGAATTCCCGCCGCTCGCGCATCTGGTCCAGCTGTGCCGCCAGCGCGGCATCACGACGGCGCTGGACAACACGTGGGGCGCGGGCCTGGCCTTCAACGGCTTCGATCTCGGGACCGGCGCGCGCTCCACGACGGGCAGCGGGGCCGACATCGTGGTGCATGCGCTGACCAAGTACCCCAGTGGGGGCGGCGACGTGCTCATGGGCAGCGTCGTCACGCGCGACGACAGGCTGCACGAGCAGATCAAGCTCTCGCACATGCGCCTGGGCTGGGGCGTGGGCGCGAACGACGTCGAGGCGGTGCTGCGTTCGCTGCCGAGCCTGGTGGCGCGCTACCGCGCGCAGGACACGAGTGCCCGCCAGCTGGCGGGCTGGCTCCGGGGCCGGCCCGAGGTGGCGCAGGTGCTGCATCCGGCGTTGCCCGGTTCGCCCGGGCACGAGCACTGGCAGGCACTCTGCGGCGACGACGGGTTGGCCGCCGGCCTGTTCTCGATCGTGCTGCACGAACGCTATCCCTCCGCGCGCGTCGACGCGTTCTGCGAGGCGCTGGCCCTGTTCAAGCTGGGCTACTCGTGGGGCGGACCGGTGAGCCTGGTCGTGCCCTACGACGTGCATGCGATGCGGCCGGCGGGCCGCTGGCCGCATCGCGGGATGCTGGTGCGCCTGTCCATCGGGCTGGAAGAAACCGACGCGTTGCGCGCCGACCTGGAGCAGGCCTTGCGCACACTCGGCTGAGTGGCTTGCTGGACCGCGCCGCGTTTTGCCTTACAGTGGGCAGCATCCCCCTCAACCAACGGAAGGCGCTGTGGCCACACCCAACTACGGATACGAGAAGCGCCAGAAGGAACTCGCGAAGAAGCGCAAGAAGGAGGACAAGCTGCGCGCCAAGGCCGACCGCAAGGCCGGGCTGGTTCCGGCGGCCACCGACGACGACCAGCCGCCGCAGGACGGCGAGGGCGCGGCCCCCGAAGCTGCGCCACCCCAGCCCTAGGCTCAGCGCGAAGGCGCGTTCGCCTCAGTCGTTGGCGAGCAACTCACCCGCCACGGCCTCCATGGCCGCCATCGAGCGGTCGCGCGGTGCCACCTTGTGTGCGGTGCCCACCTGCTGGAAGTTGCGCCGGATCGAGGCCGAATAGCCCGGATCGTAGTGGCGCTCCAGGAGGTCGCGGAACACCTCGCGGAACTGCCCGGCGCCCACCTTGTCCTGCCAGTCCTGCACCACCGACGCGCCGCGCAATTCCGCCAGCGCCTGCAGCCGCCCGCAGAAGTAGTCCGGGTCGCGCACGAACCAGGCGTAGTCCTCCAGCAGCAGGTCCACGCGCTCTTCCAGCGACAGGTCCACCCACACGCAAGGGCTGGCACGCATCGCCTGGATCAGCGACTCGGGCACGGTGACGTTGCCCACCTTCTTGCTCTCGCTCTCGACGTACACGGGCCGCGCCAGGTCGAAGTGGCGCAGCTGGTCCCAGATGCGCATGTCGAACTGCTTCTGGCTCGGCTGCGTGTCGCCGGGCATCAGGCCCAGCACCGAGCCGCGGTGCTGCGCCAGCCCTTCGAGGTCCAGCACCTGCGCGCCCTGGGCGGCCAGTGCCTGCAGCAGGCGCGTCTTGCCCGACCCCGTGAGGCCGCAGATCACGCGGTACTGCAGCCGCTGCGCCAGCACGGGCAGGTCGGCCAGCACCGCACCGCGGAACGCCTTGTAGCCACCCTGGATCAACGTCACCTTGAAACCGATCTGGTCGAGCAGGTCGGCCAGCACGCCCGAGCGCTTGCCGCCGCGCCAGCAGTACACCAGCGGCTGCCACTCGCGCGGCTTGTCGACCACCTCACGCTCGATGTGGCGCGCGATGTTGGCCGCCACCAGGCCGGCGCCGCGCTTGCGCGCCTCGAACGGGCTCACCTGCTTGTAGATGGTGCCCACGAGCGCGCGTTCCTCGTCGTTGAGCGAAGGCCAGTTCACCGCGCCGGGCAGGCGGTCCTCGGCGAATTCGGATTCGCTGCGGGCGTCGATCACCTGGCTGAACTCGGCCAGCCGGGCCGCCGCCTCCGCGGCCGGGATCGCGCGCACGGTCAAGGCTTCGTGCTCCGTGTTGCGGCGCGTTCCTTCGCGACCGCGGCCTTGGCGCCAGCCTCAGGCGCCGCCAGCAGCTTGCGCAGCTCGGGCCAGACGTTCGCGAGCAGCTGCGGCTGTGCCTGCTCGGTGGGATGGATGCGGTCGGGCTGGAACAGCTTCTCGGCGTCGGGCACGTCGGCCACGCCGCGCAGGAAGAACGGGACCAGCGCGGCCTTGAACCGGCGCGCCACGTCCCCGTACATCGCGCTGAACTTCGCGCCGTAGTCGGCGCCGTAGTTGGGCGGCATCTGCATGCCGAGCAGCAGCACGCGCGCGCCGGCCTGCTGCGCGGCCTGCGTCATCTGCGCCAGGTTGTCCTGCGTCATCGCGAGCGGCAGCCCGCGCAGCGCGTCGTTGGCGCCGAGCTCGACGACGACGACCGAGGGCTGGTGCTGCTTGAGCAGCGCGGACAGGCGCGAGCGACCGCCCGAGGTGGTATCGCCGCTGATGCTGGCATTGACGACACGGGCGTCGATCTTCTCGTCGTGCAGCTTGCGCTCCAGCAGCGGCACCCAGCCGGTGCCCCGGCGCAGGCCGTATTCCGCGCTGAGCGAGTCGCCCACGACGAGGATGGTGGCCGGCGGGGCGGCGAGCGCATGACCCGCGAAGCCGAGGGCGGCCGCGGCCGCGATAAAGTCCCTGCGCTGCAATCTCAACCTCTTGTCTTGTTCGGAGCCTGATGCCGGATCCCATCGTCGCCGTGGACCACGTCCACAAGTCCGTGACCGACTCGACCGGCACCCTCGACATTCTCCGTGATATCGATTTCTCGCTGGTCGCGCGGGAGACCGCCGCGATCGTGGGCGCGTCCGGCTCGGGCAAGAGCACGCTGCTGTCGATCATCGCGGGCCTGGACACGCCGACGCGCGGCACCGTGCGCCTCGACGGCGAGGACCTGTTCGCGCTGGACGAGGACGATCGCGCCGCGCTGCGCGCTTGCAAGGTCGGCTTCGTGTTCCAGGGCTTCCAGCTGCTGGGCAATCTCACCGCGCTGGAGAACGTCATGCTGCCGCTGGAACTGGCCGGCCGCCGCGATGCCCGCCGCGCCGCCGGCGAGATGCTGGCACGTGTGGGCCTCGGCCAGCGCCTGGGCCACTACCCGAAGGTGCTGTCGGGTGGCGAGCAGCAGCGCGTGGCGCTGGCGCGCGCCTTCGTCGTCGAGCCCGCGGTGCTGCTGGCCGACGAGCCGACCGGCAGCCTGGACTTCGCGACGGGCGAAACCGTGATGGACCTGATGTTCGAGCTGAATCGCGAACGCGGCACGACGCTGGTCCTGGTGACCCACGACCGCGCGATCGCGCAGAGATGCGAGCACCGCATCACGATCGAGGCGGGACGGGTGGTGGCTTGAGGAAGCAGGAAGGCGGACAGCCGAACGCGAATGACGCGAAAGACGCGAAAGAACGCGAAAGGAATGAGACATGACGGTGGTACGACGCCCAGCCACGTTCTGCGCCACTGTCCCTCACCATTCACCTGCATTTCTTTTGCGCCTTTCGCGCTCTTTCGCGTCTTCTGCGTTCGGAAGTCCGCTCCCGCATTCCCGATAATCCCCCCATGTCCGCCAAAGTGCTTTTCGGCTTCCACGCCGTCGGCGTGCGCCTGAAGACGGCGCCGCAATCGGTCATCGAGGTCTACTACGAGTCCACGCGCAAGGATGCGCGCATGCGCCAGTTCCTCGATCGCGCGCGCGACGCCGGCGTGCGGCTGATCGAGGCCGACGCACTGCGGCTGGCCAAGCTGGCCGGCAGCCATGGCCACCAGGGCGTGGCCGCGCGCGTGGAGCCGCTGCCCGAGGCGCGCTCGCTCGACGACCTGCTCGATGCCGTCGAGGGGCCGCCGCTGTTGCTGGTGCTGGACGGCGTCACCGATCCGCACAACCTGGGTGCCTGCCTGCGCGTGGCCGACGGCGCCGGCGCGCATGCCGTGATCGCGCCCAAGGACCATGCCGTTGGCCTGAATGCCACGGTGGCCAAGGTCGCCAGCGGTGCCGCCGAGACGGTGCCTTACTTCATGGTGACCAACCTGGCACGCACGCTGGGCGAGCTGAAGGAACGCAACATCTGGTGCATCGGCACCAGCGACGACGCGCCGCGCACGCTGTACGAGGCCGACCTCAAGGCGCCCGTCGCGCTGGTGCTCGGCGCCGAGGGCCCCGGCATGCGGCAACTGACGCGCAAGACCTGCGACGAGCTCGTCTCGATCCCGATGCGCGGTGCGGTCGAGAGCCTGAACGTCTCGGTGGCCAGCGGCATCTGCCTGTACGAGGCCCTGCGGCAACGCTCATGACGCTCGCGACGGTGCGCGGCTGGGTGCGCGATGCAAGCCGCATCGCGCTGCTCTCCGGCGCGGGCATGAGCGCCGAGTCCGGCGTGCCGACGTTCCGCGATGCGCAGACCGGCCTCTGGGCGCGCTTCCGGCCCGAGGACCTCGCGACGGAGGATGCGTTCCGCGCCAATCCGGCGAACGTCTGGGACTGGTACGCCATGCGTCGCGAGATGGTCGCGAAGGTGGCTCCGAACGCGGGCCACGCCGCGGTGGCCGCTTTCCAGCAGCGGCATCCAGGGCGCCTGACCGTCGTCACGCAGAACGTGGACGGATTGCACCAGCGTGCGGGCAGCCCTGGCGTGCTGCCGCTGCACGGGAGCATCCTCGAGGACAAGTGGCTCGATGCACCGCGGCCCTGCTGCATCGCCCAGCCACCGGTCGAAGGCCATCCGCCACGCTGCGCCGTCTGCGGCAACCTGCGCCGCCCCGCCGTGGTGTGGTTCGGCGAGATGCTGCCGGTCGCCGTGCTCGCGGCGGCCGAAGCAGCCGCGCACGCCTGCGACCTGATGCTGGTCGTGGGCACCAGCGGCGTGGTTCATCCCGCCGCGGGACTGGCGCGCGCCGCGGCCGGCCGCATGGTGGTCCTCAATCCCGAACCCAGCGATCTCGACGACGCCGCGCAGGCGGTGCTGCGCGGGACCGCCGCGACGCTGCTGCCGCAGCTCCTGGACGACAACCCATGAACACTCTCCATCGAATGGCGGCGCTCACCATTGCCGCGCTCGCCGCCACCACGCTGCTCTTGTCCTCCTGCACCAAGGAGCAACAGAACAAGCTGGGTCGTGGCATCCAGAACTGGACCGGCACCAACGGCGTGCTGGAGATGTACGCCGGCGACAAGCTGGTGCGGCGCTTCCTGCACATCGACAAGCTGTCCACCGCGCAGGCCACCGACGATGCGTCGCAGCCGCGGGCCTATCGCTATGGCTACGGTGTCCTCGACGAGAACCTGAACTTCGCCGAGGACCCGGGCGAGAAGCGGGTCTACTTCGAGATCGGCGAACACGCGAACTACGTGTTCTTCGAGAACCCGCGCTGAGCGCTCAGACCAGCCCGAACCACCCCAGCAGGGCGCCCGCGCCCAGCAGCCACAGCAGGTGGATCTTGGTGCGCCACACGATGATCGCCGTCACCCCCGTCACCAGCCACAGCGGCCAGTCGCGCAGGTTGTAGGTCGCGCCCGTGGCCAGCACCCAGCCGGTGGCGATCAGCAGCGCCACCACGATGGGCGCCATGCCCTGCTTGAACGCCCGCACGCCGCGCAGGTCGCGGTTGCGATGGCCCCACTGGGCCGCCAGGTAGGTGAGGGTGGTGCTGGGCAACAGGATGCCCACCAGCGCCAGCACCACGCCCAGTGCCGCGAGTCCGAAGCCGCCGGCATTGAGGCCCACGTTCCATCCCATCAGCGCGACGAACAGCACATTGGGCCCGGGCGCTGCCTGCGCGATGGAGACCGAGGCACTGAACTGCGGGTCGGTGAGCCAGTGGCGCTCGTCCACCAGGTAGCGGTGCATGTCGGGTGCCGTGGCGATCGCACCGCCAATCGACAGCAGCGACAGCAGCATGTAGTGCGCGAACAGGGACAGCCAGTCGGCCGCCGACATCAGGATGGTGTGCGCCATCTCAGGGCTTCCCCAGCTTGTGCCACGTGAGCCAGCAGGACAGGCCGCCCAGGCCCGCCAGCACCCAGGCCAGCGGCAGCCGCAGCACCGCGATGGCGATGAAGGTGGCGATGCCGAACGCGATGCAGGCCGCCAGGCCCAGCGGGTGCGTGCGCAGCGCCACCAGCAGCTTGAGCCCGGTGGCCGTGATCAGTCCGGCGGCCACGGCGCCCATGCCGCGCAACGCATTGGCCAGCTGCGGGTTGTCGGCGAAGTGCGAGTAGAGCAGGGCCAGCACGAGCACCACCACCAGCGGTGCCAGCAGGATGCCGGCGAGCGCGGACATCGCGCCGCGCAGGCCGAAGTAGCGGCCGCCGATCATCAGCGAGAGGTTCACCACGTTCGGCCCGGGCATGATCTGCGCCACGGCCCACTCCTCGACGAACTCGTCGCGGGTCATCCAGCGCTTGCGCTCCACCAGCTCCCGCTGCACCACCGCCAGCACGCCGCCGAATCCCTGCAACGCCAGCAGCGTCATCGAGACGAACAGGTCGGTGCACGATTGCGGCTGGTTCCGGCCCGCGCCCGGCGGTCCCGAAGGTGGCGGTGTCATGCGTCGATCATAGAGGGCTCATCCATGCGCCCGGGGTCAAGGACTCCGAACGCGCATCAACGCAATCGCAGTTCCCAGGTCTCGCCCACCAGCTTCTGCCCGTACGCATGCAGCGGTTCGCTGGACACCAGCTGGAACCCGCGCGAGGCGTAGATGGCCCGGGCCGCCGCGAGCTGGCCGTTGGTCCAGAGCACCATCTTCCGGTAGCCCTTGCCGCGCGCGAACGCGATGCATTCGTCGACCAGCCGCCCGCCCAGTCCGAGCCCGCGCGCATGCGCCGAGAGGATCAGCAGCCGCAGCTGGGCGACGGTGGCCGACTTGCGCACCACGAACACCGAGCCGACGCGTTCGCCATCCAGTTCTGCGATCCAGCCCTTCTCCCAGTCCGGGTCGAAGGTGCGCAGGTAGCTGGCCGCGACCTCGGCGACCAGCGCCTCGAACTCTGTCGTGTAGCCGTACTCGCGCGCATACACCTCGCCGTGCTGCTGCACCACCCAGCCCAGGTCGCCAGGCCGCGGATCCCGCAGGAGGACGGTGCGCGCAGCGGGCGGCTCCAGATCGCCCAGGGCGCGCTGCAAGGTCTGCATGGCGGCGACGACGCGATCGCGCTGGGCGTGCGGCAACGGCGCCAGCATGGCTTCGGCTTCATCGTGTGAGCGTTGCTGCAGCGGCGCGAAGGCGTCACGGCCCGCGCGGGTCAGCCGCAGCAGGCTCTGGCGCGCGTCGGCCGGCGAGGGCGCGCGCTCGAGCCAGCCGCGCTGCTCGAAGCGCCGCAGGATGCGGCTCAGGTAGCCGGCGTCCAGCGTCAGTCCGCGCCCGAGTTCGCTGGCCGTGGGCTGGTCGTTGTGCGCCAGCTCGTAGAGCACGCGCACCTCGGTGAGCGACAGCTCGCCACCCAGGTACGGGTCGAGCACGCCGATGCGACGCGTGTAGAAGCGGTTGAAGCCGCGCAGCGCCTGCACCTGCGCGGCTGCCACGGGCGGTTGGGCTGCCGACATCCTGTCATCGTCAAGCAATTGCTTGACGGCGTCAAGAATCGGAGATCCGCGACGTCAGGCGTGCAGCGCGGCCCGGCCGCTGGCGGCGAACGGTTGCCAGCTGTCTTCGGGCTGCGCGAGCCGGTGCGTGACGATCTCCAGCACCTGGGGATGCATGGCCAGCTCTTCGTGCCGGTCCCCGCCACCTCGATGTGCTCGCAGTCGACGCCGTCGTGGTCGGCGCACTGCTGCCAGCGCACCACGCCATCGTCGCGGCTGTAGATCGACGTCGACGGCACTGGCGGCCGCTGGCGCAGGCGCTGGCGCACGGCCAGCGGCATGCGCTCGGGACCGCTGTCCAGCATCGCGACCAGCGGACATTGGCGCTGGGGATCCGCGGACGTGTTGAAGGGCGTGCCCAGCGTGATCACCTGGCGCACCAGCGGATTGGCGCGCTTGGCCAGTTCGCGGGCGTAGATGCCCGACAGGCCCCATCCCAGCAGCGTCACGGGCACCTGCGTCGCCTCGAACACGTCGATCACGCATTCCTCGAGCTTGCGCAGCCAGCGGTTCAGGCCCATCGCTCCAGGGCCGCGGTCGATGCCCTGTCCCCAGTCGTGTGGCCGGAAACCGGCCTGCGCGAGCAGCGCCCGCAATGCCGCGGTGCTTTCCGGCCCGGTGCCTTCGCGCGGGAACACGAGCACCGGCTGGCCTTCGCCTTCGTAGAGCCGCGCGCCGTCTTCCGTGACGGTGTGCGCCGGCGTGCGCTGGAACAGCTGCCGCAAGGCCGCGCGTGGCGCGTCGAGCCGCGGAATCCCCAACCCTGGCACCAGCAGACCGACTTCCGACATGCGCGCCTCCTGAACGACCTTTGAACGCGAGCCGCGATGCTAGGGAGCGCGCGAGGCGCGACCGTTGGGAGGGAAGGCTGTTACACGGTAGGACAGGCCCTACGTGCTGTCACAGTCAAAAAAGCCCCCGGACCTTTGATGGGCCGGGGACAAGCAGCCGGGGGAAGAAACTTGAAAAAAAACCCGGCCGATGCGTTGGATCGTGGCACGGGGCCGGGGTTCCTGCGACAACGAAAAGCGTGCCGGGGCGTTGTCCTACATCCGGTCGAGCGGAGCCGCCGAACAATCGATCGCACACGGACGAGCAGGGCAGTCATGGAACGCATCACCGGTCCCCACCACGGCTTCTATATCGCCAGCTATGCCAGCGAGACCGGCGCGTCCACCGAGGGTTACCTGGGCTACGCCAAGATCTGCCGTCGTCGACCCGAGAGCTACTGGGATGCGAACTGCCTGGTGAAGCTGTGCGGCGAAGGGCTGCACGCCGATCCGCAGCATGCGCTCGAGGAAGCGCAGCAACGCGCGCTCGAGCAGTTGCGAACGCTGCTTCCGTCGCCCGAACCAGCCGTTGCTTAGGGGCGTTGCGTACGCCTCTACCACAGCTCAGCCATACCACTCGACTCGACCGCGTGAATTAGTCACGCGATCGCCGCCCAATGCGGTTGGCTTGGCCTTTTCGCTCGCACGGAAACGGCTCGCTCTGTAGGATTGCACCGACAAGAGAGGACATGCATGTCTGATTTATCGGTCAGTACCCAACCCCGTTCCGAATTCGACAACGACGAGCAGCCGTCCGACAGCAGCCTGTGGCTGTCGATCAAGAAAGCCGCCGCGCGTCTTTCCGACTGGTTCGTGATCCAGAACACCGCCATCAAGCTGCTGGTGGTGGCCGTGGTCCTGTTGATCCCGGCCACCGGCATCTACTCGCTCGTGCTCATGCAGCGGCAGGCTGCCGTGGCCGAGCAGGTGCGCAGCATGGCCGGTGCCTCCGAAGGCGTCGCGGCCTTCAACGACAAGCTGCCGGTCGAGTTCGGCACCGGCTCCCTGCTGAGCTTCCTGCAGAACCACCCGATCGAGCGCATCACGGTGATCTACAAGCCGCTGATGTGGAACGTCTCCGAACGCGTCGTGATCGTGGAAGCGCAGGGCAAGCAGTACGCCTACTACCCGTCCGACATGGAGACCAAGATCTTCTCGGACAAGGCCGTGTCGGCGCCGTGGAGCGGCAAGCTCACGTTCGTGCCGCGTTCCGACCTGGCGCCCAGCAGCGTGCTGCTGCTGGAGAAGCTCGACCAGGGCTTTGCCGGCGCCCGTCCGCAGTCCGAGAAGGACGCGTGGAAGGCCGGTGTCTCCGGCGTGCTCTCCGCGGCGCTCACGCTGGGACTGCTCGGCTTCCTGGCGTTCCAGCTGAAGGGCCAGTTCAAGGCGCTGAAGTTCATCGAGCCGGCGCAGGTGAACGGCTCGCTCGGTGACCTGGTCGGCATGGACGACATCAAGCGCGAGGTCGCCCAGATCAAGGACCAGTACATGCGGCGTGCCGAGTACGCGGAGTACGGCATCAACAAGCCGTTCAACGTGATGTTCAGCGGCCCGGCCGGTACCGGCAAGACCAAGCTCGCCAGCTACCTGGCCAAGGAGCTGAACCTGCCGATCCTGTTCCACTCCGCCGTGAACCTGGAGACCGGGTACGTCGGTGGCGGCGCCAACACGCTGTCGCGCATCGTGGCCATGGCCAAGCGCCGCAAGCGCTGCATCGTGTTCCTGGACGAGGCGCAGGACCTGTTCATGAAGCGCGGTGGCCACCGCAAGTTCGACGACGACACGCAGAACATGCTGCTGGCGGTGCTGGACGGCGTGCGCACCAAGAACGACGCCGAGATCATCTGGATCGTGGCCTCCAACTTCAACAGCGAGCAGATGCAGATGGACGAAGCCATGCTGCGCCGCTTCCAGATGAAGGTGGACTTCCGCCTGCCCAACCGCGAGGAGCGCCAGTCGATCATCGCCCACTACCTGTCGCAGCGCGCCGAGAAGGTGCTGCCCGACCTGGACCTGCGCCACCTGGTGGAGATCACCGAGGGCCGCAGCCCGGCCGACCTGGAGACCATCGTCAACCAGGCAGGCATCACCGCGGTGCAGGCCGGCCTGATGATCGGTGCCGACACGCTCATGCAGGCCGCCGAGCGCGTGCTGGTGGGCAACGTCAACACCAACACCACCAAGGAGCGCGAGCGCGATCGCCGCATCATCGCCATCCACGAGTGGGGCCACTTCCTGGTCGACTTCGAGCACGAGCGCAAGAAGGCCGGTGGCAACTGGGAAGGCATCCTGGCCGAGATGAAGACCATCAAGATCTCGCTCAAGGCCAACCCGCGCAACAACGCGCTGGGCTTCGTCTTCCACAAGCAGGGGGCCAACCTGCTCAAGACCAAGGGCGACATCGAGCACGACGTGCGCGTGCTGCTGGGCGGCATGGCCAACGAGGAGCTGTTCTTCGGCGAGGAAGGCACCACCAACGGCGCGCACAACGACATCACGCGCGTCACCAAGCTGCTGCACCACGCCGTCGGCGAGATGGGCATGTACCGCAAGACGCGCCTGAATTTCGGCGCCCTGGCGCATGAAGGCAGCAGCAAGGCCGTGGACGAGGAAACGCGCAGCATCATGGAAGCGCAGAGCGAGCGCCTGTACGGCGAGACCAAGGCCTTGCTGTCGCGCCTGAAGCCGCTCACCGAGCACCTGGCAGGCAAGCTGATGGATGCCGGCGAGATGAGCCTGCGCGAGGCGCTGAACGAGATCCGCGCGTTCGAAGCCGCGTGCTTCACCTTCAACACCAAGGTGGGCCTGGCCAGCTGATCGCTGCTGGCTCAGCCATTCACCAGAAGGCCGGCTCTGCCGGCCTTTTTCATGGCCGCGGCAACCGTGACGGGGTGCGCACAACCGGACAAGTGAAGCGCCGCGCTCCCCTCGAGTTGGCATTGCTGAGTTTTGTGCGATGGCATGATCGGCCGCTATGTTGGAATCCGATGTGCAGCCCAGCGGGCTGCCTGCGGGCCCCGCGACTCACGCGACTGCTTCCGCTCCCCATTTCCCCGCAACGTTCGTCTGGTCTGCCGACCACCAGGGACAGGTCCGCCGCCCACTGCCGGGCCTCGAAGATTTCACCGGCTTGTCCTTCGCCCAGTACGGCGGTGACGGCTGGCTCGACGCCTTGCATCCGGACGACCGCGTCCGCGTGGCGCGCGCCTGGCAATCCGGCGTCCAGACGTGCGGCACCGTCGAGCTTGCGTACCGGCTGCGCCGGCGCGACGGCGCCTGGCGCGACGTGGTCGCGCACGCCGCGGCCATGCAGCAGGACGGCCGGGTCTGCGAATGGGTCGGCGTCTGCGTCGATGTCACCGCCAGCCTGCGCGACGAGGCCGCCCTCAGGCACAGCGAGGAGCGCCTGCGCTTCCTCGACCGGCTGGGCCAGGCAACGC
This sequence comes from Ramlibacter sp. MMS24-I3-19, assembly GCF_050320135.1. Classification (NCBI taxonomy): domain Bacteria; kingdom Pseudomonadati; phylum Pseudomonadota; class Betaproteobacteria; order Burkholderiales; family Comamonadaceae; genus Ramlibacter; species Ramlibacter sp. MMS24-I3-19. Next base: position 3,434,156 of record NZ_CP190017.1, on the reverse strand, counting down.
GGCATCAGACCGATGCGAACGCGGTGATGGAGGTCACGGCGCGCCTGCTCGGCGAGGCGCTCGGGGCGACCCGCTGCGCCTATGCCGACGTCGATGCCGACAGCAACCGCTTCACCATCCGCAGCGACTGGTCGATGACGGGCATCGAGAGCAGCGCCGGCGTCTATTCGCTCGAGCTGTTCGGGCCGCGCGCCACCGCCAGCCTGCGCCGCGGCGAGCACCTGGTGGTGGGCGACGTGGATGCCGAGCTGGGCGACGAAGGCGGCGCCCGCATGTTCAACGCGATCGGCATCAAGGCCATCATCTGCTGTGGCCTGGTCAAGGATGGCCGGCTCGTCGCGATGATGGCGGTGCACCAGTCGCAGCCGCGCCAGTGGACGGCACGCGAGGTCTCGCTGGTGCAGGACGTGGTCGAGCGCAGCTGGGCGCACATCGAGCGCGTGCGCGACAGCGCGATGCTGCGCGAGCAGGACCGGCGCAAGGACGAGTTCCTCGCCACGCTGGCCCATGAACTGCGCAACCCGCTGGCGCCGATCAAGTACGCGGTCTCGATGCTGCGCCTCGCGCCCGAGCCGCAGGCGCAGGCGCGCGCGCAGGGAGTGATCGACCGGCAGGTGAGCCAGATGGCGCGCCTGATCGACGACCTGCTGGACCTGTCGCGCATCAACCAGGGGCTGATCCAGCTGCAGCGCGAGCCCGTGCGGCTGCGCACGCTGCTGGAGCGTGCGGTGGAAACCGCGCGTCCCGCCATCGAGACGGCGCGCCACGAGCTGGTGGTGCAGTTGCCGGACGAGGACCTGATGCTGCTGGCCGACCCTGCGCGCATCATCCAGGTGATCGGCAACCTGCTGAACAACGCGGCCAAGTACACGCCGGATGGCGGCCGCATCGAACTGGCGGCGCGCCGCAGCGGTGACAAGGCCGTGCTCGAGGTCGTGGACAACGGCATCGGCATCCCGCCCGACCAGCAGGACCGGCTGTTCCAGATGTTCAGCCAGCTTGACCCGCAGGCGTCGCGCGGCAAGGGTGGCCTGGGCGTCGGCCTGGCCCTGGTGCGCACGCTGGTGCAGATGCACGGGGGCGGCGTTCGCGTCCACAGCGATGGACAGGACGAGGGCACGCGCGTGACGGTCGACCTGCCTCTCGCCGAGCAGCGCACTTCCGCCACTTCGCGCCACGACGCGGGCGGTGCGGAGGCGGGCGCGGGCAGCCGCCGCGTGCTGGTGGTCGAGGACAACAAGGACGGTCTCGAGACCCTGCTCGCGCTGCTGGACATGCTGGGCTATGAAGTGGCCGGCGCCGGCGACGGGCGGGAGGCCCTCGAGCAGGCGCGGCGCTTCCGCCCCGACATCGTGCTGCTGGATCTGGGGCTGCCGGTGATGGACGGGCTCGAGGTCGCCCGCGCGCTCCGCGCGGACGAGGCCTTCGCCGACGTCTTCATCGCCGCGCTCACGGGCTGGGGCGCGGAGGCAGATCGCCGTCGCACCGCCGAGGCCGGCTTCGACGCGCACCTCACGAAGCCCGTCGAACTCGCCGCGCTGGAAGACGTGCTCGCGCGATCCACGGCGCGCGCCGACTGATCGCATTCAATGGCCCGGCCGCGGAGGCAGGGTGGGCCGCTGTCCGCGTCCGTCCTCGCCGTCGCGCAGCGGCTGCTGCTGGCCGGCGCCGGGACGCGGGTTCTGGGCCTGCCGGCGCAGCATCTCGGCCAGCGCGCTGCTGGAGCCCTGGCCGCTGCGGCTGCCCGGCGCGGCGTTGCCGCGCGGACCCTGCTGCCGCGCGACTTCTTGGGCGCGCCTTTCGTTGTCGGTTTGGACCGGGTCATCACTTCTGTCATTCCGGGGACCAGCTTAGGGAGCCCCACAGTGCGCTGCGTGTAGGACGGTGCTGGGAGGCGGCGTGGAGCGTCGCCCCACTCGCTGCTCACGCACGCGCCAGCAGTGCACGGTCCTACAGTCGGGCCCGGGTCCGGCTCACCTGCGCCTGATGCGTCCTCCGATGCGGACCGCGAGCGTGCGCACCTACGCTGTGGCCACGCAGCAAGGAGGCGCAACCATGTCGGAAGACAAGGGCCGTTCGGCCGGTTGGGAAGAGATCCAGATCAGCCTGGAACACGAATGGGAGAAACGCAACTGGATGCAGTGGCTGGGCTGCAGCGAGAAGGAACTGCAGCACGCCGTCGAGTCGATCGGCGCGGATCCGGACAACGTGCGCCGGTTCCTGCGGCAGGCGCGCTGAGGGTTGCTGCGCGCGAAAGCGCGTGACGCGTTTCACACGGTTGCAGGGTTGCCGGACTTTTGCACGGGCGTTGCACCTCGCCCCGGGGCCGCTGCCTAGCATGGGTCCATGCGCTATACCCGTGAAGAGTACGCGAACATGCAGGCCGTGCAGCGCCGTGTGGCGCGCGCCGAAGCGGACTACGCCCGTTTCCGTGCGGCCTACCTCGAGATCGCACAGAACGAGCCCGACCACGAAGTGGCCCTCGCCATGATCGGCGCCGACATGAACCGGGCTCACGCCTACCTGCAGGCGCTCATCGGGCTGCCACCCACGCCCTTCGAAAAGCAGCCCAGCGTGGTCGTGATGCGCGAGGCCCGGCGCCTCGCGGAAGAAAAGAACCGCTGAGACAGACTTCGTGGCCCCGCCACGGCCGCGCCATTCCTAGAATGGCCGCTTGCCCACGGACGACCTGACCCCCGACCGCCTGCTGCTGCCCGAAGCGGCCGCGCGCCGCCTGCTGCTGGTGCAGGCCATCGACCAGGTCGACACCCAGGGCCGCCTGGTCGGAACCACGGAGCGCGAGCGCATCGAGCAGGACGCGCTTGCGGCCACCGGGGATCCGGGCCGCGGCCAGGCCGTCGATGCGCGCGCGTGGCTGCTGGCCCGCGCCGACCGGCTGCTGGACCTGGTGTCGCACCGCCAGCCGCGACTGGCGGCGCTGGCGCAGCAGCCGTCGTGGCAGCACTGGGCCGGCTGGCTCCTGCCGCTGCTGGCACTGGTGCTCGGTGGCTTCATCGACCGCATCGACAACCCCAAGCAGGTCAACCTGCTGTCGCCGCCGCTGCTGGCCTTCGTGCTGTGGAACCTCACGGTCTACCTGATCCTGCTGGTGATGGCGTTCTGGCCGCATCGCAAGCCCCGGCCGCCCTCGTCGTCGTCCTGGCTGTCGCAGTTGCTGGAGCGGCGCACCGGCGGCCTGCGCGGCGACGTCGCGAAGGCGTTCGGCCTCGCCTGGTTCCGGCATGCCGGTCCGCTGGAAGGCCAGCGGTGGCGCCGCATCATGCATACCTGCGCAGCGGCGTGGGCCGTCGGCGTCGCACTGTCGATCGTGGCGGGTGGCCTGGTGCGCGAATACCGGGTCGGCTGGGAAAGCACGCTGCTGGACCTGCCTCAGGTGCATGCGCTGCTGCGCGCGCTGTTCGCGCCGGTCGTGGCCCTGCTGCCCATCGAGCCGTTCAGCCAGGCCGAACTGGCGCGGCTTCATTTCGGCTCGGGCATCGATGTCGGGCGCCTGGAGGCGCGTCGGTGGGTCGGGCTGTACGTTGCGCTGCTGGGCGTGCTGGTGGTGCTGCCGCGCACGCTGCTGGCGCTGTGGGCCGCGTTCGGCCAGTACCGGCTCTCGCGCGCCATCGCCATCGACCTGCGCACGCCGGACTTCGTCGCGCTGCTCGGGCGCATCCGGCCGGCGCGCGTGCGCCTGGGCGTGCACGTGCTGCCCGGCGCCGACGCGCAGGTGCTGCAGGTGGTGCTGTCGCAGGCCGGCGCGCAGGCCAATCCGCATCCGCCCGCCGGCCGCTGGACCGTGCTGGACACGCCGCGTGGCGACGTGCTCGTCTGCGAGCCATGGCTGCCCGCGGGCGCAGCACCCTTCGGCGTGCAGGGCTGGCTGGCGCGGTTCCGCGCACGCGCGGAGGACCATGGCGCCGAGGCGCCGGACGTGGTCCTGGTGCTGGGCGATGCGACGGCACTGGCTGCGGCCGTCGCTCCTCTCAAGGCCGCGGCCACGCCCGTGCTCTGGATGTCCGCGGTGCGCGGAGCCGAGGGGCCGGCCACGGCGCTGCGGGGCGCGGGCCTGCGCGTCGCCATCGTTCCGCTCACCGATCTGCCCACCTGGCACGAGGATGCCCAGCTGCGGGACACGATCGGCCCGCTCCTGCCGCGCCACATGGCGCCGGGATGGAATCGACTCTCGGCCTTGTGGTCGCAGCATGCGCACGCGCGCCTCGGGCGCGCGATGCACGCGGTGGCCGAGGAACTGCTCGCCTGCGCGCGCGACACGCAGCCGCTGGAGGTGCAACCGCTGGGCGTGCGGCAGCTCGTGGTGCGCGGCGAGCGCGACGCCAGCGAGGCGGCGCGGCAGGTCGCGACCGCAGCCCTGGTGGCCCGCGTGCGCGAGCGGCAGCAGGCCACCGATCGCCACCTGCTGGCGCTGCATGGCGTCGATGCAGGACAGGCCGCCATCGACCATGCGCTGCCGGGCGAGGTCCGCGTGCACCACGCGGTGGACGAGGCGCAGAGCGGCCTGGCCGGCGCAGCCAGCGGTGCAGCCATGGGCGCGGCGGTCGACCTGATGACGGGCGGCCTCACGCTCGGCGCGGCCAGCGCCCTCGGCGCATTGGTGGGAGGCGGTGCGGCCCTGGTGGCCGCGGCATGGAAGAACCGTGCCGGCCAACCCGGCGCGTCCCTCGTGATGCTCGACGAGCGTGTGCTGCTCGGCCTCGTGGATCTGGCGCTGCTGCGCTACCTGCGCGTGGCCCATGCGGGCCGCGAAGTCGCGAGCGACGCCGGCTGGCAGGACGCCGTGCGCAACGTCACCGAGGCACAGCGGTCCGAACTGCGCGAGCTGCTGGCGCAGGCGCGTTCAGCGAAGGAAGGGGATGGCGCGGCCGGCACGCGGCTGGCCGACGCGCTGGGCCGCCTGGCACAGCAGGCGCTGGTGCGCCTGCACGGCCAGCGGTCCTGAGGACACTCAGGGCTTGCGGATGATCTTGTCGACGCCGGACTTGACGTCGCCAACCTTCTTCTGGACCTTGCCCTCGGTCTTGTTGGCCTGTCCCTTCGCTTCCTGGTCGCGATCGTCGGTGGCACGGCCCACGTGCTCCTGTGCCTTGCCCGCGATTTCCTTCAGCTTGCCCTTGGCCTGGTCGGTGTTCATGGAAGACTCCTTTCGGTGGTGATGCTCCCAAGGTAGTCCCGCACCGCGGCCGCGCAAGCAAGTGCAGGGCGACGCTGCCCGTGCGGTCTGGACTACAGCCCCGCTGCGCGCAGCGGCCGGGCATGGCGCTTGCCGTCTTGCTGGAGCGATTCGCATCGCGAGCCACGAACGTCACCAAGCAAGGAGTCAACATGCGTTCCACTTTCCTGCGCCTCGGCGCGCTCACCAGCCTCTGCGCGGCCACGGCGCTGCTCGGCGCGTGCGCGGGCGATGCCCGTACCTCGTCGGGCAACTCGGGCTATGGCAGCTACGGCAGCTCGTCCAGCAGCGGCAGCTCGATGGGATCGAGCAGCTCCTCCACCAGCACGCCCAGCGCCGGCAGTTCCACCAGCACGGATCCGGGACGCAGCAGCAGCGGCTCGATGAAGGGATCGCCCAGCGGATCCTCGTCGGATTCGGGCAGCGGCTCCAGCGGCAGTTCGTCGCGCTGAGCCACGCGGGCCTTGCGGCCCGCCATTGCAAATCCTGCCGTCAGGGATGCAGCCCGCTGCGCCTCACGGCAGCGGGTCGAGCTGCACCTGCCACCACGCTGGCAGCAGCGCCCGCACCTCCGGGCGCGCGAACCGGTCGTCGATCAGCACCACGCTGCCGCGGTCCTCGCGCGTGCGGATCACGCGGCCGGCCGCCTGCACCACCTTGCGGATACCCGGGTAGAGGTAGGCGTAGTCGTAGCCGTTGCCGAACGCCTGCTGCATGCGGCGTCGCATCTCCTCGTTGACCGGGTTCACCTGCGGCAGGCCGAGCGTCGCGATGAACGCGCCCACCAGCCGATCGCCCGGCAGGTCGATGCCTTCGCCGAAGCTGCCGCCGAGGACCGCGAAGCCGATGCCCTGGCCGCCGGGTTCGAAGCGGTCGATGAAGGCGCGCCGCTGCGGCTCGGGCATGCCGGGCGATTGCTCGAACACCGGCAGCGTCGGATGCCGCTCGCGCAGCAGCGTTGCGACCCTCTGCAGGTAGTCGAAGCTGCTGAAGAAGGCGAGATAGTTGCCCGGCGTCGCGGCGTAGTGGCGCGCGATGAGATCCGCGATCGGCGCCAGCGACCGATCGCGGTCGGCCCAGCGCGTGGAGATGCTGCGCACCAGCCGCACCGACAGCTGCTCAGCCCTGAATGGCGAGGCCACGTCGATCCAGACGGTGTCCTCGGGCAGCCCCAGCATGTCCTGGTAATAGCCCGGCGGGTTGAGCGTGGCGGAGAACAGCACCGTCGCATGCGCCGCCTCGAAGCGCGGCTTCAGGAAGGGCGCGGGCACCAGGTTGCGGATGCATGGCAGGGCCTCGGGTCCATGGCGGCCGGGCCGCACGGTGACGTCGAACACCGAGTGGCTGCCGAAGGCTTCGGCCAGCCGCAGCATGGCGAGCGCCTCGAAGTGGAATTCCTGCAGCGCACCGGGCGGCTCCAGCGGTGCCTCGTTCAGGTGGTCGCCGATGGCGGCCGATGCCCGTTGCAGCGCGTCGAGCCAGCCGCCCGGGATCTCGTCGAGCACGGCGTAGGTCGCGGAGCCCTCGGGCAGCAACTCGCTCCAGGCGCGCCGCAGCCGGTCGAGCGCGCGGCGCACCGGAGCGGGCGCGCCGGTGCGCGCGGCCCGCAAGCCCGGAAGGCCCAGTTCGGCCGAGTACATCTGCCGCCCGCGTTCGACGAGGTTGTGCGCCTCGTCCACCAGCGTGGCGACGCGCCAGCCGTTGTCCAGCGCGAACGCATGCAGCAGCGCGCTGGTGTCGAAGAAGTAGTTGTAGTCGCCGACGACCACGTCGGCCCAGCGCGTGAGTTCCTGCGTGAGGTAGTAGGGGCAGACCTGGTTGGCGAGCGCGACCTCGCGCAATGCGGGTCCGTGCATCGCGCGCTGCGCGAGCGCCTGCGAGCGAGCGGCCGGCAGCCGGTCGTAGAAGCCGCGCGCCAGCGGGCACGACTCGCCGTGGCAGGCCTTGTCCGGATGCTCGCAGGCCTTGTCGCGCGCGATCAATTCCAGCACGCGCAGGGGGAGCGTCGGCGCGGACTTGCCGATCACCTGCAGGGCGTCGAGCGCCAGTTGCCGCCCCGGCGTTTTGGCGGCGAGGAAGTACAGCTTGTCGATCTTCTGCCCCGGGCAGGCCTTGAGCACGGGGAACAGCGTGCCCACCGTCTTGCCGATGCCGGTGGGCGCCTGCGCCAGCAGGCAGCGTCCCTGCGCCGCGGCCTTGTAGCCGGCCTCCGCGAGCTCGCGCTGCCCCTCGCGGAAGGACGGATGCGGGAAGGCGAGGGCCGTGAGCTGCGCATCGCGCGTCTCGCGGTGCGCGGCTTCCTGGCGCGCCCAGTCGAGGAAGCGCCGGCACTGGTCCTCGAAGAAGAGGCGCAGGTCCTCGCGCTGCGCCACTTCCTCCAGCACCGTTTCCTTCTGGGTCGTGATGTCGAAGTACACCAGCGCCAGCGTGATCTGCTCCAGCTGGCGGGCCTCGCACAGCAGCCATCCGTAGACACGGGCCTGCGCCCAGTGCAGGTGGCGGTGGTTGGCCGGTTGCCGCGCGAGGTCGCCACGGTGCGTCTTGATCTCCTCGAGCCGGTTGCGCGCCGCGTCGTAGCCGTCGGCCCGGCCGCGCACGCGCAGGCCTTCGAACTCGCCAACGAGCGACAGCTCGCGCTCGTATCCCGCGGCGCGCGAGGCGGTGACCGCCGCGTGGCCGGCAATGCCTTCCTGGGCGGTGGGGGAGGGGGTGAACCGCAGGTCCAGGTCACCGGCCTTGGCGGTGAACTCGCACAGGGCGCGGACGGCCACGGTGTACTGCATGGCCGCCAATGGTAGCGGCGTGGACGCCCTCAGCCCGCCATCGCTTCGTTGAGGGCGGCCACCGCCTGGTGCAGGGCGTAGGGCTTGGCAAGCGTGCGCACGCCGGGCATGTCGATGCTGCGGTCCGAATAGCCGGTGGCGATCACCACGCGCAGGCGCGGGTGCTCGCGCGCCAGCAGCCGCGCGAGATCGACGCCGTTCATGCTGCCGGGCATCACGACGTCGGTCAGCACGACGTCCACGCAGTGCCCGCCGGCCAGCATCCGCAGCGCCTCGTCGGCGTCGTTGGCGGTCTGGACCTCGAAGCCGGAGACCTCCAGCCCGCTGCGCACGGTGTCGCGCACCAGCGGATCGTCCTCGACCAGCAGCACGCAGCCGGCGCCGCGCAGCCCGCCAGACGGTGCGGCCGGCGCCGGTTCCTGTGGTGCGACCTGCGCGCGCGGCAGGACCAGCGTCACCGTCGTGCCTTCGCCGACCTGGCTGCGAAGCACCAGCGCGCCGCCGCTCTGGCGGGCGAAGCCGTAGGCCTGCGGCAGTCCGAGGCCCGAGCCGCGGCCCACGCTCTTGGTCGTGAAGAAGGGATCGAGCGCGCGGGCCAGCACCTCCTCGTTCATGCCTTCGCCTTCGTCCTGCAGCGAAATGGCCACGTAGTCGCCGGGCGGCAGGTCCTGCGCCGGCGACTGGCCCACGCTGTTGCCTGCCCGCAGGCGCAGGCGGCCGCCGTGCGGCATCGCGTCGCGCGCGTTCATCACGAGGTTCAGCAGCGCCAGCTCCAGCTGCAGCGGATCGGCCGTCACCGGCCAGAGGCCGGGCGTCACGTCCTGCGTGAAGGTGATGTCCGTGGGCAGCGCGCCGGTGAGCAACGGCTGCACCTCGCGCAGGCGCTGCGCGAGGTCGAAGGTTTCCACGCGCACTTCCTGGACGCGGCCGAACACCATCAGCTGGCGCGCAAGCTCGCTGCCGCGCGTCACGGCGCGCTCGCAGGTGGCCAGCAGCCGCCGCACCTTGTCGTCCGAACCGAGGCGCGCCGCATGCAGCCCGGTGGTCAGTGTCTGCAGGACGTTGTTGAAGTCGTGCGCGATGCCGCCGGTGAGCCGGCCCAGCGCCTCGAGCTTCTGCGCCTGCAGCAGCGCGCGCTGTGACTGCTCGAAGCTGGCCACCGCCTCGGCCACGCGGTGCTCCAGGTCGGCACTGGCGCGCCGCAGCCGCTCGCTGGCCCCGACCAGCGCCTCGTTCACGGCATCGACCTCCAGCAGGCCGCTCGACCGCGCCTGGACCGGTGCGCCGTCGCCGAGCTGCTGCGCGTCGTGCCGCAGGTCCTCCATGGGCTGCGCCGTGCGCCGGGCCACCGCCAGCGCAGCCAGGGTCGCCAAGGCCAGCAGCAACAACGACATGCCTCCCAGCAGCGCGGAGGCCCACAGGCCGGTGCGGCGCAGTTCGGCGTCCGGCACGCTCACGAGGAAGGACCAGTTCGACCGCGGCACGCGGCTGAAGAAGGCGGTCGACGCCACGCCGGCGAGCGTCATGCCCGGGTGCATGCCCTCGCCGGCGGCCATGCTGTCCTGCAGCTCGGGGCGCACGTGCGTGCCGACGAATTTGGCCGGGTCGCTGCTGCGCGCGACCACCACGCCCTGGCGATCGACGATGGTCGCGTGCCAGTCGCTCGGCAGCCGCTGCTGCTCGAACAGCGCCTGCAGCTGGCTGGCCGGCGTGGTCATCGCGAGATAGAGATGCGGGCGGGCCGTGTGCGGCACCGGCACCTGGAGGGCAAACGAGGGCGGCACGTCCGGGTTCCTCGGCAGCCGGTACAGGTTGCTGACGATGGTGACGTCGGGGCCGGCGTCGCGGCGTTCCTGCACCGCGGTGGGCAGCAGCGCGGGCAGCGCGGTGCCGACCGGCAGCCGCGAGTTGAGCAGCACGCGGCCGTTCTCGTCGGACAGCAGGATCGACGCCTCCCGCTCCTCGGCAATCACCCGGGCATGCTCGTGGAAGGTGGCGAGGTCACCACGAGCCAGCGAGGGCGCGCTGGCCAGTGCCTTCAGCAGGATCTCGCGCGTGCCGAGCTCGCGGTCGACGGCCAGCGCCATCGCGCGGGACGTCTCCTGCAGGTTGCGCTGGTTGATACCGCGCTCCTCGGCGTAGACGAAGCCGATGCCCAGCGCCGCCGCAACGATGGCGGGCAGCAGCACGGCAAGCGAGAGCAGCAGGAGGCGGGTGCGGATGCGCATGGACGACGCGGACGTTCCGCGGCGCCAGTGCTGCGGGCCTGCACTTGTAGCACAGCGGGGCGGCGTCCGGCGCTGCGCCCCGCGGCGAGGTCAGTCGCTCGCCTCGACCTGGTGAGTGACGCTGGTGATCGCGTAGCCCTTCTCGCGGATCTGGTGCGCGGCGTTGTCGATCGCGTACTCGCGCAGGCTCGGGCTGTCCACGTCCAGCTCGGTGGCCGTGGCCACCAGCTTCCAGTCGACGTTGTCCACTTCCTGCGGGATCGGCTTGCCCGCGGGCACGGCCATGAAGGAGAGCTTGTGCTCGGGTTCGGGACGGCGGTAGATGTCGAGTTGCATGCGGTCTCCTGTCATGGCCTCAGCCGCCCTGGTGCGGCCGCTTGCCGGGGTTCTTCTTGTTGCGCGTGGCGGTGCCACGCTCCTGGCTGAGCTTCTGCCCGATCGAGGCGCGTGGTGGCGTGAAGGTGGGACTGCGCTCGGGCGCCGGGCTGCGGCGGCGGTCGGCTTCGGTGACGATCCTGTTGCCCATGGAAAGCTTGCTCCTTGTCGTGTTCGAGCCCGCATTGCGCCATGCGGCCCACGGCCCCGGCGTAGGCCTGCTCGGGCAATCGTTGTCAGCATGTCGTGTCTGTGGCTCACGGGCAGCGCACCTGCACGCCGGTGGTGACGCAGGCGCCGCCGGGGCCGATCAGGATCGGGCCGGCCCGGTTGAGCCGTTTGCCGTTGCTGTCCCAGCAGCCGCCCGCATCGCAGGCCGTGATCACCGCGGGCCGCTCGATCGGCGGGGCAGGCAGGACGACTTCAGCGGGCGGGATCGACCGTGGAAGAGCCACGGTGGGTGGCGGAACCACCATCGGGGCCTGCGCCGTGGGCGAGGGCCGGCGGGCTTCACCGCTGCCGCCCAGGCAGGCCTGCGTCGCTTCGCGCCGCAGCCCTTCGACCTGCCCAGGCGTGCGACCGCTGTCGGGCGTGCGTGCGGCCTGCAGGGCCGCCAGCGCCCGGCCACACGCGTCGGACTTGAGCGGATCGGCCGGCGGCTGCGCATTCGCGTGCCAGGCAGCGGCGAGGCCGAGCACGACCAGCATGAGCATGCCGCCCGGACCACGGCAGGTCCTGCCCTGCGGTCCTACGCGAGGGGCCATGGCTTGCCTACTGCGGCTGCAGGCCGCGCGGCGCAGGATGGGTTCAACGTTCACCGCAACCTTCCATGCCGACCGAGACCACCGACTCCGACTTCGAACGCCTGCGACGCGACGCCGACACCACGACGTCCGTGCCCGCCAAGCCCGACCATGGCGAGAGCAGCGCCAGCACGATCATCGAAGCGCCGCTGAAGCGCCGCAGCCCGCTCGATCCGCACGACTTTCCCGATGGCGGCGGCAGCGGGGGCGCGGAGCGCTTTCGTCGCAGCCGGGTGAAGGGCTGAAGCCTGGGCCGCGGCGGAACTCACGGCGAGAACTTCTTGTCCGGATCCTTCACGAAGCCGGCCTGGTTCTCGTCCTTGCCGGGCTGCGCCTGGCCACGTTCGGCCTGCGCGTTGTCGTCGCGCTGCGGGGCGAGTCCGTCCATCGTGCCGGTGTTGCGGGCCGCTTCGCCCAGCACGTCCGCCTCGGCGGCGGGCGCGGTGCGCTCCTGCTCCTTGTCCTGCCTGTCCCTGGTCTGGTCCTGCATGCGGTCTCCTTGCGATCGAACCACTGTAGGAACCGCTGTGCGCACCGGCAGTAGGACGGAGCCTGCGTTGGGGCGCGGTCCTACGGATGCGCCAGGTGCGGCGCGCCATGATCGACGCAGCCATGAAGATCGCCACCTTCAACGTCAACGGCATCAAGACGCGGCTGCCCAACCTCCTCGAGTGGCTGGACCGCGAGCAGCCCGACGTGGCCTGCCTGCAGGAGCTGAAGGCACTGGACAGCGCCTTTCCCGTGGCCGAACTGCGCGAGGCCGGCTACAGCGCGCTGTGGAAGGGCCAGCGCTCGTGGAACGGCGTCGCGATCCTCGCGCGCGGGCAGGCGCCGCTGGAAGTGCGCCGCGAACTGCCGGGCGATGCGGACGACGACCACAGCCGTTACCTGGAAGCGGCTGTCGGTGGCATCGTGGTGGCGTGCCTGTACCTCCCCAACGGCAACCCGCAGCCCGGGCCCAAGTTCGACTACAAGCTGGCGTGGTTCGAGCGGCTGATCCGGCATGCGGCGACGCTGGTCAGGAGCGACCATCCGGTGCTGCTGGCCGGCGACTTCAACGTGGTGCCGACCGACTTCGACATCTACAACCCGCGCTCGTGGAAGAAGGATGCGCTGCTGCAACCCGAGAGCCGCGAGTGCTACCAGAGGCTGCTTGCGCAGGGCTGGACGGATTCGCTGCGGCACCTGCATCCCGACGAACCCGTCTTCACGTTCTGGGACTACTTTCGCCAGCATTGGGAACGCAATGCCGGCCTGCGAATCGATCACCTGTTGCTCAATCCGGCGCTGGCGCCGCGGCTGCAGCAGGCCGGCGTCGACACCTGGGTGCGCGGGCAGCCGCATGCCAGCGACCACGCGCCCACCTGGGTGCAGCTGGACGTGGCTGGCGGCAAGGCCGCGCCGGCCCGGCGGCGCAAGCCGACGTGATCGACGATGAATGACGTGACCGACAACACCACAAGGAGCGACCCATGACCACCGTGCTTGCCGCCTTCGACAAACGCTTCGCCGCGGACCAGGCCCTCGAACAGCTTGTGAAGGCGGGCCAACCGCGCGATGACGTGCATGTCGAGCACGACCTCGAGCGCCTCAAGCGCGCGAGCACCAGCCGGCGCATGGGCAACGACTCGGTGCTCGGTTCGGCCGGCCGCATGTTCGCCGACCTGGTGCAGACCAACGTCGACTACCACCACGTCGACATCATCACGGAGGCGCTGGAGCGCGGCGCCAGCGTGCTGGTCGCGAGGGTCACGGATCCCAGCCGCCTCGATGGCGTGATCAAACGCCTGCGGCTGGAAGGCGCGTACGACGTGGAGCAGCGCGCGGCCGCCGACATGCCGCACTGAATTCCGGTGCGGCGCGGTCCGCCGAGGTGCCGCCACAATCGGCCGCTCGGAGGTGCGCCATGCTCGAACTGCATTACTGGCCCGGCATCCAGGGCCGCGGTGAATTCGTCCGGCTCGCGCTGGAGGCGGCCGGCACGCCCTACCTGGACGTGGCCCGCGGCCTGCACGAGCAGGGCCAGGGCATCCCGGCGATGCTGGGCGTGCTGGAGAGCCCGGTGCTGGCGCGTCCGCCGTTCGCCTGCCCCTTCATCGTCGATGGCCGTCGCGTGATCGGGCAGACCGCCCTGATCCTGCTGTACCTGGGTCCGCGCCTGGGCCTGGTGCCCGCCGGCGAGATGGACCGGCTGTGGATCCACCAGGTGCAGCTGACGATCGCGGACATGGTGGCCGAAGTGCACGACCTGCACCATCCGGTCGCAAGCAGCCTGTACTACGAGGACCAGAAGGCCGAGGCCTTGCGGCGCGCGGAGGACTTCCGCAAGAACCGCCTTGGCAAATTCATCGGCTGGTTCGAGACGCTGCTCGATCGCAATCCGCCGAACGACGGCGCGGAGCTGCCGCACCTGGTGGGCGCGCGCCTGAGCTACGCCGACCTGTCGCTGTTCCAGCTGGTCGACGGGCTGCTGTACGCGCTGCCCAAGGCGACCCGGCGCGTGTTGAGGCGGGCCCCGTTCGTGTCGGCGCTGCACGAGCGCATCCCGGCGCACCGGCGCGTGGCGGCCTACCTCGCGAGCGAGCGGCGGTTGCCGTTCAACGAAGAGGGCATCTTCCGCCACTACCCGGAGCTGGACGGCTGATCAGCCCGCGAACCCGCCGCCCTCGAGGAACGCCTGCTCCTCGTGCGTGGTGCGCCGGCCCAGCAGCGCGTTGCGGTGCGGGAAGCGTCCGAACCGTTTCACGATGTCGTGGTGCACCTGCGCGAAGCGCGGCTGCTCGCCGTCGAGCCCGCGTGTGAGGTCGAGCGCGCGCTGCTGGTCGGGCAGCCACTCCGAATGCATGAAGGGCAGGTAGAAGAAGTTGCGCAGGTCGTCGCTGGACGCCTGGCGGTCGAGCCCGCGCGCGAGTGCCTGCCGGGCCACCACACGGGCGAGGGCGTCGGTGGACCATGCGCGCGCGGAGTCGCGGAATGCGTTGCGAGGGAACTGGTCCAGCAGCACGAGCAAGGCCAGGCAGCTGTCGCCGGCGTGCGTCCAGGCGGCGAGATCGCCGCGTGCCGCCGCCTCGTGGCTGGCCAGGAAGCGCGCGCGGAATTCGGCGTCGAACCCGGCGTCCTTGCGGAACCAGCGCTTCGGGCCGGCCTCGGTCCAGAAGCGCAGCACCTCTGCAGGCTCGGCGATGGTGGCGGGTGAGTTCATGACGAATGCTAGTCGGTCGGTCGCCATCGGCCCGCACCTACAGCGCCGCGGCCGCCGCCGCGCCTAGAGTGGGTGCATCCCCAGGCACAGGAGAGCACGCATGAGCGGCACCAGCATCGGCCGTGGCCCGGCCCATGGCGGCAACGAGAACCACGACGGCGACCCCACGCACAAGACCTTGGGCGAGGGCGCGACCAATGACGAGGCACCGACGGGCAGCGAGGACGTGCTCGACAAGGCGGCGCCCGAAGTCCCGGCGGGCGTGCCGGGCAGCCGGCCGCGGCCCGGCATCGCGAAGGGACCGCAGAGCTATCCCGACGGGCCGAACGTGGAAGACAGTCCGTGGGAGCTGGAGGCTGCGCGCGGCAACTTGCCGAAGGACAAATAGCAGAGCCAGGCAGGGCGGGCGATTTGCGGGCAAGCACCGGTGGGCGTGGAGCACGCCGCGGCGCAGAATGGGTCGGTCCCATGGCCCAGCAAGAAGGAGAACCGTCCATGATGCAACGCTCCACCCTGGTCCGCTCGGCGCTCGCCGGCGCGGTGATCGTCCTCGCGGCCGGCTGCGGCTCGATGTCGATGTCGGGCAAGCCGGCCGCCGGCACCGACGTCTACGAGGCCACGCTCAATGGCACCCAGGAAGTGCCGCCCAACACCAGCGGCGGCACCGGCAAGGCCGAAGTGCAGGTCGACACCAGGACGTACAAGGTGCGCTGGCGCGTGACGCACAGCGGCCTGTCGGGGCCGGCGACGGCGGCCCACATCCACGGTCCCGCGGCACCGACGGCCAATGCCGGCGTCGTGGTGCCGTTCACCGGCGACATGAACTCGCAGCCCATCACGGGCGAGGCGACACTCACGCCGGCGCAGTACGCCGACCTGGCGGCCGGCCTGTACTACGTCAACGTGCACACCACGCGCAACCCGGCCGGCGAGATTCGTGGCCAGTTGAAGAAGCGGCAGTAGGCCCGGCACGCCGCTGGCGCGGCCGTGTGATGAAGGCACGGCCAAGTGACCTTGCACGCGAGCGGTCAAGCGTCTTCGGGGACAATCACGGGTTCCCCCGGATTTGCCCATGAACGCCCCTGTCGACGTGTCACTGTTCGCGCGCGCTGCCAAGCCGATCACCAGCTATCGGCGGCACTGGGCCGCGCGCTTCGGCACGGCACCGTTCCTGCCCATGAGCCGCGCCGAGATGGAGCAGCTCGGCTGGGACAGCTGCGACATCATCGTCGTGACCGGCGATGCGTACGTCGACCACCCGAGCTTCGGCATGGCGGTCATCGGTCGGGTGCTGGAAGCGCAGGGATTCCGCGTCGGCATCATCGCGCAGCCGGACTGGCAGTCGGCCGATCCGTTCAAGGCGCTGGGCAGGCCCAACCTGTTCTTCGGCGTCACCGCCGGCAACATGGATTCGATGATCAACCGGTACACCGCCGACCGGAAGATCCGCAGCGACGACGCGTACACCCCGGGCGACGTCGGCGGCAAGCGTCCGGACCGCGCCGCCATCGTGTATTCGCAGCGCTGCCGCGAGGCGTTCAACGACGTGCCCATCGTGCTGGGCGGCATCGAGGGCAGCCTGCGCCGCATCGCGCATTACGACTACTGGTCGGACAAGGTGCGCCGCTCGATCCTCGTCGACAGCAAGGCCGACCTGCTGCTGTACGGAAACGCCGAGCGCGCCATCGTCGAGATCGCGCACCGGCTCGCGGGCAAGGAGTCGGTGCAGCAGATCACCGACGTGCGCGGCACCGCCTTCATCCGCCGCGAGACGCCCGAGGGCTGGATGCAGATCGACTCCACGGAGGTCGACCAGCCGGGCCGCGTCGAGGAGCACGTCAATCCGTACATGACGACCTCCGAGCAGGCGAAGGCGCAGGGCGAGACGTGCGCGAAGGAAGAGGGCAGCGGAGCGCCGGTGCAAGGTGCCGTGCAGCCGATGACATTCGTCGCGAACCCCCGGGTCAAGCTCAATCGCGACCGCACCGTGATCCGCTTGCCGTCGTACGACCAGGTGAAGTCCGATCCGGTGCTTTACGCGCATGCCAACCGCGTGCTGCACCTCGAGACCAATCCCGGCAACGCGCGGGCGCTGGTGCAGGCGCATGGCGACCGCGACGTGTGGATCACGCCGCCTCCCATTCCGTTGACCACGGCGGAGATGGACCATGTGTTCGGCCTGCCGTATGCGCGCAGCCCGCACCCGTCGTACGCCGACGAGAACGGCTCGCACGACGGCGCGACCAAGATCCCCGCGTGGGAGATGATCCGCTTCAGCGTGAACATCATGCGGGGCTGCTTCGGCGGCTGCACCTTCTGCTCGATCACCGAGCACGAGGGCCGCATCATCCAGAGCCGCAGCGAGGATTCGGTGATCCGCGAGATCGAGGAGATCCGCGACAAGGTGGCCGGCTTCACGGGCGTCATCTCCGACCTGGGCGGCCCCACGGCCAACATGTACCGCATCGGCTGCAAGTCGCCGGAGATCGAGGCCGCCTGCCGCAAGCCCAGCTGCGTGTACCCGGGCATCTGCCAGAACCTGAACACCGACCATCGGCACCTGGTGGCGATGTACCGGCGCGCCCGCGCGCTCAAGGGGGTCAAGAAGATACTGATCGGCTCCGGCCTGCGCTACGACCTGGCGGTGCAGTCGCCCGAGTACGTGAAGGAGCTGGTGCAGCACCACGTGGGCGGCTACCTGAAGATCGCGCCCGAGCACACGGAGCAGGGCCCGCTCACGAAAATGATGAAGCCGGGCATCGGCAGCTACGACCGCTTCAAGGCGATGTTCGAGAAGTTCTCGGCCGAGGCGGGCAAGAAGCAGTACCTGATCCCGTACTTCATCGCCGCGCACCCGGGCACCAGCGACGAGGACATGATGAACCTCGCGCTCTGGCTCAAGCGCAACGGCTTCCGCGCCGACCAGGTGCAGACCTTCTACCCGAGCCCGATGGCCACCGCGACCGCGATGTACCACTCGGGCCGCAACACGCTGCGCAAGGTGCGGCGCGATGCGACGTCCGAGGACACGGTGGACATCGTTCGCGGCGAGCGCCGGCGCCGCCTGCACAAGGCCTTCCTGCGCTACCACGACCCGAACAACTGGCCGCTGCTGCGCGAGACCCTGAAGGCGATGGGGCGCAGCGACCTGATCGGCAACGGCAAGCACCACCTGATCCCGACCTTCCAGCCTGCCACCGACGGCGGCTACACCAGCGCGCGCCGCAAGAACTCCACGCCGGGCGGACAGCCGCAACGCGGCAAGCTGCTCACGCAGCACACGGGCCTGCCCCCGCGCGTGACGGGCGGCAAGCCCGTGCCGCGCAAGCCGCGCTAGTCCGGCTCTCCGCGGCCCTGCAACCGACGCGACCGCGCCGCCTGCGGTGGTGAGGTGTGCATCGATTTGTGAGGCACTGGCCCAGCGGACCGCAGCTCGGCGTACCGTGCCTCATCGCGTCGTCGGAGGTCGGATGAAGTCGAGAATCACGTTGGCGTGGTCGGTCCCGCTGGCTTCGCTTCTGGTTGCCTGCGGCGGCGGCGGCGGTGGGGCGCCCACGGCGGGCAGTGGCGCGCTCGCGGTGGCCGGCAACCCGGCCGAGGGCTTGTGGGCCGGATCGCTGCCGCTGGCGCCGGCAGTCGTTGCGATCCTCGACAACGGCGATACCTGGGGTTACTACGCCGGTCCGAGCGCCTATGGCGCGCTGCACGGGACGACGACCGCGAGCGGCACCTCGTTCAGTTCCGACCTCACCGACTACGACCTGCTGGCCGACCTGCGGCTCCCGGTGCACTTCACCGGCACGGCGATCCCGCGCAGCTCGCTGGACGCGACGTCCGGCAACGGCGCCCGCGTCCTGTTCTCGTACCGCGCCAGCTATGAGCATCCGGCCACGTCTGCCGAACTCGCCGGAACCTACCAGCTGAGCAACCGTGCCGGCGACGCCGTCCTGAACGGCGCGCTCACGTTCGATGCCTCGGGTGGGTTCACGGTCCTCGACAGCGGCTGCACGGTTTCGGGCAGCGCGGTTCCGCGTCCGGGCGGCAAGAACGTCTTCGATCTCAAGGTGCTGTTCTCTGGCGACTGTTTCCTGGGCAACGGCGCGGTCGGCAGCGGCGTCGTGCTGCTCGACACCAGCGCCAGCCCGCCCACGCTGGCCGCGATGGCGGTGGTGCCGGGCAACGAGCGCGGATTCTTCGCCTTTGGCACGAAAGGCACGGTCCCGCCCGCGCCGACGCCGGCACCGACGGCTTCGCCCCCGCCCGCGGGGTCCGGGTCGGGCACCAGCTCCGGGCCAGCACCGAGCCCTGCGCCGACACCAGCAGCGACACCTGCACCAACTCCGGCGCCAACCGTTGCACCCACGCCGGCGCCGACTCCGCGACCGACCGCAGCGCCTACGCCGCGGCCGACCGCAGCGCCTACGCCTCCGCCAACCACGGCGCCTCCGCCGCCAACACCTGCGCCGACTGCAGCGCCAACCCCTGCGCCGACTACGGCGCCAACGCCTGCGCCGACCCCGGCACCAACGCCTGCGCCGACCCCGGCACCAACGCCTGCGCCGACCGCGGCACCGACGCCTGCACCGACCGCGGCACCGACGCCTGCGCCGACCGCGGCACCGACGCCTGCGCCGACCGCGGCGCCAACGCCTGCGCCTGCGCCGACCGCGGCGCCGACACCTGCACCTACGCCAGCACCGACACCGACGCCATCGCCACCTGTTGCTGGCGGGTGACGGCTGCCGCCGCTGCGTAGCGAGCCACGGGCCCTGGCCCGTTCCCCGCGCCAGGCCAGCTGCCTCATCGGGCGTTCTTACAATGCCCTCGCGACACTTCGTCGCCAGGACTCCCGATGGACATCAGGCGTTTGCCGCGTGAACGCTTCCCTCGCCACAGCGCTGTCGCCCTCGGCCTGACGGTGCTGGCCTGGCTGCTGGTCGCGACCGCCGTGGCGGCGGACCTCTGGGCCGACCGCCAGCGCGAGATCGGGGATGCGGAGCGGGCCGCCTCGGCGACGACGGCGCTGATGGAAGCCCACACGGCTCGCACCTTCCAGGTGGTCGACCTTGCGCTGCAGGAGGTGGCCCGCCGCGTCGACGAGGCGCCGCTGCGGCGGCACGACCCGCGGCTGCGCGAGGTGATGCGCGAGCGGCTGCAGGGCATGGACTATGTGCGCGCGCTGTTCGTCATCGGCCCCGACGGCTTCATCCAGCACGACACCGACTATCCCGGAACGCCCGACGTCTCGCTGGCCGATCGCGACTACTTCCTCCTGCACCGGCGCAACCCGTCCCAGGTGACCTCCATCTCGTCACCCCTGCGAAGCCGCTCCGGCACCGGATGGTTCGTGGCCGCGACCCGCCGCATCGGGGACGGCCGTGTCTTCAAGGGCATCGCGGTGGCGGCGATCCAGCTGCAGTCCTTTTCCGACCTGTACCAGCGCATGGGGCTGGGCGAGGGCCACCAGATCGTGCTGTTCCACGAGGACGGGCGACTGATCGCGCAACATCCCATGGACCCGTCGCGCATCGGCCAGACCTACGCGGACTACCCGCTGTTCCGCGACCACCTGCCCAGCGCGCGGCGCGGCGTGTACCTCACGGCCGGCCCGCCGCTGCCGTACGAGCGGATCTTCAGCTATGAAAAGGTCAGCGGCCAGCCGCTGGTGGTCGGCCTGTCGTATGCGACGTCGGCGGTGCTCGCACCGTGGCGCCGGGCCGCGATCACGTCGGCCGCAGGGCTCGCCCTCCTGCTCGCGGTCATGCTGGTGGCGGTGCTGATGTTCCTGCGCGAGCAGCAGCGCCAGCAGCGGCTGCGCGAGCGGCAGCTGCAGGGCGAGAAGCTCGAGGCGCTGGGACAGCTCACGGGCAGCATCGCGCACGACGTCGCCAACATGATGGGCATCGTCGCGGGCAACCTGGAGATCGTGCGGCGCGCGGCGGCCGACAGGGACGGCACCGTGGCCCTGGCCGTCGCCCGTGCGCAGCACGCGCTCGACAACGGCGCCAGCATGACGCGCCAGCTGCTCTCGTTCGCGCGGGCGCGGCCGCTGGAGGTGGTCGAGCTGGACCTGCATGCGCTGCTGCGCGACGTGCTGCCGCTGCTGGAGCAGGCGGCGGGTCCCGGAGTGAAGCTGGAGCTGGTGTTGGGTGACCCCGGTCACTGCCGTGCGGACAGCAGCCAGGTTGAAGTCGCCCTGATCAACCTGGTGGTGAACGCACGCCACGCCATGGGCGACCAAGGCACTGTCGTCGTGCGCACCTCGCTCATTGCACGCACTGGTGCACGCGGCTGGTGGCGCCCGGCGGCTACCGTGGAATTCCTGGACCTCACGGTAGAGGACGACGGCCCGGGCATGCCCGACGACGTCCGGCGCCGCGCGCTGGAGCCGTTCTTCACCACCAAGGGCGAGAGCGGCACCGGCCTGGACCTGGCCCAGGTCTACGGCCTGATGCGCCAGCTGGGCGGCGACGTGGAGATCGACAGCCGGCCCGGTCGGGGCACGGCGGTGCACCTGCTCTTTCCCGTGCAGCGCGCCTGAGATGGAGACGCCAGCCTCGGGGCCCGCGGAGAGGCGCGTTGCGCGCGAACCTCGCGCTCAGTCCGCCAGTGTCTGCAGCGGAATGTCCTTCTCCGCTGCCAGTGCGTCGAGTTCGGCGCGGGTGCGTGACCGCAGGAACTGCGCGATCGCCTCGCGGGTGGAAGGCTCGAACATGGCCGCCATCCCGCGGCGTTCGAGCCCGGCGGCGGCACACAGGGCCGCGGCGAAGTGCGGCTCCAGGGCGGCGACCGCCACGCGGCCATCCTTGCAGGGATACACGCGGTAGCCGGCATGTGCGCCGCCGACCGATCCGGTCGGTTGCGTCAGGCCCCAGCGGCGCGGCAGGGCGAGATAGCCGGCTGCGTCGGCCAGGGCGATCTCGACGTAGCGGCCCGCGGCGCGCGGATCGCCGGCGCGCAACAAGGCCGCCTGCAGCACAGCCTCGCTGGCCATCAGCGAGCCGGCCATGTCGGCGAAGAGGGTGGCCGGCAGCTCGGTGCCCGTGACCAGGCCATGCTCGGCGAGGTAGGTGAGGTCGTGGCCGGGCACTTCGGCCGCGGCGCCCGAACCGCCGACGATCGCGACCTGCGACAGCGACGGGTGCCGGGCTTGAAGCTGCGGCCAGTCGAGGCCGAGCTTGCGCAGCGCCAAGGGCCGGAAGGAGGTCATGAGCACGTCGGTGCGCGTGAGCTCCTCGTGCAGCGCGGCCTGGCCGGCATCGCTCTTGAGATCCACCGTGCGCACGGTGACGCCCTCGTGCAGCTGCGCGTACGCCGCGGGGTTGTAGTGCCGCATGGGGTCGCCCGCGGGCGGTTCGAGCTTGGTGCAGGACGCACCCATCTGCCGGCACCGCATCAGCGCCGCCGGGCCGGGCAGGTTGAGAGCGAGGCTGAGGATGCGGACCTGGTCGAGCGCGCGAAGCGGAGCAGTCATGGCGCCATTGTCGTGCGCGACCTCGGGTGTGTCAGGCTACAGCGGCAACCCGACGTAGTTCTCCGCCAGGACGGTCGACGCGGCGCGCGACTTCACCAGGTAATCGAGCTCGGCATCCTGCAGCCGCTGGCCGAAGGCGCCGGTGTCGGGGAAGCGGTGCATCAGCGACGTGAGCCACCAGGAGAAGCGCTCGGCCTTCCACACGCGCCGCAGCGCGCGCTCCGAGTAGTGGTCCAGGCCCGCAGCGCTGCGCTCGCGGTAGTGCTCGATGAAGGCCGACGACAGGTACTTCACGTCGCTGGCCGCGAGGTTCAGTCCCTTGGCCCCCGTGGGCGGCACGATGTGGGCCGCGTCGCCGGCGAGGAAGAGCCGGCCGAATCGAAGCGGTTCGGCCACGAAGCTGCGCAGCGGCGCGATGCTCTTCTCGATCGACGGGCCGGTGACGATGCGCTCGGCCAGCTCCGGGTCGACGCGGCGGCGCAGCTCGTCCCAGAAGCGCTGGTCGCTCCAGGCCTCCACCTTGTCGTCGACGGGACACTGCACGTAGTAGCGGCTGCGGGTGAGGCTGCGCATCGAGCAGAGCGAGAAGCCGCGTTCGCTGTTGCCGTACACGATCGCATGCGGCGAGACCGGCGGCACGTCGGCCAGCACGCCCAGCCAGCCGAACGGATAGACCTTCTCGTACTCGGTGACCTTGTCCTTCACGGTGGCGCGCGAGACGCCGTGGAAGCCGTCGCACCCGGCGATGAAGTCGCACTGCAGCTCGTGCGACTGGCCGCCGTGCGTGTAGCGCACGACGGGGGCGGTGCCATCGAAGTCGTGCAGGCTGACATCGCGCGCCTCGTAGACGGTCGTGAGTCCCTCGGCCGCGCGTGCGTCCATCAGGTCATGCGTCATCTCGGTCTGGCCGTACGCCGTGACCACCTTGCCCCCCGTGAGGCCGCTCACGTCGATCGGATGGCGCTCGCCCTGGAACACCAGCTCGATCGCGTGGTGGACGATGCTGTCGCGATGCAGGCGCCCGCCGACGCCGGCCTCGTCCATCAGGTCCACCGTGCCCTGCTCGAGGATGCCGGCGCGGATGCGGCCCAGCACGTAGGCGCCGCTCTGCCGCTCGAGGATCACGTTGTCGATGCCGGCCTTGTGCAGCAGCTGGCCCAGCAGGAGGCCGGACGGGCCGGCGCCGATGATGGCGACCTGGGTGCGCATGGATGTCTCCTGGAATGCTCCGCCGAGCATAGGCGGGCGGGTGGAGGAGAGCAGGGCCGCCCCATGTGCCGTGTGCGATCATTGGCCAGCTTGCGCGATGATCGCGCAGCAGTCGAATCCATGATCGCTCGCGCCGACTACATCGAAGGCATGGCCAAGGGCCTGGCCGTGCTGGAGAGCTTCGACACGGAGCGCCAGCGCCTCAATGCAACCCTGGCCGCGCAGCGCGCCGGGCTCACCCGGGCGGCCGCGCGCCGGCACCTGCTCACGCTGGCGCACCTGGGGTACCTGGAGACCGACGGTAGCTGGTACTGGCTGGCGCCCAAGGTGCTGCGCTTCTCGGGCAGCTATCTCGCTTCGTCCCGACTGCCACGTGCCGTGCAGCCGACGCTCGACCGGCTCGCGGCCCACTCGGGCGAGGCCTTCTCCGCCGTGGTGCTCGACGGCGACCAGGTGGTGATCATTGCCCGCAGCGGTCCCACGCGGCTGCTGGCCTATGGCCTGCACCTCGGCGCCAGGCTGCCGGCCCATGCCACCTCGACGGGCCGCGTGCTGCTGGCTGCCAAGACTCGCGCCGAGTTCGCAGCCTGGCTACGAGGGAAGACGCTGCCGCGGCTGACGGCCCACACGACGATCGAACCCAAGGCGCTGCGTTCCATCGTCGACACCGTGCGCCAGCAGGACTGGTGCGTGGCCAGCGAGGAGCACGAGCTGGGCGTCCATGCGCTCGCCGTGCCGCTGAGGAACATGGACGGCCGCGTCGTGGCCGCGCTCAACGTGGTGACCCAGCCGGCTCGGCTGCAGGCGCCCACGCTGCTGCGTGACACGCTGCCCCTGCTGCAGGAGGCGGCCCGTCAGGCAAGGGCGCTCCTCTGATCGACGGCCTGTCGTTTGCCCATATGCGGTGACCGGATAAACAAACAACCGAAGATTCGTTGATCACTCATAACTGAACTGGGACAATCCCGGGTTCCCTTATTCCGGGCTGCAGGGGCAGGCAGCCACGAACGACATCCACACCATGCACACCAAGCTCAAGACCTTCCTGGCCGGCGCCCTCGTGGCCGCCAGCACCTTCGCCTCGGCCCAGCAGCAGTCGCTGCTCAATGTGTCGTACGACGTCGCGCGTGAGTTCTACAAGGACATCAACGCCGCCTTCGTGCCGGCGTACAAGAAGGCCACCGGCAAGGACGTGCGCGTGGAGCAGTCGCATGCCGGTTCCAGCGCGCAGGCCCGCGCGGTTGCCGATGGCCTCGACGCCGATGTCGTGACCATGAACACGACCACCGACATCGAGTTCCTCGCCGACAAGGGCATCGTCGCCAAGGACTGGGCCAAGCGCTTCCCGAACAACGCGGCCCCCACCACGTCCACCATGCTGTTCCTGGTGCGCGAGGGCAACCCGAAGGGCATCAAGGACTGGGACGACCTGGTCAAGCCGGGCGTGCAGGTGATCGTGGTGAACCCCAAGACCGGCGGCAACGGCCGCTATGCCTACCTGGCCGCGTGGGGCGCGGTGAAGAAGAAGGGCGGCAGCGACGACCAGGCGCGCGAGTTCCTGTCGAAGATGTACAAGAACGTTCCGGTGCTGGCCCGCGGCGGCCGCGACGCCACCACGGCCTTCCTGCAGCGCAACACCGGCGACGTGCTGATCACCTTCGAGTCGGAGGTCGAGTCGGTCAACAAGGAGTTCGGCGCCGGCAAGGTGGACGTGGTGTACCCCTCGAGCAGCATCATTGCCGAGAACCCGGTCGCGATCGTCGAGCGCACCGTGGCCAAGAAGCACGACGCCGACCTGGCCAAGGCCTACCTCGACTTCCTGTACACCGACGAGGCGCAGGAGATCGCGGCCAAGCACTCCATCCGCCCGAGCAATCCCAAGATCCTCGCCAAGTACGAGAAGACCTTCAAGCCGATCAAGCTGTTCTCGGTGCAAGAGATGTTCGGCTCGCTGAGCCAGGCACAGAAGGTGCACTTCAACGACGGCGGCCAGTTCGACAAGATCTACACCGTCAAGTAACCCGATGTCCGCATCCGCCGGGGCGATCCCGGCACCATTGCCCGCGCAAGGCAACCCGGGCCGCGGCGGCAACCGCAAGGTGCTGCCGGGCTTCAACCTCACGCTCGGGTACACGCTGCTGTACCTGGGCCTGATCGTCCTCATCCCGCTGTCGGCGCTGGTGCTCAAGACCTTCACGCTCAGCTGGGACCAGTTCGTGGCCGCGGTCACGTCGCCGCGCGTGATGGCGTCGTACCGGCTCACGTTCGGCGCATCCTTCATCGCAGCGATCGTCAACGTGGTGTTCGGGCTGCTCGTCGCCTGGGTGCTGGTGCGCTACGACTTCGTCGGCAAGAAGTTCGTCGATGCGCTGGTGGACCTGCCGTTCGCGCTGCCCACGGCGGTGGCCGGCATCTCGCTGACCGCGCTGCTGGCGGGCAACGGCTGGATCGGCCAGTACCTGGAGCCGCTGGGCATCAAGCTGGCCTTCAATCCCAACGGCGTGGTGATCGCGCTGATCTTCATCGGCCTGCCGTTCGTGGTGCGCACCGTGCAGCCGGTGCTGGAGGACACCGAGCGCGAACTGGAGGAGGCCGCGATGTCGCTCGGCGCCACGCGCTGGCAGACCTTCCGTCACGTGATCCTGCCCTCGATCCTGCCCGCGCTGCTGACCGGCTTCGCGATGGCGTTCGCGCGGGCGGTGGGCGAATACGGCTCGGTGATCTTCATCGCCGGCAACATGCCCATGGTCTCGGAGATCACGCCCCTCATCATCATCGGCAAGCTGGAGCAGTACGACTACGCCGGCGCGACCGCCGTGGCCACGGTGATGCTGGTGCTGTCGTTCATCCTGCTGCTGGTGATCAACGCGCTGCAGGCGTGGCAGCGCAAGAGGTCGGGCGCATGAGCAACCTCGCCACCAAGCGGGTCACCACGACTGAGGCGCGGTGGGTCCGCTGGACGCTCACCGGGATCGCGCTGGCGTTCCTGCTGCTGTTCCTGGTGCTGCCGCTCGCCGCCGTGTTCACCGAGGCGCTGCGCAAGGGCCTGGGCGCGTACCTGGAAGCCTTGAAGGAGCCCGACGCCTGGTCGGCCATCCGCCTGACGCTGCTGACCGCGGCCATCGCAGTGCCCCTGAACCTGGTGTTCGGCGTCGCGGCCGCGTGGTGCATCGCCAAGTACGAGTTCCGCGGCAAGGCGTTCCTCACCACGCTGGTCGACCTGCCGTTCTCGGTGTCGCCGGTGGTGTCGGGACTGATCTACGTGCTGGTGTTCGGCGCGCAGGGCTGGCTGGGTCCTTGGCTGGCGGAGCACAACATCAAGATCATCTTCGCCGTGCCCGGCATCGTGCTGGCCACCGTGTTCGTCACGTTCCCCTTCATCGCCCGCGAGCTGATCCCGCTGATGCAGGCGCAGGGCAACGAGGAGGAGCAGGCTGCGATCGTGCTGGGCGCGACGGGCTGGCAGACCTTCTGGCACGTGACGCTGCCCAACATCAAGTGGGGCCTGATCTACGGCGTGATCCTGTGCAACGCGCGGGCGATGGGCGAGTTCGGCGCGGTGTCGGTGGTGTCCGGGCATATCCGTGGCCAGACCAACACCATGCCGCTGCACGTCGAGATCCTCTACAACGAATACCAGTCGGTGGCGGCGTTCTCGATCGCCTCGCTGCTGGCGCTGCTGGCCCTGGTGACGCTGGCAATCAAGAGCGTGGCCGAATGGCGCCAGGAGCGCCTGATGAAAGCCATCGCCGAGCTGCCGCCGGAGCGTCCGGTGGTTGTATGAGCGCCGCTGGAACAGCCGAACGCGAAAGACGCGAAATGATCGCGAAAGACGCAAAAGGGGCCGAAGAATCCATCAAGGATTTCTTTCGCGTCTTCGCGTCTCTTTTTGCGACTCTTGCGTTCCTCCCCCGCATTTGAGGTCTTCTCATGAGCATCGAAATCCGCAACGTCAGCAAGCAGTTCGGCGACTTCCAAGCGCTGCGCAATGTCTCGCTCGACATCGACTCCGGCGAGCTGGTCGCGCTGCTGGGTCCCTCGGGCTGCGGCAAGACCACGCTGCTGCGCATCATCGCGGGCCTGGAGACGGCCGACCAGGGCAACATCCTGTTCGCCGGCGAGGACACCACCGACGTGCACGTGCGCGAGCGGCAGGTGGGCTTCGTGTTCCAGCACTACGCGCTGTTCCGGCACATGACCGTGTTCGAGAACGTCGCCTTCGGCCTGCGCGTCAAGCCGCGCGGCCAGCGACCGAGCGAGGCGCAGATCAAGGCCAAGGTGCACGAACTGCTCGGGCTGGTGCAGCTGGATTGGCTGGCCGATCGGTTCCCGGCGCAGCTGTCGGGCGGGCAGCGCCAGCGCATCGCACTGGCACGTGCGCTTGCTGTCGAACCCAAGGTTTTGTTGCTCGACGAGCCGTTCGGCGCCCTCGACGCGAAGGTGCGCAAGGAACTGCGCCGCTGGCTGCGCCGCCTGCACGACGAGCTGCACGTCACCAGCATCTTCGTGACGCACGACCAGGAAGAGGCGCTGGAGGTGGCCGACCGCGTGGTGCTGATGAACGCCGGCCGCATCGAGCAGGTCGGCTCGCCGCAGGACGTGTGGGACCACCCGGCCAGCCCGTTCGTGTACGGCTTCCTGGGCGACGTCAACATGTTCCATGGGCGCGCGCACCAGGGCGAGGTGCATCTCGAGGGCATCCAGCTGGACTCGCCCGAGCACGCCGACGTGCAGAACGCCAAGGCGTTCGCCTACGTGCGCCCGCACGACCTGGACGTGCAGCGCTACTCGCCCGGCGCGCAGGGCATCGTGGTGCAGTTGTCGCGCGCCATCGTGGTCGGCCCGATCGCGCGGCTGGAACTTCTGCCGGCCGAGGACACCCAATCCACCAGCCCTGCGACTGAGCAGGTCATCGAAGCCCAGATTCCTGCGCAACAATTCAGGGACATGGGGTTCAAGGAGGGCGAGACGCTGGTGGTGACGCCACGCCGAGCCCGGGTGTTCGTGGAGGGATCGGCCTGAGCCGTTCCTGGAGAGCAGGAGGAAATCGTGTTCGACTGGTTGTTCGCGGTCCCGCGCCGCACCCTGGGCCTGATCGCGGCCGCCTGCGTCGCGGGCCTGGCCTTCGCGCTCTACCTGCAGCACGTGGTGGGCCTCGAGCCTTGCCCGATGTGCATCGTGCAGCGCTACGCGCTGATCCTGGTCGGCCTGTCCGCGGGCATCGCCGCGATCTTCCGCAACCGCGGCGCCTGGATCACGGGCAGCCTGCTCGGCCTCGTGGCCGCCGGCTTCGGCGCCTTCGTGGCCGCGCGCCAGAGCTGGCTGCAGTGGTATCCGCCCGAGATGGCCACGTGCGGCCGCGACTTCTACGGGATGATCGAGACCTTCCCGCTCAAGCGCGCCGTGCCGATGATCTTCCGCGGCAGCGGCGACTGCACGAAGGTCGACTGGACCTTCCTCGGCGGCTCCATCGCCAACTGGTCGTTCGTGGCCTTCGTGGTCGTGGCCCTCGTGTTCCTGGGCCTGCTGCTGCGGCAGCTGGCGTCGCCCGCGCGGCGCACCTCGCACGCCCGCGCGTAGACCCGCGCCTTCAATGCAGCGCGCCGTCGGCAGCGCGCTGCGCCGCGGCAGCCAGCAGGCTGCGCACCTCGTCGTCGCTTGTCTGCGGGAAGTCGCGGTACCACAGGCTCACGGCCCGGAACGGCTCGGGCGTCTCCGCGCACACCACTTCATCGGCCAGCTCCGTCAGCGCGCGGCAGCTGTCGGCCGCGCCCACCGGCACGGCGACGCACAGCGCCGCGGGCTTTTGCACCCGCACGGCTTCGGCCGCCGCCTGCATCGTCGCGCCCGTCGCCAGGCCGTCGTCGACCAGCAGCACCGAGCGCCCCTGCACGGACACCGGCGGCCGCTCGCCGCGATACAGCCGTTCGCGGCGCTCCAGTTCCGCCTGCTCGCGGCGCACGATGCGCTCCAGGACGGCATCGGGCAGCGTGTCGGCCTCGGGTTGCAGCACGCGCACGCCGCCGCTGGCCAGCGCACCGATCGCGAACTCGGGATGCCAGGGCGCGCCCAGCTTGCGCACCACCAGCACGTCCAGCGGCGCGTCCAGCGCGCGTGCGACTTCGTCGCCCACCGGGACGCCGCCGCGCGGCAGCGCCAGCACCAGGAGGCCGGGCCGGTCGCGCCAGTGCTGCAGGCGTTGCGCGAGCACCTGCCCGGCATGCCGCCGGTCGCGGAAAGGCAGGTCGCGGGTCATGCCGGTTGCGCCTGGCGCACCAGGTGCTTCGTGAACCAGTCGCGGGCCAGGCGCGCCACGTCCTCCAGCGCGCCGGGCTCTTCGAACAAATGGGTGGCGCCGTGCACCAGCACCAGTTCGCGGATCGCGCGCAGGCGGTCATACGCCTGCGTGTTCAGCGAGATCACCGAGGCGTCGGCGCCGCCCACGATCAGCAGCGTCGGCGCGTTCACCGCTTCCAGCACCGCCGGCCCGACCAGGTCCGGCCGCCCGCCGCGCGACACCACCGCGCTGATGCGCGAGCCCAGGTGGGCCGCGGCGATCAGGGCCGCGGCGCTGCCGGTGCTGGCGCCGAAATAGCCGATCGGCAGCTGCTGCAGCGCGGGCTGGCGTGCGACCCAGGCCGTGGTGTCCTCCATGCGCCGGCTGAGGAGAGGGATGTCGAAGCGCAGGTGGCGCGTGCGACGGTCCACCGTGTCCTCCTCGGGCGTCAGCAGGTCCAGCAGCAGCGTGGCGAGGCCCGCGTCCTGCAGTTCACGGGCCACCGCGCGATTGCGGCTGCTGTGGCGACCGCTGCCGCTGCCGTGGGCGAACACCACGATGCCGCGCGCGTCGGGCGGCACCACGAGGTCGCCGGTGAGGTGGACCGCGCCGGTCGCGACGCGCACCTCGGTGGAGGAGGGGATGGGCGTGTCCATGCCGACAGCCTACGGCGGCTGCCGGCGATGTCTAGCGCGGCAGTTCGGCGCCGGGCGGGAAGGGCGGCCCCTTCAGCTCGACCACGTTGCCTTCGGGATCGGTGACGTACAGCGACGGGCCCTGGCCGTCGGCCCCGTAGCGCGAGGCCGGTTCGCCGGCCTGGATGCCGTGCGCGCGCAGGTGGGCGCGGATCGCGTCGGCATCGAAGGGGTCCACGCGCAGGCACAGGTGGTCGAGGTTGCGGCCTTGCTGCCCCGGCGGCGCGCCGCCTTCACGGCCCAGCTTGCCGTCGACCGGCACGAGGTCGATGAGCGACGTGCCCGCGCGCAGCTGCCAGAGCCCCAGGTCTTCCTGCACCTTGTCCACGGTGCAGCCCAGCACGTCGCAGTAGAACCGTTGCACCGCCTCGCGATCACGCACGCGCAGGACCACGTGGTCCAGGTGCAGCAGGCGGAAGGGCGCGGGCATGCGGGCCTCAGGCGAGCTTCTTGACGAAGACCATGCTCTTGCGGTCCCAGTTGTACTTGCGCTTGCGCGCGTCCGGCAGCCAGTCGGGTTCGACCTGCACGAACCCGCGCTTGAGGAACCAGTGCATGGTGCGCGTGGTCAGCACGAAGATGCTGTCCAGGCCCATGGCCTTGGCCCGCTGTTCGACGCGCTTGAGGATCTTCTCGCCGTCGCCCTGGCCCTGGCTTTGCGGCGACACCGTGAGCGCCGCCATCTCGCCGGTGCGCGCCTCGGGATACGGGTACAGCGCGGCGCACGCGAAGATCACGCCGTCGTGCTCGATGATCGAGTAGTTGGCGATGTCGCGCTCGATCTCGTTGCGCTCGCGGCGCACCAGCGTGCCATCGCGCTCGAACGGTTCGATCAGCTGCAGGATGCCGCCGATGTCCTCCGCGGTCGCCTCGCGCAGGCTCTCCAGCTTCTCGTCGATGACCATCGTGCCGATGCCGTCGTGCACGTAGATCTCCAGCAGCAGCGCGCCGTCGGTGGCGAACGGGATGATGTGGCTGCGCTCCACGCCGCCCTTGCAGGCCTTCACGCAGTGCTGCAGGTAGAAGGCGGTGTCGGTGGGCTGCTGCGGGTTGGGCAGCGCGGCCAGCAGCTTCTCGGCGGTGTCCAGCGGCAGCTCGGTGTCGATCGGGTTGTCGTCGGACTCGGGCGCGGAGGGGTCGACGCGGATGCCGGGGATCTCCGTCAGGAACACCAGCTTGTCCGCCTGCAAGGCGATCGCGACGCTGGTCGCCACCTCCTCCATCGTGAGATTGAAGGCCTCGCCGGTGGGGGAGAAACCGAAGGGCGAGACCAGCACCATCGCGCCGTGGTCCAGGGTGCGGCGGATGCCCGCGACGTCGACCTTGCGCACCAGGCCCGAGTGGCGGAAGTCGACGCCGTCGACGATGCCCACGGGGCGCGCGGTGATGAAGTTGCCCGAGATGACGCGGATCGTCGACCCTGCCATCGGCGTGTTCGGCAGGCCCATGCTGAAGGCCGCCTCGATCTCGTAGCGCAGCTGGCCCGCAGCCTCCTGCGCGCAGTCCAGCGCCACTTCGTCGGTGATGCGCATGCCGTGCGAATAGCGCGCCGGATGGCCCTTGGCCTTGAGCTGCTCGTTCACCTGCGGACGGAAGCCGTGCACCAGCACCACCTTCACGCCCATGCTCTGGATCAGGGCCAGGTCCTGCGCGATGGCCTGCAGCTTGCCGGCCGCGACCGCCTCGCCGGCCACGGCCACGACGAAGGTCTTGCCCCGGTGCGTGTGGATGTAGGGCGCCACCGAGCGGAACCAGGGGACGAAGGTGAAGTTGAAAACGGTGGACATCGCGGGTGGCGGAAGGACAACGGCAGGGGACGCGCGGTGATGGCGTCGGCAACGGAACAGTGTAAGGTACAAGTACTCGCCGGCATGGGGTTGGCGAGCCTCGTTCACGAGGGGCGAAGAACAAGCAGGAGGCTCGCATGCACACCGTGGCTGTCGCCTTCTGGGGCGCGTTCTTCGGCACCGTCAGCCTGCTGCTCGTCGTGGCGCTGATCGCCTTCTCGCGCTCGGCCCGGCGAGTGGCCGCGACCGGTTCGCTCTCGGCGCTGATGTCCGGGCTCTACGTGCTGGTCTTCCTCGGCTGGGTGCCGGTCGCCGATCCCGAGGTGCTGATGCGCCTGCAGGCCCACATGGCGGCCGTGTGCGCGGCCGTGCTGGGCCTCTTCCTGCTGTGGACGGTGGGCGAGTTGCGCGACCCGCGTCGCGCGGCGCACGCCAATGCCGTGATGGCCGCGCTGCTCGTCACCGTGCTGGTGGCCGGCTGGGCGCTGCCGCCGACCGGCGCGCTCGCCCTCAGCACCGGCATGGAGGCCGTGGTCGTCGCGATCTGCCTAGCGGCCTCGTTCGGCAGCGCCCTGCGCGGGGCCCAGTTCGGCTGGGCGGCGCTGGGCGGGCTGCTGTGCATGTCGGTCACGGTGGCCGGCCTCACGCGCTACGCCTTCGAGCCCGAGCAGGTCGACTGGCCGTTGCACGCCGCCACGGCGCTCGCCGCCATTGCCTATGTCACCACCATCGCCGGTGCGCTGTGGATGCGGTACTCGTTCCTGATCGCGCTGCGTGACGCGATGAAGCACGGTCCCACCTTCGACCCGGTCACTCGCCTGCGCTCGCGGGTTGAAACGGATGCGATGGTCGGCGACGCCTTCCTGCAGGCCGCGCGCGACCGGCCGCTGGGCGTGGTCGTGGTGTCCATCGCCAACCTGATGGCGCTGGAGCAGCTGCATGGCCGCTCGGCCTACAACCACGCCTTGTTCATCTGCGCCAGCCGCTTGCGCCGCCTCGTGCCGCCCGGCGCGGAACTGGGGCGCCTGGGCGAGGACGCCTTCCTGCTGCTGCTGCGCAACCCGAGCGGCGGGCACCAGATGGGCGACCTGGCCCACCTGCTCGCGCAACGGCTCGCGCGGCCGGTCTCGCTGGGCACCAGCCGCGACATGAAGGAGCTGGAGGACCGCCGCACCGAGTGGGTGGCCGACATCGGCGTCGGTGTGTTGATCGCGATGCCGGACATGCGTCCGCCGGTGGCCGTGGCCGGCGCCCGCGCCATGTCACGCACCGCGTGGAGCTACGTGAGCCGGGTCGCCTGGTACGACGAGACCAGCCGGCAGATCACCGAGCTGCCGCTGGCGGCAGCCGGCGCGCGGTAGGCCGCCGGCATCGGATAATCGCGGGTTCGGCGCGGCCACCCTGGCCGGCTTGCCATCGCGGCCCCCGCACCGGGCCGCTTCGCTGTTCCGTCCGCCTTGTCCGCCCTGCGCATCACCTTTCCCGAATCGCTGCCCGTCTCCGCCAAGCGCGAGGAGATCGCGCAGGCCATGGCCGACCACCAGGTGGTCATCGTCTGCGGCGAGACAGGCTCCGGCAAGACCACGCAGCTGCCCAAGATCGCGCTGTCGATGGGACGCGGCAAGCTCAACGCGAAGCCGGGCGAGAAGCCACGCCTGATCGGCCACACGCAGCCGCGCCGCATCGCCGCCTCGAGCGTCGCCAAGCGCATCGCCGAGGAACTCGAGACCCCGCTCGGCGAGGTGGTGGGCTACAAGGTGCGGTTCCAGGATCGCCTTTCGCGCGACGCCTCGGTCAAGCTGATGACCGACGGCATCCTGCTCGCGGAGACCCAGACCGATCCGCTGCTGCAGGCGTACGACACGCTGATCATCGACGAGGCCCACGAGCGCAGCCTCAACATCGACTTCCTGCTGGGCTACCTGCGCGAGATCCTGCCGCGCCGGCCCGACCTGAAGGTGGTCGTCACGTCGGCCACCATCGATGCCGAGCGGTTCGCCGAGCATTTCTCGTCGACGAAGGGCAAGGCGCCGGTCATCTACGTCTCGGGGCGCATGTACCCGGTGGAGCAGCGCTACCGGCCGTTCGAGGAGACGCGCGAGCGAGGCCTGAACGAAGCCATCGCCGATGCGGTCGACGAACTCTGGCAGGGCAATGCCGGCGGCGACATCCTCGTCTTCCTGCCCGGCGAGCGCGAGATCCGCGAAGCGGCGGACCACCTGCGATCGCACCTGTCGCACCGGGCGGTGACGCGCGGCGCCGAGGTGCTGCCGCTGTTCTCGCGCCTGTCGCAGCAGGAGCAGGATCGCATCTTCGAGCCGCATGGCGGCCGCCGCATCGTGCTGGCCACCAACGTGGCCGAGACCTCGCTCACCGTTCCCGGCATCCGCTACGTGATCGACGCCGGCACCGCGCGCGTGAAGCGCTACAGCTTCCGCAGCAAGGTGGAGCAGCTGCTGGTCGAGCCGATCAGCCAGGCCGCCGCCAACCAGCGCGCCGGCCGCTGCGGCCGCGTGGCCAACGGCATCTGCATCCGGCTGTACGAGGAGAAGGACTTCCTCGCGCGCCCGCGCTTCACCGATCCGGAAATCCTGCGCTCGTCGCTGGCAGGCGTGATCCTGCGCATGAAGTCGCTGCACCTGGGCAACGTGGAGGAGTTTCCCTTCATCGAGGCACCGCAGCGGCGGGCGATTGCCGACGGCTACCAGCTGCTGGGCGAACTCGGTGCGGTGGACGATGCCAACGAGCTCACCGACGTCGGCCGCGAGCTGGCGAAGTTGCCGCTCGATCCGCGCGTGGCCCGCATGATCCTGGAGGCGCGCACGCGCGGCGCGCTGGCCGAGGTGCTGGTAATCGCGTCGGCGCTGTCGGTGCAGGACGTGCGCGACCGCCCGCTGGAGCTGCAGGCCCAGGCCGACCAGCAGCACGCCAAATTCGACGACGAGAAGAGCGAGTTCTCGGGCTACATCCGGCTGTGGGACTGGATCCATGCGGCGCGGGGCGGTGAAGCCACGCCGGGAGCGCCGGCGCACAAGCTCTCCAACCGCCAGTACGAATCCCTCCTTCGCTCGAACTTCATCAACGTCCGGCGCGTGCGCGAGTGGCGCGACATCCACAGCCAGCTGCACACGGTGGTGGCCGAGCACAAGTGGCGGCTCAACGAGCAGCCCGCCGGGTACGAGGCGCTGCACAAGTCGATGCTGGCCGGCCTGCTGGGCAACATCGGCTGGAAGCTCGAGGAGAGCGGCCCGAATCCCGCCACGGGCGCCCGGCCCCAAGGCTCGGGCAACTCGGAGTACCTGGGCGCGCGCGGCATCAAGTTCTTCCGCCACCCGGGTGCGCACCTGAAGAAAAGGCCCGGGCGCTGGATCGTCTGCGCGGAGCTGGTGGAGACCACGCGCCTGTTCGGCCGCGGCATCGCCAACATCGAGCCGCAGTGGATCGAGGAGGTCGCCGGCCATCTTCTGCGCAAGCAGCTGCTCGATCCGCACTGGGAGAAGAAGGCGGCCGAGGTGGTGGCGCTGGAGCGCGCCACGCTGTATGGCCTGGTCGTCTACAGCGGCCGCCGCGTGCCGTTCGCCAAGGTCGACCAGCACGGCGCGCGCGAGATCTTCATCCGCGAGGGCCTTGTGGCCGGCCAGTGGGACACGCGGCTGCCGTTCCTCGCCGCCAACCAGAAGCTGGTCAGGCAGGTCGAGGAGCTGGAACACAAGTCGCGCCGGCAGGACGTGCTGGTCGACGAAGAACTGATCTTCGCCTTCTACGACCAGCAGATTCCCACCAGCGTCTACAACGGCCACACCTTCGAGGGCTGGTACCGCACCGAGAGCCGCAAGAACCCCGAGCTGCTGCGCCTGACGCGCGACGAGCTGATGCGGCACGAGGCCGCCGGCATCACCACCGATGCCTTCCCGAAGGCGATCCGCCTGGGCGGCATCGACTGCGCGGCGACGTACCTGCACGAGCCCGGTGACGCGAAGGACGGCGTCACCGTCACCGTGCCGCTGTTCGCCTTGAACCAGGTGGCCGAGGACCGCGCCGAGTGGCTGGTGCCCGGCATGCTGAAGGACAAGATCCAGGCCCTGCTCAAGAGCCTGCCGCAGAAGCCGCGTTCGCGGTTCGTGCCGTTGCCCGAGTCGGCCGCGCGCATGGCCGCGGACCTCACGGTGCCCGAGCGATTCGCGACCGGTTCGCTCACCGACACGCTGCTGAAGCTGGTGCGCGACCAGACCTCGCTGGACGTCAAGCGGACGGACTTCAAGGCCGACATGCTGCCGCCGCACCTGTTCATGAACTTCCGCGTGGTCGACGAGCACGGCCGCCAGCTCGGCATGGGTCGCAACCTCGGCGCCTTGAAGGCGGAGCTCGGTGCGAAGGCACGCGGGGCGTTCCAGGCGCTGGCGGGACTGAAGGTGCCGTCTCAAGCCTCCCCCTCTGCGGGAGGGCAGGGCGGGGGCGCCCGTCGTTCGGAGAGCCCGCCTGCGAACGTCCCGCACGCGCGGGCGGAAGCCAGGGCGCCGGCAGTGGACGGCGCCCAGCGCCACACCGCCTGGGACTTCGGCGAGCTTCCCGAACTGATGGAAGTGCGCAAGGGCGCCACCACGCTCGTCGGCTTTCCGGCGCTGGTGGACCAGGGCGACGCGGTCACGCTCGAGGTGTTCGACGAGCCCGAAGTCGCGGCCGCGAAACACCGCGTGGGTTTGCGGCGCCTCGTGGCGCTGCAGATCCGCGACGCGCTCAAGTACCTCGAGAAGAACATTCCCGACCTGCAGAAGATGGCCGTGGCCTTCATGCCGCTGGGCACGCAGGAGGAACTGCGGCAGCAGATCGTCGACGTGGCCCTCGACCGTGCCTTCCTGGCCGACCCGCTGCCGGCGGACAAGGCGGCTTTCGACCGCCGGCTGCAGGAAGGGCGCGGGCGCCTCACGCTGATCGCCAACGAGGTCGCGCGCCTTGCCGCGACCATCCTGGCCGACTATGCGACGGCCGTTCGCAAGATCAAGGACACGCGCGGCCATCCCGATGCGACGGCCGACGCTACGCAGCAGTTGCAGCGACTGGTGGGCAAGCGGTTCCTGGCCGACACGCCGTGGTCGGCGCTGCAGCACCTGCCGCGCTACCTCAAGGCGATCACGCTGCGCCTGGACAAGCTGCGCGCCGATGCGGCGCGTGACGCCACGCGCATGGCCGACGTCAAGCCACAGGAGCAGCGCTACTGGCGGCTGGTCGCCGAGCGCAAGGGACAGGTCGACGAGCGCATGCAGGAGCTGCGCTGGCTGCTGGAGGAGCTGCGCGTGAGCCTCTTCGCGCAGGAGCTGCGCACGCCGCAGCCGGTGAGCGTCAAGCGGCTGGAAAAGGTCTGGGCGCAGGTGAACAGCTGAAGGGGGCGGGCAGCCGAACGCGGAAGCCGCGAAATCACGCGAAAGACGCGAAAGAAAGCCAGGAATCTCCGCGAATTTCTTTTGCGTCTTTCGCGACCTTCTGCGTCTTTTGCGTTCGTTGTCCGTCTTCCCCGGTCACCACCCGCGTGCGTCGATCAGTTCCTTGATCTTCTTCGCCAGCACCGCGTAGCCGTCCGCCGTGAGGTGCACCTCGTCCCAGCGCAGCGAACGCGCGGGCAGGTCGGCCTGCAGGCTGGCCGCGTCGTCCGGGTGGTTCGGATTCGCTTGCGCCACCAGCCACGAGCGGATGTCGACATAGTTGTTCGGATAGGCCGCCGCCAGGTCCGCGTTCAGCTGCAGGATCGCCTGGTACACCGGCTCGCCGCGGCGCTCGCCGGGCAGGTCCTGGTTCACCACCGACAGCACCAGGAAATGCGTATTGCCCGGCGCCAGCGTGGCCACCGACCGCGCGATGTCGGCCTTGACCTGCGCGGGGTCGCGCTGCAGGTCGATGTGCGGGGGATCCTTCAGGTTGTTGTGCCCGTACCAGAACACGGTGACCCAGTCGCGGTGCGCGGTGTCGGCGACCTGCCGGTCGGCGATCTGCATCGAGGTCTCGCCGATGACGCCGCCGTTGAACACCGGCCGGCTGCCTTCCAGGGTCTGCAGTTGCGGACCGTAGCCCGCGGTGAGCGAATCGCCCCAGAGCGCGATGCTCGACGACAGGGCCACGTTGCTGGCCAGCGGTGCCGACGAGGTCGCAGGGGCCGCGACAGGCTCGGCGACACCGGCCCCGCCGCCACCGCCTCCACCGCATCCGCCCAGCAGCGCCACGCCCAGCCAACCGACCACAGCACGCCTGTCCATGTCTT
Source organism: Ramlibacter sp. MMS24-I3-19 (assembly GCF_050320135.1). Classification (NCBI taxonomy): domain Bacteria; kingdom Pseudomonadati; phylum Pseudomonadota; class Betaproteobacteria; order Burkholderiales; family Comamonadaceae; genus Ramlibacter; species Ramlibacter sp. MMS24-I3-19. The sequence goes on along the minus strand of NZ_CP190017.1, from coordinate 3,395,876 downwards.
CGCCTTCCGAGTTGCGACGAGTCTCGGTGTGGGACCCAGCCGCGGGTGTCGGTGGCTGGACGGAGCCCGCGTGGGCCCCCGTGGTTCAACGCTGTCGGCGGTCGCGGGAACGCGTGGTGCGGCGTCAGCGCACGGCGGCGTCAGCCAAGGTCGGCGCGGCCGTTTCCTGGCCGCACCTGGAGCTCAGGTGCGCACCCGGCCGTCGCCGGTCAGCATCGACAGCTCGACGAAGCTGGAGGCCGCATGGTCGTTGGGCGACAGCGTGATGTTGAAGCCGCCCAGGCTCTGGCTGCCCAGGCTTTCCAGCGAAGCGACGAGGTTGTCGCGTGCCGGCTTGCCACTGATGCGGCGCAGCGCCTCGGTGACCACCTTGGCCGCGATGTAGCCCTCCATGCTCGAGAAGTTGGCCTGGTACTCGCCGCCGGCCTTCTTCACGGCTTCGTTGAACTCGCGCGCGATCGGGCGCGCGGGGCTGTACGGCGAAGGCACGACCTGCGAGACCACGACGCCGGCCGCGTCGCGGCCCAGTTCGTCGGCCAGTGCCTGCGTGCCGACGAAGGACACGTTGTAGAACGTGCCGCCATAGCCGGCCGCCCTGGCCTGGCGAATGAAGGCGGCGCAGGCCTTGTAGGCGCCGATCTGCACGATGGCGTCGGGCCCCGCGGCCACCAGTGTCCTCACGGCCGCGCCGACGTCGACCGAGTTGCGCTCCACCGTGGCCAGCGCGACGGGCTTGGACTCGTGGCTCGCCAGGGCGAGCTGCACGCCCTCGAGACCGGCCTTGCCATAGGCGTCGTTCTGGTAGAAGACCGCGATCTTCTTCATGCCCACGTTGGCGAGCTGCTTGACGATCAGTGCCGTCTCGTCGTTGTACGAGGCGCGCAGGTGGAACGCATAGCGGTTGAACGGCTGGCGCAGGCCCATCGCGCCGGTGTAGGGCGCGATGAAGGGTGTCTTCGACGCGGTGGCCAGCGGCAGCGCGGCCAGGCTGGTGGGCGTGCCGACGTACGCGAACAGCGCGAGCGGGTCCTCGTTCAGCAGCTTGCGCGTGTTCTCCGCGCAGCGATCGGGCTCGTAGCCGTCGTCCATCTTCACCAGCTCGACGGGCCGGCGCAGGATTCCCTGCGCATTGGCCTGCTCGAAATACAGCCGCGCACCCGCATGGAACTGGATGCCCAGCTGCGCCGCAGGACCGGTGAACGGGGCCGACTGGCACAGCAGGAGTCGCTCGCCCTGCGCACGAACGGCAGGCAGGGCGGCGAGGGCGGCCGCGCCGGCGACGGCGCGGGAGAAGGAACGGCGAGTGATGCTCATGCGCGGGATTGTCGAAGCGGGGTGCTGTCGGAGACCTGTCAGGGGTCCTGTCAATCTCTGCAGTCCGCCGTGTAGGTGCGCTCCCACCGGGCGGCAGGCGTTGCACGGGCGGTGTCCGGGCCAGGACATCCCTAGAGTGACGCGCTCCACGCCAAGCAGGAACTCCATGCACGACCAGCAAGAACACGCCCTGTCGACGCTCACGGTCACGCTGCAGGTCAACGGCCAGAAGCGGCAGCTGTCGCTGGACGCGCGCACCACGCTGCTCGACGCGCTGCGCGAGCACCTGGATCTCACGGGCAGCAAGAAGGGATGCGACCACGGCCAGTGCGGTGCCTGCACGGTGCTGGTCAACGGCCGCCGCATCAACGCGTGCCTGACCCTTGCAGTGATGCACGACGGCGACACCATCACCAGCATCGAAGGCCTGGCGCAGGGCGAGCGGCTCCATCCGTTGCAGGCCGCGTTCGTGGCGCACGACGGCATGCAGTGCGGCTACTGCACGCCGGGGCAGATCTGCTCGGCCGTCGCCATGCTGGACGAGGTGAAGGCAGGCATGCCGAGCCATGTCACCGCCGACCTGCAGCAGGCGCCGCTGCTCACGCCCGAGGAAATCCGCGAGCGCATGAGCGGCAACCTGTGCCGCTGCAGCTGCTATCCCAACATCGTCGATGCCATCACCGACGTCGCGGAGGCGCAGCCATGAAGGCCTTCACGTACGAGCGCGCGGGCAGCCCGGAGGAAGCCGCGTCGATCGCGGCGCGGCCGGGCACCAAGGTGATCGCCGGCGGCACCAATCTGCTGGACCTGATGAAGATCCAGGTCGAGGCGCCCGAGCACCTGGTCGACGTGAACCGCATGCCCGGCCTCGACCGCATCGAGGACACGGAGGAGGGCGGCCTTCGCATCGGCACGCTGGTGCGCAACAGCGATCTCGCGTCCGACACCCGCGTGCGCGTCCGCTATCCGGTGCTGTCGCGCGCGCTGCTCGCCGGCGCCAACGGGCAGCTGCGCAACAAGGCCACCACCGGCGGCAACCTGTTGCAGCGCACGCGCTGCTACTACTTCTACGACCCGAGCAAGCCGTGCAACAAGCGCCAGCCCGGCTCGGGCTGCTCGGCCATCGGCGGCTTCAATCGCATCCACGCCGTCGTGGGCGCCAGCGAGCAGTGCATTGCCGTGCATCCGTCCGACATGGCGGTGGCGATGCGGGTGCTGGACGCGCAGGTGGAAACCGTGCGGCCGCAGGGCGGCCGGCGCGTGATCCCGATCGCCGACTTCCACAGGCTGCCCGGCAACACGCCGCAGCAGGATGCGACGCTGGAAGCCGGCGAGATCATCACCGCGGTCACGCTGCCGCCGCCGCCGCCAGGCGTGCAGCTCTATCGCAAGGTGCGCGACCGCGCCTCCTTCGCCTTTGCGCTTGTGTCGGTCGCGGCGATCGTCGATGCGCACGGCGGCAGCATCCGCGGTGCGCGCCTGGCCTTCGGCGGCCTGGCGCACAAGCCGTGGCGCGTGACGGCGGCCGAGGACGCCCTGGCCGGCAAGCCGGCGCAGCAACGCGCGTTCGACGATGCGGCCGACGCCGTGCTGCAGGGCGCCCGGGGCCAGGGCCACAACGAATTCAAGATCCCGCTCACCCGGCGCGTGCTCGCCGGCGTGCTGGCGGAAGCGACGCACGCCTGAGGAGCCCACGATGGAGATGACGAAACCCGCGCCGCCGAACGTGCTCGACGAGAACCGGCATGGCCAGATCGGGCGTCCGCTGGACCGGGTCGACGGCGTGCTCAAGGCCACCGGTCGCGCGCCGTACGCGTACGAGGTGCGCGAGGGCGCGGCGCCGGCCTATGGCTGGATCGTCGAGGCGTCTATCGCCAAGGGCCGCATCGCCGAGCTGGACACGGCCGCCGCCGAGGCCGCGCCCGGCGTGCTGCTGGTGCTGTCGCACAAGACCATGCCGCCGCAGGGCAGCTACTCCACGGAGGTGAAGCAGCGCTTCGAGCGCGCCGTGCCCTACATGAACGACGACCGCGTCATCGCGTACGGCGAGCCGGTGGCCCTGGTCGTGGCCGAGACGCTGGAGCAGGCCCGCGCGGCGGCGGCGTTGATCCGGCCCCGCTACGAGGCCGAGCCCGGCGACTACGACCTGCAGTCCAACCTGGGCAAGGCCGAGAAGCCGTCGTCCAACGTCAACGAACCGGATTCGGCGGTCGGCGATTTCGCCCGCGGCTTCGCCGAATCGCCGGTGCAGCTGGACGTGGCCTACACCACGCCGTTCCACATCCACGCCCAGATGGAGCCGCACGCCACCCTGGCCTGGTGGGAGGGTGATCGCGTCGTGATCCACTGCTCCACGCAGATGGTCGAGCATGCGCAGGCCCGCGTCGCCGCCACGCTGCAGATCCCGAAGGAGAAGGTGCGCATCGTCAGCCGCTACATCGGCGGTGGCTTTGGCGGCAAGCTGCCGGTGTTCGCGGACGTGCTGCTGTCGGCACAGGCGTCACGCAAGCTCGGGCGTCCCGTGAAGACGGCGCTCACGCGCCAGCAGATGTTCCACATCACGACGCATCGCAGCCGCACGATCCAGCGCCTGCGCTTCGGCGCCACGCGCGACGGCGTGCTGCAGGCGATCGCGCACGAGGCCTGGTCGCACAGCGCGCGCTACGACGACTTCTACGAGACCGCCGCGGTGCAGACGCGGTCGCTCTATGCGGCTGCGCACCGCATGACGCAGCATCGCGTGTGCCGCCTCGACCTGCCTCGTGCCGATTCGTGCCGCGCACCGGGCGAGGCCGTGGGCCTGCTGGCGCTCGAATGCGCGATGGACGAACTCGCGCACGAGCTGGGCATCGATCCCGTCGAACTGCGGCTGCGCAACGAACCGCAGCAGGACCCCGAGAAGAAGATCCCTTACTCCACGCGGCAGCTCGTGCAGTGCCTGCAGGAAGGCGCCCGGCGGTTCGGCTGGAACAAGCGCAACGCGACACCGGGGCAGGTGCGCGAAGGGCGTTGGCTGATCGGCATGGGCATGTGCGCCACCACGCGCAGCAACTACCTGCAGACCGCGAAGTGCCGCGTGACGCTGGACGGGCAGGGCGTGCTCACGGCCCGCATGGCGATGACGGACATCGGCACCGGCACCTACACCATCCTCACGCAGATCGCCGCGGAGATGCTGGGATTGCCACCTGCGCAGGTACGCATCGAGCTGGGCGACAGCGACTTCCCGCCGACCTCGGGATCGGGCGGCTCGTTCGGCGCCGCCACCTCGGGCTCGGCGCTGTACGACGCGTGCGAGAAGCTGCGCGCGGCCATCGCGCACAGCGCCGGCATCGATCCGGGCAAGGCGCTGTTCGGCGACGGCAAGATCCAGGGCAGCGGCAAGACCGTGCACCTGGCCAGGCTGGCCGGCGACGAGCGCCTGTCGGCCGACGGCGAGATCCAGTCGGGCGACATGTCGAAAAAGTATTCGCAGCAGGCCTATGGCGCGCAGTTCGCCGAGGTCGCGGTCGACTCCGAGTCGGGCGAGGTGCGCCTGCGCCGCATGCTGGGTGTGTTCGCGGCCGGCCGCATCCTGAACCTCAAGACCGCCACCTCGCAGGTGCGCGGCGGGATGATCTGGGGCATCTCCAACGCGCTGCACGAAGAAGGCGCGCTCGACCCCCACCATGGCTTCTTCGCCAACCACGACCTGGCCGAGTACCACGTCGCGGCGCATGCCGACATCCCGGCCGTCGAGGTCGTGTTCCTGCCCGAGATCGACGACAAGGCCAACCCGCTGAAGATCAAGGGCGTGGGCGAGCTGGGCATCAGCGGCGCGGGCGCGGCGGTCGCCAACGCGGTCTTCAACGCCACCGGCGTGCGGGTGCGCGATTACCCGGTCACGCTCGACAAGGTGCTGCGCGGGCTGTAAGGGCACGTTTCCGGCGCGTCCGCCCGTCGTCGTCGCGCGCACGCCCGTCGCCCTGCGCGGCCGCATCGTCCTTGCGGCCGTGTCGGCCCGCGCGCTTTCGCCACAGAATGGCCGGGCCATGAAGACATCCAGAAGCATCGTCGCCACGGCCTTCGCCTGCGTCGTGGCCACCGGCCTGCAGGCCGCGCCGAAGGAGGCGCACTCCCGAGACGCGCACCATGCACCGGCCAAGGCCGAGCAGCAGGACTGGGGCATCGCCGGCGGCGCGCACGCCCCCCGCCGCACCATCGAGATCGGCATGACGGACGCCATGCGCTTCACGCCGTCGAAGCTGCAGTTGCGCGAGGGCGAGACCGTGCGCTTCGTGGTCGTCAACCGCGGCAAGCAGGACCACGAGTTCGTGATCGGCACGCCCAAGGTGCTTGACGCACATGCCGCGCTGATGCGCCGTTTCCCGCAGATGGACCACGACGACCCCAGCGCCGTGCGCGTCGCGCCCGGCCGGCGCAAGACCCTGGTGTGGACCTTCAACCGGCCCGGGGAGTTCGCGTTTGCGTGCCTGGTGCCCGGCCACTACGAGGGCGGGATGACGGGCACCATCAAGGTCATGTCGCGCAAGCACTGACCTCGTTCACCTGGCGCGCCATGCGCGCGCACAGGTCGAACGCGGCCTGCAGGCCTTCGATCCCCGCAACGCCGCGGCCGGCGATGTCGAACGCGCTGCCGCTGGCCGACGTGGCCACCGGCACCGGCAGGCCGCCATGGAGCGTGACGCCGCGCTCGAATCCCATCAGCTTCATCGCGATCTGGCCCTGGTCGTGGTACATCGACACGACCGCATCGAAGTCGCCGCGCCGCGCCGCGATGAACACGGTGTCGGGCGACCACGGCCCGGTGGCATCGAGGCCATCCTTGCGCAGGCGCTCGATGGCAGGGGCGATCACCTCGATCTCCTCGCGCCCGATGGAGCCGCCGTCGCCGGCGTGCGGGTTCAGGCCCGAAACGGCGATGCGCGGCCGGGCGATGCCGGCGCGGCGCAGCGCGGCGTCGATGATGTGCACGGCGTCCGCGACCGCCTGGCCGGTGATCAGGTCCGCGACTTCGCGCACGGGCACGTGCGACGTGACGCGCGACGTCCACAGCGCGCCAGTGATGTTGAACTCGCAGGTGAAGCCTTCGACCCCGAACCGGCGCTGCATGTAGCGCAGCTCGTCCTCCTCGCGCATGCCCGCGAGGCGCAGCGAATGCTTGTTCAGCGGCGCGAACAGGATGCCGTCGACGGCGCCCGCACGTGCGAGGTCGGTCGCCGTGGCCAGCGCCTGCAGCGCGGCCGCGCCCGCTTCGGTGCTGCATTGGCCCATCGGGGCGTCGCCGGTGTCGGGCTGCACCAGGTGGGTGATGCGACCGGGCTGCGCAGGCCGTCCTTCGTAGCCATCGACCTCCTGCACCGACAGGCGCACGCCGGCAACGCGTTCGCCGGCGGCCACGACGCGCTGCGGAGCAACCAGCAGCAGGTCGGCGGCTTCCAGGTTGGCCGCGCGGGCCAGCAGCTTCACGCCCATCTCGGGACCGACGCCTGCCGGGTCGCCCAGCAGCACGGCCAGGCGGGGACGATGCACGCCGGTCACAGGCTTTCTCCCTTGATGTTGGCGTCGCGGACGAGCTTGCGGAACCGCTCGTACTCCTGCCGGTTCATGTCCGCGAACTGGTCGGCGCTGAGCGTGCCGACTTCGCCGCCGAGCCCGCGGATGCGCGACTGCACATCGGGCATGCGCAGCGCCTTGCCCAGCGCGGCCACGAGCGTGTCGACCGTCGCCTTCGGCGTGCCGGCCGTGACGTAGAGGCCGTACCAGGTCTGCACGTCGGCACCGCGGACACCGGCCTCGGCCATCGTCGGCACGTCGGGCAGTTCGGCCGAGCGCTTGTCGGCCATCACGGCCAGCGGCCGGAACTTGCCCGAGCGGATCTGGCCCATCGCGGACGACGTGGAGTCGAACATCATCGTGACCTCGCCGCCGATGATGTCCACGTGCGCCTGGGTGCTGCCCTTGTACGGGATGTGGATCGCCCTGGTGCCGGTGGCCAGCGAAAACGCCTCGCCCGCGATGTGCTGGGTGCTGCCGATGCCAGAGGACGCGTACCTCAGCGTGCCGGGCGCGGCAGTCATCGCCGCGACCAGGTCCTTCACCGAGCGGTAGGGCGAGGACGACGAGACCACCAGCACGTTGGGCATCACCGCCACCAGGCCGACCGGCTGCAGGTCCTTCAGCGGATCGAACTTCAGCTTCATCAGGTGCGGCGCGATCGCCTGCCCGGTGTTGGTGGCCAGGAGCAGCGTGCTCCCATCGGGCGTTGCGTGCGCGGTGATGTCGGCGGCGATGGTGTTGGATGCCCCCGGCCGGTTCTCCACCACGACGGACTGGTGCAGGTCGGGCCCGAGCTTGTCGGCCAGCATGCGCGCCAGGATGTCGGTGCCGCCGCCGGGCGACGCGCCGACCATGATGCGCACCGCCTTGTCGGGCGTGCCCTGCGCGAAGGCGTGTGGCACGAGTGCCAGGAGAGCGGCGCCCGCGGCGAGCGCGAGGGCGGAACGGCGATCGAGGTCCATGGATGTCTCCTTGCGGCGCCGGATCGTGGCTGGCGCTCCGGGTGCAGCCTAGGGGTGCGAGCCATTGCACGCCAATGAATATTCGCGAGCCTGCCATCACCTTTTGTATATTGCTCGCATGCCCAAGGCCCTCACCGACGCCGCGCTGCTGATGCGGCTGCGCACGCGCCAGCTGCTGCTGCTGGAGGCGCTGGGCCGCGGCGGCCAGCTCGGTCGCGCCGCGGCCGAGCTGGGCATGAGCCAGCCGGCCGCCACCAAGCTGCTGCAGCAGGCCGAGGAAGCGGTCGGCGCTGCGCTCTTCACGCGCCTCGCACGCGGCATGCAGCCCACGCCCACCGGCGAGGTGCTGATCCGGTTCGCGCGCCAGGCGCTGGTGGACTTCCGTTTCGCACGCGAGCAGCTCGCCGCGCTGCGCTCCGGCCTGCGCGGTCGGCTGCGCCTCGGATCGGTGCCCGGTGCGCTGCCAGAACTGCTGGCGCCCGCCCTGCATGCGTACCGGCGCAAGCATCCGCGAGTGGCGGTCTCGGTGCTGGTGGAGACCAGCGACCGCATGCTCGACCTGCTGGAGCGGGGCGAGGTCGACCTCGTGCTGGGCCGGCCGACCGAGGCGCACCACGACGAGGAGCTGCAGGTCGTGCCGCTGCTCGCGGAGCCGCAGGTGGTGGTCGTGCGCGCCGGCCATCCGCTGCTGGAGAAAGACGACCTGGCGCTGGCCGACCTGATGCGCTGCCCGTGGGTGCTGCAGCCGCCGGGCTCGCCGCAGCGCAGCCGGTTCGAAGCCGCATTGCGCGAAGCGGGCCTGCACGGACGCCTCGACATCACCGAGACGGCGTCGACGGTCGCGGCCACGGTGCTGCTGGAGGGCAGCGACATGGCGGCCATCATGCCGGCCTCGCTCGCCTCGCATTACGCGCGCCTCGGCGTGCTGCAGGTGCTGCCGCTCGCGCTGCCGTTGCGCGTGCCGCCGATCCACCTGGTGGTGCGGCGGCATCGCGAGTTGTCGCCGGCCGCGCACGGCTTCATCGAGGTGCTGCGACAGCACGTCGAAGTCGAGGCACACGCGACGGGCGCTTGATCCGTGACTTCGCACGGCTTCGGGTATCCACCCGGGTCGTCCTGGTCAGCCGCTGGTAAAACCAGCGCATGACCAGACGCGCGGCCGCACCCAGCATCAAGCGCGACCAGCATCCTTCCCAGGGCACCGGATTCGGGCAGGTGTTCGACTTCCTGCGCGAGCAGCTGCTGGAGGGCCGCATCCGCAATGGCGATCGGCTGCTGTCCGAGCGCGACCTGGCGCTGCAGCTGGGCGTCAGCCGGCCCATCGTGCGCGAGGCGCTGCGCGCGCTGTCGATGCTGGGCGTGGTGGAAATCCGCGAGCGCATGGGCACTGTCGTGCGCCAGCCGGACGTCTCGGTGCTGGGCGACGTGTTCGCGTTCTCCCTGGCGCAGGCCCCGGATGCGATGGACGACGTGATGCAGGCACGCCTCGCGCTCGAGTGCCAGGCCATCCGGCTGGCATGCCGCCGCGCGACGATGGCGGACATCGACCGAATGAAGGCCGCGCTCGACGCACTCGAGCGCACCATCGACGACGCCACGGCAGGCAGCCAGGCCGACAACGACTTCCACCTGGCGCTGGTGCGCGCGAGCAAGTCCGAGACGGTGATCCAGCTCTACGCCGCGATGGCGGCGCTGCTCGCGCGCTCGCACCGCGACCGCCGCCGGCTCGTGTTCGACGACAGCGTCGCCAGGCGCAGCGTCATCGACGACCACCGCCGCCTCCTCGAAGCCGTGATCGCCGGCGACGAGGACGCGGCCGACCAGGCCTTGCGCGAGCACATGCGCGTGGGCGAGGAAGTGCAGCGTCGCGGGGCCCTGGCCCGGCGCCCTGGAACCCCGGCCGGGAAAGGCCGAAAGCAACGACACCAACCGAAGGAGACAACCCAGTGATCCGTTCCGTCCACCGCCTGCTGGCAGGGCTGCTGTGCCTCGCCGCCGCGCACGCGCCTGCGTTCGCGCAGCACACGTTCCCCACCAAGCCGATCGAGCTGGTGGTGCCGTATCCCGCCGGCGGCGGCACCGACGTCCTGGCGCGCGCCTTCGCGCTTGCGGCCACGAAGCACCTGCCGCAGCCGATGGTGGTCGTGAACAAGCCGGGCGCGGCCGGCATGATCGGCCTGGCCGACGTGCTCAACGGCAAGGAGCCGGGCTACAAGGTGGGCGTGCTGGCCACCGACCTCATGACGCAGCCCAACATGGGCCTGACGAAGATCACCTACCAGGACTTCACGCCGATCGCGCGCCTGAACTACGACCCCGCCGCGATCACCGTGCGCGCCGATGCGCCCTGGAACACGGTGGAGGAGTTCATCGCCGCGGCCAAGAAGGGCGACTTCCGCATCGGCAACGGCGGCAACGGTTCCACCTGGCACCTGGCGGCCGCCGCCATCGAGGACAAGACCGGCGCCAAGTTCAACCACATCCCCTTCTCGGGCGCCAACCCCGCCGCGCTGTCGCTGCTGGGCGGCCATATCGAGGCGATCACGGTCAGCGCTGCCGAGGTCTACCCGCACGTCGCGGCCGGCAAGCTGAAGCTGCTGGCCATCATGGCCGACGAGCGCATCAAGGGCTTCGAGAACGTGCCCACGCTGAAGGAGAAGGGCCTGGACATCTCCATCGGCACCTGGCGCGGCCTGGCGGTGCCCAAGGGCACGCCGCCCGAGATCGTGGCCGCGCTGCGCGCCGCCACCGCCAAGACGGCGCAGGAGCCCAGCTTCCAGGAGGCGCTGCAGAAGCAGAACATGGGTTACGCCTATGCCGACGGCGACGCGTTCTACGCCGTGATGGCCAAGGACCACGCGTTCTACAAGGCCCTGATCCAGAAGCTGGGACTGAAGGGCCAGTGACCATGACGCAGCGCATCGCCGCGCAGCGGCTCGCCGACTTCGCCCGCGCGCTGCTGCAGGCCGCGGGCATGCCGGCGGACAAGGCGCAGGCCGTGTCCACCGTGCTGGTCGAAGGCGACCTCATGGGCCACACCACGCACGGCCTGCAATTGCTCGCACCGTACCTCGCCGACATCGAGAAGCGCTCGATGAACGTGGACGGCGAGCCGCAGGTGCTGTCGGACAAGCCAGCCGCGCTGCTGTGGGACGGGCGCCGCCTGCCCGGCCCGTGGCTGGTGCTGCGCGCGATCGAGCACGCCACGGCGCGCGCGCGCGAGGCCGGCACCGGCACGGTCGTGATCCGGCGCAGCCACCACATTGCCAGCCTCGCGAGCTACCACCGCCGCGTCGCGGAAAAGGGTCTGGTGCTGCTCCTTGCGAGTTCGGATGCCAACTCGGCGAGCGTGGCGCCGTTCGGGGGCCTCGATCCGGTGTTCACGCCGAACCCGATCTCGGCGGGCCTGCCCACCGGCGGGCTGCCGATCTCGGTGGACATCTCCACGTCGACCACCACCAACGGACTCACGAACCGCCTTCACCAGCAGGGCGGCAAGCTGCCGGCGCCGTGGTTGATCGATGGCCATGGACAGCCCTCCGACGATCCGGCAGTGCTGTTCAAGGACCCCAAGGGAACGATCCTGCCGCTCGGTGGCCTGGACTCGGGGCACAAGGGCTTCGGGCTGTCGCTGCTGGTCGAAGCGCTCACTGGCGGTCTCGCGGGGCATGGCCGCGCCGATCCGCGCGAAGGCTGGGGCGCCACGGTGTTCCTGCAGGTGATCGATCCCGAGGCGTTCGCGGGCCGTGCTGCGTTCGAGCGCCAGATCGACGAGGTGGCGCGCCAGTGCCGTGCGTCCCGGCCGGCCAATCCGCAGCGTCCCGTGCGCCTGCCGGGCGAACGCGGGTTCCAGCTGGCAGACCAGCAGGCCGCGCAGGGCGTGCTGCTGCATGAGGGCATCCTGGCCGCGCTCGCGCCGTGGGCCCGGAAGTACGACGTAGCCATGCCGGGTTAACCCCGGGCGCGCGCTGCATTCAAAAGTCTGCGATCGCACTGCGGCGCGCGTTCTCACGTGGCGGCGACCGCGGGTGGCGGGTCGTTGTCCTACAAGCGACCACTCAGTCACCGGTCAGAGTCGCCGCTTCCCAAAGTACAGATGGGCTGGCCAGGGTTGCGGCGGTCCACCGGAAAATCGTGAGTTCCAGAGATTCGGTCGAGACAGTGACGGACGAGGGCGATCGCCTGCGGCAATTCATCGCCGGCGTCACCGACTACGCGATCTACATGCTGACCCCCGAAGGGCGCGTTGCCAGCTGGAATGCGGGGGCGCAGCGCTTCAAGGGCTACCACGCCGACGAGATCATCGGCGAGCACTTCTCCCGCTTCTACACCGAGGAGGACCGCGCAGCCGGCGTTCCCGCTTACGCGCTGCGACATGCCGTGGAGACTGGCAAGTTCGAGGCCGAGGGCTGGCGGATGCGCAAGGACGGCTCGCGGATGTGGGCCCACGGGGTGATCGATCCGATCCGCAACCCGATGGGCGAGCTGATCGGGTTTGCCAAGATCACGCGCGACATCACCGAACGCAAGGCGGCCGCCGAGCAGTTGGAGAAGACGCGCGAGGCGTTGTTCCAGGCCCAGAAGCTGGAGGCGATCGGCAAGCTCACCGGCGGCGTGGCGCACGACTTCAACAACCTGCTGAACGTGGTGGGCAACGGCCTCGCGATCCTGCAGCGGCGCCTGCAGGACCCGGCGGACCGGCGCCTGCTGGCCACGATGGACCACGCCGTGCGCCGCGGCGCCACGCTGACGGAGCAGCTCCTGAGCTTCGCGCGCCAGCAGCCGATGAAGCAGGAAGCCCGCGACCTCAATCGCGTGATCGCCGGCTTCGAGCCGGTGCTGCGCCGGGCCGGACGCAGCGGCCTGGAGTTCGAGACGGTGCTGGAGACGCGGCTGCCGCCGGCGCGCATCGACGTCGCGCAGTTCGAGACCGCGCTGCTCAACCTGCTGGTCAACGCCCGCGACGCCACGCCCGATGGTGGACGCATCGTCATCTCGACGCAGTGGCGCGATCTCGCGGAGCGCGAGGTCGGCGTGCTGCCGGCCGGCCGCTACGTCGCCGTCAGCGTGCAGGACACGGGAGCCGGCATGCCGCCGGAGGTGATCGCCCGCGCCGTGGAACCGTTCTTCACCACGAAGGACATCGGCAAGGGCACGGGCCTGGGCCTCAGCCAGGTGTACGGGATGGTGCAGCAGTCCGGCGGCGACCTGGCGATCCAGTCGCAGCCCGGCGAGGGCACCACGGTGACCCTGTTCTTCCCGGCCAGCGATGGCGACACCGAAGCGCAGGCGAACGGCCCCGCGGCGGCGGAACGCGTGCTGGTCGTCGACGACCAGCCCGACGTGCTGGAGATGGCCGGGGAGCTGCTGCGCACGCTGGGCTTCGACGTCCTGACCGCGGGGTCCGGCGAGCAGGCGCTCGAGCTGCTCAAGCGCACACCCGGCGTGCAGCTGCTGTTCACCGACGTCGTGATGCCCGGCATGTCGGGCGTGGACCTCGCGCGCAAGGCGAAGGCGTTCGCGCCCGAGCTGAAGGTGCTGCTGGCATCGGGCTATGCCGGTGGCCACGGCTTCGCTCGCGACGACCGCGACCAGCTGGAGGGCTTCCAGTTCCTGGCGAAGCCGTTCCAGCTGGCCGACCTGGTGCAGAAGCTGCGCGTGCTGGAACGCGTGGACTGAGTGCCCTCAGGCCGGCTGCTTCCCCGCCGCCATCTTCTCGATGTTGCGCGGCATGAAATAGATCGCCGGCACCAGCACGTAGATGAAGACCGAGAGCCACACCGACACCCAGGCCAGCGGCACGGCCGCCAGGTAGAGCAGGGCGCTCACGGCGTTGGTGCGGCTGGAGCGCCGGTGCAATGCCGCCATCGCGGGATCGCCGGCCTGGTCGCGCGCGATCTCGCGTCGCAGCAGGTCGAAGGCGCAGCCGGCCAGGCACAGCGCCAGTCCGTACAGCGCCACCGGCAGGGGCGCGAGGTGGTTCTCGCCGATGTACGCCGTGGTGAACGGGACCAGCGAGAGCCAGAACAGGAAATGGTTGTTCAGCCACAGCTCGCGCCCGGTGATGCGAGTAGCCGTGTGCAGCAGGTGGTGGTGGTTGACCCAGAGGATCGCCACCACCAGGAACGACAGCGCGTAGCTCAGGAAGATCGGCGCCAGATGCAGCAGCGCCTCCGGCGAGGCATCGTGCGGCACCTTCAGCTCCAGCACCATGATGGTGACGATGATGGCGACGACGCCGTCGCTGAAGGCCTCCATCCTCGACTTGCCCAACGGCTGCATGGCGGTGCCCTCCACGTGGCTGCGATGGCGCATTGTCCCTGCGGTGCGGCGGCTGCATCCGAGGGATGGCATGGATGTGCGCCGGCGACCACCTGGGCTAGGCTGCCCGGCCAAGCACAAGGAGACCTGAACATGCCAACCCGACGTTCCATGCTCATCGCCAGCGCCGCCTTCGCCGGCGGTTCAGCGATGGCGCAGGAGTTCCCGCCCCGCAAGCCCGTCACGATGCTGGTGGGCTTCGCGCCGGGTGGCGCTGCCGACGCTGCCGCGCGCCTCATCGCCAAGAACCTGGCCGACGCGATCGGCCAGGGCGTGGTGGTGGAGAACAAGGCCGGCGCGGGCGGCAACATCGCCCACCAACAGGCGGCGCAGGGACCCGCGGACGGCAGCCTGCTGCTGCTCGGCTCGATCGGTCCCCTGACCATCGCGCCGCACATGATGAACCTGCCGTACGACCCGTTCCGCGACCTCGCACCGGTCAGCGGCGGCGTCTACTTCCCCAGCATCCTGGTGGTCAACGCGGAGAAGGGCCCGAAGACGATGGCCGAGTTCATCGCGCTCGCCCGCGGCAAGCCCGATGCGGTGAGCTTCGCGTCGACCGGTCCCGGCTCCGCCTCGCACCTCACCGGCGAACTGTTCGCCAAACGCATCGGCGCCGAGATGCTGCACGTGCCGTACCGCGGCGGCTCGCAGGCCATGCCCGACCTGCTGGCCGGGCGCTTCACCTGCTACTTCGCGGCGCCGCCGACCGCGCTGCCGCACATCGAGGCGGGCAAGGTGCTGGCGCTGTCCACCACCGACCTGCAGCGCATGCCCCAGCTGCCCAACGTGCCGACGGTGGCCGAGTCCGGCGTGCCGGGCTTCCGCGCGCTGAACTGGTATGCGTTCGTGGCGTCGGCCAGGACGCCGCCCGCCATCCTGGACCGCTGGAACGAGGAGATCGTGAAGGTGCTGCGCCGGCCCGACGTGCGCGACACCCTCTACAAGCACGGCCTCACGACACACCCCACCACGCGTGCCGAGCTCAACGACTTCATGCGCAAGGAGTCGGCGCAGTGGGGCGCCATCGTCAAGGAGCGCAAGATCACGAGCGAGTGAGTTCCCTCACCAGGAAGTCGACCACGCGCTCGAACGGATCGAACCCGAACTCCGCGGCCACCGACGGCCGCAGGTTCGAGTTGGCATTGACGTCGTAGAACACGCGGCGGCCGTCGGGCGTTTCCAGGTACTCGATGCCGCCGACGTCCAGCCGCGCCGCCTTCACGATGCGGCGCGCCGTGGCCACCGCTTCGTCGGGCACTTCGGGATAGGCGAAAAACTCCACCGGCGGCGCGGGCGTGGCCGCGGGAATCTCGCAGATGCCTTCGCCGTCGTCCGGGTTGCACACCGGCGAGGGGCACAGGTTGAAGCGGCCATGCGTCTTCACGCGCATCGCATACAGCAGCTCGCCGCCCAGGAACTCCAGCCGCACGATGCCCTGCTCGGGGTCGTGGGGCAGGTACTCCTGCAGCAGGAACAGGTTGTCCGGCTCCCAGTACGACGGATCGCGGCGGAAGATGTCTTCGACCTGCGCCACCGAGTCGACCACCTGGATGCGCGCACCGCTGCCGCCCTGGTCGGGCTTGAGCACGGCGGGCCACTTGAAACGGCTGGCATACGCGTGCAGCGCGGCGGGGTCGTTGAAGGTGACCGAGAACGGCGTGTCGATCTTCAGCGTCTGCAGCAGCGTGGCCTGCACGCTCTTGCTCAACTCCAGCGAGAACACGTCGGCGCCGTTCAGCACGCGCGCGCCCAGCTGCTGCAGCGTGCGCATGTAGGCCAGTGCCAGCGGCACGGCGCGCGTGTTGCCGCGCAGGTAGGCGCTGGGGCTGGCCTGGTTGAAGTACAGCTTCGCGCGCGGCGCGTCGGTGTTGGTGAAGGCGGCCTTCGTCACGTCGAAGGCCTCGAAGCGAACGCCGCGGCGCTGCAGCGCGGCGAAGAGTGGCTTCTGCCACTCGGGGTGTTCGTGCAGGACGACGAGGTCGGGGGAGTCGGTGGGCATGGGTGGCATGCTACTGCGCCGCCCATGGCCACGCGGGAGCGGGCCTATTTGGCCGCCGCTGCCGGTGAGCTTGCGCCGCCTGCCTCGTCGTCGATGGCCTGCTGCACCGCGCGGTAGAAGTTCTCGCGGGCCGGGCCCGCGGCCGGGTCGCGGGCACCGCCGGCCCAGTCGGCGTTCGACACGATGACGAGCTTGCGCTTCGGGTCGAGGAAGATGCCCTGGCCGAAGATGCCGCGCGCCGCGAAGCTGCCGTCGTCGTAGGTCCACCACTGGTAGCCATAGCCGCGGCCCGGCGTGCCGATGTCGGCGCGTTTGGTGGTCGCCTCGGCGAACCAGTTGTCGGGGACGATAGGCTGGCCGTTCACGCGCGCACCGTCGAGGACGAACAGGCCGACGCGGGCGTAGTCGCGCGCGGCCGCCTGCACGCAGCAGCCGCTGATCTCGTGGCCCGTCTTGTTCAGCAACCACGTCGCCTGCTGCTCCATGCCCGCGGGCACCCAGATCTTCTCGGAGAGGTAGGTGGCCAGCGGCTTCTTCACCGCCTGCCCGAGGAGGATGCCCACCAGGTTGGTTTCGCCGGTGCTGTAGTTCCAGCGCGTGCCGGCCGGCGCGGCGCGCGGCAGGCGCCGCAGGTAGTCGACGGTGGCGTCCACGCCCGCCTCGGGCTTCTAGTTGTTGAACTTCGCGACGTCGGAGTTCGGATCGGCGTAGTCCTCGTTCCAGCGCACGCCCGAGGTCATCGTCAGCAGCTGGCGGACGCTGACGTCGTCGTACGCCGAGCCTTTCATCTGCGGGATGTAGTCGGACACCTTGTCGTCGAGGCTGCGGATCGCGCCATCGTGCAGGGCCGCGCCCACCAGCGTGGAGGTGAGCGACTTGGCGACCGAGAAGCTGGTCCAGCGGCCATCACCGTCGAAGCCCAGGCCATAGCGCTCGAGACGCAGCTTGCCGTCGTGCACGACCAGGAGCGCGGCGCTGCGCTGGCCGGCCATGAAGGCGTCGACGTCCACCGGCAGCTTCAACGGCGCGCCCTGCGGCAGCGGCGAGGGTTTGCCGCTCGCGGGTACGACGTGCGACTTCGCCAGGATCGGCAGGCGATCGAGCGCGCGGAACGCCGCATCGCGCTGCGGCTGGCTCCAGAACAGCAGGTCGCGGTTGGTGGGCAGCGTGGCCAGCAGGCCGCGCGTCTCCTTGTCCAGAGAGAACCAGCCGACCGTACCGGCGATGGCGATGGCGGCAAGAGCGCCGAGGGCGAGGGTCCTGATCTTCATGGGGTTGAATGCCGCCGCGGGATGGGCGCGATTGTTGACTGCAGGTGAACGATGCATTCACTGTAGCGGCGCGAGACGGGGCCGTCCATGGCTAGAGTCGTGGCCATTTCCAGAAAACCTTCGGAGCATTCCATGAAGACCTACGCGATCGCGACCATTCCCGGCGACGGCATCGGCAAGGAAGTCATTCCTGCCGGCCGCCAGGTGCTGGAGGCGCTGGCCGCCGGCAGCAGCTTCCGTTTCTCGTTCGAGGACTTCGGCTGGGGCGGCGACTGGTACCGCAAGCACGGCGAGATGATGCCGGCCGACGGCCTCGACAAGCTGCGCAACAAGGACGCGATTCTCTTCGGCTCGGCCGGCGATCCGCACATCCCGGACCACGTCACGCTGTGGGGCCTGCGCCTGAAGATCTGCCAGGGCTTCGACCAGTACGCCAACGTGCGGCCCACGCGCATCCTGCCCGGCATCGACGCGCCTCTGAAGCGTTGCGGCCCGAAGGACCTGGACTGGGTGATCGTGCGCGAGAACTCCGAGGGCGAATACGCCGGCGTCGGCGGCCGTGCGCACCAGGGGCATCCGATCGAGGTCGCGACCGACGTGAGCATCCTCACGCGGGCCGGCGTCGAGCGGATCATGCGCTTTGCGTTCAAGCTGGCGCAGTCGCGCCCGCGCAAGCTGCTGACCGTGGTCACCAAGTCCAACGCGCAGCGCCATGGCATGGTGATGTGGGACGAAGTCGCGCTGGCCGTGAGCAAGGAGTTCCCGGACGTCAAGTGGGACAAGGAACTGGTGGACGCGTGCACCGCGCGCATGGTCAACCGGCCCGCGTCGCTGGACACGCTGGTGGCGACCAACCTGCATGCCGACATCCTGAGCGACCTGGCCGCGGCGCTGGCCGGCAGCCTGGGCATCGCGCCGACCGGCAACATCGATCCGGAGCGTCGCTACCCGTCGATGTTCGAGCCGATCCACGGCTCCGCGTTCGACATCATGGGCAAGGGCCTCGCGAACCCGGTGGGCACGTTCTGGAGCTGCGTGATGCTGCTCGAGCACCTGGGCGAAAACGAGGCCGCCAAGCGCCTGATGCAGGCGGTGGAGCAGGTGACGGCCGATCCCAAGTTGCACACGGGCGACCTGGGCGGGAAGGCGACGACCGCGCAGGTGACCAAGGCCGTGTGCGACCTGCTGGGGCAGGGCGCGCAGCGCAAGGCGGCCTGAAGACCTCCCCGGTGTCATTCCCGCGAAGGCGGGAATCCAGGGCGTCCGACTTCACCAGCCGTCACACGACGGCTGCCCTCAGCTCTTGCCCGCCTCCGGCCGCCCCGGCCGGGCGCAGGCCACCTTGTGCAGCAGTTCCAGCAGCATGGCGTGCTCGCCCGCCGTGAGCGGGAGCGCCACCCGCTCCGCCGCCAGGATGCGGTCGGTGGCCTTGCGCACCAGGTCCGCGCCCTTGGCCGTCGTGTGCAGCACCTGGCTGCGGCGATCCTCCGCGTTCTGTTCACGCGCCACCAGGCCGCGGGCTTCGAGGCGATCGACCATCACCGTGATGTTGGGCGCCGTGACCGCGAGCGCGCGGGCCAGCCGCGCCAGCGACCCGCCGGGGTTTTCGGCAATCAGCGTGAGCACCGTGTATTCCACCGGCCGCAGCCCGAACGGCTTTCCCGCATGCGCGGTGAAGACGCCGTTGGTGACGATGGTGGCCTGGGCCAGCTGGTAGCCCAGCACCGACTGCAGGCGGGCTTCCTCCAGGTTGCCGGCCGGCGTGTGGTCGGCACGGGCGCTTCTTCGTTGCGGCATTCGGGCGATTGTGCCTTCGAGCCCGGTGGCGACTGTCGCTGTGCCATCGGTTAAGGAGGTGCAGTTTTCTGTGCTGACTTCGCGCTGGTGAAAACCCTATCCGGGTCGTCGAAATACTTCATTAACCTAACGATCTGCGACATCCCCACCCATGCCCCAAGGAGGCAACGTGAAGAACCCCGTCCGGATTCCCCTGGCCGCCGCCGCGGCGATCCTCACCGCTTGCGGCGGTGGGGGCGGCAGCGACGCCGCGACGCTGCCGCGCCTGAGCGCTGCGCAGGCCGCCAGCATCACCACCTGCACCGGCCTGCCCACCAGCTTCACTTACGCCAATACCTCGATCACGACGGCGACGGTCGCTGCTGCAGGCACGTTGACGAACGCCGGCGCGCCGGTGGCCGAGCACTGCGTGGTCACCGGCAAGATGAACCAGCGCGTGAGCCCGGTCGATGGCCAGACCTACGCCATCGGGTTCGAGATGCGCCTGCCCACCGCATGGAACGGCCGCTTCCTGTACCAGGGCAACGGCGGCACCGACGGCGTGGTGGCGCAGGCCACGGGCAACTTCGTCGGCGGCGGTCCGCTGCAGACCGCGCTGCAGCAGGGTTTCGCCGTCATCAGCTCCGACGCCGGCCACACCAATGCGCAGAACCCGCTGTTCGGCCTCGACCCGCAGGCCCGCCTCGACTACGGCTACATGGCAGTGGGCGCCCTGACGCCGATGGCCAAGGCCCTGATCAAGGCCGCCTATGGCAAGGGCCCGGACCGCTCGTACATCGGCGGCAGTTCCAACGGCGGCCGGCACACCATGGTGGCCGCGGCACGCTACGCGGATCAGTACGACGGCTACCTCGCCACCTCGCCGGGCTTCAACCTGCCCAAGGCGGCGGTCGCGCAGCTGTATGGCGCGCAGCAGTGGGCGAAAGTGGCGACGGCGAAGACGAACCTCGAGACCGCGTTCACGCAGGCCGAGCGCACCATGGTCGCCAGCAAGATCCTGGGCCGGTGCGACAGCCTCGATGGCGTGGCCGACGGCCTGGTGAACGACGTCGAGGCCTGCCGCGCTGCGTTCGACCTGAATCGCGACGTGCCCACCTGTGCCGACGCCAGCGCCCGCGACGGCACCTGCCTCACCGCGGACCAGAAGACCGCCGTCGCCAACGTCTTCACCGGCGCGCGCAACAGCAAGGGCGAGCCGCTGTACTCGCGCTGGCCGTACGACCCGGGCCTGCGCCAGACCGGCTGGGCCGACTGGAAGTTCCGCAACTCCGTGGGCGCCGCGCGCGACCCGGTGGCGTTGGGCTTCATCTTCATGTCGCCGCCGGCACCCTCGACCATCCTGTCGGACACGCTGGGCTTCGCGCTCAACTTCAACCTCGACACCGACGCGCCGAAGATCTTCGCCACCAGCGGCATCTACACCGAGAGCAGCATGTCGTTCATGACGCCGCCCAACCCGACGCAGCTGGACACGCTGCGCAATCGCGGCGCCAAGATGATGGTGATCCAGGGCACGTCCGACCCGGTGTTCTCGGTCGATGACACGACGGCCTGGTATGAACGGCTGAATGCGCAGTACCACGGCAGCGCCAGCTCCTTCGCGCGCTTCTACCGCGTGCCGGGCATGGGCCACAGCCGCGGCGGCCCGGCCACCGACCAGTTCGATGCGCTGACCGCGCTGGTCAACTGGGTCGAGAACGGCCAGGCACCCGATCGCATCGTGGCCACCGCGCGCGGCGCCGGCAATCCGGGCGGCGTGAACGCCGAAGTGCCGGCCGACTGGGCGCCCAACCGCTCGCGGCCGCTGTGTCCCTATCCGATGGTCGCACGCTACGTCGGCGGCGACGTGGAGCAGGCCTCCAGCTTCAGCTGCGCGCCCTGATCGCAGCGGCGGCGCTGGCGACCCTTCATGCCGCCAGCGCCAGCAGCTTGAGGCCGCCCGCCAGCAGCAGGGCCACGCCCAGCCAGCCCGCGATGCGCTCGCCGCCGGGCGCCATCTTCTCGATGGCCACCGCGACGGCGAGCGCCGCCACCCAGGGCACGTTCATCACGCCGCCCACGAACAGCAGGGCCATCAGCGCCCAGCAGCACCCCAGGCACAGGAGTCCGTGCCGCAGCCCCATCTCGAACGCGCCGACCACGCCGGGCCGCCATGCGCCCAGCAGGAACGCCAGGGGCGTGCGGCACGACCGCAGGCACACGCGCTTGAGCGGCGAGAACTGGTAGACACCGGCGAGCACGAGCAGCACGGCCGCGGGCAAGGCCGAGGTGGCGAGCCTCATGGGATCGACCGCGCCCAGTCTCTGCAGCAGCCACTGCCCCAGCGTGCCCGCGCTGGCGAAGGCCAGCCACACGAGCAGGTAGGCGCCGACGAACGCCCGCGCGCGGGTGGCCTGCCCGCTGCGATGCGCCACCACCGTGAACGTCAGGATCATGGGCAGCGCCGACGGCAGCATCATCGCCACCATCATCACGGCCCACATGGCCCAGACCGCCAGGAGGTTGCCGGCGCTCCAGTGCGCCGACATCGGCATCGCCAGCTGCGCCAGCGGCGTGCCCATGTCCAGCGCGAGCCAGGCGAGGAACACCCAGCCCGCGATGCTGATCGCCGAGACCGCAAGCGCGCGCCCGGGGTGCTCGCGCACCAGGTTGCCCAGTGCCGCGGAGCCATCGGCAGGAGATCCGGGAGCCTGCAGCATCGTGCGTCCCTCCACCCGCGCGAGCCGGGGCGGGCAGGTCCACGATGGTCGGCCGCTGCAGGGCTGTCAATCGCGTGCGGGTTACAAGTTGCGTTTGCAGCGCGCCTGCGTGCGGCCTAAGTTGCAGCACACCGGGCGGTCCCGGAAGGAGCACAGCCATGGCCAGCTGGAGCATCAAGGGCCAGTACATGGAGACCTGCAGCTGCACCCTGCTGTGCCCCTGCATCTGGTCGAACCTCGCTGCCATGCCCACCGAGGGCGTCTGCGAAGCGGCGCTCGGGTTGCGCATCGACGAGGGCCGCAAGGATGGCGTCGACCTCGCCGGCCTGGCCTTCGTCGTGATGCTGCATTCGCCCGGCCCGATGGGCCAGGGCAACATGATGGTGGGCCTGATCGTCGACAGCGAGGCGAGCGACGAACAGGTGCTCGCGATCCGCGACATCGCGACGGGCCGCGCCGGTGGACCGATGGCGGCGCTGGCGCCGCTGGTGGCGCAGGTTGCCGGCATCGAGAGGCGGCCGGTCCGCTTCACGCAGGAGGGCATGAACTTCTCGCTCACCGCGGGCGAGCTGGTGGACGAGGCCTGCGTCGGGCTGGAGAGCGTCGTGAACCCCGGCGAGCCGATCGTCATCGACAACGTTGCGCACCCGATGAACACGCGATTGCCGCTGGCCAGGGCCACGCGCAGCAAGTTCCACGCGTTCGGCGTCGACTGGGAGGACGCGAGCGGCACGCGCAACGGCCACTTCGCGCCGTTCGCCTGGCAGGGTTAGCGCGCGACGCCCTTCGGCCGGTGCGCGAGCAGGTGGTCCAGCACGGCCTGCGCCGCGAGCGACAGGCTGCGGTCCTTCCTGCGGACCACGAACAGCTCGCGGCGCAGCCCCGGCGACGATACCGGCCGCGTCACCAGGTCCGGGTGCTCGAAGTGGAACAGCGCCAGCGTCGGCACCACGCTGACGCCCAGTCCCGCGCGCACCATGCCGGCCACCGTGCTCAGCTGCTCCAGCTCCATCTCCGCCTGCATCGCCTGCGTGCCGAGTGCCGCCTCCAGGTGCTGCCGGA
This sequence comes from Ramlibacter sp. MMS24-I3-19, assembly GCF_050320135.1. Taxonomy (NCBI): domain Bacteria; kingdom Pseudomonadati; phylum Pseudomonadota; class Betaproteobacteria; order Burkholderiales; family Comamonadaceae; genus Ramlibacter; species Ramlibacter sp. MMS24-I3-19. The sequence continues at coordinate 3,372,889 of NZ_CP190017.1, read as the reverse complement.
CGCTGCTGTTGCGTGCCAGGTGCAGGAAGGGCACGCCGGCCAGGTCCTGAAGGGCGATGCGCTTGCGCGCGGCCAGCGGATGGTCGCGGCGGCAGACCAGGTGGAAGCGGTCGCTGCAGAACGGGTCGGCGCGCAGCTCGGGTGAGGTCGACCGGATCGCCGCCAGCGCGAAGTCGGCCTGGCCGGCGCGCACGCGCTCGATGCATTCTTCCGACAGTTCGTCGCTCACCTCGAGCGCGATGCCGGGGTGCTTGCGGTGGAACTCGGCCAGCAGTCCGGGCAGCCAGCCCGCGGCCAGCGAGGGCAGGGCGGCGATGCGGGCCCGGCCCCGGCGCCGCGCGGCGTGCTCGCCGAGGTCGGCCATGGTGGCGCGGAAGTCTTCCATCAGCCGGCTGACGCCCTGGCGGAAGAGCTCACCCTCGGGCGTGAGGTCCACCTTCCGCGTGTCGCGGTCGAAGAGGCGCAGGCCCACCGCGTCCTCCAGCGTGCGGATCATGGTGCTGAACGCCGACTGGGACAGGTGGCTCTGCTGGGCCGCACGGGTGAAGTTGCGGTGCTGCGCCAGCGCCAGGAAGGCGCGCACCTGGCGCGTCGAGATGTTGAGGTCGGTGATCTGCATGGTCGATCAATCCATCGGAATTTTGCGATTCTCCCGATGATCGCGCCGGCCTAGCATCCGGTCCATGCAATCCCTCCTGGTCGGCTGCGCGGCAGGATTCTCCGGCGACCGCACCGATGCGGCCGGGCCGGTCGTCGACACGCTGGTGCGTCTTGGCGGGCCGGCGGTCCTGATCTTCGAGACGCTGGCCGAACGCACGCTGGCGCTGGCGCAGCTCGCGCGTCGCCGCGATCCTTCCGCGGGCTACGAGCCGCTGCTGGACGACATGCTGCGGCCGGTGCTGGGACGGTGCCTCGCGCACGGCATCCGCATCGCCAGCAACTTCGGTGCGGCCAATCCCGCGGGTGCCGCGCGGCGCATCCACCAGCTCGCCGCGGAACTGGGGGTGCGCGAGCCGCGCATCGCGGTGGTCGAAGGCGACGACGTCGCGGGCGGGCAGCACCGGGCCGCATTGCTGGCGCATCTGGGCGCCGACGCCGCGGACCTGCCGATCGCCAGCGCGAATGCGTATCTCGGCGCCGACGCCATCGCGCAGGCCCTCCGCGCCGGCGCCGACATCGTGGTCACCGGCCGCGTCGCCGATCCATCCCTCACCGTCGGCCCGGCGCTCGCGCATTTCGGCTGGGCCGCGGACGACTGGGACCGCATCGCCCGCGCCACCATGGCGGGCCACCTGCTCGAATGCGGCGCGCAGGTCTGCGGCGGCTACTACGCCGACCCCGGCTTCAAGGACGTCGAGGACCTCGCGCACGTGGGCTTCCCGATCGCGGAGATCGACGCCGACGGCCACTGCACGATCCGCAAGTCCGACGGCACCGGCGGCCTGCTCGACGAACACAGCGCGAAGGAGCAGTTGCTGTACGAGGTGCACGACCCCGCCGCCTACATCACGCCCGACGTCGTCGCCGACATCTCGCAGGCCGAGCTGCAGCAGATGGCACCGCAGTCCGTGCGCCTCACCGGCGTGCGCGGCCACCCGCGTCCGGCGCAACTGAAGGTCAACGTGTTCCACGAGCACGGCTGGCTGGCGGAGGGCGAGATCTCGTATGCGGGCCCGGGCGCGGAAGCGCGGGCGCGCCTGGCCGCCGATGTGCTGCGCGAGCGCCTGCGCGACTGCGGTCCGCTGCGCGCCGACCTGATCGGCGTCGCCAGCATCCTCGGCGACGACGGCGGTGCCTGGCTCGCCGACCAGCCCACGGGAGATGCCCGCGACGTGCGCCTGCGCGTCGCGCTCAACCACCACGACCGCGCGATGGCCGAGCGCCTGGCGCGCGAAGTCACGGCGCTCTACACCTGCGGGCCCGCCGGCGGTGGCGGCGTGCGCACGCAGCTGCGCGCGCGCCTGGGCACGCGGTCGTGCACGCTGCCGCGCGAGCTGGTGCCGGCCACCTTCCGCTTCATTTCCGCGGAGGCGCGATGAACACCGTCACCGTGCCGCTGCGGCATGCCGCGCATGGACGCACCGGCGACAAGGGCGACCGCTCCAACATCAGCGTGATCGCCTGGCATCCGGACCTGTACCCGCTGCTGGTGGAGCAGGTCACGCCCGAGCGCATCGCGGCGCAGTTCCGCCATCGCCGTCCCACGCAGGTGGTGCGCCACCTGCTGCCGCGCCTGCATGCCATGAACGTCGTGCTCGATGGCGTGCTGGATGGCGGCGTGAACGACGCGCTGAATCTCGACAGCCACGGCAAGGCGCTCTCGTTCCTGCTGCTGGACCTGCCGCTGCAGGTGCCCGAAGCGCTGGTGCCGCTGCTGCGCAACCGATCAACGACCCAAGGAGACAAACCATGACTTCCATCCACCGCCGCACCGTCCTGGCCGCCACCCTGGCCCTGGCTGCAGCAGGCGCGTTCGCGCAGGGCAAGTACCCCGAGAAGCCCGTGACCTTCGTCGTGCCGTTCGCGGCCGGCAGCGCGACCGACCAGCTCGCCCGTGCCCTCGCCCAGTCCTGGACCGAGCAGACGAAACAGGCGGTGGTGGTGGACGACAAGGCCGGTGCCAGCGGTTCCATCGCGGCCCAGTTCGTGGCCAAGGCGCCGCCCGACGGCTACACCGTGCTGATCACGACCAACACCACGCATGCGGCCAACGAGCACCTGTACAAGAAGCTGAGCTATGACCCGGTGAAGGATTTCGTGCCGGTCACCGGCCTGGGCAAGGGCGGCCAGGTGCTGGTGGTGCGGGCCGATGCGCCGTACCACTCCGTGGCCGACCTGCTGGCCAGGGCGCGCAAGGAGCCGGGCAAGCTCAGCTTCGGCAGCGGCAGTTCATCGAGCCGCGTGGCCGGCGAGATGTTCAAGCAGATGTCGCACACCGAGATCCTGCACGTGCCGTACAAGAGCAACCCGAACGCGATCACCGACCTGCTGGGCGGCCAGATCGACCTGATGATCACCGACACCGCCACGGGCGTGCCGCAGATCAAGGCCGGCAAGCTGCGCGCGCTGGGCGTCTCGACCACCAAGCGCATCCCGCTGCTGCCGGACGTGCCCACCATCGACGAGGCCGGCGTCAAGGGCTACGACATGGGCTACTGGTTCGCGGCCTACGCGCCCGCCAACACGCCGGCGCCCGTGGTCGCCCGCATGCGCGAGCTGCTGGTCAACGGCGTGAGGAGTGCCGCGGCGAAGAACTTCTTCGAGGGCACGGGTGGCGAGCCGTGGACCACCACGCCGGAGGAACTGGCGAAGTTCCAGGCCGCGGAAGCGCAGAAGTGGGGCAAGGTGATCAGGGCGGCAGGCATCGAGGCGGAATAGGCGCCGGCGCCTGACTCATCCGTGGGTCAATGCATTGAGCCGGCCGGGGCCGGCCCGTAGAATGGGACGGATGCATGCCAACGCACCCCACCATGAAGTCATCGAGGCTGCGCGTGCGCGTGCCGAGCGGCTGCTCGAGAAGGGTGCCGCGCTGCGCGAGGTGCTGGCGCAGCTGACCGCTGCCATCGAGACGCTGTCCAGCGGCAGCAGCATCGCCTCGATCCTGCTGCTCGATCGCGAGGGCCTGCTGCGCAACGGCGCGTCGCCCAGCCTGCCGGCCGACTACCTGGACAAGATCGACCGCCTCAAGCCCGATCCCGTGGTGGGCACCTGCGCCGCGGCTGCGGCCACGGGACAGATCGTCATCACGCCCGACTTCCAGGCCGACGAGAAGTGGACCGAGCTGCGGCACCTGCCGATGGCCATCGGCTTCCGGGGCGCGTGGAGCATGCCGCTCACCACCGAGGCGGGCCGTGTGGTGGGCACCTTCGGCACCTATTTCCGCGAGAAGCGCAAGCCCACCGAGCAGGAGCTCGCGGACGTCGCGGCGCTCGCGCCCATCGCCGCCCGCGCGATCGTCGCACGCACCGGCAGCGGCATCGCCGCCGACCCGGCCTCGTGACGGCTGGCCTGGGCGCTTCCCCGCCTTCTCCCGCCGTCGAGCGCCAGGATTTCCTGCTGCGCCTGACCGATGTCCTGCGCGGGCAGGGCACCACGCGGCAGGTGCTCGAGCAGGTGAGCCAACTGCTCGGCGAAGCATTCCACGTCAATCGCGTCGGCTACGGCAACGTGGACGAGGCGCTGGACCAGATCGACTGGGAGGTGTGCTGGACCGACGGCACGGTGCCCCCGCTGCTGGGGCGCTTCCCGGCCAGTGCATTCGGCCAGCGTGTCATCGAGCGGCTGCGCGGCGGCCACACCGTCGGCATCGCCAACGTGCGGCAGCACGAACTGACCAGCGACGTGTTCGCCCAGCGGACCTCGCACGAGGTGGACACCCGCGCCATCCTGGTGGTGCCGCTGTTCAAGGCCGGCCGGCTGCGCACCATCGTGTACCTGAACCAGCGGCCCGAGCGCACATGGACCGACACCGAGATCGACCTCATGCAGGAAGTCGCCGAGCGCACGCGCGAGCTGATCGAGCGTGGCCGTGCCGAGGAGGCCCTGCGCGACAGCGAGGCGCGCTGGCGCGGCCTGTTCGAGCGCATGGGCGAGGGCTTCTTCGTGGCCGAGGCGATCCGCGATGCGGGCGGCCGCATGGTCGACTTCCGCTTCGGCGAGATCAATCCCGCATTCGAGCGCCTCACCGGCCTGCCGATCGCCGGCCTCTTGGGCCAGCCGGTCACGCAGGCCATTCCCGGCGTGCAGCAGGAACTGATCGACATCTATGCCCGCGTTGTCGACACGGGCGAGTCGGCCGAGTTCGAGATCCAGGTGCCGGCGCTGAACCACCGCTGGTACGAGGCGCGCGCCCGGCGCATCGCGCCGGACCAGTTCTCGGTGCTGTTCCTGGAGGTCACCGAGCGCAAGTCCGCGCAGGCGGCGCAGGTCGAGAGCGACCGGCGCTATCGCGCACTGTTCGAGTCCATCGACGAGGGCTTCGCGATCGTGCAGCTGCTGTTCGATCCCCAGGGGCAGCCGCGCGACTACCGCTTCCTCGAGATCAACCCCGCGTTCGAGCGCCAGACCGGGCTGCCCGACGCGGTGGGCAAGACCATCCTGGAGCTGGTGCCCGACATCGAGCCGTTCTACATCCAGACCTATGGCCGGGTCGCGCTCACCGGCGAGTCGATCCGCTACGAGAACGAGGCCGCCGCGATGGGCCGCTGGTTCGATGCGTTCGCCTTCCGCATCGGCGAGCCGGCGCAGCGGCGCGTGGCCATCCTCTTCACCGACATCACGGAACGCAAGCTGCAGGAGCAGGCGCTGCGCGAGCGTGAACGCGAGCTGCGCGAAGCGCAGGAGCTGGCGGCGGTCGGCAGCTGGTTCTGGGAGATCGACGCCGACCGCGCCGCGTGGTCACAGGAACTGCGGCGCATCTTCGGCTTCGGCGCGGACGAGCCGCTGCCCTCGTTCGCGGAGGAGCGGGGCCTGCTGTACCCGTCCGAGGACTGGGACCGCCTGCAGGTCTGCGTGCAGGCCGCCAGGGAGAGCGGCCAGAGCTACGCCGTGGACATGCGCGCTTTCCGCAAGGGCCTGCCGATCTGGGTGACGGCGCGCGGCGCCGCGGTGCGCGATGCGGGCGGCCGCGTCGTCGCGCTGCGCGGCACCGTGCAGGACATCACCGAGCGCAAGACGGCCGAGGAGGCGCTCCGCCTGGCGGATGTGCGCAAGGACGAATTCCTGGCCACGCTGGCGCACGAACTGCGCAACCCGCTGGCGCCGATCCGCAACGGGCTGGAGATCCTGCGCCGCACGAGCGCGGACAGTGCCGCGGCGGTTCGCGCGCGCGAGCTGATGGACCGGCAGCTGTCGCACCTGGTGCGGCTGGTCGACGACCTGCTGGACGTCTCGCGCGTGAGCCAGGGCAAGATCGCACTCAAGCATCAGCGCGTCTCGCTGCAAAGCGTCGTCGATCTCGCGCTGGAGATCAGCATGCCGCTGGTGCAGGCCGCGCGGCACGAACTGGTCGTCGACCTGCCGGAACAGGCGGTGCTGCTGGACGTCGATCCCACGCGCATCGCGCAGGTGCTGGGCAACGTCCTGAACAACGCGGCCAAGTACACGCCAGCGGGCGGCGCCATCCGCGTCCACGCGGCCGAGCCGGCCGGCGGGCTGGTCGCCATCGACATCAGCGACAACGGCGCCGGCATTCCGCGCGACATGCTGGAGAGCGTGTTCGAGCTGTTCACGCAGGTCGAGAGCGACGACCGCGCCAGCCAGAGCGGCCTGGGGATCGGGCTCGCGCTGGCGCGGCGGCTGGTGGAACTGCATGGCGGCACCATCCGCGCGGCCAGCGACGGTCCGGGACGGGGCAGCACGTTCACCATCGAACTGCCGGCCCCGGCCCACGAGCCCGATGCCGGCCAACGTTCCGGCGGGCAGCCCGTCGCGGCCGCGCCGCGCCAGGTGCTGGTGGTGGACGACAACGTGGACGCCGCCGAGACGCTGGCCCTGATCCTGCAGCTCGATGGCCATGCCGTGCGTACCGCGCACAGCGGCCAGCAGGCCGTCGCGATGGCCGAGGCGCTGCGGCCCGACGTGGTGTTCCTGGACATCGGGTTGCCGGACATCAGCGGCTACGAGGTCGCGGTGCGCCTGCGCGCGTTGCCGGCCCTCGAAGGCACGAAGCTGGTGGCGCTGACCGGGTGGGGCGCCGCGGGCGACAAGCAGCAGGCGCGGCAGGCCGGCTTCGACCTGCACCTCACCAAGCCGGTGAGTCCGGAGAGCCTGGCGCAGGCCATCGCCACCTGGGACCGCTGACGCACGCGCGCCGTTCCACGCTCCTGCGCGCGCGTCAAGTCCGGCAACTCCTGCTTACGCGAAAAAGGCGGCCCGAAGGTTGCGATCCCCGCGCGCACGCCTACAGTGGTCCGCGACACGCCCGCCACGGTGGCGGCGGTCCATCGACACAGAGGGCCCCATGAGCAGTAAATCAAGCAGCACCTCCCAATCCTCCGACGCCAAGGACAGTGCCACCAGCGGCGCAGCGGCCCTGGCGACGCAATGGCCCGAACTGTCGCGGCAGCAGTTCGCGCGGTCCGTGGACCTGATGGCCGCGGCCTTCCGCGCGGGCCAGGCCGTGCAGCAGGTCAACCTGCAGATGAGCGAGCGCGCCGCCTTGCTCCATAGCCAGGCCGCGGAGAACGCGCGCAAGGCGACGTCGCCCACCGAGCTGCTGCAGATCCAGTCGACGCTGATGGTCTACGAGTTGCAGGAGGTCACGCGCTATTCGCAGGAACTGCTGCTGGCGTGCTCGCGCGCCGTGGGACAGCCCGCCGCGACGGTGCTGGGCGAGCAGACGGCCAACGGGACCGCGTCGTCCACCAGGGTCGGTAGCCTGGCGGATGCCGCCATCGGCGCCGCCGGACCAATGGTGCAGGCGTGGCAGCAGATGTTCACGCCCGGCATGCAGCCGGACGGCGCGACCCAACAGGCCAAGCATTGAGCCTTGGCACGCGCGGGGCGGCGCCTCGCGCGTGCGTCAGCCCGTCGTGCCGGAGGGCCATCGCACGACCAGGCGCTCGGCCCCGACCACCGCCAGGTAGAACGCGCCGGTGAGGCCCGAGCCGACCACGATCGCTGCGTACAGCAGCGCCGAATCGAAGTTGTAGGTGGCCTGCAGGATCAGCGCACCGATGCCCACGTCGGTGCCGATCCACTCGCCCACGATGGCGCCGATCACGCACAGCGACGCCGAGATGCGCAGCGCCGAGAAGAGGTGCGGCAGCGCGCTGAACACGCGCAGGCGGAAGAAGATCTCGGCCGGGCTGGCGGACAGCACGCGCATCAGGTCCATGGCCTGCGGATCGACCGTGCCCAGCCCGCGCACGGTGTTCACCAGCGTGGGGAAGAAGCACACCGTCGCGGCGATCGTGATCTTGGGCTCGAAGCCATTGCCGAGCAGCAGCACGAGGATCGGCGCCTTGGCCACCACCGGGATCGCGTTGAGCAGCAGGAACACCGGAAAGAGCATGGCGCGCAGGACCGGGCTGTGCACGAACAACGCTGCCAGCAGCACCGCGGCTACGTTGCCCAGCACGAATCCGCCGGCGGCTTCCATCGCGGTGGGCAGCAGGTTGGCCAGCAGCATCGTGCGTCGGTCAATTAGCGTGTGCAGCACCGACACGGGCGACGGTGCGATGAAGGGCGGCACCTCGAACACTTCCACGACCGACCACCAGACGGCCAGCAGCGTGGCCAGCCCTGCGAGCGGCAGCATGCGTGCGCGCCAGGGCCGTTGCACTGTCATCGCACGGCTTCAGCAGCTGGCCAGCACACGGCGCAGGTGCGCGGTGACGCGGACGAATTCGACGCTGTCGCGGACTGCCGCGGTGCGATCCGCGGGCAGGTCGACCCGAACCTGCTCGCGCACGCGACCCGGCTCGGCCGCCAGCAGCAGCACGCGCTGACCGAGGAACGCGGCCTCCTGGATGCTGTGCGTCACGAACAGGATGGTCACGCCGGCCTGCCGCCACACGCGCAGCAGTTCTTCCTGCACGCGCTCGCGCGTCATCTCGTCGAGGGCCGCAAACGGCTCGTCCATCAGCAGCACGCGCGGCGCGCCGACCAGGGCGCGCGCGAGCGCCACGCGCTGGCGCTGACCGCCCGAGAGCTGGTGCGGCCACGCATCGGCGCGATCCTGCAACCCCACCATCGCCAGCAACTCGCGCGGGCTGCGGGGCCCCGGCCGGCTGGCGCCGCCCCCCACCTGCAGCGGCAGCGTCACGTTCTGCAGCGCCGAGCGCCAGGGCAGCAGGGCCGGGTCCTGGAACACGAAGGCAATGTCGCGCCGCACCCGCGCTTCGTGCGGGCTCATGCCCAGCACCTCGATGGATCCACTGCTCGCAGGCACCAGGTCGGCGATCGCCCGCAGCAGGGTCGACTTGCCGCTGCCCGAGGGACCCAGCAGCGTGAGGAATTCGCCCTGGGCGACCTGCAGGTCGATGTCCTGCAGCGCGGTGATGCTGCGGCCCGTGCTGTCGAAACGCACCGCTGCCTGGCGTGCGCGGATGGCCGGCACCAGTGCTGGAGCCGCCACCGCCTGCATCGGTTCAGGCCCCACCGCGCGCGGCGCGCGTCGCGTCCAGGATCTCCATCGTCATGACGTCCGCCAGTCGCGGCGGCGCCGCCGTGAACAGCCCCAGCTGTGAATACAGTGCGATCTGCTCCTGCCACATCTCGGGCTCCATCGCGCCCCAGCCCTCCGACGCGGCGGCATCGGCGAAGCTGTACGCGAGCATCGTCGTGAGCGAGTGGCGCTGGTCGTCGCGGTCCAGCGTGGGGTAGGTCTCCACGAGCATGTCCACGGCGTGCTCGGGATGCATGCGGGCGTGGTTCCAGCCGCGAGCGGTGGCGCGCACGAACGCCGCCAGCAGGTGCGGCGCATTGCGCAGCAGGTGCGTGTTGGCGTAGTAGGGAAGGGCGTACAGGCGGATGCCGGTGTCCCACAGCGGCATGTCGACGCGCTCGCGCCCCAGCAGCTTCAGCGTGGCGGTGCTGGTGAGCCAGCCCGTCACCACGTCGACCTGGCCGGTGAGCAGGGGACCCACCTCCGCGCCCATCGGGACCACGTGCACGTCCTTCTCCGGGATGCGATGGCGTGCCAGCACGGCGCGCAGCAGGCCGAGGCCGGTCGGCTGCACACCCACGCGCTTGCCCACCAGGTCGGCCGGCCGGCGCACCGGATTGCGACGCAGCGAGAAGTAGGTGTAGGGGTGGCGCTGGGCGCCGACCGCGAAGCAGCGCACGGGCAATCCCTGCGAGGCCGCCAGCATGAGCGACGGACTGGACGACACCTGGCCCAGCGGCATGTGACCGGATGCGACGATGGCGACGCCATCGACGTGCGGACCGCCGGGCTGCATCGACAGCTGCAGGCCCTCCTGCTCGTAGAAGCCCATGCGCTGCGCCACGACCTCGCCGGCCTGGTTGACGCCCGCGAGCCAGCCCAGCTGGAGATGCAGCCGGGTCGGCGCGGTTGCGCTTGCATCGACGGACAGCAGGGTGCCGCCACCTGCCACGCCGGCGAGCAGCGAGCCCATCAGCCGCCGGCGGCTGGCGTCCACGTTGGCGTGCATCTCTTCTTTGTTCGTGCTTGGGGCCGTGCCTGGGCCAGGAACAATTGCACGGCCGGGAATTCGTCGGTCGGCCGTTTGGAGTCGCGGCGACGACGATGGTTCGTAGCACGACCCATGGCCGTCCGAGAATAGCAAGACTCCCACGCGTCCTGTTGCGCAGCCTCACCATGTCCAAGCCCCGAGAAGCCGCCGTCGTGGCGAGCCCGACCGAACCGCCCGGCATGCGGCTGAGCCAGCCGGCCGAGAGTCCCGATCCGGATGCGCAGTTGCGGGTCATCCATCGAACGTCCACCGTGTGGCTGTGGGAACAGGATGCCGAGTTCCGCTTCACGCTGGACCTGCGAGGCCGCGATCACGCCGACGAAGACGGCTCCGTGATCGGCCGCCGTCGCTGGGAGTCTCCGGACAGCGCGCCCCTGGTCGGCACCTGGGACGACCATCGCCGCTGGTGCGAAGCCCACAAGCCGTTCCGCGACTTCGAGTTCCGTGTGGTGCACGACGGCACGACGCGCTTCATCTCCACCACGGGCGTCCCTGTGTACGCGCCGGACGGCAGCTTCGCCGGCTACCGCGGCACGGCGATGGACGTCACCGAGCTGAAGATCGCGCGCGAGGAGTCGGAGCGCGCGCAATCGCTGCTGCGGCTGGCCAGCCACCTGGGCCGCATCGCGGCCTGGAGCATCGAGGTGCCCAGCATGCGCGCCAGCTGGTCGAGCGAGTTCCTGCAGCTGCTCGATGTCCCGCCGTCGCAGCCGCCGACGATCGCCGACGTGTTCAGCCTCGTGCGGCGCCGCACCCAGCCGGAGGTGGACCGCGCCTGGAAGGCATGCCTGCGCGAAGGGACGCCGTTCGACCTGGAGGTGCGCATCTTCACCCGCAAGGGCCGCGCGATGTGGATGCGCCTGCTGGGCGAAGCCACGCGCGACGCGCATGGCGCGATCACCCGCATCGAGGGCGCGGCGCAGGACGTCACGCAGAGCAAGGAGGATCGCGAGCGGCTGCGCATCCTCGGCGAGCAGCTGTCCGCGGCCAATGCGGAACTCACCAGCCGCGTCGCCGCGCGGACGCGCGACCTGGAACGGGCCAACACCGAGCTGAAGGGCTTCGCCCATGCGCTGGCGCATGACCTCAAGCAGCCGATGGTCGCCGTGCAGTGGTTCAGCGCGGCGCTCGACGACGCCATCGCGCGCAGCGACCAGCCGCGGGCCGCCGCCCTCAGCGCCAGCATCAAGGCGGCCGGCCTGCGCATGACCGATTACGTCGACGCGCTGCTGTCGGTGGCGGAGACCTCGCAGGCACCGCTGAACGCCACCAGCGTGAACCTGAGCGCGATCGCCGGCGCGGTGCTGGACGAGCTGCAGGGCCGCGATCCATCGCGCCGCGTGGACCGCGATATCGAGCCCGGGATGGTGGTGCGGGGCGACCCGCGACTGCTGCGCATGCTGCTGGAGAACCTGCTGGGGAATGCCTGGAAGTTCACCGCCGGCCGCGACGTGTCGCGCATCTCGCTGGCGTCGCACACCGGCCCGGGCGGCGAGACCGTCTATGTCGTCCAGGACAACGGAGCCGGCTTCGACATGGCCTGGGCCGGCAAGCTGTTCGGCAACTTCCAGCGCCTGCATTCCGCCGAGGAGTACGCCGGCACGGGCATCGGCCTGGCCAACGCGCAGCGCATCGTCGTGCGGCACGGCGGCCGCATCTGGGCCGAGGGACGGCTGGGCGAAGGCGCCACCTTCAGCTTCACGTTAGGTTCGGGGCCCGCGCCGGCGGCATGATGCGGCGCTCACAACCAGAACAGGACCCAGCATGAGACAGACCACGCGGCAAGGGCCGACCCGCCGCCTTGCACTGCAGATGACCGCCGCCTTCCTGGCGCTGTCCTCGACCGCCGCCATGGCGGCCTGGCCCTCCGACGACCGCCCGATCCGCATCTTGGTGCCCTGGCCGGCGGGCGGCGCCACCGACCAGATCGGCCGCATGCTCGCGCAACCGCTGTCGCAGGCGCTGGGCGTGCCGGTGATCGTGGAGAACAAGGGCGGCGCCGGTGGCGTCATCGGCACGCAGCAGTTCGTGAAGGAGAAGCCGGACGGCCACGCGATCCTGCTGGCCACCAGTTCGACCAATGCCGCGGCGCCTTACCTCTATGCGCGACTCGGGTTCGATCCCATCGCCGACTTCACGCCCGTGACCTCGCTGTGCGAGATCCCGAACGTGATGGTGGTGCCCGCGAAATCTCCGTGGAACTCGGTGAAGGACCTGGTGGCCGCTGCGAAGAAGGACCCGGGCAAGTACACCTACGGCTCGGCCGGCATCGGCGGCTCGCAGCACCTGGCGGGCGCGCAGTTCAAGACCGCCGCGGGCGTGGACGTGCGGCACGTGCCGTACAAGGGCAGCGGCCCGGCGGCGCAGGACCTGATCGCCGGCCACATCGACATGATGATCGACACCGGCTCGCTGGGCAGCATCCGCGGCGGCCTGCTCAAGCCGCTGGCGGTGGCGTCGCAGAAGCGCCTGCCCGCGCTCCCCGACGTGCCCACCTTCAAGGAAGCCGGCACCCCAATGCTGGCGTCGGCGTGGTACGGGCTGATGCTGCCGGCCCATGCGCCGGCCGAGATCGTAGACCGGCTGAACACCGAGGTGAACAAGATCCTGCGGTCGCCCGACATCCACGCCAAGCTCACCGGCATGGGCGCGATCGTGATGGGCGACAGCCCGCAGGACTTCGGCAAGTTCGTCGCCTCCGAGATCAAGCGCTACGAGGCGATCGTGCGCGACTCCGGCGCACCGAAGGAGTGAGGGCATGGCGCGACACAATCGCGCCATGAACCGACTCGACGCGGAACTGCATCGCCTGTACCTGCCGGCCGTCGGGGACGGCGCACCGACGGCGCTGGTCGCGCCTGGCGGGCGTGTGCGGGCGTTGGTGCTGGAGCTCGTGCGGCCGGCCAGCTGGAGCGACCTCGCGGCCGTGTGGCAGGGCGTGCAAGCCGACCTGGACCTGCCCGCGCCCGCAATCGCGGTCTCCGGACGAGACGGCTGGCAGCTCTGGTTCTCGCTGATCGAGCCCATCGCGCCCGACACCGCGTTCGCGTTCCTGCAGGCGCTGCGCACGCGCTATCTCGCAGGCGTCCCGCCGGAGCGGATCCGGATGCATCCGTCGCCCGCGCCGTCGGCGACGGTTCGCGTTCGCCACCTGGAAGCAGCGCCTCCGGTCGAGGTCGCCCCAGAGCGCTGGTCGGCCTTCGTGAGCGCCGACCTGGCGCCGCTGTTCGCGGACGAGCCCTGGCTGGACCATCCGCCCGGTGTCGACGCGCAGGCCGACCTGTTGGCGCGACTGGCGAGCATCGGGCCGGAGCACTTCCTGCGTGCCTCGGCGCTGCTGCGGCCCGTGGGATCAGCCGCGGCGACCGCCGAGGGCCGTACCACGCCTGCGGTGCCGAAGCCTGCAGACGAGGCAAGTGAACCCGAGGCCTTCCTGCTCGCGGTGATGCGCGACGCGTCGGTGGACCTGCGCCTGCGCATCGAGGCTGCGAAGGCCCTGCTGCGGAGCGACGCCAAGGCCGGCTGAGTCCGGCCCCGCGATGATGAAAAATTTCGCTATCATCCGTCGCTCTGTAAAGAAATGTTCACCCCGGCCGCGACCGGCATCCCGTGCGCACCGTCACCCCGAAATCCTCCGGCAATCCCTCGATGGCGCAGCGCATCGCGCGGCGGCTGCCGGAACTGTCGCCCGCGCATCGCCAGATCGCCGACTGGGTGCTGGCCCATCCGCTGCACGCGGCCACCATGCCGATCGACGAGCTGGCCGCCACGGTCGGTGTGTCGGTCGCGACGGCCAACCGGTTCGCACGCGCGCTTGATTTCGAGGGCTACGCGCAGTTCCGCGCCGCGCTCGTGCTCGGATTCGAGACCACGCTGGCGCCGGTGGAGAAGCTGCGCAGCAAGCTGGAGCGCTCGGCCAAGGTGGCGGACGTCTTCGCCGGCACGCTGTCGGATGTCGAGCGCAACCTCGCGCTGACGCGCCAGTCGCTCGACCCGCTCACGTGCGAGCGCGCCGTCGAGGCGGTGCTGAAGGCCCAGCGCGTCTACATCGTGGGCTTCGGCAGCAGCAGCTGGCTCGGCGGCCTGCTGCAGCACGGCCTCGATCCCTACCGCGGCGAGGTCCACCTGCTGGCCACGCGCGAGGGCGCGACGTATGCGGCCAAGGTGCTCAGCCGCGCGCGGCCGGGCGACCTGCTGGTGGCGATCGCCTTTCCCCGCTACCTCACCGACACCGTGCTGCTCGCAAGGCTGGCGCGCGACGCTGGCGCCTCCGTGCTCGCGCTGACCGATCGCGTGGCCTCGCCCCTGGCCCCGCTGGCCGACCTCGCGTTGTACGCGCAGGCGGACAGCCAGTATTTCGCCAGTTCGGAAGCCAGCGTGCTGGCCCTGGTCGAGGCGCTCGCCAGCGCCGTCGCGCACCGCGCCAGGAACTCGGTGCAGGCCGCCACGCGGCTGGCCGAGTCGGTGCTACCTTGGCTGCATGGCGCCGGCGCGCCGGCACGCACCGAGGTCGCATTGCCGTCGCCGCGCAAGGCCCGTACCCTGAAGAAAGCCATCCCGTGACCGCAACCCCGTTCCGTCCCGTCATCGCCATCCACGGCGGCGCCGGCACCATCAGCCGCACCGGTGGCGCCGCCGACCAGCAGGACGCTTACCACGCCGCGCTGCGCGCCGTGCTCGGGCCGCCGCAGGAGCTGCTGGCCAGGGGCGGCACCGCGCTCGACGCGGTGTCGCTCGCGGTTGACCTGCTGGAGGACTGCCCGCTGTTCAACGCCGGCCACGGCGCGGTGTTCACCCACGACGAGACGCACGAGCTCGATGCCGCCGTGATGGACGGCGCGACGCTGAAGGCCGGCGCGGTCGGCTGCGTCGCCCGGATCAAGCGCCCGGCGCGTGCCGCACGCGCGGTGATGGAGCACACCGACCACGTGCTGCTGGTGGGCACCGGCGCCGAAGCGCTCGCGCAGCGCCTGGGCCTGGAGATGGTGTCGCCCGATTACTTCTCGACCGAGCACCGGCGCGAGCAGCTGCGGCGCGCGCTGGCCACCGACAAGGCGGTGCTCGACCACGACGGCGCCTCGCTCACGTTCCGCCAGGCCGCGCCGCTCGACGAATCGCGCAAGCTCGGCACCGTGGGCGCCGTCGCGCTCGATGCGCAAGGCAACCTCGCGGCCGCGACCTCCACCGGGGGCATGACCAACAAGCGGCCGGGGCGCGTGGGCGACTCGCCCCTGATCGGTGCCGGCACCTATGCCGACAACCGCACCGCCGCGATCTCCTGCACCGGCACCGGCGAGATGTTCATCCGCACGGCCGCCGCGTACG
This sequence comes from Ramlibacter sp. MMS24-I3-19, assembly GCF_050320135.1. Classification (NCBI taxonomy): domain Bacteria; kingdom Pseudomonadati; phylum Pseudomonadota; class Betaproteobacteria; order Burkholderiales; family Comamonadaceae; genus Ramlibacter; species Ramlibacter sp. MMS24-I3-19. Next base: position 3,357,404 of record NZ_CP190017.1, on the reverse strand, counting down.
ACATCTGCGCGCGCATGGCGTATGCGGGCGCGTCACTCGAGCAGGCAGCGCAGGCCGTCGTGATGGACGTCCTGCCCGCGATCGGCGGACGAGGCGGCCTGGTTGCCGTGGACCGCCACGGCAACGTGAGCATGCCGTTCAACACCGAAGGCATGTACCGCGGCGTCGCGCGCGTCGGCGAGCCGCTGCAGACCGCCATCTTCCGGTGAGCCAGGCGATGTCCACGATCGAACTGGAACGTCCCGCGCCGGCGGCCCCGGCGATGCCGGAAGGCCGCGTGGTGCAGGTGGCGGACCTGTCGGTGCGCTTCAGCACGTCCGAGCGCACGGTCGATGCGGTGCGCAACCTGTCGTTCCACGTCGATCGCGGGGAGACGCTGGCCATCGTCGGCGAATCCGGCTCGGGCAAGTCGGTCACCTCGCTGGCGTTGATGCGGCTGGTGGAGCATGGCGGCGGCCGCATCGTGGGCGGTCGCATGCTGGTGCGGCGTCGCGGTGGCCAGGTGCTGGATGTCGCGCAGGCCAGCGAGGCCACGATGCGCGGCATCCGTGGCGCCGACATCGCGATGATCTTCCAGGAGCCGATGACGTCGCTGAACCCGGTGTTCACGGCCGGCGACCAGATCGCCGAATCGATCCGCGAGCACCAGGGCAAGGACGCCGCGGCCGCGCGTGCCGAGGCGCTGCGCATGCTGGAGCTGGTGCGCATCCCCGAAGCGCGCAGCGTGCTGGGCCGCTATCCGCACCAGCTGTCGGGCGGCATGCGCCAGCGCGTGATGATCGCGATGGCGCTGTCGTGCCGGCCTTCGCTGCTGATCGCCGACGAACCCACGACGGCACTGGACGTCACCATCCAGGCGCAGATCCTGCAGCTGGTGCGCGGGCTGCAGGACGAGATGCACATGGGCGTGGTGTTCATCACCCACGACATGGGCGTGGTGGCCGAAGTGGCCGACCGCGTGCTGGTGATGAATGGCGGCCGCAGGATCGAGGAGGGCGCGTCCGAGGCCATCTTCGCCGCGCCGCTGGAGCCCTACACGCGCGCGCTGCTCTCCGCGGTACCGCGCCTGGGCTCGATGCAGGGCACCGACCTGCCGCGCAAGTTCCACCTGCTGGACCGCGGCACGGGCGAGGCGGTTCCGGCCGACGACAGGCCGCAGGACACCGTGCCGCCGGGCGCCGCGCCCATCTTGCGCGTGCGCGACCTCGTCACGCGCTTCGACGTGCCCAGCGGACTGTTCGGCCGCGTGAAGCGGCGCGTGCATGCGGTCGAGAAGGTCAGCCTGGACCTTTCCCCGGCGAAACGCTGGCGCTGGTCGGCGAATCCGGCTGCGGCAAGTCGACCACCGGCCGCTCGCTGCTGCGGCTGGTGGACAGCCAGGGTGGCCTCATCGAGCTCGGTGGCCGCAACGTGCGCGAGCTGCCCGCGGGCGAGCTGCGCAGCCTGCGCCGCGACATCCAGTTCATCTTCCAGGACCCGTTCGCCTCGCTCGACCCCCGCGTCACCGTGGGCTACTCGATCATGGAGCCGCTGCTGGTGCACGGCATCGCCAAGGGCCGGCAGGCGCAGGAGCGCGTCGACTGGCTGCTGCGCAAGGTGGGCCTTCCGGTGGAGGTGGCGCACCGCTATCCGCACGAGTTCTCGGGCGGCCAGCGCCAGCGCATCGCGATCGCAAGGGCCCTCGCGCTGAACCCGAAGGTCGTGGTCGCCGACGAGTCCGTGTCAGCGCTCGACGTCTCCATCCAGGCGCAGATCGTCAACCTGATGCTGGACCTGCAGCGGGAGCTGGGCATCGCGTTCCTGTTCATCTCGCACGACATGGCGGTCGTGGAGCGCATCAGCCATCGCGTGGCGGTGATGTACCTCGGCCAGATCGTGGAGATCGGGCCGCGCCGCGCGATCTTCGAGAATCCACAGCATCCGTACACGCGGCGGCTGATGGCCGCCGTGCCGATCGCCGACCCGAAGCGCCGCCACCTCAAGCGCGAACTGCTGGAAGGCGAGGTGCCGAGCCCGATCCGCGACGTGGGCGACGAGCCCGTCGTCGAACCGCTGCAGCAGGTGGGCCCGGGGCACTTCGTGGCCCGGCACCGTGTCGGCGGCATGTACTGAATCCACTTCTTCACTCAGGAGCGCATCGATGAGAACTCACCTTCCACCCCTGGCTGCAGTCGCCCTGGCGCTGAGCGCCACGCTGGCGACGCCGGCGTTCGCGGCGAAGGACGTCGTGGCCGCCGTCGCGTCGACCTTCACCACCATGGACCCGTACGACGCGAACGACACGCTGTCGCAGGCCGTGGTGAAGTCGTTCTACCAGGGCCTGTTCGGCTTCGACAAGGACATGAAGATGGTGCCGGTGCTCGCCGAGAGCTACCAGGCCAGCAAGGACGGCCTGACCTACACGGTCAAGCTGAAGAAGGGCATCAAGTTCCACGACGGCACCGACTTCAATGCCGCGGCGGTGAAGGCGAACTTCGACCGCGTCACCAATCCCGAGAACAAGCTCAAGCGCTTCACGCTGTACAAGAACATCGCCAGGACCGAGGTCGTGGACCCGTCGACGGTGAAGTTCACGCTGCACGAGCCGTTCTCGCCCTTCATCAACTCGCTGGCGCACCCCTCGGGCGTGATCATCTCGCCGGCGGCGCTGCAGAAGTTCGGCAGCAAGGGCATCGCGCAGAACCCGGTGGGCACCGGCCCGTTCAAGTTCGTCGAGTGGAAGCAGACGGACTACCTGAAGGTGGCGAAGTTCGACGGCTACTGGAAGAAGGGCTACCCGAAGGTGGACACCATCACCTTCCGCCCGGTGGCCGACAACAACTCTCGCAGCGCGATGATGCAGACCGGCGAGGCGCACTTCACCTTCCCGGTGCCGTACGAGCAGGCCGAGGTGCTCAAGGGCAAGCCGAACCTGGAACTGGTGGCGGCGCCCTCGATCGTGCACCGCTACATGTCGATGAACACGCTGCAGAAGCCGTTCGACAACGTGAAGGTGCGCGAGGCGATCAACTACGCCATCAACAAGGACGCGCTGGCGAAGGTGGCCTTCTCGGGCTACGCGATCCCGGCCGAGGGCGTGGTGCCCAAGGGCGTGGAATACGCGGTCAAGCTCGGACCGTGGCCGTATGACCCCGCCAAGGCGCGCCAGCTGCTGAAGGAAGCGGGCTACCCCAACGGCTTCGAGACCCAGCTCTGGTCGGCCTACAACCACACCACCGGCCAGAAGGTGATCCAGTTCCTGCAGCAGCAGCTGGCGCAGGTCGGCATCAAGGCCAGCGTGCAGGCGCTGGAAACCGGCCAGCGCGTGGAGAAGGTCGAGAGCGCGCAGGACGCCGCCACCGCACCGGTGCGCATGTACTACGTGGGCTGGTCGGCATCGACCGGCGAGGCCGACTGGGCGCTGCGGCCGCTGCTCGCGTCCGAGTCGTTCCCGCCCAAGATGTTCAACACCGCCTACTACAAGAACCCGGAGGTGGACCAGGACATCGCCAAGGCGCTGGTCACGACCGACGGCGCGGAGAAGGCGAAGCTGTACACCGACGCGCAGAAGCGCATCTGGGCCGACGCGCCCTGGGCGTTCCTCGTGACGGAGAAGCTGCTGTCGGCGCACGCCAAGGGCCTTTCCGGCTTCTACGTGATGCCGGACGCGTCGTTCAACTTCGACGACGTCGACCTGAAGTAAGCGCGACCCGAGCAGGACCCGCCCCGCGATGGCCAGTTATCTCCTCAAGCGCCTGTTCGGCCTGCTGCCGACGCTGCTGATCGTCGCGGTGCTGGTGTTCCTGTTCGTGCACATGCTGCCAGGCGACCCGGCGCGCCTGGCCGCGGGTCCCGACGCGGATCCGCAGACCGTGGCCCTGGTGCGCCAGGACCTCGGGCTGGACAAGCCGCTGCCGGCGCAGTTCGCCGACTTCTTCGGCCGCATGCTGCACGGCGACTTCGGCACCTCGCTGCGCAGCAAGCGCGCGGTGTCCACCGAGATCGGCGACCGCTTCATGCCGACGCTGCTGCTGACGCTGGCCAGCATGGTGTGGTCGGTGCTGATCGGCATGGCCATCGGCATCACGTCGGCCGTGTACCGCAACCGCTGGCCCGACCGGCTGGGCATGACGCTGACCGTCTCGGGGATCTCGTTCCCCGCCTTCGCGCTGGGCATGCTGCTGATGGAGATATTCTCCGTGCAACTGGGCTGGCTGCCCACGGTGGGTGCCGACACCTGGCGCCACTACATCCTGCCCTCCATCACGCTCGGCGCCGCTGTCGCCGCCGTGATGGCGCGCTTCACCCGCGCCTCGTTCGTCGAGGTGATCCAGGAGGATTTCGTGCGCACCGCGCGCGCCAAGGGCCTGGACGAGCGCGTGGTGATCCTCAAGCATTGCCTGCGCAATGCGCTCATTCCGGTCGTCACCATGATGGGCCTGCAGTTCGGCTTCCTGCTGGGCGGCTCGATCGTGGTGGAGGCCGTCTTCAACTGGCCGGGCCTCGGACGCCTGCTGGTCGACTCGGTGTCGATGCGCGACTACCCGGTGATCCAGGCGCTGGTGCTGCTGTTCTCGCTCGAATTCATCGTGATCAACCTCGTCGTGGACCTGCTCTACGGCCTGATCAATCCCACCATTCGCTACCGATGAACGACAACTCCACACCGGCCGTCGTCGTCGAGGCGGCCGCTCCCGAAGCCGGCGCCGCGTCCGCCGTCGCCGCGAGCTCGCGCGTGCGCACGCCCTGGACCGAGTTCTGGCGCAAGTTCCGCAAGCAGCACGTGGCGTTGGTCGCGCTGGCCTTCGTGCTGCTGCTGGTGGTGGTCGCCATCCTGGCGCCCTGGATCACGCCATACGACGCCGAGAACTTCTTCGATTACGACCGCCTGAACCAGGGGCCGTCGTGGGTGCACTGGATGGGCGTCGACCCGCTGGGCCGCGACATCTTCAGCCGCATCCTGATGGGAACGCGCCTGTCGCTGGCCGCGGGGTTCTTCTCGGTCGCCCTCGGCGGCATCGTCGGCTCGGCGCTCGGCCTGCTGGCCGGCTACTACGGCGGCTGGTGGGAGCGCATCGTGATGCGCATCTCCGACGTACTGCTCGCCTTCCCCGGCATCCTGCTCGCGCTGGGCGTGGTCGCCATCCTGGGCAGCAGCATGGTGAACGTGGTGGTGGCCGTGTCCGTGTTCAGCGTGCCGGCGTTCGCGCGGCTGGTGCGCGGCAACACGCTGGTGTTGAAGCAGATGACCTACGTGGAGGCGGTGCGCAGCGTCGGCGCCTCCGACTGGACCATTCTCATGCGCCACATCCTGCCGGGCAGCATCTCGGCCATCGTCGTGTACTTCACGATGCGCCTGGGCACCTCGATCATCACGGCGGCCAGCCTGTCATTCCTGGGTCTTGGCGCGCAGCCGCCGACGCCGGAGTGGGGCGCCATGCTCAACGAGGCGCGCGCCGACATGGTCAACGCGCCGCACGTGGCCCTGTTCCCCAGCCTGGCGATCTTCTTAACCGTGCTCGCGTTCAACCTGCTGGGCGACGGCATGCGCGACGCGCTGGACCCCAAGATCGATCGGGCCTGATGTCCAGCCTGCCGCCACGCATCGGACTGCTTGCGAGCGGCGCTCGCGACGCCATCACCGATGTGCCCGGCGTGACGGTGGGCCACTGCACGCTGGCGGAGGGCGACGTGCAGACGGGCGTGACCGTGGTGCGTCCCCATGCGGGCGATCCGTACCGCGACAAGGTGCCCGCCGCGGCCGTGGTGCTCAACGGGTTCGGCAAGAGCGTCGGCCTGGTGCAGCTGCACGAGCTCGGCGTGCTGGAGACGCCGATCGCGCTGACCAACACGTACTCCGTGTCCGCCGCGGCGCAGGCGCAGATCCGCCAGTGCATCGCGGCGAATCCCGAAAGCGGGCGCAGCCTGCCGACGGTGAACCCGCTGGTGTTCGAGTGCAACGACGGATTCCTGAACGACATCCAGCGGATGGCGGTGCAGGAAGTGCACTACGCCGAGGCGGCTGCGACAGCCGGCGATGAGGTCGGGCAAGGCGCCGTCGGGGCAGGGCGCGGCATGTCGTGTTTCGGCCTCAAGGGGGGCATCGGCAGCGCCTCGCGCCGCACCGCCGGTGGCGACTTCACCGTCGGCGCACTCGTGCTGGCCAACTTCGGCAAGCTGCCGCAGCTGGTCGTGGCGGGGCAGCGTGTCGGCGAGCGGCTCGCGCGCGAGCGGGCGAACGAGCCCGGCCCCGAGAAGGGCTCCATCATCCTGCTGCTGGCCACCGACGCGCCGCTGGACGCGCGCCAGTTGCGCCGCGTTGCCATGCGGGCCGCGGCGGGCCTGGCGCGCACCGGGTCGGTGTTCGGCCACGGCAGCGGCGACATCGCGCTGGCGTTCTCCACGGCGTACACCGTCCCGCACCTGCCGGAGCGACCGATGCCCGCGTTGCCGTTGCTGCACGAGACACGCCTGGACGACCTGTTCGAAGCGGCGGCCGATGCCTGCGAGCAGTCCATCCTGCATGCGCTGTGGCGTTCCGAAGCGGTCACGGGGCGCGACGGGCACCACCGCGATTCGCTGGGCAGTCTGGTGGCTGGCCGGCCCTCGCTCTTCCAGACGTTCACATGAAGATCCTGGTCTCCACCGACATCGAAGGCGTCGCAGGCGTCGTCCACCAGCAGCAGGTGCGTGCCGGCAACCCCGAGTACGAGCGCGCACGCGTGCTGATGACGCACGAGGCGAATGCCGCCATCGCCGGCGCCTTCGACGCCGGCGCGACCGAGGTGCTGGTGAACGACTCGCACGGCGACTTCCGCAACATGCCGGCGGAGCTGCTCGACCCGCGTGCGCACTACGTGCTGGGCAAGCCGCGGTACCTGGGGATGATGGCCGGCGTCGACCAGGGCGTCGATGCGGTCTGCATGGTGGGATACCACTCGCGCGCGCAGGGCCGCGGCATCCTGGCGCACACCACCAACAGCTTCGCGTTCTCGCGCGTGCGCTTCAACGGCGACGAGGTGGGCGAGGCCGCCATGTACGGTGCGCTGGCGGGCGAGTACGGCGTGCCGGTGGTGATGGCCAGCGGCGACGACGCCTTCATCGCCGAGCACCAGCCGTTGTTTCCCGAGGCCGTGTTCGTGCAGACCAAGCGCGCGACGGGGCAGACCAGCGGGATCAGCCTGTCGCCGCAGGCCGCGCGCGAGGCGATCCGGGCTGGCGTCATCGCCGCCCTGCGGCGTGAACGGCCGCGGCCCTACGTGATGAAGGTCCCCGCCACCGTGCGCATCCAGACGCAGACGACGGCGCTGGCCGACCTGTTCTGCCAGTGGCCGACGCTGGAGCGCATCGGCGCCGACGAGATCGGGTTCGAGGCGCCGACGGTGGAAGCCGCCGTGCGCATGGTGAACTGCCTGTCGGCGATGTCGTCGATGCTGCGCTAGTTCCAGGCCCTGGGCTCAGCGCCGGCGTGCCACCACCTGCTCGCGAGGCAGCACCAGCGTCTCGGAGTCGAAGTCCAGGTCCTGTCGCCGTGAACCTGTCAGCCGCAGCACCAGCGTCGCGAGGAGGGCGATGGCACTCACGCAGAGGCTGACCGAGGACGAGCTCTCGGGAGCCTGCATCGCCTGCTCCCCCCAATAGATCGCGGCTTCGTCCGCATAGGCGCTGGTCGACGCGGCGTACGCGGTGGAGAGCAGCAGGACGAACGAGAGGGCGGGACGGGCTTGCATCGTCCGTGGGCTCCAGGCAGGTGGGTCGGCGATCTTCTGTGCGCACTGCTGACTTCTTGCTGACACGGCCGCCTGCGATGGGCCACAATTCCCGATGATGACATCCCTCGCTCCGCTCGTCGGCCTGAACACGCCGTCCGCCCTGGTGGACGTGGCGCGCATGCGTCGCAACATCGACCGCATGCAGGCGCGCATGAACGCGCTCGGCGTGCGCTTCCGCCCGCACGTGAAGACCACCAAGTGCCTGGAGATCGCGCGGACCCAGGCCGAGGCCGGCGCGAGCGGCATCACGGTGTCCACGCTCAAGGAGGCCGAGCAGTTCTTCGCCGCCGGCTTCCGCGACATCCTCTACGCGGTCGGCATCGTGCCGGGCAAGCTCGCGCAGGCCCTGGCGTTGCACAAGGCCGGCTGCGACCTCAAGCTGATCACCGACAACGCGGACATCGCGGCGGCCATCGGCCGCTTCGGCCAGGAGCAGCAGCACCGCTTCGAGGTCTGGCTGGAGATCGACACCGACGGCCATCGCTCGGGCATCACGCCCGAGGCCGAAGCCCTGCTCACGGTCGCCCACGCCCTTGTCGAAGGCGGCAGCCAGCTGGGCGGCGTGATGACGCACGCCGGCTCCAGCTACGAACTGCACACGCCCGAGGCGCTGGAAGCGATGGCCGAGCAGGAGCGGGCGGGATGCGTGCGCGCCGCCGAGCGCCTGCGCGCGGCCGGTTATGCGTGCCCGGTCGTGAGCGTGGGCTCGACGCCGACGGCGCTGTCGGCGCGCGCGCTGCCCGGCGTCACCGAGGTGCGGGCCGGCGTCTATGTGTTCTTCGATCTGGTGATGGCCAACGTCGGCGTGTGCGCGCCGCAGGACATCGCGCTGTCGGTGCTGACCACGGTGATCGGCCACCAGCCGGAGAAGGGCTGGGCGATCGTCGACGCAGGCTGGATGGCGATGAGCCGCGACCGCGGCACGCAGCGCCAGCCGCACGACTACGGATATGGCCAGGTGTGCAGCGCGAACGGCGATGTGGCCGAAGGCTATGTGCTGAGTGGCGCGAACCAGGAGCATGGCATCGTGTCGCTGGCCGGCGGCACCGACCACGAGATCGCGCGGCGCTTCCCCGTGGGCTCCCAGTGGCGCATCCTGCCGAACCACGCGTGCGCCACCGGCGCGCAGTTCCCCGAGTACCAGGCCCTCGGGGCGGACGGCAGCGTGCAGACCTGGCCGCGCTTCTACGGATGGTGATGCGATGGGCAAGCAACCCTTGATCTCGGTGAACCCCGCCGGCGTTTCGCAGCCTGGTGGCCACTACAGCCATGCGATCGTCGCCAACGGCATGGTCTACATCTCGGGCCAGCTGCCCGTGACGGCGTCGGGCGAGAAGCTGGTGGCCGCGAGCTTCGAGGACCAGGCGCGGCAGGTGCTGGCGAATGTGAAGGTGATCCTCGAGGCGTGCGGCTGCAGCGTGGACGACCTGGTGCAGGTGCGGGTGTACGTCGACGGCATCGACAATTGGCCGGCGTTCAATGCGGTGTACGCCGAGTGGGCGGGTGACGCGATGCCGGCGCGCGCGGTCGTGCCGGTGCCGGCGTTGCACTACGGCTTCAAGGTCGAAGTGGAAGCCGTCGCGCTCGTGCCCGGCTGATCGCGCTACGGCGCGTCGCCGCCCAGCCGCTTGATCAGCGGCCCCAGCAGCTCCACCGGCAGCGGGAACACGATGGTCGAATTCTTGTCGGCCGCGATCACCGTCAGCGTCTCGAGGTAGCGCAGCTGCAGCGCCTGCGGCTGCTGCGCCAGCACCTCGGCCGCGTCGGCCAGCTTGTGCGAAGCCTGCAGCTCGCCTTCGGCATGGATCACCTTGGCGCGGCGTTCGCGCTCGGCTTCGGCCTGCCGCGCGATGGCACGCACCATGGTGTCGTTCAGGTCGACGTGCTTGATCTCCACGTTGGTCACCTTGATGCCCCACGCGTCCGTCTGCGCGTCCAGGATCTTCTGGATGTCCAGGTTCAGGCGCTCGCGCTCGGACAGCAGGTCGTCCAGGTCGTGCTTGCCCAGCACGGCGCGCAACGTGGTCTGCGCGAGCTGGCTGGTCGCCTCGAGGTAGCGCTCCACCTGGATGATGGCGCGCTCGGGATCGATCACGCGGAAGTACAGCACCGCGCTCACCTTCACCGAGACGTTGTCGCGCGTGATGACGTCCTGGCTGGGGATGTCCATCACGACCACGCGCAGGTCCACGCGCACCATCTGCTGGATGCCGGGGATCAGGATCACCAGGCCGGGCCCCTTGACCTTCCAGAAGCGTCCGAGCTGGAACACCACGCCGCGCTGGTACTCGCGCAGCACGCGCAGTGCCGACGACAGCAGGAATGCCACCAGCAGCACCACCACGCCGAATCCCACGCCGCCTGCAATCATTCGTGGTCTCCTTGTCGTTCAGTCCGCCGCCACTTCGAGCACGCCGTCGCCCACCGAGGTGACATGCGCGCGGTCGCCGGGCTTCAGGACCGCGGGCCCGCGCACCTTCCAGTGTTCGCCGCGCACCAGTGCCCACCCCTGGCCGCCGGCGAACTCCAGCAGCTCCACCGGCGCGCTGACCAGCGTGCCCACGCCGGTGACCACGGGCCGCCGCCGCGAGCGCGCGGCCATCCCCACCACGCCGACGAGGAAGGCGGCCGACCCCAGCGAGAGCACCGCGATCAGTTGCCACGGGATCCCCCAGCCGGGCGAGTCGCTGTCGATCAGCACCGCCGCGCCGAGCGCGAACGCGATCACCCCACCCACGCCCAGCGTGCCCACGCTGGGCACGAAGGCCTCGGCCACCAGGAAGCCGATGCCCAGCACGATCAGCGCCAGGCCCGCGTAGTTGACCGGCAGCATCTGCAGCGCGAACAGCGCGACCACGAGGCAGATCGCGCCGATCACGCCCGGCGCCACCATGCCCGGCGACATGAACTCGAAGATCAGGCCGTACGTGCCCACCGTGAGCAGCAGCAACGCGAGGCCGGGATTGGCCAGCGTGCCCAGCAGTCGGCTGCGCCAGTCCTGTTCGAAGTGCACCACGGGCGCGTCGCGCGTGTGCAGCGTCGTGCTGCCGGCGGCCAGGCGCACCTCGCGGCCATCGAGCTTGTGCAGCAGGTCGGGCACGTCGGTCGCGACCAGGTCCACCACCTTCATCTGCAGCGCTTCCGATGCCGACAGGCTCACGGCCTCGCGCACCGCTTTCTCGCCCCAGTCCGCATTGCGCCCGCGCAGCTGCGCCAGGCTGCGGATGTAGGCCGCGGCATCGGACACGCGCTTGGCCGCGAGCGGATCGGCGTCGTGGTCCTTCGCAGGGGCCGAAGCAGCAGGCTGCGGCACGGGCGGTGTCGTGCCCGGACCGCCGATCGCGATCGGCGTCGCGGCGCCGAGGTTGCTGGCCGGCGTCATCGCAGCGATGTGGCTCGCGTACAGGATGTAGGTGCCGGCGCTGGCCGCCCGCGCGCCGCCCGGGGCGACGAAGGTGGCCACGGGAATCGGCGAGGCGAGGATCTGGCGGATCATCCCGCGCATCGAGGTGTCGAGCCCGCCGGGCGTGTCCATCTCCACCACCAGCAGCTGCGCGCCGCGGTGCTGGGCGAGGGCGAAGCCGCGGCGCAGGTCGTCCGCACTCGCCGGACTGATCGCGCCGTCGATCTGCATCACGACGACGGGCGCGCGTGCTGGGTCGTCGGCCCATGCTGCAGCCGCGCCCGCGACGAGGACCAGCACGCAGAGCAGGCAACGAAAGGTGCGGCTCATGCAGCCACTCTAGGCTGCGCGATCGGGCACGCAACCCGGGAGAGCCCGGGTGCACTGTGCTCAGAGCGCGCCGACGATGCCGGCGGCGCCCGCCACCACCAGGCTGCCCGCCCACACCCTGTCGAGGTTGAACCAGGCGCGGGAGACGTAGCTCAGCCCCAGATAGCGGTACACCGCCCACGCCGCGATCGCGGCGGCGAGCAGCGTGGCCAGCGTGTGCAGTGCCGCGACGGCGAGCGCGATGCCCACGCTCGATCGCGCAAGCTGGTCCATGACAGTGGCGTGCGCCGCCGCCAAGCCACCCGGCGCGTGCGGCTCCTGCGCGCACAAGCCCAGCATGAACGGCACCAGCATCAGCCCTGCACCGTGTGCGGAGGCAGCGAGAAAGGACCACCACGCCAGCTGCGTGGGCCGGATGCGGGCCAGCGCGCGGGGATGGCGCGGCTGCACCAGCTTGTAGACGCCGTAGAGGACCACCAGCGCGCCCGCGGCCAGCTGGATCGCATGCCGCCACGACAGGTAGCCCAGCAGCCAGGAGAACGGCACGAGCGCAACGGCCATCGCCGCGAGATGCCCGGCACCCAGCGGCAGCAGCGTCGCGAACACCGCGCGGCCGCGGCGTTCGGTGAGCCCGTTCGCCACGGCCAGCGGCCAGCCCATCGCCGGATTGAGGCCGTGCCACGCCCCGATCGCGACGATGCTGAGCCAGAGCGCGGTGGTGCTGCTCAAGCCGACGGGTAGCAGAACGAATCGGTGGAGCAGTCGCCGCCCTGCAGCCGCACCTGGTGCGCGCCGTAGACCTTGCCGAACTCCACGTAGAAATCGCTGTCGAGCGTGAGGCCTCCGCCGTCTCCGGCGCGGCACATCACCTGCACGCCCGCGATGCCCTCGGGATAGAACTGCGTGTCCCAGCTGCTGTAGAGCGAGTTGGTGAAGAACACGCGGCGGCCGTCGCGGCTGATCTCGGTCATCTGCGGGCCGCCGCCGAAGGGTCGGCCGCTGGGATGCGGCGCATGGTCCACCACGCCGCCGATGCGCACGCTGCCGGTCTGCTGCGGCTTCATCGGATCCGTGACGTCGTACTGCCGCAGCTCGCCCGTGCCCCAGCAGGCGACGTAGAGGTACTTGTCGTCGAGCGACAGGTCGATGTCGCTGATCAGCGGCGGCGCGGCGCCGAAGCCCTTGAGCAGCGGCGGCAGGCGCGCGGGATCCGCCGGTTCCGGCGGCACCGTGGCGGTCTTGCGCGCATGGAAGGTGCCGTTCTCGCGCCACCAGGTCCAGATGGAGGCCTCGAGGTTCGTCGTGTCCACGACCACGCCCACGAAGCCGTACTCGCGCGACGGGTCGTGCGCGGGCCGCACCTCCAGCGCCATCTGGTGGTTCGCGCCCAGGTCGATGGTCTGCACGTGCCTGCGATCGCGCAGGTCCCAGAAGTGCAGCCGATGCCCGTATTTGTTGGCGAGCAGGTCCTCGGGAACGATGCCGTTCTCGAATTGCGGCGGCAGCGCCCATTCGCTGGACACCATGTAGTCGCGCGGCAGGTTCCACCAGAAGTCGTAATGCAGCTGCTGCGGACCGCGGTCGATCTCCCAGCGGCCCAGCACTTCGAACGTCTGGCAATCCATGATGAAGATGCCGGGCGGCCCCTGCGTGCCGTCGGGACCGCGCCACCGAGCGTGCTGATGTAGATGCCTTCGGGCCCGCAGTGCACGGTGTGCGGGCGCGAGTAGCCGGTGCGGCGCTGGATCTCCTCGGGCTCGATGGTGCGCACCAGCCGTGGCTGCGTGGGATCGGGCTGGGTGTCGAACACGTGGATGCGCGAGGACCGCATGCCCGGGACGATGAGGTAGCGTCGCTGCAGGAACGGGTGGCCCGACAGCGGCGACAGCGCCGAGCTGCAGGCGTTCCAGCCGAAGTGGTGCAGCTCGTCGCCCTTGTGCGGCATCAGCACGCGATTGAGCTCGGTGCCATAGGTGCGCGAGGACGGATCGACGTCGACCACCGCGATCGCGTCGGGCTGCGAGCGATCCGGGGACAGCAGCGCCGTGTAGGCCAGGCGCTCCGGGTCCGCCTGCATCGCCAGGCGCGGCGAGGGATGGAACGTGGGATCGGGTCGCAGGGTTTCCATGGTGCTGCTCCTGGGCGTTGGCTTGGCCCGCAAACCTAGTCCATGGAGTCGCGAATTCAAGAAGGCCGCGACGGCCTGCGGGCATCTACGGCGACGCGCCTTTCAGCAACTGCTGCACCAGCGGATGCTGGATGCGACGCTCGGCGGAGATCAGGAAGAAGTGCTCCACCAGCTCGGGCGTCTCGCCCACCAGGCGCAGGCCACGGTCCTTGCGCAGCTCGTCGATGGAGCGGGACGACACCGGGAACGCGCCCATGCCGCTGCGACCGAACGCCGCCAGCAGCGCGCTGTCCTCGAATTCGCCGGCCACGTGCGGCCGCAGGTCCTGGCGTTCGAACCACTGGTCGATGCGCGCGCGCACCGCGGCATGCGACGTGGGCAGCAGCACCGGCATGTGGGCGAGGCAGGCGGGGAAGGGTGCCTTGGTCCGCCGTGCCATGTCCGCCGGCGCGAACCACGCGAGCGGGGCGTGGCCCAAGGCGTGGCTGTACAGGCGCAGGTTGGGATTGGGCGGTGCGGCGCGGTCCGAGAGCACCACATCCAGGCGATGCAGCGCCAGGTCGCCTAGCAGGCGGTCGAACTCGTCTTCGTGGCACAGCAGGCGCACGTTCGGCGCATCGGTCGCGGGCCGCAGCAGGTGCCGTACCACCAGCTTCGGCAATCCATCCGAGATGCCGACTGCGAGCCGCAGTCCCTGCCCGGTCGCCGCTTCGCGCACCACCGCGGGCAGCTGTTCACCCAGCTGGAAGATCTGGTCGGCCTGCGCCATCGCGGCCACGCCCGCCTCGGTGAGCGCCATGCCGCGGCCGGCGGGCTTGAACAGCGCGTGGCCCAGCGATTGTTCGAGCGCGCGCACCTGGGCACTGACGGTCTGCACCGCCATGTCCAGGCGGGCCGCGGCCCGCGCCATGCCGCCCTCCTTGGCGACGACCCAGAAGTAGTAGAGGTGGCGGTAGTTGAGCGGCGCTGCCATCGGCCGAGTGTGCCCGGTGGCGAGCGCCGCTCGCGGCGATCAGGCCGCGGGGCCGTTCTGCTGGATGCCCGCGATCGTCCAGCCGTCGAAGCCGGCGCGCGACTTCACGAGGTGCCAGGTCTCGTCCAGGTCCTCCGGCGCGGCGCCGGCCTCGTCGCGCACGCTGCCGGTGAAGCGCACGCTGACGATGTAGCGGTCCTCGTCCTGCACCACCTCGAGCACCTGCGCTTCGAGGCCGAAGACTTCGGTCTTCTGCGGCGCATCGCCGCGTGCCTGCAGGTCGGCCTGCACGAGCGAGAACATCTCGGGCGTGAGGAAGCCACGCAGCCGTTCGAGGTCGCGTGCATCGTTGGCGTCCTGCAGCGCCACGAACTGCGCTTTCGCATTGCGCTCGAAGCCGGCCTTGTCGAAGTCGGCGGGAATGGCCGACGACTGCACCGGCGTCGTGGCGCCCAGCCCGCCGCCGATGCGCGATCCGATCATCGAGCCGCCTTGCTGCGGCTGCGAAGCGTCGGTGCGGAATGCGTTCGCTGGCGGCTGCGACTGGCGCAGCACGCCACCCATGCCGGCTCCCGTGCCGCCGAAGGCAGGCTGCTGGCCCATCGCGCGCTTGCGCATCACGAAGCCCAGGAGCGCCAGCGCAGCCATCACGAGCAGGCCGATCATCATCGCGTTGGCCAGGGCTTCGCCGAAGCCGAAGTGCGAAGCCAGTGCGGCCAAGCCCAGGCCCGCGGCGAGGCCGGCGATCGGGCCCATCCAGCTGCGGCGCGGTGCCGCGGCTGCTGCGCCCGGAGCCGCGGCCTGCGACGGCGCCGCCTGCGCCGGTGCGCCTTGCTGCGTGCCTGCCGCGTTGCCGCCCGCGGGCTGGTGCGGTTGCGTGGTGGCCTGCCGCTGCATGCCGGTGGACTTGCCGCCGCCCAGCCGCCTGGCGGCCTCGGCGTCGAGGGTGGCCAGGCCCAGCGTCAGGACGATGGCCATCAGGGCTGCTGCTTTCTTCACGAGGATCTCCTTGGAGAGTGAACCGCCAAGGTACCGCCTCCAAGAGGAAAGAAAAAGCAGACGCTGGCTGCAGGTCAGTCAGCAAAAACCGAAGTGACCGGCGGCAGGGCCGTGGTCAGCGGTGCGCGCCGGAAGGCACCTCGCGGTAGTGCACGTCCTCGATCTCCTTCTCCAGGTGCTGCCGGCCTTCGTCGAGCACGTCGTCGGCCTCCTGCGGCACGCGGCCGCCCGGGCTGAGCTTGTCGACCATCTCCGGCATGATTTCCGCGAACGCCTGGGCCACGTCCTGCTCGGGCACACCCAGCTTCTGCGCCATCTGGCGCAGCTCGTCCTGACCCACGACCTGCTGCACCGCCTTGTCGTCGAGCGAGTCGTTCTGGCCCGTATCGACCCAAGACTGCGCGTGCCGGCCATAGCCCTGTTGCTTGAACTTGTCGAGCACCGCCCCGACGCCGCCGTTGCGCTGGACCCAGCGCATCGCCAGCGGCAGCAGCATGACGAGCAGCGCGGTGCGGTTCATGCGCACGCCGCCGCGGCTGGCAGGGACGCCCGCGTCCGGACGGCGGGCACCGCCGAGCATGCCGCCCAGCACGCTGCCCATCGCCACGCCGCCGACGCCGCCGCCCAGCCCACCCAGTCCGCCGGCACCGCCCATGCCGCGCCGGCGCATCGCCTGGGTGAAGACACCGCCGAGGACCTGCCCCAGCAAGGATCCGGTGTTCATGGAAGCTCCTGTCTCGCCTGAAGATGTGTCCACGCTAGCGAGGTGCCGCGTGCGCGTTGTAGGCGGCCGGCGAGTGATGCGGGGGGCCGAGGAGGACACCGTGTGCGCGGCATCCCTCGTCGGGTGCCTGTGCGGCTCATTCGAAGTAGGCGGGCTCCTTCGGCACGGTCTGCGCCTGCTCGAAGTCGTGGTTGATCCACAGGCGCGCACCCGTGCGCTTGAGAAAGTCATCCATCTGCTGCATCGAGCGCGCTGTCAGCTCCTTGTCGAAGTTGATGGAGGGCACGCGCCTCGCCTCCCAGTTGGCGCGGAAGTGCACGAAGTCGCCCGACAGGAGCACCGGCGGGCTCTTGGGCAGTCGCACGAACAGGGACTGATGCCCGGGCGTGTGGCCCGGCGTCGACTTGATGATGACCGAGCCGTCGCCGAAGACATCGTGGTCCCCGTGCAGGATCACCATCCGCGCAGTGCGCAGCTGGTCGTAGCTCGCCGGGTTGTAGCCGAAGCGCTGCGGTTCCGGCCCGAACGCGGCGTCGTGTTCGGCCTGCTGCATGAACACCGTCGCATGCGCGAACAGGTTGGCATTGCCGGTGTGGTCCGGGTGCGAATGCGACATGGCGAAGTAGGCGATGTCCGCGGGCCGGAGGCCGATCTCACCGAGCGACTGCAACAGCGGCTTCCTCAGGAACGCCGTCGAGGTGCGTCGCTGGTTGGGGACGCCCTCGGGGATGCTCGCGTACCGGTCGGGGTGTCCGCTGTCCCACAGCATCCAGCCCTTTGCGTGCTTCAGGACATAGCAGTTGTTCGAGAACACGTACGGCTTGCCCTTGTCGGCCTGGGTTGTCCAGGGCGACAGGTCGTTCGTGCGGTTCTCCCCGCAATCGATCGCATAGAGGCGGTCGACTGCCGCCGGGGCAGGGGTGCTGGACATCGGCGCGCAGCCGGCGAGGGCGAGGACGCATGCCGCAGCGGCAAGCATCGCGCGGGAGATCGTCATGGCACCTCCGCTGGTGGAATCGCGTGGCGGGTCGCTCGAAGGGCTGCACCCGGACGCGACGTCCTTCCGGCGGCGACGGTCCGCGGCCCACGATCGCGTCAGGGTGGGACGATCGCCGGGCCTCCGCCGTGGAGTGCCCCACGAGGGCCAGTGCGTCGCACTGCTCGGTTTCCACGGTGCGTTGCCCGGTCGACGACGTCCGCAACCCTGACCGCCGCATCGTGCATGCGCTTCGCGGTCACCGCCATGCTCGCTTTGTCCCGGTCGTGCGGGCGGGACGTCCTGCCCGTGTCCGGGGCCGCTGCTCGCGCGCTCGACAGGGCCGCGTTCCCTGGAACGGGGCTCATCCTGCCAGGCGCGTCTGGTGCTCGCCCGCAATCGCGGCGAGACGCGGCAGGTCCGGCGCGTCCGGTGCGATCTCGCGGTCCATGTGCTCGAACATGGCGGATGCGGCTTCCCGGCTGGTCACGGAGATCATCTGGCCGCCTTCCTTGCCGAAGCGGAACCAGTGCACCGTGCCGCCGGGCAGGTGGACCAGGGTGCCGGCCCGCGCCACCCTTTCCTCATCGGCCATGCCGAACAGGATCTCGCCACGCGTCACGTAGAAGGACTCGTCCCACGGGTGGCTGTGCGGTGGCGGTCCGCTGCCCTCGGGGCCTTCCTGCAGGAAGATTTCGTAGCCGCCGGTCGCGGCGCCGGAGGCGAGCACCGTGATGTGCTCGCCGACAACGTTGAGCGAACGCGGATAGCCGGAGGGTTGGATGACGGAGGGCTGGCGCGTCATGGCTTTCTCCTTGCTGCGCGGGGATCGCGCGGATGCCATTGGATGCGCGTGTCGATGCAGGCACAAGGGCTCCGATGTCTCAGGGCCGCGATCGACGAGCGGTCGCCCCACCGCGGGCCTCGACATCAAGGCAGGTGATCGGGCAGCTAGCTCGACTGCACCCCCGAAAACACCCGAATCACCACCACGCCCGCAAGAATGAGCGCGATTCCCGCCACCGCTCCCGTATCCAGCCTCTGCCCAAACACCACCCACGCCACGATGGTCACCAGCACGATCCCGATCCCCGACCAGATCGCGTACGCCACGCCGACGGGAATCGTCTTGAGCGCCACGGACAAGAGATAGAACGAGATCGCGTAGCCGACCACCGTCACGGCGCTCGGGGCCAGGCGCGTGAAACCGTCGGAAGCCTTCAACGCATTCGTGGCCACCACCTCGACCAGGATCGCGCCCAGCAGCGCGAGATACGGCGTGTCCATGGCGGCTACAGGACTTCCTCGACGGAATAGATCGGCCCCGTCGGCTCCCTGCGGCCGGTGCCGATTGCCACCACCTTGTTGATCCACGCGTACTTCGCCGACGACGTCTCGAATACGGGCGCCATGCGGAAGTAGTAGGTCGTCGGATCGACCACCTCGCCGGCGGCCAGCCGCGCCATCACCTCCGCGGGACCGTGGCGCAGGCCGCGGTACGCCATCGAGATGTGCTCGCCATCGTCGGTGCGCAGCAGGATGCGCACGTCGAGCACCGTGACGCCGTCCGGCCGCTGCAGCATCCAGTCGCCGCCGGGCGCACTCACCACCGTGCCGCGCAGGCGCTCGCCCTGGAACTCGCCGCCCGCGACGACGGCGATGCGGCGGCGGCCCAAGGGGGTCTCGCCGAGGTCGTGGACTTGCGGCACCTGCAGGCGGAGCTCGAAGAGGGAACGGGTGGCGATCATGCGGAGGTCTCCAGAGGGTGAGGTCGATCGGTCAAGCGGTCAGCGCGCGGGCCGCGCACGGCGGAAATCGGTGGTGGGCGGACGGCCCGGCAGGGTGAGATTGGCGACGTCGGGCGCGGTCGACGCGAGCTTCTTCCCGCGCCGCCACACATGCAGCCGCGTCGCACGCAGCCGCACGGCCTCGACGACATCGCCGGCCTGCAGCAGCACGAAGCTCGCATCGCAGCCCTTCGCGAGCCCGTAGCCTTCCAGGTGCATCACCTTCGCGGCGTTCGTGGTCACCGCGTCGAAGCAGGCGCGGATGCCGGCCTGGCTGGTCATCTGCGCCACATGCACGCCCATGTGCGCCACCTCCAGCATGTCGCCCGAGCCCATGCCGTACCACGGGTCCATCACGCAATCGTGGCCGAAGGCGACGGTCACACCGGCGGCCATCAGTTCGGGCACGCGCGTCATGCCCCGCCGCTTGGGATAGGTGTCGTGCCGCCCCTGCAGCGTGATGTTGATCAGCGGGTTGGCCACCACGCTCACGCCGCTCTCGGCGACCAGGGGCAGCAGCTTGCTCACGTAGTAGTTGTCCATGCTGTGCATGGACGTGCAGTGGCTGCCGTTCACGCGGCCCTGCAGGCCCAGGCGCTGCGCCTCGAACGCCAGCGTCTCGATGTGGCGCGACAGCGGGTCGTCGGTCTCGTCGCAGTGCATGTCGACCAGCTTGCCGTGCTGTGCCGCGAGCTCGCACAGCAGCTTCACGCTCTCGGCGCCCTGGGCCATGGTGCGCTCGAAGTGCGGGATGCCGCCGACGATGTCCACGCCCATGTCCAGCGCCTTCTTCAGGCTCTCCATGCCGCCCTTCGTGCGCAGCACGCCGTCCTGCGGGAAGGCCACGAGTTGCAGGTCGAGGTAGGGCGCGACGCGCTGCTTCACCTCCAGCATCGCCTCGACCGGCAGCAGGCTGGGATCGCTAGTGTCGACGTGGCTGCGGATCGCCAGCAGGCCGCGCGCCACGGCCCAGTCGCAATAGGCGAGGGCCCGCCCGACTATGTCCTCGGCCTTCAGCTGCGGCTTGAGCTCGCCCCAGAGCGCGATGCCTTCCAGCAGCGTGCCGCTCTCGTTCACGCGCGGCAGGCCGTAGCTGAGGGTCGCGTCCATGTGGAAGTGCGGATCGCAAAACGGCGGCGCGAGCAGTTGGCCGTGCGCATCGACGGTCTCGCGTGCGGGCACCTGCAGGCCCGGTGCGACGTCGGCGATCCGGTCGCCTTGCACCGCGAGGGACATGCCGGTGCGACCGTCGGGCAGCGTCGCGTTGGTGATGAGGAGGTCGAGCATCGTCGCCACAGGATAGCCTGCGCCTCTGCCGCGCTGTCGCTGCGCGGATGGGCTCATCCTGCGGAACCAACCGGCCCAGCCGCGACTCACTGTCACATCTCCACGGAGCGAAGGATTGCCATGACGACGCGGCGCACTGCATGGATGGGCCTGGCTGCTGCAGCGGCCGGGGTGAAGGGGTTGTTTCTCGGCGAGGCAGCCCATGCGGAGACCGCGGCGCCACGTGCCGTCGTGCACAGCGAAGCCGAGTGGCGCAAGCTGCTGACGCCGGCCCAGTTCAAGGTGCTGCGCGAGGCGGATACCGAAATGCCCTTCAGCAGTCCGCTCGACAAGGAGCATCGGGCCGGTGTGTTCCGGTGCGCCGGGTGCGCGCAGCCGCTGTTCTCGTCGAAGGCCAAGTTCGACAGCGGCACGGGCTGGCCCAGTTTCTACGAGCCGCTGTCGAAGCAGTCTGTCGAGGAACACACCGATCGCAGCTTCGGCATGCGCCGCACCGAGGTGCTGTGCCACCAGTGCGGAGGCCACCTGGGCCACGTCTTCAACGACGGCCCCAAGCCCACCGGTCTGCGCTATTGCATGAACGGGCTGGCGCTGGCGTTCGCGCCCGACGCCGCCTGAACCGAAGGAGCCGACGATGAACACACGCCTGACGATGGCCGCCACCGCCGCGGTGGCACTGGCCGCTTGGGGTGTCCTGGGCAGCGGCGTGGCCGCCGAGAAGGCGGTGCAGTTGCCGTTACCCGCCCAGGACGAGAAGGCCACCGCGCCGACCGAGACCGCGGTGTTCGCGGGCGGCTGCTTCTGGGGCGTGCAGGGCGTGTTCCAGCACACGAAGGGCGTGCTCAATGCGGTGTCGGGCTATGCGGGCGGCGACGCGGCGAGCGCGAACTACGACACCGTGAGCACGGGCCGCACGGGCCATGCCGAATCGGTGCAGGTCACGTTCGATCCGAAGCAGGTCTCGTACGGGCAGCTGCTGCGCATCTTCTTCTCGGTGGCGCACGATCCCACCACGCTGAACCGGCAGGGGCCGGACACGGGCACGCAGTACCGCTCGGCGCTGTTCGTCAACGGGCCGGAGCAGAAACGGGTGGCCGAGGCCTACATCGCGCAGCTGGACGCGGCGAGGGTGTTCCCGTCGCGCATCGTCACGCAGGTGGCGCCGCTCACCGGCTTCCATCCCGCGGAGGCGTACCACCAGGACTACGCGACCCTGCATCCGCAGCAGCCCTACATCGCGACGTTCGACCTGCCGAAGATCGCGAACCTGAAGGCGACGATGCCGGACCTGTACCGCGAGCAGCCGGTGCTGGTGGCGGCGCAGGGGAAGGGCTGATACAAGCAGACGCCCTGGATCCCCGCCTTCGCGGGGATGACACAGGGGGCAGAGGACACAGGGACGCGGATGGCGCGAGGTGGTCATCCCCGCGAATGCGGGGATCCACGGCGTCCATGACCTCCCACGTCATGGACTGACTGCGGGCCGGCTCCAACAATGGCTCCATCGTCACTCGCAACAGGAGCCAGCCATGAACCTCCCCCTCATCGAAACCCTGGTCGACCGCCACCTCGCCGCCTACGGCGATCCCGACGCCGTGCGCCGTGCCGGTGCCATCCGCGAGATCTGGAACGCTGGTGGGCGCCTGGTCGATCCGCCGCTGGAGGCCGCGGGCCACCAGGGCATCGCCGACCAGGTCGCGACGCTGCAGACGCAGTTCCCCGGCCACCGCTTCGAACGCACGACCGCGATCGACGCCCACCACCAGACGCTGCGCTACGGCTGGCGCCTGGTGAGCCCCGCGGGTGCGGCCGTGATCGAAGGCATCGACATCGCGGACCTGGATGTGGATGGGCGCCTGAGCCGCGTCGTTGGGTTCTTCGGCGCGCAGCCGCCGGCGCTTGCATGACGGCATGAACGGCTGTCATCCCGGCCTCGAGCCGGGATCCAGCAGCGGTGCCTGACCGCGGGACTGGATTGCGGGTCAAGCCCGCAATGACACCGAAGAGCACGCGGCCCTGGATTGCGGGTCAGGCCCGCAAGGACAGCTCTCTATTTCGTCCCGAAGATGCGGTCGCCCGCATCCCCCAGTCCCGGCAGGATGTAGCCGTGCTCATTGAGCTGGCGGTCGATCGCGGCGGTGTAGATCGGCACGTCCGGGTGTGCCTTCGTCATGGCCTCGACGCCCTCGGGGCAGGTGAGCAGGCACACGAACTTGATCGACTTGGGCTTCAGTTCCTTGATGCGCTCGACGGCGGCAATGGCGGAGTTGCCCGTCGCGAGCATCGGGTCGACCACGATCACGTCGCGCTCGGCCATGTGGTCGGGCATCTTGAAGTAGTACTCCACCGCGACCAGCGTCTTCGGGTCGCGGTACAGGCCGATGTGGCCCACGCGCGCGCCGGGCACCACGTTGAGCATGCCGTCGAGGATGCCGGTGCCGGCACGCAGGATGGAGACGAACACCAGCTTCTTGCCGTCGATGACCTTGGCCGTCATCTTCTCCATCGGCGTCTCGATCTCGATGTCCTGCACGGCCATGTCGCGCGTCACCTCGTACGCCATCAGCGACGCCAGCTCGCCCAGCAGCCGGCGGAAGCTGTTGGTGCTGGCCTCCTTCTTGCGCATCAGGGTGAGCTTGTGCTGCACGAGGGGATGGTCGATGAGGTGGACTTGGGACATGGGCGTGCTCTGGGCAGGGAACGAGCCGACTATAGCGAGGCGGAAAGCGAATGCGGGAGCGGGCAGCCGAACGCCAAAGGCGCGAAAGAGCGCAAAAAACGCGAAAGAAATCTCGAAGGAAGTTCTTTTGCGTCTTTCGCGTTCTTCGCGTCTTTCGCGTTCGGCTGTCCGTGTTCAGCGCTGCTTCATCCGGGCCAGCCCCGGCCGGGTCTCGCAGGTGAAGCTGGTGGCCTGGCTGGGATCGCCGGCGCCCATGTACTGCGGGTAGCTGGGGAAGCGGCACGCCGGCATCGACCGGATGAAGTGCATGTCCTCGATGCCCAGGTTCTGCGCGAGCGGCGCCTCGGGCGGCGTCTGGCCGCGCAGCACCCAGTCCTCCAGCATCGCCAGCGCGTTCACCTGGCTCGTGCCGCCCACGTTGTGGCTGCCGCCGGCGGGCACGTAGAAGCGCAGCATGCGGTCGGTGGCGTCGCGCCCGAGCTTGTCAACCACGCTGCCGACGTACTCGGCCGACATCGTGAGCGGCGCCGCGTTGTCGGCCGACGGATGCACCAGGATCAGCTTGCCCCCGCGCGCGGCGAAGCGCGAGAGGTCCGGGTCGGTCGCGTCGAACATCTGCGACAGCTGCATGATCCGCCCCGCATGCGGCTTCGGGTCGAAGCGGTACGGGTTGAAGTCGTCCTGCTGCACGATGGTGTGGCGGATCAGGAAGGCACCGAAGTTCAGGACGGCGCCACGGCGCGGCTCGAAGCCCATGCCGGGCGGCAGCTGCTTGGACGGCGCCTCGGAGCCGATCGGATAGAAAGGCCATTGCCAGCCGGTGCCGTCCTCGTCGCCCGTGGTCTCGAAGCCCGGGAAACGCGTGACGCCGTGGGCGAACTTCACCGGCATCTCGCGCGAGTTGCGCAATGCGTTGACCGACGCCACCTGCGCCGCGCTCAGGCACGTGCCGGCCGGCTTCGCCTCCTGCGAGCAATGCAGCTGGTCGACGTCGTTCGGGCATTCCAGGTACTTCGCGACCACGCCATCGCGCAGGCCATCGCGCAGGTCGCAGGTGGCGCGCGTGCGGTCGGCCACCAGCTTGATGGCGTGCGCGTCCAGGAAGCCGCCGTCGGCCAGGTGGTCGCGCACGTTGTTGTCGAACAGGTGCACCGCGTACCAGCTGATCACCGGCGAGGTGGCGATCACGCCGTCGTAGTCCTGCGGATAGACCTGCGCCGCGCGCAGCGCCTCGCGGCCGCCCGCCGATTCACCGCTGAAGAACACGTGCGTGGGCTTGCGGCCGTAGGCGGCCTGGATGACGGCCATCGCGGTGTCGTGCGTCTTCTTCAGCTCCTCGTGCGCCCAGTTGCGCATCGCCTCCTCGTTGCGTGTGAAGCGGAAGTCGCCGCGCGCATGGCCGCCGTCGCTGCCGAAGGTGACGTAGCCCTGCGTGAGGGGGTAGGGCACGTTGACGGGGTTCGGATCGAAGCGGCCCGACGCCTTGTTGCCCGGCGCCGTGATCACCTGGCCGCCGAGGCCGCCACCGCCCGACTGCAGTGCGCGGCCGTTCCAGTTGGACAGCGGCAGGTTGATCGCGAAGTTGATCGGCGGCGCGCCCGGGTCGACCGGCAGCACGCGGCCCTGCACCAGGCAATGCGCGGGCGTGGGCAGCAGGTGTTCGCCCTCGGGATCCTTGTACGGCGCGACCTCGGCCGCGCGCTCGGCCGTGGCGATCATGGCGCCGCCGGTCGGCAAGCCGATCGAAGTCGCGGGGATGCGCATGCCGGCCAGCGATTCGCACTGCTGGATGGCCATCGGCGGCGGCTGCACGAACGCGACGGGTGGAGGCGGCTCGGGCGGTGGATGGGCACAGCCCGCGAGGACCGCGGTGAAGAGGATCGCGAGCGTCAGTGGAAGGGTGGGTCTGGTCGGCATGTGTCGTCTCCTTGTTCTTCCCAGGCCTTCGGTGCGACGCTGGTGACGGCTAGAACACCGTGCCGTCGCTGTGCACCTGCAGCGGCGGAAGGCCGTTGCGGCGCTCCTGCGCGAGCTGGCGTCCCACGGACCAGGTGCCGCCTTCGAGCACGCAGGCCAGCGGCATGTGCTCCGCCGTCGCCGAGAGCTGGCTGCGCACGTGGCCCGCGAGTTCGTCGAGCAGGCTCACGGTCAGCGCGCGCCACTCGACGATGATCTCGTCGCCCGTATGCCAGACCTGCCGCGCCGCATCGGGCTCGCGCAGCTGCAGCACGCCGGTGTCCAGCAGCAGGCCGCCGTTGCGGTACTCGGGCAGCGCGGTGAGCCTGTCGATGCCGCGCAGCTTCACGCCCGACCAGTGGAACGGCTCCAGCAGCGAGTAGGTGAGCCACTGCGACAGCTTGTGGAACGGCACCCAGCCGTCGCTGGGGCCGTCGGCGCGCACGGCGCTGTGCTGCCAGCAGTCGCCCAGCGGCACGCCGCCGATGCTGTGGCCCATGGGCCAGATGCCGGACATCGACACCAGGATCTGCGACAGGATGTCGTGCGCGTCGACGTCGGCCGAGTGCGGAATGCCGCCGTCGGGCGTGATCAGCTCGTCGTAGATGCCGGCCGGCCGCCCTGGGTCGCCGAACACCTCGGGCTCCTCGGCCAGCACCTCGCCCAGCCGGCGCAGCAGGATCGCGCGGCCCTCCAGGCCCACCATGGGGTTGGACTCGCTCACCTGGAACGCCTGCGCCAGGCGGTCAAGCGGCAGCGCGCGCAGCCCTTCCGAATCCACCTGCAGCGGCCGCAGCTTGTCGCTGGAGAACATGCCGGCGCAGAAGGCATGGAAGCTGGCGATGGCCAGGCCTTCGGAGCGAGTGAAGGTCTGGCCCGTGGCGGGCTCGACGTACTTCCAGTCGGGGCCGGCGCCCGCGTCGAGCAGCACGCTGACCACGGTGAGGTCGACCATCGCGTGGGCGCGGATGGTGGGATGCACGTTGCCCAGCAGTTCTTCGAACTGCGCCTTGCGGTCGACACCGCCGGCCTCGAAGTGGCGCCAGCGGCTGTGGAACGGGATGTGCAGCTTCGGGTAGCGGCGTCGCGTGGCCTCGGCGACGGCAGTGGCGGCATCGCGCATGCGGCCATCGTCGACCGTGAACCAGTGCGAGTGGCCGATGCGGGCGCGATCGAGCAGTTGCCCGCAGCGCTCGCGCACGGCGACGGTCGTGCGAAGCGCCGCCGCCGCGAGCTCACCCTGGGAGCGCTCGCGGACGAAGTCGTTGTCCCGGGTCATTCCAGCCCCCGGCCCTTGGTGCGCTTGAGGCGGGTGGCGTCGGGCACTTCGCCCGGCGTGAAGTAGCCGGCGGCCATCTTGGCGTCCATCTCCACCCGCGCGTCGGCGGGGATCAGTTCATCGGGGATGTTCACGCGCTCGCCGACCTCGATGCCCGAGCCGGTGATCGCGTCGAACTTCATGTTGCTCATCGAGACCAGGCGGTGGATCTTCCGCACGCCCAGCCAGTGCAGCACGTCGGGCATCAGCTCCTGGAAGCGCATGTCCTGCACGCCGGCCACGCACTCGGTGCGCGCGAAGTACTGGTCGGCGGTGTCGCCGCCCACCTGGCGCTTGCGCGCGTTGTAGACCAGGAACTTGGTGACCTCGCCGAGCGCGCGGCCTTCCTTGCGCGAATAGGCGATGAGGCCCACGCCGCCGCGGCCGCCCGCAGACTTCGGCTGCGCGCCCCGGATGCATTCCTCGATGGCGTGCGTGAGGTAGGGCCGGCAGGTGCAGATGTCGGAGCCGAACACGTCGGAGCCGTTGCACTCGTCGTGCACGCGGGCGGTGAGCTCCACCTGCGGGTCGGCCAGGTCGCGCGGGTTGCCGAAGATGTAGATGGTCTGGCCGCCGATCGGGGGCAGGAACACCTCGAGGTCGCTGCGCGTGACGAGCTCGGGGTACATGCCCCCGGTTTCCTCGAACAGCACGCGGCGCAGGTCGGTCTCGCTGCAGCCGAAGCGCCTGGCCACGCCGGGCAGGTACCACACGGGTTCGATGGCGGCCTTGGTGACCATGGCCGCGCCGCCCGCGGTGAGCAGCTTGCCGTCGGGCTTGAGGCGGCCCTTCTGCACCGCCTCGATCACTTCCGGAAGGATCACGTGCGCCTTGGTCACGGCGATGGTGGGGCGGATGTCGAGCCCCGACGCGATCTCGTCCTCGAACACGTCGGCGACGGCGGCGCCCCATGGGTCGAGGCTCACGATCTTGCCCGGGTCACTCCACTGCGGATAGGGACCGATGGCATCGGTCGGCGCGGTGTTGGTGAGGTCGGCGCGGTGGCCGCGGGAGAGCGCGCCAGCTGCAACCGCGAGCGCGCGGTAGACGCTGTACGAGCCGCTGTGCGTGCCGATGACGTTGCGGTGGGCGAGCGAGGAGGTGGTGCCCACGACGGGCCCGCGTTCCTGCGGCGTGGCAGCACCCCAGTGGATGGCCGGTGCGCCATGCCCGCCGCTGTGCGAGGTCAGGCGGATGTGACGCGGGGCCGTGGTGTCGGGCATGAACAGCTCTCCCCAAAACGCCCACTTTAGCGCGGCCTGCCACAGCCGTGGGGTGCGGAAGAGGCAGCGCTGGCGTGCGTTGCGCGGCCGCCGCGCGGGCGGGAAAGCCCGCTAGCGCTTGCCACCGAGCAGGCCGCCGAGCACGCCGCGCACGATCTCGCGGCCGACGCTGCTGCCGATGGTGCGCATCGCCGAGCGCGCCATCGATTCGGCCAGTCCTTCGTGGTGGCCGCCGCGCGGGCCGGTGGTGCCGAACAGCACGTCCTTGGCCAGGCCGCCGATGCCACCGAGCGCGTCGCCGAGCCCCGAACCACTGGCGGTGCTGGCCGGCCCGGGAACGTCGACGCCGCTGGCCTGCGACGCTGCCGTCGCGGTGGCCGATGGCGAGGGACGGGCCTGCGTCGGCGCGGGCTGCGTGGCGCGCCCCTTGAGCTTCTCGTAGGCCGATTCGCGATCGACGGCCTGCTCGTAGACCCCTGCCACGATGGAGTTGGCGATGAGGGCCTTGCGCTGCTCGGGCGTGATGGGGCCGATCTGGCTGCCCGGCGGGATGACGAACACGCGCTCGGTGATGCTGGGGCGTCCCTTGGCATCGAGCAGGCTCACCAGCGCTTCGCCCACGGCCAGCTCGGTGATGGCGGCTTCGATGTCCAGGCCGGGCTTCTGGCGCATCGTCTGCGCCGTGGCCTTCACCGCCTTCTGGTCGCGCGGCGTGAAGGCGCGCAGCGCGTGCTGCACGCGGTTGCCCAGCTGCGCGAGCACCGAGTCGGGGATGTCCAGCGGGTTCTGCGTCACGAAGTACACGCCGACCCCCTTGGAGCGCACCAGGCGCACCACCAGCTCGATGCGCTCGACCAGCACCGTGGGCGCGTCCTTGAACAGCAGGTGCGCCTCGTCGAAGAAGAACACCAGCTTGGGCTTGTCGGGGTCGCCGATCTCGGGCAGCTGCTCGTACAGGTCCGACAGCATCCACAGCAGGAAGGTGGCGTAGAGGCGCGGCGACTGCAGCAGCTTGTCGGCCGCGAGGATGTTGACGATGCCCTGGCCCGCCTCGTTGGTCTGCAGGAAGTCCTGGATGTTGAGCATGGGCTCGCCGAAGAACTTCTCGCCGCCCTGGGCCTCGATCTGCAGCAGCCCGCGCTGGATGATGCCCACGCTGGCCGCGGAGATGTTGCCGTACTGGGTGGTGAACTGGCTGGCGTTGTTGCCCACGTGCTGCAGCATCGCGCGCAGGTCCTTCAGGTCCAGCAGCAGCAGGCCGTTGTCGTCGGCGATCTTGAACACCAGCTGCAGCACGCCCGACTGGGTCTCGTTCAGGCCCAGCATGCGCGACAGCAGCAGCGGGCCCATGTCGGAGACGGTGGCCCGCACGGGATGGCCTTGCTCACCGAACACGTCCCACAGCGTCGTGGGGCAGGCGAGCGGCTCGGGCATGGGCAGCCCGCGTTCCTTCACCGCCTCGGCCACCTTGGGCGCCAGGTGGCCGGGCTGGCTGATGCCGGTGAGGTCGCCCTTGATGTCGGCCATGAAGACCGGCACGCCGATGCGCGAGAAGTTCTCGGCCAGCGTCTGCAGCGTGACGGTCTTGCCGGTGCCCGTGGCGCCAGTGATCAGCCCGTGGCGGTTGGCCAGGCCGGGCAGCAGGAAACACTCGGTGGCGCCGTTCTTGGCGATCAGCAGCGGGTCGGCCATAGGTCAAAAGTAGAATCGGGTCCGCAGCACTATAGCGACGACACACAAGGAAGCACGAAGTGGCCGGACACAGCAAATGGGCGAACATCCAGCACCGCAAGGGACGCCAGGATGAGAAACGCGGAAAGATCTGGACCCGCGTGATCCGGGAGATCATGGTCGCGGCGCGCCAGGGCGGCGGCGACCTGAACGCCAATCCGCGCCTGCGGCTGGCGGTGGACAAGGCCAAGGCGGCCAACATGCCGGCCGACACCATCAAGCGCAACATCGACAAGGCGACCGGCAACCTCGAGGGCGTGAACTACGAGGAGATCCGGTACGAGGGCTACGGCATCGGCGGCGCGGCCATCATCGTCGACACGATGACCGACAACCGGGTGCGCACCGTGGCCGAAGTCCGGCACGTGTTCAGCAAGTACGGCGGCAACATGGGCACCGAAGGCTCGGTGGCGTTCCAGTTCAAGCATTGCGGCCAGCTCATCCTGGCGCCGGGCACCAGCGAGGACAAGGTGATGGACGTGGCGCTGGAGGCCGGCGCCGACGACGTGGTGACCGACGACGACGGCGCCATCGAGGTGATCACCATGCCGTCGGAGTTCGAGAAGGTGAAGAACGCGCTGGAGGCCAATGGCCTGAAGCCCGAGATCGCCGAGGTCACGATGCGCCCCGAGAACACCATCGAGCTCACCGGCGACGACGCCGCCCGCATGCAGAAGCTGCTGGACATGCTGGAAGACCTGGACGACGTCCAGGACGTGTTCCACAACGCGTCGCTATGAACGGCGCGCACGGATGAAAGTTCTCGTCATCGGCGGCGGTGGCCGCGAGCACGCGATGGCCTGGAAGCTGGCCCAGTCGCCCAAGGTGCAGGCCGTCTACGTGGCTCCCGGCAACGGCGGCACGGCGCAGGACCCGCGCCTGGGCAACATCGACATGACCGACGTCGTCGGGCTGCGCGAATGGGCGCAGGCCGAGAAGATCGCGCTGACGGTGGTCGGTCCCGAGGCGCCGCTGGCGGCTGGCGTGGTCGACGAGTTCCGTGCGCACGGCATGCGCATCTTCGGACCGACGAAGGCGGCGGCGCAGCTGGAAAGCTCCAAGGCGTTCTCCAAGGACTTCATGCAGCGGCACGGCATCCCGACCGCGGCGTACCAGACCTTCAGCGATCCCGCACTGGCCCACGCCTATGTCGACCAGCAGGGCGCGCCCATCGTGATCAAGGCCGACGGGCTGGCCGCGGGCAAGGGCGTGGTAGTGGCCATGACTGCGGCCGAGGCGCACGAGGCGATCGACTTCATGCTGCTGGACAACCGCCTGGGCGTCACCCACAACGAGGGCGGCGCGCGGGTGGTGATCGAGGAATTCCTGCAGGGCGAGGAAGCCAGCTTCATCGTGCTCTGCGACGGCCGCAACGTGGCCGCTCTGGCCACCAGCCAGGACCACAAGCGCCTGCAGGACGGCGACCTCGGCCCCAACACCGGCGGCATGGGCGCGTATTCGCCCGCGCCGGTGGTCACGCCAGCCGTGCACGCTCGCGCGATGCGCGAGGTGATCATGCCGACGGTTCGCGGCATGGAGAAGGACGGCATCCCGTACACCGGCTTCCTGTACGCGGGCCTGATGATCGACCGCGCCGGCAAGCTCAAGACGCTGGAATTCAACTGCCGCATGGGCGACCCGGAGACGCAGCCGATCCTGATGCGCCTGAAGTCGGACCTCTACGACGTGCTGGTGGCAGCCACCAGCGGCACGCTCGACCAGGTCGAGATGCAGTGGGACCGCCGCACGGCGCTGGGCGTGGTGATGGCCACGGCGGGGTATCCGCTCAGCCCGCGCAAGGGCGACGCCATCACCGGCATCCCCAAGGAGACGCCCGACGCCATGGTGTTCCATGCCGGCACCGCGCTGCAGGATGGCCAGCTCGTCACCTCCGGCGGCCGCGTGCTGTGCGTCACGGCACTGGCCGACACCGTGAAGGCCGCGCAGATGCACGCGTACGACATCGCCAAGGGCATCCGCTTCGACGGCGCCCAGTACCGCAAGGACATTGGACACCGTGCGACGCGCTGAGGTGGGCGCCGGCGCGGCGTCGCCGCAGGTGCTCCGGTTCGAGGCCAGCCGGGCCGCGACATTCCTCCTTCGCCTGGCCGGCTGGCGCGTTCACTTCGACGGGCTGCCGGCGCCGCAGGGCGTGCTGGTGGTCTACCCGCACACCAGCAACTGGGACTTCGTGGTCGGCATCCTGGCCAAGTGGTCCATCGGCCTGACGCTGCGCTTCTGGGCCAAGGACAGCCTGTTCCGCGTTCCGGTGTTCGGGCCCTGGCTGCGGGCACGCGGCGGACTGCCCGTGGTGCGCTCCAGCGCCAACGGCCTGGTCACGGACATGGTGCAGCAGATCCGGGAGCACCGGCAGGCCGGCTGCATGTTCTGGCTTGCGGTCACGCCGGAAGGCACGCGCAGTGCGCGGCCGGGCTGGCGCAGCGGCTTCTACCGCGTGGCCCTCGAAGCGGACGTGCCGGTCGGGCTTGCGAGCCTCGACTATGGCCGCCGCGAGGTGCGCGTCACCACCTTCGTCACGCTGACCGGCGACGAGGCCGCCGACCTGGCGCGCATCGCCGACGCCTATGCCGGCGTGCGCGGCAAGCGGCCGCAGCAGGCCGCGCCCGTGCGCCTGCTCGAGGCGTCCCGCCCAGTCCGTTCCGATACCATCGTCCGATGAACCCGGCCGTGGACACCACCCCCAACCACGCCGTGCGCGCGTACCTGATGGACCTGCAGGCGCGCATCGCCGCGGCCTGCACCGCCGTCGACGGCAGCGCGTTCCGCAGCGACCCGTGGCGCAAGGCGCCGGGCGAGCCGCTGCAGGGCGAGGGCCTCACGATGATCCTGGAGGGCGGACCGGTGCTCGAGCGCGCCGGCATCGGCTTCTCGCAGGTGCGCGGCCCCCGCCTGCCGCCCTCGGCCACGCAGCATCGGCCCGAGCTCGCGGGTGCGCCGTTCGAAGCCTTGGGCGTGTCGCTGGTGTTCCATCCGCGCAATCCGTATGCGCCCACCGTGCACATGAACGTGCGCATGCTGTCGGCCGCGCCCGCGGGCGGCCAGGCCGCGTTCTGGTTCGGCGGCGGCATGGACCTCACGCCCAGCTATGGTTTCGACGACGACACGGTGCACTTCCATCGCGTGTGCAAGGACGCCGTCGCACCGTTCGGTCCCGACCGGCATCCGCGCTACAAGGCCTGGTGCGACGATTACTTCAGCCTGAAGCACCGCAACGAGCAGCGCGGCGTCGGCGGCATCTTCTTCGACGACGTGTCGGACCTCGGCTTCGACGGCGGCTTCGCGCTGATGCGGTCGGTGGGCGATGCCTTCCTCGCGGCGTACCTTCCGATCCTCGAGCGCCGCAAGGACACGCCGTACGGCGAGCGCGAGCGCGGCTTCCAGCTGTACCGGCGCGGCCGCTACGTCGAGTTCAACCTGGTGTGGGACCGCGGCACGCATTTCGGACTGCAGTCCGGTGGCCGCACCGAGTCCATCCTGCTGTCGATGCCGCCGCTGTGCAGCTGGGCCTACCGGCGCGAGCCCGAGCCCGGCACGCCCGAAGCCGAGCTCTACACCCGGTACCTGCAGCCGCGGGAGTGGGTTTGAGCAGCCGTCGCATCGGCATCTTCGGCGGCGCCTTCGACCCGCCGCACCTTGCCCACGTCGCACTGGCGCAGGCGGCTGTCACGCAGCTCGGCCTGCATGAGTTGCGCGT
This sequence comes from Ramlibacter sp. MMS24-I3-19, assembly GCF_050320135.1. Taxonomy (NCBI): domain Bacteria; kingdom Pseudomonadati; phylum Pseudomonadota; class Betaproteobacteria; order Burkholderiales; family Comamonadaceae; genus Ramlibacter; species Ramlibacter sp. MMS24-I3-19. Next base: position 3,324,423 of record NZ_CP190017.1, on the reverse strand, counting down.
GTTCCCGACCGGGCAGGCCTGGCACAAGGCACGCGCGCTCACCGATGGCGCACACCGGCTCGCGATGGCGCAACTCGCGTTCGGCACGGTGGCCCGCGCGGTGGTCGACGATCGCGAGCTGCGTCGCAGCGGTCCCACGTACACCATCGACACGCTGCGCGAACTGCACGCCGCTTCGCCCGACGACACATTGATGCTCGTCGTGGGCGCCGACCAGGCCGAGTCCCTGCACAGCTGGCGTGCCTGCGACCAGATCCTGCAGCTGGCCACGGTGGCGGTGGCGGCGCGCGCGCGTCCCGACCCGCACGCACCGCCCTTCGATGCGAGCCGGCTGCCCGCCGGCCACTGGACCGCCGTCGAGCTTCCCAACATGCCCGTCAGTGCCACGCAGATCCGCGCGCTAGTCGCAGCGGGGCAGGGGATCGGCCATCTGGTTCCCCCTGGCGTCGCACGCTATATTGCCCAACACCACCTTTACGCCCCGACCTGATGACCCAAGAAGCAAGCGCCAAGAAAGACACCCAACGCCTCCAGCGGGCCATCGTCGATGGCCTGGAGGACGTCAAAGCGCAGGACATCCAGGTCTTCAACACCGAGCATCTCTCGCCGCTGTTCGAACGCGTGATCGTCGCCAGCGGCACCTCGAACCGCCAGACCAAGGCGCTGGCGTCGAGCGTGCGCGATGCGGTGCGTGACGCCGGCTTTCCCAAGCCGCGCGTCGAGGGCGAAGACAACGGCGAATGGATCATCGTGGACTGCGGCGCCGCGGTCGCTCACATCATGCAGCCGGCGATCCGCAACTACTACCACCTCGAGGAGATCTGGGGTGACAAGCCGATCCGCCTGAAGTTCGGCGCGCCCAAGCCCGCCACCGCGGCACCAGCACCTGCGCCCGCGAAGAAGGCGCCTGCCAAGACCAGCCTGCGCCGCAGCACCGCGGCGAAGGTCGCGGCCCGCGAAGCCGATCGCGCCGAGAAGGTCAAGGCGCCGGCGAAGAAGGCCGGCGCGAAGAGCGCGGCCGGCAAGACCGCGGCGAAGAAGGCGCCCGTCAAGCCGGCTGCGAAAAGCGTCGCCAAGACCGCCGCCGCCAAGGCTCCCGCGAAGACTCCGGCCAGGACTCCGGCGAAAAAGGCCGCCAGCAAGACCAGCAGCCGCAAGGCATGAAGCTGGTGGTCGTGGCGGTGGGCCAGCGGGTGCCCGACTGGGCAGCCACGGCCTGGGACGACTACGCCAAGCGCTTTCCGCCCGAGCTGCGGCTGGAACTCAAGGCCGTCAAAACCGAGCCGCGCGGCTCGCGCACGGTGGACCAGCTGATGGCCGCCGAGCGTGAGCGCATCGAAGCGGCCATTCCGCGCGGCGCGCATGTCGTCGCGCTCGACGAGCGTGGCACGGCGCTGACCACGACCGCGCTGGCCGCACGCCTGAAGGTGTGGCAGCTGGATGCCGCCGATGTCGCGCTGGTGATCGGCGGCCCCGATGGCCTGGACCCGGCATTCCGCGCCGCGGCCCACGAACGCATCCGTCTTTCCGATCTCACGCTGCCGCATGCGATGGTGCGCGTGCTGCTTGCCGAGCAGCTGTACCGCGCCTGGTCGATCAATGCGGGGCATCCGTACCACCGTGAGTGACTTCATCTATCTCGCGTCGCAGAGCCCGCGCCGCCGGCAGCTGCTGGAACAGCTGGGCATCCGCCACGAGCTGCTGCTGCCGGACGACGACGAGGATGCGGAGGCCATCGAGGCGGTGCGGCCGGGTGAGGCGCCGGCGACGTACGTGCAGCGCGTCACCGGCCTGAAGCTCGATGCCGCGATGGCGCGCCTGCAACGTCGTGGCCTGCCGCCGGCGCCCGTGCTGTGTTCCGACACGACGGTGGCGCTGGGCCGCGCCATCTACGGCAAGCCCGCCGACGACGCCGACGCGGCGCGCATGTTGCGCGAACTGGCCGGCACCACGCACCGCGTGCTGACTGCCGTCGCCATGCAGCTCGGGCGCAAGCGGCGCGCGGCATTGAGCGATTCGCGCGTGACGTTCGCGCCGCTCACGCCGGCGCAGGTGCGCGCGTATGTCGCCAGCGGCGAGCCGCACGGCAAGGCCGGCGCCTATGCGATCCAGGGACGCGCGGCCGCGTTCATCACGCGCATCAACGGCTCGTATCCCGGCATCATGGGCCTGCCGCTGCACGAGACGGCGCAGCTGCTGCAGCAGTTCGGCGTCCGCGCGCCAACCTAGGCCGTTGCGGCCGGCGGCAGTTCCAGCGCTTCCGGCACCAGCCCGATCACCTGGCCGCGCGCACCGATCGCGGGGCGCATCGAGAACTGGTAGGTGCGGCTTCCACCAGGCAGGTTGACCGTGAGCAGGGTGCGCGTGGTCTGGCCGCCGCGCGCGGCGACCACCGCTTCCTTCACGGCCTCGGCCGCACCGGGGGTGGCGGTGAACCAGGGCGTGTCCCAGAAGGCGCGACCTTCCACGTCCTTCAGCGTGCAGCCGATCGCCGCCAGGGACGCGGGGTTGGCATCGAGCAGCACGCCATCGACGTCGAGGAAGCCCTGGAAGATCAGGTCGGTCTCGAAGGTGGTGCGCAGCCGGTGCATGGCCTCGCTCTCCTTCTCCAGCGCGCGCGACAGCTGCGCCGTGCGCTGCTTCACGTGCCACTCGAGCGACTCGTTCACCCGGCGCAGGGCCTGTTGCGCGCGCTGCTCCGCTTCATTGAGCGCCGCCAGGCGGGCGCGTTCCTCGCCCAGCTGCCAGTTCGACAGGCGCAACGCCGTCTCGGCGCGGGCGCGCTCGGTGACGTCGGTGACCAGCACGAAGATCCCGTCCACGGCGCCCGCGGCGTCGCGCACCGGCTGGTAGATGAAGTCCATGATGCGGTCTTCGAGCGGCTGCCCCGGACGGTGCTGCAGCTTGACCACGGCCCCGTTCCCCACGTACGCCTCGCCGCTGGACAGCACGCGGTCGAGGATCTGCAGGAATCCCTGGCTGGTGACCTCGGGCAGCGCCTCGGCGACGCTGCGGCCGACCACATCGCGGTTGCCGACCAGCCGCAGGTAGGCGTCGTTCGCGAATTCGAACCGGTGGTCCGGGCCGCGCAACAGGGCAATGGGAGCCGGTGCCTGCGCGAAGACCTCGCGCCAGCGCGCGATCTCGGCTTCGCGCTGGCGCCGTCCAGCACGACCTCGGTGATCTCGTTGCCCTGGTTGAAGATGCCCGCCACGCGATGCTCGGCATCGCGGATCGCGGTGAGGCTGTAGTTCCACCAGGTCTCGGTGGCACGGCCCTGCCGCACCATGGGCAGCATCTCGTTGTACAAGGCCTCGCCCTGGCCGGTGCGCATCACGGCCTCGAACCGCGGCCCGACCACGTGCCAGATGTCGCTCCAACCCTCGCGCGCCGGCATGCCAAGGATGGCCGGGTGCCGCTCGGCGGGGATCACGGACCACGCATCGTTGTAGAGGACGTGCAGGTCGGGTCCCCAGTAGATCGCGGTGGGGAAGCTCGAGTTGAGGCAGAGGCTGAGCGCCATGCGCAGCGCCTGTGGCCACTGCGCCGGTGGGCCGAGCGCGTGCCGGTCCCAGTCGAAGGCGCGGATGCGCTCACCCATCTCGCCGCCGCCTTGCAGGAAATCGAGGGTGGCTGTGGCGGGTGAAGTCATGCGGGGTCCGGTCCGGGGGGCTCCTGCCGAGTGTAGGCAGAATTTCGCGGCTCACTGGCGCGCAGGGGCTAGGAGGCCCTGAGGTATCCTGTGCCCGGCCGAGCGAGGGTGGCGGCAACGAGAACATGCAGCAGGACATCCTGATCAACTGGTCCCCGCAGGAAACACGGGTGGCGATCGTCGAGAGCGGGGCGGTGCAGGAGCTGCACGTCGAGCGCACCCTCGAGCGCGGGCTCGTCGGCAACGTCTACCTCGGCAAGGTCGCGCGCGTGCTGCCCGGCATGCAGTCGGCCTTCATCGACATCGGCCTGGAGCGCGCGGCGTTCCTGCACGTGGCCGACCTGCACTCGGCCCAGCCCGAAGGCGCGCGGCACCAGCAGCCGCCCAAGCCGATCGAGAAGCAGGTGTTCGAGGGCCAGCCGCTGCTGGTGCAGGTGATCAAGGACCCGATCGGCACCAAGGGCGCGCGGCTGTCCACGCAGATCAGCATCGCGGGCCGCCTGCTCGTGTTCCTGCCGCAGGACGACCACGTGGGCGTGTCGCAGAAGATCCCGTCCGACCAGCGCGAGAGCTTGCGCCAGCGCCTGATCGGCCTGGTCGGCACGCCGGCCACGGGCGGTGGTGGCGGATTCATCCTGCGCACCAACGGCGAGGACGCGAGCGACACCGAGCTGGCCGAGGACATCGCCTACCTGCGTAAGACTTGGGCGCGCATCCGCGAGGCGGCGGCGCGCCTGCCCGCAGGCTCGCTGCTGCACCAGGACCTGAGCCTGCTGCAGCGCGTGCTGCGCGACCTGGTGACCGAGGAGACGCAGACCATCCGCATCGACTCGCGCGAGCAGTTCGCGCTCTTGCAGGCGTTTGGCCGCGAGTTCATGCCGCAGGCGGCCGAGCGGCTGCAGCTGTACAAGGGCGAGCGGCCGATCTTCGACCTGTTCAACGTCGACGAGGAGATCGCCAAGGCGCTGGGGCGGCGGGTCGAGCTCAAGTCCGGCGGCTACCTGATCGTCGACCAGACCGAGGCGCTGACCACGGTGGACGTCAACACCGGCGGCTTCGTCGGGGCACGCAACTTCGACGACACCATCTTCAGGACCAACCTGGAGGCGGCACATGCCATCGCGCGCCAGCTGCGGCTGCGCAACCTGGGCGGCATCATCATCGTCGACTTCATCGACATGCAGCGCGAGGACCACCGGGACCAGGTGCTGGCCGAGTTCCGCAAGCAGCTCGGGCGCGATCGCGTGAAGACCATGGCCGGCGGCTTCTCGCAGCTGGGCCTGGTGGAGATGACGCGCAAGCGCACGCGCGAGTCGCTGGCCCACATGCTATGCGAGCCGTGCCCGCACTGCCAGGGCGCGGGGCAGCTGCAGACGGCGCGGTCGGTGGCCTACAACATCCTGCGCGAGATCCTGCGCGAGGCGCGCCAGTTCAACCCGCGCGAGTACCGCATCGTCGCGTCGCCCAAGGTGGTGGAGCTCTTTCTTGACGAGGAGAGCCAGTACCTGGCGGGCCTGTCCGACTTCATCGGCAAGCCGATCTCGCTGCAGAGCGAGAGCGCCATGGGGCAGGAGCAGTACGACATCGTGCTGCTGTGAGCCTGTTGTCATCGCGGGCTTGACCCGCAATCCAGTCCCGCCGCCGTTCGAGCACCGTCGCTGGATGCCCCCGGATCAAGTCCGGGCAGGCTTATCGAGTCCGGCATGGCAGCCACGGCGTCAGCGCCCCAGCTTCTCCAGCGCCACCTGGACCACCCGCGCCGGCGTGATCACCGCCAGGCAGTCGCTGTGGCTCTGGTTGTGGTCGTGGCACCCGGCGCGGCCGCAGGGCACGCACGGCAGGCCCGCCTGCAGCAGGGTGACGTTGCCCGCCGTCTGCAGCAGCGAGCGTCGCTCGTAGCCTGCAGCCACGGGCGTGGCCGGCCACGGGGCCCAGCGCTGCGGGTTCGTCGGACCGAAGACCGCCATCGTGGGCACGCCGGTGGACGCCGCGAGATGCGACACCGAGGTGTCCGGCCCCACGTAGAGCGCAGCGCGCGCGAGCAGGCCGGCGAGCTGGTTGAAGTCGAGGCGGCCCGAGACATCCAGCAGATCCGGCGCGGCGCCCAGGGAGCGCAGGGGCGCGATGCAGGCCTGGTCGCGCGTGCCGCCGCTGCCGGTCAACACCACCTGCACGCGATTCGCCAGCAGCTCGCGCACCAGCCCTGCATACGACTCCAGCGGCCACTGCTTGTACGGCCACATCGACGGTGCGTGCACGGCAACGAAGTCGGGCTGCAACGCCTTTTCGATGTCGGCGGGCAGCGGCGCGGCGGGCGGCGGCACGACCGCTTCGTCGACCGTTTCCTGCATCCACGGTGCCAGCAGCGCGAGCTTCTCGCGGACGACGTGCACGGTGCTGTCGTCGCCGCCGCTCTCGACCGCGTGGTCCAGCAACCGCCGCTTCCACCAGTTGCTGCCGTGCCCCGCCGGCAGGATGCCGCTGCGCTGCCGGGCAGCGATGAGCCCCATGAGGTGCGCACGGTCGCCGGGCTGTGCGATGAGCGCGAGGTCGTACGCGCGCCAGAGCTGGCGCGCGAGGCGCCAGAAACCGGACCAGCCCAGGCGTGGTGGGGTCTCGATGAGCCGGCGGATGTCCGGATTGCCGCGCAGCATGCCCAGCGTGCCGGCGAAGCCGATGACATCGATCTGCGCTTCTGGCCAGCGCCGGCGCGCGGCGCGCACCACGGGCGTGGTGAGCAGCACATCGCCGATCTGCCGGGTGGCGATGACCAGGATGCGCTTCATGCGCGCGGCGTGGCCTCGCGGGCCAGCAGCCACGCGAGCAGGGCGGTGTAGTAGTGGCCCTCGACGAAGTCCAGCAGCAGCGAGTTGAACAGGCAGCCGACGGCGAAGGCCACGACGGCGCCCTGCAGGACTGGCACGTGGTGGCCATCCGGCAGGCGACGCAGCAAGGGCATCGCGAGCCAGCCCAGGAAGAGAGCCAGCGATACGACGCCGCCCCCGACCACCTGCATCACGTATTCGTCGTGCGGGTTGGGGGTTCGGGCCCAGAACGACTGGTACTGCTCGCGCCGGACGGGGTCATTGGCGTACGCGCGTCGCACCGCATCCTGGTGCAGCTGTGAATAGTGGTTGAAGCCGGCGCCCAGCAGCCAGTGTTCGCGCACCAGGGTCAGCCCGTGCTTGACCAGTTCGACGCGGATGCCGGTCGACGTGGTCGGCACCTGCTCCGGCTTCTCGATGGCCGAGGTCGTTTCGGCCATGCGCCGTTGCACCGCGCCCGACCCGAGCGCCAGTGCGGCCACGAGCACCGGGGTGAGCACGAGCGCGGCGATGCGCCAGCGCCGTGGCACGTGCAACCACGCGGACACGGCCAGCAGCAGCAGGACGATGAGCTGGCCGGTGCGCCCTTCCATCGCGAACAGCACCGTGAGCGCGAGGAAGGCCGCGCCGATGCGGGCGGGCCAGGGGCGCGCGGTGCGGCGCCCGTGCTCCAGCAGCACGAAGGCGAGCAGGGCGAACTCGAAGCTGGCCGAGATCCTGTGCGGGCCGAGGACGAGTGCCATGTGCTCGGACCAGACCGCCGACCAGCTGACGGCGGCCCAGGCCAGCGTCCCGGCAACCAGCGCGCGGAAGAACCACGCGGGGCGGGAGGTGAGGCGGAACAGCGCGAACAGCATGGGCGCGAGCAGCAGTTCCTTGTACGACACCAGCGGCATGCGCAGGCTGCGCAGGGCACCGTCGATGAGCAGTGTGTGCAGCCCGATCCACGCGAACAGGACCAGTCCGACTGCCATCGTGGGCTCGCGCCAGGGCCGGCTGCGCCACACGCGCGGCGCGCATGCCAGCACGAACAGAAGCAGCACTGCCAGCATCAGCGAGGTGCCAGCCACCGAGAACGGGATGAAGAACCCGTATGCGGCCAGGGCGACCGCCAGGGCAACGTCGAGCCCGCGCGGAAGAGGCGTGGTGGCCGGCAGGTCCGGCCGGCGCAGCACCGCAGCGAACGTCACGGCGTGCCCTGCTGCAGCGCGTGCAGGTGGGCGTAGAGCCCGCCGCGCGCCAGCAGTTCGCGGTGCGTGCCCGTCTCGGCCACCCGGCCCGCCTCGAGCACCACGACCTGGTCGGCGTGCTCGATCGTGGAGAGCCGGTGCGCGATGACCAGCGTGGTGCGGCCGGCCATCAGCCGCTGCAGCGCCTCCTGCACCAGGCGTTCGGACGCGGCATCGAGGGCCGAGGTGGCTTCGTCCAGGATCAGCACTGGTGCGTCCTTGTACAGCGCACGGGCGATGGCCAGGCGCTGGCGCTGGCCGCCCGACAGCTCGGTGGCGTTGTGGCCGGTGACGGTGTCCAGGCCCTGCGGCAGCGACTCCACGAGGTCCGCGAGATTGGCCCCGGCGATCACCTGTTGCAGCCGCTCGCGGTCGATCGGCGCATCCATGGTGATGTTGGCCGCGAGCGTCTCGTTGAACATCACGACGTCCTGGCTCACCAGCGCGAACTGGTCGCGCAGCGCCTGCAGGTCCCAGTCGGCGACGTCGTGGCCTTCGAGCAGCACCTGGCCGCCATCGGGCGTGACGAAGCGCGGCAGCAGGTTGGCCAGCGTGGTCTTGCCCGAGCCGGACGGCCCCACCAGGGCCACGGTGCGGCCCGGCTCCAGCACGAGGTTCACGTGGTCGAGCGCGGGCGCGGCGTCGCCGCGGTAACGCACCACGACGTCGCGCAGTTCGATGCGCCCGCTGGTGCGGCCGGGCGCGTACTGGCCGCCGGACTCGGCCGGGGTGTGGTCGATGAGGTCGATGGCGCGCTGCACGGCTGCCAGGCCGCGCGCGATCGGGTTGGCCGCCTCCGACAGGCGCTTGATCGGCGCGATCAGCATCAGCATCGCCGTGATGAAGGCGGCGAAGGTGCCGATGGTGATGCCGCCGCGGCTTTGCCACAGCGCGATGACGATCACCAGCGAGAGCGCGCCCGCGGCGAGCATGTGCGTCAGCGGCGTGATGGCCGCTGAAGCCACCGCCGATTTCATCGCGAGCCGGCGCAATCCCGAACTCAGTGCCTGGAACCGGCTGGCCTGGGCCTGCTGCGCACCATGCAGTCGCACGACGCGGGTGGCCAGGACGTTCTCCTCCACGACGTACGCGAGGTCGTTGGTGGCGGTCTGCGTGCTGCGCGCGATGCGGTACAGCCGGCGGGAGAGGGTGCGCATGATGAGCGCGACGCCGGGCACGATCAGGAACACGATGAACGTGAGCTGCCAGTTCAGGTACAGCAGGTAGAACAGCAGCGCGATCATCGAGATGCTGTCCTTGACCAGCGCCATCACCGCATTCACCAGCAAGGTGGCGCCGTTCTGCACCTCGTAGACCACGGTGTTGGACAGCGTGGTGGCGTTCTGCTGCGAGAAGAGCGAAAGCCGCGCATCGAGGATGCGCGAAAACATGGCGCTGCGCAGCGCCACCAGGCCGTCCTGCGTGATGCGCGCGAGCGCCAGGTCCGCGATGAAGCCTGCCACGCCACGCACCGCGAACAGCAGCAGCAGCGACAGTGGCACCAGCCAGAGCGAGAAGCTGCCCGGCTTGAAGCCGCGGTCCAGCAAGGGCTTCATCAGCGCCGGCAGGAGCGGCTCGGTGGCCGAGGAGACGACGGTCGCGAGCGCGGCGACGGCCCAGAAGCGGCGGCTCGCGGCACCGAAGTACGGCGCGAGCCAGCGGACGGCTTTGAAATCGATGCCGGTCACGCCGCCTGCGTCGCCTGGTGGAGCTTGCGCTCCCACTGCCAGGCGTGGGCGATGATGGTGTCCAGGTCCTCGTACTGCGGCGTCCAGCCCAGCTCCGCGCGTGCGCGCGCCGCATCGGCCACCAGCGCCGGCGGATCGCCCGCACGAGGCGGGTCGTCCCGCACGGGAATCGGATGGCCCGTGACGCGCCGTGCTGTCTCGATCACTTCATTGACCGAATGGCCGCGGCCGTTGCCCAGGTTGTAGACCGTCGTGGTGGCGCCGGCCTGCAGCTTGCGCAGCGCGGCGAGGTGCGCCGCGCACAGGTCCTGCACGTGGATGTAGTCGCGCAGGCACGAGCCGTCGGGCGTGTCGTGCTTGGAGCCGAAGCGCGAGATGAACTCGCGGCGGCCCGAGGCCACCTGCAGCACCAGCGGGATCAGGTGCGTCTCGGGCTCGTGGCGCTCGCCGATCGAGCCGTCCGGATGCGCGCCTGCGGCATTGAAGTAGCGCAGCGAGATCGAGCGCAGGCCGTGCGCGATGTCGTAGTCCTGCAGCGCGTATTCGACCGCGAGCTTGCTGTGGCCGTAGGGATTGATCGGCCGCGTGGGATGGTCCTCGGGGATCGGCACCTGGATCGGGTTGCCGTACGTGGCCGCCGTCGAGGAGAAGATGAACTGGGTGATGCCGTGCTCCAGCATCGTGTCGAGCAGGTTCAGGGTCTGGACGAGGTTGTTGCGCCAGTACTTGCCCGGCTTGGTCATCGACTCGCCGACCAGGCTGGAGGCCGCGAAATGCATCACGCATTGCGGCTTGAACTCGCGGAACACCGCGCCCATGAAGGCCGCATCGCCGATGTCGCCGACCTTCAGGATCTCGCGACCCGCGGCTTCCTTGTGGCCCGTGGCCAGGTTGTCGACGATGACCGGCCGGAAGCCGCTGTCGCGCAGCATCCGCACCATGTGCGACCCGATGTAGCCCGCGCCTCCCGCGACCACGACGGTGGGTGTTTGGTCCATGGATGAGGGTGCAATAATGCCCGTTGCAAGAAGGGAGGGATTATGCCGTGGGGCTCCCCCTCCCTGGCGCACATGCCCAGTCTCTCCATCGTCATCCTCACGCGCAACGAAGCCCGCAACATCGTCGATTGCGTGCGGTCCGCGCGCTTCGCCGATGAGATCTTGGTGCTCGACTCGGGCAGCACGGATGGCACGCCCGAGCTCGCGCGTGCCGAGGGCGCGAAGGTCTCCATCAGCAGCGACTGGCCCGGGTTCGGGCCGCAGAAGAATCGCGCTCTTGCGCTGGCGACGGGCGACTGGGTGTTCTCGCTCGACGCCGACGAGACCATCACGCCGGACTTGCGCGAGTCCATCCTCGCAGCGGTCCGCGAGCCGGGCGCGCACGCAGCCTTCGAGCTCGATCGAACATCCAGTTACTGCGGGCAGGTGATCCGGCACGCCGGCTGGTCGCCCGACTGGATCGTGCGCCTGTTCCGCCGCGATGCGGCCCGCTTCTCCGACGACCTGGTGCACGAACGCGTGCTGGTGCAGGGCAGCGTCGGGCGCCTGCAGGGCGAGCTGCTGCACCGCAGCTTCCCCGACTTCGAGACGGTGCTCGACAAGGTCAATCGCTATTCGACCGCGGGCGCGCGTTCGCTGGCGCAGCGCGGCAAGCGGGCATCGCCCGCCAAGGCTCTGGGCCACGGCTTGTGGGCCTTCCTGCGCACCTACGTGCTGCAGCGCGGCTTCCTCGATGGCGCGATGGGACTGGCGCTGGCCATCTCCAATGCCGAGGGCACGTACTACCGCTACCTGAAGCTGTGGCTGCTGCAGCGCGAAGGCGCGACGGGAATCCCGCACCCATGACGGCGGGCTTCGTCGTCCTCACCTACAACCGTTCCGACGCCTTGCTGGCCGTGCTGCGCGCGCTCGCGCCGCAATGCGACGCTGGCGACACCGTGGTCGTCGCGGACGACGGCTCACGGCCCGAGCACGTGCAGAAATTGCGCGAGCGGCTGCCGCGGTTCGCCTGCCCGGTGCGCCACGTGTGGCATCCGGACGTGGGGTTCACCGCGGCGCGATCGCGCAACCTGGGCGCACTGCATGCGAAAAGCGACTACGTCGTGTTCCTCGACGGCGACTGCATTCCCAGCCCGCATTTCGCGGCGGCGCATCGCGCGCTGGCGCAGGACCGGTGCTTCGTCAACGGCAGCCGCGTGCTGCTCGATGCCACGCTCTCGCGGCGCATCGAGGCGGGCGAAGTCGACGCAATGTCGCTGGGCGCGGGCGACTGGCTGCGCCTTCGCATGGCCGGCCACATCAACAAGCTCGCGCACCTGGTGCGCTGGGACGCCGCACCGGGGCGCCTGCAGCGGCGCTTCCGCTGGAAGGGCATCCGCAGCGCGAACTTCGGGGCCTGGATGCGCGACCTGCGCGTCGTGAACGGCTTCGACGAATCGTTCTCCGGCTGGGGCCACGAGGACGCCGATCTCGTGCTGCGGCTGCACCACGCCGGCGTGATGCGCAAGAATGGCTACCTGGCGACCGAGGTGTTCCACCTGTGGCACGCCGAACATGCTCGCGACAGCGAGGCGCACAATCGCCGGCGCGTCGAGGAGCGGATGCGCAGCGGCACCGTGCGTGCCGAGGTCGGACTGGCCGAAGCGGCCGCGGGCCCTGCGCCCACCGTGACTGAACTCAATCGCTAAATGGAGGCACTAACCCCGATGACGACGATGACACCAGCCACCTGGCGCCGGCGCCACTTGATGGGACTTCTGGGCGCGGCGGCATTGCCCGCGTGGGCCCAGTTCCGGGTCGAGGTGACCGGCGTGGGCCTCACGCAGTTGCCGATCGCCGTGGTGCCGTTCCGCGGCGAAGCCGAGGCGCCGCAGAAGTTGGCCTCCATCGTGCAGGCCGACCTCGAACGCAGCGGCCAGTTCCGCGCGATCGATGCGCGTGCCGGCGGCGCGCTGGACGAGAGCAGTCGCCTCGACGTGGCGCCCTGGCGCCAGGCCGGTGCGGACATGCTGGTGGTTGGCAGCATCGGGCGCCTGGCCGACGGCCGCTACGACGTGCGCTTCCGCCTGTGGGACGTGGTGCGCGCGCAGGACCTGGGCGGCCAGAGCTATGCCGTCACCACGGGCGACCTGCGCCTGGCGGCCCACCGCATCGCCGACTTCATCTACGAGAAGCTCACGGGCGAGAAGGGGGTGTTCTCCACCCGCATCGCCTATGTCACCAAGAACGGCCCGCGCTACAACCTGTGGGTGGCCGACGCCGACGGCGAGAACGCGCAATCGGCCCTGGCGAGCCCCGAGCCGGTGATCTCGCCGGCCTGGTCGGCCAACGGCACCCAGCTGGCGTACGTGTCGTTCGAGTCGCGCAAGCCCGTGGTGTACGTGCACGAGGTGGCCACCGGCCGCCGTCGCCTGCTGGCCAACTTCCGCGGCTCGAACAGCGCGCCGGCCTGGGCGCCCGACGGCCGCACGCTGGCCGTCACCCTGAGCCGCGAGGGCGGCTCGCAGCTGTACACCATCGATGCAGGCGGCGGCGAGCCGCGACGCCTGCTGCAGTCCAGCGCCATCGACACCGAGCCGGTGTTCGCGCCCGATGGCCGCAGCATCTACTTCACCAGCGACCGCGGCGGCTCGCCGCAGATCTACCGCGTCGCCACCACGGGCGGCTCGCCCGAGCGCGTCACTTTCGGCGGCAGCTACAACATCTCGCCCACGATCAGCCCCGACGGCCGCCACCTCGCGTTCATCTCGCGCGTGCAGGGCCAGTTCAAGCTGCACGTGATGGAGCTGCCCTCGGGCCAGCCCGTCGCGATCACCGACACCATCGCCGACGAGAGCCCCAGCTTCGCCCCCAACGGCCGTCTCATCGTCTATGCCACGCGGCAGAATGGCCGCGAAGCGCTGATGACCACCACGCTGGACGGCAAGATCAAGGCCCGCCTGGCGGGACAGAGCGGCGACATCCGCGAGCCCGACTGGGGCCCGTACCAGCGCTGACACACCCGATCCCCCTCACGACGTTACTTCCATAGGAGTCAAGAACGATGATCCGCCGTTTCCTCATGTGCCTGCTGCTTGCCACGTCCATCGTTGGCTGCAGCTCCGGTGTCAAGCTCAATGACGTGCCCGTCGAGGACCGCACCGGCACCACCGTGGCGCCGCCCGCCGGTGGCGGCACGCAGAGCCGCGTGGCACCGGTCGATGCCAATGCCACCAACGGCACCGCGCAGGGACCCATGAACGTGGCGCGCCTGGTGTACTTCGACTACGACAGCTTCGACCTGAAGCCCGAGTCGCAGTCCGTCATCGAGGCGCATGCGCGCTTCCTGCGTGCGAATGCGCAGCGCAAGGTCTCGCTGGAAGGCCACACCGACGAGCGCGGCGGCCGTGAATACAACCTGGCCCTGGGCCAGAAGCGCGCCGAGGCCGTGCGCCGCGCGCTCTCGCTGCTGGGCGTGGCCGACGCGCAGATGGAAGCGGTGAGCTTCGGCAAGGAGAAGCCCGCGGCGACCGGCAGTGACGAAGCGGCGTGGGCGCAGAACCGCCGCGTCGAGATCGTGTACCGCTGATGCGCGCGCCGCACGCACTCCTGCGCATCGCCGCCGCGGCGGCGATGGTTGTTCCGCTCGCCGGCCATGCCGCGCTGTTCGAGGACGACGAGGCGCGTCGCGCCATCCTCGAACTGCGGCAGAAGGTCGATGCCCAGCGCGCCGCCGGCGACAAGAGCGAGGCCGACCTGCGCGCCGAGAACGAGCAGCTGCGCCGCAGCCTGCTGGACCTGCAGAACCAGATCGAGAACCTGCGCGGGGAACTGGCCCGCATGCGCGGGCAGGACGAGCAGATCACGCGCGACGTCGCCGAACTGCAGCGCCGCCAGAAGGACGTCGTGCAGGGCATGGATGATCGCCTGCGCCGGTTCGAGCCGGTGAAGGTCAACGTCGATGGCCGCGAGTTCACGGCCAACCCCGACGAGCAGCGCGACTACGAAGCCGCGCTCGCCGTGTTCCGCAAGGGCGACTTCCCAGCGGCGCAGGCGGCCTTCGCGGATTTCACGCGCAAGTATCCGCAGAGCGGCTACCGGCCCTCGGCGCTGTTCTGGCTGGGCAATGCGCAGTACGCCACGCGCGACTTCCGCGGCGCGATGGAGAATTTCCGCGCGCTGCTGTCGCACGCGCCGGACCATGCGCGCGCGCCCGAGGCCGTGCTGTCCATCGCCAACTGCCAGCTGGAGCTGAAGGACAACGCGGGCGCCCGCAAGACGCTCGGCGACCTGGTCAAGGCCTACCCGCAATCGGAAGCGGCATCGGCCGCCCGCGAGCGGCTGGCGCGGCTGCGCTAGCACCACCGTGACGCAGGCGCTCGACGCCCAAGCCGACCTCGGGCGCCGCTTCGGCGGCCTCGAGCGCCTCTACGGCGTCTCGGGCGCACAGGCCATCCGGCGCAGTTGCGTTGCCGTGGTCGGCGTCGGCGGCGTGGGGTCCTGGGCCGCCGAGGCGCTGGCGCGCAGCGGCGTCGGCGCGCTGGTGCTGGTCGACCTGGACCACGTCGCCGAATCCAACATCAACCGGCAGGTCCACGCCCTCGACACGACGCTGGGCATGGCGAAGGTGCAGGCGATGCGCGATCGCATCGCGCAGATCCATCCGGGCTGCCAGGTGCATGGCGTGGAGGATTTCGCCGAGCCGGGCAACTGGCCGGCGCTGCTGCCGCGTCCCGTCGATGCGGTCATCGAGGCCTGCGACGAGGTCAAGGCCAAGGTGGCGCTCGCGGCCTGGGCCGTGCGCGAGCGCGTGCCCTTCATCGCCGCCGGTGCCGCAGGCGGCAAGCGGCACGCGCACAAGGTCGACATCGACGACCTGGCCTTCACCACCCACGACCCGCTGCTCGCGCAGGTGCGCTACCGGTTGCGCAAGTTCCATGGGGCCCCGCGCGAAGGCAAGCGCATCGGCGTGCCCTGCGTCTTCAGCCGCGAGGCCGTGGCGCCGCCCGATCCGTCGTGCGCCCTCGAAGGCGACGGTTCGCTCAACTGCCACGGCTATGGATCGGTGGTGAGCGTCACCGCCACCTTCGGCCAGTGCGCGGCTGGCTGGGTGCTCGACGCGCTGGTGCAACGAAACCCATCCTGAACCACGCTATACTCGCGGGCTTTGCTGCTTGCCAATCGCAACAGCGAAGAAGCGTGGGACGTTAGCTCAGTTGGTAGAGCAGCGGACTTTTAATCCGTTGGTCGCAGGTTCGAATCCCGCACGTCCTACCACCCTCCACCAGGCCCGCTGCCCACGGCAGCGCGCCTTTTGTTTGCTGACCGGGCGCGCCCGCGCCGCGGCGCCGGACCTGCAGCCGCCAGGTGGGCCGCGACCAGGGCGAACATCAGCAGTCCGCCGAACAGAAGGTGCGAGACGCCGAGCGCCCGGTATGCCGCCATGAGCGCCGCGTCGTCGACGAAGAGCGGCCGAACGAGCGGCGTCGCGAGGAACACCGCGATCCAGCCCAGTACCTGGGCCGCGCGGCCGTCGCGCAGGCGGTTCTGTGCGAGGAAGAACGCGGTCGGCATCAGCAGCCACGCGTAGTAGTGCGACCACGACAACGGACTTGCCACCAGCGCGAGGCACAGCACCAGCAGGAACTGCAGGTCGCATCGGCGCTCCGCCTGTCCCGGTTCGGAGCCGCCCCCGTCCGCGCGCAGCCACGCGAACGCCGCAGCCGCGAGGACCGCCGCCTCCAAGAGTTGACCAGCCAATCGCTCTCCGGCACTGATGGCCGTCGGCGTGGTCCAGTCGTGCAGGTGCTGCTGGGCGCCGCTGTCGAGACGCAGCACGAAGGCGGGAAGTGACTGGACGTTGAAGGCCGCCAGCCACTCCCTGCTGAACTTGACGACGCTGAGCTGGAACCAGTCCAGGTTCAGCGTCCAGCCGGCCAGCAGGAGCGAGGTCACCACGAATCCCGCGCCGACCAGGATGAATGCGACAAGGCCCGCGACGTCGCGGCGCAGCAGGAAGAAGAGGCCGAACAGCGCGAGCGGCGGCTTGATGACGGCGCAGGTGGCGAGCAACGCGCCCGCGGCGACATGGCGGCCAGCCTTCAGCAGGGCGAAGGCCGCGACGACGCCGAACAGCACCATGTGGCTGGTATTGCCCTCCTTGACGCTGTACAGCAGCGGTCCGTTGGCGGCGAAGAGCAGAGCCAGCATGCAACGCTCCCGTACCTCGAGCCGGGCGACGCGGCACAGCAGCCACCACGCCGCCACGCACGCCGCGACGCCGAGCGCCGTGAAGACGACGACGGCGATGCGTTCCGGCACCAGCGCGAGCGGGGCGAACAGCCAGGCTACCGCCGGCAGGTTGACGAATCCGCGGACGCCCATCTGCAGCAGGCCTTCGAGCCGCTGCGGATCCTGCAGCGCGGCGAGGCCCGCGGGGTAGTAGGCGATGCTGAAATCGGAAAACAGGAACCCCGCGGGTGGATCACTGGCGCGAAAGCCGGCCAATGCGAGCACGACGATGCCGGCGGCCACGATGGCCTTGTGCCATCCCCGCATGGTGGTTCCCGCAACCAGGCGCTGGAGAGCCAGCAGGCCGAGTGCGGTGGCGAGCAGGTGCGCGATCCAGGCCATGTCCGTCGGCGATTCCAGCCGCGCGCGCGTGCAGCGTCAATCGCAGACGTCTCCCAAGCCGCCCGGGACAAAGCTGTGCCTGCGCTGGCCATGGATGTGCGGCCCGCAGGACGCGGGCCATCGGTTCTGTAGGAGGCAACCCACAGCCGCTGTGGACAACTCTGTGTGGAACACGCGGATGCCGCAGCCGAAGGCGCGTGGACATTCGACCTCGCCAGATTGCCTGTTTTTTCAGCAGCGGGTGCGCTCCGCCTAAACAATCCGCGCCACGATCGACACATGCTTCCTGTTGTGTTGATTGCACGGCCGGAGGTACAAAGGTAACGGCTCAGCCAGCAGCGGGTTCGAGCCCATGGATGCCGCAGCTTCGAGACAACGCGGCGCTGCCTCGATGGGCACATGTCGCCGGCGCTTCCGTGGTGTGACGCTGGCTGAGCCGTTGTTACCCGCCGGAACAGACTCGGCAGGGGGCATGGGTAGCATTCCCATGCACCTCGCCGCCATGCCCCAGCTGTCCACTTCCCCCGCCGCCCATGCCCGTTCTCGCCTGCAGGGCACGCCGCGCGGCGTGTCACCGAAGGCCGACCAAGCGGTGCAGATCGTGCTCGCCATGCTGCGCGAGCGCCTGGGCATGGATGTGGTGTTCGTGCGGCACTACAACGAGGGACCGCGGCGCTTCCGCGTCGTGGAGGCGCTGAGCCACGGACCGGCGGCCGCACGCGCCATCGGCCAGGCGACCGACGATGCGGACGGCATGCTGGTCGAGGCCCAGGTGGTGCTGCCGGATGGCCGCGTGCATGGCAGCCTGTGCGGATTCACGGCCGACACCACGCCGGCCGTGGTCGAGCGGCACCTGCGCTCGCTGCAGCACGGCGCCCGCCTTGCCGCACGACTGCTCGACAACGAGGAAGTGATGAGCGAACTGGCGCGCCAGGCGCTCAGTCACTGAGTTCCAGCGCCAGCAGCGTGGGAGCGGGAAGGGCGAGCCGGGTCTCGCGCACCACCTTCACGCAGTCCTTGATGTGCTCCTCGCCGAGGTAGCGCAGCGCTGCAAATCCCATCACGGCCGCCACCGCCTGGCCGGCCAGCGGAACGTACTTGGCGGCCTGCTTCGCCGTCATGCGCACGCCAATGGTCCGGGCGAGCTGGACGACCAGTTCGCGCGTGACGAAGCGGCCGATGATCACCGAGCCGACCACCGACGCCGCCTTCTGCACTTCATCGCGCTTCAGCTCCGGCAGCCGCGCCAGCTGTTCCGGCGTGAGCCCGAAGCGCGCGTTGATCTCCGGCAGCACGCGGGTCAGCAGCGCGGCGTCGACCGCCCAGTCCAACCCGGGCAGTGGGACGGCACTGGCGGCAGCGCCGACGAGCGCGCGCCTGGTCAGCAGGCGCCGGCAGTCGCGCACCCGGGCCTGGAGGGCCGGGTTGCCTGCCGCGAGTTGCAGGGCCGTTGGCATGGGTCGATGCTGGCCTGGCGTGTGCTCCACGCAAGCAGGCAAACCACGCGTTCGCTTGCCCTCAGCCGTCCGACTCGAGCGCCTCGATCTCGCCCGAGAGGCTGAGCCAGCGCTCCTCGGCATCTTCCAGGGCCTGGGCTGCCTGTTTGAGCTTGCGGCCTGCATCGGCGATCTGCGCCGGCGGCAACGGCGACGCGAGTTGCGTCTCCAGGTCCTGCCGCTCGGCCTGCAGCTGCGTCATGCGCCTTTCGATGTCCGCCAGTTCGCGCTTGAGCGGCTTGGCCCGTGCGGCGGCCTGCTGGCGCGTGGCCGCATCGCGCTTGCGCTGCTCCTGCGGATTCGCGACGGGCGCGGGCGTCGGCGCGGGAGCAGCTTCCAGCCGGGCTGCCTCGCGCAGTCGCTTGGCCTCGTCCAGCAGGTAGCGCTGGTAATCGTCCAGGTCGCCGTCGAACGGGCCGATGCGGCCCCGGCCCACGAGCCAGAACTCGTCGCAAACGGCCCGCAACAACGCCCGGTCGTGGCTGACCAGCATCACGGTGCCCTCGAACTCGTTCAGCGCCACGGACAGCGCCTCCCGCGTGGCCAGGTCCAGGTGGTTGGTGGGCTCGTCGAGCAGCAGCAGGTTGGGGCGCTGCCACACGATCATCGCCAGCACCAGGCGGGCCTTCTCGCCGCCGCTCATGGTGCCTACTGCCTGGCCCACCATGTCGCCGCTGAAGTTGAAGCTGCCGAGGAAGTTGCGCAGCTCCTGCTCGCGCCCCTGCGGTCCGACGTCGCGCGCCAGCCGCACCATGTGCTCGAGCGGGTTGGAGTCGGGCGAGAGCACGTCCAGCTCCTGCTGCGCGAAGTAGCCGATGTGCAGGCCCTTGCCTTCGGTGATCGTGCCGGCCAGTGGCGCGATCTCGCGCGCGATGGTCTTGACCAGCGTCGACTTGCCCTGGCCGTTGGCGCCCAGGATGCCGATGCGCTGGCCCGCCAGCACCGAGCGGTTGATTCCGGAGAGGATCACCTTCTCGCCATACCCGAGGGCCGCATCGCTGATCGCCAGCATCGGGTTGGGCAGGTTGGCCGGCTCCTTGAACTCGAAGTTGAAGTCGGCCTCGGCCAGCACCGGCGCGATGCGCTCCATGCGCTCCAGCGCCTTGACGCGGCTCTGCGCCTGCTTGGCCTTGCTGGCCTTGGCCTTGAAGCGGTCGATGAACTTCTGCAGGTGCGCCACCTTCTCCTGCTGGCGCGCGAACTGGGCCTGCTGCTGTTCGAGCTGCAGCGCCCGCATGGTCTCGAAGGCGCTGTAGTTGGCGCCGTAGCGCGTGAGCTTCTGGTTCTCGATGTGCAGCGTGACGTTGGTCACCGCATCGAGGAACTCGCGGTCGTGGCTGATGACGATCATGGTGCCCGCATAGCGTTGCAGCCACGCTTCCAGCCACACGAGGGCGTCGAGGTCCAGGTGGTTGGTGGGCTCGTCCAGCAGCAGCAGGTCCGACGGGCACATCAGCGCGCGGGCCAGCTGCAGGCGCATGCGCCAGCCGCCGGAGAAGCTGTCGACGGGCTGCTCCAGCTCCGCCACCTGGAAGCCCAGGCCGAGGATCAGCGCCTGGGCACGTGACACGGCATCGTGCTCGCCGGCGTCGGCCAGGTCCGAGTGCGCGTGCGCGATGCGCATGCCGTCGTCGCTGGCCTCGGCCTGCGCGAGTTCGGCGCGCAGCTCCATCAGGCGCGTGTCGCCCCCGAGCACGAACGCGGT
Organism: Ramlibacter sp. MMS24-I3-19; assembly: GCF_050320135.1. NCBI lineage: Bacteria > Pseudomonadati > Pseudomonadota > Betaproteobacteria > Burkholderiales > Comamonadaceae > Ramlibacter > Ramlibacter sp. MMS24-I3-19. The sequence goes on along the minus strand of NZ_CP190017.1, from coordinate 3,304,218 downwards.
GGCGCTCTCGTCGGTCTCGGGCATGTTCTGCGCGACCTGCGACAGGCGCCACTGCGCGGGCAGCGAGAACTCGCCGGCGTCCTCGTGCAGGTTGCCGTTGAAGAGGGCGAACAGGCTGGACTTGCCGGCGCCGTTGCGCCCGACCAGCGCGACCTTCTCGCCGGGGTTGATGGTGACGGACACCGCGTCCAGCAGCACCTTGGCGCTGCGGCGCAGCGTGAGATTGCGCAGCTGGATCATGCTTGCTCCAGGGCCTGGCGCGTGAGCAGCAGCACCTGGTCGGCGCCGGCGCTGGTCTCCAGCCACACGGCCTCCAGCCGCGGGAAGGCGCGCTCGAAGTGCTCGCGCTCGTTGCCGATCTCCAGCACCAGCACGGCGTCATCGGTCATGTGCTTCGGTGCGCCAGCCAGGAGTCCGCGGATGAAGTCCATGCCATCCGTGCCGCCGGCGAGCGCGATGCCCGGCTCGGCGCGGAATTCAGCGGGCAGGACCGCCATCGACGCGCTGTTCACATAGGGCGGGTTGCACAGCACGAGGTCGTAGGGCCCTTGCACGCCCTGCAGGCCGTCGGAGTGCAGCAGCCGGATCCGGTCCTGCAGTCCATGCCGCTCGACGTTGCGGCGCGCGACCGCCAAGGCGTCCTGCGAGATGTCCGCGCCGTCGACCTCCACGTCGGGATAGGCCATCGCGGCCAGCACGGCGAGGCTGCCATTGCCGGTGCACAGGTCCAGCACGCGGCGGGTGCGGTCGGACAGCCACGGGTCGATGCTGCCGTCCGCCAGCAGTTCGGCGATGAAGCTGCGCGGCACGATGGTGCGCTCGTCGACATGGAACGGCACGCCCTGCAGCCACGCTTCGCCCGTGAGGTAGGCGGCGGGCTTGCGGGTGGCGATGCGCTGTTCGACGAGGGACTCGGCCTGCTGCCGGCGCGCGTCGTCGATGGCGTCCTGCGCGTGCGCGTCCAGGGCGTCCAGCGGCAGGCCGAGCTTCCACAGCACCAGCCATGCGGCTTCGTCGAAGGCGTTGGTGGTGCCGTGGCCGAAGGCGACGCCGGCCCGTGCGAGGCGGTCGGCGCAGCGTTGGATGAGATCGATCAGTGTCATGCGGGTGGGGAAGAGGCTGTCATCCCGGGCTTGATCCGGGATCCAGCAGCAGCGGTTGTTGGGTGCCGGCATGGATTGCGGGTCGCGCCCGCAATGACAAGTCCGGGATTGTGCCGCTCGCGCAGCTGCGCCTTGGCGCCTGTCGCGTCCAGCTAGCCGACCGCGTCCAGCAGTTCCAGCGTGCGCCGGTAGATGTTCTTCAGCGGCTCGAGGTCGGCCACGCGCACGTGCTCGTCGATCTTGTGGATCGTCGCGTTCACCGGCCCGAACTCCACCACTTGCGGGCAGATGCGCGAGATGAAGCGGCCGTCACTGGTGCCGCCGGTGGTGGACAGCTCGGTCTCGATGCCGGTCTCGGAGCGGATGGCCTGCTGCATGGCACCGACCAGCTCGCCGGGTGTGGTGAGGAACGGCTGGCCTCCCAGCACCCAGTCGAGCTGGTAGTCGAGCGCATGCCGGTCCAGCACCTGGTGCACGCGCGCGCGCAGGCCCTCGGGCGTGGACTCGGTCGAGAAGCGGAAGTTGAAGTCCACCACCAGCGCGCCCGGGATGACGTTGGTCGCGCCGGTGCCCGCGTGGATGTTGCTGCACTGGAAGCTGGTGGGCGGGAAGAACGCATTGCCCTGGTCCCAGGAGATGGACGCCAGTTCGGCCAGCGCGGGCATCACCAGGTGGATCGGGTTCTTCGCCAGCTGCGGATACGCGATGTGCCCCTGCACGCCGCGCACGGTGAGCTTGCCCGAGAGGCTGCCGCGCCGGCCGTTCTTGATCATGTCGCCCACGCGCTCGACGGAACTGGGCTCGCCGACGATGCACCAGTCCAGGCGCTCGCCGCGCTGCTGCAGTTGCTGGCAGACGACGACGGTGCCATCGACCGACGGGCCTTCCTCGTCGCTGGTGATCAGCAGCGCGATGCCGATCGACGGATCGGGGTGCGCCGCGATGAATTCCTCGACGGCCACCACGAATGCCGCGATCGACGTCTTCATGTCGGCGGCGCCCCGCCCGTACAGCTTTCCGTCGCGGTGGCTGGGCACGAAGGGGTCGCTGGTCCATTGGTCCAGCGGTCCGGTGGGAACGACGTCCGTGTGGCCGGCGAAGACGACCGTGCGTGCATCGGTGCGGCGCGCCGGGCGCTTGGCCCACAGGTTGGTGACCCTGAAGGAGTCCGGCCCGCTGGCGATGGTTTCGCATGCGAAACCGAGCGGCTCCAGGCGCTGCCGGAGCAACTGCTGGCAGCCGCCATCGTCCGGCGTCACGGAGCGCCGGGCGATCAACTGCTCCGCGAGGTACAGGGTCTGCATGTGCAAGGACACGGCGCGCGCAGCGGGCCGTGTTTCGTCCTCAATGTTTCACGTCGAGCGTGATCTCGGTGAACGACGGCTCGTCGGCGAGGTCTTCCTCACTCGCGCCATCTTCCGGCCGCACCGCGGCGCCCTGGCCGAAGTCGTTCTGCAGGCGCCACTGCAGGTTGGTGGGTGAGTCGGCGTTGGCGATGCCTTCCCTCTTGTCGACGACGCCGTCGACGATCAGGCGCGCGATGGCCTGCTCGAAGGTCTGCGAGCCTTCGGCCATCGACTTCTCCATCGCTTCCTTCACGCCGGAGAAGTCACCTTTCTCGATCAGCTCGGACACCAGCTTGGTGTTGAGCATGACTTCCACGGCCGGCGTGCGGCCGCCGTGGATCGTGCGCAGCAGTCGCTGCGAGACGATGGCCTTCATCGCCGCCGCCAGGTCGCCCAGCATGGTGGGACGCACCTCGACGGGATAGAACGACAGGATGCGGTTCAGCGCCTGGTAGCTGTTGTTGGCGTGCATGGTGGCCAGGCACAGGTGGCCCGACTGCGCGTACGCGATGGCCGCGGACATGGTCTCGCGATCGCGGATCTCGCCGATCAGGATGACGTCGGGCGCCTGGCGCAGCGCGTTCTTCAGCGCCGTCTGCATCGACGCCGTGTCGCTGCCCACCTCGCGCTGGTTGACCACGGACTTCTTGTTCTTGAACAGGAATTCGACCGGGTCCTCGATGGTCAGGATGTGGCCGGCCGCCTTCTCGTTGCGGTAGTCCATCATCGACGCCAGAGTGGTGCTCTTGCCGGCGCCGGTGGAGCCCACCATCAGCAGCAGGCCGCGCTTTTCCATGATCAGGTCGCCCAGGATCATCGGCACGTTGAGCGACTCCAGCGGCGGGATCTCGGTGGTGATGTAGCGGATCACGGCGGCGTACGAGCCGCGCTGGCGCATCGCCGAGAAGCGGAAGTTGCCCACGCCTTCGACCGCATGCGCCATGTTCAATTCGCCGGTCTCTTCCAGCTCGGTGACGCGGCGTGCCGGCAGCACCTCGGCCAGCAGGGCCTTGGGCGCGTCGGGCGGCAGCAGCTGGTTGTTGATCGGCAGGCACTGCCCGTTGATCTTGATCATGGCCGGCGCGTGGGCCGAGAGATAGACGTCCGACGCCTTCTTCTCGCCCATCAGGCGCAGGATGCGCTCCATCGTGCTCATTCGGGTCACTCCTCCTCGGTCGTGACAGGGTACCGGGGGGCCCGGTCCCTGTCATCACTTTTACGGGCGCAGCAGGTCGTTCAGCGAGGTTTTTGCACGGGTCTGTGCATCCACGCGCTTGACGATGATGGCGGCATACAGGTTGTACTTGCCGCCGTCGCGCGGCAGGCTGCCGGATACCACCACCGAGCCGGCCGGCACGCGGCCATAGGTGATCTCGCCCGTGGTGCGGTCGTAGATCGGCGTGCTCTGGCTGATGTACACGCCCATGGACAGCACGGAGTTCTCTTCGACGATCACGCCCTCCACGACCTCGGAGCGGGCGCCGATGAAGCAGTTGTCCTCGATGATGGTCGGATTGGCCTGCAGCGGCTCCAGCACGCCGCCCAGGCCCACGCCGCCGGACAGGTGCACGTTCTTGCCGACCTGCGCGCAGGAGCCCACGGTGGCCCACGTGTCGACCATGGTGCCTTCGTCGACATACGCGCCGATGTTCACGTAGCTGGGCATCAGAACCGCGCCCTTGGCGACGAAGCTGCCGCGACGTGCCACGGCCGGCGGCACCACGCGCACGCCGGTGGCCGCCATTTCCTCCTGCGACAGGTGCGCGAACTTGGTCTGCACCTTGTCGAAGAAGGCCAGCTCGCCGGACTTCATCAGCGCGTTGTCCTTCAGGCGGAACGACAGCAGCACCGCCTTCTTGATCCACTGGTGCACGGTCCACTGGCCCACGCCTTCGCGAGTGGCCACGCGCAGGTGGCCGTTGTTCAACTCGGCGATCACGTGCTCGACGGCTTCGGTCACCTCCCTGGGCGCCGAGGAGGGCGAGAGGTTGGCGCGGTTGTCCCACGCGGTGTCGATGGTCTGCTGCAGTTGGGTGGTCATTGGGGACGGGGGTTGTTCTTCACGAAGTCGACGATGCGGTGCGCGGCTTCCAGGCATTCGGCGGTCTGCGCCACCAGGGCCATGCGCACGCGGCCGGCGCCGGGGTTGCGGCCGCCGCTCTCACGGGCGAGGAAACTGCCCGGAAGCACCGTCACATTGTATTGAGCCAGCAACGCGCGGGCGAAGGCCTGGTCGTCGCCGCCGGGCACGCCGGCCCACAGGTAGAAGCTCGCGTCGGGCAGCTTCACGTCGAGCACGCTGGCCAGCACCGGCGTGACCTCGGCGAACTTGCGGCGGTACTGGGCGCGGTTGTCCACCACGTGCGCCTCGTCGCTCCAGGCCGCAATGCTGGCGGCCTGCACCGGAGGCGCCATCGCGCTGCCGTGGTAGGTGCGATACAGGGCGAAGGCCTTGAGCAGCTTCGCGTCGCCGGCGACGAAACCGCTGCGCATGCCCGGCACGTTGCTCCGCTTGGACAGGCTGGTGAAGGCCACCAGCCGTGTGAAGTCGGTGCGGCCCAGCTTTGCGGCGGCCTCGAGCCCACCCAGCGGCGGTTCATCGCGGAAGTAGATCTCGCTGTAGCACTCGTCGCTGGCGATCACGAAGCCATGCCGGTCCGACAGGGCGAACAGCTTGCGCCATTCGTCCAGCGGCATCACCGCGCCGGTCGGATTGCCGGGCGAGCACACGTACAGCAGTTGGGTGCGGGCCCAGACCTGCTCGGGCACGCTGTCCCAGTCGACCGCGAAATTGCGCGCCGGGTCCGAGGGCGCGTAGTACGGCGCGGCCCCCGCGAGCAGCGCCGCGCCCTCGTAGATCTGGTAGAACGGATTGGGACACACGACGACAGGCTTGGTGCGCGGATCGATCACCGTCTGCGCGAATGCGAACAGCGCCTCGCGCGAGCCGTTGACCGGCAGCACCTGCGTCGCCGGATCCAGCGCCAGTCCATAACGGCGCTGCAGCCACCCGGTGAACGCCCCGCGCAACGCGGGCGTGCCGATGGTGGGCGGATAGGCCGACAGGTCGGCGCCAGGGGTGTCGAGCGCATCGACCAGCGCCTGCTTCAGGAACGGCGGGGTCGGGTGCTTGGGCTCGCCGATGCCCAGGCTGATCGCGGCGTAGGCCGGATTCGGCACCACGCCCGCGAACAACTGCCGCAGCCGCTCGAACGGGTAGGGCTGCAGGCGGTCGAGAAGGGGATTCATGGCAGCGATTATCGGCGCTGCCCCCAGTGCTCCTCAGCGTGCCTGGCGTGCCAGGGAGCCGCGCCGCTGGTGGGCGGCGCCGCCCATGAACCGCTGGAACATCTGGTCGATCGCGATCACGACGGCCGTGGCCAGCGACACCATCGTCACCAATGCGGGCAGTTCGAGCGACGTGACGAGGTGGTCGCCCGTCGGGAATGCAGGCGGGTTGGCGCTGGTGCAGACGAAGCCGGCCGCTGCCATGCCCGTGTAGTGCATCGCGCAGACGGCCACGCCGATCACCAGCGAGGCCGCCGCGCGCAGCGGCAGCGAACGTGCCCAGAAGGCGAGCCACAGGCCCGCGATGGCAGCCGCGTAGGCGATGGCCACCGACGCGCCGACCAGCTGGGACGACCACTGGAAGAAGCCGTTGAAGCGCATGCCCTGCATGCCCAGGTAGTGCATCACCAGGACCGCCGTGCCGAACATGAGGCCGCCGCCCAGCAGGCGCAGGATGTTGAGTCCCTTGGACACCCAGTACAGCGCGAGCGCCGAGGCACCGACCGCCGCCAGCAGCGAGAGCAGCGTCTCGGGAATCGAGTAGCTCACGCCCATGCCGAGGCGCAGCGAGAGCATGCCGAAGAAGTGCATGGTCCAGATGCCGATGCCGCCGAGCGACACCGCCGCGGCCGCGAGGTTCAGCAGGCGCGCGCTGCCCGCCGGCTGCGAGCGCATGCGCTCGACGGCGGTGAGTGCGATGAAGGCGCCGACCACGGAGACGAGGTAGGACAACGCAACGAACCCCGTGTCGTAGCTGGGCGTCATGACCTGCATGGATTTCCTTCCAGGAAAAGCAAAGAAAAAAGGTGCGAAGCCGTGATTGTGACCAGGCGTTACGTAATGTGACCAACCGTTCGGCGAAGGCATTCCGCCTTCGGTCGCGAGGCCGTTGGAGCTGCCACCGACGGCCGCCGATGGCTGCGGACTACGACGTGGCGGGCGGGCGCGCCCGATGCTGCGGACCTTCACCTGGGAGCAGCCATGCGGCGGTTTGAAGATCGGGTCGTGGTCGTCACGGGCGCTGGCTCGGGCATCGGCGAAGGCATCGCGCGCCGCTTCTCGGCCGAGGGTGCCACCGTGGTGCTGGCCGGCCGCACGCGCGGGAAGCTGGAGGCGGTCGCGCAGACCCTGCCGCCCGAGCGCACGCTGGTGAAGGTGACGGACGTCTCGAAGTACCGGCAGGTCAAAGCGCTGGTCGAGGCAGCGGTGCGCAAGTTCGGCCGGCTGGACGTGATGGTGAACAACGCGGGCATCGCGCCCGAGGGCAAGGTGACCGAGGCCACGCTGGAGGAATGGGAGCAGACCATGGCCACCAATGCCGGTGGCGTGTTCCACGGCTGCCGGGCGGCGATGCCGCACCTGGTCGAGGCCCGCGGCTGCATCGTCAACATGGCCTCGGTCTCGGGCCTGGGCGGCGACTGGGGACTGTCGTTCTACAACGCGTCGAAGGGCGCCATCATCAATTTCACGCGGGCGCTGGCGCTGGACCACGGCAGGGACGGCGTGCGCGTCAACGCCGTTGCGCCCAGCTTCACGCTCACGCCGATGACCGAGGACATGAAGGGCGACCGCAAGCTGCTGGCGAAGTTCAGGGAGCGCATGCCGCTGGGCCGGCCGGCGACGCCCGCGGACATCGCCGGCGCCGTGGCGTTCCTGGCGAGCGAGGACGCGGCCATGATCACCGGCGTGTGCCTGCCGGTCGATGGCGGCGTCACCGCGTCCAATGGCCAGCCACCGATGTCGTGAGCGGCAGTCCCAGCTTCGTCATCAACTCCCGCGCGTTGTCCGGCGCGTGCAGCTTGTCGGTGTTGTCGAAGTAGCAGTACACGTCGCGGCTCTCTGCAGGGGGCGGCAACTTCTGGGAGATCAGGCGTGCATCGGCCGGTTGCCGTCCCTGCCGCCACGCATCGATGCACGCCGCCCAGCGATCGAGCTGCTCGCTGGTGTAGCGGCTCTTGTACAACTCGGTGGCGCCGTGCAGGCGCATGTAGACGAAGTCCGCCGTGACATCCTCGTACAGCGGCCAGGGCTGCGGCGTGTCGGCCACCACCCAGGCCACCTTGTACTTGCGAAGCAGCGCGATGAAGGCGGGGTCGACGAAGCTGGCATGGCGCACTTCGACGGCATGGCGCAGGCGTTGGCGGTGCAACGGCTCCAGCAACTCGCGTCCCTTCAGGCGCTGGTCGCGCTGAAGCGCGATCTTCGCGGCCGCCGCGGTGGTCCTGGGCAAGGACGCCAGAAAGGGCTCGAAGACCTCCGGATGAAAGCCGAAATTGGGCGGGAACTGCCACAGGATCGGGCCCAGCTTGTCACCGAGCGCGAACAGGCCCGAGGCGAAGAAGTTGCCCATCGCCGCCTCGGCGTTGCGCAGCTTCAGCATGTGGGTGATGTAGCGCCCGCCCTTGACCGCGAACACGAAGCCCGGCGGCGTCTGCGCCGCCCACTGCGCATAGAACGAGGGCCGCTGCAGCGAGTAGAACGAGCCATTGAGCTCGATGCTGTTGAACTGCCGCGAGGCGTGGTGCAGTTCCTTCGCCTGCGCCAGTCCGGCCGGATAGAAGTTGCCGCGCCATGGCTCGAAACGCCAGCCGGAAACGCCGATGAACACCTGACCTGCCATCGGTCCCTGTCTACCGGAACGCCCAGCGCCACAAGCGCGTTTTTTACCGGTGGTTGCAAGCTCGGCCGCAGGGCAGGGCCAGCTGATCGGCACGGTATCATCCGTGCCACTTTCTCCGCGCCGCCTTCGGGCGGCGCTCCCGTTGCGACCGATTCACCGGGCCTGCCGCCGTGCGACTCAACTCCATCAAGCTGTCGGGATTCAAGTCCTTCGCCGAACCCACCAACTTCATGCTCCCCGGCCAGCTGGTGGGCGTGGTCGGCCCCAACGGCTGCGGCAAGTCCAACATCATGGACGCGGTGCGCTGGGTGCTGGGCGAGTCCAAGGCCTCCGAGCTGCGCGGCGAGTCGATGCAGGACGTGATCTTCAACGGCACCACCAGCCGCAAGCCCGCGTCGCGTTCGTCGGTCGAACTGGTGTTCGACAACGCCGACCACCGCGCGGGCGGCCAGTGGAGCCAGTTCACCGAGATCGCCGTCAAGCGCGTGCTGACGCGCGACGGCACCAGCAGCTACTACATCAACAACCAGCCGGTGCGCCGGCGTGACATCCAGGACGTGTTCCTGGGCACCGGCCTCGGCCCGCGTGCCTACGCCATCATCGGCCAGGGCACGATCAGCCGGATCATCGAGTCCAAGCCCGAGGAGCTGCGGCTGTTCCTCGAGGAAGCCGCCGGCGTCTCCAAGTACAAGGAGCGCCGCCGCGAGACCGAGAACCGACTCTCCGACACGCGCGAGAACCTGACCCGCGTCGAGGACATCCTGCGCGAGCTCAATGCCAACCTCGAGAAGCTGGAGAAGCAGGCCGAGGTGGCTTCGCGCTACAACGCGCTGCAGTCCGACGTCACGCTCAAGCAGCACCAGCAGTGGTTCCTCAAGCGCGCCGAGGCCGAGGCCGACCAGGCCCGCCTGAAGTCCGACGCGGACAAGGCCGTCAACAGCCTCGAGTCGCGCGTGGCCGACCTGCGCCACGTCGAGAACGAACTCGAGACCGTGCGCCAGGCGCACTACGCGGCCGGCGACCAGGTCAACCAGGCCCAGGGGCAGCTGTACGAAGCCAGCGCCGAAGTCGGCCGGCTCGAGGCCGAGATCCGCTTCGTGGTCGAGGGCCGCCAGCGCGTCGAGCAGCGCCTGCAGCAGCTGAAGGAGCAGACCGCCCAATGGGCCGCCCGCAAGGACAACGCGGCCGCCGAACTGGAAACGCTCGCCGAGCAGTCGGTCGATGCCGAGGAGAAGGCGACGCTGCTGGCCGCGCAGGTCGAGGAGCAGGCGATGGCGCTGCCCGACCTCGAGGACGCGCTGCGCCAGTCGCAGGCCAAGGCCAACGAGCAGCGCACCGGCGTGGCCCAGGTGCAGCAGCAGATCCAGGTGCTGGCCGCCGACCAGCGCAACATCGAGGAACAGAGCCGCCAGCTCACGCAACGCCGCGAGCGCCTGGTGGCCGATCGCAATGCGCTGGCTGCGCCCGACGAGGCGCGCCTGGCCAACTCGCAGACGCAGCTGGCCGCGGCCCAGGAAGCCGCCGAGACCGCCGACGCGCGCCTGCACGAGCTGCAGGAGCAGGTGCCGCAGCTGGACGAAGACCGGCGCGCGAAGCAGCAGGCCGTCAACAGCGAGAGCCACAAGCAAGCCGACCTGAATGCGCGCATGGAGGCGCTGAAGGCGCTGCAGGAGAAGGTGCGCACCGACGGCAAGCTCAAGCCCTGGCTCGCCAAGCATGGCCTTGATGGACTGCAGGGCCTGTGGAGCCGCATCCACGTCGAGCAGGGCTGGGAGAACGCCCTCGAGGCCGCATTGCGCGAGCGCATGGGCTCGCTGGAGGTCTCGCGGCTGGACATGGTGCGCGCGTTCGCCAACGACGCGCCGCCCGCGAAGCTGGCCTTCTACCACCCGCCGCAGGCGTCCGCGCCCGAAGGCGCCGGCGCCCTGCCGCGCCTGGCCGACCTGCTGCGCCTGAACGACGCCGGCCAGAAGGCGCTGCTGGCCGACTGGCTGCACGGCTGCTACACGGCCCCGACCTTCGAGGAGGCGCTGGCCGCGCGCGAGAAGCTGCGGCCGGGCGAGGCGATCTACGTCAGGAGCGGCCACTGCGTCACCGCGCACAGCGTCAGCTTCTATGCGCAGGACTCCGAGCAGGCCGGCCTGCTGGCACGCCAGCAGGAGATCGAGAACCTCGAGAAGCAGCTGCGCGCGCAGGCCCTGATCGCGGAAGAAGCGCGGTCGGCACTGGTGCGGGCCGAGGCTGGCTACACCGATGCCTCGCAACGGCTGGTGACGGCGCGCCGCGAAGCCGCCGACACCCAGGCCCGCGCCCACGAACTGCAGGTCGAGACGCTGCGCCTCACGCAGCTGGCCGAGCAGACCCGGGCCCGCAGCGAGCAGATCGCGGCCGACCTGGCCGAGGTGGACGCGCTGCTGGAGGAACTGCAGGAGCGCCGCGTCACGGCCGAAGCGCGCTTCGAGGAACTGGACATGCAGCTGGCCGACAGCCAGGAGCGGCATGCCCAGTTGGACGAGCGCGTGATCGAGGCCGAGCGCAAGCTGGCGCAGGCGCGCGAGCAGCAGCGCAGCCTGGAGCGCCAGGCGCAGGAAGCGCAGTTCGGCCAGCGCTCGCTGGAGGCACGCCGCGGCGAACTGCAGCGCGCCATCGAGACCGCCACCCAGCAGGCCCAGGGCATGGCCGCCGAAGAGGAGCGTGCCCATGCGGAGCTGGCGCGCCTCACGGACGCCGCGGCGCAGGCCGGCCTGCAGAACGCGCTGCAGCTGAAGACGGAACGTGAGCAGGCGCTGGGTGCCAAGCGCAGCGAATACGACGACCTCACGGCCAAGCTGCGTGCCAGCGACGAGCGCCGCCTGCAGCTGGAGCGCGAGCTCGATCCGCTGCGCCAGCGCATCACCGACATGCAGCTGAAGGAGCAGGCCGCACGCCTGGGCCTGGAGCAGTACACGCAGCTGCTGACCGATGCCCAGGCCGACCTGGAAGCGGTGGCGAAGTCGGTGGAGCAGGGCAACGTGCGCCTCGCGGGCATGCAGGGCGACATCGACCGGCTGCAGCGCGAGATCGCCGCGCTCGGAGCGGTGAACCTGGCCGCGCTCGAGGAGCTGAGCACGGCGCGCGAACGCAAGCAGTTCCTGGACGCGCAGACCGCCGACCTCACCGAGGCGATGACGACGCTCGAGGACGCGATCAAGAAGATCGACGGCGAGACGCGCGACCTGCTGGCCGGCACCTTCCAGACCGTCAACGACCACTTCGGCCGCATGTTCCCCGAGCTGTTCGGCGGCGGCAACGCGAAGCTGGTGATGACCGGCGAGGAGATCCTCGACTCGGGCGTGCAGGTGATGGCGCAGCCGCCCGGCAAGAAGAACCAGACCATCCACCTGCTCTCGGGTGGCGAGAAGGCGCTCACGGCCATTGCGCTGGTGTTCGCCATCTTCCAGCTGAATCCCGCGCCGTTCTGCCTGCTGGACGAGGTGGATGCGCCGCTGGATGACGCCAACACCGAGCGCTATGCCAAGCTGGTGTCGGCCATGAGCAGGGAAACGCAGTTCCTCTTCATCAGCCACAACAAGATCGCGATGGAGATGGCCGAGCAGCTGATCGGCGTGACCATGCAGGAACAGGGCGTCTCGCGCATCGTGGCGGTGGACATGGAATCGGCTGTGTCCATGGCGGAGGCTGCTTGAGTCGCCGGGCCGCTCCCAAGGCTCAACCAACCGCAGCGCTTGCGCGGAGGTTGTCGGAATGAGCACCTTCACCGTCGGCCTGGGTGTCCTCGGCGGCGTCGTGCTCGCCGGGGTCGTGGGCTGGAACGCCTGGACCACGCGCAGGCTCACGCCGCGCCAGGCCGAAGCCGCGCCCCGCGTGGAGCCCGCGGCCGATCGCGAGCCCGTGGAGCCGACCCTGGAATCGGGCTTCACGATGAGCCCCGGCAGTGCCGACAGCGACGTGCCCCCATTGCCCATGCCGGAGAAGAAGCCTGGCCTCGACGCACTGATCGATGCGCTCGCGCCCATTGCGGTCGAGGGTCCCGTCAGCGGCGAAGCAGCGCTGGCCGCCTTGCCCGCCACGCGCCGAGCCGGCAGCAAGCCGTTCGGCATCGAGGGCCTCGACGCAGCCAGCGGTCAATGGGAGACGCCGCAGGCGGGCCATCGCTACACCGCGTTCCAGGCCGGCGTGCAGCTGGCCAACCGCGTCGGCCCGCTCAACGAAATCGAGTTCTCCGAATTCGTGATAAAGGCCCAGGCCTTCGCCGACGCGGTGAACGGATCGCCCGAGTTCCCGGAGATGCTGCACGAGGTGTCTCGCGCCCGCGAGCTGGACCAGTTCGCCGGCGGCCACGACGCGCAGCTGGGGTTCACGCTGCGCGCGCGGCACGCCGCCTGGAGCCCGGGCTACGTGCAGCAGAACGCTGCCCGCCTGGGGTTCGTCGCAGGCGCGATCCCGGGCCGCATGGTGCTGCCCGCGATGCAGCCCGGCAACCCGCCGATCCTGGTGCTGACGTTCGACACGCAGGCGGCGCTGGCGGAAGACCCCACGCAGGCCGCCATCCGCGAGGTATCCCTCAGCCTGGACGTGCCGCAGGTGCATCGCACCGAGCAGCCGTTCCTGCGGATGTGCGAGGCCGCGATCGCGCTGGCCGAGGGCATGGACGGCGTGGTCACCGACGACAACGGGCAGGTGATCCAGCCCGAGGGCATGGACGTGATCGGCGCCGACCTCGAGAAGCTGTACGACATGCTGGAGTCGCGCGACCTGGCGGCGGGGTCGCAGCTGGCGCGCCGCGTGTTCAGCTGAGCGATCCGCCGATGGCCGCTTCCCCCAAGGTGCAGGAGCGCATCGATGCGCTGCGCGAACTGCTGCACCGCCACGCGCACCAGTACTACGTGCTCGACGCGCCCGAGATCCCGGACGCCGAGTACGACAGGCTCTTTCGCGAGCTGCAGGAGCTCGAGGCCGCCCACCCGGACCTGCTGGCTCCGGATTCGCCGACCCAGCGCGTCGGCGGCGCCGTGCTGGAGGGATTCGCCAAGGTGCGGCACAAGGTGCCGATGCTGTCGATCCGCACCGAGACCGACATCGAGGCCAGCGGCGCGCGCAACTTCGACGCGCGGGTGCGTCGCGAGCTCGGACTGGGCGAGGGTGATCCACCCGTCGACTACGTGGCCGAACTCAAGTTCGACGGCCTGGCGATCAACCTGCGCTACGAGCACGGCGTGCTGGTGCAGGCCGCGACGCGCGGCGACGGCGAGGTGGGCGAGGACGTCACGCAGAACATCCGCGGCATCGGCCAGATTCCGCTGCGGCTGCATGCGTCCAGGCAGCTGCCGATTCCCGCCGTCCTCGAAGTGCGCGGCGAGGTCTTCATGCGCCGCGACCAGTTCGAGCGCCTCAACGAACTGCAGCGCGAGAAGATCGCGAAGGGCGCCAAGGGCGAGAAGACTTTCGTGAATCCGCGCAACGCCGCGGCGGGCGCCGTGCGCCAGCTCGATCCGGCGATCGCGCGCCAGCGGCCCCTGAGCTTCTACGCCTACGGGTGGGGCGAGATCACGCCGCCCGAGCAGGGCGGACCGGCGTTCACCACCCACTTCGAGCTGCTGCAGGCCTTGCGCATCTGGGGCCTGCCGGTGTCGCAGGAAGCGAAGGTGGCGCACGGCGCGGACGACCTCGTGGCGTTCCACCAGGACGTGGGCGGAAGGCGCGACAAGCTGCCGTTCGACATCGACGGCGTGGTCTACAAGGTCGACAGCCTCGCGCTGCAGAAGCGCCTGGGCTTCGTCACCCGCGAGCCGCGCTGGGCGGTGGCGCACAAGTTTCCGGCGCAGGAGCAACTCACGACGGTCGAGAGCATCGATGTCTATGTCGGCCGCACCGGCAAGCTCACGCCCGTCGCGCGGCTGGTGCCGGTGTTCGTCGGCGGCGTGACGGTGACGAACGCGACGCTGCACAACGAGGACGAGGTTCACCGCAAGGACGTGCGGGTCGGCGATACCGTCATCGTTCGCCGCGCGGGCGACGTGATTCCGGAAGTGGTCGGCGTCGTGCCCGAGAAGCGCCATGGTGCCGCCGCGGTGTTCACCATGCCACGGCGCTGCCCGGTGTGTGGCAGCGAGGCCGTGCGCGAGGAAGGCGAGGCCGACTACCGCTGCACCGGCGGCCTGTTCTGCGGCGCGCAGCGCAAGCAGGCGATCCTGCATTTCGCGCAGCGCCGTGCGATGGACATCGAAGGCCTGGGCGACAAGCTGGTGGACCAGATGGTGGAAGCGGGCGTCGTGAAGACGCTGCCCGACCTGTACCGGCTGGGCCTCGCCAACCTCGTCGCGCTGGACCGGATGGGCGAGAAGTCCGCGCAGAACCTGCTGGCCGGCATCGAGAAGTCCAAGCAGACGACCTTGCCGCGTTTCCTCTACGGGCTGGGCATCCGCCATGTCGGCGAGGCCACGGCGCGGGATCTCGCGCGGCACTTCGGTGGCCTCGATGCCATCCTGGACGCCAGCGCCGAGCAACTGCTGGAAGTGCCCGACGTCGGCCCCGTGGTGGCCGAGAGCATCCACACCTTCTTCGCCCAGCCGCACAACCGCGAGGTGGTCGAGCAGCTGCGGGCCTGCGGCGTGCACTGGGAAGAGGGCGAGCCTGTCGCCCGCGCGCCGAAGCCGCTGGCCGGCCTCACGGTGGTGCTCACGGGCACCTTGCCCACGCTGAGCCGTGACGAGGCCAAGGACCTGCTGGAGGCGGCGGGCGCCAAGGTGGCCGGCTCCGTGAGCAAGAAGACCAGCTACGTGGTTGCGGGTGCCGAGGCCGGCAGCAAGCTGGAGAAGGCACGGGAGCTCGGCGTCGCGGTGCTGGACGAGGACGGCCTGCGGCGATTGCTGGCCGGCGGGCAGGGCTAGGGCTCGACCGGTCGCTGGTCGGACGCCATCTCCGGCCTGCGCCACAGCCACAGGTCGACGGCGGCCATCGCCCCGGTCGCAACCAGCACGGGCCACCACGGGCCGAACCACAGCAGCATCCCCGCCGCGCTGCACGCCATTGTCACGGTCGCGAGCCACTTCGCACGGCGAGGCACGACCCCGCCGCGCCGCCATGCGCGGATGTGCGGTCCCATGTGCGGATGCGTGTCCATCCAGCGTGCCAGCCGCGGCGAGCTGCGGGCGGCGGCCCACGCTGCCAGGAGGATGAATGGCACCGTGGGCAACACCGGCAGGAAGAACCCCGCGATGCCCAATGCCAGGCTGGCGACCGCCAGCGCCACCAGCAGCCATCGCAACACCGGCGGGAGCGGCGCCGCGAGTTCGGCCATGGGGTCGGGCGAGGGATCGGGCCGGGACATCCGGGCATTGTCCGGCGACAGCTATGCTGCGGGAATGGCAGTCCGAGAGATCCTGAAGATGGGCGACCCGCGCTTGCTGCGCGTCGCCCAGCCCGTCACCGAATTCGACACCGACCGACTGCACCTGCTGGTGCGCGACATGGTCGAGACCATGGCCGCCGTGAACGGCGCTGGCCTGGCCGCGCCGCAGATCGGCGTCGACCTGCAGCTGGTGATCTTCGGCACCGATGCGCCCAACCCGCGCTATCCCGATGCGCCGCCCGTGCCGCGCACGGTGCTGTGCAATCCGGTGGTCACGCCGATTGGCGACGAGGAGGAGGACGGCTGGGAAGGCTGCCTCTCCGTGCCCGGCCTGCGCGGCGTGGTGCCGCGCTGGAAGCGCATCCGCTACACCGGCCTCGACGCCTCCGGCGACCCGATCGACCGCACCGTCGAAGGTTTCCACGCGCGTGTCGTGCAGCACGAGGTCGACCACCTGTGGGGCAAGCTGTACCCGATGCGGGTGCGCGACTTCACGAAGTTCGGTTTCACCGAGGTGCTGTTCCCCGGGCTCGATGCGGGCGAGGACGACTGAGCCACCATCCGCCGCTCCAGCTTTCCTGTAACGGGAAGGATCAACATACCTCGGTCCACCCGCCGACAAGCTTCTACAAAGCGTGGCTCAGCAGTGAGAAGCTGCACGAAGACCGCAGAAGCCGCTCTGCGCAAGCGATTGCTGCTCAACAGCAGGTTGCAATCCAACGCAGTTTGAAGCTCAGCTGTTGCGCACAGTGCGCCGGGCACATGCGACACACAACGAGGATGACGGATGGACTTTGAACTGGTGCGGCTCGGCGTGGCGTTCCTGCACCTGATGACGTGCTGCGTGGCGATCGGCCTCGTGGTGCTGAGCGATTTCGACATGGTGAGGCGCCTGGTCCTGGGCGACTCGGCCAGCCTCGACGAGACGCACCTGGCCAGCCTGCAGCAGACCCTCAAGCGCGCGCTGATGCTCCTGTGGCTCACCGGCTCGGGCCTCGTGGCGATCGACGTGTGGACCCGGGGTAGCCAGGTGCTCCTCAATCCCGCGCTGCAGTCCAAGTTCGCGATCGTGGCGCTGCTCACCCTCAACGGCGTGGTGCTGCACCGGACGGTGCTGCCGATGCTCAAGCGCGCCGGCGCGCTGATGCGCCTGCGCTTCAGCGAACGCACGCTGGCCGTCTTCACCGGCGCGGTGTCGGGCGTGTCCTGGGCCTATGCGGCGATGCTGGGCATCGGGCGCTCGCTGGACGCCAGGTACTCGCTCGCGCAGATCCTGGCGGGCTATCCGGTGCTCGTGGCGGGCTGCTTCCTGGCCATGGTGGTGCTCACCGCCTGGACGCAGATCCGGGCCCGCGGCCGCAGGCGTGGGTTCCGGAACGCGCCGATGCATCCGCTGCTGGCGCGGGTGCCGGTGCAGCAGCCCCAGCGACGATCGCGCTGATGCGCAGGGCGGCGGCGCTCAGGCCGCCAGCGCCTCGAGCAGCTCGGTCTCGATCTCGATCTGCTTGCGGTTCTGCTGCAGTTCGGGACCGTCGACGAGGAAGGTGTCTTCGACGCGTTCGCCGAGCGTGGTGACCTTGGCCAGCTGCAGATTGATGCGGTGGTGGGCCAGCACGCGCGCCACGGAATACAGCAGTCCGACGCGGTCGCTGGCCGAGATCGACAGCAGCCAGCGCTGCGCGCGTTCGTCCGGCGTCAGCTGCACCCGCGGCGCGATCGGGAAGCTCTTGACCCGGCGCGACACGCGGCCGCGGCTGGGCGGCGGCAGGGCGCCGGCGCGCTGCAGGGTCTGTTCGAGGCCCGACTCCACCATGCTGATCAGCTCGCGGTAGTGCTCCGGCAGCATGGCCGTGACCACCTGGAAGGTGTCGAGCGCGTAGCCGGTGCGCGTGGTGTGGATGCGCGCGTCCAGGATCGAGAAGCCGGCCTGCTCGAAATAGCCGCAGATGCGCGCGAACAGGTCCGGCTGGTCGGGCGTGTACACCAGCACCTGCAGGCCTTCGCCCACCGGTGACAGGCGCGCGCGCACCAGGGCCTTGGTCGTTCCCACGTGCCGCGAGACGTGGCGTGTGTGCCAGGCGATCTCGCCGGCGTCGTGCCGCATGAAGTAGCCCACGTCCAGCGAGTCCCACAGTTTCTTGTGCGCCTCGAACGGCAGCGCGTGCAGCTGCAGCTGCACCAGCGCGTCGCGCTTGCGGGCCTCGATCTCCGCTGACGTGTCGGGGCGATGCCCCCCAGCGCACGCAGCGTGGCGCGGTACAGGTCTTCCAGCAGCTTGCCCTTCCAGGCGTTCCACACCTTCGGGCTGGTGCCGCGGATGTCGGCCACGGTGAGCAGGTACAGGCCCGTGAGCCGGCGCTCGTCGCCCACGCGCTGCGCAAACGCGGTAATCACTTCCGGATCGCTCAGGTCTTCCTTCTGCGCGATGCGGCTCATGGTGAGGTGCTCGCGCACCAGGAACTCGATCAGCCGGCAGTCGTCGGCCGGGATCGCGTGCTGGCGGCAGAACCGCCGCACCTCCTGGCCACCCAGCTCGGAGTGGTCGCCGCCGCGGCCCTTGGCGATGTCGTGGAACAGCGCCGCGATGTACAGCACGTAAGGACGGTCGTAGCCGGCGGCGAGCTGCGAGCAGAACGGGTATTCGTGCGCGTGCTCGGCGATGAAGAACCGGCGCATGTTCCGCAGCACCATCAGGATGTGCTGGTCCACCGTGTAGACGTGGAACAGGTCGTGCTGCATCTGGCCGACGATGCGCCGGAACGGCCAGAGATAGCGGCCCAGCACGGACGTCTGGTTCATGAGCCGGAACACGTGGGTCATGCCGGCGGGCTGCATCAGCAGCTCGCGGAAGGTCGCGTGGTTCACCGGGTCGTTGCGGAACTTCGCGTCCATCACGCCGCGCGCGTTGTACAGCGCCCGCAACGTGCGCGCCGACAGGCCCTTGATGCCCACCGTGGTCTGGTAGATCAGGAAGGTCTCGAGGATGGCGTGCGGCTCGCGCTGGTACAGGTCGTCGTCCGCCACCTCCAGCAGCCCGGCCTTGTTCAGGAAGCGCGGGTTGATCGGCTCGGGATCGCCGCCGCCGGGGATCAGCCGCTCCTCGATGTTCAGCAGCAGGATCTGGTTCAGCTGCGTGACCGCCTTGGCCGCCCAGTAGAAGCGCTTCATCAGCGCCTCGCTGGCGCGTTGCACCAGGCGGCCTTCCTCGTTGGTGATGGTCGTGTCGCCGAAGGTCTCGGCAACGCTGGTCTGCAGGTCGAACACCAGCCGGTCTTCGCGCCGGCGCGCGATGGCATGCAGCCGCGCGCGGATCAGGCCCAGCAGCGCCTCGTTGCGCTGGATCTGCTGCGCCTCCAGTGGCGTGGCCAGGCCTCGCCGCGCGAGCTCGGCCCAGCTGTCGCCGAAGCCCGCTGCCTTCGCGACCCACAGGATCACGTGCAGGTCGCGCAGGCCGCCCGGCGACTCCTTGACGTTCGGCTCCAGCGAATACGGCGTGTTCTCGAACTTGGTGTGCCGCTGGCGCATCTCCAGCGTCTTGGCGATGAAGAAGGCCTGCGGGTCCAGCTGGTCGTGGAAGCGCTGGTCGAAGCGCTTGAAGAGCGCGGCGTTGCCGGCGAGCAGGCGCGACTCGAGCAGCGAGGTGCGCACGGTGACGTCGGAGGCGGCCTGCGCCATGCATTCGTCCACGGTGCGGACGCTGGAGCCGATCTCCAGGCCCGTGTCCCAGCAACTGCCGATGAAGGCCTCGAGTCGCTGCTTGAGCGCAGCATCGTCGTCCGCCTGCACGCCGTCCGGCAGCAGCACCAGCACGTCGACGTCGGAATGGGGGAACAGCTCGCCGCGGCCGTAGCCGCCCACGGCCACCAGCGCAAAGCCGGCAGCAAAGCCGGCCTGCTCCCAGAGCTGGCGCAGCGCGTTGTCGACATGGCGCGCCAGCCGCCGGAGCAGCGGGCGAACGGCGCGGGGCCCGGTGTCGCGGGCGAGGAGGGTGGCGACGACGGCCTGCTTCTGCGCGGCCAGCTGCTCGCGCAGCGCGGTGGGTGTCGCCACCTCGGTGGCGGGAAGGCGCACCACCGCGGTCATGGCATCAGCCGGCGTTGACGAACGGCGGCGGTGGCGGGCTGCCCGCCGAGAGCGTGAGCACCTCGTAGCCCGTGTCGGTGACGAGCACGGTGTGCTCCCACTGGGCCGACAGCGAATGGTCCTTGGTGACGATGGTCCAGCCATCGTTGCCGAACTCCTTCACCTCCTTGCGGCCGGCGTTGATCATCGGCTCGATGGTGAAGGTCATGCCGGGCTTGAGTTCCTCCAGCGTGCCGGGGCGGCCGTAGTGCAGCACCTGCGGCTCCTCGTGGAAGTTGCGCCCGATGCCATGGCCGCAGAACTCGCGCACCACCGAGTAGCCCTGCTTCTCGGCGAACTGCTGGATCGCCCAGCCGATGTCGCCCAGGCGGATGCCCGGCTTGACCTTGACGATGCCGTGCCACATCGCGTCGTAGGTGACCGTGACCAGGCGCTTGGCGGCGATGGAGGCTTCGCCGACGACGAACATGCGGCTGGTGTCGCCGAACCAGCCGTCCTTGATGACGGTGACGTCGACGTTGACGATGTCGCCCTTCTTCAGTGGCTTGTCGTTCGGGATGCCGTGGCAGACGACATGGTTGACCGAGGTGCACAGCGAAGCCGGGTAGGGCGGGTAGCCGGGCGGCTGGTAGCCCAGGGTGGCGGAGGTGGAGCCCTGCTTCTTCATGCACTCGGACGCCAACCGGTCGATCTCCTTGGTGGTGATGCCGGGCTTGATGTGCGGCGTGAGGTAGTCCAGCACCTCGGCTGCCAGCCGGCAGGCGGTGCGCATCCCCTGGATGCCCTCGACGTCCTTGTACGTGATGCTCATGGGCATGGATTATCCCAGAGGGGGTCCGTGCGCGCAGGAGCGCTCGACGGTGACCGGTAAAATGCGGGGTCTCGCGCGTGCCCCAGTCAGCGGCCCGCGCCCGCCGTTCCCCACACCAGGCCCAACGTGACCCTGCACATCACCGAGTTCGAGGGTGGCCGCGCCCTCAGCGACTTCCGCATCCGCCAATTGCTGCCGCGCCTGCGCGAGGTGAACGAGAAGGTCGACGGGCTGTCCGCCCGCTTCGTGCACCTGGCCGCCTGGGAGCAGGCGCCGTCGGCCGCCGACCTGAAGCGGCTGGCCGGACTGCTGACCTACGG
Organism: Ramlibacter sp. MMS24-I3-19; assembly: GCF_050320135.1. Lineage (NCBI taxonomy): Bacteria > Pseudomonadati > Pseudomonadota > Betaproteobacteria > Burkholderiales > Comamonadaceae > Ramlibacter > Ramlibacter sp. MMS24-I3-19. The sequence continues at coordinate 3,283,296 of NZ_CP190017.1, read as the reverse complement.
CGAGCCGTTCGAGGGCAGCACGCAGGGCGAGCTGTTCGTGGTGACGCCGCGGCTGGGCACGGTCTCGCCCTGGGCCTCCAAGGCCACTGACATCGCGCACAACTGCGGGCTGCAGGTCAAGCGGCTGGAGCGCGCGATCGAATTCCGCGTGGCGCTGAAGGGCGGACTGCTCGGCGGCAAGGCCACGTTGTCCGCTGCGCAGCGCGATGCCATCGGATCGCTGCTGCACGACCGCATGACCGAAAGCGTGCTGCCGGCACTCGGCGGCGCCAGGTCGCTGTTCAGCGAGCTCGAGCCGGCGCCGATGGAAGAGGTCGACGTGCTGGGCGGCGGCCGTGCCGCGCTGGAGCGAGCCAACACGCAGTTCGGCCTGGCGCTCGCGGACGACGAGGTCGAGTACCTCGAGCAGGCGTTCCGCGGGCTCGGCCGCAACCCGACCGACGTCGAGCTGATGATGTTCGCGCAGGCGAACAGCGAGCACTGCCGGCACAAGATCTTCAACGCCAGCTTCACCATCGACGGCCAGCCGCAGGACAAGAGCCTGTTCGGCATGATCCGCCACACGCACCAGGCGAACCCGCAGCACACGGTGATCGCCTATTCGGACAACGCCGCCGTGATGGAGGGCTCGCGCGTCGAGGCCTTCCTGCCGAGGGCGGGCGATGGTCCTGCGCCTTATGCGCGCCGCGACGCCATGCACCACGTGCTGATGAAGGTGGAGACGCACAACCACCCGACGGCCATCTCGCCGTTCCCGGGCGCTTCGACTGGCGCCGGCGGCGAGATCCGCGACGAAGGCGCGACTGGCCGTGGCTCGAAGCCCAAGGCGGGCCTGACCGGTTTCTCGGTGTCGCGCCTGTGGGAATCGCCGAATGGCAGGCCGGCGCACATCGCCAGTCCGCTGCAGATCATGACGGAAGGCCCGCTGGGCGGCGCCGCGTTCAACAACGAGTTCGGCCGTCCCAACCTGCTGGGCTATTTCCGCGAGTACGAACAGACCGTCGACGGCGTCGTGCGCGGCTACCACAAGCCGATCATGATCGCCGGCGGCCTGGGCACCATCGACGCGGGCCTGACGCAGAAGATCCCGTTCCCGCCCGGCACGCTGCTGGTGCAGCTGGGCGGCCCCGGCATGCGCATCGGCATGGGCGGCGGTGCGGCGAGTTCGATGGCCACCGGCGCCAATGCGGCCGACCTGGATTTCGACTCGGTGCAGCGAGGCAACCCCGAGATCGAGCGCCGCGCGCAGGAGGTCATCAACCACTGCTGGACGCTGGGCGATCGCAACCCGATCCTCGCCATCCATGACGTTGGTGCGGGCGGGTTGTCGAACGCCTTCCCCGAACTGACCAACGACGCGGGACGCGGTGCGCGCTTCGACCTGCGCAAGGTGCCGCTCGAGGAGTCGGGCCTTGCACCCAAGGAGATCTGGTGCAACGAGAGCCAGGAGCGCTACGTGCTGGCCATCGCACCGGAATCGCTGGCGCAGTTCCGGGCGTTCTGCGAGCGCGAGCGGTGTCCGTTCGCGGTGGTGGGCGTGGCGACCGAGCAGCGCCAGCTGGTCGTGGGGGACGAAGGCGCGAGATCGCCGGTCGACATGCCCATGGACGTGCTCCTCGGCAAGCCGCCCAAGATGCACCGCGACGTGAAGCGCATCGCGCGCCAGGTGCCCGCGATCGACCTCACCGGCGTGGACCTGCAGGACGCGGCGATACGGGTGCTCTCGCATCCAACCGTCGCCTCCAAGCGCTTCCTCGTCACCATCGGCGACCGCACCGTGGGCGGCCTGTCGCACCGTGACCAGATGGTGGGACCGTGGCAGGTGCCCGTGGCCGATTGCGCGGTGACGCTGGCCGACTTCCGTGGCTTCGCGGGCGAGGCCATGAGCATGGGCGAGCGCACGCCGCTGGCTGCGATCGATGCCGCGGCTTCCGGTCGCATGGCGGTGGCCGAGGCCATCACGAATCTGCTGGCCGCGCCGATCGAGCTGTCCCGCGTGAAGCTGTCGGCCAACTGGATGGCCGCGTGCGGTGAAGCGGGCGAGGACGCCGCGCTGTACGACACCGTGAAGGCAGTCGGCATGGATCTGTGCCCCCAGCTGGGCATCGCCATCCCCGTCGGCAAGGACAGCCTGTCGATGCGCACCCAGTGGCAGGAGCAGGGCGCGGCGAAGAAGGTCACCTCGCCCGTGAGCCTGGTGATCACCGCCTTCGCCACGCTCAATGACGTGCGCCCGACGCTCACACCGCAGCTCGATGCGGCGCAGGACGACACCACGCTGGTGCTGGTCGACCTTGGCAAGGGCCGCCACCGCATGGGCGGCAGCATCCTGGCGCAGGTGCTGCAGCAGCCGGGGGGCGACGTGCCGGACCTCGACGAGCCGAAGGACCTGGCGAACCTCGTGGACGCGGTCAATGCGCTGCGCAAGCAGGGTCGCATCCTCGCGTACCACGACCGCAGCGACGGTGGCCTGTTCGCGGCGACCTGCGAGATGGCGTTCGCCGGCCATGTCGGCGTGAGCCTCAACGTGGACATGCTGGTCACCGAGGGCGACGGCATCCAGGACAGCCGCGCCGAGTACGGCGATGCCAAGAACTGGGCCACGCAGGTCAGCGCGCGGCGGCAGGAGCTCACGCTCAAGGCGCTGTTCAACGAGGAACTGGGCGTGCTGCTGCAGGTGCGCACGGCCGAGCGCAACGATGTCATGCAGGTGCTGCGTGACCATGGCCTCTCGAAACACAGCCACTTCGTCGGCAAGACCCGGCCTGCGTCCTCGTCGCTCGATGTGGGCAAGGGCGAGGTGCAGGTCTGGCGCGACACCAAGGCCGTGTTCAGCGCGAAGCTCTCGGACCTGCACCAGGTCTGGGACAGCGTCAGCTGGAAGATCTGCCAGCAGCGCGACAACCCCGAGTGTGCGGACCAGGAGCATGCGGCCGCCGGTGATGCTGCCGATCCGGGCCTGCAGTTCGCGCCGAGTTTCGATGCGAAGGTCGACGTGGCCGCGCCGTTCCTCAACCTCGCGCGTCCGAAGGTCGCGATCCTGCGCGAGCAGGGCGTCAACTCGCACGTGGAGATGGCGTACTGCTTCGACACGGCGGGTTTCGAGGCGGTCGACGTGCACATGACCGACCTGCAGTCGGGACGGGCCGCGCTGGCCGACTTCCGCGGCTTCGTCGCGTGTGGCGGCTTCAGCTACGGCGACACGCTGGGGGCCGGCATCGGCTGGGCTCGCAGCATCACGTTCCACCAGAAACTGTCGGAGCAGTTCCAGGCCTTCTTCGCGCGCCAGGACACCTTCGCGCTGGGCGTGTGCAACGGCTGCCAGATGCTGGCCGAGCTGGCCGACATCATCCCGGGCGCGCAGGCCTGGCCGCGCTTCACCACGAACCGCAGCGAGCGCTACGAGGCTCGGCTGTCGCAGGTGGAGGTGCTGCCGTCGCCCAGCCTGTTCTTCGACGGCATGGCCGGCAGCCGGCTGCCGATCGTGGTGGCGCACGGCGAGGGCTATGCCAACTTTGCGCACCGCGGCAATCGCGCCGAGGCGATCGCCGCGATGCGCTACGTCGACCACCACGGCCAGCCGACCGAGACCTACCCGCTGAACCCCAATGGCAGCCCCGGCGGCCTGACGGCGGTGACGACAGCCGACGGGCGTTTCACGGCCATGATGCCGCACGCCGAACGCGTGTTCCGCAACATCCAGATGTCCTGGACCGGCGGGGACCGCAGCGAGTTCAGCCCTTGGCTGCGCATCTGGCGCAACGCGCGCAAATGGGTCGGCTGAAAGCGGGAGCGGACAGCCGAACGCAAAAGACGCGAAGGATCGCAAAAACGCGAAAGACAACCTTCGAAAAACTCGATGGCCCCTTTCGCGTGTTTCGCCTACCTTTTGCGCCTTTCGCGTTCGGATGTCCGCTTTCACAGCTCGTTGAGCCGCCCTCCATCGACCACCAGGCTCACGCCCTGCACGTGGCTGGCGTCGTCCGAGGCGAGCCAGGCGATGGTGGCCGCGATGTCCGCAGGTTGCAGCAGTTCCTTGGGTTCGATGTGCTCGACGCCCGCCTTCACCTCGGGGTTGTCGCGCAGCATCTTCGTCTCCACCGCCCCGGGCAGCACCGCGTTGCTGCGGATGCCGCGGCCGCGGCCTTCGAGGGCGGCGGAGCGTGTGAGTGACAGCAGGGCGGCCTTGGCCGCGGCATAAGGTGCCACCTGCGGCGTGGTGCGCACCGCGTGCACGCTGGCGACGTTGACGATCGCGCCGCCGCCGCGCATGCGCAGGAACGCCTGCTTGGTGAAGTAGAACGCGCCCAGCAGGTCCACGCCCAGGATGCGCAGCCAGTCCTCGCCGGTGAACTGCTCCAGCGGCTTGAACGACATCAGGCCGGCGTTGTTCACCACGACGTCCAGGCGACCGAACCTCTGCATCACCTGGTCGACACAGGCCATTACCTTCGCTTCCTGCGACACGTCGCACACCACGTCGAGTGCCTCGGGCGCGCCGGCCTGCATCACCTGGTCGCGTGCGGCGGCCAGGTGACCCGCGTCCAGGCCGACCAGCGCCAGGCGGGCGCCTTCCGATGCCAGCCGCTTCGCCGTCGCGAGGCCGATGCCCGAGCCCGCACCCGTCACCAGTGCCACCTTGCCTTCGAATCTCGCGGCCATCGCATGCTCCTCATTCGGCGTTGTGGGGCGCGTCGGTGCTCTCGCGGATGCCCGGCGCGCGCCGATGCTTCCATGCCTGCCCGTGTTCGCTCGGCAGCACGACCGGAACCTGCAGGCACACGCTCTGGGTCGGCAGCACCTCGCGCCAGTCGGCGATCAGTTGCTTGTAGGCCTGGCCCACGGGACGGATGCGGCGGTCCAGGTCGAACAGGCCCAGCGCGTTGACCTGGCCGTTGTCGCAGCGCAGGGCGCTGTCCCAGTCCACCTGGTCGGTGAGCGAGTACCAGGTGAAGCCCAGCACCGGCACGCCGTCGTTGCGCACGCGCAGGACGTTGGCCCATTCCTTCCACAGCCAGTTGACCGCCGAGAAACCCTCGGCGCCCTGCACGAGGTTGGTCTCGGTGTGCATCACCGGCAGCCGGTACCGCTCGTGGTACTGCCGCGAGATCACCGCGTAGCCGAAGATCTCGCCCGACGCGCGGGTGTCGCCGTCGGCCGAGACGCGGTGCTCGTTGGTGATGTAGTAGTCGCTGCCCATGATGCAGTGCTGCTTGAGCGAGCGGCCCATGAAGAAGTGGTAGTCGTCGCGCTTCATGCCGTTGTCCATCAGGTACTCGTACATCTCCGAGTCGACGCGGCGGCCGTAGTTGAGGTCCAGCGACAGGAAGCGCTTGGAGTTCATCAGCTCGGCGGGGCCGATTGCTGCGGGGTTCTCGGCGTGGAAGTACTCGGACGATTCGCTCTGGATGAAGATGGCGTCGGGCCGCACCTGCAGGATCGCCTCCATCGCCAGCACGTTGGCCTGCACGATGTGCTTGAGCGCGTTGACGAAGGCGCGATCGGTGGCGAGCTGCTCGTTCCACCAGCCGTACAGGGCCGAGAAGCGCGCGCAGATGTACATCTCGTTGACCGGCGTGTACAGCTGGATCCAAGGGAAGCGCTGCGCGAAGGCGCGCGCATAGCCGGCAAAGAGCTTCGGGAAGTCGGGGTTCTGGAAGTTGCCCACCCAGTCGGGCACGCCGAAGTGGCACAGGTCGACGATGGGGATGATGTCCAGGCAGCGCAACTCGGCGAAGGTGGTGTCGGCGAAGTCCCAGTCGTGGGAGTCGGGGCCCGTCCACGTCCGGTGCAGCGGCGGCCCGTAGCGCAGGAAGCGGATGCCCATCTCGCGCACCAGCGCGAAGTCGGTGCGCCAGTGCCGGTAGTGGCCACATTTCTCGAGTTCGTCCACGCGACGGCCGTCGACAGTCGGGTTGCTGTTCTCCACCCCCGTGGCGAACATGAAGCGTGGGTCGTCCATGGTGCAGGCCTCCCGGCCAGTCTCCGCCCGCAGCCGCGCTGCGCACGTAGGCGGGAAGGGCAACCGGGTGAAGGACCGGCAAACGGTCCGACAGGCTGTTGCTCAGGCGGCTGGAAGAGGGGCGACTGCTGCAGCCTCGGGGAGCGCAGCGTCGCTCTCGTCCTTCAGGCCGACGCCGGCCAGCCCGCGCTGCAGCGCCTGATCGACGTGCCAGGCCAGCTTGTGCGCTGCGGCCGGGATCGGCAGGCCTTCGGGGCGCACGTTGGAGATGCAGTTGCGCTCGGCATCGTGCCGCCCTCGGCGCGGCGCGTGGGTGACATAGATGCCCAGGCTGTCGGGCGAGCTCAGGCCAGGTCGCTCTCCGATCAGCATGACCGAGAGACGGGCCCGCAACTGCTCGCCGATGTCGTCAGCCAACGCAACGCGGGCTTGCTGTGCCACGACGACGGGTGAGCAACGGAACCGGTCGCCGAGGCGCTCGCGCAACGCCACCAGCAGTGGCACTGCATGGCGCTGGACGGCGAGCGACGACAGGCCATCGCCGACGACCAGCGCGAGGTCCGGCGCTGGCATTGCCTGCAGTGCCGGGTGGTGGCTCGCGTCGAGTTGCCGCCCGAGGTCGGGACGTCGCAGGTACGTAGTGCGGCCGGACGCGGCGCTGTGCACCTGGCACACCTCGAACCCGGCGGCACGGAGATCGGCTTCGAGTGCCGCCACGTCCAGCGGTGTGTGCACGGCGTCGCGGGCCCGCGCATGCGCCCATCCGAACGCCAGCACCTCGTGCGTGGGTAGCGCAACGCCGCTGCGGCCCAGCCCGATGCGGCCGGCGTGAATCGGCGCAACTCCTCCCAGAAGCCGGGATCGGCAGGGGCGGGGCGCTCCTCCTTCACGACTCAGGCTCCCGCCGTGGCGAGCCGGCCCACGTCCTGCGCCAGGCGCAGCGCACCACCGCTGCCCGCGAGCAGGCGCCCGGCCTTGTCGGTGATCTGCATCTGCTCCAGCCAGGCGGCGAACTCGGGCGCAGGCTTCAGCCCCAGCGTGCGGCGCAGGAACGCGGCGTCGTGGAACGACGTGCTCTGGTAGTTGAGCATCACGTCGTCGGCGCCGGGCACGCCCATGAGGTAGGTGAGGCCCGCGGTCCCGAGCAGCACCAGCAGGTTGTCCATGTCGTCCTGGTCGGCCTCGGCATGGTTCGTGTAGCAGATGTCGCAGCCCAGCGGCAGGCCCAGCAGCTTGCCGCAGAAGTGGTCCTCCAGCCCGGCGCGGATGATCTGCTTGCCGTCGTAGAGGTACTCGGGACCGATGAAGCCGACCACGGTGTTCACCAGCAGCGGCCGGTAGCGGCGCGCCACCGCATAGGCGCGCGCCTCGCAGGTCTGCTGGTCGACGCCGTGGTGCGCCCCGGCGGAGAGCGCGCTGCCCTGGCCCGTCTCGAAATACATGACGTTGTCCCCCAGCGTGCCGCGGCCGAGCGAACGTGCCGCCTGGCACGCCTCGTCGAGCAGCGCGAGCGACACCCCGAACGATTCGTTGGTCTTCTGCGTGCCGCCGATGGACTGGAAGACCAGGTCGACCGGCACGCCGGCCTCGATCTGGCGCAGCGTGTTGGTGACGTGCGTGAGCACGCAGGCCTGCGTGGGGATCGCGAAGTGCTGGACGAGGCCGTCGAGCAGGCGCCAGATGCCTTCGAGGACGGCCGGACTGTCGGACACCGGGTTCACGCCGATCACGGCGTCACCGGCGCCATACAGCAGCCCGTCGAGCGTGGACGCGGCGATGCCGCGCAGGTCGTCGGTGGGATGGTTGGGCTGCAGCCGCACGCCCAGCCGGCCGGGCAGGCCCAGCGTGTTGCGGAAGCGCGTGACGACGCGGCACTTGCGTGCGACCGCGATCAGGTCCTGGTTGCGCATCAGCTTGGACACGCCGGCCACCATTTCGGGCGTGAGGCCGGCGGCCAGTGCCGTGAGTCGTTCGGGCGTGGCTTCGTCCCCGAGCAGCCAGTCGCGAAAGCCGCCGACCGTGAGGTGTGCAACGGGCGCGAAGGCCGCCGCGTCGTGGCTGTCGACGATCAGCCGCGTGACATCGTCGTGCTCGTAGGGCACCAGCGCCTCGTCGAGGAACTGCTTGAGCGGCAGGTCGGCCAGCACGTGGCGCGCGGCCCAGCGTTCCTCGTCCGACCGCGCCGCGATGCCCGCGAGCTCGTCGCCAGAACGCGCCGGACTGGCCGCGGCCATCACCTGGCGCAGGCCGTCGAAGGCGTGCACCCGGGAGGCGAGGGTCGTGCGGTAGGCCATGGGCGTGCCGTGCTGCGCCCATTGTGGGGGATCAGGTCGGCCGGGTGGCCGCCGGACGGGTGCGGTAGAAGACCATCGGCGCCTCGGCCATCTCGCGGGCGCGCTGCGTCTTCACGAGAGTCTTCATCTTGCCCACCACGTGCATCTCGCACGGCTTGCAGTCGAAGCGCAGGGTGAGCTTCTCCTTGCCGTTGACCAGCTGCAGCGGCTCGGCCTTGATCGTGCCCTTGACGCCAACCACGCCCTTGGCCTGCTTGGGGCAGAGGCTCATCGACCACCGCACGCAATGCTTGGTGATCATCAGGCTGACCTCGCCTTCCTCCTCGTGGCTCTCGTACGCGGCATCGATGACGCGCACGCCGTGCTTCGCGTAGAAGTCGTGCGCCTTCTGGTTGAACACGTTGGCGAGGTAGGTGAGGGTGTCCTCGGGGTAGGGCACGGGCGGCTCGACGGCAATACCGCGGCGCGGACGCTCGTAGCCGGCCGAACGGGCAGCCTCCAGCGCCTCGACCGCATCGCGCCGCAGCTGGTTGAGCAGCGAGGCCGGAACGAACCATGCCTGCGCCATCTTCAGTTGCACGTCGAGGGCTTCGAAGATGGTGGCGCCGAAGCGGGCGAGGTGCTCTCGCAGGCTCGCTTCGTTGCGCGCGGCGTCGCGTGCAGGCTCCCTGGCATGCGGGGCGTGCGCGCTGCCGACGAAGCCGTCCTCGTCCGTGAGCGACACCGCGAAGCCATCGTCCGTGTCGGCCAGCGTGGCCCAGACACCGATGCGGCGGTCGCTGGACTTCTTCTCCAGCTGGCGCACCCACTGCATGTCGCGGTTGCGGTTGATCGTCGTGCCCTTGCGCAGGTCGCGCAGGCCGGCGATCGGGTCCTTGGGGAAGACGCGCCAGTGCCCCACGTGCCCCGACAGCGGTTCAGCGCGGTTGATCGCCAGCCCCACCAGCTCCTTCTGCAGGTCGAAGTAGCACAGCCCGTCGCCGTTGTGCAGCAGCGTCGCGGCGTTGTCGCAGGCCAGCTCGACGAAATCCGGGCCGACCTTGGTCACGAAGCCGATCGCCTGGCCCGGGTTCTTCGGCGAGTCGAACGCGCCGATGTCGTCCTTGCGGCCGTTGACGAAGTAGTCGGTGAACTCGCGGTTGAAGTTCTGGTTCGGATCAGGAGTGAAGGTGAACGTCGTGCGTCCGCTGGATGCGCGCGACAGCGGCCGGGCCGAGCCTTCCCGGTCCTCGATCAGCTCGTCGAACAGCTTGCGGTAATGGGCAGTGATGTTCTTCACGTAGCCCATGTCCTTGTAGCGGCCCTCGATCTTGAAGCTGCGCACGCCGGCGTCCACCAGCGCGGCGAGGTTCTCGCTCTGGTTGTTGTCCTTCATCGAGAGCACGTGCTTGTCGTGCGCGATGAAGCGGCCCTTGTCGTCGACCACGTGGTACGGCAGCCGGCAGGCCTGGCTGCAGTCGCCGCGGTTGGCGCTGCGGCCGGTGTGCGCATGGCTGATGAAGCACTGGCCGCTGTAGGCCACGCACAGGGCGCCGTGGATGAAGAACTCCAGCTTGCAGCGCTCGGCGTCCAGCGCATCGTGGATCGCGCTGATCTGCTCCAGCGTGAGCTCGCGCGCCAGCACGATCTGCGAGAAGCCCACGTCCTGCAGGAAGCGCGCCTTCTCCACCGTGCGGATGTCAGTCTGCGTGCTGGCATGCAGCTGGATCGGCGGCAGGTCGAGCTCGAGCAGGCCCATGTCCTGCACGATCAGCACGTCGGCGCCGGCGTTGTAGACGTCCCAGGCCATGCGGCGGGCGTCTTCCAGCTCGTCATCGCGCAGGATGGTGTTGTGCGTCACGAAGATGCGGCTGCCGAAGCGGTGCGCATGGCGGCACAGGCGCTCGATGTCGCGCACGGAGTTGCCTGCGGAAGCGCGCGCGCCGAAGTCCGGGCCGCCGATGTAGACGGCGTCGGCGCCATGGTTGATGGCCTCGATGCCGATGTCGGCGTCGCGCGCAGGCGCGAGCAGCTCGAGCTGGTGGGACTGCAGGGACATGGGAGGCGGCCGCGGACGGCGGCCGGGTGCGGGAAGGGCCGGGATTTTACCGGCCGTGGCCCCGGCAGAGGCAGGTCCGGCTCAGAACCCGACCGGGGTGCCGTCCTTGCGGTGGTCGGACGCCGCGATGTAGCCGTGCGGCACCTTCATCGCCAGCTGCGCGGAACCGAACTCGGTGTCGAAGCGCGGCGCGATGCGCACCTCGTGGCCGCGGCGCTTCAGGCCTTCGATGGCTTGCGCGGGGAAGTTCCACTCCACGGCCACCGTGCTGTTGTCGTCGAGGATGCGCCAGCGTGCCGCGTCGCTGGCGGCCTGCGGGTTCAGGCCCTGGTCCGCGACACGCAGCACCACCTGCACATGGCCCTGGGCCTGCATGGAGCCGCCCATCACGCCGAAGGACATCAGCGGCTGCCCGTCCTGCATCAGGAAGCCGGGGATGATGGTGTGGAACGGGCGCTTGCGCGGCGCCACCTCGTTGGGGTGGTCGCGTTCGAGGGTGAAGCCCCAGCCGCGGTTGTGCAGCGCGATGCCCGTGCCCGGCACCACAACGCCCGAGCCGAATCCCTTGAAGTTGGACTGGATGAACGAGACCATCATCCCGCTTTGGTCCGCGGCCGTGAGGTACACCGTCCCGCCGGAATGCGGCGAGCCCTTGCGCGCCGGTGCCGCGCGGTCCGGGTCGATCAGCTTCGCGCGCTGCGCCAGGTAGGCCGGTGCGAGCAGGTCCTTCGCGGTGACGGTGCGCATCGCGTCGGGGTCGGCCACGTAGGCACCGAGATCGGCGAAGGCGAGCTTCATCGCCTCGATCTGCAGGTGGTGGCACAGGGCGCTGTCGACGCCCGCGGCCTTCAGGTCCAGGTGCGACAGCATGCCCAGCGCCATCAGCGCAGCGATGCCCTGGCCGCTGGGGCCGATCTCGTGCAGCTCCACGCCGTGGTAGCGGATCGAGATCGGCTCGACCCAGTTGCACTCGTGCGCGGCGAGGTCCTCTTCGTCGATGAGGCCGCCGGTGCCGCGCGCGTGGTCCGCGATGGCCTTGGCGAGGCTGCCGCGGTAGAACTCCTCGCCCTTGCTGTGGGCGATGCGCTCCAGCGTGTCGGCCTGGCCGAGGCAGGTCCAGAGCTCGCCCACCTGCGGCGCCTCGCCGCGGGGTGCGAAGGCTTCGCGGAAGCCCGGCTGCGGCAGCAGTTCATTCACCTGCGCCTGCCACTGGCGGCGGACGGTGGGTGAGACCAGGAATCCCTCGCGGGCGTGGCGCAGCGCGGGCTCGAACAGCTCCGCGAAGGGGACGGTGCCGAAGCGATCCGAGAGCACACGCCATGCGGAGACGGTGCCCGGCACGGTCACCGAGTCCCAGCCGCGCAGCGGCATGGCCTGGTACTTCGCGAAGTGCTCGCGCGTCCAGCGCCGCGGCGCGCGGCCCGAGGCGTTGAGCCCATGCAGCCGCTGGCCGTCCCAGAGGATGCAGAACGCGTCGCCGCCGATGCCGTTCATGCAGGGCTCGACGACAGTCAGGGTGAATGCGGTGGCGAGTGCCGCGTCCACCGCATTGCCGCCGCGCGCCAGCATCAGCGCGCCCGCGGCAGAGGCGAGCGGCTGCGAGGTGCTGACCACGTTGCGGGCCAGCAGCGGCATGCGTTGCGAGGTGTAGGGGAAGTCCCAGAAGGCGGGCGTGTCGGTTCGCATCGGGCGAGCTTAGTGGAAACAGGAGGGCGCTACTGCAGCTTGACGTGCGCCTGCTCCACGGCCTTGCCCCAGGTCTGGAACTCCTGGTCGATCACCTTGGCGAACTCGGCCGCCGGCGTGTAGCGCAGCTCCACGCCTTGCTCCTGCATGCGCTGGCGCAGCTCGGACGAATCCAGCGCGGCGCGGATCGCCTTCGTGAGCCCGGCGATCGCCGTGCTGGGCGTGCCCTGGGGCGCCACGATGCCGAACACGTTGTCGGCGGCGAAACCCGGGATGCCGCTCTCGGCGACGGTGGGCACGTCCGGCAGCATGGGCATGCGCTTGCTCGAGGCCACGGCCAGGATGCGCAGCTTGCCGGCCTTCACGTGGGGCATCGAGGCCGGGATGCTGTCGAACATCATGCTGGAGCTGCCCGCCATCAGGTCGGGCAGGGCCTGCGAGCTGCCCTTGTAGGGGATGTGGACGATGTCCACGCCGGCTGCGCGCTTGAACAGCTCGGACTCCAGGTGCGACAGCGTGCCCGGCCCCTGCGAGGCGAAGTTGTGCCTGCCGGGCGCGGACTTCAGCAGCGTGACGAGCTGCTGCACGTTCTGCGCCGGCAGCGACGAGGGCACCACGAGCATGTGCGGCACGATGGCGACGCCCGCGACGGGCACGAAGTCCTTCATCAGGTGCACGGGCTGCGGCGGGTAGGCCGCTGCCGCGATCGCGGCGTTGGTCACGGCGGCCATGTACACGTTGTAGCCATCCGCGGGTGCGCGTGCCGCTGCCAGCAGGCCGATGTTGCCGCCGGCGCCCGGTCGGTTCTCCACCACCACCGACTGGCCCATGGACTCGGACATCTTCTGGCCGATGGCCCGCGCCAGGATGTCCGTCGCGCCCGCGGGCGGGAAGGACAGGATCATGGTGACAGGCTTGTCGGGCCAGTCCGCATGGGCGGCCAGTGCGACCAGGCCGAGAACAAGGGCCGCGCCGAGGCGGGACACGGAACGGGTGAAACTGGACATCGCTTGCTCCAGGACAACGGCATGCGATTGGAGCCGCTGCACGCGCGGCGTCGCGAGGGGGAAAACCCCGGCCCGCCTACACTCGGGCGCCATGCCGACAACCCGCTTCGACCGCCTGGATGCGCTGCGCGGCATCGCCATCGTGTGGATGACCGCGTTCCACTTCTGCTTCGACCTGAACTACTTCGGCTGGATCCGGCAGAACTTCTACGCCGACCCGCTGTGGACAGGCCAGCGCACGGCGATCGTGAGCCTGTTCCTGTTCTGCGCCGGCCTGTCGCAGGCGGTGGCGCACGTGCAGGGACAGCGCTGGCCCCGCTTCTGGAAACGCTGGGCGCAGATCGCCGGCTGCGCGCTGCTGGTCACCGCGGGCTCGTACGTGATGTTCCCGCGCAGCTACATCTTCTTCGGCGTGCTGCACGGCATCGCGGTGATGCTGGTGGTGGTGCGGCTGACCGCGGGCTGGGGCCGATGGCTGTGGCCGCTGGGCGCGGTGGCGATCCTGCTGCCGGTGCTGTTCCGCGAGCTGCACCCGATGCATCCCGCGCTGCAGGTGCTCAACGGACCGCCGTTCCACTGGCTCGGGCTGGTGAGCCGCAAGCCCATCACCGAGGACTACGTGCCGGTGTTCCCCTGGCTGGGCGTGATGTGGTGGGGCATGGCCGCGGGGCAGTGGCTGCTGGCGCGCCGGCGCGAGGTGATGACGGGACCGCTTGCCGCAAGTGCATCACCGCTGGCGTGGCTGGGTCGATGGAGCCTCACCTGGTACATGGTGCACCAGCCGGTGCTGATCGGGGCGCTGACGCTGGTGCAGATGCTGCGGCACTGAGGCAGCCGGAAACGACGAAGCGGCCCGAAGGCCGCTCGCAGGATCATCGAAGGGATCCCGCCTTCGCGGGGATGGAATGGCCAGCGCCGCTCGCGCGGCGCCTGCGTCATTCCACCTTCGCGGACGCGCGCAGTTCCTGCTGGAACTTGGCCAGCTTCTGCTGCTGCAGCTGCTGCGCGATCTGCGGTTTGACGTCTTCCAGCTTGGGCAACTGCGCGGTGCGCACGTCGTCGAGGCGGATGATGTGGTAGCCGAACTGGGTCTTCACCGGCTCCTGCGTGGTCTGGCCCTTGTTCAACTTCACCAGCGCGGCGGAGAACTCGGGGACGTAGCTGTTGGCGTTGCCCCAGTCCAGGTCGCCGCCTTGCGCGCCCGATCCCGGATCCTTGGACTGCTTCTTGGCGATGTCCTCGAACTTCGCGCCCTTCTTCAGGTCGGCGATGATCTTCTTCGCCTGGGGTTCGGTCTCCACCAGGATGTGGCGCGCGCGGTATTCCTTGCCGCCGTTGGCCGCGGCGAACTTGTCGTACTCGGCCTTGATCTCGTCGTCAGTGACCGGGTTCTTCTTCTGATAGTCGGCGAACAGCTCGCGGATCAGGACGGTCTGGCGGGCCAGTTCCATCTGGTTCTTGAAATCGTCGGTGGCGTCGAGGCCGCGCTTCTGCGCTTCCTGCATGAACACCTCGCGCGCGATCACTTCTTCCTTCAGCTGGTCGTTCAGCTCGGGGCCCACCGGGCGGCCCGATTTGGCCAGCTGCGAGGCGAGGACGTCGACTCGTGCCTTGGGCACGGGCTTGCCGTTGACGACGGCGACGTTCTGCGCCAGAGCGGGCACGGCGACGCACAGGGAGGCGGCGGCGAGGGCCGCGACGAGATGCTTCTTCATGGGGAGTCCCTCAGAGGGTCGAACGGAAGGCGTGTGGATCAGGGCGTTTCGATGGCCAGGGCATGCACGCCGCCGTCCAGAAAATCGCGCAGCGCATCATACACAAGGCGATGCCGACCCAACCGTGAAAGGCCGGTAAAGCGGGGGACTCGATCCGCACGCGGAAATGCGTGCCGAAGCCGGTGCCGTTGGCGCCGGCGTGGCCCGCGTGCGCGGCGCTCTCGTCGATCACTTCCAGCCGGCTTGGCTGGAGAACATCCTGCAGCCGCTGCTGCAACGCCTGTGCGGTGATGGGCGTGGCGGTCGGCGCGGTCATGGCCGGTCGGCCTCGGTCTTCATGTACTTCGCCAGGTACAGCGCCTGGCCGATGACGAACGCCACCATCAGGCCGAGGCCGCCGAACAGCTTGAAGTTGACCCAGGTGTCGGTGTCGTAGTGGAAGGCCACCCAGAGGTTCAGCACGCCCATCGCCGCGAAGAAGGCCGTCCAGCTCCAGGACAGCGATCGCCACGCCGACTCGGGCAGGGTCATCTGCGCTCCCATCAGCGACTTGAGCAGGTTGCGCTTGAACACCAGCTGGCCGATGGCCAGCGCGCCGCCCATGAGCCAGTACAGCACCGTGGGCTTCCACTTGATGAAGGTGTCGTTGTGGGCCAGTAGCGTGGCACCGCCGAACAGCACGATCACGCCCAGGCTGAGCCATTGCATCGGTTCCACCTTGCCGGTGGACCAGCGCAGCCACGCGATCTGGAGCACGGTGGCCGCGATGGCGACTCCGGTGGCGACCCAGATGTCGAACAGCTTGAACGCGACGAAGAAGACCGCGATCGGCAGGAAGTCGAGGAGGATCTTCATGCCTTGTGGAAGTCCAGGGATGCGGAGTTCATGCAATAGCGCAGGCCCGTGTCGGTGGGGCCGTCCGGGAACACGTGGCCGAGGTGCGCGCCACACTGCGCGCAGACCGTCTCGGTACGCACCATGCCGTGGCTGGTGTCGCGGATCTCCTTGATCGCGCCCGGCACCGCTTGCGAGAAGCTGGGCCAGCCGCAGCCGGCGTCGAACTTGGTGCCGGCGTCGAACAGCTTGTTGCCGCAGCAGATGCAGTGGTAGCTGCCGTCGGCCCAGACGGCCTCGTACTTGCCGGTGAAGGGCCGCTCGGTCGCGGCATGGCGCGTGACCTCGAAGGCGCCGCGCTCGGCGCCCTTTTCGGCCAGCAGCGCTTTCCACTCGGCGTCGGTTTTCTGGATCGGAAACGTCATGAGGAACAGCTGATCTCGATGTGGGAGGCCCAGTCGGGCGGGAAGCCGGCCATGGTGTCGAAGGCCGGATGGTCGTCGTACGGTGCCTGCAGCAGGGCCAGCAGCTCCTGCACGCCGCCGAAGTCCTTGTCCCTGGCCCGGCGGATTGCCAGTTCGCCCAGGTGGTTGCGCAGCACGTACTTGGGGTTGGTGCGCAGCATCGCAATCCCCGCGGCGCTGCGATCGGCGGGCAGGCGCTGCGCATAGTCTAGCAACCACCCGTCGAACCCCTCGCGGTCGAGGAAAAGGTCGCGCACCGGCCCGGTATCGCCGCCCGCCACGTGCTGCGACAGCCGACGCCAGAAGATGGTGTAGTCCACGCGGTCCTTCGCCAGCAGCTGCAGCACCCGCTCGATCAGGCCACGGTCGTCGGCCTGCGCGTCGGTGAGGCCCAGCTTGGTCCGCATGCGCGCCTCAAGCTCGCGCGGGAACACGGTCTTGTACGACTCCAGCGCGGCGAGCGTGACTTCCTCACTGTCGATCAGGGGATACAGCGCCTGCCCCAGGCAGAACAGGTTCCAGTACGCGACGTTCGGCTGCCTGTTGTAGGCGTAGCGGCCGGTCTCGTCGCTGTGGTTGCAGATGTGGTTCGGATCGAAGGCATCCAGGAACTGGAACGGGCCGTAGTCGATCGTGAGCCCCAGGATGCTCATGTTGTCGGTGTTCATCACGCCATGGCAGAACCCCACCGCCTGCCACTGCGCGACGAGGGCGGCCGTGCGCTCGCTCACCTGCTGCAGGAAGTTCGCGTACGCGTTTCCCGCCAGCGTCGGCGCGGAGCGGCATTCGGGATAGAACCGGTCGATCACGTAGTCGGCCAGCCGCCGCAGTTCGTCGACCTGGTCGCGCGAAGCGAAATGCTCGAAGTGGCCGAAGCGGATGAAGCTCGGGGCCACGCGCATGACGACGGCCGCGGTCTCGATCTCCTCGCGACGCACCGGCGCGTCCGAACCCGTCACGCTCAGCGCGCGGGTGGTAGGGATGCCGAGGCCTTGCATCGCCTCCGAGCCCAGGTACTCGCGGATGCTCGATCGCAGGACGGCGCGGCCGTCGCCCATGCGCGAGTAGGGCGTGCGGCCGCTGCCCTTGAGCTGCAGTTCCTGCGGGCCGAGCGGCGTGTCGATCTCGCCGAGCAGGATCGCGCGGCCGTCGCCCAGCTGCCCGGCCCAGACGCCGAACTGGTGGCCGCTGTAGACCGTCGCCACGGGCCGCGCACCCGCGACACCGATGGAGCCCGTGAGGGCCTGCACGCCCTCGGCCGACGCAAGCTCGCGGGGGTCGAGCCCCAGCTCGCGCACGAGGCCCTCGTTCAGCCCCACCAGCACCGGTGCAGGAAGGGGCGTGGGCGGAAGGTCGGTGAAGAAGGCGGAGCCCAGGGTCGTGAAACCTGGACGCCAGCGGCCGCCGAGATCAAACAGTTGCGGCGGGGCGTCAATGGCGAGGGTCATTGGTTGGATTGTCCCGCCGGTGACAACATTGACAGGGCTGGACGGGCTTTCGGATGCGGATAATGACTGATGGGTTCGTCGGTTCATCCGATCGCAGGATGCGGACGACCCAGGGTTGTGGATTGGAGTACTTCAGTGGCGGTCAGTTTCGTTCATTCGCTGCGCCAGGCAGTCGATGCCCAGTGGGCCGAGATCAAGCGCGGTGAATTCTGGCGCCATGTGATGACGCAGCCGGCGACCCGGCAGCTCTATCGCGACATGATGCTGCAGGTGTTCCACTACTCGCGGCACAACTCGGTCAACCAGGCCGTCGCGGCCTTCGTGCCTGCCCCGGAAGGCCTGCTCAAGTTCGTCTACCGCCACGCCGCGGAGGAACTTGGCCACGAGAAGATGGTGATCCACGATCTCAGGAGCATCGACATGTGGTCCGACGCGGATGCCAGCAGCGAGCCGCTGCCGGCCACCGAGGCGCTGATCGGCTACCTGTACTTCGTGTCGCTGCGCTACGGGCCGGTCGCACGCCTGGGCTACAGCTTCTGGGCCGAAGGGGCCCACTCGCACATCCAGGAGATCCTGGGCAAGGTCTGCAAGGACCTGCAGTTCACCAGCAGGAACATCACCTTCTTCGGCGCGCACGCCGAGGCCGACCAGGAGCACATCCAGCAGGTCGAGGAGGCGATCGCGACCTACGCGAAGACGCCGCAGGACCAGGCGCTCGTGCAGCGCGTGGCCACCACCACGTTGTCGCTGACCGGCCAGCTGCTGGACCAGGTGGCGCGGCTGCACCGCTAGGAAGACGAGATGGACCTCGCCACGATCCAGGAACACCGCCGCAGCGGCACGCCGCTCCTGCACGCGGGCCCGGCATTGCCGGCCGGCCGCCTCCACCTGCACCGGCTGCGCACGCCGGAGCAGGTGGCCACGGTGCTGCACCTGCGCGACGAGATCGACCTGTCCGTGCATGCGGCCGCAGGGCCGCATTTCCTGCACCTCGAAAAAAAGAGACGAGTTGGGCATCGTCCTGGGCTTCGAGCTCGGCGGCGAGCTGATCGGGACCATCCGCATCGTTCCCATCGGGTACGGCCTGACCTTGACCGAGCAACTGTTGCCTGGAGCCGGACCCGCGGCGCCCGAACCGGGCGAGGGTGACTGGGAAGTCGGACGGCTCGTGCTGGCGCCGGCCCGTCGCAGCGACGTCGAGGCCCTTCGCCAGTGCCTGCACGCAGCGGTCGTGTACGGACTCGAACACGCCCACGTGAGGCATCTCTATGCCACCTGCACGCACGTGCTCAGCCGCCTGTATCGCCGCTTCGGCTTCACGGCCTTCGCGCGCGACGTGCCGCTGCCCGGCACGAGCAAGGTGTACACCATGATCGGCGGCGCTGCCCGGCCCGTGGCCCGGGCCCTGGCCGGCCAGCCCGCACACCAGGCGCACTGACATGCTGATGCAAGCGGCCCGCAGGCTCTTCGCCCACTACGTCGAATACCACCGGCACGGACCGCTGATGCTGCGGTACTTCAGCATCGTGGGCCTGCTGTTCTTCCCGGCCTACTACCTGCTGCGGCTGGGCAAGGTGGAACCCGTGTACGACGACCTGGCGCTGCGCCTGTTCGACGCGGCGATCTGCGGGGTGCTGTTCCTGCGCCGATGGTGGCCCCAACGCCTGCGTCGCTGCTACCTGCCGTACTCGTACGTGGCGCTGATCCTCACGTTGCCCGCCACCTTCGTCTTCACGGCGCTGAAGAACGGCGGCGGCACGGTCGCCGTGGGCAACACGCTGATGGCGGCCTTCCTGGTCATCCTGCTGAGCGACTGGCGCAACATGGCCGTGATCCTCACGAGCGGCTTCGGCCTCGCGGTAGGCGCCTACCTGCTGTTCGACCCCGACCCGCGGATGCCGGTCGACTACGTGGCCCGGCTGCCGATCCTGGCCGCCGTGGTGCTCGGCGGCAGCCTGTTCAAGGACGCGCTGGAGCGGGCGACGGCAGAGAAGGTGCGCAGTGCGTACGCATCGCTCGCCGCCTCGATCGCGCACGAGATGCGCAGTCCGCTGGCGCAGGTGCGCCACAGCCTGGAAGGCGTGCAGAAGATGCTGCCTGCTCCGGGAGAGCTGTCGCCACTGGCCCAGCTCGGCTCGTCCGAACTGGAAGTGCTGTACCGCCACGTGGCGCAGGGAGAGCAGGCCATCCAGCGCGGGCTGCAGGCCATCTCCATGACGCTGGACGAGGTCAACGCCAAGCCGCTGGACCCGTCCACCTTCTCCTATCCGTCGGCGGCGGAGGTGGTGCACAAGGCGGTCGACGAGTACAGCTACGGCGACGAGGCGGCCCGCGAGCGGATCCGCGTGCACGTGGTCGACGACTTCCAGTTCCGCGGCGAGGAAACGGCGTTCCTCTTCGTGATGTTCAACCTGATCAAGAACGCGCTGTTCTACGTGTCGCAGTACCGCGGCACCCGGGTCGACATCAGCGTGGGGTCGCATGAGGTCAAGGTGCGCGACAGCGGTCCGGGCATCGCGCCCGAGGTGCTGGCCAACCTCTTCGAACCGTTCCGCAGCGTGGGCAAGAACGGCGGCACCGGCCTGGGCCTGGCGTACTGCCGGCGCGTGATGAGGGCCTTCGGCGGCGAGATCCGCTGCGAGTCCGTGGTCGGCCAGTTCACCGAGTTCACGCTGCACTTCCCGCCGATCGGCGAGGCCGAGCGCGAGGAGCACCGGACCAAGGTGCTGGCCGCCGCGCACGAGGCGCTCACGGGCAAGCGGCTCCTGCTGGTGGAAGACGATGCCGCCCAGCGCGTCACCACCCGGCACAAGTTGCGACCGCTGGGCCTGCAGGTGGACGAAGCGGCGGACGGCCAGCGCGCACTGGACATGCTGGCGCGGCATCCGTACGACCTGGTGCTGCTGGACCTGCACATGCCGGTGCTGGATGGCTACCAGGTCGCGCAGCGCGTGCGGCAGGGCCAGGTGCCCGCCAATCGCTACGTCCGCATCATTGCCCACACCAGCGAGCCGGTGCACGTGGCGCGCGTCAAGACGCAGCGCGCCGGCATGGACGGTTTCATCAGCAAGCCGTGCGCGCAGGTGCCGCTGGCGCAGGCGCTGCAGCGGGCCATCCAGCGCCGGCCGGTCAGCGTGGCGTCGCAGCCGATGGCGGGGCGCAGGCTGCTGCTCGCCGACGACAGCGCGTTCAACCGCCGCGCCGTCGCGGCCTACCTCCGCGAGGCCGGCGGGACCGTGGTGGAGGTCGAGCATGGTGCGGCGGTGCTCGAACAATTGGCCACGAGCGGAGACTTCGACGCGGTGCTCATGGACCTGAACATGCCCGGGCTCGACGGCCTCGAGACCGCCCGCCAGGTGCGTGCCAGCGGGCAGCCCTGGGCGAGGGTGCCGATCGTCGCCCTCACTGCGCACTCGGATGCGGCGGCCATCGATGGCGCGCGGCTCGTGGGCATGGACGGCTTCCTGATCAAGCCCGTGGAGGTGTCGATGCTGTACGACGCGCTGGTGGCGCTGCTGGCCGGCACCCGGCCAGTGCCGCGCCCGGAAATGCTGCCCACGCCGGCAGCTGCCCCCGAAGCCGAGGGGCCGCTGCTGAACGAGGCACGCCTTGCGAGCTACCGCCGGCTCGGCCTGCTGGACGAACTGCTCGGCGACTACCTGCCGGAGATCGCGCGCCTCGTGGACGTGCTCGCAGTGGCGGTGCAAGCCCACGAAGCGGAGCAGGCCAGCGATGCGTTGCACTCCCTGCTCGGCATGAGCGGCGAGGCCGGCGCGCTGGCGCTCTACCAGCGCGTGCGCGGCATCTACGTGCCGGTGCTGGAGCAACGCCGCTGGCCCGAGGGCGACAGCTGGGTGGCCGAGCTGCGGCAACTGGCCTTGCGCACCGAGCAGGCGCTGCGCGAGTACGGCGCGCGCGCGGCTCCCGAGGACGCGCCCAGCGCCCGGACCTGAATCCCGCGATGCAGCCCGACGCCCGCGCCATCCTGTACGTCGACGACGAGGCCCACTCGCGCAAGTGGTTCGCGCGCTGCTTCGGCGACGAGTTCGAGGTCGCCACCGCCGCCAGCGCCGACGACGCGCTGGCCATCCTGGCCGAACGTGGCCAGGACTTCGCGGCGCTGGTCACCGACTACCGCATGCCGGAGCAGGACGGCATGAAGCTGCTGCGGCAGGTGCAGCGCGACCATCGCCACCTGGTGCGCATGCTGGCCACGGCCTATGCCGAGAAGGACGTCGCGATCGCCGCCGTCAACCAGGGCAAGGTGCTGCGCATCCTCGAAAAGCCCCTGGAGGACGAGCCCACGCGCCTGGCACTGCGTGAGGCGCTGTCGCTGTACCGCACGCAGGCGATGGAACGCATGCTCAACGAGGGCCGGGTGTCGACATTGCGCGAGACGCTCGGCTTCCTGGCGCACGAGCTCAACACGCCACTGGCCACCGTGCGCGGCTGCGTGGCGAGCGTGGCCGCCCGCCACCTGCCCACTCCGGACGGGCAGGGCGGCCTCGTGATGTTCGAGGAAGACCATCCCGGCGACCTGCTCGCGGCGCTCGAACGGGCCGAGCGCCGTGCGCTGTACTGCCAGTCGCTGGTGTCCACCTTCCTGCAGTCGGCCCGCGACGCCTATCCGGGCGCGGCGCCGCAGACCGTCAGCGCGGCTGGCCTGATCCAGGCGCTGCTCACGGAATTCCCGTTCGAGCTCGAGGAGCGCGGCTGGGTGACCACCGGCGTGCAGGCCGACTTCCGCCTGCCCGGCCGTCGCGACCTGCTGTACCTCGTGTTGTGCACGCTGACCAAGAACGCGATCCAGGCATTGCGCGGACATCCCGGCGCTCGCCTGCACATCGCCGCCGGTTGCGAGACCGGACCCAGGGAACGCGTGGCTGGATCCGCTTCGCCGACACCGGCCCCGGCATCCCTCCGGACGTGCTGGGACGCCTGACGCGCGAACCCGTGACCACGCGTGCGCATGCGGGCGGCAATGGCATGGGCCTGCTGTTCTGCCAGCGCGTGCTGCAGTCGGCCGGCGGCTCGGTGCGCGTGGAGTCCACGGTGGGGCAGGGCACCACCGTGCTGCTCTCGTTCGAGCGCGGCGTGCAGCCTGCGGCTGCGGACGCCGCCGGCGAGGCTTAGGCCGTCCCGCGACGGTCCGGCGCGGCCTGGCTGGCCGCCGGCACCGACCAGTGCGGACGGCGCGCCGAGAACCAGTCCACCAGCAGGCGTCCCAGCGAGCGGTGCTCGAACACGCCGTTGCGCAGCAGGATGGGCCGGATCAGCCGGATGGCCCTGGGCAGGCGGTACCAGGGGATCGTGGCATAGACGTGGTGGATCACGTGGCAGTCGCCGCCGATCCACCAGAACATGATCCGCGTGACGGGACCCGTGCGGTAGAAGGTGCCGACCCAGAACGGGTTGCCCGCCTCCAGGTCGTAGTGCTCCAGCACAACGCGGATGGTGTTGAGCACCGGCAGCACGACCACGAACGGAAGCACGTATCCGTACAGTGCGAAGCGGTAGTCGACCGCCGCGGAGACGAGCAGCAGGGCCAGGATGCCCCACCACACCTTCCTCTCGAACGCCGCGCGCTCGCTGCCCGGATCACGTGCGTTCGCTTCCGCGATCTGGCGGCGGACGGTCTGGAGGTGCTGGACCACCATCGCCGGGCTCGCGAAGAGGGCACGCCGCACGCGCGTGTTGATGCCGTGCTTGTACGACTCGGTGTCCTGCGCGGTGCCCAGCGCGCGGTGGTGGGTGAGGTGCAGGTCGTCGTACACCGAGGGCCTCAGTTGCGACGGCCACATCATCACCGTCGACACCAGCCACCGCAGCTTGGGCGGCAGCCACTTGCGGTGCGTGAACACGTCGTGGCTCACCATCGCCAGCACCAGGATCATGTTCCCCTGCAGGACCAGGCAGGCCCACCAGAGCGGATCGCGGACGCTGCCCACCGCGAGCGGATACGCCAGCGCCAGGAAGATCGCGAGCGACCCCACCACCGCCGCGCCATCGAGAACCGGGTTCTCATCGTGCAGGCGCGCCACTTCGTCCCGCCCGAGTTGATCGACGATCTCGGCCCGCGCGGCACGCAGCCCGCCGTTCTGGCCCGAATCCGGCGCCTTCGCCCCATCGTTCATGTGATCTTTTCTCCCCCTCGATCCGGGCACCACGGCAGAGGCTCCCTCGCCGTGGCGCAAAGCGGTGAGCATAGTTCGTTTGCCGGGGCACCTGCCGGCAGCCCTGCGCCTTCGGTCACGCCCGCGCGGCGAACCTGCACGCAGGAGGCAGGGGACTGCAGCGTAATCCCGGTCATGCGGCACGCGTTCCGCGGTTTAGCATTCGCGCCACAACGACACGCTCACTGGAGTCTCCGCATGCTCGGGCTGATGCAGAACCAACCCCTCCTGATTTCCACGCTGATCGATTTCGCCGATCGCCACAACGGCGACGGCGAGATCGTCTCGCGCCGGGTCGAGGGCGACATCCATCGATCCACCTGGAGCCAGGTCGCCGCACGCGCGCGCCAGGTCGCCAACGCCCTCGACGGCATGCAGCTGCTGTTCTCCGATCGCGTCGCGACGCTCGCCTGGAACGGCTACCGCCACCTCGAGCTGTACTTCGGCGTGTCGGGCTCGGGGCGCGTGCTGCACACCATCAACCCGCGGCTGCATCCGGACCAGATCGCGTGGATCGCCAACCATGCCGAGGACCAGGTGCTGTGCTTCGACGCGACCTTCCTGCCGCTGGTGCAGGCGGTCCATGCGAAGTGCCCGACCATCCGCCAGTACGTGCTGCTGTGCGACAGCGGCAAGGTGCCTGCGGGCACGGGCATCCCGAACCTGGTCGCTTACGAGGACTGGATCGGCGGCCAGCCCACAACGTACGACTGGCCCACCTTCGACGAGAACTCCGCCTCGAGCATGTGCTACACGAGCGGCACCACCGGCAATCCGAAGGCGGCGCTGTACAGCCACCGCTCGACGCTGCTGCATGCCTACGCGGCGGCGCTGCCCGACGTGATGGGCCTGTCCGCGCGCGACTCCGTGCTGCCGGTGGTGCCGATGTTCCACGTCAACGCGTGGGGCATCCCGTATTCGGCCGCGCTCACCGGCTGCAAGCTGGTGTTCCCCGGTCCCGCGCTCGACGGCAAGTCGGTCTACGAACTGATCGAGGCCGAGAAGGTGACCTATGCCGCCGGTGTGCCCACCGTGTGGCAGATGCTGCTGGGCCACCTGAAGCCCAACAACCTGCGTTTCTCCACGCTGCGCCGCACCGTCATCGGCGGCTCGGCCTGTCCACCCGCGATGATCCACGCCTTCCGCGAGGAGTACGGCTTCGAGGTGCTGCATGCGTGGGGCATGACCGAGATGAGTCCGCTGGGCACGCTGTGCACGCTGAAGAACAAGCACGCCCTGATGACGCCCGACGAGCAGATGAAGATCCGCCTGAAGCAGGGGCGCGCGATCTTCGGCGTCGACATGAAGATCGTCGGCGACGCCGGGCAGGAGCTGCCGTGGGACGGCAAGACCTTCGGCGACCTCTACGTGCGCGGCCCGTGGATCGTGCGCGAGTACTTCAAGGGCGAGGGCGGCGACCCGCTGGTGGACGGCTGGTTCCCCACCGGCGACGTGGGCACGATCGACGCCGACGGCTACCTGCAGATCACGGACCGCAGCAAGGACGTGATCAAGTCGGGCGGCGAATGGATCAGCTCGATCGACATCGAGAACATCGCGATGGCCCATCCGGCGGTCCAGATGGCCGCTTGCGTGGGCATGCCGCATCCGAAGTGGGACGAGCGCCCGATCGTCGCGGTGGTGAAGAAGTCCGGCGCGCAGGTCACGCGCGAGGAACTGCTCAAGTTCTACGAAGGCAAGATCGCGAAATGGCAGGTGCCCGACGATGTCGTGTTCGTCGACGCGATCCCGCTCGGCGCGACCGGCAAGATGCTCAAGACGAGGCTGCGCGAGATGCTGAGGGACTACAGGCTGCCCACGGCCTGACGCCGCATCCGTGTGCACGCGTTCGCGTGCCTCTCTCTTCTGTCGCATGGGCGATAGCAGCGCTCCAGCTTACGGGCATTCCCTGAGCGGTGCACTGCACAAAGGCTTGTACCCTGCGCCCATTCCAAACCGACAGGAGACACCCATCATGTTCGCCTTCAGGCACGTCACGGTCGCCGCGGTGCTGGCCCTCTCGGGCGCTGGCTTCGCGTTCGCGCAGGCCACGCCTGCCAAGTCCGCGCCCGCTGCCAAGCCGGCGGCTGCACCGGCGGCGGGCAAGGGTGAAACCGTGCGCATCGCGTTCATGGATCCGCTGTCGGGACCGTTCGCCAACGTGGGCCAGAACCAGCTCAAGAGCTGGCAATACGCCGCCGAGCACTTCTCCGGCAAGACGCCTTCGGGTGTGAAGTTCGAGGTGGTGGGTTTCGACAACAAGAATTCGCCGCAGGAGAGTCTGAACACGCTGAAGGCCGCCATCGACCAGGGCTTCCGCTACGTCGCGCAGGGCAACGGCTCGGGCTCAGGCTTGGCGATCGAGGACGCGGTCGCCAAGTACAACGAGCGCAATCCCGGCAAGGAACTCATCTACTTCAATTACGCCGCGGTCGACCCGGCGATGACCAACGAGAAGTGCGACTACTGGCACTTCCGCCTGGATGCGGACACCAGCATGAAGATGGAGGCGCTGACCTCCTTCATGAAGGACCAGCCGCAGGTCAAGAAGGTCTACATCATCGGCCAGAACTACTCGCACGGCCAGCAGGTCGCCAAGTTCTTCAAGGACGCGATCAAGCGCAAGCGCCCCGATGTCCAGATCGTCGGCGAGGACCTGCACCCGATCGGCCAGGTCAAGGACTTCTCGCCCTACGTGGCCAAGATCAAGCAGTCGGGCGCCGACACCATCGTCACCGGCAACTGGGGCCAGGACCTCACGCTGCTGGTCAAGGCGATGAACGACGCCGGCCTGAAGACGCCGATGTACACCTACTACGCCGGGGTCACCGGCACGCCGACGGCTCTGGCCGCCGGCGGAGACAGCGAGGTCTACGTGGTGGCCTATGGCCATGCCAACCACACCGGCGAACTCGGGCAGATGGCCAACGAGTTCCACAAGAAGTTCAACGACGACTACTACACCTTCGCCACGTACAACGGCATCCAGCTGCTGGGGGCGGCGATCGCGAAGGCAGGCTCCAGCGAGCCGGCCAAGGTGGCGAAGGCGCTCGAAGGGCTGTCGGTCAAGAGCTTCGCCGGCGACGTCACCATGCGCGCGTCCGACCACCAGCTGCAGCAGACGATGTTCATCACCAAGTGGCAGAAGGCCAAGAAGGGCGAGTACAGCGTCGAGAACACCGGCTACACATTCGTGCCGATCAAGCAGCTGGATCCGTACGTGTCCAGCACGCCGACCAGCTGCCAGATGAAACGGCCGTCGGCCTCCTGAGGCCCGACCATCCACCAGCCGGGATGGCGTCGCCGCTGTCCCGGCTTTTTGTTGCGCGGTACCACGGGCCATCATGGAGTTCTTCACCATCTCCCTCCTGAACGGCATCAGCTACGGGCTGTTGCTGTTCATGCTGAGTTCGGGCCTGACCCTGATCTTCAGCATGATGGGGGTGCTCAACTTCGCGCACGCCAGCTTCTACATGCTGGGCGCGTACTTCGCCTTCACCGTCACGCAGCTGGTGGGCTACTTCCCCGCGCTGGTGATCGCACCGTTCCTCGTGGGCGTGCTGGGGGCGCTGTTCGAGCGCTACTGCCTGCGGCGGGTGCACAAGTTCGGCCACGTCGCCGAGCTGCTCATCACCTTCGGCCTGTCGTTCATCATCCTGGAGATGGTGCAGCTGGTCTGGGGCACCAGCTCGGTCGACTACCGCGTGCCCGCGGTGCTGAGCGGCCCGCTGTTCACGCTGTACGGGACGCAGTTCCCGATGTACCGCGGCTTCATGATGCTGGTCGCCCTGCTGATGCTGGTGGCGATCTGGCTGCTGCTCACGCGCACCCGCATCGGGCTGGTCATCCAGGCGGCCCTGACGCACCCCGACACGGTCGAAGCGCTGGGCCACAACGTGCCGCGCGTCTTCATGCTGGTGTTCGGCGGCGGCTGCGCGCTCGCGGCGCTGGCGGGCGTGATCGGCGGCAACGCATTCGTCACGGAGCCGGGGATGGCAGGCACCGTCGGCTCGGTGATCTTCGTGGTCGTGGTCGTGGGCGGCATGGGCTCGCTCTCGGGTGCGTTCGTCGCCTCGCTGCTGATCGGCGTGATCCAGACCTTCGCGGTCGGCATCGACGCATCGCTCATGGGGACGCTGAATTCGCTGGGCACCGCCATCGGTCCCGAGACGCCGGGCTTCGTGCTGTGGCGGCTGAAGATCAGCCAGATCGCGCCCATCCTGCCGTACGTGTTCCTGGTGCTGATCCTGGTCTTCCGGCCCAAGGGCCTTCTCGGAACGCGGGAGGGCTGACGCGATGAGCACGCTCACCCACACCCAGTCAGCCGACGCGGCGCTCGAGAATTCGCGCACCGGCACCCCGATGGACCTGCCGGGCGCTGCACCGGCCCGCGTGCCCGCCGCGAGCGTCGGGCGCGATCGCTCCAGGCGCATCAACGTCGGCCGCTGGGTGATCTGGTCGCTGTTCGCGCTGCTGCTGCTGGTCGCGCCGCTGGTGTGGACCACGTCGCTGGCCCACACCATGCTCAGCCAGATGGGCATCGCCATCATCGTCTGCCTCTCGTACAACATGCTGCTGGGGCAGGGCGGCATGCTGAGCTTCGGCCACGCGGTGTATTCGGGCCTGGGCTCGTTCCTCGCCATCCACACGCTGAACCTGGTGGCCAAGGGATCGCTGCCGATTCCGGTCAGCCTCATTCCCATCGTCGGCGGCCTGGCGGGCCTGTTGTTCGCGGTGGCCTTCGGCTGGGTGACCACCAAGAAGGCAGCCACACCGTTCGCGATGATCACGCTGGGCATCGGCGAACTGGTGTACGCGATGTCGCTGATGTTCCCCGAGTTCTTCGGCGGCGAGGGCGGCATCTCGGGCAACCGGGTCACCGGCCCCAAGCCGTTCGGCATCAGCTTCGGCCCTCAGATCCAGCTGTACTACCTCATCGCGGTCTACACCTTCGTGTGCACGGCGCTCATGTTCGCCTTCACGCGCACGCCGCTCGGACGCATGCTCAACGCCGTGCGCGACAACCCGGAGCGGGTGGAGTTCGTCGGCTACGACACGCAGAAGGTGCGCTACATCGCCTTCATGATCTCGGCGTTCTTCGCCGGCATCTCGGGTGGCCTGGCCGCGCTGAACTTCGAGATCGTCACCTCGGAGGTGGTCAGCGGGTATCGCTCGGGCGCCTACCTGCTCTTCACATTCCTCGGCGGCGCAACCTTCTTCTTCGGTCCCATCATCGGCGGCATCCTGATGGTGCTGGCGTTCGTGCTGCTGTCGGAGGTCACCAAGGCCTGGCTGCTGTACCTGGGCCTGGTGTTCCTGTTCATGGTGATGTACGCGCCCGGCGGCATCGCCAGCCTGGTGATGATGAACGTGCGCATCGCCTCGTTCGGGCGCCTGCGCGAGCTGTGGGTCAGCTACCTGGCGTTCGCCGCCACGGCGCTGCTGGCACTGCTGGGGGCGGCCGGGATGATCGAGATGGTCTACCACCTGAAGCTCAATCCGGCGCTGGGCCCGGAGCTGCACTTCCTGGGCACGACGCTCAACGCGCATTCGGTCGACAGCTGGTTCGGCTGCAGCTTCGTCCTGCTCACCGGCCTGGGCCTCTTCGAGCTCACGCGCCGCCAGTTCGTGCGGCAATGGGGCGAGATCCAGGGTGCCATCGAGGAAGAGATCAGGCGCAGGGAGGCGGCGGCATGACGGTGCAATACGCGCTGGAGCTCAAGGACCTGCGCAAGAGCTTCGGCAAGACCGAGATCATCCGCGGCGCGAATCTCGCAGTGCGTCCCGGCGAGCGCGTCGCGGTGATCGGCCCCAATGGCGCAGGCAAATCGACGTTGTTCAACCTCGTCTCGGGCCGCTTCGCACCCACCAGCGGCGAAGTGCTGCTGAACGGCCAGCGCATCGACGGCAAGCGCCCGTTCGAGATCAACCGCCTGGGCCTGTCGCGCAGCTTCCAGATCACCAACATCTTCCCCAAGCTCAGCGTGTTCGAGAACCTGCGCTGCGGGGTGCTGTGGAGCCTGGGCTACCGCTACACCTTCTTCAAGTTCCTGGCCGACCTGCAGGACGCGAACGAACTCGCCGAGCGGCTGCTGCACATGATCCACCTGGACCGCAAGCGTGACGTGCTGGCGGTGAACCTCACCTATGCGGAGCAGCGCGCGCTGGAGATCGGCATCACCATCGCCGGCGGCGCCGGCGTGATCCTGCTCGACGAACCGACGGCGGGCATGAGCCGCAGCGAGACCAAGCGCTTCATCGACCTGATCAAGGAAGTGACGGTCGGCAAGACGCTGCTGACCGTCGAGCACGACATGGGCGTGGTGTTCGGCCTGGCCGACAAGATCGCCGTGGTGGTCTATGGGGAGGTGATCGCGTTCGACACCCCCGACAAGGTGCGCGCCAACCAGAAGGTGCAGGAAGCCTACCTCGGCTCACACGTCGCGGATGCGCAGGTCGGAGCCCATTGAGATGCTGAAGGTCGAGAACCTCCACGCCTTCTACGGCAAGAGCCACGTGCTGCACGGGGTGCACTTCGACGTCAACCCGGGTGAGATCGTGGCGCTCCTCGGGCGCAACGGCTCGGGCCGGTCGACCACGGCCAAGGCCATCATGGGCATGGTCGATTGCACCGGCAGCGTGAACTGGAAGGGCCTCGAGACGCTGGGCCGCAAGCCCTACGAGATCGCGCACCTGGGCATGGGCTACGTGCCCGAGAACCGCGACATCTTCCCCGGCTCACCGTACACCAGAACCTGGTGCTGGGCGAGAAGCGCCGCAAGCAGAAGGGCCGCTGGACCTACGAGGACATGTACCGCATGTTCCCGCGCCTGAAGGAGCGGCAGCACACGGAAGCGGGCGTGCTGTCCGGCGGGGAACAGCAGATGCTGACGCTGTGCCGCACGCTGATCGGCGACCCGGACCTGATCATCATCGACGAACCCACCGAAGGCCTGGCGCCCAAGATCGTGGAGCTGGTGGGCGAGTACCTGGGCAGGCTCAAGGAGCGCGGCATTTCGGTGCTGCTGATCGAGCAGAAGCTCACCATCGCGATGACGATCTCCGACCGGGCCCTGGTGATGGGCCACGGGAGCATCGTGTTCGAAGGCACGCCCGCCACGCTGCGGGCCGACGCCTACACGCGCAAGGAGTGGCTGGAGGTCTGAGGACCTGCGCCCTGCACGCGCAATACGCGCGCGAGTTCCGACCGCAGCAGGTCCGGGTCCAGCGGCTTGGCCAGGTAGCCGTTCATGCCGGCCTCCAGGGCGGCGTCGCGCCAGGAGGGCAGGTCGTTGGCGCTGAGGGCAAGGACCGGGATCCCGTTCAGCGGCGCGGGCCGGTGGCGCAGGGCGCGCGTGGCCTCGATGCCGCTCATGCCCGGCATCTGCATGTCCATCAGGATCACGTCGGGCTGCGCGCCATCGTCCAGCAGGCGCAGCGCCTCGGCACCATGCCCCGCTTCGAGCGTGCGGAAAGCCAGCTCGCGCAGCCGGGCCTTGACGATGGTGCGGTTGAACGCGCTGTCGTCCACGACCAGCACGGTCTGGCCGCTGAAATCGACCGGGACGGCGGGCACCCGCTGCTCCGGGGCCGGCAGGACTGGCGCCTGCTTCATCGAGGTCGGGGGGAAGGTCAGCGTGAATTCGGTGAATTGGCCGTGGATCGAGTGGCAGGCGATCTCACCCCCGAAGGCCTCCATGGCGCGGCGGCAGAACGCCAGGCCGAGGCCGGTGCCCTCGGTCTTGCCGAACGAGTGGAACTCCTCGAACAGGTGGGCCATGCGGTCGCGCGGGATGCCCGGACCGGTGTCGTGCACGACGATGCGATGCGCCGGCGCGCTCATCACGGTGATCGTGATGCTGGCGCCCGGATGCAGGGGCAGGTAGTAGAGGGCGTTCTTCAGCAGGTTGAACAGGATCAGCACGCAGGCCGTCTCGTCGCCACGGAAGTGGAAGTCGCCGACGACCTGCACCGCCACGCTGCCCCGCTGCTCGGCCGTCTCGTAGGCGTACTCGCTCACCGCCTTCTGCACGCACAGCGCGGCCGACACCGGCGAGAAGCGGGAGCTGTCGAACGCCTTGCCGCTCAGCTGCTGCAAGGTCAGGGTGATCGCCTGCAAGCCGCGGTCCGCGGCGTCCTTGCCCTGCCCGAGGGCGCGGGAGAGGGCGTCGATCCGTTGCCGGGACACCTGCACCACCTCGGCGGCGGCCACTGCCGGCAGCATGGCCCGCGCGCTTTCAAGCGCGTGCTGCACCTGGGCCATGGGATTGCGCACCTCGTGGGCCACCGAGCCCGCCAGGCCCGCGTACAGGCGGCGCAGCCGTTCGAGCTCGGCCCGCCGCTCGGCGTGCTTCGAGAAGCTGCCGCCCGCGACGAGGACCATGCACATCGGCACCCACCAGTAGAGGAACTCCATGGGGAAGTCCGACAGCGGGTGGCTGGCGAAGAAGAACGCGGCGCTGGAGAGATAGCCGCCCAGCACCATGACCAGCGTGTTGCGCCAGTCCGTCAGCAGGATGATCAGCACCACGCCCATCATCATGTTCATCACCGTGTTCGGCGCACCTCCGTTCTCCAGCAGCGTGAGCGGCATGAAGAACGCCAGGCAGTAGAAGACGGTGGCGTACGAGTAGGGCAGGTAGAAGCGTGCCAGCGGGGCCGGCCACCAGCGGCGCAGCGCCAGCGCCACGCACGTGGCGATGGCGGGGAGGCGGAAGTACATGTCGTCCCACCGCGGCGGCAGCTTGCCGGTGAGGCGCACCAGATAGAAGGTCGAGAAGGCGATGGCGCCCACCACGCCGATGGCGGCGAGGAGGGATGGATTGCTCTCGTGGTGGAACCGGTAGCCGTTGACCAGCCGAACGGCCAGGCGCTTCAGTCGATCCATCATCGAAAACCCGCTGCAGGCGCGTGGCGCCGGGCGAAACCCTGCGCTGGACGCGCGGGCATGAGCGGCCGATGTGGCACGGTGTCCTCCCTACAACCTCTGTCGCGGCCAATGTAGCAGAGGGCTTGCACGGCCCGAAGCACCACACCCGCAATGTCTGCAGTGAAGCGGTTCTTTCGCATCACCAGCCGTTGGCAACCAACGCGGCGCGCTCGAACGACGTCCTGGACTGCAACTGCTGCAGCGCGGAGGCGACGTCCTCCACCCGGGCATGAACCAGCGCGTACCGGGTGCCGCTGGTCCCCGTGGCGGTCACGACTGTCCGCATGCCCACCCGGCGCCACAGGCGTGCCATCGCCAGCGTCGTGGTGGCATGGAAATGGCGCACGTGCTTCAGCTGCATCAGCTTCTCGAGGGTGAGCGCCAGGCACTCCACCAGCAGGTCGAGGCGGCGGTCCTCCGGATCCATGATCACGCGGCCCACTTCCCAGCTGCCGTCGCCGAGGATCGACGTGTCGAACGGAAAGGCATTCAGCAGGCGCTCGGCGCCCGTGAGGCGATGACCCGTCGGGACGAAGCGCAAGGTGGCCAGCAGGCGGGAGTGGCGGTACACCGCGACGACCACGCCGGCCTCGTCGCGCGTCTCTTCCAGCGGCTTCAGCCCCAGCCCCAGGTCCTGCTCGACACCGAACGCGGCATGCTGGCGCAGCCCGGCAATGGCTTCCCGGTCCGACGCGGTCCTCAGCACGCGCAAATGCAATGGCGCGTGCTGCACGGCCACGTCCAGGTCGACAGCAGTGTCGCGGACGTGGCACGCATCAGCCGGCCAGCGCGACGGGGTTGCGGGGCCGAAGCTGCCGGTATCCATCAGAATCTTCTTCATTGAATCGTGTCGAGGCCCTGAGCTGCGCGGCCAGACAAAACTGGCACAAGCCGCGAAGTCATGGGCGCGTCCCATCATGCCCGAAGAGGCAAGCACCGGCCCCCGCAGGACGACAAGCGAGCCGGGAGGGCGTTCAGCCGGTAGCCCGACCGCGGTGTCCCACCTGCGACAAACCCTCTAGGGCAGCCCTGTCGCCACCATAGAATCGATTAGCGAACGCTCGTTCTATTTCACATCCGGAAGGACAGAACGCCATGACGGCTGACTACAAGGTGCACGGCGACGTCGCCGTGATCACGATGAACAATCCGCCCGTCAACGGGCTGGGGATGGCCACGCGCCAGGGCATCGCCGGCGGGCTGGAGAAGGCTCTGGCCGATCCGGCCGTCAAGGCCATCGTGCTGACGGGCGCGGGCAAGGCGTTCTCCGGTGGCGCGGACATCAAGGAGTTCGGCTCGCCCAAGGCGATCGCCGAGCCCAACCTGCTGTCGCTGATCCTGGCGGTCGAGGCGTCGACCAAACCGGTGGTCGCTGCCATCCATTCGGTGTGCATGGGTGGGGGCCTCGAATTGTCCCTCGGCTGCCATTACCGCATCGCCGCGCCGGGCACCAATGTCGCCCTGCCGGAAGTGAAGCTGGGCCTGATCCCTGGTGCCGGTGGCACCATGCGCCTGCCGCGCGTGCTCGGCGTGGAGACCGCGCTCAACATGATCGTGTCGGGCGAGCCCGTGAAGAGCGAGCTGCTGGCCCAGCAGCCTGGCCAGAAGCTGTTCGACAAGATGGCGGCCTCGGCCGAGTCGCTGATGGACGAGGCGCTGGCCCTCGCCCGCAGCGTGACGGACAAGCGTCCGCTGCCGCGCGTGCGGGACCTGCCGAGCAAGCACCCCATGGGCGATGCGTACTTCCAGTTCGCGCGCAACATGGTCAAGGGCATGGCGAAGAACTTCCCGGCGCCGGTGAAGTGCGTGGACGCGGTCGAGGCCTCGACGAAGAAGAAGTTCGACGACGGCATGGCGTACGAGCGCGAGATCTTCATGAATCTCATGCTCACGCCGGAGAGCCGGGCGCTGCGGCACCTGTTCATGGCCGAGCGCGCCGCATCCAAGATCCCCGACGTGCCGGAGGACACGCCCAAGCGCGCGATCAAGGCGGTCGGCGTCATCGGCGCCGGCACCATGGGCGGCGGCATCTCGATGAACTTCCTGAACGCCGGCATCCCGGTGACCATTCTCGAGATGAAGCAGGAAGCGCTGGATCGCGGCGTGGCCACGATCCGCAAGAACTACGAAGCCCAGGTGAAGAAGGGCAAGCTGAAGCAGGACAAGTACGACCAGCGCATGGCGCTGCTCAAGACCACGCTCGACTACAAGGACCTCGCCCAGTGCGACCTGGTGATCGAGGCGGTGTTCGAGGAGATGGGCGTCAAGCAGAAGGTGTTCGAGACCCTGGACTCGGTGATGAAGCCCGGGGCCATCCTCGCCACCAACACCTCGACGCTGGACGTGAACAAGATCGCCAGCTTCACCAAGCGGCCGCAGGACGTGGTCGGCATGCACTTCTTCAGCCCGGCCAACGTGATGAAGCTGCTGGAGGTGGTGCGTGGCGAGAAGACCGCCAAGGACGTGCTCGCCACCGTCATGGCCCTGGGCAAGCAGATCAAGAAGACGGCTGTCGTGTCCGGCGTGTGCGACGGCTTCATCGGCAACCGGATGATCGAGCAGTACAGCCGCCAGGCCGGCTTCCTGCTGGACGAGGGCGCCACGCCGCAGCAGGTGGACAAGGCGATCGAGAAGTTCGGCTTCGCGATGGGCCCGTTCCGCATGGGCGACCTGGCCGGCAACGACATCGGTTGGGCGATCCGCAAGCGCCGCGCGCAGGAACGCCCCAACATGCTGTACAGCCGCACGGCCGACAAGCTGTGCGAGCTGGGCCGCTTCGGCCAGAAGACCGGCGCCGGCTGGTACGACTACAAGGAAGGCAAGCGCGACGCGATCCCGTCGAAGCTGGTCGAGGACATGGTGGCCGAGCACCGCAAGTCGCTCGGCGTCGAGCCGCGCAAGATCTCCGACGAGGAAATCGTGCAGCGCCTGGTGTTCGCGCTGGTCAACGAAGGCGCCCGCATCGTCGAGGAGGGCATCGCCTCGCGCGCCAGCGACATCGACATGGTCTACATCACCGGCTACGGCTTCCCGATCCATCGCGGCGGCCCGATGCTCTACGCGGACCAGGTGGGGCTGTTCAATGTCATGCAGGCCATGAAGCGCTTCCAGAAGAACCCGCGCGACGACGCGAAGTTCTGGGAGCCGGCACCGCTGATCCAGCGCCTGGTCGCGGAAGGCAAGACCTTCAGCTGACCTTGCGAAGGGCCGGCGAAGCCGATCCGGCAAGGTCATCCCCGCGAAAGCGGGGATCCAGTGCGGCCTCGAACGAGGCAGTTTGCGGCCCTGAACGAAGCATTCATGATCAAGCGCATCGTCCTCGTGTTTCTCGCCCTCCTGTTGCTGCTCGCAGCAGCCGTGGGCGTGAACACGCTGCGGCATGGCTCGCGCCAGCTGCAGGTGGCGCCCGCGCCGCCGCTGGCCGTCGACACCGCGGCAGTCGCCGACAAGCTGGCCGGCACGATCCGGTTCCGCACCGTCTCCAGCGCGGATGATCCGGCGCTGAACCTCGAGGAGTTCCGCAAGCTGCATGCCTACCTGGAGCAGCGATTTCCTCTCGTGCATCAGAGGCTCAAGCGCGAGGTCGTCGGCGGCCTCAGCCTGCTGTACACGTGGCAGGGCAGCGATCCGGCAGCCAAGCCCGTCGCATTGATGGCCCACCATGATGTGACGCCCATCGCCGCGGGCACGGAGGATCGCTGGCAGGTGCCGCCGTTCGATGGCGTCGTCAAGGACGGCTACGTGTGGGGACGTGGCGCCTGGGACGACAAGGGCAACCTGGTCGCGCAGCTCGAAGCCGTGGAGATGCTGCTGGCCAGCGGCTTCCAGCCGCGGCAGACGGTCTACATCGTGTCCGGCGCCGACGAGGAGGTGGCAGGCCTTCGCGGCGCGGCGCAGGTCGTCAAGCTGCTGCAGGAACGCAAGGTCCGGCTCGACTTCGTCATCGACGAGGGCCTGGTGCTCGCCCAGGGCCTGGTGCCGGGAGTCGCAGCTCCGACCGCCCTCATTGGCGTGGCCGAAAAGGGCTACATCACGGTGAAGCTGAAAGCGACCGCACCCGCGGGTCATGCCTCGATGCCGCCGCCCCCGGGCACGAGCGTCATCGTGAAGATGGGCGCGGCGCTCCAGCGGCTGGACCAGGAGCAGTTTCCCGCTCGCCTGCGTGGCGTGGCCCGCGAGTTGTTCGAGACGCTCGCCCCCGAGATGCGGGGGATGCAGCGCGTGGTGCTGTCCAACCTGTGGCTGTTCGGGCCCCTGGTGGAATCGCAGCTGGCCAAGGCGCCGACCACCAATGCCATGCTGCGCACGACGACGGCGCTCACCATCGTCAACGCGGGCAACAAGTTCAACGTGATCCCGGGCCAGGCCGAGGCGATCCTCGACGTCCGCATCCTGCCGGGTGACACCCGCGAGACGGTGCTGCAGCACGTGCGCGAGAAGGCAGGTCCGGGGATCGAGGTGTCCTCGGTGGGCGGCAGCACCGACCCGACGCCGATCACCTCGACGCAGTCCGCTCCGTACCACGTGCTCGAGCACACGCTGCGTTCGCTGTATCCCGACACCGTGGTGGCGCCGGCGCTGTACGTGGCCGGCTCCGACTCGCAGCACTTCGTGCCCATCGCCGACAGCATCTTCCGGTTCTCGCCCGTGCGGGTGAAGCCCGAGGACGTCTCGCGTCTGCACGGCACCAACGAACGCATCTCCACCACCAATCTCGCCGAGATGGTGCGCTTCTACCACCAGCTCCTCGCCAACCTCAACGCTCCCGCGACCTGATCTCCCCCTGAAAGGCACACCATGTCCAAGGCTGTCATCGTTTCCACCGCGCGCACCCCGCTCACCAAGAGTTGGAAGGGCGCGTTCAACATGACGCACGGCGCCACGCTGGGCGGCCACGCGGTCCGCCATGCAGTGCAGCGTGCCGGCATCGACCCCGGCGCCATCGAGGACGTGCTCATGGGCTGTGCCAATCCCGAGGGCGCGACGGGCGCCAACATCGCGCGCCAGATCGCGCTCATGGCCGACCTGCCGATCACGGTGTCTGGCGCCACCGTCAACCGCTTCTGCTCGTCCGGCCTGCAGACCATCGCGATGGCGTCGCAGCGCGTGATCGCGGGCGAGGGCGACGTCTACGTAGCCGGCGGCGTGGAGAGCATCTCGTGCGTGCAGCAGGAGATGAACCAGCACATGCTGCGCGACCTGGACCTCGACAGGAAGAAACCCGAGATCTACTGGTCGATGCTGCAGACCGCCGAGCAGGTGGCCAAGCGCTACAACATCAGCCGCGACACGATGGATGAATACGGCGCCGCCAGCCAGCAGAAGGCGTGCGCGGCCCAGGCCGCCGGCAAGTTCAAGGACGAGATCGCGCCGATCACGGTCAAGGCGGGTGTCGCGGACCCCGTCATGGGCCTGCGCACCAAGGAAGTCACCGTCAGCGCCGACGAAGGCCTGCGCGAGGGCACCACCAAGGAGAGCATCAGCGGCATCCGCCCGGCGCTGCCCGGTGGCGTGATCACGGCCGGCAATGCGAGCCAGTTCTCGGACGGCGCCGGCGCGTGCGTCGTGGTGAGCGAGGAGTACGCGAGCAAGCACAACCTGAAGCCCATGGGCCGCTTCCTGGGCTTCGCCGTCGCCGGCTGCGAGCCCGACGAAATGGGCATCGGCCCGGTGTTCGCCGTGCCCAAGGTGCTGAAGAAGCTGGGCCTGAAGGTCGGCGACATCGACCTCTGGGAGCTGAATGAAGCGTTCGCCGTGCAGGTGCTGTACTGCCGCGACAAGCTGGGCATCCCGGCCGACCGCCTGAACGTCAATGGCGGCGCCATCGCGGTGGGCCATCCGTACGGCGTGTCGGGCCAGCGCCTGACCGGCCACGCACTGATCGAGGGCAAGCGCCGCGGCGCGAAGAAGGTCGTGGTGACCATGTGCATCGGCGGCGGCATGGGCGCGGCAGGGGTGTTCGAAGTCCTCTGAAGCGGGCAGCCGAACGCGAAAGGCGCAAAAAGGACGCAAGAGACGCGAAAGAAATCATTGAGATTCCTTTTGCGTTTTTCGCGCTCTTTCGCGCCTTTTGCGTTCCGGTATTGAGATTCCGGCATTCAAAGCAAGACTCATGTCCCTCCGTCCCACCCTCGATTTCCTCCTCTACGACTGGCTGCACGCCGAGCAGCTGGCGCGGCACGCGCGTTTCGCCGACCACAGCCGCGAGACCTTCGATGCGGTGCTCGACACCTGCGAGCGCATCGCGCGCGAGAAGTACGCGCCGTTCAACCGCTTGGTGGACACCGAGGAGCCGCGCACGGTCGACGACGGGCAGGGCGGGTTGAAGGTCGTGCTGCCGCAGGCCACGCACGACGCGCACAAGGCGTATGTCGAGTCGGGCATGGTCAGCGCCGCGCAGGACTACGATGAAGGCGGCATGCAGCTGCCGTACACCATCGAGGCGGCGGCGAATGGATTCTTCGCCACGGCGTCGGTGAGCATCGGCTCCAGCCTGCTCACCAAGGGCAACGCGAACCTGCTGATGGTGCACGGCACCGAGATGCAGAAGCAGGTGTTCGCGCGCAACGAGTTCGGCGGCCGCTTCACCGGCACCATGTGCCTGTCGGAGCCGCAGGCGGGCTCGTCGCTCTCGGACATCACCACGCGTGCCACGCCCGATGGCGCCGACTTCGAGAGTGATCCGCTCGGTCCGCGCTACCGCCTCAAGGGCAACAAGATGTGGATCTCGGCCGGCGAGAACGAGCTGGGCGA
The DNA here is from genome assembly GCF_050320135.1 of Ramlibacter sp. MMS24-I3-19. Lineage (NCBI taxonomy): Bacteria > Pseudomonadati > Pseudomonadota > Betaproteobacteria > Burkholderiales > Comamonadaceae > Ramlibacter > Ramlibacter sp. MMS24-I3-19. The sequence goes on along the minus strand of NZ_CP190017.1, from coordinate 3,243,993 downwards.
GAACATCGTCCACCTCGTGCTGGCGAAGATCCCCGGCCCCGACGGCAAGCTGATCCCGGGCACGCGCGGCATCTCGCTGTTCATCGTCCCCAAGCGCATGGTCGGCACCGACGGCCAGCTCACGGGCGAGCGCAATGACGTCGCGCTGGCCGGCCTGAACCACAAGCTGGGCTGGCGCGGCACGACCAACACGCTGCTGAACTTCGGCGAGGGCAAGTACCCGTTGCGCGGTGGCGCAGGCGCAATCGGCTACCTCGTAGGCAAGCCGCACGAGGGCCTGCGCTGCATGTTCCACATGATGAACGAGGCCCGGATCGGCATCGGCATGGCGGCCACCGCGCTCGGCCTGGCGGGTTACTACGCGTCGCTCGACTACGCGAAGAACCGGCCGCAGGGACGTCCCGTCGGCCCGGCAGGAAAGGACCCGGCCCAGCCGCAGGTGCGCATCATCGAGCACGCCGACATCAAGCGCATGCTGCTGGCCCAGAAGTCATACGGCGAAGGCGCGCTGGCGTTGATGCTGTATTGCGCGAAGCTGGTCGACGAGCAGAAGACGGGCACGCCGGAAGATGCCGAGCAGGCCCGCCTGCTGCTGGAGGTGCTGACGCCGATCGCCAAGAGCTGGCCCAGCGAGTGGTGCCTCGAAGCCAACTCGCTCGCCATCCAGATCCACGGCGGCTACGGCTACACGCGCGACTTCCCCGTCGAGCAGTACTGGCGCGACAACCGCCTGAACATGATCCACGAAGGCACGCACGGCATCCAGGCCGCCGACCTGCTGGGTCGCAAGGTGGTGATGGAGGGCGGCAAGGGCCCGCAGCTGGTGGCCGGCCGCATCAACGCGACGATCGAGCGTGCGATGCAGCGGGCGCTGCTCGCCGAGCATGGCAACGCACTCGCCAAGGCGCTGCAGCACGTCGGTGCGGCCACCAAGGCGGCATGGTCGACCGGCGAGCCGACGGCGGCACTGGCCAATGCGGTGCCGTACATGCAGGCCTTCGGCCACGTGGTCATCGCGTGGATCTGGCTGGACCTGCTGCTGACGGTGCCCGACCACGACCGTACCCCTGCGCAGGTGGGCCGGCTGCATGCGGCGCGGTACTTCTTCCACTACGAGCTGCCGAAGATCGGTGCCTGGCTGCGCGTCGTCGAGACGCGCGACCCGACCTGCGCCGCCATGCCCGAAGAGGCGTTCTGATGGCGTCGGCACGGGCGCTGGCCAGGCTGGATGCGCTCACCTGGACGCTCATCTATGGCGGCCTCTTCGCCATCGTGCTCGGCATCGTGACCGGCAATGCGCACCTCATCGCCGGGTGGTCGCTGGGCGTCCTCGGTGGCTGCGCCGTCGTCGCCGGCATCGTGCTGATCTTCGTGCGCTCGCGCCTGCGCGAGACACCGCTGCCCGGCGCACAATCGCCCGGCACCCCCAACAACAACCGGAGACACGACACGCGATGACGCGCACCATCCAGCAACTGTTCGACCTGAAGGGCAAGACGGCCCTCGTCACCGGCGGCTCGCGCGGGCTCGGCCTGCAGCTGGCGCATGCGCTGGGCGAGGCAGGCGCGAAGATCATGCTGACCTCGCGCAAGGCAGCCGACCTCGAGGAGGCTGCGGCCGACCTGCAGGCCGCGGGCATCGACGCGCGCTGGATCGCGGCCGACGCGTCGAAGGAAGAGGACATCCGTCGCATGGCCGACGAGACGCTGCAGCGCATGGGCGACGTCCACATCCTGGTGAACAACGCCGGCGCGGCGTGGGGCGCACCGGCCGAGGACCATCCGGTCGAGGCGTGGGACAAGCTGATGAACCTGAACGTGCGCGGCTATTTCATCCTCAGCCAGCACCTGGCCAAGGCCTGCATGATCCGCAACCGCTACGGCCGCATCGTCAACATCGCCTCCATTGCCGGGCTGGGCGGCAACCCGCCCGAGATGCAGACCCTGGCGTACAACACGTCGAAGGGCGCCGTCATCAACTTCACGCGTGCGCTTGCCGCCGAATGGGGCAAGTACAACATCACCATCAATGCGATCTGCCCCGGTTTCTTTCCCAGCAAGATGACCAAGGGCACCCTCGAGCGGCTCGGCCAGGACAAGCTGGCCGCGCACGCACCGCTGCGCCGCCTCGGCGACGACGAGGACCTGAAGGGCACGGCACTGCTGTTCGCGTCCGACGCCGGCAAGCACGTCACCGGCCAATGGCTGGCGGTCGACGGCGGCACCAGCATCATCACGGGCGGCTGATCGATGGATGCACTGACCTTCGGCGTCGCCATCCCCTTCGTCGAGCACCTGGGCTTCCAGCTCGAGAAGATGGAAGACGGGCACTCGCAGCTGGCCTACGCGGCCAAGGCCGAGCATCTCAACTCGTTCGGCGTCACTCACGGCGGCGCCGTGATGACGCTGATGGACGTCACCATGGCCGTCGCGGCGCGCAGCGTCGAGCGCGAGATGGGCGTCGTCACCATCGAGATGAAGACCAGCTTCATGCAGCCGTCGCGCGGCCGCCTCACCGGCAAGGGCCGGCTCATGCATCGCACCGCGACGATGGCATTCACCGAGGCCACCATCTACGACGAGGCCGGGCGCGCCTGTGCCCATGCGACCGGCACCTTCAAGTACGTGCCGCGCCTGCCCATCGGCCCCAAGGGCACCAACAAGCTGAACGTGATTTCCACCGACTGACCACGGAGGCACCGCCATGCCGAAGAACCGCCAGATCCTGCTGGACAACCGCCCTGAGGGCGAAGCCAGCGCATCGAACTTCAAGCTCGTCACCACCGAGACGCCGCCGCTGCGCGACGGCCAGGTGCTGGTGCGCCACCACTACCTGAGCCTCGACCCGTACATGCGGGGCCGCATGAACGAAGGCAAGAGCTACGCACAGCCGCAGCCGCTGGGCCAGGTGATGGTCGGCGGGACCGTGGGCGAAGTGGTCGAGAGCAAGCACGCCAGGTACGCGCCCGGCGACAAGGTGCAAGGCATGGGCGGCTGGCAGGAATACAGCGTGGTCGATGCCGGCCAGCCGGGCGCGCTGCGCAAGGTCGACACCACGCAGGTGCCGCTGTCGCACTACCTCGGAGCGGTCGGCATGCCGGGCGTCACGGCCTGGTATGGGCTGGTGAAGATCATCGATCCCAAGCCGGGGCAGACCGTCGTGGTCAGTGCGGCCAGCGGCGCCGTCGGCAGCGCGGTCGGCGTGCTGGCCAAGGCGCGCGGTGCGCGTGCCGTGGGCGTGGCCGGCGGTGCGGACAAGTGCCGCTACGTCACCGACGACCTCGGCTTCGACGCCTGCATCGACTACAAGCAGCACAAGGACGCCAACTCGCTGTCCAAGGCGCTGAAGGAAGCGTGCCCCGGCGGCATCGACGGCTACTTCGAGAACGTCGGCGGCATGGTGCTCGACGCGGTGATGCTGCGCGCCAATGCGTTCGCGCGCATCGCCATGTGCGGAATGATCGCCGGCTACAACGGCGAGCCGATCCCGATGGCGTATCCGCAACTGATCCTCACCAACCGCATGCGCGTCGAAGGCTTCATCGTCAGCGAGCACATGGAGGTCTGGCCCGAGGCGCTGAAGGAGCTCGGCACGCTGGTCGGCACCGGCAAGCTGCGGCCGCGCGAGACGGTGGCGCAGGGCATCGAGTCCGCACCCGAAGCCTTCCTCGGCCTGCTCAAGGGCCGCAACTTCGGCAAGCAGCTGGTGAAGCTGGCCTGAAGGCAGGCGGTGGCCGGGATGCGCGGCCACCCGCAGTTCGTGTTCGCCGCGCGAAGGAGGGCAGATGCCTGACGTCATCACGCACGAGGTGTTCAACCAGCCCGAGCCGCTGGTGGACTACGACCTGTTCGCGGGCAACGCGGCGATGCGCGATGCGTTGCGACTGAACGCACCGCAGCTCGACACCAGCGCGCTGGCCGCTTTGGGCCAAAGGCTCGGCACGCACGCCATGCAGGCGCATGCGCGGCTGGCCAACGTGCACGGACCGCAGCTGCGCACCTACGACCGCTTCGGCCGCCGGCTCGACGAGGTCGAGTTCCACCCGAGCTACCACGTGCTGATGCAGGCGGCCGTCGAAGCGGGACTGCATGGGTCGCCATGGGCCGGTGGATCCGCATCGCCGCATGTCGAACGCGCCGCCGGCTTCATGCTCTTCACCGAGCTGGAGCCCTCGATCCTGTGCCCGATCTCCATGACCTATGCCGCCACGCCGGCGCTGCGTGGCAATGGGCTCGTGTTCGACGCCTGGGCGCCGCGCCTCACCAGCCGCGTCTACGACCCGGAGCTCAAGCCCGTGCAGCAGAAGGCCGGCGTGACCATGGGCATGGGCATGACCGAAAAGCAGGGCGGATCGGACGTGCGGGCCAACACCACGCGCGCCGAGCCCGATGGACAGGACGCGTGGGGCCAGCGCTTCCGCATCGAAGGCCACAAGTGGTTCTTCTCGGCACCGATGTGCGATGCCTTCCTGGTGCTGGTCCAGACCGCGTCGGGCCTGTCGTGCCTGTTCCTGCCGCGCGTGCTGCCCGATGGCAGCCGCAACCAGATCCGGATCCAGCGCCTGAAGGACAAGCTGGGCAACAAGGCAAATGCGAGCTCGGAGGTCGAGTTCCATGGCGCCACCGGCTGGCTGGTGGGCGACGAGGGCCGCGGCGTGCCGCAGATCCTGGAGATGGGCACGATGACGCGCCTGGACTGCGCGCTGGGCACCAGTGGCCTGATGCGCCAGGCGCTCGCACTGGCCCTCAACCACACCAGCCAGCGCATGGCGTTCGGCAAGCGCCTGATCGACCAGCCGCTGATGCGCAACGTGCTGGCCGACCTGGCGCTGGAAAGCGAAGCCGCCACCGCGCTGGCGCTGCGAGTCGCCCGCGCGTTCGACCGCCGCGGCGACGCGCACGAAGCCGTGATGGCGCGCCTGCTCACGCCCGTGGCCAAGTTCTGGATCTGCAAGCGTGGCAGCCACTTCGCCCAGGAGGCGATGGAATGCCTGGGCGGCAATGGCTATGTCGAGGAGGGCGGCGAAGGCGTGATGGCCCGCGTCTACCGCGAGATGCCGCTCAACTCGATCTGGGAAGGCGCCGGCAACATCATGGCGCTGGACCTGCTGCGCGCCCTGCGCAAGGCCGATGCGGCCGCGGCGCTGGCGCACGAACTCGCGCCGGCGCGCGGTGCGCACGGCGCGCTCGATCGGCTGGCGGATGCGCTGCCCACGCGCGTCGAAGCGATGGCCACCGAGATCGAGGCGCGTCGGCTGGCGCAGGACGTGGCACACGCGGTGCAGGCGTCGCTGCTGCATCAATCCGCACCCGACGCCGTCTTCGCCGCCTTCTGCGACTCGCGCATCGCCGGCAACTGGGGCCAGTCGTTCGGCACGCTGGGCGCCGGCACCGGGTTCGACACCATCCTCGCGCGCGCCATGCCGCGCTGACCTCGAGAAGGACCACGAGTGACCGACCTGATCCTGCATCACTACCCGGAATCCCCGTTCTCGGAGAAGGTGCGCCTGATCCTGGGCTACAAGAAGCTGGCCTGGAATTCGGTGCACGTGCCGCGCATCCAGCCCAAGCCCGACGTGGTGGCGCTCACCGGCGGCTACCGCCGCACGCCGTTCCTGCAAGTCGGGGCCGACGTCTACTGCGACACGGCGCTGATCTGCGACGTGCTGGAGCACGTGCAGCCCGAGCCGCCGATCTATCCGCCGCACATCAAGGGCGTGGCGCGCATCTTCGCGCAGTGGGCCGACACCACGCTGTTCTGGACGGCGATGACCTACAACATCCAGCCGAAGTCGGCGGCGGCCATGTTCCCCAGTGAAGCCGTCGCGCAGGCGTTCATGGCCGACCGCAAGGCGATGCGCAGCAACATGACGCAGCTGCGGGCCGCCGATGCGACGTCCGCGTATCGCTCGTACCTGCGCCGCATCGCGCACATGGCGGACGAGCACGACTTCCTGTTCGGTGCCGAGCCCTGCGTGGCCGACTTCGCCACCTACCACGCGCTCTGGTACACGCGCCACCGCGCCCCGGTGATGGCCGACATCCTGCAGGCCACGCCGTCGCTGCTCGAGTGGATGGACCGGATGGCGGCACTCGGTGAAGGACGGCCCGAGGTGTTCTCGTCGGCTGACGCGATCACCGTCGCGCAGAAAGCCGAACCGATGCCCGCGGGCCAGAACCTGCTGGTGGACAGCGCGTTCCAGGACGACCACGGCATCCCGCTCGGGTCCGAGGTCACGATCACCGCCGAATCGTTCGGCACCGAGAGCACGGTGGGCACGCTGGTCGCTGCCACGCGCACGCACTACAGCCTGAGCCGCACCGACCCGCGCGCCGGCGCTGTGCACGTGCACTTCCCCCGCATCGGCTACGTGCTCAGAAAGGCAGACCCCGCATGATTTCCGACTTCAAGGGCAAGACCGCCGTCCTCACCGGCGCCGGCTCGGGCTTCGGCCTCGAATGCGCCCGCATCGGCGCGCGGCTGGGCATGAACCTGGTGCTGGTGGACGTGCAGCAGGACGCGCTGGACAAGGCCGCTGCGGAGATGACGCAAGCCGGCGCGCAGGTGCTCGCGCGGCGCGTCGACGTGTCGAAGGCCGACCAGATGGAAGCCTTGGCCCAGGCCGTGGCGCAGCGCTTCGGCGCGCCGCACTTCGTCTTCAACAACGCGGGCGTCGGCGCCGGCGGGCTGGTTTGGGAGAACACCGTCGCCGACTGGGACTGGGTGCTGGGCGTCAACCTCTGGGGCGTCATCCACGGCGTGCGCCTGTTCACGCCGATGATGCTGGACGCGGCGAGGAAGGATCCTGCGTGGCAGGGCCACATCGTCAACACGGCCAGCATGGCCGGCCTGCTGACGCCGCCCAACATGGGCATCTACAACGTGAGCAAGCACGCGGTGGTGAGCCTCACCGAGACGCTGTACCAGGACCTGCGCCTCGTCACGGACCAGGTCGGCGCGAGCGTGCTGTGCCCGTACTTCGTTCCCACCGGCATCAGCCAGAGCCATCGCAACCGGCCCGGCGAACTGGCCGCTGCGAAACCGACGAAGAGCCAGCTGATCGGGCAGGCGATGAGCGACAAGGCCGTGGGCTCGGGCAAGGTCACCGCCGCGGAAGTCGCGCAGCGCGTGTTCGATGCGATCGCCGCCGACCAGTTCTATGTCTTCAGCCATCCGAAGGCGCTCGGCAACGTGAAGAGCCGCATGGAGGCGATCGTGGAGGTGCGCAATCCGCCCGACCCGTTCCTGGAGCGCCCCGAAGTCGGCGAGCAGCTGCGCAAGGCGTTGCGCGAGGCGTGATGGCTGCCGCGGTCGGCTGCGCGCTGTTCGACACGGCCGTCGGCCGCTGCGGCATCGCGTGGACGGCGGATGGACTGGTGCAGGCGGTTCAACTGCCCGAGACCAGCGATGCGCGCACGCTGGCCCGCATGCGCAAGCGCTGCGGCGATGTGCCGGAGAGCGAGCCGCCTGCCACGATCGTGCGCGTCATCGAACGACAGCGGGCGGCCCTGGCCGGACAGCGCGACGACCTGATCGACGTGCCGCTCGACTGGGAGGGCGTCCCGCCGTTCCACCGGCGCGTCTACGAAGCGTCGCGCCGCATCGCGCCAGGGACCGTGGTCACCTATGGCGAGATGGCACGCGACCTTGGCGAGCCTGGTGCAGCGCGCGCGGTGGGACAGGCGCTGGGCCACAACCCGTTTGCACCGCTGGTGCCGTGCCACCGCATCCTGGCCGCGCAGGGCGCCAGCGGCGGCTTCTCGGCCGAGGGTGGCGCGCGCACCAAGCTGCGCCTGCTGGAGATCGAGGGCGCGGTGCTCGGGCCGCATGGACCGGCCTCTTCGACGACTGAGAGGCGCTAGACGCGTTCGCGGCGCACGTTGCCGGGCTGCGCCGGCGTGGGCTCCGCCATCCGCGGCGAGACCGGCGTCGCTTCGACGCGGCCGGGCATCGTGGTGTCCACCACGCGCTGGCTGCGCGGATCGAGCCGGCGCTCCAGCTCCGACATGCGCGAGGTGAGCAGGTGGTACATCTGCTCCAGCTGGTTGCGCAGTTCGCGCTGGTGCTGCGCCAGCGTCTTCTCCAGGTCGGGGTTCGTGCCGCGGTTCTCGCGCAGGTGCTGGTCCAGCATCTGCCGCAGGTCGGTGAAGCGCGAGGCCTCGGCGCGATCCGCGAGCTCGCGTTGCGCATGCAGTGCCTTGGAGTGCTGGCGCGACTCGATCAGGCTGCGCGTGCGCAGCGAGGCCGCGGCCCCGATGAACACCAGGACGGCCACGCCCAGCGCGGTCAGCAGGATCAGCCCCAGCGGAGCCTGCGCGGTCGTGACGGCGAAATTGAGCGTGGTCGGGCGGGTGATCTCGTTCCAGTTCTGGGCGGCAAAGCCGGCCACCAGAAGGATGGCCAGCACGAGGAGGATGAGGCGGACGCGCATGGATGTTTCTCCGGCCGAAGCGGCGAACGATTTGCAGGTCATGTTGGAAATTCCGCACTCGCGGCGATGTCAGCCGCCGTCCCGTCTTGCTGTGCGTTCGCTGTGGCAAACTCGCGCGCTTCGCCAGTGAGCCCAGCAGTATCCATGGACAAGATCACCCGGCAGATCGCCGCCGAACTGCGTGTCAACGAGACGCAGGTCCGCGCGGCAGTCGACCTGCTCGACGGCGGTGCCACCGTGCCCTTCATCGCCCGCTACCGCAAGGAAGCCACCGGCGGCCTCGACGACATCCAGCTGCGCGCGCTGCAGGACCGGCTGGGCTACCTGCGCGAGCTGGAGGAGCGCCGCGAGGCGGTGATCCGCAGCGTGCAGGAGCAGGGCAAGCTCACGCCAGACATGCAGGCTGCGTTTCTTTCCGCGGCCACCAAGCAGGACCTCGAGGACCTGTACCTGCCGTACAAGCCCAAGCGCCGCACCAAGGGCCAGATCGCGCGCGAGGCGGGCATCGAGCCGCTGGCCGACAAGCTGTTCGCGGATCCTCGGCTGGACCCGTCCGCGGAAGCACAGGCCTTCGTCAAAGCGGAGAAGGGCGAGGGTGGCGAGGACTTCACCACGGTCCCCGCCGTGCTGGATGGCGTGCGCGACATCCTCTCCGAGCGCTGGGCCGAGGAGCCGGCCCTCGTGCAGTCGCTGCGCGAGTGGCTGTGGACCGAAGGCCTGTTCCGCAGCAGGCTGGCCGCGGGCAAGGACGAGAACAATCCCGACGTCGCGAAGTTCCGCGACTACTTCGACTACGACGAGCCGATCGGCCGCGTGCCGTCGCACCGCGCGCTGGCGGTGTTCCGCGGCCGCCAGCTCGAGATCCTCGATGCCAAGCTGGCATTGCCCGTCGAGCCCGAGCCCGGCAAGGCCTCGATCGCCGAAGGCAAGATTGCCTTGCAGCTTGGCTGGAGCCACCAGGGCCGGCCGGCCGACGACCTGCTGCGCAAGTGCGTGGCCTGGACCTGGCGCGTGAAGCTGTCGCTGTCGCTCGAGCGCGACCTGTTCGCCCGCCTGCGCGAAGAGGCCGAGAAGGTCGCCATCAAGGTGTTCGCCGACAACCTGCGCGACCTGCTGCTCGCGGCACCCGCGGGTCCTCGCGTCGTGATGGGCCTGGACCCTGGCATCCGCACCGGCGTGAAGGTCGCGGTGGTCGACGCCACCGGCAAGCTGGTGGACACCGCCACCGTGTATCCGCACGAACCGCGCCGCGACTGGGCCGGCTCGCTCCACACGCTCGCGCTGCTGTGCCAGAAGCACGGCGTGAACCTGATCGCCATCGGCAACGGCACGGCCAGCCGCGAGACCGACAAGCTGGCCGCCGACCTGGTCAAGGGGCTGGGCACCGACATCCAGCGCGTCGTCGTGAGCGAAGCGGGTGCCTCTGTGTATTCGGCCAGCGAGTTCGCCTCGCAGGAGATGCCGGACGTCGACGTCAGCCTGCGCGGCGCGGCCAGCATCGCGCGTCGCCTGCAGGACCCGCTGGCCGAGCTGGTGAAGATCGACCCCAAGTCGATCGGCGTCGGCCAGTACCAGCACGACGTCAACCAGACCGAGCTGGCGCGCATGCTCGACGCCGTGGTCGAGGACTGCGTGAACTCGGTCGGCGTCGACCTGAACACGGCCAGCGTGCCGCTGCTGACGCGCGTGTCGGGCCTGAGCGCCGCGGTCGCCAAGTCGGTCGTGCGCTGGCGCGAAGCGAACGGCGCGTTCAGGAGCCGCAAGCAGCTGCTGGACGTGAGTGGCCTGGGCGCCAAGACATTCGAGCAGAGCGCGGGCTTCCTGCGCATCCGCGGCGGCGAAAACCCGCTGGACATGACGGGCGTGCACCCCGAGACCTATCCCGTGGTCGAGAAGATGCTCGCCACTGCGGGCAAGCCGGTGCAGGACCTGATGGGCCGTGCCGAGATGCTCAAGACGCTGCGGCCGGAGCTGTTCGCCAACGAGCAGTTCGGCGTGATCACGGTCAAGGACATCCTGAAGGAACTGGAGAAGCCCGGCCGCGATCCACGTCCCGAGTTCAAGGTGGCACGCTTCAACGAAGGCGTGGAGGACATCGCCGACCTGAAGGAAGACATGGTGCTCGAAGGCACCGTGAGCAACGTGGCGCAGTTCGGCGCCTTCGTCGACCTGGGCGTGCACCAGGACGGCCTGGTGCACGTCAGCCAGCTGTCGAACAAGTTCGTCAATGACGCACGCGAGGTGGTCAAGACCGGCGACATCGTGAAGGTGAAGGTGCTGGAGGTCGACGTCGCCCGCAAGCGCATCAGCCTGACGATGAAGCTCGACGCCAAGGCGCCGCGCCGCGATGGCCCGCGCGACAACCGCTTCGAAGGCGCGCAGCGTGGCCAGCGCGCGCCGTCGAATTCGAATCCGCAGCTGAATACCGCGATGGCGGGCGCGTTCGCCAAGCTGTCGCAGCTGCGCAAGTAGGTCCATGACCCAGCGCGCGCTGCGCATCTACGCCGGCCCGGGCGCGCGCCGCCGCATCGAGAAGCACGGGCTCGATCCGCAGGACATCAGCGTCATCCCGGGCGCTGCCGGCGGACCGAAGGGCCTGGTGCTCGGACCGCTGGACCGCTTCCTGTTCGGGAAGTGGCTGCGGCGGTCGAAACAGCCCGTGCACTTGGTGGGCGCGTCGATCGGCGCGTGGCGCATGGCGACTGCGTGCCTGGATGACCCTGTCCCTGCGTTCCAGCGGCTGGAGCGGGACTACATCGCGCAGGACTACGAGATCGAGCCGGGGCGCAAGACGCCGACTGCGCGGCACGTGAGTGAACGGTTCGCGCAGAACCTGCAGGCGTTCTATGGCGGCCGTGTCGAGCAGGTGCTGGCACATCCCCGCTACCGGCTGCACATCGTCACCTCGCGCGGGCGGCACCTGCTGTCACGCGAACATCGCGTGGCCACGCCTCTGGGCTATCTCGGCGCCTACGTCGCCAACACCGTGCATCGACGCGCGCTGGGCGGCTGGCTGGAGCGCGTGGTGTTCTCGAGCGGACCCGACCCGGAGGCGCTGAGCCTGCCGTTCGACGACCGGGACTTCCGCACGCGACAGGTGCACCTGACCGCGCAGAACTTCCATCCCGCACTGCAGGCCAGCTGCTCGATCCCGTTCGTGCTGCAGGCGATCCACGACATCCCCGGCGCGCCCCGTGGCGCGTACTGGGACGGCGGCATCACCGATTACCACCTGCACCTGAACTACGCCGCGGCGCATCCGCGTGGCCTGGTGCTCTATCCGCATTTCCAGAAGGCGGTGGTGCCCGGCTGGCTGGACAAGGCGTGGCGCTGGCGGCATGGCGCCTCGGCCTTCCTCGACAACACCGTGGTGCTGGCGCCGGACCCGGACTGGGTGCGCACGCTGCCCAACGGCAAGCTGCCTGATCGGAACGACTTCGCGCGCTACGGCACCGACCTCGCCGCGCGCATGCAGGCGTGGACGGCTGCCGCGCACGCGAGCGAACAGCTGGCGGAAGAGTTCGCGGTGTGGGCCGAGCGAACCGACCCTGCGCTGGTCGAGGCGCTCTGAAGGCGCAGTCGCCTCAGAGCGAGGTCGCCAACATCTCTTCGTAGTCCTGCGCTGTCGCCAGGCGCGGATTGGTCTTGTGGCAGTGGTCGGCGAGGGCGCCCTCGATGATCTTGCCGAACCAGTCGCGCTGCACGCCCATCGCGGCCAGGCCGGTGGGCAGGCCCAGGCGGGCGTTCATGTCGCGAATCGCTTCGGGGATGTCGTCCGCGGAGGTCAGTCCCATCGCATGGGCCATGCGCTCGAGGCGGTGTTCGCTTTGCACCGACTCGGCCTGCGCGTTGAAGCGCACGACCGCGGGCAGGAACATGGCGTTGAGCGTGCCGTGGTGCAGCTGCGGATTCACGCCGCCCAGGCTGTGGCTGAGCGAATGCACGCAGCCCAGGCCCTTCTGGAACGCCATCGCGCCCTGCATCGAAGCGCTCATGAGCTGGCGGCGTGCCTCGCGGTCGCTGCCATCGCGGGTGGCACGCTCGATGTGGCTCCAGCCGCGCTCCAGGCCATCGAGCGCGATGCCGTCAGCCGGCGGGTTGAACGCCGCGGCCATGAAGGTCTCCATGCAATGCGCGACGGCGTCCATGCCAGTGGCTGCGGTCAGGCGCGGCGGCAGGCCGAGCGTGAGCTCCGGGTCGCAGATCGCGGTGCGCGGCACCAGGTGCCACGAGTGGAACCCGAGCTTGCGGTGGTCGTCGACGATGATGATCGCGCCGCGCGCCACCTCGCTGCCTGTGCCGCTGGTGGTGGGCACCGCGATCAGCGGAGCGACCTTCTCGGTGATGCGCGGCGAACCGCCTTCGATGGTGGCGTAGTGCGTGAGCGGGCCATCGTGCGTGGCGGCGATGGCGACGCCCTTGGCGCAGTCGATGGCCGAGCCACCCCCGACGGCGATGAGGCCGTCGCAGCCTTGCTCCTTGTAGATCTTCACCGCAGCGCGCACGGCGGCCTCGGTGGGATTGGAGGGCGTCTGGTCGAAGATGGCGTGGGGCAGGCCCTGCAGCGCGTCGATGGCTTTCTGCAGCACGCCGGCCGCCTTCACGCCCTGGTCGGTGACGATCAGCGGGCGCGTGATGCCGACCCGGTCGCACTCGGCCTTGAGCTGGCGCACCGCGCCGAAGTCGAACTGGATCTGGGTGACGTAGTTGATGAAGGCCATGGTGGAGCTCGGTCGTAAGATGCCGTCCCAATGTAGCCTGCCCGGCGCGCGTCCGAGAGCGCGTTTCCCCGGTGCGCGGCCCGCCTTCACGTGACCTTCCTTGCCGAGTATCCCGAACTGACCCGCCCGATGCGGTCCGTGCTCGAACGCATGGGCCGCCTGCGCCACCAGCCCATGCACCTGCTCACCCCGCAGGAGGCGCGGGCCAGTTACGAAGGCGCTGCAGATGTCCTCGAGGTGCCGCGTCGCGCGCTGGCCCGCGTCGAGGACCTGGCCGTGCCCGCACGCGACGGTGCCACGTTGCCGGCGCGGCTGTACCAGGGCGACGGGCCCTCGCGCGGCGTGCTGCTGTACTTCCACGGCGGCGGCTTCACGATCGGCAGCATCACGACGCACGACATCCTGTGCCGCGAACTGGCTGCGCTGGGGCAGTGCACGGTCGTGTCGCTGGGCTACCGGCTCGCGCCCGAGCACCGGTTCCCGGTTGCGGTCGACGATGCGTGGGACGGCTTGCGGTGGCTGGCCGGTGCCCAAGGCCAGCTCGGCCTTGGTGGGCAACCGCTGGCCGTCGGAGGCGACAGCGCTGGCGGCACGCTGGCTGCTGTCTGCGCGATCCTGGCGCGCGATGCGCAACTGCCGCTGGCCTTGCAGCTGATGTTCTATCCCGGCACGGCCGCGCGCCAGGTCAGCGCCTCGCATCGGCGCTACGCCCATGGCCTGGTGCTGGAGCAGGCGCACATCGAATACTTCTTCGGCCACTACATCGACCTGGCGCAACGCGACGACTGGCGCTTCGCGCCGTTGAACGCACCGGACGTCGAGGGCGTCGCGCCGGCCTGGATCGGCCTGGCCGAATGCGATCCCCTGTTCGACGACGGCATCGGCTACGGGGACCGGCTGCGCGCCGCACGTGTGCCGGTCGACCTGGAGGTGTGGCGCGGCGTCACGCATGAATTCATCAAGATGGGCCGGGCGATTCCCGAGGCGCGCGAGGCGCACGCCGTCGCCGGCCGGGCCCTGGCAGCAGCCTTCCAGACAGCAGCATGACCACGACCATGACACGTTCCGAGTTCCGCTTCTTCCATCGCCTGCGCGTGCGCTGGGCCGAAGTGGACATGCAGAAGATCGTCTTCAACGCGCATTACCTGATGTACCTCGACACCGCGGTGGCCGACTACTGGCGCGCGCTGGCGTTGCCGTACGAGGAGGCGATGCACCGGCTGCAGGGCGACCTGTACGTGAAGAAGGCCACGATCGAATTCCATGCCTCGGCGCGGATGGACGACCAGCTGGACATCGGGCTGCGCTGCGCGCGCATCGGCAATTCCTCGATGCAGTTCCTGGGCGGCATCTTCCGCGGCGACCAGTTGCTGATCACCGGTGAACTGCTGTACGTGTTCGCCGATCCCGCGACGCAGACGTCGCGGCCGGTGCCCGGACCTCTCCGCGAGATCCTCGGCGGCTACGAGGTCGGCGAACCGGTGACGCAGGTGCGCACCGGCGCCTGGGCGCAGCTTGGCGCGGACGCGTCGCCGATCCGCACCCGCGTGTTCGTCGAGGAACAGCGCATTCCCGCCGACCTGGAGTGGGATGCCGACGACGCGACGGCCGTGCATGCGGTCGCGTACAACCGGCTCGGCCAGGCGGTGGCCACGGGACGGCTGCTGCAGGCGGGTTCAGGCGTGGCCAAGATCGGCCGCATGGCCGTGCACCAGGTGCTGCGCGGCGCGGGCGTTGGCGAGCAAGTGCTGCGATCGCTCGCGCAGGTTGCGCACGACCGGGGCGACCGCGAGGTGGTGCTGCATGCGCAGCGCAGTGCTGAGGGCTTTTACCGCAAGCTGGGCTTCACGGTCCGCGGCGAGCCGTTCGAGGAAGCCGGCATCCCGCACATCGAGATGGCTGCGCCGCTGCCGCTGGCGCAGCGCTGATCAGATGTCGGCCAGCAGCGCGTAGGGCAGGGGTAGCAGCGTGAGGGCCGGGCCGTCCACGCTGCCGGCGGTGAGCTGCCCGCCTTGCGTGGCCGACAGCTGGATGGCGACGATCGCATCGAAGCCGCCGCCCGGAGCAGGGGCCGCCAGGGCGACCTGGCCCGCGGGCTGCTCGGGGTCGCCGCCATGGAAGACCTCCTGGCCCGCGCGCAGCACGCCTTCGGCATGGACGAGGAACGCGCGCCGCTTGAGCGTGCCGCGGAACTGGCTGCGCGCCACCACCTCCTGGCCCGGGTAGCAGCCCTTCTTGAAATTGACGCCGCCCACCGACTCGTAGTTCAGCATCTGCGGCACGAAGGCTTCGACCGTCGCGGCGGTCACGGGCGCGATACCGCTGCGGACCTCGCCCCAGGCCCAGTCGTCCGCGGTCAATGTTGCGCCCGCAGGTGCGGGTGTTCCTGGCGGGGCAATCCACAGGGCGCGTGGCACTCCGTCGGCGGGATAGAGCCGCACGACCTGCGCAGGCCCGGCCTCGCGCTTCTGCCACGGCGCCAGGCCTTCGCTCGGCGCGGCGGCGCTGCCGGCCAGTCCCACCAGGTCCACGTCGGCCGTGGCATCGGTGAGCTTGACCTTGGAGCGCAGCACGAACATCGAGAGGCGCTTGAGCGTGGGCGGCAGCAGGTCCCGGGCGGTGACGAGCAGGAAGTCCTGCGGGTCCCGGGCGACGACCACGAAGCTGGCGAGCATGCGGCCCTTCGCCGTGCAGAAGGCCGCGAGACGCGCTTCGTCGGGGCGCATCAGCACGGTGTCCTGGGTGAGCTGGCTGTGCAGGAAGCGGGCGGCCTCCTCGCCATGCGCGCGGATCGCGCCCAGGTGGGTGAGGGCGCAGGTGCCTTCGAGGGAACTGGACATGGCCGGATTATCATGGCCGCAGTTCTTCAATGGGGTCAGCAGGGTTGCGGCGCTTTTTCTCGACGGTGTTCTTCCTGGCCGTGCTCGCCACGCTCGCGGCCGCGGGTTATGCATGGTGGTGGGTGCGACAGCCGCTGCCGCTCGCAGCGCAGATGGTCGACGTGGACATCGAGCCGGGAACCCTGCCGCGCGGTGTGGCGCAGGCGGTTGTTGATGCCGGCGTGAAGGCCAATCCGGAGCTGCTGTACTGGTGGTTCCGGCTCTCCGGCCAGGCGCGCCAGATCAAGGCCGGCAGCTACGAGCTCGAGGCCGGCGTCACGCCGCGCCGGCTGTTGCGCAAGCTGGCCCGTGGCGAGGAAAGCCTGCGCGCAGTGACCCTGGTGGAAGGCTGGAACATCCGCCAGGTGCGCGCAGTGCTCGCCAAGGAAGACGCGCTGCGGCATGACACCGCGAGCCTCGACGACGCGGCGCTGATGGCGCTGCTCGGGCGGCCCGGCCAGCACCCCGAGGGACGCTTCTTTCCGGACACCTACACCTACGCCAAGGGCAGCACGGAATCGGCGCTCTTCAAGCGGGCGATGCGCGCGATGGACAAGCGCCTGCAGGCCGCGTGGGCGCAGCGCTCACCGCAGGCCGCCACGCACAGCCCGGAAGAGGCGCTGATCCTGGCCAGCATCGTCGAGAAGGAAACGGGCAAGGGCGCCGACCGCCCGCTGGTGTCGGCGGTGTTCAACAACCGGCTGCGCATCGGCATGCCGCTGCAGACCGATCCCACGGTGATCTACGGCCTCGGCGCGTCGTTCGACGGCAATCTGCGCAAGGCCGACCTGCTGACCGACACGCCGTGGAACACGTACACCCGCGCCGGTTTGCCGCCGACACCGATCGCCATGCCGGGCCGCGCGTCGCTGCTGGCGGCCGTGCAACCCGCGCAGAGCAAGGCCATCTATTTCGTCGCGCGCGGCGACGGCAGCAGCCATTTCAGCGAGACGCTGGACGAGCACAACCGCGCCGTCAACAAGTACCAGAGGGGCCGGTGAGCGAGGGCGTCTTCATCAGCTTCGAAGGCATCGACGGTGCGGGCAAGACCAGCCACGTCGAGGCCTTGGTGCAGGCCTTTCGCGACGCGGGCCGGCAGGTGGTGCAGACGCGCGAGCCGGGCGGCACGCCGCTGGCCGAGCGACTGCGCGAGCTGGTGCTGCACCAGCCCATGGACGCCCTCACGGAGGCCCTGGTGATGTTCGCGGCGCGTCGCGATCACCTGGGCCAGGTGATCGAGCCCGGCCTCGCCCGCGGGGACGTGGTCCTGTGCGATCGCTTCACCGATGCGACCTTCGCCTACCAGGGCGGCGGCCGGGGGTTCGACATCGCCGTGCTCGAGCAGCTGGAGCGCTGGGTGCAATCGGTCGATGCCTTGCCAGCGGGCCGATTGCGCCAGCCGCACCTGACCGTGTGGTTCGATGTGCCGGTCGATGTCGCCGCCAGACGGGTGGCGGCGGCGCGCTCACCGGACCGCTTCGAGGCCGAGACCCGCGACTTCTTCCAGCGAGTGGCCGACGGCTACGCGCGGCGCGCCGCAGCCGACCCGCAGCGCTTTGCCCGCATCGATGGCGCCCAGTCGCGAGAAGCCGTGCGCGAGCAGGTGCTGCAGGCGGTGCGCTCGCGCGGATGGCTGGCATGACTGCGCGCGCGCCGTGGCTCGCCGACCAGGCGCGGCAGCTGCTGTCGCAGCGTGGCCATGCCTGGCTGCTGCAGGGACCCTCGGGCCTGGGCCAGTACGCCCTCGCGCTGGACCTCGCGCGCGCTTGGCTCTGCGACCATCCCACGGCCGATGGCGCGTGCGGCACCTGCGCCAGCTGCCATGCCATCGACGTCCGCACCCATGCCGACCTGGCCGTGCTGATGCCGGAGACGGCCATGCAGGCCCTCGGCTGGCCGTTGTCGGAGAAGGCGCAGCAGGACATCGACGACAAGAAGCGCAAGGCGAGTCGCGAGATCCGTGTCGAGGCCATGCGGGACGCGATCGAGTTTGCGCAGCGCACCAGCAGCCGCGGACGCGGCAAGGTGGTGCTGGTCTACCCGGCCGAGCGCATGAACACGGTCACCGCCAATGCGCTGCTCAAGACGCTGGAGGAGCCGCCCGGCGATGTGCGCTTCCTGCTGGCCAGCGAGGCGGCGCACCAGTTGCTGCCCACGATTCGCAGCCGTTGCCTCGGCCACCCGATGCGCTGGCCAACGCAGGACGAGGCCTTGGCCTGGCTGGCGGCCGAGGGTGTGTCAACGACCGACGCCCCCGTGCTGCTGCGCGCGGCCGGTGGCCGGCCCGAAGAGGCGCTCGCGTTGCACAACGCCGGACGCGATGCGCGCCAGTGGTCGCAGCTGCCCAAGGCGATCGCGCGTGGCGATGTGTCGGCTTTTGGCGACTGCACGCCGGCCCAGGCGATCGACATCCTGCAGAAGCTTTGCCACGACCTGCTGGCCCTTCGCACCGGCGGCCAGCCTCGCTTTTTCACTGGAGGCGACCTTCCCTCGACAGGCAGCATCGCTGGCCTCGCGGCGTGGTGGCGCGACCTCGCCGGTGAGCAGCGGACCGCGGAACACCCGTTCAACGCCGGCCTGATGCTGGAAGCGCTTGTGGCCCGGGCCCGGGCGGCCCTACACTCGGCCAGCTGATCAGTCACCCATGAGCACCGCCGCTCCCTCCACTCCGCGCCCCAGCGTCATCCAGCTCGCCATCAAGGAAAAGGCGGCGCTGTATGCCGCCTACATTCCGCTGTTCTCCGACGGCGGCGTGTTCATCCCGACCACGCGCGACTACAAGCTGGGCGACGACGTCTACGTGCTGCTCACGCTACCCGAAGATCCGCAGCGCTATCCTGTGGCCGGCAAGGTGGCCTGGGTCACCCCGGCCCGCGCCGCAGCCAACCGCACCCAGGGTGTCGGCGTCCGTTTCCCGGCCGACGAGAAGTCCAAGCTGCTGAAGGTCCGCATCGAGGAGATCCTCGGCGGGCACCTGGCGTCCGAGCGCCCCACCCAGACGATCTGAAGCCGCCGCCGGCGGCGCTGGCATCATCGACGGCATGTACGTCGATTCGCATTGCCACCTGAGCTTCCCTGAGCTGTCCGAGAACCTGGACGAGATCCGCGCCGCCATGGCGCAGGCCGGGGTCGATCGCGCCCTCTGCATCTGCACCACGCTCGAGGAGTTCGAGACTGTCCACGCCCTGGCCATCCGCTACGACAACTTCTGGGCCAGCGTGGGCGTGCATCCGGACAACGAAGGTGTCCAGGAGCCGTCGGTGCAGGATCTGCTGGATCGGGCAGGGCGGCCGCGGGTCGTCGCGATCGGCGAGACAGGTCTGGACTACTACCAGATGGACGAGCGCAAGGGCGGCCGCTCGGTGGGCGACCTGGAGTGGCAGCGCCAGCGCTTTCGGACCCATATCCGGGCTGCCCAGACCTGTCGCAAGCCGCTGATCATCCATACGCGCTCGGCTTCGGCCGACACACTCGCGATCCTGAAGGAGGAGGGCGAGGATGCCTCCGCGCGCAGCGCTGGCGGCGTCTTCCACTGCTTCACGGAAACCGCCGAAGTGGCCCGGGCCGCGCTGGACCTGGGCTTCTACATCTCGTTTTCCGGCATCGTGACGTTCAAGAACGCGGCCGACCTGCGCGACGTGGCGGCGTTCG
This sequence comes from Ramlibacter sp. MMS24-I3-19, assembly GCF_050320135.1. NCBI lineage: Bacteria > Pseudomonadati > Pseudomonadota > Betaproteobacteria > Burkholderiales > Comamonadaceae > Ramlibacter > Ramlibacter sp. MMS24-I3-19. The sequence continues at coordinate 3,224,311 of NZ_CP190017.1, read as the reverse complement.
TGCCCGAGGACCGGTACCTGATCGAAACCGACAGTCCCTACCTTGCCCCGGTGCCCTACCGCGGCAAGACCAACAACCCGTCGTACGTGCCGCACGTGGCAGCGTCGATCGCACTGGTGCGCGGCGTGCCCGTCGAGACTGTTGCCGAGCAGACCAGCCGCAATTTCGAGCGGCTCTTTCGCGGGATGGCGGCATGAGGAAGTACCTGAGGTTTGCTGCGTATCTCCTTGCTGCAGCTTGGTTTTCGTCTGCCAATGCAGGCTCTTACGACGACTTCTTCAGTGCCATCAAGCAGGATGACGCCGCCACCGTGAGCGAGCTCCTGCAGCGCGGTTTCGACCCGAACACGCCCAGCCCTGACGGGCTCAGCGGACTCTATCTGGCGCTGCGTGAGCCGGCCCCGAAGGTGGCCGCCGTCCTGGTCGACTGGCCCAAGACCAACGTCGAGGTACGTACCGCCAAGGACGAGAGCCCGCTGATGATGGCGGCCCTCAAGGGCCAGACTGCGCTGGCAAAGCGCCTGATCGACCGCGATGCCGACGTCAACAAGCCAGGTTGGGCGCCGCTGCATTACGCAGCCACCGGCGGCCACCTGGAGGTCATGGAACTGCTGCTGGAGCACTACGCGTTCATCGACGCCCAGTCGCCCAATGGCACGACGCCACTGATGATGGCTGCCATGTACGGCAGCACCGCCGCCGTGAAGCTGCTGCTGGACGCCGGCGCGGACACGGCGATGAAGAACCAGCTGGGAATGACCGCGCTGGACTTCGCGCTGAAGGCGAACCGGCCCGATGCCGTGGCGTTGATCCAGCAGGCAGTCCAGCGCAGCCAGCCGCCTGGGAAATGGTGAGTTCGGTGTGTCGATATAAATAGATACGATGATTGTTATGTCAAATCAACTCCGAGCGTGTGCGGGAGCAGCATCCACGAGAGCCGCTCTCCTCTGAGACGACGGCGGAAGCGCGTTTGCATACCAACGATGTACTTGTCACAAGATGTCGAGACCGAGCTTGACGTTTCGTTACCAAGTCTTTGATTTTGCTGAGCCAGGGCGTGAAATGGTTCGCCACTCAACGGTTGGAATTCGCCGCGTGGACGCGTAACTTGTCATCCCCACGGTCAAAAGTGTCCGTCACGGACCAGTACAGACACATGCGTTGGTTGAAATCGAGCGTCCGCGCCAATCTCTACGGTCTCCTTGGCCACCCCGTCGATCCCACCGAATCGACCCTGGATGTCGGCACGGAGGACATCCGCACCTCCATGTTGGAGCTGCTGGGCCATGGCGGCTTTTCGCGCTTCCCGCAACTCACACGGCGCATCCGCTACGCAGGCGAGCTGCAGGGGCTGTGGTACTTGCGAGGCGACCTGATGGCCGCTGTCGCATCGATGTACGGGGAAGCGATCGCGCGTGAACGCCTGCGCGAGGTCAGCGAGTTGTTCCAGGGCCTGCTGCCGGGAGGCCTGTCTTCGCGCCCGAGTCCGCTGGTCAGCTGAGCGCCGGCGATCCTCGCCAGCCTAGTGCCGGTGGCCCCACACGATGAACGCGTCTCGCCCGTCCACCGCCAGGTGCACCGGCGTCCCGACCGGCAGCAGCACCTTGGTCGGCACATGCCCGAACGGCAATCCAGTCAATACCGGCGCCTTCGCCTGGGTCCGTAGCCAGTCCACCACCGTCTTGAGCTTGTAGCCCTTGTCGTGCGGCACCGGCTTCCAGTTGGTGAACTGACCGAACACGATGGCCTTCTGCTCGCCCAGCACGCCCGCGTGCAGCAGCTGGGACAGCATGCGTTCCACCCGGTACGGGTGCTCGCCGACATCCTCGATGAACAGGATGCCTCCCTTGACGCGCGGCATCCATGGCGTGCCCACCAGGGCAGCCAGGATCGAGAGGTTGCCGCCCCAAAGGATGCCGTTCACGTCCCGGAAGGTTGCGGCAGCTTCGGCGGCAGGCAGGCGCCAGCCGGTGCCCTCGCCCTGGCCTTCCACCAGGTCGTCGAAGCAGGCCTGCATGATCTCGTCGGGTTCGGTCTCGACGCCGAAGTCCTCGCCGATGGCCGGGCCCTGCCACGTTGCAGCACCAGTCTCCGCGAGCAATGCGCTCGTGAGGGCGGTGAAGTCGCTGAGGCCGACGAACTGCGTGCCGCGCTCGATGGCCTTGGCCAGCTGCTTGTAGCGGATGCGCGGCAGCAGCCGTGTGAGGCCGTAGCCGCCGCGCGTGGTGAGCGCAATGTCGGCGCCACTGGCGGCCGCCCGATGGATCGCTTCCAGCCGCGTGTCGTCGTCACCGGCGAACCGCATGTGCGTGGCGAAGGCCGCCGGGTCGATCTCGACCTCATGGCCCATCGCCCGCAGCCTCTGGATGCCCCGGCGCACGGCGGCCTTGTCGCGCACTGCGCTGGAGGGCGAATAGATGTAGATGTGCTTGCTCGTCACGGGCGGAAGTATCCCACCGCCCTCCTCGCGATCGCCTCGCCATGCTCCGGCACGAAGTGTCCGGCGTCCGCGAGAACCATGGGCTCGGGGCACCCTCGGATCACGGCGCGCAAGTTCTCCATCACGGGCGTGCCGAGGACCGGGTCCTGCGCGCCGATCGCCATCAGGCTGCGCCCGCTCCATTGCGTGCGCCAGAACTCACGTGCCTCGCGCGAGATGGCCGCGCCGTCCGCATCCGCCGTCTCCGGAACCATGGCCGGGAACGCACGCAGGGCGGCCCGGTGTCCCCGGTCGGGGAACGGTGCGTCGTACGCCGCGCATTCGTCGGGCGCGAGGTGTGGATTGCCGCGGGCGAACAGGCGGCTGACGCTGAACTCGGGATTGCGCGCGCACATCTCGCGCCAGGCGAGGAATCCGGCACTCAGCGGAACGTCGCCCGTGCCCAGCATCGTGTTCATCACAAGCAGCCCCCGGTATCGGTGAGGCGCCGCCATCGGCAGCGTGAGGCCGAGCAGGCCGCCCCAGTCCTGCACGACGAGCAGGATGTTCTGCAGATCGAGGCGCTCGACGAACTGCAGCAGCACCTCGCGATGCCAGCTGAAGCTGTGCGCCCCTTCTTTCTTCGGCTTGTCGCTCCGGCCGAAGCCCACCAGGTCCGGCGCGACGACCCGGTGCCCCTCGCCCAGGAACACCGGCAGCATCTTGCGATACAGGTAGCTCCAGGACGGATTCCCGTGCAGGCACAGCCAGGTGAGCGGCGCGTCTCGCGGCCCTTCGTCCAGGTAGTGCATGCGAAGGCCGGCCAGGGCCGGGAGGTCGGCCACGTAGTGCGGCGCCCACGGGTAGTCGGGCAGGCCGTCGAAGCGTGCATGCGGCGTGCGAACCGCGTCGTCCCGCAAGGGCTGCGACGCATCGCGTGCCCGGGCCCGCCGTCCGGCGAAGAACCTGGAGAGCAGCGCACCGCACTCGCCGGCCAGCACGCCACTTTGCACCTGCGTGTGATGGTTCAGTCGGCGTTGCTCGAACAGGTTCACCACCGAACCGGCGGCCCCCGTCTTCGGGTCGGTCGCACCGAAGACCACCCGCTGCAGGCGGGCGTGCAGCATGGCACCGGTGCACATCGCGCAGGGCTCGAGCGTCACGTACAGCTCGCACCCGTCGAGGCGGTAGTTGCCCAGCGCCAAGGCGGCCTGTCGCAAGGCCGCGATCTCGGCATGGGCGGTGGGATCGTGCCCGCTGACGGGATGGTTGTGGCCGCGTCCGATCACCACGCCATCGCGGACGACCACGGCACCGACGGGCACCTCGCCGGCTTCCAGCGCGAGCCGTGCCTGGCCCAGCGCCTCGCGCATGAAGGCCGCGTCACTCACGCCAGCCCGCCTAGTTGCTGTCGTCCGGCATCGCGCGCGGCGTTTGCAGCGCGGCTTCGGCAGCCTGGCGCATTTGTTGCACCTGTTGTTGCGGCGTCGCTGCCGCGGGCTGCCCGGGGATCACCGCCGCAGGCGCGGGAGCCACGGCAGTCATCTGCTTCTTCGCCAGCAGGCCGACGATGGCCACGACGATCACCAACCCCAAGAGACTGACCATTGCACGCATCTCACCCCTCCTTCACCATGCCGATCCGTTCCATCCAGCCGGCCAGCTCGCGCTCCTGCTCGCCGCCTGCCCGGTACGCTGCATGCAGTGCGTCATGCGACTCGGGCCGATGCTGGTTCAGCTTGACCTTGCACTGCAATTCCGTGACCCGCAGCTCGAAGCCGACGATGCCGGCCAGCATCTTGCGCGTGTACTCCGCATCCAGGCCGCGCCACTGCGCCGCATACGCCGGCTCGTGGTCGCCGATCAGCAGCTTCAGCAGGGCGTCCTTGCCCTCGCCCTCCTCCACCAGCCGCGCCTCCACGGTGCAATGCACGGCCAGGTAGTTCCAGCTCGGCACGCGCTGCAGGTCGGGATAGACCTTCGGTGACAGGTAGGCGTGCGGCCCCATGAACGTGACCAGCGCGCGCGGCCGTTGCTGCAGGTAGCGCCAATGCGGGTTGGGTTTGGCGCAGTGCCCCCACAGGACCGCCTCGTCCCCCTTCTGCTCCAGGTGCAGCGGCAGGTGCGTGACGAAGGGCAGCCCGTCGTCGTCGCAGGAGACCAGGCTGGCGAACGGATACGCCCGCATCACGTCCAGTGCGATCTGCGGGTCCTTGGCAATGAACTGCGGCGGCTGGTACATGGCGCCACTGTAGCGGTGCCGGCGCGCTATTCCCACTCGATCGTCGCCGGCGGCTTGCTGGAGACGTCGTAGGTCACGCGGTTGATGCCGCGCACCTCGTTGATGATGCGGCCCGAGACCTTCTTCAGCAGCGCATACGGCAACTCCGCCCAGTCGGCCGTCATGAAGTCGCTGGTCTGCACCGCGCGCAGCGCCACCACGTAGTCGTAGGTGCGGCCGTCGCCCATCACGCCCACGCTCTTGACCGGCAGGAAGACGGTGAACGCCTGGCTGGTGAGGTCGTACCAGGACTTGCCGGTCTTCTCGTCGCGGAAGTTGCGCAACTCCTGGATGAAGATGTCGTCGGCCCGCCGCAGCAGGTCGGCGTACTCCTTCTTCACCTCGCCCAGGATGCGAACGCCCAGGCCGGGCCCCGGGAACGGGTGGCGGTAGACCATCTCGGGCGGCAGGCCAAGGGCCACGCCCAGCTCACGCACTTCGTCCTTGAACAGGTCGCGCAGCGGCTCCAGGAGCTTCAGACCCAGCTGCTCGGGCAGGCCACCCACGTTGTGGTGGCTCTTGATCGTGACCGCCTTCTTGCTCTTGGCACCGCCCGACTCGATGACGTCCGGATAGATCGTGCCCTGCGCCAGCCAGGCGACGTGGCGCGCATGGGTCTGCTTGATCCGCGCGGCCTCGGCCTTGAACACGTCGACGAACAGGCCACCGATGATCTTGCGCTTGGCCTCCGGGTCGCTCACGCCGGCCAGCTTGCCGAGGAACAGCGCGCTGGCATCGACCCGCACCACCTTGGCGTGCAGCTTGCCCGCGAACATGTCCATCACCATGTCGCCCTCATTCAGGCGAAGCAGCCCGTGGTCGACGAACACGCACGTGAGCTGGTCGCCGATCGCGCGATGGATCAGCGCTGCAGCCACCGACGAATCGACGCCCCCGGACAGGCCGAGGATCACCTCCTCGTCGCCGACCTGCTGCTTGATCGCCGCCACGGCCTCGGCGATGTGGTCGCGCATCACCCAGTCGGGGCGGGCGTTGCAGATCCCGCGCACGAACCGCTCGAGGATCGCGTGGCCCTGCACCGTGTGCGTGACCTCGGCATGGAACTGGATGGCGTAGAAGCGCCGCGCCTCGTCGGCCATGCCGGCGATCGGGCAGCTCTCGGTCGACGCCATCAGCTTGAAGCCCGGCGGCATCTCCACGACCTTGTCGCCGTGCGACATCCAGACGTTCAGCATGCCGTGGCCTTCCGGCGTTGTGTAGTCGGCGATGTCGCGCAACAGCTCGGTATGGCCACGGGCCCGGACGGAGGCAAAGCCGAACTCACGCTTGTGGCCGCCTTCGACCTTGCCACCCAGCTGGTGGGCCATGGTCTGCATGCCATAGCAGATGCCCAGCACCGGCACGCCCAGCTCGAACACGGCCTGCGGCGCCTTGTCGGTGGTCTCCTCGTACACGCTGGCATGGCTGCCCGAGAGGATCACGCCCTTGAGGCGACCATCCGCGGCGTAGTCGCGGATCCAGGCGTCGGTGACGTCGCAGGGATGCACTTCGGAGTAGACGTGGGCCTCGCGCACGCGGCGGGCGATCAGCTGCGTGACCTGCGAGCCGAAGTCGAGAATGAGGATCTTGTCGTGTTGCATGTCAGGGCAGGTCCGTGATCAGGGGGTGGTCCAGTTGCAGGCAGGCGCGCTGGAGTGCGCGGTCCATGGTGACAAGGGGCGCCTTCAGGTCGATCGCCACCTTCAGGTAGGCGGCGTCGTAGGGGGTGAGTTCGAGCGACCGGGCCCAGTTCCAGAATTCCAGGGGCGACACCCGCAGCGGCGCCAGCGCCACGGGCAGCCTGCTCAGCAGACGCAGCACGTGCTGGTGCACGCTGGGCGTGAAGCGGCCACGGGCCAGGGAGCGGCCGGCCGCATGCAGCGCCTCGAGCGGGAAGATGGCGGCGCTGGTGGCACTCTCCTCCTCCGCCATCACGCGGATGAGGGCCTGCGCCACCTTGTTGCCGCCCACATCCGGGAACGCCCAGCTCGCGAAGGCGGAGGCATCAACGACCAGCACGTGCACCCTCCGGATCGTCGATCCATGCCGCGCCGCGCTCACGCTTGTGCTCCTCCCACAGCTCCTGGAAGCCGGGGCCGGCGGAGCCGACCTTGGTCCGCAAGGCTTCCAGTTCCGCCGTGATCGCCTGCCGCCGTGCTTCGATGCTGGGCTGCTCCGTTTCCGGTTCCTTGATGAGGCGGATCACCCGCTTGCCGTGGCGGGTGAGGACGACTTCCTCACCCTGCTCGACCGCGCGGATCAGCTCGGACAGCTGGCTCTTGGCTTGGTGGATGGGGACCGTCTGCATGAGATTCTGGCTCGACCTGAAATGAATCTGGCCAGATTGTAGTGGCGGACACAAAAAAGGACCAGAAGATTCTGGTCCGTTTTGGGATGCGGCGGAGCTCAGTCGGCGCGGTAGTTCGGCGCTTCCTTGGTGATCTGCACGTCGTGGACATGGCTCTCGCGCATGCCCGCCGCCGTGATCTGGACGAACTCGGCCTGCTCGCGCATCGCGTCGATGCTCGCGCAGCCGCAGTACCCCATGGCCGCCCGTACGCCGCCGGCGAGCTGGTACACGATCGACACCAGCGAACCCTTGTACGGCACGCGTCCCTCGATGCCTTCAGGCACCAGCTTGTCGGCGTTGGGGTTGGTGCTGCTGGCTTCCTGGAAATAGCGGTCCGCGCTGCCCTGCTGCATGGCGCCGATGGAACCCATGCCGCGATAGCTCTTGTAGCTGCGACCCTGGTACAGCACGATCTCGCCCGGCGCCTCTTCGGTGCCGGCGAACATCCCGCCCATCATCACCGTGCTCGCGCCCGCGGCAATGGCCTTGGCGATGTCGCCGGAGTAGCGGATGCCGCCGTCCGCGATCAGCGGCACGCCGGTGCCTGCCAGTGCGGTGGCGACGTTGTCGATGGCGGTGATCTGCGGTACGCCCACACCGGCGACGATGCGGGTCGTGCAGATGGAGCCCGGGCCGATGCCGACCTTGACCGCGTCGGCTCCAGCCTCGACCAGTGCGAGCGCCGCCTTGCCCGTGGCGATGTTGCCGCCGATGACGTCCACGCTCGGGTAGTTGCTCTTCACCCAGCGCACGCGGTCCAGCACGCCCCTGCTGTGGCCGTGCGCCGTGTCGACCACGATCACGTCGACGCCGGCCTTGACGAGCGCCTCCACGCGCTCCTCCGTGCCCTCGCCCACGCCGACGGCGGCGCCGACACGCAGCCGCCCGGACGCATCCCGTGCAGCGTTGGGAAAGCTGGTCTGCTTGGTGATGTCCTTGACGGTGATCAGGCCCTTGAGCTCGAAGGCTTCGTTCACCACGAGCAGGCGTTCGAGCTTGTGCTTGTTCAGCAATGCCTTCGCTTCGGCCGGGCTGGTGCCCTCGCGCACCGTGATCAGCTTCTCGCGCGGCGTCATGATCTCGGTGACCGGTTGCTCGTAGCGCGTCTCGAACCGAAGGTCCCGGCCGGTGACGATGCCCACGACCTTGCCGGCATCGACCACGGGGAATCCGGAAATCCCGAGCTGCTCGGACAGGGCGGACACCTCGCGCACGGTGTGCTTGGGCGTGATGACCACCGGATCGCGCAGCACGCCCGACTCGTAGCGCTTGACGCGCGCCACTTCCGCGGCCTGCTGCTTGGCGGTGAGGTTCTTGTGGACGATGCCGATGCCGCCTTCCTGCGCCATCGCGATGGCCAGCCGCGCTTCCGTCACCGTGTCCATGGCCGCGGACACGAGCGGCAGGTTCAGCGGGATGTTGCGGGACAGGCGGGTCGCAAGGCCAGTGTCCTTGGGCAGGACCTGGGAGAACGCCGGGACCAGCAACACGTCGTCGAAGGTCAGCGCTTTGCCAAGAAGGCGCATGTCAGAGCTCCAAAAGATGAATTGTAGCGAGCGGCCCACATCGCCCTTCCGCTGGCGGCCGTGGCGCCCGGGCGTGTGACGGACTGCGCGGGCGTCATGGCTCGGGGCAACCGCAGCTGTCGAGTTGACCGCTACACTGGCCGCATGACTGCAGCCCGCGCCCTGACCCTCGCCCTCGCCTGCGTGTTGCCGCTCTCGGCCATGGCCCAGTGGCAGTGGATCGACAAGAGCGGCCACAAGGTCTACAGCGACCAGTCGCCGCCGCCGGACATTCCCGCGAAGAACGTCCTCAAGGCGCCCAGCGGCCGCATGCCCGCGGCAGACCCGGCCCCCGCCGCAGAAGCGCCCGCAGCCGCGTCCACGCAAGCGCCCGGCGTGCTCAAGGTGACCGGCAGGGACAAGGAACTCGAGGCGCGCAAGAAGCAGGCCGAGGCCGCGGAGGCCGAGAAGAAGAAGGCCCAGGACGCCGCGATGGCGGAAGCGAAGGCCGACAACTGCAAGCGCGCCCGTGAAGCCAAGGCCACGCTCGACTCGGGCATCCGCCTGTCGCGCGTCAACACCCAGGGCGAGCGCGAAGTCCTCGACGACAACCAGCGCGCCTCAGAAGGCCAGCGGATGCAGGACATCATCGCGCGCGACTGCGCCTGACTCGGGCGGCGCAGGCCGCTAGTACCCAGCCTTCGATCCCGGCCGGCGCCCGGCGAACAGGCCTGCTGCCCGACTTCCCTGCTTGCGGAACCGCTCGCGGCGCGCGACCTTCGGGTCCACGCGCAAGGGGCGCGCGACTTCCACCCGGTCGCCGTCGCGAAGCGCGTGCGTGAAGGCCGCACGGCGGCCCCAGATGCCCACCTCGCCATCGGCCGGCACTTGGACGCCGGCCAGGCGCAAGGCATCGGCCACGGTGGTCCCGGCTGCGACGCTCACGATTTGCTCCACCACTTGGCGCGGACCAGGCGAGTGCACGACCACGATGCGTAGCGACGCCTCAGCCATAGACCTGCTCGGCGCGTTTGACGAAGGCGTCCACCAGGGTCCCGGCGATGCGGTCGAACACGGGACCGACCACGGCCGCGAGCGCCGCGTTCTTGAAGCCGTAGTTCAGGTCCAGTTCGACCTTGCAGGCGCGCTGTCCCGCGTCGCCCACGGGATTGAACGACCACTGGCCGTCGAGGTTCGAGAATGGTCCATCCAGCAGGCGCATCGACACCTTGCGGCCCGGAACGTGGTCGTTGCGCGTGGTGAAGCTCTGGCGGATGCCGCCGAACGAGATGCCGATCTCGGCCCGCATGCCGTGCTCGTCCTGCTCGAGCACCGTGGCGCGGTCGCACCACGGCAGAAACTTGGGGTACTGCGCGACGTCGGTGACCAGCCGGAACATCTCGTCCGCGCTGTACCAGATGAGGACGGAGCGGTGGACGGTTTTCATACGACAATCGCGGGTTCCGCGGGATTGTAGAGACGGCCTGCGCTCCCCATCTGTCAGCCATGGCCCAAAAACAGGACAGCGCCGCACGCATCGCCGAGAACAAGAAGGCGGCCTTCAACTACTTCTTCGAAGAGCGGTTCGAGGCCGGCATGGTGCTCGAGGGCTGGGAAGTGAAGGCCCTGCGCGACGGCAAGGTGAACCTCACCGAGGGCTACGTGGTGGTCCGCAAGGGAGAGCTGTTCATCATCGGGTTGCAGATCAACCCGCTGCGCACCGCGTCCACGCACATCAGCCCCGATGCCGTGCGCACCCGCAAGCTGCTGCTGCACAAGGACGAGATCCGGCGCCTCACCGGCAAGGTGGAGCAGAAGGGCTACACCCTCGTGCCCATCAACCTCCACTGGAAGTCCGGCCGCGTCAAGTGCGAGGTGGCGCTGGCCAAGGGCAAGGCGGAACACGACAAGCGCGACACCATCAAGGACCGCGAGGGCAAGCGGGAGGTCGAGCGCGCCATGAAGTCGCGCAACCGCTGACGCTCGTCGGCCCAGCCGGAATAAACCGGCATGGCCCGACGTTGATGGGGTGAGGTCCAACGCCCGGAGCCGCCCATGTCCACTGTCCGCCACCCCTTCCCCGCCTGCGGGACCGCCGTGCGATGAGCGCCGCCGTCCTGCCTTCGGCCGATCCGGCCTGCAAGCTGCGGCTGGCCATGCTGGGACAGCTGCAGGCCTCGCGCAGCATCGAGTCGGCCCTGCTCCGCCTGCGGTTGCATTGCGCCGGCGACTGCGCTTCCCTGTGGCACCTGCGGCCGGCGCTGATGCAGGCACTGGCCGCCGAACACGGCGAAGGCCATGCGCGCTCGAGCCTGTCCCTCGTGGATGGCGTGTTCCTGCAACTGTGGCCGGAAGCCCCGGTTTCGCGGCGGCCACGCCTGCGCTAGGCTGCGTCCATGTCGACCCAGGCCCTCCAGCTCGAAGCCCAGATCCCGCAGCTGCGACGCTATGCGCGCTCGCTGACGGGGGACGCGTGGGCGGCGGACGACCTGGTGCAGGACACGCTGGAACGCGCGTGCGATCGCTGGCAGCTGTGGAAGGCCGGGACCGACCTGCGCGCCTGGCTCTTCACGCTGATGCACAACCTGTTCATCGACGGTGCGCGTCGCGCGGTGCGGCAGGCAGGCCAGCGGGTGGACATCGACGATGTCGCGCACGAACTCGCCACGCCGGCAGGCAGTACCGACCAGGTGCTGGACCTGCAGCGCTGCCTGTCGCGCCTTCCGGGCGAGCAGCGCGAGGTGCTCCTGCTCGTGGCGTTGCAGGACCTGACTTACGAGGAAGTCGCGCGCATCACCGGCACGCCGGTGGGCACCGTGATGTCCCGCCTGTCACGCGCGCGCACGCGCCTGCGCGAACTGATGGATGGCACCCTGGCGGGTCCACCGGCGGTGGTTCCGCTCAAGCGCCTGAAGTGAGATGACCATGACCTCCCATTCCAGTCCGCCGATCGATGAAGCCAGCCTGCACGCGCTGGTCGACGGCCGGCTCGCGCCCTCCGAGCGCGAAGCACTGCAGGCGCGCCTGGCCGCAGACCCCGAAGCAGCCCAGACCGTGCAGGACTGGCAGGCCCAGCGCGACATGCTGCGCGGGCTGCATCTCGACGTGCTGCGCGAGCCGGTGCCGCCGGAGCTGGCTGCAGCGTCCCGCGCCGTAGGACAGGCCGGCGCGAGCGTGGACCGGTGGCAGCGCTGGGGCGGCATGGCCGCGGCCGTGCTGCTGGCCATCGGCGCCGGATGGCTGGGGCGCGGTCAGTGGGATGCCATGCCGGGCAGCAGCGTCATGGCCAAGGCGCGCGGGGCCGAGTTCGGCCACCAGGCCGTGGTCGCGCATGTGGTGTATTCGCCCGAGGTGCGGCATCCCGTCGAAGTGGCGGCCGCGCAGCAGGAACATCTCGTGCAGTGGCTCTCCAAGCGCCTGGGGCGGCCGCTCAAGGTGCCGGACCTCGCGGCCCAGGGCTACGAGCTGGTGGGCGGCAGGCTCCTCCCCGGCGAGCAGGGTGCACGCGCGCAGTTCATGTACCAGAACGGCAAGGGCGAGCGCGTGACCTTGTACGTCGGTGCGCTCGATGCCGGCAAGGCGGGCACGCAGGCTTCGGCAGAAACCGCGTTCCGCTTCACCAGCGAAGCCGGGACGTCGAGCTTCTACTGGATCGACCAGGGCTTCGGTTATGCGCTCGCGGGCCGCATGGCGCGGGCCGACCTGCTGCCGCTGGCCGAGACCGTCTACAAGCAGCTCTGAGGCTGGCGCCTGGTCGAGCGCGCGCAGCGGGTGCGCGTGCGAAATCAGGCAAGGCCGCGCAGCGGGTGCGCGTGCGAATCAGGCAAGCCCGCGCAGCGGGTGCGCGTGCAAGGGCCACGGACTCTCGAAGAACGGCGCCACCATCTCCGGCGTGACGTCCTCGATGCGCACCGGGTTCCACCGCGGCGCATGGTCCTTGTCGATCGCCACGGCGCGGATCCCTTCCACCGTCTCGCTGGCGACGCCGGGCCGCAGGTGGAAGCAGTGCCGCACCAGGTCGCGCTCCATGCGCAGGTCCGACGCCAGGTCCATGCCGCGCGCGCGCCGCACCTGCTCCAGGGTCACATGCAGCATGAGCGGCGACCGCTTGCGCAGCAGGCCTGCCGTGTGCGCGGCCCACTCAGTGGCGCTGCCTTCCAGCGCCTGCACGATGTCGCGCACCGTGGGCAGCGCGAACACGCGGTCGATCTCCGGCCGCAGGGCGGTGAGCTTGCCGGAGGGCGCCAGCTGGAGCGGCGGGATCGCTTCTGCACCCTGTGCGGCGAACCGCTCCCACAGCGCAGGAAGGTCGGCAGCCGGCAGCATCGCATCCGCGAGACCCGCCTCGAGGGCCTCGGCACCATCGAGCAATTCGCCCGTGAGCGCCAGGTATTCGCCCAGCCGTCCGGGACAGCGCGAGAGGAACCAGCCGCCACCGACGTCCGGGAACAGGCCGATGTTGGTCTCCGGCATGGCCATCTTCGTGCGCTCGGTCACGATGCGCGAGCGCGCAGCCTGGGGACGCGGCCTCTGCCGGTCGTCGGGATGGTCGATGCCCGCCGGCTCGGGTCGAGCGACGCTCTGCGACAGGCCCATGCCACCACCCATCACGATCCCGTCGAGGAACGTGATGTAGGGCTTGCGGTAGCCGTGGGCGAGGTGGTTGAGCGTGTATTCCTCGGTGAAGAAGTCCTCGAGCTCGGGATTGCCGGCGAGGGCCACGCGATGGAAGAAGCGGATGTCGCCACCGGCGCAGAACGCCCCGAACGGACCGTCCTTGCCTTGGCCACGCAGCAGGACGACTTCGACGCGATCGTCGTCCTGCCAGGCCAGAAGGGCCGACGTGATCTCCCGGATCATCTGCAGCGACAGCGCGTTCAGCGCCTTCGGTCGGTTGAGGGTGATGCACCCTGCCCTGCCCACGCGTTCCGCGACCACTTCACTCATGTTCGTTGTCTCCATCCAGCCAGTTCGTTCAACACCAGCGCGCCGATCACCAGCGTGCCGCCCGCCAGCACCTCCCGCGTGGGTGCCTCGTCGGCGCCGACCCAGGCCAGCAGGATCCCGAAGATCACTTCCAGCAGCGCCAGCAGCGCGATCTCGGGTGCCTTGAGCACGCGCGCGCAGACGACCGACAGCGCGCATGGAATCGCCAGCTGCACCAGGCCCAGCATGGCGAGCAGCCCGATGTCGTGCCAGGACGCGGCGAACGGCATCGCGAGCGGCAGCGTGGCCATGGCGCAGAGCGCGGCGCCGACCAGCACGGCCGGCACCAGGTCGATGTCGTGTCCCTCGCGGTGCGCGCGCTGCGTGATCGTCCAGTTGAACGCCCCTGCGATCGGCACGCACAGGGCCACGACCGTGCCGGCCAGCCGCCCGCCCGAGAGCTGGGCGGCGTACATCGAGCCGATGCCGGCCCCGGCGACCACGATGGCGAGCCACGTGCGCCCGGGCACGCGATGACCGATGGCAAGCCACGCGACGATCGCCGTGAGGAACGGCCCGACGGCCATCGTCACCAGCACGTTGGCGACGCTGGTGAGCGTGAGGGCCACCATGAACGCCGTGAACATCACGCTCCAGCACAGGCCGGAGAGCCACAGCGCAGGGCCGGCGCGGCGCAGCTTGCCGAACACCGATCGGCCCTGGAAGACCGGCAGGATCACCAGCAGCGACAGCACGGTGAAGAAGCTGCGCCAGAAAGTGACCTCGAAGCTGCGCGCCTGCTCGAGATGGCGCGTGACGACCCCGGCGATGGACCACATCAGGGTCACCGCCACCATCCCGACCACGGCTTGGGGGTGCGACAGCTTCATGCGAAAAAAAGAGGCGGCGACCTGGGTCGCCGCCCCGGGTCAGGCCGCTTCGCGGAGAGCGCGCTTGCGCTCGTGTTCCTTCAGGTAGCGCTTGCGCAGGCGGATCGACTTGGGCGTGATCTCGACCAGCTCGTCGTCCTCGATGAACTCGACGCCGTACTCCAGCGTCAGCTCGATCGGGGGCGTGATCTTGATCGCGTCTTCCTTGCCGCTGACGCGGAAGTTGGTCAGCTGCTTGGTGCGCGTGGCGTTGACCACCAGGTCGTTGTCGCGGCTGTGGATGCCGACGATCATGCCTTCGTACACCGGGTCGTTCGCGCGCACGAACATGCGGCCGCGATCGTCCAGCTTGCCCAGCGCGTAGGTGAAGATCTCGCCGTCGTCCATCGAGATCAGCACGCCGTTCTTGCGGCCGCCGATGTCGCCGCGGAACGGCTCGTACTTGTCGAAGATGTTGGAGATCAGGCCCGAGCCGCGGGTGAGGTTCAGGAACTCGTTGGAGAACCCGATCAGCCCGCGAGCGGGAATGCGGTACTCCAGGCGCACGCGGCCGCGGCCGTCCGGCTCCATGTTCACCAGGTCGCCCTTGCGCTCGCCCAGGGCCTGCATCACGCCGCCCTGGTGCTGCTCCTCGATGTCGGCCGTCACCAGCTCGATCGGCTCGCAGCGCACGCCGTCGATGTCCTTGAACACCACGCGCGGCTTGGAGACGGCCAGCTCGTAGCCTTCACGGCGCATGTTCTCCAGCAGGATGGTGAGGTGCAGTTCGCCGCGGCCGGAGACCTCGAACACGCCTTCCTCGTCGGTTTCCTTGACGCGCAGCGCCACGTTCGACTGCAGTTCCTTCTGCAGGCGGTCCCAGATCTGGCGGCTGGTGACGAACTTGCCTTCGCGGCCGGCCAGCGGGCTGGTGTTGACGCAGAAGTTCATCGTCAGGGTCGGCTCGTCGACCTTCAGCATCGGCAGCGGCGTCGGGGCCTGCGGGTCGGTCAGCGTCACGCCGATGCCGATCTCCGTGATGCCGTTGATCAGCACGATGTCGCCGGGGCCAGCCTCGGTGACCTGCACGCGGTCCAGGCCCTGGAACGTCAGCACCTGGTTGACGCGGCCCTTGAGCGACTTGCCGTCCGGGCCTTCCATCACCAGCACGTCCATCATCGGCTTGATGGTGCCGGCATTGATGCGGCCCACGCCGATGCGGCCGACGAAGCTGGAGTAGTCCAGCGCCGAGATCTGCAGCTGCAGCGGGGCGGCGGGGTCGCCCTCGTGCGCCGGCACGTGCTTCAGGATGGTCTCGAAGAGCGCCGACATGTCGGGGCCCCACTGCTCGCCGGGCGCACCCTCGTCCATCGAGGTCCAGCCGTTGATGCCGGAGGCATAGACGACGGGGAAGTCCAGCTGTTCGTCGGTGGCGCCGAGCTTGTCGAACAGGTCGAAGGCGGCGTTCACCACGTGCTGCGGGCGCGCACCGGGCTTGTCGACCTTGTTGACCACCAGGATCGGGCGCAGGCCCAGGGCCAGCGCCTTCTTCGTCACGAAGCGCGTCTGCGGCATCGGGCCTTCCTGGGCGTCGATCAGCAGCACCACGCCGTCGACCATCGACAGCGCGCGCTCGACCTCACCGCCGAAGTCCGCGTGTCCCGGGGTGTCGACGATGTTGATGTGGGTGCCCTTCCAGCTGACCGCGCAGTTCTTGGCCAGGATGGTGATGCCCCGCTCGCGCTCGATGGCGTTGTTGTCCATCACGGTGTCGACCACCTTCTCGTGCTCGGCGAAGGTGCCGGACTGGCGCAGCAGCTGGTCGACCATGGTGGTCTTGCCGTGGTCGACGTGGGCAATGATGGCGATGTTGCGGATCTGTTTGGTGCTCATGGGGTAACGGGTTCCTGGGAACCGAGGATTTGCTGGATGTCGATGGGGCTCAGCAGGCGCCCTGGAATCAGTTCGCCGGCCTTCACGTGGCCGGTGCCGAGCAGCGTGGACGGCTGCGTGCCGAACACCGCCACGGCGGTCGTGTCGGGCCAGGCGCCGCGGCGGCGCAGCCCGGAGAGGAAACGGCCTGCATCGTCGGGGCCCAGCGTGACGGGCGCATGGCCGGCCAGCAGCGCCTCGACAGGCAGCAACATGGCCAGGCGTTCGTCCTCGTCCATCGCTTCGAGTGCCTCGATGCTTGTGCAGTTCGCCACGTCGAACGGGCCCGTGGCGGTGCGGCGCAGGAAGGACAGGTGCGCGCCACAGCCGAGTGCCTCGCCCAGGTCCTCGCCCAGCGTGCGGATGTAGGTGCCCTTGCTCACGCGTGCGCTGAAGCGCAGCACCGCGCACCCGCCCTCCTCGCCCAGGGCCAGCTCGAGGGCATGGATCGTGACGTCGCGCGGCTCGCGCTCGACCTCCTGGCCGGCACGCGCGTACTCGTACAAGGCCTTGCCATCCTTTTTCAGGGCGCTGTGCATCGGCGGCAACTGGCGGATCGGACCGGTGAAGCGGCGCTGCAGGTCGTGCAGTTGGGCCGGCGTGATGGCCGGGACCGGGCGTTCGGCGATCACATCGCCTTCCGCATCGCCGGTCGTGGTCTTCACACCGAGCACGGCAACCGCGTCGTAGGCCTTGTCGGCGTCCAGGTGCAGTTGGCTGAACTTGGTGGCCGCGCCGAAGCACAGCGGCAGCACACCGGTGGCCAGCGGGTCGAGCGTGCCGGTGTGCCCGGCCTTTTCCGCGCGCAGCAGCCACTTGGCCTTCTGCAAGGCGTCATTGCTCGACAGGCCCCTGGGCTTGTCCAGCAGCAGCACCCCGTGCACGGGGCGCCTCACGACCCGTGCTCGTGGTGCGCTCATGGCTAGTTGTCGCCCGACTCTTTGGAGCGCGACGCGACCGCACGTGCGATCAGCGCGTTCATGTCTGCGGCCCGCTCGGTCGTGCGGTCGAACTGGAAGTGCAGCGTCGGCACCGTGTGGATGTGCAGGCGCTTGAACAGCCCGTTGCGCAGGAATCCGGCGGCGTGGTTGAGGGCGTCCTCGCATTCCTGCGGGTCGCCCACCAGCACGCTGAAGAACACCTTTGCGTGGGCGTAGTCCGGCGTGACCTCCACGGCGTTGAGCGTGACCATGCCCAGGCGCGGATCCTTGATCTCGCGCACGAGCTCGCCCAGGTCGCGCTGGATCTGGTCCGCGACCTGGAAGGCTCGATTGGGCTTGGTCTGCTTCTTGGGCATCTCGGCCGCCTTACAGCGTGCGGGCGACTTCCTTGATCTCGAAGAACTCGAGCTGGTCGCCTTCCTTGATGTCGTTGTAGTTCTTCAGCTTGATGCCGCACTCGAAGCCTTCCTTGACTTCGCGCACGTCGTCCTTCATCCGCTTCAACGACTCCAGCTCGCCCGTGTAGATCACCACGTTGTCGCGCAGCAGGCGGAAGTGCGAGTTGCGCGTGACCATGCCCGAGGTGACCATGCAACCGGCCACCGTACCGATCTTGGACGCCACGAACACCGTGCGGATCTCGGCCGAGCCGATGACCTCTTCGCGCTTCTCCGGTGCCAGCATCCCCGACATCGCGGTCTTCAGCTCGTCGACCGCGTCGTAGATGATGCTGTAGTAGCGCAGGTCGATGCCGTTGCCCTCGGCCAGCTTGCGCGCGCCGGAATCGGCACGCGTGTTGAAGCCGATGATCACCGCCTTGGAGGCGATGGCCAGGTTGACGTCCGACTCGGTGATGCCACCGACGCCGGCGAACACCAGCTGCACCTTGACCTCGTCGGTCGAGAGCTTGAGCAGCGACTGCGAAAGCGCTTCCTGCGAGCCCTGCACGTCGGCCTTGACGATGATGGGCAGCGTCTTCACCTCGCCGGCGGTCATGTCGTTGAACATGTTCTCCAGCTTGGCGGCCTGCTGGCGGGCCAGCTTGGTGTTGCGGAACTTGCCCGCGCGGTACGTCGCGATCTCGCGCGCACGGCGCTCGTCGCCCAGCACC
This sequence comes from Ramlibacter sp. MMS24-I3-19, assembly GCF_050320135.1. Classification (NCBI taxonomy): domain Bacteria; kingdom Pseudomonadati; phylum Pseudomonadota; class Betaproteobacteria; order Burkholderiales; family Comamonadaceae; genus Ramlibacter; species Ramlibacter sp. MMS24-I3-19. Next base: position 3,205,978 of record NZ_CP190017.1, on the reverse strand, counting down.
ATGAACTCGTCGCCGGCCTGCGGCACCTCGGTCAGGCCCTGGATCTCCACCGGGATGGAGGGACCGGCTGCCTTGATCGTCTTGCCGTTCTCGTCGAGCATGGCGCGCACGCGGCCGAAGGTCTGGCCCGCGAGGACCACGTCGCCCACCTTGAGCGTGCCGGATTGCACCAGCATCGTGGCGACCGGGCCGCGGCCCTTGTCCAGTTGCGCCTCGATGACCAGGCCCTTGGCGGCGGCATCCACCGGCGCCTTCAGCTCCAGCACCTCGGCCTGCAGCAGCACCTGCTCGAGCAGGTCGTCGACGCCCTGGCCCGTCAGCGCCGAGACGCTCACGAATGGCGAGTCGCCGCCGTACTCCTCGGGCACCACCTCCTCGGTCACAAGTTCCTGCTTCACCCGGTCCGGGTTGGCGCCGGGCTTGTCGATCTTGTTCACCGCGACCACGATCGGCACCTTGGCCGCCTTGGCGTGCTTGATGGCTTCCTTGGTCTGCGGCATGACGCCGTCGTCGGCCGCCACCACCAGGATCACGATGTCGGTGGCCTGCGCGCCGCGGGCCCGCATGGCGGTGAACGCCTCGTGGCCCGGGGTGTCCAGGAACGAGATCGTGCCGCGCGGGGTCTCCACGTGGTACGCGCCGATGTGCTGCGTGATGCCGCCGGCCTCGCCCGCCGCCACCTTGGCGCGGCGGATGTAGTCCAGCAGCGAGGTCTTGCCGTGGTCGACGTGGCCCATGACGGTGACCACGGGAGCGCGCGGCAGCGCCTCGGCCTCGGCCTGCGAGGTCTCTTCCTCGGTGAACGCCTCGGGGTCGTCCAGCGCGGCGGTCAGGGCCTTGTGGCCCATTTCCTCGACCACGATCATGGCCGTGTCCTGGTCCAGCGGCTGGTTGATGGTGACCATCTGGCCCATCTTCATCAGCACCTTGATCACCTCGGAGGCCTTGACCGCCATCTTGTGGGCGAGCTCGGCGACCGTGATGGTCTCGGGCACGTGCACTTCCAGCACGCGCTGCTCCACGGCCTGGACCGGGGACATGTCACGCTGGTCGCGGTCGCTGCCGCGGCGGCCACGCGGGCCTCCGCGCCAGTTGTTGCGGCCCACCCCGCCCGAGGCATCGCCACGGGTCGGGATGGCCTTCTTCTTGGCCGGATCGGCGGCCCAGCTGGACGACAGCTTGGCCGACTTGACTTCCTTGCCACTGCCGGGCGCTGCGGGCGCGCCGGCACCAGGCGCGGCACGGCCGGTGACGGCGGGCTTGTGCAGCGTGCCCTTGGCAGCAGGCTTGGCCTCGCCGGGCCTGGCGACGGGCTTGGCTTCCTCGGGCTTCTTGGCCACCAGCACCTTCTTGGGCGCGGCCATCATGGCGCGGATGGCCTCGGCCTCGGCCAGGGCCTTGCGGCGGCGCTCGTCCAGGTCCTTGGCGCGCGCGGCTTCCTCGGCGGCGCGGGCCTTCGATTCGGCTTCGGCCTTGGCGCGGGCGGCGGCAGCGGCAGCAGCGCGCTCCTCGGCGGCAGCGGCAGCTTCCTGGCTGGCGGCGACCTGGGCCTGCGATTGGGCGGCCTGCTTGGCGCGCTCCTCGGCCGCATAGGCGGCGGCGCGTTCCTCGGCCTCGCGCTCGCGGCGCTCCTGCTCCTCGCGCAGCCGACGCTTTTCCACCAGGTCTTCCTCCTGGCGGCGCAGCAGTTCGGCCTGGCGGCGGTGTTCTTCCTCGCGGCGCGACAGCTCGGCGTCGTCCATGCGCGGCGCGGCCGGGGCGGCATCGCGCACCTCGGGCTCGGGCGCCTCGACCACGGCGGTGTCCGCGCCGTCGTCGCGCTTGACGAAGGTGCGCTTCTTGCGCACCTCGACCTGGATGGTGCGGGCCTTGCCGCTGGCGTCCGCCTGCTTGATCTCGCTGGTGGACTTCTTCACCAGGGTGATCTTCTTGCGCTCGGGCGAGCTGGTGCCGTGGCTGGCCTTCAGGTAGCCCAGCAGCTTCTGCTTGTCCGACTCGGACAACGCATCGGTCGTCGCGCTCTTGGCGACGCCCGCGCTACGCAGCTGTTCCAGCAGCGTATCGGGAGATTTCTTGAGTTCGCTGGCGAACTCGGCGACGGTGGTACTCGACATAGGTTCCTGGTCCCTCCATCACGTCACGCTTGGGCCGTCGCACCGGAGAACCAGTGCTCGCGCGCCTTCATGATCAGGGCTTTGGCCTCGTCCGCGGACTGGCCAGTGATCTCGGTCAATTCATCGACGGCCAGGTCTGCCAGCTCGTCGCGGGTGTGCACGCCGGCGTCAGCCAGCTTGCCAATCAGTTCGTTCGAGAGGCCGTCGAGGTCGCGCAGGTCCTGCGAGACCCCCTCGACGCTCTCCTCGCGTGCGATCTCCATCGTGAGCAGCGCATCCTTGGCGCGGGTCCGCAGCTCGTTGACGGTGTCCTCGTCGAAGGCCTCGATCTCCAGCATCTCGGAGATCGGCACATACGCCACTTCCTCGAGGCTGGTGAAGCCCTCGGAGATCAGGATGTCGGCGATCTCCTCGTCGACGTCGAGCTTCTCCATGAACAGCGCGCGGATGGAGCTGGACTCCTCGGCCTGCTTCTGGGCCGACTCGTTGGCGTCCATGATGTTGATCTTCCAGCCCGTGAGCTCGGAAGCCAGGCGCACGTTCTGGCCGCCCCGGCCGATGGCAATGGCGAGGTTCTCCTCGTCGACCACCACGTCCATCGCATGCTTCTCCTCGTCGACGACGATGGAGGACACGTTGGCGGGCGCCAGGGCACCGATCACAAATTGGGCCGGATCCTCGGACCACAAGACGATGTCCACGCGCTCGCCCGCCAGCTCGTTGGTGACGGCGTTGACGCGGGTGCCGCGCACGCCGACGCAGGTGCCGATCGGGTCGACGCGCTTGTCGTGCGAGAGCACGGCGATCTTGGCGCGCGAGCCCGGGTCGCGGGCGCAGCTCTTGATCTCCAGCAGGCCCTGCTCGATCTCGGGCACTTCCTGGCGGAACAGCTCGATCATGAACTCGGGGGCGGCGCGCGACAGGATGATGGGGGCGCCGCGCAGCGTGAGGTCGACCTCCATGATCATGGCCCGCACGCGGTCGCCGTTGCGCAGGTTCTCCTTGGGGATCATCTCGCCGCGGCGCAGGCGCCCTTCGACGCGGCCGCTCTCGACGATGATGTCGCCCTTGTCCATGCGCTTGACCGTGCCCACGAAGATCTTGTCGCCGCGCGACATGAAGTCGTTCAGCAGCATCTCGCGCTCGGCGTCGCGGATTTTCTGCAGGATGACCTGCTTGGCCGCCATCGCGCCGATGCGGCCGATGGGCAACGACTCGATCGGCTCCTCGATGTAGTCGCCCGGCTCGACGTCGGCGACGCGCTCCTTGGCGTCCATCAGCATCTCTTCGGCATCGGGGTTCTGCAGCCCCTGCTCGTCGGGCACGACCAGCCAGCGACGGAAGGTCTCGTAGTTGCCGCTGTCGCGATCGATGGCCACGCGGATGTCGACCTCGCCTTCGTACAGCTTCTTGGTCGCCTGGGCGAGCGCGGATTCCACCGCGCCGAACACGACGTCGCGCTCCACGTTCTTCTCGCGCGAAATCGCCTCCACCAGCATCAACAATTCGCGGTTCATGTCACGACTCTCCTGTCTGCCTGGGCTTCCTGCCCTTGAAATCCACCACCGGCGCGAGGCGCGCCTCCTTCAACTCGTCCAACGTGAAGCCCAGCACCTGCAGCGGCGCCGGCGTCTTCTTGCGGCTGACGCGCTGCCCGGGCTTCGGTTCGGGCTCGTCGCTCCAGGTCACCTGCCAGGCACCGTCGCCGTCCGGACCCAGCTCGCCGCGGAACTTCTTGCGGTTGGCGGCCACCTGGCCGGCACCAGCCGCGCCCACCGGCGCCTTCAGCGTGATGTCAACCACCTCGCCGGCGAACCGCTCGAAGTCCTGCTGCGAGCGCAGGGGGCGGTCGAGGCCGGGCGATGACACCTCCAGCCGCTTGTAGTCGATGCCTTCGACTTCCAGCGCGTACTGCAGCTGGCGCGTGACCTTCTCGCAGTCCTCGACGTTCACGAACTGCTCCTTGCCAGGGACCCAGGGCAGGTCGATCGTGACGCGCAGCAGCCCGCCGGCGGAGCGTTCGATCTCCACCAGGTCGTAGCCCAGGCCGCTCACGGTCTGTTGGGCGATGTCGTGCAGCGCCGAGGTTTGCGTCATTCCTTTCGGTTCACGGGCAGGTTGCCGGCGGCCTTCTTGGCCGCTTCGCGCCCGCAGTGCAAGGGCACTGCGTCGAAACTGGCGCGGGCAAAAAAACGGGCGGTGATTACCCGCCCGGTCCTGGTCGTGAAGCAAAGATTGTACCGCGCGGCGCCCTCCGACGCAACCGGGACGGTGGTCCTAATCCGGTGTGTCGCGCCCGCTGCGCCTGAGCTTGGCGGCCGAATGCAGGCGCTTGTCCGCAAGCCGTCGACGACGCGACGCAGCAGTCGGCCGCGTGGGCCTGCGCACGTGCGGCGGCTCAGCCACGCTGTCCACCAGGTCCTGCAGCCGGGCCCACGCTTCGGCTCGGTTCATGTCCTGCGAGCGGTGGATCTGGGCCTTGATCACGAGCACGCCGGCGCGGGTGATGCGCTGGTCGCTCAAGGCCAGCAGGCGCGCCTTGTGGTCGGCCGGCAGCGACGAGCCACGGATGTCGTACCGCAGGTGCACCGCGCTCGACACCTTGTTGACGTTCTGGCCGCCGGCGCCTTGGGCCCGCACGGCGCTGATCTCCACCTCGTCCGGCGGGATCGGCGTGGGCAGGCGGTGCAATCCCATCGGGCTCAGGCCGCCGCGGCCACGAGCGCGCGGGTGTAGTCGTGCGAAGGACTGCCCAGCACCCGGTCGACAGGACCGGCCTCCAGCACCTCGCCGTCCTTCATCACCAGCACGTCGTGCGCCATGGCCCGGATGACGTCGACGTCGTGGGTGATCAGCAGGTAGGCCAGGCCCCTCTCCCGCTGGAGCCGCTGCAGCAACCGCAGCACCTGCTTCTGGATGGTGACGTCGAGGGCGCTGGTGGGTTCGTCCAGCACCAGCAACTGGGGGCCGACGATCAGCGCACGGGCGATGGCGAGGCGCTGCCGCTGGCCGCCCGAGAACTGGTGCGGGTAGCGGCCGAGCAGGCCCGGGAACTGCGTCTCGGCCAGGCCGACGTCCTCCAGGGCCTGCAGCACGCGAACGCGCCGGTCCGCGGCCGGCAACTCCGGCTCGTGCACGAGCAGGCCCTCCCCGACGATCTCCTCCACGGTCATGCGGGGCGACAGCGACGAGAACGGATCCTGGAAGACCACCTGCACCTGCCGGCGGATGGCGCGGTTGTTTGCTGCCTTGGGCCCCCATTGCTGGCCGACGACGTCCAGCTCGCCGCTGTGCCTGAGCAGGCCGAGGGCCGCCATGGCCAGCGTGGACTTGCCCGAGCCGGACTCCCCCACCACTCCCAGCGTCTGCCGCGGGTGGATGGCAAAGTCGGCGCCGCGCACGGCCTTGAATTCGCCGCGGCGGAACCAGCCGCGCACGCCCGGCAACGTCACCGGATAGCTCACCTGCAGGCCACGCGCGTGCATCACCGGTGCGGCATCGGCTTGCGGCGTGTCGACGTCGCGGGTGGGACGGCTGTCGATCAGGCGGCGCGTGTAGGCATGCCGCGGCGACGAGAACACGGTCATGACAGTGCCCTCCTCGACCAGATGCCCGTTTTCCATCACCGCCACGCGATCGGCGAACTTGCGCACGAGGTTCAGGTCGTGCGTGATGAGGAGAACCGCCATGCCGGTCTGCCGCTGCAGGTCCGCCAGCAAGGCGAGGATCTGGCCCCGGAGGGTGACGTCGAGCGCCGTCGTCGGCTCGTCGGCCAGCAACAGGCGCGGCTGGCAGGCCAGTGCCATCGCGATCATCGCCCGCTGCCTCTGGCCTCCGGAGAGCTGGTGCGGGAAGGCCTGTGCGCGTCGCGCCGGCTCGGGAATGCCGGTGGCCGCGAGCGCCTCGATCGCGCCCTGCCATGCCTGCCGGCGGCTCAGGCCCTGCTTGAATTCCAGAACCTCGGCGACCTGGTCGCCGACCGGGTACAGCGGGTTCAGCGCCGTCATCGGCTCCTGGAAGATCATGGCGATGTCGGCGCCGCGCACGCCCAGCAGCTCCCGCTCGGACAGCTTCAGCAGGTCGACCGGGTCGTTGCCGGGTGCAGGCGGCGCGAAGCGCGCCGATCCCGTCACGCGCGCGTTCTGCACCAATCCCAGCAGCGAGAGCGCGGTGACGGTCTTGCCGGAGCCGGACTCGCCCACGAGGGCCAGCTTCTCGCCGGCATCGATATGGAAATCGGCGCCATGCACGACCTCGCGGCCCTCGAACGCGATCCGGAGGTCGCGTACTTCCACGAGCGCGGTCATTGGTCGGCCTTTCGCGGATCGAGCGCGTCGCGCAGCGCGTCGCCCATGAAGGTGAGCAGCAGCAGCGTCAAGACCAGCGCTGCAAACGTCGATACGGAAATCCACCAGGCGTCGAGGTTGGCCTTGCCCTGGCTCAGGAGTTCCCCGATGGAGGGCGTTCCCGGCGGCACGCCCAGGCCCAGGAAGTCCAGCGACGTGAGGGCGAGAATCGCCGCGCTCATGCGAAAGGGCAGGAACGTCACGACCGGCGTCATCGAGTTGGGGAGGATGTGGCGCCAGATGATCCGGCCATTGCGCACCCCGAGCGAACGGGCGCCGCGCACATAGTCCATCTGCCGGTTCCGCAGGAACTCGGCCCGGACGTAATCGGAGAGGCCCATCCACCCGAACAGGCTGAGCAACACCAGCAGCAGTCCGACGCTGGGCGCGAAGATCGCGCTGAAGATGATCAGCAGGTACAGCTCGGGCATCGATCCCCAGATCTCGATGAAGCGCTGGAACGCGAGGTCGGTGCGTCCCCCGAAGTAGCCCTGGACGGCGCCCGTCGCCACGCCGATGACGACGCCGATCGCCGTGAGCGCGAGCCCGAACAACACGTCGAGCCGGAACCCGTAGATCAGCTGGGCCAGCAAGTCGCGACCGCGCTCGTCCGTCCCGAGGAAGTTCTCCTTCGACGGCGGCGCCGGGTTGGGGAGCTCGGCGAAGTAGTTGAGGGTCGACGGCCCGTACGGGTTGGGCGCGTAGATCGCCCAGTTGCCGCCATGCGTGATCCTGTCCTTGATCAGCGGATCGAGGTAGTCGGTGGGCGTCTCGAAATCGCCGCCGAAGGTCTTCTCCGGGTAGTCGTGCACCAATGGCACATAGAACGCTCCCTGGTAGCGCACCAGCAGCGGCCGGTCGTTCGAGAGCACCTCGGCGAAGAGGCTGACGGCAACGAGGCCGCAGAAGATCACCAGGCTCCAGAAGCCGAGCCGGTTGGCCTTGAAGCGCCGCCAGGCGCGCGCGCCTGGGCTCTCGCTGCGCATCGCGGCCGGGGCCGCTTGCGCGACGGCCTGGCCGTCAATCGAACTTGACACGAGGGTCGACCCAGACATAGCAGAGATCGCTGACGAGCTTGGTGAGAAGGCCGATCAACGTGAAGAGGTAAAGGGTTCCGAGCACCACCGGATAGTCGCGGCGGATCACGCTCTCGTAGCTGAGCAGCCCCAGGCCGTCCAGCGAGAACAGCGTCTCGATCAGGAGCGCGCCGGTGAAGAACGCGCCGATGAACGCCGCCGGAAAGCCCGTGACGATGGGGATCAGTGCGTTGCGGAACACGTGCTTCCACAGCACGCGGCGCTCCGTCAGTCCCTTGGCCCGCGCCGTCAGCACGTACTGCTTGCGGATCTCCTCGAGGAAGGCGTTCTTGGTCAGCATGGCCGTGACGGCAAAGCTGCCCAGCACCATCGCCGTGACCGGCATGGCGATGTGCCACAGGTAGTCCACGATGCGCGCCGGCCACGACAGCTGCTCCCAGTTGCCCGAGACCAGTCCGCGCAAGGGGAACCACTGCAGCTGGCCGCCGAAGATCACCAGCAGCACGACGCCGAGGACGAACCCGGGAATCGCGTAGCCGACCAGCACGAGGATGCTCGTGACCAGGTCGAAGCGGCTGCCCGCCCGCACGGCCTTGGCCACGCCCAGGGGCACTGCCACCAGGTAACTGATGAAGAACGTCCACAGGCCCAGGCTCACGGAGACCGGCAACTTTTCCTTCACCAGCTCCCACACGTCCTTGTTCTGGAAGAAGCTGCGCCCCAGGTCGAAGCGGGCGAACTGCCCCAGCATCTTGACGAAGCGCTCGGCGGGAGGCCTGTCGAACCCGTACAGCGCCTTGATCTCGGCGATCCGTTTCGGGTCGACGCCCTGGCCTCCGCGATACGCCCCGGTCTCGCCGGTGCGTCCGGCGGTGCGGCGCGCCTCCGCCATGAACTGCTCCACCGGTCCGCCGGGGACGAACTGCGTGACGATGAAAGTGAGCAGGAGGACGCCCAGCAGCGTCGGCAGCATCAGGAGGATGCGCTTGAGGATGTAGGCGGCCATGTCAGTGTGTCGCAGCGGTGGCGGGTGGCATGCGCGCCCACCACACCATCATGGGCCAGTCGAGATACGCGACGCCCTCTGGCGGATAAGGCGGCACGGTGGCCGGGCGCTCGAGCCGCCACGTGTCGTAGGCGATGCGAACGGCACGGTTGGTCCAGCCGGGAATCATGTAGTGGCCATGCGCGATCACGCGGTCGAGGGCACGGCAGGCCGCGAGGTACTCGTCGCGGTTGCTGGCGCCCGTCAGCCGGCCGAGGATGCCGTCGATGGCCGGATTCTTCACGCCGCCCCAGTTGTTCGACCCCGGCGTGTCGGCGGCCTTGCTGCCGAACAGGTCGAAGTAGTCGGTGCCGGGAAAGTGCGTGCCCGGTGCCGCGATCTGCACCATCTCGAACTGGTGGGCGTCGATGCGTTCCTGGAACAGGGCCCAGTCGACCGTGCGCACCGTCAGGCGGATGCCCAGCTTCTCGAGTGCGCGCTGCCAGGCGGCGGTCAGCGTCTCGGCCTTGCCCTCGGTCGTGTCCAGCAGTTCGATGGTGAACGGCTGTCCGTTCGCATCGCGAAGCACGCCATCGTCGAGCGTCCAGCCTGCAGCACGCAGCAACTCGCGCGCTTGCAGCAGGTTGCCTCGCAGGGAGTTCTGGCCGTCGGTGCGCGGGGGCACCGCCATCGGGCCGAACGTCTCGGGCGCCAGCGACGCCCGGTACGGTTCCAGCAGCGCCATCTCCTGCGGCGACGGCGTGCCGTTGGCCTCGCAATCGGTATTGCCGAACACGCCCTTGACGCGCGTGTAGGCGCCCCGGAACAGCTGCCGGTTCATCCACTCGTAGTCCATCGCCAGCTCGATGGCCATGCGCACGCGGCGGTCCTGGAACTTGGGCAGGCGCAGGTTCAGGAAGTACGCCGGGAAGCCGTCGGGCGTGCGGTGGTGGAACTCCTGCTTGACCAGTTCGCCGCGCGCGACGCGCGGACCATTCAGCCGACGCGCCCAATCGCCGGCGGAGAAGAATTCCATCAAGTCGAATTCACCGGCCTTGAGCGCCTCGAGCTGCGCCGTGCTGTCCCGGTACAGCTTGATGGTGATGCGGTCGAAGTTTCCCGTCCCCTTGCGGACCGCAAGGTTGCGGCCCCAGTAACCCGGGTCGCGCACGTAGGTCACCTCGCGGCCGGAGAGCAGTTGTCCGATCTTGTAGGGACCCGTGCCGATCGGCGTGTCCATGACGACCTGGTCGAACGGCTTGCCGCCACCCCATTTGGCACTGAACACGGGCATGCCGCCCGCCACGAGGGGAAGCTGACGGTCCTTCTTCCTGAACCGGAACTTCACGGTCAGCGGGTCCACCACGTCGCAGCCCGCGATATCCACATACGTCGCCGCGTATGAGGGATGCGCCAGTTTCGAGATCAGCGTGTCGAAGCTGTGCTTGACGTCGGTCGCCGTGACGGGGTCTCCATTGTGGAAGCGGGCCTCGCGCCGAAGACGGTAAGTGGCCGACATCCCATCGGCTGCAACATCCACGTCCTCGGCCAGCAAGCCGTAGGCCACGCCCACCTCGTCCATCGGGCCCGTCAGCAGGGACTCGAACAGCAGGTCGGCCTCCTGCGAGGGCTCGCGACCCTTCAGCGTGAACGGGTTGACCTTGTCGAAATTGGAGACGCGCGATGCGGGCACCATGCGCAGCTCGCCGCCCTTGGGCGCCTGCGGATTGACGTACTCGAAGTGGTCGAAGCCGGGCTTGTACTTGAAGTCGCCCCACACCGAATACCCTGGGGCGGCCCAGCCGGGAGCCGCCAGTACGCAGGCCAGAAAACACAACACGGCACGCATGCGAGAATTCTGCCCGTTTTGTTCAAGCGAGCTCCCATGGGTTTCCTGGCCGGCAAGAAGTTCCTGATCACGGGCGTGTTGTCCAACCGCTCCATCGCCTACGGCATCGCGAAGGCGTGCCATGCACAGGGGGCCGAACTGGCCTTCAGCTATGTCGGTGAGCGGTTCAAGGACCGCATCACCGAATTCGCGGCCGACTTCGGCTCGAAGCTGGTGTTCGACTGCGACGTCGGGGACGACGCGCAGATCGAGCGCCTGTTCACCGACCTCTCGGCGCACTGGCCGAAGTTCGACGGCTTCGTGCATGCCATCGGCTTCGCGCCGCGCGAGGCGATCGCGGGCGATTTCCTCGACGGCCTGTCGCGCGAGGCATTCCGCATCGCCCACGACATCAGTGCCTACAGCTTCCCGGCCATGGCCAAGGCGGCGCAGCCGATGCTGAACGACAAGGCGGCGCTGCTGACGCTCACCTACCTGGGCGCCATCCGCACCGTCCCCAACTACAACACGATGGGCCTGGCCAAGGCTTCGCTGGAAGCCTCGGTGCGCTACCTGGCCGAGTCGATGGGCCCACGCGGCGTTCGCGTCAACGGCATCAGCGCCGGCCCGATCAAGACGCTGGCTGCCAGCGGCATCAAGGGCTTCGGCAAGATCCTGTCGGTGGTGGCCGAGACCTCGCCGATCCGGCGCAACGTCACCATCGACGACGTCGGCAACGTGGCGGCGTTCCTGTTGTCCGACCTCGCCGGTGGCGTGTCGGCCGAGATCACTTACGTCGACGGTGGTTTCAGCCAGGTGGTCGGCGGCATCGCCGAACAGGCAGCCGACTGAGGCGCCCTACCCTCACGCGCCCCTGAACAGGTGCGCAAAGCTGCGGCTGACTTCCAGCACCTCGGGGTGGCCGTGCAGGTGCACGCGCTGCCTGCCGGTGTCGTCGCGGGTCACTGACGCCACCGCGGCCAGGTTCACGATGGTGGACCGGTGGATCTGCCAGAACTGCTGCGGGTCCAGCTGCGGCAGCAGGTCGCGGATCGGCGTGCGGATGAAGGCCTCCTGCTGTCGGGTCTGCACCCGCGTGTACTTCTCGTCCGAGCGGAAGAACAGCACTTCGGGCACGGCGATCAGGCGCGTGGTCGATCCCGCCGCGGCCTGGATCCATTGCATGTACGTCGCTGCACCGCCCGCGGGCTGCGAGATGCCGTGCTGCAGCTTCATCAGCCGCTCGAGCAGCGAGTCGAGCGCCGCTTCATCGGCGGCAGAGGATCCGGTCGAGCGCCGTGCGGCCAGCCGGTCCTTCAGCCGCTGGGCCGTCTGGGCCAGCCGCGCCGCTTCCACCGGCTTGAGCAGGTAGTCCAGCGCGCCCTGCTCGAAGGCCGCGATGGCGTACTCGTCATAGGCCGTGACGAAGACGATCTCGCCCTTCCAGCCCGGCAGGGCCACGATCTCGCGGGCCGCCTCGATGCCTGTCATGCCTGGCATGCGGATATCGAGGAAGACCACGTCCGGCTGCAGCGCCTCGGCCTGCGCCAGCGCTTCCATGCCGTCGCGGGCCTCGCCGGCGATCTGCAGCTCGGGCCAGGCCGCGGCCAGGCGGGTCTTGAGCTGCTCGCGCAGCAGGCGCTCGTCGTCGGCGATCAGCGCACGCAGCGGCGTCCCGTTGGCCGTGCTCATGCTGCCTGCTCCGTCGCCGGCTGCGAGCCGGCGGGGGCCTTGGTGGGAATGTGGAACGGGACGGAGATGCGCACGGTGGTGCCGGTGTTGGAGTCGGACATGAGGCTCAGGTGGCCCTTGCCCGAATAGAGCATGGCCAGGCGTTCACGGATGTTCTGCAGGCCGATGCCGGTGCCCGAGGTGGGACCGTCCAGCTTGTCGAGATCGACGATGCCGACCCCGGTGTCGCGCACCTCGACGACCAGCGCACCCTTTTGCGCACGCGCGGCCACGGTGACCTTGCCGCCCTCCGGCTTGGGCTCGATGCCGTGCTTGATCGAGTTTTCCACCAGGGACTGCAGCATCATGGGCGGGAACTCCGCACTTTCCAGCTCCGGCGGGATCTCGTACTGCAGCTCCAGCCGGTCCTCGATGCGCATCTTGATCAGCTCCAGGTAGGAGCGCACCAGGCGCATTTCCCGACCGAGCGTGGACGACTCCTGGCGCATCTGCGGCAGCGCCCCGCGCAGGTAGGTGATCAGCGCCTTCTGCATCTGGCTGGCGCGCGCCGGGTCGGTCTCGATCAGGTAGTCGACCGCCGCCAGGGTGTTGAACAGGAAGTGCGGCTCGACCTGGGCCTGCAGCACCTGCAACCGGGCCTGGACCAGCTGGCGTTCCATCGCCTCGCGGCCGGCGGCGTCCTCGGCCGTGCGGACCTTGGCGTCGGCCAGGGCCACCTTGCGCACCACGATCTTGGAGGCCGCGAGATAGGCGAAGAGAACGATGATCAGCGTCGCGCCCAGGTCGCCCACCAGGCCGCGGAAGGTGAACACGTTGCGCGAGATCGTGCGCGGCTCGTCGCCATCCTCCTCGTCGCTGTCGTTCGAGTTGCCCTCGTTGGCTGCCCCTGGCGGGTGGGGAACGGGAGGCGTGTCGGGCAACCCCTCGGCGGTGGCCGGCTGTTCGGGCGCCACCGGACCGGCGTGGCCCGGCGGATTCGCCAGTGGATCGCGGCGGCGCGTGATGCGGATGCCGTCCGGCCCGACCCGCGTGACTTCGACCGAGGTGTCGTTCCCGCCGCGGGCGATCACCACCCGCTGGTGCTTCAGGTGCAGCTGCTCGGCGATCAGGTTGCCCGCGATCAGCACCACCAGGAACAGCACGATGAGGCGCCACCACGACGTGGCCGCCGCCCAGCCGCTCAGCTCGGCGTTGGCGCGCGACAGCCAGGCGAACAGGGGCCCTCGCGGCGAGCGGGGCGTCTTTGCTTCCGGGGTCATCGTCCGAGGTTACCCCGCTTCAGGTGGGTTGCACGCAAGCCGGCGTGCTGGTGCTGGCGGCGGCCGCGCGCGCCTGCGGTGCGTCATCCTGCGAGTCCATCGCCACGGCGCGGCGGCCGACGATTTCCACCGGCGGCAGCTTCACGTAGCGCGTGGTGTCCTGCATCTGCGCGGATGCGTGGCGCACTGCGGTGTGGCTGGCCGAAGTGGCGACAGCGAGGACGCCGGTCAGGAGCAGCGCGACGGCGGCGGCCAGGCCGATGCGGACGGCAGGCGGCAGGGACTGCGGCTGGAAGTGGGTGGCGGGATGCTGCATCTCGGTCTCCTCCGGGCCGACGTGGCCCGATGAGGAAACTGTAGGGAAGCGGCCCTTCCGCCGCACCCGGTGGGCGACGAACTGCAGGCTGGCGCGACGAGCTGCAGCCCGACCGCCCCGGCCCGGAGCCGGTCACTCCCGCACACAGTCGGCGTAGTACCGCACCTTGCCGTCGGCGGAGGTCTCCTCGACCAGACCGTGGATGTCGGTCTCGAAGCCGGGGCACTGGGCGTTGAACTCGCGCGAGAACTTCAGGTAGTCGACGATCTTCTTGTTGAACACCTCGCCCGGGATCAGCAGCGGGATGCCGGGCGGGTACGGCGTCACCAGCGAGGTGGTGATGCGCCCTTCCAGTTCGTCGATGCCCACGCGTTCGGTCTTGCGATGCGCGATGTGGGCGAAGGCGTCGCTGGGCTTCATGGCCGGCGTCAGGTCCGACAGGTACATGTCGGTGGTGAGGCGGGCGATGTCGTACCTGGCGTAGAGCTCGTGCACGAACTGGCACAGGTCGGCCAGGCCCATGCGCTCGTAGCGCGGGTACTGCTGGCAGAACTCCGGGAGGATCCGCCACATCGGCTGGTTGCGCGCGTAGTCGTCCTTGAACTGCTGCAGCGCCGTCAGGAGCGTGTTCCACCGGCCCTTGGTGATGCCGATGGTGAACATGATGAAGAAGCTGTAGAGGCCGGTCTTCTCCACGATGATCCCGTGCTCGGCCAGGAAGCGCGTGACGATCGAGGCCGGGATGCCGGTCTTGGCGAACTTGCCGTTCAGGTCCAGGCCGGGCGTGACGATGGTGGACTTGATCGGGTCCAGCATGTTGAAGCCTTCGGCCAGGTTGCCGAAGCCATGCCACTTGGCGGTGCGCGCCTCGCCTTTGATCACCCAGTCGTCGCCGCGGCCGATGCCCTCCTCGACCAGCCTGTCGGGGCCCCAGACCTTGAACCACCAGTCCTTGCCGTACTCCTGGTCCACCTTGCGCATGGCGCGCCGGAAGTCCAGCGCCTCGAGGATGCTCTCCTCCACCAGGGCGGTGCCGCCGGGCGGCTCCATCATCGCCGCCGCCACGTCGCAGCTGGCGATGATCGCGTACTGCGGGCTGGTGGACGTGTGCATGAGGAAGGCTTCGTTGAACAGGTGCCGATCGAGCTTGCGGTGCTGCGAGTCCTGCACCAGCACGTGGCTGGCCTGGCTGATGCCGGCCAGCAGCTTGTGGGTGGACTGGGTGGCGAACGTCAGCGACTCGCGCGGACGCGTGCGGCTGCGGCCCATCGCGTGGTACGTGCCATAGAACTTGTGGAAGGCCGCGTGCGGCAGCCAGGCCTCGTCGAAGTGCAGCGTGTCGACGTAGCCGTCCAGCATCCCCTTGATGGTCTCGGTGTTGTACAGGACGCCGTCGTAGGTGGACTGGGTGAGCGTCATCACCCGCGGCTTGACGGCGTCGGCATCCACGCCCTTGAGCAGCGGATTGGCGCGGATCTTGGCGCGGATGGCGGCCGGCTCGAACTCGCTCTGGGGGATCGGGCCGATGATGCCGAAGTGGTTGCGGGTGGGCTTGAGGAACACCGGGATCGCCCCGGTCATGATGATCGAGTGCAGGATCGACTTGTGGCAGTTGCGGTCGACCACCACCACGTCGCCCGGCGCCACGGTGTGGTGCCACACCATCTTGTTCGACGTCGACGTGCCGTTGGTGACGAAGAAGCAGTGGTCGGCGTTGAAGATGCGGGCGGCATTGCGTTCGCTCGCCGCTACCGGGCCCGTGTGGTCCAGCAGCTGCCCCAGCTCGTCGACCGCGTTGCAGACGTCGGCCCGCAGCATGTTCTCGCCGAAGAACTGGTGGAACATCTGGCCGATGGGGCTCTTGAGGAAGGCCACGCCGCCGGAGTGCCCGGGGCAGTGCCATGAATACGAGCCGTCCTCGGCGTAGTCGAGCAGCGCCTTGAAGAACGGCGGCTGCACGCCTTCGAGATAGCTCTTGGCCTCCCGGATGATGTGGCGGGCCACGAACTCCGGCGTGTCCTCGAACATGTGGATGAAGCCGTGCAGCTCGCGCAGGATGTCGTTGGGCAGGTGCCGGCTGGTCTTGGTCTCGCCGTAGATGTAGATCGGCACGTCGCTGTTCTTGCGGCGCACTTCCTGGATGAAGCTGCGCAGGTGCACCACGGCCGGGTCCGGGTCGGGGCCGGCCGTGAACTCCTCGTCGTCGATCGAGAGGATGAAGGCGCTGGCGCGGCTTTGCTGCTGCGCGAACTGCGCCAGGTCGCCGTAGCTCGTGACCCCCAGGACCTCCATGCCTTCGGCCTCGATGGCCTGGGCCAGGGCGCGGATGCCCAGCCCGGACGTGTTCTCCGAGCGGTAGTCTTCATCGATGATGACGATGGGGAAGCGGAATTTCATGCAGGGATCCTGGTGGGGCGGGCAGCCCGGCCGCGGACGCGAGGCGTGGGGCCGGAAACGTGAGGCGCGAAGTGTATGCAATCGGGCTGGCGCCTCCCTGAGCGCCCGCTCCCGCACAATCCCGGCAGGAGGACTGCAGAGATGGCGGATTCGACAGTGTGGTGGCTGCTGGCCGGCGCCGCGGTGGCGGTGGAACTGATGACCGGCACCTTTTACCTGCTGATGCTGGCCATCGGCCTGGCGGCTGCGGCGCTGGCGGCCCACGCGGGCGCGGCGCTCACGGTGCAACTGGTGACCGCGGCCCTGGTCGGTGGGGGCGCCGTCACTGGCTGGTACCTGCTGCGCCGTGGACGGGCGACCGCGGCGCCCGCTGCGAGCAATCCGGACGTCAACCTCGATGTGGGTGAAACCCTGATGGTCGACACCTGGCTGCCCGATGGCACGGCCCAGGTGCGCTATCGCGGCGCCATTTGGACCGTCACGCACCTGCCCGGCGTCGCTCCCGCCACAGGGATGCACCGCGTGCGCGAGGTCGTCGGCAGCCGGCTGGTGGTCGAGAAAATCTGAACCGTCTCACTGGAGGGAAAGCACGTGGAAATCGCATTGGTCCTGTTCGTCATCGCCGTCATCTTCGTCGTGCGGTCCATCAAGGTCGTCCCGCAGCAGCACGCCTGGGTGGTCGAGCGGCTGGGCAAGTACCACGGCACGCTCTCGCCGGGCCTGAACCTGCTCGTGCCTTTCGTGGACCGGGTGGCCTACCGCCACAGCCTGAAGGAGATCCCGCTGGACGTCCCCAGCCAGGTGTGCATCACCCGGGACAACACGCAACTGACCGTCGACGGGATCCTGTACTTCCAGGTGACCGACCCCATGCGCGCCAGCTACGGCTCGTCCAACTACATCGTGGCGGTCACCCAGCTTGCCCAGACCTCGCTGCGCAGCGTGATCGGCAAGCTGGAGCTGGACAAGACCTTCGAGGAGCGCGACATGATCAACGCGCAGGTGGTCGCGGCCATCGACGAGGCCGCGCTCAACTGGGGCGTGAAGGTGCTGCGCTACGAGATCAAGGACCTGACCCCGCCCGCCGAGATCCTGCGGGCCATGCAGGCCCAGATCACCGCCGAACGCGAGAAGCGCGCCCTGATCGCCGCGTCCGAGGGCCGCCGGCAGGAGCAGATCAACATCGCCACCGGCGAGCGCGAGGCCTTCATCGCCCGCTCCGAGGGCGAGAAGCAGGCCGAGATCAACAAGGCCCAGGGCGAGGCGGCGGCCATCCTGGCCGTCGCGGAGGCGACGGCAGGCGCCATCCGGCAGGTCGCAGAGTCGATCCGGCAGCCCGGCGGCGAGCAGGCGGTGCAGCTCAAGGTCGCCGAGCGTGCCGTCGATGCCTTCCGCACCGTCGCCAACGAGTCCAAGACCACGTTGATCATTCCCGGCCACATGGGCGAGGTCTCCGGGCTGATCGCGTCCGCGATGCGCCTCGTGCAGGCTGGGCGAAGCGCCGAGTAGTTCTTCTCCGGCACCGGTCTCGAAGGGCGCTGGGGGCGCCTTTTTCTGGCTGGCGCCTGCCGGCAAACTGTCTAATCCAGTTGGTATCTGTCTACGCAGAGACGCTCCGTCTAAGTGACTGGCTAAGACATAGTGACACTGTCTAGGTGTAAATACCGTGTTTCAGGGGCAACAACTGTCTTGACTGTCTTTTTGTGCTGTCCAATACTTCTCGGACAGTGCAAGACAAAGGGTACAGGTGCTGACCAGCAAAGACGTTCTGGAGCGAACCGGGATTTCCCGGGCGACCCTGAACAACTACATCAGCTCGGGGCTGTTGCCCCGGCCGGAGGTGCTGCCGCCCAACCCGGCCGATGGCGCTGCGCCGCGCATCGGCTACTTCCCCGACGACACGGTCGACCGCGTCAACGAGATCCAGCGCCTGAAGCGCGAGGGCTGGAGCATCTCGCGCATCTCGGCGCATTTCGCCGGCCAGCTGTCGGGCCGGGGCACCGAGGCACCGTCTCCCGCCGCTCGCCCGGCCACGCCGCCGACGGCCATGCCATCGGTGGCCTCCCCCCGCCCGCCAGCGTGGACCGCCGACTGGGACGCCCCACCCTGTCGCTGGCCGACATCCCGCATCCGGCATACCTGCTGGATGGCGCGCTTGGCCTGGTGTGGTCCAACGAGGCCGCGCGGAGCCATGCCGATTCCCCGCTCCACGGGTTGTCGGACCAGGCCACGACGGGCAGCGTTGCGCAGTATCTGGTGACCTGGGCCGAGCAGCATGGCGCCGAGTCCGTCCTGCGGTTCCATCTCGGGCTGCTCAAGGCCCGCGGGACCGGCATCGGCACGATCACGGCGAGCGCGCCGGCCGGACACCAGGCTGCGCTCGAAACGTCTTACCGCGCGAGCGTCGCCGTGCCCGCGGAGCCGTTCGCCCAGGTCCTCGTCGCGACCGGCGACGCAGGCGCACGGCTGCTGCAGGCCGCGCAGTTCCGCGAAGGCATCCTGTTCGTGCTGGTCCCCGTGGAGAAGGCGCCCGAGGCCGCCGCCGAGCAGCGCACCTCACGCGCCAAGCCGGCCGGCGCGCCTGCCCTGCTCCCCGTTGCCGTGCTGGTCACGACCCTGCAGGACGCCCATGCCTTGTGGCTGCGTCTGCCGGCCGGCGAGTACTTCGAGCTGGTGAACGAGATCTGGAGCACGCTGGACGGCATCTTCACCGAGCTGGGTGGACGCCACGGCAGCCATCCCGGCGAGGGGATGGTCTGCCATTTCCTGCCGCATGGCGGCAGCGGCTACCTCGCAAATGCGCTGGCCGCCGCGCACCGCACGCGCGAGGCGATGCGGCAGCTGTCGGCCCGCTGGCAGTCGCGCAAGGGCTGGGACGTCGAGCTGTGCATGAACACCGGCATCGATGCCGGCCAGGACTGGATCGGGCCGCTGCGCCTGGTCGAGCCCCTGGAGCTGTCGGTGCTCGGCGCCGCGGCCGACCATGCCGGTGCGCTCTCGCGCACGGCGCGCGGCGGCGCGGTCTGGATGACTCGCGGCCTGGTCGACCGGCTCGATGCCGGCGAGCGCCAGCGGCTCCAGTACGGCGTCCCGCGCCGCGGGGCCGACGCATCCGGCCAGCGCGTGCTGGCCAGCTTTGCCCGCCTGCAGGATCTGGCGCCTTCGGCGACCGTGGCTCCGGCAATGGCGGACCTGCCCGTCACCGAACTGATCGACCTGGCCCCCGCGGGCCTCACCCCACCCCATGGCCAGGCGGCTGCCTGAGCGCGAAAGGACGAGACATGCGTTGGTTCAAGCCCAATCTCCGGAACAGCCTGCACGCCATCTTCAGTGGTGGCCCGGCGACCGAGCCGTCCTATGTCGACGAGATGTACGGCATCGAGGACATCCGCAAGAAGATGCTGGCCCTGGCGTCCACCGTCCCCGACGAGGAGTCGGGCGCCGCGCGCCGGCGGATCCGGTACGCGGACGATGTCGAGACGCTGTGGTTCATCCGTGGCGAACTGATGGGACTGCTGGCACGCAACCATGGCGAGGCCGCCGCGCTGGAGCTGATCGAGCGGGTGAGCGAGATGTTCGAGGACCTGCTGCCGCCAGGGCTGCGGTCCCGCCCGAGTCCGCTCGGGAGGAATTGAGACGACCGTTGGTGAAGAGGGGGCTCAGGAGGTTCCGCTTCGGCGGGCCTCCTTTTTGCGCCCGGAAACGAAAAGGCCCGCGATGCGGGCCTTTGGCGTTCTGGCGGAGAGGGCGGGATTCGAACCCGCGGTGGGCTATTAACCCACACACGCTTTCCAGGCGTGCGACTTAAACCGCTCATCCACCTCTCCTGCGAGCGCGCGATTGTAGCAAGCGCAGCGGCTCAGGCGACCTTGGCACTCCGCGATTGCTGCGGATCCGCGATCATCTGCAGCAGCAGGTTCACGTCGGCGGGCTTGACCATGTGGAAATCGAAGCCCGCCTCGGCCGACCGCGACCGGCTTTCAGCCTCGCCGTAGCCGGTCAGCGCGATCAGCAGCGCGTCATGGCCGGCCGGCAACTCGCGCAGCTTGTGGGCGACCTCGAAGCCGTTCATGCCCGGCAGGCCGATGTCCAGCAGCACCACGTCGGGCCGGAACTCCTGCGCGATCTTCAGGGCCGCCATGCCCTCGTTGGCGATGCGGACCTCGAACCCTTCCATCTCCAGCAGGGTCATCAGCGTTTCGGCCGAAGCCACCAGGTCGTCGACGACGAGGATGCGCGATGGTCCGTTGGCACCACGCCCGGCGTTGCCGGCCTCTGCGCCCTCTTCCGGTTGCACCGTCACCTTCTGCTCGTCGAGCAGCGCCGGGAGCCGCACGGTGACCTCGGCACCGCGCCCCAGTCCCTCGCTACGTGCCTCGACCGACCCGCCATGCAGCTCGACGAGGTGCTTGACCAGCGTGAGGCCGATGCCCAGGCCACCCTGCGAGCGGTCCAGCGACTGGTCGGCCTGCGCGAACAGGTCGAAGATGTGCGGCAGGAACGCCGGGTCGATGCCTGCGCCTTCGTCGCGCACGGTGATCGCCACCATGCCGCCTTCGTAGGTCGCGGCCAGCTCGATCACCGCATGCTGCGGCGAAAACTTCGCGGCGTTGTTGATGAGGTTGGACAGCACCTGGGCCAGCCGCACCGGATCGCCGTCGATCACCACCGGCTCGTCGGGCAGCTGGATGCGCAACTGCTGGCCGCGCGATTCCATCTTGGGCAGCGTCGATTCGGCGGAGCGCTCGATCAGCGAGGCGAGATGCAGGCGTTCGGGCTTGACCACCACCTTGCCCTGCACGATGCGGGACACATCCAGCAGGTCGTCGATGAGCCGCGCCATGTGGTCGGCCTGTCGGCTGATCACGTCGCGCGCCCAGTGCATCGTGGGTGCCGCGACGTCGGACCCCTGCATGATGTGCACTGCATTGCGGATCGGTGCCAGCGGGTTGCGCAATTCATGCGCCAGCATCGCCAGGAACTCGTTCTTGCGGCGGTCCGCCTCCTGCACAGCGCTGTAAAGGCGCGCGTTCTCCATCGCAATGGATGCGCGGCTGGCCACTTCCCGGGCCAGGGCCAGGCGGGCGCCGTCGAATTGGCGGGCCGGTCCCTCCAGCAGCAGCGCACCACGCACCCGCTCGCCCGCCGTGAGCGGGCAGATGGCCAGCGCCAGGTCCGTCTCGTCGTCGTGCCACAGCTGGAACTGGCGCTCTCGCAGGGTGCGGCCGACCGCCTCCTGGGCACCGGCGGGCAGATCGTCCAGCCCCTTGCCCGTGCTCGCCATCGACCGCGTGACGTGGCCGTCCGCGTCGGCCAGCACGAGGATGGCACGTTCGCCCAGCATGGGCGCCGCCGCATCGAGCAGCGCACGGCTGGTGTGCTCCAGGTTCAGCGACCGCGACAGCCGCTGGCTGACGTCGGACAGGTAGTCCGCTCGCTGGATCGCCTCCTCGGCCGCGACGCGCGCCGTCTCGGACCGCGCCAGCGCCTCGCGCTCGGCGGCCCGCAGCTGCAGCTGGCGGTTCATCCGGTGCAGTTCGACGAACACGCGCACCTTGGAACGCAGCACCTCCGGCACCACGGGCGACGGGATGTAGTCGACCGCGCCCAGCGCGTAGCCGCGCTTGGCCTGCAGTTCGTCCACGTAGGCCGTGATGAACACGATCGGCGTCTGGGCCGATTTCTTGTAGTGCCGGATCAGGCTGGCCGTCTCCAGCCCGTCGATGTCGGGCATGTTGACGTCCAGCAGGATCACCGCGAACTCCATCTCCAGGATGTAGCGCAGTGCCTCCTTGCCGGACCTCGCGCTGACGATGTTCTCGCCCAGCTCCTCGAGGATGGTGCGGAAGACGACGTGCTTTTCCTGCAGGTCGTCGACCACGAGGATGTTGGCGCGCTCCTGGAGGGCGGCCTGCGCTTCGGGGTTCAGTCGTGCCGTCACTGTCACTGGTGGAGCCAGGCACGCAGCACCGTCAGCAGGTCGTGCGTGTTCACCGGCTTGGAGAGGTAATCCCATGCGCCCGCCTCGATGCATTTCTCGCGGTCGCCCTTCATCGCCTTCGCGGTCACCGCGATCATCGGCAGGTTCTTGCCCTGCGGAAGCTTGCGGATCTCCTTCATGGTGGCCATGCCGTCCATCTCCGGCATCATGATGTCCATCAGCACGACCTCGATCTGGGGATCGTTCGCGACGCGGCTGATGGCTTCCCGCCCATTGTCCGCCCAGACGATGTCCATGGCGTGCTCTTCCAGAACCGTGGCCAGGGCGAAGATGTTGCGCATGTCGTCGTCGACGATGAGTACGCGCTTGCCGGCCAGGGGCTTGGCGGCGGAGACTGCGTCTTCCAGCAGCGCCCGACGCGGCTCGGGCAGCCGGTTGATGCTCTGGTGCAGGGCCAGCAACGCCATGTCGTAGAGCCGGGGCACCGAGTGCGCCTCACGCACGGTGACCAGGTCGTCCGAATGCCATGCGAACCGCGCCACCTCTGGCGCGGCCATGCTCCGATACAGCAGCAGCGGCAATGGGCCCACCGACGCGTGCGCGCCCAGGGCCTGCCGCACCTGCATGGTGTCCAGCTTGCCGAAGGCATCGTCGAGCACCACGCAGTCGAACCGCGTCTGGTCGAGCGCCTCGACGAACTTGTCGGCGCTCTTGACCACCACGGTGTTGGTGTCCTCGTCCTCGAGCAGCGCGACCAGTTCGTTGCGACCGGCCGTGTCCTTCATCGCGACCAGCACGTTGCGCTGCTTGCGCAATGCATAGGCGCGCAGCTTGTCCAGCATCGCGTCCAGCAGGTCCTTGGACTGGATGGGCTTCTCCAGGAACGCCATCGCGCCGCCGCCGAACGCGCGCTCCTTCGAGTCGTCGGTCGAGATCACGCACACCGGGATGTGGCGCGCGATGAAGTCCTGCTTGAGCCGGTCGAGCACGCGCCAGCCGTCCATGTCGGGCAGGTACATGTCGAGCGTGATGGCCGCGATCTGGTACTGGTTGGCGAACGTGAGCGCGCCGGCGCCCATCGCGGTCACCAGCCCCTTGAAGCCCTTGGCGCGCGCCGCATCCAGCAGGAGGCGGGCGAACGCGAGATCGTTCTCCACGATCAGCAGGACCAGGTCGCCCTCGCCAATGTTGTTGCGGTCGTCGTCGGCCTCGTTGCGCACCAGCAGCGAGGGATCCGAAGCATCCTCCGGCCCCGGCATCTGCGGCTGCGGCTGCGGCACGCCGACCGGTGCGGGTGCCGGTGCGGGCAGCCGGCGAGCCATCGGCGGCAGCGTCGGCTCCGACGAGTAGGACGTGGTGCGCCGCGTGGTGCGGGTCGAGGGGTAGTGCACCGGCAGGTACAGCGTGAACGTGCTGCCCTGCCCCGGCGCGCTGGCCAGGCGGATCTCGCCGCCCAGCAGCTTCGACAGCTCGCGGCTGATCGCCAGGCCCAGGCCCGTACCGCCGTACTTGCGGCTGGTGGAGCCGTCCGCCTGCTGGAACGCCTCGAAGATGATCTGCTGCTTGTCGCCGGAGATGCCGATGCCGGTGTCCGACACGGCGAAGGCGATCACCTGCTGTGCGCGGTTCAGCTCCTCGTGGTCGGTGCTCCAGCCGGTGACGACCTCCTCGACCGTCAGAGTCACGCTGCCCTGGTGGGTGAACTTGAACGCGTTGGACAGCAGGTTCTTCAGGATCTGCTGCAGGCGCTTCAGGTCGGTCACCATCGTCGACGGCAACTGCACGCCGGTGTGGATGACGAACTCCACGTTCTTGGCCTCGGCCACGTGGCGGAACGTGCGCTCCACGTACAGCTGCAGGTCCGACAGCCGCAGCTCGCTGACATCGACGGCCACCGTGCCGGACTCGATCTTGGAGAGGTCCAGGATGTCGTTGATCAGCATCAGCAGGTCGTTGCCGGACGAGTGGATCGTCTTGGCGAACTCCACCTGCTTGGTGCTGAGGTTGCCTTCGGGGTTCTTCGACAACTGGTCGGACAGGATCAGCAGCGAGTTGAGCGGCGTGCGCAGCTCGTGCGACATGTTGGCCAGGAACTCGGACTTGTACTTGGAGGTCAGGGCCAGCTGCTTGGCCTTTTCCTCCAAGGCCTGGCGGGCCTGCTCCACTTCCTGGTTCTTGCGCTCCACCTCGTGGTTCTGGTGCACCAGCAAGCGGGCCTTCTCCTGCAGCTCCTCGTTGGTCTGCTGCAGTTCCTGCTGCCGGCTCTGGAGCTCCTGCGCGAGCGACTGCGACTGCGTCAGCAGGTCCTCGGTGCGCATGTTGGCCTCGATCGTGTTGATCACGATGCCGATGGACTCGGTCAGCTGGTCGAGGAACTGCTGGTGGGTCGGGTTGAACCGCTCGAGCGAGGCCAGTTCGACGACGCCACGCACCTGCCCTTCGAAAATGATGGGCAGCACCAGCACGTTCAGCGGCGTGAAGTGCGTGAGACCGGACGAGATGCGCAGCGACTCGGGAATGCTCGAGGTCAGCAGGAGCTTCTTCTTGTCGAAGGCGCACTGGCCGACCAGTCCCTCGCCCAGGCCGACCTCCTTGCCGTACGAACCGTGGCCGTCCGACGCGTAGCTGGCCATCAGGCGCAGCTTGGGCACGTCCTGCGTGTATCGCAGCACGTAGAACTCGGCCTGCTGGGCGCCGACCACGGGGGCGAGCTCGGACAGGATCAGGTGGCCCACGGCGACCAGGTCCTTCTGGCCCTGCAGCATGCGCGAGAACTTGGCCAGGTTGGTCTTCAGCCAGTCCTGCTCGGTGTTCAGCTGCGTGGTGTCCTTCAGGTTCCGGATCATCTCGTTGATCGTGTCCTTCAGGGCGGCCACCTCGCCGAGCGCCTCCACCGTGATCGATCGCGTCAGGTCACCCTGCGTCACCGCAGTCGCCACCTCGGCAATTGCTCGCACCTGCGTGGTGAGGTTGGCCGCCAGCTGGTTCACGTTCTCCGTCAGGCCCTTCCAGGTGCCCGACGCGCCCGGCACCTTGGCCTGGCCACCCAGCTTGCCTTCGACGCCCACCTCGCGCGCCACCGTGGTCACCTGGTCGGCGAAGGTGGCCAGCGTGTCGGTCATCGAGTTGATCGTCTCGGCCAGCGCGGCGATCTCGCCCTTGGCCTCCACCGTCAGCTTCTGCTGCAGGTCGCCGTTGGCCACCGCGGTCACCACCTTGGCGATGCCTCGCACCTGCGACGTGAGGTTGCCGGCCATGAAGTTCACGTTGTCGGTCAGGTCCTTCCACGTGCCCGACACGCCCTTCACCTGCGCCTGGCCGCCCAGGCGGCCTTCGGTGCCCACCTCGCGTGCCACGCGCGTCACTTCCGAGGCGAACGACGAGAGCTGGTCCACCATCGTGTTGATGGTGTTCTTCAGCTCCAGGATCTCGCCCTTCACGTCCACCGTGATCTTCTTGCCGAGGTCGCCGGCCGCCACCGCCTTGGTCACGTCGGCGATGTTGCGCACCTGGGCCGTGAGGTTGCCGGCCATGAAGTTCACGTTGTCGGTGAGGTCCTTCCACGTACCCGCAACGCCCTGCACGTCGGCCTGGCCACCCAGCTTTCCTTCGGTACCCACTTCGCGGGCAACGCGCGTCACTTCCGCGGCGAACGAGCGCAGCTGGTCCACCATGGTGTTGATCACGTCCTTGATCTGCAGGATCTCGCCGCGCACGTCCACGGTGATCTTCTGCGTCAGGTCGCCCATGGCGATGGCCGTCGCCACCTTGGACACGTCGCGCAGCTGCACCGTGAGGTTGGACGCCATCGAGTTCACCGACTCGGTCAGGTCCTTCCACGTACCGGCCACGCCCTTCACGTCGGCCTGGCCGCCCAGCTTGCCCTCGGTGCCCACCTCGCGCGCCACCCGGGTCACCTCCGCCGCGAACGACGAGAGCTGGTCCACCATGGTGTTGATCACGTCCTTGATCTGCAGGATCTCGCCGCGGGCGTCGACCGTGATCTTCTGCGTCAGGTCACCGGTCGCGATCGCGGTGGCCACCTTGGACACGTCGCGCAGCTGCACGGTGAGGTTGGAGGCCATCGAGTTCACCGACTCGGTCAGATCCTTCCACGTGCCGGCCACGCCCTGCACATCGGCCTGTCCGCCCAGCTTGCCTTCGGTGCCCACCTCGCGCGCGACGCGCGTCACTTCGGCGGCGAACGATCGCAGCTGGTCCACCATGGTGTTCACGGTGTTCTTCAGCTCCAGGATCTCGCCCTTCACGTCCACCGTGATCTTCTTGGACAGGTCGCCCGCGGCCACGGCCTTCGTCACGTCCGCGATGTTTCGCACCTGGGCCGTGAGGTTGCCGGCCATGAAGTTCACGTTGTCCGTGAGGTCCTTCCAGGTGCCGGCCACGCCCTTCACATCGGCCTGGCCACCCAGCTTGCCCTCCGTGCCCACCTCGCGCGCCACGCGCGTCACTTCGGAGGCGAACGACGACAGCTGGTCCACCATCACGTTGATGGTGTTCTTCAATTCGAGAATCTCACCCTTCACGTCCACGGTGATCTTCTTCGACAGGTCGCCGGTGGCCACCGCCTTCGTCACGTCGGCGATGTTGCGCACCTGGGCCGTGAGGTTGCCGGCCATGGAGTTCACCGAGTCCGTCAGGTCCTTCCACGTGCCGGCCACGCCCTGCACGTCGGCCTGGCCACCGAGCTTTCCTTCGGTGCCCACTTCCCGCGCCACACGCGTCACCTCCGAAGCGAAGGACCGCAGCTGGTCCACCATCGTGTTGATGGTGTTCTTCAGCTCCAGGATCTCGCCCTTCACGTCCACCGTGATCTTCTTGGAGAGGTCGCCCGCGGCCACGGCCGTGGTCACGTCCGCGATGTTGCGCACCTGGGCCGTGAGGTTCGACGCCATGAAGTTCACGGAGTCGGTCAAGTCCTTCCACGTGCCGGCCACGCCCTGCACGTCGGCCTGGCCACCCAGCTTTCCCTCGGTGCCCACTTCACGCGCCACACGCGTCACTTCGGAGGCGAACGAGGACAGCTGGTCCACCATCGTGTTGATGGTGTTCTTCAGCTCCAGGATCTCGCCCTTCACGTCCACCGTGATCTTCTTGGACAGGTCGCCCGCGGCCACGGCCTTCGTCACGTCCGCGATGTTTCGCACCTGGGCCGTGAGGTTACCGGCCATGAAGTTCACGTTGTCCGTGAGGTCCTTCCACGTGCCGGCCACGCCTTGCACGTCGGCCTGGCCACCCAGCTTGCCCTCGGTGCCCACCTCGCGCGCAACACGCGTCACTTCGGAGGCGAACGATCGCAGCTGGTCCACCATCGTGTTGATGGTGTTCTTCAGCTCCAGGATCTCGCCCTTCACGTCCACCGTGATCTTCTTGGACAGGTCGCCCGCGGCCACGGCGGTGGTCACGTCCGCGATGTTTCGCACCTGGGCCGTGAGGTTGCCGGCCATCGAGTTCACCGAGTCCGTCAGGTCCTTCCAGGTGCCAGCCACGCCTTGCACGTCAGCCTGGCCACCGAGCTTGCCTTCGGTACCCACTTCGCGCGCCACGCGCGTCACCTCGGATGCGAACGACCGCAGCTGGTCCACCATCGTGTTGATGGTGTTCTTCAGCTCCAGGATCTCGCCCTTCACGTCCACCGTGATCTTCTTGGACAGGTCGCCCGCGGCCACCGCGGTCGTCACTTCGGCGATGTTGCGCACCTGCGCAGTGAGGTTCGAGCCCATGGAGTTCACCGACTCGGTGAGGTCCTTCCACGTGCCGGCCACGCCCTGCACGTCGGCCTGTCCGCCCAGCTTGCCTTCGGTGCCCACCTCGCGCGCCACACGCGTCACCTCGGAGGCGAACGAGGACAGCTGGTCCACCATCGTGTTGATGGTGTTCTTCAGTTCCTGGATCTCACCCTTCACGTCCACCGTGATCTTCTTGGACAGGTCGCCCGCCGCCACGGCCTTGGTCACGTCGGCGATGTTCCGCACCTGGGCCGTGAGGTTCGACGCCATGAAGTTCACGGAGTCGGTCAAGTCCTTCCACGTGCCGGCCACGCCCTGCACGTCGGCCTGGCCACCCAGCTTGCCTTCGGTGCCCACCTCGCGCGCCACGCGCGTCACTTCGGCGGCGAAGGTGCCGAGCTGCTGCACCATCTTGTTGATGATCATCGCGGTACGCAGGAACTCGCCTTCCAGCGGGCGCCCGTCGGCTTCCAGCGCCATCGACTTGGAGAGGTCGCCTTGCGCGACGGCGCCGATCACCCGCGCCACTTCCGAGGTCGGGTGCACCAGGTCGCCGATCAGCGAGTTGATCGATTCGGCCGACTCGCGCCAGAAGCCGCTGGCATTGGGCAGGTGCGCGCGCTCCTTCAGCTTGCCTTCCTTGCCGACCACGCGTGACAGGCGCGAGAGCTCCTGCGCCATGCGCAGGTTTTCGGCGACCACATCGTTGAAGGCATCCGCCACCTTGCCGTGCACGCCCGGCCAGTCCGGCGGCAGCTGGGCCTTGGCATTGCCCTTCTTGAGGTCGGTCAGGCCCTTCAACAGGGCACGCGTGTTCTCCGCTCCGAGGTCGAGCTCATCGACCAGGAGGTTCACGGCGGCGACGTTGTCCTGCCAGAAGCCGGTGAGCTTGTCGTCCACGAGGCGCCGCTGCGCCTTGCTGCCCATGCGAGTGGCACTCTCCAGGGCCTTGAGCCTGTGATTGGTGCGCGCAGCCTGGGCGCTGAGTTCGTTGAACTCGGCCGCGAGCTTGCCGTGGATGCCGTCCCAGTCGGTGGGCAACGTGACGCCGCTCTCGCCGCGACGGAACGCGCCCAGGGCCTTCAGCAACTGCTTGAGCTCCGCGTCCCGCTGCTCGCTGATCGGGAGTTTCGCCAGTACTTCCATTGTTCGTCCCCAATACGTAACACCCGTCGCATGGACGGGCGGTGGCGCAGCGTAGTGAGTTCGGACGGATGAGGCAACCTCGGCCGTCCTTGAATAGCCCGCAAACCCAATGCCGGCGTGGGTTGTAGGAAGTCGCCGACAGCAAGACTGCCGTGCGTACTACAGGCAGGAAAGCACGGTTCGCGAGGTGTCCACGAGTACGCCGCGCTGCGAGTTGCAACGAAAAGGGCCGCCCGCGGGCGGCCCTTTGTCACGAGGCCGTCGCTCAGTTCAGCGGCACCTTCTTGCCGTCGCGGTACACGTAGAGCGTCATCGCGGGGTTCTTCAGCTCACCATTGGGCTCGAAGCGGATGTTGGCCGTCACGCCCTTGTAGTTGGTCTCGGCCAGCTTGGGCGTGTAGACCTTGGGATCGGCCGAGCCGGCACGCTTCATCGCGTCGACCAGCACCATCGTGGCGTCGTAGGTGTACGGGCTGTAGATCTGGAACTGGCCCGGGTACTTGGCGTCGTAGCGCTTCTTCCAGGCTTCGCCGCCGGGCATCTTGGCCAGCGAGGCGCCGCCTTCGGCGCACACCACGTTGTTCAGGGTCTTGGCGCCCTGCACCAGTTGGATGATCTCCTGCGTGCAGATGCCGTCGCCGCCGAAGTACTTGACGTTGGTCATGCCCAGCTGCTCCATCTGGCGCAGCATCGGGGCCGCCTGCGGGTGCATGCCGCCGTAGAAGATGGCGTCCGGGTTCTTGGACTTCACGGCAGTGAGGATGGCCATGAAGTCGGTGGCCTTGTCGTTGGTGAACTGCTCCTCGACGACCTGCATGCCCTTGGACTGGGCAGTCTTCTTGAACACCTCGGCGACGCCTTGGCCATAGGCCGTGCGGTCGTCGATGATCGCCACCTTCTTCAACTTCAGGCCGTCGGCGGCATAGAACGCCAGGCCCGCGCCCAGCGCATTGTCATTGGCGATGATGCGGTAGGTGGTCTTGTAGCCGGGCTTGGTGAGCGCGGGGTTGGTGGCCGCGCCCGTGATGTGCGGGATGCCGCACTCGTTGTAGACCTTCGAAGCGGGGATGGTGGTTCCCGAATTGAGGTGGCCCACCACGCCGTTCACCTTGGCATCGCACAGTTTCTGTGCCGCAGCCGTGCCCTGTTTCGGGTCGGCGGCATCGTCCTCGGTCTGGATCTCGAAGCGCACCTTCTTGCCGCCGATGGTGACGTTCTGGGCGTTGAGGTCGTCGATCGCCATGCGAACGCCGTTGTCGTTGTCCTTGCCGTACGAGGCCTGCTGGCCGGACATCGGTGCCACGCTGCCGATCCTGACCACCTGCACGTCCTGCGCGCTCGCCAGGCCGCAGGCAGCGGCGATGGCAGCGGCGACGGTCAACTTCAACTTGATTTGCATAGAACCTCCGGAGTGGGAATGGGTCGAGATGCGGATGACTCAACCGGCGCGAACATATCGCAATTTCCGGGCCTGGACCATAGGGGAAAGCGCACGACGAGGCAGCCGTGCGCGACACGCTACCGGCGCGCGGCAGCCATCACCGCGCCTCTGCCCGATCGTGGCGCGTCATCGCGTAGCCGCGGCTTGCATAGTGCTTCCAGCGCACGCGGCCCTGCTGCAGGTCGGAGGGGTCGGCACAGACGACCTCGATCAGTCGCTCGAAGCGCTCGAATCCATCCGGCACCGAGGTGCCCAGGTTGAGCAGCACCTCCACGTGCGGCGCGGCCCGGGCACTGTCCACCAGCACGATGGGCGTGCGTGCGCGCAGGTCGTCGGCCACTTCGTAGCAGTGCGGAATGAAATCGGCAGCGCTGAAGGTCCAGAGGGTGGCGTCCAGCTCCCGCAGCAGTTCCGGTTCGGCGGTGACCGCGACCTTCGAGCCGGCGCCCCACGCCTTGCGCAGGAGACGGCAGGCGTAGCCCACCTTGTCCGGCGTGTTGACGTGGAACGTGATCTCGGTCATCGCGCTCAGCGCGCAGCGGCCTTGCGACGTCCTGCCTTCGCAGGCGCCGTGGCCTTCGTGGTCGCCGTGGCTTTCCCGTCCTGCTGCGAAAGCAGGTACTGCACCAGCAGACCGACCGGCCGGCCGGTGGAGCCCTTGGCTGCCCCGCCCTTCCAGGCCGTCCCGGCAATGTCCAGGTGCGCCCACGGGTACTTGCCGGCGAACCGCTGCAGGAACTTCGCTGCGGTGACGGAGCCAGCCGGGCGGCCGGCCACGTTGGCCACGTCGGCGAAGTTGGTCTTCAGGCCGTCACCGTATTCGTCGTCCAGCGGCATGCGCCAGCACAGGTCCAGCGCGGCGTCGCCCGCCTCCTGCAGTGCGCGCGCCAGGTTGTCGTCGGATGCGAACAGGCCGCTGCGCACGCCGCCCAGGGCAATGACGCAGGCGCCGGTGAGCGTGGCGATGTCGACCACGGCGCGCGGCTTGAAGCGCTCGGCATACGTGAGCGCATCGCACAGGATCAGGCGGCCCTCGGCGTCGGTGTTGAGCACCTCGATCGTCTGTCCGCTCATGCTGGTGAGCACGTCGCCGGGTTTCATCGAGCGGCCGTCCGGCAGGTTCTCGCAGGCAGGGATCAGCCCGACGACGTTGAGCTTCGGCTTCAGTTCGCCGAGCGCACGGAAGGTGCCCAGCACGCTGGCCGCGCCGCTCATGTCGAACTTCATCTCGTCCATCTCCGGCGCAGGCTTGATGGAGATGCCGCCGCTGTCGAACGTGATGCCCTTGCCCACCAGCACGACGGGTGCCTGCGACTCCGCGGCCCCGCGGTACTGCAGGACGATGAAGCGAAGCGGCTCCTCGGAGCCACGGGCCACGGCCATGAACGAACCCATTCCCAGCCGTTCGACTTCCTTCGGGCCGAGCACTTCGCAACGGAAACCATGCGCCTTGGCGAGCTTGCGGGCCTCGTCGCCGAGGCGGGTGGGCGTGGCGACGTTGGGCGGCAGGTTGCCCAGCTCGCGTGCGAACTCGATGCCGGCGGCGGTACCGCGCGCGGCATCGAAGGCTTGGCGATGCGCCGTCACCGACGCCGGCACGGAGAGGGTCACGCGCTCGATCGCACGGCCGTCGGCCTTGCTCTTCGTGGCCACGTACGCATAGCTGGAATCGGCGGTCGCGACCACGGCGGCACGCACGGCGTCATCGCCGGCACTACCTGGCAGCGCGACGACGAGTCGCTTGATGGCCTTGTGGCGCAGCCCGCCCACGGCGGCCTGCACGGCGGCCTGCACCCGCTTGCCGCTACCGTCGCCGGCGCCTGCGATGACGACCCGCCTGGCCGCGACGCCCTCGACCCGCCAGGCCTGGAGCAGCTTGCCCGGCTTGGACTCGAAATCCCCCGACTTGCGCGCGTCCTGCACGAGGCGCGAGACCGGATCGTCGCCGGCCATGCCGTCGTCGGTCACCACGGCCACGAGGGCATCGCATTTCTGACGGCATGCGTCGGCCAGGTCGAAGGTCTTGAGTTCGAAGTCCATAATCCTTGTTTCTCGCGTGTCGCGGCGGCGCCGATGTTATTCCATTCGTCCTTACGCAAAGAACTGGCGCGCAGCTTCGGCGCGACCCTCGTCGTGCTGGTCACCATCGTGATGACCATGACGCTGATCCGCACCCTGAGCCAGGCCAATCGCGGCAGCGTGAACCCGCAGGAAGTCATGATGGTCATGGGGTACACGGTGCTCGGCTACCTGCCCCCGATCCTCACGATGTCGCTGTTCATCGCCATCGTCGGAACGCTCTCGCGCATGTACACCGACAGTGAGATGGTGATCTGGTTCTCGGCCGGCCGCGGCCTGTCGGCGCTGCTGCGGCCCATGTTCGGGTTCGCATGGCCAATCCTCGCCGCCGTGGCGGTGCTCGCCCTGATCGTCTGGCCGTGGGCCAACCAGCAGACGCAGGACCTGCGGGATCGCTACGGCAGCCGTGGCGACCTCGAACGCGTGGCGCCCGGGCAGTTCCAGGAATCGGCCAGTGGCACGCGCGTGTTCTTCCTGGACAAGGACACGCCGGACAACAAGTCCGGCAAGAACATCTTCATCTCCACCGTGGAGCGCGGACGGCAGACGATCACTTCGGCCCGCACCGGACGGGTCATCACGCAGGGCGAGAGCCAGTTCCTGCTGCTGTCCAACGGCCAGCGCGTGGAGAGCAACGTGGACGGCCGCGAGCTGCGCGTCAGCGAGTTCGGCGAACTGGGCAACCGGGTGGGCAGTGCCGATGTCGGGCCGCAGGACAATGCGCCGGCCAAGACGCTCTCCAGCGCGCGGCTCGTCCTCGAGCCCACGCGGGCCAACCTGGGCGAGCTGGCCTGGCGCCTGGGCATGGCGTTCGCCGCCATCAACTTCATCGTGATCGCCATCACCGTGTCCAGCGTCAATCCGCGCGCGGGCCGCAGCGGCAACCTGGTGTTCGCGCTGTTCGCGTTCGTCGTCTACTACAACCTCCTCAACCTCGGACAGAGCTGGATCAGTGGCGGCCGCTCGGCCTTCGCCCCCTTCATGCTAGGCCTGCACGGTGGGGCATTCGCCATCGCCTCGCTTTGGCTGGCCAAGCAGCACAACAACTGGTCGTGGCAACGCAAGCCCAAGGGGCAGGCGGCATGAAGACCATCCGCCGACTGGTCTATCGCGAGGTGCTCGCGGCGGTGGTGTTCGTCGCGGCGGGATTCCTGGCCCTGTTCTTCTTCTTCGATTTCGTCGACGAACTCCCCAACGTCGGCAAGGGCGTGACGCCATACCGCCTCACGCAAGCCCTGCTCTATGTCTCGCTGCTGGTGCCGAGTCACCTCTACGAACTGCTGCCCATCGCGGTGCTGATCGGGACCATCTTCGTGATGGCGCGGCTCGCCCAGAGCTCCGAATACACCATCCTTCGCACCAGCGGACTCGGGCCCGGTCGCGCGTTGCGCACGTTGCTCCTCCTGGGACTGGCCTTCACCGCCCTGACCTTCGCCGTGGGGGACTACGTCGCCCCTGCGGCCGATCGCGCCGCGCAGTTGCTGCGCGCACGTTATGAGGGCCGAATCAGCATCGGGCAGACCGGCGCGTGGCTGAAGGAAAGGCAGGCGAACTCCACCTACAACGTCAACGTCGGCGCCCTCCTCCCTGACGGTTCCATGCAAGCGGTGCGCATCTTCGAGGCGGACGAGCGCGGCTTCCTGGTCACCATGCTGCAGGCGCCCAAGGCCAACTTCGCTCGCGGTGGGTGGGTGCTGCACCAGGCCGAGCGCACCGTGTTCCGCGGCGACAGCGCGAGGGTGGCTCGCACCATCGAACCCGACCTGCGCTGGCCCACCGAGATCTCGCAGGAGATGGTGTCGGTGGCGCTGCTCAAGCCGGATCGCATGGCCACGCTCGACCTGTTCCAGTACATCAGCCACCTCGAGCAGAACGGGCAGACCTCGCAGCGCTACGAGATCGAGTTCTGGCGCAAGGTGTTCTATCCCCTCAGCTGCCTGGTGATGGTCGTGCTGGCACTGCCTTTCGCGTACCTCCACTTCCGCTCGGGCGGAATCACAAGCTACGTGTTCGGTGGCGTGCTGATCGGCATCAGCTTCTTCCTCCTGAACAACGTCTTCGGCTACGTCGGCAACCTGCGCGACTGGTGGCCATGGCTCACGGCGGCGGCGCCGGGCCTGGTCTACTCCCTGCTCTCGCTGGCGGCGTTCAGCTGGCTCGTGCTGCGACGATGACCCGGGCTGTCATCCTCTTCGGCCATGGCTCGCGCGACCCTTCATGGCGCGCACCGATGGACCAGGTGGCGGCACGCATCCGGCAGCGACAGCCGGACGTGCGGGTCACCTGCGCGTTCCTCGAGCTCGAGACCCCTGATCTCGGCGCCGCCGTCAACGACCTGGCTTCGGACGGAGCAACGCGCGTGCTGGTCGTGCCGATGTTCCTCGGTGTCGGGAAGCACGCGCGTGAAGACCTGCCCCTGCTGCTGGCACAGGCCCGGGCTGCACATCCCCAGGTGCACTTGGAGGTCAGTGCCGCGGTCGGCGAACGAACAGAGGTGCTGGATCTGCTCGCCGCCTTGGCGCTTCGACAGCTTTAGTTTCCCTTGGCATAATTGATGCGGTTCTTTAGACGATTTTAGGCATGAACCTGCACCAGTTCCGGTTTGTCCAGGAAGCCGCCCGCCGGAACCTCAATCTGACGGAAGCCGCCAAGGCGCTGCACACGTCCCAGCCGGGCGTGTCCAAGGCGATCATCGAACTCGAGGAGGAACTTGGGGTCGAGATCTTCGCGCGCCACGGGAAGCGCCTGAAGCGCATCACGGAGCCCGGGCAGCATGTGCTGCGCAGCATCGAACTGATCATGCGCGAGGTGGGAAACCTGAAGCGGATCGGCGAGCAGTTCAGCGCGCAGGACAGCGGCACGCTCTCGATCGCCACGACGCACACGCAGGCGCGCTATGTGCTGCCGCCAGCTGTCGCGCGGCTGCGTGAGGTCTACCCCAAGGTCAACATCAGCCTCCACCAAGGGTCGCCGGACCAGGTGGCGCGCATGCTGATCGACGAGATTGCCGAGATCGGCATCGCGACCGAGTCCCTCTCGGAGTACCAGGAGCTGGTCACGCTGCCCTGCTACGAATGGCAGCACGTGCTGGTGATGCCGCAAGGCCATCCGCTCGCGGCCAAGGAACGGATCACGCTGGAGGACCTGGCGGCCGAGCCCATCATCACGTACCACCCGTCCTTCACTGGCCGCACGCGCATCGATTCCGCCTTCGCGCAGCGCAAGCTGCAGCCGCGCATCGCGCTCGAGGCAATCGATTCCGACGTGATCAAGACCTACGTGCGGCTTGGCCTCGGCGTGGGCATCGTGGCGGAAATGGCCGTTCGCGACGAGGGCCAGAATGCCGACCTTGCCGCGCGACCGCTCGGCGCCCTGCTCGGCCAGAACATCGCACGGGTCGCCTTCAAGCGCGGCGCCTACCTGCGGAACTTCGTCTTCCGGTTCGCCGAGCTGCTGTCGGACCGCCTCGACCGCAACCTGATCGCCCGCGCCATGAGCGGGCACCCGAACGACTATGAGCTCTGAGTCCATCGCAGCGAGAACACCGCCGGTCACCACCAAGCTGCCCTCGGTGGGCACGACCATCTTCACCGTCATGTCGGCCCTGGCCACCGAGACCGGCGCCGTCAACCTGGGCCAGGGGTTCCCGGACTTCGAATGCGACCCGAAGCTGGTGAACGCCGTCACCGACGCGATGACGCGCGGCCTGAACCAGTACCCACCCATGACGGGCGTGCCCGGGCTGCGCGAGGCCGTGGCCGGCAAGATCGCCGCGCTGTACGGGCATCGGTATGACCCGGCCACGGAAGTCACCATCACCGCGGGCGCCACGCAGGCCATCATCACCGCCATCCTGGCCGTGGTGCGGCCCGGCGACGAGGTGATCGTGCTGGAGCCTTGCTACGACAGCTACGTCCCCAACATCGAGCTCGCAGGGGGCGTCGTCGTGCGCGTGCCGCTGGTGCCCGGCACGTTCCGTCCCGACTTCGACCGCATCGCCGCGGCGCTGTCACCGCGTACGCGGGCAATCATCATCAACTCGCCGCACAACCCCAGCGCCACGGTCTGGACCCGCGAGGAGATGCTGCGCCTGCAGGAGCTTCTCGCCCCGACCGATACGCTCGTGATCAGCGACGAGGTCTACGAGCACATGGTGTTCGACGGCCAGGCGCACCAGAGCGCCGCGCGCTTTCCGGCCCTGGCCGCGCGCAGCTTCATCGTCTCGAGCTTCGGCAAGACGTACCACGTGACCGGCTGGAAGGTGGGCTACGTGGCTGCACCCGCCCCGCTGACGGCGGAATTCCGGAAGGTCCATCAGTTCAACGTGTTCACGGTCAACACGCCCGTGCAGCATGGACTGGCCGCCTACATGGCCGACCCGCAGCCATACCTCCAGTTGCCGGCCTTCTACCAGCGCAAGCGCGACCTGTTCCGTGCCGGGCTCGCGGGCACGCGGCTGCGCCTGCTGCCCAGCGAAGGCAGCTACTTCCAGTGCGTGGACATCTCGGCGGTCAGCGACCTGGCAGAGGCTGATTTCTGCCAGTGGCTCACGCGCGAGATCGGCGTCGCGGCCATCCCCCTGTCCGCCTTCTACGGGGACGGCTTCGACCAACGCGTGGTGCGTTTCTGCTTCGCCAAGCGGGACGAGACCCTGCGCACCGCCCTCGACAGGCTGGCGCGCCTCTAGTCACCGAGAGGGAGCCGCCGTGGCCGCTCGCGACGCTGTGCGGGCATCGACGAGCGGCAGGGACCGAGATGACTGCCTGGCAGCTTTGCGCCTTTCTCCTGTGCGTCGCGGTGGCCACCGGCGCACAGAGCATCACGGGCTTCGCCATGGCGCTGATCCTGCTGGGCCTGTGCGGTCTGCTGGATGTGGCCCCGCTGGCAGAGGTCGCCAACGTGGCCACCGTGTTGTCGCTGGTGAGTGCGGCCGTGGCACTGCGGTCGTCCCGCCGATCCATCGACTGGCCCATGCTGCGCATGACAGGCAGCGGCAGCGTGATCGGGGTTGCGCTAGGGGTGTTCTTGCTTGCCTGGCTGCAGTCGAACAT
Source organism: Ramlibacter sp. MMS24-I3-19 (assembly GCF_050320135.1). NCBI lineage: Bacteria > Pseudomonadati > Pseudomonadota > Betaproteobacteria > Burkholderiales > Comamonadaceae > Ramlibacter > Ramlibacter sp. MMS24-I3-19. The sequence continues at coordinate 3,168,599 of NZ_CP190017.1, read as the reverse complement.
CGTCATGGTGTTGCGGCTGCTGCTGGGGGTGACGGTAGTGGCGTGTGCGCTCGTGGTCCTGTTCCGCGCCGAACCGCTTGCCCGCCGCTCACCTGGCTGGACCTTCGGCCTGTTCGGCGCCCTGTCGGGCGTGCTAGGCGGCTTGTTCTCCGCGTCCGGGCCGCCCCTGGTGTACCAGTACTACCGCCAACCGCTGGAGCTGGAGTCGTTGCGGGACACCCTCGTGGCGGCACTGGCCGTGAGTTCGGCGCTGCGACTCTCGCTCGTGGTCGCAAGCGGCCAGTTCAGCGCAAGAGCGATGGGACTGTGTGCGGTCGCCACCCCGCTCGCGGCGGCCATCACGTGGTGGATGCGCCGGCATCCTCCGCCGTGGCCGCGGCGTGCCGTGCTGGTGCTCGTCTGTGCGCTGCTGCTGGCGACGGGAGCCGGGCTCATCGTGCCTTCGGTCCGTTCACTCGCGAGGACAATCGGCGGCTGAAGGGATGGGGTGCGCCATGAACTACTGGCTGATGAAATCGGAACCCGATGAGGTGTCGGTCGACGACGCACTGGCAGCGCCGCACTCGACGGTGCCGTGGACCGGCGTCCGCGGCTACCAGGCCCGCAACTTCATGCGGGACCAGATGCGGGTAGGCGACGGCGTGTTGTTCTACCACTCCAGCTGCGCGGAACCGGGCATCGTCGGCATCGCGCGCGTGGCCTCGGCGCCCTACCCGGATCCCACGCAGTTCGATCGCAAGTCGCCCTACTACGACGAGGCCTCAAAAAAGGACGCGCCGCGGTGGACGCTGGTGGACGTGCAGGTCCTGAGGAAGACCCGCACCATCTCGCTGCCGGAACTTCGCGCGACTCCGGGCCTGGAAGACCTCGTCGTGCTGCGCAAGGGCAACCGGCTCTCGATCACGCCGGTCGAACCCAGGCGCTGGGAGCTGGTGCTGGCCCTGCTCGACAAGGGCTGACCGGCGCCGCAAAGAAAAACGCCAGCCTTCCGGCTGGCGTTCTTGCGTGGAGCCCGCGCGATCACTCGCTCGAGATTTCCTCCGGCTCGGGCTTGGCCCGGCCTTCCTTCTTGGGCAGCGGCTGGATATCGAGGACCACTTCGTCCTTGTCGTCCAGGTCGACGGTCAGGCGGCCGCCTTCCGTGAGCCGGCCGAACAGCAGTTCGTCGGCCAGCGCGCGCCGGATCGTGTCCTGGATCAGGCGCTGCATCGGACGTGCCCCCATCAGCGGATCGAAGCCCTTCTTCGCCAGGTGCTTGCGCAGCTTGTCGGTGAAGGTGACTTCCACCTTCTTCTCGGCCAGCTGCTGCTCCAGGACCAGCAGGAACTTGTCGACGACGCGCAGGATGACCTGCTCGTCCAGCGCCTTGAAGCTCACCATCGCATCGAGGCGGTTGCGGAACTCCGGCGTGAACAGGCGCTTGATGTCGGCCATCTCGTCGCCCGACTCGCGCGGGTTGGTGAAGCCAATGGTCGCCTTGTTCATGGTCTCGGCGCCCGCATTCGTCGTCATGATGATGATGATGTTGCGGAAGTCGGCCTTGCGCCCGTTGTTGTCCGTCAGCGTGCCGTGGTCCATCACCTGCAGCAGCACGTTGAAGATGTCCGGATGCGCCTTCTCGATCTCGTCGAGCAGCAGCACCGCGTGCGGCTTCTTCGTCACGGCCTCGGTGAGCAGGCCACCCTGGTCGAAGCCCACATAGCCGGGGGGCGCGCCGATCAGGCGCGACACGGCATGACGCTCCATGTACTCGGACATGTCGAAGCGAATCAGCTCGACGCCCATGATGTAGGCCAGCTGCTTGGCTGCCTCGGTCTTGCCCACGCCCGTGGGGCCGGAGAACAGGAACGAGCCGATCGGCTTGTCCGCGCGCCCAAGGCCCGAGCGCGCCATCTTCACCGCACCCGCGAGCACCTCCAGGGCCTTGTCCTGGCCGAAGACGACGCTCTTCAGGTCGCGCTCGATGTTCTGCAGCTTGCCGCGGTCATCGTTGGAGACGTTGGCCGGCGGGATTCGCGCGATCTTGGCCACGATCTCCTCGACCTCGGTCTTGGAAATGGTCTTCTTTCGCTTGGACAGCGGCAGGATGCGCTGGGCAGCACCGGCCTCGTCGATCACGTCGATCGCCTTGTCGGGCAGGTGGCGGTCGTTGATGTACTTGGCCGACAGTTCCGCCGCCGCTTGCAGGGCGCCTGCCGCGTACTTGACGCTGTGGTGCTCCTCGAAGCGCGATTTCAGGCCCTTCAGGATCTCCACCGTCTGCTCGACGCTGGGCTCGACCACGTCGACCTTCTGGAAGCGCCGCGACAGGGCGGCGTCCTTCTCGAAGATGCCGCGGTACTCCGTGAACGTGGTCGCGCCAATGCATTTCAGCTGGCCGCTGGAGAGCGCCGGCTTCAGCAGGTTCGAGGCGTCCAGCGTGCCACCCGACGCCGCTCCGGCGCCGATCAGCGTATGGATCTCGTCGATGAAGAGGATGGCGTTGGGCTTGTCCTTCAGCGACTTGAGCACGCCCTTGAGGCGCTGCTCGAAGTCGCCGCGGTACTTGGTGCCCGCGAGCAGCGCACCCATGTCGAGCGAGTACACGTTCGACTCGGCCAGGATCTCCGGCACGTCCTTCTGCACGATGCGCCAGGCCAAGCCCTCCGCGATCGCGGTCTTGCCGACGCCCGCCTCGCCAACGAGTAGCGGGTTGTTCTTGCGCCGGCGGCACAGGATCTGGATGACGCGCTCGACCTCGTACTCGCGGCCGATCAGAGGATCGATCTTGCCGTCCTTGGCCGCCTGGTTCAGGTTCTGCGTGAACTGCTCGAGCGGCGACGCCTTCTCGTTCTTCTCGCCGCCGTCCTCGCCGTCACCGGAGGACGCCTCGCCGCTCTTCGCGGGCTCCGGCGGGTCACTCTTCTTGATGCCGTGCGCGATGAAGTTCACGACGTCCAGCCGGGTGACGCCCTGCTGGTGCAGGTAGTAGACCGCGTGCGAGTCCTTCTCGCCGAAGATCGCGACCAGCACGTTGGCGCCGGTGACTTCCTTCTTGCCGTTCCCGGTGGACTGCACATGCATGATGGCGCGCTGGATCACGCGCTGGAAGCCCAGCGTCGGCTGGGTGTCCACGTCGTCCGTGCCCGCCACCTGCGGCGTGTTGTCCTTGATGAAGTTGGCCAGCGACTTGCGCAGGTCGTCGATGTTGGCGGAACAGGCGCGCAGCACCTCCGCCGCGCTGGGATTGTCCAGCAGGGCAAGCAGCAGGTGCTCCACGGTGATGAACTCGTGGCGCTGCTGGCGCGCCTCCACGAACGCCATGTGGAGGCTGACTTCCAATTCCTGGGCAATCATGAAAATTCCTTCTGCCTTGCTTCTCGATTCAACCGTTTGGACCCACGATTCACTCGATGGGTTCACTCACGCACTGCAGCGGGTGGTCCGCCTGGCGGGCGGCCTCCTGGACCTGCTCGACCTTCGTTGCGGCGACGTCCCGCGAGTACACGCCGCAGATGCCTTTTCCATCGAGGTGGATCTTGAGCATGATCTGCGTCGCGGTCTCGCGGTCCTTGTTGAAGAACTCCTGGATCACCACGACGACGAATTCCATCGGGGTGTAGTCGTCGTTGAGCATGACGACCTGGTACATCTGGGGCGGCTTGGTCTTCTGGGTCCGCCGTTCGAGCACCACCGAGCCGCCGTCGTCCTCCGTCGGCCGCGCCTTGGGCGCTACCGGTGCGGGCACGGGGGGTTTGCTTGCCATGAAATTCATTCTATCGAGCAGGCTTTCGCACTGCACCGCCATTCGCAAATGGTGACCGCCAGGCGACATTCAAGCGCTGCGGCTTCCGAGTCCCATCGCAGGTGGCCCAACCGCTGCGGGCAAGGTACGCGGCGCTCCATTCTGGAGCCCTGCGAGCGGCTCGCCCGCAAGGGGTTGTTCTGCAGCGCATCAAAACTTAAGTATGTGGAATTATTGACAGAGGGCGAACGAATCCCGGACACTTCCAGATTCAGTTCGGGAACAACAAAGGGGGCCGACAATGGCGACCGGTACTGTGAAATGGTTCAACGATGCCAAGGGATTCGGATTCATCGAGCCTGACGGCGGCGGCTCGGACGTCTTCGCGCACTTCTCCGCCATCTCGATGGACGGCTTCAAGACCCTGAAGCAGGGCTCACGAGTGAGCTTCGACGTTACCCAAGGGCCCAGGGCCAGCTGGCGCAGAACATCCACGCCGAGATCCAGCCCATCCGCACGGAACCGGCCGGTGTTGAACGGCCCCTTCGGCATTCCAAGGTCCGCGCTCCGCAGTTCCATGCCCCTGCGAACCGGCCAGACATGGCCACCAAGTAACCTCCCCCGGCGGGAAAGCAAGAAGCCGCCCCGAGGGCGGCTTTTTTACTGGGAACCGCACCTCGCGGCGAGTGCTGCTCACATGTTGTCGATCATCACCTGGCCAAAGCCCGAGCAGCTGACCTGGGTGGCGCCATCCATGAGCCGGGCGAAGTCGTAGGTCACCTTCTTGGACAGGATGGCCTTCTCCATCGAGCTGATGATCAGGTCGGCAGCGGCCGTCCAACCCATGTGGCGCAGCATCATCTCGGCAGAGAGGATTTCCGAGCCCGGGTTCACGTAGTCCTTGCCGGCGTACTTGGGGGCGGTGCCGTGGGTCGCTTCGAACATGGCGACCGAGTCGCTGAGGTTGGCGCCCGGAGCGATGCCGATGCCGCCCACCTGGGCGGCCAGTGCGTCGGACACGTAGTCGCCATTGAGGTTCAACGTGGCGATCACGCTGTATTCGGCAGGACGCAGCAGGATCTGCTGCAAGAAGGCGTCGGCGATGCTGTCCTTGAGGACGATGTCCTTGCCCGTCTTCGGATTCTTGAACTTGCACCACGGGCCGTCGTCGATCTCGACCGCGCCGAACTCCTTCTTGGCCAACGCGTAGCCCCAGTCACGGAAGCCGCCTTCCGTGAACTTCATGATGTTGCCCTTGTGGACCAGGGTGACGCTGGGCTTGTTGTTGTCGATCGCGTACTGCAGCGCCTTGCGCACCAGGCGCTCGGTGCCCTCCACCGACACCGGCTTGATGCCGATGGCCGACGTCTGCGGGAAGCGGATCTTCTTGACCCCCATGTCCTCGGTCAGGAACTTGATGATCTTCTTGGCCTTGTCGGAGTTGGCCTCGTACTCAATGCCGGCGTAGATGTCCTCGGAGTTCTCGCGGAAGATGACCATGTTGGTCTTCTCCGGCTCCTTCAGCGGCGAGGGAACGCCTCTGAAGTACTGGATGGGTCGGAGGCAGACGTACAGATCCAGCTCCTGGCGCAGCGCGACGTTCAGCGAGCGGATGCCGCCGCCGACGGGCGTGGTCAGCGGGCCCTTGATCGACACGACGTACTCGCGTGCGACCTCCAGGGTCTCCTCCGGCAGCCACACGTCGGGGCCGTAGACCTTCGTCGCCTTCTCGCCAGCGAAGATCTCCATCCAGTGGATCTTCTTCCTGCCGCCGTACGCCTTGGCGACGGCCGCGTCCACCACCTTCAGCATCACGGGCGTGATGTCCATGCCGGTCCCGTCACCCTCGATGAACGGGACGATCGGCTGGTCCGGCACGTTCAAGGACATGTCGGCATTGACCGTGATCTTCTCGCCCTGGGTGGGCACCTTGATGTGCTGGTACATGGAAGGACAGGGGCCCTGGGGTGGGAAGGGGTGCGACACCCCGGCGACGTCGATCGATTCTAGTCGCGAGGACGGACCACGATCCGCGCCAGCCCACAACCGCAGGCGCCGGGCGGCCTGTCAACCGATCGGTCAACTGATGCGTTGCGGAATGGCTTCCCGGGACGGGAGGTGTTTTGGAAACCATCAATTCAAAGGAACCAAGAATGACCAAGCTGCTCGCCGCCCTGGTGGCCACCTTCTTCGCCGCCGCTTCGTTCGCCCAGACCGCTGCCCCGGCCGCCACCGCATCGGCCCCGAAGGCTGCTGCCAAGGCTGAAGCCAAGGCCGAGAAGAAGGAAGCCAAGGCCGAAGCCAAGGCCGAAAAGAAGGAAGCCAAGGCCGACGCGAAGGCCGAGAAGAAGACCGCCAAGGCTGACAAGAAGGTCGCCAAGGTCGAGAAGAAGGAAGAGGCCAAGAAGGACGAAGCCAAGAAGTAATTCCTGGCGCCCTCACGGCACGATGCCCGCCTCTGGCGGGCATTTTCGTTTTGGGGCTGGTGCGTCCTCCTGCATCGCACCCGGCCATGTCAACCGGACAACGCGGCGCCCCGTTACGGATGGGCCTTCCGGATGTTCTGGGAGGACTGGTCTCCCAGAATGTTCCCAACGAGGATTGATGCCATGAACAAGCTGCTCGCCGCCCTGATCGCCACCGTGTTCTCCGCCGCCGTGTTCGCGCAGGCCACCCCTGCCACCGCCGCTGCTTCGGCCCCCGCCGCCAAGTCGGAAGCCAAGGCCGAGAAGAGCACCAAGAAGGTGGCCAAGAAGTCGTCGAAGAAGTCCAAGAAGGCCGCTGCCGAAGAGAAGAAGGCTTCCTGATCCGGCCTGCTTCCCACGAATGCCCGCGCCAGCGGGCATTTTTGTTTGCGTCTCACAATCGCCGCATGCGACACCTGCTCCTCGGCCTTGCCCTCACAGCGACTCTCGGCTCCTCCTTCGCGCAGGAGCCGCAGACGGATCTTCCGCACGTGCGCCTCTCCGCCGGCATGCACCAGATCGACGCCCAGGTCGCGCAGTCGCCCGACCAGCGCGAGATCGGCCTGATGTACCGCAAGCAGATGCCACAGCACGAAGGCATGCTGTTCGCCTTCGAGCAGCCCGGCGTGCAGTGCTTCTGGATGAAGAACACGATCCTGCCGCTCACCGCGGCCTTCATCGCGGACGATGGGGAGATCGTCAATCTGGCCGACATGAAGCCACAGACAATCGATTCGCACTGCTCCACGCGGCCGGTGCGCTTCGTGCTGGAGATGAACCAGGGATGGTTCACCAAGCGGGGAATCAGGGCCGGAACGAAGCTCACGGGCGAACCGTTCCACTGAAGGCTCGCAGCCAAACGAGAAGGTCCGCATCGCGGGCCCTCTTCTTTTCAGCGGTGCGACCGCGTCACGCGAAATTCTTCTGGGCGAAGTCCCAGTTCACGAGCTTGTCCAGGAACGTCTCAACGAACTTCTGCCGCAGGTTGCGGTAGTCGATGTAGTACGCGTGCTCCCAGACATCCACGGTGAGGATCGCCTTGTCGGGGGTGGTCAGGGGCGTGCCGGCTGCACCCGTGTTGACGATGTCGACGCTGCCGTCGGCCTTCTTGACCAGCCAGGTCCAGCCCGAGCCGAAATTGCCGACTGCCGATTTCACGAAGGCTTCGCGAAACGCCGCATAGCTGCCCCACTTCTTCTGGATCGCCTGCGCGAGCGCGCCCGTCGGCTCGCCGCCGCCGCCCGGCTTCATGCAGTTCCAGAAGAAGGTGTGGTTCCAGATCTGGGCCGAATTGTTGTAGATGCCACCGGAGGACTTCTTGATGATCTCCTCGAGCGTCATGTTCTCGTACTCGGTGCCCTTCTGGAGGTTGTTCAGGTTCACCACATACGCGTTGTGGTGCTTGCCATGGTGGTACTCGAGGGTCTCCTTGGAATAGTTCGGTGCCAGCGAGTCGATGGGGTACGGGAGCGGAGGCAGGGTGTGTTCCATGGTGGTCCTCGAGAGTTGGTATTGGGGTGAGGGTTCGAAGCCGTCGATTCTAGGCACGAATGCCGGCCCTACAGAAGACGCGGGCGGGCCACCGTCAGGTCCAGCTCTCCTTCGGCGAGCGTCGCGCGGACGCTCTGCCCTGCACTCACCTGCCCCGCTTGTGAGATCACATGGCCCCCGTCGTCAGTGAGCAGGGCGTAGCCGCGCTGCAGCACCAGCCGCGGGTCCAGCAACTGCAGCCTCAACGCGACCCTGTGCAATCGTTCGCCGGACCGCTGCACCGCGTGCACGTGCGCCGTGCGCCGGTCGGTCGTGAGTGCAGCGATCCGCGCACGTGCGCGCTCGATGCGCAACACGAGCGCATGACGCAGCCTGTCCTCCAGCTGCGCAATGGCCCGATGCTGTTGCGCCAGGCGGGCCGAAGGGCGTCCCACACGTGCCGTCGCGATGTCCAGCCGCTGAGATGCTGCATCGACCCGGCGCGCAACGGCTTCCTGCAGGCGCCCCTGCCAGCCTTGCAGGCGCTGCAGCATGTCCGACCGAGGCTGGGCCACCAATTCCGCGGCCGCAGTCGGCGTGGGGGCTCGGAGGTCGGCGCAGAAATCGGCGATGGTCACGTCCGTCTCGTGCCCCACGCCGCAGACCACCGGAACGGGACTGCGCACGATCGCACGCGCCACCGCTTCCTCGTTGAATGACCAGAGATCCTCGATCGAGCCGCCGCCGCGCACCAGCAGGATGACGTCGATGGCGCCTTGCTCGGCAATGCGATAAAGCGCTTCGAGAGCCTGCACGAGCTCTGGAACAGCCTGCGCGCCCTGCACCGACGCCGGCGCGAACACGACAGGCAGGTGCGGCACGCGCCTGCGCAATGCCGTGGCTACGTCATGCAACGCTGCGGCCGCCGGCGACGTGACCAGGCTCGATGCCGCACGGCATGACAGGCAGCAGCCGCTTTCGCTGCTCGTCGAACAAACCCTCCTGTTCCAGGCGAGCCTTGACGCGCAGGAAGCGCTCGTACCACGCCCCCTGCCCCGCGCGCGTCAGCGACTCGACAATGAGCTGCAGATCGCCACGTGGCTCGTAGATGGCAAGACGCCCTTGGACTTCGACGAGATCGCCGTCCGAAGGCAGCCCATCCAGCAGCGCAGCCGCGCGCCGGAACATGGCGCATCGCAACTGCCCGTTGGGATCCTTGAGGTTGAAGTACAGGTGGCCGCTGGATGCGCGCGAGAGACCGGAAACCTCCCCGCGAACCGCGACGGGATTGAGTCGCGCATCCAGGAGATCAGCAACGGCGCGGCATAGCGCCCCGACTTGCCAGATTCGGGGCGCCGGCACTGCTTCAGGACTGCCCACCATCATAGTCCCGGCGGCGTGGGACCGCAAATCGGAGGACGATTCATCCACAGCGCGGCGCAGCCCGCTCGCATGGACCGGGCCTTTGGCAAAAAGCACGGGCCTGTCGTGCAAGCCGTTGATTTCAAAGAAGAAAATGCTGCTGAAAATGTCATCGTTTTGACACGATGCAGGATTGGCGCGGGCCGGGACGGCGCGGCGTGGTGTTTCTGCACAAAGTTGTCCACAACTTTTGTGAGTCAGGTCCTACGCGCGCGGCGTTTGGTCCTACAGCTGTCCAGCTCGCTCATAATCGCGTGCAGTTCAGCTTTTTTCCGTGGCGGAGCCCCTCTTGCTGTCGATCATACAAGCCGCAGGCTGGCCGATCTGGCCCCTGGTTGCCTGCTCCATCCTGGCGCTGGCCCTCATCATCGAGCGCTTCCTGAGCCTGAAGAGCTCCCGTGTCGCGCCCCCCAAGCTGTTGGACGAGGCCCTGGCCGTCTCGCGCAGCGGCGTTCCCGGTCCCGACGTGGTGACCCAGCTCGAACAGAACTCCGCCTTGGGCGAGGTGCTGGCGAGCGGTTTTCGCGCGATGAACAGCAACCCACGTTGCACCGAGGCAGACCTGCGCTCCAGCATGGAGGGTGCCGGGCGTGCCGTCGCGCACCGCCTGGAGCGGTACCTGAGTGCGCTTGCAACCATTGCCTCTGCCGCACCGCTGCTGGGCCTGCTCGGCACGGTGATCGGCATGATCGAGATCTTCGGCGCGCAATCGCCCACGACCGGTGCAGCAGCCAATCCTGCGCAGCTCGCGCACGGCATTTCCGTGGCCCTCTACAACACCGCATTCGGACTCGTGGTGGCCATTCCGGCGCTCATCTTCTGGCGCTACTTCCGCGCCCGCGTCGACACGTACCTGCTCACCCTCGAGCTCTCGTCCGAACGATTCGTGCGCCATCTGAACTCGCTTCGCCGCGCCTGATCGGTGCCACAGGAGTCCCTGCATGAACTTCCGCAGCCAATCGCGTGAAGAGCCCGAGATCAACCTGATCCCGTTCATCGACGTCCTGCTGGTGGTGCTCATTTTCCTGATGCTGTCCACCACCTATAGCAAGTTCACCGAGCTGCAACTGCGATTGCCGGTGGCAGATGCGGATGCCCAGCGCGACTACCCGCGGGAGTTGGTGGTCGCGGTCAGCAGCGATGGCCGCTACAGCGTCAACAAGCAGGCAGTCGTCGGTCGCACTCCCGAGGTGCTGTCCATGGCCATGACCGATGCCGCCAAGGCCGGCAAGGACAGTGTCGTGATCGTCAGCGCCGATGCAACCGCTCCCCACCAGTCCGTGATCACCGTGCTGGAAGCAGCGCGTCGCGCCGGTCTGAACCAGGTCACCTTCGCCGCCCAGTCGTCCGCGCAAGCCGCGGCCCACTGAGTGCGCGTGCGCGCAGCCCTCCAGGCGGCTTGGCTGCGCCGCGGCCCGCTTGCCTGGCTCCTCCTCCCGCTCACAGTCATCTACGCTCTTCTCTCCGGAGCGCGGCGCAGCCTCTATCGGCAGGGCTGGCTGCGCGCAGAGTCCTTGCCTATCCCGGTGGTGGTGATCGGCAACGTCATTGCAGGCGGAGCGGGAAAGACGCCTGTCGTGATGGCAATCGCGCGTCACCTGCTGGACCGCGGCATTCCGTGTGGCGTCGTCTCGCGAGGGCACGGGCGACGGGGAGACGATTGCCTCGAGGTCTTGCCAGGCAGCGATCCGGCCCAGGTGGGCGACGAACCACTCCTGATCGCCTCGCAGGTCGGAGTCCCTGTGGTCGTGGCCCAGCGCCGGCCCGCCGCGGTGCACGCTCTCCTGGCCCGGCACCCTGAGGTGCGCGTCGTGCTCAGCGACGACGGGCTGCAGCACCATGCGCTCGCGCGCGACGTGGAGATCGTGGTCTTCGATGATCGTGGCGTCGGCAATGGCTGGCTGCTTCCGTCCGGTCCACTGCGCGAGCCCTGGCCGCGCCCGGCGGACCTTGTCATCCGCACCGAGTGCACCCCGGACATTGGAGGCTTCGTCATCAAGCGGCATCTGGCCACGGAGGCAGCACGGGGCGACGGCGCGCGCCTCACTCTCAGGACGTTGGCAGGCCAGCGTTGCGCCGCCGTCGCCGGAATCGCCCGGCCAGAGGCGTTCTTCGAGATGCTCCGCCGCGAGGGCATCGCGCTTGCCGCGACGATTGCACTCCCTGACCACCATGATTATTCGGCCCCGCTGCCGCCGATGCCCGCGGGCCTCCCGCTCCTCTGCACGGAGAAGGATGCCGCCAAGCTGTGGAAGTCGCATCCGGAGGCCTGGGCCGTTCCGCTTTCCGTCGAGATCGAGGCCGGCTTCTTCGAAAGCCTCGATGCGCTGCTGACGGCAAAGCTATCATCGCCGCATGGATCCCAAGCTGCTTGAGCTGCTCGTGTGCCCCGTCACCAAGGGCCACCTGGACTACGACCGCAGCCGCCAGGAACTCATCTCCCGCAGCGCGCGCCTCGCGTACCCCGTCCGCGACGGCATCCCGGTGCTGCTCGAGGAGGAAGCGCGGACGCTCAGCGACGACGAACTCGAGCGCCTCCCCGCACGAACGCCGCTGGTCTAGTGGGATTCACCGTCCTCATCCCTGCCCGGCTCGCATCGACACGACTGCCGGACAAGCCGCTCGCCGACATCGCGGGCCGTCCCATGGTCGTTCGGGTGGCAGAACGTGCTCGCCTCTCCGCCGCCGAGCGCGTGGTCGTGGCTGCAGACGATCCTTCGATCCTGGACGCGTGCCGCGCGCACGGCGTCGATGCGGTGATGACCGCGTCGGACCATCCTTCCGGCACCGATCGCCTTGCCGAGGCGAGCAGCCTGCTCGGTCTGTCCGACACGGAGGTGGTGGTGAATGTCCAGGGGGACGAGCCGCTGATCGCGCCCAGCCTCATTGACCAGGTCGCAGCCCTGCTCGAGCGACGAGACGATGCCGCGATGGGCACCGCTGCCCACCCTATCGGCGAAGTGCCAGAGTTCACCAACCCGAACGTGGTCAAGGTGGTGACGGACGCGGCCGGGCTCGCTCTGACCTTCAGCCGCGCACCGCTGCCCTGGTGGCGCGATGGGTTCGCGCACGGCATTCATGCGCTCCCGGATCCCGCGCCGCTGCGGCACATCGGCATCTACAGCTACCGCTGCGGATTCCTGCGCCACTTCCCGACTCTTGCACAGGCGCCGCTCGAACGCATCGAGGCGCTGGAGCAGATGCGCGCCCTCTGGTACGGCTATCGCATCGCCGTGCACGTCGCCCTCAGCGCGCCGGCGCCGGGAGTCGATACACCGGAAGACCTGGAGCGCGTGCGCCAGCTGTTCGCCAGCGGCAACACGTAAGGTCCGGCAAGAGCTGCGTGCTATCCTCAAGCGCATAAGCGCGACGGCCGGCGCGAGATGACGCGGGCCCGCAGCGCCCCCGCATCGAAAACCATCCCGAGGACACCATGAGATTGATCTTGCTGGGCGCGCCAGGCGCGGGCAAAGGAACGCAGGCCACCTTCATTTGCCAGAAGTACGGCATCCCGCAGATCTCCACCGGTGACATGCTCCGTGCCGCGGTCAAGGCCGGCACGCCCCTGGGCGTCGCGGCAAAGAAGGTGATGGATTCGGGCGGCCTGGTCAGCGACGAGATCATCATCGGGCTGGTCAAGGAGCGGCTCACGCAACCCGATTGCGCGCGCGGCTTCCTCTTCGACGGCTTTCCCCGCACTATTCCGCAGGCCGACGCGATGAAGAACGCGGGCGTGAAGCTCGATTACGTTCTGGAAATCGACGTTCCGTTCGAGGCGATCGTCGAACGCATGAGCGGCCGCCGCTCGCATGTGGCCTCCGGACGCACGTACCACGTGAAATTCAATCCACCCAAGGTCCCCGGTATCGACGACGTCACCGGCGAGCCGCTCATCCAGCGCGAGGACGACAAGGAAGCGACTGTGATGAAGCGGCTGGAGGTCTACGCCTCCCAGACACGCCCCTTGGTCGACTACTACGCCGGCTGGGCCAAGTCCGACCCGGCCAATGCGCCGAAATACCGCGCGATCAGCGGGATGGGCACCGTCGAGGAAATCACCGCGCGCGCGCTGCAGGCGCTCGCGAGCTGATCGATCGCGGCTTCGCACGCACGGACGGGCCGTACCGGCGCGACTAGCGACTGGTCCGTCATCTCGCGAGCGATCGCAGCTGGAGCTCGATCCGCGCCTGCACGGGCGTGAGAGTTGTCTTGGGCAGCGGATCCGCGTCGCGGCCGACCACCTCCCCCTCGGCGCAGCGGGTGGTGCGCAGAACCTGAACGCCTTGCTTCATCGCGGCCACCAGCGCGCTTTCCAGCGCCGCATGGACGCTGCCATTGCCGGTGCCAGCCACCACCAGGCCCTGCACGCCGTCACGCACCAGCGCTTCCACGGCGCGTCCACTCGCGCCGGAGTGGCTCAGGACGATCTCGACGTGCGGCCACTCGTGCCGGGTGTCCAGCGCCTCCACGGGCAGGGCCACCTCGCCCTGCGCCGGCCAGTCGCGCAGCTGGCGCAGACGTCCATCTTCGACATGCCCCAGCACGCCCGCATCCCCCGACGAGAAGGCATCGAGCCGGTACGGATGCACCTTGCGGACATCGACACCCGCGTGAACGCGACCTGCGCAAACGGCGACGACGCCTCGCGCTCCCGCGGTGCGCACCACGGCGATCGCATCCGCGATGTTCTGCGGACCATCGGCCGACAGCGCGGTGGCCGGGCGCATCGCGCATGTCAGCACGAGCGGCTTGGCCGGCGCAAGGACCCGATGCAGGAAGTAAGCCGTCTCCTCCAGAGTGTCCGTTCCATGGGTCACCACCACGCCTGTGACCTGGGGCTGCGCCAGCCAATGCTGGCAGCGTCGGGCCAGCGGCAGCCACACGGCGGGGCCCATGTCCTTGCTGTCGACTTGCGCCACTTGCTCCGCGACGAGTGACACGTGCGCCAGCGCTGGGATACCGGTCAGCAGCTGCTGCACGGGAACCTGGCCCGCCTTGTAGCCGACGTGGTCGGCAGCCGAGCTCGCAGAGCCTGCGATCGTTCCACCTGTTCCGAGCACGACGACGCGTTCTTCTTCTTCCACTTGCACTTTCTCACGAGCTGGTTAAAAATACAGCCACTGGATGGACAACCAGCATCCATCCAAGGAGCCCTCGCATGATCGAATCGCCCAAGCTCACGGCGCGCCAGCAGCAGATTCTGGACCTGATCCAGGCCGCAATTGCGCGCACAGGTGCACCACCTACGCGCGCCGAGATCGCGTCTGAACTGGGATTCAAGTCGGCCAACGCCGCCGAGGAGCACCTGCAGGCCCTGGCGCGCAAGGGCGTCATCGAGCTGGTCAGCGGCACCTCGCGCGGCATTCGCCTCAAGGGCGACGCGCTGCGATCCATTCACGAGTCGCGCTTCAAGCAGTTTTCGCTGCCACTTCCCAGCCTGTCGCAACTCGCCCTGCCCCTGGTCGGGCGCGTCGCTGCCGGCTCTCCCATCCTGGCGCAGGAACACGTCGACCAGACCTACTACGTCGAGAGCAGCCTGTTCCAGCGCAAGCCCGACTACCTGCTCAAGGTGCGCGGCATGTCGATGCGCGACGCCGGCATCATGGACGGCGACCTGCTCGCCGTGCAGGCCACCAAGGACGCCAAGAATGGCCAGATCGTCGTCGCCCGGCTCGGCGACGAGGTCACGGTCAAGCGCTTCCGGCGCAACAAGCACCTGATCGAGCTGCATGCGGAAAACCCCGACTACCCCACCATCGTGGTGGAGCCCGGTGAGCCTTTCGAGATCGAAGGACTGGCCGTCGGCCTGATCCGCAACACGATGCTCATGTGACGTCACCGGAGGTGCAGGTGGCGGGCGTCTGGCGCAGCATGCGGCAGCACCCTGCACCGTCCGGCTTCATTGAATCTCGCCTGTGTTCCAAGCAAGGTTCCAGGAGGAAAAGACATGGGATGGATGTGCACTCTTGCCGGCCTGTTGCGGCCGCTTCGCGCACTCTGGCAAACCGTCGGCCGGCATGTATCTCGCGCGCCCGAGGCCGACGCTTCGGCCCGGCGCACCGGGCTGAATACCGCAGCGGGCCATGGCCATGTGGCATGGCCGTCGGTGCGCCACGACAGTCGCACCTTGCGGGTCCTGCGCATCGTCGACGCGGGGCACGCCTCCAGTACAGCCGGCCGCATGGTCATCTCGGGCCGCATGGCAGACGTCTGCGCTGAACTCGACCGGCTGGCCGCGCTGGAAGCCGCGGCAGCCTAGCCAGCAGTCAGCGGGCGGCGCCCGCCAGGTAATCGGCCTTGCCGAGCTCCACGCTGTTGTGACGCAGGATGGCGTAGGCCATGCTCACATGGAAGAAGAAATTGGGCAGCGCCCAGTGCTTCAGGTAAGCCTCGGCCGTCATGGTCCGGGTGGCTTCGCGTCCCACGGGGAACGTGATTTCCCTGGTCTCGTTGCCATCCAGCTTCTCGGCCGGCACCGTCTCCAGCCAGGCCAGCGTCTTGGCGATCCGTGCCTTCAATTCCTCGAAGGTCTGCTCGGTGTCCTCGAACTTGGGCGCCTCGATGCCAGCCATGCGGGCTACGCCGTTTTTGGCGGCATCGCAGGCGATCTGGATCTGCCGCGTGAACGGCAGCATGTCCGGCGCTAGGCGGTACGAGGTCAGCACGGCGGGGTCGAACTTGCGGGCCTGCGCATGGGCCACGGCCTTGTCGAGGATGTGGCTCAGATTGCCAAGCATGGTGCGAAAGATCGGCAGGCTGGCCGACGACATCGTGATCGCCATCAAAAGTCTCCTGGGAGTTCTTGCAGAAAGCCGAGATGCTAGCGGCAGCCACCCGGCATCCCCGCGGCTGACGCAGGGCACAATCGGCGGCATGAACATCGTCATCCTCGACGACTACCAGGATGCCGTGCGCAAGCTGCGCGCCGCGGCCCGGCTCGAGGCCTATCCTGCGAAGGTCTACACCAACACGGTGAAGGGCATAGGCCAATTGTCCGTGCGTCTTCGCGACGCCGACGTCATCGTGCTGATCCGCGAGCGCACGCACATCACGCGCCAGCTGATCGAGAAGCTTCCACGACTGAAGCTGATCTCGCAGACCGGCAAGGCGGGGGCGCATATCGACATCGATGCGTGCACCGAGCGCGGCATCGTGGTCACGGAAGGAGTCGGCTCGCCGGTGGCGCCAGCCGAACTCACATGGGCGCTGATCATGGCCTCCATGCGCCGGCTGCCGCAGTACATCCAGACGCTCAAGCACGGTGGCTGGCAACAGTCGGGGATGAAGTCGGGGTCGATGCCCGCCAACTTCGGCATCGGCATGGTGCTCAAGGGCAAGACGCTCGGCCTGTGGGGCTACGGCAAGATCGGCCAGCTCGTGGCCGGCTACGGCCGGGCGTTCGGCATGCGGGTGCTGGTGTGGGGCCGCGAAGGCTCGCGGTCGCGTGCCGAGGCGGACGGATTCATCGCCGCGGAAAGCCGCGAGCAATTGTTCAGCGAAAGCGATGTGCTCAGCCTGCACCTGCGCCTGAACGCCGAGACTGCAGGCATCGTCCGGCTCGAGGACCTGGGCCGCATGAGTCCCACGTCGCTGTTCGTGAACACCTCCCGGGCCGAACTGGTCGAACCCGACGCCCTGCTGGCAGCCCTGAACCGCGGGCGGCCCGGCATGGCCGCCGTCGACGTCTTCGAGAGCGAGCCCATCCTGCAGGGGCACGCCCTGCTCCGCATGGAGAACTGCATCTGCACGCCGCACATCGGGTACGTGGAGCAGGAAAGCTACGAGCTCTACTTCGGCGCGGCGTTCGACAACGTGGTGAATTTCATCGAGGGGCACCCCACCAACGTGGTCAACCCTGCCGCCTTGCAGGTGCGCCGCTGAAGGCCAGCACGGGCTAGCCGCGGGCGCGGGCCACCTTGCTCAAGTCGGCCTGGATCAGGTCGGGCAGGTCGAAATCCAGCAAGTGCGCGCTGCGTGGTGCGACTTGCTGCGTGAAAGCAGGTTCGTCCAGGTTCAGGTCGAGGTCGAGGTCCTCCAGGACGAAGTCGGGTAGCTGGTCCTGGATCAGCGTGGCCGGCTGCGAATCGGAGATCTGCGTCGCCGGCTGCTGGTCGAGTGCAGCAAGGCCGGTGGACAGCGGGTGGATCGAGGTGTGCGAGAAGCCATGCGAGCTCGCCGGCGACGCGTCGCCGAACACCGAGGGCGGCGTGGCGCTGCCCACCAGCACCTGCTGTCCGATGTGATGCAGCAGCAGGAGCTCCCGGTAGGCCTGCAGGCTGAACGCCTGCGTGCCGTCCTTGCTGGGCCCTCGGAAGATCGATTCCTCGATGACGTCCAGCACGCGGCGCGCCGGCCAAAGGGCCGCGATGCGCGCCATGGCGTTGTCATAGGCTTCGATGCCGGCGCTCTCCTGGCTGTACTCGTCGAAGGTGGGGACATCGGCATTGAAGCGGCGCTGGAACTCGCGGCGCACCCAGTCGAACTCCTCGCGGCGGCCGAGCTTGTGGTAGATCTCCACCAGGTCCAGCCAGGCGACCGCACTCGTCTCCGGATGCGCCTGGATATGTCCGCGCAGCACCTCGATGGCACGGTCGTACTCGCCGAGCGAGGAGAAGAAATCCGCCTCCTGCTGGACGTCGTGCAGTTCTTCCGCCTTCAGCGCCCGGGTGCCCTGGCTGGTCTGGAAGTCGTCCGTACGCGACGCCACCGGCGGCACACGCGGCACGGATGGAACCAATCCTTCGGCGTCTCCCTCCGCCCCCGAATCGGTGGCGTTCGCTGGTGAGGCGGCTGCCTTGCCTGTCTTGTCGTTTCGTGACCCGGCCACATGCGCGACGCTGGCCGGCACGGCTCGGCGGCCGGACCGCTCCCCGCTCGGTGCGTGCCACCAATTCGCCGCAGTGCCATCCCGCGCGACAGCCGCCCGACGCCACAGGTACGCCAGGAGAGCGGCCATGACGGCCAGCAGGGCAGCCAAGGCGTAGACCAGCGGATTGGCATACCGCTCGGATTCTGCCTTCGCCAGCTGAGTCTGCAGCCGCAGCATCGCCACATCGCTGCGCTGCAGGAACTGCCGCATGTCGCGCAGGTCGCGCTCGATCGCCTGCAGCCGGGCCGCCTGGCGAATCGCCTCCTCGGAAGGTGGACTGGGCTCCGCGGGGCCGACGGGAACATCGAGCGTCAACCGGTCGCGGCTCGCCGGTGCAGTAGGTGCAGCCTGTGGAGGCACCGGGCTGCTCGCGACCTGCTTCGACGGCGCGGCCGGCACGCCCGACGCAGCGCGACCCGCCTTGCTGGGGGCCTCCGTAGTCGGCGATGCACGCTTGTGCCGAGGCGGCTGCGCCGGCTTCGGCGCGGGAGCTGCGAGCGCGGGCACGGGCACGGCCGCGTCGCTGCGCATGGACAGGTTCGACGGCGCTGCGTTCACCGCGGCTTCGGCAAGCTTTGAGCGCTCAGGCGCCGCGACGCTGGGAAAAGGCCGCTGCACGTCGACAGTCGGATCCGGCTCGGCCAGCAGCACCAGGCGGCGGGTGAACTTGTTGCCGCATCCCACCTGCAGGTAGACCGTGACCACCGGCTCATTGATCACGGCCCCGGAACGGACCCGCACGACAGGCCCGGCAGCCCCCAATTGCATCTCGGCGTTGACCGTGCTGGCGGGGATCTTCGCGTCGCCGTAGAACACCTCTGCCTGCGCGCACTCAGGCACGGCGTCCGCGGAACCCTCCAGCTGCACTGGAACCGTGACCTCGAGGGGACGGCCGATCAGCACGGCACCTTGTGCCCGCCCCACTGTCGCGGCGTGACCGGACGCCTGGACCAAGCAACCCGCGACCGCCAAGGCTGCGTATCGGGATGGCCAGTGGTGCTGCATGGTCCGTGCCATTCTTGCACAGCCACTGTCGAGTCTGACAGGTTTCGGTGCCGGATAATTCGCCGATGAACACTCTGTACGACACCGTTGGCGTCGTTGGCGCAGGCGCGATGGGCCGCGGGATCGCGCAGATCGCCGCGCAGGCCGGCTCGCGGGTGCGGGTCTTCGACACGCAGCCGGACGCGGCAAACCGCGCGTTGCAGGAGATCGGCGCGCAATGGGACCGGCTGGCCGAGAAGGGCCGCATGGAAACGACGGCGGTCGACGCCTGCAAGGCCCGCCTGGTGCCTGCATCGTCCCTGGCACAACTGGCTGACTGCCGTCTCGTCGTCGAAGCGGTGGTCGAACGGCTGGACGTCAAGAAGCAATTGTTCGCGCAGCTCGAGACCATCGTGGCACCCGACGCGGTGCTGGCCACGAACACCTCGTCGCTGTCGGTCACCGCAATTGCCGCCGGCCTGCAGCATCCCGGCCGCTGTGCCGGCTACCACTTCTTCAATCCGGTGCCGCTGATGAAGGTCGTCGAGGTCATCGCCGGCCTCAAGACCGACCCGGCCGTCTGCGATTCGCTGTCGGCCTATGCACGGCAGATGGGCCACATGCCGGTGCAGGCCCAGGACACGCCCGGCTTCATCGTCAACCACGCCGGCCGCGGCTATGGCACCGAGGCGCTTCGCATCGTCGGCGAGGGCGTCACCGACTTCGCCACCATCGATCGCATCCTGAAGGACCAGGCCGGATTCAAGCTGGGGCCGTTCGAGCTCATGGATCTGACTGCACTGGATGTCTCGCATCCGGTGATGGAATCGATCTACCGCCAGTACTACGACGAGCCGCGCTACCGGCCCAGCGTGATCACGGCCCAGCGGCTGGCCGCGGGGATGGTCGGGCGCAAGTCCGGCGAAGGCTTCTACCGCTATGACGGCGGCAAGGCCCAGGTGCCCGCCGAAACCGCTGCACCGCAAGTCGACGAACTGCCGCCCGTGTGGGTTTCGACCCGCGCCGCACGGCGGCAGGAGTTGTACCAACTGCTCAAGACGCTCGGCGCGAAGATCGAGACCGGCCAGTCGCCCTCCTCCACCGCACTGGCCGTGGTCGCGCCGCTCGGCTTCGACGTGACGACTGTCGCCGTGGTCGAGCGGCTCGATCCGGCACGCACGATCGGCATCGACATGCTGGTGGAAGATGCCGCGACCAAGCGCCGCGTGCTCGCCACCAACCCGGCCACGCGGGCCGACATGCGCGACGCCGCCCATGCCCTGTTCGCCCGCGACGGCAAGGCGGTCAGCGTCATTCGCGACTCGGCTGGTTTCGTCACGCAGCGGGTGGTGGCCACCATCGTCAACATCGCATCGGACATCTGCCAGCAGCGCATCTGCAGTCCGCAGGACCTCGAGACGGCCGTCACGCTCGGCCTCGGCTACCCCATGGGGCCCCTCGCGATGGGCAACCGGTGGGGACCGGCCAACGTGCTCGAAGTGCTCTTCAACATGCAGACCGTCTACGGCGACCCACGCTACCGCCCCAGCCCATGGCTCCGCCGCCGCGGCGCCATCGGTTTGTCGCTGTTGCAGGAAGAGAACTGATCGCATGCCGGCCGAACTCAAGAGCACCACCCATGGCGGCACGATGGTGCTGACCATCAGCAACGCCGAACTGCGCAATGCGCTCGGGCCGGAGATCTACGCCGCGGGCATCGAGGCGCTGGACGTGGCCGCAACCCAGGCGGAAATCCGCACGGTCGTGATCACCGGTGAGGGCCGCACCTTCTGCGCCGGCGGCAACCTGCAGCGGCTGCAGGCCAACCGGCAGCAGCCACCCGAAGTGCAGGCGCAGAGCATCGAGGGCCTGCACGACTGGATCGAGACGATCCGAAATTTTCCGAAGCCCGTCATCGCCGCGGTCGAGGGACCGGCCGCCGGCGCCGGCTTCTCCCTCGCCCTCGCCTGTGACGCGATCGTCGCCGCGGCCGATGCCGTGTTCGTCATGGCCTACGCCAACATCGCGCTGTCCCCGGACGGCGGAGCCACGTGGTCGCTGGCGCGCGCCATGCCGCGCCAGCTGGCCACCGAGTTGCTAATGGCTGGCGAGCGCATCGGCGCCGAGCGGCTGCATGCGCTGGGCATCGTCAATCGCGTGGTGGCCAGCGGCTCGGCGCTTGCGGAGGCGCTGGCCTTCGCCGAGCGACTCAACGATCGCGCCCCCAATGCGCTGGAGAGCGTCAAGGTGCTGCTCAACGAAGCGGTCGACGCACCGCTGCATTCCCAGCTGGCGAGCGAGCGCGACCACTTCGTGCGCAACCTGCACCACCGCAATGCAGGCATCGGGATCGCCGCGTTCCTGTCGAAAGACAAGCCGCGCTACTGATCCGTGCGTGACCGGGGGTGAAACCCTGACGGATGTCGCCGTCCCGCACGCGACAATCGGCAGCGCGTCACGCGCGCTCCAGTCACTGACAAGACACCCCATGGACGAGCCCATTCTTACCATCGAGGAACGCGAGGCGATCAATGGCGGCCGCTGGTTCTCGTCCCTGTCGCCCGCCCTGCGCCACGACATTCTTCGATGTGCCTACGTCAAACGCTTCAAGGACGGCGAGCTGATCGCCGCGCGCGGCGATCCGCCGGAGGAATGGATCGCGTGCGCTCGCGGCGCGGTGCGCGTGAGCTCCACGTCCATCTCCGGCAAGCAGATCACGCTGACCTACGTCGAACCGGGCATATGGTTCGGCGACGTCGCGATCTTCGACGGCGACCGGCGCACGCACGACGCGTATGCGCATGGGGACACCACGATCCTGTGCGTGGCCAAGGCCGACTTCCGCAAGATCCTCGCCTCGCACGTCGAGCTGTACGAGGCCATGCTGAGGCTGCACGCGCGCCGCATCCGCCAGCTGTTCGGCCTGGTCGAAGACCTCAACACGCTGCCGCTGCGCGCGCGCCTCGCGAAGCAGCTGGTGCACCTGGTGCGCAGCTACGGTGTTCCGCAACTGGCGGACGGTCGCGAGATGCGCATCGGCCTGCACTTGGCGCAGGAAGAACTCGCGCAATTGCTGGGCGCTTCGCGCCAGCGCGTGAACCAGGAGCTCAAGGCGATGGAGCGCGAACAGGTGATCCGCATCGAGCCGGCCGGCCTCATCGTTCGCGACCGCGAAGCGCTGATGCGCATCGTCGAGACGGAGAACGCATGAGACGCGATCTCTCCACACACCCCACACCGTCCACGCGCCCGGCCCCATGAGCGACTTCGACCACTTCGTCGGCACGCGTCCCGTCACGGACAAGCACGCGTTCGACACCGCAGCCCTCACCGCCTGGCTGGAGAAGCACATGCCGGGCTTTCGCGGCCCGCTGACGGTGGAGATGTTCAAGGGCGGCCAGTCCAATCCGACCTACAAGCTCACCACGCCGGGCGGCAGCTACGTGATGCGTGCCAAGCCGGGTCCGGTGGCCAAGCTGTTGCCGTCCGCGCATGCTGTCGAGCGTGAGTTCGCCGTGATGTCCGGCCTGGCAGGCACCGACGTGCCGGTGCCGCGCATGCACTGCCTGTGCGAGGACGAGTCGGTGATCGGCCGCGCGTTCTACGTCATGGAGTTCATGCAGGGCCGCGTCCTCTGGGACCAGGCCCTGCCGGACCTCTCGCGCGAGCAGCGCGGCGCGATCTACGACGAGATGAACCGTGTGATCGCGGCGTTGCACACCGTCGATTTCGCGGCGCGTGGCCTCTCCGGCTATGGCAAGCCTGGCAACTACTTCGAGCGCCAGATCGGCCGCTGGAGCAAGCAGTACAAGGCATCCACCGATGGCGCCGGTCCCATGAGCCAGCCGATCGAGGCGATGGAGAAACTGGTCGAATGGCTGCCCGCGCACATCCCGCCGGCGGCGCGCGACGAGAGCAAGGTGTCCATCGTGCATGGCGACTACCGCCTGGACAACCTGATGTTCGACCGCAGTGAGCCGCGCGTCATCGCCGTCCTCGACTGGGAGCTGTCCACGCTGGGGCATCCGCTCGCCGACTTCAGCTACCACTGCATGGCCTGGAACATTCCGCACGGCGCCTTCCGCGGCATCGGCGGCCTGGACCTCGCATCGCTCGGCATCCCGAGCGAGGACGACTACATCCGCCGCTACTGCGACCGCACCGGCCTGTCGACAGTGGCCGACCTGAAGGCCGACTGGAACTTCTACATGGCCTACAACATGTTCCGCATCGCCGCCATCCTGCAAGGCATCGCCAAGCGGGTGGAGGCCGGCACGGCATCCAGCGCACAGGCTGCGGCCTCCGGCGCCAGCGCCCGCCCCATGGCGCAGCTGGCCTGGCAATTCGCCCAGCGCGCCTGACGCACCTTTTTCATCGAGAGGCATTCCATGGACTTCGAGTACTCCCCCAAGACCCGCGAACTGCAGGCCCGGCTCCTGAAGTTCATGGATGACCACGTCTATCCGAACGAGAAGACCTACAAGCAGCAACTCGAGGCCAACACGGCCGCGGGCAAGCGCTGGACGCCGCTGCAGGTCATCGAGGACCTCAAGCCGAAGGCGCGCTCGGCGGGCCTGTGGAACCTGTTCCTGCCGGTCGACAGCGCATCGGCCTCGGGCTACAAGGGCGCGGGCCTCACCAACCAGGAATACGCGCCGCTGGCCGAGATCATGGGCCGCGTGCCGTGGTCCAGCGAGGTGTTCAACTGCTCGGCGCCGGACACCGGAAACATGGAGACGATCGCGCGCTACGGATCCGAGGAGAACAAGGCGCGCTGGCTGAAGCCGCTGCTCGAAGGCGAGATCCGTTCCGCCTTCGCAATGACCGAGCCCGAGGTGGCCTCGTCCGACGCCACCAACATCTCGACCCGCATCGAGCGCCAGGGCGACGAGTACGTGATCAACGGCCACAAGTGGTGGATCTCCGGCGCGGGTGACCCGCGCTGCAAGGTGTTCATCACCATGGGCAAGACCGACCCGGAGGCGCCGAGGCACTCCCAGCAGAGCATGATCCTGGTGCCCGCCGAGACCAAGGGCATCCGCATCGTGCGGCCGCTCAACGTGTTCGGCTACGACGACGCGCCGCACGGCCACGTCGAGATGTACTTCGAGGACGTGCGCGTGCCGGCTTCGAACATGCTGCTCGGCGAAGGTCGCGGCTTCGAGATCGCCCAGGGCCGCCTCGGACCGGGCGCATTCACCACTGCATGCGGCTGATCGGTCTGGCCGAACGTGCGCTGGAGCTGATGTGCCGGCGGTCGCTGGCCCGTGTGGCTTTCGGCAAGTCCGTGGCGCAGCAGACCGTGACGCAGGAGCGCATCGCCGAGGCGCGCTGCAAGATCGACATGGCCCGCCTGCTCACGCTGAAGGCGGCCTGGCTGATGGACATGGCCGGCAACAAGGTCGCCAGGACCGAGATCGCGATGATCAAGGTGGTGGCGCCCAACATGGCGTGCCAAGTGATCGACTGGGCCATGCAGGCACACGGCGGCGGCGGCGTCAGCGACGATTTCCCGCTGGCTTCGGCGTATGCCGGCGCGCGCACGTTGCGCTTCGCCGACGGGCCGGACGAGGTGCACCGCAACGCGATCGCCAAGTGGGAACTCGGCAAGTACGGCAGCTACGGCCGCGATGCCGAAGCCGCGGTCACCCGCGGCAGCTGACGGTCACTGCCGGAAGGCCCCCAGCGCGCTCTCGCAGGCGCTGGTGAAGATGTGCGAGGCGTGCTGCAGCGTCGGCACGTCGCCCGCCCCCTGCTGCATGCGCAGGTAGCACTTGCCGCGCAGCAGCATCAGCATGAAGGGCACCGTGGGCGCGGGCGCCGGATCGGGCCAGTCGAGCATCTGCCGGATCAACGCGGAGTCGAGCCAGGCCAGCGCATGCTCGCGGTCGGCCGCCAGCACCGAGTAGCGCTCCCAGAACAGGCGCGGCGCGCTCTCCCAGCCCACTTCCTCGTAGACGGCCAGCCAGCGCATCTCCTCGGGCAGCGTCGCGTTGAGGCTGGTCTGCAGGCCATCGGTGTACAGCGAATAGGCCTGCTTCTCGAGCATCGCCTTGAGCGGCCGGTTCATCAGCAGCACCGCCACGTCGGGGTTGGTGCCGAGTTCCGCGCGACCCCGAAGCTCCTCGCCCTGGACGTACTTGCGGGACGGCCGCCCGACCTCCATGCGCCAGACCTTGCCGCCGACCGTGCCCTTGAGCGAGAAGGAGGCACCGCCCACGCGCCCCGAGAAGGTGAGGCCCTGCGTCGCGGCCCATTCGGAAACCGGGCCCAGCGCGCCGATGTCCGTCGACGGCGCCGTGCTGGAGGTCGGGGCCTCCGGCACGCCATCCCGTGCGAATGCCTTTCGGAGCTTGTCGAACATCGAGCGAGCCTTTGGCCTAAAGTGCTTCCATTATCGAAGCAAAGGCGCAAGGAGGCTACTGATGATCGACGTGTACACCTGGCCCACACCCAATGGCCACAAGGTGCACATCATGCTGGAGGAGTGCGGCCTGCCGTACAAGGCCATCCCGGTGAACATCGGTGCGGGCGACCAGTTCGCAGCCGAGTTCCTGGCCATCAGCCCGAACAACAAGATCCCGGCCATCACCGACCCCGATGGCCCTGACGGGCGGCCCATCTCGCTGTTCGAATCGGGTGCCATCCTGGTCTACCTGGCCGGAAAGACCGGGCGCTTCCTGCCCGAGGACGTGCGCGGCCGCTACGAGGTGCTGCAGTGGCTGATGTTCCAGATGGGCGGCGTCGGTCCGATGCTGGGACAGAACCATCACTTCCGGCAGTACGCGCCCGAGAAGCTGCCTTATGCCATCGAGCGCTACACCAACGAGGCGCGCCGCCTCTATGGCGTCATCGACCGCCGGCTGGCCGCCAGCCCGTGGCTGGGCGGCGCCGAGTACTCCATCGCGGACATGGCCACCTGGCCCTGGCTGCGCAACTGGAAGAACCAGGGCATGGAGCTCTCGACCCATCCGCACCTGGAGCGCTGGTTCCACGCCATCGAGAGCAGGCCCGCGGTGCAGCGCGGCGTGCAGGTGCTGGCGGAGATGCGCCGCCCACTGACCGACGACAAGACCCGCGACGTGTTGTTCGGGAAAACCCAGTACCAGCAGCGCTGAAGGCCGCGTGCTGGCCTCAACGGCGGCGGAACACGTGCACGTAGCCGTCGTCGGATTCGCGTTGCTCCAGCAGCGCGTGGCCTGTCATTCGTGCAAAGGCTTGGAACTCCTCCAGGGTGCCGCGCTCGGTGGTCAGGACGGTGAGCTCGGTGCCGGCCGCGAGGCGATTGAGCGTGCGGTACAGGCGGATCAGCGGGACCGGGCTTGGCAAGGAGCGGAAATCGGCCACCTTCCCGGCAGGCGTGGACTGCAGCGGCCCATCCTGGCCGATGACATCGCTGATGAATTCCTGCTCTTCGTTGCTCAAGGGCGGCATGCGTCGATTATGGCTGCGGATGGGCTCGAAAGGCTGGGCTAGCGGAACACCAGCAAGTAGAGCACGGCGGCCCAGAACAGCAGGCACAGCGCGCACCCCGCCATCCACAGCAGGCGAGCCGTGCCGGCGTTGCGCTTGCGAGCTCGTTCCATCGCGTCATGATGGCGCGGTGGGTTCACCGCCGCAACCCGGCCAGCCGGACGGCCGGGGTTGGTCCCGCCTCACAGCGCGCTCACATGCGATTAACATCGGCGCAGGTGGCCACATTGAACCGGGACGAATTCGAACGACGCATGCACGAGTGGCGCGACTCGGAGAACGCGGCCGCCCAAGCCGAGGAACTCGTGCGCAGCGTCGGCCAGGCGGCCGCCGATCCGCGCATGGGGCAACTGCTGCTGCAGGCCCGCGACCTGCGCGCCAAGGCGGACGCCCAGCTGGTGTCGATCATGGCCGCCCTGAAGGCAGCGGTGGAGAACAACCGGCGGTGAGCCGCCCAGCGCCTGCGGCGCTGCCCTCGCCTGCCCGAGACCTGGCCTGCCCGGAGGGACTCGAACCCCCGACCTGCTGCTTAGAAGGCAGCTGCTCTATCCAGTTGAGCTACGGGCAGCAGGAAAGCCCGCGGATTCTCGCATCTTCGCCGCGGACCGCCGCGTAGCTCCGGGAGTGCAACCCACACGCAGGCGCGAGGAAAGGCCGGCCCGCAACCTCCTACGGCTGCTTCCCGGACGGGCCGACAGCGGCGGAAGCGGCCGAGGGGTACCGTGGCTGCAAAGGAGTGACACACCATGGCAACCCAAGACCTCAGCGGCCTCTCGGTCGCGATCCTCGCACTGGACGGCTTCGAGCAGGCCGAACTCGCGGAGCCACGCAAGGCGCTGCAGCAGGCCGGTGCACAGGCGCGCATCGTGTCCGCCAAGCCCGGCCAGATCCAGGGCTTCAACCACGACAAGCCCGCCGACAAGTTCGACGTGGACCTCACGCTGGACAAGGCCGACCCGGCCGACTTCGACGCGGTGCTGCTGCCCGGCGGCGTGATGAACGCCGACACGCTGCGGCTCAACCCGGATGCGCAGCGCTTCGTGCAGGCGATGCAGCGCGATGTCAAGCCCTTCGCCATCATCTGCCACGCGCCCTGGCTGCTTGTTTCCGCCGGCCTCGTGAAGGGTCGCAAGCTCACCAGTTGGCCCACGCTGCAGGACGACCTGCGCAACGCCGGTGCCGAGTGGACCGACCAGGCCGTCGTTCGTGACGGGAACTGGGTCTCCAGCCGCAAGCCCGACGACATCCCGCAGTTCAACGCGGCGCTCATCGAGCTGTTCGCGACCCAGCGGCAAACTGCCGCCTCGCACTGAGTCCGGAGCAGCTGCTACACGCCGCTACGAACTTTGCGGCAGCGGGATGCGGGCTTCGCGACGGGGCCCGAACGCCGGCAACAGCATGGTGGTCCTGCAAGCACAAGGAGATCGCCATGCACCGCAGACATGTCTTCGCGACGGTCATCGTCGCACTCGCCGCGGGCAGCGCGCTGCCCGCGCTCGCACAACCGCGCGATGACCACCGCGGCCCCGAGCATCGCGAGGCCCGGGAACCGATGCGCCGCGAAGGTCCGGTGCAGCCCGATCGCGGACGTGGCCAGTGGGAGCACGAGATGCGCGAACCGATGCATGTCGGCGCCCGCGGGCCCGAATGGCACCGCGGCGGCCGCATCCCCGCCGAGTACCGCGACCATGTCTATGTCGTCAACGACTGGCGCGCGCACCGCCTCGCGGCCCCTCCGCGCGGCTACGAGTGGGTGCAGGTCGGTCCCGACTACGTGCTCGTCGCCGTGCGCACGGGCGTGATCGCGCAGATCCTCGTCATGGGTTGATGGCGCAGGTCACGGCGACTCGATGACGACGGTCGCCGAGTCCAGCGTCTGCGCATCGAGTTCCAGCCGCAACAACCGCACAACGGGCCCCGTGGGCAACTCGCGCGGCACGTGGGAGCGATCCAGGTAGACGTTGCCGATGCCGACGTCATCCTTGTCGCTGCGGTACACCGGCAACCAGGCCACCAGCGCGTGCGGCTTGCGACGGAAACGCAGGCCGGGCGCGGCACGCACCAGCGTCGTCACCGCCACGTTCGCGTCCATGTCCGTCCAGTGCCCGCCGTCACCGGTCGTGACCTGCACCACGTGGCCGTCCAGCACGGCCTGGATCAGTTCTGCATTCGGGATCGAGGGAGAAGCCATCCCGCAATGTTGCGGCAAACCGCCGTGCCGTGGTGGCTCGACGGCAGTGCGCTGTCGTCGCCGAACTCAGGCATGGCCCGCGGCTTCTGCACAATGGCGGCCCATGGAAACCACACCCGACCGCCCGCCCCTGCCCGACCACCTCTCCGCCGACCCGCGCAGCCCGTTCCATGTCGCCGAAGTGTTCCAGCACGACGTCGGCATCCGCTTCAACGGCAAGGACCGCCATGACGTCGAGGAGTACTGCATCAGCGAAGGCTGGGTGCGCGTGCCCGCCGGCAAGACGGTGGACCGCAAGGGCCAGCCGCTGATGCTGAAGCTGAAGGGCAAGGTGGAGGCGTACTACCGGTAGGCCTTCCGGCCTCCGGCTCGCCCGTCACGCCAGCGTGTCGTCGCGGTGGCGCTTCACGCGCAGCGATACTCGCTCCCGCAGGCGCCAGCGGGCCGCATCGGTCAGCATGCGGCCGGCCCAGCGGAACACGTTGAATTCACGCACCGTGCTGCGCAGGCTAGCCATGCGCTCACGCTGTTCGGCGTGCGGCATGGTCAGCGCCTGGTGCAGCGCGTCGGCCATTTCCTCCACGTGGTACGGATTGACCAGCAGCGCCTCGGGAAGGTCGCGTGCGGCACCCGCAAACCGGCTCAGGATCAGCACGCCCTGCTCGTCGTCGCGCGCGGCGACGAATTCCTTGCACACCAGGTTCATGCCGTCGTGCAGGCTGGTCACGAGGCACGCATCGGCGGCGCGGTAAAGCCGGTTCACTTCGTCGTGCTCGTGGTGGCGCGCCAGCAGCCGCACCACGTCGCGGCCACCGGTCGCGTAGCGCTCGTTGATGCGGCGGGCCAGCGCCTGGATGCGCTGCTGGAAGGACTGGTACTCCTCGAGCATCGCGCGCGTGGGCGCCGCCACCTGCACGAACGTGAAGCGGTCACGCCACTGCGGGTACTTCTCCAGCAGGCGCTCCACCGCATGCAGGCGCTCCAGAATCCCCTTGGTGTAGTCGAACCGGTCGACGCCGACCGCGAGGCGGTGGTCCGCGGGAATGCCCAGCTCGACGCCCAGCGAGTGCCGGCAGGCCTGCGGCGAGGGCCAGCCCGCCACGGTCTGCGCCGACGGCCACTCGATCGAGATCGGATAGCTCTCGACGAACGTGTGCTCGCCACGATGCGTCACGGTCGAATGCTCGTGCTCGATGCGCGCCTCGAGGAACCGGTCCACCGTCTCGATGAAGTTCTTGCAGTGGAACGGCGTGTGGAACCCCATGATGCTGCTGCCCAGCATGCCCTCGAGCAGTTCGTTGCGCCAGGGGCAGATGCCGAACGACTCGGGGTTGGGCCAGGGGATGTGCCAGAACGTGAGGATGGTCGCGCGCGGCAGCTTGCGCCGCACCATCGCGGGCACCAGGGCGAAGTGGTAGTCCTGCACCAGCACCAGCGGATCCTCGCCGCGCGCCTCCGCCACCACCGCATCGGCGAACAGCTGGTTCACCTCGCGGTACTGCTGCCAGTCCGATTCGCGAAATACCGGACGCACGTGCGCCACGTGGCACAGCGGCCAGAGGCCCTCGTTGGCGAACCCGTAGTAGTAGCCCTGCTCCTGCTCGGGGGTGAGCCACAGGCGCCGCAGCAGGTAGTCCGGCTCGCCCGGAGGCAGTGCCACGCGATCGTGCTTGTCGACGACGTCGCGGTCGGCGCTGCCGCCGCCATGCGCGATCCAGGTGCCGGAGCAGGCGCGCATGACGGGTTCCACCGCCGTGACCAGCCCGCTGGCGGGACGGCGCACGATCACCTCGCCGCCGGGGCCGCGGTCGTGGATGTACGGCTCGCGGTTGGAGACCACGATCACCTGGTCGCCACTCAATTGCGTGCGCAGCAGCGACTGCAGGCGGGTGGCCGACCAGTCGGACTCCTGCGTGCGCGCCCGCCGGTACTCGTCCTCCAGGTCGCGCAAGCGCGTACGCAGCTCCTGCGCGATGGGCTCGAGCTCCGGCGAGGCCGCGCCCATGGGACGCAGCAGGCCTTCACCGCGCAGGAGCGCGCGCGTCCCGCGCACCCACCCCCGCCAGCTGAGCTGGGCCACCACCATGGTCACCAGCGCGATCAGGACGCCCAGGCCCGCGATCAGGAAAATGAGGTAGCGCCGCGTGTCCTGGCTGCGCCGGTCGATGAAGCTCAGGTCGTGCATCAGCACGAGGCGGCCCACCGGACCCGATTCGGCCTGCACGTCGTGCACGCTCACGTGCACCGGACCGCCCTCGATGCGCAGCTGCGGATCGGGTTCGCTGGCGATGCGCTCGGCATCTGCGCAGCTCATGTCGCGCGGGAACGTCGGCGTGCGCACGGCCAGTCCGCCGCCGGGCGGACACCACCCCATGGCGACCAGGCGCTCGTCCAGCACGGCGCGGCCGAACAGGGCCTGCAGCTTGCGGCCGCGCGGATCCTGGATCGCCTCGGACATCGATTCGGACAGCGTGTTGGCCACCAGCGCACCGCGCATGTTCAGGTCCCGCGCGAACCAGCGCAGGGTGAGCCGGTCCATCAGCGGCAGCGAGAAGTACGCCGCCGCACCCAGCACCACCAGCAGGGGAACCAGGAACCGCAGCTGCAGCGTTATGAAACGCATGCTCAGCGCGCGGGCCCGCGGTTCTTCTGCCAGATCGCCAGCAGGATCAATCCGTAGCCCACGAGGCGCACGATATAGAACACGGGCTCGTCCTCGGCCGCATAGGGAATCAGGGCCAGTCCGAGGCGGTCGACTGCTTCGAGCACGAAGGCTGCCGCGAACAGGAGAAAGAAGCGGTCCCGCGTCTGCCGCCAGAACCGCAGGAAGAACAGGGCGACGGTCGCGCAGCAGGCCGCGATTGCGCCAAGCATCACTTGTTCCATCGTCAGTTCTCCTCCATCACCAGCCCATACAGCAACAGCGCCACCGCGACCAGGCCCGTGCTCAGGCGCCAGAAGCGCAGGTCCACCTCCACCGGGAAGACCACCTTGTCGAGCACGAGCAGCACGTTGTTGACGGTGAGCAGCAGGAAGCACCACGCGGTCCAGAACAGCAGGCGCGAACGGGAGCGGCGCTGGGCCCGCCACAGCAACACGACGCAGGCAAGGCTGGTCAATGCACACAGGGAGTAGATCAGCGTCGCCATCGCTAGTTCTCTTTCTTCCAGCGGAATGCATCGGCGAACTGCAGCGCGCGCTTGTCGATGCTCGAGTGGATGAGCTCGGTCACGCCCACCAGGTTGGACGAGTATGTGGCAGCGAGTTCGTCGATCAGCTGTGGCAGGCCCTCGGCCGCCGGGGCGTACCGATACCCGCCATCGGGCGTGGCGGAAGCGAGGCCGGCCTCGCTCAGTGCATGCAGCAGCGCGAACGCCTGCACGTCGTCGATATAGAGCCTGCGCGCGACGCTCCTCGCGTCCCAACCCTGGGCACCTCCGGATCGCAGCAGGAGCAGCGCTTCCAGGAAGGGAACCGACGGGATGCTGGTGAGGATGAAGCGGCGGACCTCGTCGGGGACGGGGGTCTTCGTCATGCAAATCGGTCTGCGACGCGGGACGGCTGCCCATCGGATGGGGCCGCTGCGAAGGGTGCCACTATAGCGAAGCTCGGCGGTGAACGGGGCCGGTGGCGGGCCAAATTGTCGCATCAAGCCCGGGGAAAATCCCGGGATGCGCATTTGGACAAATGGAATAGCATGATCCGGCTGCGAGGTTTGCTCGATGCCTTGCAGCGGTTTCTTCATGTTCCCTGAGGACCCCTGTCGTCCGGCTCCGGACCGCCCCTTCGGGGGCGTCCTTTTTGTCGCGCCCGCGCTTACGATTGCGCATGCCCTCCGCCAAGAAGCCGGCGCGCGTCCGCGCGACACCGGAAGTCGAGCTCAGTGATTCCGCCGTGCGCGTGCTGCGCCGGTTTCGCATCGTCTTCAATGCCGTCAAGGCGCACTTCCGGGCCGTGGAGAAGCGGGCCGGCATCGCCGGCGCCCAGCTCTGGGCGCTGAGCGTCATTCGCGACCAGCCTGGCATCGGCGTGGGCCAGCTCGCCAAGGCGATGGACATCCACCAGTCCACGGCCAGCAACCTGCTCAAGCCGCTGCTCGAAGATGGCCTCGTCGTGTCCGATCGCGTCGATGCCGACAAGCGCCTCGTGCGCCTGCAGCTGTCGACCAAGGGTGCGAAGGCCCTGCGCAAGGCACCGGTCCCCTTCACCGGCGTCCTGCCCTCCGCACTGTCGCAGCTCGATGCGCGCGTGCTGGCCCGGCTCGATCGCGACCTGGGTGCCCTGATCGCGATGCTCGATGCCGACGAGCGATCCGCCCGCGTGCCGCTCGGCCACTCCGGGCGCTGACCTGCGCGGCAGGCGCGTCACCCACCCAGCTTGGACAGCACGAAGGCGCAGAAAAAGCCGACGACCGTGATCAGGCCCGCGGCATCGTGCGTGTGGGCGAAGGCCTCGGGGATCATGGTGTCGGCCAGCATGGCAAGGATCGCGCCGGCAGCGATGGCCGTGGTCGCAGCGACCCATCCCGCGGACACCTCGCGGAAGAGCGCATAGCCCACCCAGGAGGCAACGCCGGAGGCGACCGCGATGGCGATCCAGACGCCGAACACGTAGGCCGCCGACCTGCCGGCCTTCTTCATGCCAGCAGCGCTCGACAGGCCTTCCGGGATGTTCGACAGGAAGATGGCGATGACCGCGACCAGGCTCACGGCACCGCCCTTCAGCAGGCTCAGCCCGATGACGATGGATTCGGGAATGCCGTCGAGCAAAGCGCCGATGGCGATGGCCGCGCCGCTGCCACTGTCCTCGGACTCCGACGGCTGGGCGTTCGAACGCTTGCGGTGCTTGGCGCCATGGCGCGAGAGCATCCAGTTGGCCAGCGTGTAGATGGCGGCGCCCCCGATGAAGCCGGCGCCGGTGGACAGCAGTCCGCCACGCTCGTAGGCCTCCTCCATCAGCTCGAAAGCCAGCGCGGAGATCAGCACGCCGGCACCGAAGGCCATCACGGCGGCGATCAGCCGCGGCGGCACCCGCACGAACCAGGCCACCGCCGCACCCAGCACGAGGGCACCGCCGGCCAGCAGGCCCCATCCTCCCGCCTGCAATGCCGGACTCATCGTGCTTCCATCCAGTGCCTGTGCATGCGCTGCCTTTGCGGCCATCGTGCACGGGGCGCGCCCGCGATGCTTGTAGGCTGCCACTGAAGGATCCACGCAGCACCTTCCGGCACCCATCGGCAAGGTGCCGATGCCGACGCCGTCCGACACCGCGTGGACCATCCGTCCGGGTCAATCGGCCGCGGGGCGCCGCGAACAATGGGGCCATCCCTGCAGGAATCGTTCGTGGCTGAGTCCAAGACTGCCGTCTACGGCGCCATCGCGGCCAACGTCGCGATCGCCATCACCAAGTTCGCCGTCGCCGGCATCACCGGCAGCTCGGCGATGCTGTCCGAGGGCGTGCATTCGCTGGTGGACACCGGCAATGGCGCCCTGCTGCTGGTCGGCATGCATCGCAGCGGCCGGCCGGCCACGGCGGAGCATCCGTTCGGCCACGGCAAGGAGCTGTACTTCTGGAGCCTCATCGTCGGCGTGCTGATTTTCGGGCTCGGCGGCGGCGTGTCGCTCTACGAGGGCATCGTGCACCTGCGCACGCCCGTGGAGATGACGGACCCGTTCTGGAACTACGTGGTCCTCGCCTGCGCGGCCGTCTTCGAAGGCATCAGCTTCAGCCTGGGATGGCGCGCGTTCTCACGCGAGCGCGGCAAGCAGCCGGTGTGGGAAGCGCTGCAGGCCAGCAAGGATCCGACCGCGTACACCGTCGTGGCGGAAGACTCCGCGGCACTGGCCGGACTGGCCATCGCGGCCGCAGGCGTCTACCTCAGCCACCGATTCGACATGCCGGCCCTCGACGGCGTGGCCTCCATCCTCATCGGCATCCTGCTGGCCGGCGTTGCCGTGCTCCTGATCCAGCAGTCGCGCGGACTGCTGGTCGGCGAAGGGATCCGCCCCGAGACAGCCGATGCGATCCGGGCCATCGTGCGCGAAGAGCCCGCCGCGCGTGACATCGGGCCGGTGCTGTCGATGTACATCGGCCCGGAGGAAGTCCTGGTGACCACCAGCGTGGTGTTCGACGACCACACGCCTGCACGCGAGATCGCCGCCGCCATCGCGCGCATCGAGGCGCGCGTGCGCCAGCGATTCCCGAAGGTGGGCCGCATCTACATCGAGGTGGCCGCGAGCAGCAAGGCGCCGGCTGCCCGCGCGAGTGCCGGGTGAGCCTGGCTCAGGATCGCGGTGCGAAGGCCGCCGCCAGGCGAGCCACCGCATCCTCGGACAGCGGGCGATCGACCTGCACGTCCTCGTTGTTCCAGTCGTGCGGCCCCTGGGCCTGCACCAGGATCCCGTCGCGCCGCGGCACGACGAAGAGGTTGTGGCCGCGCCAGCTCAGGCCGTAGTCCACCTCGGGCTGCGGCACCAGCCTTGCGGTCTGGCCGCGCACCGGCACCAGCGAGTCGTCGCCGAACAGGGCCCGCGCGCCGTAGCCCGTCGCGTGGACGATGGTGCGCTCGCGCAGCCCGGCCAACTGCCGGGGATGCACGAACTCGCGCTGCTCGATCTCGCCGCCCTCGCGGAAGAAGTCCTCCATCAGCAGCCGCGAGTAGCTGGCGATGTTGAACACCATCTGGGTGTAGCGCCGCACATGCGGCACCCGGAACGGATGCTCGTCGGCGGACAGCGCCACCGACAGCGGCCGGATGTCGCGCAAGCGTGACTCGAGGTCGGGGTAATCGGGCTCGCCGTTGTCCTCGGTTGCCGGCAATGGCTCGCCGAACGGTACGTCCGACAGCACGTAGCCGTCATGCCAGCTCACGGGATCGCCAGGCAGTCCGAGCAGCGACTGGTAGGTCTTGAACGAGGCGCGGGCCATTGCCTCCCAGCGCTCGGCGAAGGCCGGCGTGGCGTGCTCGCTGCTGCAGATGCGCGAATCGGGCGACCACACGCCCGAGGCCAGCGACGACCGCACCTCGGGCGGCCGCTCCTTGCAGTAGATGCGGACGCGGAGGCCGGCGCGCTGCGCCACACGTGCCGACGTGAGGCCGATGGCACCGCAGCCGATGACGGCCAGGTACTTCTCGCGCGTGGTCAGCGCCATGGCGATGGCCATGCGCGCCGAACCCCAGGACAGCGACCAGCCGCTGCCGCCGTGCCCGTAGTTGTGGACCAGCGTCTTGCCGTACCGCTGCTCGGCCTCGATGCGCGGCCCCTGCGGACGGAACGGCCGCGTGCACACGGAGATGTCGATCAGTCGGTCGGGCGTGGCGCGGATCGGCGCCAGCGGCGCGGGAGCTGCGAATGCCGTTCCCGCGCGAGCGGACGATGCGGCCGAAGCCGCGGCGAGAAGTGCACCGGAGTGCTGCAGGAAATGGCGACGGTCCATGCGCGGGTCGTGCGGCCCGCGAGTCGTTGTGCTCGCCCGCCGCGAAAGGCTCCTCAGTTCTCGGCGGTGAAGCCGACCTGCTTGACGATCGGGCCCCACTTGGCCGTGTCGCGCTTGAGCAGGTCCGCCAGTTCGTTCGGCGTGGACGACATCGCCTCGAGGCCGAAACCCGCGAGGCCATCGATCACGTCCTTCTGGGCCAACGCCGACTTCATCGCCGTGTTCAGCCGGTTCACCACGTCCGGCGCGGCCTTGGCCGGCAGGAAGAACGCGAACCACTCGCTGTGCGCCATGTTGGCGATGCCCTGCTCCCCGAAGGTGGGCACGTCCGGCGCGAAGCGGCTGCGCTTGGCGCCCGACACGCCGAGGATGCGCACCTTGCCGGTCGACAGGTGCTGGATGATGTCGCCAATGGGGCCCGACACCGCGGAGATGTTGCCGCCCAGCAGGTCCAGCATCGCGGGTTGCGTGCCGCGGTACGCGGCATGTTTGAGCTCCACGCCCGCCTGCTTGCCGAGCAGCGCGCCGATGAAGTGCGGCGTGGAGCCCGCAGCGGGCGAGCCGAAGTTGGCGCCGTTCGGGTTGGCCTTGGCCCACCCGAGGAACTCGGGCACGGTCTTGATGCTGGCCGGCACGGCGGGTCCCACGGCGAAGCCGAAGTCGAACACGCACGCCAGGCTCACCGGCGTGAGGTCGGCCACCGGGTCGTAAGGCAGCTTCCGGTAGATGTGCGGGTAGATGGTGAGCATCGACGTGGGCGTCTGCAGGATGGTCGCGCCGTCGGCGGGCCGGCCCTTCACGTACGTCACCGCGATCTGCCCGCCCGCGCCGGTGCGGTTCTCCACCACCACGGCCTTGGCGTAGTCCGGCTGCATGCGCTGCGCGATGCGGCGGCAGGTGGTGTCCGACGTGCCGCCGGCAGCGAAGCCGGTGACGATGGTGGCGGTGTCCAGGCCGGCCTGGGCGAAGGCATGCTGGCCGATGCCGGCGAGCAGCGCGGAAGCGCCGGTGGCCTGCAACAGGTGGCGTCGTTTCAGGGTCATGTGTCGAGTCTCCGCGGTTCGATGTGGTGGCATGCGCCGACCAGCGATTGTTGGTGCGAAGACGGGACGGATGTCTGCGAGGAAACGCGGAGACCGCAGGCGAGGAGTGAATGGTCGGAGCGATAGGATTCGAACCTACGACCCTCTGGTCCCAAACCAGATGCGCTACCAGACTGCGCTACGCTCCGACGGTCCGCATTCTACCGGCCGGTGGCAAGGAGGCTCCATGGCGATTCGCATCGTGAGGCTGGGAACGCCCCGCGCAGCCGGGGAAGGCCTGCGCATCGGCACCGTGCGGCGGCCGCCGCGCGGCGTGCCCAAGGCACGCTTCGCCAGCGACGACTGGTATGACGTCTGGTACCCCAACCTTGCGCCGAGCGCCGAGAACGTGCAGTCCGCGCTGGCCGCGCAGTCCGACAAGGAATGGGCCGCGTTCGTGCGCAGGTACAAGGCCGAGATGGCGGCGCCTGACGCAGCGCACACGCTGGACCTGCTGGCCGCGCTGTCGCAGCACGCGA
The DNA here is from genome assembly GCF_050320135.1 of Ramlibacter sp. MMS24-I3-19. Classification (NCBI taxonomy): domain Bacteria; kingdom Pseudomonadati; phylum Pseudomonadota; class Betaproteobacteria; order Burkholderiales; family Comamonadaceae; genus Ramlibacter; species Ramlibacter sp. MMS24-I3-19. Next base: position 3,131,003 of record NZ_CP190017.1, on the reverse strand, counting down.
ACTTCGCCGTCGGCTGCTACTGCGAGAACGAGGCGCGCTGCCACCGTTCGGTGCTGCGCGAACTGCTCGCGTCACGGGGCGCGAACATCGCGCCCGACTGAAGGCCGATCAGGGCTGCTTCTTGCGGGCCTGCCCATGGGGCACGCACAGGCCCATCTTGCGGGTGGTGCCCATCGGGCAATCGGTCATCGCGCCGGACCCCATCTCGCGCGCCGGAGCGCCGGACATGTCCATGCCGCCGCCCATCGCAGCCAGACCTGCGCTGCCACTGCCGCCCACGTTGGGGTCAATCGTGCTGCCGATGCTGCTGCTGCCCGGAACCCCCGAGCTATCCGGCGTGTTCATGCCGCCGCCCGAGACGGACGGGACCGACGCGGTCGAGGGCCGGCTCGGCAGGCTGCGCTGCGCCGGGCCAGGCGGCAGCGTCTCGCTGCCGGCACCTGGCGGAGGCGTCTGCGTGCTCAGGGAGCCAAGGCTGGTTCCGCTCTGCGCCTGTGCCACACCGGCCAGGGCGGCCAGCAGCGCTGCGGCAATGAATCGATGGGTCATCGTGCACTCCTCGTCTATCCCAGCAGCATTGACGCTGGATGGGCTCGTTGCCGTGGGACGGGAGGCGCCCCGCCGGTAGGACGCCTCCCCATCGCTCAGCGTTGCACGTCGTGGTGGAGCTTCCTGGCCTGGCCCGGGGGCTGGCAGCCGTTGTCCTTCCTGGCAAGTCCGGGCGGGCAGTCGCGGTTACCCATCGTCGACGTCGCCTCGCGGTCGGCCGTCGACGTGTCGCGGTGATGGCGCTCGTGGCGCTCCTGCTCCGGCGCGGCAGGTGCGCCCATGGTGGCCGTGCTCGACGACGCGCCGAGGTTGGCCGAGCTGCTGGCAGACGTGCTGCCCGAGCTTTGCGAGCTCGCGCGGGTCGCGGGTGTCGAGCCGGGCTCGACGATGGCGCCGCCGCTGGCGCCCAGCGTGCCACCCGTGGTCGCGCCGGCGCCGGTCGGCGGAGCCTGCACCGAGGCGCCACCGCTCGAGGACGTCGAGCCGGACACGCCGGAGGTCGCGCTGGTCACGCCTGTGGTCTGCGCAAAGGCACCGCCCGCGATCAGGGAGGCAACGAGGATGGAAAGCAGTCTGCTCATGGTGATCTCCTTGAGGTGAAGCCGCGACGTGTGCCGTCGAGGCGTGCGCCCAGCTTGGGTGATCACCTGGCGGCTCGCCGTGGGACATGGGAAAGCATCCCAGTGCGCCTCCTCCCACAGCTGGTAGGCCGGCGCTTTCAGCGACACCAATAACAAAGCCGGCACCAGGCCGGCTTCGCGCGACAGGTTCTCGGGATCAGAGCTTCACGTATTCATAGTCGACCGGCTGCGCATTGATGCCGCGGTCGGGCGGTGCGATCCACGCCGCCATCTTCCCCGGCTCGGTGACCCGCTGCATCAGGCTCTTGACGAATCGCACGTCGTCGTCGACGGGCAGCCAGTCGGCCTTCTTCGCCTCGAATTCGGCGGCCGTGATCGGGTTGCCCTGCAGGTCGGTGTGCAGCCCGGCCCATGCACCCACCTGGCGGCGGAAGCGCGTGGACGGCAGCTTGAATTCGAACGGCACGCCGGCCCGCTTGACCAGCATGTTCCAGCGCGTCACGCCGATGTTGCAGTCCTTGGCGTACTCCAGCCGCGTGATCTCGTTGATGCCGTTGCGCACGGCGATGGTCTCTTCCTTCACGCCGCCCTTGCCATCCGGCACCTGGACGGTCATGCCGGTGTCGGCCTCCACGTGGTCGGCGAACTTCGCCTCGTCGGGCCGCCCCTTGATGCCGTTGCTGAAGTAGTTGGCAGCGTTCGACGATGACTCCGACCCGAACAGGTCCAGCGAACTGGTGAACCAGTAGTTCATGAACTTCTGGATCGTGGGCAGGTCGATGGCGCCGGCATTGCGCACCTTCTTCCAGTCGTCGGTGTCCAGCTCCTTCATCACCTCCAGCGTGCGCCTGATGACGCGGCCGACACCGGTCTCGCCCACGAACATGTGGTGCGCTTCCTCGGTCAGCATGAACTGGCAGGTGCGCGACAGCGGATCGAACGCGCTCTCGGCCAGCGACTTGAGCTGGAACTTGCCGTCACGGTCCGTGAAATACGTGAACATGAAGAACGACAGCCAGTTGTCCATCGGCTCGTTGAACGTGCCCAAGATGCGCGGCTTGTCGGGGTCGCCCGAATGGCGTTCCAGCAGTTCCTCGGCCTCCTCGCGGCCGTCGCGGCCGAAGTAGGCATGCAGCAGGTAGACCATGGCCCAGAGGTGGCGGCCCTCCTCCACGTTCACCTGGAACAGGTTGCGCAGGTCATAGAGCGACGGCGCCGTGTGCCCCAGGAGGCGCTGCTGTTCCACCGAGGCGGGCTCGGTGTCGCCCTGCGTGACGATCAGGCGGCGGAACGTCGAGCGGAATTCGCCGGGCACGTCCTGCCATGCGTCCTGCCCCATGAAGTCGCCGAAGCCGATCTTGCGGCCCTCCTGCCGGTCGGCCAGGAAGATGCCCCAGCGGTACTCCGGCATCGGCGTGTAGCCGTACTGCGCCCAGCCGGACGCATCGACGCCGACGGCGGTGCGAAGGTAGACATCGCTGGCCTTGAAGTCGCTGGATCCATCTCGTCCCACCAGCGCAGGAAGGCGGGCTGCCAGTGTTCCAGCGCGCGCTGCAGCTGGCGGTTGTCGCCGAGGGCGACGTTGTTGGGGATCAGGGCTTGCAGGTCGATCGTGGACATGGGGCAACTCCTAAATGCGGGGACGGACTCCCAGACGCGGAAGACGCAGAGCAAGCGCAGAGGACGCAGAAAACACCTTCAATGAATTCCTCTGCGGCTTCTGCGCTCACTCGGTGTCCTCTGCGTTGGGAATCCGATTTCTGTCTTACACGCGCTTCCAGTCGAACCGGGCCTTCTTGCCCGTGCCGAACAGCTTGAGCGCGCCCTCCTCGCCCACGGCGTTGGGGCGGATGAAGATCCAGTTCTGCCACGCCGAGAGGCGGCCGAAGACGCGCGTCTCCATCGTCTCCTTGCCGGGAAAACGCAACGAAGCTTCCATGCCGGTCAGTGCATCGGGCGAGAGCGACGCGCGCTCCTCGAGCATCAGGCGGATCTCGTCGTCCCAGTCGATGTCGTCGGGCGCCACCGTCACCAGGCCCAGGCCCAGCGCCTGGTCGGCGCGCAGCGCGCTGTCGCCCAGGCCCTGCAGTTGCGCGATGGTGGCGGCGTCTTCGTTGAAGCGCGTCTGCAGGCGCGTGAGGCCGTTCACCTCGGGATAGCGGCCGAAGTTCGCTGGCGACAGCCGCAGCACCGGTGCCGCATCGGGTGCGTCCGGCAGGTCCAGCATGTAGATGCGGTCACAGGCGAGCGCCAGTTCGTAGAAGGTTCCGGCGAAGCACGAGCCCTGGTCGACCAGCGCGATCAGCGAGCGGCTGGTGACGTCCAGGCGCGCCAGCGTGCGGCGCAGCAGGCCGACCGTCTCGCGCACCAGCCAGTGGTCCTTCTGCTGCTCCAGCACGGCGTCGGCCTGCAGCACGCGCTGCGCATCGCCGCGGGTCTTGATGACCCAGGTGCCGATCTCCAGCTCGTTGGTGCGCAGGTTGAGGATCGCGTCATCGAGTTCGCGCGCCAGCTTCAGCGGCCACCACTGCGCGCCTGCGGCGACGATGGCGTCGGCCGAGGACTCGATCATCGTGGCCGGCGCCTTGATCGTCAGCGTCGCGACGCGTGCGCTGCGATCGATCTGCACGTCGACCAGGTCGTAGTGGTAGCCCTGCTCGTCGATCGTGCCGCCGACCGGCGTGAGTTCGATGCCCTGCTGCGGACCATGGCGGGTGGATTGGGCGCGCAGCGCCTCCACCTCGGAAGCCACCAGCTGCGGGAACTGCTGCGGCTTCGCATGGGCGTCGATCAGGCGCCAGTCCTTCGCGCGGTCGGCACGGACACCCTCGCTGGTGGTGCAGAAGATGTCGGCCAGGTCGCGCCGCACCTTGCGCTTGTCGGTCACGCGCGTCAGGCCGCCGGTGCCGGGAAGAACGCCCAGCAGCGGCACCTCGGGCAGGCTCACGGTGCTGGAGCGGTCGTCGACCATCGCAATGCGGTCGCAGGCCAGCGCGAGCTCGTAGCCGCCGCCGGCGCACGCACCCGTGACGGCCGCGATGGACTTCAGGCCTTCATGGCGCGAGGAGTCTTCCAGTCCATTGCGCGTCTCGTTGGTGAACTTGCAGAAGTTCACCTTCCAGGCATGCGTCGACAGACCCAGCATGTAGATGTTGGCGCCGGAGCACCAGATCTTTTCCTTGCCCGACTCGAACACCACCACCTTCACGCCGGGATGCTCGAAGCGGATGCGGTTCAGCGCGTCGTGCAGTTCGATGTCGACGCCCAGGTCGTACGAGTTGAGCTTGAGCTTGTAGCCCGGCTTGATGCCGCCCTCCTCGTCGATGTCGAGCTTGAGGCGCGCCACGTCGCCGTCGACGGCGAGCGCCCAGTGCCGATAGCGGGCCGGATGGGTGGCGAAGCGCACGAGTTCGCGGTCCCCCTGCTTGAAGAGCAGCGGCTCGGTCATGGCGTTCATGCGGTCTCCTTGGGGATGGATGCCGGGGCCGGAACGGCGCGCTCCAGGTCCTTCAGCGATTGCTTCACGGTGCGGGCCGCGGTGTCGACCACCGCGTCGGCTCGCGCATACAGGGCCTCGCGGCTGGACAGGATGCGGCGGATGTCTTCCATCGCTTCGCCCGTCGCGCCCCGCGTGGTGTCGAAGGGCCGCATGTCCCCTTGGGCAACGACGCGGCTCATGTGTTCCGCGGGGCTCGCCTTGAGCCACACGCAGTAGAAGCGGCTTTGCAGCAGGTCGAACGTCTCACGCTCGCTCACGATGCTGCCGCCGGTGGTCATCACCACGCCATCGGCATGGTCCTCGGCGATGCGGAACAGCGCGCGCCGCTCGTAGCGGCGGTAGCCCGACTGTCCGTGCAGCAGCAGGATCTCGTTCATGCTCGTGCCCGCCTCGCGCTCGATCTCCCGATCGAGTTCGACGAAGGGCACGCCGCGCTGGGCCGCCAGCTGCGCGCCCAGCGTGGACTTGCCCGCACCACGCAGGCCGATCAGCGCGATGCGCTGCTCGCGGCCATGCGCGTCGGCGAGGCCGAAGGCATCCGCGATGAGGGCGTGCGCCTTCTCGAGTTGCGCCTCGTCCAGCCGGCCCAGCAGGTTGTGCACGCGAGCGAGGGCGGGCCGCGCCGCGTCCTGGAGCAGTTCGAGGATGGTGATGTTCAGCGCCCGCGCCGCGGCTTCGAGCGAGTTGATCGACACGTTGCCCTTGCCCGCTTCCACGTCGGCGAGGAAGCGCTCGGACAGGCCGGAATCATGGGCAAGCTGCTTGCGGGTCATGCCCCGGCGGGCACGCCAGGCGCGCACGCGGGCGCCCAGCTCCGTGAGGGTAGCGCGGCTGTCCTGGTCGGGAGTGAGTTGCATGGCGGGGGGATCGAGGCGGTCTTGACGTGCAAGAGGATTGCACTATACTTCCTGCCATCGACATGTCAAGCAGTTTACTGCATGTGAGACAGCCATGAAGCTCAAGATCCTCGTCGGCACCATGACCAGCACCGCCGACTACGTGGCACAGGCGATCCAGATGGATTGCGCGGACCTGGTCGACGAGATCGAGGTGGTGCTGATGGACGGCCAGGACATTTCGGCCTTCGACGAGCCCGATGCGCTTTATCTCATCTGCAGCTCGACGTACGGATCGGGCGACGTGCCCGACAACGCGCGCGGCCTGTACGACTCCCTCGACGCCACGCCGAGGTTCCTCGGCCACGTGCGCTACGGCGTGATCGCGCTGGGCGATCGCACGTACATGCAGACGTTCTGCTTCGGCGGCAAGAAGTTCGACGAGCGCCTGCAGGGTCTGGGTGCGCAGCGCATCGGCGAGGTCTGGTGCCACGACGCCAGCGCCGGCACGATGCCCGAGGAAGAAGGCACCGCGTGGTGCCGCCAGTGGCTCACGCAGGCGCTGGCGGACGAGAACGCCGAGGCCTGAGACCGGGCTTCGCCCGCATCCCCACGGCGACGAGAACAAGGAGACACATGCGCCTGAGCCACGCCGACCACACCACCAGCCCGCCACGAGTCGAGATTCCCCGCGACTACAACGCGGCGCACGACCTGCTCGAACGCAACGCAGCGCGCACGTCGAAAGTCGCGTACATCGATGCGGCGAGTGGCACGCGCATGACCTATGGCCAGTTGCGCGAGCAGGCACACCGCTTTGCCAATGCGCTGCGCGACAAGGGCATCGCGCCCGAGTCGCGCGTGCTGATCGCCATGCTGGACACGCCTGAATGGCCCGTGGTCTTCCTCGGTTGCATCCTCGCCGGCGTGGTCCCCGTGGCCGCGAACACGCTGCTGACGACCACTGACTTCGCATTCATGCTGCGCGATTCGCGGGCCCGGGCGCTGTTCGTCTCCAGGCCGCTGCTGCCCGCCTTCGAACCGCTGGTGGGCAGCGTCGGCACGCTGGAGCATGTGTTCGTCGCCGGCGACGATGGCCCGCGCTCGGTGGCCGCGCTCGTCGCCTCCGGCAGCGACCGGCACGAGGTCGCGGGCACCTGCAGCGACGATGCGTGCTTCTGGCTGTATTCGAGCGGCTCCACGGGCACGCCCAAGGGGACGGTGCACCTGCACAGCCACCTGGTCCAGACCGCCGAGCTGTACGGCCGTGGCGTCCTGGGCATCCGCGAGGACGACGTCGTGTTCTCGGCGGCCAAGTTCTTCTTCGCCTACGGCCTGGGCAACGCCCTCACCTTCCCCATGAGCGTGGGCGCCACCACGGTGCTGTTGCCCTCGCGGCCGACGCCGGCCGAGGTGTTCAAGGTGATCACCACCCACCAGCCGACGATCTTCTACGGCGTGCCAACGCTCTTTGCTGCGCTGCTGGCCGATCCCTCGCGACCAAAGCGTGCCGACGTGCGCCTGCGCGTGTGCACCAGCGCGGGCGAGGCGCTGCCCGCCGACATCGGCAAACGCTGGACCGCGGAGTACGGCTGCGAGATCCTGGACGGCATCGGCTCGACGGAGATGCTGCACATCTTCCTGTCCAACCGGCCTGGCCAGGTGCGCTACGGGACCACGGGCCAGGCGGTGCCGGGTTACGAGTTGCGCATCGTCGGCGACGATGGCCGGGAGTGCGGCACGGGCGAGATCGGCGAGCTGCAGATCAACGGACCGAGCGCGGCGCTGATGTACTGGAACAACCGCGCCAAGACCAAGGCGACATTCGCCGGCGAGTGGACCCGCAGCGGCGACAAGTACACGCGCGATGCCGACGGCTACTACACCTACGGCGGGCGCAGCGACGACATGCTGAAGGTGGGCGGCATCTACGTGTCGCCGTTCGAAGTCGAAGCATCGCTCGCCACGCATGCGGCGGTTCTCGAAGCCGCGGTGATCGGCGTGGCGGACGAGGACCAGCTTGTCAAGCCCAAGGCTTACGTGGTGCTCAAGCCGGGGCAGCAGGCCTCGTCCGCGGACCTGCAGCAGCACGTGAAGAACCAGCTCGCGCCCTACAAGTACCCGCGATGGATCGAGTTCGTGCCGGAGTTGCCGAAGACGGCGACCGGAAAGATCCAGCGCTTCAAGCTGCGCGCGGCCGCTCGCTGAGCAGCGCGCACGCGCGGCCATCATTGGGGTAACTCATGGTGCGGCGCAGCGCACGCTGCGGTACAAAACCGACGGAGCCACAACAGTCACCGGAGACCGAAGAATGACCACCCGCCGCCTCGTCCTGTCCCGCAGCGCCGCCGTCGTGGGCGCCGCCTCCGCGGGCCTGCTGCTGCCGCAGATCGTGCGTGCGCAATCGAACAAGGTGCGGGTCGGCTTCATGCTGCCCTACACGGGCACCTTCGCGCAGCTGGGCGTCGCCATCGAGAACGGCGTGCGCATGGCGATCAACGAGAAAGGCGGCAAGCTCGGCGGACGCGAGATCGAATGGTTCAAGGTCGACGACGAGTCCGAGCCGTCCAAGGGCGTGGAGAACGCAAATCGTCTCGTGCAACGTGACAAGGTCGATGTCCTGATCGGCACCGTGCACTCCGGCGTGCAGATGGGCATCCAGCGCGTCGCGCGCGAGTCCGGCGTGCTGAACCTGATCCCCAACGCCGGCGTGCATGCAGCCACGCGCGCCCTGTGCGCGCCCAACGTGTTCCGCACCTCGTTCACCAACAGCCAGCCGACGCTCGCGCTCGGCAAGCCGATGATGGACAAGGGCCTGAAGAAGGCCGTGTGGATCACGTGGAAGTACGCGGCGGGCGACGAAGCTTTCGAGGGCTTCAAGGAGAGCTACACCAAGGCCGGCGGCACCATCGTCAAGGAACTTGGCCTGCCCTTCCCGAACGTGGAGTTCCAGGCGCTGCTCACCGAGATCGCCTCGCTGCGGCCCGATGCCGTGGCCTGCTTCTTCGCTGGCGGCGGTGCCGCCAAGTTCATCCGCGACTACGCCGCCGCGGGCCTGAAGGACAAGATCCCGCTGTGGGGCTCTGGCTTCCTCACCGAAGGCGTGCTCGACGCGGCCGGTCCTGCGGCCGAGGGCATCATGACCACGATGCACTACAGCGACTCGCTCGACACGCCGCGCAACCAGAAATTCCGCCTCGACTACGCCAAGAGCTTCAAGATGCAGCCGGACGTCTATGCCGTGCAGGGCTATGACACCGGACTGCTGCTCGAACAGGGCGCCGCCGCGGTCAAGGGCGACATCGGCAACAAGCAGGCGCTGTACAAGGCGCTGGAGTCGGCCACCATCGACAGCCCGCGCGGCAAGTGGACCATGAGCAAGGCGCACAACCCGGTGCAGGACATCTACCTGCGCCGCGTGGAAAAGGGCGAGAACAAGGTCGTCGGCGTGGCGGCCAAGGCATTGGCGGATTCGGGCGCCGGCTGCAAGTTGAACGCCTGAGGACACGCCTCCTGCTCGCTCCCCTGGGAGGTTCACGCCTCCCATTTTTTTGCCCGCCTCCCGGATGGACCTCGCGAATTTCCTGATCCAGTTGCTGAACAGCGTCCAGTACGGGCTGCTGCTGTTCATGCTGGCCGCCGGCCTGACGCTGATCTTCGGGATCATGGGCGTCGTCAACCTCGCGCACGGCAGCTTCTACATGCTGGGGGCCTACCTCGCGTGGTGGCTCTCCAGCCGGCTTGGCAACCTGCCGCTGGCCATCGCGGTGGGCGCGGTGATCGCGGTCGCCTTCGGCCTGCTGCTGGAGCGCCTGCTGTTCCGGCACTTCTACCACCGCGACCATCTCGACCAGGTGCTCCTCACCTTCGGCCTGATCTACGTCTTCGAGGAACTGCGCTCCATCCTCTGGGGCGACGACGTGCATGGCGTGGGCGTCCCCGCTGCGCTCGCCGCATCGGTGCCGCTGACGGACAACCTGTCCTACCCCGTGTACCGGCTCTTCATGTCCGCGGTGTGCATCGCGCTGGCGCTTGGCCTCTATGCGCTGATCTCGAAGACGAGGCTGGGCATGAAGATCCGCGCCGGTGCGTCGAACCACGCGATGGCCGAAGCGCTGGGCGTCAACATCAAGCGCATCCACGCCGTGGTGTTCGCGCTGGGCGTCGGCCTGGCCACCGTGGCCGGCATGATCGCCGCGCCGATCTCCAGCGTGTACCCCAACATGGGATCGCAGGTGCTGATCATGTGCTTCGTCGTGGTGGTGATCGGCGGCATCGGCTCGGTGCGTGGCGCGCTGGTGGCGGCACTGCTCGTGGGCACGGTCGACACGTTCGGCAAGGTGCTGCTGCCGCAGGTCTCGGGCATGCTGGTCTACATGCTGATGGCGGCCGTGCTGCTGTGGCGCCCGGAAGGCCTGTTCCGGCAATGAGCACCGCCAAGTCCCATCTCGAAGTGCTGCCGCGCAGCCTGCAGGTGCTGCTGGCGCTCGGACTAGTGGCCCTGGTCGCCTGCCCCTTCATGGCCACCGACTTCTACAGCCAGATGGTCGCCCGCATGATGGTGCTGGCCATCTTTGCCATGAGCCTCGACCTGCTGCAGGGCGTGACGGGCCTGGTGTCGCTGGGACATGCCGCGTTCTTCGGGCTGGCGGGCTACACCCTCGCCTTCCTGATGCCGCAGGCCGAGCCCGTGTCGCTGTGGTGGACCTTGCCGGCCGCGATGGCTGCGTCCGCACTCGCTGCCCTCGTGATCGGCTTCTTCGTCGTCCGCACGCACGGCATCTACTTCATCATGGTCACCATGGCGTTCGCGCAGATGGTGTTCTACCTGTTCTTCGACAACAAGCCGCTGGGCGGCTCCGACGGCCTGTACATCAACTTCAAGCCGGACGCGAAGCTGTTCGACCTGGAGAACAAGCGCGTCTTCTACTTCTTCACCCTCGCCTGCCTGCTGCTGGTGTACGCGTTCCTGCGCCGGCTGCTGTGGAGCCCGTTCGGCCGCGTGCTGGCCGGCATCCGCATCAACGAGCACCGCATGCGCGCGCTGGGTTACGGCACCTTCGGCTACAAGCTCGCGGCGTTCACGTTGGCTGGCGCGCTGGCGGGCCTGGCGGGCTATCTGTGGGCCGCGCAGACCGGCTTCGTGAATCCCGAGCTGATGGGATTCCAGATGAGCGCGCACGCGATCATGATGGTGATCCTCGGCGGCATGGGCAACTTCGCCGGCGCGGTGGTCGGCGCTTTCGCCTTCGAGTGGCTGCTGCACTGGTTCAAGGACCTGCCGCAGGTCGGCGGCTTCGATGCCGGCAAGCACTGGCAGCTGTGGATGGGACTCTTCATCGTCGCCGTGGTGGCCTTCGCGCCGCGCGGGCTGCTTGGGCTCGTCGAACGCGCCATGCGTGGCAAGGGGCAGGACGGTGGCTGACGACGTGCTGCTCTCGGCCGCGCATCTCACCAAGCGATTCGGCGGACTCGCCGCGGTGAACGATGTCTCGGTGGACCTCTGGCGCGGCCGCATCCATGCCGTCATCGGCCCCAACGGCGCGGGCAAATCGACGCTCACCAACCTGCTCTCGGGCGACCTGCCGCCCACCAGCGGCACAATCCACCTGGGCGGCACCGAGATCACGGGCCGCAGCCCGGAAGCCATCGCACGCGCGGGCCTCGGACGCAGCTACCAGAAGACGAACATCTTCCTTCCGTTCACCGTGTGGGAGAACGTGCGCCTCGCTGCGCAGTCGCGCGCACAGCACCCCGCGCGCTGGCTGCGCAAGGCCACGTCCTTCGCGGCCGTCAACGAACAGGCGCAACGCGCGCTCGAACTGGCCGGCCTGGCGTCCCGACGCGACGTCCTCGCCGGCACCATCAGCCATGGCGAGCAGCGCCAGCTGGAGATAGCGATGACGCTGGCCACCGCGCCAAGCGTGCTGCTGCTGGACGAACCGCTGGCCGGCATGGGCACGGCGGAAGCGGAACGCATGGTGCAACTGCTGCACCGCCTGAAGGACGCACACGCCATCCTGCTGGTGGAGCACGACATGGACGCGGTCTTCGCGCTGGCCGACCAGCTCACGGTGATGGTCAACGGCCAGGTGATTGCCAGCGGACCGCCGCAGATGATCCGCACGGATGCGGGCGTGCAGGCCGCGTACCTGGGCGAGGAGCACGTGTGAACAACGACCTCCTCGTCGACGCTCGCGGCCTGCACACGTACTACGGCCAGAGCCACGTGCTGCGTGGCATCGATTTCCACGTGCGGCGCGGCGAGACCATCGGGCTCATGGGCCGCAACGGCATGGGCAAGAGCACGCTGCTCAAGACGCTCATGGGCCTCGTGCGGCCGCGCGAGGGCACGGTGCACGTGGCCGGCCGCGACATGACGCAGCGTCCGACCTACGACATCGCGCAATGCGGCATCGCCTACGTGCCCGAAGGCCGCGGCATCTTCGGCAATCTCTCGGTGGTCGAGAACCTGCAGATGGCCGCGCGGCCGGGCACCCGTGGCCAGCGCGACTGGACCTATGAACGCGTGCTCCAGACCTTCCCGCGCCTGGCGGAGCGGCTGTCGCATGGCGGCCAGCAGCTGTCGGGCGGGGAGCAGCAGATGCTGACCATCGGCCGCGCGCTGATGACCAATCCCGACGTCCTGATCCTCGACGAGGCGACCGAGGGCCTGGCGCCGCTGGTGGCCCGCGAGATCTGGCGCATCTGCGGCCTGATCCGCGAGAGCGGCATCTCCAGCGTGATCGTCGACAAGAACTGGAAGCACGTCACCCAGCTCACCGACCGCAACCTGATCCTGGTGAAGGGCGAAGTGGTGTTCAGCGGGACATCGCAGGAGCTGCGATCGCGGCCCGACGTGCTGGCGCAGCACCTCGCGGTGTGAGCGGCGCGGCTGTGGCCCGCGCCTTCAGGACACCAGCCAGAGCAGCGCCAGCCCGAGCAGCACGCTGCACAACCCGAAGAACCGCAGCTGGCCGTCCCGCAGCTGCATCAGCTTCTGGAAGGTGCTGCGCCAGCCTCGGGGTGCGAGCAGCGGGAGAAGGCCCTCGAGCACCAGCGCCAGGGCCAGCGCGGCCCAGAAGATCTCGCTGCCCAAGGCGCGCTACTTCCTGCCGGCCGGCGCCGGCGCGGGCGCCGTATTGCCCCGGAACGCACGGAAGAACTCGCTGCCCTGCGGGTCCAGCACCATCACGTCGCCCTTCTTGTTGAAGGTGGCGCGGTAGGCCTCGAGGCTGCGGTAGAACTGCGCGAACTGCGCGTCGCGCCCGAACGCCTCGCCGTAGATGCCGGCGGCCTGCGCGTCGCCCTCGCCCTTGACCTTCTGGGCATCGCGGTAGGCGTTGGCGATGGTGATCTCGCGCTGGCGATCGGCGTCGGCGCGGATCTTCTCGCCTTCGGCCGCGCCGGTGGACCGCAGCTCGTTGGCCACGCGCTTGCGCTCGGCCTCCATGCGGCGGTAGACCGACTCGGTGATGGCTTCCACGTAGTCGGCGCGCGTCATGCGCACGTCGATGATGTCCACGCCCCAGGGCTTGGCGCCCTTGACCGTCTCGGTGACCTCGCGCTTGACGTCGGCCATCAGCTGCTCGCGCTTGGCGGACAGCAACTCACGCACCGTGAAGCGGTTGATCTCCTCCTGGAATGCGTTGCGCACCACGCGATTGAGCTGGTTGGCGCCGGCCGCCTCGTCGAGGCCCACGTTGCGGATGTACTGCGACGGATCGGTGATGCGCCAGCGCACGTACCAGTCGATCACCACGCGCTGCTTCTCGGCGGTGAGCATCGGCTCGGTGTCGCTGCTGTCCAGCGTGAGCAGGCGCTTGTCGATGTAGCTGACGTTCTGGAACGGCGGCGGCAGCTTGAAGTTGAGGCCGGGCTCGGTGATCACTTCCTTGATCTGGCCGAGCGCATAGACCACGCCGAACTGGCGCTGGTCGACGACGAACAGCATGGAGCTGAGCAAAGCCAGCAGCACGAGGGCGGCGGCGGCGAAGAATCCGATTCGGTTCATGGATCGTGGCTCCCGGTTCAACGCGTCTCGCGGTCGCGGCTGCGCGCGTTGTCCCGGGTGCGCGAGTCACTGCTGCTGCCGGAACTGGGGGAACTGCTGCTGGCGCTGCCGCCCGAACCGGTCGAGGGCGTGGGTTCGACCGCGGCGCCCCCGGTCGATCCGCCGCCCGTCACCTGCTGCAGGATGCGATCGAGCGGCAGGTACATCAGGGAACCCTGGCGCGATTCGACCAGGATCTTGGTTACGCTCGCGTAGATCTGCTGCATGGTCTCCAGGTACATGCGGTCGCGGGTGACCTGCGGCGCCTTCTGGTACTGGCCCAGCACCGCGGTGAAGCGCTGCGCATCGCCCTGCGCCTGTGAAACGACCCGCGATTTGTAGGCCTCGGCTTCCTGCGCCAGGCGCGAGGCGGAGCCGACGGCGCGGGGAATCACGTCGTTGGCATAGGCCTGGGCCTCGTTCTTGGCGCGTTCGCGTTCCTGCGCTGCCTTGAGGACGTCATCGAACGCGGCCTGCACCTGCTCCGGCGGGCGCACGCCGCCCTGCTGCAGGTTGATGCCGACGATCTCGATGCCGACCTTGTAGCGGTCCAGGATCTGCTGCATCAGGTTGCGCACGCGCGGTGCGATCTGGTCACGCTCCTCGGCGAGCGCCGAATCCATGCGCATCTTGCCGACCACCTCGCGCACGGCCGTCTCGGCGGCCTGCACCACGGCTTCGCCGGGGTTCTTGCTCTCGAACAGGTAGGCGCGCGCGTCGTTCAGGCGGTACTGCACGGCGAACTTGATCTCGACGATGTTCTCGTCCTCGGTGAGCATGGCCGACTCGCGCAGGCCGGTGGCCTTGACCACCGCATCGCGCCCGACGTCCACCGAGCGGATCTGCGTGACCGGCACCACCTCGTGACGCTGGATCGGATATGGCAGCCGCCAGTTGAAGCCGGCACCGACCGTGGCCTTGTAGCGGCCGAACTGCGTGATCACGGCCTGCTGGCCTTCCTGCACGATGAAGAAACCCGTGCCCAGCCAGATGAGCACCAGCACCGTGGCGATCAGGCCGATGCCGATGCCGGCGTTGCGCATGTCGGGCGGGAGGTTGCCATTGCCCTCGGGGCGACGGCCGCGTCCGCCGCCGAACAGGCCGCCCAGGCGGCGGTTGAAGTCGCGCCAGAGTTCGTCGAGGTCGGGCGGTCCCTGGTTGGGGCCGCGCGGAGGACCGCCGTTGTTGTCCTTGTCGTCACCGCCGCCGCGTCCCCAGCGGGGATCGTTCAGGTTGAACATGCCGCGGGCCCGGCCGGCCAAGCCGGCCAGGACGCCGGGAAGATGCAGATTCATGCGGATCGTTTCTTGTCGTTGCGTCCGGATTGTGCCCAATCAGGCGGGCTCTTCGTGCAATTGCGCGCCAGGCTGCGGGGTTCGTTCGCTGGAGGCGCGCTCGGCCAGCTCGCGGCGCAGGTCCGGCAGGCCATCGGCAGTGCGGCTGCTGACGAACAGGCGGCGCACCGGCGCACCCTCGAGCTCGAAGACGTCGCTGCGCTGGCGCGGAGCTGCCTGCAGCGCGTCGGTCTTGTTGAACACCAGCACCTGCGGCACCTCTGCCGCGCCGATCTCGTGCAGCACGCGCTGCACTTCCTCGATCTGCTCGGGATGGTGCGGATTGGCCGCGTCCACCACGTGCAGCAGCAGGTCGGCATCGGCCGCTTCCTGCAGCGTGGCCTGGAAGGCATCGATCAGGCCGTGCGGCAGGTCGCGGATGAACCCGACCGTGTCGGAGAGCGAGACCGAGCGGCCCGCCTTGACGCCCTCGACATCGTCGAGGTACAGGCGACGCGTCGTGGTGTCCAGGGTCGCGAACAGCTGGTTCGCCGCATAGGCCTGCGCCTTCACCAGCGCGTTGAAGAGCGTCGATTTGCCGGCGTTCGTGTAGCCCACGAGCGAGATGTTGAAGGCGCCCTGCCGGTCGCGCTGGCGGCGCTGCGTGGTGCGCTGCTTCTTCACCTTGTCGAGGCGATCCTTGGTGCGCTTGATGGCGTCGCCGATCATGCGGCGGTCCAGCTCGATCTGCGTTTCGCCCGGGCCGCCACGTGCGCCGATGCCGCCGCGCTGGCGCTCCAGGTGCGACCAGCGCCGGACCAGCCGGGTGCTCAGGTACTGCAGGCGCGCGAGTTCGACCTGCAACTTGCCTTCATGGCTGCGGGCCCGCTGCGCGAAGATCTCCAGGATCAGCAGCGTGCGGTCATTGACCGGAAGGCCGAGGTGGCGCTCGAGGTTGCGCTGCTGGCCGGGACTCAGGGCCTGGTCGAACAGCACCTCGGTGGCGCCCAGTTCGGTGGCAAGCGCCTTGATCTCGTCGGCCTTGCCCTTGCCGACGAACAGCGCCGCGTCGGGCGCCTTGCGCTTGGCAGTGATGCGGCCGACGGGCTCGAGCCCGGCGGTGCGGGCGAGTTCGCCCAGCTCCTCGAGCTCGGCGTCGAAATGGGGAAGGCCAAGGTCCACCCCAACCAGGATGGCGGGAGCAGCGTCTTTGTCTTGGATGTCAGGCAACGGAACGTCCGGGTGGATTCAGGAAAACTGGAAACGCCCGGCGGGAAGGGCACGCGATGCGCGCGCCCGCGATCAGCTGGCGGCGGCTTCGCTGCCCTCGGCCGTGGAGAAGTTCACGGCGCGGCCGGGGACGATGGTGGAGATGGCGTGCTTGTAGACCATCTGCGTCACCGTGTTGCGCAGCAGGACGACGTACTGGTCGAACGATTCGATCTGCCCCTGCAGCTTGATGCCGTTGACGAGATAGATCGAGACCGGAACATGCTCGCGACGCAAGGTGTTCAGGAACGGGTCTTGTAGCAGCTGCCCTTTGTTGCTCACGATATAGCTCCGTGTTCGGGATTCGTTGTAGGAACTTGCACCTTACCACAGCGACCCAGCCGTGCAAGTAGTCTGCCGCGCACTTCGGGCATGTGGGTGCGCGGGCTCGCGATTCAAGCCCGCGGCGGCAAGGCCGGCGGCCTAGTCCTTGTCCGCGTACGGGTTCTTCGACGTCTTCATCTCCACCCGCAGCGGCGTGCCGATGAGGTTGAACTCCTTGCGGAAGCGTCCCTCGAGGAAGCGCCGGTAGGCGTCGGTGACGTGCTCGAGCGAGTTGCCGTGGATGACGATCACCGGCGGGTTCATGCCGCCCTGGTGCGCATACCGCAGCTTGGGCCGGAACATGCCCGAGCGCTTGGGGGCCTGGAACTGCACCGCCTCCTGCAGCACGCGGGTCAGCACCGGCGTCGGCATCTTGGTCATGGCAGCCTTGTGGGCCTGCGCGATCGACTCCCAGACCGGTCCCAGGCCCTGGCGCTTCTTCGCCGAGATCAGGTGCAGCGACGCGAACTTCAGGAACGCCAGCCGCGCCTCGATCTGCCGTTGCAGCTGCTCGCGCTGGTACGCATCCACGGCGTCCCACTTGTTGACCGCGATCACCACCGCGCGCCCGCTCTCCAGGATGTAGCCGGCGATGTGGGCGTCCTGGTCCGTGACGCCTTGCGTGGCGTCCAGCAGCAGCAGAACGACGTTGGCCGACTCGATGGCCTGCAGCGTCTTGACGACCGAGAACTTCTCGATCGCCTCGAACACCTTGCCCTTGCGGCGCAGCCCGGCGGTGTCGATCAGTTCGTACTTCTGGCCGCCTCGCTCGAACGGGACCGAGATCGCATCGCGCGTGGTGCCTGGCAGGTCGAACGCCACGAGACGCTCTTCGCCGAGCCAGGTGTTGATCAGCGTCGACTTGCCGACGTTGGGGCGGCCGGCGACGGCCAGCTTGATGGGGCCCTCTTCGACCGGCGCTTCTTCCTCGTCTTCGGGCAGGTTGAGCGGCGCGAGCGCCAGCTCGACGAGGCTGCGGATGCCCTGCCCGTGCGCGGC
The DNA here is from genome assembly GCF_050320135.1 of Ramlibacter sp. MMS24-I3-19. NCBI lineage: Bacteria > Pseudomonadati > Pseudomonadota > Betaproteobacteria > Burkholderiales > Comamonadaceae > Ramlibacter > Ramlibacter sp. MMS24-I3-19. The sequence continues at coordinate 3,113,619 of NZ_CP190017.1, read as the reverse complement.
GGACACCGGATGCACCTCGCCCAGCCCGAGCTCGTAGAACTCCGTGAGCTGCACGCCCTCGCTCATGCCCTCGGCCTTGTTGGCCGCCAGCACCGTGGGCTTGCCCAGCTTGCGCAGGTAATTGCCGATGTCGTGGTCCTGCGCAGAGAGGCCGCCACGCGCATCGACCACGAAGACCACCACGTCGGCCTCGGCGACGGCCTGGCGCGTCTGCTTGGCCATCTCCATGTAGATGCCGCTCTCGGCCGTCGGCTCGAAGCCGCCGGTGTCGATGACGATGAATTCGTGCTTGCCGTGCTTCGCGTTGCCGTAGTGGCGGTCGCGCGTGAGGCCGGCGAAATCGGCCACGATCGCATCGCGCGACTTCGTCAGCCGGTTGAAGAGCGTCGACTTGCCGACGTTGGGGCGGCCTACCAGGGCCAGCACGGGTTTCATCGGCAACTGCGCGTGAGGTTATTGCGGCACGAAGCCGAAAATGCCGCCGTTGCGGGTGACGACCACCATCGTGTTGCCGACGACGACAGGCGCCGTGGCGATGGCCGAACCGTCGGTGGCCAGGCGATTCACCAGCCGGCCGTCCTCGCGCGCCAGCACGTGCAGGAAGCCGAAGCTGTCGCCGATCGCGACCGAGTTGCCCACCAGCAGCGGCGCCGTCAGCCCGCGGTGTTGCAGCTTGTCGTGGATCCAGCTGCGTTCGCCGTTGTCGCGGCGCCAGGCAACCACGCGCCCGTCGGTCTCGGCGCCGACGACGAGGTCCTCGTTGCCGCTGACGCCGACACCGCCATTGGCCGGACGGGTCCACACGACGGAGCCACGACTGGCGTCCACGCAGCCGACGGCCGCCTGGAACGCACGCGCGCAGACGGAGGTGCCGAGGCGCGACACCGGGCCGACCAGATCGACCAGTCGTTCGACGTCGTTGGTGCCGCGCGGCGAGGCGATCGCCGCATCCCAACGCACGCTGCCGTTGTTGGGGTTGAGGCCTGTCATCCGGCCGCCCTGCCCGGTGACGAGCATGTCGCCCACCGCCAGCAGCACGCCGCCCTGGCGCAGCACGAGCGGCTCGCCCGGGCGCTGCTGCGACCACAGCCTGCGGCCCGTCTGGCCGTCATAGGCCGACACCGAACGGTCGGCCGCGAGCACGAACACGCGCTTGCCCGCGACGAAGGGGGCGGTGTAGGCCTGGGCACTGAGCTTCTCGCGCCACAGCACCTTGCCGTCGGCCATGCCGACCAGCATGTTGTCGTCGGTGACCACGGCCACGAGGGAACCGTCGGTGCCCGCGCCAGCGATGACCCGGGCACCCGCGCTGGCGCGCCAGACGTCGCGACCCGTCGTGCCGTCGATCACGGCGACGGTGCCGTCGCTGGCCGCCACGGTGAACTGGCTGCCGCTCGGTGTCACGGTCAGCGGAAAGGCGACCGCACCCACCTTGGCGGACCACGCCTGGCGAACGGCCATCGACGCAGGGTTGGGCTGCAGTTCCGCCGGCATCGGCTTGTCACTGCCGCCGAACAGCGTGCTGATCGAGGAACAGGAGGCCAGAGCGCCGCACAGCAGCAGCGCGCCGGCGACACGGGAGGCGAGAGGCAGGCGCCTCATGACTTGCCGCTCCCGGCAGCCTTGGCCGCCGGCGCGAGCGACTTGGGATCCACGCCCAGCGCGGTGAGCTTGACTTCGACCATGCGGCGGTAGTCGTCGCGATCGCCCAGTCCCTGCCAGGCCTTGGTGTACTCGGCGCGCGCCTGGTCCTTCTTGCCCTGCAGGTTGTAGACGTCGCCGCGGCGATCTGCCACCAGCGGCGCGAATTCGGACGGGAAACCGGCATCGAGCTGCTTGAGCGCATTGTCGTACGACTTGGATTCGATCAGCAGCGATGCGAGGCGCAGGCGAGCGATGGCCTGGTAACCCTCGTCGGAGGACTTGTCCGCGACCCAGGTGAGCGCGCCGCGCGCCACCTCGGGCTTGCCCTTGTCGACCGCGGCCTGCGCCAGCAGCAAGCCCGCCTGCTGGGCGAAGGTGGTGCTGCCGTACTTGTCGCGCGCATCGTTGAATCCGTGCTCGGCCCGCGCGAGGTCGCCGGCCTGCACCGACCGCTCGACCTCGTCGTACAGCGCCGACGCCTTGGCCGACTGGCTGCGCTGCCAGTACTGCCAGCCGTTCATGGCCGCGATGGCGCCGAACACGGCGATCAGCACCCAGGAGATCAGGTTGCCGTAGGTGTTCCAGAAGTGCTTGAGCTGGTCAAGCTGCTCCTGTTCTTCGAGATCGAGGTGGGATGCCATGGAGGTGTGTGTCGCCGCAAGGTGGGCAGCCGGGGATTGTAGTGAGCCGTGGCGAGCGGCCCGATGGGTCAGGCCCGCAGCGAGCCGGCCCAGTCGGCCACGCCGGCCAGTGGCCTGCGCTGCTGGGCGCCCTGTCCGTCTCGCAGCGCCTTGACCGTGACCTCGCCGGCCGCCAGTTCGTCGGCGCCGAAGATGAGGGCGTGGCGCGCGCCGCTGGCGTCGGCCTTCTTGAACTGCGACTTCATGCTGCCGAAGCCGTCGGCGCCACCCGCATGCATCTGCGCCGAGACGCCGGCCGCGCGCAGCGCCTGCAGCGCGCGCATCGCCTGCGGCAGCGCGGTCGCATCGGGCACGACGGCGTAGACGTCAGGGGCGCCGGCGTCGACGGCGGCGCCCTGCTCCTTCAGCAGTTCCAGCACACGCTCCAGGCCCATGCCCCAGCCCACGGCCGGCGTCGGCTTGCCGCCGAGGATCTCGAACAGGCCGTCGTAACGGCCTCCGCCGCACAGCGTGCCCTGCGCGCCGAGCTGGTCGGTGATGAACTCGAACACCGTGTGGCTGTAGTAGTCCAGGCCGCGCACCAGGCGCGGATTGATGGACCAGCGCACGCCGCACGCGTCCAGCAGCGCCTTGACCGTGTCCAGGTGCTTGAGCGAAGCCTCGCCCAGGTATGCCAGCAATTGCGGCGCCGCCGTGACCATCTGCTGCATCGCCGGGTTCTTGGTGTCCAGGATGCGCAGCGGGTTGGTGTGCAACCGGCGCTGCGCATCGGCATCGAGGATGTCCTTGTGCTGCTCGAAGTACGCCACCAGCGCCGCACGGTGCGCCTGGCGCTCGGCCGACACGCCCAGGCTGTTCATCTCGACGCGGACGTCCTTCAGGCCGAGCTCGGTGAACAGCTGGTGCGCCAGCAGCATCAGCTCGGCGTCGACCTCGGACCCGGGGTGGCCCAGCACCTCGGCGCCCAGCTGGTAGAACTGGCGATAGCGGCCGCGCTGCGGCCGCTCGTGCCGGAACATCGGGCCCATGTAGTACAGGCGCTTGCCGCCGTCGTACGTGAGGTTGTGCTCGATGGCGGCACGAACGACGCCGGGCGTGTTCTCGGGCCGCAGCGTGAGCTGTTCGCCATTGAGCCGGTCCTCGAAGGAGTACATCTCCTTCTCGACGATGTCCGTGGTCTGCCCGGTGCCGCGCACGAACAGCTGCGTGGGCTCGACCACCGGCGTGCGGATCATGCGGTAGGCGTAGCGGCCCATCAGGTCGCGCACCTTGTCCTCGAGCGCCTCCCACCGCGCCGATTCGGGCGGCAGGATGTCGTTCATGCCCTTGACGGCACTGAGTTTGTCAGCCATGGGATCGTTCTTTTCGTTGGGGCGCGAGCCTGCGCCCTCTGTGGCCAGGGGGCCGTTCAGGCGGCGACCGTCTCGGTGCCGAACCTTTTCTCGATGTAGTCCTCGACGATCTTGTGGAACTCGCCGGCGATGTTCTCGCCGCGCAGCGTCAGGGCCTTCTCGCCGTCGATGAACACGGGCGCGGCCGGCGCCTCGCCGGTGCCCGGCAGGCTGATGCCGATGTCGGCATGCTTGCTCTCGCCGGGACCGTTGACAATGCAGCCCATCACCGCGACGCGCAGCTTCTCGACGCCGGGATACTTGCTGCGCCACACGGGCATGTTGGCGCGCAGGTGGTCGTCGATCTGCTTGGCCAGTTCCTGGAACGTGGTGCTGGTCGTGCGGCCGCAACCAGGGCAGGCGGTGACGCTCGGCACGAAGATGCGCAGACCCAGCGACTGCAGGATCTCGGAGGCAATGACGACTTCCTGCGTGCGCGATTCGCCCGGCTGCGGTGTGAGCGACACGCGGATGGTGTCGCCGATGCCTTCCTGCAGCAGGATGCCCAGCGCAACGCTGGAGGCCACGGTGCCCTTGGTGCCCATGCCCGCCTCGGTGAGGCCCAGGTGCAGCGGGTAGTCGCAGCGGCGTGCCAGTTCACGGTAGACCGAGATCAGGTCCTGCACGCCACTGACCTTGCACGACAGGATGATCTGCTGCCCCGGCATGCCCATCTCCTCCGCACGCTTCGCGGATTCGATGGCCGACGTGATCAGCGCCTCGTACATGACGCTGCGCGCATCCCAGGGCTGGGCCCGGCCCGCGTTCTCGTCCATCAGGGACGCGAGCAGTTCCTGGTCGAGGCTGCCCCAGTTGACGCCGATGCGCACCGGCTTGTCCCAGCGCATGGCGGCTTCGATCATCTGGCCGAACTGGCGGTCGCGCTTGTCGCCCTTGCCCACGTTGCCGGGGTTGATGCGGTACTTGGACAGCGCCTGCGCGCAGTCGGGAAATTCGGTGAGCAGCCGGTGGCCGTTGTAGTGGAAGTCGCCCACCAGCGGCACGTCGACGCCCATGCGATCGAGCTGCTCGCGGATGTAGGCCACCTGCTTCGCCGCCTCGGGCGTGTTGACGGTGATGCGCACCATCTCGGAACCTGCCTGCGCCAGCTCCTTCACCTGGATCGCGGTGGCGATCGGATCCTCGGTGTCGGTGTTGGTCATCGACTGCACGCGCACGGGCGCATCGCCACCCACGGTGACCACGCGCGACCCCCAGGCCACGCGGGCCTGGCGGCTGCGGCGGGGGCGGGGAACGCGGGTTCGACGGGCAGGCAGGCTTGGGACATCACTTCACTTCGAAACGTGCGACGTTGTCGCGCGAGAACCGCACCAGGTCGAATGGCTTGCCACGCACCTGCACGGTGGTGGCACTGACGCTGCCGATGGTGACGGCGAGCGGCAGCGTGCCGGAGGCGCCGGCGGACTCGCCGGCGGCCATGAGGCGGCGCAGGGTGGTGGTGCCGCGGCTGTCGGTCACCTCGATCCAGGACGGGCCGGTGGTGCGGAACACCACGACACCGTTGGGAACGGGTGCGGAAGCGGCGGCGGGCGCGGCGACAAGCGCGGTGGGCGTGGCAGGAGCGACGGACGGTGCGGACGTTCCTGCGGGTGCCGCCGCGGCAATGGGCTCGTCCGCCCCGACGGGCGTCGAGGGCTGCGGCATCGGCACGGTCTCGGGCGACACCGCCGCCGGTGTTTCGTTGGCCGTGCTCGTCGGCGGGAGCGCGGCGCTGGTCATCGGCGCGGGCGCCGTGCCGCCCGGCTTCCCAGCCGGCGCGTCATCCGTGTGAGTTCTGGGCAGGAAGACCAGCACCAGCGCACCCAGAAGCAGCGCGTAGACGACCAGGAACACCGGCTTGGTGAGCTGCTCGGTCCATCCGGGCGCGGCACCGTCGCCGGGCGCGCGGAACGGCGCATTGAGGCCCTCGTGGTCCTGCAGCAGGCGCGGCGGGTGGGTCTGCGGCAGCCGCTCGAGAACGGGCTGCGCGTCGACCTTGAGGGTGCGGCACACGCTGGAGGCCAGCGCGCGTGCGAACACGGCGTCCGTCAGCTGGTCGTGCTGGTCCTGCTCCAGGGCCTGGAGCTTGCGCACGGGCACTTTCAGGCTCGCCGCCAGCGTGTCCACGTGCAGGCCGGCCGCCTCGCGGTAGCGCCGCAGGAGTTCGCCGGCGCTGGTGCCCTGTCCGGCCACCTCGCCCATCACGGCTTCACTCATCGAACGACCCCTTTTCGAGCGACGTCGTCTCGCGCGAACGCGGGAAGCGCTTTTTCAGCTGGTCGGCCAGCTGCGCCATTGCCAGCTTGTCGCCCATCTTGCGTTCGACCTTGATCCCGAGCCAGAGCGACTCGGCATTGGCGAGTTCACTGTTGTTCAGGCGGCGGATGTAGAACTGGGCGCGCGACGTGTCGCCCCGGGCGAACAGGAGGTTGGCCAGGTTGTAGCCGACGATGGGATTGCCGGCATCGAGCTCGTAGGCCTTGGCCAGCGTGCGCTCGGCGACCTCGGGCTTGCCATCGCGCGCCTGGCACAGGCCCCGCGCCATCAGCGTCTTGGCGCGTTCCGGGTAGAGCGGAATGGCCAGCGCCTGCTCGAAGGTGCGGTCCGCTTCCTCGAACTGCCGCTGCTGGCACTGCAGCCAGCCGAGGTTGTGCATCGTGTTGGCATCGCGCGGGCTCAGCGCCATGGCACGGCGGAAGCTTTCTTCGGCCAGGCGGGGGTCATTGAGCTGCATGTAGATCAGCCCGCGCAGGTTGTACGCATCGGCGTACGAGGGATCGATGGCGATGACCTGCTTCAGCTCGTCGAGCGCGATGTTGGTCTTGCCCTGCTGGAAGTAGCCGACCGCGAGCTCCATGCGGATGCGGGCACGCTTGCGTGCTTCCGGTTCGTCGAACTCCGTCACGACGGAATCCTGCGTGGACTCGGCCTGCGGCGTCGCGCATCCCGAGACGGTGATCGCTCCCGCGAGCAATGCGGCCCACGGCAATGCCGCCACCAGCAGCCCAAGCTGCCCGAGTCCCCTCTTCCCGACCATTCAACCCTCCTTGGCAGCTGCGGCTGCCGGCACCTGTCTGAGCATCACGGTGCGCTGCTGGGCGATGCGCTCACCCACACGGGTCCGGTCCTTCACGTCGCCGGCGAGCTGGCCGCAGGCGGCGTCGATGTCGTCCCCCTCGTCTTGCGCACGGTGGTGACGATACCAGCATCACTCAGCAACTTCGCGAACGCGACAACACGGGTGTTGGGCGATCGCGTCAGTCCTGACGCGGGGAACGGGTTGAAGGGAATGAGGTTGAACTTGCAGCTGATCCCGCGGCCGGCGTGGTGCTGCACCAGGGCCACGAGTTCGCGCGCGAGCTCCGGCGTGTCGTTCACGCCATCGAGCATGCAGTATTCGAACGTGATGAAGTCGCGCGGTGCATGCGCGAGGTAGCGATCGCATGCAGCCAGCAGTTCGGCCAGCGGGTACTTGCGATTGAGCGGCACCAGGTTGTCGCGCAGCGGATCGTTCGGCGCATGCAGCGACACGGCAAGGGCCACCGGGCAGTCCTGCGCCAGGCGATCCATCATCGGCACCACGCCCGAGGTGGACACAGTCACGCGTCGCCGCGACAGGCCGTAGCCATGGTCGTCCAGCATCGTGCGCAGCGCGGGCACCAGGGCCGCATAGTTCTGCAGCGGCTCGCCCATCCCCATCATCACGACGTTGGAGATCACGCGTTCGCTGGTCTTCAGGTGGCCGCGCAGGAAGTGCTCGGCGAACCAGAGCTGCGCCACGATCTCGCCGGTGGAGAGGTTGCGCGAAAAGCCCTGGTGGCCGGTGGAGCAGAAGCGGCAGCCCACCGCGCAGCCTGCCTGCGACGAGACGCACAGCGTGCCGCGATCGTCCTCGGGAATGAACACCGCCTCGACGGCATTGCCGTCGCGCACGTCGAACAGCCACTTGATGGTGCCGTCGGCGGATTCGTGCTGGCTGATGACCGGCAGCGCCTCGATGCGGGCTGCGGTCTTCAGCTTCTCGCGCAGCGACTTCGCCAGGTCGGTCATCTGGTCGAAATCGCGCGCGCCCCGCTGGTGGATCCAGCGGAACAGCTGCGTGGCGCGGAACCGCTTCTCGCCCAGCGTCTCGCAGAACGCGGCCAGCCCGTCGAGATCGAAATCGAGGAGGTTGGTCCCCGGACTGAGCTCAGGACTGGCCGTCATCACATCGTCGCTACTCCGCTTTCAGCGGGAGTAGACGTTCATGCCAGGGAAGAAGAACGCGATCTCGACCGCTGCCGTCTCGGCGGCGTCGGAGCCGTGCACGGCGTTGGCGTCGATGCTGTCGGCGAAGTCGGCGCGGATGGTGCCCTTCTCGGCCTTCTTCGGATCGGTGGCGCCCATCAGGTCACGGTTCTTCAGGATGGCGCCCTCGCCTTGCAGCACCTGGATCATCACGGGGCCGGAGATCATGAAGTCGACCAGGTCCTTGAAGAACGGACGGGCCTTGTGCACGGCGTAGAACTGCTCGGCTTCCTGGCGCGACAGGTGGGCCATGCGTGCCGCGATGATCTTCAGGCCGGCGCCCTCGAAGCGCGCGTAGATCTGGCCGATGACGTTCTTGGCCACTGCGTCGGGCTTGATGATGGAGAGGGTGCGTTCGATCGCCATGAAGGTTCCTGGTCGGGTTTGTGATATGGGAGGACCCGCGCCACGCCCTGTGCTGCAGCTGGTTGCCGCAGCCTGGTGGAGGCGCCCGCGGGCCGGAAAGTTCGGGAAAGCCTGCTATTTTAGCTGGCGGATGTGACCTTTTCGGCGGTAGGCGATCGGCGAAGCTCAGCGCCCGCCGCGATTGCCACCACGGCGTCCGCCGCCGGAGCCACCGCCGCCGCCTCCGCCGCCTCCGCCGCCTCCGCCGCCGCCGCCGCCGCCACCTCGCCGCTGGCCACCGCCCGGGCCGCCTTGGCGCTGGCGCATGAAGCTGTCGGCACCGATGTAGCCGAACGAGGTCTTCATCGGATCCGGTTGGCCGCCATTGCCGCCGCCCCCGCCTGCATTGCCTCGGCCGCGGTCGTTGCTGCGCCGCTGCTGGCCTTGGCCGCCGCCCTTCCCCGGGCCACCGGCCGCGCCACGCGGCTGGTTGCCGTCGGGACGCGGGCCAGCGCCACGGTTGCCGCGGCGGCGGTTGCGCGACGGACCCCCGGTGTCGCCGTCGCGCGGTGGGCGCTCGGCCGGAGGGCCGCCCGCTGCCTGGGTCAAGGCCCGGATGTCACGCTCGTCCAGTTCGAGGAAAGCGCCGCGCTTGAGGCCGCGCGGCAGCACCATGGCGCCGTAGCGGATGCGGATCAGGCGACTGACTGCATGCCCCAGCGCTTCGAACAGTCGCCGCACCTCGCGGTTGCGGCCCTCGGAAATGGTCACGCGGTACCAGCTGTTGGCGCCCTCGCCGCCACCTTCCTCGATCGCGCCGAACTGGGCCTTGCCGTCCTCGAGATCGATGCCGTCGAGAAGCCGCTGCTTCTCCTCGGCCGAGAGGTCCCGAGCACGCGCACCGCGTATTCGCGCTCCAGCCCGAACCGCGGATGCATCAGGCGGTTGGCCAGTTCGCCGGAACTGGTGAACAGCAGCAGGCCTTCGGTGTTCAGGTCGAGCCGCCCGACCGATTGCCACTTGCCCTGCTGCAGCCGCGGCAGCTTGCGGAACACGGTGGGACGGTTCTGCGGATCGTCATGCGTGACGACCTCGCCCACCGGCTTGTGGTACGCAATCACGCGCGCTGCAGGCGGAGCGATGCGCACGCGGATCGGCTTGCCGTTGACCTTGATCTGGTCGCCGAACTGGATGCGTTGGCCGATGTGGGCGGGCTCGTTGTTCACCGAGATCCGCCCTTCCATGATCAGCTGCTCCATCTCGAGCCGCGATCCCAGGCCGGCCTGCGCCAGCACCTTGTGCAACTTGGGCGTGTCGGCCTGCGGGGCGAGAACGCGCTTGGGCAAAGCGGTGTCCGGCGCCTGTTCGTCCGCGTCGAAGCGGCCGGAGACCACGTCCTCGAAGCGGATCGGCTCGGGCGCTGGTGCGGGAGTTGCCCGCTCGCGGGCGGTCCTCCGCGGCTCGGCGTCGTCGTGGTCGTCAGCGTCGCGATCGTCATCGTCGTCGAAGCCGTCATCGCGATCCCCTTCGTCCTGCGCCTGCGCGCGCTCGGCCGGAGGTGCGCCGCCGCCCGGCTGCGTCGCGAGCGGCGCCTGCGCTGCCGGCACCTTGTCCTTGTCGTCGGTGGCGGCGGCATCGATGGCCGGCGGCTGCAGCTCGTTGGAATTCATGGCAGGTCAGGTCATCTCGGCCGAAGCGGAGTCGCCACTGCCGGAGGTGTCGGGGTCGGAAGGTGTCGGGGGGAAAAGATCGTCGGCCGCCGCGCCGGCATCGGCGGTCTGCGCGGCCTGGACATGCAGGCCGTCATCGGCCGCAGGGTCGGTGGCATCGATGGAGAGTTCGGGCTGCGCGCCCTCGCCGCCGGCCAGTCCGGCCAGGGCCTCCATCTGCTGGGTGGGCGACTCGAGCATCGGCAGCTGGTCGAGCGACGCGAGGCCCAGGTCGTCCAGGAACTGCCGCGTGGTCGCATAGAGCGCCGGGCGTCCCACGGCTTCGCGATGGCCGATCACCTCGACCCAGCCGCGGTCCTCCAGCTGCTTGAGGATCTGCGTGTTGATGGTGACGCCACGGATGTCCTCCATGTCGCCGCGCGTGACCGGCTGGCGGTACGCGATGATCGCCAGCGTCTCGAGGGCGGCGCGCGTGTACTTGGGCGGCTTCTCGGGATGCAGCCGGTCGAGGTACTCGCGCATCTCGGGGCGGCTCTGGAAGCGCCAGCCCGTGGCCACGCACACCAGTTCCACGCCACGCTGGGCCCAGTCGTCCTGCAGCTCCTCGAGCAGCCCGCGAATGGTGTCGGCGCCCAGTTCGTCGTTGAACAGGACGCGCAGCTCGCGCACCGGCAACGGTTGCGACGAGCAGATCAACGCGGTTTCGAGGACGCGCTTGGCATCCGCGGTAGTCATCGTCTTGCGGTCTTCCTGGAACGGGCGCCGGGCGGCGCTCCGGTCGGGGGGCCGCCCGTCGAGAGGGGCGGCGGCATCGCGGCGCTGGCGCCGGCGGGCATCGGGGCTGGCCCGGCAGGCGTGGACTGTCGCGCCATCGCTGCCTCGGGATTGTAACGCAGGCCCCATCCGGCCAATCCGGCACGAAGGTCGTCCGGCAGCGGGGATCGCAGGTCCAGCGCGCCACCGGTCAGCGGATGCGTGAACGCGAGCCGGAAGGCATGCAGCGCCTGGCGCGCCACGCCGGCAGCCGGCGCGCCGCCGTACAGGGCATCGCCGAGCAGCGGATGGCCGAGGTGCGCCAGGTGCACGCGGATCTGGTGGGTGCGGCCCGTGTGCAGGCTGGCCCGCACGAGGCAACCGTCATCGCTGGAGTCGAGCCGCTCGAACGTCGTGGCGGCCGGCTTGCCGGGCGTGTGCGCGAGATCCACCACGGCCATGCGCAGGCGGTTGCGCGGGTCGCGCCCGATCGCTGCGTCGACCGTGACCGGCGAAGGACCGGACCATGGCCGGTGAGCGATGGCAAGGTACTGCCGCGTGACCTCGCGCGCCGCGATCATCCGCACCAGTGCGTCCATCGCCAGCCGCGTGCGCGCCACCACCATCAGGCCGCTGGTGTCCTTGTCCAGCCGATGCACGATGCCGGCGCGAGGCAAGGTGGTGGCGGCCGCGTCGCGTGCCAGCAGGCCATTGAGCAGGGTGCCACTCCAGTTGCCCGGCGCGGGGTGCACCACCAGGCCCGCGGGCTTGTCGATCACGAGCAGGTGTTCGTCCTCGTGCACCACGGCGAGCTCCATCGGCTCGGGGCGGAACGCCTGGCTCTGCGGCGTGGGCCGCAATTCGATACCCAGCGCTGCGCCCGCGCGGACACGGTGGGCCGCACGGCTCGCAGGTCGTCCATCGATGGACACGGCGCCATCCACGACCAGCTGCTGCAGGTAGTTGCGCGAGAACTCCGGCACCAGGTCCGCGAGCGCGCGATCGAGCCGTTCACCGTGCAACGCGGGCGGCACGGAAAGCGAGCGGAACTCGCCCGGCGCAGCGGTCTCCGGCTCGTCGTCCAGGGCCTCGTCGGGCGCGAGTGTCTCGGGGGCCACTCCTATAATCGTCCGGCTCTGTTTCAAGAAGGTCTGCGCGTCATGCTTCGTGCCAAATTATCGTGTCTCGCCGTCGTCGCGGCCGCGTTGCTGGGCGCGTGCTCGTCGAACCCGGTGGAGCGCGGACCCAACCTGAGCCCGGCACGGCTGTATGCCGACGCGAAGGACGAGATGGGATCCGGTGCCTGGGACAAGGCGGTGCCGATCCTCGAGCGCCTCGAAGGCCGCGCGGCCGGCACGCCGCTGGCGCAGCAGGCCCAGTTGGACAAGGCGTATTCGCAGTACAAGTCGGGCGAACCGGCGCAGGCGGTGTCCACGCTGGACCGCTTCATGAAGCTGCATCCCGCCAGCCCGGCGATCGACTACGCGCTGTACCTCAAGGGCCTGGTGAACTTCAACGACAACCTGGGCCTGCTCGCCTGGGTGGCGCGCCAGGACCTGTCCGAGCGTGACCAGAAGGCCGCCAAGGAGTCATTCGAGGCCTTCAAGGAACTGGCCACGCGCTTCCCCGACTCCAAGTACACGCCCGACGCCCGCGCGCGCATGACCTACATCGTCAATGCACTGGCGCAGTACGAGGTGCACGTCGCGCGCTACTACTACGAACGCGGTGCCTACGTCGCGGCGGCCAATCGCGCCCAGTCCGCACTGGCCGACTACCACGATGTTCCCGCGCTCGAAGAGGCGCTGGTGATCCTCGTGCGTTCGTACGACGCACTCGGCATGCCGCAGCTGCGCGACGATGCGCGCCGCGTGCTCGAGAAGAGCTACCCGCAGAGCGCGTTCATCACCGGCCGTCCTGCCGCTGGCAGCAAGGCGGCGTCGCCGTGGTGGAAGTTCTGGTGAGCCACTCAGGGCTCTGAGGTCGCGTCCGAGCGCAGCGCCTCGAGCGCGGCCTCGAAGTCGGCCGACGTCGACAGCCGCCGCATCGGCGGCAATGCGGCCAGCAGCCGCCGCCCGTAGCCCATGCTCGCCATCCGGGTGTCGCACACGACCAGCACGCCGCGGTCGCTCTCGCGACGGATCAGCCGGCCGGCTCCCTGCTTCAAGGCCACCGCGGCTTCGGGAATGAAGTAGTCGTTGAACGAACTGCGGCCCTGCCCTTCCAGCCGCTGCGAACGCGCCTCGACCACCGGATCGCCCGGCGGCGGGAACGGCAGTTTGTCGATGACCACCAGCTGCAACGCATCGCCGGGCACGTCGACGCCTTCCCAGAACGACGCCGAGGCGACCAGCAGGCAGCCCGGCCGGCCATGCGAATCGCCCTCGCGGAACCGTTCGATCAGGCGCCGCTTGGGCCATTGGCCCTGCACCAGCACCTCCAGCTGGCTGCCGTCGCCGAAGCGGCGCAGCAGGTCCTCGCCGATGGCGCGCAAGGCGCGCAGCGTGGTCGTGAGCACCATGGTGCGGCCGCCGATGCGCAGCGCCGCGGCCGCGGCGAGCCGCGCCACCGACTGGCTGTGGCCAGGATCGTTGGGCTTTGGCAGCTCGCGCGGCAGGTACACCGCTGCCTGCGACGGGTAGTCGAACGGGCTGCCCACCCGCAGCACCTGCGCTTCCTGCAACCCGCAGGGTTCCGTGAACCATGACAGCCGAGCATCGTCGCCCAGCGTGGCCGAGGTGAAGATCCAGGCCCGGCCGTCGTCGTCCTGCGGCGATGGCGCGGCATCGCCCCTGCGCTTGAGAAGGCGCGTGCGCACGGTCTGCGCGATGTCGAGCGGCGACTCCATCAGCCGCAGCTGCTGCCCGACGTCGACCCACCGCACGGAGTCGCCGTCGCAGGGCCGGGTGAAGCGCAGCGCACGCTCGGCCAGCGTCGCCGCGCGCTCGTGCAGGCGCTGGAAGTCCGGCGCGATCTCGCTCACGGTGGCAATGGCCTCGGCGGCCTGCTCGCAGGCCAGCCGCGTGGCGTCGAGCGCGTCCTGCCACGCGGTCGGGTCAATGCCGTCCGGGGCCTCCCCGGCCCAGCGCAGACGGCCGGTGCCACTGCGCCCGATGACCAGCCGCAAATCGCGGGCCGCGCGCTCGGTGCCGGCCGCCACCTGCTGCCAGTCCACCAGCCCGCGCGCGAGCTGCAGGCCGGCGCCGAGCATGTCGCGCGTGAAGTCCAGCAGCTGCGAGGTGCCCAGCTGCGTGCCGAGGAACTGCACGCCGGTCTCATTGAGCTGGTGGGCCTCGTCGAAGATGGCGACGCGCACGGTGGGCAGCAGTTCGGCCATGCCCGACTCGCGCACCGCGAGATCGGCGAAGAACAGGTGGTGGTTGATCACGACCACGTCGGCCGCAAGGGCCTCGCGCCGCGCCAGGTTGACGTGGCACGCGCGGAACTTCGGGCACTGCGTGCCCAGGCAGTTGTCGCGCGTGGAGGTCACCAGGGGAAGCACCGGCGAACGCTCGTCCAGGCCCGTGAGCTCCGCCAGGTCGCCGCTGCGCGTGGACTGCGCCCATTGCTCGACGCGCGACAGCGTGGCGGCCACGGCACGCTCGCCGGCCGTCGGATCCTGCCGGGCCTGCTCCATGCGGTGCAGGCACAGGTAGCTGCCGCGGCCCTTGAGCAGCGCCGTGCGCACCGGCAGGCCGAGCACCTCGACCAGCCGTGGCAGGTCGCGGCCGAACAGCTGGTCCTGCAGCGTCTTGGTGGCGGTGGACAGCAGCACCCGCTCGCCCGAGAGCAGTGCGGGCACAAGGTACGCGAAGGTCTTGCCGACGCCGGTGCCGGCCTCGACCACGAGCGCACCTCCCTGCTCGATGCTGGCCGCGACAGCCAGCGCCATCTGGGTCTGCCCCTCGCGCGGTCGGAACGCTTCGGCCGCGCCATCCAGGACGCCACCGGGCGCGAAAGCGTCGCGCACCGCTTCTTGCAGCTTGCTCACACCGGGTCGCGCAAGGAGGTCAAGCGGGCTCCTTGGGATCGAGCGCCAGCTCGATGCGCGCGATCTCGTCGCGCAATTGCAGCCGCTTCTTCTTCAGCCGACGCAGCAACAGCTCGTCCAGCGGCGCGGCATGCGCAGCCGCGTCGATCAGGGCGTCGAGATCGGCGTGTTCGATGCGCAGCTCGATCAGCCGGCGCTCGGGCGAATGCAGGTTCGGTTCCAAGGAAATAGTTGGCGACCGCGGAGGAAGAGCTGGTCGTGCCCAACGATAATAAGTGCTCCCGGGGCGGCCACCGCTCCACGCAGGAAACTTCATGGGCAAAGGCTACCGTCTCACCGCCGCCACCGGCATCCACAAGGGTGACCGTGAGTACCAGCAGGACCAGGTGGCCCTGATCGGCCATCCGCGCATCAACGGTTGCGTGCTGGGCGTGGTGGCGGATGGCATGGGTGGCCGCAGCGGCGGCCGCAAGGCGTCGGACCAGGTGATGCTGACGGCCAGGCAGCTGTTCGAGCGCTACTCGCCCGACCACGATGACGCCTCGCACCTGCTCAAGCAGGTGGTCGAGGAAGCGCACCTGGTCATCAAGCTCACCGCCATCTCGTCCGAGCAGGAGCCGCACAGCACGATCGCGGCGTTCCTCATCAACCCTGCGGGCGACTGCCACTGGGTGCATGCCGGCGATTCGCGCATCTACCACTTCCACGGCGGCAGCCTCGTCAAGCGCACGCTCGACCATTCGTACGTGCAGACGCTGGTCGACAAGGGCGAGCTCACGGAGGAAGAGGCCAACGTCCACCCGCAGTCCAACATCCTCATGGGGTGCCTGGGTGCGGAAGACGATCCGCCGGCCGACCTGTACTTCATCCAGCAGCTCAAGCCGGGCGACGTGCTGCTGGCTTGCAGCGACGGCGTCTGGCACTACTTCAGCCCGAACGAGCTGGGCTCGGTGCTGTCGTCGCTGTCGCCGCGGGAAGCCAGCGAGTTCCTGATCGAGAAAGCGCGTTCGCGCGCACGGGGTGGCGGCGACAACCTCTCGCTGGCCATCGTCAAGCTCGAACCGCTGGCCTAGCCGGCGGCCATCCTGCGGCCAGCAGGCTGCACAGCACCGCTCAGGGCGGCACCGGCAGCGGCTGGGCCGGCTTCTTGTGCTCGGCCTGGTGCTGCTCGACGCTGGCCTTGTGCTCCTGGGCCTGGCGCTGGCGCTCTTCGAACTTGTGGCGGTTCTCGTTGGCGTCAGGCCCGGCCGACGCATTGGGCGTGCGCGGCGCCGTGGCCTTCGGCGCAGGCGCGGACCGGGGCCGCTTCGCCTTCCCGGTGCCCTCCCTGGCCGCGGCGGCCTGCGCCTTCTCCGCCTTCTCCTGGGCACGCTGCTCGCGCGAAGCACGCTCGGCCTGTCCCTTGGCGGCCGCGTCGGACTGCCGGCGCGCCTCGTCGGCCTGCTTCTGCTGCAGCTCGCGCATGCGGTCGGCAGAGCGCGCCTTGCGTTCGAGATCGTTCAGGGCGACTTCCTGGCGACGCAGGTCCGACAATTGCTGGCTGCGCCACGCCTGCGCGTCCTCGATGCACCCACTGACCGCGAACTTGCGGTAACAGGTCTTCTGCTCGGCCTGGAACGTCGCCTCGACGCGGCTGCGCTCGGCAGCGATGCGTGCGCGTTCGGTCGCGATCTCCTGCGCCTGGTCGGCCAGTGCGGGAAGGCAGCAGGCCAGCGCGAGCAGCAGGACAGCGGTGCGATGGGTCATGTCAGGCGAGTGTCGACGGTGCGGCGCCCCTGGCCCAGGAACTGCGCCGATTGCATCTCGCGCAGGCGGGAGACGGTGCGCGGGAACTCGTGCGCCAGGGGACCTTCGGTGTACAACGCCTCGGGTTCGACCGCGGCCGACAGGATCAGTTTCACGCGCCGGTCGTACAGCACGTCCACCAGCCAGGTGAACCGCCGCGCTTCCGACGCCATGTTCACCGGCATGGCCGGCACGCCCGACAGCAGCACGGTGTGGAACTGCGTCGCGATCTCCAGGTAGTCGTTCTGCGAGCGGGGCCCGCCGCAGAGCGTGCGGAAGTCGAACCAGACAACACCGCCGGCCTTGCGCCTCGCACGGATCTCGCGGTGCTCGATGGTCAGCACCGGGTCCTCGTCGCGCGACTCTGCCAGCTCGCTGAACGCCCGGTCCATCTCGGCGTCGGCTTGCGGCCCGAGCGGCGTGTGGTACATCTTCACGTGCTGCAGCGTGCGCTCGCGGTAGTCGACGCCGTTGTCGACATCGACCACGTCGAGATTGGCCTTCAGCAATTCGATCGCGGGCAGCAGGCGGTCGCGATGCAGGCCGTTGGGATAGAGGTCGTCGGGCGCGAAGTTGGACGTCGTGACGAACCCCACGCCATTGTCGAACAGCGCCTGCAGCAGGCGGTGCAGGATCATCGCGTCCGTGATGTCGGCGACGTGGAATTCGTCGAAGCAGATCAGCTTGAAGCGATCGGCGATGCGTTCGCCCAGCGCGTCAAGCGGATTGACGGTGCCCTGCAGGTCGGCCAGTTCGCGGTGCACTTCGCGCATGAACTCGTGGAAGTGCAGCCGGGTCTTGCGCCTCAGCGGCACGACCTGGAAGAAGCAGTCCATCAGGAAGCTCTTGCCGCGCCCCACCCCGCCCACCATGTAGACACCGCGCGGGATGTCGGGATGGTTGATCAGCTTCTTGAGCGAGTTGGAGCGCTTCTCCTTGTAGTGCGCCCACTCCTGCGCGCAGCGGTCCAGCGCTTCCACCGCGCGCAGCTGCGCCGGGTCGCTCTGGTACCCGCGCGCCTTCAGTTCGGCTTCGTAGATCTCGCGAACGCTCATCGGACAGCCGCACGCAAAAGACGCGAAAGGAGCGCAAAAGACGCGAAACCCATCGAGGCCTTCGTTCGCGTGTTTTGCGCCACCTTCGCGTCTTTCGCGTTCCGTCTTTTCTCTTAGAAGTTCAGCGTCCGCTTGTCGACTGCCAGCGCCGCTTCCTTGGTGGCTTCGGAGAGCGACGGGTGCGCGTGGCAGATGCGGGCGATGTCCTCGGCGGAGGCCTTGAACTCCATCGCCACCACGGCCTCCGAGATCAGTTCGCTGGCCATCGGCCCGACGATGTGCACGCCCAGGATCTCGTCGGTCTTCGCGTCGGCGAGGAACTTCACCATGCCCGTGGTGTCGCCGAGCGCACGTGCGCGGCCGTTGGCCATGAACGGGAACGTGCCGGCCTTGTAGGCGACGCCTGCGGCCTTGAGCTGCTGCTCGGTCTGGCCGACCCACGCGATCTCGGGGCTGGTGTAGATCACCCAGGGGATGGTGTTGAAGTTGACGTGGCCATGCTGGCCCGCGATGCGCTCGGCCACCGCCACACCCTCTTCTTCCGCCTTGTGCGCCAGCATCGGGCCGCGCACGACATCGCCGATCGCCCACACGTTGGGCACGTTGGTGCGGCACAGGTCGTCGACGATGATCGCGCCGCGCTCGTCCAGCTGCAGGCCGATGGCCTCGGGCTTCAGCCCGATGGTGTTGGGCACGCGGCCGATGGAGACGATCAGCTTGTCGACCGCCAGGGTCTGCGCCTCGCCCTTGGCATTGGTGTAGGCCACCGTCACGCCTTGCGTGCCGTTGTTCTTCACCTCGCCGACCTTGACGCCCAGCTCGATCTTCAAACCCTGCTTGGTGAACGCCTTCTGCGCTTCCTTGGCGATCTGCTCGTCGACCGCGCCCAGGAACGTGGGCAGGCCCTCGAGGATGGTCACCTCGGCGCCGAGCCGACGCCACACGGAGCCCATCTCCAGGCCGATGACGCCGGAGCCGATCAGGCCCAGCTTCTTCGGCACCTGCGGCACGCGCAGCGCGCCGTCGTTCGACAGGATGTTCACCTCGTCGAACGGAGCGCCGGGCAGCGCACGCGCATTGGAGCCCGTGGCCACGATGACGTGCTTCGCAGCGATCGTCTCGTTGGCGGCGCCCGTCACCTGGATCTCGTGTCCCTCGGCGCCGCTCTTCACGAACGAGCCACGGCCATGGAAGAACGTGACCTTGTTCTTCTTGAACAGGAACAGGATGCCGTCGTTGTTCTGCTTCACGACGGCGTCCTTGCGCCCGAGCATCTTCGCCACGTCCAGGGCCAGGCCGCTGACCTGGATGCCGTGGTCGGCGAAGTGCTTGCCGGCGTGCTCGAAGTTCTCGGACGACTGCAGCAGCGCCTTGGACGGGATGCAGCCGACGTTGGTGCAGGTGCCACCCGGGGCGGGCTTGCCGTCCTTGGTCTTCCACTCGTCGATGCAGGCGGTGTTGAAGCCCAGTTGCGCCGCGCGGATGGCGGCGATGTAGCCGCCGGGGCCGCCGCCGATGACGACGACGTCGAATTGTTTGTTGCTCACAGACGATAACGAGGCCCCTTGCGGGGCCTCGTCCTTGTTCTTGCTATCAGAGATCAAAGAGAAGTCGTGCCGGGTCTTCCAGCGCTTCCTTCATCGCGACCAGGCCCAGCACGGCTTCGCGGCCGTCGATGATGCGGTGGTCGTAGCTCATGGCCAAGTAGTTCATCGGGCGAACCACGATCTGCCCGTTCTCGACGACGGCGCGGTCCTTGGTGGCGTGCACGCCCAGGATGGCCGACTGCGGCGGGTTGATGATGGGTGTCGAGAGCATCGAGCCGAACACGCCGCCGTTGGAGATGGAGAAGGTGCCGCCGGTCATGTCCTCGATGCCCAGCTTGCCGTCGCGCGCCTTGGCGCCGAATTCGGCGATCTTCTTCTCGATGTCGGCGAACGACATCTGGTCGGCGTTGCGCAGGATCGGCACCACCAGGCCCCGCGGCGAGCCCACCGCGATGCCGACGTCGAAGTAGCCGTGGTAGACGATGTCGTTGCCGTCCACGCTGGCGTTGATCACCGGGTACTTCTTCAGCGCGTGCACCGCGGCCTTGACGAAGAACGACATGAAGCCGAGCTTCACGCCGTGTTCCTTCTCGAACTTCTCCTGGAACTTCTTGCGCATCTCCATCACCGGGGCCATGTTGACCTCGTTGAACGTGGTGAGGATGGCGTTGGTGGCCTGCGACTGCAGCAGGCGCTCGGCGACGCGCGCGCGCAGGCGGCTCATGGGCACGCGCTGCTCGGGGCGGTCGCCCAGGTTGGGCACGCTGGGCGCGGCCACTTGCTGCAGCGCCGGCGCCGGCGGACGCGCGGCTTGCACCGGAGCGGCGACGGCAGTCTTGGCTCCGCCACCCGCAACGGTCGACAGCACGTCACCCTTGGTGATGCGTCCATCGCGGCCAGTGCCTGCCACCGATCCCGCGGCGAGGTTGTTGTCGGCCATCAGCTTGGCCGCGGCCGGCATGGCCACGTCCGACTTCGAACCACCGCTCGCTGCGGCAGCGGAGGTCGCAGGCGCGGCGGCCACGGGCGCGGCTGCGGCTGCAGGCGCCGAAGCCGGCGCGCCGGCGCGGCCTTCGCTGTCGATCTTCGCGATGACCTGTTCGGCCGTGACGGTACCGCCATCGGCGACCACGATCTCGGACAGCACGCCGGCGCTGGGCGCGGGCACTTCGAGCACGACCTTGTCGGTCTCGATCTCGATCAGGATCTCGTCCTGCGCCACGGCTTCGCCGGGCTTCTTCTTCCACGCCAGCAGGGTCGCTTCGGCCACCGACTCGGACAGCTGCGGGACCTTCACGTCAACGATTGCCATTTTTCTGGTTCCTCAGAGATTCTTGTGTGCAAGGACAAGGGTCCGGCGCCGCGCGCCGGACCCTTGGTAGCCCCTCTTATTTGGTGAGAACGAAGCCCTTGAGCTTGCCGAACGCGCCGTCGACAAGCGCCTTCTGCTGCTCCTGGTGCAGGTGCGAGTAGCCCACTGCCGGCGATGCCGAAGCGGCGCGGCCCGAGTAGCCGAGCTTTTGGCCGTCGGCCATGTTCTCGTGGATGTAGTGCTGCACGAAGAACCAGGCGCCCTGGTTCTGCGGCTCGTCCTGGCACCACACGACCTCCGTCGCGTTCGGGTACTTCTTCAGCTCGGTGGCGAACGCCTTGTGCGGGAACGGATAGAGCTGCTCGACGCGCAGGATCGCGGTGTCGTCGGCGCCCTTCTCCTCGCGCTTCTTGGCCAGGTCGTAGTAGACCTTGCCAGAGCAGACGATCACGCGCTTGACCTTGTCGGCCTTCAGGTCGGCCTTCGTCTCGGGGATCACGGTCTGGAAGCCGCCGCGGGTGAACTCGGACAGCGGCGAGGTGGCGTCCTTGTTCCGCAGCAGCGACTTGGGCGTCATGATGACCAGCGGCTTGCGCAGCGAGCGCACCATCTGCCGGCGCAGCACGTGGAAGATCTGGCTGGCAGTGGTCGGCTGCACCACCTGGATGTTCGTGTCGGCGGACAGCTGCATGAAGCGCTCCAGGCGGGCCGAGCTGTGCTCGGGGCCCTGGCCTTCATAGCCGTGCGGCAGCATCAGCGTGATGCCGTTGACGCGGCCCCACTTCACCTCGCCCGAGGCGATGAACTGGTCGATCACCACCTGCGCACCGTTGGCGAAGTCGCCGAACTGCGCTTCCCAGATCACCAGCGTGTTCGGGTCGTTGGACGCATAGCCGTACTCGAAGCCCAGCACGGCCTCTTCCGACAGGATGGAGTCGATGCAGACGAAGGGCGCCTGGTTCTCGGCCACGTTCTGCAGCGGGATGAAGGTGCCGGTGTCCCAGCGCTCGCGGTTCTGGTCGTGCAGCACCGCATGGCGGTGCGTGAACGTGCCCCGGCCCACGTCCTCGCCGGACAGGCGCACGGGGTAGCCGCTGGCCACCAGCGAGGCGAACGCCATGTGCTCGCCCATGCCCCAGTCGACGTTGACCTCGCCACGGCCCATCGCCGCGCGATCCTCGAGCACCTTCTTGACCAGCGGGTGCACGGTGAAGTTGTCCGGCACCGTGGTGATGCGCTCGGCCAGACGCTTCCACTCGGCCATCGGGATGGCGGTGTCGGCGGCGTCGGTCCACTTCTTGCCCAGGTACGGGCTCCAGTCGACCGCGTACTTGCTCTTGAAGTTGGTCAGCACCGGGTCGACCGTGTGCTTGCCCGCGTCCATGGCAGCGCGGTAGGCCTTGACCATGTCGTCGCCCAGCGACTCACCCAGGCCCTGGGCCGCCAGCTTGTCGGCGTACAGCTTGCGCGTGCCGGGGTGGGCCGCGATCTTCTTGTACATGAGCGGCTGGGTGAGCGACGGTGTGTCCTGCTCGTTGTGGCCCAGCTTGCGGAAGCAGACGATGTCGACGACGACGTCCTTGGCGAACTCCATCCGGTACTCGAGGGCGAGCTGGGTGACCAGCGCCACGGCTTCCGGATCGTCGCCGTTCACGTGCAGCACCGGCGCCTCGATCATCTTCACGATGTCGGTGCAGTACAGCGTCGAGCGCGTGTCGCGCGGATCGCTGGTGGTGAAGCCGATCTGGTTGTTGATGACGATGTGGACCGTGCCGCCCGTGAAGTAGCCGCGGGTCTCGGCCAGCGCCAGCGTCTCCTGCACGACGCCCTGGCCGGCGATGGCGGCGTCGCCATGCACCAGCACCGGCAGCACCTGCTTGCCACGGGGATCGGCGCGGCGGTCCATGCGGGCGCGCACCGAGCCTTCGACCACCGGGTTCACGATCTCCAGGTGCGACGGATTGAACGCCAGCGACAGGTGCACCGGACCGCCGGGGGTGGTGACGTCGGAGCTGAAGCCCTGGTGGTACTTCACGTCGCCGGACGGCAGGTCTTCCTTGGCCGTGTGGTCGAACTCGGCGAACAGGTCGGCGGGCATCTTGCCCAGCGAGTTCACCAGCACGTTGAGACGGCCGCGGTGGGCCATGCCGATCACGATCTCCTGCACGCCCTTGCTGCCGGCCTGCTGGATCAGTTCGTCCATCGAGGCGATGAAGCTCTCGCCGCCTTCCAGCGAGAAGCGCTTCTGGCCCACGTACTTGGTGTGCAGGAAACGCTCCAGGCCCTCGGCAGCCGTCAGCCGGTCGAGGATGTGCTTCTTCTTCTCGGCGCTGAAGTTCGGCTTCGCGCGGATCGACTCCAGCTTCTGCTGCCACCAGCGCTTGCGGCCCTGGTCGCTGATGTACATGAACTCGGCGCCGATGGTGCCGCAGTAGGTCTCGCGCAGCGCGTTGGTCAGCTCGCGCAGCGACATCGACTCCTTGCCGAAGAAGGTGTTGCTGGTGTTGAACACCGCTTCCTGGTCAGCGGCGGTGAAGCCGTAGAACGAAGCCTCGAGCTCGGGGATGTTCTCGCGCTCGGTGCGCTTGAGCGGATCGAGGTCGGCCCAGCGGCAGCCCACGTTCCGGTAGGCGGCGATCAGCTGCTGGACGGCGGTGCGCTTGCGCGAGAAGTCGGAATCGGCGGAGGCGGCGCCCACCACGCGGGTGCCGCCCTGCTTGGCGCGCTCGGCGAACGCGTTGATGACGGGCATGTGCGGCACGTCCTTGGCGTTGCTGCCGTCGGCGGCGGGCACGTGCTGCAGGGCGTCGAAGTATTCGCGCCAGGTGTCGGGGACGCTGCCGGGGTTGGCCAGGTAGTTCTCGTACATCTCCTCCACGTACGGCGCGTTGCCGCCGAACAGGTAGGAATTGCCACGATAGGCCGTGTAGACCGAGCTCTGATCGCTCATCGCGCTGACTTTCTGTTCCCCTGCAGGGAACTTCAGTTGGTTGAGGAAACCTTCCGCGACACGGCTGGACCGATTGGCGGATGCGACTGTGTGGGTCGGAAGGACCTGAGTTGCGTCGCGCATTGTGCCACTTCGTGGCACTCGCGTCTCCGCAACACGGTCCGTGACCGCTCTCACGAACCCCCTCTCCCCAGCCCTCTCCCCCGAGGGGGAGAGGGAGTGGAGCGTGGCTCTACGACCGAGGGGGCCGGGAGTGGAGCGCTGTGCGGTTCAGGCAGCTAGCTGGTCCTTGATCTGCTGCAGGGCAGCAGGGTCTTCGATGGTCGTCAGGTCGCCGGGATCCCGGCCTTCGCAGACGGCCTGGATCGCACGGCGCAGCAGCTTGCCGCTGCGGGTCTTGGGCAGCAGCGTCACGAAGCGCACGCGTGCGGGACGCGCGACCGCGCCGAGCTGCTGGTCGACGCGCTTCATGATGTCGCCTTCCAGCTTCAGCGCCGCGGCGGGCTCGGCGACCGATGCGGCATCGCGCGCGACGACGAAGGCCATCGCGACCTGGCCCTTCACCGGATCGGCCACGCCGACCACGGCCACCTCAGCGACGCCGGGATGGCTGGAGATGCTCTCCTCGATCTCGCGCGTGCCGAGGCGGTGGCCCGCGACGTTGATCACGTCGTCGGTGCGGCCGAGGATGTAGTAGTAGCCGTCCGCATCGCGGATGCCCCAGTCGAAGGTGTTGTAGACCTGCAGGCCGGGGATGCTGTCCCAGTAGGTACGCACGAAGCGCGCGTCATCCCGCCATATGGTCTGCATGAATCCGGGTGGCGTGGGCCCCTCGATCACCACCACGCCCTTCTGGTTCGGCGCGTCGAGCGTCTCGCCGGTGGACTCGTGGACGATCTTCACCTTGAAGCCGTACATGGGCAGGCCCGGGCTGCCGTACTTGCTCGCTTGCTTCTGCACGCCGTTCGCGATGGTGAGGATCGGCCAGCCGCTCTCCGTCTGCCAGTAGTTGTCGATCACGGGCACCCCAAGACCGTCGGCGATCCAGCGGGCCGTGGGTTCATCCAGCGGTTCGCCCGCGAGGAACAGGCCGCGCAAGGTGGAGAGGTCGTGCTTCTTCAGGTGCGCGGGATCGTGCTTCTTCAGCACGCGCACGGCGGTCGGCGAGGTGAACATCACGTTCACGCCGTACTTCTCCACGAGACTCCACCAGACTGAAGCGTCGGGCCGGATCGGCAGCCCCTCGTAGAGGATCGTGGCCATGCCGGCGATCAGCGGTCCGTACACGATGTAGCTGTGGCCCACCACCCAGCCGATGTCGCTGGCGCAGAAATAGGTCTGGCCGGGCCCGCCCTCGAAGATGTGCTTCATGCTGGCCGCCAGCGCCACGGCGTAGCCGCCGACGTCGCGCTGCACGCCCTTGGGCTTGCCCGTCGTCCCGCTCGTGTAGAGCGTGTAGCTCACCTCGGTGGCATCGAGCCACTCGCAAGGCACGGACGTCTGCAGGTGCTTCTCGCGCAAGGGCACCCAGTCGTGGTCACGGCCGGCGACGCGCTCCATGGGCGCCAGCCCGCGATCGGCGAGCAGCACGGCGGAAGGCTTGTGCGATGAGAGCCGGATCGCCTCGTCGAGCAGCGGCTTGTACGGCATCACCTTGCCGGCACGCGAGCCCGCGTCGGCGCTGACGATCACCGTGGGTTGCGCATCCTCGATGCGGCTGGCCAGCGAGACCGAGGCGAAGCCACCGAACACCACGGAGTGGATGGCCCCGATGCGCGCGCAGGCCAGCATCGTGAACACCGCCTCGGCGACCATGGGCATGTACACCAGCACGCGGTCGCCCTTGCGCACGCCCAGCGCCAGCAGCATCGCCGCGGTGCGCTGCACCTCCGCATGCAGCTCGCGAAAGGTGTAGGTCCGCTCGCTGCCGGTCTCGGTCGACACCGCAATCAGCGCTGCGTGCTCACCGCGCGACTGCAGGTGCCGATCCACCGCGTTGTGGCAGAGATTGGTGGTGCCGCCCGTGAACCAGCGCGTGAACGGCGGGCGGCTCTGGTCGCAGATGCTGGCCGGCGGCTGCCGCCAGTCGATCAGGCGGGCCTGCTCGGCCCAGAAGGCATCGGGCTCGTCGATCGAGCGACGGTGGAACTCGGCGTAATCCATGCTGTCTCCTCGTGGCCGCGGCCATTGTGGCTGCAGGGCTTGCCGCACGCTGACGGCCGGGAGACTGCGCGTGTTACTTGATCAGCCCCTGCACGTCCTTGAACTTGGGGTGCTCGGCCGTGCGCAGCCATTCGAACAGCACCATCTCGGTCGTGACCAGTTCGCAGCCCGCGCCAGCGAGCCTGTCGAAGGCTGCGTCGCGATCGCGCTCGGTGCGCGAGCCGCAGGCATCCGTGACCACCCAGACCTCGAACTCCTCGTCCAGCAGTTCGAGGGCCGTCTGCAGCAGGCACACATGCGCCTCGCATCCGGCGAGCACGATGCTCGAGGGTCCCTCCGGTTCCGGCTCCGCCGGCTTGCGCAGGTGCTTGGGCAGGCTCCGCGCGTTGCCGCCGGCCGCGCGCTGCGGCGGCCGCAGGCGGGGGATCAGCTGCTCGCCGGCACCGAACGACATCTTCCCCACGGTCTTGCCGACCAGGGGCGCCAGTGAAGCATCGGTAGGTCCGAGTCCAGCGGGGTTCTGCTCGACGGCCCAGCACGGAACGCCCAGAAGCTGGGCCGCGCGCGCGAGTTGCACGGCGCGCGCGAGGATGGCACTGCCCTCGTGGATCGCCGGCAGCATGCGCTGCTGGTAGTCCATCAGCACCAGGTGGCTCTCGTCGGCATCCAGCAGCATCGTCACGGTCTCCTCGTTGCTGCCGATTATCGGCGGGCCCTCAGGGCAGGCTGGCGGGCAACGAAGAAGACTGCGAGTCCGGTGGCACGCTGGCGGTGCCGCGCGACCTGCTGCCGCTGCGCGACCTGCGCCGTCGGCGCTCGTCGCTGGCGCGCTCGCGCGCGACGATCTCGCTCAGCTGCATGTACTGCCGTTCGAGGTCGCCCGGCGCAGTCTTGCAGGGAGCCACCGCGTGGTACGGCACCAGCACCAGCTCTTCCCGGCCGAGTTCGAGCTCGAGCCTGCACGGATGGCCCAGGGCGCGGCGCAATGCGTCGCGCGCGCGCTGGCAGTCCGCGCCGGGCAGCAGGACGGCGAACTGCGCCGGCCCGGTGCGGGCGGCAAGGCCTCGCCGCCCTGCGATCCGGGTCAACGTGGCGGCCACCGTGCGGCGGGCGATCGCGCCAGCCCGGGGACCGTACAGCCACCGCATCTCGAGCAGATCGGAAAAGTCGAACACCACCAGCGTGGCATCGGCCGTGCCGTGGCGCGCCAGGAGATGCTCGCCCAGGGTGAGCAGGCCGGCGCGGTTGTACAGGCCGGTCTGGGCGTCGCGCAGCCCACGACGCGCCCGGAGGCCCAGCCGTTGCAGCCAGGTGTGCAGGCGTGTCGGGGAACGAGATGGCGCGGCGCCGGTGGGCTGCTCGTCCATGTCGAACTGGGTCGGAGCGAATGAAGGATCCATGGGTGGCTGCAATCCCTGGAGGAGCATGGATGGCATGACACCACAGGCGAACGCGGCCGTGGTCAGCCGGTTCCGCGCCCGGCTTAAGTCAGAGGCCTAAGGTCGCCCCCTGCCCTGCAACCATTGGCAGCACGGGCCACTACACTTCGGCTCGGCCGACCGGCCCGATCCCACCCACATGACCCACCCCGCCCCCACCCCGATCCGCCTGGTCCTGGCGGACGACCATGACCTGGTGCGTTCGGGGATCCGGGCGCTGCTGGGCATGGTGCCGGGTGTCCAGGTCGAGGGGGAGGCCCGCAACGGCACGGAACTGGTGGCCCTGGTGGACGCCATCGTGCCCGACATCGCGATGACCGACATCTCGATGCCAGGCATGGATGGCATCGCTGCGATCGCCGACATCCATGCGCGCCACCCGCAGGTTCGCCTGCTGGTGCTCTCGATGCACGACACCGTGGGCATCGTGCGCCGCGCGATCGCCGCGGGAGCGTGCGGCTACGTGATGAAGGACGCCGCGCCCGCGGAACTGGAACGTTCGATCGCCAGCGTGATGGCGACCGGCAGCTACTTCAGCCCGGTGGTCGCGCAGCGGCTGCTGGAGCCGGAGGCCCAGGCTGCGGAGGACGGGCTCACGCAGCGGCAGGTGGAGATCCTCAAGCTGGTCGCGCACGGGATGGCGTCCAAGGAGATCGCCACCGAACTGGGGCTGTCGCCGAAGACCGTCGACGTGCACCGCGCCCGCATCATGGAGCGGCTGCGGCTGAACGACGTGGCCAGCCTCACGCGCTACGCGGTTCGCAAGGGCCTCATCCAGCCCTGAGCTGGCGGCCACGCGTTCTTCGCTGCGGTCCGGGCCGCAGAAGCGCTGGCCCTATCGGACCATGCAGAATTTCCTGACGGATCAAAGAGTTACATTGCATACCTCCCTTGACTTGTGCGCTTGGGCTCCTTACCCTGCCGACCATGTTGCTGTTGAGGTTGCTTTCCACCGTCGCGCTCGCGGCCGCCATGTCGGCGCAGGCCGCGCCGTCGCAGGCGCCCACCAGCCAGGAAGATGACCTTCAACGCTTCGTTGCAGACAACGGCCTGATGGACCGCATCGGCCAGGTGCGCTCGCGCATCGGCACGACGACCTCCGAACTGGTCGTCACCGCGATGGGGTTCCTCGGCGTGCCCTACCGTCGCGGCGGCAACAGCGCGGAGACCGGGGGCTTCGACTGCAGCGGCTTCGTGAAGGCGATCTACGAGCAGACGGTGGGCCTCGTGCTGCCGCGGCGTGCCGAGCAGCAGGCTGCGGCAACGCAGTCGGTCGACAAGCGCGACCTGCAACCGGGCGACCTGGTGTTCTTCAACACGATGCGGCGCGCGTTCAGCCACGTGGGCATCTACGTGGGCGACGGCAAGTTCATCCACTCGCCCAAGCCGGGCGCCGAGGTGCGGGTGGAGAACATGGGCGCCAACTACTGGCAGCGCCGCTTCGACGGCGCGCGCCGGGTGCTGGTGAGCCAGCAACAAGCCCCGCTGGCCGGCGGCGAGGCCGGCGCCCAACCGTGAACGGCGGCCGGATCACCGGCCGCTTCTGATCCCTACTTGCGCTGCGGCGGCACGTCGGTGCACGTGCCGTGCGCGATCTCGGCGGCCATGCCGATGCTCTCGCCGAGCGTCGGGTGCGGGTGGATCGTCTTGCCGATGTCCACTTCGTCCGCGCCCATCTCGATGGCCAGCGCCACTTCGCCGATCATGTCGCCCGCATGCGTGCCGACGATGCCGCCGCCCAGGATCCGGTGGGTCTGCGCGTCGAACAGCAGCTTGGTGAAGCCCTCGTCGCGCGCGTTCGCGATGGCGCGGCCCGACGCGGTCCAGGGGAAGTGCCCCTTCTTGATGGCGATGCCCTGCGCCTTGGCCTGATCCTCGGTGATGCCCACCCAAGCCACTTCGGGGTCGGTGTAGGCCACGCTGGGAATCACGCGGGCATCGAAGCTCACCTTCTCTCCCGCGGCGGCTTCGGCCGCCACGTGCGCTTCGTGCACCGCCTTGTGGGCGAGCATCGGCTGGCCCACGATGTCGCCGATGGCGAAGATGTGGGGCACGTTGGTGCGCATCTGCACGTCGACTGGGATGAAGCCGCGATCGCTGACGGTGACACCGGCCTTTTCCGCCCCAATCTTCTTGCCGTTCGGGCTGCGGCCGACGGCCTGCAGCACCAGGTCGTAGAGCTGTGGTTCCTTGGGCGCCTGCTCGCCCTCGAAGCGCACCAGGATGCCGTCCTTCGTCGCCTCGGCGCCGACGGTCTTCGTCTTCAACATGACGTTGTCGAACCGCGGCGCATTCATCTTCTGCCACACGCGCACCAGGTCACGGTCGGCGCCCTGCATCAGGCCATCGAGCATCTCGACGACGTCGAGCCGCGCGCCGAGCGTGGAATACACCGTGCCCATCTCCAGGCCGATGATGCCGCCGCCCAGGATCAGCATGCGCTTGGGCACCCCCGCCAGGCCGAGCGCGCCGGTGGAATCGACCACGCGCGGGTCCTGCGGCATGAACGGCAGGCGCACGGCTTGCGAGCCGGCGGCGATGATCGCGTTCTTGAAGCGGATCGTCTGCTTCTTGCCGGTCTTCTCCTGGCCGTCGCCCGTGGTCTCCTCGACCGCCACATGGTGCGGGTCGACGAAGCTGCCGTAGCCGCGCACGACCGTCACCTTGCGCATCTTGGCCATCGCCGACAGGCCGCCGGTGAGCTTGCCCACGACCTTGGACTTGTGCGCGCGCAGCTTGTCGAGGTCGAGCGTCGGCTTGCCGAAGCTCACGCCGAGTGCATCGAAGTGGCTCACCTCGTCCATCACGGCGGCAACGTGCAGCAGCGCCTTGGACGGGATGCAACCGACGTTGAGGCAGACGCCCCCGAGCGTGGCGTAGCGCTCCACCAGCACCACCTTCATGCCCAGGTCGGCGGCGCGGAACGCGGCCGAATAGCCGCCGGGACGGCACCGAGCACGAGCATGTCGCACTCGAGGTCGGCGCCGCCGGCATACGTGGAGGCGACCGGCGCCGCGGCCGGGGCTGAGGCTTGCGGTGCCGGTGCTGCGGCCTTCGCCGCAGGTGCGGGTGCAGGGGCCGCAGCCTGGCCTGCGCCTTGCGCTTCCAGCACCAGGATGGTCGATCCCTGCGACACCTTGTCGCCCAGCTTGACCTTGAGCTCCTTCACGGTGCCTGCGTGGCTGGACGGAATCTCCATCGACGCCTTGTCGCTCTCCACCGTGATGAGCGACTGCTCCGGCTTCACCGTGTCACCCGGCTTGACCAGGATCTCGATGATGGCGACTTCCTTGAAGTCCCCGATGTCGGGGACCTGCACTTCGACCGTGCTCATTTGGCTTCCTTGCTGCGCAACGTGAACACGTCGAAAGGCAGTGCCGAATTGCGATCGAACTCGCAACCCGCCGTGATGCCCGCCTCGGCGACTTCCTTGGCCGTCTTGGCCTTGCCATAGCTGGCGTGCATGGCACCCAGCGCGAAGCTGCGGCCGGAGCCGATGCCCCAGAACTCCTTGAACTCGAACACCTCGCGATAACTGTAGAGGCCATAGATGCCACTGGCGTTGGCAATGACCACGCTGAACTGGCTGGACTCGTACGGGTCGCTGTCCTCCTCCTTGGTCTGCAGGAAGAAGTTGTCCTTCAGGTAGGGATGGAGCTTGGTGAACGTGTCGAACACCTCGTCCTTGCTGCCCAGCTGGAGGATCTCGCGCGGCATCGATCCCATGGCCTTGCGCAGCACCGGGAAGTGGGCCACGGTGCCGGCCATGCCGACATAGCTGGGACCCGCGTCGGTGTCGACGCGGAAGATCTTCGCGTTGTCCTCGTAGCGCTTGGAGAGCATGGTGTCGCCGAAGGTCACCAGGGTGTCGGCGGCGATGGCGATCTGTCCGGCCTTCTTCACTACTACGACGGTTGTCATCTCGTCAGGGTCTCTTGTTCTTTCTAGAGGAGCACGCGGCGGAAGTCCGCCAGCACGGCACCCAGGTACGCATTGAAGCGGGCCGCCGAGGCACCGTCGATCACGCGATGGTCCCAGGACAGCGACAGCGGCAGCACCAGCCGGGGCTGGAACTGCTTGCCGTCCCAGACCGGTTCGGTCTGGCTGCGGCAGACGCCGAGGATAGCGACTTCGGGCGCGTTGATGATCGGGGTGAAGTAACGGCCGCCGATGCCTCCCAGCGAGGAGATCGTGAACGTGGCACCCGTCATGTCGGCCGGACCCAGCTTGCCGTCGCGTGCCTTCTTCGCCAGGTCCGACATCTCCTGGCTGATCTGCAGGATGCCCTTCTTGTCGGCGTCCTTGATCACCGGGACGACCAGGCCGTTGGGCGTGTCGGCCGCGAAGCCGATGTGCCAGTAGTTCTTCACCACCAGCTGCTCGCCGTCGAGCGAGCTGTTGAAGTCCGGGAACTTCTTGAGCGCCGCGACGCAGGCCTTGATGAGGAACGCGAGCATGGTCACCTTGATGCCGCTCTTCTCGTTCTCCTTGTTCAGCTGGACGCGAAACGCCTCCAGCTCGGTGATGTCGGCATCGTCGTGGTTGGTGACGTGCGGGATCATCACCCAGTTGCGGTGCAGGTTCGCGCCGCTGATCTTCTTGATGCGCGGCAGGTCCTTGCGCTCGGTCGGCCCGAACTTGGCGAAGTCCACCTTGGGCCACGGAAGCAGGCCCAGCGCCTCGCCACCGGCGCCCGCGGGCATCTTGCCCGCAGCCGCCTTCGTCGTCGCCTGGCCCTGCATGACGGCCTTGGTGAACGCCTGCACGTCCTCGTGCAGGATGCGGCCCTTCGGCCCGCTGCCCTTCACCTCCTCCAGCGGCACGCCCAGTTCGCGCGCGAACTTGCGCACGGACGGCGATGCGTGCGGCAGCTTGCCCGTGGGCGCTCCCGGCTCGTGAGGCGGCAGGGCCGCCGTGGGCAGGCTGCGCTCGGGGGCGGGCGACTGCGCGCTGGGTGCGGGCGCAGAAGGCGTGGGGGCAGGAGCGCTCGCCTTCGCCGCCGCCGGCGCTGCGGCAGCCGCGCTCGTGGCGCCTTCGAGAACCGCGACGAGATCGCCGATGTTGACCTTGTCACCGAGCTTGACCTTCAGCTCCTTCACCGTGCCCGCGGCAGACGACGGAATCTCCATCGAGGCCTTGTCGCTCTCGACGGTGATCAGCGACTGCTCCTGCTTCACCGTGTCGCCGGGCTTGACCAGCAACTCGATCACGGCGACGTCCTTGAAATCGCCGATGTCGGGGACGCGGACTTCGATGCGGACCGCAGCGGCCGGGGCTGACGCGGGTGCAGCTTGCGCCGGGGCAGCCGCGGGCGCAGACGCCACGGGCGCCGGTGCGGCGGCGGCCTTCGCCGGTGCCGCGGCTCCTTCGGCCTCGACGAGAAGCACCACGCTTCCCTCCGACACCTTGTCGCCCAGCTTGACCTTCAGTTCCTTGACGACACCGCCCGTGGAGGCCGGAATCTCCATCGAGGCCTTGTCGCTCTCCACCGTCAGCAGCGACTGCTCGGGCTTGATGGTGTCGCCGGGCTTGACCAGCAATTCGATGACGGCGACATCCTTGAAGTCCCCGATGTCGGGGACCCGCACTTCGACCGTTGCCATGGGTGTTCTCCTGGTTGTTCTTCTTGCGCGGCGCCGGCCGGCTTCAGGCGTACAGCGGATTGATCTTGTCGGTCTTGATCCCGTACTTGCCGATCGCCTCGGCCACCTTCGCCGCGGGCAACTTGCCGTCGTCGGCCAGTGCCTTGAGCGCGGCCACCACGATGTAGTGGCGATTGACCTCGAAGTGCTCGCGCAGCCTGCTGCGGAAATCGCTGCGGCCGAAGCCGTCGGTGCCCAGCACGCGGTAGGTGCGATCCTTGGGAATGAAGGGGCGGATCTGCTCGGTGTAGGCCTTGATGTAGTCGGTGGACGCGACCACCGGACCCGCGTGCGGCTCGAGCTGCTGGGTGACGAAGGGCACGCGCGGCTTCTCGGTCGGGTGCAGCAGGTTCCAGCGCTCGCAGTCCTGGCCCTCGCGCGCCAGCTCGTTGAAGCTGGGGCAGCTCCACACGTTCGCCGACACGCCCCAGTCCTTCTCCAGCAGTTCCTGCGCGGCGATGGACTCGCGCAGGATGGTGCCCGAGCCGAGCAGGTTCACCGACGCCTTCGCGCCCTTGCCGCCCTTGGCGCCCTGCTTGAACAGGTACATGCCCTTGATGATCTGCTCCTCGGTGCCGGGCACGAGGCCGGGCATCGGGTAGTTCTCGTTCAGGAGCGTGAGGTAGTAGAAGACGTTGTCCTGCCGCTCGACCATCCGCACCAGGCCGTGGTGCATGATCACCGCGACCTCGTGCGCGAACGTCGGGTCGTAGCTGACGCAGTTCGGGATCGTCTGCGCCAGCACCAGGCTGTGGCCGTCCTCGTGCTGCAGGCCCTCGCCATTCAGCGTCGTGCGTCCCGACGTGCCGCCCAGCAGGAAGCCGCGTGCCTGCATGTCGCCCGCCGCCCAGGCCAGGTCGCCCACGCGCTGCAGGCCGAACATCGAGTAGTAGATGTAGAACGGCACCATGATGCGGTTGTTCGTCGAGTACGACGTCGCAGCCGCGATCCAGCTGGCCATGCCGCCGGCCTCGTTGATGCCCTCCTGCAGGATCTGGCCGTGCTGGTCCTCCTTGTAGTAGGAGACCTGGTCGCGGTCCTGCGGCGTGTACTTCTGGCCTTCGGGGCTGTAGATGCCGATGGTGCGGAACAGGCCCTCCATGCCGAAGGTGCGCGCCTCGTCCACCAGGATGGGCACCGCACGCGGGCCCAGTTCCTTGTCGCGCAGCAGCGTCGTGAGGAAGCGCACGTAGGCCTGCGTGGTGCTGATCTCGCGGCCCTCCGCCGTGGCTTCCAGAACGGCCTTGAACGATTCCAGCGGCGGAACCTTCAGGGTTTCGTCGGCCTTCGCGCGCCGCTTGGGCAGGTAGCCGCCGAGCGCCTTGCGCCGCTCGTGCAGGTACTGCATCTCCGGCGTGTTTTCCTCGGGCTTGTAGAACGGGATCTCGGCCAGCTTGTCGTCCGGGATCGGGATGTTGAAGCGGTCGCGGAAGATCTTGATGTCGTCGTCCGTGAGCTTCTTGGCCTGGTGCGCGATGTTGCGGCCCTCGCCTGCCTTGCCCATGCCGAAGCCCTTGACGGTCTTGATCAGCAGCACCGTCGGCTGGCCCTTGTGGTTCACCGCCTTGTGGTACGCCGCGTAGACCTTCTGCGGGTCGTGGCCGCCGCGATTGAGGCGCCAGATGTCCTCGTCGCTCATCTTGGCAACCATCTCCAGGCCCTTGGGATGCTGGCCGAAGAAGTTCTTGCGCACGAAGGCCCCGTCGTTCGCCTTCATCGCCTGGTAGTCGCCGTCCAGGGTCTGCATCATGATCTGGCGCAGGATGCCTTCCTTGTCGCGGGCCAGCAGCGGATCCCAGTAGCTGCCCCACACCAGCTTGATCACGTTCCAGCCGGCGCCCCGGAACTCGCCCTCGAGCTCCTGGATGATCTTGCCGTTGCCACGCACCGGGCCATCCAGGCGCTGCAGGTTGCAGTTGACGACGAAGATCAGGTTGTCCAGCTTTTCGCGCGCGGCCACGCCGATGGCGCCGAGCGACTCCACCTCGTCCATCTCGCCGTCGCCGCAGAACACCCACACCTTGCGGTTCTCGGTGTTCGCGATGCCGCGGGCATGCAGGTACTTCAGGAACCGCGCCTGGTAGATCGCCATCAGCGGGCCCAGGCCCATGGAGACGGTCGGGAACTGCCAGAACTCGGGCATCAGCTTCGGGTGCGGGTAGCTGGAGAGCCCCTTGCCGTCCACCTCCTGGCGGAAATTGAGCAGCTGCTCCTCGGTGATGCGCCCCTCGAGGAAGGCCCGTGCGTAGATGCCGGGCGAGCTGTGCCCCTGGATGTAGAGGCAGTCGCCGCCGTGGTTCTCGCTCTCGGCGTGCCAGAAGTGGTTGAAGCCGGCACCGAACATCGTGGCCAGCGACGCGAACGAGCTGATGTGGCCGCCCAGGTCGCCGCCATCTTCAGGGTGCAGGCGGTTGGCCTTCACCACCATGGCCATGGCGTTCCAGCGCATGTAGGCGCGCAGGCGCTCCTCCATCTCCAGGTTCCCGGGGCAGCGCTCCTCGTCCTCGGGCTCGATCGTGTTGACGTATCCCGTGGTGGCCGAGAACGGCAGGTCAATGCCCTGCTGGCGCCCCTGCTCGAGCAGCTGCTCCAGAAGGAAGTGGCCGCGCTGGGTGCCTTCGGCCGCGATGAGGGCCGACAAGGCGTCGATCCACTCACGGGTTTCCTGCGCGTCCGCGTCATTGGCGGCGGATGCGAACAGGTTCTCGGGCTGGGCTGACATGGCTTTGTCTCCTGGGGGAAGGAATGTAGTACGCGCTGCGCAACGGAGGCGCGGAGTGTCGCACAGAAGCACCCCTGTTTCAAATGGTGCCGAGCCGTTTCACCATGTGAATTTTCATGGAAGACTTGGCTCCCCTACACTCGGCAGAGCGATGCAAGAGACCCGCCCCATGGAGTTCCACGAGCCGGCCGCGCCGGTGCCTTGGCTGCGTCGCTGGTGGCGCCGCCAGACGCCGGGGCGCCAGGACCGGTACGCCATGCTCGCACCGTTGGCGGCCGTGCTGCTCTTCCTCGCCGCCATCGTCTCCGCCTTCTGGTACCTGCGTCTCGAAGAGATCGATCGCGAGCAGGAGGCGGTGCGGCGCGACGTCGAATACGCGCAGCAACGGCTGCGGCTGCGCCTGCTGGAGCGCCAGGAACAGCTGATGCGCATCGCGCGCGACGTCTCGAACAAGGACGTCGACCCGGAGGAGTTCGTCGGGCGCGCCGAGGCCCTGGTGAACCAGTATCCCGAGATGCAGGCGCTGACCTGGATCGACGAGCGCCGCCGCATCAAGGCCACGTATGCCGGCCCCAGCCTGCCGGTGCAGCAGCAACGCCTGGCCGGCGACGTGCTGCGTTTCGGGGAGACCGAATCGACCTTCGGGCTCGTGCGCGACCTGCAGCAGCCGGTGTATTCGCAACCGGTCGGTGGATCCGAACCGGTGCCCCTGCTGCAGCTGCACGTGCCCCTCGCGGACCAGTCCCGCTTCGCCGGTGTCGTGCTCGCCGAGTATTCGATCGACAGCCTGCTGCGGTATGGCGTCCCCTCGGAAGTCACGGCGCGCTACGCCGTGTCGCTGCTCGATGGGAAGGGGCGGCTGCTGGCCGGACAGTCGCTGCCCGCGCGCGGGTCCGACAGCCGCCTGCTGTCGTGGACCACGCCCCAGGCCAACGAGTACGAAGTGCCGGTCTCGCCGGTGGGCAACGGCCTGCTGCTGCGGGCCCAGGCCTATCGCACCTCGCTGGGCGTCGTGGGCAGCGGGCTCTTCTGGCTGGTCGGAACCCTGAGCGCGATGACGGCCTGGATGCTGATCGGCAACTGGCGGCACACGCGCCGCCGGATGCAGGCCCAGAAGGCGCTGCTGGCGGAAACAAACTTCCGCCGCGCGATGGAGAACTCCATGCTCACCGGCATGCGGGCGCTGGACCTGCACGGCCGCATCACCTACGTGAACCCGGCCTTCTGCCAGATGACGGGGTGGAACGACACCGAACTAGTGGGCCGCACCGCGCCCTTCCCCTACTGGCCCGAAGCCGACTTCGAGCAGTTGATGGCCCGCCTCGACGATGAGCTCAACAACCGCACCGGCCCGGGCGGCTTCCAGGTGCGCGTCAAGCGCAAGGACGGCAGCCTGTTCGATGCGCGGATGTACGTGTCGCCCCTGGTCGATCCCAAGGGGCACCAGAGCGGCTGGATGACGTCGATGACGGACATCACGGAGCCAAACCGCATCCGCGAACAGCTGCAGGCCTCGCACGAGCGGTTCACGACGGTGCTGGAGGCGCTCGACGCCTCGGTGTCCGTCGCGCCGCTTGGCAGCGAGGAACTGCTGTTCGCCAACAAGCTGTACCGCCAGTGGTTCGGCCAACACACGGGCGGCCACCTGCAGATGGTGGCGCAGGCCGGCGTGCCCGACCACCCGCGCTCGCCCGACGAGGCGATGGACGACGTCGACTCCTTCGTGGGCCTCCCCACGGGGCAACTGACCACCGCGCCGGGAGAGAACGCCGAGATCTTCGTGCCGGAGCTGGCCAAGTGGCTCGAGGTGCGCTCGCGCTACCTGAACTGGGTGGACGGCCGCCTGGCGCAGATGGTGATCGCCACCGACATCACGCCGCGCCGCCACGCCGAGGAACAGGCGGCGGCACAGGCCGAACGCGCCCAGTCGGCCAGCCGCCTCGTGACCATGGGCGAGATGGCGTCCAGCGTCGCGCACGAGTTGAACCAGCCGCTGACGGCCATCAACAACTACTGCAATGGCCTGGTCTCGCGCATCCGCGGCGGCCAGATCCAGCAGGACGACCTGCTGCTGGCCCTGGACAAGACCGCCCGCCAGGCCCAGCGCGCCGGCCAGATCATCCAGCGCATTCGCAGCTTCGTGCGCCGCAGCGAGCCCAACCGCACGCCGTCCGACGTCGGGACGATGGTGGCCGAGGCCGTGGAACTGGCGGAGATCGAACTGCGCCGGCGCAACGTGCGGCTCTCGCATTACGTCGCGGCGCGGCTGCCCACGCTGGTGGTCGACCCGATCCTGATCGAGCAGGTGCTGGTGAACCTGCTGAAGAACGCCGCCGAATCCATCGACCAGGCGCTGCGGCCACCGGCCCAGCGCAGCGTGGAGTTGCGGGCCGTGCCGCACCAGATCGGCGAGCAGCCGGTGGTGGAGTTCTCGGTCGTGGACAGCGGCAAGGGGCTGGCCCCGGAAGTGATGGAGCGCCTGTACGAGGCCTTCTTCTCGACCAAGGTGGAAGGCATGGGCATCGGCCTGAACCTGTGCCGAAGCATCGTCGAATCGCACCAGGGCAGGATGCAGGCGGAGAACATCTACAATGGCACCGAGGTCGCCGGCTGCCGTTTCTCCTTCTGGATTCCTGTCTCCGGCGCTACGAATTCCGCAGCAAACAAGGACGCCGGAGTACCTGCATGAGCCTGATCCCGAAAAAGGGCACCGTCTACGTGGTCGATGACGACGAAGCGGTCCGCGACTCGCTGCAGTGGCTCCTCGAGGGCAAGGACTACCGGGTCCGCTGCTTCGAATCGGCCGAATCCTTCCTTGCCCGCTACGACCCGCGCGAAGTCGCCTGCCTGATCGTCGACATCCGCATGGCCGGCATGACGGGCCTCGAACTGCAGGACCGGCTGATCGAGCGCAAGTCGCCGCTGCCCGTCGTCTTCATCACCGGCCACGGCGACGTGCCCATGGCCGTCAACACGATGAAGAAGGGCGCGATGGATTTCATCCAGAAGCCGTTCAAGGAAGAGGAACTGGTGGACCTGGTGGAGCGCATGCTCGACCACGCCCGCGGCGCCTTTGCCGAATACCAGAGCGCCGCCAGCCGAGACGCCCTGCTCTCCAAGCTCACCAGCCGGGAGGCGCAGGTGCTCGAGCGCATCGTCGCCGGCCGCCTGAACAAGCAGATCGCCGACGACCTGGGCATCAGCATCAAGACGGTGGAGGCGCACCGCGCCAACATCATGGAAAAGCTGAACGCCAACACCGTGGCCGACCTGCTGAAGATCGCGCTCGGCCAGAACCATCCCGCCAAGGCCTGAGCGCCTTCGGCTGCCATCGCGCCGAACGGGCGCCTCTCCCATGACCGCACAACTGATCGACGGCAACGCCCTCGCGAAGAAAATCCGCGCCGAGGTGGCCGGCCGCACGCAGGCGCTCAAGGCGCGCGGCATCGAGCCGTCCCTGTCCATCATCCTCGTCGGCGACGACCCGGCTAGCCAGGTCTATACGCGCCACAAGGTCAACGACAGCACCGAGACCGGCCTGAAGGCCACGCTCGAGACGTACCCCGCGGACCTTCCCGAGGAGAAGCTGCTCGCCCGCATCCGCGCGCTCAACGCCGATCCGGCCGTGCACGGCATCCTGGTGCAGTTGCCGCTGCCGAAGCACATGGACGCGAGCAAGGTGATCGAAGCGATCTCACCTGCGAAGGATGTCGACGGCTTCCACGTCGCCAGCGCGGGCGCACTGGTGACAGGCCAGCCCGGCTTCTGGCCGTGCACGCCCTACGGCTGCATGAAGATGCTGGAGAGCATCGGCTACGACCTGCGCGGCAAGCATGCCGTCGTCATCGGCCGCAGCAACATCGTCGGCAAGCCGATGGCGCTGATGCTGCTGCAGAAGAACGCCACCGTCACCATCTGCCACAGCGCCACCCGTGACCTGAAGGCGCTGACGCTGCAGGCCGACGTGGTCGTCGCCGCCGTCGGCAAGCGCAACGTGCTCACGGCGGACATGGTCAAGCCCGGCGCCGTCGTCATCGACGTCGGCATGAACCGCAACGAGGCAGGCAAGCTCTGCGGCGATGTCGAGTTCGAAGGCGTCCGCCAGGTCGCCGGCTGGATCACGCCCGTGCCCGGTGGCGTCGGACCGATGACGCGGGCCATGCTGCTGGTCAACACGCTCGAAGCGGCCGAACGCGGCGCCTGAGCCACGCGCCTTGTCGGCGCCGCATCCGTTGCGGATGCACACCTTCGAATTCATGACTGCCCAGGCAGGGCTGCGCCTGCGGGTATTCGCCAAGCCGCCAGTCGGTCGCGGCCCGATACATTTCCTCGAATGCATCGGCGTCCCGCCATGCAAGGCAAGGAGACGCCATGCAAGAACACGACAACGGCAGCAGCCGCCGCCGCTTCATCCACCTCGGCATGGGCGCCGCCGGCTCCCTCGCACTGCCCGGGTTCATGCGCGAGGCATTCGCCGCTGACCAGCAGCAGCCGATCGGCACGTGGCCGGCCGGCACGCAGGGCGATTCCGTGTTCATCGGAATCACGGTGCCGCGCACCGGCACCTACGCCGTGCAGGGCGAGGACGAGCTCAAGGGCTACCAGCTCGCCATCGAGCACATCAACGCGGGCCATCCGCTGATCAAGGCCATCTCGCCCAAGACCACCAAGGGCGTGCTGGGCAAGCAGTTGAAGTACGGCGTGGCGGACTCCGCCGCCAAGCCCAATGACGCCGTGCAGGCGCAGCAGCGCTTCATCACCGAGAACAAGGCGATCCTGATCACGGGCGGCACGTCGAGCGCCGTGGCCGTGGCCCTGAACAAGCTCGCGCAGCGCGAGAAGGTGCTGTTCGTCTGCGGCATCTCCGGCTCGAACGACACCACGGGCAAGGACTGCGTGCGCTATGGCGTGCGCCAGAACTTCTACGGCGAGACGGCCGCCAACGCCATCGGCCCGGCCCTGGTGAAGGCCTACGGCAAGAACAAGAAGATGGCGTTCATGACGCCCGACTACACGTACGGCCACACCGTCACGAAGTCGGTCAGCGAATACCTGATGAAGAACGGCGGCTGGCAGATGGTGACCAACCAGGTCTCGCCGCTGGGTGCGCCCGACTACAGCTCCTACCTCACGAACATCGCCAACTCGGGCGCCGAGTTCCTGATCAACGTCAACTGGGGCCACGACGCCGTGCTGTCCACGCAGCAGGCCAAGCAGTTCGGCCTGCTGCCGAAGATGAAGCTGGTGATCCCCTACCAGATCCCGTTCCTGGCGCGCGAGGTCGGTCCCGACGTCACCGAGGGCGTCTACGCGGCCACCGAGTTCTGGTGGACGATGGAAGACAAGTACCCGCTGGCCAAGCAGTTCGTCGAGGCCTTCGAGAAGAAGTTCGGCTACAAGCCCGAGTGGGGCGCGGAGAACGCGTACATGGAGTTCGCGCTGTGGGCCGAGGCGGTCGAACACGCCGGCACCTTCTACCCGCCCGACGTGATCAAGTCGTACGAGTCGCCGCGCAAGCTGCAGTCGCTCACCGGCGAGGTGAGCTGGCGCCCGCAGGACCACCAGCTGATCCGCCCGGTGGTCATCGTCAAGGGCAAGAAGCCCAGCGAGATGCGCAACAAGGAAGACTTCTGGGAAGTGGTGGAAGTCGTCCCCGGTGCCGGCCTGATGCAGAAGCCCGACGCCTTCGGCTGCAACCTGGGCTCGTACACCTGACCGCCCGCGCCCCGTCTTCGCCCGGGCCGCGCCGAAGCGGGCCCGCGGCGTCCTCCTGCCTCGCCCGGCCGCCCCGATGCTGACCTGGACCAACTTTCTTTCGCAGCTGTTCAACGGGCTGGCACTGGGGGCCTTGCTGGCACTCATCAGCTCCGGGCTGACCATCATCTACGGCACGCTTGGCGTGCTGAACCTCGCGCACGGCGCGATGTTCATGCTGGGCGGCTACGCGGGCTACGCCGCGTGGCAGGCCACCGGGTCGTATGCCGTGGCGCTGGCTGCAGGCACTCTGTCGGTCGGCCTGCTCGGGCTGGTCATGGAGCGCGTGATCATTCGCCACTTCTACCGGCGGCCGGACGAGGACCAGCTGCTGGTGACCTTCGGCCTGGGCATCTGCTTCGTCGAATCGATCCGGCTGATCTTCTCCAGCCAGTCCCTCAGCGTGCAACCACCTGCGCTGCTCACCGG
The DNA here is from genome assembly GCF_050320135.1 of Ramlibacter sp. MMS24-I3-19. Classification (NCBI taxonomy): domain Bacteria; kingdom Pseudomonadati; phylum Pseudomonadota; class Betaproteobacteria; order Burkholderiales; family Comamonadaceae; genus Ramlibacter; species Ramlibacter sp. MMS24-I3-19. The sequence goes on along the minus strand of NZ_CP190017.1, from coordinate 3,072,099 downwards.
CATCACGTCGCTGGGCGTGATGATGTACCCGACCTACCGGCTCGCTGTCGTCGGAATCTGCGCGATCGCACTGCTGGCGCTGTACCTCGTGCTGTATCGCACCCGGCTCGGCATGATCGTGCGCGCCGGTATCGACGACGCCGTGATGGTCGACTCGCTGGGCATCGACGTCTACCGCGTCTTCATGGTGGTGTTCGGCATCGGCGCCATGGCGGCCGGCTTCGCCGGCATCGTGAACGCCCCGGTGGTGTCGCTCACGCCGGAGGTCGGCGAGGCGATCCTCGTGCAGGCCTTCGTGGTGGTCGTGATCGGCGGCGTCGGGTCGTTCCCCGGCGCGGTGCTCGGCGGCCTGGTCGCCGGCGAGATCATCAGCCTGACCTCGATGGTCAACCCCGGCTACGCCTACGTGATGCTGTTCGCGGCGATGACCGTCGTCCTGCTCGTGCGGCCGCACGGGATCATGGGCGCGAAGGGCAGGCAGTGACCGACACCCCGATGCTCAAGCGCCCCGCCCTGTTCCTGCTCGTCGCGGCCATCTGCCTCATTGCGGCGCCCTTCATCCTTCCAGCCCTGAACGCAGCGCCCAACACGGTCAACCGCGTGCTGGTGTGGGGCCTGTTCGGGCTCGGCTTCGACATCCTGTTCGGATTCACCGGCCTGCTGTCGTTCGGGCAATCGGCCTTCTACGGCACGGGCGGCTTCGTCGCGGCCTACCTGCTCACGCGCGCCGGCTTTCCGAACGTCATCCTCGCCCTCATCATCGGCATGGTGGCTGCGGCCATCACGGGCTACCTGATCGGACAGCTGGCGCTGCGTCGCACCGGCATCTACTTCGCGATGATCACGGTCGCTATCGCGGAGATCTTCTTCTTCGTCGAATTCAACCCGCTGTCCGACTGGACCGGCGGCGAGAACGGCCTCCCCGGCGTGCCCACGCCGCACATCGACCTGGGCTTCACGCAGCTGTCCTTCACGTCCGGCTGGTCGCTCTATCCGTTCCTCGCGTTCTGCTATTTCGTTGGCCTACTGGTCGCACTGCGCATCGTGCGTTCGCCCGTGGGCGCGGTGCTGACGGCCATCCGCGAGAACCCGCTGCGCGCCGCGGCGGTGGGCCATGACGTGCATGCGTACAAGCTCACCGCGTTCGTGATCGCGGCCGCGTACGCCGGCCTGTCGGGCGGCCTGCTCGGCGTGCTGCAAGGCTTCATGCCGCCGGACGCCTTCATGTTCGACACGTCCGGCCAGCTGATCATCCAGACCGCCATCGGCGGCCGCGGCACCTTGATCGGCCCGCTCGTGGGTGCCGCCGTGTGGCTGTTCCTGCAGGACTTCCTGCAGGCCACGCTGAAACTGGGCGCCGCGTGGAAGCTGGTGCTGGGCGTGGTGTTCGTGCTGCTGGTGTGCTTCCTGCGCCAGGGCATCGTGGGCGCGGTGCGGCAGCTCTTCCTGCCACGCCGCCGCGGCGAGCCCGAGCCGGACGCTGCCGCGCCCGCGGAGTCGCCGACGGCCGCGCCTGCGACTGCAGCGGTCATGCCCGTCCCATCGTCCAACCCGGGGCACGGACGCGTGGTGCTGCAGGCCAGTGGCCTCACCAAGCGCTATGGCGGCGTGGTCGCCAACCAGGACATCCACTTCAGCGTCCGCGAGGGCGAGCTGCGCGGCATCATCGGCCCCAACGGCGCCGGCAAGTCCACCTTCTTCAAGATGCTCACCTGCGAGGTGGCACCCAGCGCCGGCCGCATCGAGTTCGAAGGGCACGACATCACCGGGCGCGACGTGACCGACGTGTGCCAGCTCGGCCTCACCAAGAGCTACCAGGTCAACCAGCTGTTCAACCAGCTGACGGTGCGCGAGAACGTCACGATCGCCGCCCTCGCGCGCCTGCGGGGCAGGTTCAGGCTGGACCTGCTGCGCGGCGTCGACAGCGTCTCCGGGTTGCGCGACCTGGTGCAGGAGACCCTGGCCCTCGTGCATCTCACCGCCCGCGCCGACGCGCCCGTCGCGCAACTGGCCTATGGCGAGAAGCGGCGGCTCGAGATCGGCCTGGCGCTGGCCTCGTCGCCGTCGCTGCTGCTGCTCGACGAGCCGCTGGCCGGCATGAGTCCCAGCGAGCGCGCCGAGACGGTGTCGCTGCTCAAGTCGATCGCCCGCGGCCGCACGCTGGTGATCATCGACCACGACATGGACGCCCTGTTCGAACTCGCCGAGCGCATCACGGTGCTGCAGGAGGGCCGCCTCCTGGTCGAAGGCACGCCCGAGGACATCCGGCGCGACCCGCAGGTGCAGGCGGCGTACCTGGGCGGCATGCACGAGGTGGTGACGTCATGAGCCTGCTGGAAGTCCAGGGCCTCAACAGCTACTACGGCGACTCGCACATCCTGTTCGACGTCGGCATGCGCGTCGAGGACAACGAGGTCGTCGCCCTGCTCGGCCGCAACGGCGCGGGCAAGAGCACCACGCTCAAGAGCCTGATGGGCGTCGTGAAGCCTCGATCGGGGTCGGTGCGCCTCGGCGGGGTCGAGCTCGTGGGCCGCAAGAGCCATGCGGTCGCCCGAGCGGGCATGCAGCTGGTACACGAGGAACGGCGCATCTTCGGCAGCCTCAACGTCGAGGAAAACCTGGTGCTGGCCGGGCTCACCGCGCCGAAACGCTGGCCACTCGAACGCGTGTACGAGATGTTCCCGCGGCTGAAGGAACGGCGCACCAGCCGCGGCACCGACCTGTCCGGCGGCGAGCAGCAGATGCTGGCCATCGGCCGGGCCCTGATCCGCTCGCCCCGGATCGTTCTGCTCGACGAGCCGTTCGAGGGCCTCGCGCCCGTGATCGTGCACGACCTGGTGCAGGCCTGCCGCGCCTTGGCCGACGAAGGCCAGACCATCGTGCTGGTCGAGCAGAACCTCGCCGCGACGCTGGCCCTGGCCGACCGCGTGTACATCATCAACAACGGGCACATCGCCCACGAGGGCAGCGCCGCCGAGCTGCGCGCGCAGCCCGAGGTGCTGCACCGGTACCTCGGCGTCTGAGCAAGACCCGATCGCCGCGATTGCCAAGGGCAATCCCGGCGCCGGCTTGCACTGCCGGCCTGTGCCCCAAAATCAGGACATGCCCACCAATCCCCTCCTCGCCACCGACGGCCTGCCCCTGTTCGACCAGATCCGGCCGGAGCACGTCGTTCCCGCCATCGACGAACTGCTGGCCGACAGCGAAGCCGCGCTCGAGGCGGTGGTCGCCCCCGATTTCCCCGCCGACTGGAAGGCCCTGTCGCTGCGCCTCGAGTGCACCACGGAGCGCCTCAGCCGTGCGTGGAGCGCCGTCAGCCACCTCAACGGCGTGGCCGACACGCCGGAGTTGCGCGCCGCGTACAACGCCGTGCTGCCGAAGGTCACCGATTTCTGGACTCGCCTGGGTTCGGACGAGCGCCTCTACGCCAAGTACAAGGCGATCGACAAGGCCTCGCTCAACGACGAGCAGCGCCAGGCCCTCGCCAACGGCATCCGCAATTTCGTGCTCGGTGGCGCCGAACTGCAGGGCGCGGCCCGGGAGCGCTACGCCGCGATCCAGGAACGCCAGGCCGAGCTGGGCCAGAAGTTCAGCGAGAACGCGCTCGATGCGACCGATGCCTTCGCGTACTACGCGAAGCAGGACGAACTGGATGGCGTGCCGGAGGACGTGGTGCATGCGGCCCGCGCGGCGGCGGTCACCGAGGGCAAGGACGGCTACAAGCTCACCCTCAAGATGCCCAGCTACCTGCCGGTGATGCAGTTCGGACGCAACCGCGACCTGCGCCAGCGCCTGTACCGCGCCTACGTCACCCGCGCCAGCGACCAGGCCCCGCCGGAGTTCCGGAAGTTCGACAACTCGGCCAACGTGCGCGAGATCCTCGCGCTGCGCCGCGAGGAAGCGCAGCTGCTCGGCTATCGCAACTTCGGCGAGGTGTCGGTGGTGCCCAAGATGGCGGACTCGCCCGAGCAGGTGGTCAAGTTCCTGCGCGAGCTCGCCGCCAAGGCACGCCCGCATGCCGAGAAGGACGTGGCCGACATGCGCGAGTTCGCGGCGCGCAAGCTGGGCCTGCAGGATCCGCAGGCCTGGGACTGGAGCTACATCGGCGAGCGCCTGAAGGAAGACCGCTACGCGTTCAGCGAGCAGGAGGTCAAGCAATACTTCACCGCGCCGAAGGTGCTGGCCGGCCTGTTCAAGATCATCGAGACGCTGTTCGAGGTGGAGATCCGCCGCGACTCGGCGCCCGTGTGGCACCCGTCGGTGGAGTTCTACCGCATCGAGCGGCACGGGGAGCTGGTGGGCCAGTTCTACCTCGACCCGGCCGCGCGCAACGGCAAGCGCGGTGGCGCCTGGATGGACGACGTGCGCGCGCGCTGGCTGCGCCCGGACAACGGCCGGCTGCAGACGCCAGTCGCACACCTGGTGTGCAACTTCGCCGAGGGCGTCGACGGCAAGCCGCCGCTGCTGACACACGACGACGTCATCACCCTCTTCCACGAATCGGGCCACGGGCTGCACCACATGCTCACGCGCGTGAACGAGCGCGACGTGTCCGGCATCAACGGCGTGGAATGGGACGCGGTCGAACTTCCGAGCCAGTTCATGGAGAACTTCTGCTGGGAGTGGAGCGTGCTGCGCCACATGGCGGCGCACGTGGACACCGGCGAGCCGCTGCCGCGCGCGCTGTTCGACCGCATGCTGGCAGCGAAGAATTTCCAGAGCGGCCTGGCCACGCTGCGGCAGGTGGAGTTCGCCCTCTTCGACATGCTGCTGCACACGGACCACGACCCTGCCAACGACTTCATGCCGCTGCTGGACCAGGTCCGCGCCGAGGTCGCCGTGCTGAAGGCGCCGCCTTTCAGTCGCACCGCCCACACCTTCAGCCACATCTTCGCGGGCGGCTACGCCGCGGGCTATTACAGCTACAAGTGGGCGGAGGTGCTTTCCGCCGACGCTTACGCGGCTTTCGAGGAAACTGCCGCACCCGACGGTTCCCCCAGCGTGGAAACCGGGCGAAAATACCGGCAGGCGATCCTGGAAGCCGGCGGCAGCCGACCGGCCATGGAATCATTCAAGGCCTTCCGCGGGCGCGAGCCGTCGATCGACGCATTGCTGCGGCACCAGGGAATGGCCTGACGCAGTTTCGAAGTCGTCGGAGGGGATAGCAATGGTCGTTCGTTCGTTCCCGGCGTGCCGCCTGGCCGCCGCCCTGGTCCTAGCCACGCTTGCCTGCGCGGCCGGTGCGCAGTCGGTCTACCGCATCGTCGGTCCCGACGGCAAGGTCACCTACTCGGACAAGCCGCCGGCCGACCCCGCCACCAAGGCCTCGCCGACGGCCGTGACGCCGCTCACCGGCACCGCGGGCGGCCTCGCCGGACTGCCGTTCGAACTGCGGCAAGTCGCCAGCCGGTATCCGGTGACCCTCTACACGGGCCCCGACTGCGGACCGTGCGGCACGGGCCGCGCCTACCTGGCCTCGCGCGGCATTCCCTTCACGGAGAAGACCGTCAGCACCCAGGACGACATCAGCGCGCTGCAGCGCCTGAGCGGCGCCTCCAGCCTGCCCTTCGTCACGATCGGGGGCCAGCAGCTCACCGGCTATTCCGAGGGCGAGTGGGGGCAGTTCCTCACGGCAGCGGGCTATCCGCGCAGCTCGCAGCTGCCCTCCAGCTACCGCCAGCCGGCGGCCACGCCGCTGGTGGCCGCCGCCACCCCCAAGGCAGCGCCTGCCCCCACCGAACGGCCTTCCGCAGTGCCGTCCGCGGCCGCTCCTGCGCCTTCGGGCAGCAACCCGGCCGGCATTCAGTTCTAGGCGGCTGCGCCTGCGCCCTGGCAGTCCAGGGTGCGAACGCCGGACGCCGTGCCCAGCAGGCACACGGACGCTTTCTGGTGGGCGAACACGCCCACCGTCACCACGCCCGGCCACTGGTTCACTTCGGACTCGAAGGCCAGCGGCTGCGCGATCTGCAGCCCGGACACGTCGAGGATGTGCTGGCCGTTGTCCGTGACCAACGGGGCGCCGTCCTTCATGCGCACCTGCGCCTTGCCGCCCATGGCCGCGAACTGCCGCGCGATGCGTGCCGTGGCCATGGGGATCACTTCCACCGGGACGGGGAATGCGCCCAGCACCTTCACCAGCTTGGACTCGTCGGCGATGCAGACGAAGCGGCGCGACTGGGCGGCGACGATCTTCTCGCGCGTGAGCGCCGCGCCCCCGCCCTTGATCATGTGGCCCTGCGCGTCGATCTCGTCGGCGCCGTCGATGTAAACCGCGAGCTCGTCGACGTCGTTCGCATCGAACACGCGGATGCCGATGGCGCGCAGCCGCTCGGTGGACGCCACCGAGCTGGACACCGCGCCGCGCACCCGGTCCTTCATCGTGGCCAGCGCCTCGATGAACTTGTTGACGGTCGACCCGGTGCCGACGCCGACGATCTCGCCCGGCACCACGTACTGCAGTGCGGCCTGGCCAACCAGGCCCTTCAGTTCATCCTGCGTCACGCGACAATCCCGGCTTGCGTTGTTGATGCGAAGAATTATCCATGCCGCTGCCCTACTCCCTCGCACGCCCCTTCCTGTTCGGCCTCGACCCGGAAGAGGCGCATGACCTGACGCTGCGCACGCTGCAGCGCCTGCAGGGCACCCCGCTCGCATGGGCCTGGCGCTCGGCCTTCATCGAGGATCCGATCGAGCTCGCCGGCCTGCGCTTCCCCAATCGCGTCGGCCTGGCCGCGGGCCTGGACAAGAACGCGCGCTGCATCGACGCCCTGGGCGCGATGGGGTTCGGCTTCGTCGAGGTCGGCACCGTGACGCCGAAGCCGCAGCCGGGCAACCCGAAGCCACGCATGTTCCGCCTGCCGCAGGCGCACGCGCTGATCAACCGCCTGGGCTTCAACAACGACGGCCTGGATGCCTTCGTCGCCAACGTGCAGCGCTCGACGTTCCGCCAGCGCGGGCGCCTGCTCGGCCTCAACATCGGCAAGAACGCCGCCACGCCGATCGAGCGCGCGACCGACGACTACCTCACCGGCCTGGCCGGCGTGTACCCGCACGCCGACTACGTCACCGTCAACATCTCCAGCCCGAACACGAAGAACCTGCGCGCGCTGCAGTCCGACGAGGCGCTCGATGCCTTGCTCGCGGCGCTGGCCGCACGCCGCGAGGAACTCGCGCGCGAGCACGGGCGGCGCGTGCCGCTGTTCGTGAAGATCGCGCCCGACCTCGACGAAGCGCAGGTGGACGTCATCGCCGCCACGCTGCGCCGGCACGGCATGGATGGCGTGATCGCCACCAACACCACGATTGCGCGCGACGCCGTGCAGGGCCTGCGGCATGCGGACGAGGCCGGCGGCCTGAGCGGGCGACCGGTGCTGGAGGCGAGCAACCGCGTGATCGCGCAGTTGCGCAACGCGCTCGGCGCGGGGTTCCCGATCGTGGGCGTGGGTGGTGTGCTGGGCGCGGAGGATGCAGCCGCGAAGATCCGCGCGGGTGCGGACGTCGTCCAGATCTACACGGGGCTGATCTACCGCGGGCCGGAGATCGTGCCCGAGGTGGCCCGCGCGCTGAAGGCGCTGGGCCGGCGCTGACGCAGCGGCGCCGCCCGGTCGGGCGATTTCAGGGTCGCGGGCTCAGGCCCAGCGCAGCACGGCCAGGGCGACGCCGGTCCACACCAGGATGGACGACAGGCCGCCCAGCCAGAAGAACGGGCTGGCCAGGAGGCTGCGTTCGAACTCGTGGTCGTCGGCCGCCATGCGCGGCAGGCCTGCGGGTTGGAGCGACGAAGGGGCAGTGCGATCGGCGGGCGGGGCGTACACGGCTGGACTGCTTTGCAAGTGTGTAGCCAGAGTATCGGCCGAGCTCAACCGTGGACCTTAAGACAATGGCTTACGGCCGGTTTCGGTTGTTGCTCATCAATGCGCCACCGGGAACGTGCACACTGATCAGCTGGCCCCTTTACGACCGGTACACTGCCGCCCCTCGTGCCGAACACTGCCCCGACCGACCCGATCCGCCTGCTGTGCGTGGAGGACAACCCCGACGACGTCGAGCTGATCGCGCTCGCGCTCGAACGGTCCGACCTCCATCGCCGCTACGTGCTCGAGCGCGTCGACGACGCCAATGCCTTCGCGGCCGCGCTCACGCAGCAGCACGAGGCGATCCTGTGCGACTACAACATGCCGCGGTTCTCGCCGTATGCGGCGCTGCAGATCATGGCGACGCGCCGCTGCGCGACGCCGCTGGTGGTGGTCACGCGGGCCATCGGGGAGGAAGCCGCGGTGCAGGTGCTGCGCTGCGGCGCCAGGGACTATGTCACCAAGGATCGCCTCGGCACCCTGCCGCAGGTGATCGAGCGCGTGCGCGAGGAGCGTCGCCGCGCCGCGGAGCGGGAGCGCCTGGCGCAAGAACTGGAAGCGGCCTACCGCAGGCTCAAGACGCTGTCGGCGCGCGCGATCGCCGCCCAGGAGCGCGAACGCCTGCTGATCTCGCGCGAGCTGCACGACCAGGTCGGGCAGAGCCTCACCGGCATGGTGATCCACCTGCACGCCGCGCAGCGCGCGCCCGACGCGGCGTCGGCACAACGCCACACCTCGACCGCGATCGAGCTCGCCCAGGGCGCCGTGCAGCAGGTCAAGACGCTGTCGTTCTCGCTGCGCCCCGCGCAGCTCGACCTGCTCGGCCTGGTGCCCACCGTGCACAGCGCGGTGCAGCGGCTCGCGGAACCCGCGGGGCTCGAATTCCGTGTCACCTCGCGCGGCACCGAACCGCGCGAGCTCGGCGAGACCGCGTCGGTCGTCGTGCGACTGGTGCAGGAGGCGATGACCAACATCGTCCGCCATGCGCGAGCCTCCCTTGTCGAGGTTCGGCTTCGGTTCCTGCCGGACGGCTGCATCGGCCTGCTGGTGCTGGACGACGGCGCCGGCTTCGACAAGGCCGCGGTGCTGGGCGAGCCGGGCGAACACAACGTCGGCCTGCACGGGATGCTGGAACGCACCGAGCTCGTGGGCGGACGGCTGCACATCCGCACGCGGCCAGGCGCCGGCACGGCGATCCGCGCCATCCTCTGAACACGATGCACGCAGCCAACCTGCACGAGATGCTCGCACTGCTGCCCGCGGAGACGCGCGAGCGGCTGGTGGTGCTCTACCTCGATCTCCTCGGTCCCGGCCTCACGGCCGTGGAAGCCACGCTGCACCAGCACCCGGCGCAGGCCGCTCAGCCGCTGCACCGGCTGGCGGGCGGCGCGGCGATGCTGCAGGACCATGGCGTGGCACAGCTCGCCCGCTCCCTCGAGCGGGCGCTCCTCGAGGGCGACGTCGAGCAGGCGCTCGCGGGGTGGCCCGCGCTGCAGGCCGCCGCCGAGCACAGCCGGCAGGCCTTGCAGCACCGCACGCCCGGGTGATCGGTCCCTAGGCGGCCGGCAGCAGACCGTGCCGCGCCGCGTAGTGCGCCAGTTCGGCCGCGCCACTGACCTTGAGTTTCTCCAGCAGCCGCGCGCGGTAGACGCCCACCGTGCGCGGCGGCAGCGCCATCCGTTCGGCCACCTCCGGCAGGCGCAGCCCTTGTGCCAGCAGCGACAGCAGCATCTGCTCGCGCGGCGACAGGCGTTCGTGCGCCGCGCCTTCCGGCGCCTGCGCCGCGGCGAGCAGGCGCGCGATCGTGGCCGAGATGTGCCGCTCGCCGCGCGCGACCCGCGCGATCGCCTCGACCAGTTGCGCGGTGTCGCCCGACTTCGCCACGTAGCCGTTCGCGCCGGCCTGCAGCGCACGCAGGGCGTACGGGTCCTCGGGATACATCGACACCACCAGCGTGCGCGGCCGCTGCGGCCGGTTCGCCAGCCGCTCCAGGATCTCCAGCCCGGAGAGGCCCGGCAGCTGGATGTCCAGCAGCAGCACGTCGCAGGGCGTGGTGGCCAGCAAGGGCTCCAGCTCGTGCCAGCCACCCGCTTCGCCCGCGACCGCGATGCCATCGTCGGCGAGTGCGTCGCGCAGGCCGCGCCGGATCAGCGCGTGGTCGTCCACCAGCAGCACGCGCGTCATTGGCAGGGCTCCACCGCATCGAGCGGCAGCCACAGCAGCACCGTCGTGCGGCCATCTTCACTGGAGACATCCAGTGCGCCGCCACTCGCGCGCGCCCGCTCGGCCAGGCCGCGCAGGCCCAGCGCGCCGGGCTTGTGCAGCGCGCCGGCCTCCAGCCCGCGCCCGTCGTCGCGCACCTCCAGCGACACCGTCTCGGCGCCGAAGTGCAGGTCGATGCCGATGCGCGCCGGGCCGGCATGCTTGGCGATGTTGGTCAGCGCCTCCTGGCAGGTGCGGTAGACCGCCATCGCCAGCGGCTCGGGCAGCGTGCGCTCGGCGCCGCTGCACGTGAAATCCACCGGCAGCCCGTGGCGCTCGCGGAACGCACGCACCTGGGACTGCAGCGCGGCGGCGAGCCCGGCGTCGAGGGTGGGCGGCCGCAGGCCGTGCATCAGGCGCCGCGCCGCCTCGCCGGCCTGCACCAGCGCCTGCTGCGCACGGTGCAGCCGCGCGAGTGGCTCCGGCGCCAGGTGACGCTGCAGGCTGTCGAGATCGAAGCGCACCGCCGTCAGCGTGCCGCCGATCTCGTCGTGCAGCTCACGGGCGATCGCCGCGCGCTCCTCGTCAGCCAGCGTCTGCAGGCGCTGCGACAGGTTGCGCAGCTGCTCGCGGGAGGCGCGCAGCCGTTCCTGCGCCTCGGCGCTGTCGCGACGCGCCTGCGCCGCCGCGAGCGCGTTGCGCACGGCCACCGCCAGGCGCGCGAGCCGTCCCTTGAGCAGGAAGTCGTCGGCGCCGCGGCGCATCGCCTCCACGGCCGCCTCCTCGCCCAGCACGCCCGACACGATGATGAAAGGCGGCGGCGCGGGCTGCGCGCGCACGATGGCCAGCGCCTCGCCGCTGGAGAACGCGGGCAGCTGGTGGTCCGAGATCACCAGCTCCCAGCGCTCGCGGGCCAGCGCCGCATGCAGCCCGGCGGCGTCTTCCACCCGCTCGGCGCGCGCGTCGATGCCCTGCAACGCCAGCGTCGCCAGCAGCATCTCGTAGTCCAGCAGTGAATCCTCGATCACGAGCAGCCGCACGCGCCTCTCCTCGGGACGCATCTTGGACGGCCATCTGGCGACCTTGAGCCGGATAAGGCGGGGTTCCGCGCCGCTTTCCGGGCCATCGCCCCGCCACCGCTCTCCGAACAATCTCCGCATCGCCGGCATTGCGTCGCCGGCCTTGCAAGGAGCAGTTCCATGACCAAGGTTCTGGTCGCCGACGATTCCCCTTCGATGCGGCAGATGCTCGCGCACGTGCTGCGCGAGGGTGGCTATGGCGTGGCCCTGGCTGTCGACGGCGCCGACGCGCTGCGGCAGCTGGAACACGAGCCGGCCGATGTCGTCCTCACCGACTGCCACATGCCCGGCCTCGACGGCCTGGCCCTCACCCGCGCGCTGCGCGCCGACCCGCGCTGGCGGCACCTGCCCGTGCTGGTGCTGACGACGGAAGTCGATGCCGGCACCAAGCAGGCCGGCCGCGCCGCGGGCGCCACCGGCTGGCTGGCCAAGCCGTTCGACCCGTCCAGCCTGCTGGCGGTCATCGGCCAGGTTTCCGCGATGGGAGAACCGCGATGAGCGACATCGACCTGCGCCAGTTCCACGACGTCTTCTTCCTGGAAGCGGGCGACAACCTGGACACCTTCGAGCAGCTGCTGGTCGACCTGGACGTGCAGGCGCCCGCCGACGACGTGCTGCACGCGATCTTCCGCTGCGCGCATTCCGTCAAGGGCGGCGCCGCCACCTTCGGCTTCGCCGACGTCACCGCGCTGACCCACGTGATGGAGACGCTGCTGGACCAGCTGCGCCGGCACGAGAAATCACCGACGACCGCGATGGTCGACACGCTGCTGGCGGCCGGCGACATGCTGCGCGCCCTGCTCGCCTGCCACCAGGCCGGCGGCGGCCACCCGCCGGACACCGCGGCGCTGCTGCAATCGCTGCACGCGCACGTGCAGGCCAGCGGCGGTGCCGCCCCCGCCGTCGTGGCGCCCGCGGCCACGCCTGCACCGGTCGCCGCGGCCGCACCCGCCGGTGCGCGCGACCTCGAGATCCTGGCCGGCCCCCTGCCCTCGCCCTCCATCGTCGATGACCTGCTGGAGCTGTTCGCCGAGGTGAGCGGCGGCGGCACGTTGTCCCGCGCCGAGGCCCTGCCGGGCCAGGCCGAGAACATGCAGCGCCTGCGCCTGCAGACCACGAGCAACGATGCCGACCTGCTGGACCTGTGCAGCTTCCACCTGCCGCGCGAAAGCATCCGCATCGCCCCGTGGCCGCAGCCCGTCGCGGTCGCTGCGCCGGCACCCGTGCCCACGCCGGCTCCTGCCGCACCCGTCGCGGCGGCCGCTGCCGACGCCCCCGCGCCGAAACGCGGCGGCGCCGGCGAGACCCTGCGCGTGTCGCTCGACAAGGTCGACCAGCTGATCAACCTGATGGGCGAGCTCGTGATCACCCAGGCCATGCTGGCCCAGCGCGCCTCTCGCCTGGAAGGCGCGACCGCGCAGGACTTCGTGGGCGACCTGGCCGACCTGGAACGCACCACGCGCGACCTGCAGGAATCGGTCATGGCGATCCGCATGATCCCGATGGGTGACGTCTTCAACCGCTTCCCGCGCATGCTGCGCGAACTGGCCGCGCGCCTGGGCAAGCAGCTGGAGCTGCGCACCATCGGCGAGGCCACGGAACTGGACAAGGGCCTGATCGAGAAGATCACGGACCCGCTGACGCACCTGGTGCGCAACGCGGTCGACCACGGCATCGAGCTGCCCGCCGACCGGATCGCCGCGGGCAAGCCCGCCGCCGGCACGCTGACGCTGTCGGCACGCCACGAAGGCGGTTGCATCGTGATCGAGGTGAGCGACGACGGCCGCGGCCTGGACCGCGACCGCCTGATCGCCAAGGCGCGCCGCAACGGCATGCAGCTGCCCGACGACATGAGCGATGCCGACGCGTACCAGCTGATCTTCGCGCCCGGCTTCTCGACCGCCGAACAGGTGACCGACATCTCCGGCCGCGGCGTCGGCATGGACGTCGTCCGCCGCAACATCCTGGCGCTGGGCGGCACCGTGGAACTGGACTCGGCCCTCGGCCGCGGCACCTGCGTGCGGGTGCGGCTGCCGCTGACGCTGGCCATCATGGACGGCATGTCGATCGCGGTCGCCGGCGAGCTGTACGTCGTGCCGCTGGCCAGCGTCGTCGAATCCTTCCAGGCCCCGGCGGGAACGGTCCGCTGGCTGGCGGGCGGCGGCCGCGTGGTCAAGGTGCGCGACGACTGGCTGCCGGTGGTGTCGCTGGCCGATGCCGTCGGCGCGCCGCCGCTGCCACAGGGCGGTCCCTCGATGCTGGTGCTGGTGCAGGCCGAAGGCCGGTGCGTCGCCCTGGAGGTCGGCCAGCTGGTCGGCCAGCAGCAGGTGGTGGTCAAGAACCTCGAGACCAACTGGCGCCGCGTGCCCGGCGTGGCCGGCGCCACCATCATGGGCGACGGCAGCGTGGCCCTGATCCTCGACGTGGCCCAGATCGTGCGCGGCACGCACGCCGCACCCTCAAGCGCCGCCCTTGACGGCCGACAACACCGGGAAGCGCCCCAAGTGGCGCATGCCTGACAACCTGAACCTACCCCGGAGATCCAGATGGACATGATCAATGAAGGCGCGCACATCGCGCGCTCGGCAAGCGCCCGTACCGCCGCCCCCGCCCCGCTGGCGACCCCCGGCGAGTACCTCACCTTCTGCCTCGGGCACGAGGAGTACGGCGTCGACATCCAGAAGGTGCAGGAAATCCGCTCCTTCGAGCAGCCCACGCGCATCCCCGGCGCTCCCAACTACGTCAAGGGCGTGGTGAACCTGCGCGGCGTGATCGTGCCGATCGTCGACCTGCGCATGCGCCTGGAGTGCGAGCGCGCCGAGTACAACCCTTTCACCGTCGTCATCGTGCTGGCCGTGCTGCAGCGCGTGGTCGGCGTGGTGGTCGACTCGGTGTCCGACGTGCTGGACCTGCAGGCCGAGGCGATCAAGCCGCCGCCGGAGCTGTCCGCCGCCGGCAGCGACTTCGTCACCGCCATCGCCAGCGTCGCCGAGCGCATGCTGATGCTGGTCGACATGGACCGGCTGCTGGGCGAGGCGCTGGGCGCCCTGCCCGCGAGCGCCTGACATGGCCTGGGGACTGCGCGGCCGCCTCGCGGGCGGATTCGGTGTCGTGCTGGCCCTGCAGCTCGCAGTCGCGGGCGCGGGGCTGGTGGAACTCGCAACGCTGCAGCAGCTGGCACGCACGCAGTCCACGCTGGCCTCGCTGCGCGCGGACATCGCGCACTGGAGCGGCCAGACGCAGGTCAACGTCGCCCGCACGCTGATGCTGGCCAAGGCCGGCAGTCCCCCGACCTCGCCCGCTGGACCGGCGGCGAGATGAAGACCACGAGCGCCGCGATCGCCGAGGTGCAGAAGAAGCTGGATGCGCAGGTCACCGCGACCGAGGGCCGCCGCCTGCTCGAGGAGATCGGCCGCAAGCGCGCCCGCTACGTCGAGCAGCGGGCCACGATCCTCGAGCAGCTGGCGAAGGGCGAGACCGCCGCGGCCGCACAGGAGCAGGTCGACACCTCGTTGCTGCCGGCCGCGCAAGGCTACCTGAAGGCGCTCGATGCGATCAGCGCCTATGCCGAAGCCGAGGCGGCGCGGGCCGCCGCCGAACACCACGTCCGTGTGGCACGTGACGGACTGGTGCTGCCCCTGCTCGCGGGCATGGCCGTGCTGCTCGGTGCGCTGCTGGCCTGGCGCATCGGCCGCAGCGTGACCCGGCCGGTGGCACAGGCGCGCGCCGTCGCCTCCCGCATCGCCGAAGGCGACCTCACGACGCCCGTGCCCACGGGCAGCACCGACGAAACCGGGCAGCTGCTGTCCGACCTGGCCACCATGCAGGACAGCCTGCGCCGCATGGTCGCGCGCATCCGCAGCGGCAGCGACAGCCTGGGCAGCGCCACCGAACAGATCGCCACCGGCAACCAGGACCTGAGCGCGCGCACCGAGCGCGCCGCCAGCAACCTGCAGGAAACCGCAGCCACGCTGGCCAGCCTCGGCGATGCGATGCAGGCCTGCGCCGGCTCGGCCGACCAGGCCCGCGCGCTGGCCGACGAGGCGCTGGAGATCGCGCGCCACGGCGGCGGGGTCGTGCGCGACGTCGTCGGGACCATGGCCGACATCCACAAGGGATCGGGCCGCATCGGCGAGATCACCGCCGTCATCGACGCGATCGCCTTCCAGACCAACATGCTCGCCCTCAATGCGGCCGTCGAGGCGGCCCGCGCCGGCGAGCAGGGACGCGGCTTCGGCGTGGTCGCCGGCGAGGTGCGCAGCCTCGCGCAGCGCTGCGCCGACGCCGCCCGCGAGATCCGCGGCCTCATCGACGCCAGCGTGGCGAGCGTGGAGGCCGGCAAGCGGCTCGTCGGCCAGGCCGGCACCACCATGCAGCACATCGAGAACAGCGTGCAGCAGGTCACCAGCGCGATCGGCGAGATCAGCAGCACCGCAGCGGGCCAGGCGACCGGCGTCACGCAGGTCCACCAGGCCGTGGCGCAGCTGGACGAGATGACGCAGCAGAACGCCGCGCTGGTCGAGGAAGCCGCCGCCGCCGCCGACAGCCTCAAGGAACAGGCGGCCTCGCTCGGACGCCTCGTGGCCGGCTTCCGCCTGCCCGCCAACGCCCACTGACATGTCCGCAGTCCTGCCCGCCTCCGCCGAACGCGACGTGCCGTTCGATGCGTCCGATTTCCAGCGCGTGCGCTCGCTGATCCGTGCCAAGGCCGGGATCGACCTGCACCCCGGCAAGCAGAACATGGTCTACGGCCGGCTCTCGCGCCGGCTGCGCGAGACGCGCCACGAGAGCTTCCGCAGCTACCTCGACGACCTCGAGCGCACCGGCGGCGACGAGTGGCAGGAATTCATCAACTGCCTGACCACCAACCTCACGGCGTTCTTCCGCGAGGCGCACCACTTCGAGATCCTGGCGACGCACCTGCGTGCGCGCCCGCAGCACGCCTGGTCGATCTGGTCGTGCGCGTCGTCGACCGGCGAGGAACCCTACTCGATCGCCATGACGGCCCTCGAAGCGCAGGCCAAGGTGGCGATCGAGGCGAGCGACATCGACACGCGCGTGCTGGTTGCGGCGCGCGACGGCGTCTATGCGGCGGACTCGGTGCAGGGGCTGGGCGAGGCGCGCCTGCGCCGCTTCTTCCTGCGCGGCGCCGGTCCCAATGCGGGCAAGGCCCGCGTGCGGCCCGAGCTGCGCCAGCTGGTGAACTTCCGCGCGTTCAACCTGCTGGGCTCCAGCTGGCCGCGCGACGCCCACGACGCGGTGTTCTGCCGCAACGTGATGATCTATTTCGACCGCCCCACCCAGCGCCAGGTGCTCGAGCGCCTGCACGCCGCTTTGCGTCCCGGCGGGCTGCTGTTCGCCGGCCACTCGGAGAACTTCGCCGAGCACCGCGACCTGTTCACGCTCACGGGCAAGACGGTGTACCGCCGGGTGGATTCCGCATGAGCGCCGTCCTCAACGCCGAAGGCGCATCGATCGCGGCGCTGCGCCAGCGGCCGCGGCGCGCACACGAGGCCTCCTTCTTCTTCTTCGACCCCGCGTTCAACAGCGCGAGCGTCAAGGTGCTGCCGGGCGAGTTCTACGTCGACGACCAGGAGATCGCGATCACGACGACGCTGGGCTCGTGCGTGGCGGCCTGCCTGCACGACCGCACCGCGGGCGTCGGCGGCATGAACCACTTCATGCTGCCCGATGCGGGCGACCCGGCCTCGGGCGGCCGCTTCGGCGCCTTCGCCATGGAACTGCTGATCAACGAGCTGCTGCGCCGTGGCGCCCGCCGCGCGTCGCTGGAAGCCAAGGTGTTCGGCGGCGGCCAGGTGATGAAGAGCCTGGCCGGCACGCTGATCGGCGAGAAGAACGTGGAGTTCGTCCAGCAGTACCTGGCCGCCGAGCGCATCCCGGTGCTCGGCAGCGACGTGCTGGACGTGCATCCGCGCAAGGTCTGCATGTTCCCGAGGAGCGGCAAGGTGCTGTGCCGCCGGCTGCCGGCCGCCCAGGTGCCCGGCACGCAGGAGCAGGAAGCGCGCTACCGCGCCACGCTGGTGCGCGAGAGCGCCGGCTCGGTGGAGCTGTTCCGGTGAGCCGCGAGGAGGCACGCATGATCCGCGTCGTGGTGGTGGACGATTCCGCGCTGGTGCGCGGCGTGCTCACCGAAATCATCAACCGCAGCGGCGACATGCAGGTGATCGGCCAGGCCGCCGACCCGTACGAGGCGCGCGAGAAGATCCGCGAGCTCGACCCCGACGTCATCACGCTCGACGTCGAGATGCCGCGCATGGACGGCCTCGCGTTCCTCGAGCGCATCATGAAGCTGCGCCCGATGCCGGTCGTGATGATCTCCACGCTGACCGAGCGCGGCGCGCAGACCACGTTGCGCGCGCTGGAGCTCGGCGCGGTGGACTTCGTCGCCAAGCCGACGCTGGACGTCAGGGCCGGCCTCGACGAGCTGGCGCGCGAGATCACCGGCAAGCTGCGCGCGGCGGCGCGCGCCCGCATCGCGCGGCGCACCGTCGCCGTCGAGGCGCCGGCCCAGCTGCGTGCCAAGGCGCAACCGGCCATGGCCGGCGCGCCGGGCGACCGCCTGATCGCGATCGGCGCGTCCACCGGCGGCACCGAGGCGATCCGCGAGATCCTCACCGCGCTGCCGCCGACGCTGCCGGGCATCGTCATCACGCAGCACATGCCGGCGGGCTTCACGGTGAGCTTCGCGGCCCGCCTCGAACAGCTCACCGCGCTGTACGTGCGCGAGGCCGCCGACGGCGAACGCATCCTGCGCGGCCACGCGTACATCGCGCCCGGCGGACGCCACCTGTCGATCGAGCGCAGCGCGCTGGGCGGCTACGTCTGCCGCGTCGGCGACGGCGAGCCCGTCAACCGGCACAAGCCGTCGGTCGACGTGCTGTTCCGGTCGGTCGCGCGCTGGGCCGGCAGCCACGCCCTGGGCGTGATGCTCACCGGCATGGGCGCCGACGGCGCGAGCGCGATGCGCGAGATGCGCGACCGCGGCGCCTACAACCTGGTGCAGGACGAGGCCAGCTGCGTCGTGTTCGGCATGCCGCGCGAGGCGATCGCCGCCGGCGCGGCCAGCGAGGTGCTGCCGCTCGGTGCGATGGCCCAGCGCATCGTCGCACTGTCGGGAGCGACCGCGCTGCATCGCTAGCCTGCCGGCCGCGCCGCCTCGCTGCCGGCAAGTGCCTGCCACCGCCAACGTCCATGCTGGTCTTGCGCCGCCTCTGGCCCCGCGGGTGGCGCGCCGCGCCACCCGCGCCGTCCTGGCCAGAGACCGTGCCCGACCTTGCGCCGGAACGTGTCGCGCCGGATCCTGTCTCGCCGGCGCCGGACCACCAGGACGATTGGGGCCGCTACCTCGTGCAACTGCTCGCGGTGCGCCCGTCACGTGGCGCGGAGCCACCGCAATCCGCCCACCACGTGCTCGCCGCGCTCGATGCCGCACTGGCCCCGTCCGCGCCTTGCGAACGGCTGCTGCGGCGCGCACCGGGCGTGGTGCCCCGGCTCGTGCAAGCGCTGCGCAGCAGCGACTACGCGCGAAGCGAGGTCGTGCGGCTGGTCGAACACGACACGCTGCTCACGGCCGAGCTGCTGCGCGTGACGCGGTCCGTGCTGTATGCGTACCGCAGCGTCAGCAAGGCATCCATCGGCCATGCCGTCGACCTGCTCGGGCGCGTCGGCCTGCAGCAGGTGGTCGCGCGGGCCCTGCTGCGTCCCCTGCTGTCCGGCGACGACGGCGGCCTGCAGCTGCGGGCGGCGCCGACCATCTGGGAGGACACGGAACGCTGCGCCCTGCTGGCAGCCAGCCTCGCCGGCGGCGTCGGGCTGGACCCCGGCGACACGTACCTCGCGGCACTCGTGCACGGAATGGCCTGGAGCGGATTGCTGCGAGCGATCGAGCTCGCGTCGGCGGCGCCGCTGCTGCACGGCGGCCTGTTCGACGATCCGGCGTTCGTCGAGCGCCTGCGCGGCCACCGCGCCGTGCTGGCACAGCGGCTCGCGACGCCGTGGGGCGTGTCGTGGCTCGTGGATGGCCCGATCGAGGACCGCGAACGGTGGCGCAACCTGGTCGGCGTGGTGGACGACATGGTCTGCGCGCAGCGGCTGCACGCCGACGTGCCTGGATCGCTCAGCCCAGCGGCCCGAGAAACGCCTGCAGCGCCTCCATCACGGCCGGCTGTACCTGCGGCAGCACCAGCAGCAGGGAGCCCAGGCCGGCGAGCAGGGTGATCGGGAAACCGACCGAGAAGATCGACAGCTGCGGCGCCACGCGCGAGACGAAGCCCAGCGCGAGGTTGACGAACAGCAGCAGCAGCGTGGACGGCAGGGCCAGCGACAGCGCGAGCCGGAACATGTCCGCGCCCAGGCGGTCCGGCCGCAGCAGCGCGATGGCCGCCAGCGGGTCGCCGGTGATCGGCAGCACGCGGAAGCTCGCCGTGACCGCTTCCACCAGCAGCAGGTGCCCGTTCATGGCGACGAACAGCAGCAGCGCCAGCGTGTTCAGCCAGCTCCCGACGGCCGATTGCGTGCCGCCATGCGGGTCGAAGAAGCCGGCGAACGAGAACCCCATCTGCAGGCCGATGAACTCGCCCGCGATCTCGAACAGCGCGAACAGCAGGCGCGCGGCGAAACCGATGCACAGGCCCACCGCGACCTGCTGCGCGACGAGGCCCAGGCCCGCCATCGTCGCGAGCGACGCGCCTGCGGGCACGCCGGCGAAAGGCGCGACGACGACGGAGATCGCCCCTGCCGACGCGACGCGCGCCCGGATCGGGAAGCCCTTGTGCGACAGCAACGGCGCGGAGGAGAACAGCGCCAGCACGCGGATGAACGGCAGCAGCAGCCCGGCGAGCCAGGCGTCCAGTTGCAGCTGGGAGAACGTGACCATGGTGCTGTCATCCCCGCGAAGGCGGGGACCCATGCGCAACGCACGCGCCGTCATCCCCGCGAAGGCGTGGACCCACCGCAACGCGGACGAAGCGACACCGTGTGTCGCGCATCATCCAACAGCGCTCGGAATCGACAGCAGCACCTGCCGCAGCCAGTCGGTCAGCTGCGCCAGCATCCACGGGCCCGCGATCGCCAGCGTGGCCAGCACGGCCAGCAGCTTGGGCAGGAAGGACAGCGTCGATTCGTTGATCTGGGTCACGGCCTGCAGCAGGCTGACCGCGAGGCCCACCGCCAGCGCGACCAGCAGCACGGGCGCGCAGACGATGACCAGCATCTCGAGGGCCGTGCGGCCGTAGGCGAGGACGGATTCGGGGGTCATCAGGGTGCTCCGAAGCTCGCCACGAGCGAGCCGACCAGCAGGTTCCAGCCGTCCGCGAGCACGAACAGCATCAGCTTGAACGGAAGCGCGACCAGCACCGGCGACAGCATCATCATGCCCATCGACATGAGCACGCTCGCCACGACCAGGTCGATCACGAGGAAGGGGATGAAGACCAGGAAGCCGATCTGGAACGCGGTCTTCAGCTCGCTGGTGACGAAGGCCGGCACCACGATGCGCAGCGGCAGCTCGGTGGCCTTGGTGCCGGCGGGCTGCTGGCCGATGCGGGCGAAGAGCGCGAGATCGGCCTCGCGGGTCTGTTTGAGCATGAAGGCGCGCAACGGGTCGCTGCCCTTGGCGACGGCCTCCTCGAAGGTCATCTTCTGCTCGCTGTACGGCTTGTAGGCCTCGTCATAGACCTTCTGCAGCGTGGGACCCATGATGAAGAAGGTCAGGAACAGCGAGAGGCCGACCAGCACCTGGTTCGGCGGCGACGACTGCAGGCCCAGCGCCTGGCGCAGGAGGCCCAGCACGATGATCAGCCGCGTGAAGCTGGTCATCAGCAGCAGCACCGCCGGCAGGAACGACAGCGCGCCAAAGACCAGCAGCGTCTGCACCGGCAGCGAGTAGGTCGTGGTGTTGCCGCTCGTCTGGGCGGTGAACCCGAAGGGGGTCTGCTGCGCGAAGGCGGCCGTGGTGCCCAGGAAAAGGGCCAAGGCTGGCATCCAGCGCCGCAGGAACATCCGGAACGCGAAAGACGCAAAAGGACCGCGAAAGACGCAAAACGATTCCATCGATTCCTTGCTCTTCTTTTGCGTCTTTTGCGCTTGTTCTGCGTCTTTTGCGTTCGGCTGTTCGACGGCCATCACTTCTTCCCCAGAGCCTGTTTGAGCAGCGAACCGAAGTCCGGCGCGGCCGGGGCGGGCGGCATGGCGGCCGGGTCGGCTTCGCCGAGCAGCGTGATCTGCTGCGCGGTGACGCCCAGCACCAGCAGCCGCTCCTGGACGCGCACCAGCACGACGCGCTCGCGCGCGCCCAGCGGCAGTTGCGCGGCGACGGCCAGCGGCCGTGGGCCGCGGCCGGGCTGCAGGGTCTGCAGGCGCTTGACGGCCCACAGCGCCAGCGGGATCGCCGCCAGCACCACGAGCAGCATCAGCAGGGACCAGGCGGTCGAGAGCATCGGCCGCTTTCAGCGCGAGAGCCGCCGCATGCGCTCGGACGGCGTGACGATGTCCGTCAGGCGGATGCCGAACTTGTCGTTCACGACCACGACCTCGCCCTGCGCGATCAGGAAGCCGTTGACCAACACGTCCATCGGTTCGCCGGCCAATGCATCGAGCTCGATCACCGAACCCTGCGCCAGCTGCAGGATGTGCTTGATGGGGATGCGGGTGCGGCCCAGTTCCACGGTGAGCTGCACCGGGATGTCGAGCACCAGGTCGATGTCGTCGCGCTGCGCGGCGGCGACGCCGTCGCCTCCGAGGCGGGGAAACACGGCGGCGGCCGCCGCGCTGGCGGCAGCGTTGGCCGGCGGCTGCGCGGTGGCATCGGCCTCGGCGAGCGCGGCGGCCCAGTCGTCGGCCATCGCTTCCTGGCCGGGCGCGGCGGTGGTGGTGGGTGCGTTCATGGACGGATCCGATCAGGGACGCGGCGGCGCGTCGGGAGCGACGGGCGCCTGGGTGAGGAATTCGCGGATGCGCAGGCCGTACTGCGGGCCGGTGGTGCCGTAGTCGCACTCGAACACCGGCACGCCGTCGACCTTGGCGGTGAGCGTGGGACGGCGGTCCAGCTCGATGAAGTCGCCGACCTTCAGCTGCATCAGCTCGCCGATGGTGGCCTGGCAATGCGCCAGTTCGGCGGCGAGTTCGACTGTGGCCGACTTGATCTGCTGCGTCATCAGCGTGACCCAGCGCCGGTCGGGGCCGCCCTGCTCGCCCTGCAGGTTGGAGTAGAGGATCTCGCGGATCGGCTCGAAGGTCGAATACGGGATGCAGATGTGCAGCGCGCCGCCGGTGTCGCCGATCTCCACGTGGAAGGTCGTGGTCACCACGATCTCCGAAGGCGTGGCGATGTTGGCGAACTGGGTGTGCATCTCCGAGCGTGCGTACTCCAGCTCCAGCGGATAGATGTTGGCCCAGCTCTTGGCGTACTCGGTCGCGATCACCTCCACGAGGCGCAGGATGATGCGCTGCTCGGTGGCCGAGAACTCGCGGCCCTCGATGCGCGCGGGCCGGTGGCCGGCGCCGCCGAACAGGTTGTCGATGACGGCGAACACCAGCGTCGGATCACAGATCAGCAGGCCCGAGCCGCGCAGCGGGCGCACGTGCATCACGTTGATGTTGGTGGGGACCACCACGTTGCGCAGGAAGGCGCCGAACTTCTGCACCTTCACGGGGCCGACCGCGATCTCCGGGTTGCGGCGCATGAAGTTGAAGATGCCGATGCGGAAATTGCGCGCGAAGCGCTCGTTGACGATCTCCAGCGTGGGCATGCGCCCGCGCACGATGCGCTCCTGCGACGACAGGTCGTAGGTGCGCACGCCGCCAGCATCGGCGGCATCGTCGGCCGGCGCGTCGGCTTCCTCGCCGTTGACACCGGCCAGCAGCGCATCGATCTCTTCCTGGGACAGGGCTTGCTGCGACATGGCGCCCGCCTTACTGCACGATGAACTGGGAGAACAGGACCTGCTCGATCGGGTTCTCGACCGCGGCCTTGGCCTTCTTCTTCTTTTTCTTCTTCGGCTTGGGTTCGTCCTCGGCCTCGTCGTCCGCCTGCTCTTCGTCCTTGGCCACCTTCTTCGGCGCGGGCTCGGGAGCCTCGGCCTCCTTGGGCAGCTCGACGCCCATCGCGAGCGCGGCGCGCGTGCGGATCTGCTCGGCCAGCTGCTTCTTGCCGTCGACGGTGATCAGCTCCTCGATCTGCTTGGACGAGATCAGCATCAGCACCTCGTTGCGGATCGCCGGCAGGTGGTCCTTGATGGTTTCCTCCACGTGCGCGTCGGAGAACTGCAACGTGACGCCGACCTGCGCAAAGCGCTCGCCCCGCGGGTCCTGCAGGTTGACCGTGAACGGCTCCAGCGTGGTGAAGAGCGGCTTGCCGTGCTTCTTCCTGGCGGCGGCCTGGGCGACCGCTTCCTCGTCGTCGCCCTCCCCGCCACGGTGGCTGAACCACCAGTAGCCGCCACCGCCGCCGGCGAGCAGCAAGGTGGCGAGCACGATCACGACCAGCTTCTTCGAGCTCTTCTTCGGTGCGGTTTGGTCTTTGGCGTCGGACATCGGGGCTCCAGCAATGGAAGGCATTGTCGGAACCGCACCACCGATCCCAAGGCCGGAAAAGCGCGGGATGGGACGCCGTTATCGGCGGCGATGCGAAGGACTTGAGCCCTCAGGCGTACAGGTCCAGCAGTCCGCGGTTGCGGCGCACCGCCACGGTCGTGACCGCCGGGCCGGTGGCGCCACCACCGGCAGGTCCGCGGCCCTGCGCGTTGGCCGACTGCTGCGCCCTCGCCTGCTGGTCGCGCCATGCATTCGCATCGGCCTGCGGCTGCGCGCCGGACCCCACGCTGGCCTGGCCCAGCTGCAGGCCCGAAGCGGCCAGCGCCTCGCGCAACTGGGGCAGCGCGTTCTCCAGGCCCTCGCGCGTGGTCGCATTCGCTGCATGGAACTGCAGGTCGGCGGTCTGCGCGGTGATCGCCAGCTCGATGCGCACCGGGCCGAGGTCGGCCGGATGCAGCTGAAGCTCGGCGCGCTGCAGGCCCGCACCGGCCATCACCTGCACTTCGGCGGCCAGGTCGCCCGCGAAGGCGGCGTCCAGCGGGTGCGAAGGCAGTGCGGCCTGGTGGACGGGCATGGCGGGCGCGCTTTGCGGCGCGTCCTGGACATGGGGCGCATGCGCGCCGGCCAGCAGCGCCGGCGCGAGTTCGTGGGCGGCGCGCGACGAGACGGGGGCTGCTTCGGTGCTCACCGCCGTCTTCGCAGCCAGCTCCGCCTTCGCTGCCGGCATGCTGGAGGCCGCCGGACCTTGCACCGGCGCGGGATCCACGGGAACGGCGCCGGGATCGGCCTTGGCAGCGCGCATCCCATGCGGCGTCGTCGCACCCGCTGCAGCGGAAGTGCCAGCGGCGGGCGCGGAGAGCGCGTCGTCTTCTTCCTTCGTGGCGGCAGCGTGCTTGCCCTGCGCCGCGCCTTCGCGCAGCGCATGCGCACCGGCCATCGCCAGCATCGCGGCAGGCAGGTTCGGCGCCTGCGCCTGCATGGCGGCAGCGAGATCGGGCAGCGGCGTCATGGCCGCAGGCGGCGTTGCCGTCGTGGCATCGGCCGCAACCGGCGTTGTGGTCGAGTCGTCCGCTGCGGCGGGGAGCGCGACATCCGTCGTGGCGGGCGTGGCGGCCTGCAGCTCGCCACCTTCGGCGGCCCCGAGCGCCTGCAACACGGCAGCGAATGCATCGGCGCCCTTCCCCGAAGCTCCTTTCGCGCCGGTCGCGTGGGCAGAGGCGGCGGAAGACTTGGCGGCGGCGTGGCTGGCGGAGACGGAAGCGGTGGTGCTCATGGCAAGGGGTCCTGGCCCGTGGCGGTGTCCGGGCGGCGAATTCGTCGGCAGCGAGCCGCTCGCTGCGCTGCTCGCGGCGCGACCGCTGCAGCGCGTCGCGGCGCGCGAGGGATTCAAAGGCAAGGACGCGCCGCTGCTGCTCCAGCAGCCGGCGCTGCTGCTCCGCGGCCTGGGCGTCGCGCAGCTTTGCCTCCTGCGCCTGCATGCCGATGGCATCGTCCAGGCGGCCCACGAAGCGCTGGTAGCCAGCCAGCGACGCGCCGTCGGTGGCGCCCAGCTGCGCCGCGGCCGAGCGCGAGAGGCACTCGCCGCGGAACGCCCCCAGGCGATCCAGCGTCGTATGGGCCTGCGCCGCGGACTGCTGCGCGTGGCGCAGCACCTGCACCTGGCGGTCGCGCGCGGCCTGCGCGCGCTCGATCAGCAGGGGCAGCACGTGCCTCATGCCGCGGCTCCCGCCTGCCCGAGCAGCACGGCCAGCGCCGCGCGGCTCTCCGCGAGTCCTGCACCGGCATGCATGTCCTGCTGCAGGAACGCCGAGATCTGCGGCCACAGCCGGATGGCCAGGTCGGCCTGCGGATCGCCACCGGGCACGTAGGCGCCGACCGCCAGCAGGTCGCGATTGCGCTGGTACGCGGCGACCAGCGCCTTGAGCGCGCGGGCCAGCCGCAGCTGCGCCGGGTCGGTCACGTTGTGCATCACGCGCGAGATCGACTGCTCGACGTCGATGGCGGGATAGTGGCCCTGCTCGGCGATCGCGCGCGACAGCACGATGTGGCCGTCGAGGATCGCGCGCGCGTTGTCGGCGATCGGGTCCTGCTGGTCGTCGCCCTCCGCGAGCACGGTATAGAAGGCCGTGATCGAGCCGCAGCCGTTCAGGCCGTTGCCGGTGCGCTCGACCAGGCCGGGGAGCTTGGCGAACACCGACGGCGGATACCCCTTCGTCGCGGGCGGCTCGCCCAGGGCCAGCGCCATCTCGCGGTGCGCCATCGCATAGCGGGTGAGCGAGTCCATCAGCAGCAGCACGTGCTGGCCGCGGTCGCGGAAATGCTCGGCGAGCGCGGTGGCATACGCCGCGCCCTGCATGCGCATCAGCGGCGGCAGGTCGGCCGGCGCGGCGACCACCACCGAGCGGCGGCGGCCTTCGACGCCGAGGATGTCCTCGACGAATTCCTTGACTTCGCGGCCCCGCTCGCCGACGAGCCCGACGACGATCACGTCGGCCTGCGTGTAGCGGGCCATCATGCCGAGCAGCACCGACTTGCCGACGCCGGAGCCGGCGAACAGGCCGAGACGTTGTCCGCGTCCCACGGTCAGCAGTGAGTTGATCGCGCGCACGCCGACATCCAGCGGCTCGCGCACCGGATCGCGGTCCATGGCGTTGATCGGCTCGCGGGCCAGCGGCGCCGCGCGTGCGCGCAGCAGGGGCCCGAGGTGGTCCAGCGGCGCGCCGGATGGATCGACCACGCGGCCCAGCAGGCTCTCGCCCATCGGCAGGCGCCGCAGGTGGCTCGCATGCGGCGGCGCCGGCGCGACCGGGGTGCCGTAGTGCACGCCCTCGAACGGGTACTCGATCGGCTCGACGCTCGCGCCGGGCGACAGGCCCTGGATGTCGCCCGTGGGCATGAGATGCAGCCGGCCCTTCGCGAAGCCGACCACTTCGGCCTCGGTCATGTGCACGCCATCGCGCACGCGGCACACGCTGCCCAGCGGCAACCGCAAGCCCGTGGCCTCCATCACCAGGCCCGAGACCCGCACCAGCCGCCCGCTCGCACGCAGCGGCACGTCACCGGCGATGAGGCCGCGGTGCGCCTGGAGGTGGTGGCACAAACGGGTGGCGAGCGTCATGCGAGGCTCCTTGAACAGCCGAACGCAAAAGACGCAAAACCGCGCAAAGGACGCGAAAGAAGCCAGGAAAATTTGATCATTCCTTTTGCGTCTTTTGCGTCTTTTGCGTTCTTCCGCGTCTTTCGCGTTCGGCTGTCCGCTCCCGCCTTCATGGCCCCGGCTCCTCGTCGCGGCCCAGGCGCGCCATGACGGCTTGCCAGCGTGCCTCGAAGCCGGCCTCCGCGATGCCGGTGTCGCCCTCGACGCGGCAGCCGCCGCGTGGGAGGTCCTCGTCGGGGACGACGCGGCAGGTGCCCGACTGCACCGCGTCCAGGTGCGGCGCCAGGCGCGAAGCATCCTGCGGGTTCAGGTGGATCTCCAGCGCGGAAGCGCCCTCGCCCAGCGCTCGCAGCGCTTCGCGGGCGGCGGGCAGGAGCGCTGTCTCGTCGACCGACAGTTCGCGCCGCAGCACCTGCCGCGCGATGTCGACGGCCAGCGTCACCACGTCGCTGGCGACCTGCGCCTCCAGCGCAGCGAGGTCGCGCGTGAAGCCGTCCAGCACGCGTTGCATCTGCGCGGCCAGGTCGGCCGCGGTGCGCGACTGGTGCGCCTCCAGCGCCTGCGAGCCCTGTTCGTAGCCTTGCTGCAGGCCGGCGCGCGCGCCCTGCTCGTAGCCGCGCCGGTGGCCCAGCGCATAGGCCGCGCGCGCGGTCTCGTTGGACAGGTCGCGTGACGACAGCCGCCGCTGCACCGGCTGCGCACCGGTCAGTTCGTCCAGGTCGACCGGGCGCACGAAGCCGCCCAGCGCCTCGGCGGCGATGATGCGGCTGGGCGCCGGCGCGGACGCGACGGCCTCAGACGAAGGATTCGTCACCGCCGCCTCCCAGCATGATCTCGCCGTCGTCGGCCAGGCGGCGCGCGATCTTCAGGATCGCCTTCTGCTCGGCATCGACGTCCGACATGCGCACCGGCCCCTTGCTGTCCAGGTCCTCGCGCAGCGAATCGGCGGCGCGCGAACTCATGTTGGAGAACACCTTCTCGCGCATCTCCGGGTCGGCGCCCTTGAGCGCCAGCACCAGCTGGTCACCCGCGACGTCGCGCAGCAGGCGCTGCATGGCGCGGTTGTCCAGCTTCAGCAGGTCGCTGAAGGTGAACATCTGTTCCTCGATCCTCGTGGCCAGTTCGGCGTCGCCCTCGCGGATCGACTCGAGCACGGAAACATCCGAGCCCGAGCCCATGAAGTTCAGGATTTCCGCCGCCGTCTTGGGGCCGCCCAGCGGCGCCTTGCGCACGCGGTCGCCGCCGGCCAGCACCTTGGACAGCACGTCGTTCAGTTCCTTCAGCGCGTTCGGCTGGATGCCGTCCAGCGTCGCGATGCGCAGCATCACGTCGTTTCGCGTGCGCTCGTCGAAGCATGCGAGCACGCCGGAGGCATGGTCGCGGTCGAGGTGCACGAGGATGGTGGCGATGATCTGCGGGTGCTCGTTGCGAATGAGCTCGGCGATCGCCGCCGGGTCCATCCACTTCAGGCTCTCGATGCCGCTCACGTCGCGGCCCTGCACGATGCGGTCGATCAGCAGGCCGGCCTTGTCCTCGCCCAGCGCGCGCCGCAGCACGTTGCTCACGTAGGCGCCGGTGTCGCTCACCAGCGAGCGCTGCGAATCCACGGTGCGCTCGAAGCGCGCCAGCACGTCGTCGAACTGCGTGTCGGCGACGGTGGTGAGGCGCGCCATCTTCTCGCCGATGCGCTGCACCTCCTTGGGCGAGAGGTGCTTGAACACCTCGGCGGCGCAGTCCTCGCCCAGCGCCAGCAGCAGGATTGCGCTGGACTGGACGCCTTCGTCTTCGGTTGCGGTGGCCATGGGACTGTGGATGGATCAGGAGGGCTGGCTGGCCCAGTTGCGCACGACGTTCGCCACGGTGGCGGGGTCCTGCTTCGCGAGTTGCCGGATGCCATCCAGCTGCTGCGAACGCGCCTGCTGCTTGGCGGCCTGCGCGGTGGGCAGCAGTGGCGGCGCGTCGGGGTCGGCCGCGACCTGCACCTTGGGCAGGGCGCCGCCGCCGGCCGCCGGCGTGCCGAGCTCGATCGCGTCCTGCACGGTGGCCGACAGGCGAGGCGCGGGCTGGCGCGCGGTGCGCAGCGCGGGCCGCACCAGGCCGGCGATGACGACCAGCGCCAGCAGCGGCAGCGCGATCCAGGGCGCGAGGCTGCGTGCCAGCAGCTGCATCTCGGGCTGGCGCCACAACGGCAGTTCCGCCGCCGCCGCATCGGCCGGCGCGCTGAACGGCGCGTTGACCACCTGGACCGAGTCGCCACGGTCCTTGCTGAAGCCGATCGCCTCGCGCACCAGCGCGTTCACCTGCTCCATCTGCGCCGGCGGCAGCGGCATGGCCTTGCCCGGCTTGCCATCCGCGCCGACGACGGCGAGGTGGTTGACGATCACCGCGGCCGAGAGGCGCCGCACGTTGCCCGTTGCATTGCGCACGACCTTCACCGTGCGGTCGACTTCGTAGTTGGTGACGGCGTCGCGCTTGGTGGCGCCGGGACCGCTGACCGCGGCGGCGGGCTGGATCGCGCCGGGCGCGCCGTTGACCGGCGAGGTCGGCGTGGCGGGCGGCTGGTTGGACAGCGCACCCGGCGCGCCACCGGGGCCATTGGCCACGCCGTTCGGCGACTCCGACAGGTGCTGGCTGCGCACCGACGCCGGCGCGCCGCCCTGGTTCGGGCCGTAGGTCTCGGCGGTGGATTCGCTCTGCGAGAAATCGATGTCGGCCGTGACCTGCGCGCGCACGTTGCCCACGCCCACCATCGGCTCGAGGATGGCGACGATGCGCTGCTGCAGGCCCTGCTCGGCCTGGCGCACGTACTGCAGCTGCGGCGCGTCCAGGCCGGCGATGTTGCCGTCGCTGGACGACAGCAGCGTGCCGCTCTGGTCGACCACGCTCACCGCCTTGGTCTGCAGGTCCGGCACGCTGGATGCCACCAGGTGCACGATGCCGGCCACCTGGCCACGATCGAGCGTGCGTCCGCCGTACAGGGTGAGCAGCACCGACGCCGAGGGCTTCTGCTGCTCGCGCAGGAAGGCCGTCTGGCTGGGCAGCGCGAGATGCACGCGCGCCGACTGCACCGCCGACAGCGCCATGATCGAACGCGCGAGCTCGCCTTCCAGCCCGCGCTGGAAATTCAGGCGCTCCTGGAACTGCGTGGTGCCGAACTTCTGGTTCTCCATCAGTTCGAAGCCGACCGTGCCGCCGCGCGGCAGGCCCTGCGACGCCAGCTTCAGCCGCGCCTCGTGCACCTGGTCGGCCGGCACCAGGATCGTGGTGCCGCCCTCGCCGAACTTGTGCGGCACGTTCATCTGCGCGAGCGCGGCGATCACGGCGCCGCCGTCCTTGTCGGGGAGGCTCGCGTAGAGGATGCGCCAGTCCGGCTGGCTGCCGGCCTGCACGCCCCAGACGATCAGGGCCGTGAGCGCCAGCGTGGCGGCGCCGAGCGCGACCTTGCTGCGCGCGGGCAGCGCCAGCAGGCGCTGCATCGGGGCCGGTGCTGCGGCGGTGGGAGCGGTGGGAAGTCGCGTGTCCATGGGCGGGAGTCCTTGGGCCGCGATTCTTCGCCGCCTCGTGGCCGGACTTGAGCGCGAAATGCGGCTGTTTCCCGCCTTTGTTCGCGCTCAAGTTCCGGCGCCCGCAGCCCTACAGTCGCCGGACCCTTCCCGCTTCACGCCCTGCCATGTCCCTGCCGCCGATCTCCTCCGGACTGCCCACGCCGCTGCTCGATGCGCTGCGCCGCAATGCCGCGCAGCAGGCCCGCGCCCCGCAGGCGGCAGCGGCCGCCCAGGCTCCGTCGTTCACGAACGCCCTGGACCAGGCGCTGAAGTCCGTCAGCGGCTCGCAGCAGGAAGCGGCCCAGCTGGCCGCCGGCTTCCAGGCCGATCCGGGCACCGTGCCGCTGGAACAGGCCATGGTGGCGATGCAGAAGGCGCAGATCGGCTTCCAGTCCGCGCTGCACGTGCGCAATCGCCTGGTCTCGGCCTACAGCGACATCATGAACATGCAGGTCTGAGGCCCCGACCGGCTCAGGCCGGCAGCGTCTCGACCCGGGCCAGCACGCGCTCGGCCGGCAGCGCGAAGCCGAAGCGCGCGCCCTCGCCCGGCCGCGACTCGGCCCACACGCGGCCGCCATGCCGCTCGACGATGCGCCGCACCACCGCCAGGCCGACCCCGTTGCCCTCGAACTCGTGCGGCTTGTGCAGCCGCGAGAACGGCTGGAACAGCTTGTCCGCGTAGTCGGGATCGAAGCCCGCGCCGTTGTCGGTCACGGTGAACTGCGCCTCCTGGCCGCACGGCGTCCATTCGACGCGCACCAGCGGCTCGGCGGTGCCGCTGCTGTATTTGAAGGCGTTGGACAGCAGGTTCTCCCAGACCTGGCGCAGGCTCGCGGCCTCGGCGATCACGCGCGGCAGCGGCCCCACTTCCACGCGTGCGGCGCCCGAGCGCGGCAGCTCCGCCAGCACCTCCTCCACCAGCCGCTGCAGGTCGACCGGTGCCTCCTCCATCTCGCTGCGGCCCGCGCGGGCCAGCGCCAGGAAGCCGTCGATCAGGAGGTTCATGCGCTGCGTGTTCGCCAGCACGCGGGCGACGAAGCTGCGGGCACGGTCCGGGTCCCGGAGGTCGAGCGCGTGCAGCACGCCCTGGCCGAAGCCCTCGATCGAATGCAGCGGCGCGCGCAGGTCGTGCGCCACCGAGTAGGCGAAGGCCTCCAGCGCGGTGTTGGCCGCCTCCAGTGCCGCCGTGCGTTCGGCGATGCGGTGCTCCAGCGTCTCGTTCATCAGCAGCACGGCCTGCTTGCTGGTGTGCAGCTCGGTGACGTCCGTCATCGAGCCGTACCAGACGTTCTGGCCTTTCCTGCGCTCGGCCTGCGCGAGCGCCAGGATGTGGCGCACGCCGCGTCGCGGCAGCACGACGCGAAACTCGTGCTGGAACGGAGCCTTGTCGCGCGCGGACCTGTCGAGGATCTCCTGCAGGCGCAGCTGGTCGGCGGGATGCACGCGGTCGAACGCGGCCTGCGCGTCCATGCGCACCTCGGCCGGATCCAGCTCGAAGACCTGCGTGATCGCGTGGCTGGTGTAGGGGAAGCTGGCGGTGCCATCGTCCGAGCGGCGGTACACGAAGATCATGCTCGGCAGGTGGCGCGACAGCCGGTCGACCAGCTGCGCCGTCCGCTCGGCCGACTCGAGCAGCTTGCGCTGCAGCTCCGGCATCCGCTCCATCATGAGGTTGACGCCCGCCGCGACCGCCGACAGCTCGGCCGGGCCGCCCTGCGGCGCGCGGCCGCTGAAATCCCCAGCGGCCGCCGCGGCCGCCGTCCGTTCCAGCGCGAGCAGCGGCTGCGTGATGCTGCGGGCCAGGCGCAGCACCAGCCAGACGCACAGGGCCAGCACCGCGAGCGCCACGGCCAGCGAACGCAGGAGCGCGTCGCGTCCCGGTGCCAGGAGCACGTCCACCGGCACGCCGACGGCGACGGTCCACCCGGTGCCCGCGATGCGGCGCGGGGCATAGAGGCGACGCACGCCATCGGGGCCGAGGCCGGTGAAGCTGCGATCTCCGCGCAGCGCCTGCGCGCGCTGGATATCGTGTGCCACGCGGCCCACGAACTGCTCGTGGCCAGGGGACCGCGCGAGGATCGCGAGTCGCTGGTCCAGCAGCGTGACCGCGCTGCCTTCCGGCAGCGGCCCTCCGAGGCGGATCGCGAGCGAAGCCGCGGCGTGGCGCAGTTCGATCGCACCCAGCAGCCGGCCTTGCGCGTCGACCACGGGATGCACGATGGCAAATGCCCATTCGGCGCCCACGCGCTCGACGGGCCCGGTGCACGGCGCGCGCGTCTTCAGCAGCGTCTGCAGCCAGGGGGGTGCGCCCCCCGCGCAAGTCGGCGCCGCAGACCGGCTGGCCCTTGGCGTCGAACAGCGCCACGTCCTGCACCGAGTCCAGCACCTCCACCGTGTCCTGCATCGCGGCGCAGGCGTGCGGGTCGAGGCGACGCACGTCCGGCCGCTGCGCGAGCGCCGCGGCCGAACGCGACTGCGAGTCGACGAACAGCGCCACGCCGGTGGCCGTGCTGTCGGCCACGCGCGCCATCAGCCGCTCGACGTTCTCGGCGTTGGACTGCGACTCGCGGACGATGCCCCAGCCGAGCAGCGCCACCATCGGCACGGCGGTGGCCAGCACCAGCATCGACAGCAGGAACACGATGCCGGGCCCGGACCGCGCATCCCTGCCCTGGGCGTCCTGGCGGCGCGAGACGGCCTGGCCGCCCACCGCGAGGAACAGCACGATGGCGGTGAACAGGACGAAGCCGAAGCCTTTCCAGGTCTGGAACTTCGTCAGCGCATCGGAGGTGGTGAAGAAGATCGCGCCGAGGCGATCGGAGAACAGGATCCAGCCCAGGCCGAACGCGAGATAGCCGCCGGCCAGCAGCCAAGCGGCCGGCGTACCCAGCCGGACAGGCGACGGCTTGCGGCCGCTCATCGTTGTTCGAACTCCCTTGGCGCGACGCCCCCGGCCGCGCTGTGGTGCCATGGTACGCCGATGTGCGTGCCGATCAGTGCAGAACCGGCGCGGATGGCGCGAGTGGCATCCCCGTCGGGTCGAGCACGGACGGCCACGGATCGGCGAGGCGACGGATCTCGGCGTCGCGCGCCAGGATCGCGCGCAGGATGCGCTGCCGCTCGGGCTGCTCGTGCGGCGCGAGTGGATGCTGCTGGGCGAGCTCGCGCAGGCGCGCGATCACCACCGTGCAGGCGCCCTCGAGCCGGCACACGTTGTCCCAGTCGCCCGCCTGGGCCGCGCGCAGCATCGCGCCGCTGGCTTCGTCCAGCGCCTGGTAATGGCGCAGCAAGGGGCTGGCGGTCGGGGCCATGGCGATCCCCTCAAGCATGCAGGTCGGCCCGCTCGGTCGGCGGCTTGGGGGCGATCGCCGCCCAGGCGCTGCGCAGCTGGCCCAGCAGGTCGGCGACTTCCGCCAGCGCGGCATCGTCGCCGCGCACGTTGGCCAGCAGCAGCCGGTTGAGCATGTGGTCGTAGAGGTTCGCCAGGTTCTCCTCCAGCGCCGCGTCGCCACGGCTCTCGAGGGAGGCCTTCAGGCCCTCGTCGACGATGCGCATTGCCTTGCCGATGGTGGCGATCTTGGTGGCGGTGTCGCCGGTGGCGATCGCGTGGCGCGCCTGCAGGACCGCCGCGATCGCGCCGTCGAACAGCAGCATCACCAGCTGGTGCGGGTCGGCCTGGGACACGGCGGTGGCCGTGCCCACCTGTCGGTACTGCTCGGCCGGCGAGAGCGGGCTGTGGAACATCGTGTGTGAATTTCCTTGGCCTGTGGTTCGGCACTGCGCGGCCGAACTTGAGCCCCCGCGTTCAGCTTCAGGTCAGGCCGAGGCTGGACTTCATCTGCGCCAGCTGGGCGTTGAGCGTGCTCATCTGCGTGTCGAGGCGCTGGTACTGCGCGCGCAGCTGCGCCTCGACGCGGTCGAGGCGGGCCTGCTCCTTGTCCTGGCGCGACTGGTTGTCCTTGATCTCGCGGTTCAGCCCGTCGACGCGCGACGTGAGCGTCCCGCCGGTGCCGGTGAGCGCACTGGCCCAATCCTTGAAGCGCACCGCGAACCCGCGCGAGGACGCATCGTCCCCCGACTGCGGCTGGCCGAACAGTTTCGCCAGTTGCCCCGGCTGCGCCATCGCCTGGTTCAGCTTGGCGCTGTCGACCTTCAGCGAGCCGTCCTGCTGCAGCGAGATGCCCGCCGCCGACAACGAGTCGACGCCGCTGGAAGACAGGCCCGTGACGCTTCCCTGCAGCATGGTGCGCAACTGCGTGAGCACCTGGCGCGCGGTGAAGTCGCCCTGCAGCGGGCCATTGCTCTGGCCGGTCGGGTCCGCCACGGTCTGCTGGCGCAGCAGCGTGTTCAGCCCGTTCCACGCGTTGACGAAGTCGTTGACGTTCTTGGTCACCCCCGCGGTCTGCTGCGAGAAGGTCAGCTGGACCGGGCCGGTGGTGACCTTGGACAGCGTGAGCGTCACGCCGTCGAGCGCACTGCCAACGGTGTTGCCGTGGCTGGTGAGCGCGACCCCGTCGAGCGTGTACTGCGCATCCTGCGCGGCCTGCGTCTGGGTGAGATTCCTGCCCGATCCGGCGGCCGCTGCAGGGTCGTACGCCAGCGCGGACAGGCCGCCGGCATCGGTGGCGTTGCCGTCGTCGTCGGTCGCCGTCAGCCGCAGCGAGGCATCGGCGCCGCTGGCGGTGCGCAGCACCAGGCGGGAACCGGCAGCATCGTTGACGATGCTGGCCGTGACACCGGCACCGGCGGCGTTGATCGCGTCGCGCACGCCCGCGAGGGTCTGGTGCGCGGCATCGATCGTCACCGTCACCGGCTGCGCGTCGGTGCGTGCCGTAAAGGTGCCGTCGGCCGCTGTCGTGCCCAGCTCCAGCTTCAGCGTGCCCGTGCCGACGGTGGCCGACGAGGACGTGAACGTGCCGCTCGCCAGCACCTGTGCCTGCGCGAGGCGCTGCACCTCGATCGCGTGCGTGCCGGCCGCGGCGGCGGGCGTCGCACTCGCGCCGACACTGGCGTCGCTGCTGCTGGCCAGCATCGGGTTCCAGGTGGTCGCCTGCCCCAGCGTGCCGGCCAGGTCGCCCAGGCTCGAGAGCTGCGACTGCAGCTTGCCGAACGCCGACAGCTGCATCTGCTCGGTCGAGGCGCGCGTCTGCAACAGCGTGAGCGGCTGCTTCTCGGCCGACATGAGGCCGGTGACGATGGAGTTGACATCCAGGCCGCTGCCGACGCCGGTGCTGGTGATCGATGCCATGTGGGGTTGGGCGTTGAGGTTGAGCGTTGAGCGGTGAGCGGGCGAAGGCTGGTGTTCACGCTGAACGCTCGACGCTCAACGTGGAACCTCCTTAGCCCTTGAGCAGGCTCAGGACCTGCTGCGGCAGCTGGTTGGCCTGCGACAGCATGGCATTGCCGGCCTGCTGCAGGATCTGCGAGCGCGTGAGGTTGGCGGTCTCGGCCGCGAAGTCGGTGTCCATGATCCGCGAGCGCGCGGCCGTGGTGTTCTCCGCGGCGATCTGGATGTTCGACACGGCGCTTTCGAAGCGGCTCTGGAGCGCACCGAGCATGGCACGCGCCCCG
Organism: Ramlibacter sp. MMS24-I3-19; assembly: GCF_050320135.1. Taxonomy (NCBI): domain Bacteria; kingdom Pseudomonadati; phylum Pseudomonadota; class Betaproteobacteria; order Burkholderiales; family Comamonadaceae; genus Ramlibacter; species Ramlibacter sp. MMS24-I3-19. The sequence goes on along the minus strand of NZ_CP190017.1, from coordinate 3,036,140 downwards.
TTGACCTGGTCCAGCGCGCTGTCGACCTGCTTGATGGCCAGGCTCGCGCCGGCGAACGAGGAGATGTCGAGCTTGTCGATACCGACGGTGACGCCTGCGGCGCCGGCGACGTTGGTGGTCAGTCCGATGTCCGCCAGGGCCGCGACGCCGCCCGACACCGACACGGCGTTGGCTGCGATCGAATTGGCCGAGGTCAGCGTCAGCGCGCCCGTGGTCGGATCGACGTAGGCATTGATGCCGGTCTTGCCGGACACGTTGTTGACACCGGCCGCGATCTGGCCCAGGCGCTCCGCCGACGACGTCGCGGTTCCCAGCGGGCCGATCGAGACCGGCGCACCGGTTGCACCCTGGATCTTGATGTCGCCGTCGGCGACGGCTGCGAGGTTGGTCGCCGTGCCCACTGCGAGCGTCGTGCTGGCGAAGGTGGTCGAGCCCAGCTGCGAAGTCCGCGCGTCGGTGATCGAGGCGACGGTGATGGTCTCGCCGGCGTTGGCGCCGACCTGGAAGTTGGCGGCGGTGAACGAGCCGTCCAGCAGCTTGGTGCCGTTGAAGGCGGTGTTGCCGGCCACGCGGCCGATTTCATCGCGCAGCTGCGACACCTCGGCCTGCAGGGCGGTGCGGTCGGTGGCGCTGTTGGTGGCGTTGGCCGACTGCACGGACAGTTCGCGGATGCGCTGGAGCATGTCGCCAACCTTGCCCAGCGAGCCTTCGGCGGTCTGCGCCAGCGACACGCCGTCGTTGGCATTGCGCGCGGCGACGTTCAGGCCGCGCACCTGCGCGTTCATGCGCTCGGCGATGGCGAGGCCGGCGGCGTCGTCCTTGGCGCTGTTGATCCGCAGGCCGCTGGACAGCCGCTGGATGCTGGTGCCGAGGGACGCCTGCGACGTGTTCAGGTTTCGCTGGGTGTTCAGCGACGGGATGTTCGTGTTGATGATGGAAGGCATGGTCGGGCTCCAATCGAAAACGGGTTTTCAACCGGATCGCCCGCCGCGTCGCAATGGACGCGCCGCGGCCGCGGCTTCCGGAACGCATGGCGTCCGGAGGGGCCGGATGCCAGGGTCCTCGAACTGTGGACTGCCATGCGCCATGGCGATGCCCGGAGAAGCGGGCGGGGAGCCGGCCATTTCCAGCCGTCACCCGCTCCGCGCGCTGCGTCAGCGCAGCAGGCTCAGCACCTGCTGGGGCAGCTGGTTGGCCTGCGACAGCATCGCGTTGCCGGCCTGCTGCAGGATCTGCGAGCGCGTGAGGTTGGCGGTCTCGGACGCGAAGTCGGTGTCCATGATCCGCGAGCGCGCGGCCGTGGTGTTCTCCGACTGGATCTGGATGTTGGAGACCGCGTTCTCGAAGCGGCTCTGGAGCGCACCGAGCTTGGCGCGTGCGCCGTTGACCTGGTCCAGCGCGCTGTCGACCTGCTTGATCGCCAGGCTCGCGCCCGCGAACGAGGAGATGTCGAGCTTGTCGATGCCGACCGTGGCCGTGGCCGTGCCGGCGGCGTTGGTGGTCAGGCCGATGTCCGCGAGGGCTGCCACGCCACCGCTGACCGAGATCGCATTCGCCGCGATGTTGTTGGCCGAGGTCAGCGCCAGCGCGCCGTTCGAGTCGATGTAGGCATTGACGCCGGTCTTGCCCGACACATTGTTGATGGCGGCAGCGATCTGGCCGATGCGTTCGGACGACGAGGTCGCCGTGCCCAGCGCACCGATCGACACCGGGGCGCCCGTCGCGCCCTGGATCTTGATGTCGCCATCTGCCACCGCGCCGAGATTGGTCGCAGTGCCCACGGCCAGCGTCGTGCTGGCGAAGTTCGTCGAGCCCAGCTTGGCCGTCGTCGCATCGGTGATGGAGGCGACCGTGATGGTCTCGCCGGAGTTCGCGCCGACCTGGAAGTTGGCGGCGGTGAACGAGCCGTCCAGCAGCTTGGTGCCGTTGAAGGCGGTGTTGCCGGCCACGCGGCCGATTTCATCGCGCAGCTGCGACACCTCGGCCTGCAGGGCGGTGCGGTCGGTGGCGCTGTTGGTGGCGTTGGCCGACTGCACGGACAGTTCGCGCATGCGCTGCAGCATGTCGCCGATCTTGCCCAGCGAGCCTTCGGCCGTCTGCGCCAGCGACACGCCGTCGTTGGCGTTGCGTGCTGCGACGTTCAGGCCGCGCACTTGCGCGTTCATGCGCTCGGCGATCGCCAGGCCGGCGGCGTCGTCCTTCGCGCTGTTGATGCGCAGGCCGCTGGACAGGCGCTGGATGCTGGTGTTCAGGGACGCCTGCGACGAGCTCAGGTTGCGCTGCGTGTTCAGCGAAGCGATGTTGGTGTTGATCACGGAAGACATTCGGTGCTCCTCGAGAAATGGGCCCCACTGGCCCGGATCTGCAACCCGCGATTCGGGTCGCGGCCCGGCGGGGACGTTCCCCGTTGCCCACCGTCTTCGCCCGCGCGCCGCCGGACTTGAGGGCCGCATGCAGCAACCGTCCAGAACCCATCCGTAGGTAAATTTCTCAAGCCCAACAATGCCAAATGCCCATTCAGCTTCGTAACCGCGCAGACACACTTCTCTTCCATCAGACGGTTACGTCCTACATACAACGGAAACAAAAATGGGTACCGAGCAACTCTCTTCCGAGATCCGCGAACTGAACCTGTCCTACCTGATGCTGGCCCAGGCCATGATCCGCGCCGACAAGCCGCAGGCGGTCTTCCGCCTCGGACTGCCGGAGGACGTATGCGACCTGATCACCGGGCTGTCGACCCAGCAGCTGGTGCGCGCGGCATCGCGGAACCAGTTGCTGTGCGCGATGCGCTTCCCGGACGAGATGGTGTGGGGCCTGCTGACCGATCGCCACGCGCCCAGCGCGCTCGACTCCACCGCCTCGCGCCTGCATGCCAGCGTGCTGATGGCGGGCGCCGGCGCCGCCGCCTGAAGGAAGCACCATGGCCACCCGCAGCCTCATCGCCGAGAACCAGCAGCTCACGCGCGCCGTGCAGCTGATCCAGCTGGGCGCCCGGATGGCGGTGCTCGAAGCGGAAACCGGTCTGTCGCACGAGCGCCTGGTGCGCCTGCACAAGGAAGTCACGGGCCAGTCCCCGTCCAAGGGCCAGCTGCCCTACTCCACCGACTGGTTCATCTCCTGGCAGCCGAACATCCACAGCTCGCTGTTCCTGAACATCCACGAGCGCCTGGACAAGTCGGTGGCGCTGGCGCCGATCGACCTCCTGATCAAGGCCTGGGAGCTGTATCGCGAGGAACTGCGCATCGTCGACGTGGACCCGCTGCTGTCGATCACGCGCGCGTGGCGCCTGCTGAAGTTCGTGCACAGCGACATGCTGTGCCTCACGCCCTGCAGCCGCTGCGGCGGACAGTTCGTCACGCACAGCCACGAGTACGGCCCGGGCATGCCGACCTTCGTCTGCGGCCTGTGCGAGCCGCCCGCACGTGCGGGCAAGGGCAAGCGAAGCGGCACGATCCACTGAGCACCCGGGGACATCGACAAAGGGCCGGCATTTGCCGGCCTTTTCATTTGGGCCACCGCTCAAGTTCACCTCGACAGCGCCGTTAAGACTCCTGTGCACCAACCGGCAGACGCGCCGGCGGCACATGGAGAAGAAAAAGGCATGTTCGTCCTCGCGGGGTACCTTGTCGTCATCGGCTGCGTGCTGGGTGGCTACGCGCTGGCCGGCGGCAGCTTCGCGGTCATCGTGCACGCCGCGCCGCACGAGCTGTTCGTGATCGGCGGCGCCGCGCTCGGCGCGTTCCTGGTGGGCAACAGCGCCAAGACGATCAAGGCGACTTTCAGGTACGTGCCCAAGCTGCTCAAGGGCAGCAAGTACACCAAGACGCGCTACATGGAGTTGATGTCGCTCCTGTACGACGTCCTGATCAAGGCGCGCAAGGAAGGCCTGATGTCCATCGAGGGCGACGTCGAGAAGCCCGAGGAGAGCGCCCTCTTCAAGAAGTACCCCTTGATCCATGCGGACCACCACCTCATGGAGTTCATCACCGACTACCTGCGGATGATGGTCTCGGGCAACCTGAACGCGCACGAGATCGAGAACCTGATGGACAACGAAATCGACACGCACCACCACGAGGCCTCGGTGCCCGCCGGTGCGATCCAGTCGGTCGGCGACGGCCTGCCCGCCTTCGGCATCGTGGCCGCGGTGCTGGGCGTCGTGAAGACGATGGCCTCGGTCGGCGCGTCACCGGCGGTGCTGGGCCAGATGATCGCCGGCGCCCTGGTGGGCACCTTCCTCGGCATCCTGATGGCGTACGGCTTCGTCAGCCCGCTGGCGCAGCTCGCGACGCAGAAGGTCGACGAGGAGACCAAGGAGCTGCAGTGCGTGAAGGCCACGCTGCTGGCCAGCGTGCAGGGCTACGCCCCCGCCGTCGCCCTGGAGTTCGGCCGCAAGGTCCTGTACTCCACCGAGCGGCCCGGCTTCTCGGAACTCGAAGGCCACGTGAAGGGCCGCAAGGCGGCCTGACCCCCAACACCGCGGAGACCCGACATGGCATCGACCGGCAAGCTGCAGCCGATCATCATCAAGCGCGTGAAGAAGGCCGGCCACGGCGGCCACCACGGCGGCGCGTGGAAGATCGCATACGCCGACTTCGTGACGGCCATGATGGCGTTCTTCCTGCTCATGTGGCTGCTGGGCTCCACCGCGCAGGGCGACCTGCAGGGCATCGCGGCCTACTTCCAGAGCCCGCTGAAGGTGGCGCTGACCGGCGGCTCGGGATCGGGCGACAGCAGCAGCGTGATCAAGGGCGGCGGCCAGGTGCTCACGCGCACCAACGGCAGCCAGCGCCGCGGCGAAGTCGACGCCGAGAAGAGCACCTTCAACCTGCAGGCGCTGCGCGCCGAGGTGGTCGCGAAGGACGAGGAGACGCAGCGCCACATGCGCGCGCGGGTCGAGGCGGCCATCGAGGCCAACCCGCGCCTGGAGGCGCTGCGCTCGCAGCTGCGGATGGACCAGACCCCCGACGGCCTGCGCATCCAGATCGTCGACGACCAGGGCCGCCCGATGTTCGACAGCGGCAGCGCGCACGTGAAGGAATACATGCGCGACCTGCTGCGCGCGATCGGCCAGCTGGTCGACGAGGCCGATGGCCGCGTCGTGCTGTCCGGCCACACCGATGCCTCGCCCTATTCCGGCGGCGAACGCGGCTACTCCAACTGGGAGCTGTCCGCCGACCGCGCCAACGCCTCGCGCCGCGAGCTGCGGGTCGGCGGCCTGGCCGAGGACCGCGTCATCCGCGTGCTGGGCCTCGGCTCCTCGGTGCCGATGGTGGCCGCCGATCCGGCGTCGCCGCTGAACCGCCGCATCTCGATCCTCGTGCTCGGCCAGCTCGGCCGGGAACGCTGGCAGTCGGGCACCGAGATCCCGGTGTCCGAGACCCAGGCGCTGGAACGCCTGCTGGCCCGCCGCGAGGCCGCCAGTCCCGCGGCTGCCGCTCCCGCGGCGCCCGCTCCCGCCCCCTCCTCCACCCAGTCCCAGTAGCAGTTCACCGGAGACCTTTCCCCATGCCCGCCCCCACGGACCTGAAATTCCTGATCGTCGACGACTTCTCGACCATGCGCCGCATCGTGCGCAACCTGCTCAAGGAAGCGGGCTTCGCCAACGCCGACGAGGCCGAGGACGGCGTCGCAGCGCTGCAGAAACTGCAGGGCGGCGGCTTCGACTTCGTGGTCACCGACATCAACATGCCGAACATGAACGGCTTCGACCTGCTCAAGTCGATCCGGGCCGACGCGGCGCTGAAGGCCATGCCGGTGCTGATGATCACCGCCGAGGCGCGCAAGGAGGACATCGTTCTGGCCGCGCAGTCCGGCGCGTCCGGCTACATCGTCAAGCCATTCACCAAGGCGACGCTGGAGGAGAAGGTCACCAAGATCCTGCAGAAGCACTCGATGGCGGCGTGAGGGCGCAACGATGACGACCAAACCCGACACGTCGGCTGCGGCGCCGCAGCTGTACCAGCGCATCGGCGCCATCACGCGCCAGCTGCACGAGGCCCTGCGCGAGCTGGGCTACGACAAGAGCATCGAGGCCTCGCTCGGCCACCTGCCCGACGCACGCTCGCGCCTGGCCTACATCGCCCGCGTGACGGGCGATGCGGCCGAGAAGGTGCTGAACACCGTCGACCAGGCGCAGGCGACGCAGGCCCGCCTGGCCACTGCCGCGGCGCGCATCGAGGACGACCTGCGCGCCGGCACGCCGCCCAGCGGCGCCGCGCTGCTCGCCTTTGCCGGCGACGTGCGCCAGAGCGCCGAGGCCACCGGCAGCCAGCTGACCGACATCATGATGGCGCAGGACTTCCACGACCTCACGGGCCAGACCGTGGGCAAGGTGGTCGAAGTCGCCTCCCGCATCGAGGAATCGCTGCTCAAGCTGTTGCTCGATTCCGCGCCGGCGACCGCGGCGGAACATGGGCTGCTGGATGGCCCCGTGGCGGACACGACACGGCCCGACGTGGTGGCGAACCAGGCGCAGGTGGACGACCTGCTGGAGAGCCTGGGGTTCTGAACCTTTGGTCGTCCCCGCGGAGGCGGGGACCCAAGGCTTCCAGTTTGGACCGTCGATGAAGGCGGACGCCTTGGATTCCCGCCTTCGCGGGAATGACAGTGAAGGGCGGCCCGCGCGTGACGTGCGGGCCGCAACAAAAAGAAACGGCCCAACTCCCCCCTTCTTCCCCACTTAAGTTTTTCCGCGGGTTCGAACAATGGCACCTCAACAACTGCCAGACCTCGAACTCCGCGCATGTCCGCCTCCGAAGCCAGCCGCGAAGACCGCCAGCTCGAAGCATCGCAGCAGCGGATCGAGCGCGCGCGGGCGGAAGGCCAGTTGCCGCGGTCGCGCGAGCTGGTGCATCTCGCGGCCGCGGTCGCCCTGCTGGTGCTGCTGCTCGCCGGCGGCCCGCTGCTCGGGCGCGCGGGCCTGGAACTGGTCACGCACGGCCTGCGCTTCGACCACGGCACCGTCCTCGACCCGGCGCAGATGCTGCCGCGGCTGTCGCTCAGCGGCTGGCACGGCCTGCAGATGGCAGCGCCCGTCGTCTTCGCCCTGGCCTTGCTGCTGGCCGCCGCGACCATCGCGGTAGGCGGCTGGAACTTCACGCTGCAGGCGCTCGAGCCCAGGTTCGAGCGGCTCGATCCCCTCGCCGGCTTCGGCCGCATCGCGTCCGGCCGGTCGCTCCTGAACCACGCGCGCACGCTGCTGGTCACCATCGCCCTCCTCGCGGTGGCCGGCTGGCACCTGTGGCGCCACGCCGCCGACCTGCAGGCGATGGCGCGGATGCCGCTGGCCGCCGCGCTGTCCGATGGATTCAGCTGGATCGCCGAAGGCATCGCGCTGCTGGCGGCCGTGGCCTTCTGCGCCGCGCTGGCCGACGTGCCGCTGCAGATCTTCCAGCAGCGCGCCGAACTGCGCATGACGCACGACGAGGCGCGCCAGGAACACAAGGAAAACGAAGGCGACCCGCACATGAAGGGCGAGCGCCGCCGCCGCGCGCGCCAGCTGTCGCGCGGCCGCATGCTGTCCGAGGTGCCCGCGGCCAGCGTGATCGTCACCAACCCGACCCACTACTCGGTCGCGCTGAAGTACGACGACAGCGTCGGCGGCGCACCACGCATCGTGGCCCTCGGCGCCGACCACCTCGCGCTGAAGATCCGCGAAGTCGCCGCCGCCTCCGGCGTGCCGCTCCTGGAGGCACCGCCGCTGGCGCGTGCCCTCTACAAGCACGGCGAAGTGGGCCGCGAAGTGCCCGTGCAGCTGTACACCGCCGTCGCGCAGGTGCTGGCCTGGGTCTATGCGCTGCGTGATGCCCGCCGCGCACCCGCGCAGCCGGTCATCGAGGTGCCGCCCGGCTTCGATCCGCTGGAAGGCAACGCGGCATGAACGCCATCGCTGCTCCCGCCGGCAAGCCGGCCTGGCTCGGCAAGCTGCCGGACCTGCGCGCGCTCGGTGCGCCGCTGGTGATCGTGCTGGTGCTGGCCATGATGCTGGTGCCGCTGCCGCCGTTCCTGCTCGACCTGATGTTCTCCTTCAACATCGCGGTCGCCCTGGTGGTGCTGATGGTGTCGGCGGCGACCAAGCGGACGCTGGACTTCGCCAGCTTCCCCAGCGTGCTGCTGGTGACCACGCTGCTGCGCCTGTCGCTGAACGTGGCCTCCACGCGCGCCGTGCTGCTGAACGGCCACACCGGCACCGGCGCCGCCGGCCAGGTGATCGAGTCGTTCGCGCACTTCCTGATCGGCGGCAGCTTCGCCGTCGGCGTGGTGGTGTTCGCGATCCTCACCATCATCAACTTCGTCGTGATCACCAAGGGCGCGGGCCGCATCGCCGAGGTGTCGGCGCGCTTCGCCCTCGATGCGATGCCCGGCAAGCAGATGGCGATCGACGCCGACATGGCGGCCGGCAGCATCGACGAGAAGGAAGCCCGGCGCCGCCGCGCCGAAGTCACGCAGGAGGCCGAGTTCTACGGCTCCATGGACGGCGCCTCCAAGTTCGTGCGCGGCGACGCCATCGCCGGCATCCTGATCCTGTTCATCAACGCGATCGGCGGCCTGGCCATCGGCGCGCTCCAGCATGGCCTGCCCGTGGGCCAGGCGGTCGACCAGTACGTGCTGCTGGCCATCGGCGACGGCCTCGTCGCACAGGTGCCGGCGCTCGTGATCTCGGTGGCCGCCGGCCTGATCGTCTCGCGCGTCGGCGAAGAGGACATCGGCCGCCAGGTGGCCACGCAACTGTTCTCGATCCCGCGTGCGCTGGGCCTGACCGGCGGCGTCCTGGGCGTGCTGGGCCTGATCCCCGGCATGCCGCACGTGCCTTTCCTGCTGCTGGCGTCCCTGTGCGGCTGGAGCGCCTGGATGCTGGCGAGGATCGCGGCACGTCCCAAGGTCGACGAGCCGGTGGTGGCCGCTGCCGCACCGAACGCCGAAGCCAGCTGGGACGACGTCGCCCCGGTCGACCTGCTCGGGCTGGAGGTCGGCTACCGCCTGATCGCCCTGGTCGACAAGGCCAGCGGTGGCGACCTGCTCGGGCGCATCAAGGGCGTGCGCAAGAAGTTCGCGGCCGAAGTCGGCTTCCTGCCGCCCGCGGTCCACATCCGCGACAACCTGGAGCTGCATCCCTCGGCCTACCGCATCCAGCTGCGCGGCGTGGTGGTCGGCGAAGGCCAGGCGTTCGCGGGCATGTACCTCGCGATCAACCCGGGCCACATCAAGGTGCCGCTGGCCGGCACCGTGACCAAGGATCCCGCGTTCGGCCTCGAGGCCACCTGGATCGAGGCGCGCCTGCGCGAGCAGGCCCAGGCCGCGGGCTTCACGGTGGTCGATGCGTCGACCGTGCTGGCCACGCACCTGAACCACGTCATGCAGTCGCAGGCCGCGCAGCTGCTCGGCCGCGCCGAGGTGCAGGACCTGCTCGCGCACACGCGCAAGTACGCCCCGACGCTGGTCGACGACACCGTGCCCAAGGTCGTGCCGCTGCCCGTTCTGCAGAAGGTGCTGCGCAACCTGCTGGAAGAGACCGTCCACCTGCGCGACCTGCGCGGCGTGCTGGAAGTGCTGGCCGAGCAGGCCGGCACCACGCCCGATGCCGAGGTGCTCACGCGCGAAGTGCGCGTCGGCCTGGCCGCGGCCATCGTGCAGCACCTGTACGGCTCGTCGCGCGAGCTTGGCGTGCTGGCCATCGAGCCCGGCCTCGAGCAGGTGCTGGTGCAGGCGCTCGCGCCGCAGGCCACCGCGCCGCTCGATCCCGGCATGGCCGAAGTGCTGTGCAACCAGGCCGCGCAGGCCGCGCAGGAGCAGGAGGAAGCCGGCCTGCCCGCCTGCCTGCTGGTGCCCGACCGCATCCGCTCGCCCATGGCCCGCCTGCTGCGCCGCCGCGCCCCACGCCTGCACGTGCTCGCGCATAGCGAGATCCCGCGCACCCACACGATCCAGATCCAACGCGTCATCGGAGTCACGCCTTGAACGCCCAACGATTCGTCGGCAAGAACGCCCGCGAGGCCATGGCCCAGGCCCGCGCGGCCTGCGGCGAGAACGCCGTCGTCCTGTCCAACCGTCCGGTCCCGGGCGGCGTCGAGATCCTCGCGATGGCGGCGGACGAGGCCTTCGCCTCGGCCTCGCCGGCGCCGGCCCCGTTGGCCGCGATCGCGCACACGCCCGCGGCAATTGCCGCCCGCGAGGAGCCGCGCGCGATGAGCACGCTCTCGTTCCAGGACTACGTGCGCGAGCGGCAGCGCCAGGACGCACTCGCTGCGCAGGAAGCCGCGGCGCCCGCCCCGGAACCCGCGCCCACGCCGCGCCGCGTGCCGATCCAGCCGGCGCAGTTCGCGCGCGAGGAACTGGCCGCGCTCGCTGCCCCGGCTCCCGCGCCCATTGCGCCTGCGCAGTCCGCACCCGCGGTGAAGGCAGCGGCCGACGACGCCTTGATGGAAGAACTGCGCGCCATGCGCAGCGCCCTCACCCGCCAGCTCTCCTCGTTCGCGTGGTTCGACAGCGCGCGCCGCAGCCCGGCGCAGACGCGCCTGCTGCGCCTGCTGCTGGGCAACGGCTTCTCGCCGGCGATGGCGCGCAGCCTGGTGCAGCGGCTGCCCATGGACGTGCCGGACTCGCAGGCCGAGACCTGGCTGGCCTCGCTGCTGACGCACAACCTGCGCGCGGTGACCGATCCGATCCAGGAACATGGCGGCGTGTATGCGCTGGTCGGCCCGACCGGCGTGGGCAAGACGACCACCACGGCCAAGATCGCCGCCGCCTTCGCGCTGAAGCATGGCGCGTCGTCGGTCGGCCTCGTCACCGTCGACACCTACCGCCTCGCTGCGGGTGACCAGCTGCGCGGCTTCGGCAAGATCCTCGGCATCCCCGTGCACACGGCACGCGACGGCGCCGCGCTGTCGGACCTGCTGGAGCTGCTGCGCAACAAGAAGCTGGTGCTGGTCGACACCGTCGGCGTCGGCCAGCGCGACCGCCGCCTGCCCGAGCTGTTCGCCGCCCTGCCCGCCAACCGCCTGCAGCGCCTGCTGGTGCTCAACGCCGCCTCGCACGGCGAGACGCTGGAGGAAGTCGTGCGTGCCTACGGCACCGGCCCGGGCACGCGCTGCGTGCTGAGCAAGCTGGACGAGGCCGTGCAGTGGGGCCCCGCGATCGACGTGGTGCTGCGCCACCAGTTGCGGGTCGAGGGCATCGCCAACGGCCAGCGCGTGCCGGAAGACTGGCACTCGATGCGCCCGCAGCTGCTTGCGCACCGCGCGCTGATGCAGCACACCGGCCGCTTCCGTCCTGACGAAGACGATCTCGGACTGCTGCTGACGATGCCGCCGGCGCTGGCTGCCGAGGCCGCCCATGCTTGACGCCGGCCAGGACCAGGCCGCCGGCCTGCGTCGCCTCATGCAGGCCGCGCCGCTCGCGTTGCTGGCCTTCCCCCTCGATGGCGGGCCCGGCCAGTGGATCGCCCAGATCGCGCATGCGCTGCGCGCGCTCGGCCGCAAGCCGGTCGTGCTCGACGGCGGCCGCGGCGCGGTCGCCCAGGCGCTGGGCCTGCGCCCGCGCCACGACCTGATCGACCTGCTGCGCGGCGAGCGCGACTTCGACGGCGTTGCCGCCAGCACCGCCGACGGCGTGTGGGTGCTGCGCGGCGAGCGCGGACTCGACGCCTTCGCCGCCTCGGGCGCGCCCGCCCGCGACCTGCTGGCCGGCTTCGGGCGCCTGTCGCACAACTTCGACGAACTGCTGCTGGCGATGCCGGCCGCCGAACTGGCCAGCCTGGCCGCGCCGGGGCGCAGCGTCCCGGTCGTGGGCCTCGAGGCGACCTCCGCCGGCCGCATGGGCAGCTACGCCCTCGTCAAGCAGCTGGCGCAGGGCTATGGCTACCGCCGCTTCGCCTGCGTCGTGCGCGGCGCGGAGGATGCGGACGCGGCGCGTGCGGAACACGCACGGCTGGCCGACGCGTCGCGCCACTTCCTCGGCGCCGAGATCACGCTGGCCGGCTGGCTGCCGTCGGCCGGCCCGCAGCGCGACCACGCGCTGGCCCGCACCGCCCATGCCCTGCTCGCCACCGCGGCGACCCCACTGGAGACGGCCGCCGCGGCGGCCTGAGGAGAGAGAAGAGATGTACACCGCCAAGGGAACGCTGCAACCCGCGCAGGCCGGCTTCGAGACCTACCTGCCGCTGGTGCGCCGCACGGCGCATCGCATGATCGGCAGGCTGCCGGCCAACGTCGAGATGGACGACCTGATCCAGGCCGGCGTGATGGGCCTGATGGAGGCGATGGAGCGCTACGAGGACGGACACGGCGCGCAATTCGAGACCTTCGCGCTGCAGCGCGTGCGAGGCGCGATGCTCGACGAGCTTCGCGGTACCGACTGGGTGCCCCGCTCGGTGCGCAAGAACCAGCGCGAGATCGCCGAGGCCGTGCGCGCGCTGGAACACAAGCTGCACCGCGCGCCGACCGACAGCGAGATCGCCAGGCATCTGGACGTGTCGCTGGCCGAGTACCACGCGATGCTGGTGGACGTGCGCGGCGCGCAGCTGGTCTACACCGACGACTACGAGACCGACGACGACGAGGGCCACTACCTCGATCGCCACATGGCGCCCGACGAGCGGGCCGATCCGGCCGCGCAGCTGGCCGATCGCCGCTTCCGCGAGGCGCTGGTCAAGGCCATCGAACACCTGCCCGAGCGCGAGCAGTACGTGATGTCCATGTACTACGAGCACGACATGAACCTCAAGGAGATCGCCGCGGTGCTGGGCGTGACCGAGTCGCGTGTGTGCCAGCTGCACAGCCAGGCCGTCGCGCGACTGCGCTCGCGGCTGCGCGCGTACTGACTCCGTGATGCCCTCCTGCAGAACGACGCCGCCCGGTCGAAAGACAGCAGATCGGCCCTCCTGATCCACAGAACACCCTGAACTCCATGACCTCCATGACCTCCATGAAACTTTCCACCCGGTTGGCCGGGGGGTTCGGCATCCTGATCGCGCTGCTGCTGGCTTGCATCGCCGTGGCCCTCATCAAGCTCAGCCAGCTGGGGGGCACCGTCGACACCCTCACGGCGCAGCGCATGCCGCAGTTGCAGATGCTCAGCGAGACCGCGTTGCGCGTCTCGGACAACTCGCGGCTCGCACGCAACATCATTCTGGTGACCGAGGAAACGGAGATCGTCAGGAACGTCGAGAAGATGAAGAAGAACGTCGAGATCAATGGCAAGGTCTTCGACGAGCTGGACAGGCAACTGACCGAGCCGGACGAACTGGCGCTGCTGAAGAAGATGAAGGAAGCGCGTGCGGCGTTCAACGACTGGAACCAGCGGGTCGTGAACCTCGGCATCACGAACAGGAACAAGGAAGCGACCGAGCTCATGTACGGGCCGGAGTACGTCAAGCAGGCAGCGTACTTCGACAGCATCAACGCGCTGGTGCAGTCGCAGAAGGCCAAGGTCGCGGCTGCCGGCAAGGCCAGTGCCGACGCCGTGTCGGCCGTCCGCGCACTGCTGCTGGCACTCGGCACGATCGCCGTGCTCGCCGGCGTGGCGCTGGCGTTCCTGATCACGCGCAGCGTGCTCCGCCAGCTGGGCGGCGAGCCCGCCGCAGCGGCGGACCTGGCCCAGCGCGTGGCCGACGGCGACCTCACCACCGCCGTCGCCCTGCGTGACGGCGACAGCGACAGCCTGGTGGCCGCCCTCAAGCGCATGCAGGAGAGCCTGTCGGCGATCGTCGGCGACGTGCGCCAGAACGCCGACTCGGTGGCGACCGCCTCCGGCCAGATCTCGCAAGGCAACAGCGACCTGTCTTCGCGCACGGAAGAACAGGCCAGCGCGCTGCAGCAGACCGCCGCGTCGATGAAGCAGCTGGCCGCCACCGTGCGGCAGAACGCCGAGAACGCGCAGCAGGGCAACGAGCTCGCCCTCAACGCCTCCGGCGTGGCCGCGCGCGGCGGCGAGGTCGTGGGCCGGGTCGTCGAGACCATGAAGGGCATCAACGACAGCAGCCGCAAGATCGCCGAGATCATCTCCGTGATCGATGGCATCGCTTTCCAGACCAACATCCTCGCGCTGAATGCAGCGGTGGAAGCGGCCCGTGCGGGCGAGCAAGGCCGCGGCTTCGCGGTCGTTGCTTCCGAAGTGCGCAGCCTCGCCCAGCGCAGCGCCGATGCGGCCAAGGAGATCAAGGGCCTGATCACCGCCAGCGTCGAGCGCGTCGAACAGGGCAGCGCGCTGGTCGACCAGGCCGGCACCACGATGGACGAAGTCGTGCAGAGCATTCGGCGCGTGACCGACCTCATGGGCGAGATCAGCGCGGCCAGCCGCGAGCAGAGCCAGGGTGTCGCGCAGATCGGCGACGCCGTGAACCAGATGGACCAGGCCACGCAGCAGAACGCCGCGCTGGTCGAAGAAAGCGCGGCTGCCGCCGATAGCCTGAAGACACAGGCTCAGCAGCTGGTGGGCGCGGTGTCCGTGTTCCGCACCCACGGTGCCGAAGCCTCGAACAGCCCGTTGCCGCAACTCGTCGCCGTGCAACGGATCGTGCGCCCCACCTCGCAGGCCAAGACCAAGTCCCTCCCCCAATCCTCCGCGGTCCGCACCGGCACCGACGGCGACTGGCAATCCTTCTGAAAACCGACGTCATGCGCGACCTTCGCATTTCCACCCGACTCTCCCTCGCCTTCGGCCTGATGGCCCTGCTCATCGTCCTGCTCGGGACGGTGACGCTGTTCAAGGTATCGTCCATCGAGCAGCGTTTCGACGAAGTCATGCGCGACCGCTACCCCAAGATCGCCAGGCTGGTCGGCGTGAAGGACGACGTCAATTTCATCGCCCGTTCGATGCGCAACGTGCTCCTGAGCGACGACCCTTCCGTCGTGCGGCAGGAGAAGAAGGCCGTCCTCGAGACCCGCGCGCGCATCGTCGCCACGCTCAAGGAACTCGATCCCCAGCTGCGCGCGCCAAAGGCCCGCGCCGCGTTGGAAGGCGTGCTGTCGACCCGCGAACGTTTCGTGGAAAGCCAGGACAGGCTGTTCGCCATCGTCGCGGCCGGCCAGGACACCGAGGCCCGCTCGTTCCTGTTCGCGCAGACGCGTCCGGCACAGCAGGAGTACATGGCGAAGCTCGATGCACTCATCACGATCCAGCGTGAACAGATGGACGAGTCGGCCCGTGCGGCAGCCAGCTCCGTGGGCGACCTGCGCGCGATGGTCTGGGTGGTGGGCGCCGCCGCGCTGCTCGCTGCCGCCCTGCTGGCCTGGGCGATCGTGCGCTCGATCACGCAGCCGCTGCGCAAGGCGGTCGCGGTCTCGCGCGCCGTGGCCAACGGCGACCTATCGGTGTCGATCGAGGCCGAAGGCCGCAATGAAACGGCCCAGCTGCTGTCCGCCCTGCGCGAGATGCAGACCGGCCTGGCGAAGGTGGTCACCGCGGTGCGCCAGAACGCCGACTCGGTCGCGACGGCTTCGGGCCAGATCTCGCAGGGCAACAACGACCTGTCCAGCCGCACCGAGGAACAGGCCAGCGCGCTGCAGCAGACCGCCGCGTCCATGAAGCAGCTGGCCGAGACCGTGCAGCAGAACGCGGCCAACGCGCAGCAAGGCAACGAGCTCGCGATGACGGCGTCCGGCGTCGCCGCGCGCGGTGGCGAGGTCGTGGGCAAGGTCGTCGAGACGATGAAGGGCATCAACGACAGCAGCCGCAAGATCGCGGACATCATTTCCGTCATCGACGGCATCGCGTTCCAGACCAACATCCTGGCTCTGAATGCGGCCGTCGAGGCAGCACGTGCCGGCGAGCAAGGGCGCGGCTTCGCGGTCGTGGCCTCCGAAGTGCGCAGCCTCGCGCAACGCAGCGCGGACGCCGCCAAGGAGATCAAGGGCCTGATCACGGCGAGCGTCGAGCGCGTCGAGCAAGGCAGCGCCCTGGTCAACCAGGCCGGCACCACGATGGACGAGGTCGTGCAGTCGATCCGTCGCGTGACGGACCTGATGGGTGAGATCAGCGCCGCCAGCCGCGAGCAGAGCCAGGGCGTGGCGCAGATCGGCGACGCCGTGAACCAGATGGACCAGGCCACGCAGCAGAACGCCGCGCTGGTCGAAGAAAGTGCGGCTGCCGCCGACAGCCTGAAGACGCAGGCGCAGCAGCTCGTGGGCGCCGTCTCCGTGTTCCGTACGTCGCGCGCCGAAGCGTCCAACAGCCCGCTGCCGCAGCCGGTCGCCGCCGCGCGCATCGTGCGCCCCGTGTCGCGCGCGAAGGCGCTGACCCATACCGCTGTGCCGTCGGCCCGCACGGGGACCGACGACGACTGGCAGTCGTTCTAAGCCGGATCAGGACTCCAAGGTTGGCGGGGCCCGCGTGCTGCGGGCCCCGCCTTTTTCTTCCCGCCGCGACAAACATCGCGCAAACATGACCGCGGAAGCGGGAATCCAAAGCTTTGCATGTTCGGCAGCCGCTGCATCGGAGAAGGCCCTGCGTTGCAGGGACGAGCGGAGCTGGTACGTTGCATCTGCTGCCACGCGCAACGTGACGTGTCCGTCGATATAGACACACGCTCGGCACTTCGCGCCGATCGAAGGCACATCGGAACGTGAGCGTTAAGCCCTCATTCCTGGAGTGCTCGAAACCCGAGTGTTGTCTGCGCGCTGCGCTGCTTGCATTGACACAGGGCCGAGCCGTTACGATCACGTCGGACGCATTCACATTTAACAAGAACCGCATTGAGGAAAAGCGTAGTGTCAAAGAGGATCTGCATCGTTCCGCTACTGGGAACCGTCGTACTCGTCGGCTGCATGAACATGCCGACACCACCATCTCAGATCACCGGGTCCTACACATCGGGGCTTCGGTACGAAGACTATCCGTGTCCTCGGCTGGCTGTTGAACTTGATTCGCTGGCCCGGCGTGAAAATCAGCTGGTGCTTGCGCAAGAACAACGCATCAAGACCAGCCAGTCGCAGGCGTTCTGGTATGGCGTGGGCCAGGGAGACGGGATCGAGGCTTCGGAGCTTGCAAACGTCAGGGGTGAAAAGGAAGCAGTCCGGAAGGCAATGGACGTGAAGGTGTGTCAGAAGACCGGCGCCGGCGCAGGGCGCAGCTGAGATCCGCTCTCAGTTCGACTCGAGATTCCTCCTGATCCTGACCTGACGGAGAGAGTCAAAGCGATCACCACGTCAGATCTCACGAACATCGATTGCAAAGAAACACCTCACATGAAATCCGTTCTTCTACTCGCGCTTGCGACGATCCTTGCAGGGTGCGCCACTTCGCGGCAGATCGTTGGGCCGAATGGAACGCCGGCACACGCGATCCGCTGCGGTGCTGCTGTTGCAGACGCCTGCCTGGAAAAGGCTGGCGAGCTGTGCCCCAACGGGTACGTCGTTCTCAACTCGCAGGGATCCCAGTACATGGGGCAATCGAGTACGGGCTCCGTCGGAGGGGCGTGGAATCGGACCGGAGGCAGTGTCTCCGGCTCTTCCTC
Source organism: Ramlibacter sp. MMS24-I3-19 (assembly GCF_050320135.1). NCBI lineage: Bacteria > Pseudomonadati > Pseudomonadota > Betaproteobacteria > Burkholderiales > Comamonadaceae > Ramlibacter > Ramlibacter sp. MMS24-I3-19. The sequence continues at coordinate 3,018,685 of NZ_CP190017.1, read as the reverse complement.
GTCCGTGCCACTCGTGACGCCAAACACGATGCTGGTTGAATGCAAGGCTCCTAAGTGAGCTCGGCGAGGCCGCTTACCTAGCCCACCCGAGCACATCCAGCGATGCCCAGCGCCGTCGTCGAGATCCGACGCAGCTATTCGCCCGAGCAGGAGACGTACCTCCTCGAGAGCGTCCACGACGCCATCGTCCGCGCGTTCAAGGTGGCTCCCGCGCACCGGAACGTCACGCTCATCGTCCACCAGCCGCATCGGTTCCTGGGCCGCCCCGACTGCCCTCCCGAGTGGCTCACGAACGTCAGCATCTACCTCCTGCCTGGCCGCTCCGTCGAGGCGAAGCGCAAGCTGTATCGCTTCATCACGGAGGCGTTCTCGGTCGTCGGCATCCCGCCGGAGTGCGTGCTGATTCGTGTGCTCGAACTGCCCGCCGAGAACTTCGGTGTCCGCGGTGGCCAGGCGCTCTGTGACGTCGAGCTCGGCTACCCCGTGCGCGTGTAGCGATTCCTGAAGCGAGGGTCCCCGCTTCGCAGCAGGCGGCGAACGACGAAACCGGGATGTCTGCGCGTGGCGACGCAGGGGCGCTCAGGGCGCCTTCGATTCAAGCAGCCGCGAACGTCCCGCGCGAGGCGAACCCGCTGGCCAATCCGCCGCGCGCGCCATAAGTCCCCTGCAACTGCCGCTCCTGCAGCCGCGCGGAAGCACCCAGCGCATCGAGGGCGCGATCGACTTGCAGTGATCGCCGCGCAAGCATGGTGCGCGCGGCTTCGGCCTGCGCGGCCAGGCCGTGCAGGGGGGCACGCCAGGCAGCAGGCAAGGGACGGCCACTGGAAGCGTGGCGCGCGAGCACGGCCAGGGGCTCGCGCATCAGCAGCGCCGTCGAGGCGACCGTGTCGGCGTCGCCCGCGCGCAGGGCCTCGCACTGGCGGTCGAACAGCGGCTCGAGTGCCGCCAACGCCTGGTCGACGGCGAGAAGGGTCACGCCTGGCGCGGCTGCAGCAGGGCCGAGGCGTCGGCGATCAACTGGTCGGCGATGGCGCCGGCGTTGACCGTGAAGCGGCCTTCCTGGATGGCGGTGCGGATGGCGTCGACCTTGGCCTGGTCGAAATCGGCATCGCCCTTGACGAGGGCCGAGCCGGCGGCCGACAGCGCGACCTGGTCGGTCGCCACGGCGGACGTCCTGGTCGCCGCGCCGGTGCCGGCCGCGCGCGAGCCGCGCTGGGTGCCGTCGACGGCGGACAGGTCGTGGCTGGATCCGATCTTCATGGGGTTCTCCGGGTGCCCGCAAGGGCTTGTGGACGATTATTCGGCACCGCGCGGAGAAACTGAAGGGCCGAATTGCGGCCGTTTTTGCCCTTGTTTCTCACGGCGTGACGTCGACGTAGCGGCCCTGCCGGGCGACACCCGACAGGACCTTGCCGAATTCGGTGCGCACGCGCACGGGTTGGCCCTCGGCGGCGGCGACCAGCGCCTGCCCCGTGGCCGAGATCGCGAAGCCGGTGCCGGCGATGCGCAGGTGCACCGGGTCGCCGGCCTGCACCACCTGCGGGGCACGCAGCATGTCGGCGCGCAGCGGCTGTCCCGCCCCGACGGAGCGCGCCAGTACCCTGCCCTGCAGCGCGGCGGCATCGCGCACCACCGGGCCGGGCTCGCGAGTCAGTTCGACTTCCTGTTCGGCGACATCCTGCGGGCCGGGCGCGACGCCGGCGGCCAGCGGGACTTGCGCCACCAGGCCGGGCGACCAGGCACGCACCACGGCCGGCAGCATCACGGTCCAGCCCGCGCCCTGCACGCAGCGCACGCCCACGCTCACGCGGCCCCAGGCACGCGCGCCCGCGGGCAGGAAGAACTCGGTGCGGCCGCAGGGAGCCAGGTCGGCACGCGCGGCGGGCTGCAGCAACTGGATGTCGAACCGCGACAGCTGTGGCGCGGCGGCCGCGACCTGGCGCGACAGGAACTCCTTCAGTGCGGCTTCGTCCGCCGGCAGCCCGGACTGGGCACAGGCGGCGCCGCTCGCGCACGCGACGGCAAGAAGGGAGATGAGGCGGCGCATCGGAGGCTCCTTCGGCAGGAAAGCGCGGGACTTTAGGCCCCGATCTGCAACAAGCTGTTCCGCAAAAGCGCGGGCAAGCACCGTCCTTATCGAAGGTTCAGCTTTCGAGGCCGCTGCCGATACTGCCTCGACCCGAAGGACCGCCCATGCCCTTGCTGACCGCTTCCCTCGATGCCCATGCCCAGGCGCTGACCCTCTTGGCCGAACGCCAGAAGGTGCTGGCCGGCAACATCGCCAACGCCGACACGCCCGGCTACCAGGCCCGCGATTTCGATTTCGCGCAGGCCCTGGCCGCGGCGCGCGCCGGCAACGGCGTGGGCGGCATGCAGGCCACCAACGCCGCACACCTGGGCGCGGCGGGCGGGACCCCCGGCGATCCCGCACTGCAGTGGCGCACGCCGGAGCAGCCTTCGCTGGACGGCAACACCGTGGACCTGGACAAGGAGCGCGCCCGCTTCGCCGACAACGCGATGCGCTACGAGGCCACGCTGCGCTTCATCAACAACGACGTGCGGCAGATGCTGTCCGCCATCACCGGCCAGTAAGGAGCGCCGCATGTCCCTTTTCAATGTCTTCTCGATCTCGGGCAGCGCCGTCAGCGCGCAGGCCAAGCGCCTGAACGTGGTGGCCAGCAACCTGGCCAACGCCGACAGCGTGGTCGGCCCCGACGGCCAGCCGTACAAGGCCCGCCAGATCAACTTCCAGGCCGAGCTCGCCGCGACCGGCGAGGCCGAGGGCGTACGCGTCGCAAGCGTGACCGAGACCGACGCGCCCGGCCGCCGCGTGCACGACCCCGCCAACCCGATGGCCGATGCCGACGGCTACGTCACGCACTCCAACGTGAACGTGGTCGACGAGATGGTCAACATGATCTCGGCCTCGCGGGCGTACCAGAACAACGTCGAGGTGATGAACACGGCGCGCACGCTGCTGTCCAAGACCCTCCAGATGGGCCAGTGACATGACGACGATCACGCCCACAACCCCCGCCACGTCCGCCGCGACTTCGTCCAGCGTCGGCTCGCTCACCAGCGCCGCCGACCAGCAGGACCGCTTCATGAAGCTGCTGGTCGCGCAGATGCAGAACCAGGATCCGCTGAATCCGATGGACAACGCGCAGATGACCAGCCAGGTCGCGCAGATCAACACGGTGGGCGGCATCGAGAAGCTGAACACCACGGTCAATTCGCTGCTGTCCGCGTTCAACCGCATGCAGGCCCAGTCGGCCACGCAGCTGGTGGGCCGGCAGGTGCTGGTCGAGGGCAGCCAGGTGCAGATGGCCAACGGCGCCGCCACCGGTGGCGTGACGCTGGACGCCGCCGCCGACACGGTGAACGTCGACGTCCTCGACGACGCCGGCCAGACCCTGCGCACGCTGTCCCTGGGCTCGTCGCCCGCCGGCACGCGCAGCTTCAGCTGGGACGGGCTGACGAGCGACGGCCGGCAGGCCGCCGACGGCAGCAGCTGGCGCATCCGCGTCAGCGCCACCTCGGGCGGCAAGGCGGTGGGCGCAACGGCGCTGACCACCGCCACCGTGCGCTCGGTCTCGCAAGCCTCCGACGGCAGCGCCCTGCTCGACCTGGGCAGCGCCGGCGTCGTCGCGCAGGACGCCGTCCGCGCCTCCCTCTGAACCAACCCGACCTGAAGGACCCGACATGAGCTTCCAGCAAGGCATCAGCGGCCTGAATGCCGCCGCCCGCAACCTCGAGGTGATCGGCAACAACATCGCCAACGCGAACACGGTCGGGGCCAAGGCCTCCCGCGCCGAATTCGCCGACGTGTATGCCAACGCCGCCCTCCACCAGGTGACCGCCATGCCCGGCATGGGCGTGCAGGTCGCGGCGATCGCGCAGCAGTTCGGCCAGGGCTCGATCCGCAGCACCGAGAACCCGCGCGACATGGCGATCAACGGGCCCGGCTTCTTCTGCGTCTCGCAGCCGGGCAGCGCCGATCGCGGCTACACGCGCAACGGCCAGTTCCAGATGGACAGCGACAGCTACCTCGTCACCAACGCCGGCCTGCGCCTGCAGGGCTATGCGGTGGACCCGCTCTCCGGCAAGGGCAGCGGCGTGCTGGGCGACATCCAGCTGTCGTCCAAGGGCATCGCGCCCTCCGTCACCAAGAACGCCGCGCTGGGCGTGAACCTGGATGCGCGCACCGCGGCACCGGCCGCATCCGCACCGGCGTTCTCGCTGGGCGACCCGACCTCGTATGCCTCCTCGACGTCGATGACGGTGTACGACCAGCAGGGCAACGAGCACGTGATGTCGACCTACTACCGCCGCACCGCCACCGACAACCAGTGGGACGTGTACGCCGCGATGGATGGCAAGCCCGTGCCGGCCATCGCCGCGGGCGGCACGCAGTTGCCCGCCGGCCGCCTGACCTTCACGGCCGGCGGCGTGCTGGATGCGACGCAGTCGGGCACGCTCGACGCCACCGGCACGCTCACCGCCGGCGACATCACGCTGCAGATGCCGTTCCCCACGTCGACGCTGCCGGTGCCGCCCTCGTCGTCCACCACCTCGTCGCCGCTGACGCTGTCGTACAAGGAGTCGACCCAGTTCGGCACCGCGTTCGGCGTCACGCAGGTCACGCAGGACGGCTATGCACCGGGCCAGCTGACCGGCTTCTCGGTCGACAGCAGCGGCATCGTGCAGGCGCGCTACTCGAACGGCCGCACGCTCGCAGCCGCGCAGGTCGCGCTGGCCGACTTCCCCAACGAGCAGGGCCTGATCCCCGTCGGCAACAACCTGTGGCGCGCCACCACCACCTCGGGCCAGCCCGTGGTCGGTGCGCCCGGCAGCGGCAACCTCGGCGTGCTCAAGGGCGGAGCGCTGGAGGACTCCAACATCGACCTCACCGAGCAGCTGGTCGACATGATCAGCGCGCAGCGCGCCTACCAGGCCAACGCGCAGACCATCAAGACGCAAGACCAGATGCTGTCGACGCTGGTCAACATGCGTTGATGGCTGGCCGCAACGAGCCGACATGGACCGCCTGATCTACACCGCCGCCGCCGGCGCGCGGGCCCTGCTGCAGCGCCAGGACGGCCTGGCGCAGAACCTGGCCAACGCCAACACGCCAGGCTTCCGTGCCGACACCGTCGCCTTCCGCGCGGTGCCGGTGCGCGGCGACGGCACGCCCACGCGCGTCGTGTCGCTCGAAGCCTCGGCCGGCTACGACACGCGCAGCGGCGCGATCGAGCAGACCGGCCGGGCGCTGGACGTCGCCATCAGCGGCAACGGCTGGCTCGCGGTGCAGGCACCCGACGGCACGGAGGCGTACACCCGCGCCGGCGCGCTGCAGGTCACCGACCAGGGCCAGCTGGTGAACCCGTCCGGCCTGCCCGTGGCCGGCGACGGCGGCGGCGCGATCACGATCCCGCCCGGCACGACGGTCAGCATCGCGCGCGACGGCACCGTGTCGGCGCAAGGCAGCACCGGCGCGCCGCAGGTGGTCGGCAAGCTGAAGCTGGTGAACCCGGAGCCGGCCTCGCTGCGCAAGGGTGCCGACGGCCTGCTGCGCCTGGACGGCGGCGACCAGGCACCGTCCGACCCCACCGTGCGCGTCGCCAGCGGCGCGCTCGAGGGCAGCAACGTCAACGTCGTCGAGGCGATGGTCGGCATGATCGCCGCCGCCCGCCAGTACGAGACCCAGGTGAAGCTGCTGCAGACCGCGGAACAGGACGACCAGCGCGCCGCGCAATTGCTGGCCCCGGCACGATGAAAACACAACGTGTCGTCCCCGCGCAGGCGGGGACCCAAGGCTTCCAGGACGACCGCCAAGAAGGCGGAAGCCTTGGATTCCCGCCTTCGCGGGAATGACAGACAACAGGAGGACACAACATGCTCCGTTCACTCGACATCGCCAAGACCGGCCTGGAGGCCCAGCAGACCCAGCTGGACGCCATCACGCACAACCTCGCCAACGTAGGCACCAACGGCTACAAGCGCAGCCACGCGGTGTTCGAGGACCTGCTGTACCAGAACATCCGCCAGGCCGGCGCACCCAACGCCGCCGAGACGCAGCTGCCCACCGGCCTGCAGCTCGGCTCGGGCGTGCGCACCGTGGCCACCTCGCGCAACTTCACGCAGGGCGCGCTGACCCAGACCGGCAACCAGCTGGACCTGGCCATCAACGGCAGCGGCTTCTTCCAGGTGCAGATGCCCGACGGCACCAATGCGTACACGCGCGACGGCGCGTTCCAGGTCGACGCGCAGGGCCAGCTGGTGACCGCCAGCGGCTTTGCCGTGAGTCCCTCCATCACGATCCCGCCCACCGCGCAGACCGTCACCATCGGCCGCGACGGCATCGTCTCCGCGCAGCTGCCCGGCAACGCGCAGCCGCAGCAGCTGGGGCAGATCCAGCTGGCGCACTTCGTCAACCCGGCCGGCCTGGACCCGCGCGGCGGCAACCTGTTCATCGAGACCGCGGCCTCGGGCAACCCGCAGACCGGCAACCCGGGCAGCAATGGCCTGGGCGTCCTCAACCAGGGCGCGACCGAGAGCTCCAACGTCAACGTCGTCGAGGAACTGGTCGCGATGATCCAGACCCAGCGCGCGTACGAGATCAACTCCAAGGCGATCCAGACCAGCGACCAGATGCTGGCCCGCCTGTCGCAGCTGTGAGCCTCGCGATGCGCCGACTCGCCTTCGTCCCCGTCCTGCTGCTGTCCGCCTGCGCCGTGGTCACCACGCCGCCGGTGGAGATGCACAAGGTCGCCGACCCGCAGGTCGTGGCGCCCGCCGCGCCGCCGCCGACGCCCGGCGCGATCTTCCAGGCGTCCACGCACCGGCCGCTGTTCGAGGACCGCCGTGCACGCCTGGTGGGCGACACGCTCACGGTGCAGATCGAGGAGACGCTGAACGCCAGCCAGCAGTCGACCACCAAGCTCGATCGCAGCGGCAAGATCGACTCCAGCGTGAGCGCCCTGCCCTTCGGCATCGCCAACGCGAAGACGCTCGGCAAGCTGGGTGTCACCGCCGAGTCCTCGACCACCGGCAGCGGCGATGGCAAGACCAACAGCAGCAACACCTTCACCGGCGTGATCACCGTCACCGTGATCCAGGTCCTGCCCAACGGCAACCTGCTGGTGTCGGGCGACAAGCAGATCGGCGTCAACGAGAACGTCGACGTGCTGCGCTTCTCCGGCGTGGTGAACCCGGTGAACATCCGCGCCGGCAACCAGGTGAGCTCCACGCAGGTCGCCGACGTGCGCCTGGAGCAGCGCGGCCGCGGCGACGTCGGACGCATCCAGGGCCTGGGCTGGCTCTCGCGCTTCTTCCTGTCGGTGGCGCCGGTATGACCACGTTCTTCGGTGACCTCGTCGAGCCCGAGCGCGCACGTCCCCACGACGCCCGCCCGCCCGAGCCGGAACGTCCCCACGTGGTGGTGGTGGTGCTGGGGCAGATCGGCATCCTGCTGCTCACCCTGCTGTTCTGCTGGTCGGCGCATGCCGCCACCACGGACGCAGGCAGCGAGCGCATCCGCGACCTGGCCACGGTGGCTGGCGTGCGCGTGAACCAGTTGATCGGCTACGGCGTGGTCGTGGGCCTCGACGGCAGCGGCGACGCCACCAACCAGGTGCAGTTCACCGGCCAGAGCGTGCAGTCGCTGCTGTCGCAGTTCGGCGTGACGCTGCCGCCCGGCGTGACGCCGCAGATGAAGAACGTCGCGGCGGTGATGGTCACCGCGGCCCTGCCCGCATTCGCGCAGCCGGGCCAGCAGATCGACATCACGGTCTCCTCGCTGGGCAACGCGCGCAGCCTGCGCGGCGGCACGCTGCTGCTGACGCCGCTGCGCGGCGCCGACAGCCAGATCTACGCGATGGCGCAGGGCAACCTGGTCGTCGGCGGCGCCGGTGCGTCGTCGGGCGGCAGCAAGGTCGCGATCAACCACCTGCTCGCCGGCCGCGTGCCAGGCGGTGCCACCGTCGAACGCGCGGTGCCCAACCCGACGCTCGAGGCCGACACCATCCACCTCGAGTTGAACCAGACCGACTTCAGCACGGCGCGCCTGGTGGCCGAAGCCGTCAACCGCCGGTTCGGCGCCGACGCCGCGCAGCCGCTGGACGGCCGCGTGGTGGAAGTCAGGCTCCCGCCCGGCTCGCGCGTTCAGTTCCTCGCGGACATCGAGAACCTCGAGGTGGCGCTGGCCGCACCGCCGGCCAAGGTGATCATCAATGCACGCACGGGCTCGGTCGTGATCAACCAGTCGGTGCGACTCGGTGCCGTCGCCGTCGCGCACGGCAACCTGTCGGTGGTCGTCTCATCGACGCCGGTGGTGAGCCAGCCCGCGCCGATGTCCGCCGGCCAGACCGTGGTAGCCGACAAGTCGGACATCCAGATCAAGCAGGGAGCGGGCACGCTGTTCAACGTGCCTGCCAGCGCGGACCTCACCGAGATCGTCAAGTCGCTCAACGCGCTGGGCGCGAGCGCGCAGGACCTGATCGGGATCCTGCAGGCGATCAAGGCGGCCGGGGCGTTGAAGGCCGACCTGGAGATCCTCTGATGCGCCTCGACCCGACCGCCGGCAGCACCGGCCTCGATGCCCGCGAGCTGGACGGGCTGCGCAACAAGGCGGCGACCGATCCGCGCGCCGCGTCGCACGCGGCCGCCGTGCAGTTCGAGTCGCTCTTCATGCAGATGGTCGTCAAGAGCATGCGCGACGCTTCGCCCAAGTCGGAAGACGGCGGCAGTGGGGGCGAGACCTTCACCGGCATGCTGGACACCCAGTTCGGCAAGCAGTTCGCCGGCCGGCCCGGCGGGCTTGCCGACGTGCTGGAGAAGCAGCTCACGAAGCACATGCAGAGCGCGTCGCCTGCCTCGGCCGCGAGCCCGGTTGCCGCTGCCACGGCTGCAGCACCCACGACGGCGCCTGCGACACACACGGCGCACGGCTCCGCTCCTTCGACCTCCGCCCTGCCCTCGCTGAAGGGCCTGGGCGACAAGGCCGCCGCGTTCCTGCGCGACATGCTGCCGCACGCGCAGGAGGCCGAGCGCCGCACCGGCGTGCCCGCCTCCTTCATCCTCGGCCAGGCCGCGCTCGAGTCCGGCTGGGGCAAGGGCGAGATGAAGAACGCGGACGGCAGCCAGTCGTTCAACCTGTTCGGCGTCAAGGCCACCGCGGGCTGGACCGGCAAGACCACGAACGTCACCACCACCGAATACGCCGGCGCGCAGGCCGTGAAGCAGAAGGCCGCGTTCCGCAGCTACGCGTCGTACGCCGACGCCTTCGCCGACTACGCGCGCATGCTGGCGGGCAGCTCGCGTTATGCGAACGTGGTGCGCACGGCATCCACGGCGGAGCAGTTCGCCGGCGGCATGCAGCGCGCCGGCTATGCCACCGATCCGCACTACGCCAGCAAGCTGGCCAGGACCATCAACCACACGCTCGCGCTGCAGCGGGCCCTGGGCTGACGCATGACCGATTCGCTGCTGTCCCTCGGAAGCCGGGCCCTGACCGCGACGCAGGGTGCGATCAACACCGTCTCGCACAACATCACCAACGCCAACACGCCGGGCTACTCGCGCCAGGATGCGCAGCTGGCGACGGCGGGTGCTCAGTACAGCGGCGGCGGCTTCTTCGGCAAGGGCGTGCAGCTGCAGACGGTGCAGCGGCAGTACGACGCCTTCCTCACGACGGCGGTGCAGACCGCGATGGCGACGAGTTCGTCCGACGCGACGCGCGCCGACGGTCTGAAGGCGCTGGACGCGGTGTTCGCGGACAGCGAGCTGGGCATCGGCGCGGGCCTCGACAGCTTCTTCGCGTCCGCGGGCGACCTGGCCAACCGGCCGGCGGACCTGTCGGCGCGGCAGGTGTTCGTGGCGCGTGCCAGGCAGCTCGCATCGCGCATCGATGCCGTCGGCACGCAGGTGCAGCAGATCGCGGGCTCCGCGGACAGCAAGCTCGTGCTCGATGCCTCGCAGGTCAACACGCAGCTGGCCACGATCCACCAGCTCAACGACCAGATCGCGCGCTGGCAGGGCAGCGGCCAGCCGCCCAACGACCTGATGGACCAGCGCGACGAGGCGCTGCGCCAGCTCAATGGCCTGCTCGGCGTGAACGCGGTCGCGCAGGACGACGGCACGCTGGCCCTCTTCACGCGCTCGGGCGCGGCGCTGCTGGTGGGCAGCCAGCAGGCGCGCCTGGACACCGTCCCCGATCCGGACAACGGCCAGGTGCACGCACTGCGCCTGACCATCGGCACGACCACGCAGCTGCTGGACGCGCCCGCGCTGGGCGGCGGCAGCCTGCAGGGCTCGATGCAGCTGCGCGACGTGGACTGCACCGCGGCGCTGAACCAGATCGGCCGCATCGCCACCGTCGTCGCGTCGGCCTTCAACGCGCAGCAGGCGCTGGGCATCGATGCCAATGGCCAACCCGGCGCGGCGTTGTTCACCATCCCGTCGCCCACGGCCGCCCCGCGCAACAGCAACACGGGCTCGGGCACGGTCGCCGTCAACGTGACGGACCCGTCGGCGTTGCAGCCCAGCGACTACCAGGTCGGCTACGACGGCACGCAGTTCACGGTCACGCGCCTGTCGGACGGCACGGCCACGAACTCGGCCACCCTGCCCGCGACCATCGACGGCCTCGTCTTCAGCGGCAGCGGCACGCCGGCCGCAGGCGACAGCTGGCGCGTGCAGCCGCTGCGCGCCGCGGCCACCAACCTGGCCGCGCGGCCGCTGGCGCCACGTGACGTGGCGACGGCGTTCGCGGCGACGATCGCGCCGGCTTCGGGCAACCAGGGCGGCGCCACCGCGTCGTTCGCGGTGGTTCGCCAGGCGCCCGAGAACGGCAACGCGGTGACGATCACGTTCAACACGCCGCCGACCAGCTTCAACGTCACGGGCCTTGTCGGCGGCAACCTCACGAACGTGCCCTATGTGCCGGGCCAGCAGGTGCCGGCCTCGCCCGCGGACTGGAACGGCTGGCGCCTCACGCTCGATGGCGCGCCCGCCGCGGGCGACGTGTTCAACGTCGCGAAGACGACGGCGCCGGCCAGCGACAACCGCAACGCCCTCGCCCTGCAGCAACTCGCCAGCCAGGGGCTCGTCAGCGGCAGCACGCTCAACGAAGCCTATGCCTCGCTGCTGGGCGACGTGGGCAACCGCGTGCAGTCCGGCAAGGCCGCGGCGGACATCTCGACGCAACTGGCGTCGGAGGCCACCACGCGCCAGCAGAACGTGTCGGGCGTGAACCTCGACGAGGAAGCCGCCGACCTGCTTCGTTACCAGCAGGCCTACCAGGCCTGCGCCCGCATCATCCAGGCGAGCCAGACACTGTTCACCAGCCTGCTCGACGCCACCGGACGCTGACCACCATGCGAGTCCCGACCTTCCAGACCAACCGCGTCCAGCTCGATGCGATCGGCACCCGACAGGCCCAGCAGGCCAAGCTGCAGTCGCAGATCGCGAGCGGGCTGCGCGTGCAGTCGCCCGGCGACGACCCGGCTGCGGCAGCGCAGGCCGAACTCGCGCGCTCGCGGCTGGCGCACCTGCAGCAGGACCAGCGGGCCACGCAACTGTCGACCAGCCTGCTGGGCACGGCCGATGGTGCGCTGTCGCACGGGGTCGACCTGCTGCAATCGGCGCGCGAAGCCATCGTGGCCGCGGGCGATGGCTCCTACAACCCGGTGGACCGGCAAGCCCTGGCCCAGACGCTGCGCGCCACGCGCGACCAGCTGCTGCAGGTGGCCAACAGCGGCGACGGCGCCGGTGGCTACGTGTTCGGCGCGCAGGGCAGCACCACCCCTCCCTTCAGCGGCACCGGCTCGCCGGCCTTCGGCCCGGCGGCCGGCGAGCAGCACATCGGCGAACAGGCCGGCTATGCAGCCAGCGTGGACGGCCGCGCCGTGTTCCTCGACGTCCCGCAAGGCAACGGCGTGTTCGTCACCGGCGCGGCCGCGACGAACACGGGCGGCGGCTGGATCGACGCCGGCAGCGTGGCCGACGCGACGCAGCTCACCGGGCACGCGTACAGCATCAGCTTCGGCGGCACGGCCGCGGCGCCGACGTACACGGTGACAGACACCACGAGCGGAACTGCCCTCGCCTCCAACCAGCCCTTCACCGCGGGCGCCGCGATCGACATCGACGGCCAGCGCGTGCGCGTGGCCGGCACCCCGGCGACGGGCGACAGCTTCACCATCGGCCCGGCCGGCCGCCAGAGCATCTTCGCGACGCTCGACCAGACAATCGCCCTGCTCGAAGGCAGTCCCACGCCGGCCGCCTACAACGAGGGCCTGGAGCGCGTGCACACCAGCCTGGACCGCGCCTTGGACGGCCTGACGCTCGCGCGCACGCACGTGGGCGAGCAGATGCGCGCCGTGCAGGGGCACGCGGACGGCAACGACCAGGAATCGCTGGCCGTCACGACGCGCCGCAGCGGCCTGCAGGACCTGGACCTCGCACAGGCCATCTCGGAGCTGCAGACCAGCCAGGCCTCGGGCCAGGCCGCGCTGCAGGTGTATTCGGCGACCGCGCGCAAGTCGCTGTTCGATTACATGGGGTGAGTCGGAGCCGGTCGGACCTTCCCACTGGTCATTCCCGCGGAGGCGGGAATCCACGGCTTCCGCTTTCTCGCGTCGAACACGGACGCCCTGGGTCCCCGCCTTCGCGGGGACGACATCGATGGCCTCAGAGCGCGTGCCGCACCAGTGACGCCACGCCCGCGGGCGGCAGGTTCAGCAAGCCGCCCGCGCGCTCCAGGTCGGCTGCCAGCAGCGCGTTGCCCCAGCCCTTGTCGAGATGGCGCGCGATGCGCAAGGCCAGGCGCACGCTGCGGCCGCCGGGGCCCTCGGGGTCCCAGGAGCGCGCCGTGGCGCACAGGCCGGGCGGCAGCTGCCAGCGCTCCAGCCACTCGGCCGCGACTTCCTCCAGCGTGCCGCCCAGCACGCTTCGCTGCAGCTCCTCGTCACCGCGCTGCGGCTCCTGCTGCCGCAGAACCTTCAGCGCCGCGGCTTCGCGCGGCGCCTCGCACCAGAGCAGCAGCTCGGTGAAGTCGTGCAACAGCGCGGCCTGGTGCAGCAGCTCGACGTCGTCGTCCTGCCGGTGCACGGCGAAGGCCGTTGCGATGCGCGCAGCGGCATGGGCGCGCGTGACGCAGGCCAGAGCGGCGGCGGTCGCGCCCGGATGGGCCGCCGTGCGCTCCTCCAGCACCGGCAGGCCCGTGAAGGCGCGGAAGAACGGCTCGATCCCCAGCAGCACCAGCGCCCCGGTGACCGTCTGCACCGGCGTGCTCAGGCGCGAGCCGAACGCCGCGGCCACGTGCTGCAGCACGCGCAGGCACAGGAGCGGGTCGCGCAGTGCGACGTCCGCCAGCCGGCTCGCATCGGCTTCGTCCGGTCGGAGCGCCCAGCGCGCAAGCGTGGTGGCGCTGGTTAGCAGCACGGGCACCGCGCACGGCTCCAGGCGTGCAAGCAGGTGGGCGGCGAGCGGTGGTGCCGGAGTCTCCATGGCGGCCTCTTCGGCCGCCGGCGCCCGGACTGAAGGCCGTGACGACAGGCGGCTAGGCAATTGCCCTAGCACCGACTGGTACAGACAGCCCGGGTCATGTCGACAATGGTCCTGTGGAGTTCCTGCTCGTCGACGATGACTGGATCGCGCGCCAGTCGCTGGCCAACATCGTGCGTGGCATCGACGGTGCCGGCGAGGTGCTGCAGGCCGAGGACGGCGAGCAGACCTGGGACATGCTCCAGGCCGGCCTGAGGCCGGTGCTGTGCTGCTGCGACATCCGCATGCCGCGCCTGGACGGGTTGGGCTTCCTGCAGCGCGTGCGCAGCCAGCCGCTGCTGCGCCACCTCCCCGTCGTGCTGATCACGGCGGCGTCGGACATCGAGACCGTGCGGTCGGCCCTGCAGGCCGGCGCGGACGGCTACATCCTCAAGCCCTTCCTCGCGCAGCAGACGCGCGCCACGCTCGTGCGCGTGCTGGTCGAACGCCTCGCCACCGAGGCCGAACCGGTGGGCGCCACCCTGCGACGCCTGGACATCGACCGCGAGCAGCTGCTGGACCTGCTGGACGGGTTTCGAGCCGACGCCCTCGAGGCACGCATCGGTGCCGCCGACCCGAAGCAGCTGCGGCGGTTGCATGGCAAGGCGCTGCGGCTCGGCCAGTGGCGCAGCGCGGGATTGCTGCGCGACCTGCTCGACGAGGACCCTGCCGGGGGCCTGCGCCTGCAGGTGCTGGACGAAATCGCCGGCCTCGCGCGGCGGCAGCAGCGCATGGCCAACGCCGGACCCGAGCGGGTCCACGCGACCGAGCGCACCGGCTTCCTGCCGCAGCCCGCGTTGCCATGGCTCTGGCCGGCGCCGCAGGTGCCTCGCCTGCCCGGTACCTGCGACCCCGAGCCGTACCGGCCCGAGACGCTGCTGCTGCAGTTCGACGGCGTGGTGGCCATGTTCCGCAAGGCGCGGTGCATGTTCCTGGACCAGGCGCCGTCGGAGCTGCGCGCGATCGGCGACGCCGCCTCGCGGGGCGACGCGCACTCGGCACGCCAGCTCGCGCACAAGCTGCAGGGGTCGGCCGGAATCGTCGGGGCGGCGCTGCTCGCCTGGCTGTGCGAGCTGATCGCCGCCGGCACGCGAGAACCGGGCGCCGAGTGGGTGGCCCACGCGCAGGCGGCGCTGGATGCGTACCGGGCCGCGAGCGTGGCCGGGGCGGCCTGAGCGAGCAGGCCGCTGCGCGGCCCGCCGACACCTCACTGGATCGAGAACGATCCCGCGGCGCTCAGCACGCTGAACACGCCGTTGCCCAGGTACTGCACTTCGATCGCCTCGAACCGGTCCCCGGCGATGCCGCCGGCCGTGCCCAGCGTCGTCGTGACCGAGTCCTGCAGCGTCTCCGCGGAGGTGTAGATCTTTCCCTGGTAGTCGACGGCCACGAGCTTGCTGCCGTCCGCGGACGAGGCGACCGACATCCAGCTGCGGGCCGATTCGCGCGGTGTCCAGCTCGCGCCGCCATCGGTCGAGATCCAGATCTGGTCGGAGGCGCCGATCGCGGCGAGCTTGCTTCCATCGGCGGACGAGACCACCGCCTGCCATTGCGGGCCCTGGGCGCGCAGCGTCCAGGTCAGGCCACTGTCGGTCGATGTGTAGATCTCACCCAGCAGGGATGCAGCCACGAGCCTGGTCCCGTCGGCAGACGAGGCCACGGCATTCCAGCTCGAGCTGGAGGCGCCGGGCGTCCAGCTGGCACCCCCGTCGGAAGACGTGTAGACCATCCCGAACATCTCGGCGGCGACCAGCTTGCTGCCGTCCGACGACGACGCGACGGACACCCAGGAGCGGTTCGCGTCGCGGGCCGTCCAGGTCCCGCCGCCATCGGCCGACGTGTACAGCATGCCTCCCATGTCGGCTGCAACCAGGTTCACGCCATCCGACGACGACGCCAGCGAGATCCAGCTGCCTGTCGGGGCCCTCGGCGTCCAGGTGGCGCCGCTGTCGACCGAGGTGTAGATCTGGCCCCCGTACTCGGCCGCTACCAGCCTGGTCCCGTCCGATGACGACGCGACTGCCATCCAGTTGCGGACGCCGTCGCGCGGGGTCCAGGTGACTCCGCCATCCACCGAGGTGTACAGGGCGTCGCCGCCGGCCGCGGCAACGAGCTTCATGCCGTCCGACGACGCGGCGACGGACATCCAGGGCCGGTCCTGGTCCCTGGCTACCCAGGTCGACCCGGCCTGTGCGAGCAGGTTGTGCCCCACCACGCTCTGCCCGGGGTTCTGGGCCAGCAGCCACCCGCCCGCGCCGGCGCCATTGACACGCACGATGTCGCCCACGTTCGGGCTGGCCGGCAGCGTCACCACGACCTGGGCCTGGTCGTTGCGGGCCAGGTAGCCGGTGTTGCCTTGTGCCTGGACCTGCGCGCCGGTGACCTCGACCCACCGGATGCCCGCGGACGTCGTGGGCTGCGTGGAAGTCCCTGGCGCCCCGTTGCAGACATACCCCGTGGACGTCACCTCGCTGGCGTCGAGCAGGCCGTTGTTGTTGCTGTCGAGTCCGGATTCGATCTTGCTGCCGCCGTGCTCGCAGGCGCCGTCTGCGCCGCTGCCGGCGGGCGTGATCAGCATCAGGCTGGAGGCGCCATCCGCTCCGTTCGCGCCAGGACTTCCGTCGTTGCCGGCAGGTCCCCTTGCGCCCGTTGCGCCCGTTGCGCCCGTTGCGCCCGTTGCGCCGGTTGCGCCGGTTGCGCCGGTGGCCCCAGTTGCCCCGGTCGCGCCCGCGGCGCCGGCCACGCCGTTGCACACATAGGCGCTGGACGCGACTTCGCTGGCGTCCAGGACGCCGTTGCCGTTGCCGTCCAGCCCGACGTCGATCCTCTTGCCGCCGCTCGGGCAGTTGTTGCCGGCGTCGTTCATGCGCACCAGTGCGTTCACGCCGTTGCTGCCGCTGGCGCCGGAAGCCCCGTTGCACACGTACTGGACCTTGCTGACCTCGGACGCGTCCAGGACGCCGTTGGCGTTCGTGTCCAGTCCGGTCGAGACCGTGATGCCGCCGTTGGAGCAACTGCTGACCGGGGCACCGTTGGCCACGGCCGCCACGACCGCAATCGCGGGTGCTGCGCCCGAGGTCGCGGCCGTGCTCGTGCTCGTGCTCGTCCCCGTGGTCGAGGTCGCCGCCCCGCCCGTGCCGGGACTGTCGGAACCTCCGCCTCCGCACCCTGCGGTGAGGACCAGGACCCCAAGCGCCAGCCAACGAAACTGAAATCCGCGTTCCATGTGATGCACCCTCCAGGTTGGGACCGTCGGCGCGCCTGCCAAGGGCCGGCGCTAGACAGCAATTGCGCGGCTCAGGTTAATCCTGATGTAACGGTTGCAACCGTCAACCAACCCTCATAAGGGGCACCCCACCCCCGGAAGTAGGGCGCGCCCTCTCGACAACCCACGGCTGAGTTCCCCGGATCGACAACGTCCATCGTCGGACGGTTGCGGCAAATCGTGTAGGACGAGACGCCGCAGGCTAGGCCTTGTGCAAATTTTCACGAGCTGCGAAATGGCGCGTCCGGTAGCTGCATGGCGACCCTCCGATGCGTGCGCATGCAGCGCCACCGACTCGCCGCGAAGCCAGCAGATGTCGTGACTGGTAGCTATAAAAAAAGAGCTTCCAGCGGCCCCGGACGAGCACTTCGGTCGGACTTCGAATGCGAGTTTTCGGCGTGCATTAGCAGCGATGTGTTCGGCGGCCCAGCAACGGCAGCAAAGTGCATTCATCCTTTTGTCGTTGCTTGCACGTCTTGACACTTCATTCGCCGAGTTCGAAGCTGTAGACAACTCCTTACAGGTGTAAGCCCATGTTGAAGTTGCCCTCGCGGTCCGGATCAGCTTCGCATCTCCGCCAGCAAAGCCGGCAATGTCGGTCGCGTGGCTTCACCCTGATCGAGCTGCTGGTGGTGGTCGTCATCATCGGGTTGCTCGCTGCGTTCGTCGCCCCCCGCTACTTCGACCAGGTCGGCAAGTCCAGCGCGAAGATCGCCAAGGCGCAGATCACGTCCCTCGAGCAGTCGCTCGACCAGTACCGCCTGGATGTCGGCCGCTATCCGACGACCGAGCT
Organism: Ramlibacter sp. MMS24-I3-19; assembly: GCF_050320135.1. NCBI lineage: Bacteria > Pseudomonadati > Pseudomonadota > Betaproteobacteria > Burkholderiales > Comamonadaceae > Ramlibacter > Ramlibacter sp. MMS24-I3-19. The sequence goes on along the minus strand of NZ_CP190017.1, from coordinate 3,001,082 downwards.
GGGCCTCGCGGCGCTCGTCTCCAGGCCGGGCAGCGAGAACGAGCGCTGGCAGGGCCCTTACCTCAAGAAGGCCGTGCCCAACGATCCCTGGGGGCACCCGTATGTCTATGCATCGCCGGGACAGGATGGCCGTGACTACGACCTGCTGAGCCTCGGGGCCGACGGCAAGCCCGGCGGCACCGCGGAAGACGCCGACGTCACCTCCTGGTAAGCCGCCATGCAGTTGCATTCCGCGCGCGTCGGCCCTCGTCGGCCCGCTGCCCTGCCCATTCGCAAGCGCCTGGTCGTGCCGACCAGGACGGCGTCGCGGGGTCGTGCCATCGACCCGGGGCAGTTCGCGGACGAAATGGGTGCCCTGCTCGAGGCCGGGCTGAGCCTGCAGGAAGCCCTGCAGACCGTGGGCCGCCGCGAAGGCATGCGGCCCCGCGACGAGGCCTTCGTCCAGATGGAACGCGCACTGCTCGAAGGCCGTCCGCTGTCCGTGGCGATGCAGGAGATGGGTCGGTTTCCCCGCTGCTGGTGGCGGCCGTACGCGCCAGCGAACAGACCGGCGACATGGCCACGAGCCTGCGGCGGTATGGACGAACGCACAAGCGCATGGCCCAGATCAAGGAGCGGGTGGTCAGCGCCTCCATCTACCCGATCATCCTGGCGGTCGTCGGCGCCTGCGTGCTCATGTTCCTGCTGGGCGTGGTCGTGCCCCGCTTCGCGTCGATCATCGACGCCAACGGACGCGACATTCCCGAGGCGTCGCGGATCCTGATGGCGTGGGGCAAGTTGGTGAACCGGCATTTCGAGGCGGTCCTTGCCGGTCTCGCCGCGACCATCGTGCTGACGGCCGCAACCTTCGCGCGCAGCGATGTCCGCCGCTGGTGCGCAGGGCGCGCGACCAGCCTTCCCCTGGCCGGTCCGACGATCCGCCTCTACCGGCAGAACCAGTTCTGGCAGACGGCCGCCATGCTGGTCGAAGGTGGCGTGCCGGCGCCGCAGGCCTTCCGTTCGGCGGCGAGCCTGCTGGGCGCCTCGGATGTCCGCCGGATGCACGAGGCCCTGTCGCGCCTCGATGCGGGCCAGGAGCTCGCGGAATCGTTCCGGGCTTCCGGCGTGGTGGACCAGGTCGCCTTCCGGATGCTACAGGTGGCGCAGAGGACGGGTGAACTCGGACGCGCCCTCGGCCAGATCGCGGCCTTCCAGGCCGAAGCCCTGGAACGCGGCCTCGACCGCATGACCCGGCTGGTCGAGCCGCTGCTCATGGTCTTCATCGGCGCAGTGATCGGCGGGATCGTGGTGCTCATGTACCTGCCGATCTTCGATCTCGCCTCGAGCATCCAGTAAGCAAGGAGAGCCATCGTCATGGGCGCCCGATTCACGGCAGACGACATCCGGGCCAGCATCGAGGCGGCCACCGCCGAGCAGGGCCCGTTCGAGGTGCTCGCCCGCGACTTCGACGACGGCGACGGCGAGTTCCTGCCTGCCGCGGCGGCTTATTTCGGATTGCGGCCGATCTCCGCGCGCGAGCTGCACGCCATGCAGCCCGACTTCTCGGTGATCTCCTTCGTCGAATGCAGCCGGCGCGGCTGCCTGGCATTGCGGGCCGCGGACCGCCTGGTCCTGGCCATCTGCGATCCGCTGACGACCCGCGACCGCACGTGGCTGGATGCGCAGTTGCGCGCCCACGGCGTGGCCGATTGCGACCGTGCGCTCGCCTCCCGCGGCGACCTGCGTGCCGTGCTGCAGAAGCACGAGAAGGACGTCAGCGCCATCGAGACCCTCGGCGAGCTGGCCGCCACCGGCTCGGCCGGCGCGGACAAGGCCATCGCGATCTCGCTGCAGGACATCGATGGCGACAGCAGTGTCGTGGTGCGCCTGGTCAACTCGATGATCTACGACGCCCTGAAGGCGCAGGCCAGCGACATCCACCTGGAGACGGGACCCGATTCGCTGGTGATCCGCCTGCGGGTGGATGGCGTGCTCGCCACGCTGCGCCGCATCGAAGGCGCCGACATGGCCAACCAGGTCATCTCGCGGATCAAGATCATCTCGGAGCTGGACATCGCCGAGCGGCGCGTGCCGCAGGATGGTCGCTTCAAGGTGCTGGCCCACGGGCGCGGCATCGACCTTCGCGTCTCGGTGATGCCCAGCATCCATGGCGAAGACGCGGTGCTGCGCATCCTCGACCGCAACCAGCTGTCCACCCGTGGGGGGATCACGCTGGAAGGCCTGGGCTTCGCACCCCACGACATCCGCTTCATCCGCTCGATGTGCAGGAAGCCGTACGGGCTGCTGCTCGTCACCGGGCCGACTGGCAGCGGCAAGACGACCACGATGTACGCGGCGCTGTCCGGCATCCACACCGGCCTGGACAAGATCGTCACGATCGAGGACCCGGTCGAGTACCAGCTGGCGGGCGTCCTGCAAATCCCGGTGAACGAGGCGAAAGGCCTGACGTTCGCACGCGGCCTGCGCTCCATCCTGCGGCACGACCCGGACAAGATCATGGTCGGCGAGATCCGCGATCCCGAGACGGCGCAGATCGCCGTGCAGGCTGCACTCACCGGCCACCAGGTGTTCACCACGGTGCATGCCAACAACGTGTTCGACGTGCTCGGGCGCTTCTCGAACATGGGCGTGGATGCCTACAGCTTCGTCTCGGCCCTGAACGGCATCCTCGCGCAGCGCCTCGTGCGGCTGAACTGCCCGGATTGCACGGTCGACGGCGAGCCGGCCGACGAGGTCCTGCAGGACTCGGGCCTCGACCGCACCTCCATCGCGGGCTGGCGGCTGCGTCGCGGCCTGGGCTGCGCGACCTGCAGGGGCTCGGGCTTTCGCGGCCGCAAGGCCATCGCCGAGTGGCTGCCGATGAACGACCGGATGCGCGACCTGATCGCGCGCCCGGCCCCGATGGCGGAGATCAAGGCGGCGGCCGCGGCCCTCGGCGTGCAGACGCTCCGCCAGGCAGCGCTTGCCCTCGTGCGCGACGGTGAAACCACATTGGAAGAGATCAATCGTGTTTCGATGGTTGACTGACCGGCTCGCGCCAAGCCTGGACCTGGACGTCTCGGCCGGCGGCTTTCGCATCGCCGGTGCGAACTCCGTGCCTGCCGGCGCCGGCAACGGCCACACGGCGGCCGCCCTGGGCGCGCTGCTGCAGGGCGTCCCTGGGCGAAGTGCGAACAAGGTCCATGCGTGGCTGGACGCTTCGGCCTTCTACCAGGCGGTGGTGGCGCTCGACACCTCCGTGCTGACCGACGCCGAGATCCTCGAGCGGCTCGACGAGTACTGGGCGGACATCTTCGGCGACACCCTGGGGCCGCTCGCCGTGACCTACGCGATCCAGCGCGGAGGCGCGAGCGTCGTGACCGGCTGCTGCCGCGAGAGCCTCGCCGTGGCGCTGGCCGAAGCCGCGGCCGCCAACGGGCTGGCGCTCTCGCGCATCGGTGCCCGCAGTTCGCGCGTCTGGCGCCAATGCCGCCGCGCAGTCGGAAGGCACGCATCCGGCTGCTTCGCGGTGGTCGACGAGGATGCGATCAGCCTGGGCGCGTGGCAGGACGGACGTTGGGTCGCGTGGAGCAACGAAGGCTTCGCCGCGCAGGATTGGTCCGGCCTGCGGACTTGCGTGCAGCGGTTCGCCCGCCTGCATGCGCTCGACGATGCGGTCCCCGTCTGGACCGAGGTGGCGGGCGGACGCATGCGCGAGCCGGCGCCCGCGGGCTTCGAGCACTGGACGCTGCTGAACGCCACCGGACAGCCCGCGGAGGTCCTCGCATGACGACGTGCATCCCGGCCGGCAGCTCGCTGGACCTCGATCTCCTGCGTCCCGGCGCGACGCGACATACGTCCGGCGCGGGTCTCCTTGCGCTGGTGGCGGCCAGCGCGGCCCTCGTGCTCGCGCTGACGCACTACAACCAGGCCGCCGACGCCGAACGTTCCCGGGAAGCGCAGCTCGCCGCCCACGCCGTGCGCACGCCGCGTGCGGGGGCAGCAACGCCCGCGGACCTGCGCCAGCGCGCCGCGGGCCCGGAGATGGCGGCGATCGAGGCGCGCATCAACTACCCGTGGCAATCGCTGCTCTCGTTCCTCGAGTCGCAGCAGCAGGCCGACGTCGCGCTGCTGGCGGTCGACCCGGACCGGCGCACCGGCCTCACCAAGATCCTCGCCGAGGCGAAGGACTCCACCGCGATGCTGACCTACCTGGCAGCGCTGCAGAAGAGCACTGCGTTCGAGGAGGTCGTGCTCTCGGCGCACGAAGTCCAGGCCCGGCAGCCGGGCACGCCCGTGCGCTTCGAACTGCTGGCCCATTGGAAGTCCCCCTGCCCCAGGGCGGCTGGCGCGACGCGCGCATGAACAACCCCGGGCCCGGTTCGGTGCCCTCGGCCAACAGGGCCGCTCCCGAGTCCTCGCCGGCCGGCAGTGCGCAACCCGCCCTCATGGCCACCAGGAGCTGACCACGATGGCTGCCTCGATCGCCCATGTGCGCACCGGCGGCCGCCGCGTCGCGCTGCTGCTGGTGCGCCGCTTCGGGCTCGCCGGCGTGGCAGCCCTCGGCCTCCTGGCGACCGCCGCCGTGGTCTACGGGGTGGTCACGCCGCGGGTGGAGCAGCGGGTCGCGTTGGCCGACGCGCGCCTGCGTGCGGCAGCACGTCGACCTGCACCTGCCGAGGCGACTGCGGCCACGCGCAGCGATCTCTTCGCGGCGCTGCCGACGATCGACTCGAATGCATCGGACCTCCTCTCGCTGTACGCGATCGCGACAGCAAGGGGCATCCCGGCCACGAAGGCGGAATACCGGCTCACGCCGCTTGCCGGTGGGCGGTACCTCGCCTACGAAGTGCGCCTGCCCGTGGCGTCCGGGTACATGGACCTGCGGCGCTTCACCAGCGAGGCCCTCGCGCGGCTTCCCAACATGGCCATCGACGGCATGCGCTTCTCGCGGCCCGACGCGGGCCGGGACGTCCTGGACGCGGAGATCCGCGTCGTCCTCTTCTACCGGAGCTGAGCCATGCGCGGTCCCGCCATCCACCGCAATGCCCGCCTGCGCGGCCTGAGCCGGCTGTTCGGCATCTGCGCCGCGACCTTGCCGTTGTCGCTCGTCGGGCCGCAGGCCACCGCGGACCAGCGGGCCGATGCGAGCTCCGTCGCTTCGGCCGTGCTCCCGGTCGCAGCGCCGAAGGCACCGCAGCCGACGCCTGCGTCCTGGCTCGCGGGAGAGCGCGCCAGCGCGGCGCAGTCCGACATCCACAACCTGTTCGGCACGCGCAGCTGGTTGCCGCCGCCGCCCCCTCCCCCGCCGCCGGCACCGGCCGTGGTCCCGCCTCCCCCGGCAGCGCCCCGCTTGCCGTACGCGTGGCTCGGGACCATCGACAGCGGGACCGAAGCGGCGCAGGTGATGCTCTCGCGCGGCGACGCGCTCTTCCTCGCCAGGACGGGCGACGTGCTGGAGGGCACCTACCGCATCGACGGCATCACGGAGCACGCCGTGGAGCTGTCGTACCTGCCGCTGAACCAGAAGCAGAGCCTTGCCACGGAGACCGCCCCATGACTGCAGCGACGTCCCGCACCATCCCTCCGGGTCGCTCGAGGCGCGGAGGCCGCCCCCTGCTGCAGGCGCTCGTCGTGGCACTGCTCCTGGGCGGTTGCGCCGCCAGCCAGCACTACGACGAGGGACACCGCCTCGCGAGCGCGGGCCAGCCGGAGCAGGCGCTGCAGGAGCTGCGCGCGGCCCTTGCGCTGGAGCCGAACAACGCCGAGTACCGGCTGTCCGTGCGCAACCTGCAGGCCACCATGGTGGCCGACCTGCTGCGCACCGGCGAGCAGCAGCAGCAGGCGGGCCAATTCGACGCCGCGCAGGCCACGTACCGTCGCGCCGAGGCAGTCGATCCGCAGAGCGATGCGGTGCGCCGCCATCTCGCAGGCCTGAACGCGGAACAGAACGCACGCAGGTTCACGACCGAAGCCGAGCGCCTGCTCGCCGCGCGGCGCCTGCCAGAGGCGCGCGAGAAGCTCGGGGCAGCGCTGGCCGAATCGCCGCAATACACGCCCGCGCTGGACCTGCAGTCGCGCGTCGACGCCGCCGCGGCCGACGAGGAGCGGGCACGGGAAACCCGGGCCAATTCGCAGTCGGTCATGAACAAGCCGATCTCGCTGCAGCTGCGCGACGCCAACCTGCGCATGGTGTTCGAGACGCTGTCGCGCGTCGTCGGGCTGAACGTCATCCTGGACCGCGACGTCCGCACCGACCTGAAGACGACCATCTTCGTCAAGGATGCCAGCGTGAAGGACACGGTCGACCTGATCCTGCTGCAGAACCAGCTGGAAAAGCGCGTCCTCAACGGCAGCACGCTGTTCATCTATCCGGCCACGCCCGCCAAGCAGAAGGAATACCAGGAGCTGAAGGTCAAGACCTTCGCGCTCTCGAACACCGATGCGAAGTACGTGCAGGGCCTGCTCAAGTCGATCCTGAAGGTCAAGGACGTGATGGTCGACGAGAAGTCGAACACCGTCGTCATCCGCGACACCGCGGAGGCGGTCGAGGTCGCTTCGGCCCTCGTGGCCTCGCACGACATCCCCGATCCCGAGGTGATGCTCGAGGTCGAGGTGCTCGAGGTCTCGCGCGATCGCCTGACCAACATCGGCGTGAAGTGGCCCGACAGCTTCGGCCTGGCAACCCCGCCCGGCACGGGACCTGGCGGCGCGTTGACGCTGCGCGAGTTCCGCCACCTGCCCAGCGGAAACCTGCTGGTGCAGCCGGCGCAGCTGGGCGTGAACATCAATGCGCAACTGATCGACTCCGACGCCAACCTGCTTGCCAGCCCTCGCATTCGCGTGCGGCATCGCGAGAAGGCGCGCATCCTGATCGGCGACCGCGTGCCGTTCGTGTCGGGCACGAACACCATCGCCACCGGCGCGAGCCCGATCGTGTCGAACAACGTGCAGTACCTGGACGTGGGCATCAAGCTCGAGGTGGAACCGAACGTCTACGCCGAGGACGACGTCGGCATCCGGATCAACATGGAGGTGAGCAACATCGCCAAGGAGATCGCCAACAAGAATACTGGCGACACGCTCTACCAGATCGGCACGCGCAGCGCGTCGACGTCGCTCCGGCTGCACGACGGCGAAACCCAGGTCCTCGCCGGGCTGCTGAACGACCAGGAACGCACGTCGGCGGCGAAGGTGCCCGGCCTCGGCCAGACCCCGGTGCTGGGGCGGCTCTTCTCCAACAACAGCGGCGACGTCACCAAGACCGAGATCGTGCTGTCGATCACGCCGCACATCATCCGCGGCCGCCCCGCCACCGCCAAACGCGGCAACGACATCTGGTCCGGCACCGACGCACACCTCACGCCGGTGCCGCTGCGGCTGGATGGTGGCGGCACGGTCCGCTCCTTCAGCACGGGCGGTCCCTCCGCGGCCGCGGCAATCCCCGGCGCGCGGCCCCAGCCCCAGATGATTCCTGGCGCGGTGATCCCGGGCGTGGTGCAGCCCAAGCCCCCGGCAGGCCAGGGCAGCAGCACTGCGCAGCCTGGCGCCGACACCGCGGCGACGGAAGGCACCGGACCGGCGCTCATCACCAACGCAACGGGGACGCAGCCCGCTGGGGCGCAAGCTGCCAGGGCCGAGGCGCCCTCCCCGACGCCGGACGCAGCCGAAGCCCCGACACAGAACATCTTCTCCCCGCCCGCGCCCGGCTACATGGCGCCGCCGGTTCCGCAGCCCGACCCGCGCGCGCCGGGTGCAGGCATCCGCGTCCAGCCGTTCAACCAGTAGCGGAGTCCCCATGCGGTCCGGCGGTCCTTCCCTCGCAGCCAGAGGCTTCACCTTGATCGAGATGCTGGTCACGCTGGCGCTCGTGGGCGTGCTCGCGATGGCGGCCTTGCCGGTGGCCGAAGCGACCGCGACCCGCGCGAAGGAACAGGAGCTGAAGACCGCGCTGCGCCAGATCCGCGCCGCGCTGGACCAGTACAAGAACGCGTCGGACATGGGGCTGATCCGCCGCTCCCCCGGCGAGTCGGGCTATCCGCCGTCGCTGGACCTGCTGGCCAAACCGGTCGGCGGCGTGGCGGCCGAGATCGGCCCCGGCCAGCTGCCCCTGATCTTCCTGCGCGAGGTGCCGCGTGATCCGTTCGCGACGGATCCCACGCTGGATGCGGTGCAGACCTGGGACCTGCGCAGCTACGTGAGCGCACCGGACGACCCGCAACCGGGCGCGGACGTGTTCGACGTGCATTCCAAGTCCACGCGGGTCGGCCTGAACGGCATCCCGTACAGCAGGTGGTGACCCGCATGGCCCGCATCCCCACGCATCGCGCCGGCTTCACGCTCATCGAGCTGATGGTCGTGATCACGCTGATCGGGCTGCTCGTGACGCTCGCGGCGCCGCGCTACTTCGACAGCGTGGATCGCGGCCGCAAGACGGTGCAGCAGCAGAACATCCAGACGATCCGCGACAGCATCGACAAGTTCTATGCGGACCGGGGCCGCTATCCCGAGGCGCTGGAAGAACTGGTGCGGCTTCGCTACCTGCGCGACATGCCGATCGATCCGGTGACGCGCAAGAGCGACTGGCTCATCGTGCCGCCGCCCGATGGGGCGATGCCAGGTGCCTCCGCAGGCGTCGCGCAGGTCGCGCTGGGCGACGAGGCCGCGACCAGCCCGAACCGCGCGCCCGGCAACGTGTACGACGTGCGCAGCGCCGCCGACGTTCCGCAGCAGTGATCGCCATGAACAGCGCACGCCACATTCACACGCAGCGCGGCCTTGTCCTGCTGGCGATGCTGATCGGCCTGTCGATCTGGGCCGTGGTGCTCATGAAGACGTCCCAGATGTGGTCGACCATCGCCGAGCGCCAGCGCGAGGCGGAGCTCCTGGTCGTCGGCGACGAGTACGTGAAGGCGATCCAGCGCTTCTACTTCGCGCCGGCCAGCGGCGGCCGGCGGCTGCCGACCTCGATCGCCGAGCTGCTGAGGGACGACCGGTTCCCGCAACCCGTGCGCCACCTGCGCGAAGCCTATCCCGACCCGATGCAGCCGGATGCGGACTGGGGCCTGGTGCGCATCGGCAGCGGCATTGCCGGTGTCTACAGCACGTCGCGCCGCGTCCCGCTGAAGAAGGCGGGGTTCGACCGGCTGCACGAAGGCTTCTCGACCGCGCGCACGGTCCACGACTGGCAATTCGTCTTCCGCCCGCCAGCCCTGCCCTGGACTGGCTCGCAGCTGCCCAACACCGAATCCGCACAGCAGCCGGAGCGCCATCCGGCCGTGCCTGTCCAACCGCGCAAACCGACCAAGGGGAACTGAATGAGCTGCCGCATCCTCATCGCAGATGACCATGGACTTTTCCGGGACGGTCTCCGGGCCATCCTGTCCGCCGCACCGGGGCTGGAAGTCGTCGCCGAAGCGTGCGACGGCCGCGACGCGGTACGACAGGCGATCCTGCACTCGCCGGAGGTGGTGTCGATGGACATCCTCATGCCCGGCATCAGCGGCATCGAGGCCACGCAGCAGATCAAGCGACAGCGGCCGATGACGCGCATCCTCGCCGTCACGGAACAGAGCTCGCCCGAACACGTGCAGGAGGCACTGCGTGCCGGGTGCGACGGCTACATCCTGAAGTCGGCCCGCTCCAGCGAGTTCGTCGACGCGATCCGCTTCGTCTCCAGCGGCCGCATGTACATCCACCCGACCGTGTCGGGACACCTGCTGCAGAACTACCTGGCCGATCCCGACCAGGGCTTCCAGTCGTCCGGGTGGGGCGACCTCACCGACAAGGAGAGGTCCGTCGTGCGCCTGGTGGCCGAGGGGCACACCAACCGGTCGACCGCCGAGATCCTCAACAAGAGCATCAAGAGCATCGAGAAGTACCGCGCGAGCCTGATGGTCAAGCTGGGCCTGCGCAGCGCGACCGAGCTGGTGGTCAAGGCGATCGAGAACGGCTGGGTGGACAAGGAGCACGTGGGCATCGTGCACGTGACCGACGGCCACCGCGACAGGCCTTCGAAGCCTGCGCCGGCGCGGCACGCACCGAGGAACGGGTTGTTCACCTGAGGCCGCGCCTTCAGGGCGGTGCGAGCCGGCGGTACTGCTCCATGACGCGAGGCACGTACTGCAACGTTTCGGCATAGGCGGGAACCCTGCGTCCCGCACGTGCGACGGCCGCCTCGCCCGCGTTGTAGGCCGCCAGCGCCAGCTCGACGTCCTGGTCGAACTGGTCCAGCAGGTACTTCAGGTAGCGGCTTCCCGCCAGGATGTTGTCCGCCGCGCCGGCGGCTTCGGACGATCCGAACCGGCGCGCCGTGGCCGGCATCAGCTGCATGAGGCCGCGCGCGCCCTTGGGCGACACCGCGGCCGGGTCGTAGTTGGACTCCACCTGGATCACGGCATGGATGAGTGCCTCTGGCACGCCCGTCGCGGCGCTGGCCCGTGCGACGTCGGACGCGAAGCGTGCCCGCTTCGCCGCCGGCGCGCGCAGTCCCATGCGCTCTGTCGCACCTGAAAGAAGCTGGGGTGTCTGCGCCGTGCGCATCGTGGACAGCGTGACGACACCTTGCGCATCCACGCCCGAATAGATCTCCACCTGGAGGCCGAACGCAGCGCCGGACATGCACGCGCAGGCGAGCGCGGCGACGGCACGGGCAAGCAGCATCACCGAACCGCCGGCTTCGAGGATTGCTCGGGCACGATCCAGTCGCCCTCGGCCACCGGCGTCGACGAGCCGTCCTGCGGCAGCCGCACGAAGTAGCCTCCCTTGGAGGCGAACCGCTGTCCTGGCGCGAGGCTGAGGCGTGGATAGAAGCCGGTGACCAGGCGGTGGCTGAGCATCGTCTCGATGCGCTCGACCAGGTAGTCGCGCCGGAAGTTGTCCAACATGTCCGCCAGCGCCTCGGCGAGGATCCCGCAGGCGATGTACGTGTCGGTCTGCACGCGTTCGGCCGTCACGGGGATGTTGCCGATCTTGAACCAGCCGCGCGCGTAGCTCATGCCGGCGCGCCGGCGCTCGGGAAGGTCGACGAGGTACGTCATGTGCGTCATGCCGCGCCAGGCGCGCGGCAGCGGGGCCTCGTCCATGCCGGCCATCAGGCCCGAGACGTAGGCTTCGACGGGACGTGGTGCGGGCAAGGCCTTCAGGTCGGCCGGCCGCAGCCACAGCACGAGGCGGTCACCGGGCTGCGCGGTCTCCAGGGCCGACTGCAGGTCCGCGGCCCCGGCATCGGGGCCGAGCGGACGCGCCACCACGGACGCACCGCGTGCACCGATGGTGGCCGCGAGTTCGGCCGCTGCCTCGGCGCCGATGTCGCCTCGCCGGAACACCTGCACGACCCGGCTGCCCGGCCCCACCTCGCCAAGCCGGGCGGCCATGAGATCGGTCTCGAGGTGGATGCCGCGCGAGTAGTACAGCGAATAGAAGTCGCGCTCCGCCACGACGGGTGCATCCACGTTGGGGAACAGGCATGGAATCGCTTCACGCTCGCAGAACCGATGGACCGGCGCCCACTGGCGGCCGCCCAGGCCGGAGACGATCGCGAACACCGGCTCGGCGGCCGACTTCGCGCGCAGCTGCGCTTCCCAGGTGGACTCCGCGCCCTGCAGTTCCCAGACGTGCAACTGCCAGCGGCGCTGCACGCGGAAATGGATCTCGCGGTTGGACTGCAGTCGACGCGACCCGCCGCGGATGAACGCGTTCTTGTCGTCGAAGAACTTGCGCATCACCTCCAGCATCGCGGCCCTGGCGACGGGGTCTGCATCGGGCGTGATGACGGTAGCGAAGTGCAGCGTCTCTTCGGTGACGCCCGGTGTTGCGCCGGCGGAGAGTCCCGAGAGGTAGGTGGCCAGCGCGTGGATGTCGGCGTCGCCCAGCGCATAGCGCGGCATCAGGTAGCTGAGCGTGCGACCGGAAGGATCGACGCCGTCACGGATCGCGCGGGCGAGGGACGCTTCGTCGTAGCCCTCGCGATGCGCGCGGCGGTTGGTGAGCGAGGCTTCCCCGAAGTCCTGCAGGTACGAGGAGCGCGGACTGAAGAGGAACGAGCCGGTGATCGGCGGCACCGTCGTGCGCCCCTCGGACGCACCGAGGCCGCTGCGGCGATGGCAGGCCGCGCACGCCGCCGCCGCGCCCTGGACATCGAGACCCGCCTCGCGCTGGCCCACGAGAGGCCGGCCATCGGCCTGCACGCCCTGACGATAGAGCGCCGCGACGGAGGACAGCGATGCGTCGGCAATCTGGGCACGCGCGCCGCCTGCTGCCGCAACCACGGCGGCCAGCAAAGCGATGGCGCACGTGGCGAGCCGCATTGCGCCGGCCACCTTCAATGCACGTGCGACGCGTGGGCGAGCTTGGCGTACTGCTCGGCGAGGTCCGCGCCGGTGGCGAACCCGTCGATGCGCATCCAGGGCCGCCCCGGGGCCATGCGGATCAGCGTCAGCGGATCGTGCGCCATCTTGTCGCCCTGGTAGGCGCCGAAGGCCTTCTGCGCCTCGATGCTCGCGGCCACCGTCCCGGTGTAGTGCTGCCACTGGGGCCCCGCGCTGAACCTTCGCGCGTAGTCGCGCAGGCGTGTCGGGGTGTCCTGCTCCGGGTCGATGGAGATCGACACCATGTGCACCTTGCCGCTGTCGGCGCCGAGGCGTTCCTGCATCTGCGCGAGCGCCAGGCTCATCACGGGGCAGATCGTCGTGCACGTGGTGTAGATGAAATTCATCACCACGGGGCGGCCGTCATCGAGCTCGCGTGGCAGCGACACGGACTGGCCGTCCTGGCGCACCAGCTGCACGTCGGGCGTCGCGTAGTCGGCCATCCGGACCTTGAAGCCCGTGGCGGCCGGCGAGTGCATGCCATGGGCGTGCATCGCGGCGTCATGAGCACCGGCGAGCGGCGGGACCGACAGCGCGGCAGCAGCCGCGAGACACGCAAGCAGGGTCGAATTTTTCATGCCTTACCTCCAGAGCGGGACGGGGATGCCTGGCCGCCGGGTCACAGCGGCTTCTCGAAGCGCGAGGGCTCCAGCGGCGGATTGACGCGCACGGACTCGACGACCAGGCGCTCGTTCTGGCGCGTGCCTTCCACGCGCGTCTCCATCAGGTGCGCGACCTGGACCCCCGACTCCGCGCGCCAGTCGCGCAGGTAGGTGACCACCGGACGCAGCTTGCCGTCGAAGCGGCGCGGCGAGCCCTCGACCTTCGCTTCGAGGAAGGTCTGGCCGTCGACCCACACGCGGCGCTGCTCGCCACCGGGCAGCGTGATGCGCAGGCGGTACGTGCCGCGACCCTCGACCATCTCGGTGCCGTCGAGCGCCACCCGCACGCCCTTGGCGGCATGGCCGATCAACGGGCCGTCCAGCGGCTCGTCGCCTGCGGCAGCGCGCATCTCGTCCGGCGTGAAGGGCTCGGCCTCCTTGCGACCGAGGTAGGGCCGCACCTTCCATCCGTGTTGCCCGTCGTACACCTGCACGGCCGTCTGGCCGGCGAACGGGATTTCCAGGCGCATGCGGTGCGGCTTCTGGAGATCCAGCCTGTAGGGCAGCTGGATCACTTCGGGCGGCGGCGCTTCCTTCAGCGCGGTCAGCCGTCGCTCGACGCGGTGCTGTTTCGCCGTGGTGGCGACGTTGCCGCCGTCCACGCGCGCCTGGCCCGCGTCCATCCTGCCTTCATAGCTGATGGCGTGGATGGCCGCCCAGTTCGCGGCGCCGCCCCTGGCCTGCACGTTGCGCGCGACGATCTCTTCGGCATCGAGCGCAGGCAGGTCGGCCCGCGGCCCCACGGTCGGTTCGGCCAGCGGCCGCGGGGGCAGCTTCCTGGCGGCAAGCGCGGCCTTGGCCTGCTCGGCACCGAGCGCGCGCGTGATCTTCGGCTTCACGGTCTCCGCGTGCGCGCAGCCCAGGCCGAGCGCGAGCAAGACAGCGGCAGTCTTCGCATTGAACTTCACGGGATCTCTCCTTCCTCAATCGACCCGAAGGCCGTCCACCCGGAATTCGCCGGCAACGATGCTGACCGTGCCGCCCGTCTTCACGAGACGGCCGGGGTTGCCGAAAATCATGAAATAGGTGCGGCCGGCCTGGGGCACTGCGCCCTGGCGCAACTCGCCCACGTTCTCCATCGAAGGCACCGACAGCACCGTCCCCGTCGCCTCGTCCACGAGATAGGCCTTGCTGCGCCGGTCATTCAGTGCCGCAGCCTTCTCGGGATCCGCGATGCGGTACCGGAAAGCCAGCATGTAGCCCGACGACACCGGCTTGACGCCGACGATGTCGATGCCCCAGGTGCGCCGGTACCACACGTTGCGGGACGGCTGCCACGCCAGGCCGCTGGTCGCGCCGGCCGCGGCTCCCGCGGCGGCCAGCCCCAGCATCAGCACGATGGATCGCCGTCCGGTGCTCATGGCGCCACGTCCTGGATCGTTGCACCGACGGTGCTGGTGGCCGGCAGCTGGTAGTTGCCCACGGCAGCCTTCGACTGCGGATGCGCGACGGTCAGCGGCCCGAAGCGCACGTTGACGTAGTTGGCACCCTCGTCGACGGTGGTCCCGACCGCCATGTTCAGCACGGACGGCGGGTTGATCACGGCTCCCAGCTCCGGCGTGACGCGCGACCCGTTGCAGTACAGCCTCGGGAAGGCGGGCGCGACGGACGTGTTCGTCGCGTCGTAGCCCTGCGTGGAGGTCAGCACGCCGCTCACCGGATTGAGCTTCAGGGTCCCCGAAGCCGGCGTCGCGTCGCCCACCACGCCAAGGTCCCAGTAGGCCGGCGTGCCGGTGCACTGGCCGGTCGCCGTCTGGTCGGGCAGGCTCACGCAGTCCGCCGTGGTCCGGTCGGCCGTGTTGTTGGACGCGCAGAGCTGCGCATTCCCGTTCACCGCCTTGGTGAGGAACGAGCGGTTGGCCCACACGGCGTTGTTGGTCAACGTCGGCGAGGAGATGGCGCGCTGCGTCGCCGTCAGCCCCTGCGCGTTGTTCGGGATCGCACCGCGCAGCAGGGCCGACGTCGGCTGCGAGCTGATGCCCGCCGGCGCCGGGGTGCCCGTGCCGACCTGCGGGATCTGGCCGTCGCCATCGTTGGTCGACCCCTTCTGGATGCCGGTGACGACCGGTCCTGCCACACCCACTGCGTCGTTGGACGCGATGGTGTTGTTGCTGACCTTGCTCACCAGCGTGTCCAGCATCGAGATCCCGCCACCGGACCAGCCGGCCACGTTGTTGTCGATGATGTTGTGGGTGACCGTCACGGTGTTCCAGAGCCGCGTGTTGTTCGTGCGCTGGACGTCGGCGCCGTTGACCTGCTGCAGGCGGATGCCGCCGCCATGGCCGGCCTCGGCGAAGTTGCCGCGGATCACGTTGCCGTCGATCAGCACGTTCCCGGTGCCCAGCGACTGGGTGATCTCGCTCGGCGGCTCGCCGCCGACGAAGATGCCGCCACCGTGCGTGGACTGGGTCTGCTGGAAGGACTGGTTGAACAGCACCTTGTTCTGCACGATCTGGCCGCCCTGGCTGAAGCCGAGGTGACCGATGCCGCCGCCGTCGCTGCTGCTGTAGTTGCCGCAGATCCAGTTGTGGTCGACGCTGTAGCCGTCGGTGCCGGTGCAGATCGAGACGCCGCCGCCCGCGCCGCCCGTGGTGACCGGGCCCTCGACCACGCCGTTCTTGGTGATGGCGTTGTGGTGGATGCGCACGGACTTGTCGTAGCCGAAGCCCGCGATCTGCCCGTTGAACGCACCGCCGGCGTAGCCATTGGTCTCCAGGTAAGGCACGCCCACCCGCACGCCGCCATGGAAGGCGCCGGCATTGCCGTAGACGCGGTTGTTCGCGATCTCCAGGTTGTGGGCCCAGCCGTTGACGTAGATGCCGCCGCCCGAATCACCGCCCGTCACGCTCAGGCCGTCGATGCGGGACTTGGCGCACAGGAAGTTGCTCAGCTGCGGACGTGCCCGGGTGCGGGCGCCGTTCTCCAGGTCGAAGGCCACGGTGTAGGGCGCGCGGCCGAATTTGCAGTCGGCCAGCGTCAGCGGGGTGCCGTTGGCGCGCAGGCCCTTGGCCAGCACGGTGATGCCGGCGCCTTCCTCGGTGCCGAGCACCGAGGGCTCCAGCAGCACCACGCCGCCGGTGATCTCCTGGCCGGGGAGCGGATCCACCTGGGGAGCACCGGAGGGGTCGCCGGTCGCGGCGTTGATGCCGAACATCGCATTCACCAGCGGACGCCATGCCGCGAGCTTGGAGGTCGGGTACTTGGCGGCGTTGATGATGACGGACGCTGCGCCGACACCCTGCAGCCGCACCGGCTTCCACATCACCACGAGCTCGTTGTAGAAGCCCGCGTCGACCATCAGCAGGTCGCCAGGCTTGGCGTTGTCGATGGCGGCCTGGATCGTGTCGCCGTTGGCGCCGCGCACGTAGGTGGGCGCGGTCGCTTCCTGCGTGACGGTCACCGCGTCGATCGACGTCTTGCCCGCGCCCGTGGTGATCTCCAGCTGGCCCGACATGCCCGTGATGCCCGTCGGCAGCGCCGGCACGCGGACGGTGATGGAGCCATCGGCCCAGCTCGTGACGGCCAGCGGCAACGTGGTGGGTTGCGCTGCCACGCGGGCCGCGTTGCCGGTCCAGGTGAGGCCGGTCAGCCTGACCGTGCCGGTTCCCTGCGCGCCGCCGAACCCGTAGTGCCGCGACGTGTTGCGCTCGGCCGCGAGGCCGCCCGTGGCGAACGGTCCGGAGTACGCGGGGTTCAGCACCGACTTGTCACCGAGCGCCTGGATGGTCAGCGTGCCGCCGGCGACCGGGACGTACGGACCGATGTTGGTGGAGCTGTCCACGCGCAGGATCGCGGGGGTGGCGTCGGGGTACTCGCAGTCGGCCGGGTTGTAGCCGGCCGCGTGGGCGGCGATGGGCAGCACCGGCGTGTCCAGGTACGTGGTCTGGCCGGGCATGAAGGGCCACGTGTAGCAGAAGTTGCTGTAGGCCGGGTTGTACGCAGGGTCGGTGATCATGCGGACCTTGCCCGTGGCCGGATCGATGGCACCCGAGGGGTCCGGGATCGGGCCCGGGTCGTTCATGCAGTTGACCAGCATGCTGGGGCCGTAGCCGGACGGCGTCGGCGGGTTCACGAGCCAGCTGGAGGGCAGCAGCATGTTGAAGGTGCCCCACTGGTCGGAATACACCCGGCTGATCTCATGGCCGGCGAAGTCCTTGGTCGACACCGGAACGAACGGCACGGAGGCCTTCTCGCCAAAGTCCGGCGAGGCGGCGTTGAACTCGGACGCAGCGTCGTCCAGGATCATGCCGGTCACGTTGGCCGCGATGGGCGTCTGCGTGAAGACGAAGAAGTTCGCCTTGGCCTGCATCTGGTCGCCCAGCTTCACGAGCTTCTTGTCGCACAGCGGCCGGTCCATGCCTGCGAACGGCGCCACCTGCTGCACCTGCGGATAGACGCTCAGGTAGGCGGGCACGCGATGCAGGTCGCCCACGCATTCGGGCATGGCCAGGGCGGCACCAGTGGTCCCGAGGTCCGTCGTTGGATTGCTGAACAGGCCCGGGTCGCCGGTGGGCGTGTTGTTCAAGTTGGCGTTGTTCAGCGTGGCCTGGTCGGGCAGGATGAAGATGCTGCCCAGGCCGCCGAACTGCTGCACCACGGGCGCGATGAAGGCGTCGCCGATGAGGATGTTCTTGTCCTCTTCCTTCACCAGCTCGAAGCCGGTGGGCACCTCCACCTCCACCACGTATTCACCCGCGGGCAGGCTGACCAGCGTGTGGCCCGCCGCGATCTGCGCGGCCGTCAGCTTGTGCGCGGCGATGTAGGCCGCGCTCGGGAACTGGTACAGGCCGTCGTACGGCGCTGCCTGCATCTGGTTCCAGTTGTGGAAACCGTCGTAGCAGCGGAACTGGTCGCCCTGCAGGGTGTAGGTGGTGAACGGGTCGACCTTGGTGGTGTCGAAGGGCGCCTTGGCACCGCTCGCCGGTCCGGGCAGCTGCCCCGGGCACTGCATGTTCGCCTGGCGGCCGGGCGGATAGGCAGTCGACGGTGCGGGCACGCCGGCGGCGTCGCGCATCTTCTGGTCGGGCCCGAGCACGTAGGTGTTGCCGTCGGCGCCGTACACCGTGTTCACCCAGTCGTCCCAGCTGGACGTCATCGTGCTGTCCACCTTCACCAGGCTGGTGCTGCCGTCCATGTTCTTCTGGCGCTGGTACAGGTTGACCTTGACGCGCGGAATCAGCGGCTCCCAGATGGTCTGCACGTTCAGGCGCTGGTCGTCGAACGCGCGCGTGCTGGACAGCACCACGGTGCCCTGGATGCCGCCGTTCTCACCGCTGGCATAGGGCGCCTTGATCCATTCGATGCGCGTGCGCTGGCTGATGAAGCCCTGCGTGCCGTAGGCGATCGCACCAGGCGTCTCCGTGCGGATGCTGGATTCGCCGGTGGGGTACTTCGTCGACATCAGCCCCGCATAGGGACCGGTCGTGTCGACCGCACCGCCGCCGTCCACCACGATGTTCACGGACTTCTGCTTGTACCGGGTCATGTCGGACTCGGTGACGTACCAGTTGAACAGCGGGAACAGCTCGGGCAGGAGGCCGTTGCCGGTCGGGTCGGTGAGCGTCTGGTTCGAGATCGACCCATTGCGGTAGCGCACCACCAGGTTCTGGTTGGCCAGGCCCTTGGGCTGGCCGCTGCCGTCGTCCAGCAGCTGGTTCAGGTCCAGTTGCGTGAACCAGCTGAGCACCGGGACGTTGCCCATGTCCACCGTCTGCGGCGTCGTGGAGTCCGGAACCGTCAGCGAGGCGACCTGCATGATCTGGTCGAGCCACTGGTCGAAGACCTGGATTTCGTAGTTGCCCGCAGGCACCTTGTCGAAACGGAACTGGCCATCGGGATCGCAGGCCGTCGCGCCAATCGTGGCACCCGTGCCGCCCGAGGGGTTGAGCGTGATGTAGCAGTTGGTGCTGCTCAGCATGTCGTACGACCCCGCGTCATACAGCGTCGTGTTCGACGGCCGGGACATGTGCAGGTTCGTGATCTTGCCGAGCACCGTGTGCGGACCGACCTGGTTGGTGCGCGCCTTGTAGGCCGCCACGTGCGCGGGGTTGACCAGGCCCACGGTGGTGTGGAAGCCGGGCGGCCCGAATTCCTGGAAGTAGACCGGCTCGTTGACGCCGGTGAACGCGTCCTGTGCAGGCGTTCCTTCCAGGGTCTCGGTCTGCCACCACACCTCGCCGGCGGCCATGCGCGCGGACGACGGGTGCACGATGACGTCGTAGCGCGCCGGCGTGAGGTTCTGGATCAGCGCGTGGCCGGCGAGCGCATAGCGGGCCGGATCGCCGCGGTAGCCCGGGGGCGCGTTCGGACACGTGTACACCGCACCCACGACGTTGTTGCCTGCGGCCGCGGCCGCTCCCGTGTTCTGCTCGTTGGGGCAGCCAGGCGAGCCGAGCAGCGCGTTGGTGATCGGCATGTTGAACGCGTCGTAGGTCTGCTGCCCTGCCGGGTCACCGGTGCGCGCGGCCGGGTCGCTGAGGATGACGCTGAAGCCGCCGAGGCCGACCTCGCCCTCGTCGTACTGGCCGTTGGCTGGCGCGCTGTCCTCGTAGACGAACACGCTCAGCTGCGCGGGAACGAGGGGCGTGCGTTGGAGTGCAATGGTCACCGGCGGGAAGACGCTGTTCTTCGCGTCGACGTTCGCGGCGCCCATCATGTGGCCGCAGGGATCGGTCGCATCGATCGCGTTCGCCACCAGGGGATGGCAGTCCTTGGCGATGTCGAACTTGCGCGTGGTGGTATTGCCCGAAGCGTCGGTCACGTCGACGGGGCCGCCGCCGCCATTGAGCACCGGATTCTGTGCATCGCCTGGCAGTACGGAGACGTAGTAGTGGCGGGTGGGATCCAGCAGCACGTCGGCGAGCGAAGTCGGCGTGGCCGTGTCGACGTCACTGAACTGCGCCGAAGCCGCGTCCCAGGTCTGCTGGCCCGAGCCGCAGCTGACCGCTCCCACGCAGCCGCTGGCGACCACCGGGTTGTACGAACGGTGGAAGGACGTGCCGAGCGTGCGCGTGGTGAGGCTCGGCGTCGCCGTGATGTCGTGCTTGAACGTCAGGTCCTCCTGCAGCACCCAGCGGTAGTCGTTGAGCGGCGTGCCCGTCTTGGCGTCCACCACGTTCAGCTGCAGGCCGCTGCCGGTCGCGAACGACACGTACACCGTGGCCGGCTCGCTGGTCGTGCCTTGCGAGTTGACGACGCGATAGGTGAACTGGCACGCGCTTGCGCCCGTCGCCGGCGTGGCCACGAAGGAGCCGTCGGCCTTCACCGACAGCTTGGTGCAGGCCAGGCCGCCCGCGCCATTGACGACGTTGGCGGTGTCCACCGTCAGCTTGTAGTTGGTGGGATCGCTGTCGTTCGCGAGGAGGCCCGGGCTGGACGCGCGGAACAGCGTGGCCACGTTGCTCGAGAAGCTGTCGTCGCGTGCGACGGGCTGGCCGTCGGAGCCCACCTTCAGCATCACGAGGGCGATGTTGGTCTGCCCGTCGTTGCCCGAGTACGCGAACATGTCCATGCCGTGGAAGCCGGCCTGGGGCGTGTAGACGAACGAGCCGTCGGGACTCAGGACCAGCGTTCCATGCCGCACGCCCTGCACGACGGCGACGGTCTTCACGCCGACGTCGTTGGTCTTCACGTTGCCGTTCAGCACTGTGGCCAGTGGCGCGCTGAAGGCGTCGTTCACCGCGTAGGCCGTGGCCGCAGCCGGCACCGTGCCTGGCGAGCCGGCACTCGCGCCGGCGCCGTTCACCAGGAGGTAGCCCTGCATGCCGCCGTCGACGTGGTTGTCCGTGGAGAGGCTGCCCTGCCGATCGAAGACGGCAAAGGTGGCCGGCTTGTAGGCGCCGTTGTCCGCCGCCGGCGACACGATGACGTCGTGCGTCTTGCCTGCCGTGAGCAGCACCTCGTTCTGGACCTTCGGCTTGCCAGGCGCCACGTTCCCGTCTTCGGCCATGAGCGCCATTGGCAGGCCGACGATGGACGGGATGTGGGTGCGCAGGCCGGCATTGGCCATGCGCACCAGCACGTTGCCCGACGCGAACTTCTCGCCCACGTTCCACGACGACTGCGCCGGTGCGGTGCGGTCGAACGGCTGCCCGTTGATCAGGAAATAGGTGGGCGTGTAGTTCACCGCGGCCGGGAAGCAGTTGGGCGTGCATCCGGGGTCGTTGGGCCGCAGGTTGGCGGTGATGTCGGTCCCGGCGCGCTCGGCCCGGTCGACCTGGGCGTTCTGCGCAGGGTCGATCTCGCTGAACAGCAGTGCCGCGTCCGAGTCGTACGGCACGCGGGCAGTACTCCCGGCGGTGGGCGGATAGGCATCGCCTGGCGTGCACACGCCGGCCTCGACGAAGGGGGACTTCGTGACGACGAGCATGCCGTACAGGCCCATCGGCGCCTCGATGGAGGGCAGCGTGCCGGTCTCGTAGATGTAGGTGCCGGGCTTCAGGGCCGTCCACACGAGCGTGGCCGTGCCCGATGCCGGGGCCGCCGTGCCGAACGAGGCGATGCGGCTGGGTTGCGCGGGCGGCACGAACGGGATGTCCACCGGGCCGCCGTTGGACGGGAAGGTCGAATGGGTCTGACCGTTGTGCGGCGGACTCGGCATCCGCGTGCCGTTGCCCAGGCCGCCGCCCAGTTGCCCGAGCACCACGATGGACGTGGGCACCTTCAGCGTGTTGGACAGGTTGATGGTGAGCGTGTCGCCCGCCGGGACCGTGATCGTGGGCCCGGGCGCCCACTTGCCCGTGCACGTGGTGCCGCCGCCCGCGGTGCTGCCCGCGGAGGCAGTGCCATCCGCGTTGGGTACGGCCTGCCCGCAGAACTGCCACATCGGGATGCTGGCCCCGTTCGGCATGGACGCGGTCGCGCGCTGCGCCGTCAGGTTGACGGTGGTCGCGGCGCTCGCCGTCGTCGCGGCCGCCCACGCCAGGAGCGCGATGGCCGCAGTGAGTTGCAAAGTCCTCGTCATGGCTCTCCTCCGCCTTCAGAAGGTCTCGTCGATCGGCCACTGCGGCGCATCGATGATCAGCATCATCATCTGGCCGCCCGGGAACACGTCGTTGGTGGTGATCTCGCGCTCGTTATGCGAGTGCCACATGTACGCGTAGCCGGCGCTGGGGTTCTGGTTCAACGTGCCGGGAGGCAGGTTCACCGGATCGAAGCCGGTGATCCCCAGGTACGGCGTGCCGCCATACCACTGGCCGTTGGCCATGATCTGGGGGTCGGGCGGCGTGACCGGGATCGGCTTGAGGTGGTCGGCGCACCATTCGCCGTAGTTCGGGTCGGTCTTCACCGAGTGGAAGCCGCTCGCATCGGGCACGCAGGTCGAACCATCCTTGGCGCGGTGGTTGTAGACGTCCCAGTTCAGGCCCTTGCCGCTCCACGAGAAGATCGCGTCCACGGTCTGGCCCGACACCGTCGGGATCGTGAAGAGCAGCGGGCCCGCCAGGCTGGTGTTGTCCGCGGCGCTGAGCAGCATGTTGCCGTCGCGCGCCAGCACGCGGGCATGGTTGCCGTGGAAATGGAACGGGTGCTGCCAGCGGCCCTGCCCCACCACGCGCATCAGCAGCTTCTCGCCCGGATGCATGTGGGGGTTGCCGTTGTACGGCTGGTTCGGATACGTGGACGCATACGGCGCGTCCATGAGGTCGGGCATGGAGCGCCCGTTGATCACGAAGTAATTGGGCTTGTAGGGCTCCATCGTTGCCTGGAGTTGCGGGCACGGTGCCACGGGACACGCCTGCACCTGGGCCTGCACGTCGTCGTGCACGCGCGAGTCAATCTCGGCGAACTGGAACAGGTACTCGCGGTCGTAGCAGCTGTCCTTGTGGTTGTAGGCCGACGGAGCGAGGCGCGAGTCCGCCTCGCCGGCGGCACCGGTGAGCGTGCTGCCCAGCGGACGGCAACCCGCCACGGTGGTCTTGGGCTTCACCACGATCGCGCCATAGAGGCCCATCTCGATCTGCAGGTCGGCCTGGCTGCCACTGTGGTACGTGAAGGTCCCGGGGCGACCTGCATAGAAGGAGTAGGTCACCTTCTTGCCCACTTCCGCTTCCTGCGCCAGCAGGCCGGGCGTGCCGTTGTCCGCGATCGGCGTGCACGTGCCGGGCGACGCCGCCGATGCGCCGGCCAGGTTGCCCACGCAGACGGTGAAGCCGCTGAACACCATCGACGTGTTCCCCGCTGCCGGCGGCAGGTTGTTCGCCAGCGTGACCGTCACGATGTCGCCTTCGGTCACGATGAGCGTCGGTCCTGGCAGCTGCGCGCCGCGGCACGAGGGCGCGGTCCGGCCCCACCCCAGGACTGCAGCGAGGCACCGCCGGATGCGCAGCCATACCCCCACGAGTAGATCTGCGCCCCATCGGGCTGGCTGCTCAGGGTCGGCGCGGCGACGAGGTCGAAGTTGGGACCGAGCACGCCCTGCACGGCGGCATGGGCGGAACCCGCGGCCGCGAGCTGCAGTCCCGCGATGATGAGCGCGCGGCAGGCAAGGCTCCGCCCTGCGGCCCGCGCGCGGGCCGGATTGAATCGGACCATGGGACCTCCTAGATGACGACGATCTCTGTCATTTGCCCGCCGAAGTTCTCGGCGTCGTTCGACAGGTGATCCAGGTTGGTGGTGTAGAGGAAGTACGTGCCGGCCGGGACGTCGGTGGTGTCCAGGATCAGGTCGGCCGATTCACCGCCACCAAGGGTGATGGAGTTCGTGTTGTAGTACAGGTTGTTGCCCGCGGTGTCGCGCAGCAGGCGTGCGTTCTGCGCGATCACCGTCATCGGGATGCCGAGCGTGGCGATCGTGTGGAACTCGGTGATCGTCAGCTGCGACACGCGCAGCAGCGCCCTCTGCCCGCGCTTGATCGTGATGGTCGAGCGCACCGGCTGCGACGTGCGCACCTGGCCGTCGGCGCTGAGCGTCTGGATCTTGTCGGTGTTGATCGTGTCCGGATAGCTGCGGCCGCTGATCATGAAGTACTTGTCCTTCATGTCCGCGAATGCCTCGGGGTTGAACGTCATGCCGACGTAGTGGAAGTTCGGATCGAACCCCATCAGCTGCAGCGGATACTCGACGTCGTAGCGCGTGGAGCCGTCGCCGTCGTTGTAGGCGTACTGCAGCCCCGGCTTGCCCAGCACGCCGGTGGCGCCGGTCGTTGGATCCGCTCCTGCCGGCAGCGGTGTCTGTCCCGTGCACAGGATGTCGGAGCAGCTCTTTCCGCTGGCCTGCGGGTCCACGGCGGCGACCTTGTTGGCCGCGAGCAGCGCCTTGCCGAGGTCGCCGGAGGTCACGCGGTTCTGGCGCGGACGGACGAAGAGCTGCCCCACCATGCCCATCTGCAGGTGCTCGGGAGGCGTGATGTGGCAGTGCCAGAAATACGTGCCCGCATCGGGCGCCGTGTAGTAGTAGGTGAAGCTGCCGTGGATGTTGATGGCCACCGACGCATCCGGCACGCCGTCGAAGAACGACGAGGCGTTCGGGTAGCCGTGGAAGTGCACGGTGTGCTGCTCGAACAGGTCGGGCCGCATGATCATCCCGACGTTGCTGAGGGTGAGGAAGAACTCGTCGTCCTCGTCGATCGCCATCAGCGGCGCGGGTTGCTGCGCGGACAGCACGCCCAGGTTCATCTTGGCCTGCGGCGATTGGGCCGCGGCATTCGGGTTCAGGACGGTGCCGTTGGGCGCATACATCGGCTTGAGGAAGTCGGCGGCCGTCTGCGTCCCGGGCAGGCCCTTGTCGATCAGGTCGCGACCAGATAGCGGACCGAATCCGAAGAGATAGGTCTGGGTTCCATCGCCCATCGTCGCGAACCCGTCACCGCCCGCGATCTCCTGGCACTTGATGGCGCCCTTGCCCGCGCCCGGTCGCGGGTGCAGCGGCGTGCTGGAAGGACACTGCGTCCTGAGTGTCTGCGCAGAAACGGCGAACGGGAGCAGCACGCCCGCCAGCAGAGCAGCCGAAGCCAGAGTACGAAAAGAAGCAACCCGCATTGCCAAACCTCCATCGCGCGCCAGCAGCCGTCTGACGCTGAGCCACAAGGTAACAGGAAGCTTTTTGGCAGTGACAGTGGCGAGCCCTCAAGCTCGGAGAGGGGGCACCCTACTCGTCTTGTCGCGGTGGATCCCGCTTGCGAAATCCGCGTTGCGGATGCGCGGGGGAAAGCCGGTGGATGACGCTGCGCGGCATGGCGCGTGCGTTCGATTCCGTCGCTCAAACGAAAGCGGCACCCGAAGGTGCCGCAAGTCGTTGATTGATTGGTGGGTGATACATGGATCGAACATGTGACCCCTGCCGTGTGAAGGCAGTGCTCTACCGCTGAGCTAATCACCCTCGGGCGCCGGCTGGTGGCCAGCGCCGAAGCCCATGATTATGCCACAGGCGCGGAGCCGCTCTCACGGGTCTGGATGCGCCAGAGCGTCCTGCCCTTGCTCTCCTTGTCCAACTGCAGCAGCACCTCCTCGTGGGCGGCGGTTTCCTGGTCGCTGGCCAGCAGCACGGGCAGCGTGAACTGGCGCAGGTCGACGCGCGTCTGGATGCCAGCCACGGCCTCGGTGGGAGCGGTGTCGATCAGCAGCGCTTCCTGGCCGCGCGTGAGGTTTATGTAGACGTCGGCCAGCAGTTCGGCATCGAGCAGCGCGCCGTGCAGCGTGCGGCCGGAGTTGTCGACGCCCAGGCGGTCGCACAGCGCGTCGAGGCTGTTGCGCTTGCCCGGGTACATCTCCTTGGCCATGGCCAGCGTGTCGGTCACCGTGCCGACATGCGTGCGGAACGCCGGGCGGCCGAGGAGCTCGAGTTCCTTGTTCAGGAAGCCGACGTCGAACGCCGCGTTGTGGATGATGATTTCGGCGCCCTGCAAGTACTCCAGCAGTTCGTCGGCGATGGCCGCGAACTTGGGCTTGTCGCGCAGGAACTCGTTGCTGATGCCGTGGACCTTCAGCGCGTCCTCGTGGCTGTCACGCTCCGGGTTCAGGTAGAAGTGCTTGTTGTTGCCGGTGAGCTTGCGTCCCACCAGTTCCACGCAGCCGATCTCGATGATGCGGTCGCCGGCATCGGCCGAGAGGCCCGTGGTTTCGGTGTCGAGGACGATCTGGCGCATGCGGCGATTATGCTTGGCAGCCTCGGCCATTCGGAGCAGCACATGTTCGATCTCGCGGGAAAGGTGGCATTGGTCACGGGCGGCAATGGCGGCATCGGGCTGGGCATGGCGCGCGGGCTCGCGCAGGCCGGCGCGCACGTCGTGATCGCCGGGCGCAATCGCGCGAAATCCGCCGCGGCGTTGCGGCAGCTGCGCGACGCGGGCCAGCAGGCTTCGGAGATCGCGGCGGACGTGACCGACGAAGCGCAGGTCGCCGCCCTCTTCGCGCAGGTGCGTGACGCGCACGGGCGGCTGGACATCCTCGTGAACAACGCCGGGACGACGGTGCGCCGGCCGCCGCAGGACATGACGCTCGACGAATGGAACCTGGTGATGGACACCAACCTCACCAGCGCCTTCCTGTGCTGCCGCGCGGCGTATCCGCTGATGAAGGCGGCGGGCGCCGGCAAGATCGTCAACATCGGCTCCATCCTGTCGATCTTCGGCGCGCCCTACGCCGGCCCCTACTGCGCCAGCAAGGGCGGCATCGTGCAGTACACGCGCTCGATCGCGCTCGCCTGGGCGAAGGACAACATCCAGGCCAACACCGTGCTGCCGGGATGGATCGACACGGAGCTCACGGAAAGCGCGCGGGCGGAAGTGGCCGGGCTGAACGACCGCGTCCTGGCGCGCACGCCGGCCGCCCGCTGGGGCCGGCCCGAGGACCTGGCGGGGATCGCCGTGTTCCTGGCCAGTCGCGCCAGCGACTTCGTGACCGGGACGGCGATCCCGGTGGATGGGGGTTACGCCATCGCCTGAAGCGCCGCGCGGGAGAACCTCAGTGGTTCTCTTTCGCGTGGTTGATCGAGTACTTCGGGATCTCGACCACCAGGTCCTTGTGGTCCACGATGGCCTGGCAGGACAGGCGCGAGTTCGGCTCCAGGCCCCAGGCGCGATCGAGCATGTCCTCCTCGTTCTCGTCCATCTCGTTGAGCGAGTTGAATCCCTCGCGGACGATCACGTGGCACGTGGTGCATGCGCAGCTCATGTCGCAGGCATGCTCGATCTTGATGCCGTTGTCCAGCAGCGCCTCGCAGATCGAGGTGCCGGAAGGCGCCTGCACCTCGGCGCCCTGCGGGCAGTACTCCGGATGCGGAAGGATACGGATGACGGCCATCAGAGTGTCTCCACGCTGCGGCCGGCCAGTGCCTGCCGGATGCTCTGGTTCATGCGGCGGGCAGCGAAGGCTTCGGTGCCCTTGGCCAGCGCTTCGGTTGCGGCTGCGATGGCTGCAGCATCCGTGCCGGTCCTGGCAAGCTCCTGCAACTGCGCCATCAAGCCGTCGACGGTCTCGCGTTCGGCGGGTTCCAGCAGGTGGCCATCGGCATCGAGCGCGCTGCGCGTGGCCAGCAGCATGCGATCGGCCTCGATGCGCGCTTCGGCCAGCGCCCGTGCCTGCATGTCCTGCTGCGCCGTGGAGAAGCTGTCCTGCAGCATGCGCGCGACCTGTTCGTCCGACAGGCCGTACGAAGGCTTGACGTCGATGCTGGCCTCGACGCCGCTGCCCTGCTCGCGCGCCGTGACGCTGAGCAGGCCATCTGCATCGACGGTGAACGTGACGCGGATGCGCGCTGCACCCGCCGCCATCGGCGGGATGCCGCGCAGCTCGAAGCGGGCCAGGCTGCGGCAGTCCTGCACCAGGTCGCGCTCGCCCTGCACCACGTGCAGCGCCATCGCGGTCTGGCCGTCCTTGTAGGTCGTGAAGTCCTGCGCCTTGGCGGTCGGGATGGTCTCGTTGCGCGGCACGATGCGCTCGACGAGCCCGCCCATGGTCTCGATGCCCAGCGACAGCGGGATCACGTCCAGCAGCAGCAGGTCGCCCGACGCGCTGTTGCCGGCCAGCTGGTTGGCCTGGATGGCGGCGCCGAGCGCCACCACTTCGTCCGGGTTCAGGTTGGTCAGTGGCTCGCGACCGAAGAAGTCGCCCACCGCCCGCCGCACCTGCGGCATGCGGGTGGACCCGCCCACCAGCACCACGCCACGAATCTCGTCACGGGTGAGCCTTGCGTCACGCAAAGCCTTGCGCACCGCGGAGAGCGTGCGCTGGGTGAGATCCGCCGTGACGCGGTCGAAGTCGGCGCGCGTCACTTCGGCCGCGATCCGGCGGCCTGCGATCTCGACGTCCACCGAGGTGCGCTCGTCGTCGGTCAGGCGTTCCTTCGCGGCGCGGGCCGCCATCTTGAGAGCAGCCTTGTCGGCCGCCGATGCGATGACGGCGCCGCTCTGGGCGAGGACGAAGTCGGCCAGCGCAAGGTCGTAGTCGTCGCCGCCGAGCGCCGAGTCGCCGCCCGTGGCAATCACCTCGAAGACACCGCGGGCCAACCGCAGGATCGAGATGTCGAACGTGCCGCCGCCGAGGTCGTACACCGCGTAGATGCCCTCGCTGCCGTTGTCCAGGCCATAGGCGATGGCGGCCGCAGTGGGCTCGTTGATCAGCCGCAGCACCTTCAGGCCGGCCAGCTGCGCGGCGTCCTTGGTGGCCTGGCGCTGCGCGTCGTCGAAGTACGCGGGCACCGTGATCACGGCGCCGTACAGGTCGTCGTTGAACGTGTCCTCGGCGCGATAACGCAGTGTCGCGAGGATCTCGGCGCTGACCTCCACCGGCGACTTCTCGCCGGCGCGCGTGTCAAGGGTCACCATGCCGGGCTTGTCGAAGAAGCGGTACGGCAGCTTATCGCGGCCCGCGATGTCGGCCAGGCCACGGCCCATGAGGCGCTTGACGGACGCAATGGTGTTCTCCGCGTCGTGCGCATGCGCGGCCTGCGCGTCGGCGCCGATCTGGCGACCGCCGTTCTCGAGATAGCGAACGACCGAAGGCAGCAGCACCCTGCCCTGCGCGTCGGGCAGGCACTCGGGCACGCCGTGCCGCACGGCGGCGACGAGCGAGTGGGTGGTGCCGAGGTCGATGCCGACCGCGATGCGCCGCTGGTGCGGATCGAGGGCTTGTCCCGGTTCCGCGATCTGGAGGAGAGCCATGTCTCTATTGTCCCAGCTGGTCGAAACGCTGTTCGACGTCGTGGGCAAAGCGTTCGATGAACATCATCGCGCGCACCTGCTGGGCCGCGGCGCGCGCGTCGCCATCACGGTCGAGCAGCCGTTCGATGTCCTTGAGTGTCCGTTGCCGCGCCTCCGCCAGCTGGTCGGACACCGCCTCGAGTTCATGGTCGGTTGCGGCATCGTCCAGCGCCTCGCGCCACTCCATCTGCTGCATCAGGAACTCGGTCGGCATCGCCGTGTTGCGTTCGGCATCGATGGGCGCGCCGCGCAGCTCGCACAGGTACGCGGCGCGCTTGAGCGGATCCTTCAGGCGTTGATAGGCCTCGTTGATGCGGACCGACCATTGCATGGCCACGCGCTGCGCGGCTGCACCCTGGGCAGAAAAGCGATCGGGATGCGCCTCGCGCTGCAGGTCCTTCCAGCGGGCATCGATCGCCGCGCGGTCCTGCGCGAACCGCTCCGGCAACCCGAACAGCGCGAAGTCGTTGTCCTGGAGATTCACACCCGGAACGACTCACCGCAACCGCAGCGGTCGCGCTCGTTCGGATTGTTGAACTTGAAGCCTTCGTTCAGGCCCTCGCGCACGAAGTCCAGCTGCGTGCCCTCGATGTAGGCCAAGCTCTTGGGGTCCACCAGCACCTTGACGCCGTGGTCCTCGAAGATCATGTCCTCGGGAGCGGCCTCGTCGACGTACTCGAGCTTGTAGGCCAGGCCAGAGCAGCCGGTCGTCTTCACGCCGAGGCGCACGCCCACGCCCTTGCCGCGCTTGGCAAGGTAACGCTGGACGTGCCGGGCCGCCGATTCCGTCAAAGTGACTGCCATTGGGAGCTCAGTGCGCGTGCTTCTTCTTGTAGTCGTCCACGGCCGCCTTGATGGCGTCCTCGGCGAGGATGGAGCAGTGGATCTTCACCGGCGGCAGCGCCAGTTCCTCGGCGATCTGGCTGTTCTTCAGCGCTGCCGCCTGGTCCAGTGTCTTGCCCTTGACCCATTCGGTCACGAGCGAGCTCGAGGCGATCGCGGAGCCGCAGCCGTAGGTCTTGAACCGCGCGTCCTCGATGACGCCGGTCTGCGGGTTGACCTTGATCTGCAGCTTCATCACGTCGCCGCAGGCGGGCGCGCCGACCATGCCGGTGCCGACGCTCTCGTCGCCCTTGTCGAACGAACCCACGTTGCGCGGGTTCTCGTAGTGGTCCACGACCTTCTCTGAATATGCCATTTCAGGTTCCTCTGTCCTTCAGTGCGCCGTCCACTGGATGGTGCTGATGTCGATGCCGTCCTGGTACATCTCCCAGAGCGGGCTGAGCTCGCGCAGCTTGGCGACGTTCTTCTTGATCGTCTCGACCGCGTAGTCGATCTCTTCCTCGGTCGTGAAGCGACCGATGGTCATGCGCAGGCTGCTGTGCGCGAGTTCGTCGCTGCGGCCCAGGGCACGCAGCACGTAGCTGGGCTCCAGCGAGGCCGAGGTGCAGGCCGAACCGGACGACACCGCCAGGCCCTTGATGCCCATGATCAGCGACTCGCCCTCGACGAAGTTGAAGCTCATGTTCAGGTTCTGCGCGACGCGACGGCCCGGCGCCATGGTGCCGTTGATGAACACCTGCTCCACGTCCTTCAGGCCTTCGAGCAGGCGATGCTGCAGCGCGCGCGCCTTGGCGTTGTCCTGCGCCATCTCCTCGCGCGCGAGGCGGAACGCCTCGCCCATGCCCACGATCTGGTGCGTGGGCAGCGTGCCCGAACGCATGCCGCGCTCGTGGCCGCCGCCGTGCATCTGCGCTTCCAGCCGCACGCGCGGCTTGCGGCGCACGTACAGCGCGCCGATGCCCTTCGGCCCGTACGTCTTGTGCGAGGCCAGGCTCATGAGGTCCACCGGCAGCGTCTTCACGTCGATGTCCACCTTGCCCGTGGCCTGCGCGGCATCGACGTGGAAGATGATCCCGCGCTCGCGGCACATCGCGCCGATCGCCGGGATGTCCTGGATCACGCCGATCTCGTTGTTCACGAACATGACGCTGACCAGGATCGTGTCGGGCCGCATCGCGGCCTTCAGCTTCTCCAGGTCCAGAAGGCCGTCTTCCTGCACGTCCATGTAGGTGACGTCGAAGCCCTGGCGCTCCAGCTCCCGCATCGTATCCAGCACCGCCTTGTGCTCGGTCTTCACCGTGATGAGGTGCTTGCCCTTGGTCTTGTAGAACTGGGCCGCGCCCTTGAGCGCCAGGTTGTTCGACTCCGTCGCGCCCGACGTCCACACGATCTCGCGCGCGTCGGCCCCGATCAGCGCGGCCACCTGGTCGCGGGCCTTCTCCACCGCCGCTTCAGCCTCCCAGCCCCACGCGTGGCTGCGCGAAGCCGGGTTGCCGAAGTGCTCGCGCAGCCAAGGGATCATGGCGTCGACCACGCGCGGGTCGACCGGTGTCGTCGCGCCGTAGTCCATGTAGATCGGGAAATGCGGGGTCATGTCCATGTCTGTCGCTGGAACGGGGTTGTCGGGAAGGCTCAGGACTTCGCGAGGGCATTGCCCAGGGCGAACACCGAGTTGGGCGCGTTGACGCGGATCGGCTTGACCACCGGCGCGCTGGAGATCGCGCGCTTGACGGCCGGCTTGTCCTCGACCTGCACGCCCTTGGCGAGCTGCTCGTCCACGAGCTTCTGCAGCGAGACGGAGTCCAGGAACTCCACCATGCGCTGGTTGAGCTGCGACCACAGCTCGTGCGTCATGCACCGGCCACCGTCGCTGCAGTTTTCCTTGCCGCCGCATTGGGTGGCGTCGATCGGCTCGTCGACCGAGACGATGATGTCCGCGACGGTGATCTCCGACGCCTTGCGGCCGAGCGTGTACCCGCCGCCCGGCCCGCGGGTCGACTCCACCAGCTCATGCCGACGCAGCTTGCCGAACAGCTGTTCAAGGTAGGACAGCGAAATCTGCTGCCGCTGGCTGATCGCGGCCAGCGTGACCGGGCCGTTGTTCTGCCGCAGGGCCAGGTCGATCATTGCAGTGACCGCAAAGCGGCCTTTGGTCGTGAGACGCATCGCAACCTCCTTGTTGCTTGTCCGTTTCATGCCGCCCGTGGCACATGCCTCGGCGGTCCGTCTCCACCCCATCGCCGGCCGAAAGCAGCTGCCGGCTCCCACCGGCGCGTGGCGCCGGCCTCTCTCGTTTGTTTTCCTGAGCGTTCCTGTCAAGTATACCGCAATCCCACGTGAAACGCTCGGGAAATAGACCGCTCAGTCGCGGGATGGTTCCCGGCGTCAGTGCGCGTGCGGCCTCGGCCGCAGCTCAGCGGCGGGCGGCCTGGATGGGCACGACGTTGTCGTGCACCGCGGCCCCGAAGGCACCCTGTTTCAGCGTGGCGAGCTGGTCGCGCACGCGGGCGGCCTTCTCGAACTCGAGGTTGCGGGCGTGCTCGAGCATCTCCTTCTCGAGGCGCTTGATCTGCTTGGCCACGTCCTTCTCGGACATGTCCTCGACCATCGCGCGCTGCAGTTCCTGCTTCTCCTGCTCCTTGCTCGCCTTCTCGCTGTAGACGCCATCGATCAGGTCCCGCACTTCCTTCTTGATGCTGCGCGGCGTGATGCCGTGGGCCAGGTTGTGCGCGATCTGCTTGGCGCGGCGCCGTTCCGTCTCGCCGATGGCCTTCTTCATCGAGTCGGTCATCTGGTCGGCATACAGGATCGCGCGGCCGTGCAGGTTGCGGGCCGCGCGCCCGATGGTCTGGATCAGCGAGCGCTCGGCGCGCAGGAAGCCTTCCTTGTCCGCGTCCAGGATCGCGACCAGTGACACCTCGGGAATGTCCAGGCCCTCGCGCAGCAGGTTGATGCCCACCAGCACGTCGAAGGCACCCAGGCGCAGGTCACGCAGGATCTCCACGCGCTCCACGGTGTCGATGTCGCTGTGCATGTAGCGCACCTTCACGCCGTTGTCGGCCAGGTAGTCGGTGAGCTGCTCCGCCATGCGCTTGGTCAGCGTGGTGATCAGCACGCGCTCGTTCTTCTCCGAACGGATGCGGATCTCCTGCAGCACGTCGTCGACCTGGTGGGTCGCGGGGCGCACCTCGACCTCGGGGTCGACGAGGCCCGTCGGACGCACCAGTTGCTCGACGACCTGTCCCGCGTGCTCCTGCTCGTAGGCGGCCGGCGTCGCCGACACAAAGACCACCTGCCGCATGCGAGTCTCGAACTCCTCGAATTTCAGCGGCCGGTTGTCCAGCGCCGACGGCAGCCGGAAGCCGTATTCCACCAGCGTCGTCTTGCGCTGCCGGTCGCCCGCGTACATCGCATTCAACTGGCCGATCATCTGGTGGCTCTCGTCCAGGAACATCAGCGAGTCCTTGGGCAGGTAGTCGGTCAGCGTCGACGGCGGCGCACCCGGCGGCGAGCCCGAGAGGTGGCGGGTGTAGTTCTCGATGCCCTTGCAGTGGCCCACTTCGCTCAGCATCTCCAGGTCGAAGCGGGTGCGCTGTTCCAGGCGCTGCGCCTCCACCAGCTTGCCGGCGGAGACCAGTTCCTTCAGGCGGGCTTCCAGTTCGAGCTTGATCGACTCCACCGCCGACACCACCTTCTCGCGCGGCGTCACGTAGTGGCTGGAGGGATAGATCGTGAACCGCGGCACCTTCTGCCGGATACGGCCGGTGAGCGGATCGAACAGCTGCAGCGACTCGATCTCGTCGTCGAACAGCTCGAGCCGGATCGCCAGTTCGCTGTGCTCGACCGGGAACACGTCGATGGTGTCGCCGCGCACGCGGAAGGTGCCGCGCGAGAAGTCCTGCTCGTTGCGCGTGTACTGCATGCGGATCAACTGGCCGATGACGTCGCGTTGCCCGATCTTGTCGCCCACCCGGCAGATGAACCGCATCTGCGTGTAGTCCTCGGGGGCGCCGATGCCGTAGATCGCGCTCACCGTCGCCACGATCACGGTGTCGCGGCGCTCCAGCACGCTCTTGGTGGCCGACAGCCGCATCTGCTCGATGTGCTCGTTGATCGAGCTGTCCTTCTCGATGAACAGGTCGCGCTGCGGGACGTACGCCTCGGGCTGGTAGTAGTCGTAGTAGCTCACGAAGTACTCGATGGCGTTCTTCGGGAAGAACTCGCGGAATTCCGAGTACAGCTGCGCGGCCAGCGTCTTGTTCGGCGCGAACACGATCGCGGGGCGCCCCAGCCGCGCGATCACGTTGGCCATCGTGTAGGTCTTGCCCGAGCCCGTCACGCCCAGGAGGGTCTGGAACACCTCGCCGTCGCGCACGCCTTCCACCAGCTTCTCGATCGCCTGCGGCTGGTCGCCCGCGGGCGGGTACGGCTGGAACAGCTCGAACGGGGAATCAGGAAAGGTGATGAACTCGCCTTTTTTCTGCTGGGGCTCGGCTTCGGTGATTTCTGGCATGGCGTGAGAAAGAGCGGGCGCAGGCAGGAACTAAAATCGGGGCAGCCGGACAGCGTACCGCATGCCCGGCCCGATGCGCAGCCCACGCGCACTCCCCATTCCCAAAGGATCTCTCCCCATGTCTTTGTTCCAGGTCGTCGAGATGGCACCGCGCGACCCCATCCTGGGTCTCAACGAGCAGTTCAATGCCGACAGCAATCCGAACAAGGTGAACCTGGGGGTCGGCGTCTACTACGACGACGCCGGCAAGCTGCCGCTGCTCGAGTGCGTGCAGCAGGCGGAGCAGCGCATGATGCAGAAGCCCACGGCACGCGGCTACCTGCCCATCGACGGCATCGCCGCGTACGACGCGGCCGTCAAGAGCCTCGTATTTGGGGCCGACAGCGAGCCTGTCAAGTCCGGACGCGTCGCCACCGTGCAGGCCCTGGGTGGCACGGGCGGCCTGAAGATCGGCGCGGACTTCCTGCACCGGCTGAACCCGAATGCCAAGGTCCTGATCAGCGACCCCAGCTGGGAGAACCACCGCGCGCTGTTCACCAACGCCGGCTTCAAGGTCGAGGCTTATCCGTACTACGTCGCTGCGCGCCGCGGCATCGACTTCGACGGCATGCTCACGGCGCTGAACACGGCCGAGCCCGGCACCATCGTCCTCCTGCACGCGTGCTGCCACAACCCGACCGGCTATGACATCACGCCGGCGCAATGGGACCAGGTGATCGCCGCCACCAAGGCGCGCGGCCTGGTGCCGTTCCTGGACATGGCCTACCAGGGCTTCGGCCAGGGCATCGCCGAGGACGGCGCGGTGATCGGCAAGTTCGCGGCCTCGGGCCAGGACTTCTTCGTCTCCACCTCGTTCTCCAAGAGCTTCAGCCTTTACGGCGAGCGCGTCGGCGCCCTCTCCGTCCTGTGCAAGGACAAGGAAGAGGCAGCGCGCGTGCTGAGCCAGCTGAAGATCGTCATCCGCACGAACTACAGCAACCCGCCCACGCACGGCGGCGCGGTGGTCGCGGCGGTCCTGAACGACCCGGGCCTGCGCGCGCTCTGGGAGAAGGAACTGGCCGCCATGCGCGTGCGCATCAAGCAGATGCGCAGCGCGATGGTCGAGAAGCTGAAGACCGCCGGCGTGAAGCAGGACATGTCGTTCATCACCCAGCAGGTGGGCATGTTCAGCTACTCCGGCCTGACCAAGGACCAGATGGTGCGGCTGCGCACCGAGTTCGGCGTCTACGGCACCGACACGGGCCGCATGTGCGTCGCGGCCCTCAACAGCCGCAACATCGACCACGTCTGCCAGTCGATCGCCAAGGTGCTCTGACCGAGCACCGCACATGAAAGGCCGCCCTCGGGCGGCCTTTTGCATGGCGGGTGACCTGCGCCTACTGCGCAGCGGCGCTGGCTGCCGCCACCCGTCCCAGCACGAAGTCCGCCATCGACCGCGCGAGCTCGCGCTCGCCGACGAACACCGTGCCGCTGCCTTCCTTGCGCAGCAGCTCGGCCTCCTCGGCGTTGTGGCTTCGCACGACGACATGCACATCGGGATTGAGCGTGCGGGCGATTTCCACCATGCGCCGCACGTGCACGGTCTCGGGCGTGGCGATCACCAGGGCCCGCGCCTCGCGGATGTGGGCCTGGACCAGCACCTCGGCCTCGGTGGCGTCGCCCCAGACCGCAGGCAATCCACGGTCTCGCAGGGTCTGCACGAAGTCGCGATTGCTCTCGGCCACCACGAAGGGCACGCCGTTCGATTGCAGCACCTCGGCGATGTGCTTCCCGACCCTTCCCCAGCCCACCAGCACCACCTGGTTCGACAGGTACTTGCGGTCCGTGGCCATCGGCAGTTCCGCCAGCGGATTCGAGGCCGGCGCGATGCGCGCGGCCAGCCCGGGACGCGCGTGCAACCAGCGCTGCAGCGGACCGACGAGGCCGAACAGCAGCGGGTTCAGCGCGATGGAGATCAGCGCCCCCGCGAGGATCAGGCTGTGCCCCTCCTTCGGCAGCAGGCCCAGCGCCATGCCCAGGCCCGCGAGGATGAAGGAGAACTCGCCCACCTGGGCCAGGCTCGCCGCCGCCACGAGGGCTGTCCGCACGGGATACCGCAGCAGCAGCACCAGCACAGCCGCGGCGAGCGACTTGCCCAGCATGATCACCGCGACCGTCGTGAGCACCTTCAGTGGCTGCTCGACCAGCACGGCGGGTTCGAAGAGCATGCCCACCGAAACAAAGAACAGCACCGCGAACGCATCCTGCAGCGGCAGCGTCTGCTCGGCCGCACGATGGCTGAACTCGGATTCGCGCAACACCATGCCGGCGAAAAAAGCGCCCAAGGCGAACGACACGCCGAACAGCTCGGCCGAACCGTAAGCGATGCTCACGGCGGCGGCGACCACACTCAGCGTGAACAGTTCACGCGAGCCCGTCTTCGTCACCTGCCACAGCACCCAGGGAAACAGCCGCCGGCCCACGATCAGCATGAACGCCACGAAGCCGCCGACCTGCGCCAGCGTGATCAGCAGCGACAGGGCAAGGCTGCGATCGCTGGCGGGCCCATGACTGCCCTCCGCCACTTGGCCACCCAGCACCGGCGCCAGCGCGGGCAGAAGCACCAGCACCAGCACCATGGCCAGGTCCTCCACCACCAGCCAGCCGACGGCGATGCGCCCGTCGGCCGACTCGACGGCGCCGCGCGCCTCCAGCGCCTTGAGCAGCACCACCGTGCTCGCGACCGACAGCGAGATGCCGAACACCAGGCTCGCGCCCAGCGACCAGCCCCAGAGCGACGCGACGCCAGCGCCCAGGGCCGTGGCCACCAGCATCTGCACGACGGCGCCCGGCACGGCGACCTTGCGCACGGCCAGCAGGTCGTCGATGGAGAAATGCAGGCCGACGCCGAACATCAGCAGCATCACGCCGACCTCCGCCAGCTGGGCGGCGATCGCGCCGTCCGCCACGAAGCCCGGCGTGGCCGGCCCGATGGCGATGCCCGCGACGAGATAGCCCACCAGCGCGGGCAGTTTCAGCCGTGCGGCGACGAAGCCAAGGACCAGGACCAGGCCGAAGCCGGCGGCCAGCGTCGTGATGAGGCTCACGGAATGGGGCAAACGGGAATCCTTTGGGGTGGGTTGGACGGCGCGCAAGCTGCGCCGTCGCCCGAGGCTAGCACCGCGATGACTCGGCAGCGCGTCACGCGTTCGTTGTCGTTGTCCCACGCCATGAAGCGGCGAAATGAGGCGTTGCTCGGCCCCTTCTCCCATGGCAATCTGGCGTCTGTCACGGCCGAGTCGCCTCATCGACATCCCGTGTGTCGCGGACCCAACCCGACTGCTATATTGCGCTGCACAACCAGGGGCCAGGAATGCTTTACCAGATCTACGAGGCGCAACGCTCCCTCATGGAGCCGTTCGCCGATTTCGCCCAGGCCGCCGCCAAGCTGTACAGCAACCCGCTGACGCCGTTCGGACAGAACCCGTTCGCGCAGCGCGTCTCCGCGGCGTACGAACTGATGTACCGCCTGGGCAAGGATTACGAGAAGCCGGAATTCGGCATCCAGAGCGTGCAGATCGACGGCAAGGAAGTCGTCGTGCAGGAGACGGTGGCGGTCGACAAGCCGTTCTGCGAACTGCGCCGCTTCAAGCGCTTCACCGACGATCCGGAGATGCTGGCCCGGATGAAGGCCCAGCCCGCCGTGCTGGTCGTCGCGCCGCTCTCGGGCCACTACGCCACGCTGCTGCGCGACACGGTGCGCAGCCTGCTGGCCGACCACAAGGTCTACATCACCGACTGGAAGAACGCGCGGATGGTGCCGCTCGAGGAAGGCGAGTTCCACCTCGACGACTACGTGCACTACGTCGAAGACTTCATCCGCAACCTGCAGGACCACTACGGCAACTGCCACGTCATCAGCGTGTGCCAGCCGACGGTGCCCGTGCTGGCCGCCGTGTCGCTGATGGCCTCGCGCGGCGAGATGACGCCGCTGACGATGACCATGATGGGCGGCCCGATCGACGCGCGCAAGTCGCCCACCGCGGTGAACAACCTGGCGTTGAACAAGAGCTACGAATGGTTCGAGAACAACGTCATCTACCGCGTGCCCACCAGCTTCCCGGGCGCCGGCCGGCGCGTGTACCCGGGCTTCCTGCAGCACAGCGGCTTCGTGGCGATGAACCCGGACCGGCACCTCTCGAGCCACTACGACTACTTCAAGCACCTGATCGCCGGCGATGACGCCAGCGCCGAGGCGCACCGCAAGTTCTACGACGAGTACAACGCCGTGCTCGACATGGACGCGGACTACTACCTCGAGACCATCCGCACCGTGTTCCAGGACTACGACCTGGTCAACGGCACCTGGGACGTGATCAGCGAGGACGGCGACCTCGAGCGCGTGAAGCCCGAGGACATCAGCACGACGGCCCTGCTCACCATCGAGGGCGAGCTGGACGACATCTCCGGCTCGGGACAGACCGCGGCGGCGCATGACCTCTGCACCGGCGTGCCCAAGACGCGCCAGAAGCACTTCGAGGTCAAGGGGGCGGGCCACTACGGCATCTTCAGCGGCCGCCGCTGGCGCGAGTCGGCCTATCCGGAGCTGCGCGACTTCATCGCCCGCTTCAACGACGGGCCGACCCTGAAGGGCACGCGCACCGCGCCAGCCAAGGCGGCCGGCCGCAAGAAGCCCGTGGCCGACGCCGCGTGAGTCCCCTGGCCGCGCGGCTGCACGCCGCGCTGCCGCAGACGCAGTGCACGCGCTGCGGCTATCCCGATTGCGAGGCCTACGCCACCGCCATGGCGGCGGGCGAGGCCGCGCACAACCAGTGCCCGCCGGGTGGCGCGGAAGGCGTGCGCCGGCTAGCCTCGGTGCTGGGCGTGCCCGAGCTCCCGCTCAATTCCGCCAACGGCACGGAAGGCCCGCGCACGCTGGCCGTCATCGACGAGGACTGGTGCATCGGCTGCACCCTGTGCGTGAAGGCCTGCCCGACCGATGCGATCCTCGGCCTGAACAAGCACATGCACACGGTCATCGAGCCGTACTGCACAGGGTGCGAGCTGTGCGTGCCGGTGTGCCCCGTCGACTGCATCGCACTGGTCGATGCCAGCGGCGAGCGCACCGGCTGGGACGCGTGGAGCGAAGCGGATGCGCAGCAGGCCCTCGCCCGCTACGAACGCCGCAAGGTGCGCGTGCGGCGCGAGGAGGACGAGCACGCGCAGCGGCTCGAACGCAAGGCCGAGGAGAAACTTGCAGACCTGCCGGCCCACACGCACGGCGCGGAAGGCGCCGAGGCCGACCGCAAGCGGGCGATCATCGAAGCGGCGCTGGCGCGCGCACGGGCGCAGCGCCAGCAGCCACGCTGACGGTCAGTCCGCGACGGGCGCTTCGCCCAGCACCTGGCGCTCGTACGCGTGCAGCGACGGCAAGCCGCCCGTGTGCAGGAACAGCACGTTCTCGCCGGCCTTGAGCGTGCCCTTGCGCGCCAGCCCGATCAGGCCCGCCATGATCTTGCCGGTGTAGACCGGGTCGAGCGGGATGCCTTCCGTGCGCGCCAGCATCTGCACGGCCTCGACCATCGCCTGGTTCGGCACCGAGTACTTGGGCTGCCAGTAGCCGCCCACGCTCTGCACCATCTCGCGCGGCACCGTGATGCCAGTGCCCAGCAGGTCCATCACGGCCTGCGCTTCCTTGTGCACCAGAGGTTCCTGGTCGGCCGGATCGCGGCTGACGCCGATGCCGGTGATGGGGATGCGGATGTTGTTGCCGATGAAGCCGGCGAGCAGGCCACCGTGCGTGCCCGAGCTGCCCGAGCCGACGACCACCCGGTCGATGAGCACGCCCTGCTCGAACAGCTGCTGCTGCAGCTCCTGCGCGCAGGCCACGTAGCCGAGGCCGCCGAGCGCGTTGGAGCCGCCGCCGGGGATGATGTAGCCCCTGCGTCCTTCCTTCGCGAGCGCGTCGACGACCTTCTGCATCTCGGCGCCCATGTTGCTGCCGCCCGGCACGACGGTGATCGCCTCGACCCCCATCAGGCGGAACATGAAGTTGTTGCCGCTGGCGCCTTCGTCGTAGCTGTCAGGCACGCGCTCCTCGATCACGAAGCGGCACTTCAGGCCCTCCTTCACCGCGGCCGACAAGGTGATGCGGCAGTGGTTGGACTGCGGCGCGCCGCAGGTGACCAGCGTGTCGGCGCCCTTGGCGATGGCATCGGCGACGAGGAATTCGAGCTTGCGCGTCTTGTTGCCACCGGGGAACAGGCCGAGCATGTCGTCGCGCTTGATCCAGATGCGCGGGCCCTGCCCACCGGGGCAGGTGGCGGCGAGCGCCTCGCTGAAGCGCGGCAGGAATTCCAGCGGCGTGGTGAACGGGGTGTAGCGGCGGCGGGGAAAGCGTGTGAGGTCCATGGCGCGATCTTATCGAGGCCGTGGACGCGGCCCGGATGGCTACGCCGTCGGCGACGACTGGGCCAGTGCGGTGAAGGCGCGCACCACTTCCGGCGGCGCCTGCACCAGCTCGATCAGCACGCCTTCGCCGCTGACCGGCGCTTCCTCGCTGCCCTTGGGGTGAATGAAGCAGATGTCGAACCCCGAGGCACCGCGACGGATGCCGCCCGGCGCGAAGCGGACGCCGCGCGCCTGCAGCCACTCGACGGCCTGGCGCAGGTCGTCGACCCACAGGCCCACGTGGTTCAGCGGCGTGGCGTGCACCGCGGGCTTCTTTTCCGCGTCCAGCGGTTGCATCAGGTCGACTTCGACCTTGAACGGGCCGGTGCCCAGCGCGCAGATGTCCTCGTCGACGTTCTCGCGATCGCTCTTGTAGGTGCCGGCCACTTCCAGGCCGAACATCTCGACCCACAGCGGATGCAGGCGGCGCTTGTCCAGGCCGCCGATGGCGATCTGCTGCACACCCAGGACTCGGAAGGGACGCTCGCTCATCGCTCGAACTCCACGATCGGCTGGTCGACTGTCAGCGATTCGCCCTTGCCGGCCAGCACCTTGGCCACGACGCCGTCCGCCGCGGCGAACAGCACGTTCTCCATTTTCATCGCCTCGATCACCGCGACGCGCTCGCCGGCCTGCACCTTCTGCCCCGGCTGCACGGCCACGTCGACCAGCAGGCCCGGCATTGGCGACAGCACGTAGCGGCTCATGTCCGGCGGCGCCTTGTACGGCATCAACGCATGCAGCCCGGCGGTCCGCGGCGTGAACACCATCGCCACGAGGCGCGTTCCGCCCTGGCTGATGGCGATCGCGAGCGGGTTGTTGCCGACGCCGCGCTCGACCTGCGCGGTGAAAGGCTTGCCGCCGACGGTGCCGCGGATGCGGGAGGCGCCCAGGTGCCAGGTCGAGCAGATCTCGTAGCGCTTGCCGTCGGTCTCGACGACCGACGAGCCCGAGACGGCCTGGAAGTCGGAAACCTTGGCCGGCTGCTGGCGCGACTTGCCGCCCTCCCCCTGCACCACCACCACGTAGTCCTCGCCGACGCGGAACTCGTGGCCGCGCAGCTGGCCACTGATGCCCGCCGAGCGCTGCAGCGCGCGCCGGTTCACGTAGGCCGCGAGTGCCACGAGGAAATCCGGATCCTCGTGCGCCACGTCCTCGGCGCGGAAGCCCTTGCCGTAGTGCTCGGCGATGAAGCCGGTGTTGAAGGCGCCCGCCATGAAGTCCGGGTGCGCCAGCAACGCGACCTGGAACGGCACGTTGCTGGAGATGCCGCGGATCACGAAGCCGTCGAGCGCCGCGCGCATCTTCGCAATGGCGTCGCGCCGATCCGTGCCGTGCACGATCAGCTTGGCGATCATGGAGTCGTAGTACATCGGGATCTCGCCGCCTTCGGTGACGCCGGTGTCCACGCGCACCCCCTGCAGGTGCTGGGTGTCGGACGCCCACATCGATTCCTTCGGCGCCTGGAAACGCACCAGGCGCCCGGTCGACGGGAGGAAATTGCGGAACGGGTCTTCGGCGTTGATGCGGCACTCGATCGCCCAGCCGTCGCGCTTCACGTCGCCCTGCGTGAGCGGCAGCTTCTCGCCCGCCGCGACGCGGATCATCAGCTCCACGAGGTCCAGGCCGGTGATGCATTCGGTGACCGGATGCTCCACCTGCAGCCGCGTGTTCATCTCGAGGAAGTAGAACGACTGGTCCTTGCCGACCACGAATTCCACCGTGCCGGCCGACTGGTAATCCACGGCCTTCGCCAGCGCCACGGCCTGCTCGCCCATCGCCTTGCGAGTGGCGTCGCTGATGAAGGGCGACGGCGCCTCCTCGATCACCTTCTGGTGGCGGCGCTGGATGGAACACTCGCGCTCGTTGAGGTAGACCACATTGCCGTGCACGTCGCCCAGCACCTGGATCTCGATGTGCCGCGGTTCCTCGACGAACTTCTCGATGAACACGCGGTCGTCGCCGAAACTGTTGCGGGCCTCGTTGCGGCACGAGGTGAAGCCCTCGAAGGCTTCCTTGTCGCTGTAGGCGACGCGCAGGCCCTTGCCGCCGCCGCCGGCCGATGCCTTGATCATCACCGGGTAGCCGATGTCCTTGGCGATCGACACCGCACGCTCGGCCGATTCGATGGCCTCGTTCCAGCCGGGAATCGTGTTCACCTTCGCCTGGGTGGCCAGCTTCTTGGAAGCGATCTTGTCGCCCATCGCCGCGATCGAGGCGTGCTTGGGCCCGATGAAGGTGATGCCCTCCTCCTCGACCTTCTTCGCGAACTCCTCGTTCTCCGACAGGAAGCCGTAGCCCGGGTGCACGGCCTGCGCGCCCGTCTGCTTGCAGGCGGCAATGATGCGATCCATGCGGAGGTAGCTGTCGCGCGAAGGCGCCGGGCCGATGTGCACTGCCTCGTCGGCCAGCTGCACGTGGCGCGCGTCGCGATCCGCATCGGAGAAGACGGCGACCGTCTTGATGCCCATCTTCTTCGCGGTCTTGATGACGCGGCAGGCGATCTCGCCACGGTTGGCGATCAGGATCTTGGTGAACATGGTGCTCATTTCAGGCCGAGTTGCTGGCACATGGCCAGGTTGCGCGCCTCGGCACGCTGGAAGGCGGGGCGCGCATCGAGTCGCGCGACGTAGTCGGTGAACGCGGGCCGCGCATCGATCTGCCTGAAGCCGATCAGGAAGCGCAGCAGGCCACCGAACACCACGTCCGCCATGGAGAACTGCTCGCCCAGCAGGAAAGGCTTGCCTCGCAGCGCGCTCTCGGTGGCGGCGATCATCGCGTCATGGCTGCCCCATCCGGCGGACACTTCCTTGACGGTCCAGCCGGAACTGCGGGCCATCACGGCGGGCTCGATCACGCTGGGCGCGAAGAAGGCCCAGCGCAGGTACGTCCCGCGCCGGGGATCGTCCAGCGCCGGCGCAAGCCGCCCGGGCGCATAGCGGTCCGCCAGGTACAGGGCGATGGCCGCCGCCTCGGTGACGACGAGGTCACCATCGACGAGCGTCGGCAGCTTGCCCATCGGGTTGAGCGCGACAAGCTCGGGCCGCTTCTGCTCGCCCTTCATGATGTCGACGACCTTCAGCTCGTAGGGCACGCCGGCCTCTTCCAGCGCCCAGATCGTGCCGGCGGCGCGCGAGTACGGGTGGTAGTGGAGGATCAAGGACATGGTCGCCTCCTTCACAGGGGAATGTTCCCGTGCTTGCGCCACGGGTTCTCGAGCTTCTTGTCGCGCAGCATCACCAGCGAGCGGCAGATGCGCTTGCGGGTCTCGTGCGGAAGGATCACGTCGTCGATGAAGCCGCGCGCACCGGCGATGAAGGGGTTGGCAAAGCGCGCCTTGTACTCGGCCTCGCGCGCCGCCAGCTTGGCGGGATCGTTCTTGTCCTCGCGGAAGATGATCTCCACTGCGCCCTTGGCGCCCATCACCGCGATCTCGGCATTGGGCCAGGCGAAGTTGACGTCGCCGCGCAGGTGCTTGGAGCTCATCACGTCGTAGGCCCCGCCATAGGCCTTGCGCGTGATCACCGTGATCTTGGGCACGGTGCATTCGGCATAGGCGTACAGCAGCTTGGCGCCGTGCTTGATGATGCCGCCGTACTCCTGGCTGGTGCCGGGCATGAAGCCCGGCACATCGACGAACGTGATCACCGGGATGTTGAACGCGTCGCAGAAGCGCACGAAGCGCGCCGCCTTGATCGAGCTCTTGATGTCCAGGCAGCCGGCCAGCACCAGCGGCTGGTTCGCCACGATGCCCACCGTCTGCCCCTCGAAGCGGGCGAAGCCGATGACGATGTTCTTGGCGTACTCGGGCTGCAGCTCGAAGAAGTCGCCGTCGTCGACCGTCTTGACGATCAGCTCCTTCATGTCGTACGGCTTGTTCGGGTTCTCCGGCACCAGCGTGTCCAGCGAGTGGTCCATGCGATCCACCGGATCATTGCTGGGCCGGGTCGGCGGCT
The DNA here is from genome assembly GCF_050320135.1 of Ramlibacter sp. MMS24-I3-19. Taxonomy (NCBI): domain Bacteria; kingdom Pseudomonadati; phylum Pseudomonadota; class Betaproteobacteria; order Burkholderiales; family Comamonadaceae; genus Ramlibacter; species Ramlibacter sp. MMS24-I3-19. Next base: position 2,956,197 of record NZ_CP190017.1, on the reverse strand, counting down.
TCTCGCGGTTGTTCAGCGGCAGGTAGTTGTACAGCCGGCGCAGCATGAGCAGCGCCTCGACGTCGTTCTCGAACGCCAGGTCCGCGACGCCGCTGCGCGTGGTGTGCGTGGCAGCTCCGCCCAGCTCCTCGGCCGTCACCTCCTCGTGCGTCACCGTCTTCACCACGTCGGGGCCGGTGACGAACATGTAGCTGGAGTCCTTCACCATGAAGATGAAGTCGGTCATGGCAGGTGAGTACACGGCGCCGCCCGCGCAGGGACCCATGACCATGCTGATCTGGGGAACCACGCCGGAGGCCAGCACGTTCTTCTGGAACACGTCGGCATAGCCGCCCAGCGACGCCACGCCCTCCTGGATGCGCGCGCCGCCGGAGTCATTGAGGCCGATCACCGGCGCGCCGACCTTCATCGCCTGGTCCATCACCTTGCAGATCTTCTCGGCATGCGCCTCGGACAGCGCGCCGCCGAAGACCGTGAAATCCTGGCTGAAGACGAACACCAGGCGGCCGTTGATCATTCCGTAGCCGGTGACCACGCCATCGCCCGGGATCTTGTTCTCGGCCATGCCGAAGTCGTGCGAGCGGTGCTCCACGAACATGTCCCATTCCTCGAACGTGCCTTCGTCCAGCAGCAGTTCGAGGCGCTCGCGCGCCGTGAGCTTGCCCTTCCTGTGCTGCGCGTCGATGCGCTTCTGGCCGCCGCCCAGGCGCGCAGCGGCCCGCTTGCGTTCGAGCTGCTCGAGGATGTCTTGCATGTGTCTTCTCTCCGTGTTCTTGTCTCAGGGCCGCGGCTGGAAGGCAGCCAGCAGCTGGCGCGCGGCGGTCGATGCAGGCAGCCGGCCCTGCTCGACATCGGCCAGCGCCTGCGGCAGTTGCGCCTTGACGTGCGGGTCGTTGCGGAATGCGTGCTTCAGGCCGGACTCGATGCGTTCCCACATCCAGCCCAGCGACTGGTGCCGCCGGCGTTCCTGCAGCCGGCCACCCTGCGCCTGCAGCTCGCGGAAGCGCGTCACTGCCGACCAGAAGCGGTCGACGCCTTCGTTCTTCAGCGCGCTCAGTTGCACCACCTGCGGCTGCCATGGGCCGCGGTCGCGTCCGTGCTGCGTGAAGAGCCGCAACGCGCTGGTGATCTGGGCCTGGGCCCGCGTCGCTGCATCGGGGTCGAGGTCGGATTTGTTGATGGCCACGAGGTCGGCCAGCTCCATCACGCCCTTCTTGATCGCCTGCAGGTCGTCGCCGGCGTTCGGCAACTGTATCAGCACGAACATGTCGGTCATGCCGGCCACCGCGATCTCGCTCTGGCCGACGCCGACCGTCTCGACGATCACGATGTCGTAGCCGGCGGCCTCGCACACCAGCATCGCCTCGCGCGTCTTCTCGGCCACGCCACCGAGCGTGCCGCCGGAAGGGCTGGGGCGGATGTAGGCCTTCTCGTGCACGGACAGCTGCTCCATGCGCGTCTTGTCGCCGAGGATGGAGCCGCCGGAGACGCTGCTGGAGGGATCGATCGTGAGCACGGCCACGCGGTGCCCTTGCGCGATCAGGAACAGGCCCAGCGCCTCGATGAAGGTGCTCTTGCCCACGCCCGGCACGCCGGAGATGCCCAGGCGGAAAGAATTGCCCGTGTGCGGCAGCAGCTCGGTGAGCAACTGGTCGCCCTGCGCGCGGTGGTCGGCGCGGGTGGATTCGAGCAGCGTGATCGACTTCGCGATGGCACGACGCTGTTGCACGGCGGCCCCGTGCAACACCTGCTCGGCCAGCGCGCCGGCCATCAGCCCTGCGCCTTGCGGATCTGCTCCAGCACGTCCTTCGCGCTGGCCGGGATCGGCGTGCCGGGGCCGTAGATGCCCTTCACGCCAGCGTCGTACAGGAAGCTGTAGTCCTGCTGCGGGATCACGCCGCCGACGAACACGATGATGTCGTCGGCGCCCTGCTTGCGCAACTCCTGGATGATGGCGGGCACCAGCGTCTTGTGGCCTGCGGCCAGCGTGGACACGCCCACGGCATGCACGTCGTTCTCGATCGCCTGCCGCGCGCATTCCTCCGGCGTCTGGAACAGTGGGCCCATGTCGACATCGAAGCCCAGGTCCGCATACGCCGTGGCCACCACCTTGGCGCCGCGGTCGTGGCCGTCCTGGCCCAGCTTGGCGATCATCACGCGCGGGCGGCGGCCCTGCGCCTCCGCGAACGCGGCGATCTCGCCCTTCAACTTGTCCCAGCCTTCGGCCGAATCGTAGGCAGCTGCGTACACACCGGTCACCTTCTGCGTATCGGCGCGGTGGCGCCCGAACACCTTCTCCAGCGCATCGGACACCTCGCCCACCGTCGCCCGCAGGCGGATGGCGCGGATGCTCAGGTCGAGCAGGTTGCCCTCGTTCTTCTCGGCCGCGGCGGTCAGCGCATCCAGCGCCGCCTTCACCTTCGCGGCATCCCGCGTGGCGCGGATCTTCTGCAGTCGCGCCACCTGCTGCTCGCGCACCTTGTGGTTGTCCACCTCGAGGATCTCCACCGGATCCTCCTTGGCCAGCCGGTACTTGTTGACGCCGACGATCACGTCCTTGCCCGAATCGATGCGGGCCTGCTTCTCGGCGGCCGCGGCCTCGATCTTCAGCTTGGCCCAGCCCGAGTCGACCGCGCGTGTCATGCCACCCATGCGATCGACCTCTTCGATGATGGCCCAGGCGGCGTCGGCCATGTCCTGGGTGAGCTTCTCCATCATGTAGCTGCCGGCCCAGGGATCGACCACGCTGGTGATGTGCGTCTCTTCCTGCAGGATCAGCTGCGTGTTGCGCGCGATGCGCGAGGACGTCTCGCTGGGCAGCGCGATCGCCTCGTCGAAGCTGTTGGTGTGCAGCGACTGCGTGCCGCCGAACACCGCCGCCATCGCCTCGATCGTGGTGCGCACCACGTTGTTGTACGGATCCTGCTCGGTGAGCGACCACCCCGAGGTCTGGCAATGCGTGCGAAGCATCAGGCTCTTGGGGCTCGTCGCGCCGAAGTCCTTCATGATCCTGCACCACAGCAGCCGCGCCGCGCGCATCTTGGCGATCTCGAGATAGAAGTTCATCCCGATCGCCCAGAAGAACGACAGTCGCCCCGCGAAGTCGTCCACGCCCAGGCCCTTGGCCATCGCGGTCTTCACGTACTCCTTGCCGTCGGCCAGCGTGAAGGCCAGCTCCAGCGCCTGGTTGGCGCCCGCCTCCTGCATGTGGTAGCCGGAGATCGAGATCGAGTTGAACTTCGGCATGTTCTTCGCCGTGTACTCGATGATGTCGCCGATGATCCGCATGCTCGGCTGGGGCGGGTAGATGTAGGTGTTGCGGACCATGAACTCCTTGAGGATGTCGTTCTGGATGGTCCCCGACAGCTTGTCCTGCGCGACGCCCTGCTCCTCGGCCGCCACCACGTAGCCCGCCAGCACCGGCAGCACGGCGCCGTTCATGGTCATGGACACGCTCACCTTGTCGAGCGGGATCCCGTCGAACAGGATCTTCATGTCCTCGACCGAGTCGATCGCCACGCCGGCCTTGCCGACGTCGCCGGTCACGCGCGGATGGTCGCTGTCGTAGCCGCGGTGCGTGGCCAGGTCGAACGCCACCGACACGCCCTGCCCGCCCGCGGCCAGCGAACGCCGGTAGAACGCGTTGGATTCCTCGGCGGTGGAGAAGCCGGCGTACTGACGAATGGTCCATGGCCGCACCGTGTACATCGTGGCCTGCGGGCCGCGCACGTACGGCTCGAAGCCGGGCAGCGTGTCGGTGTGGGCCAGGCCCTGCAGGTCAGCGGCGGTGTAGAGCGGCTTCACCGCGATGCCATCGGGCGTGGTCCACGTCAGCGCGCCGACGTCGCCGCCCGGCGCGGACTTGGCAGCCGCCTTCTTCCAGAGGTCCAGGTCGGCGGCGGCGCCCTTGTCTTGCTTCGGCTCGGTCATAACCTTGCAATCTTCGCAAAAACAGGCGCACTGAACAACGGATAATCTCGACGGAAGGCCTCGAATCGCCTTGTGAATTTGCGAAGCTTGCAAAGATGACCAAAGCCTTCATGGGCGTGCGCCTCAAGACGCTGCGGGAGCAGCAGGGCCTGACGCAGGCCGCGCTGGCCGCGTCGCTGAAGATCTCGCCCAGCTACCTCAACCAGATCGAGAACGACCAGCGTCCGCTGACGGTGCCCGTGCTGCTTCGCTTGCAGGCGGCCCACGGCATCGACCTGCAGCTGTTCTCGGACGATGCGGGCGCACGCCGGCTGAGCGAGTTGCGCACGGTCTTCTCGGATCATCCGCATGCGCATCCGGTGCCGCTCGCCGAAGCCAAGGTCGTCGCCTCGCAGTTGCCATCGGTCGCGACCGTGCTGCTCGACCTGCACAAGCGATCCCGTGCCGCGGAGGAACGACTGTCCTCGATCGTCGCCGGCAGCGATGCCGACCGCACGACCGGCGAGGTCGCACCGCCGCTGCAGCCCTACGAGGAGGTGCGGGAGTTCTTCTACGCGCGCCACCACCACATGGCCGTGCTCGACCAGCGCGCGGAGCAGCTGTACGAAGAGGTGACGCAACAGGTCGGCGAAACAGCGGTCGGCGCGGCGGACCTGCTGGCGTGCCTGCGGGAGCGCCTGCGCAAGCAGCACGGCGTCGACGTGCGCGAGACTGCCGCAAACCGCACTTCGGACCAGGCGCTGCGCAGCTACGATGCCGCCACGCGCACGATCTCGCTGGCCACCGACATGGATCCCGGACAGCAGGCCTTCCAGCTCGGCGTGCAGCTGGCGTTCCTGGAGACCGGTCCGCTGATCGACTCCTTCACCACCGCCGATGCGTTCAAGACGTCGCAGGCGCGAAGCCTGGCGCGGTTGGGCTTCGCCAATCATTTCGCGGGGGCCCTGGTGCTGCCGAACGGCCGCTTCCAGGCCGCGGCCGAGGCGCTGCGCTACGACCTCGAACTGCTGAGCGACCGCTTCGGCGTCGGCTTCGAGACCATCGGCCACCGACTCTCGACGATGCACCACGCGCCGGGTCGCGGGATCCCGTTCTTCTTCGTGCGCGTCGATCGAGCGGGCAACGTGTCGAAGCGTCAATCCACCGCCGACTTCCACTTCTCGCGCCACGGCGGCACCTGCCCGCTGTGGAACGTCTACGAGGCGTTCTCGCAGCCCGGCAACATCCTCACGCAGCTCTCGCGCATGCCGGACGGCCGCACCTACCTGTGGATCGCGCGCACGGTGGAACACCGGCGGGGCGGATACGGCGCGCCCAAGCGCATGTTCGCGGTCGCCCTGGGCTGCGACGCGCGCTACGCGGACCGGCTGGTGTACGCCAAGGGCGTGAACCTGGTCGACCCCGACGCCGCCACGCTGATCGGCGCCGGCTGCAAGGTGTGCGACCGGGCCGATTGCGCGCAGCGCGCGTTCCCGCCGCTGGGACGCACGCTGCAGATCGACGAGAACCAACGCGGCTTCGCGCCCTACGCCTCCGGCATGTGAAGTGCGGGCGCGGCGCGCTCAGTCGGCCTTGGCGCCGGACTCCTTCACCACCTTCGCCCATTTCGTCATCTCGGACTGCACGAAGGTGCCCAACTGCTCGGGCGTGCCCGGCGCGGCATCGAGGCCCAGCGTCGCGAGCTTCTCCTTGACGTCGGGCATCGCCAGCACGCGCGCGGTCTCGGCGTTGATCTTCAGCTGGATGTCACGGGGCAGGCCCGCGGGCGCGAACAGCGCGAACCAGGAACTGGCGTCGAACCCCGGCAGGCCGGACTCCGCCAGCGTCGGGATGTTCGGCGCCGCAGGCGAGCGCTGCGCGCTGGTGACGGCGATGGCACGCAGCTCGCCCGACTTCACCAGCGGCAATGCCGACGGCATGTTGTCGAAGATCATCGTGATGCGGCCGCCCAGAAGGTCCGGGATGGCGGCGGCGCGGCCCTTGTAGGGGATGTGCTGCATCTTCACGCCTGCCATGGTGTTGAACAGCTCGCCGGACAGGTGGATCGAGGTGCCGCTGCCGCTGGAGCCGAAGGTCAGCGGCTCCTTCTTGGCCAGCGCGATCAGCTCGCTGGTGGTCTTCGCCGGCACGTGGTTGTTGACCACCAGCAGGTTGGGCGTCGACGCCAGGAAGATCACTGGCGTGAAGTCCTTCAGCGGGTGGTACGGCATGTTCGTGTACAGCGACGCGTTGATCGCGTGCGTGCCCACCGTGCCGACGACCAGTGTGTGCCCGTCCGGCGCGCTCTTGGCGACGAAGTCGGCGCCGATGTTGCCGCCAGCGCCCGGCTTGTTGTCGACCGTGACCGGCTGCCCGAGCGAGGCCCACTTCTCCGCCAGGATGCGCGCCAGCGTGTCGGGTGCGCCGCCCGGCGTGAAGGTGACGACGATGCGGATCGGCTTGGTGGGCCAGGCGGCCTGCTGGGCGAACGCGGGGACGGCAGCCAACGCGAGGGTGGCCAGCGCGAGCGAGCGGCGGGTGAACATTCGAATGTCTCCTGGTGTGCTTATGCGGGCCATTCTGCGGCCGCGCCGCGGGCGGGAGACACCGGGATTTCGCTAGAAGACAGGACTCCCAAGCGCAGAGGACGCAGAGCAAGCGCAGAAGACGCAGAAGAAGACATCAACAATGGATTTCTTCTGCGTCCTCTGCGTTCTTCTGCGTCCTCTGCGTTTGGGAGTCCGCTTCCAACAGCGCGCCAACGGCGCGCGCACCGCCTAGAAAGCAGCGATGCCCGTCTGCGCGCGCCCCAGGATCAGCGCATGGATGTCGTGCGTGCCCTCGTAGGTGTTCACTACCTCCAGGTTCACCAGGTGCCGGGCCACGCCGAATTCGTCGCTGATGCCGTTGCCGCCCATCATGTCCCGCGCCGTACGGGCGATGTCCAACGCCTTGCCGCACGAGTTGCGCTTCATGATCGAGGTGATCTCGACGGAGGCCGTGCCCTCGTCCTTCATGCGCCCCAGGCGCAGGCAGCCCTGCAGGCCCAGCGTGATCTCGGTCTGCATGTCGGCCAGCTTCTTCTGGATCAACTGGTTGGCCGCGAGCGGCTTGCCGAACTGCTTGCGATCGAGGACGTACTGGCGGGCGCGGAACCAGCAGTCTTCGGCTGCACCGAGCGCGCCCCAGGCGATGCCATAGCGCGCCGAGTTGAGGCAGGTGAACGGGCCCTTGAGGCCGCGCACCTCGGGGAAGGCGTTCTCCTCGGGGCAGAACACGTCCTCCATCACGATCTCGCCCGTGACCGAGGCGCGGAGGCCGACCTTGCCCTTGATCTTCGGCGCGGACAGGCCCTTCCATCCCTTCTCCAGCACGAAGCCGCGGATGGCGCCCTCGTCGTCCTTGGCCCAGACGACGAACACGTCGGCGAACGGCGAGTTGGAGATCCACATCTTGCTGCCCGTCAGCTTGTAGCCGCCATCCACCTTGCGTGCCCGCGTCACCATGCTGGCTGGGTCGGAGCCGTGGTTCGGCTCGGTCAGGCCGAAGCAGCCGATGAACTCGCCCGTCGCGAGCTTCGGCAGGTACTTCTGTTTCGTCGCCTCGTTGCCGAATTCGAAGATCGGCACCATGACCAGCGACGACTGCACCGACATCATCGAGCGATAGCCCGAATCGACGCGCTCCACCTCGCGCGCGATCAGGCCGTAGCTCACGTAGTTGAGGCCTGCGCCGCCGTACTGCTCCGGGATGGTCGGGCCGAGCAGGCCCAGCTCGCCCATCTCCCGGAAGATCTTCGGATCCGTGGTCTCGGTGCGGAACGCCTCCAGCACACGCGTGGCCAGGCGCTCCTGGCAGTACGCGGCAGCCGCATCGCGGACGGCGCGCTCATCGCCGGTGAGCTGCTGGTCCAGCAGCAGCGGGTCGGCCCAGTGGAAGGTGGCCTTGGTTGCCATGGAAAAACTCCTGAATTCAGTCCGGCAGGACCGCAGTGACTTCGATCTCGACCTTGGCCCGGTCCTCGATCAGCGCCCTCACCTCCACCGCCGTCATGGCGATGTCGTAATGGCCGACCAGTTCCCGGAACGCCGCCCCGATGCGCCGGCCTGCCGCCAGATACTCGCGCTTGTCGGTGACGTACCAGGTCATCCGGACGATATTTTCCGGCTTTCCGCCGGCCGCCCGCAGCACGTCCGCGACATTGCGCAGCGCCTGCGCGACCTGCTCGCCGAAGTCGTCGCTGTGGAACTGCTGCTGGGCGTCCCAGCCGATCATTCCCGCGATCGACAACAGGCGGCCTTGCGCCACCACGGCATTGGCATACCCGCGCGGCCGCGGCCAGCCCTCCGGCAGGATCACCTGGTTCATCGCATGTCCTTCAGCAGTTCGCGGGCAATGATCAGCTGCTGGACCTCGCTCGCGCCTTCGTAGATCCGCAGCGCGCGGATGTCGCGGTACAGCATCTCCACAGGCTGGCCGCTCACCACGCCCAGCCCGCCGAACATCTGCACGGCGGCGTCGATCACCTGCTGCGCGCCTTCGGTGGCGCTGAGCTTGGCCATCGCGGCCTCGCGCGTGACGCCACGGCCCTGGTCGCGCTGCCACGCGGCGCGGTAGACCAGCAGCGCGGCGCCATCCACGGTGGTCGCCATCTGGGCCAGCCTGGCCTGGGTGAGCTGGAAGTCGGCCAGCACCTGGTTGAACATGCGCCGGGTGGTGGCGCGCTGCAGCGCTTCGTCGAGGGCGCGGCGTGCGAAGCCCAGGGCCGCCGCGGCCACCGACGTGCGAAAGACGTCCAGCGTGCGCATCGCCACCTTGAAGCCCTCGCCCGCCTCGCCGATACGGTTCCCCATCGGCACGCGGCAATTGGTGAACTTCAGGCGTGCCAGCGGATGGGGCGCGATCACCTCGATGCGCTCGGCGATCTCGAACCCCGGCGTGCCGGCGTCGACGATGAAGGCCGAGATGCCACGCGCACCGGGCGCCTCGCCCGTGCGGGCGAACACGACGTAGAAGTCGGCGATGCCGCCATTGGAGATCCAGGTCTTCTCGCCATCGAGCACGGCGTGGTCGCCCTCGACGCGCGCCGAACACTGCATCGCGGCGACGTCGGAGCCGGCGTCGGGTTCCGACAGAGCGAAGGCCGCGATGGCTTCGCCGCGCGCGACGCGCGGCAGGTAGCGGTCCTTCTGCGCTTGCGTCCCTTGCAAGCTGATCGCGCCGGACCCCAGGCCCTGCATGGCGAACGCGAAATCCGCCAGCCCGCTGTGGCGGGCCAGCGTTTCGCGGATCAGGCAGATGGCTCGGGTGTCGATGGCCGACGCGGCGCCGTGCTCGCCACCAACGGCGTGGCGCAGCCAGCCTGCAGCGCCGAGGGACTTCACCAACGCCCGGCAGTCGCCGTCGACGTCCTTGCCGTGCGTGTGCGGAACATGTTCACTGGCCCAGGTGTCGAACGAGAGTGCCAGTTCCTTGTGGCGCGGTTCGAGAAACGGCCAGTCGAGGTAAGCACGGTCAGGCATGGCTGGTGCCCCGACGCTGAACCACAGGGATGTCGTCCCCGCGAAGGGGGGAACCCAAGGCTTCCCTCACGACGTTCGCTGGAAGCGGACGCGTTGGATTCCCGCCTTCGCGGGAATGACGGATCCCTTGGCCATCCATGCTCAGTTCCCCTCGAACACCGGCTTGCTCTTCCCGACGAAAGCCTTGTACGCCCGCGTGAAGTCCTCGGTCATCATGCAGATCGCCTGTGCCTGCGCCTCTGCTTCGATGGCCTGCTCCAGCGTCATCGCCCATTCCTGGTGGAGCATGGTCTTGGTGATTCCATTGGCGAAGGTCGGGCCGCTCGCGATGTCGGCGGCCAGCTTGCGTGCCTCACCCAGCACGGCATCGGGATCGCACAGCCGGTTGAAGAACCCCCACCGCTCGCCCTCCTCGCCGGTCATGGAGCGGCCGGTGTACAGCAGCTCGCTCGCGCGCCCCTGCCCGATCAGCCGCGGCAGGATGGCGCATGCCCCCATGTCGCAGCCGGCCAGGCCGACGCGGTTGAACAGGAACGCAGTCTTGCTGCGCGCGGTGCCCAGGCGCAGATCCGAGGCCATGGCCACGATGGCGCCGGCGCCGGCGCAGACGCCATCGACCGCCGCCACGATCGGTTGCGGACAGGCCCGCATCGCCTTCACCAGGTCGCCCGTCATGCGCGTGAACATCAGCAGCTCGGGCGCCTCGAGTTTCACCAGCGGACCGATGATTTCGTGCACGTCGCCACCCGAGCAGAAGTTGCCGCCGGCACCGGTCACCACGACGGCGTGGACATCGGTCGCGTAGCGCAGCTGCCCGAACAGGTCGCGCAGCTCGGCGTAGGAGTCGAACGTGAGCGGGTTCTTGCGCTCGGGCCGGTTCAGGGTGACCGTGGCCACCTTGCCCTCGAGCGACCAGCCGAAGTGCCGCGCCTGGTAGCCCGCCAGCGGCTTGCGGTTACCCGCGGCCAGCGCGGGATCGACGCGGGTGCTGTCATCGTTCATCTCGTCTCCTGTTCTCACACGCCCTGGGCGCGGTTGGCCTGCTCCAGCGGCGACAGGCCGGCGGACTGCGCCGCCATCGCCTTCTCGCGCTCGAGGTTGCGTTCCAGCTGGCTCTTGCCCGAGAGGTACTGCACGGGCCAGCGCGCGCCGCCGTAGCCGATCTTCGCGGCCTCGTTCAGCGTCCATGCCGGATTGGCCAGGTGCGGCCGCGCGATGGCGCACAGGTCCGCGCGACCGGCAGCGATGATGCTGTTGACCTGGTCGGCGTCGGTGATGGCGCCCACGGCCATCGTGGCGATGCCGGCTTCGTTGCGCACGCGATCGGCGAACGGCGTCTGGTACATGCGGCCATACACCGGCTTCTGCTTGCGGCTCACCTGGCCCGACGAGCAGTCGACCAGGTCGCAGCCGGCGGCCTTGAAGGCCCGCGCGATCTCCACCGCGTCGTCCGGCGTGATGCCGCCTTCCACCCAGTCGTGCGCCGAGATGCGCACCGACATCGGCAGGTGCTGCGGCCACGCCTCGCGCATGGCGCGGAACACTTCGAGCGGATAGCGCAGCCGGTTCTCCAGCGTCCCGCCATAGTCATCGGTGCGCAGGTTGGTCAGCGGCGAGATGAAGCTGGAGAGCAGGTAGCCATGCGCACAGTGCAGCTCCAGCCAGTCGAAGCCTGCCGACGCGGCGCGCCGGGTGCTGCGCACGAACGCGTCGAGGACCCGGTCCATGTCGTCGCGCGTCATCGCGCGCGACCAGTCGCTGACGCCGTCGATGTACTGCTGCGGAGAGGCGGACAGCAGCGGCCAGTTGCCCTGGGCCAGTGGCTGGTCCTCGCCTTCCCAGGGCACGCGCGTCGAGCCCTTGGGGCCTGCGTGGCCCAGCTGCATCGCGATCTTCGCGTCGGTGGAGCGGTGCACGAAGTCCACGATGCGGGTCCACGCGGCCTGCTGCTGGTCGTTCCACAGGCCGGGGCAGCCGGGCGTGATGCGCGCATCGGGTGACGTGCAGGTCATCTCGGCGACCACCATGCCGGCGCCACCCATCGCCCGCGCGCCGAGGTGCACCAGGTGGTAGTCGCCCGGCACGCCGTCGTCGCACGAGTACTGCGCCATCGGCGAGACCACCACGCGGTTCTTCAGCGTGGTGCCGCGCAGCGTGAACGGTGTGAACATCGGGGGCACCGGCTGCCCGGTGGGCGCGCGCTGCACGCCCGCTGCGGCGGCGATCCAGTCCTCGTACTGCTCGACGTACTGCCGGTCGCGCAGCCGCAGGTTCTCGTGGCTGATGCGCTGGCTGCGCGTGAGCAGCGAATACGCGAATTGCGGCGCCGGCAGGTTGACGTAGCGCGCGACGTTCTCGAACCACTCGGTGGAGTTGCGCGCGGCGTTCTGGATCTTCAGCACCTCCACGCTGCGCACGGCCTCGTAGTCCGCCAGCGCGCGCGCCAGGTCATTGCCGCTGCGCCCGATGCAGCGGGCAAGCTCGATCGCATCTTCCAGTGCGAGCTTCGTTCCCGATCCAACCGAGAAATGCGCCGTGTGCGCCGCATCACCCATCAGCACCACCGGCTGGCGGCCGTTGTGGTGCACCCAGGTCCTGCAGACCACGCGCGGGAAGCGGATCCACTGGGCCGAGCCGCGCAGGTGCGACGCGTTGGACATCAGCGGATGGCCGTCGAGGTACTTCGCGAACAACCGCTCGCAGAACGCGATCGAGGCCTCCTTGTCCATCTCCTCCAGGCCGGCCTTGCGCCACACGGCCTCCGGCGTCTCGACGATGAAGGTGGAGGTGTCGCCATCGAACTGGTAGGCATGGGCCTGGAACCAGCCGTGTTCGGTCTCCTCGAACGCGAAGGTGAAGGCCTCGAACCGCTTGTGCGTGCCCAGCCAGACGAAGCGGCACTGGCGCAGGTCGATGTCGGGCTGGTAGGTCGCCGCGTACTTCGTGCGGATGCGGCTGTTGAGGCCATCGCTGGCGATCACCAGGTCGGCATCGGCGAACCTCGATTCATCCTGCACGTCGGTGTCGAACACCAGCTTCACGCCCAGAGACTCGCAGCGCGCCTGCAGGATGTTCAGCAATCGCTTGCGCCCGATGCCGCAGAAGCCGTGGCCGCCCGAGCGCACCGTCGTGCAGCGGATGTGCACCTCGATGTCGTCCCAGTGGTTGAAGGCGTCGAGGATCTCGCCCGCGGTCTGCGGGTCGGCCGCCTGCAGGTTCCCCAGTGTCTGGTCGGAAAACACCACGCCCCAGCCGAAGGTGTCGTACGGCTTGTTGCGCTCGACCACCGTGATGTCGTGCCGAGCATCCTGCTGCTTCATCAGCAGCGCGAAGTACAGGCCGGCCGGGCCGCCGCCGATGCAGACGATCTTCATGGGTGCTCCAGGCCTCGATAATTGAAGTTTAAAGCATCTGGCCGGGCCTGGAGACTGGCCGCGCCGTGCTCAGGCGGCCCGCGCCAGGGGCGGCTGGTGCGCCAGCCGCATCACCTCGCGCGGATCGTGGCCCTTCAGGCGGTGGTCGCTCCAGACCTGGCGCCAGCGGCGGGCACCGGGCAATCCGTGCCGCAAGCCGAGCATGTGGCGCGCAATGTTCTGCCAGGGGGTGCCGTGGGCGCTCGCCTGCGCCACCATGTAGTCGACCATCGCGGCCTCCACCTCGTCGCGTGTGAGCGTGCCTTCCGGGTCGCCGTAGAACGTGCTGTCCCAGGACGCGAGCCACCAGGGGTTGTGGTACGCCTCGCGACCGATCATGGCGCCGTCCAGGACCTCCAGCTCGCGCTGCACCTGCCCGGTGGTCGTGATGCCGCCGTTCACCACGATCAGCAGCTGCGGGAACTCGCGCTTGAGGCGACGCACGGTCTCGTACCTGAGCGGCGGCACCTCGCGGTTCTCCTTGGGCGACAGGCCCTTCAGCCAGGCATTGCGGGCATGCACCAGGAACACGCGGCAGCCGACCTCCGCCACCGCGCCGACGAAGTCGCGCACGAAGTCGTAGCTCTCCTCCTTGTCGATGCCGATGCGGTGCTTGACCGTGACGGGCACATCCACCACGTCCACCATCGCCTTCACGCAGTCCGCCACGAGGGCTGGCTCGGCCATCAGGCAGGCACCGAAGCTGCCGCGCTGCACGCGCTCGCTGGGGCAGCCGCAGTTGAGGTTGATCTCGTCGTAACCCCACTGCTCGCCCAGCCTGGCGCAGTGCGCGAGATCCTCCGGCTCGCTGCCGCCCAGCTGCAGCGCCACGGGATGCTCGTCGCCCCCGTAGTCCAGGTGCCGCGGCACGTCGCCGTGCAGCAGCGCGCCGGTGGTGATCATCTCGGTGTAGAGCAGCGCACGGCGGCTCAGCAGGCGATGGAAGTGGCGGCAGTGGCGGTCGGTCCAGTCCAGCATCGGCGCCACGGACAGGCGCCAGCGATCGGCAGAAGGCAGGGAAGTCACGGACGTGATCGTACGCGGCGTTGCTGAGGGCACTTCCTACAGCCCGCGGCCTCCCCTGCCGACACCAGGCCCGCGGCTCCTGCGCTGCAATGGCAGGAACGACATGCAACGGAGAACCGCATGAGGACCTTCGAACTGAGCCGCGACATGACGACCATGACCGGCAAGTTCTATCCGACCGGACACATCCTCCTGATGCTGCCCGACGCGGGCGCAGCGGATGCCGCCGGGCGGCCCTGGTGGACGCCGGGCTGGACGACGACGACATCATGCTGATCACGCCGGAAGTGATGATGAGCCAGCTCGTGCGCACGGTCGGCAATGCGGACGTGCCGCTGCCATCGGCGGGGACCGAGGCCGACACCGTGCGACGGTTCGCCCAGTACGCCTCCCAGGGCCACTACGCGCTGCTGGTGCGCGCACCGGAGAACGAAGACAGCGAACGCGTCATGCGGGCCCTCCAGGGCCATCCCGTGTCGCACGCGCAGAAGTACCGCATGCTCGTGATCGAGGACCTTGCCTAGCGCTGGGCTATTGCGGAGTCACGGCCGTGTCCGCATCGGCGCGGAAAGGATCGCTGAAGCGCGGGTCGGCTGCGAGCACCGGGTCGTCCAGCGTGCGCAGGAAGGCCACCAGCGCGTCCTTGTCGGCCTGCGGCAGGTTGGGCCGCAGCGGCTTGCCGTCAGGTCCCTTGAGGCGGCCATCGAGGCCCGGGCCGTCCTGCACGCCGGTGCTGTAGTGCTCGATGACCTGCTCCAGCGTCGAGAAGCGGCCGTCGTGCATGAAGGCGGCAGAGCGCGCCACGTTCTTCAGCGACGGTGACTTCAGGCGGCGCGTCTCGCCGGCGTCAAGGCCGTTGTTGCCGGAGTTGGTGAGCGCGAAGGTGGGCGGCGCGTGGCAGGCCGCGCAGTTCTGGCCGCCGTTGGCGCGCGCCGCCATGAACAGGTCCTTGCCGCGGTTCTCCTGCTCCGTGAAATTGGGGAACGGCTTGTTGAAGCCCTTGTCCGCCAGCGTCGCGTCGAACACCTGCGCCGCACCGTCGTCCCACCGGCTGTGCGTGGACACCATGCCGCGAAGGAATTGCGCCAGCGCGCCCTGGATGCGCTGCTCGTTGATCGCCGTGTCGCCGTAGGCCGCCCTGAACAGGTCGTTGTAGTAGGGCAGCTGCTGCAGCTTCTGCACCGCGGCGGCGATGCCCCCATGTGCGGCGTCGAAGCCCATCTCGACCGGGTTCTGCACGGGCCCTGTCGACTGCGCCTCCAGCGAGGCAGCGCGCTTGTCCCAGAACATCGTGCCCGGCTGGTAGTAGCGCACGTTGGCCAGCCGCATGGCGTGCGCGGACCCCAGGGTGCCGTCGAAGCCGGTCGAGAAGCGCTTCGTGTCGGCCAGGTCCTGGGCCTGCTGGTGGCAGGACGCGCACGACATCTGGCCGCTCACGCTCAGCGCCTTCTCGTGGAACAGCACGCGGCCCAGGGTGGCCATCACCGGCGAGGCGACCGTTCCTGCCGGCGTGTTGTCCTGCGCCTGCACGCCTGCGAAGTGCGCCGGCAGTTGCGGGGTGTAGTCGGGAAGCTGCTGGCCATCGAGGCGCAGCACCGATGTCGACTGGGCGGAGAGCACCAGGCTGGACCCGGACGCCAGTGCGGGGGCAGCCGTCGTCGCGGCGGGGGCGCTCGCCGTGGTGCCCGCTCCGCCGCCACCGCCACCTCCGCATGCCACGAGGGCGAGCGTGGCGATGACCACGGGCAGATGGCGCGCGTGCGCCGCAAGCTTGAGCATCATCCGTCGAATCCTCCAGTGAACGAAGTCGGCCATTCTTGGAACCGACTGTGGATGGATTGCGGAGGAACTCCGGACGACTGGCTCACCCTGCGGTCGCGCTTGCCTCCATCTGCAAAGGCTCGAAGCGGTACCCCGCCCCGTAGACGGAAACGATGCCGCAGCCGTCCGGGCGCACGGCCTCGATCTTGCGGCGCAGGTTCTTCACGTGGCTGTCGACGGCGCGGAAGCTGGCGTTCGGACTGACGTCGCTCGCGTCGGCCAGGTCCTCGCGCGAGAACACATGGCCCGGGCGCGAGAGCAGCCGCCGCAGCAGCCTGTACTCCTGCGGCGTGAGCGGCAGCCACTGCTCGTCACACGCGATGCGCCGGCTGCCCTCGTCGATGCGGAAGCCATGCAGCACCGTGGCACCGGCCAGGCGTCCCTCGGCGCGCCGCAGCAGCGCCTTGATGCGCGCGGCGATCTCGCGTGGGCTGAACGGCTTGCACACGTAGTCGTCGGCGCCGACCTCCAGGCCCAGCGTACGGTCGATCTCCTCCACGCGTCCGCTCACCATGATGATCGGCACGGAGGAAAAGCGGCGCAGCTGGTGGCACACCTCGAGGCCGTCCAGGCCCGGAAGGCCCACGTCCAGCAGCACCAGCGCGGGTTCGGCGCGGCGCACCTCCGGCTCCACATGCAGGCCGTTCATCACGACGGAAGTGGCATAGCCCTGCGAGTGCAGGAAGTCGGACAGCAGCGCGGCGGCACGCGAGTCGTCCTCGACGATCAGGATTCTTCTTGTTGAGGTCACGGAGGGTCGGCCGGTGCATGCGCTTCGGCAGGCGCACTGCATCACCGGCTGGGTTGGCGACAGGGCGCCACAATGCACGAAGCCCGCCGGGGCGGGCTTCATTCATGTGACGTTTGTGACATCCTGAACCGGAATTCCCGGTCCGCGGAAACCGTTGCGAAGCCCTCAGCCCATGTGCATGCCGCCGTTGACGGAGAAGTCGGCGCCCGTGGAATAGCCGCTCTCGTCGGACGCGATCCACGCGATGATCGATGCGATCTCGTCGGGCAGGCCCAGTCGCTTGACGGGGATGGTGGCCACGATCTTGTCCAGCACGTCCTGCCGGATCGCCCTGACCATGTCGGTGCCCACGTAGCCCGGGCTCACGGTGTTCACGGTGACGCCGCGGCTCGCGAGCTCCTGCGCGAGCGCCATCGTGAAGCCGTGCATGCCCGCCTTGGCCGCGGAGTAGTTGGTCTGGCCGGCCTGGCCCTTCTCGCCGTTGACCGACGAGATGTTGATGATCCGCCCCCAGCCCCTCTCGACCATGTCGCCCACCACCTGCTTGGTGACGTTGAACATGGAGTTGAGGTTGGTCTCGATCACCGCGTCCCAGTCCTCGCGCGTCATCTTGAGGAACATGCGGTCGCGGGTGATGCCCGCGTTGTTCACCAGCACGTCGATCGGGCCGTGGTCAGCCTTGGCCTTGCTGAACGCCTCGACCGTCGAATTCCAGTCGCCCACGTTGCCGACCGAGGCGTAGAACGTGAAGCCCTTGGCCTTCTGTTCGTCCAGCCACTTGGCGTAGTCGCGCGTGGGCCCGCAGCCCGCGATGACCTTGAAGCCTTCCTTGTGCAAGCGATGGCAGATAGCGGTGCCGATGCCGCCCATGCCGCCGGTGACGTACGCAACCTTCTGAGCCATGTTCTCTCCTTGCAATTTGCGACAACTGCGGCGGCCGGTGCGGCCCGCAGGGTGCGACCCACTCTAGCCAATCAGGCCCTCTCGACGGCGAGGGAAACCCCCATGCCGCCGCCGATGCACAGCGCCGCGAGGCCCTTGCGCGCTTCACGCCGCTGCATCTCGTGCAGCAGCGTCACCAGGATGCGGCATCCCGACGCGCCGATGGGATGGCCGATGGCGATGGCGCCACCGTTGACGTTGACCTTGGCGGGGTCGATGCCCAGCTCCTTGTTCACCGCGCACGCCTGCGCCGCGAAGGCTTCGTTCAACTCGAACAGCTGCACGTCCTGCGCGTTCCAGCCGGCGCGCTGCAGCGCCTTGCGCGAGGCCGGCACCGGGCCCATGCCCATGGTGGCCGGGTCGAGCCCCGAGGTACCGAAGCCGGCGATGCGTGCCAGCGGACGCAGGCCCAGCGAGGCCGCCTTCTTCGCGCCCATGACCACCACCGCGGCGGCGCCGTCGTTGATGCCGGACGCATTGCCGGCCGTGACGCTACCCGACTTGTCGAACGCGGGGCGCAGTCCCGCCAGGGCTTCGGCGCTGGTCTTCTTGTTGATGAACTCGTCGGCGGCGAAGACGACAGGATCACCCTTCTTCTGCGGGATGGTGACCTGCACGATCTCGTCCTTGAACTTGCCCGCTTCCTGCGCGGCGGCCGCCTTCTGCTGGCTGGCGAGCGCGAGCGCGTCCTGCGCAGCGCGATCGATGCCGTACTGCCTGGCGACGTTCTCCGCCGTGATCCCCATGTGGTACTGGTTGTAGACGTCCCAGAGGCCGTCGACGATCATCGAGTCGATCATCTTCCAGTCGCCCATGCGCTGGCCCTCGCGCGAGTTCATCAGCACGTGCGGCGCGGCGCTCATGTTCTCCTGGCCACCGGCCACCACGATGTCCGAATCACCCCACGCGATGGCCTGCGCGGCGAGCATCACCGCCTTCAAGCCCGACCCGCACACGGCGTTGATCGTCAGGCCCGGAACTTCCTTGGGCAGGCCCGCCTTCAGCAGCGCCTGGCGCGCCGGGTTCTGGCCGGAGCCAGCGGCGAGCACCTGTCCCATGATGACCTCGCCCACCTGCGCCGGATCCACCTTGGCACGGGCCAGGGCCTCCTTGATCACGATCGCGCCGAGTTCCGGCGCCGGGATCTTGGCGAGCGAGCCGCCGAACTTGCCGACGCCGGTGCGGACGGCCGAAACGATGACGATGTCTTCCATAGGGACTCCTTTGGGGAAGGGGCTAGAGGCTGGAGGCTGAAGGCTGGAGACCGGGACTACCGGCCTTCACGACTTGGCGCGCACGTAGCGGCCCGGCGCGGGTTCGATGGGTTTGTAGGCGGTGCCCTTGCCGAATCGCTTCGGCGCGGGCACCTGCTTGCCGCCCTGCGGGCGCAGCCAGTCGGCCCAGTCGGTCCACCAGCTGCCCGGATGCTCGGTCGCACCCTGCAGCCATTCGGCATGGAGCTTGGGCAGCTTGTCGTTGGTCCAGTACGAGCGCTTCTTCTTGACCGGCGGATTGATCACGCCGGCGATGTGGCCCGAGGCACCCATCACGAAGCGCCGCTTGCCCGGCAGGTGGTTGACGCTCGCATACGCGGCGCCGATCGGAACGATGTGGTCCTCGCGCGAGCCGTACACGTACACCGGCATGTCGATGCTGCGCAGGTCGATCTTCTCGCCGCACACGGTGACCTTGCCCGGCTTGACCAGGTTGTTCTCGAGGTAGGTGTTGCGCAGGTACCAGGCGTACATCGGGCCCGGCAGGTTGGTGGAATCGCTATTCCAGTACAGCAGGTCGAAGGCCGGCGGCGTCTCGCCCTTCAGGTAGTTGCCGACGACGTAGTTCCACACCAGGTCGTTCGGGCGCAGGAAGCTGAAGGTCGACGCAAGCTCCTGGCCCTTGAGCAGGCCGCGGTCGCCCATCTGCATCTCGCGCAGCTTGACGAAGTTCTCGTCGATGAACAGGTCCAGCACGCCGGTGTCGCTGAAGTCGAGCAGCGTGGTGAGGAAGGTGGCGCACTGCACCGGCTTCTCGCCCCGCGCGGCGAGCACCGCGAGCGCCGTGCCGAGCAGGGTGCCGCCGACACAGAACCCCAGCGCGTTGATCTGCCTGGCACCCGTGATGTCCTGCACCACGTCGATGGCCTCCAGCGGACCTTGCGCGACGTAGTCGTCCCAGGTCTTGTCGTGCATCGACTCGTCCGGGTTGCGCCAGCTGACCACGAAGGTGCGGTGCCCCTGGTCGACGAGGAACTTGACCAGCGAGTTCTCCGGCTGCAGGTCGAGGATGTAGAACTTGTTGATGCAAGGCGGCACCACGAGGTACGGCCGCTCGTACACCTTGGCCGTGGTGGGCTTGTATTCGATCAGCTGCATCAGCTCGTTCTCGTAGACCACCGCGCCTTCCGTGGTGGCGACGTTGCGGCCCACCTCGAACTGGCTCTCGTCGGTCATCGACACGTGCCCCTGCTGCATGTCGTTCAGCAGGTTCTGGATGCCCCTGGCGATGCTCTCGCCACGTGTCTCCACGGCCTTGCGCTGAGCCTCGGCATTGAGCGCCAGGAAGTTGCTGGGCGCGGAGGCCGCCATCCACTGCTCCACGGCGAAGCGCAGCCGCGCCTTGGTCTTGGGATCGGTCTCGGCGGCTTCCACCATGCCGAGCAGCGTGCGGCCGTTCAACAGGTACGTGGCCGCAGAAAAGGCAGCGACGGGATTCGTGCCCCAGGCCTCCGACGCGAACCGCTTGTCCCCGGCGGCGACGCCGGCCAGGCCGTGGTTCCACAGCTCCGCGGCTTCCTTCAGGTAAGCCTGCTGCAACGCGGCCAGCTTCTCGGGCGAGAACGTGATCGCTGCACCGGAAGGCAGCGCCGGCGCGATGCCGGCGGCCTGCACCGCCTTGGCCCAGCTATCGCCGAGCGACTGCTGGAACTGCCGCGTTGCGGCGGACCAGTCTGGTTCAGAATGCATCGCGCTTGTCTCCTGACGTTCTTGTCCTGCACCCGCTTTGCAGTATCGCAGCTGCACCGCAATCCAACCTGCTGCCCATTCCCATGTACCTGGTCGTCGTCGCGTGGCTCTACGTGGTGCTGATGATGTCGGTGGCCGAGGCCACCAGCAGCAACGGCACCGTGCTCGGCGCCCTGTTCACCTTCGCGCTCTATGGCCTCGTCCCGATTGCACTGCTGGTGTACATCATGGGAACGCCGGGGCGCAAGCGAGCGATCAAGGCGCGCGAACAAGCCGAGCGCGACGCCCAAAATGCCGCAGCCGCGGCAAGCTCAGCCGAGCCAGCAGGCGGCCGCGAACCGGCCGCTGAGCCGGTCGCGGCGATGCGAAAAGAACCTTGATGGGTTCGAGACGGTGCACCACTCGGCGCTGCCGTCGTTGCCGCTGATGCGCTCGATGCCGAGTGCGTGCAGCCGCTGCCGAGCCAGCGCTGGCAGGTCGGCAAGGAACTTGCCGCCCCTCGTTGCACGGAACGACGAAGCCGCCGCGGCTTCGTGCGCGGTGAACGCCTCGCGCACTTCGGGCCCGACCTCGAAGGCTTCCGGGCCGATGCACGGCCCGAGCCAGGCATGCACGTCCGGGGCTGCAGCGCCCAGCTGGGGACGCATGGCGGACCACAGTGCCTCGATGACGCCGCCGGCGAGGCCGCGCCAGCCGCAATGCGCCGCGCCGACGGCTTGTCCCTTCGCATCCGCGAGCAGCACCGGCAGGCAGTCGGCCACCATGATCGTGCAGGCGACGCCGCGCTCGGTGGTCCAGCAGGCATCGGCCTGGGTGCCGTCGCGCGTGGAACCGTCGAGCCGCACCACGCCGGCCCCGTGCACCTGGGACAGGAACACGGGTCGTGCCTGCAGCACCTGCGCAAAACGTCGGCGGTTCTCGGCCACGCTGGCCGGGTCGTCCTGAACGTGGTCTCCCAGGTTCAGGCTCTCATGCGGGCCCGACGACACGCCGCCCGTGCGCACCGAGCACGCGGCATGCACGCCCTCGCCCACCGGCCACCCGGGCACGAGCCAGTCCGCGGGAAAGCGCTCGGTCAAGCTTCGTTGTCCGGACAGCTGGAGGGCTGCGCCTTCTGGAAGGCCGGATGGCGCATGCAGGCATCGAAGGCGGCCATGGTGCGGTCCAGGCCGGAGAAGTCGACGTCGAAACGCTTGCCGTTGAAGATCTGCGGCACCAGGCAGCAGTCGGCCAGCGTCGGCGTGTCGCCGTAGCAGTACGTGCCGCGCGGCAGCCGCGCCAGTTCACGTTCGAACGCCAGCAGGCCTTCGCGCACCCAGTGCCGGTACCAGGCGGTCTTCGCGTCCTCGTCCACCTTCAAGGTGCGCACGAGGTACTTCAGCACCCGCAGGTTGTTCAGCGGATGGATCTCGCAGGCGATCAGCTGCGCGAGCGCGCGCACCTGCGCGCGGCCGAGGGCATCGCGCGGCAACAGCGGCGGCTGCGGATGCGTCTCGTCGAGGTACTCGATGATGGCCATGGACTGGCCGAGTGCCTGGCCTTCGTCGGTGACCAGCGTCGGCACCAGCATCGAGGGTGACACCTGGGCATAGGCGGACTGGGTGTGTTCGCCCTTGACCAGGTGCACCGGCAGGTACTCGTACGACAGCCCCTTGAGCTCCAGCGCGATGCGGACGCGGAACGATGCCGAGGAGCGGAAGTAGTTGTGCAGCTTCATGCCGCAAGGATAAACCGCGTTCCTCGGCGTGAGCGTCCTCGGTCGGTCAGCGCACCGGCGTCGCCGGGATGCCGGGGCCGGCGGGGGCGCTGTTGCTGGCCACGTCCGCACGTTCGCCGAGGAAGATCTCGACGCGCCGGTTCCGCGCGCGGCCGGCATCCGTGCTGTTGTCGGCGATCGGCTCGTGTTCGCCGCGGCCCGCGGTCACGATGCGGCGCGGGTCGACGCCACGCGCAGCCAGGTAGTCGCGGGCGGCATCGGCGCGACGCTGCGACAGCGGGTCGTTGATGGCGTCCGAGCCGGTGTTGTCGGTGTGGCCGATGATGCGCACCTCCGTGTTCGGCTGGCTCGACAGGCCGGTGGCGAACTGGTCGAGGATTGGCCGCAGGTTCGGCTTGATGTCGGCCCGGCCGGTGTCGAACGAGATGTCGCTGGGGATGTTCAGCTTGAGCTGGTTGTCCGGGGTCTGCGTCACCGCGACGCCGGTGCCGACGGTGGCCCGTTGCATGGCCTGCTTCTTCTGTTCCATGTGCTGCGACCAGACGTAGCCACCCAGCGCACCCAGGCCGGCGCCGATGGCGGCGCCTTTCGCGTCGTGGCCGATCGCCGCACCGGCCAGGCCGCCGACACCTGCACCGATCGCCGTGTTGCGGCCCGTCGGGCTCATCTGCGGCGCCTGCATGTCGGCACAGCCGCTGGCCAGCAGCGCGGCAGCTGCGGTGAGGCCCAGGGCAAGCCGGCGGGGAGTGGAAGATGTGAATCGCATGAGCTGTCCTTTCGCGTTTGCTGATGATTGAACGTGTCAGGAGGGCCGCACGCGGACGGCAGCCGCCGCAGCTCGTTGCAGGACGTGTCCGGCTCAGGCGCTGCCGTTGTGGCCGCGCACGAGCTTGCCGAGCAGCAGGAGGAGCTGCTCCTGCTCGTCGGGCCGCAGCGGGCCAAGGATGCGCCGCTGTGCCCGCGTCACCGCACGCTTCATCGCGGCCGCGGCCTTCTCGCCGTCGCCGGTCACCCACAGGAGCTTGCGGCGCCGGTCCGCCGCGTCGGGTTCCCGCCGGACCCATCCCTTGGCCTCGAGGCGGCCGATCACCGAACCGAAGGTGGCGGCATCGAACGCCACCTTGCCGGCCAGCGTGACCTGGTCCTCGCCGGGGTCCTCGATCAATGCGTTCAGGATGGCGAACTGCACGGGCGTGACGTCGTGCTCGCCGGTCTCTTCCATGAAGACTGCGACTGCCACCTGGTGCGCGCGCCGGATCAGGTGGCCGGGCGCATGCTGGAAGTCGAAGCTCTTGGGCATGGCTCACGAGTGTAGCCAGCGGTGTGATCAACGACCGATTGCGCAGTGCCCCACGCGGGACTATGGTTGTCCGCGTCGATGCTTGAACCGGCGCCCCGCTTCAACAAGGTGTACTAGCCGGAGCAGGTGGTCCAGTACTACCGGGTGGTCTGGGCCGCGGTGGACAAGCAGATCTTCCTCGACCAGTCGCTCGACTGAGGCGGACGGGCCCGATTGCCCCGGCCGCAATTGCTATGTATGCTTAGCAATTCGATCCCAACCGCCCCGCCCGCATGACGTCCTCTCCTTCCCTGCTCGTCGCCGGCGGCGGCATCGGCGGCCTGGCGGCCGCCTACGTGCTGGGCCGCCAGGGCCTGCCCGTGACGGTGCTGGAACAGTCGTCCGCGTTCGGCGAGATCGGCGCCGGAATCCAGCTGGGCCCCAACATCTTCCGGATGTTCGAGTACCTCGGGCTCACGCAGGCGATCCGGGCCGTCGCGTACTTCCCGCCCGGCCTCGCCATGAACGACGTGCGGACCGGCGAGAAGGTGGCGCGCGTGCCGCTCGGCGAAGCCGCCATCGCGGCCTATGGCTTCCCATACGGCGTCATCTACCGTGCCGACCTGCACCAGGTGCTGCTGGATGCCTGCAAGGCGCTGCCGGGCGTGACGCTGCGCACCTCAGCCAAGGTGGAAGGTTTCTCTCAGGACGCTGCCGGCGTGCGCGTGCGGCTGGCCGGGGGCGAGGAGCTGCAAGGTGCGGTGCTGGTCGGCGCCGATGGCCTCTGGAGCCGGGTGCGCGAAGCCATCGTGGGCGATGGCAAGCCGCGCGTCTCGGGCCACATCGCGTATCGCGCGGTGCTGCGGCGCGAGGATGTGCCCGCGCATCTGTGGAGCGACGACGTGCTGCTCTGGGGCGGCGAGAAGACCCACCTCGTGCACTACCCGCTGCGCCGCGGGGAGCTGTTCAACCTGGTCGCCGTCTTCCACAGCAACAAGTACGACGAGGGCTGGAACACGTTCGGCGACACGGCCGAACTGAACGACCGCTTTGCCCGCGCCGTGCCGCAGGTGCGCGAACTGCTCGGCAAGATCGAGACCTGGAAGATGTGGGTGCTGTGCGACCGCGAGCCGGTGGCCAACTGGTCGCAGGACCGGGTCACGCTGCTGGGCGATGCGGCGCACCCGATGCTGCAGTACCTGGCGCAGGGCGCCGGCCAGGCGATCGAAGATGCGGTGGTGCTCGGCGCCGCGATCGGCCACACGGGCGGCGAGTTCGCGCAGGCGTTCCGTCTTTACCAGCAGGCGCGCTACCTGCGCACCGGCCGCGTGCAGCTGACGGCGCGCTTCTACGGCGACATCTACCATGCGAGCGGCGTCGCCCGCGAGCTGCGCAACCGCATGTTCCAGGGTGGGCAGGAATCGGCCGGCTTCGCCGGTCTGGACTGGATGTACCAGGGCATCGATCCGGAGAACTTGTTCCAATGACATTGACCGAACCGGCGCGACAGACCGAGGTGTACGGCGAGTACGACGTGGTCGTGCTCGGCGGGTTCCGCCGGGATGGCCGCCGCAGTGGCAGCCGCTCGCGCGGGCCGCTCCACCCTGCTCGTCGAGCGCTATGGCTTCCTGGGTGGCATGGGCACGGCGGCGGGCGTCACCAACTTCTGCGGCCTGCATGCCAATGTGCACGGGGACATCCGCCGCGTCGTGCACGGCGTGGCCAGCGACCTGCTGGAACGCATCGATCGCCTCGGCGGCCTCAATGCGCCGCACGCGCTGTTCGGCAAGACGGTGGCGCAGGCCTATGACACGGCGGCCTACAAGATCGCTGCCGACGACCTGATGGCCAGTGCCGGCGTGCACCTGCTGTTCCATGCGCTCGGTGCCGGCGTGATCATGGATTCGCCGCGGCGGCTGAAGGCGCTGCTGGTGGAAACCAAGTCCGGACGCCGCGCCATCGTGGGCCGCTGCTTCATCGATGCCTCCGGCGACGGTGACCTCGCCGCATGGGCCGGCGTTCCGTTCGACAAGGGCGATGGCAACGGCAACATGCTCTACCCCTCGACCATGTTCCGCCTCAATGGCATCGATCCCGGGCGCGCCGGCAAGGCATGGGAAGTGATCCCCGGCCTGATGCTGAAGGCCGAGTCCGAGCATCGGTATCGCTTCCCGCGCAAGACGCCGATCGTGCGACCGCAGAAGAGCGGCATCGAGTGGCGCGTCAACCTCACCCAGCTGGCCAATGCGCAAGGCAATGCCATGGACGGCACCGACGCCGACGAACTCACGCAGGCCGAGGTGCTGGGTCGCCGGCAGATCGCCGAGGTGGCTGGCTTCCTGCGTGAGGTGCCCGGCTTCGAGCGCTCGTACATCGTCGACATCGCGCCGCAGGTGGGCATCCGCGAGACGCGCCGGGTGCGCGGGCTCTATCGCTTGACCGAGTCCGACGTGCTGGACTGCGCCAGCTTCGACGACACCATCGGCGTCAACGGCTGGCCGCTCGAGCTGCACATGAAGGGCGACGTCGAGTTCCGCTGGCCCAAGATCCCGGAAAGCCGAGGCTTCAACCACCTGCCCTACCGGATGGTCGTGCCAGAGGGCGCGGACAATCTGTGGGTGGCCGGGCGCTGCGCCTCGATGTCGCACGAAGCCCAGTCGGCGGCGCGCGTGACGGGGATCTGCTTCGTGATGGGCCAGGCGGCCGGCACTGCGGCCGACTTGGCGCTCGCTGGCGGCCGCACGGCGGCCGAAGTCGACACCGCGATCCTGCAGGCCCGCCTGGAGTCGCAGGGCGCCTTCCTCGGCCGCGACGACTGATTGCAAGAAGGAGAGTTGCCATGAATGCGCCTGACGCCACGTTGCATGCGCGCCAGCAGCTGTACCGGGACATGGACCCGCACAACCTCACCCCGCTGTGGGAGGTACTGCATGCGCTGGTGCCACAACGCCCGGCCACGCCCTGCGTGCCCGCGCACTGGCGCTACGAGCAGGTGCGGCCCTTCCTGATGCGGGCCGGCCAGGCGATCACTGCGGAAGAAGCGGTGCGCCGCGTGCTGATCCTGGAGAACCCGGGCCTGCGTGGCCAGTCGGCCGTCACGCAGTCGCTGTACGCGGGGCTGCAGCTGATCCTGCCCGGCGAAGTGGCGCCGGCCCACCGGCACACGCAGAGCGCGCTGCGCTTCATCGTCGAAGGCTCGGGGGCCTACACCTCCGTCGATGGCGAGCGCACGACCATGCGGCCGGGCGACTTCATCATCACGCCCTCGTGGACCTTCCACGACCATGGCAGCGACGCCGATGGTCCCGTGGTGTGGCTGGACGGGCTGGACATCCCGATGATCCGCTTCTTCGATGCCGGCTTCGCCGAGAACGGCACGGCGCGCTCGCAGGAGGTCACGCGTGCGGAGGGCACGAGCCTCGCCCGCTTCGGCCACAACATGGTGCCCGTGCGTCACGAGTCGCCGTTCGGGGCGACGTCGCCGATCTTCAGCTATCCCTACGAGCGCAGCCTCGAAGCCCTGCACCGGCTGGAACGCAATGCGCCCATCGATCCCTGGGACGGCGTGAAGCTGCGCTACGTGAACCCGCTCACCGGCGGCTACCCGATGCCGACCATGGCGACGTTCATGCAGAAGCTGCCGGCCGGCTTCCAGGGGCAAGGCTGGCGGCAGACCGATGGCGCGGTGTATAGCGTGGTCGAGGGCACCGGCACGGTCGACATCGAGTGGGGCGACAAGCGCTGGAGCTTCGAGCTCGCCCCGCGCGATCATTTCGTCGTGCCCTCGTGGCACACTGCCCGCCTCCGCTCACGGTCCGGTTGCGTCCTCTTCAGCTACTCCGACCGGCCCGTGCAGGCGGCGCTGTCCATCCACAAGGAAGAAAGGTTGTCATGAGTTTCGTCATCACCCCGCCCGCGCAGGCTTCGCTGCCCGTCGTCGGTCGCGGCGAGCGCTTCCCGGTGCGCCGCGTCATCTGCGTCGGCCGCAACTACGTCGAACACGCCAAGGAGATGGGCTTCACCGGCCGCGAGCCGCCCTTCTTCTTCTTCAAGCCGGTCCGACACGGTCGTCGCAGTGCCCGCGGGCGAGACGGGCACCATCGCGTACCCGAGCCTCACCAAGGACCTGCACCACGAGATCGAGCTGGTCGCCTGCATCGGCACCGGCGGCAAGAACATCAAGGCCGCCGACGCGCGCAAGCACATCTGGGGCTACGCCGTGGGCCTGGACATGACGCGCCGCGACCTGCAGGGCGAGATGAAGAAGCAGGGCCGCCCCTGGGAGATCGGCAAGTCGTTCGAGCAGTCCGCCCCCACTGGTCCGGTCACGCCGGTCGCGCAGGCAGGCGACATCGAGAACGCCGAGATCTGGCTGCAGGTGAACGGCAAGGATCGCCAGCGCAGCTCGGTGACCAAGTTGATCTGGAACCTCGGCGAGATCATCGAGCACCTCTCCGCCGCCTGGGAACTGGCACCCGGCGACCTGATCTTCACCGGCACGCCCGAAGGCGTGGCCGCCGTGGTCAAGGGCGACACGCTGACGGGCGGCGTCACGGGCTTGCCCGAGCTGCGCGTGCGCATCGGCTGAGCGCCTGAACCTGCGGCCGCACGGCCGCGTTCCATGCACGAGGGCTCCCTGACCGGGAGCCCTTGTTCCTTACACTCGGCGCATGCCCTTTCGCACCCCGATCAAGCATTGCCGCAACTGCGGACAGGGCGTGGTCTACCGCGTCCCCGACGATGGCGACACGCGCGAGCGCGCCGTGTGCCCCGCGTGCGGCACGATCCATTACGAGAACCCCCTGAACGTCGTCGGCACCGTGCCCTACTGGGGCGAGAAGGTGCTGCTGTGCAAGCGGAACATCGAGCCGCGCTGGGGCAAGTGGACGCTTCCGGTCGGGTTCATGGAGCTGGGCGAGACCACCCTCGAGGGCGCCGCGCGCGAGACCGACGAGGAAGCCGGCGCGCAAGTGGAGATGGGTGACCTGCTGAGCGTGATCAGCGT
Source organism: Ramlibacter sp. MMS24-I3-19 (assembly GCF_050320135.1). Taxonomy (NCBI): domain Bacteria; kingdom Pseudomonadati; phylum Pseudomonadota; class Betaproteobacteria; order Burkholderiales; family Comamonadaceae; genus Ramlibacter; species Ramlibacter sp. MMS24-I3-19. The sequence goes on along the minus strand of NZ_CP190017.1, from coordinate 2,927,849 downwards.
CCCGCGCGTGGGCCAGGTGCACCTGTTCTACCTGGCACGGCTGCTGAGCGACCGGTTCGAACCGGGACACGAAACGCTGGAGGCACGGCTGTTCGGCGAGCACGAGATTCCCTGGGAGGAGATCGCGTTCAAGACCGTGCGCGAGACGCTGCTGCGGTACTTCGACGATCGGCGCCGTGGCAGCTTCGGCGTGCACAACCTGCACGTGACCTGAGGGACGCCCCCCGGGGCCGTATCAGTTGCCGTACTTGCCGGCGTCGCGCAGCTTGGCGTCCTCGCGCAGGCGCACGCACGTGGGGAAATTGGCGTAGCCGGGCTTCTGGCACTCGGAGTACACGCAGTACTGCTTGGCCAGGAACATCTTGTCCTTGCAGGTCACCGCAGGTGGTACCAAGCCACCCACTGCGTGTTCCTCGCCCCCATCGGACGCCTGGGCCACGACCGCGGAGTGCCCTGCAGGAGCAGCCGGCGAGGCAGGACGGTTGCGCGCAGCCGCGTTGGCACTGCGGGATGCGCTCGCAGCCTTGCCGGTGCGAGCCTCACCGGTGCGCGCCGTGCCCACGCCGCCACCTTCCTGCGATGCCGGGCCGGTCGAGACGGGCGCGGCGCGGTCCGCGGTCGTCACCGTTGCTGGCGATGGCGTTTGCGGCGATTGACGGTCCGCGAGCTTGGCAGCCGGCGGGGTGGTCCCCACCACCGGGCCGCCGTTCGACCGCATGGCGCCCCAGATTGCAGCCACTGCAACGACGACCACGGCAACAGCAACACCGCCCAGCGCCCACGGGGTCCTGCCCTTGCGGCGGGCGGGCCGGGCACCTTCGTCATCGTCGGGCTCGTGACGCACGCGCCGAACCGGGATCGCGTCAGCCGTCGTCGCCGGGCGCGCGGTCGGCTCGAGCGGCGCCGGGCTGCTGACGGCCACGTGCACGGGCTCCGTGCGGGTGGCGTCAGGATCGTCGATGACCGGCGACGCGGCCAACGGACGGGTGCGGCCTTGCAGCATCGTCCGGTCCGGGTCGGTCTCGTCGATCAGGCGCTGCAGGCGGCGACGCGCGAGGTCGGCATAGATGCCGCTCGGAAAGCGGATGAGGAAGCCCTCGAGCTCGCGCAGGTCGGTGGTGTCGCGGACGGCGCGCCAGTATTCGAGTTCGAGTTCCTGGCCGATGCCGACCGCACCGGGCAGCGGCATGGTGTCACTGCGCCGCATGGAGTGCATGCCCGGAACGGTGGTGCCGCCGACGGGCAACACCACGCCATCCAGCGCGGCCTGCAACGCCTCGGAGAACTCGCCACCGGTCTGGTAGCGGTCGTTGCGGTTCTTGGCCAGCGCGCGTGCGAACACGGCGTCGACGGCGGCAGGCAGTCCGGGCTTGAGCACGCTGGGCGCCGGCGGCGTGTGGCCGATGACCTGCTGGATGATGGAGAAGTCATTGTCCCCATCGAACGGACGCAGGCCGGTGACCAGCTGGTAGGCTACCACGGCGGCTGAGAACAGGTCGGCGCGCGCGTCGATCTTCTGGCCTTGCACCTGCTCGGGCGCCATGTACTTCAGCGTGCCGATCATGCTGCCCTGCGTGCGCGTGGCCTCGCCGGCGATGCGTGCGACCCCGAAGTCGGTGAGCTTGAGCCGGCCGCCGGGTTCGATCAGCAGGTTGGCCGGCTTGACGTCCCGGTGCACGACCCCCTGGCGGTGCGCGAAATCGAGCGCGGCGAGCAGGTCGGTGATCAGGCGCAGCGCCTGCTGCACGTCGTGGCGGTCGCCGCGATCCAGGTGGCGCTTGAGATCGTCGCCCTCGACGAACTCCATGACCAGGAAAGCGGTGTTGCCGTCGCGGTCGGAGTCGTGGACGGTGACGATGTTGGGGTGCTGCAGCCGCGCGGCGGAGCGCGCCTCGGTGCGGAACCGCTCCTCGTATTCGGCGGCAGCGCCGGGCGCGAGGTCGTCGACCATGATGGTCTTGATGGCCACGCGGCGGTCCAGGTTGGGATCGCGCGCTTCGTAGACGACACCCATCGCGCCCTTGCCGAGCACGCGGACCAGCTCGTAGCGGCCCAGTTTGCGTTGATGCACTTGCTGCAAGGCGCTGCTCAGGCCAAGACGTTGAATTCGACCTGCGGCGGCCGGTCGGCGTCCCGGCCGCAGCCGAGGGTGATGATGCCCTTGCCGACCAGGTAGCACTCGGTGCGGCGCAGCACGATCGGGGCGCTCTGGCCCCCGACGTAGACCCACGTGCCGAAGCTGGACTGGTCGTTCAGGATGAAGTGGCCCCCACGCCATTCGACGGTGGCGTGCACGCGCGAGACGCGCGAGTCCTTGAGGGTGAGCGAGGTCTTGGCATCGCGGCCCAGCGTGATGGGCTTGCCCTGCGGGCCCATGCGCAGGGTCTGCGAGCCGGCAGTGAGATGGAGGTGCGCCTCCGGCGCCGGCTTGAACATGGAAGCGCCCATCATCGTCGCATCCAGGTCACGCTCGGGCTGCCATTGCACCCGATAGACGTCGGTCGTCTCGGATTTCCCACGCAGGTACATGGGGCCGATGCTGCGCAGCTGCTGCCGCTGCCTGGCATCGACGGCGTCGCACACGCGCTGCGTGGTGAGGATCTGCTCGGCTCCGGCGAGATCGGCCAGGCGGGCGGCCGTATTGACGGCATCGCCGTAGCAGTCGCCCTCGATTTCGACGACTTCGCCGGATTCGACGCCCATCTGCATCTGCACGGGGCCACCGTTGCCTCCGGGATACACCGGCGTGTCCTTCAGCCGCTTCTGGATCGCCACGCAGGCGTCGATGGCGTCCCCTTCGACCGGGAACGTGACGAACAGGCCGTCGCCAAGAAGCTTGACGACGCGGCCCTTGTGCTGCTCGAAGGTGCGTGACATGGCCGTCGTCAGCTGGGTGACGAACCGGCCTGCCGTCTCGTCGCCGAGCCGCTCGAAGATGCCGGTGCTTCCCACCAGGTCAGCAAATACAACGGTCGCCATGCGAAGTCCATTGTATGTCCCAGCTCTGCGGGCACAAAGAAGCCGGCGCCCCTTGCGGGGCGCCGGCTGTTGCTTACGAGCGGATTGTTGGTCGGCGTGGCGGGATTCGAACTCGCGACCCCTTGCACCCCATGCAAGTGCGCTACCAGGCTGCGCTACACGCCGAGCCCGCGATTATAGCGCGAGCGCCTCAGTGACTTGCCGACAGCAGGTCGCGAATCTCGAACAGTTCGCGCCGGACCAGCAGCAACTGCTCCGAGACGGCGCTTGCCTCGTCGGGCGGCGGGACGCTGTCGTCGAAATCCTCGAGGGTCGAGTCCTCGACTTCGATCACTTCGACGCCGTCGAGCATCACTTCCCCGGCCTTGCGCTTGTCGCGCTCGAGCTGCACCAGCTCCTGCAGCTTGTTGCGCGCTCCGCTGATCGTGAACCCCTGGTCGTACAGGAGGTCGCGGATGCGCCGGATCATCAGCACCTCGTGGTGCTGGTAGTAGCGGCGGTTGCCGCGCCGCTTCATCGGGCGCAGCTGCGTGAATTCCTGCTCCCAATACCGCAGCACGTGCGGCTTGACGCCGCACAGGTCGCTGACCTCACCGATCGTGAAGTAGCGCTTGGCCGGAATTGAAGGGAGTGCTTTCTCCACTGAAATCAATGTCGTAGGAGAGAAAGCTCCGAGGTTACTCTAAGACCGCAGCAGGCGCAAAGAGGCCAGGGGACAAATGCGACGCGCGAAGGTCAGACCTCGGATTCGCCGTTGCCGTGTCCCTGGATCTGTTCCTTGAGCTTGTGGCTCGCGTGGAAGGTGACCACGCGGCGCGCCTGGATCGGGATCGCCTCGCCGGTGCGCGGATTCCGGCCGGGGCGTGGCGCCTTGGTGCGGATCTGGAAATTGCCGAAGCCCGAGATCTTGACGTCCTTGCCTTCGACCAGGCTGCCGGCGATGAGGTCGAAGAAGGCGTCGATCATGTCCTTGGACTCGCGCTTGTTCAGGCCGATCTGCTCGAACAGGAGTTCCGCCAGTTGCGCCTTGGTCAGCGCGGGCGTCTCCAGGCTTTCCACGGTGAACTCCATCGCGCCCTCGTCCTTCGTTGTTGTTGTCAGCATCGGCCTCCTCAAGCACGCAGCCGTGCGCCAAGGCGCTGTTGCAGCATGGACACCACGGCTGCCACCGCCGCCTCGATCTGCGGGTCGGTCAGTGTGGCTTCGGGGTCGGCGAGCGTCAAGCGAACCGCCATGCTCTTGTCCCCCGCAGCCATGCCGGCCGTCGCCTGCTTCGGCTTGTACACGTCGAACAGGAATGCGTCGCGCAGCAGGCCGCCGGTGTCCGAAGCCCGGATGGCTGCCAGCAATTGCGCATGCGTGACGTGATCGGGGACGATGACCGCCAGATCGCGCTCGGCCGGCTGGAAGCGTGGCACCGGCTCGAATGCCGGGATCTCGCGCGACAGCACGGCATCGAGATCGAGCTCGAACAGCATCGGCGCCTGCGCCAGTTCCCAGGCCTGGCGCCACCGCGGATGCAGCTCGCCGACGAACCCGATGGCGCGGCCCTCCAGGTGCACGCTGGCGCAGCGACCCGGGTGCATGGCCGGATGGCTGGCCCGCTCGAACACCGCACGCGCGGGCGCCAACAGGGCCTCGACGTCGCCCTTGATGTCGTAGAAGTCGACGGGTGCGCCCTTGCGGCTCCACTGCAACCCGTCGCCTTCTCCGTAGACCAGCCCGGCGACCCGCATTGGCTGGCGGACGCCGCGCACGCTGGTGTCGGTCGTCGCAACAGATGCATCGCGCAGGAACACACGCCCGACCTCGAACACGCGCACGCGCTCTGCCTTGCGGTCCAGGTTGAAGCGCAGTACATGCAGCAGCGAACCGAGCAACGACGAGCGCATCACGCCCATCTGGCTGGCGATCGGGTTGAGCAGCCGGATCGGATCCGCGTTGCCGGCGAGTTCGCGCTCCCAGCGCTCCTCGACGAAGCTGAAATTGATCGTCTCCTGGAACCCCAGGGCGGCGAGTTGGCGGCGCAACGCGAACCGCGAACGGCGCGATTCGGGCGGCAGCTTGGCTGTGATCGGGGCCAGCGGCGGCGTGGTGGGCAGGTTCTGGTAGCCGATCAGGCGCGCCACCTCTTCCACCAGGTCTTCCTCGATCGCGAGATCGAACCGCGAAGGCGGGGGCGTGACCACGATGGTCTCGCCTTGCGCACGCGCGGGCAGGCCGAGACGCTGGAACGCCTGCAGACACTGCGTCGCCGTGACCGGCATGCCGATCACCTTGGCGGCACGAGCGACGCGCAGCGTGACCGGTTTTGCCTCGGGCAGCTTGACGACCTGGTCGTCCATCGGACCCGCCTCGCCGCCGCAGATGTCCACGATCAGGCGGGTGATGTGCTCGATGTGTTCGACGGTCAGGCTCGGATCGACGCCACGCTCGAAGCGGTGGCCGGCGTCCGTGGAGAAGTTGTAGCGCCGCGAGCGGCCCTGGACCGCCTGGGGCCACCAGAAGGCGGCTTCGACGTAGACATTCCGGGTGGCGTCCGACACGGCCGTGGCGTCGCCGCCCATGATGCCGGCGAGCGACTCCACCTGCACGTCGTCGGCGATGACACCGACCTTGTCGTCGACCGTGATCGTGGTGCCATTGAGCAGCTTCAGCTGCTCGCCGGCGCGGCCCCAGCGCACGTCCAGTCCGCCGTGGATCTTGTCCAGGTCGAAGATGTGCGATGGCCGGCCGAACTCGAACATCACGTAGTTGGAGATGTCGACCAGGGCCGTGACGCTGCGCTGGCCGCATCGCGCCAGGCGGTCCACCATCCATTGCGGCGTCTTCGCCGTCGTGTCCACGTTGCGAACGATGCGGCCCGAAAAGCGGCCGCACAGGTCGGGAGCACTCACCCTGACGGGCAGCTTTGCATCGTGGGTGGGACGCACCGGCTCGAACGTCGGCGCCTTCAATGGCGTTCCGGTGAGTGCCGAGAGTTCGCGGGCCACGCCATACACGCTGAGCGCGTGCGCGAGGTTCGGCGTGAGCTTCAGCGTGAAGACATGGTCGTCGAGCTGGAGGGTCGCGCGAATGTCCGCGCCGACCTTCACGTCGGCCGCCAACTCGAGCAGCCCGCCGTGGTCGTCGCTCAGCTGCAACTCGCGCGCTGAGCACAGCATGCCCTGGCTCTCGACGCCGCGCAGCTTGCCCAGCTTGATCTGGAACGGCTTGCCGTCCTCGCCAGGTGGCAGTTCAGCACCGACGAGAGCCGTGGGCACCTTGATGCCAGGGCGGGCGTTGGGCGCGCCGCAGACGATGTTGAGAAGCGCGCCCTGCCCCACGTCGACCTGGCACACGCGCAGGCGGTCGGCGTTCGGGTGCTGGACAGCCTCCTTGATCTCGCCCACGACCACCTTGGTGAACGGGGGCGCGACGGGACGCAGGTCCTCGACTTCGAGCCCACCCATGGTGAGGGTGTCGGCGATCTGTTGCGTGGACAGCGGCGGGTTGCAGAACTCGCGCAGCCAGGACTCTGGAAATTGCATGGTGTCGGCGTGCGTGGGTTAGCGGAACTGGCGCAGGAAGCGGACGTCGCCCTCGAAGAAGAGGCGCAGGTCGTTGACGCCGTACCGCAGCATGGTCAGGCGGTCGGGCCCCATGCCGAAGGCGAAGCCGATGTACTTCTCCGGATCGAGGCCCATGTTGCGCACCACGGCCGGGTGCACCTGGCCCGAGCCCGCGACTTCGAGCCACTTGCCCGCGAGCGGTCCGCTCTGGAACTGGATGTCGATCTCGGCGCTGGGCTCGGTGAACGGAAAGAAGCTGGGACGGAAGCGCAACGCCAGGTCATCGCTTTCGAAGAACGTGCGGCAGAAGTCGGTGAAGACGACCTTCAGGTCCTTGAAGCTCACGTTCTCGCCCAGCCACAGGCCCTCGCACTGATGGAACATGGGCGAGTGCGTGGCGTCGCTGTCGACACGGTAGGTGCGGCCCGGCGCGATCACGCGGATCTCGGGCAGCGGCTGGCCTGCCTTCACCGCATCGGCGAACTTCTTGATGTGCTGGTGGGCATAGCGCACCTGCATCGGGCTGGTGTGCGGCCGCAGGTTGTAGTGGATGCCGTCCTCGCCCTGGATGTCGACGTAGAAGGTGTCCTGCATCGAACGCGCCGGGTGGTTGGGCGGGTTGTTCAGCGACGTGAAGCTGTGCCAGTCGCTCTCGATCTCGGGACCGTCGGCGACATCGAAGCCCATGCTCGCGAAGATCAGCTCGATGCGCTCCATGGTCAGCGTCACCGGATGCAGGCCGCCCGGCTCGCGGGCACGCCCGGGCAGTGTGACATCGAGTGCCTCGGCATGCAGCTGCTGCTCGAGTTCGGCTTCGGCCAGCGCCTGCCGCCTTGCCGCGAGCGCCGCCTCGATCGCCTGCTTGGCCACGTTGATGGCAGCGCCGCGGCTCTTCTTCTCCTCGACGGAGAGCGCGGCCAGGCCCTTCATCAGCTCCGTGATGCGGCCGGCCTTGCCGGTGAACTGCGCCTTGGCGTTCTCGAGGTCTGCCGGGCTGCTCGCCGCGGCGAAGGCTTGACGCGCGGCGTCGACGATGGGGTCCAGATCATTCATGCGAAAAAACAGGGCTAGTGCCTGCCAGCCCTAGCCCTGTTCCAATGGGTTGCACCGGACGCGCCGCAAGGCGCGCCCACCGTGAACTCAAGCAGCCAGCTTGGCCTTGACTTGCTCCACGATGCCGGCAAAAGCCGCGGGGTCGTGCACGGCGATATCGGCGAGGACCTTGCGGTCGATGTCGATGCCGGCCTTGCGGATGCCGTTGGCGAACTGGCTGTAGGTCAGGCCGTTGGAGCGCGCCGCGGCGTTGATGCGGGCGATCCAGAGCTGGCGGAAGACGCGTTTCTTGGCACGGCGGTCGCGGTAGGCGTACTGCCCCGCCTTCATCACCGCTTCTTTGGCGATGCGGAAGACGTTGCCGCGGCGGCCGCGGAAGCCCTTGGCGAGGGCGAGGACCTTCTTGTGACGGGCGCGAGCCGTGACACCACGTTTGACGCGAGGCATGTGTGTTCTCCTTCTTCGTCTGCGTTAGATGCCGGCGAACGGCAGCATTTGCGCCATGTGACCCATGTTGGTCTCATGGACGGCCACGGCGCCGCGCAGGTGCCGCTTGTTCTTGGTGGACTTCTTGGTCAGGATGTGACGCTTGAAGGCCTGACCGCGCTTGACGGTACCGCCGGGACGGACGCGAAAGCGCTTCTTGGCGCCGCTCTTGGTCTTCATCTTGGGCATGTGACTGCCTCCTTCTTCATCTCGTGCTCGTGAGGCGCCGCGAATCCTTCGCGTCTTGATGGCCCCGAGCCACTTGTGTGGCGAGTGATTAGCTCGCCACTTGTCGAGGCAAGGCCGAAGCCTTCCCTCACCGGTCCGCACCGGCGACCAACCTGTACGGACCGAGAACTCCTCTTACGCCGTGGTCGCGCCAGCGGCCTCGGCGGCCGGCTTCGCCTGGGCGGCGCTCGGCTTCTTGCGGCTCGGCGCGATCATCATGATCATCTGCCGGCCCTCGAGCTTGGGGAACTGCTCCACCAGGATGGTGTCGCCCAGCTCGTCGCGGATGCGGTTCAACAGCGCCATCCCGATCTCCTGGTGCGTGATCTCGCGGCCACGGAATCGCAGCGTGATCTTGCACTTGTCCCCCTCGGCAAGAAAGCGCCGGATGTTGCGCATCTTGATGTTGTAGTCACCGTCGTCGGTGCCCGGGCGGAACTTGATCTCCTTGATCTCGATGACCGTCTGCTTCGACTTCGCCTCGGCCGCCTTCTTCTGTTCCTGGTATTTGAACTTGCCGTAGTCCATCAGTCGGCACACGGGCGGGTTCGCAGTCGCGGCGATCTCGACAAGATCGACGTCGAGTTCGCCGGCCATGCGCAGGGCTTCCTGCAGGCTGACGATGCCCAGCGGCTCGTTCTCCGGGCCGGAGAGTCGGACTTCCGGGGCCATGATTTCCCGGTTCAGGCGGTGCTTGCGTTCCTCGCGGTGGCGGCGGTCGCGAAAGTCAGTAGCGATGGTCTCGATCCTTCAATATCTAGGGCTACTTCAGCAGTAGCGAAAACCGTCGCGAATGCGCGCGGCGAGCGGACTTCCTGGGGGGAGTTCAGCGCTTGCTGGCGATGTCGTCGGCGATCCTTGCGGAGAACGCCTCCAGGGACATCACGCCGAGGTCCTGGTTGCCCCGGGCGCGCACTGCGACGGCACCTGCCGCCCTTTCCTTGTCGCCCACGACCAGGATGTAGGGCAGCTTTTGCATCGAATGCTCCCGTATTTTATACGTGATTTTCTCGTTGCGCTCATCCAGCTCGACCCTAAGCCCTTGATTTTGCAGAGCTTTGACCACCTGCCGGGCGTAGTCGGCCTGCGCGTCGGTGATGTTGAGGACCGCCACCTGCACCGGCGCGAGCCAGGCCGGCAGCGCGCCCGCGTGGTGTTCGACCAGCATGCCGATGAACCGCTCGAGGCTGCCGACGATGGCGCGATGGAGCATCACGGGGTGCGCACGACCGCTGGTTTCCGTGACGTACTCCGCGCCCAGGCGCTCGGCCGTGTTGAAGTCGACCTGCATCGTTCCGCACTGCCATTGGCGGCCGAGCGCGTCCTTCAGCGTGTATTCGATCTTCGGGCCGTAGAAGGCGCCGTCGCCGGGCGACACCACGAACTCGACGCCGGAGCGCCGCAGCGCCTCCATGCAGGCATGTTCGGCCTTGTCCCAGAGCGCATCCGAGCCGACCCGGTTGTCGGGCCGCGTGGCGACCTTGTAGAGGATGTCGGTGAAGCCGAAATCCTTGTAGACCTTCTGCAGCTGCGTCGTGTAGGCGACGCACTCCTCGAGGATGTGGTCCTCGGTGACGAAGGCGTGACCGTCATCCTGCGTGAAGCCGCGCACGCGCATGATCCCGTGCAGCGCGCCCGAGGGCTCGTTGCGATGGCACTGGCCGAACTCGCCGTACCGGATCGGCAGGTCCTTGTAGCTGCGCAGCTGCGACTTGAAGATCAGCACGTGGCCCGGACAGTTCATCGGCTTGAGGGCGTAGTCGCGCTTCTCGCTCTCCGTCGTGAACATGTTCTCGCGGTAGTTCTGCCAGTGGCCGGTCTTCTCCCACAGGCTCTTGTCCAGGATCTGCGGACCCTTGACCTCCTGGTAACCCGTGTCCTTGTAGACCTGCCGCATGTACTGCTCGACAACCTGCCAGATCGACCACCCCTTGGGATGCCAGAACACCACGCCAGGCGCCACGTCGTCGATGTGGAACAGGTCCAGCTCGCGCCCCAGCTTGCGGTGGTCGCGCTTCTCGGCCTCCTCCAGCATCGTGAGGTACTGCTGCAGGTCTTCCTTGCTGGCCCAGGCCGTGCCGTAGATGCGTTGCAGCATCTCGTTGCGGTGGTCGCCACGCCAGTAGGCGCCGGCCACCTTCATCAGCTTGAAGTGACGAAGCTTGCCCGTGCTGGGCACGTGCGGGCCGCGGCACAGGTCCTCGAACCCGCCCTCGCGGTACAGCGAGACGTCCTCGTTCTGCGGGATGCTGGCGATGATCTCGGCCTTGTAGGCCTCGCCGATGCCCTTGAAGTACTCGACCGCCGCGTCGCGCGGCAGCACGCGACGCTCGACCTTCTCGTCCTTCGCCGCCAGCTCGGCCATGCGCTTCTCGATCGCGGCCAGGTCCTCGGGCGTGAACGGCCGCTTGTACGAGAAGTCGTAGTAGAAGCCGTTCTCGATCACCGGGCCGATGGTCACCTGTGCGTCGGGGAACAGCTCCTTGACGGCGTACGCGAGCAGGTGCGCCGTGGAGTGGCGAATCACGTCCAGGCCGTCGGCGTCCTTGGCCGTGACGATCGCCACGTGGGCGTCGCGATCGACCGTGTGCGAGAGATCGACGACCTTGCCGTCGACCTTGCCGGCCAGGGCAGCCTTGGCAAGCCCGGCGCCGATGGACGCGGCCACGTCGGCCACCTTCACGGGTGCGGGGAATTCACGGCGCGAGCCGTCGGGAAGCGTGATGGAAATCATGGGTCCAAACTCCAGCGGGACAAACGAAAAAGCGCGGCCCGTAGCCGCGCTCTTGCTGGACCCTGAAAGTGTCAGATCGAGGGACGCGCGACTACGCCGGCCACTAGCGGGCCGTTCCTTGCGGAGTAGTTCGCGGTGTCATAACCGATGCTGCCTTTCTCGCCCTTGTCGGTGGAAACCGGCTGATTCTACCGCGCCGGCGTCCAGCCCGAGCCGTTGCAACGCTGGCACGGCGTGATGACGGTCTGCTTCTCGACCTCGAAGTCCTCGTTGATGTTCTCGCTGTCGATGCGCAGTTCGCCCGTGCCGCTGCATTCCGGACAGCGGCCCTGCTGCAGGATGCGCGTATCGAACGAGCCGGTCCTGTCGCTGTCATCCATGGCGTCTCCCGTTGTGGTCGGTGGACTCACTCTAGTTCCAAGCCCATCAAAGGACAACGACCCGGAACTGCCGGGCGTTGCGCGATAGCGGCGGATCGGCCGGAAAGGTCGACCCAGCGCCGCGTTCAGGCCACCTTCCTGTCGAAGAACTGCTCGTCCTCCGTCGATCCCTTCAGGGCCGCGGTGGACGCATTGGCCTCGATGGTCGTCGTCACCGCGTCGAAGTAGCCCGTGCCGACCTCGCGCTGGTGCTTCACCGCGGTGAAGCCCTTGTCGGCGGCGGCGAACTCCTTCTGCTGCAGCTCGACGAACGCGCTCATGTTGTTGCGCGCGTAGCCATGCGCCAGCTCGAACATCGAGTAGTTCAGGCTGTGGAAGCCCGCGAGCGTGATGAACTGGAACTTGTAGCCCATCGCGCCCAGTTCCTTCTGGAACTTGGCGATGGTCGCGTCGTCCAGGTTCTTCTTCCAGTTGAATGACGGCGAGCAGTTGTAGGCCAGCAGCTTGCCGGGAAACTTCGCATGGATCGCGTCGGCGAAGTCCTTGGCGAACTTCAGGTCCGGGGTGCCGGTCTCGCACCAGATCAGGTCCGCGTACTGGGCGTAGGCGAGACCGCGGCTCACCGCCTGGTCCAGCCCCTTGCGCGAGCGGAAGAAGCCTTCGACGGTGCGCTCGCCCGTGAGGAAGGGCTTGTCGTTGGCATCGACGTCCGTGGTCACCAGGTCGGCGGCCTCGGCATCGGTGCGGGCCAGCAGGATGGTCGGCGTGCCCATGACGTCGGCCGCCAGGCGCGCGGCCACCAGCTTGGCGACCGCCTCGCGGGTGGGCACCAGCACCTTGCCGCCCATGTGGCCGCACTTCTTGACCGAGGCCAGCTGATCCTCGAAGTGCACGCCGGCGGCGCCCGCCTCGATCATGGCCTTCATCAGCTCGAAGGCGTTGAGCACGCCCCCGAAACCGGCTTCCGCGTCGGCCACGATCGGCGCGAAGTAGTCGACGTAGCCGTCGTCGCCCATGGCCTTGCCCTCGCTCCACTGGATCTGGTCGGCTCGCTGGAAGGTGGCGTTGATCTTCTTCACGACCTTGGGCACCGAGTCCACCGAGTACAGCGATTGGTCCGGGTACATCTCGCCGTTGCTGTTGGCATCGCCGGCGACCTGCCACCCGGAGAGATAGATCGCCTTCAGGTCGGCCTTGACCTGCTGCATCGCCTGGTTGCCGGTGAGCGCGCCCAGCGTGTTGACGAAAGGCTCGGTGTTGATCAGGGTCCAGAGCTTCTCGGCACCGCGCCTTGCCAGCGTGTGCTCGATCTGCAGCGAGCCGCGCAAGCGCACCACGTCGGCGGCGCTGTAGCCGCGCTCGATGCCCTTCCAGCGCGGGTTCTCCGCCCAGTCTTTCTCCAGTTGCGCAATCTGCTGCTCGCGGCTCAGGTGGGTCCAGTTGCTCATGGTTTGCTGCTCCTAGGTCGATGTGGAAACCGGTGGATGCGCGGTGCACCCGTGGCATCAACTCTAGGTCGCACACGCAGCCTAAAGCGTCTCTTCTGTCTTATACAAGAGGAAAAATTTATCCTTCAAGATCATCAACTTACTCTTGGCATTTCGAAATACGGGATCTGAACTCCCATAATGAGAAAAAATGACGCGGCGCAGCATGGGCGAATTCCGTGATGCAAAACGCCTTTGCATTGAGACGAAATCAGCAGCGCCCGTGCGCGCACCCGCCTCGGGCAAGATGCGCGCTCCGCCCGATCCGTGCCGTCGCGTGCAGCGCCCTCTCTCCCCTGCCTTGGCCTGTGCCTGCCTCGCCCTGAGCATGACCCTTGTGGGGAGCTACGTGGCCCTGTCGCGGCCCCTGGTGGCCGCACTGCCCGTGTTCCTGCTCGCCTGGTTGCGGTTCGCGATCGGCGCCGTGGCCACGCTGCATTGGCTGCGACGCCCGCCGCGCGAAGCACCACTGACACCGGGCACCCACCGCCTGCTGTTTCTGGAATCGCTGCTCGGCAATTTCCTGTTCTCGATCTGCATGCTGTTCGGCGTCAGCATGACGAGCGCGGTGTCGGCCGGCGTGATCATGGCCGCCATCCCGGCCGTCGTCGCCGTGCTGAGCTGGTCGTTCCTGCGCGAACGGGTCGCGCCCCGCGTGTGGGGCGCGGTCGCATGCGCCGCAGCGGGCATGGCACTGCTCGCGACGGGCAGGGCCGACCGCGCAGCCAGCGGCAGCATCCTGCTCGGCAACCTGCTCGTGTTCGGCGCGGTGGTCTGCGAGGCCGCCTACGCCACCATCGGCAAGCGCCTCGCCGGCGTGCTGGGGCCTCGCCGCATCACGGCGCTGGTGAACCTCTGGGGCCTCGTGTTGATGACGCCGCTCGGTCTCTGGCAGGCCTGGGGCTTCGACTTCGCCGACGTCAGTGCGGGCACCTGGCTGCTGCTGCTGTTCTACGCATGGGCCGCCAGCGTCTGGAGCGTCTGGTTATGGATGACGGGACTGCGCCACCTGCCGGCTTCGCTGGCAGGCGTGTTCACCGTGATGCTGCCCGTGTCGGCCACGGTCGTCGGCGTGCTGGTGCTCGGTGAACATTTCGGCGGACTGCAGGCGCTCGCGTTCGCGCTGGCGCTGGCCGGAGTCCTCCTGGCGACGCTGCCAGCCTCTGCGCGTGCCGCCGAATGAGCGCGTCCAATGAGCCCGTCGAAGTGCGCACTGGCCGCGCAGGCGCATGCGGGAGGTGCCGCAGAGGGCGTTTTCACTGGGAAACCCGCATAGAAAAAAGCAACACGCCACTCGCAAAAATGCGCCGTTCCCCTTGGAAACGCGTTTCTTTCCCTTTAGCATCCGCTCTGCCAGTGGCAAAGCGCTGTTTCCATTGGTGATCCGTCAACTTCTAGAAGGAATTCGAATCATGGCAACTGCGAAAAAAGCGGCGGCGAAGAAAGCGCCCGCAAAGAAGGCTCCGGCGAAGAAGGCCGTCGCCAAGAAGGCTGCACCGGCGAAGAAGGCCGCCGCCAAGAAGGCTGCACCGGCCAAGAAGGTCGCCGCCAAGAAGGCTGCACCGGCCAAGAAGGCCGCTGCGAAGAAGGCGCCTGCCAAGAAGCGCACTCCCAACGCCGCGTTCATGAAGCCGCTGACCCCCAGCCCGCAACTCGCGGCCGTGGTGGGCAACACCCCGATGCCCCGCACCGAGGTCGTGAGCAAGCTGTGGGCGTACATCAAGAAGAACAAGCTGCAGGACTCGACCAACAAGCGCATGGTCAATGCCGACGCCAAGCTGAAGGACATCTTCGGCAAGTCGCAGGTCTCGATGTTCGAGATGGCTGGCCTGATCGGCAAGCACGTCAAGTAATCGGGTCCTCCCGAGAGCAAAAAGGCCGGCGCAAGCCGGCCTTTTGCTTTCCAGCAGCCGGCATGTGCCGGCCGTTCTCTCTCAGCGCGCCTTGAGCGCGTTCTCCCGGATCGCGGCCAGCGTGCCGCGGGTGGAGATCACCTCCGGGTCCAGCATCACCTCGATCAGCGTGCCCTGCGTGCGCTCCAGCGCGGCCAGCAGCTCGGGCTCGAACTGCGCGGTCGCCGTGATGCGCACGCCCGCATAGCCGTACGCGCGCGCGAGCCCCACGAAGTCGGGATTCGCCAGATCCGTGCCGTGCACGTTCTGCGGGTACTCGCGCTCCTGGTGCATGCGGATGGTCCCGTACATGCCGTTGTTCAGCACGACGACGATGCTCTTGCCGCCGAACTGCGCCGCCGTCGCGAGCTCCTGGCCGTTCATGAGGAAGTCGCCGTCGCCCGCGATCGTGAACGCGGTGCGCCCGCTCACCAGGTTGGCCGCGATGCCCGCCGGGACGCCGTAGCCCATCGCGCCCACCGTGGGCGCCAGCTGCGTCTTGTGGCCCTTGGCGAGGCCATGATGGCGGAAGAAGCGATGCACCCAGCTCGCAAAGTTGCCGGCGCCGTTGGTGACCACCGCGTCGGGCGGCAGGTGCTTCTGCAGCGTGGCCACGATCGCCGGCATGTCGATGTCGCCGGGCAGCTTCTGCGGCACCAGGTTGGCCTCGTAGTCGGCGTGCACGTCGGCCGCCCAGCCCTGCCACGGCAGTTCGGGCGGCGCGGTCAGCACTTCCAGTGAACGTGCGGCGGCGTTCATCGTGGCGTTGATCGCCAGGTCGGCCTGGTACACGCGGTGCAGTTCCTCGGCACTGGCGTGGATGTGGACCAGCTTCTGCTTCGGCCGCGGCGCCTCCAGCAGCGTGTAGCCGCCGGTGGTCATCTCGCCCAGGCGAGGCCCGATCGCCAGCACCAGGTCGCTCTCGCGGATGCGCGCGGCCAGCCTGGGATTGATGCCGATGCCGACGTCGCCGGCATACAGCGGATGGTGGTTGTCGAAGGTGTCCTGGAACCGGAATGCATTGCCCACCGGCAGCTTCCAGTTCTCGGCGAAGCGCTGCAGCGCCTGGGCCGCCTGCGGCGTCCAGCCGCCGCCGCCCACGATCGCGATCGGCCGCTGCGCCGCAAGCAGCATCTCGCGCAGGCGACGCAGCGATCCGGGATCGCTCCATGCCTCGGCGGGTTCCACGCGGGCCAGCGGGCGCGCCGCCGTCATCCGCGTCAGCATGTCCTCCGGCAGGACCAGCACCACCGGGCCCGGACGGCCGTTCATGGCGGTGGCGAAGGCCCGCGCCACGTACTCGGGGATGCGGTCGGGATCGTCGATGCGCTCGACGCGCTTGGCCATGCCCTTGGTGCTCGGGCCGAAGAAGCTCGTGTACTCGACTTCCTGGAAGGCCTCGCGGTCGCGCTGCACGGCCGCCACGTCGCCGACGAACAGCACCATGGGGGTGGAGTCCTGGAAGGCCGTGTGCACGCCGATGGAGGCATTGGTGGCCCCGGGGCCGCGGGTGACGAAGCACACGCCGGGGCGGCCGGTGAGCTTGCCCACCGCCTCGGCCATGAAGGCAGCGCCTCCCTCCTGGCGATTGACGATGAAGCGGATGTCGTCACGCCAGCGGTGCAGGCCATCCAGCACGCAGAGGTAGCTCTCGCCGGGAACTCCGAAGGCGTGCGTGACGCCCTGCGCAACCAGGCACTCGACAAGCAAATGGCCCGCGAGTTGCGGGCCATCGGGAGAACGGGAATCGGTCATGGGGGCGACTGTACGAGATCGCCGCTCCCAGTCCTCGGGAGCGCCTCGCGCTCCCGGCTATCGCGCTCAGGCGACCTGCAGCTTGGCGGGCGCCGGGCGGGTGTTCGAGCTGGGAGCGGAGGACGAGGCGGCGGCACCGAACTCGATCTCGCCGGAGAGCTGGCCGCCCTCTTCGATCACGACCTTGCCGTAGCGGATGCGGCCGGTGACCTTGCCGGTCGCGTAGATCACCAGCTTCTGGCGCACGGTGAGGTTGCCGTCGAACGAGCCACGGATCTCGGCCACGTCGATCTCGG
The DNA here is from genome assembly GCF_050320135.1 of Ramlibacter sp. MMS24-I3-19. NCBI lineage: Bacteria > Pseudomonadati > Pseudomonadota > Betaproteobacteria > Burkholderiales > Comamonadaceae > Ramlibacter > Ramlibacter sp. MMS24-I3-19. Next base: position 2,911,008 of record NZ_CP190017.1, on the reverse strand, counting down.
CCGAGCCCTTGAACGAGCCACGCTCGGAGATCTGGATCATGCGCGAGTCCATCGTGGCCTCGACCGAGCCTTCCACCACCAGGGTGTCGCAGTCGGTGATCTCGACGCCCTTGAGCTTGATGTTCGGGCCGACGGTCAGCTTGGCTTCGCCTTCGGTCGCGGGGGCAGCGGTGGTGTTCACGACGGCGGCGGTCGACGTCGACGAGGCGGCGGCCAGGGCGGCGCCGTTCGGGGTGGAGGGACGCACGTCGTTGTCGCGCTTGCCGTTGTTGAAGAAGGGGGACTGCAGTGCCATCGCGATACCTCAGCGTTGTGGTGTTGAAGAGTCTTGGATGCTATGGACGAGCTTGCTTACACGCATCCATTGTTCGGCAAGTTCAGTAACCGGTTGCGTTTCTCGCTGCTGCTGCCGTCGAGCGACAGCGCGTGTAACAGCGATTGCCCGAGTGAGCGTCGGCCCTGCACGATGGCTGGACAACAACGAAGGGACTTCGATGAATGCACGTCACTGGCTTGCGCTGGCGCTGGTCACCTTCGCTGCAGCCGCGCACGCGCAGTCGCAGGCTGCGCAGGAAGACCGGTTCGACACCGACGCCGGCAACCTCATGGCCGTGCTGCGCGAATCCGCGGGGACCAACGAACCGCAGGAGACGCTGCGACCGTATGGCACGTTGCGTGCCGAACTGCCGGACGGCCGCGAGGTGGACCTGGAGATGAGCTGGTTCCGCTACGTCGGCGACATGCACATCCGCCTGGTGTTCGACAGCAGCACGCAGCTGCAAAGCGCATCGCCCGACGACCTCGAGCGGCTGCGGCTGGACCCGCAGCATGCCGTGCAGCTCGCGGTGGCGAACCTGCGGCGCGTCTACGGCGAGCCGGTCAGCAAGCCATGGCCCGGCGGCCTGATGCAGGTGGTCGGACGCGCCGACGACCTGAACAGCAGCTACTTCCTCGACCGCCCGTTCTGGCAATCGCTGGAAGCGCAGCATCCGCGCGGGATCGTCGTGGCCGTGCCGCAGCGCGGCGGCCTGCTCTATGCCCCCGCCGAAGACGAGGACGCGGTCGCGGCCCTGAGCTTCAGCGCGACCGCGATCTACGCCTCGTCGACGCGCAGCCGCGTGTCGTCGGCGCTCTACCTGTTCCGGGATGGACACTGGTCGGTGTTCCAGCGGCCGCTGGTCACCGACGACGTCAGTAGCGAGCCGTGAAGCGCTGGCCCTGGTAGCTAAGCACGGCCTGTCCGGGCCGCACCTGTTCCAGCCGCACGCCGGGGGCGACTTCGCTGCCCTCGTTGAACACCTGTCCGCCGACGATCAGCAGCCGCTGCCCGGCATCGGCCGAGTACACGCCGCCGGTGATGGCGAGCTTGGGCGCACCGGGCGGTGGCGTGCTCGATTCAGCGGCTGCCGGTTTGCTCGAGGTTGCGGGAGCAGGCGATGCTGCCGGAGCCGAAGAAGTCGTGGGCTGCGCCGGTGTCTTCACAGGCTCCCGCTGCGGCGCCGGCCTTGCAGCCGGGCGCTGCGCCGGCTCGGGAATGCGGCGCGGCGGTGGCGGCGCAGGTTCGATCGCGGTGGCAACGACGGGCGCCGGGGTCTGGGACGCCGGCGGCTCCGAGGCCACGGCCGGAGCCGGCGTCGCCGCAGTCACGGGCGGCGAAGGGACGACCGCAGGCGCCACGCCGGGTGTGGGCTGCTGCGAGCCGGGCCATGCTAGGACCAGCATGGCCACCAACAGACCGCCCGCCAGCAGCCACGCGATGGGTGAACGCCAGACCGGTGCGGTCGCCTCGGCGGGCGCCGAAGCGGGTTGCGCCTGCAGGCCTGGCAGTCGCGTGCGCTGCCGCTGGGCATCGGCCTTGCGCAAGGCATCGAGGATGTAGGACATCGTCAGGGCAGCGCCCGCAGGCGGGGTTCGTCCACCTTGGCGCTTCGATTGAGTTGCATGAGGGTCATCGGGCCCAGGACGCCGTCGGCCGGCAGTCCCTGGGCGAGCTGGAAACTGCGGATCCGGACACGCAGCGGGGTCGCCGGCTCGGACAGGCCTGCGACCGCCAGTTGCTTGTCCACCCAGCGGGCGAGCTCCGCGCTCGCGCGATCCTGCGAGCCGGGCGGCATGCGCCAGAGCGTGGCCCACTCCCCGTTCCAGCGTTCGGCCAGGGCGGCGAGGGTCACGGTCTGCGTGCTGCCGCCGGCAGCCAGCGTCGCGGTCCTGTCGCCGATGGCGGTGAGCACGGCGTACGAGGGCGCGCCGCGATCGCGGTCCAGCACCACGATGCCCGGCCGATCCAGCTGGCGCACCAGCGCCAGCGTGGTGACGTGGCTGAAGCAGCCCAACGACTGGCGCGCGAGCGCGGCGCAGGGTTCGCCCTCGCCGGCATCGGCATGCCACGCCCGCGCCAGTTCGCGCCAGGCCTGCTTCTCGTCCCGCAGCAACGTGGCAGGCACCGCGGCGGCGGCGGCCGATGCCGGTGCCGAGGCCGGAGTCGCCGCTGCCACGACCGGTTCCTTGGCGGTCATCGCAGACGCGCTGGCCGCGAGCGCAGGCGCGCTCGCGGCATCCGCGGGCACGGGCGCAACGGCCGCCGGCACTGCGGAGACCGCGACCGGCGCTGCTGCCACGGCTGCTGGCGTTGCCGCGGGCGCGAGAAGCCGCGTCGCGGCGATGGCAAGCGCGGCGCCCGCCACGACCCCTGCCCCGAGCATCCAGCCCTGCCGCAGGCCGGGCCGCGAACGCCCTTCCTCGGCGCGCGGGAAGACTTCGCGGGCCGCACGCTCGACGATCGCGGGTGTCACCGCCGGTGCGCTGTCCGCATAGGCGCCCAGCAGCGCGCGGTCGCACAGCAGATTGATGCGGCGCGGCACGCCGCCGGACAGCTTGTGCACCCTGGCCAGCGCGCGCGGCTCGAAGGGCAGCGCGCGCGAGAGGCCCGCCACCTCCAGCCGGTGGCGCACGTACTGCGTGGTCTCGGCGGGACTCAGCGCATCGAGGTGGTAGCGCGCGATGACGCGCTGCGCCAGCTGCTCGAGGCCGGGTCGCGCGAGGACGGCGCGCAGCTCGGGCTGGCCGATCAGGATGATCTGCAGCAGCTTGCGCTCGCTGGTCTCCAGGTTGGTCAGCAGGCGCAGCTGCTCCAGCACGTCCTCCGAGAGGTTCTGCGCCTCGTCGATGATCAGCACGCTGTTGCGGCCCTGCGCGTGCGCCTGCAGCAGGAAGGCGTTCAGCGGATCCAGGTAGTCCTTGACCGTCGGCGTGCCGCCGCCCTCGCGGCGCGGCAACGGCAGCCGGAACTCCTCGCAGATCGACTGCAGCAGCTCGGTGACCGTGAGCTTGGGATTGAAGATGTAGGCGACGTTGCAGGTCTCGGGAATCTGCTCCAGGAAGCAGCGGCAGACCGTGGTCTTGCCGGTGCCGATCTCGCCGGTGAGCAGCACGAAGCCGCCACCCCCGCCCAGGCCATACAGCAGGTGCGCGAGCGCCTCCCGGTGGCGCTCGCTCATGAACAGGTAGCGCGGGTCCGGCGCGATGGAGAACGGCTCGTGCGACAGCCCGAAATACGGCGCGTACATGGCGCCAAGGATACCCGCGGCCCAGCAGGTCGCGAGCGGAGACGCCGCGCGCGCTCAGGCCGGGGCGAGCGTCGTGCGGCGGGCGCGCCGCACGTTGAAGGCACTGGTGATCAGCAGCAGCTGCGCGGCCACCAGCCCGATCCACACGCCGGTGTACTGCCCGTGGTCCATCAGCCGGCCGAACACCAGCGGCGACGCGGCCTGGCCGATGTCCAGGCCGGCGTAGACGATGCCGTAGACGCGGCCGCTGGCGTTCTCGGGCGTCGAGCGCTTCACCAGCAGGTCGCGCGAGGGACCCGCGAGGCCGCTGGCGAACCCCATCACCCCGAACATCGCCGGCACCGCCAGCGCCGGCAATGGCGCGAGGCCGATCGCCAGCGCCACCAGCGCCGCGGCGCCGAAGCCCAGGCCGACCACGCGCTCGCAGCGCGCCGGATCGGCGGCGAGGAAGCCGCCCAGCACCATGCCACCCGCGCTGCACACCATGTACACGGTCAGGCACAGGGCGGTCAGCGCCACCGGCACTGCGTGCAGCTGCCGCGCGGCCTCGGGGGCGAAGGCCTGGATCACGCTCAGCACCACGGCATAGACGAAGAAGAACGCAAAGCACATCCAGACCGACGGGATGCGCAGGAACTCGAACGTGGCCTCCGGGCTTGCGTGGGCGCCCCCGGACTTCGCCGCCGTCGGCAACGTGAGCCGAGAGCGGTTGAACCACAGCACCAGCAGCACGAGCCACGCCAGCGCGCCGGCGCAGGCGAGTGCCACGCGCCAGCTGGAGGCGATGGCCACCGGGACCAGCAGCGCCGGCGCCAGCGCCCAGCCAAGGCTGCCGGTGATGCCATGCACGCTGTACGCATGGCCCAGCCGCGGCGTGCTCACCTTGCGATTGAGCAGCGTGTAGTCGACCGGATGGAACACGCCGTTGCCGAGGCCCGCGACGAGCGCCCACGCCGCCAGCGACCAGTAGCTTGTCGACGACGCGAAGCCGAATGCAGCCAGTCCCACGAGGGCCAGGCCACCGAACAGCACCGGCCGCGGACCATGCCGATCGACGAGAAAGCCCGATGCGGCCTGCACCGCGCACGAGGTGACGAAGAACACCGTCATGAGGAAACCCAGCTGCGTGTAGCTGGCCTGGAACGCGTCCCTGAGCCACGGGAACAGCGGTGCCAGCAGGAGCTGGCTGAAGTGGCTGATCATGTGGGCGAGTCCCACGAGGCCGATCACCTGGGCATCGTCTCGGAAACTGCGGGCCGGGGCGGCAGGGGCGGCGGTGGTCATGGCGCGATGCTACCCAGCGGCCCTTCTTTCCGGAATGCGACGGAACGCCAGCCATCCCCGAATTTCCGCCAGAATGCGGCGATGCGCCGCCGCCCTGCCCCGAGGTCCGTCGCGCTGGGCGAGATGTCCAGCTTCGAGCCCACCGTCGCGCATCCGGTGCGGCTGCGCATCCGCAGCCTGCCCGCCGACACGCACTTCGATCCGCACCGCCACGCGTTCGCGCAGCTCGCGTTCTGCGCACGCGGCGTGTTGCAGGTGATGGCCGCCCAGGAGGTCGCGGACGAGGTCACCTACATCGTGCCGCCCTCGCGCGCGGTCTGGATCGAGCCCGGCGCGCGCCATGCGGTGCACGTGCTGGAGCATGCGGAATTCCGCACCCTGTACCTGCACGCCAGCGTCACGCCGCCCGGCTGGACCGGCTGCCGCGTGCTGATGGTCTCGCCGCTGCTGCGCGAACTGATCGAGGCGCTCGATGGCTGCCGCGACGCCGCGCGCGAGCGGCTGCTGTCGGCGCTGGTGCTCGACGAGATGCAGCGCGCCCAGACCCAGCCCCTGGGCGTGCCCCTGCCGGCCAGCGGCGGCGACAAGCGCCTGCGGGCGCTGTGCGAAGCGGTGCTGCGCGCGCCCGGCGAACGGGCAAGCCTCGGAGCGTGGGCCGCCGACGTCGGCGCCAGCGAGCGCACCATGGCCCGCCTGTTCCGCTCCGAGCTGGGCACCGGCTACCAGCAATGGCGACTTCAGGCGGTCTTGGCCCATGCGCTGCCCATGCTGGCCAACGGCGTGCCGGTCGGCCAGGTGGCCGCGGCCACCGGCTACGCCAGCGAAAGCGCGTTCAGCGCGATGTTCAAGGCCGCGATGGGCCAGCCGCCCCGGCACTTCCAGCCGCGCCGCGCATGACCAGCGCCGGGCTGCTCATGTACCGCCATGGTCCCGACGGCCTGGAGGTGCTGCTGGCCCACCCCGGCGGGCCTTACTGGGCGCGCAAGGACGACGGTGCGTGGATGCTGCCCAAGGGCGAACTGGCGCCGGGCGAAGACCCGCTCGCGGGCGCGCGGCGCGAGTTCGCCGAGGAGATCGGCATCGACCCGCCGGGTCCCTATGCATCGCTCGGCGAAGTGGTGCAGAAGGGAGGCAAGCGCGTGCTGGCCTGGGCGGTCGCGGGCGACTTCGCACCGGAGCAGCTGCGGTCCAACCATTTCGAGATGGAGTGGCCGCCGCGTTCCGGCCAGGTGCGTTCCTTCCCGGAGGTCGACAAGGTGGGCTGGTTCAGCGTGCCGGCCGCCCGCGCGAAGATGCTGCCCAGCCAGTGGCCGTTCGTGGAGCGGCTCGCCGCGGCCCTCGACTGAAGGTCGTCAGCCGAGCTCGCACCCGCGCCCACGCCGCAGCAGCGGACGCAGCACGTCGACGTCGACGGGCTTGGTGAGGTGGTGGTCGAAGCCCGCCTGCTGCGCGCGGCGGCGGTCCTGCTCGGCACCCCAGCCCGTGATGGCGATCAGCACCGTGTCGGCAAACCGCGCGTCGCGGCGCAAGCGCTCGGCCACCTCGTAGCCATTCAGGCCAGGCAGGCCGATGTCCAGCAGCACCACGTCCGGCTCGAACTGGCGGGCGGCCTGCAGGGCCTGCACGCCATCGTGGACCGTGTGCGTGCTGCAGCCTTCCATGCCGAGCATCAGGGCGAGCGTGTCGGCCGCGTCCACGTTGTCGTCCACCACCAGGATCCTCAGATCGTCCTCGACGAGTTCCCCGGCAGGCGCAGCCTCGATGCGCGCAGGCGCGGCCTCCGCCGGCAGGCATGGGAGTCGCAGCGTGAACGTGCTGCCGCGCGCCGGCCCGCCGCTGGAGGCGCTGATGCTGCCCCCGTGCAGTTCGACCAGGCTGCGAACCAGGTACAGCCCGATGCCCAGCCCGCCTTGCGCCCGGTCGAGCGTGCTGCGCACCTGCGTGAAGAGCGAGAAGATGGTCTCGAGCATCTCCGCGGGAATGCCCTCACCGTTGTCTTCGACCTCGAACACCGCCCACTCGCCCTCGCGCCGCAGGCGCAAGGCGAGGCGGCCGCGCGGCGGCGTGTACTTGGCGGCGTTGTTCAGGAGGTTGCCCAGTGCCTGCGCGAGCCGCGTCGGGTCGCCCATCACCTCGATGTCCTCGGCGGGCAGGTCCACTTCGAGCGAATGGCCGGAGGCCGTGACGGCAGGCCGGCTGACCTCCAGCGCGGTGTCCACCACCGGGTGCAGCCGGATGCGCGAGACGTCCAGGCGGATCTTGCCGCTGCTGATGCGCGAGATGTCCAGCAGGTCGTCGATGAGCCGGATCATGTGCGCGAGCTGCCGCTCCATCGTGGCACGCGCGCGTTGCGAGGCCGGACCGTTGGCCGTGTCGCGCTTCAGGATGTCCAGGCCCGTGCGGATCGGCGCGAGCGGATTGCGCAGCTCGTGCGCCAGCGTGGCGATGAATTCGTCCTTGGCCCGGCTGGCCTCCTGCAGTTCGCGCTCGGCCTCCTTGCGCTCGGTGACCTCGACCACCGAGCCCGCCATCCGGTACGGCCTGCCTTGCGCATCCCAGAGCGCGGCGCCGGCGACGAAGAACCAGCGCCAGCGCCCGTTCGCATCGCGCAGCCGGCATTCCACCTGGTACGGCACCCGTTCGCGCAGGTGGGCCTGGATGGCCTGGCGCACCAGCGGCAGGTCGTCGGGGTGCAGGATGCGATCCATCGCATCGGGACGATCGGCCAGTTCGCTCCCGCCATACCCGAGCAGCGCCTTGAAGCGCGGCGAGACGAACATCGAGTGCGCCGGGATGTCCCAGTCCCACAGGCCCGCGCTGGAGCCGCGCACGGCGAGCTGGTAACGCTGCTCGCTGGTGCGCAGCGCGTCGTTGGCCGACTCCAGCGTGCGCGAGCGGCGGTCCAGTTCGTCGAGCATCGCATTGAAGGCGTCGACCAGCTCGCCCACCTCGTCGTCGCTGCGCCGCCGCGCCCGGTCGCCCGTGTCGCCCCGCAGGATCTTGCCGGCCACCCCGGCCACTTCCACGATCGGCTCGGTCACCGCCTTCTGCAGGCGGTTGGACAGCAGCAAGGCCGCCGCCAGGCTCGCGCACATGATCGCGACCAGGACGCCCACCGTGGTCAGCGCGTGGCGCAGCCGTTCGTGGTGCAGCTGCAGGTAGACCGTACCGACGCGCTCGCGGTTGACGACCACGGGGCGCCAGGCCACGGCCCAGTCGCCACGCACCTGCACGCCCGGCGCCGCGGCGCGCGCCGGGACCTCGCCGCTCTCCGGGTCCGGCACGAAGCTGGCGAACAGCGCGCCCCTCTCGTCGTAGACCGCCGCCGCGCGCACGCTGTCCTTGGCGCGCAGCATGGCAAGGTTCTCCGACGCGACGCGCGGGTCCTTGAATGCGAGGGCCGGGCCGCTGGCCAGCGCGATCACGTCGGCCTGCGTCATCAGGTCCTGCTTGGTGTCGGCCAGGTCGCGCCGCAGGTCGAGCACGAACACCGCCAGCGAGGTGAGCAGCAGCGCCGTGAGGGTGGCCGCCACCAGGATGGCGTTGAGCTTGCGGCGGATGGACCCGCGCGTGAAAGGCCTCACCGTGCGCGACCCTCCACCGACTGCGCGACGGCCAGCAGCCGCGCGCTGAGCCGCAGGCCGCGTGCCTCGGCCGCAGTGAGCGAGGCTGCGAACCGCACCCTGCCACCATCGTTGACGAAATTGAGCACCGACCCGAGCCGCAGCCCGGCGTCCTGTTCGGTGACCACCAGCACCGGACCGGGCGTCGCCTGGACCAGCTCGCGCACCCTCGTCTCGCGCCCCTCGCCGATGAACAGCACGTGCAGCCCGCGCAGCGTGTCGCCATCGCGCAGGCGCCGCACGTCGATCGCATGGCCGTCGACCCCACGTCCGGCGACCACCTGCTCGAGGTCGGTGGCGACCGCATCGTTGCCGAGCACCCCGATCACGAGCACGTCCTCGCCGCGCTGGAACGTGCCGGGCGGCCACTCGACGAAGGCAGTGAACTTGTAGAGGAAGGCCGCCTTCACGGCGCTCTCGGTGACGGGCTGCGCCTGCGCGCACAGCGCAAGCACCGCCAGCCAGCCGAGGAGGCACGCGGCCGCCAGCCTGAGCCGGCTTGCCGGGATGCGTGAGCGCTGCGTGGCTGGCATCCGCCTCACTGCAGGCGCCAGGTGGCCTGCAGCATCCACAGGCGCCCGAACTGGCTCGCGATGGCGGGCGGCCCGAATTCGATGTGCCGGGGATCGAACAGGTTGCGACCCAGGACAGCCAGCCGCAGCGACGGCGTGGCCTGGAACGCGAGACTCGCGTCCACCGCCGTGTAGGCCGGAACGGCAGGCGAAGGCAGCGCACCGACCCGGCGCGCCATCAGGTCGAGGTCGGTGCGCGGCCCGAGGTTCAGGCTGGAGCGCAACGACCACTGGTGCGACGGATCGTTGCCCAGCCCCGGGAACGACGTCGTCGACGGGCTGAGGCCACCGACATACCGCAGGCGCTGGTGCAGCCCGACATAGCCGGCGACCAGCCGCCACGCGCTGGTGACCTGCCATTGCGCCCACGCCTCGATGCCGTCGACCGGACCGTCGATGAGGTTCTCCACCGTGTTCGGCACCTGCCCCGGCACGCCCGCACGCAGGCCCTGGAAGTTCTGCCGGAACACCGTCACCGAATAGTTGAGGGCCGTGGATGGCTGCCCCCGATGCCCGATCTCGACCACGTTGGCCTTCTCGCCCTGGAAGTTCGGCCCGCCGGCGATGACGAATGGTGGTTGCCCCGGAAAGTAGAAGTCGCGGTCGATGCGCGACGGCGCGCGCACGACCCGCGACAGGGAGGCCCACGTGGTCGCCTGCATCGAATGCAGCCAGGCGAGCCGCAGGTTGGGCAACAGCTCCAGCCCTGTGTAGCTGTTGCGCTCGAGCTTGAGGCCGATGGTGGGCTGCAGCTGCGAACCCACCATGCCCTGGTACTGCGCGAACAGGTTGGTCCACGACAGGCTGCGCTCGCCCGGGGAGAACAGGACCAGCGCGGTCGGCTGGTTGACGTCGCGCGTGGTGCGGTGGCCGGCGCCCCAGAGCAGCTGCCCGACCGGCACCTTGGCCTCGTGCGTGAACTGCACGTCCTGCGTGGTGGCCTTGTTGCGGAACAGGGTGGTGTCGTTGCGGTCCGCGAGGTCGTAGTAGGCCTGCACCTTGTACGCCGAGCCATCGGCGAACTGGCTGCTCCAGCGGCCCAGCAGGTTGCCGCCGCGCAGCGCGGGCGCCTGGTTGCTGGAGGGCTGCTCGCCGCCATGGTAGGCGTCGCCCTGCAGCGTGAACGCGGACACGCCCTGCGCCCAGTCCGAGCGGAATCCGAGCTGGTCACGCACGGCGTCGTCGTGCAGGGCGGTGCCTGCAGCGGTTTGGGTATTGCCCCGGTCGACAGCCAGCGCATAGAACCGCACATGCGTGTCGTCGCCGAGGCGCGTGCCCCAGCGTGCCGCCTCGCGTCCGCCGCGTCCGGACCGCGCCGCCTTCAGCAGGCCGCCCTGCGTGTCCGCGGCGCTGCGAGTGAGGATGTTGATCACGCCGTTCACCGCATTGGCGCCCCACAGCGTGCCGCCGGGGCCGCTGACCACCTCGATGCGCTCGACGTCATCCAGCAGCACGTCGTTCGCGTCCCAGAACACGCCGGCGAACAGGCTCGAATAGATGGTCCGGCCGTCCACCATGACCAGCAGCTTGTTGGAGATCGCGTCCTGGAAGCCGCGCGCGCTGATCGCCCACTGCCCGGCGCTGGTCTGCGCGACCTGCAGCGTGGGCGCGAGGCGCAGCGCCTCGGGAAGGCTGACCGCGCCGGCACGCACGATGTCCTGCCGGGTGATCACGAACACGGAAGCGGCTGCGTCCTTCAACGGCTCCGCGCGGCCGGAGACCGCGGTCACCTCGATGCTCCCGAGCTGCTCGAGCGTGAGGTCGGCCAGGTGCCGCGCATTCGCTGCCACCTGCACGGACTGGGCGTGCGCCGCCTCCAGCGCTGCCAGCAACGTGGCAAGGGTAGCTGCTCTGGCGCTCTTCATGTGCGTTCCCATGAGGAGCGGGCATCTTAAGAGCTCCACGGCCGGGCTCGGTGCCGGGTTCCGCGCCATCGGGTTTTCTCCTACAGCACCGACGCGGTGCCGGCCCCCTCGTGCAGTTTCCGCGCATCACCTGCGCCATCGCGCGTGAACCGCTCGACCCACGCCACGATGCGCCGTGCCGAATCGCGCCGGCACGAGGGGGCGCCTTCGCCGAGAAAATGGTGGTCCTCGCCCGGATAGAGCACCAGCTCGGTGGGCGTGTCGCCCGCCCGCATCAGGCTGACGAACATCTCCTCCGACTGGCACTTGGGGCAGCGCTCGTCGTCCTTGCCCTGCAGGAACAGCACCGGCGTCGTCGATCGCTCGATCGACTGCAGCGGCGAGAGCGCGCGTGCCCGCTCGCGGTCGAAGGTCGGTGCGCTGTCGACGTAGAGCGGATCGGCGTAGTAGCCGCCGTCGGACGTGCCGTAGTGCGTCTCGATGTTGCCGACCGGCGCCATCACCACGGCCGCGCGGAAGACGTCGCAGTGGCCGACGGCCCAGGCGCTGAGGAAGCCGCCGTACGACTTGCCCGAGATGGCCACGCGGTGGTCGCACGTGCCCTCGTGCTGCAGCTGGCGGACCGCCGCCACGTGCTGCGGCAGGTCCGCCTCGCCCCAGTGCCCGGCAAGCCGGTCGCAGAACTCGCGGCCGAAGCTCGCCGAGCCGCACGCATTCAGGGCGAGCACCGTCCAGCCCCGTGCACAGAGCACCTGCCAGAACACGTTGGTGTCGAAGTCCAGCAGCGCATAGCTGGCGGGTCCGCCATGCACGTCGTTGAGCAGCGGCGCGGGCGCCTTCGACGCGGCCGAACGCAGCAGCCAGCCCTCGATGCGCTCGGTGCCGCCGCCACCGTCGGGCACTTCGAAAGCGCGGCGCTCCGCACCCACCGGCGTGCACTCGTCCCACCACGCGTTGAGGCGAGTCAAGCGGCGCTCGTCCCGGCCCGCCGCATCGCTGGCCCAGACCTCGCTGGGCAGCGAGGGATGCTCGATGCTGGCCACCAGGTGGTCGCCGTCGGTGGCGAAGGCGCCGAACTGGCGATCGCCCGCCAGCACGGTGCGCAACTCGCCGCCTTCAGGCGCGATGCGGCACACGTGATGGCATCCTCGGTGGGCGCGCACGAACACGAGGCCGCGCCCGTCGTCGCACCACCGCAGCGATTCGCTGTCCGCAACCTCGAGATCCTCGCCGCCCAGCCGCTGCAGGCGGCCCGACTGCGCCTCGATCACGTAAAGGCCGTTGCGCGCGCCGCCCTCCTCCGGCGCGCCAGCGAACGCGATCCGGCGTCCATCGGGCGACCACACGGGCTGCAGCACGGTGGCGAGGTCGTGCGTGAGCTGTCGCATGGCACCTCCTTGCGCGTCGCAGACCCAGAGATCGGTCCGGTGCGCGAACCGCCCTCCGCGCGTGCGGCACAGCGCGATGCGCTGCCCGTCCGGGGACGGCGCAAAGCCCAGCACGTCGAAGTTGCCGCGGGTCAACTGCCGGTGCCTGCCGCTCGCCAGCTCCAGCCGGAACAGGTGGATCTCGCGCCCGAGCAGGTAGCCGATGCCGTCCGACTTGTACGGCAGCTTCCATGCGACCTCCGGCGTCTTCGGCCCGCGCCCGACCGCCGGCACGCCGGGGCGTCCGTGCAGGTCGGGATCGACCGTGACGGCCGACGTGACAAGCACGCTGGCGCCGTCGGGGTTCCATTGCAAGGACGTCACGCCACCCTCGAGCGCGCCGCAGGGCCGCGCCTCGCCACCCGCGATCGAGAGCAGGTGCACCTGGACGGACCCCGTCCTCGGCGAGAGGAAAGCGAGTTGCTGGCCATCGGGCGACCAGCGCGGCGACTGGTCCAGCCACGGCCCTTGCGTCATCTGCCGCGGCTTGCCGTCCACCAGCGGCACCAGCCAGATCGCGGAGGTGTAGCGGTCCTCGCACGCATCGACCGATCGCACGCAGGCGGCGGCGATCGGCACGCCGGGCACGCAGTCGAGCGTGGTCACCTTGCGGTGCAGGTTGAGGTCGTCGGGCGTGAACGGGCGAGGCATGCGTCAAGGGGTGTTGTCGAGGCGTTCCTCCCCTTCGGCAATCGACGTGCCGCGGTCCGCGGCTGCATCGCGGTGTTGCATGGCCGCATCCCTCTCGCTTGACGGAGGACCGCGAGACTTGGCCGCGCGCAGGCCCGAAGCTACACTTTCAGGAGCAACGCGACCGCTTGATGAGCCACGCTCCCCACCCCACGCACTACGAGATCCTCGGTGTTGCCCATGACGCGACGGTCGAAGCCCTGCGCACGGCCTACCGCCGTGCCGCGCAGCGCCACCATCCCGACCGCAGCCACGGCGATGCTGCCGCGCAGCAGCGCATGGTGCAGATCAACGAGGCCTACGCGGTGCTCTCGCATCCGCAGCGGCGCGAGAGCTATGACCTGTGGGTGCGGGCACTGGCGGCCCGGCGCGCCGCCGACGCGGCACTGGTCGCATCGCGTCCCACGCGCTTCGAAGCCACGTGGCCCTGGGGACTGGTCGCCGCGACCCTGGCGTTCGCGATGCTGACGGTCGGCACCGCGGTCTACAAGAGCACCGCGCCTGCGGTCGCCGCACCGATCCTGTCCGGTCCGCACTGACGCCAGCAACGGGGCGCAACGCCCTCAGTCGCGGGTGCGCACCACGATCCGGCCGCGCACCTGGCCGGCCATGAGCCGCTGCGCCTGCGCGATCGCCTCCTGCAGGCCGATCTCGGTGGTGACCGCATCGAGCTTGCGCGGGTCGAGGTCACGCGCCAGCCGGGACCAGGCCTCCTGCCGCAGCGGCATCGGCGCCATCACGCTGTCGATGCCCAGCAGGCTCACGCCGCGCAGGATGAAAGGTGCGACGGACGCCGGAAGGTCCATGCCTTGTGCGAGTCCGCAAGCGGCGACGGCGCCGCCATAGCGCGTCTGCGCGCAGGCATTGGCGAGCGTGTGGCTGCCCACCGCATCGACCACGCCGGCCCAGCGCTCCTTCTGCAGCGGCTTGCCGGGCGCGGCGAGTTCCGCGCGGTCGATGATCGTCGACGCACCGAGCGTGCGCAGGTAATCGCCTTCGGCCGCCTTGCCGGTGGCGGCCGCCACGCGATGGCCGAGCGCCGCAAGCAGCGCCACCGCGATCGACCCGACGCCGCCCGTGGCGCCGGTGACCAGCACCTCGCCGGCGCCGGGTCGCAGGCCGTGCCGCTCGAGGGCCAGCACGCACAGCATCGCGGTGTAGCCGGCCGTGCCGATGGCCATCGCCTGCTTCGCACTGAACGCCGAGGGCCGGCGCACCAGCCACTCGCCGCGCAGGCGCGCCTTGCCGGCGAGGCATCCCTTGTGCGTCTCGCCCACGCCGAAGCCGTTGAGGATCACCTCATCGCCGACCTTCCACAGGGGCGACGTGCTCTCGACCACGGTGCCCGCGCCGTCGATGCCCGCCACCATCGGCCAGCTGCGCACGACCGGCGACTTGTTGGTGATCGCGAGGGCGTCCTTGTAGTTCAGCGTGGACGCGTGCACCTCGAGCGTGACGTCGCCTTCGGGCAGGAAGCTGTCGTCGACGTCGCGGACGGCAGCGCTGAAGTCGGGAGACTTGTCGAGGACCAGGGCCTGGAACATGGCGGCTCCTTCGTGCATCGGGCATCGGGATGCCGGATTCTGCCGGCACTCGGGGGCTGGTTCAGGCCTGTGCCGGCTTCCAACCCAGGCGGCGCATGGCCGCCGGCAGGGATTGCGGCGTGGTCCAGTACTTGGCCCAGGGATCGCGCCGGCGCTTGCGGAGGTAGGCGGTCGCGTCGGTGATGGTCCAGTGCGCCCCATGCGTCACGTCGTCCAGCTGCTCCCAGGCGACCGGCATCGCCACGCCCAGGCCCGGCCGTGCGCGCGCCGAGAAGGCTTCGGCCGTCGACTGCACCCAACCGTTGCGCAGGTAGTCGACGAACACCCGGCCCTTGCGGTTGCGCGGCCCGGACTTGGCCACGAACACCTGTGGCAGCGTGGTGGCCAGGTGCCGCACCACGGCTTCGGTGAACGCCTTGGCGACGGGGTACCCGAACTCGGGCCGCAGCGGCACGTACACGTGCAGTCCCTTGCCGCCGGTGGTCTTCAGCCAGCCCTGCAGCCCGAGCTCCTGCAGCATCGTGCGCACCAGCAGCGCGGCCTCGCGCATGCGCGGCCAGTCGACGTCGTCACCGGGATCGAGGTCGAACACCAGCCGGTCCGGCTGGGCGATGGCGGCCGCCGTGCTGTTCCAGGTGTGCAGCTCCACCGCATCGAGCTGGGCCACGTTGGCCAGGTCCTCCGCAGTCTCGATCGAGATGGCGGGATCGTGCCCGGGCCACAGCGCCGGATCCATGCCCTTGAGGTTCTTCATGTCCAGCGTGTGCTGCTGGAAGACCATCGGTGCGTCGATGCCCTGCGGGGCACGGCGAATGTAGACCGGGCGCCCGCGCAGGAACGGCAGGGCCCATGGCGACACCTCAGCGTAGTAGCGGACCAGGTCGAGCTTGGTGAGGCCGGTGCTCGGGTCGACGATGCGCTCGCCATGCGTGACGCGCAGCATCGAATGCGCGCCAGCGGCCGCGCGATCGGCGGCCGTCGCGCGGCTGCGGGTCGGGCTCGGCACCGGCACTCCAGAAGGACGACGGGCCCATGCTGGCAGAGCATGGGCCCGTGCGTTGTAGGAGCGCCGCGCTTCAGGCGGTCGCTGGCTCGGCCTGCATGCGGGCGCCACCGAAGTGGAACACGCCAGGCTCGCGCACCGGATCGACCTCCACCGGAATGACGCTCTTGGGCGGGAACAGCCCTTCGAGGATCAGCTTCGACAGCGGGTTCTCGATGCGCTGCTGGATGGCGCGCTTGAGCGGCCGGGCACCGAACACCGGGTCGAAGCCGACCTTGGCGAGTTCCTCCAGCGCCGCCGGCGACACCTCCAGCTTGAGGTCCATCTTCGCGAGCCGCTGCTCCAGCACCTTGAGCTGGATGCCGGCGATGCGCGCGATGTGCTTGGCGTCCAGGCCGTGGAACACCACCGTCTCGTCGATGCGGTTCAGGAACTCGGGCCGGAAGTGCGTCTTCAGCTCGTCCCAGACCGCTTCCTTCACGTCCTCGTACGGCTTGCCCACCATCGCCTGGATCATGTGAGAGCCGATGTTGCTGGTCATCACGATGACCGTGTTCTTGAAGTCCACGGTGCGGCCCTGGCCGTCGGTGAGGCGGCCATCGTCCAGCACCTGCAGCAGCACGTTGAACACGTCGTGGTGCGCCTTCTCGACCTCATCGAGCAGGATCACGCTGTAGGGCTTGCGGCGCACGGCTTCCGTGAGGTAGCCGCCCTCCTCGTAGCCCACGTAGCCCGGCGGCGCGCCGATCAGGCGGGCCACCGAGTGCTTCTCCATGAACTCGCTCATGTCGACGCGGATCAGGTGCTCCTCGCTGTCGAACAGGAAGTTCGCGAGCGCCTTGCACAGCTCGGTCTTGCCAACACCGGTCGGGCCGAGGAACAGGAACGAGCCGGTCGGCCGGTTCGGATCCGACAGGCCCGAGCGCGAGCGGCGGATGGCATTGGCCACCGCGCTGATCGCCTCGTCCTGCCCCACCACCCGCTGGTGCAGGCGGTCTTCCATGTGCAGCAGCTTGTCGCGCTCGCCCTGCATCAGCTTGGAGACCGGGATGCCGGTAGCACGTGCCACGACTTCGGCGATCTCCTCGGCGCCGACCTGCGTGCGCAGCAGCTGCGGCTTGCCGGTCTTGGCCTTGCCGCTCTCCTGCGCCTGCGCGTCCTTGAGCTTCTTCTCCAGCTCGGGCAGCCTGCCGTACTGCAGCTCGGCCACCTTGTTGAAGTCGGCCTTGCGCTTGTATTCCTCGATCTGGAACTTCACGCGGTCGACCTCCTCGCGGATCTGGGCGCTGCCCAGCGCGGTGGCCTTCTCCGACTTCCAGATCTCCTCGAGGTCGGCGATCTCCTTGCGCAGCTTGCCGATCTCGTCCTCGATCAGGTCCAGGCGCTTGCGGGAGGCCTCGTCGGTTTCCTTCTTCATCGCCTCGCGCTCGATCTGCAGCTGGATCATGCGGCGGTCGAGCCGATCGATCGCCTCCGGCTTGGAGTCGATCTCGATCTTGATCTTGGAGGCCGCCTCGTCGATCAGGTCGATGGCCTTGTCGGGCAGGAAGCGGTCGGTGATGTAGCGGTGCGAGAGCTCGGCCGCGGCCACGATGGCCGGGTCGGTGATGTCGACGCCGTGGTGCGCCTCGTACTTCTCCTGCAGGCCGCGCAGGATGGCGATGGTGGCTTCCACGCTGGGCTCGCCGACCAGGATCTTCTGGAAGCGGCGCTCCAGCGCGGCGTCCTTCTCGATGTACTTGCGGTACTCGTCGAGCGTGGTCGCGCCGACGCAGTGCAGCTCGCCACGCGCCAGCGCCGGCTTGAGCATGTTGCCCGCGTCCATCGCTCCCTCGGCCTTGCCGGCGCCCACCATGGTGTGCAGCTCGTCGATGAAGACGATGGTCTGGCCCTCGTCCTTGGCCAGCTCGGTGAGCACGTTCTTCAGCCGCTCCTCGAATTCGCCGCGGTACTTGGCGCCCGCGAGCAGCGCGGCCATGTCGAGCGACAGCACGCGCTTGTTCTTCAGCGTCTCGGGGACCTCGCCCGCGACGATGCGCTGGGCCAGGCCCTCGACGATGGCGGTCTTGCCGACGCCGGGTTCGCCGATCAGCACCGGGTTGTTCTTGGTGCGCCGCTGCAGCACCTGGATGGCGCGGCGGATCTCCTCGTCGCGGCCGATGACCGGGTCGAGCTTGCCGTTGCGCGCGCGCTCGGTGAGGTCGATGGTGTACTTCTTCAGCGCCTCGCGCTGGCCTTCAGCCTCCGCGCTGTCGACCTTCTGGCCGCCGCGCACGGCGTCGATCGCGGCTTCGAACGACTTGCGCGTGAGGCCGTTCTCGCGCGCGATGCGGCCGATGTCCTGCTTGGTGTCGGCCACGGCCAGCAGGAACAGCTCGCTGGCGATGTACTCGTCACCCCGCTTGAGGCCTTCCTTCTCGGCGGCCTGCAGCAGTGCCACGAGATCGCGGCCGACCTGCACCTGCTCCTGGCCCTGCACCTGCGGTCGTTTGTGCATCGCAGCCTCGGCGGCAGCCAGCAGGCCGGGCACGTTGACGCCGGCGCGCTGCAGCAGCGCGCGCGGGCCGTCTTCCTGGCGCAGCATGGCCACGAGCAGGTGCTCGGGTTCGATGTAGGCGTGGTCGTTGGCGAGCGCGAGGGTCTGGGCCTCGCCCAGCGCTTCCTGGAACTTGGTGGTGAGCTTGTCGAGTCGCATGGACTTATCTCCGATGCATCCCAGCTTAGGCTTGGCCCCTGCTTTTCAAGGGTCAAAACCTCCCGGGATCGCTGCAGGGGGCTGTCTAGAATGCCGCGCATGCAGATCCACCAGCTCTCGGTGAGTTACCAGGCCGAACAGGACCGCTTGCTGCTGCGCGTGAGCAGCACCAGCGGGCAAGAGATGCGCCTGTGGCTCACGCGACGCCTGATGCTGGGCCTGTGGCCGCTGATCAGCCGGCTGCAGACCGAACAGCTGCTCAAGATCGAGGCCGCGGGCAGCGCGCTCGACGGGGCGGACGAGGAACTGCGCCGCATGCTGGCCGAGTTCCGCAAGGAGGAGTTCCTGCAGCGCGCCGACTTCGACACGCCGTACAAGGACCAGGCCACCCTGCCGCTGGGCACCGAGCCGCTGCTGGTGACGGATGTCGATGCGACCCCGCTGCCGGGCGGCCGCACGCGGCTGTCGCTGAACGAGCGCGCCTCGGTCGGCGGCGGGGACAAGCCGCGCGGCTTCCAGCTGGAGCTGGATGCGCGGCTGATGCAGGGCCTGCTGCACCTGCTGGAACGTGCGCTGACCCACGCCCAATGGCGCGAACCGTTCGCCACGCCGGCGGCGGTCATCGAGGGCGAGCCCGGCGAAGCCGGCCGCGCCCCCGTTACCTCAACTGACCGCGCTTCAGCTGCGCGCCTGCGTCTCCAGCGCGAAGCCCGCCACGCGCTTGTACTCGTCGGAGATCTGGCGCAGTTCGTCCTGGCTGATCAGGTCGTCGACGGTCCCCGGGAACGGCTTGCCGCCACTGAGCGCGTCGGCCTTCATGATGATGAAGTCCGGCGGCACCGTGCGGTTGGTCTGCACGATGCGCGCGGTGGGCGCGAGGCGCTGCGCTTCGTAGGCCGCCAGCGCGGCGGCAGGTTCGGCGCGCGACAGTTCGTCGGCCAGGACGCGCGCATCGATCAGCGCCTGCGCCGAGCCGTTGGAGCCGCGCGGGTACATCGGGTGCGCCGCATCGCCCAGCAGCGTCACGCGACCGAAGGTCCAGCGCGGCACCGGGTCCTTGTCGACCATCGGGTACTCGAAGACCTGCGACGCGCCCCGGATCAGCGCCGGGACGTCGAGCCAGTCGAAGCGCCAGTCGGCGAACAGCGTCGCCACGTCCTGCGCGGCGCCGGGCTTGTTCCAGTCGTTCATCGCCGCGCCGGGACGCTGGATCTCGGCGACCCAGTTCACCAGCTGGTTGCCCTGCCCGTCGACGTTGTCCACGATCGGGTAGATCACCATCTTGCCGGTCTCGATCGAGCCGATGCGCAGGTAGCTCTTGCCGGTGAGGATCGGCGGCCTCACGGTCACGCCACGCCAGGTGTTGATGCCGGCAAATGCGAGCTGCTCGTCGGGATAGAACTGCCGCCGCAGGGCGGAGTTCACGCCATCGCAGGCGATCACGGCATCGACCCTCACGGGATCCAGGTTCCGGCCCGTGCTGTCCTGCAGGTGCAGCGTGACGCCGCTCGCATCCTCCTGCGTGGCCACGGCGCGATGGTCGAGATGCAGCGCCGCTTCACCGAGCCGCTCGCGCACGGCCTCGAACAGGATCCGGTGCAGCTTGCCGCGGTGGATGCCGATCTCGGGCAGCGGATAGCCCGCATGGCGGCCGCGCGCCTCGCGGTAGATGAACTGGCCCCAGCGGTTGAAGAACACGCTCTCGAGGTTCTCGATGCCCTCGGCCACGATGCGTTGCTGCAGGCCCAGCGAGGCGAGTTCGCGCATGGCATGCGGCAGCAGCGTGATGCCGACACCGACCTCGCGCACCTGGGGAACGGCTTCGTAGACGTCGCAGGCGATGCCGCGCTGGTGCAGGTCCAGCGCAAGCGCCAGCCCGCCGATGCCGCCGCCGGCAATGGCAATGCGTGGCATGCGTTCAGTCCGCCGTGATGCCCTGGGCCTTGATCAGGCTGGCCCAGCGGTCCGCATCGCGCGCGACCAGCTGCCGGAATTCCTCCGGCGTGCTGCTGGCCGGGTCCATGCCCTGCGTCTCGAACGCGGTGCGCACCTCGGGCAGCGCGAGGATGTCCTTCAGCTCGTGGTTCAGGTGCGTGACCTGGTCGGGCTGCGTGCCGGGCGGCGCGAAGATGCCGTACCACATGGCCACGTTGATGTTGCCGGCCTTCGCTTCGGCCAGCGTGGGCACCTGCGGCAGGAGCGGATGGCGCTTGTCGCTGCCTATGCCCAGCGCGACGAGCTTGCCGGCCTTGATGTGCGGAAGCGCGACGTGGATCGGCAGGAACATCAGGTCGACCTGGCCGCCCAGCAGGTCGGTGACCGCGGTCGACGTGCCGCGGTACGGGATGTGCGTGAGGAACACGCCGTTGACGGACTTGAACAGCTCCATCGACAGGTGGTGCGGCGTGCCGACGCCGGGGCTGGCGTAGTTGATGCGGCCGGGCCGCGCCTTGGCGTCGCGCAGCAGGTCGGCGGCCGTGTGCCAGCCGGTGGAAGGATTGGTGACCAGCAGCAGCTGCCCCCAGCTGGTGAGCGACACCGGCACCAGGTCCTTGACCGGATCGAACGGCAGCTTGGGGTAGAGGCTGCGGTTCATCACCAGCGTGTTCACGCTGACGAGCAGCGTGCTGCCGTTGGGAGCGGCGCGGACGACGGCTTCGGTGCCGATGTTGCCGGACGCGCCGGCACGGTTGTCGACCACGACGGGACGGCCCAGCCGCTGGCCGAGCCTGGGGCCTACGGTGCGGGCAATGATGTCGATGCCCGTGCCCGGCGTGAACGGCACGATCAGGCGCAACGGCTGGCCTTCAGCCGACTGCTGGGCCATCGCGAACGGCGACGTCAGGGCCGCCAGGCCGCCCAGCGCGGCGAGCGCATCGCGGCGGCGGACGGAAAACTTGCCATCTGTTTGCATGCTAACGATCATCAGTGAACCTTCCGTTATGCACAATCCATGGATTCCCTAGCCGAGCCACCCGTCTTGCCCGCACCGAAACGCCCCGCCGCCCTGGCCCGCCTCTATGCCCGCCCGGGCTTCCTGCTGCGCCGCGCGCACCAGATCTCGGCCGCCGTGTTCGAGGACGAATGCCGCAGCCTGCAACTCACGCCGGCGCAGTTCGGCGTGCTCACCGTGCTGAGCGCGCACCCGGGCCTCGGCCAGTCGAGCCTGGCTCGTGCGCTGGGCTTCGACAAGGTGACCGTGTTGCGCGTGCTGCGCGGCCTTGAGGCGCGCGGCCTGGTGGTCCGGCAGCTGGACGAGGGCCGTCGCAACGTGTCGGTCACGCTCACTGCCACAGGCACTGCGCTGCTGGACCAGGCCGGTGCGCCGGCGGAGAAGGCCTACCGGCGCCTGATGGCGCCGCTGGATCGCGCGCAGCAACAGCAGCTGATCGAGCTGCTGCAGCTGCTGACGGGCGAGCTGGAAGACCATGCGCGGGCCGCCTTCGTGCCGCCTGGCGCCGAATCCAGCAGGGCCTAGGACGCGTTGCCCGCCTGGATGCCCCAGCGCGCCAGGGCCTCGTCGTCGCTGCTGCGCGCATCGACCCAGTGCTCGCCCTGCGGCGTGCGCTCCTTCTTCCAGAACGGCGCCTGCGTCTTCAGGTAGTCCATCAGGAACTCGCAGGCCTGGAAGCTCTGGCCCCGGTGGGCCGACGTGACCGCGACCAGCACGATCTGCTCGCCGGGCCGCAGCAGCCCGATGCGATGGATGACGCGGGCGCCGAAGATGTCGAAGCGGCGATGCGCCTCGTCGACCATCGCCTCGATCGCACGCTCGGTCATGCCCGGATAGTGCTCGAGCTCCATGTCCAGGATCGGTGCGTCACCGGGCTTGCCGGCCGCCCGCACCGTGCCGACAAAACTGCACACGGCACCCACGCGGTGATCCTCCTCACGCAGTCGCGCGAGTTCGGCGCCGACGTCGAAGTCGGCCTGCTGGATGCTGACGCGAACCGCCATCTCAGCCCCCGGTGACCGGCGGGAAGAAGGCGACCTCGCAGCCGTCATGCAGGGGCGCGTCGTCCTGCACCATCACCTGGTCGAGCGCCATGCGCACGGCACGGCCGGCCAGCGCCTCCGCGTAGGGCGCGCCCTGCCCGGCCAGCTCGTCGCGCAACTGGCGCAGCGTGGCGGCCCGCGTCTCGTGCTCTTCGCTGCCGCGACCGACCGCCTCGCGCACGGAGGCGAAGTAACGCAGTTGCACCTTCATGCGAGCAACTCCGCGAGGGGCAGGAAGCGCACGAGGTCGCCGCGCGCGATCGTCTGTCCGGCCGGGACGTCGACCAGGCCGTCTGCCCACACGGTGGACGTCAGCACGCCGGAGCTCTGGTTCTGGAACAACTCGAGCCCGCCTCCGGCATCGCGCCGCACGCGCAGGAACTCGCGGCGCTTGTCGGGCCGCTTCCAGTCGAAGTGCGCCGGCAAGCGGATGGCCACCGGCTGCAGTTGGCTGGCGCCCTGCAGCTGCAGCAGGAACGGGCGCACCAGCAGCAGGAAGGTGACGAAGCTGGAGACCGGATTGCCGGGCAGGCCGATGAAGTGCGCATCCCCCACGGTGCCGTATGCGAAGGGCTTGCCGGGCTTCATCGCGATCTGCCACAGGTCCAGCGAGCCGAGCTGCTGCACCGCGGGCTTGATGTGGTCCTCCTCGCCGACCGACACGCCGCCGCTGGTGAGGATCAGGTCATGGGCCGAAGCGGCGCTGCGCAACGCAGCCACGGTTGCCTCGCGCTGGTCCGGCACGATGCCCAGGTCGCTGACCTCGCAGCCGCAGCGCACCAGCAGCTGGCGCAGGAAGAAGCGGTTGGAGTTGTAGATGGCACCGGGCTGCATCTGCTCGGGCGGCACGGTGCCCGGCATCACGAGTTCGTCGCCGGTGGAGAACAGCGCGACCTTCGGTCGCGGCGCCACCCGCACGCGATCGCGACCGATGCCGGCGGCCAAGCCGCAGGATGCCGGACCGAGCCGGTGGCCGCGCTGCAGGATCACTGCACCGCGCTGCACGTCCTCGCCGCTGCGGCGGATCCATTGGCCCGCATCGGGCACGCGCAGGATGCGCACGTCGTCGCCAGCGGCCTCGACGTCCTCCTGCATCACGATGGCGTCGGCACCTTGCGGGACCGGGGCCCCGGTGAAGATGCGCGCCACCGTACCAGGCTGCAATGGTGTGCCCGCCTGGCCCGCGGCGATGCGCTGGCTGACGGGCAGCACCACGCCCTCGTCGGCGATCTCGGCGCTGCGCACCGCGTAGCCATCCATCGAGCTGTTGTCCTGCGGCGGGACCTGCAGCGGCGAGACCAGGTCCTCGGCCAGCACGCGGGCGTCGGCCTCGTACGTGGCGACCTCCTCCGCGCCCGCCAGCGGGCGCGCCCGGGCGAGCAGGTCGGCCATGGCGTCGTCGAGCGGGCGAAGAGGCGGGCGGGAGCTCACGCGTAGTACTCCGGGTGGTACTCGAATCGCTCACCATTGTCGACCAGCCATGCCGCCACGGCAGCCGGGTCGTTCAGGTCCAGCACCGGACGCAGGGTCTCCTGCGGGAGCGCGGGCTGGTCGGTGGCGATGGCGACGACGAAATCATCGTCCGGATAGCGCACCTGTTCGCCGGACTGTGCGCGCCACACCTCGACCTTGAGCAGGTTGCTGCTCTTGAAGCCTTCGACGAGCACCCAGTCGACGCCGTCGTAGAGCTCGGCGATCAGCTGGTGCACCGACAGCTGCGCCTGCTGTTCGAACTCGCGCATCAGGGCCAGGCGCCTGCTGGACGCCACCACCACCTCGAACGCGCCGGCTTCGCGATGCCGGAAGGTGTCCTTGCCGGGATGGTCGATGTCGAATGCGTGGTGGGCATGCTTGACGATCGACACGCGCAGGCCGCGCGCTTTCAGCGCCGGGATGAGGCGCTCGATTAGCGTGGTCTTGCCCGAACCGGAGTAGCCGGCGAAACCGACGACTTTCATGCGCAGTGCGCGGCGATGTACGACTTCACCTTCGCTGCATCGGCCGGCAGCACGGTGACGCGCTTGGGCAGCAGCTCGATGCCGTCGAATGCCGCCGGGCGCTGCGGTTCGCGCCCGAGCGCCTCGACGATGGTGCCGGCGAACTTCACCGGCAGTGCCGTCTCCAGCACCACCATGGGCACGCCGGGCTGCAGGTGCTGGCGCGCGACCTTCAGGCCGTCGGCGGTGTGGGTGTCGACCATCACGTGCAGGCGTTGCCAGGTGTCGCGGATGGTGGCCAGGCGGTCGGCATGGGTGCTGCGGCCGCTGGCGAAGCCGTAGCGGGTGCGGGCCTGCGCGAAAGCGGGATCGCGCGACAGGTCGAAGCGGCCGGTGCGGCCCAACTCCTCGTCGAACAGCTGGCGGGTTCGCGCCGCATCGCGGCCGAGCAGGTCGAACACGAAGCGCTCGAAGTTGCTGGCCTTGCTGATGTCCATCGAAGGGCTGGAGGTTTCGTGCGTGTCGCTGGAGCCGCGCACGCGGTACACGCCGGTGCGGAAGAACTCGTCGAGCACGTCGTTCTCGTTGGTGGCCAGCACGAGCTTGTCGATCGGCAGGCCCATCATCCGCGCTACATGGCCGGCGCAGATGTTGCCGAAGTTGCCCGAGGGCACGGCGAAGCTCACGCGCTGCCCGCTCTCGGTGGTGGCCTGGAAATAGCCGGCGAAGTAATAAACCACCTGGGCCATCAGGCGCGCCCAGTTGATCGAATTGACCGTGCCGATGCGGTAGCGACGCTTGAAGTCCAGGTCGTTCGACACCGCCTTCACGATGTCCTGGCAGTCGTCGAACACGCCCTCGATCGCGAGGTTGTGGATGTTCGGGTCCTGCAGGCTGAACATCTGCGCCTGCTGGAATGGGCTCATGCGGCCGTGCGGCGAAGTCATGAAGACGCGGATGCCCTTCTTGCCCCGCATCGCGTACTCGGCCGCACTGCCGGTGTCGCCGGAGGTTGCGCCCAGGATGTTCAGCTGTTCGCCGCGACGCGCCAGCTCGTACTCGAACAGCTGCCCGAGCAGCTGCATGGCCATGTCCTTGAAGGCCAGCGTGGGGCCATTGGAGAGGCCCTCGAGGAACAAGCCATCCTCGAGCTTCTTCAGCGGGACGATCTCCCGCGTGCCGAACACCTGGGCGGTGTACGTCCTCGCGCAGAGCGCGCGCAGGTCGGCAGGCGGAATGTCGTCGATGTAGAGCGACAGGATCTCGAAGGCGAGCGCGTCGTACGGCAGCTTGCGCCAGCGCGCCAGCGTGGCCGCATCGACCTGCGGGTAGTACTCGGGAAGGTAGAGGCCGCCATCGGGCGCGAGGCCCTCGAGCAGGATCTCGCAGAAGCGCCGGCGATCGGGATGGCCGCGCGTGGACAGGTACTGCATCAGCGCGGCCTCAGGCGAGTTCTTCCTTGCGGATGCGCACGATGGGCGCGAGCACGGTGGGCAGCTGCTGCATCTTGGCCAGCACCTCGTTCATCGCGCCCTCGCGCACGCTGTGCGTGAGGATGATCAGGTCGGTCTGCTTCTCGCCCTCGCCCGCCTCGCGCTGCAGCATGGCGTCGACCGAGATGCCGGCTTCGGCCAGCAGCCCGGTCACCTTGGCCAGCACGCCGGCCTGGTCGGCTACGCGAAGCCGCAGGTAGTAGCTGGTGACGACCTCGCTCATGGGGAGCACCGGCGCATCGCTCATCTGGTCCGGCTGGAAAGCCAGGTGCGGCACGCGGTGCGCCGCATCCGAGGTGTGCAGGCGGGTGATGTCGACCAGGTCGGCAATCACGGCGCTGGCGGTGGGTTCGCTGCCCGCGCCTTTGCCGTAATGCAGCGTGGTGCCGACCGCGTCGCCCTGCACCACCACGGCATTCATCGCGCCTTCGACGTTGGCGATCAGGCGCTTGGCCGGCACCAGGCTGGGATGCACGCGCAGTTCGATGCCCTTGGGCACGCGCTTGGTGATGCCCAGCAGCTTGATGCGGTAGCCGAGCTGCTCGGCATAGCGGATGTCCTGCGCACCGAGCTTGGTGATGCCCTCGACGTAGGCCTTGTCGAACTGCACGGGGATGCCGAAGGCGATGGCGCTCATGATCGTCGCCTTGTGCGCGGCATCGACGCCCTCGATGTCGAACGTGGGATCGGCCTCGGCGTAGCCCAGGCGCTGCGCCTCCTTGAGCACCACGTCGAAGTCCAGCCCCTTGTCCCGCATTTCCGACAGGATGAAGTTCGTGGTGCCGTTGATGATGCCGGCGATCCATTCGATGCGGTTCGCGGTGAGGCCCTCGCGCAGCGACTTGATGATGGGGATGCCACCGGCCACCGCGGCCTCGAAGCCGACCATCACGCCGCGCTGGTGCGCCGCCGCGAAGATCTCGGTGCCATGCACGGCCAGCAGCGCCTTGTTGGCGGTGACCACGTGCTTGCCCGCCGCGATCGCCTCGAGCATCAGGTCGCGGGCGATGCCATAGCCGCCGATCAGCTCGACAACGATGTCGATGTCCGGGTTGGCGATGATTTCGCGGGCGTCCTTGACGATCCTGGCGCTGTCGCCGACGACAGCCCGGGCACGCTGCGTGTCGAGGTCCGCCACCATGCCGATGGCGATGCCGCGGCCGGCGCGGCGCTGGATCTCCTGCTGGTTGCGCTGCAGGACGTTGAACACGCCGCTGCCGACGGTGCCGATGCCGAGCAGACGTCGACCTGGATGGCTTTCATTTGGAGAACCGCTTGCGATAGTTGTCGAGGAAGCGCGCGATGCGCGCGATGGCCTCGCGCAGGTCATCCTCGTGGGGAAGGAACACGATGCGGAAGTGCTGGTTGTCGGGGTAGTTGAAGCCCGACCCCTGCACCAGCATCACCCGGGTCTCCTGCAGCAGTTCGAGGAAGAACTGGCGGTCGTCGGCGATGGGATACATCGCCGGGTCCAGGCGCGGGAACATGTAGAGCGCGGCCCTCGGGCGCACGCACGACACGCCGGGGATCCTGGTGATCAGCTCGTACGCCAGGTCACGCTGGCGGCGCAGGCGCCCGCCTTCGGCCACGAGCTCGTTGATGCTCTGGTAGCCCCCCAGCGCGGTCTGGATGGCGTACTGGCCGGGCACGTTGGCGCACAGGCGCATGTTCGAGAGCATGGTCAGGCCCTCGATGTAGTCGGCGGCCGCGCGCTTGTCGCCCGACACCACCAGCCACCCGGCCCGGTAGCCGCACGAGCGATAGCTCTTGGACAGCGAGTTGAAGGTGAGCGTGAGCACGTCCTGCGACAGGCTGGCGATCGCCGTGTGCTTCACGTCGTCGTACAGGACCTTGTCGTACACCTCGTCGGCCAGGATCACAAGGCCGTGCTCGCGGGCGATCGCCACGAGCTCGCGCAGCAGCTCGTCGGAGTACAACGCGCCGGTCGGGTTGTTCGGGTTGATGACCACGAGGCCCTTGGTGCGCGGCGTGATCTTGCTGCGCAGGTCCTGCAGGTCGGGCATCCAGCCGTTGGCCTCGTCGCAGCGGTAGTGCACCGGCGTGCCGCCCGAGAGAGGTGGCCGCGGTCCACAACGGATAGTCCGGCGAGGGCAGCAACAGTTCGTCGCCGTCGTTGAGCAGGGCGTTGGTTGCCATCGCGATCAGCTCGCTGGCGCCGTTGCCGAGGTAGACGTCGTCGAGCGCGACGCCCGCGATGCCCTGCTGCTGCGTGTAGTGCATCACCGCTTTGCGCGCGGCGAAGATGCCCTTGCTGTCCGTGTAGCCCGCCGAGTTCGGCAGGTTGCGGATCATGTCCTGCTGGATTTCCTCGGGCGCATCGAAGCCGAACACCGCGAGGTTGCCGATGTTGAGCTTGATAACCTTGTGGCCTTCCTCTTCCATCTGCCGCGCCGCATCCATGATGGGGCCGCGAATGTCGTAGAGGACGTTGGCGAGCTTGGCGGATTTGTGGACGGTTTTCAAAGCCCCTCCTGCAGCGGCTCGTCAAGGGTGAAAACCTATAATTTGACCATAGTTCCGTCGGGCTCCCGCCGCGGATTGCCCCTCCTTCTTCCTCCTTCCCCGCCCATGAAACTGCAGCCCGACCGATTCGACGTGCAGGCCATCAGCGGCTATGGCCCGGGCTGGGTGAGCGTCGGCACCGAACGCATCGGCCACAGCGTGATCCTGGGCTCGCGCGGCGAACGCGTGGACTGGCACCTGGCAAGCTTCGAGGATCTGACGCCCGCTCATTTCGCCCGACTGGCCGAGCTGGCGCCGGAAGTGGTGATCTTCGGCAGCGGCGATCGCATCCGCTTCCCGCGGCCGGCCTGGCTGCGACCGCTGGTGGACCGGGGCATAGGCCTCGAGACCATGGACACGGCAGCGGCCTGCCGCACCTACAACATCCTCGCGCAGGAAGGGCGGCACGTGGCCGCGGCGCTGCTGCTTCAGCAGGACGGCTGAGCGGCCGCTGACGAGGGTGGGATTCAGGTAAAATCGAGGGTCGCGGACGCCCCGCGCGCCTGCCCTGCAACGGCCAACCCCTGTCACACGAGATACAAGAATCCATGGCGATCGTTGTCAACAAACCCATCCCGGAATTCGAAGCGAACGCCACGGGCGGCCTCAAGGTCAGCAATACCTCGCACCTGGGCCAGATCCTGGTGCTGTACTTCTACCCGAAGGACAACACGCCGGGCTGCACCACCGAGGCCATGCAGTTTCGCGACAAGTACAAGGACTTCGTGAAGGCCGGCGCCACGGTGTTCGGCGTTTCGCGCGACAACATGAAGTCGCACGACGAGTTCAAGACCAAGCTCGAACTGCCGTTCGAGCTGATCGCCGACACCGAAGAGAAGATGTGCCACATGTTCGGCGTGGTGAAGAACAAGATCATGTACGGCAAGAAGGTCAAGGGCATCGAGCGCAGCACCTTCCTCATCGGCGCGGACGGCATCCTCAAGCAGGAATGGCGCGGCCTGAAGGTGCCGGGCCACGTGGACGAAGTGCTCAAGGCGGTCAAGCTGCTGAAGAAGGCCGCCTGATCCTGCGTGACGTCTGGTAGCAACAGCAGCCGGACCACCGCCGTGGCGCCAGAGGCGTCGTGTATAGTGAATTCATGCTGTTGAAGACGACGCTCCGCGTCGACACTGCATCCGAAGAACAAGCCGCCCGGCTCGCCTGGCGGCTTTTTCATTTTTCGACCTTCTCTTCCGGGACTCCCCTGCCCTATGCCGCTGCCCCCAGCCCCCAACAAGCGTGCCGCCCTGCTTCCGGCCGAGGCCTACGACGCCCCGGCCCGGTCCTCGCACAAGGCCGCTCGAAAAACGGAGGCCTCGGGGTCCGAGCCGGCGCACGCTGAGAAGCCGCAGGCTGCGGCCGACGACGATCTGGATCCGCGCGGCTTCCCTCAGCCGGTGCACCCGGTTGCCTTCCGCGAGGAGGAGCCCGCGGCCGAGCGGCCCGCATCGCGGCGGCGCGCGTCGACGGTCGCGGCCAACGAACCTGCGGCCCGCAAGAAGCGCGCGACAGGCCCGTCCAAGCTGTTCGTGCTCGACACCAACGTGCTGATGCACGACCCGATGTGCCTGTTCCGCTTCGAGGAGCACGACATCTTCCTGCCGATGATCGTGCTGGAG
Source organism: Ramlibacter sp. MMS24-I3-19 (assembly GCF_050320135.1). Lineage (NCBI taxonomy): Bacteria > Pseudomonadati > Pseudomonadota > Betaproteobacteria > Burkholderiales > Comamonadaceae > Ramlibacter > Ramlibacter sp. MMS24-I3-19. Next base: position 2,881,171 of record NZ_CP190017.1, on the reverse strand, counting down.
GAACTCGATGGCCACAAGAAGGGAACGACGGAAGTCGCCCGCAATGCGCGACAGGCCAGCCGTTCGCTCGATGCACTCGCGGGCGCGCAAGGCGCCGACATCGCCGCGGGCTTGAAGCTCGCGTCCACCGGCCACGCCGAAGCCGGCGGCAACCTGTTCTTCCAGACCCAGGCGCTCGCCAACCACCTGCCGCCCAGCCTGCCGCAGGGCAAGGCCGACAACCAGATCCTGGGCGTGGTGCAGGCGCTGCGCGAGCAGCACGCCCCGCGCGAGGTGGTGCTGGTGTCCAAGGACATCAACATGCGCGTGAAGGCTCGCGCGCTCGGCCTGGACACCGAGGACTACCGCAACGACAAGACGCTGGACGACATCGACCTGATGTACTCGGGGTCGCTGGCGCTGCCGCCCGACTTCTGGGCCAAGCACGGCAAGACCGTCGAGAGCTGGCAGAGCGGCCAGCACACGTTCTATCGCGTGACCGGGCCGGTCGTGCCCAGCCTGCAGATCAACCAGTTCGTGTACTTCGAGGCCCCGGGCGAGCCGAGCCTCTATGCGCGCGTGACCGAGATCCGCGGCAAGACCGCCGTGCTGCGAACGCTGAAGGACTACGGCCACCTGAAGAACGCGGTGTGGGGCGTCACCACGCGCAACCGCGAGCAGAACTTCGCCATGAACCTGTTGATGGATCCGGAGGTCGACTTCGTGTCGCTCACCGGCACGGCGGGCACGGGCAAGACGCTGATGGCGCTGGCCGCCGGACTGACGCAGGTGCTGGACGATCGCCGCTACACCGAGATCATCATGACCCGCGCGACCGTCAGCGTGGGCGAGGACATCGGTTTCCTGCCCGGCACCGAGGAGGAGAAGATGGGCCCGTGGATGGGGGCCCTCGACGACAACCTCGAGGTGCTGGGCAAGACCGACAACGGCGCCGGCGAATGGGGCCGCGCGGCCACCAACGAGTTGATCCGCAGCCGCATCAAGATCAAGAGCATGAACTTCATGCGCGGACGCACGTTCCTGAACAAGTACGTCATCATCGACGAGGCGCAGAACCTCACGCCCAAGCAGATGAAGACGCTGATCACGCGCGCGGGTCCCGGCACCAAGATCATCTGCATGGGCAACCTGGCCCAGATCGACACGCCCTACCTCACCGAGGGCTCGTCCGGCCTGACCTTCGCCGTCGACAAGTTCAAGGGCTGGCCGCACAGCGGCCACATCACGCTCGCACGCGGCGAGCGTTCACGGCTCGCCGATTTCGCCAGCGAGGCGCTCTGACGGGGTGGCGCACGCCGCCACCTTTGTTGCAACCGGGAACGCCCCGGCGAACCGCTGGGCTGCTAGGCTCATGCTGATGCGTTCTCCTCGTCTCCTTGCTGCGATCGCCCTGGCGGCCGCGGGACCTGCGTTCGCCGCACTCGGCGGCGCGCCGAATCCTCCACCCCCCGGGGCCGCTGCCGCCACGACGCAGCAGGCGGTCACCGCGGCGGGTGCGGCCTACTCGCACGTTCAGCGACAGCTCGAGACCGGGACCGTCCTGCACGAGTTCGTCGACAGCGGCGGCACCGTGTTCGCGGTCGCATGGTCCGGACCCTTCCTGCCCGACCTGCGCGAGCTGCTCGGCGCGTCGTTTCCGGCCCTGCAGGAGAGCGCCGCCCGCGGCCGCACGTCGGCCCTGAGCATCAGCCGCCCAGACCTGGTGCTGGTGTCCGCCGGCCACATGCGAGGCTTCGAAGGACGCGCGTGGCTGCCTACCCGACTTCCCGCCGGCTTCGATCCCCGCCAGATCCCATGACCGCCCGCAACTGCCTGCCCCGATGGCTGGCCGCCCTCGCCCTGTCCTTGCTGCTGGCCGCCTGTGGCGGCGGGGGTGGCGGCGGCAGCGTGCCCGCGCCCGCCCCCGCGACGCCGTCGTCCACCACATCGACACCCGCCCCCGCCGTCGGCAGCGTCTCCGCCTCCGTGGACGCGGCGGCCAACGTGCTGGCCATGGTGGTGGACCGTGGCGTCAACGGCAGCGCCATCAACTCGCCCTATGTGACGGTCACGGTGTGCCAGCCGGGCACGTCGGTGTGCCAGGACATCGACCACGTGCTCGTGGACACTGGCTCCACGGGCCTGCGACTGACCGCGGCCACGGCCGCATCGCTGTCGCTGCCGGGCATCACCGCCAACGGCGCGGTGCTGGCCGAATGCGGTCACTTCGCCAGCGGTTACACCTGGGGCGCGGTGCGCCGCGCTGACATCCGGCTGGCCAGCCGAACCGCGTCCAACGTGCCCGTGCAGGTGATCGGGGACCCCGGCGTGCCCGCGGTGCCGGCCTCTTGCTCCGGCACTGGCGGCAGCCTCGATCCCGCCGGCGCGGCGAAGGGCATCCTTGGCGTGGGCCTGTTCACGCAGGACTGCGGAACGTTCTGCGAGGCGAGCACGTCGCCGCAGATCTACTTCGGCTGCACCGCTGGCGGCTGCACGTCGGCGCGCGTGGCCACCACGTCGCAGGTGACCAACCCAGTGACGTTGCTCGCCACGGACAACAACGGCGTCGTGCTGGTCCTGCCCGCCGTACCAGTCGGGGGCGCGGCGCGTGCGACCGGGGCGCTGATCCTGGGCATCGGCACACAGACGAACAACCAGCTCGGCGCGGCCACCGTGCTCACCACCGACCAGCGCGGCTTTTTCCGCACCGTCTACAACGGAACCCCCTACGACCAGAGCTTCCTGGACAGCGGATCGAACGGCTTCTTCTTCCACGACGCATCGCTGAAGACCTGCGCCGTGTCGACGGAGTTTTTCTGCCCGGACGCGCCGCTCTCGCTCACCGCAACCCAGGTGTCCAGCAGCGGCGTCTCGCGCGACGTGAGCTTCACCATCGAGAGCGTCGATGCGCTGTCGGCGCAAGTGGCGGGGGCGAATATCGCGGGCAGTGCAGGCACCGCGCTGCCGCAGGCGTTCGACTGGGGACTGCCCTTCTTCTACGGGCGTACGGTGTTCACCGCCATCACGGGCGCGAACACGCCGGCCGGTCCTGGCCCGTACTGGGCCTGGTGACCGTCAGAAGTCGACGCCGCCGCTGGCGAGCGACTCGAACTTCGTCAGCTGCTTCAGGAATGCGAGCTTGACGGTCCCGGTGGGGCCGTTCCGCTGCTTGCTGATGATGATCTCCGCGACGCCGGGCTCCTTGGAGTCCTTGTTGTAGTAGTCGTCGCGGTAGATGAACATGATGACGTCGGCATCCTGCTCGATGGCGCCCGACTCGCGCAGGTCGCTCATCATCGGGCGCTTGTCGGTGCGCGCCTCGACGCCGCGCGACAGCTGGGACAGCGCGATGACCGGGCAACCCAGCTCCTTGGCCAGCATCTTCAGGCCGCGCGAGATCTCGCCCACGGCGGTGGCGCGGTTCTCGTCGGCCATGCCACCCGACACGCTCATGAGCTGCAGGTAGTCGATCACGATCAGGCCCAGCTTGCCGCCGCACTGGCGCGCCAGCCGCCGCGCGTTGGCGCGAAGTTCGCTCACCGTGAGGCCGGGCGTCTCGTCGATGTGCAGCGACACGTTGCGCAGCTTCTCGATCGCCTCCGTCAGCCGCGGCCACTCGTCGTCGTTGAGCTTGCCGGTGCGCAGGTGCCCCTGGTCGATGCGGCCGATGGAGCCGACGATACGCACGGCCAGCTGCGAGGCCCCCATTTCCATCGAGAACACGGCGACCGGCAGCCCCTCGTGCAGCGCCACGTGTTCGGCGATGTTGATGGCAAAGGCGGTCTTGCCCATGGAAGGTCGCGCGGCGAGGACCACCATGTCGCCCGCCTGCAGCCCGGAGGTCATGCGGTCCAGGTCATGGAAGCCCGTGGGGACGCCGGTGATGTCATTCGGGTTGTCGGCCATCTCCTGGACCCGGTCCAGCAGCTCCACGACCAGGCTGTCCATGGCGTGGAAGCCCTGCTTCGCGCGCGAACCTTCCTCGCCGATGTTGAAGATCTTCTGCTCGGCCTCGTCGAGGATCTGGTCGACCGCCTTGCCCTGGGTGTTGAAGGCCGCGGTGGCAATCTCGTCCGAGGCCGACACCAGCTTGCGCAGGATGGCCCGCTCGCGAACGATCTCCGCATAGCGCCGGATGTTGCTGGCGCTGGGCACGTATTGCGCCAGTCCATTCAGGTAGGCGAGGCCGCCGATCTCCTCGGCCTTGCCCAGGCTTTGCAGGTGCTCGTACACCGTGATCACGTCGGCGGGGCGCGATGCGTTGACCAGCGCGCCGATGGCCGCGTAGATCAGCTTGTGTTCGTACCGGTAGAAGTCGCCTTCGTTCAGCAGGTCGCCCACCCGGTCCCAGGCGCCGTTGTCGATCAGCAGGCCACCGAGCACGCTGGACTCGGCCTCCACGGAATGCGGCGGCACGCGCAGCTGCGCGATCTGCCGATCGCGCGGGAAGTCGTCGTTGACGGGGCTCAGGACGGCGGACATGGCGCGGCTTCTCCTCTTCGGGCGATGCTACCCCCCGCTGCGCGGATGTCCACGCACAAGGCTGGGCGTACGGGGTGGGCAAGCTGTGGATGACGCGCCGGAACCTGTGGATTTCCGGCGCCTGAATGAACAAAGCCGCCCGAAGGCGGCTTTGACGAAGGACAAGGCTGCTCGCAGCCTTGCTTTGTCTGTTTACGCCGTCTCGCCGTACACGGTGACGTTGATGTCGACCACCACGTCGGTGTGCAGCGCCACGCTCACCGTGGAATCGCCGACCGTCTTGATCGGGCCGTTCGGCATGCGCACCTGCGACTTGGCGACCTTGTAGCCCTGGCGGCCCAGTTCCTCGGCGATGTCGTGGTTGGTGACGGAGCCGAACAGGCGGCCGTCGACGCCGGCCTTCTGCGTGAGCTTGAGCGTCGTGCCGGCGAGCTTCTCGCCCTGCGCCTGCGACTCGGACAGCTTGGCAGCGGCCGCCTTCTCGAGCTCGGCGCGGCGAGCCTCGAACTCGGCCTTGTTCGCCTCGGTCGCGCGGCGGGCACGGCCCTGCGGAATCAGGAAGTTGCGGGCGTAGCCGTCCTTGACCTTGACGATCTCACCCAGGCCACCCAGGTTGACGACCTTGTCCAGAAGAATGACTTGCATGAGGTCGCTCCTTAGATGCGGTGCTGGTCGCTGTACGGGACCAGGGCCAGGAAGCGCGCGCGCTTGATGGCGGTGTTGAGCTGGCGCTGGTAGATCGCGCGGGTGCCGGTCAGGCGCGCCGGGATGATCTTGCCGTTCTCGGCGACGAAGTCGCGCAGGGTGTCGACGTCCTTGTAGTCGATTTCCTCGACGCCGGCGACGGTGAAGCGGCAGAAACGCTTGCGCTTGAACAGCAGCGATTGCGTGTTGCGCTTGGGACGCTTGTCCTTGTTGAATTTCTTGAACGTGGCCATGTGTGTCTCTTTAAGCTGGTTCGAACGATTGGATGTGGAGCACGGGGTACTTGCCGTTGCGCGGTGTCGCCAGGAAGCCGGTGAAGGCCCACTGGCCCCCGATCGGCTGGCGAACGAGCGTTTCCGCCCCGCTGCCGATCACCACCGCCCTGAGCGCCGCCCTCACCTGCCTGCGCTGCCCCGCCTCCAGGACCTCCGACTCGTGTTCGAGCGAGAGGTCGAGGGCCGGCAATCCGGCCGGGGTGTAGCGCAGCGCCTTGGCTTCGGCGATGCGGGCCGTCAGCACGACCTGGTTCATCGCCGGGCGGGCCGCGACGGCGAGTGCCTTACGACTGGTACTCCGCCTGCTGGGCCTTGCGAGCTTCCTCGCGCTCGACGGTCTTCATCATCGACGACGGGCCGGTGTCGGCCTTCTTCTTGACCACCGTGAGGTGGCGCAGCACGGCGTCGTTGAAGCGGAAGGCGTGCTCGAGCTCGCCCATCACGTTCTGGTCGGCCTCGATGTTGACGCACAGGTAGTGCGCCTTGGCGAGCTTGTTGATCTGGTAGGCCAGCTGGCGGCGGCCCCAGTCCTCGACACGATGCACCTTGCCGCCGCCGGCGGTGATCATGCCCTTGTAACGCTCCAGCATGGCCGGAACCTGCTCGCTCTGGTCCGGGTGGATCAGCAGCACGATTTCATAATGACGCATGGACTCTCCTTGAGGATGGGCCGGGGCGCTCGTCTCCGAGTCCGCCGGCGGTGGCAGCCGCCCCCGGCGTCAGACGGGGTGCGGCAAGGCAAAGCCAAAGATTATACAGCGGGCGGCACCGAGGACTGCTGCTGCAGGACTCCTGACCTCTGCGGGCGGGCCATGCGACGCGCGTAGACCCAGGTGATGGCCACATAGGCCAGCACGCCGCCCTGCGCGGCCATCCAGAAACTGAAGGGCCAGCCGAGCACCTGGAACCGCAGGTCGCGTGCGAAGTAGCCCACGCCGAAGGTCACGGCGAACCAGGCCAGCAGCAGCAGGCAGATCAGACGTCGGTTGCCTCGCGACGGCGACGGCGACGGCGACGGCATCTGCGCATCGGGCCCAGGCCAGGCGACGCTGGCCAGCACCGTGACCGCCACGCCGGCAGCGACGCCGAACACGCCGGCGCACACCGGCACGATGCCGAACCACTGCGGGGGAGCGCCGGTCAGCCCAAGCAGCGACCGGACCCACGGTGCGTTGGCACCGATGTAGTAGACCGTGACCAGCAGGCCCGCCACCATGCCGGCCACGGCGCCGGCCCGGCTGGTGCGACGCCAGAAGATCCCGAGCACCAGCGCAGGAACGAAGGTCGATGCCGCTAGCGAGAACGATGCCGACACCAGCGGCAGGATGTCCGCCGGCTTGAGCGCCGCCACGAGCGCCGCGACCAGGGCCATCGACAGCAGCGCGAACTTGGACAGGATCACGCGCTGCTCTGGCGCCATCTCCCGCGGGGTCTCCTGGCTGTACAGGTCGCGCACCATCGCGTTGCTGATGGTCAGCAGCAGGCCATCGGCCGTAGACAGCGCGGCGGCCAATCCTCCCGCGGCCACCAGCGCGGAAACGACGTAGGGAAGCCCAGCGATCTCGGGCGTCGCCAGCATCACGATGTCGGCACCGACGCGCAGTTCGCCGAACTGCAACCGGCCATCGCCGTTGATGTCGCTCACGGAAATCAGCGCCGGGTCGACCCGCGTCCACTGCACGATCCAGCTCGGCAACGCGTCGAAGCGGCTGCCGACCAGGTGCTGCATGACCTCGAACTTCACCAGCACCGCCAGCGCGGGCACGCTGAGGTACAGCAACGCGATGAAGAAGACGGCCCACGCCACCGATTCACGCGTCTGCGGCACGCCGGTCGTGGTGTAGAAGCGCGTGAGCAGGTGCGGCAAGCCCGCAGTCCCCGCCATCAGGCAGAACACCAGGGCCAGGAAATTGCGGCGCGAGAGGTCGAACGACTCCGAGTGCCTGCCTTCCGCCTCGCCGCTGAAGGCGACACTGTGGCGCGGCAACCCGTTGAGCGGACGTGCGCGCTCCTCGCTGTCGTGCATGGCACGCATCCACAGCTCGCGAGCGGCTTGCGGGCCACTCGGCAGCGCCGCGAGTTCACGGTGGGCGGCCACCACCTGCGAGGAGTCCACATTGCGCTGCTTCAACTCGCGAATGCGGGCCTGTGCCGCCGCACGCTCCCGGTCCAGCGACCCTGGCACGTCGGCCAGCAGTTGCCGATAGCGCTCCGCCCTGCGCAGGTACTCGGCCTGCACCGCCTTCTCGGCGGGATCGTCCAGCAGGCGCTGCTCCAGCCGCTCGATCTTCTCCAGCTGCTGGCCCACCACCAGCGGGGCGAGCGGGTTCCCGACCTGCTTGTACGCGAGCCAGGACACGGGGATCAGGAACGCCAGCAGCAGCACGACGTATTGCGCCACCTGCGTCCATGTGACGGCCCGCATGCCGCCGAGGAACGAGCAGAGCAGCACGCCGCCGAGACCAAGCAGGATGCCGATCTCGAACTGCACGCCGGTCAGGCGCGAGGCGATCAGGCCGATGCCGTAGATCTGCGCCACCACGTACGTGAACGAGCACGCGATGGCGCCCAGCGCAGCGACGCGACGCGGCCACGCCCCGCCGTAGCGGACCTGGAAGTAGTCGGGCAGCGTGTACAGCCCCATGCCACGCAGGTAAGGCGCAACCAGCAGGGCGACGAGGCAGAAGCCACCCGTCCAGCCGAGCACGTAGGCCAGGCCGCCCGGCTCGCCCGGCTTGCCCGTGAAGCCCTGGAGGTACAAGCCGCCAGCCAGGCTGATGAACGAGGCTGCACTCATCCAGTCGGCCGCCGTGGCCATGCCGTTGTAGAACGGCGGGATGCGGCGCCCGGCGACGTAATACTCCTCGGCGTCGCTGGTGCGGCCCCAGATGCCGATGGCGGCGTAGACCATCACCGTCGTGAAGAGGAACAGCGGACCGAGCCAGTGCCGCGCCAGGCCCTGCTGCTCTGCCCAGGCCAGCAGGAGCAGGAATCCGCACAGGCCCGCGATGTACAGGCCCAGCGTGCGACCCAGGCGGCGCTCGTAGCTGGTGCGAAGGCGTCGGTGGTCGGCCATGGTGATCGGGCGCTCGCCCGATCATCTCATCCGTGCTCCCCGTGTCGCCTAGGGATTGCGCGCGTCAGCGTGACGCGAGCTGGTGCCACGTGTCGATGACGCTGTCCGGATTCAGCGAGATCGACGTGATGCCCGCTTCGGCCAGCCACTTGGCGAAGTCGGGATGGTCGCTCGGGCCCTGGCCACAGATGCCGACGTACTTGCCCTGCTTGCGGCAGGCGGTGATGGCCCGCAACAGCATGGCCTTGACGGCCGGGTCGCGTTCGTCGAAATCAGCCGCCAGCAGCTCCAGCCCGGAGTCGCGATCCAGTCCGAGCGTGAGCTGCGTCAGGTCGTTGGAGCCGATGGAGAAGCCGTCGAAGTACTCGAGGAACTCGTCTGCCAGGATGGCGTTGCTCGGCACCTCGCACATCATGATCACTTTCAGCCCGTCCTGGCCGCGCTTGAGGCCCTGCTCCGCCAGCATGCGCGTGACGCGGTCGGCCTGCCCGAGCGTGCGCACGAACGGCACCATGATCTCGACGTTGGTCAGGCCCATGTCCTTGCGCACGCGCAGCAGCGCCTCGCACTCCATGGCGAAAGCCTCGCGGAACTCGTTGCTGATGTAGCGCGCCGCACCACGGAACCCCAGCATCGGGTTCTCTTCCTCGGGCTCGTAGCGCGAGCCGCCGATCAGCTTGCGGTATTCGTTGCTCTTGAAGTCCGACAGACGCACGATGACGGGCTTGGGCCAGAACGCGGCTGCGATGGTGGCCACGCCTTCGGCGACCTTGTCCACGTAGAAGGCGCGCGGCGACGCGTGGCCGCGGGCGACCGACTCCACGGCCTTCTTGAGGTCGCCATCGACGTTGGGGTAATCGAGGATCGCCTTCGGGTGGACCCCGATGTTGTTGTTGATGATGAACTCGAGGCGGACCAGGCCGACGCCGTGGTTGGGCAGCTGCGCGAAGTCGAACGCCAGCTGGGGGTTCCCGACGTTCATCGTCATCTTGACGTCGATGTCCGGCATTGCGCCGCGCTTCACCTCGCTGACCTCGGTTTCGAGCAGGCCGTCGTAGATGAAGCCCGTGTCGCCTTCGGCGCAGCTCACGGTGACCAGCGTGCCGTCCTTGAGCAGGCTGGTGGCGTCGCCGCAGCCGACCACCGCCGGGATTCCGAGTTCACGCGCGATGATGGCGGCGTGGCAGGTGCGGCCGCCGCGGTTGGTGACGATGGCGCTGGCGCGCTTCATCACCGGCTCCCAGTTCGGGTCGGTCATGTCGGTGACCAGCACGTCGCCGGCCTGGACGCGGTCCATCTCGGAGATGCTGTGCACCAGGCGCACGGGGCCGGTGCCCACCTTCTGCCCGATGGCACGGCCTTCGGCGAGCACGTTGCCCTTGCCCTTGAGCTTGTAGCGCATCTCGGCCTTGCCCTGCTGCTGGCTCTTCACCGTCTCGGGCCGGGCCTGCAGGATGTAGAGCTGGCCGTCCAGGCCGTCCTTGCCCCACTCGATGTCCATCGGTCGGCCGTAGTGCTTCTCGATGATCAACGCGTATTTCGCGAGCTGTTCGACCTCGGCATCGGTCAGCGAATAGCGGTTGCGCTGCTCGAGCGGAACGTCGGTGGTCTTCACCAGCTTGCCGCTGGCGGCCTTCTCGGCGTCGCTGCTGAACACCATCTGGATCAGCTTGGAGCCGAGATTGCGGCGGATCACCGCCCGCCTGCCAGCCTCCAGCATGGGCTTGTGCACGTAGAACTCGTCCGGGTTCACGGCGCCCTGCACCACCGTCTCGCCCAGGCCGAAGCTGGAGGTGATGAACACCACGTCGGGGAAGCCCGACTCGGTATCGATGGTGAACATGACGCCGGCGGCGCCAAGGTCGCTGCGCACCATGCGCTGCACGCCGGCCGACAGCGCCACGTCGGCGTGCGCGAAGCCCTTGTGCACGCGGTAGCTGATGGCCCGGTCGTTGTAGAGGGAGGCGAACACCTCCTTCATCTTGTGCAGCACGTCCTCGATGCCGACGACGTTCAGGAAGGTCTCCTGCTGGCCGGCGAACGACGCGTCGGGAAGGTCTTCCGCCGTGGCCGAGGAACGCACCGCGAAGCTGGCCTGCACGTTGCCGCTGGCCAGCTTCTCGAAGGCAGCGCGGATCTCGCGCTCCAGGTCGGCAGGGAACGGCTGGGCCTCGACCCAGCCGCGGATCTCGGCGCCGGCCGCGGCCAGCGCGCGCACGTCTTCGGTGTCCAGCGTCTGCAACCGCTTCTGGATGCGCTCGGCCAGGCCGGCATGGGCCAGGAACTGCCGGAATGCGTGGGCAGTGGTCGCGAAACCCGTCGGGACGCGCACGCCCTGCGGGAGTTGGGAAATCATTTCGCCGAGGCTGGCGTTCTTGCCGCCGACCGCCTCGACGTCGCTCATCCTCAGGTTCTCAAACGGTACGACCAGGGCGGTCGAGCTGAAACGCGCAGACATGGGGAAGCTCCAGAAGTTGAAACTGGGGTTGCGCGTGCGCGCAGGCGGCGCTGTCCAGGCGTGCGGCTTTGTGGTTCTTCGAAGAGGCCGGGGGCGTGCATGGACAGGCGGCGGGAAAGTTGCGGCCATTGTAGGCAGCGCGGCTGCCGTCCGGGCAGGTGGATGGCTCGGTAGGATGACGGCATGGCCATGCACGCCCGCACCGTGTTCTTCATCTCCGATGGCACCGGCATCACCGCCGAGACCTTCGGCAACGCCATCCTGGCGCAGTTCGAGTTCAAGCCGCGCCACGTGCGGCTGCCCTTCATCGATACCGTCGACAAGGCGCACCAGGTGGTCCGGCAGGTCAACCACACGGCCGAGGTGGAGGGCCGCAGGCCCATCGTGTTCACCACGCTCGTGAACGTGGAAATCCTGCAGGTGATCGAGGACGGCTGCAAGGCGATGCTGCTCGACATGTTCGGCACCTTCGTGCGGCCGCTGGAAATCGAGCTGGGCATGAAGTCCAACCACCGGGTGGGACGGTTCTCCGACGTGAGCAAGAGCAAGGAGTACCACGACCGCATCGAAGCGATCAATTTCAGCCTCGCGCACGACGACGGACAGAGCAATCGCGACCTGGAGGACGCCGACGTGATCCTGGTGGGCGTCAGCCGCAGCGGCAAGACGCCGACCTCGCTCTACCTGGCCATGCAGCACGGCCTCAAGGCCGCCAACTACCCGCTCATTCCGGAAGACTTCGACCGGCAGCAACTGCCGGGCGCCCTGGTTCCGCACCGCAAGAAGATCTTCGGGCTGACGATCCAGCCCGAGCGGCTGGCGGAGATCCGCAACGAGCGGCGGCCCAACTCGCGCTATGCGGCGCTGGAGAACTGCCGCGCGGAAGTTGCCGAAGCGGAAGCCATGATGCGGCGCGCCGGCATCCGGTGGCTCTCGACGACGACCAAGTCGATCGAGGAGATCGCCACCACGATCCTGCAGGAGATCCGGCCCGAGCGGCTGGAGTACTGAGGCTCGCGGCTCGGCAGTTGAGCGCTGCAGTACCTCGCAGTCAATAGACATTCTGCATGGAGTGGATTGAGTCAATGAATTGGATCAATCCTGCGCCGGAGGGCACACTCCTTGCCGCACTCCAACGAACTCTCACAGAGGAATCCCAAGCATGTCCCTGATCAACCAGCAAGTCCTTCCGTTCCAGGCCACCGCGTACCACAACGGCAAATTCGTGCCGGTGAGCGACGAGACGTTCAAGGGCAAGTGGTCGGTGGTGGTGTTCTACCCCGCTGACTTCACGTTCGTGTGCCCGACCGAACTCGGCGACCTGGCCGACAACTACGCCGAATTCAAGAAGCTGGGCGTGGAGATCTACGGCGTGTCGACCGACACCCACTTCACCCACAAGGCCTGGCACGACACGTCGGACACCATCAAGAAGGTGCAGTACCCGCTGATCGGCGATCCCAACCACCAGCTGGCGCGCTTCTTCCAGGTGCTGATCACCGAGGGCGAGGACGCGGGCCTGGCGCTGCGCGGCACGTTCGTGATCGACCCGCAGGGCCGCATCAAGACCATCGAAGTGCACGACAACGGCATCGGCCGGGACGCCAAGGAAACCCTGCGTCGCGTGAAGGCCGCCCAGTACATCGCCGCCCACCCGGGCGAGGTGTGCCCCGCGAAGTGGGAAGAAGGCGCCAAGACCCTGAAGCCCTCGCTGGACCTGGTCGGCAAGATCTGACCGCCGGCGCCGCGCGCCTGTCCCAAGGCCCGGGTGCGCCTCTCGCCCCGGGCCTTCGTCGTTCCTGAACCCTGGATTTCCAACATGCTCGACGCCAGCCTCAAAGCCCAGCTCGCCGCCTACCTGGAGCGCATCTCGCAACCGGTCGAAATCACCGCTGCGCTCGATGACACCGACGCCTCCCGCGACATGCAAGCCCTGCTGCATGACATCGCCGAGTCGTCGCCGCTCGTGCGCGTGACCGAGACCCGCGAAGGCAATGGCCCGCATCGCACGCCCTCGTTCGCTATCAACCGCCCCGGCGAGAACCACGGGCCGCGCTTCGCCGGCCTGCCGATGGGCCACGAGTTCACCTCACTGGTGCTGGCTCTCCTGCAGGTGGGTGGCTATCCACCCAAGGTGGAGCAGGACGTGCTGGAGCAGATTCGGGCGATCGACACGGATCTCGAGTTCGAGATCTACGTCTCCCTCACCTGCCACAACTGCCCGGATGTCGTGCAGGCGCTGAACCTGATGGCAGTGCAGAACCCGCGGATCCGCACGACGATGATCGAAGGCGGCCTGTTCCAGGAGGAGATCGAGCAGCGCCAGATCATGGGCGTGCCGACGGTCTTCCTCAACGGCACCATGTTCGGCACCGGCCGCATGAGCCTCGAGGAGATCCTGGCCAAGGTCGACACCAGCGGCAGCGAACGTGAAGCGAAGAAGATCGCGGGCAAGGATCCGTTCGACGTGCTGATCGTCGGCGGCGGCCCCGCGGGCGCGGCAGCGGCCGTGTACGCCGCGCGCAAGGGCATCCGCACGGGCATCGCATCAGAGCGCTTCGGCGGCCAGGTGCTGGACACCCCGGGCATCGAGAACTTCGTCTCCGTGAAGGAAACCGAAGGGCCCAAGTTCGCGCTGGCACTCGAGGAGCATGTGCGCCATTACGACGTCGACATCATGAACCTGCAGCGCGCCAAGGCGCTCAAGGCAGGAAGCGACCTCATCGAGGTGGAGCTGGAAAACGGCGCGGCGCTCAAGGCGCGCAGCGTGATCCTGTCGACCGGCGCGCGCTGGCGGAAGATGGGCGTGCCAGGCGAGGAGCAGTACCGCAACAAGGGCGTGGCCTATTGCCCGCACTGCGACGGTCCGCTGTTCAAGGGCAAGCGCGTGGCGGTGGTCGGCGGTGGCAACTCCGGCGTCGAGGCCGCGATCGACCTGGCGGGCATCGTGGCCCATGTGACGCTGCTCGAGTTTGCGGACCAGCTGCGTGCGGACGCTGTGCTGCAGCGCAAGCTGGCGAGCCTGCCCAACGTGACGACGATCCTGAATGCGCAGACCACCGAGGTCACGGGCGACGAGCACAAGGTCAGCGGGCTGGTGTACACGGACCGCCAGACCGGCCAGTCGCACAGGATCGAACTGGAGGGCGTGTTCGTGCAGATCGGCCTGGTGCCCAACACCGAATGGCTCAAGGGAACGCTCGAGCTCTCGCGGCACGGCGAGATCGTGGTCGACGCGAAGGGGCAGACCTCGATCCCCGGCGTGTTCGCCGCGGGCGATGCGACGACGGTGCCGTTCAAGCAGATCATCATCGCCGCGGGCGACGGAGCCAAGGCCGCGCTCGGTGCCTTCGACCACCTGATCCGCACGTCCGCACCCGCCTGAAGACACAGGACCGGACCGGGCCCGCCCTCGGCTGCACGCCGGCGGCGGGCCCGTTCCTTTCGGCCACAATCGACGCCACGCGAACCTCTGGAGCACTGCCATGCAAGGCAATCCGCAAGTCGTGCAGCACCTGCAGGCACAACTGAAGAACGAGCTGACGGCGACGAACCAGTACTTCCTGCACTACCGCATCCTCAAGCACTGGGGGCTGGACCGGCTCGCGAAGAAGGAATACGAGGAGTCGATCGGCGAGATGAAGCATGCCGACCGGCTGATGGAACGCATCCTGATGCTCGACGGACTGCCGAACCTGCAGGACCTCGGCAAGCTGCTCGTGGGCGAGGACGTTCCAGAGATCCTGAACGGGGACCTGCAGAGCGAGCGCGGCGCGCAGGCCACCATCAAGGCCGGCATCGCGGCTTGCGAACAGGCGCAGGACTATGTCTCGCGAGAGATCTTGCAGCACATCCTCGAGGACACCGAGGAGCACATCGACTTCCTCGAAACCCAGATCGACCTGCTGGCGAAGGTGGGCCTGCAGAATTACCTGCAGTCGCAGATGGGCGAGATCGGCAGCTGAAGCCGCGGTCCGTCAGCCCCAGCCCAGCGCGAGTGCGACGCGGTACGTGATGAACGACGCCACATACGCCAGCGCGAACAGGTAGCCCGCCATCACGAGGGCCCAGCGCCAGCCGCCCGTCTCGCGCTTGACCGTCGCCAGCGTCGCCATGCATTGCGGCGCGAACACATACCAGGCCAGCAGCGACAACGCGGTAGCCAGGCTCCAGCTGCTGGCGATGATGGGCGTGAGCGCCTGCGCCGCGTTGTCCTTCACCGACGAGAGTGCGTACACGGTGCCGAGCGCACTGACCGCCACTTCGCGTGCCGCGAGGCCCGGCACGAGCGCGATGCTGATCTGCCAGTTGAATCCGATCGGCGCGAGCAGCACTGACAGTCCGTGTCCGAGCAATCCCGCGATGCTGTACTCGATGGCTGGCCGCGTGGCGCCTGCCGGCGGCGCGGGGAAGCTGGCCAGCACCCAGAGGGCGACGGTCAGCGTCAGGATGATGGTGCCCACCCGTCGCAGGAAGATCACGGCGCGTTGCCACAAGCCGAGCGCCACGTTGCGCACGTGCGGCCAGTGGTACGTCGGCAGCTCCATCATCAGCGGCCGCGGCATGCCCCGCGCGGTCGTGCGCTTCAGGATCCAGGCCACTGCGAGCGAGCCGCAGATGCCGGCCACATAGAGCAGAAACAGCACGAGGCCCTGCAGCTCGATGCCAGGGCCGACGCGCCGCTGCGGGATGAAGGCGCCGATCAGCAGCGCATACACCGGCAGCCGTGCCGAGCACGTCATCATCGGCGCGATCATGATCGTCACCAGCCGGTCCCGCGGGTTGGAGATCGTGCGCGTGGCCATGATCCCGGGAATCGCGCAGGCGAAGCTGGACAGCAGCGGGATGAACGAGCGCCCGGAGAGGCCCACCCCGCCCATGATGCGGTCCAGCAGGAAGGCGGCGCGCGGCAGGTAGCCCGACTCCTCGAGCACGAGGATGAAGAAGAAGAGGATCAGCACCTGCGGCAGGAAGACCAGCACCCCGCCGACGCCGGCGATCAGTCCGTCGGTGATGAAGCTTCGCAGCAGGCCTTGCGGCAGGAACGCGCCGACCTGTTCACCGAGCCAGGAGGCCGAATCCTCGATGAGGGACTTGGGTCCCTCGGCCCAGGCGAACACGGCCTGGAACACCAGGAACAGCAAGGCCGTTAGCAACAGCGGCCCGATCACCGGGTGCAGCACGATGCGATCGATGCGGTCGCTGGCCAGGTGCGGGGCGACGTCACCGAGCCCGAGTCGCTCGAGCAGCGTCCGAACGCGCTCGTGATCCGGCAATTCGTCACCCGGCGGCGTGGGCACCGGCATCAGCGTGCGGGTCGGCTGCCAGATCTCCTGTCGTTCGAGCAGTTCGCGAAGGCTTGCGTCGCCGTCTCCCTGGACGGCCACCGTGGTCACCACCGGAACGCCAAGCTCCGTGGCAAGCGCTTCGCTGTCGATGCGGATGCCCCGGTTGTGCGCCAGGTCCACCATGTTCAGCGCCACCACGCACGGCAGGTTCATGCGCTTGACCGCCAGCACCAGACGCAGGCCGCGCCGCAGGTTGGTCGCGTCGACCACGCAGACAACCAGGTCGGGGCGCTTCTCGCCCTGCGCAGTGCCGAGCAGGACCTCGCACGTGATGCGCTCGTCAGGCGAGCGCGGGGTGAGGCTGTAGGTGCCGGGCAGGTCGAGGACGCGCACGGTCTTGCCCGAAGGCAGGGCGAGCCTGCCCTCCTTGCGCTCGATCGTGACGCCCGCGTAATTGGCGACCTTCTGCTGGCTGCCGGTCAGCCGGTTGAAGAGCGCGGTCTTGCCTGCATTGGGATTGCCGACCAGCGCCGCCAGGCGTCCCGGCGGATGCAGGTGGATGACGGCTTCATTCATGCGTGCTGGGTGCCGGGAAGTCCCTCGATCTGCACGCAAGCAGCCTCGGCGCTGCGCAGCGCGAAGGTCGATTGGCCGATGCGGACCACCAGCGGGTCGCCACCGAGAAAGCCTCGCGCCATCACCATGACGCGCTCACCGGGGCAGAAGCCGATCTCCTCCAGCTGGCGTGCCCGCTCGGGGACCTGCGGGTCGGCGTGAACCTGCCGCACCGTGAACAGCCGTCCGCTGGGCGCCTGGTCGAGCCGGTGCGAGATCGCAGCCGCGTTCGCGCGCACAGCACCGCCGGCAAGGCGGCTCGGGACGGTCGAACTGGGGGACATGCGCACTCCGGATACGAATTATTCTCATTCTAATCTGGAGAGCCGCCGCTGTGTTCTTGCCCTCGAGGCAAGAGGCTCAAATAGGAGTGATTCGCATTTGAATTACAATCCCGGCGACTCTGCGCCAGCCAATGCTCGCCTCCAAGCGCACCAGCCAGCCCGGATGAACTAGCACAACAACCCGGAAGACCTACTGGAGGCTACTTGGCACCTCGTTCTACGCTCGAATCCGCACGAGCGCCCGCCGGCAAAGCACGTGAAATCCCGCCCGCAGCGGCCCTGACCTCGGACACGGCATTCGTGCCACTGGGAGCGTTGATGCTCGCAGCATCCGTCAGCAGTTGGGCGCAAGGGAGCCCTGCGCCGGTCGTGGAGCAGAGCCTGAGCCCGGTCGTCGTGAAGGAGAAGGTTGAGCCTGCGCAGGGCAAGGACACGCTGCAGACCCGTCGGACGAACATCGGCAAGGGCACCCAGGACCTGCGCGACATCCCGCAATCCGTCACCGTGCTGACGGAGAAGCTGATCGACGATGCACGTCTCGACACCCTCAAGGAAGCCCTGCACTACACGGCGGGCATCACCTTCTCCGCGGTCCGAGAACGGCACCGACCAGGACATCCGCATCCGCGGCTTCCCGGCGGCGACCACGGGTGATCTGCTGATCGATGGAATGCGCGATCCGTCGCAATACGAGCGCGACACGTTCAACCTGGATCGCGTCGAGGTGCTGCGCGGCTCGGCTTCGATGCTGTTCGGCCGGGGATCCACAGGGGGCGTGATCAACCAGGTGACCAAGAAGCCGCTCCTCGCGGACCAGACCGACCTGGTCGGGTCCGTGGGCACCGACGGCTTGTTGCGCACCACCGCCGACTTAAACAAGCGGACCGGCGAGGAAGCGGCCCTGCGCATCAACGCGATGGCCACCAAGGCCGACAATCGCGGTGCCAAGGTCGAGCGCAATGGCATCGCACCGAGCTACAGCTGGGGCATCGACACCCGTGACGAGTTCAACGTCGGCCTGTTCGACCTCAACAGCAACAACGTACCCCGCAATGCGGTGGGTTACCTCGGCGGCCAGGTGGCGCACACGGACCCTCGCAAGTTCTACGGCACCCCGTCGGATTACGTCGATGGAAATGCCACCTACGCGAACCTGAGCCACACGCATCGCTTCGATGGCGGCGGCGAGTTGCGCAGCCAGCTTCGCACCGGCACGTTTGACCGCGCGCAGTGGAGCTCGGTCGCGCGATTCGGCACCACGAACGGGCTGCCAACCAACGCCGGCAACCTCGGCGATGCGACCATCCTCACGCGCGCATCGCTCACCCCGCGCAAGGACAACTACCGCACGACCTATCTCCAGAGCGACTACAGCGGCAAGGCGGGCTGGTTCGGGCTGAAGCACGAGGTCCTTGCAGGCGTGGATGCGGCCGCCGAGCAGGCCACCCGCTTCCAGAATGCGACGGGCAACGTGCTCGGCACGAGGCCTCCCACCACGTTGGGCACACCGGACGATGGCTCGGTGCTGACCGGCACTGGCAGCGTCCCCGCGTACCGGGAGACGAGCAACTACCGCGGCCACGCGCTGGGCGTCTATGCGCAGGAGCTGGTGCAGGTGGCCCCCCGGTGGAAGCTGCTAGGCGGTGTCCGCTGGGACCGCTTCGAGGCCACCACTGGCCAGGTGACCTACGCGAACAACGGCGCGGTCGCGACCCGGCCCTCGACCGACGTGTCGTATCCCTCGCTCTGGAGCTACCGCGCCGGCGCGCTGTACCAGCCCGACGACGCCAGCACGTATTACGTGTCGTACGGCACGTCCTTCAACACCTCGGCGGACACGTACCAGTTCACGACCCAGCAGACCGCCAACACGCCCGCCGAGAAGAGCCGCAACGTGGAGGTGGGCGCCAAGCTCGATTGGCTGGGTGGCAAACTGTCCACCCGCGCGGCGCTGTTCCGCACCGAGAAGTACAACGAGCGCACCACGGATGCCGACTTCGCGGGCACGGCCTTCACGCTGTCCGGCAAGCGGCACTCGACCGGCCTGGAGCTCGACGTCGTTGGCCGGCTCACGCCGAAGTGGGAGATGTACCTCTCGTACTCCTTCATCCCCGGTGCGACCATCGATGCGGTCGGCTTGTCCGCCAGGGCGCAGGCCAGCGTCGGCCAGCGCGTGGGACTGACGCCCAGGCACACGGGTGCGGCATGGCTCAGCTACCAGGCGTCGCCGAAGCTGCGCGTCGCGGGCGGCGTGCACGGCGCCAGCGAGAACTTCGCGCTGCAGGGAACCTCGGGCGCCGCCCAGCGCATGGCCCGAGCGCCGGGCTACGCCGTGGTGGATCTGATGGCCGAATACAAGGTCTCGCCCGACGTGTTCGTCCAGCTCAATGCCAGCAACGTCGCCAACCGCACGTACGGCGACCAGCTCTATCCCGGCTTCGTCATCCCCGGCCTAGGCCGCAGCTTGGTGGCGAGCGTCGCCTACCGGTACTGACCCATGCTGCTGCACGTCCGTGAAGTCCTGAACGCCGGCGAACTGTCGCGGGCGCGGGCCGTGCTCGCCACCGCACCGTGGGGCGACGGCCGCGCGACCGCGGGCGAGCAGGCCTCGCTGGCCAAGCACAACGAGCAACTCCCCGAGGACTGCGAGCCAACGCGCGAGCTGCAGCAGCTCGTGCTGCGCGGCCTCGAGCGCAACGCGCTGTTCTTCTCCGCGAGCCTGCCCAAGCACATCTCGCCGCCCCTCTTCAATCGGTACGGAGGCGGCAGCAACCGCTTCGACAACCACGTGGACGGTGCGGTGCGCTACCTCCGTCAAGGCGCGGGCCGGGTGCGCACCGACATCTCCTGCACCCTGTTCCTGTCCGCACCCGACGACTACGACGGCGGCGAGCTGGTCATCGAGGACGTTGCCGGCCCGCGGCGCATCAAGCTGCCGGCCGGTGACATGGTCCTGTATCCAGCCACCAGCGTGCATCGTGTGGAGCCCGTCACTCGAGGAGCACGGACGGCGGCGTTCTTCTGGATCCAGAGCATGGTGCGCAGCGACGAGCAGCGCCGGCTGCTGTTCGACATGGACAACCACCTGCGCCAGTTGCGCAGCACGATTGGCGACACCGATCCCGCGGTGGTCGGCCTCACCGGCACCTACCACAACCTGCTGCGGCTCTGGGTCGACGTCTGAGCCGCGTTCTCACGAAAGAAAGACTCATGGAAACCATCTCCCGCCTCTGTGCCGCCTTGCTGGTGCTGACCGCTGCCACCAGTGCGCTGGCCCATGGCGAGTTCAAGTGCGACGTGCCCAAGGCCGAATGGCGCAAGCAGACCGAACTGCAGGCCAAGCTGCTGGCCGACGGCTGGAAGAAGGTGCGGCAGGTCAAGACCGACAACGGCTGCTACGAGGTCTACGGCTTCGACGAGAAGAACGAGCGCGCCGAGGTCTACTTCAATCCCAAGACCTTCGAGAAGGTCGGCGCAGTCAAGTAAGAGTGGCTTCGCCTGGGGCGAAAGCCCTTGAAGATCGCGTCGCGGTCTGGGACACCGCCGTGCGCTGCCTGCACTGGCTGCTGGTGGCGACAGTAGCGATCGCTTGGCTCAGCTCGCTCGCGCTCCTGGGTTGGCACGAACCGGCCGGCTATGCCGCTGCCGCGATCGTCGCAGCCCGCGTCGCGTGGGGATTCACCGGCAGTCGCCACGCCCGGTTCGCTAGCTTCGTGCGCGGTCCTGCTGCCGTGGCAGCGTACGGACGCCGTGTTCTCGCACGGCGCGAACGACGCTACCTGGGCCACAACCCGCTGGGCGGCTGGATGGTGCTTGCGCTGCTGGCCTGCGTCGGCGCACTCGGCGTGACTGGCTGGCTCTACACCGCCACCGACCTGTTCTGGGGCGAGGCGTGGCTCGAGCGAGTGCATGCAGCACTGGCGTGGCTGCTGCTCGCGCTGATCGCCCTTCACGTCGCCGGCGTCGTGTTCACCAGCCTGCGCCAGCGCGAGAACCTGGTGCGCGCCATGGTCACCGGCGCCAAGCAGGCGCCCGGCGCCGACGATGCTGCGTGATGGCGGATGCGCATGCCCCTGCGATCAATCTGGATTGCAAATGCGAGCGATTCGTATTTATAATCAGTCCACTTTCCAACGCTACCGAACAAAGTCGTCCCCATGATCGTCTGCGTCTGCCACCGCGTTTCCGACCGCGAGATCGCCCGCCATGCGCGCGCCGGCATGAGCTTCGATGACATCCAGTTCGAGCTCGGCGTGGCCACGCAATGCGGCCAGTGCGAGACGTGCGCGCGGGACGTGGTGGCGCAGTGCAATGCTCTGCATCCGGTGGCGGCGCTGGAAGCGCAGCCGCGCAGCCACACAGTGCAGCTCTCGGCCCGTATCCAGGACAGCGCCGCCTGGAATCCACCGTCCGGTCTCGCGGCAGCCTGAGCTGCTGCCTGCGATCTCCCGCTCGCGCAGGGTGGCCTCGCTCTCGCGCTCCCATCAATGACGGTCATGGCCATGTCCACGATCTCGCCTCGCACTGCCGCGGTCGCGGGTGGGGTGGTGCTGCTGCATGTGCTGGCCCTCTGGGCCCTGAACGCCGGCCTGCTGCGTCAGGCGACCGAAGTGTTCGTGCCCGTGCAGATGCTGAGCGAGCTGATCACGCCCGCCGAACCGCAGGTGCAGCCGACACCAGCTCCACCGCCCAAGCCCCAGCCGATGGCGCAGCAGCCCGTTGCGCGAAGGAAGCCCGTGGCGCCCGCGCCTGCACCGCGGCCCATCGCGCCCCGCGAGCGGCCGTCGCCGAATGCGCCTGCCGCCGTCGCCGAGCCACAGCCGCCCTCACCGCCCGCCCCTCCAGCACCAGCAATTGCGACAGCGGCCGGTCCCACGGTGGAGGCTCCACCTGCGCCTGCCAAAGTCGAGCTCCCATCCACCAATGCCGAGTACCTGCAGAACCCGGCGCCGAACTATCCGCCGGCGAGCCGCCGCGCCGGCGAGCAGGGCAAGGTGATCGTGCGCGTCCTGATCGGCACCGACGGCACGGCGAAGGAGGTCGAACTGCGGCAGTCCAGCGGCTTCGACCGGCTGGACCGCGCCGCGCTGGAAACGGTGCGCAAGTGGCGCTACGTTCCCGGCAAGCGCAATGGCGTGCCGGAAGCCATGTGGTTCAACGTCCCCATCAACTTCGTCCTCGAATGAGTTCCCATGAACACTGACATCGGCCTCGCGCATCTCTGGAGCCAGGGTGACATCGTCACCAAGGGGGTCGCGATCATCCTGCTCGCGATGTCGCTGTCCTCTTGGATCGTGATCATCGTGAAGGCGCTCGATCTGCAGCGTTATGCGCGGCAGTCCCGGCGCATCGAGAGCTTCTGGCACGCATCCGACTTCGCCGACGGCCTGAGCAAGCTGGGCACCGATCCGTCGAACCCGTTCCGTGCGCTGGCCCTCGAAGGCCGCGAGGCCGCGGCACACCACAACGCGCAGCCGCAATTGCACGATTCGCTGGGCGCGAGTGACTGGCTCACGCGCGCGATGCGCAACTCGATCGACGAATCCACCGCGCGCCTGCAAGGTGGACTGGCGGTCCTCGCCTCCGTCGGATCCACCGCGCCCTTCGTGGGCCTGTTCGGCACCGTCTGGGGCATCTACCACGCACTGATCGCCATCGGCACCGCGGGCCAGGCCACCATCGACAAGGTCGCCGGCCCGGTGGGCGAAGCGCTGATCATGACGGCGCTCGGCCTGGCCGTCGCCATCCCGGCCGTGCTCGGCTACAACGCACTGGTGCGCGGCAACAAGGGCGTGCTGTTCAAGCTGAACCGGTTTGCGCAC
This sequence comes from Ramlibacter sp. MMS24-I3-19, assembly GCF_050320135.1. NCBI lineage: Bacteria > Pseudomonadati > Pseudomonadota > Betaproteobacteria > Burkholderiales > Comamonadaceae > Ramlibacter > Ramlibacter sp. MMS24-I3-19. The sequence goes on along the minus strand of NZ_CP190017.1, from coordinate 2,858,187 downwards.
GACCTGCATGCGCACTTCATCACCGGCGCCCGTGTCACGACCGATAGCGCCACCAAGGTGGTGCCGATGAAGAAGGGAGCCTGAGCATGGCCTTCGGCACCCAGGACGACACCGACGAGGTGATGAACGAGATCAACATGACGCCGTTGGTGGACGTCATGCTGGTGCTGCTGATCATCTTCATGATCACCGTGCCCGTGATGAAGCACGCCGTCGACATCGACCTGCCACGCGCGAGCGCGCAGCCGCAGGACACCAAGCCGCAGACGGTGCGGCTCTCCGTCGATGCGCAGGGCCAGTACTGGTGGAACGAGGCGAAGGTCGCGGACGATGACCTGCCGCGGATGCTGCGTGCCGAAGCGGGCCACGATCCCCAACCCGAATTGCACATTCGCGGCGACAAGGACGTGCGCTACGAGCGGGTGGCGCAGGCGATGGCTGCAGCGCAGCAGGCCGGCCTGCGCAGGATCGGATTCGTCACGGAACCGAAGCGGCCGTGACGAATCCGGACGCAGATCACGAAGCCCAGCAGGCGGCGGATCCGGACGGCCAGGCCGCCTGCGAGAGGCCGCAGTCGCTGCCGCCCGTGCGCAGCGAACAACTGCTGCAAGGACGGCGCGTGGTCGAGATCACGCACAACGGCGAGACCTACCGGCTGCAGGCCACCCGGCTGGGCAAGCTGATCCTCACCAAGTGATCACAGACCCAGGGCGGCCAGGCCTGCGCGACCGATCTGCACGTCCTCGGTGGACTTGACGCCGCTCACGCCGATGGCACCCAGGCAGACGCCGTCTTTCATGATGGGCACTCCGCCCTCCAGGAGGCCGTGCAGGCCGGGAGCGCTGAGGAACGACACGCGGCCGCCATTGATCATCTCTTCGTACAGCCGGCTCTCGCGGCGGCCCATCGCGGCGGTGTGCGCCTTGGCGGGCGCGATCTGCGCCGAGACGGGAGCAGCGCCATCCAGGCGCTGCAGCCACAGCAGGTGCCCGCCATCGTCAACGATCGCGATCGACACGAGCCAGTTGTTCTTGCGGGCTTCGGCTTCCGCTGCAGCGGCGATGGCCTTGACGTCGGACAGTTCCAGGGTAGGTTTGGTTTTCATGCAGTTCTCCAGGGAGCGGCAAGCATAACGGGGCGCCCTTGGCGGCTGCGGCAGCACGACGGAACCAAACTAGAATCCTTCTCTCTAATCCGCCATCAGTTCAAGGAGCTTTGGTATGAACGAACAAGTCACGCGGGTCGGTTATGGCTATGCCCTTCCCTCGGCGCAGGAGCGAAACCGCGTCCTTCGCAACACCTACTGGCTGCTGGCGCTGAGCCTTATCCCCACGGTGCTGGGCGCCTGGGTGGGCGTGGCCACGGGCATCACGCGCTCCATGACGGGAGGGCTCGGTCTCATCGTCTTCCTCGGCGGCGCGTTCGGCCTCATGTTCGCGATCGAGAAGACCAAGAATTCCGCGGCCGGCGTCGGCGTGTTGCTGGCGTTCACGTTCTTCATGGGCCTGATGCTCTCGCGCCTCATTGCCATGGTGCTGGGACTGCACAACGGGCCCAGCCTGATCATGACGGCCTTCGGTGGCACGGCCGGCGTGTTCTTCGTCATGGCGAGCCTGTCGACCATGATCAAGCGCGACCTGTCCGGCTTCGGCAAGTTCCTGTTCGTCGGCGCCATGGCGCTGGTGATCGGCTCGATCATCAACGTGTTCGTGGGCTCCGGCACCGGCATGCTCGTGATCAGCGTGCTGGCCATCGGCATCTTCAGCGGCTTCATGCTGTACGACCTGAAGCGCATCGTCGACGGCGGCGAGACCAACTACATCACCGCCACGCTGGCGCTGTACCTGGATGCGTTCAACGTGTTCCAGAGCCTGCTGGCACTGCTGGGCATCACCAGCAGCAACGACTGAGGCGACAACGCCTGCGATGAGAAAAGGGGCCGCGAGGCCCCTTTCTCATTGGCGCCTCACGACAGGCGTTCGAAGACGGCGATGCTCTCGACGTGGGCGGTGTGCGGGAACATGTTGACCACGCCCGCAGCCGCGCAGCGGTAGCCGCCCTGGTGCACCAGCAGCCCGGCATCGCGTGCCAGCGTCGCCGGATTGCAGCTCACGTAGACGATGCGGCCGGCGGCGTCCAACCCGGAGCGAGGTCCGGCTGCTGGTGCAGGTCGGCCAGCGCCTTCGCCAATGCGAAAGCGCCTTCGCGAGGCGGATCCACCAGCCACTTCTCGGCCACGCCATCCCCCGCCAGTTGCTGGGGCGTCATCTCGAACAGGTTGCGTGCCACGAACCTGGTCGGCGCCAGCGTGCGCTGGCGCCGGTTGTTCTCGAGGTTCTCGCGCGAGCGCGCCACGAGCGCTTCGCTGCCTTCGATGCCCAGCACCTCGCGCGCTTGGGTCGCCAGCGGCAGCGTGAAGTTGCCCAGGCCACAGAACCAGTCCACCACGCGATCGTCCCGCTGCACCTGCAGCAGCCGCAGCGCCCGCGACACCAGGGTGCGGTTGATGTGCGGATTGACCTGCGTGAAGTCGGTGGGCCGGAACGGCATCGTCAAGCCGAACTCGGGCAGTCCGTAGGCAAGCTGCGGGCCGCCCTTATCCAGCAGGTGCACCGTGTCGGGCCCCTTCGGCTGCAGCCACCATTGCACCCGCGGATGCTCGCGCGCGAAGTCGCGCAGCCGTTGCAGGTCACCCGGGCTCAGCGGCTCGAGGTGCCGCAGCACCAGTGCGATGACGTCGTCGCCGCAGGCCAGCTCGACCTGCGGGCAGGTCTCGATGGCGTCCATGGCACCGACCATCGCGCGCAGCGGCAGCAGCAGGTCGCTGACCTCCTTCGGCACGACGTGGCACTCCCGGATGTCGGCCACGTAGCGGCTCTTGCGCTCGTGGAAGCCCACCAGCACGGCGCCCTTCTTGCGCACGTGGCGCACCGAGAACCGCGCGCGCCAGCGGTAGTTCCAGTCCGGGCCCTGGATCGGGCGCAGCACGAGGTCCGGCCGCACCTTTGCCAGGTGCCACAGGTTGTCTTCGAGCACCCGCTGCTTCATCGCCACCTGCGCCGCAGGATCCAGGTGCTGCATCTTGCAGCCGCCGCAGGCGCCCTCGTGCAGGCCGAAATGCGGGCAGCGCGGACGCACCCGCTGCGAGGATTCGCGGTGGATCGCCGTGAGGGTGCCCTGCTCCCAGTTGTTCTTGCGCCGGTGCACCGACACGCTGACCTGCTCGAACGGCAGCGCCCCGTCGATGAACACCACCTTGCCGTCGGGGCGCCGGGCCACGCCTTGCGCTTCGAGATCGAGCGCTTCCACGACCAGCCAGCCGTCCTGCGCCGGGGCGGCCACTTCCTTCTTGTCCGTCATGGACCCGATTGTCTCAGGCCTCCCCAGGCCCAGCGGTCGAAGAAGGCGCCGAGATCGCGGCCCGCCGACCTTTCCATGGCGCGCTGGAAGTCGGCCGTGGTGACGCTGGCGCCTCGATGCGCCAACGTGTACTCGCGAATGCCGCGCCAGAACGCCTGCTCGCCCACGGCCTCGCGCAGCAGGTGCAGCACGTAGGCGCCCTTCTGGTACACCACTGCGCGATCGTCCGCCGTCGGCCGCACCCATTCGGCATACACCAGTGGATGGTCATGACCGTCAGCGCGCAGCCGCTCCACGCGCGCCTGCCAGGACGCCACCTGCCGCAGGTACGCGTCGCGCCCGGACTGCCGTTCCTCGAATGCGGCGGCCAGGAACACGGCGAAGCCCTCGTTCAGCCAGAAATGACCCCAGTCGGCGCATGTCACGAGCACGCCCCACCACTGGTGCGCGGCTTCGTGCGCGAGAGCGCATCCGACCCTTCGCCGCGCAGAACGCGTTCGCCGAATCCCTCCGACAGCAGCGCGAACCCTGCCGCTTCCTGACCTACCGTCCGGGCGACCAGCGCCTGCTCGTAGCGACCGCGGTACGGAATCCCCGACACCTGGCCCATGAAGGCGAGCATGTCGCCGGTGCGCCGGAAGATCGTCCGCAGTTCGTCTGGCGACCGCTGCGTCGAAAGTTCGCGCAGCACCACGCCGTCGCGCACCTCCTGCGCCTCCTGGAAGCGGCCGATCGCGAATCCATACACGAAGCTCGGCACCGGCACCGACTGCTTCCAGGCCACGCGCTCGCGGCCGTCATCCAGGGGCGTGCGCGTTGCCGCTCCGTGGCCAGCGACGGTCCAGCCAGTCGGAACCACCACCGAGAGATCCAGCGTGGCGCGCACCGACGGGTCGTCGAGCACCACCATCCACTCGCTCGTGGAAAAGACCGTGTAGGCCTGCTCCAGCTCCCGGGCGAACTGCAGGCCGAACATCGGTGCGGCGCGATAACGGATGTCGAGCATCTGCCGGACGCCGGCGGCGTGCACCGGCAACGTGATCTGCAATCGCGGCCCGCTCTTCGTGAAAGTCACTGGCAAACCGTCGACCTCGACCGCATCGACATCCAGGCTGCCTGCATCGAAGGCGACCTCGTCCACGCCAGATGCTGCCCGCAGCGCGATTCGCTCGTGACCGGCGACACGACCGGCCCGGAGGTCCGGCTCGATCTGCGCGTCATAGTGCAGGACCTCGAAGCCGCGCTGGGCCGCGGCGGCGTGCACACCAGGCATCGACAGCACCAGGCTGGCCAGCAGCGCGGCACCGCGCAGCGCCCTCATTGCCAGGCGTCCAGGTACTCGCGCCAGTGTGGCTCGGCCTCGGCCAGGCCGGCCAGTGTCTCCTTGATCAGTGCGATCTCCTGCGAGTACTCGGTTTCCGTCAGCCCGCCGCGCATCTTCTGGAACCGGCAGTACAGCAGGTAGGTGTTCATCACGTCGGTCTCGCAGTACCGGCGGATGTCCTCCAGCTTGCCTTCCAGGTACGCCGGCCAGACCTGCCCTCCATCCATGCCGAGCTTCCCCGGGAAGCCGCACAGCTTGGCCATCGCATCCAGCGGCGCATTGGCGCGCGGCTGGTACATCGCCAGCAGGTCCATCAGGTCCAGGTGGCGCATGTGGTAGCGGCCGATGTAGTTGTTCCACTTGAACTCGCGGTCGTCATCGCCCATGTCCCAGTACTTGTCGGCGACGACCCCGTGCCGCAAGCCCCGGTAGTGCAGCACCGGCAGGTCGAAGCCGCCGCCGTTCCAGCTGACCAGCTGCGGCACGTGCTTCTCGATGCTGTTGAAGAACGACTGCACGATGCGGCCCTCGCTGGCGCCGTCGCGGTCGACGAACGAGTGCACGCGCAGGCCCTCGCCGCTGCGGAACACGCAGCTGATCACAAGAACTCGCTGCAGGTGATGCGGCAGGAAGTCGCTCTGCCCGTTGGCCTTGCGTTCCTGCACCCAGGCTTCGTGCACCTGCGCGTCGCTCTGGTCCGCAGGCGCACCGCGCAGCAGGCGCAGGCCGGGGACGTCGGGAATGGATTCGATGTCGAAGACAAGAACGGGCCAGGTCATGCGGGCACTTTAGCAGTGCCCTTTCATGACTCAGAACAACGCTTCGCGGTCGATGCCATTGCGCAGCATGTGGCGGCGCAGTTTCAGCAGGGCCTCGTTCTGGATCTGGCGCACGCGTTCGCGCGTGAGGCCCAGGCGATCGCTGAGGACCTCCAGCGTCTCGGGCTCGCGGTCGTGCAGGCCGAAGCGGCCTTCCAGGATTTCCTTCTCGCGCTGCGACAGCGTCTCGACCCAGTTGGCCAGCAGCCGCTCGACCTCGTGGTTGTGGGTGACGCCCGTCGGGTCGACGGCCTGGTCGTCGGCCAGCGAGTCGCCCAGCGTGTAGTCGTCCTCGGAGCGATCGAGCGAAGCGTCCAGCGAACGCGGCGTTTCGGCCATCGCGAGCAGGTCGCCGATGTCATGCGCGCTGCGCCCGAGCAGCGCGGCGATGTCTTCCACCCGCACGCCCTCGCCGCCGGCATGCGTGCGGCGGGCCTGGAACTCCGGATCGTTCTCGAGCGTGCGCCGCGCACGCAGAACCTGCTGCAGTTCGCGCACCACATGCACCGGCAGCCGGATGACGCGGCCCTGGTTCATCACCGCGCGCTCGACCGACTGCCGGATCCACCAGGTGGCATAGGTCGAGAAGCGGAAGCCGCGCTCCGGCTCGAACTTGTCGATCGCGTGCATCAGGCCGAGGTTGCCTTCCTCGATCAGGTCGGACAGCGGCACGCCACGCCCCAGATAGCCCTTGGCAATGCTCACCACGAGCCGCAGGTTGTGCTCGATCATCGACTGCCGGGCCGCGAAGTCGCCGGCGCGTGCGCGCGTGGCGGTCTCGAATTCCTCCTGCGCAGTGAACAGTTCGGTGCGACGCACGTCGCGCAGGTACAGCGTCAGGGTGTCGCTGGAATCGCCGGCGGCCTCGGTGACCTCGCGCGTCCGCAGTTCGCCACCGGGCGGTTCGGGCGGCTGCACGTCGGGCGGGACGCCCTGCTCCATCGCGCCCGGATCAGGCGTCCTGCCTTGTCCGTTGCGCTTGCGGGCCATGCCTACCTTGCCGCCTGCAGGAATCTGGCGGGGTCGACGGGTTTGCCCTGGCGGCGGATCTCGAAATGCAGCTTGACGCGGTCCGCGTCGCTGGCGCCCATCTCGGCGATCTTCTGTCCCTTGCGCACGGTCTGGTCCTCCTTGACCAGCAGGGTCTGGTTGTGCGCGTAGGCCGTCAGGTAGATGTTGTTGTGCTTCAGGATCAGCAGGTTGCCGTAGCCGCGCAGACCCGCACCGGCGTACACGACGCGGCCATCCGCGGCAGCCAGTACCGGATCGCCGGCCTTGCCCGCGATGTCCAGGCCCTTGTTCTTCACTTCGTCGAACGTGGCGAGCACCGAGCTGTTGCCCGGCGCAGGCCAGCCCCACGCGATGTCGTCCTCCGGCGTTGCTGCGGGCACGCTGGGTGCCGCGACAGCGGCGGACGCCGCAGGCCGCGGCGCGCTGGCCACGGCGCTGGCCGCAGAGGCGGTACCCACCGCAGGCGTTGCCGCCGACGCCGTGATGACCGCGGGCGCGATCGGCCGCGCCACGACCGCCTCGGCCGGCGGCGCCACGCGCAGCACCTGGCCGGTCTCGATGACGTTGGGATTGTCGAGCGCATTCCAGCGCACGATGTCGCGCCAGTTCTGGCCCTGCTCGAGCGCGATGCGGATCAGCGTGTCGCCCTGCCTCACGGTGTAGTAGCCGGGCTTGCCGGCGTTCTCCGCGCCGGGAAGGTTCTTCACCGGTTCGCCCGAGGCGACCACAGGCGCGCGCACGCCGCTGCTGCGGTCTTCCACCGGCGCAGGAGCGCGATGCTTCGACGCGCAACCGGCCAGCACCGCGACCACCAACAGCGCGGATGCCATGCGAGCGCTCGCGCCCATTCCCTTCATCTGTGTCGTTCCCTTCAAGCGATGCCGGATTTTAGGGGCACGAAGTGAACGGTCTCAAGGACGCTCTGCCGCACTTCGCGCTCGCCCTTCTCCAGCACCACCAGGGCCTGCTGCCCGCCGGGCATCACGGTGGGCGCGACGATGCGGCCGCCGATGGCGAGCTGGTCCAGCCAGGTCCGCGGCACCGCTTCACCACCAGCGGCGGCGATGATCCCTGCATAAGGCGCGCCCTTGGCGAAGCCCACCATGCCGTCGCCGAACAGCAGGTGCACGTTGGGCAGGCGCAGCGGCCGGAGGTTGGCCTGCGCCTTCTCGTGCAGGCCGCGCAGCCGCTCGATGCTGTAGACCTCGGTGGCCACTTGCGCGAGCACCGCCGCCTGGTAGCCGCACCCGGTGCCGATCTCGAGCACGCGCCCGAGCTTGCCCCCGGGCAGGCCCGCAAGCAGCAGCTCGACCATCCGTGCCACGACACTCGGCTTCGAGATCGTCTGGGCCAGGCCGATGGGCAGGCTGGTGTCCTCGTAGGCCTGGTTCACCAACGCGGTGTCGACGAAGCGATGCCGCTCCACCGAACCCAGTGCAGCGAGCACGCGTGGATCGGCGATGCCCTGTGCCGCGAGGCGGCTCACCATGCGCGCACGCACCGCGCCCGAATCGAGGCCGACCCCTTGCACCGGAGCGACGGGCCCGGGCATGGGCTGGCGCGGCGCACCTGCGCCCGGCCGCTCCTTCGCGGCGGCGGGCGCCGGGGAGAGCGCGCTGCGCGCGGGAAAGCCGGGACGGCGTGTCATCGCGAACCCACGGAACGTCGCACGCGGCCGGCCCAATCGCGCAAGGACGCGTGATCCGTCAGGTCCACCTGCAGCGGCGTGACGGAGATGCGACCCTGCGTCGTGGCGTGGAAGTCGGTGCCGTCTGCGCCGTCCTTCGCCGGCCCGGCGGCACCGATCCAGTACATGGTCTGGCCGTGCGGGCTGGGCTGCGGGATCACCTGCTCGGCCGCGTGGCGCCGACCCAGCCGGCAGACCTCGAAAGGGCCGAGCTCGGGCAATGCCCGGTTCGGAATGTTGACGTTCAGCAGGAACGGGCGCTCCGCGTCCAGCCCCTGCGCGATCACCTGCTGCACCAGTTCGCGTGCGCGGGCCGCGGCGGCATCGAGATGCGCCCAGCCCTTCTCCACCTGCGAGAACGCGATGGCCGGGATCCCGAACAGGTAGCCCTCCATGGCCGCGCCCACCGTGCCGGAGTAGATGGTGTCGTCGCCCATGTTGGCGCCGTTGTTGATGCCACTGACCACCAGGTCGGGCCGGTAGCCGAGCAGTCCGGTGAGCGCGATGTGCACGCAGTCCGCCGGCGTTCCGTTGACGTAGCGGATGCCGTCGCTGGCCTCCTGCACGTACAGCGGCGAATGCAGCGTGAGCGCATTCGACTTGGCGCTGTTGTTGTGCTCCGGTGCTACCACCTCGACGTCGCCCAGGTCCTTCAGCGCCTGGTGCAATGCGAGCAGGCCTGGCGCCCGGTAGCCGTCGTCGTTGGAAATCAGGATCTTCATGCGCTGGGCCCTGCGGGGATTGTAGGGCTCGGGTCACGGCAGGGACATCGCGCGCGTGGCGCGGCCGCCTATGATCCGGCGCTTTCTTCCCGGAGACGATCGCCATGCATGCCTGGCTCTGCGAGAACCCCGTCGGCGTCGAGGCGCTGCAATGGAAGGAACTGCCGACGCCGTCGCCCAAGGCCGGCGAAGTGCTGGTGGCCATCCAGGCCGCGAGCCTGAACTTCCCCGACCTGCTCATCGTGCAGAACAAGTACCAGCACAAGCCGGCGCTGCCGTTCGTGCCGGGGTCGGAATATGCGGGCGTGGTGCAGGCCGTCGGCGAGGGCGTGAAGCACCTCCAGGTCGGGCAGAGCGTGGCGTGCCTGTCGGGCACCGGCGGCTTTGCAACGCACACTCTCGCGCCGGCCGCGCTGTGCATGCCGCTGCCGCCGGGATTCCCGGCCGTGGATGCGGCGGCGTTCATCATGATCTACGCGACCTCGCACCACGCATTGGTCGATCGCGCGCAGCTGAAGGCTGGCGAGACGGTGCTGGTGCTCGGCGCAGCCGGTGGCGTCGGCACGGCCGCGATCCAGATCGCGAAGGCGATGGGCGCACGTGTCATCGCGGCCGCGTCCACCGACGAGAAGTGCGCGCTGTGCACCTCGATCGGCGCCGACGCGACGATCAACTACAGCCAGGGCAACCTGCGCGACGCGATCAAGGCAGCCACGGACGGCAAAGGTCCCGACGTCATCTACGACCCGGTCGGCGGCGACTTCGCGGAACCGGCGTTCCGCTCCATCGCGTGGCGCGGGCGTTATCTCGTCGTCGGCTTTGCTTCGGGCCCGATTCCCTCGCTGCCCCTGAACCTTCCGCTGCTGAAAGGCGCGTCCATCGTCGGCGTGTTCTGGGGCGACTTCGCGCGGCGCGAGCCCAAGGCCAACACGGCCATGATGGGCGAGCTGGCGCAGTGGTACGCGCAGGGCAAGGTCAAGCCGGTGATCGACCGCACGATGCCGATGGCCGAGCTGAAGGCCGCTTATGCGCACATGGGATCGCGCGGGGTCAAGGGCAAGCTCGTGATGGTCAACTGAGCGGCCCCAAGAAAAAGCCGCTTGCGGGGCAAGCGGCTTTATTCGGATTGCTGGGGTGGCTGATGGGACTCGAACCCACGACGACCAGAATCACAATCTGGGACTCTACCAACTGAGCTACAGCCACCGTCGAAGACCGCGATTATAGCCGCGGCCGTTGTGCCAGAGGGCTCAGCGCGTGGTGCCCTCGGCCACTTCTTCCGCCGCCGGCTGCGGCACCAGGATCTGGGCCTTGAACCGCTGCTTGAGCGTGTTGTAGTAGGCCTGCGCTTCCGCGGCGCTCCAGGCTCGCGCGTACTGGCTCTGCTCTTCCTTCGCCACATTGGCATCGTGCGCCTGCCGCGGCAGCACCTTCTCCACCTTCACCACCGCATAGCCATTGGTTCCGAGGTCGACGCCGGAAAGTGCCGGCAGCGCCGCAGGATCGGCACGCAGCGCCGCTTCCACCACGGCCTGCGGCTGCTTCGCGGGATCTTCCCGCGAGACCACGAGCTTGTCGGAGAGACCGGTGGCGCTGGCCGGATTCGCCTTCCACGCCGCGAGCTTGTCCATGCCTTCCTTGCGCGCGAGTTCGGCGGCCTTGTCGGCCACCACGCGCTGGCGAACCGCGTCCTTCACGTCGTCCAGCGGCAGCGTGCGCGCGGGGCTGTACTGCACGATGCGCGCCGACACCAGCTGGCTCGGGCCGGTCTCCACCGCCTCGGTGTTGCGCTTTTTCTCGATGCTCTCGGGCGTGAACAGCGCGGCGAGCAGCTTCGGATTGGCGAGCGGCCCCTTGGCCTGGGGTCCCGGATTGCGCTGCACGTTCGAGGCCGTCTTGATCTCCAGCTTGAAGCGCTCGGCCACGGTCTTGAAGCCGTCGGCCGCCTCGTACACGGCGTTGTTGAATGCGTCCGCCGTCTCGGCGAACTTGCGCTGGGCCTGCTGCTTGGCCAGCTGCGCTTCCATCTCGGGGCGCATCTGCTCGAATGTCTTGCCGCGCACGTCGGTGAGCTTGATGATGTGCCAGCCGAACTCGCTCTCGACCGGCGGGCTGATGTCGCCCTTCTTCATCGCAAACACGGCGTCCTCGAACGGCTTGACCATCGCCTTGCGGGCGAAGAAATCGAGGTCGCCGCCCTTGGCAGCGGAACCCGGGTCCTGCGACTCCTTCTTCGCGACTTCCGCGAACGTGTCGGGCGCCTTCTTCACCTGCTCGTAGATCGCCTGGGCCTTGGCCTTGGCCTTCTCCTTGTCGGCGGCGCTGGCGTCGCGCGGCACCGCCACCAGGATGTGGCTCGCGCGGCGTTCCTCCATCAGGGGCGCGTTCTGCTCGTAATAGGCCCGCAGGTCCTGGTCGCTGACGGTCAGGCCCTTCTTCACGGTGTCGAGGTCCAGCACCACGTACTCGATGCTCGCCTGCTCGGGCGCCTGGAACATCTGCACGTGGGCCTTGTAGAAGGCCTCAAGGTCGGCGGGCGTCGGCTGCACCTTGGCGGCGTAGTTGGACGCATCGAAGCGCGCCACCTGGATCTCGCGGCGGCCGAAGAACGCATCCAGTGCCACGCCGGCCTGCGCGGGTGTCGCCAGCGCGCTGCCGGTGAGCCCACCCAGCACCTGGCGGGTGGCGATGTCGGTGCGCACCGAGTCCTCGAACATCTGCGGCGTCATGCCCTGCGCGCTCACCAGCTGCTTGTAGCGGTCCATGTCCAGCTTGCCGTCCGGACCGCGCAGCGAGGCGATGACCTCGTTGGACTGCAGCTCGCGCGCAAGGCGCTGGTCGGACGTGGTCAGCTTGTCCTTGGCGGCCGCGGCGGCGAGCACGCGTTCGCGCACCATGCGCTCCAGCGTGCCGTAGCGCGCCTGCGGCGTGTCGAACATCTTCGGGTCGAGGTTCGGCATGCGCTGGCGCAGCACGTCGACCTGGCGGCGATGCTCGTTGTCCCAGTCGGTCTGCGTGATGTTGTGGCCGTCGACCTTCGCGACGGTGGGACCGCCGGCGTTCATCGAGTTGTACCGCTCCACCCCGAACAGCACGAACGACGGGAAGATCAGCAGGAACAGCAGCACCTGCATGATCCGGTTGTGCTTGCGGACGAATTCAAACATGCGCGACTCTCGTGACTCCAGGGATGGAAGAAAACAGCGAGGTGTCCAGAAACACGAAAGGCGAACATCCGTTCGCCTTCGCTGTTTGGTGGGTGCTGACGGGATCGAACCGCCGACCTACGCCTTGTAAGGGCGCCGCTCTACCAGCTGAGCTAAGCACCCCACCGGACTGCCCGTCTCAGTTCAGCGCATCCTTCAGCGCCTTGCCGGGACGGAACTTGGGCACCTTGGCAGCCTTGATTTTAATCTGCGCGCCGGTGCGGGGATTGCGGCCGCTGCGAGCTGCCCGCTTGCCGACGGCGAACGTGCCGAAGCCCACCAGCGACACGGAGCCGCCTTTCTTGAGCGTCGTCTTGACGGCGCCGATCATCGATTCCAGCGCCCGCGTGGCCGCCGCCTTGGAAATGTCGGCGTGCTTCGCGATGTGCTCAATCAGTTCGGTTTTGTTCACAGGAGCCCCTCAGAGAATGTTTGGTCAGGTCGTCTTCAGAAAAATTTTTGTCTCCCGCCCTGGACCGCCGCGATGCGACGGGGTGTGTGCCAGGTGGGGGAGACTTCGCGCGGCCGCTCGGGCCACTGCGTTGATTAAAGCCAGCGGCTACAAGTGTGTCAATAAGGCTCGCACCTTTACAACACGGCCCGTGGGCCGTGCAGACTCTCGGCGCTGCACCGCGGCAACTAAGTCACGCGTGACCGCTCACAAGGCGGCGGCGATGGCCTTCCCGAGGTCCGTCGTCGATGCCTTGCCGCCGATGTCCGGCGTGCGCGGCGCACCGGACTTGGGATCGAGCACCTTCTCGATCGCAGCCAGCACGCCGTCATGCGCCTGCTTGTGGCCCAGGAAATCCAGCATCATCGCGCCGCACCAGATCTGGCCGATCGGGTTGGCGATGTTCTTGCCGAAGATGTCGGGCGCCGAGCCGTGCACCGGCTCGAACAGCGACGGGAACAGTCGGTCCGGGTTCAGGTTCGCGCTGGGCGCGATGCCGATGGTGCCGGTGCAGGTCGGCCCCAGGTCGCTCAGGATGTCGCCGAACAGGTTGCTGGCGACCACCACGTCGAAGAAATCGGGCCGCTGCACGAAGTGCGCGGTGAGGATGTCGATGTGGAACTTGTCCTGCTTCACGCCGGGGTAGGCCTTGGCCATCTCGGCGACGCGCTCGTCCCAGTAAGGCATCGTGATCGCGATGCCGTTGGACTTGGTGGCACTGGTCAGGTGCTTCTTCGGCCGCGACTTCGCGAGCTCGAACGCGAACTTCAGCACGCGATCGACGCCCTTGCGCGTCATGATCGTCTCCTGCATCGCCATCTCTCGGTCGGTGCCGGGGAACATGCGGCCGCCCACCATCGAGTACTCGCCCTCGGTGTTCTCGCGCACGATGTACATGTCGATCTCGCCGGGCTGGCGCGGACTGCCGTCGCGACGCACCACGGGGCACGTGATGCCCGGCATCAGGCGCGCGGGCCGCAGGTTGACGTACTGGTCGAACTCGCGCCGGAACATCACCAGCGAGCCCCACAGCGAAACGTGGTCCGGCACCTTCTCGGGCCAGCCGACGGCGCCGAAGAAGATGGCGTCGTGGCCGCCGATGCGGTCCTTCCAGTCGTCCGGCATGTACTTGCCGTGCTTCTCGCAGTACTCCCACGAGGCGAAGTCGAAGTGGTCGAACGCGAGGTCGATGCCGTACTTCGAGGCCGCTGCCTCCATCACCCGCACGCCCTCGGGCATGACTTCCTTGCCGATGCCGTCACCGGCGATGACGGCGATGCGCTTCTTGCTCATTTCTGTCTCCTGAAGAACGTTCGCGCCTCCTGCAGCAGCAAGTCCGGCGCTTCCTCCGCAATGTAATGCCCGCACGGCAGGCTCCGACCGCTGACCTCGCGCGCACGGTCGCGCCACAGCGCGAGCACGTCGAAGTTGCGGCCCACCGCGCCATGCTCGCCCCACAGCACGCGCAGCGGCTGCTGCAGCAGGCGCCCTGCATCCACGTCGGCCTGGTCGTGCACGAGATCGATGCCGGCCGAGGCGCGGTAGTCGGCGCAGATGGACTCGGCCGTGCCCGGGATGCGCACACAGCGCTCGTACTCGGCCAGGGCCTCGGGCGCGAAACACGCCAGCCCCGCATGGCGCGATCCCATGACGCTGCGGATGTAGCGCACCGGATCGGACGCGATCAGCGCCTCGGGCAGCGGTGGCGGCTGCACCAGGAAGAACCAGTGCCAGTAGGCGGTCGCGAACGCCTGCGTGGTGTTGCGGTACATCGCCAGCGTCGGTGCGATGTCCAGCAGCAGCATGCGGTCGACCGCCTGCGGATGGTCTGCCGCAAGCCGGTGCGCGACACGCGCCCCGCGGTCGTGCGCCAGCACCTGGAACCGCTCGTGCCCGAGACTGCGCATCACGTGCACGGCGTCGAGCGCCATCTCCCGCTTGCTGTACGCCGTGCTGCCCTCGCCGGCTGGCGGCCGACCCGAGTCGCCGTAACCGCGCAGGTCGAGCAGCACGAGGTCGAAATCGCGCGCGAGGTCCGGCGCGACGCGGTGCCACATGGACGCGGTCTGCGGATGCCCGTGCAGCAGCAGCAGCGGCTGTCCCTTGCCGGCACGCCGCACGGCCAGCGGCACGCCCTCGCGCTCCAGGGTGATGCGATCGAACTTCTCCAGCATCAGGCCCTCCTGCCTTCGGGTGCGCGGATGACCAGGCTCACGCCGATGGCGGTGAGCGCCACGCCGGCGACGATCACCGGCGTGATCGGCTCGCCAAAAAGGATCCAGGCCATCACCGCCGTCGTCGGCGGCACCAGGTACATGAGGCTCGTGACGGCGGTCGCGGCGCCGCGCTGGATCAGGAGATACAGCAGCGAACTGCCGCCCAGGGTGAGCCCAGCCACCGACCAGCACAGGGCGCCCACCAGTTCGGTGTTCCAGCCCTGAGGTCCCGTCCAGCGCATGGGCTCCGTTTCGAGCGCGGCCAGGGGCAGCGTGACCAGCAAGGCGGCAGCCAGCTGCACCAGGTTGGCGGTGCGCACGTCGCAAGGCGCGACGAACCTCTTCTGGTACAGCGTGCCGACGGTGATGGACACCAGCGCGGTCAGCGCGAACAGCAGGTTCAGCGGATGCACTTCGCCGTAGCCGAGCTTCTGCCACACCACCAGCAGCAACCCTGCCAGGCCGAGCGCCAGGCCCGCCCACTGCCGCCGGGCGACCGAGCCGCCTCGCAGCGACACCCAGATCGCGGTAAGCACCGGCTGCAGGCCCACCAGCAGCGCGGCAAGTCCCGCGCCCATGCCGGCCTTCACCGCCGCCCACACGCCGCCGAGATAGCCGGCATGCATGAACACGCCGGTGACGGCCAGGTGCACGAACTGCACGCCACCGCGCGGCCAGACGGCGCGGGCCGCGAGCGCCCAGAAGAAGAAGCACGCGACCGAGAGCGCGTACCGCCACGCCAGGAACTTCATCGGCGGCGCATGCGGCATGCCATAGCGCGCCACGATGAAGCCGGTGCTCCAGATCACCACGAACACGGCGGGCATGGCCCGCACCAGCAGGGCCTGGCGACTCTCGGAGGACATCGCGCTCAGTGGACCCGCTGGCGGATCTCGGGGAGGGCCTTGCGGAGGTAGTACACCATCGACCACACGGTGAGGATCGCAGCGGCCCAGATCAGCCACTGGCCCCAGAAGCGCGTGTCGATGGTGTCGAATAGCAGCCCGTCGAACAGCAGGAACGGGATCGCGACCATCTGCACGGTCGTCTTCACCTTGCCCAGCATGTGCACGGCCACGCTGCGCGACGCGCCGATCTGCGCCATCCACTCGCGCAGCGCGGAGATTGCGATCTCGCGGCCGATGATGATGAGCGCGACGAAGACGTTGGCGCGGCCGAGGTGCACCAGCACCAGCAGCGAGGCGCAGACCAGGAACTTGTCGGCCACCGGGTCGAGGAACGCACCGAACGCCGAGGTCTGGTTCAGTTGCCGCGCCAGGAAGCCATCGAGCCAGTCGGTCAGCGCGAACACGATGAACATCACGGTCGCGATCATGTTCTGCACCGGATGCGGCAGTCCCAGGTAGAAGACGCCGACGATCAGCGGAATGGCGACGATGCGCGTCCAGGTGAGGATCGTCGGGACCGTGAAGAACATGGGCTGGATTCTCACACGGCCCGCGCCCTCGCCGGTCACGGCGCCTCGGCCAGCGTGCGCAGCTGGAACTTCAGCGATTCGTTGTAGAGGAAGGTCTCGCTGAACTGCCAGGGTCGCGGCAGGTGTCCCACCGGCTCGAACGGGGCGGCGCGGCGGATGGCGCGGATGGCCATCTGCACCGTCTCGGGCGATTGCCGCGGCGTGCGCAGCACGACGATGTTCTGCACGCTGCCGTCGCGATTGAGGCGCACCTCCAGCACGGGGATCGATTGCAGCGGGTCGGGCAAGGGACCGCTGAAGGTCTCTCCCGGATTGGCCGCGTGGATGCGGCGTGCGGCACGCAGCTTGTACTCGGACCAGGTGCTCGCCGCGCCGGCGGGCGTGTTGCCCAGCGAGGCAGCTTCCACGCCCGCCAGTCCCGCGAGCCCCGGAAGGACCAGCGAGGTGCAGCCCGCCAGCAGGCCGGCCACGCTGGCCCACAGCCACTTAATGCAACGCACGGTAGATCTCCTCGGCAAGGTCGCGACCGATGCCTTCCACGGACGCGATGTCGTCGACGCCCGCCGACGCGACGCCCCGGATGCCACCGAAGCGTTGCAGCAGGCGGGCGCGCTTCTTGGCGCCGATGCCGGGAATCTCCTCGAGCTTGCTGCCGCCCACGCGCACCTTGGCGCGCCGCGCACGCATGCCCGTGATCGCGAAGCGGTGCGCCTCGTCGCGGATCTGCGCCACCAGCATCAGCGCTGCCGAATCCTTGCCCAGGTACACCTTCTCGCGGCCATCGGCGAAGACCAGTTCTTCCAGGCCGACGCGGCGGCCTTCACCCTTCTCCACGCCGACGATCACGGACAGGTCCAACCCAAGTTCCGCGAACACCTCGCGGGCCATGCTCACCTGGCCACGGCCGCCGTCCACCAGCACCAGGTCGGGCAGGCGCGAGGCGCCGCCACCGCGCGTCGAGACCTTCTTCGGCGCGGCGGCCACGGCTGCTTCGTCCTTGACGGTGATGTCCACGGGCTCGGCCTCGCTGCCCGCGTTGCCAACCGGCGGCGAGGCATCGGGCGGATCGCGACCCACCTCCGCCAGCCGCGCATAGCGGCGGGTGAGCACCTGCCGCATCGCCGCGTAGTCGTCGCCGGGGGTGATGCCGTCGATGTTGTAGCGCCTGTACTCGCTGTTCTGCATCCGGTGGTCGTGGAAGACCACGCACGAGGCCTGTGTCGCCTCGCCGGCCGTGTGGGAGATGTCGAAGCACTCGACGCGGAAGCTCTCGAGGTCGTCGGGATCGAGATCCAGCGCCTCCACCAGCGCACGCGTGCGCGCCTGCTGCGAGCCCTCCTCCGCCAGCAGCCGCGCCAGCTGGATGGCCGCGTTCTTCTCAGCCATCTCCAGCCACAGCCGGCGCTGCTCGCGCGGGTTGTGCACGGCGTTGATCTTCACGCCGCTCTGCTCGGACAGGGCCTCGACCAGCTCGCGCGCCACAGGCACGCTGGTGATCAGCGCCGGCGGCACGGGCACGCCGATGTAGTGCTGCGAGATGAACGCTTCCAGCACCTGCACCTCGACCGGCTGCTGGGGAACTGCATCCTCGGCATCGTCGAAGCCCTGCACCACCGCCGCGTCCTCGATGTGGGTCGGGAAGTACGCGCGGTCGCCCAGGTGCCGGCCGCCGCGCACCATCGCCAGGTTCACGCACGCCTTGCCGCCCTGCACCTTGACGGCCAGGATGTCCGCATCCTTGTCGGACCCGGTGTCCACCGACTGCTGGTGCAGCACCTTGGACAGCGCGGCCATCTGGTTGCGCAGCTCCGCGGCCTGCTCGAACTCGAGCCGCTCCGAGTGCTGCAGCATGCGTTGCTCCAGCTGGTTGAGGACCGCCTGCGTGTCGCCGCGCAGGAAGGCCTCGGCATTGCGCACGTCCTGCTGGTAGGCCTCGGCTTCGACGAGGTTCACGCACGGGCCCGAGCAGCGCTTGATCTGGTACAGGAGGCAGGGGCGCGTTCGATTGGCGAACACCGTGTCCTCGCAGGTGCGCAGGCGGAACACCTTCTGCAGCAGCTGGATCGATTCTTTCACCGCCCACGCGCTGGGATAGGGGCCGAAGTAGCGGTGCTTTCGGTCGACGGCGCCGCGGTAGTACGCCACGCGCGGAAAGGTGGCCGCGGTGTGCGCGCCCTTGCCGGCTTCGTCGAAGCCCAGCTTGTCCGGCGCGCCGTGGATCTTCAGGTAGGGGTAGCTCTTGTCGTCGCGGAACAGGATGTTGAACCGGGGGTTCAACGCCTTGATGAGGTTGTTCTCCAGCAGCAGCGCCTCGGCCTCGGAGCGCACCACGGTGGTCTCCATGCGCGCGATGCGCGAGATCATGTGGCCGATGCGCGTGCCGCCGTGGTTCTTCTGGAAGTAGCTGGAGACCCGCTTCTTCAGGTTGCGCGCCTTGCCCACGTACAGCACGCCGCCGTCGGCATCGAAGTAGCGGTAGACGCCGGGAAGCTGCGGCAGCGCGGCCACCTCGGCCAGCAGCTGTTCGGAATGCACCGGGCGGTCGGACATAGGCTGCGTATTATCCCGGCGCGATGCGTTGGGACATCTTCTGCAAGGTCATCGACAACCACGGCGACATCGGCGTCTGCTGGCGGCTGGCGGCCGACCTCGCCGACCGCGGCGACACCGTGCGGCTGTGGATCGACGATGCGGGTGCGCTGGCCTGGATGGCGCCGGCGGGCCAGCCGGGCGTCGAAGTCCTGCCGTGGTCCGCGGCCCATACGGCCGAGCCTGCGGACGCAGTCATCGAGGCCTTCGGCTGCGAACTCGATGAAGCGTTCGTGGCGGCGATCGCGCGGGCCACGCAGGCCCGGTGCCGGCAGCCTGCCTGGATCAACCTCGAGTACCTCTCGGCGGAAGCCTGGGTCGAGCGGTGCCACGCCCTGCCCTCGCCCGTGCTGAGCGGACCGGGCCGGGGACTCGTCAAGCGGTTCTTCTATCCGGGATTCACGTCCCGCACGGGCGGCCTGCTGCGCGAGCCGGATCTCCTGCGGCGCCAGCAGGAGTTCGATCGCGCCGCCTGGCTGACAAGGCACGGCATCGCGTGGCGCGGCGAGCGTGTCATCAGCCTGTTCTGCTACGAGCCGCCGGGGCTGCGGCGCTGGTTCCAGTCCGTGGCAGCGAGCGGCGAACCCATCCTGCTGCTGGTGACGCCCGGCCGCGCGACCGCCGCGATGCGTTCACTGATCGATGCCGGCGAACCCACGGGGGCGGTGACCCTGCACTGGCTGCCCGCGCTGCCACAGCGCGAGTACGACCACCTGCTGTGGGCCAGCGACTTCAACTTCGTCCGCGGCGAGGACTCGCTGGTGCGCGCCCTGTGGGCCGCGCGTCCCTTCGCGTGGCACATCTACCCGCAGGCCGACGGCGTGCACGAGGCCAAGCTGGATGCCTTCCTCGACTGGATGCAGGCGCCCGCGTCGCTGCGGCAACTGCACCGGGCCTGGAATTTCGGCGACGTCGAGCCCGCCGAAGCCGCCTGGGTCGATTGGCAGGCCGCGGTCCGCCAGGCCCGTGAGCGCCTGCTCGCCCAGGCCGACCTGGTCACGCAGCTGAAGGCCTTCGTCGCGGGCTGAATTCAGCCCGGCGGCCGCCGGCAGGGCCGCAGCAGGTCCAGGCCCGGGTCATAGGCCGAGGTGTGCACGTCGAACGCGCCCAGCAGCGTGTGGAACAGGTTGTCGTGGCTGGTTGGCTGGGCCGCACGCTGGCGCAGGCATGCTTCGTCCAGGCCGCTGGCACGTGCGTAGGCCGGCGACATCCAGGCGACCATGGGCACGTGCGTCTGCACGTCGGGCGCCAGGGCGTACGGCACGCCGTGCAGGTACAGGCCGGATTCGCCCAGCGACTCGCCGTGGTCGGAGACGTACAGCAGGGCCGTGTCGAAGCGCTGCTGCTGCGCCGCGAGCAGGTCGATCAACTGGCCGAGCACGTGGTCGGTGTACAGGATCGTGTTGTCGTAGGCGTTCACGATCTCCGCCTGGCTGCACTGGCGCAGTTCCTCGCGCGCGCAGGCCGGCACGAAACGGCGGAACGCCGGCGGATAGCGCTTGTCGTACGCGGGCCCGTGGCTGCCCAGCTGGTGCAGCACGATGGCCTGCGGCCCTTCGGCCCTGGCCAGGCGTTCCTGCAATCCCTGCAGCAGCACCTCGTCGAAGCAGGCTCCGCGGGGGCACAGCGGCCAACCCGCGGCCACCTGGTTCATGTCCTCCACCTCGAGCCCGGTGCACACGCCCTTGCAGCCCGACTGGTTGTCGCGCCAGAGCACGTGCACGCCGGCGCGCTGCAGGACGTGCAGCACGGACTGGTGCGAAGCGATCTCCCCGGCGTCGTAGTTGCGCCGGCCGAAGGGCGAGAACATGCACGGCAGCGAGACCTCGGTGCTGGTGCCGCAGGACGTCACGTGGGGGAAGTTGATCACGTCGCGCCGCGCCAGCTCCGGGTTGGTGAGCCGCGGGTACCCGTCGAGCGAGAAGTTCTGCGCCCGAGCCGTCTCGCCCACCACCAGCACGAAGAGCGTGGGCCGATGCTGCGGCGCGACCGCCAGCGTGGCGTCGGCACCGACCGGGATGGAGGCCGCCGGCACCCGGCTGCCGCTGTCCCACGCCTCCGCCACTCCAGCCGCAACGGCATTGCCCGGATTGAGCAGGAAGCGCACCTGCCGCTGGTTGCGCATCAGCGACGCGAAGTCGGCGAACACCGGCAGGAGGCAGCCGACGGCCAGCAGCACGGAGGCGACGATCCAGCCGACCCGCACCAGCACCGCGCGCCCGGCCGAGCGACGCGCCAGCCGTGGCCACCACAGCAGCGCCGCCGGCAGCACGCCGAAGACGAGCATGTGCACGATGTACCTGGGGCCCAGCAGTTCGCGGGCCTCGCCCCAGTTCGTGGCCAGCACGTTGCGCAGCATGGTGCGATCGAAGTAGATCGCGTACCGGTCCATGTACCAGGCGAGCGACGCGCCGACGAGAACCAGGATCGCCAGCAGCGGCCGCACCGTCCAGCGGGTGGCCGGCAGGAGGGTGAAGCCGACGTAGGCCGCGGTGAACGCGCCGAACATGCCCGCGAAGAGTGCCCAGGTGCCCGGCGCGGCCCAGTCGCGGCCGGCCAGGGCCGCCCGCCAGAACGGCAGGTTGCAGACGGCCAGCAGGTACACGGCGGCCAGCAGCACCAGTGTCTCGGTGTGCAGCGTCGGGCGTTCGATGCGCATGGGCGCCGAGTATCACCGCAAGGACCCACGTGACCTGCGCCAGCACGGGGAGCCCGGCCGAAACACGGTAAAATCCGGGGTTCTGCGCCCTCCGGCCCGTCCGGCGACCGCGCCCACCGCCGCACTGGCCGCCCCGCCCGGCACCCGCGGCCCACCAACGCCACTCACCATGAAAATCGCTCAAGAAATCCGCGCCGGCAACGTGATCATGCACACCACGCAGCCCTGGGTCGTGCTGAAGACCGAATACGCCCGCGGCGGCCGCAACGCGGCCACCGTGCGCATGAAGCTCAAGAGCCTGCTGTCCAACCAGGGCACGGAAGTCGTCTTCAAGGCCGACGACAAGATGGACCAGATCGTCCTGGACAAGAAGGACTGCACGTACTCCTACTTCGCCGACCCGATGTACGTCTGGATGGACGGCGAGTACAACCAGTACGAGGTCGAGAAGGAGAACATGGGCGATGCCCTGAACTACCTCGAGGAAGGCATGCCTGCCGAGGTGGTGTTCTACGAAGGCAAGGCGATCTCGGTCGAACTGCCCACCAGCGTCGAGCGCGAAATCACCTGGACCGAGCCGGCCGTCAAGGGCGACACCTCGGGCAAGGTGCTCAAGCCGGCCAAGATCGCTACCGGTTTCGAGGTCGGCGTGCCGATCTTCGTGGCCCAGGGCGACAAGGTCGAGATCGACACGCGCACCGGCGAATACCGCCGCCGCGTCTGATCGCACCGCGACCGCACTCCACCCGAAGGCTCCGCGAGGAGCCTTTTTCTTGGGTCCATGGACTTCGACCTCGCCTCCATCGCCACGCCGTTCCGCATGCAGCCCGGGCTGCGTCGGCTGGGCAATGACGCACGGCACCTGACACCGCTGGCTCCCGACTCCCCGCTGGCGCGGGAAAAGCAGCGCGTGGTGCAGGCCGGCCAGTCACGCCTCGCCGTGCCGGGCTTCGATGCAGCGCCCGCGCTCGCGGCCATCACGCAGCAGGCCGCGCGCGAGGGCATCGCGGTGCCCGAAGGCACGCCGGTGGAACTGGCAGTCGAGGAGGACTTCGCGATCCTCGACGGCGCGAGCGGCACCCTGCCCTGGCTGTCGGTCTGCCTCCCTTCGCACTGGTCGCCCGAGGACAAGCTCGGCCTCGACTTCGTGGCCGTGCACCGCCCGGTCGCGGACAGCGCCACGCTCCTGGCCGCGAACCGGCACCTGGTGGAGCTGGCCACCTCGGGCGAGCACTGGGAGCGGCACGTGTGGACCGTGAGCCCCTCGCCGCGCTTCGACCAGCATCCGCGCCGACACGCCCGCGAGCCGTGGCCCGATGCGGCGGATCCCGAGCGCTTCGCGGCTGCCTGCTTCCTGCGCGCCGAGCGCCAGACCTTCTTTCCGGTCGGGCAAGGCACGCGGCAGGCCGTCTTCACGATCCGGGTGATGCTGCAGCCTCTGGCGCAGGCCGTGGACACGGCGGCGAAGGCCGCGAGGCTGCATGACGCGCTGGCGTCCATGTCCGAGGCCGTGCTCCAGTACAAGGGGCTCGCGCCGGCGCGCGAGCCGCTGCTGCGCTGGCTGCAGGTGCGGCGCGGCTGACCTGTCGACCTTGCCCGGCCCGGCGCCCGTTGCCGTCAAAATGGCCCCATGTCTTCCCGCAACATCCACGACCAGAAACTGGCCGATGCCTGGGCCACGCTCAAGGCGCATTCCGATGCCGGGCTGCCGCTCGACAGCGACGCGAGCCGGCTGGCCTTCGCCGATCCCGAGTTCCTGTTGCGCCGCGAGACGCGCGGCATCCGCTTCCAGCTGGAGCTTCTCAAGCCCGACCTCGAGCAGCAGGCGCACGGCATCGAGAACACCATCGTGGTGTTCGGCAGCGCCCGGTTCCGCAGCGAGGACGAAGCCCAGGCGCTGGTGCAGGCGGCCGAGGCCGGCGGCGACGCCGCGGTGATCCGGCGCGCGCGCGCACTGGCGCGCAATGCGCACTGGTACGAGAAGGCGCGCGCGTTCGGCAAGCTGGTGGCGCAGTACAGCGTGCCCAAGGCACCGCGCGACAAGCTGTTCATCTGCACGGGCGGCGGGCCCGGCATCATGCAGGCCGCCAACCGCGGCGCGCACGAGGCCAACGGCATCAGCGTGGGCCTGTCGATCGCGCTGCCGATGGAGGAAGCGGCCAACCCCTACGTCACGCCCGACCTCTCGTTCAAGTTCCACTACTTCGCCCTGCGCAAGATGCACTTCATGATGCGGGCCAAGGCGCTGGTGGCGTTCCCGGGCGGCTTCGGCACGCTCGACGAACTGTTCGAGGTGATCACGCTCGTGCAGACCCGCAAGGCCAAGCAGGTGCCGATCGTGCTGTTCGGGTCGGACTACTGGAAGCGGCTGATCAACTTCGACGTGCTGATCGAGGAAGGCGTGATCTCGCCGCAGGACCTCGACCTGTTCCAGTACGCCGACGAGCCGCAGGCGGCCTGGGACGTGATCCGCTCGTTCTACGGGCTCTGAGCGGCGTTCCGGGCGTGATGGCCAGGCGCCTGCACCTGCCTTAGCCCCCAGGCCACGCGGGTGCCGCTGGCCACGGCGGCAGCCACCGTCCAGAACACGCCGGCGATGCCGATCACGGCGCCGGCGGCCCCGAACAGCATCGGCATCGACACGCTCGAGGCATTGATCGCCATCAGCCGCAGGCCGACGGCCTGGCCATGCCGATGCTCGGGCGTGATCTGGTGCAGCGTGCTCATCACCATCGGCTGCACCACGCCGAGCGCGATGCCCAGCAGCACGGAACAGATCCCCATGGCCAGCGCCGAGTGCAGCAGCGGATAGATCGCGAACAGCGCCGTTGCGGCAACCATTGCGGCCGTGATCATCGCCCACTCCTTGACGCGGGCAGCCAGCACCGGCAACAGGACGCGCACCGCAGCTGCCGCGAAGGCGAAGGCGCCGAGGATGGTGCCGATCACCGACGCCGACAGGCCGCGCTCGTGGCCCAGCACCGGCACGACGAAGGTGTGCACGTCCCAGCACGAGGACAGCAGCCAGTTCACCAGCAGCAGACGGCGGAACTGCGGCTCGCGCAGCAGGTCCCAGGCCGGCTCCGTCCGCCCCGCATGGGTGGGCTCGAGCGGCGGCAGTTCGCGCACGTCCCGCGCCCAGAACCAGGAGACGAGCGGGAATAGCGTGACGAGCAGGAACGCGAGCCGGAAGCCACCGTTGTCGATCGCCAGCCCGGCGAAGAACGGGCCCATGAAATTGGAGAAGGCAGGACCGATGGCCAGCCACGAGAACACCTGGCGCAGTTGCGTCGGCCCCTCGGCCGCGCGTCCCACGTGGCGCTGCAGCGCGACGGCAGCGGTGCCCGCGGCGCCGCCAGTGAGCAGGGCCGAGACGCACAGCACCGGGAACACCGGGAACGCGGCGGCCAGGCCCGCGCCCGTGGCCGCGGCGATCACCGCCATCCCGAACGGCCGCCGCAGCCCATGCCGGTCGGCGTAGTTGCCCGCCGGCAGCGACAGGAAGACCTGCGTCAGCGCGAACAGGGCGAGCAGCACGCCCACCGCAGCCTCGCTGTAGCCCGCGCGCAGGGCCAGCAGCGGCGCGGCCATCCGGGTGCCGGCCATGGTGGCATGCAGGAAAACCTGGGCCGCGATCAGGCGCGCCAGCGCGGGGGTCACACCGACTCGTCCCCTTGTGCGGCCAGCCCGGGCAGGAGCGCCTGCGCCTCGCCCTCGGGCAGCGATTCCACGACCTTGAGCGCGCGCCGCATCTGCTTGGTGCGCGTCTCGGCCGCGTCGATGGTTTCGGACGCCTTGCGCACCTGCTCGCGGATGCGCTCGACCCACGTTCCATAGCGCTCGAACTCGGTCTTCACGGCGCCGAGCACCTTCCAGACCTCGGAGGCCTGGCGCTCCAGGGCCAGGGTGCGGAAGCCCATGTGCAGGCTGTTCAGCATCGCCAGCAGTGTCGTCGGGCCGGCCAGCGTCACGCGGAAGTCACGCTGCAGCGCGTCCATGAGGCCCGGCCGGCGCAGCACCTCGGCATAGAGGCTCTCGATCGGCAGGAACAGGATCGCGAAGTCGGTGGTGTGCGGCGGTGCGAGGTAGGACTCGCAGATGGACCTGGCTTCCTTGCGGATCGCCACTTCCAGCGCGCGCCCGGCGCTGTCGACGGCGGCAGTGTCGGCCCGCTCGTGGGCGTCGAGCAGGCGCTCGTAGTCGTCGCGCGGGAACTTGGCGTCGATGGGCAGCCACACCGGCACGCCGTCGGCACTGCGACCCGGGAAGCGGATGGCGAAATCGACACGCTGGTTGCTGGTCGGCTTGGTTTCGACCTGGCGACCGTACTGGTCGGGCGTGAGAACCTGCTCGAGCAGGTTCTCCAGCTGCACCTCGCCGAACATGCCGCGCGTCTTCACGTTGGTCAGCACGCGCTGCAGGTCGCCCACGCCCTGCGCCAGCGACTGCATCTCGCCCAACCCCTTGTGCACCTGCTCGAGCCGGTCGGCCACCTGCTTGAAGCTCTCGCCCAGGCGCGCCTCGAGCGTGCTCTGCAGTTTTTCGTCGACGGTGCGGCGCATCTCCTCGAGCTTGGCCGTGTTGGTCTGCTGCAGGATCGACAACTGCGCCTCCAGCGTGCCGCGCACCTCGGCCAGTCGCCGCGCGTTCTGCTCCGACAGGCCCTGCAGCTGGGTGGTGAGCGTGTCGCCCAGCGTCTTCTGCAGCAGCGTGAGCTGCTGGGCGAAGGCGTCGATCTGGGTGTTCTGCGTGCGCGTGGCTTCGGCGGCCTGCTTGACCACCGCTTCCTGGAAGGTGGCCAGCGAATGCGTCATCTCCTGGCGCGCACCGCGCGAGGACTCGCTGATCTCGCGCCGCAGTTCGCGCTCGATGCGCTCGTTGGCCGCCAGCAGTTCGGCGCGGCCGGTGTCCAGCTGCGGCGGCTTGCGCAGCAGCAGGACGATGACCAGGGAGAGCGTGATGAGGACGGCGACGCTGGCGATGCCCAGTCCCGCGACCAGCCAGGGTTCCATCGTGCTCAGGCCAGCACCTCGGGATTCAGCGGCGTCAGCGGCTTGCCGTGCACCAGGAAGCCGATCAGGTTGTCGGCGGCGAGGTTGGCCATCGCCAAGCGGGTCGGAACGGTGGCGCTGGCGATGTGCGGCGTGAGCACGACGTTCGGCACCGTGAGCAGGTCGGGATGTACCTTGGGCTCACCCTCGAAGACATCCAGGCCGGCGGCGGCGATGCGCTTCTCGCGCAGTGCCTTGGCGAGCGCCGCGTCATCGACGATGCCGCCGCGGGCGATGTTGACCAGCGTGGCGGTGGGCTTCATCTGCGCCAGTTCCGCGGCGCCGATCGCATGGTGCGACTGCGCCGAGTACGGCAGCACCAGCACGAGGTGGTCGGCTTCGCGCAGCAGCTGCTCCTTGCTCGCGTAGGTCGCCTTGCACTCGGCTTCGAGCGCGGGCGCGAGGTGCGAACGGTTGTGGTAGATCACCTTCATGCCGAAGCCATGCGCCCCGCGCTTCGCGATGCCCTGGCCGATGCGGCCCATGCCCAGGATGCCCAGCGTGCTGCCATGCACGTCGGAGCCCGCGAACATGTCGTAGGACCATTTGTCCCACTTGCCCGCGCGCAGGAAATGCTCGCTCTCGGTGACCCGGCGCGCGGTGGCCATCAGCAGCGCGAAGCCGAAGTCGGCCGTGGTCTCCGTCAGCACGTCGGGCGTGTTGGTGGCCAGCACCTTGGCCGCGGTCATCGCGGCGAGATCGAAGTTGTTGAAGCCCACGGCCATGTTGGCGCAGATGCGCAGGCCCGGGCAGGCCTTCAGCAGGTCGGCGTCGATGCGCTCGCCACCGGTGGTGAAGGCACCGACCTTGCCCTTGAGGCGGGCCAGCAGCTGCTCGCGCGACCAGGTCTCTTCGGCCTGGTTGTGCTCGACATCGAAATGCTTCCGGAGCTTCTCGATGACCTCGGGGAAGACGGCGCGGGCGACCAGGATGGCGGGCTTGTTCATGGCAGGCGCTAGCGGAAGAAGAGGAACGTCATGGCGGCGAACAGCGGCAGCAGCACCGCGGCCGACCAGGCCATGTAGCCGAAGAAGCCTGGCATTGTGACACCGCGATGCTCCGCGATCGCCTTCACCATCAGGTTCGGCGCGTTCCCGATGTAGGAGTTGGCACCCATGAACACCGAACCGGCGGAGATCGCGGCCAAAGTGGGCGCCAGTGTCGTCATGAGGTGCTGGGCATCGCCGCCGGCGGTGTTGAAGAACACCAGGTAGGTCGGTGCATTGTCGAGGAACGAGCTCAGGACGCCGGAGGCCCAGAAGTACATAGCGGGGTCCGGCGTGCCGTCCGGCCGCGTGACGGCGGCGACGATCGCATGGAACGGGCCGTCGAGGCCGGCGCGCAGCATCGCGATCACCGGCACGATGGTGAGGAAGATGCCGGCGAACAGCTTGGCCACCTCCTGCATCGGTCCCCACGAGAACTGGTTGGCCTCGTGCACGCGGGCCGGCGTGATGCGCAGCGACAGCCAGGTGACGACGATCAGCCCGACGTCGCGCACCAGCCCGGGCAACCCCATCTCCAGCCCGCCGATCTCGAACACGATGCGGGACTTCCACGTGCCGGACAGCAGCACCAGGCCGACGATGGCCAACAGCAGCCAGAAGTTGCGCGCGCCGTCGAAGCCGATGCCGCGCGAGTCGGGCGTCGGGTCCATCGGCAGCAATTCCTCGCGCCGGTGGTAGTACCAGCTGTCCAGCGCGAAGAACAGCGCGAGCAGCCAGCCGACGAGGAACAGGGTCTCGGGACCGATGTGGCGCACGGTCCAGAAGAAGTCGACGCCCTGGAGGAAGCCGAGGAACAGCGGCGGGTCGCCCAGCGGCGTCAGCGAGCCGCCGGCGTTCGACACGATGAAGATGAAGAAGACGAACACGTGCGCCTTGTGCCGGCGGTCGTCGTTGGCCCGGATCAGGGGCCGCACCATCAGCATCGAGGCGCCGGTGGTGCCCATCACGCTGGCCAGCGCGGCGCCGATGGCGAGCACGGCGGTGTTCAGCGCCGGGCTGCCGTGCAGGTTGCCCCGGATGTAGATGCCGCCCGACACGCAGAACAGCGCCGTGAGGAGGATCACGAACGGCAGGTACTCGGCCAGCGCCGCGTGCAGCAGCGCCGCCCCGGCCGCCCCGGCGCCGAAGACCGCCGCGAACGGCAGCAGGAAGGCGAGGGCCCAGCCGGCCACGACCTTGCCGAAGTGGTGGTGCCAGAACTGCGGCGCCAGCAGGGGCAGCGTGGCGATCGACAGCAGCAGGCCGGCGAATGGCACGGCCCACCACGCGGCCAGCTGGCGTCCGTCGAAGTCCGCGGCCATCGCCAGCTGCGGCGCGCTCGCCGCGATCACCAGCAGCCACGCACGGCTGCCGCGGGCGCGTCCCGCCCACGTCGGCGACGGGCCGCTCATGCGAGCCACCGCGTGAAGGAAGCTACCGGCTCGCGCGGCGTGTGGAAGCCGTTCACCGGCGCGTCCGGATCGGCGTGTCCCAGCGACATGCCGCACACCAGCATCTCGTCGGGCCCGGCGCCGATGTGCGGCAGGATGATCTTCGCGAAGCCGTTCCAGGCCGCCTGCGGGCAGGTGTGCAGGCCCTCGGCCCGCGCGGCCACCATCAGCGACTGCAGGAACATGCCGTAGTCGACCAGCGAGCCGCGGCCCATCACGCGATCGAGCGTGAACATCAGGCCCACGGGGGCGTCGAAGAACCGGTAGTTGCGCTGGTGCTGCGCATGCATCTTGTCCTTCTCGCCCTTGGCGATGCCCAGCAGGCCGTACAGGCTCCAGCCGTTCTCGCGCCGGCGATCGATGTAGGGCGGCACCCAGCGCTCCGGGTAGTAGTCGTACTCCTCGCGGTACTCCTGCGCGAGCGCCGGGTTGGCGTAGATCGCATCATGCGCGGCGCACACCTTGGCCACCAGGCTGTCGCGGCTGGCGCCCTGCAGCACGTAGACCTTCCAGGGCTGGGTGTTGGTGCCAGACGGCGCGCGGCTCGCCAGCGCCAGCAGGCGCTCGATGGTCTCGCGCGGCACCGGCGTGGGAAGGAAGGCGCGCGTCGAGAACCGGCTGCCGATGGCATCCGCGACGCTCGCCGGGTCGGCGACGACGGTACTGACCTGCGAACTCATTGCATCTCCTCCAGCACCGCGCGCAATGCCGGTGGCAGCGGCACGGGCCGGCGGCTCGCGCGATCGACGTACACGTGGACGAAGTGTCCCTTGGCGGCCGTGAGCGGCTCGCCGGCGGCGAACAGGCCGACCTCGTAGCGCACGCTGGAGCCGCCCAGGCGCGCCACCCGCATGCCGGCCTCGACCTGCTGCGGAAAGGCGAGCGGCGCGAAGTAGTTGCACTGGGTCTCGACCACCAGGCCGATGGTCTGGCCGGCATGGATGTCGAGCGCGCCGCGCTCGATCAGGTACGCGTTCACGGCGGTGTCGATCCAGCTGTAGTAGACGACGTTGTTGACGTGGCCGTAGACGTCGTTGTCCATCCAGCGGGTGGTGATGGGGCGGAAGACGGGATAGGCGCTGCGCGGCTCGGGCTCGGGGCGCGCGCTGGGGCTGAGGGTCATCGGGTCCTTGGAGTTCTTCGCGGCGCCGCGCAGCGCTGCGCGGCCGCTTTCACCGGCGCCGATTCTGCCAGCGGCGCCAGAACTGCAGGGCCACGCCGAAGGTGTTGACCTGCACCTGCACGGTGTCCTCCATGCGCTTGCCGTAGCCGCCCGCCATCGCGAACGCGAGCGGGATGCCGCGCTGCCAGGCCCAGTCGAACACGCGGCGGTCGCGCGCCTCCAGGCCGTCCCAGGAGAGCTTCAGGCGGCCGAGGCGATCGCCCTCGTGCGGATCGGCGCCGGCCAGGTAGATGACGAGACCGGGATCCGTTCGGCGCGCGAGTTCGTCGAGGGCCTGCTCCAGCGCCTGCAGGTACTCGTCGTCGCGGCAGCCATCGGGCAGGTCGACGTCGAGGTCGCTGCGCTCCTTGCGGAACGGGAAGTTCTTCTGCCCGTGCAGGGACAGCGTGAACACGGTCGGGTCGTCCCTGAAGACCTTCGCCGTGCCATTGCCCTGGTGCACGTCGAGGTCGATCACCGCCACCTGCAACGAGCGGCCGTGCCGCCGGTGTTCCGCCTGCATCAGCCGGGCCCCCACCGCCGCGTCGTTGAAGACGCAGAACCCGCCGCCGCGATCGGCGCTGGCGTGGTGCGTGCCGCCGGCCACGTTGCCCGACACACCGTCTCGAAACGCGACGCGGCAAGCCGCGATGGTCGCGCCTACCGAACGCCGCGCCCGCTCGGCCATCGCAGGGCTCCAGGGAAATCCGATCTCCCGCAGGATGGCGGGATCCACGCTGCCGTCGCTGATGGCCTGAACGTAACCCGGCGTGTGCACGAGCGCGAGTTCGCCATCGCTCGCCGGCTCGGCCTGCGCGAGGCGGAGGTCCGGCAGCTCGGCAGCCAGCCGGTCGCGCAGCAACTGGTACTTGCCCATCGGGAAGCGGTGGCCGGGCGGGAGCGGCAGCACGAACTGGGTCGCGTAGAACACCTGCATCCCGCGATTGTCGGGACCGCGCCTGTACCCCGCCCAAGGGATGAATTGCCGCCCTTGCTGCGATGCACAAAAAAGTGCTTGCAAGCGATGCCAGCATCCCTATAATTCGTTTATGCTGCACCGCAACATGCCGTTTGCCGGTGGTGTAGCCCGACCATCCTGACCACCACCACACCGGAGTTTTGCAATGCTGACCGCTGAACAGATCCTGGCTTCCCAGAAAGCCTCCGTCGAGACCCTCTTCGGCCTGACCACCCGCGCCTTTGAAGGCGTCGAGAAGCTCGTCGAGCTGAACCTGACCGCTTCCAAGGCCGCCCTGGCCGAGGCCGCCGGCACCGCCCAGTCCGTCCTGACCGTCAAGGACGCGCAGGAGCTGCTGGCCCTGCAGGCAAGCCTGTTCCAGCCCCTGGCCGAGAAGACCGCCGCCTACAGCCGCCACCTGTACGACATCGCCGCCGGCACCGGCGCCGAGTTCGGCAAGACCTTCGAAGCGCAGGCTTCCGACGCGCAGAAGAAGTTCCTGGCCGTGGTCGACAACGCCGCCAAGAACGCCCCGGCCGGTTCCGAGACCGCGGTCGCCGTGTTCAAGAGCGCCGTCGCCGCCGGCAACAACGCGCTGGAATCGGTCCAGAAGGCCGTCAAGCAGGCCACCGAAGTCGCCGAGGCGAACTTCAATGCGGTCGCCAGCACGGCCGTCAACGCCACCAAGACGACTGCCAAGGCCAAGCGCTGATCCCCAGTTGATCCGGAGAAACCCGCCCACACCTGCGATGGGCGGGAACTCCCAGGGCTTCCGGAGCATCTACCGGTCACTTCCGTGATGGACGGGAGTTCTTCAGGTTGTCTCCTCGGGTCCTTTCGATACCTCTCGCAGGTACAGGGATCCTTAGCCCCAGCTGAAAGGCTGGGGCTTTTTTATGGGCGCCCTAGGAGCGACGGAGCGTAGCGACGTGAGCCCCAGCTGAAAGGCTGGGGCTTTTTCATTTCAGTGGCTCTTCGCCGCGATCGCGGCCTGCAGCTGCGGCAGCATTCGCTGCATGGCCCGTCGTCCCGCCGCGATCGCCTGCCGCTTGCTCGCGAAGTCGGCACTCCCCATTCCCACCAGCGCAGGCCGCACGACAATGTCGGCCAGTTGCAGCTCGCCGCGGTTGATGCTCTTGGACATGATCGAGAAGGTCTGCAGCAGGATCTGCATCTGATCGCTGGCCGGATTGCCTTCGGGCGCGGCCGAGATGTCGACCGCGATCACCAGCTCGGCGCCCATCTGGCGCGCATAGCGCACCGGCACCGGCGCGACCAGGCCGCCGTCGACGTAGTCGCTGCCGCTGATCTTGACCGGCAGGAACACCGCCGGCACGGCGCTTGAGGCACGCACTGCCGTGCCTGTGTCGCCGCGCTGGAACAGCACGCCCTCGCCCGTGTCGAGCCGCGTCGCGACGATCCCCAGCGGCAGCGGCATCTGCTCGATGAGGCGGTGACCCACCTGGGCGTTCACGTAACGCGACAGCGCCTCGCCGCGCAGCATGCCGCGGTTGAAGAGGGGCAGTGTCCAGTCGGTGAAGGCCGCCTCGTCCATCGTTTCGGCCACTTGCTGCAGCTGTGCGCCGCTGCGCCCGCTTGCGTACAGCGTGGCGACCAGGCTGCCCGCCGAGGTGCCCACGACCAGGTCCGGCTTCAGCCCGGCTTCCTCCAGCACCTGGATCACGCCGACATGCGCGAAGCCCCGCGCAGCACCTCCGCCCAACGCGAGGCCGATGCGCGGCGGCTTCGGCGGCACCACGGGTGCGACCAAGGGCGGCGGGACCGCTGGCGTGGCGGGCGGGGCCACGGGCGGCGGCGATGCGCATCCGGCCAACACCATCACGCATGCGGCGCCCGCCACGCGAACCCAATGCCAGGCCCGGCCCAATCCCTCGTTCACCATGCGTCCTTCCTTCAGCGCCGCAACTCGACAGCGGCGGCCACGATTCTCGCAAAGCCGGTGAAGGCCAACGCGGCCAGGCAGCGCCGCGATAATCCCGGCCGACACTCACGCACAGGAGAACACCATGGACATCAAGGGCAAGGTCTTCATCGTCACCGGCGGCGCATCGGGACTGGGCGAAGGCACCGCGCGCATGCTGGCGGCCGAGGGCGCGAAGGTCGTCATCGCGGACATGCAGGCCGACAAGGGCGACGCCATCGCACGCGAGATCGGCGGTGCCTTCGTCAAGTGCGACGTCAGCCAGGAGGCCGACGGCCAGGCCGTCGTGGCCAAGGCCGTGTCGCTGGGCAAGCTGATGGGCCTGGTCAACTGCGCCGGCATCGCGCCCGCGGAGAAGACCGTGGGAAAGAACGGCGCCCACAACCTCGGCGTGTTCACCAAGACGATCATGGTCAACCTGGTGGGCAGCTTCAACATGATCCGGCTCGCCGCCGACGCCATGGGCAAGAACGAGCCCGAGGCGACCGGCGAGCGCGGCTGCATCGTCTCCACTGCATCGGTCGCGGCCTATGACGGCCAGATCGGCCAGGCCGCGTACAGCGCGTCCAAGGGCGGCGTGGTCGGCATGACGCTGCCCATCGCCCGCGACCTGGCGCGCAGCGGCATCCGCAACATGACCATCGCCCCCGGCATCTTCGGCACGCCGATGATGTTCGGCATGCCGAAGGAAGTGCAGGACTCGCTGGCCGCCGCGGTGCCCTTCCCTTCGCGCCTCGGCACGCCGCAGGACTACGCCAGGCTCGTGAAGCACATCTTCGAGAACGACATGCTCAATGGCGAGGTGATCCGCCTCGACGGCGCCATCCGGCTCGCGCCGCGCTGAGCGCCGACACCACTGGCGCGTGCAAAGTGTTTCTGACTAGGAGGCCGGCTTCTCGGCCGCCAGCTCCACGGCGATGCGTTCGTAGTCGGAAATCACCTGGGCGCCGAGCAACAACAGCGCGGCGCCGATCTCCAGGCTGAGCAGGACCACGATCGCGGTGGTGAGCGAGCCGTAGACCACGCTCACCTGCGACAGCGTGCTGAAGTACCAGACCAGCACGTGCCGCGTGATTTCCCACAGCAGCGCCGCAGTGACGCCACCCGGCAATGCGTGGCGCCAGGTGAGCCGCCCCACCGGCATCACCATGTACAGCGAGGTGAGCAGGAAGATCTCGCCCAGCAGGCCCAGCAGGTAGAGCAGCACGCCGGAGACACCGCGCAACGACCATTCATGGCCGAACAGCTGCACGCTGTCCTGCCCCAGCGATTCGAGCCGGCCCGCGACCACCGTGACCACCAGCAGGCCGATGCTCAGGCAGAACACGTAGCAGTACGGGATGAGGGCCGAGATGAGGAAATGCCTCCGGCGCACCGTGACCCGGTGCAGGAAGATCACCGACATCGCCTTCTCCAGCACCGTGAATGCGAGCGAGCTGAAGAACAGCATCGTGATCAGCAGCAGCCAGCCGACCACGTCGCGGTGACTGACGAACGATGCCAGCTCCGCGAGCACGGCCTTGGACTGGCCCGGCACCACCCACTCGAGGTAGCGGCCCAGCGTGTCGAGGAGCTCGCGTTCTTCGACCAGGTGTGAGAGGCCGATCACCGCCAGGATCAGCAGGGGCACGACAGAGAGCAGCGCGTAGTACGCCACGGCGCCCGCCAGCAGCAGGCCCTGGTTGCGGCTGAACCCGTGCAGCACCTTGCGGCCGAAGGCCCAGGGGTTGGCCAGCACGTGGGCGCCTGCCGCGCTGATCACTCGCATGCGGCGCAGTATCGGACCACGCGGGCCCGGCCGGGCTGCGGTGTGACAGCCGGTATGCACGCCGCGGGGCTGTCCTAGACGTCGATGGCCGAGGCCGAGCCGGCCTGCTTGCGCAGCTCGAACTTCTGGATCTTGCCGGTCGAGGTCTTGGGCAGTTCGCCGAACACCACCGCCCTGGGCACCTTGAAGCCGGCCAGGTGCTTGCGGCAATGCGCCACGATGTCTTCGGGCTTCGTCGCGGCGCCGGGCTTGAGCTCGACGAAGGCACAGGGCGTCTCGCCCCACTTCGGGTCGGGCCTGGCGACCACCGCGGCCGCAAGCACGTCGGGATGGCGGTAGAGCACGTCCTCGACCTCGATCGACGAGATGTTCTCGCCGCCCGAGATGATGATGTCCTTGCTGCGGTCCTTGATCTTGATGTAGCCGTCGGCCGATTGCACGGCGAGGTCGCCGGTGTGGAACCAGCCGCCCGCGAACGCCTCCGCGGTGGCCTTCGGGTTCTTCAGGTAGCCCTTCATCGCGATGTTCCCGCGGAACATGATCTCGCCCATGGTCTCGCCATCCTGCGGCACGGGCTGCATGGTCTGCGGGTCCATCACGCAGGCGCCGTCCTGCAAGTGGTATCGCACGCCCTGGCGTGCATTCAGCCGGGCCCGTTCGCCGATGTCGAGCGCATCCCACTCGGCATGCTTCGCGCACACCGTGGCCGGCCCGTACACCTCCGTCAGGCCGTAGACGTGGGTGAGATCGAAGCCGAGGCGCTCCATGCCCTCGATCATCGACGCCGGCGGCGCGGCTCCGGCCACCATCGCCTTCACGCCGCGCGGCAGGCCCTGCTTGAGCGCATCGGGAGCGTTCACCAGCATGCCGTGCACGATGGGCGCGCCGCAGTAGTGCGTCACGCCATGCCGCTTGATGGCATCGATCATGGCTGCGGCTTCGACGCGGCGCAGGCAGACGTTGACGCCGGCGCGGGCGGCGACGGTCCACGGAAAGCACCAGCCGTTGCAATGGAACATCGGCAGCGTCCACAGGTAGACCGCGTGCTTGGGCATGTCCCACTCGAGGATGTTCGAGATCGCATTGGTCGCGGCGCCGCGGTGGTGGTACACGACGCCCTTGGGATTGCCGGTGGTGCCGCTGGTGTAGTTGAGGGCGATGGCATCCCACTCGTCGCGCGGCATCAGCGGCTCGAAGGCCGCATCGCCCGAGGCGACCAGCTGCTCGTAGCTCAAGCTGCCCAGGCGCTCCGAAGCCCCGGTGAACAGCACGTCGTCGGCGTCCACCACCAGCAACGGCCCGTCGCCCTGGCGCAGCGCGAGCGCCTTCTTCATCACGGGCGCGAATTCCGGATCGACGATCACCGCCTTCGCCTCACCGTGGTCGAGCATGAACGCGATGCTCTCCGGGTCCAGTCGCGTGTTCAGCGCATTGAGCACGGCGCCTGCCATCGGGATGCCGAAGTGCGCTTCCACCATCGGCGGGACATTGGGCAGCATGACGGCCACGGTGTCGCCGCGGCCAATGCCGCGCGCCGCGAGTGCCGATGCGAGGCGGCGACAGCGCTCCTCGAGTTGCGACCAGGTGCGGCGCAGGTCGCCGTGCACCACCGCGACCCGGTCGGGGTAGACCTGAGCCGAACGCTGCAGGAACAGCAGCGGCGTCATGGGCGTGAAGTTGGCGGGCGTGCGCGGCAGGTCCTGCTCGAAGATGCTGGTCATCGCTGTCTCCTCGGTCGTGCGGCCCGGCACCGGGCATGGGCCAGAATACCGGACCGATGGCCATACCCCAGTCGTTCATCCAGGACCTGCTGGCGCGAGCCGACGTCGTCGAGATCGTTGGCCGGTCGGTGCAGCTGAAGAAGACCGGGGCCAACTTCGCCGGGCTCTGTCCGTTCCATGCGGAGAAGAGCCCGTCGTTCACCGTCAGCCCGAGCAAGCAGTTCTACCACTGCTTCGGCTGCGGCAAGAACGGGAATGCCATCGGCTTCCTGATGGACCAGGGCGGCATGGGCTTCATCGAGGCGGTGAAGGACCTCGCGGGGGAATACGGCCTCGAGATTCCTGAAGACAACACCTCCCCGCTGGACCGCGAGCGTGCCGCGCAACAGCGCGAGAAGCAGGCCACGCTCACCGACGTGCTGGAGAAGGCCGGCCAGGCGTATCGCAAGCACCTGAAGGCGTCGCCGCGTGCCGTCGATTACTTCAAGCGCCGCGGCGTCTCGGGCGAGATCGCGAAGGCCTTCGGCCTCGGCTACGCGCCCGAGGGCTGGCGCACGCTGGCCAGCGTCTTCCCGAACTACGACGACCCGCTGCTGGCCGAGAGCGGCCTCGTGATCGTCGGCGAGCAGGACGACAAGCGCTACGACCGGTTCCGCGACCGGGTGATGTTCCCCATCCGGAACGTCAAGGGCGAGTGCATCGGCTTCGGCGGCCGGGTGCTCGGCGACGAGAAGCCCAAGTACCTGAACTCCCCCGAGACGCCGGTGTTCAGCAAGGGCCGCGAGCTCTATGGCCTCTACGAGGCCCGCAACCACCTGCGCGAGTTCGGCTACGTGCTCGTCACCGAGGGCTACATGGACGTGGTCGCGCTGGCGCAGCTCGGGTTCCCGAACGCGGTGGCCACGCTGGGCACCGCGTGCACGCCGGAACACGTGCACAAGCTGTTCCGCTTCACCGACAGCGTGATCTTCAGCTTCGACGGCGACGCCGCCGGCCGGCGTGCCGCGCGCAAGGCGCTCGAGGGCGCCCTGCCCTATGCCAGCGACGTGCGCACGGTGAAGTTCCTGTTCCTGCCGCCCGAGCACGATCCGGACAGCTTCATCCGCGAGCACGGTCGCGATGAGTTCGAGCGCTACGTGCGCCAGGCCGTGCCGCTCAGCGTGTTCCTGGTCGAAGCCGCTTCGGCCGAGTGCGACCTCGCCACCGCCGAGGGCCGCTCTCGGATGCTGGCCGCCGTGCACCCGCTCTGGGCGCTGCTGCCCGACGGCGCGCTCAAGCGCCAGCTGTTCAACGACATCGCCGAACGCTCGCAGGTCGGCAGCCACGAACTGGGCGAGCTGTGGCGGCTGCCGCGAGCCGAGCGCTCCCGGTCGAAGTCGAAGGCGCCTGCGGAGCAGCGCGCCTACGGCACCGGCGTGCGCAAGGCGGTCAAGCCCAAGGCCGTGGCCTTTGCAGAGATCATTGCCCGGCTCGTGCTGCGCCATTCCCGGACCTGGGAGCTGCTGAGCGGGCCCGACCACGAAGTGCTGTGCGGACTGCAGCCGCCCCTGGGCGACCTGTTCTCCTGGATCGACGCCGGCTGCCACGAGCATGGCGGGCAGCCCTGGGCGGCCCTGCAGGCCGGCATGGAGGGCCTGCCGTTCGCGCCCCTGGCGACGGCACTCATGGACTACGACAACAGCCAGCCGCTGGCAGGGGCCGTCGAGGACATCGACACCACCGAACGCGACCTGCGGCTGTCCATCCTGGAGCTGCATCTGGACCTGGCGGCCACCGCCATCGACGAGGCCAGCAGGTTGCCGCTGTCCGACACCACGCGCCACGAGCGGCTGGTGGCGCTGAGCCGGCGGCAACAACAGTTGCTGCAGGAGAAGCGGGAGTTACGCTCTTGAAAAGCGCCTGCAACGGTATAATGTAGGGTTTGTCAGCGGCAAGAGCGACAGCAGCACCTCCGGGCCGGCCGACAGTGACTCCACAGTGAGCACGACCGCGCCACATCACCGCAAGGACTGCACCCCAAATGTTCGCCCACCCATCTTGCCCATGGAAGGTCCGGCCGCCCCTGGTGGCCGTGCCTGTCGCCCGCGCCGGGTAGTTTTTGGCGCCCCTTTGCCGTTCTTGTGTTCCGAGGATGTCCATGCCCGCTCCGAAGTCCGCGAAGCTCGCCAAGCCGCCAGCGAAACCCAGCGCGAAAAAACCGGTCAAACCCGCTTCGCCGCCCGCCAAGGCCGAGTTGAAGGTCGTCCAGACCGCCAGCCCGTCGGCCAAGGCCGGCACCAAGCCATCCACGAAAGCCCAGCACGTGCCCAGCAGTACCAAGACGCCCGCCGCCAAGCCAGAGAAGGCCACCGCCAAGGAAGAGACCAAGAAGCCGCTGAAGGCCGCGGCTGTCGCGGATGAGCCTGTGAAGAAGAAGCCCGGCCGGCCGCCCAAGGCAGCTGCCGCCGAAGCGCCCGCCAAGGCCGCCGCAGGCGCCAAGCGCGGCCGCAAGCCCAAGGCGGGCGAGAAGGCCGAAGGTTCCGCTGAAGACGACGACCTCTCCGACATCGAGGCCGAGTTCGCCGAGGAGCCGGCGGTCGAGACCGCTGCGGCCGAGAAGGTCAAGCCGCTGCGCATGAAGATCAGCAAGGCCAAGGAACGGGCCTTGATGAAGGAATTCGGCCTCGACGAGACCATCCTCTCCGAAGAGGAGATGACCAAGCGCCGGCAGCGCCTCAAGACGCTGATCACGCTGGGCAAGACCCGCGGCTACCTGACCCACGGCGAGATCACCGACCACCTGCCCGAGAAGCTGGTCGACGCCGAGACGCTGGAAGTCGTGGTCACCATGCTGAACGACCTGGGCGTGGCGGTGTACGAGCAGACGCCCGACGCCGAGATGCTCCTGCTGAACAACACCACGCCGACCGCGGCGACGGTGGAGGAAGCCGAGGAGGAAGCCGAAGCTGCGCTGTCCACCGTCGATAGCGAGTTCGGCCGCACCACCGACCCCGTCCGCATGTACATGCGCGAGATGGGCACGGTGGAACTGCTCACGCGCGAGGGCGAAATCGAGATCGCCAAGCGCATCGAGGGCGGCCTGATGGCCATGATGGAGGCGATCTCCGCGTCGCCCGCCACCATCGCCGAGATCCTGCGCATGGCGGCCGAGATCCGCGAAGGCAAGGTCGTCATTTCCAGCATCGTCGACGGTTTCTCCAACCCGAACGAAGCCGACGACTACGTGGCCGAGGAAGACTTCGACGAGTTCGATGCCGACGACGATGACGACGGCAATGGCGGCTCCAAGGCGCTGACCAAGAAGCTCGAGGAGCTGAAGGCCCAGGCGCTGGAGCGCTTCGACCGCATCGCCGAGCTGTTCGAGAAGGTGCACAAGGTCTACGACAAGGAAGGCTACGGCACCCCGACGTACCACAAGGCGCAGAAGGCGCTGTCCGAGGAGCTGATGACCATCCGCTTCACGGCCAAGACCATCGAGAAGCTGTGCGACATGGTGCGCGGCCAGGTCGACGACGTGCGCAAGAAGGAACGCGAGCTGCGCCGCATCATCGTGGACAAGTGCGGCATGCCGCAGGAAATCTTCATCAAGGAATTCCCGCCCAACCTGCTGAACCTGAAGTGGGTGGAGAAGCAGGCCGCCGCCGGCAAGCCGTGGAGCACGGTGATCGCCCGCAACGTGCCGCCGATCCAGGAACTGCAGACCAAGCTGATGGACCTGCAGTCGCGCGTGGTGGTCCCCCTGACCGAGCTCAAGGAGATCAACAAGCGCATGAACGAGGGCGAGGCCTCGTCGCGCGAAGCCAAGAAGGAGATGATCGAGGCCAACCTGCGCCTGGTGATCTCCATCGCCAAGAAGTACACCAACCGCGGCCTGCAGTTCCTGGACCTGATCCAGGAAGGCAACATCGGCCTGATGAAGGCGGTCGACAAGTTCGAATACCGCCGCGGCTACAAGTTCTCGACCTACGCCACGTGGTGGATCCGGCAGGCCATCACCCGCTCGATCGCCGACCAGGCGCGCACCATCCGCATCCCGGTGCACATGATCGAGACCATCAACAAGATGAACCGCATCTCGCGCCAGCACCTGCAGGAGTTCGGCTTCGAGCCGGACGCCGGCATCCTGGCGGCCAAGATGGAGATCCCCGAGGACAAGATCCGCAAGATCATGAAGATCGCCAAGGAGCCGATCTCCATGGAGACGCCGATCGGCGACGACGACGACAGCCACCTGGGCGATTTCATCGAGGACACCAACAACACGGCGCCGATCGAGGCGGCCATGCAGGCGGGCCTGCGCGACGTGGTGAAGGACATCCTCGATTCGCTGACCCCGCGCGAGGCCAAGGTGCTGCGCATGCGCTTCGGCATCGAGATGAGCACCGACCATACCCTCGAGGAAGTCGGCAAGCAGTTCGACGTCACCCGCGAGCGCATCCGCCAGATCGAAGCCAAGGCGCTGCGCAAGCTGAAGCACCCGAGCCGCAGCGACAAGCTGCGCAGCTTCATCGACACGCTCTGACCGGCGTGCCGTCACGAGAAAGGGCCCCGCGGGGCCCTTTTTCATGCCGTCGCGGATGGACGCCCGAGGTTCTTCAGGCGGCCGGCCTCGACGATCTCGATCCAGTAGCCGTCCGGGTCCTTGATGAACGCGACGTCGCGCATCTTCCCCTGGTCGGGACGCTTCACGAACGGCACCTGGTTCTCGTCGAACCAGGCCACGGCCGCATCGAGGTCGGGCACCGAGAAGCAGAGATGGCCGAAGCCCTGCGGCTGCGAATTTCCGTCGTGGTAGCGGAAATCGGCCTGCGCTTCGGTGCCCCAGTTGTGCGTCAGCTCCAGGATGCCTCGCTGGCGGAACATCCACGCGGTGCGATCGCCCGGATCGTCCGGCGCCATGCCGACCTCGTCGGGACGGTACAGGAAGTACAGCGAGAACTGCATCTCGGGGAAGTCGAGCTTGCGCAGCACGCGCATGCCCAGCACGCGGGTGTAGAAGTCCAGCGCCACCTGCGGATCGCGCACGCGCAGCATGGAGTGATTGAGCGTGAAGCCGCTGGTCTGCGGCGCGATCGATTCGGCGACGCCGGGATGCACTTCGGTATGGAACGCCACGCTGGCTCCTTCAGGACAGGTTGCCGACCATCTGCTCCGGCCGCACCCATTGGTCGAACTGGTCAGCCGTCACGAAGCCGGTGGCCAGCGCCGCCTCGCGCAGCGTGGTGCCTTCCTTGTGCGCCTTCTTCGCGATCTGCGCCGACTTGTCGTAGCCGATGTGCGGGTTCAGCGCGGTTACCAGCATCAGCGACCGTCCGACCAGCTCGCCAATGCGCTCGCGGTTCGGCTCGATGCCGACGGCGCAGTGGTCGTTGAAGCTGCGCATGCCGTCCGCCAGCAGCCGCACGCTTTGCAGGAAGTTGTGCGCAATCATGGGCCGGAACACGTTCAGCTCGAAATTGCCTGACGCGCCGCCGAAGTTGATGGCGACGTCATTGCCGAACACCTGGCAGCACAGCATCGTCATCGCCTCGCACTGCGTGGGGTTCACCTTGCCCGGCATGATCGAGGAGCCCGGCTCGTTCTCGGGGATGCTGATTTCGCCGATGCCGCTGCGCGGACCGCTCGCCAGCCATCGGATGTCGTTGGCGATCTTGAACAGGCTGGCCGCCAGCGTCTTCAGCGCGCCGTGCGCGTGCACCAGCGCATCCGCCGCCGCCATGACCTCGAACTTGTTCGGCGCCGTCACGAACGGCAGGCCGGTGAGGCGCGCGAGTTCCTGCGCCACCTTCTCGGCGTAACCGGGCGGCGCATTCAGGCCGGTGCCCACGGCGGTGCCGCCCAGGGCCAGTTCGCACAGGTGCGGCAGCGTGCCGTGCAGGTGCCGGTCGGCCTGCTGCAGTTGCGCGACGTAGCCGGAGAACTCCTGGCCCAGCGTGAGCGGCGTCGCGTCCTGCAGGTGGGTGCGGCCGATCTTCACGATGTCCTGGAAGGCCGTGCTCTTGGCCGCCAGCGTGTCCTTCAGCATCGCCAGCGAAGGCATCAGCCGGTTGCGGATCGCCTCCACTGCGGCCACGTGCATCGCCGTGGGAAAAACGTCGTTGGACGACTGGCTGCGATTGACGTCGTCATTGGGATGGATCAGGCGCTTCTCGCCGCGCTGCCCGCCGAGCAGTTCGCTCGCGCGGTTGGCCAGCACCTCGTTGACGTTCATGTTGGTCTGCGTGCCGGAGCCGGTCTGCCAGACCACCAGCGGGAACTCGTCCCAGTGCTGGTCGCCGAGCACCTCGTCCGCCGCGGCGATGATCGCGGACGCCTTGCGATCATCCATGAGGCCCAGCAGGTGGTTGGCCACGGCCGACGATCGCTTCACCTGCACGAGCGCACGGATGATCTCGCGCGGCTGCCGCTCGCCGGAGATGTCGAAGTTCTGCAGCGAGCGCTGCGTCTGCGCGCCCCACAGGCGTTCTGCGGGGACGTCGATCGGGCCGAAGGTGTCTTTCTCGGTGCGGGTCGCCATGCGGTGTCTCCAATGCGGACAAGGACCCTAGCAGACCCCACCGCCTGAGCTGGTGGGCCCGCACCGCAAACCACGCACCGAAGGTGCTGATGAGGCCTGCGGGATAATCCGGTCCAGCATTCCCAGGGCACCAACGATGACCATGATCCTCAAGGCCGCCGACC
The DNA here is from genome assembly GCF_050320135.1 of Ramlibacter sp. MMS24-I3-19. Lineage (NCBI taxonomy): Bacteria > Pseudomonadati > Pseudomonadota > Betaproteobacteria > Burkholderiales > Comamonadaceae > Ramlibacter > Ramlibacter sp. MMS24-I3-19. The sequence continues at coordinate 2,814,986 of NZ_CP190017.1, read as the reverse complement.
TGATCGAGTCGGTTTCCGCCGCGCTGCAGTACATCAGCTACTACCACCCCGCCGACTACATCGCGCACCTCGCGCGCGCCTACGAGCGCGAGCAGAGCCCTGCTGCCAAGGACGCGATCGCGCAGATCCTCACCAACAGCAAGATGAGCGCGACGGGCCATCGCCCGATCTGCCAGGACACGGGCATCGTCAACGTGTTCCTCAAGATCGGCATGGACGTGCGCCTCGAAGGCTTCACGGGCAGTCTCGAAGATGCCGTGAACGAAGGCGTGCGCCGCGGCTACCTGCATCCGGACAACACACTGCGCGCCTCGGTGGTCGCCGACCCGCAGTTCGAGCGCAAGAACACCAAGGACAACACGCCGGCCGTGGTGAACGTCGAACTCGTTCCAGGCGACAAGGTGGACGTGACCGTCGCCGCCAAGGGCGGCGGCAGCGAGAACAAGAGCAAGATGGTCATGCTCAATCCGAGCGACTCTATCGTCGACTGGGTGCTCAAGACGGTGCCGACGATGGGCGCCGGCTGGTGCCCGCCCGGCATGCTGGGCATCGGCATCGGCGGCACCGCGGAGAAGGCGGTGCTGCTGGCCAAGGAAGCGCTGATGGAAGACATCGACATGTACGAGCTGCAGGCGAAGTCGTCGCGCGGCGAGAAGCTGTCGAAGCTGGAAGAGATGCGCCTGGAGCTGTACGAGAAGGTCAACGCGCTGGGCATCGGCGCGCAGGGTCTCGGCGGCCTCACCACCGTGCTGGACATCAAGATCAAGATGTTCCCCTGCCACGCGGCCGGCAAGCCGGTGGCGATGATCCCGAACTGCGCCGCCACGCGTCATGCGCACTTCGTGCTGGATGGCTCCGGCCCCGCCTACATCGATCCGCCGAGCCTGGACCTGTGGCCGCAGGTGGCGTGGCAGGCCGACACGAAGAAGAGCAAGCGCGTCGACCTGAACACGCTGTCGAAGGAAGAGATCGCCACCTGGAAGGCCGGCGACACGCTGCTCCTCAACGGCAAGATGCTCACCGGCCGCGATGCCGCGCACAAGCGCATCCAGGACATGCTGGCCAAGGGCGAGAAGCTGCCGGTGGACTTCGCCAATCGCGTCATCTACTACGTCGGCCCGGTCGATCCGGTGCGCGATGAAGTGGTCGGCCCGGCCGGTCCCACGACGTCCACGCGCATGGACAAGTTCACCGAGATGATGCTGGCCCAGACCGGCCTGATCGGCATGATCGGCAAGTCGGAGCGCGGCCCGGTCGCCATCGAGTCGATCAAGAAGCACAAGGCGGCCTACCTGATGGCCGTCGGTGGCGCCGCCTACCTGGTCTCGAAGGCGATCAGGAAATCGAAGGTGCTCGGCTTCGCCGACTTGGGCATGGAAGCGATCTACGAATTCGACGTGGTCGACATGCCGGTGACGGTGGCCGTCGATTCCAGCGGCACCAGCGTGCACACCACCGGCCCCGCCGAGTGGAGCAAGCGCATCGCCACCGGCGAGTTCAGGAAGATCCCGGTCGCGGCAGGCTGATCGCGCTCACGCCGCGTCGGCCGCCAGCGCGGCCGCGCGGCCTCGGCCCACGTCCACTTTCAGCAGCAGCACCAGTCCGATCACGAAGAGCGCGCTGGTCGCCAGGATCGCGGCGCGCTGGTTGCCGCCGGTGGCCCAGGTGATCGCACCGTACAGCAGCGGTCCGATGATGCTGGCCAGGCGGATGGCGAAGGTCCACAGGCCGAAGAACTCGGCGCCCTGGCGCGGCGGCGCGAAGAGGCTGGCGAGCGCGCGTCCGGCAGACTGGCTGGATCCCATGCACAGGCCCGCGATCGCCGCCGCCCACCAGAACTGGCCCTTGGTCGTCGACGCTGCCGCGATGAGGCACGTGGCGACCCAGCCCACGATGGTGCTGCCCAGTGCCAGCTTGTGCCCGATGCGGTCCTGCAGGTAGCCCCAGGCGAATGCACCGGCCGCCGCGGCGATGTTCAGCACGAAGATCAGCACCATCGTCTCCTGCGGCTGGAAGCCGATCACCTGCTCGGCATAGATGGCTGCCAGCGACACGGCGACTGCCACGCCGCCCTGGTAGAAGACGGCGCACGCCATCAGCCACATGAAGTCGCGATAGCGGCGCGCCTGCTGGAAGGTGGCGTGCAGCTGCTGCAGCGACGCCCGCCAGCCCCCTTGCTGCGCGGCCTGCAAATCGGGCACCGCGCGTTCGCGCAGCAGCCAGAAGGTGGCCAGGGAGGCGACGCCGTAGATCAGCGCCGTGACGACCATGGTGACCGGCACGAAGCGGTCGGCCGCCACCCCGTGCGCCTGTGCCCACAGCACGTACGCGAGGCACACGCCCAGCGCCAGCATGCCGCCGAAGTAGCCGAAGCTCCAGCCCCAGCCACTGACCTTGCCCATCGCGTCCGCGCGCGCCAGCTCGGGCAGGAAGGCACCGGTGAGCGATTCGCCGTAGCTGTAGAACGTGTTCGAGACGATCACGAGCAGCATCGCGAGCGCGACCGATCCCGGACCTGCGAACGCCAGCGCCGCCGTGCTGAGCACGCAGCCCGCCGTCGATAGCGCCAGCAGGCGCTTCTTGGCTGCGCGCAGGTCGGCGTAGATCCCCAGGCTGGGCATGGTGACCATCACGATCGCGTACGAGATGCTCAGGGCCGCGGTCCACGCGAAGGTGGCCCATTGGGCCTTGCCCGCGATGCCGCCGATGAAGTACGCGGCGAACACCGCGGTGATCACGACGGTCGTGTAGCCGGAGTTGGCGAAGTCGTACATCGCCCAGCCGAACACCTCGCGCCTGCGCACGCCGGGGTTCAATGCGTCCTGCGGAAAGAGAGCCACGCCACCGTCCTCCTAGCCAAAGAAAAAGCGGCCACACGGGCCGCTTTCGCTGGATTCAATGCAGGTGCCGCGGACGCCGGCCACCGCCGTGGCTGCCGCCGCCGCCACTGCCACCGCTGCCGCGCGGCGGCTTGCCGATCTCGAGGGAGCTGACCAGCGCGTCGAAGCGCTGCGAGAACAGCTTGTCGATCTCTGCCACCACGCCACCGAGTTCGCTGCTCTCGAAGTGGCGCTCCATCAGGTTCACCACGTCCTCGACCAGCAGGTCGCGCTGCACCTGCATGATGGCCGCCGGCGTGGGACCGACGAACAGCATCAGGAAGTCGTCGCGCGATTCCGCCTCGGGCGGCTCCTCTTCCTCGTCGAACTCGGCGTCGTAGAAGGTGACCTCGATCGCGGCGCCCTGCTCCGCAAGCTCGTTCAGGCTCATGCACATCTCGTCGAGCGACTGGCGGAAGTCCTCGTCGCCGGCGACGGTCCAGCACATGGCGAGCAGGTGCTCCTGCGCATCGAACGTGATGCCGGGCTCCTCCTCGTAGGCGCTCTCGGCGCCATCGGCCAGCGACTTGGCGCCGGCGTATTTCCACAGCGGCTTCAGGGCGTCCTGCAGCTGCGCGTAGGTGACGTCGGCCCGCAGCGGCACGTCGCCGTGCACGTGGATCTCGAAGGGGGCGTTGTCGTAATTCGCCATGCTGTGTCCGCCTATGCCGCGAACCGCCGGCGCTGCGGCGGTTCCTGTGTCCGTGGTGCCTCGAGCCGGGCTCGAACCGGCACGCCGCCTCTGAAGCAAGCGGCGGATTTTAAGTCCGCTGTGTCTACCAATTTCACCATCGAGGCCCTGCGGCCACTGTAAGCGATCTGGGAGGGGCGGCCCAGTGAACGGGCACCGTGGGATGGAGGCGCGGCCCGGAGTCGAACCGGGCTGACCGGATTTGCAATCCGGGGCATAACCGCTTTGCTACCGCGCCAGAACCTGGAAGAAAAAGGGAAGCGATTGCTTCCCTTTTTTCCGATGTTGGAGCGGGAGAAGAGTCTCGAACTCTCGACCTCAACCTTGGCAAGGTTGCGCTCTACCAACTGAGCTACTCCCGCGTGAGACCCGCATTGTAAGCGGAAAAAAACTGCTTTCTCGAATGGGCCGCAAAAATTTTCAGTGCTTCACCGAAGCGGGCCGCGTGCCCGACGTCTTGCTCGCGCTGCCATCAGGTGTCGCGGCTTGCGGTTCGTCATCGGGCAGCGGCGTGGGCTGGCGCTCCAGCGCCACTTCCAGCACCTTGTCGATCCACTTCACCGGCACGATCTCGAGGCCCTGCTTCACGTTGTCCGGAATGTCCTGCAGGTCCTTCGCGTTCTCCTCCGGAATCAGCACGGTCTTGATGCCGCCCCGGAGTGCGGCGAGCAGCTTCTCCTTCAGGCCACCGATGGCCGTGACCTCACCACGCAGCGTGATCTCGCCCGTCATGGCCACGTCCGCGCGCACCGGGATGCCGGTGAGCGCCGACACGATGGCGGTGGTCATCGCAGCACCTGCGCTGGGACCGTCCTTCGGCGTCGCGCCATCCGGGACGTGGATGTGCATGTCACGCTTCTCGAACACCTCGTCCGGGATGCCGAGACCGCGCGAGCGGCTGCGCACCACGGTGCGGGCAGCTTCCACGGACTCCTTCATCACGTCGCCGAGCGAACCGGTGCGCAGGATGTTGCCCTTGCCCGGCATCAGCGCCGCCTCGATGGTGAGCAGGTCACCGCCAACCTCGGTCCACGCCAGGCCGACCACCTGGCCCACCTGGTTCTGCTTCTCGGCACGCCCGTAGGTGTGCTTGCGCACGCCCAGGTAGTCGTTCAGGTTCTCGGCCGTGACCTTCACCTTCGGCGTCAGCTTCTTCAGCTGCAGGCCCTTGACCACTTTGCGGCAGATCTTGGACAGCTCGCGCTCGAGCGAACGCACGCCGGCCTCGCGCGTGTAGTAGCGGACGATGTCGCGGATGGCGTCTTCCGACACCTCCAGCTCGTTGTCCTTCACGCCGTTGTTCTTCATCTGCTTGGGCAGCAGGTACTTGATGGCGATGTTGGTCTTCTCGTCCTCGGTGTAGCCCGAGAGGCGGATCACCTCCATCCGGTCCAGCAGCGCCGGCGGGATGTTCATCGAGTTGGACGTCGCCACGAACATCACGTCCGACAGGTCGAAGTCCACCTCGACGTAGTGATCGCCGAAGGTGTGGTTCTGCTCGGGATCCAGCACCTCCAGCAGCGCGCTCGACGGATCGCCGCGGAAATCAGTGCCCAGCTTGTCGATCTCGTCCAGCAGGAACAGCGGGTTGCGCGTGCCCACCTTCGACAGCGACTGCAGCACCTTGCCCGGCAGCGCCCCGATGTAGGTGCGGCGGTGGCCGCGGATCTCGGCCTCGTCGCGCATGCCGCCCAGCGCCATGCGCACGTACTTGCGACCCGTGGCCTTGGCGATCGACTGGCCGAGCGAGGTCTTGCCGACGCCCGGGGGGCCGACCAGGCACAGGATCGGCGCCTTGACCTTGTCGACGCGCTGTTGCACCGCGAGGTATTCGAGGATGCGGTCCTTGACCTTCTCGAGGCCGTAGTGGTCCTCGTTCAGCACGTCCTCGGCATGACCGAGGTTGTGCTTGATCTTCGTGCGCTTGCTCCAGGGCAGGCCGGTGAGCACGTCGATGTAGTTGCGCACGACGGTCGCCTCGGCGGACATGGGCGACATCAGCTTCAGCTTCTTCAGCTCGCCCTCGGCTTTCTTCAGGGCGTCCTTGGGCATCTTGGCCGACTTGATCTTCTTCTCGATCTCCTCGATGTCGGCGCCCTCTTCGCCCTCGCCCAGTTCCTTCTGGATCGCCTTGACCTGCTCGTTGAGGTAGAAGTCGCGCTGGTTCTTCTCCATCTGGCGCTTCACGCGCGAGCGGATCTTCTTGTCGACGTTGAGGATGTCGACCTCGCGCTCGATCTGCTCGAACAGGTTCTCGAGGCGGCCCTTGACGTCGGCCAGGTCGAGGACGACCTGCTTGTTGTCAAGCTTGAGCGGCAGGTGTGCGGCAATCGTGTCCGCCAGGCGGCCCGGATCGTCGATGCTGGAGATGGACGTGAGGATCTCCGGCGGGATCTTCTTGTTCAACTTCACGTACTGGTCGAACTGCTGCATCACGGCGCGGCGCAGCGCCTCGATCTCGCTCGACTTGCTGTCCTGCTCGGCAGGATCGACCGGCGTGACGTTGGCGGTGAAGTGCTGCTCGCCTTCCTCGATCTTGTTCACGCGCGCGCGCTGCTGGCCTTCGACCAGCACCTTCACGGTGCCGTCGGGCAGCTTGAGCATCTGCAGGATCGTGGAGACGCAGCCGACCTCGAACATGTCGCTGACAGACGGCTCGTCCTTGGCGGCAGCCTTCTGCGCCACCAGCATGATGCGGCGCTCGGCCTCCATGGCGGCCTCGAGCGCCTTGATGCTCTTGGGCCGGCCGACGAACAGCGGGATGACCATGTGGGGGAACACCACCACGTCCCGCAGCGGCAGCAGCGGGAGGTCGATCGCGGTGGAGGGAAGCGGGACGTGTCCGGACATGGGACTCCTTGGTAACCAGTCCTAGTTGGACCGGAATGGCCGATTTTCAACCCAGACGGGTTGCCGGCGGTGAAACGGGCGGCGCTGCTGCTGCGAAGGACGGCTTCGGGCGGCGTCCTTGCGCATGCCGGCGATCAGGCCTTCTTGGCTGCTTCGCGGTAGACCAGCAGCGGCGGCTTGCTTTCCTCGATGGTGGACTCGTCCACCACGACCTTGTCGACGTTCGAGGTGTTGGGCAGCTCGAACATGGTGTCGATCAGCGACTGCTCCAGGATCGAGCGCAGGCCTCGCGCACCCGTCTTGCGGGCCAGGGCCTTGCGGGCGATGGCGCGCAGCGCGTTGGGACGGATCTCCAGGTCCACGCCTTCCATGGCAAGCAGCTTGGCGTACTGCTTGACCAGGGCGTTCTTCGGCTCGGTGAGGATCTGGACCAGCGCCTCCTCCGACAGCTCGGCGAGCGTGGCGACCACCGGCATGCGGCCCACCAGCTCAGGGATGAGGCCGAACTTGATCAGGTCCTCGGGCTCGACGTCGCGGAAGACATCGGTGAGGCTGCGCTCCTTCTTGCTCTTGACCGCGGCCCCGAAGCCGATGCCCGAACCTTCGGTGCGCTGCTCGATGACCTTCTCGAGGCCGGCGAACGCGCCACCGCAGATGAACAGGATGTTGGTCGTGTCGATCTGCAGGAAGTCCTGGTTCGGGTGCTTGCGGCCGCCCTGGGGCGGCACGCTGGCCATGGTGCCTTCGATCAGCTTCAGAAGCGCCTGCTGCACGCCCTCGCCCGACACGTCGCGCGTGATGCTGGGGTTGTCGGACTTGCGCGAGATCTTGTCGATCTCGTCGATGTACACGATGCCGCGCTGGGCCCGCTCGACCTCGTAATTGCAGCTTTGCAGCAGCTTCTGGATGATGTTCTCGACGTCCTCGCCGACATAGCCGGCTTCGGTGAGCGTGGTGGCGTCGGCCATCACGAACGGCACGTCCAGCATGCGGGCCAGCGTCTGCGCCAGCAGCGTCTTGCCCGAGCCCGTGGGGCCGATCAGGAGGATGTTGCTCTTGGTGAGCTCGACGTCGTCCTTCTTGGCCTTGTCCTTGTGGCGCAGGCGCTTGTAGTGGTTGTACACGGCCACCGAGAGAGCACGCTTGGCGGTCTCCTGGCCGATGACGTAGTTGTCCAGGTTGGACTTGATCTCGGCGGGCGTCGGCAGGTCGCCGCGCGCTTCGCGCTGCTCGTCACCCGCCGGAAGCTCGTCGCGGATGATTTCGTTGCAGAGGTCAATGCACTCGTCGCAGATGAACACCGAAGGCCCGGCGATCAGCTTCTTGACTTCGTGCTGGCTCTTCCCGCAAAACGAGCAATAGAGCGTTTTCTCGCTGGATGAGCCTTTTTTCTCGGCCATTGGCGCTGCCTCTCCGACTGGAAAATCAATGATACCCAAAGACCCAACGGCGCCCCCTGTCGGAGGAGACGCCGTTGTTGTGCCGCAACCGGATGTTTCGACCGGCCCGGCCGATGGGGGTTCAACGCGTCAGGGACGCTTCGCGATCACCTGGTCGACGAGGCCGTAGTCACGTGCCTCGTCAGCGGACAGGAAGTAGTCGCGCTCGGTGTCGCGCTCGATGCGCTCGAGCGGCTGGCCCGTCTTCTCGGCCAGGATCTTGTTCAGGGTGGCGCGGGTCTTCAGGATCTCGTTGGCGTGGATCTCGATGTCCGAAGCCTGGCCCTGCATGCCGCCAAGCGGCTGGTGGATCATGATCTTGGAATTGGGCAGCGAGAACCGCTTGCCCTTCGCGCCCGCGGCCAGCAGGAAAGCGCCCATGCTCGCCGCCATGCCGGTGCACAGCGTCGACACGTCGGGCTTGATGAAGTTCATGGTGTCGTAGATCGCCATGCCGGCGCTCACGCTGCCGCCAGGGGAGTTGATGTAGAACGAGATGTCCTTGTCGGGGTTCTCGCTCTCCAGGAACAGCAGCTGCGCGACCACCAGGTTGGCGGTCTGGTCGTTCACGGGGCCCACCAGGAACACCACGCGCTCGCGCAGCAGGCGCGAATAGATGTCGTACGACCGCTCGCCGCGGCCGGACTGCTCGATGACCATCGGGATCATGCCGAGGGCCTGGGTCTCAAGTGCGCTCATGAAAATCTTTTCGTCCGTTCGGGGGTGACTGTAGCCAAAAAAGAGATGGGGCCCGGGCGCAGGACTGCAAGTCCCGCGCGCGAACCCCGCTTCCCTGCTGCCCGACCGGGCAGGTCGCCAATCAGCCCTGGCCCATCAGGTCGTCGAAGGACATCTCCTTGTCCTTCACCTGCACCTTGGACAGCACGAACTCCGTGACGTTGTTCTCGATGACCACCGCTTCCACTTCGGCCAGGCGGCGGTTGTCGCTGTAGTACCAGCGCACGACGTCGGCCGGCTTCTCGTAGCTGGCGGCCAGCTCTTCCACGTGCGAGCGGACCTGCTCCGGCTTGGCCTGCAGGTTGTTGGCGCGCACCAGCTCGGCCACCACGAGGCCCAGGCGCACGCGGCGCTCGGCCTGCGGACGCACGATGTCCTCGGGGATCGGCAGCTTCTCGACGTCCTTCAGGCCGCGCTGCTTCAGCTCGGCGCGCTGGCTCTCGATCATGCGGTCGATCTCGGCCTGCACGCTGCTCTTGGGCAGGTCCAGCTCGGCCTTGCCGACCAGCGCGTCGAGCGCGGCCTGCTTGTTGCGCGACTGCAGGCGGAATTTCACCTCGCGCTCGAGGTTCTTCTTGATGTCGGCGCGCAGCGCGTCCACCGTGCCGTCGGCGATGCCGAGCGACTTGGCCAGCTGCTCGTCCACCGCGGGCAGGTGCGCCGCTTCGATCTTCTTCACGGTGACCATGAAGTCGGCGGTCTTCCCGGCAACGTCCTTGCCGTGGTAGTCCGCCGGGAACGCCAGCGGGAAGGTCTTGCTCTCGCCGGCCTTCATGCCACGCACCGCGTCCTCGAACTCCTTGAGCATCTGGCCTTCGCCGACCAGGAACTGGAAGTCCTCGGCCTTGCCGCCCTGGAACGGCTCGCCGTCGATCTTGCCTTCGAAGTCGACGGTCACGCGGTCGCCGTCCTGCGCCGCGGCATCCTGCGCGCGCTGGGCGAAGGTGCGGCGCTGCTTGCGCAGGATGTCCAGCGTCTTGTCGATCGCCGCCTCGCTGACCTGCGAGGACAGGCGCTCCACCTCGGCCGTGGACAGGTCGCCGATCTGCACCTCGGGGAACACCTCGAACACGGCGTCGAACGCGAGCTGGCCTTCGGGCGCTTCCTGCTTCTCGGTGATCTTCGGCTGGCCGGCGACGCGCAGCTTGGCCTCGTTGGCCGCCTGCGCGAACGCCTCGCCCACCTTGTCGTTCATCACCTCGTACTGCACCGAGTAGCCATAGCGCTGGGCCACGACGTTGATCGGCACCTTGCCCGGGCGGAAGCCGTCCATCTTGACGGTGCGCGCCAGGCGCTTGAGGCGGGAGTCGACCTCGGACTGGATCACGTTGACGGGCAGCGTCAGGGTGATCTTGCGTTCGAGCTTGTCGAGGGTTTCAACGGTCACGGCCATGGTGGTCTCTCTTGCGATGGGTGTTCTGTGGTGCGCGGGGTCGGACTCGAACCGACACGCCCGTGAAGGCGTCAGGACCTAAACCTGGTGCGTCTACCAATTTCGCCACCCGCGCGGTCCAAAAGCAGGGCGGGCGGCCCGCAGTGCTGGCCGCCCGCCCGAATTCCGGTCAGCCCGGGATTTTAAGCCCTACGCGGGACGCGGTTGCGGCAGCGCGGCCGGGCTCGGCGGCACCTCTTCGCGCCGCACGCGGAACCACGCCGCGTACATCGCCGGCAAGGCCAGCAGCGTGAGCACGGTGGCGACCACCAGGCCACCCATGATGGCCACGGCCATGGGCCCCCAGAACACGGACCGCGAGAGCGGAATCATCGCGAGCACCGCGGCTGCGGCGGTCAGCACGATCGGCCGCAGCCGGCGCACCGCCGATTCGACGATGGCATCCCAGGCCGGCACGCCGCGCGCGCGATCCTGCTCGATCTGGTCGATCAGGATCACCGAGTTGCGCTGGATCATCCCCATGAGCGCGATCACGCCCAGCAGCGCCACGAAGCCGAACGGCCGATCGAGCACCAGCAGCGCGCCCGCGACGCCCGCGATTCCCAGCGGACCGGTCAGGAACACCAGCACCGAGCGGCTGAAGCTGTGCAGCTGCAGCATCAGCAGCGTGAAGGTGATGAACAGCATGATCGGCACGCCCGTGGCGATCGAGGACGAGCCCTTGGAGCTCTCCTCCACCGCGCCCGCCACCTCGATGCGGTAGCCCGCGGGCCAGCTTGCCTCGAGCTTCTTCAGTGCCGGCAGCAGTTCGTCCGTCACCGTGGCTCCCTGCAGGCCCTCGACGATGTCCGACTGCACCGTGATCGCGTAGTCGCGGTTCTCCCGCCACATCACGCCCGGCTCCCAGGTGAACACCGGCCTGGCGATCTGCGTCAGCGGAATCGACTTGCCCGACGCCGTGGGCAGGTAGGCGTTGCCGATGTCGGTGATCGCGTTGCGTTCGTCCAGGGGCTGGCGCAGCACGATGTCGATCAGCTTGTCGGCTTCGCGGTACTGGCCGACCGTGGTGCCGGCGAGGATGGTGCGCGAGGCCTGCGCGATCGACTGGCTGGTGACACCGAGTGCGCGCGCCTTGGCCTGGTCGACATCGAGCCGCAGCACCTTCACCGACTCGTTCCAGTTGTCGTTCACGCCGCGCGTATTCGGGCTGGCGCGCATCGCGGCCTTCACTTCGTCCGCGCGCGCACGCAGCGCGCCGGGGTCGGGCCCCATCACGCGGAACTGCACCGGGTACGGCACCGGCGGCCCGTTGGGCAGCAGCTTCACGCGGCCACGCACCTCCGGAAACTCGGTGGCCAGCAGATCGGGCAGGCGCACGCGCAGCGACTCGCGCAGGTGCAGGTCGCGCGGCTGCACGATGAACTGCGACACGTTGGTCTGCGGGAACACCTGGTCCAGCGGCAGGTAGAACCGCGGCACGCCCGAGCCCACCCAGGTGCTCACGCCGACGACGCCCGGCTCCTTCAGCAGGCGCTGCTCGACCTTCTTCGCGACGTCCTCGTTGGCGGCGAAGGACGTGCCCTCGGGGAACCAGATGTCGACCAGGATCTCGGGCCGGCTCGAGTCGGGGAAGAACTGCTGCTGCACCTTGCCCATGCCGGCGATGCCGAGCGCGAACACCAGCAGCGTCAGGCCGATTGTGATCCAGCGATGCCCCACGCACCAGTCGACGGTGCGCCGGAAGTACCGGTAGAACGGCGTGTCGAAGTGCTCGTGGTGGTCGCCCGTGACCGGCTTCGGTTTGAGCAGCAGCGTGCCCAGGTACGGCACGAAATACACCGAGCAGAACCAGCTGATCACCAGCGCGATCACCGTCACCGCGAATATCGCGAACGTGTACTCGCCCACCGTCGACTTCGCCAGGCCGATGGGCAGGAATCCGGTGGCCGTGATCAGCGTGCCGGTGAGCATCGGCATCGCGGTCACGTCGTAGGCGAAGGTGGCGGCCCGCACCTTGTCGTAGCCCTCCTCCATCTTCCGCACCATCATCTCGACCGCGATGATGGCATCGTCCACCAGCAACCCGAGCGCGATGATCAGCGACCCCAGCGAGATCTTGTGCAGCCCGATGCCCCAGTACTGCATCGCCAGGAACGTGACGGCCAGCACCAATGGAATCGTGATGCCCACCACCAGGCCCGGGCGCATGTCGACGTAGTAGCGCTTCCACAGCGGCAGGGCCGCGGCCTCGGGGCGCTTGTGGAAGCCCAGCGCGAGGAAGCTCACCGCGAGCACGATCACCACGGCTTCCACCAGGGTGTGCACGAACTCGTTGACCGAGGACGCCACGGCCTTCGGCTGGTCCTGCACCTGCACCAGCCGCACGCCGGCCGGCAGGCCGTCCTCGATGCGATGGAACGCCGTCTTCAACGACTTGCCCAGCTCGATGATGTCGCCACCCTTGGCCATCGACACACCCAGCGCGATCACTTCCTTGCCGTCATGCCGCACCTTCACCTGCGGCGGATCGACGTAGCCGCGGTGGATGTCGGCGATGTCGCCGAGCCGCAGCTGGTTGCCCGAGCTGCCGCGCACCGGCATCGCGGCGAGCTGGTCCACGGCCTGGAACTGCCCGCCCACCCGCACCTGCACGACGTCCAGCGGCGTCTGCACGGCGCCGGCGGACTCGACCGCGTTCTGCTGCCCCAGTTGCGCGAGCACCTGCTGCATGTCCAGCCCGAGCTGCGCCAGGCGCTTCTGCGAGATCTCGACATAGAGCTTCTCGTCCTGCACCCCGAACAGCTCGACCTTCGCGACGTCCTGCACGCGCAGCAGCTGCTGGCGCACGTCGTCGGCGAAGGTCTTGAGCTCGGCATAGCTGAAGCCGTCGCCCTCCAGCGCGTAGATCACGCCGTAGACGTCGCCGAAATCGTCGTTGAAGAACGGTCCCTGCACGCCCGCGGGCAGCGTGGCGCGGATGTCGCCGATCTTCTTGCGCACCGTGTACCAGACGTTGGGCACGTCGCCCGGCTTCGACGAGTCCTTGATCTGGAAGATGATCTGCGACTCGCCCGGCTTGGAGTAGCTGCGGATCTTGTCCGCGTACGGCACCTCCTGCAGCGTGCGCTCCACCTTGTCGGTGACCTGCTCGGCCACCTGCTGCGCCGTCGCGCCGGGCCAGTAGGTGCGCACGACCATCGCACGGAACGTGAACGGCGGGTCCTCGTCCTGTCCCAGCTGGAAGTACGCCGCCAGCCCCAGCACCATCAGCACCACCATCAGGTAGCGCGTCAGTGCCGGGTGCTCCAGCGCCCAGCGCGAGAGATTGAAGCCGGTGTTGCCGGCCTGCTCGTCGCTCATCGCCGCCTCACCTGCTGGCGACGGGCTCGACGGAAGCGGGCCGCGCCGAGCCAGCGCCCATCGCGTTGGAACCGGACGTGCGGTCCTCCCAGATGCGCACCTTCTGCCCTGGCGACAGCACGTGCACGCCGGCGGCGACCACCGTCATGCCGGGCTGCAGTCCGCCGGCAATCACGGCTTCGTTGCCGTCGGCGGTCGCGATCTGCACCGGCTGCGAGCGCACGGTCATGCTCGGCTTGTCCAGAACCCACACGGCGGTGTCCTTCCCATCCTGCCGCAGCGCGCTGGTGGGCAGCTTGATGACCGCCGCGCCGGCCAGGCTCAGCCCTTGCGGCGAGACATAGGCCGTGGTGCCCAGCGGCGGCTGGTCGGCCCCCTCGAGACCGACCTTCACGGTGAACGTGCGAGTGACCGGATCGGCGCTCGCGCCAACCTCGCGCACCTTGCCGTCGAAGCTGCCGCCGGACCAGATGCGCACGGCCACCGGCGTGCCGACACGGATGGCGGCGATCTTGTCCTCGGGCACGGAGAACACGACGTCGCGCGGCCCGTCCTGGGCGATGCGCACGACCGGCATCCCGGCGGTGACCACCTGGCCCGGCTCGGCCTCGATGGCCGTGATCACGCCGGGGACGTCCGCCACCAGGTTGGTGTAGCGCGCCTGGTTGCTCTGCGTGGCGAGCTGCGCCTGCGCCTGCCGCAGTTGCGCCTGCGCGGCCTTCAGGGTGGTGTCGCGTCGCTCGAGCTCGGCGCCACTGATGAAGTTCTGGTCCTTCAGCCGCGAGTAGCGCTGGTAGTCGGCGGCCGCGAGGTCGCGGTTGGTCTGCGCCGCCGCCACCTGGGCTTGGGCCGCCTGCGCTGCCAGCCGATAGTCCTGCGGGTCGACCTGGGCCAGCACGTCGCCAGGCTTGACCCACTGCCCCGCCTCGGCCTGGCGCCGCACGATCTTGCCCGCCACGCGAAACCCGAGGCGGGACTCGATCCGTGGCCGCACCTCACCCGAGAACTCGCGGGTGGACTGGTACGCACTGGGCGCAACCGTCAGCACCTTCACCGAGCGCACCGGCTCGGGCGCCGGCTCGGGTTTGGAACAGCCGCCGAGAAGGGCGACGGCGAGCGTGACGGCGATGGCAACGGGAGCCGCTGTACGGCTGGGGGCTGGCTGAGTCATGGAAGGAGGCGAGGTCTTAATGACTGACTGGTTAGTAATCTAACATGGGCCGCCGATTCGTCAAGGACAATCCCGGGGGTGACACCTCATCCGCACGCGCGGCGCGTCGACCATTACGAGAACTTCCCGGTCGCGTCGTGGCTCTGCCCCCCCGGCTCCGCGCCCCCATCGCCGCCATCTACTGGTTCGCCCGCACCGCCGACGACATCGCCGACGAGGGCGACGCGACGCCGGAAGTGCGCCTGGCCGATCTCGCCCACTATCGGCAATGCCTGCGCGCCTGCAAGTCCGGGGCCGCGGAAAGCACGCGCTGGCCCGCCGTGTTCGGCCCCCTCGCACAGGCGATGCACACCCATGACCTGCCGGCGGGACCGCTCGAGGACCTGCTCTCGGCGTTCGAGCAGGACGTGGTGAAGACCCGCGACCGGACCGGGTACGCGGACCGCGCCGAGCTGCTGGACTATTGCCGCCGCTCCGCCAATCCGGTGGGTCGCCTGCTGCTGCACCTCTATGGCGTCGGCGATGCGCAGTCGCTCGCGCGGAGCGACCAAGTCTGCACCGCGCTGCAGTTGATCAACTTCTGGCAGGACCTGGGCCGCGATCTCGCGCGCGGCCGCCGCTACCTGCCCGACACCGACTGCCGCGAGCACGGCGTGGATCCACGTGATCCCGCCGCGGCCATGCCCGCGGCACGACGCGCGCTGCTGGGAACCGAGTGCGCCTGGGCACGCAGCCTGATGCTCGCCGGCAGCCCGCTGGTGCATCGCGTGCCGGGTCGCGCAGGCTGGGAGCTGCGCGGCGTCGTCCAGGGCGGCCTGCGGATCCTGGACAAGATCGCGGCGCTGGGGCACGACACGCTGCATGCGCGGCCCACCATCGGCGCGTTCGACGCCCTGCCCGTGCTGTGGCGCGCGGCGCGGATGTGACAATCGGCGCATGACCCCGGAGCAATACGTCCAGGAGAAGGCGGCAGCATCCGGCAGCAGCTTCTACTACGCCTTCCTCTTCCTGCCCAAGCCGCGCCGCGAGGCGATCACTGCGTTCTACGCGTTCTGCCGCGAGGTGGATGACGTGGTCGACGAGGTGTCCGATCCGGGCATCGCACAGACCAAGCTGGCCTGGTGGAACACCGAAGTCGCTCGCGCCTTCGCCGGCCAGCCGCAGCACCCCGTGATGCGCGCGTTGATGCCCGCCGTGCCGGCCTTCGGGCTCGAGGAGCGCCAGCTGCAGGCCGTGGTGGAAGGCTGCCGGATGGACCTCACGCAGACGCGCTATCTCGACTTCCCGTCCCTGCAGCGCTACTGCCATCTCGTGGCCGGGGTCGTGGGCGAAGTGTCGGCCCGCATCTTCGGCCAGACGCAGGCGCAGACGACCGAGTACGCGCACAAGCTGGGCCTGGCCTTCCAGCTGACGAACATCATTCGCGACGTGGGCGAGGATGCGATCAGGGGCCGCATCTACCTGCCCGTCAACGAGCTGCAGCAGTTCGACGTCAAGGCGCACGAGATCACCAGCCGCACCTACTCGGACCGCTTCCGCGCGCTGATGCAGTTCCAGGCCGACCGCGCGCACCGCCTCTACGACGAAGCGCTCGCGCTGCTCCCGGCCGAGGATCGCCGCAGCCAGAAACCGGGGCTGATGATGGCCAGCATCTATCGCACGCTGCTGCGCGAGATCGAGCGGGACGGCTTCCAGGTGCTGCACCAGCGCGTGAGCCTCACGCCGCTGCGCAAGTTCTGGCTGGCCTGGAAGGTCCAGGCGCTGGGCCGCATGTGAGGGCGAAGCGGTGAAGCTCGCCGTCGTGGGAGGCGGCTGGGCCGGGCTGTCCGCCGCAGTCGCGGGCACGAAGGCCGGTCACGCAGTGACCCTGTTCGAAGCCGCGCGCCAATTCGGCGGTCGTGCGCGCAGCCTGGCAGTCACGCTGCCAGACGGTCGCGAAACGCTGCTGGACAACGGCCAGCACATCCTGATCGGCGCCTACAGCGAAACGCTCGCGCTGATGCGGCAGGTGGGCGTGGATCCGGCGCAGGTGCTGCTGCGACTTCCGCTCACCCTGCGCTTTCCCGACGGAAGCGGCCTCACCTTGCCGCACTGGCCCGCGCCCTTCGACGCGGCATGGGGGATCGCCACGGCCCGCGGCTGGTCATGGCGGGACAAGCTGTCGCTGCTGCGCCATGCAGCGGCCTGGCGACGGCGCCGCTTCGACAGCGATCCGCTTCTGACCGTCGCCGCACTGTGCGCAGGCCTGCGTCCCGCGGTGATGCGCGAACTGATCGAGCCGCTCTGCGTCGCGGCGCTCAACACGCCGGCGGACCGGGCCAGCGCCCAGGTGTTCCTGCGCGTGCTGCGCGATGCGCTGTTCGCGCCGGCGCAGGGCGGTTGGGCACCTTCGAACCTGCTGCTGCCACGGGCTGATCTCGGCCAGCTGCTGCCCTCCGCCGCAACCGGCTGGCTCGCGGACGAGGGGGCCGATGTCCGCGCGGGCCGCCGCGTGCAGGCCATCGCGCCGCAGGGCCAGGCATGGCTGGTCGACGGCGAGCCTTTCGATGCGATCGTGCTCGCCTGCCCCAGCTCCGAGGCCCAGCGCCTTGTTGCAGGCGCAGCCATCGACGCGAGCGACTGGATCGTCCGCGCGCAATCGCTCACCTACGAAGCCATCGCCACCGTCTACACCACGGGTGGAACGCACCTGCCATCGCCCATGCTGGCCCTGCGCAGCGACGCCGAAGCGCCCGCGCAATTCGTCTTCGACCGGTCGCTGCTGGGTGGTCCGGCCGGCCTGCTGGCCTGGGTGGCCAGCGCGAGCCGGGGCGACACCGCCACGCTGGAAGCGCAGGTGCTGCGCCAGGCCGCCGCGCTCGGCCACCACGTGCAGCCGCTGCGCACCGTGCTCGAGAAGCGCGCGACCTTCGCCTGCACGCCGGGGCTGCAACGACCGCCGATGGCCATCGCGCCTGGCCTGGTGGCCTGCGGCGACTACGTCGAGGGTCCCTACCCTGCGACGCTCGAAGGCGCGGTGCGCGCTGGCCAGGCGGCGGTCGCGGCGCTCACGCCAGCAGCGCGCACAGCTCGCTGAGGTCGCGCACCGTCACGTCCGGCTGCTGCTCGTGCGGCCAGTGGTGGTCGGCCCGGTTCAGCCAGACGGCCTGCATGCCCGCGTTCATGGCGCCCATGACATCCAGCGTCGCGTCGTCGCCGATGTGCAGCACGTGTTCCGCCGGCACGTCGGCCGCGCCGGCCGCGGCCAGGAAGATGCGCGCGTCCGGCTTGCCGACACCGAACTCACGCGCCGAGACCGCGGCACGGAAGTAGCGGCCGATGCCGACCCGCTCGAGGTCCGCATTGCCGTTGGACAAGGACACCAGCGGAAAGCGCTGCGCAAGGAACTCGAGGGCGGGCCGCGCGTCGTCGAACAGGTCCACCTGCTGGCGCGCGGCGAAGAAGGCATCGAAGGCAGGCTCGGCCAGCAGCGGATCCTCGCCGGCGCGGTACAGCGCCAGGCGGATCGACTCGCGGCGCACCGCGCTCAGGTCATGCTTGAACTCCGGGCGCTGGTCGGCCACGTGGTTGCGGATCTCGCGCAGCGCCGCCGGATTGGCGAACAGCGCCGCGGTCATGGGCGCATGCTCCGCGAGCCACGCGTGCAGCACGCGTTCCGCGCGTTCGATGGTGGGCCAGATCGGCCACAGGGTGTCGTCCAGGTCCAGCGTGATCGCCTTCACCCTCGAGGTCTGCAGCATGCAGGCGAGAATACCGGATGCCTTCGGCCCTGCCCTATCAGACGGAACCGCCATTCACCCATGGCCAGCCGCCAGCCACCGGCGTGCTGCTGTGCAACCTCGGCACCCCCGAGGCGCCGACCGCGACGGCGGTGCGGCGCTACCTGCGGCAGTTCCTCGCCGATCCGCGCGTCGTGGAAATCCCGCGCGCGCTGTGGCTCCCGCTGCTGCTTGGCGTGATCCTGCCGCTGCGTGCCCGCAAGTCGGCCGCCAAGTACGCCAGCATCTGGACGCCCGAGGGCTCGCCGCTGAAGGTGTGGACGGAGCGCCAGGCCAAGCTGCTGCAAGGCGCGATCGGCGAGGCGGGACACCGCGGCGTGAAGGTGCGCTACGCGATGCGCTATGGCCACCCGTCCATCCCTTCGCAGCTCGACGCACTGAAGGCCGACGGCGCCACGCGCATCCTCGTGCTCAGTGCCTATCCGCAGTACTCGGGCACGACCACGGCGAGCCTGCTCGACGAGGTCTCGGCCTGGAGCCGCCGCATCCGCCACGTGCCGGAACTGCGGTTCGTGAACCGCTACCACGACGACGACGGCTACATCGACGCACTGGTGCGCTCGGTCCAGCGCCACTGGCGCGAGCACGGTCAGCCGGACCACTTCGTGATGAGCTTCCATGGCGTGCCCGAACGCACCCTGCGCCTCGGTGACCCTTACCACTGCGAGTGCCAGAAAACGGCGCGCCTCGTGGCTGGCCGGCTCGGCCTGCAGGCCGGGCAGTACACGGTCTCGTTCCAGTCGCGCTTCGGCAAGGCGAAGTGGCTGGAGCCGTACACCGAACCGACGCTGCGCGCACTGGCCCGCAGGGGCGTGAAGCGGGTGGACGTTGCCTGCCCGGGTTTCACCAGCGACTGCCTGGAGACGCTGGAGGAGATCGCGCAGGAAGGCCGCGACGCGTTCCTCACCAGCGGCGGCCAGGCGTTCCACTACATCCCCTGCCTCAATGCCGACCCGGCCTGGATCCAGGCGCTGGCCGGTATCGCCGGCGCGCACATGGGCGGGTGGTCGACGCGCGAAGTTCCGCCGCGCGAGGAGCTGGCGGCTTCGCGCGAGCGCGCGACCGCCCTCGGCGCTAGCCGCTGACGCGGGCGCGGGCGCCCTGCTCGCAGCCGTCGATGAACCCGGCCACCAGGTCCAGCTGCTCCGGCACGTTCAGCGCCGGCGCATGGCCGCATCCGGGGATCTCCACCACCTTCGCCAGCCCGCGGGCGCCAGGACCGCGGGTGAGCATCTCGGCCGTGGTCTCGCGCAGCACCAGGTCGGAGTCGGCGCCGCGCAGGCACAGCACCGGCACGTCGATGCGGTCGTAGTGCGCCCACAGCTCGTAGTCGTGCGGATGGTCGATGAACTGCCGCACCATCGCCGGGTCGTAGTGCGGGGTCACGCGGCCATCGGGCAGGCGGCGGGTGGAGGTCTCGGTGAGACGGCGCCACTGCGCGTCGGAGAGCCAGCCGTACGGGCGGTACACCTGGCGGAAGAACGCCTCGAGATCCGCGATGGTCGCGAAGGCGGGCGGATTGCCGGCATAGGCCTTGATGCGCTCCAGCGCCGGTTGCGCCAGCATCGGCGCGTTGTCGTTCAACACCAGGCTCTTGATGCGGCCCTTCAGTCGCGGCTGCGCGATGCCGCCCGCGCACACGGTGCCGATGGCGCCGCCCATCGAGGTGCCGACCCAGTGCGCAGTGTCGATGCCGACCGCATCCATCAGGTCGGCGGCGATGCGGGCGTAGAAGGCCAGCGTGTATTCGGTGCCCGGATCCGGGCTCCACTGCGAGAAGCCGCGGCCGATGGTGTCGGGGCAGACCACGCGGTAGCGACCCGCCAGGTGCTCCGCCAGTTCGTCCATGTCGCGGCCAGTGCGCGCGAGCCCGTGCCAGGCGATCACGGTGGCCGGACCCTGGCCCCACTGCACATAGTGGATCTCGCGGCCGGCGCAGGTGGCGTAATGCGATGTGGGCGACATGGCTGCCTCTTGGAGGGGAGGTGTGCCGGCTACTTCAGGAGCTTGCCCGAACTGCCGATCACGGTGACTTCGACGAAGCGCGAGCCGACGCGGTTGTCGGGCGCGTAGTGGACGGTGATGCCCCCGAGGTCGAAGGCAGTGAGGCTTTCCAGCGCCTTGAGCACCTGCGCGCGCGTGGGACGCGGCCGGCGCGGCGCAGGCCCTCCACCAGCACCTTGGCACCGAGGAACTCCTCGAAGCTGGTGTAGTTGGGGGCCTCGCCGGGCGCGAAGCGCTTGAGCGCCTCCTGGTATTCGCGGATCACGGGCAGGTTCGGCGTGTACGGGTACGGCACCACCTGCGAGATGCCCAGGCCGTGCGCGTTCTGCACGCCGGCGATCTTCACCAGCTCCGCCGGATCGACGACCGAGATGTTGTACAGCTGCGCGCCACCGCCCGCTTCGCGGTACTGCTTGATGAAGGCACCCGCGGGCTTGTTGACGGCGATCATGATCACCGCCTGCGGCTCCGCGGCCCGGATCGCCTCGACGGCGGGCCCCACCTTGTCGGTGTTGCGCTCGTACGGCGCCGCCGCCGCGAGCTTCAGGTTGCGCCGCGCCAAGGCCGCCTGGACCCCGGCAAGGCCCGCCTTGCCGAAGCCATCGTCCTGGTACACCACCGCGACCCGCGTCGTTCCCAGCGTCGTGAGCTGCTGCACCATGTGCTCGGCCTCGTCGCCATAGCCGGCTCGCAGGTGGAAGATCCACGGGTTGAACGGCGAGCGAAGCGACTCGCCGCCGGTGTAGGGGGCCACCAGTGCGATGCCGCCTTCCTCCAGCACCTTGTCGGCCAGCAGTTGGCCGATGTTGGCGGTGCCCGCGAAGCCGAACAGCGCCACCACGTCGGGCCGCGCGACGAGCTCGCGAGTCCTGCGCACCGTCTCGTCGACCTTGTAGCCGTCGTCCACGACGACGACCTTCAGCGACTGCCCGTTCACCCCGCCGTGCGCATTGACGCTGTCGAAGTACAGCTTGCCGCCCAGCACCATCTGCTGGCCGGTGGTGGCCAGCACGCCGGTGAGTGGCGCCACCTGCCCGATCACCATGTCGGCGCGGGCCGGCGTCGCGGCCAGCGAAGACATCGCGCAGGCGGCCAGCAGGGCAAGGGAGCGGCGGGTGATCCAGGAAGGCACGGGTGTTGTCTCCGGTGCGGCGGCTCGCGATCGGCCGCCGTCATATGGGTGGGTCAGCGCGGCCGCCGGGCCGCGGTCGTCATCGCGCGCAGCCGGCCGACGATGCCCGTCGGGAAGTAATACACGGACAGCACGAACAGCAAGCCGAGCCACAGCAGCCAGCGGTCCGGCGACAGCAGCGCGGACAGCCAGGGCAGGCCCGAGGTCGCGTCGCTGCCCAGCTTCAGCAGGTCCTGCAGGTAGCTCTGGGCCACGATGAAGAGGCCGGCGCCGATGGCGGCGCCATAGATCGTGCCCATCCCGCCGATCACGACGATCAGCAGCACGTCGAGCATCACCTCGAAGGACAGCGACGTGTCCGGACCGTTGTAGCGCAGCCAGAGCGCCAGCATGGCGCCAGACAGCGTGGCGAACAGTGCCGACAGGATCGCGGAGGTGGTGCGGAACACCACCACGCGGTAGCCGATCGCCTCGGCGCGAAACTCGTTCTCCCGGATCGCCTGCAGCACGCGGCCGAAGGGCGAGTTGACGATGCGCAGCAGCGCGAGCACGAGCACCAGTGCCGTCACGAACAGCAGGTAGTAGCAGAGCAGGCGGCCGTCCATGTCGCGGCCGAACAGCTGGAACTCGAACGCAGGCGACAGCACCTCGGGCACCTTGAATGTCAGCCCGTCCTCGCCGCCGGTGAAGTCCGACAGCTGCGACGCGAGCGTCTGGAACGCCGCCGCGAAAGCCAGCGTGATCATCGAGAAGAAGATCGCCCGCACCCGCAGCGAGAACAGGCCGATGGCCAGCGCAAGCAGGAAGGACAGCGCGAGCGCCGCGGCGATGCCGACGGCCAGCGCGCCCCAGCCGGCGCCCAGGCGGGTGAACGCGATCGCCACGCCGTAGGCGCCGATGCCGAAGAACATCGTCTGCGCGAAGCTCACGATGCCCGTGTAGCCGAGCAGCAGGTCGAAGCTGGCGACCAGCACGGTGAACACCAGCACCTTGGCCGCCACATTGAGCGCCTTCACGCCCGGAAACACGAAGGGCGTGAGGGCCAGGGCGACCAGCAACGCGACCAGCAACACCGCGAGCACGCGGTTGCGCGGGTAATCATTCGACAGCAGGCGGGACAACATGCTCAGCGACTCAACGCATAGACGCCCTGCGGACGCCACAGCAGGATGGCCATCATCAGCAGGATGTTGGAGAACAGCGCCATCTTGGGCACCAGGAAACCGGTGTAGTTGGCCATCAGCCCGACGAGCAATGCGCCGATCAGCGCGCCAGTGGTGGAACCGAGGCCGCCGATGATCAGCACGATGAAGATCAGCACGTTGACCTGGGCGCCCATCTGCGGCACGACGTTCTGCTGGTACAGGCCCCACATCACGCCACCCAGGCCCGCCAGCGCGCTGCCGGCGACGAACACCCCGATGAACAGCAGGTGGATGCGGTAGCCGAGCGACTCCACCATCTCGCGGTCCTGCACGCCCGCGCGGATCAGCAGGCCGAGCTTGGTGCGCGTGAGCGTCCACAGCAGCAGCGCGAACACCGCGATTCCGACGACCACCGCGATCAGGCGGTACTTCTCGACCGCCGCATCGCCCAGCAGCAGCGTGCCCTGCATCCCCAGCGGCAGCGGCAGCGGGATCTGCTGCGGGCCCCACACGACCTTGATCAACTCCTCGCCGATGATCATGCCGCCCATGGTGATCAGGATCTGCTTCAGGTGGTTGCCGTACACCGGGCGCACGATGAAGCGTTCGAAGGCAAGCCCGATCGCGGCAGCGACCGCCATCGCCGCCAGCATCGCCGGCAGCACCGCCAGCAGGTTCCGCACGAGGCTGTCGGAGTTGGTCCAGTCGGCCATGCCTCCCAGCACGCTGGTGGCAACGAAGGCGCCCAGCGCGATGAAGACGCCGTGGCCGAAGTTCAGGACGTCCATCAGGCCGAACACCAGCGTCAGGCCCGATGCGATGATGAAGATGATCATCCCCATCGCCAGCCCGGCGACGGTGAGCGTCACCCACGTGGACGCCGAGCCGATGAAGGGCAGCACCGCCAGCGCGAGCAGCGGCACCAGCGCCATCGGCAGCCAGTCGCGATCTTTTCCGTTCATAGCGCCAGTCCCAGCAGCGAGTGCTGCAACTGTTCGTCCTCGGCCAGCGCCCGCATGGAGCCGGCATGCACGATGCGGCCGTTGTCCATCACGGCGACGGTGTCGCCCAGCCGCCTGGCGAAATTGAAGTTCTGTTCGACGAGCAGGATGGTCACGCCGCTTGCCTTGAGCTGCGCGAAGGCGTCGATCATGTTGTTGATGATGGCCGGCGCGAGGCCCTTGCTCGGCTCGTCGATCACCAGCAGCTCGCGCGGCTCGATGATCGCGCGCGACACTGCCAGCATCTGCTTCTGGCCGCCCGACAGCTTGCCCGCCGGGTGGTTCCAGAACTTCTCGACCGCCGGGAACAGCGAGAAGATCCACTTGAGGCGCGTGTCATCGAACTGGCCCGCATGCTTGGCGTCGCGCGCGGCCAGCAGCATGTTCTCGCGCACCGTGAGGTCGGCGAAGATGCCCATGTTCTCGGGCACGTAGGCCACGCCCAGGCCCGCGATGCGCGGCGTGGGGAGCGCGGTGATGTCCTGGCCCGCGAAGGTGATGCGGCCCTGCGAGGCGCGCCACAGGCCCATGATGGTCCGCAGGGTCGTGGTCTTGCCCGCGCCATTGCGTCCGAGCAGCATCGTCAGTTGCCCCTTCGGCACCACGAGGTCGACGCCGTGGAGGATGTGGTACGCCCCGATGTGCGTGTGCACGCCTTCGAGCGTCAGCAGGTTGTCGCTCATGCAGCTTCCTTGCTCACGCCAAGGTAGGCTTCTTGAACTACGGGAGAGGCGATGACTTCCGAAGGCTCGCCATCGGCGACGAGCGTGCCGTTGTGCAGCACGATGATGCGATCGGCGAGTTCGCGCACCACGTCCATCTTGTGTTCCACCAGCAGGATCGTCTTGGACTTGTCGGCCTTCAGGCGCCGGATCAGGTCCAGGATCACGGGCGCCTCGGCGGCGTTCATGCCCGCCGTGGGCTCGTCGAACATGAAGACCTGCGGCTCCAGCGCCATCAGCAAGGCGACCTCGAGCTTGCGCTGGTCGCCATGCGGCAGGTTGGCCACCAGTTCGTGCTCCTTCTCCTTCAGCGCGATCGACGCCAGGATCTCGTCGGCCCGCGCCCGCAGCCCCGCGTGGTCGCTCCACACGCTCCACAGGTTCAAGCCGCGGCGGTGCGGACCTTCGTGCGCGGCCTGCACGGCGAGGCGCACGTTCTCCAGCACTGACAGGCGCGGGAAGAGGTTCGTGAGCTGGAACGCGCGGCCCAGGCCGGCGCGCGTGCGCTCCGACGCCGGCAGGCTGGTGAGGTCGCGCCCGCCCAGGCTCACGCGCCCTGCCGTCGCCCGCAGCTGGCCCGAGATGAGGTTGAAGTAGGTGGTCTTGCCGGCACCGTTCGGCCCGACGATCGCGGTGAGCGTGCCCGGCTCGAAGCTGCAGCTCACCGCGTTGACGGCCACGTGGCCGCCGAAGCGGATGGTGAGGTCCTCGGTGACGAGTCGGCTCATGGCGGTGAAGGGGTGAGCGGGTCCAGACCGTCCCTCGCGGGCGGCTCGGAAGTCATGACATCCAGAAGGACCGGCGCTGCGAAGCAGGCCGGCATCGTCATCCGCGAAGCGCGCCCTATCGCTTGTTCTTGATCGGGACGTTCATCTCTTCAGGCTTGATCTCGTGCACGAGCTCGGGCACGCCCCAGGCGAACGCCGGGTCGACCTTGATCCTGAAGTGGTACATGCTCTGCATGGCCTGGTGGTCTTCCTTGCGGAAGGTCATCTTGCCCTTGGGCGTGTCGAAGCTCATGCCCTCCATCGCGGCGATCAGCTTGTTGGCATCGGCGTCGCCGCCGGTCTTCTTGAGCGCGGTGACGATCGCCATGCCGGCGGAGAAGCCGCCAGCGGTGAAGAAGTCCGGCGGTGCCTTGAACTGCTTGTAGTGCATCGACACCATGGCCTCGTTGGCCGGGTTCTTCGGGATGCCGAAGTAGTAGTACGTCGCACCTTCCATGCCCGGGAAGCGCTTGTACGCGGTCATCGCCGGCAGGATGTTGCCGCCGGTGGCGACTTCGATGCCGAAGCGGTTCTTCAGGTCGGCGTCGGCCAGTGCGTTGAAGGGCGGCGTGCCGCCCGCCCAGACCACCTCGATGATCTTGCGGCCCGGCTTGTCCTTGAGCGCGCCGATCAGGCGCTGGATGCCGGCGGTGAAGTCGGTAGTCGTCGGCGGCAGGTATTCCTCGTGGACGATCTTCGATTTCTTCAGCGCGTCCTTGAACGCCTTCACGCCGTCGCGGCCAAAGGCGTAGTCCTGCGCCAGCATCGCGATGGACACGTTGTCCTTGTCCACGGCGACGGCATTGGAGATGGCGTCCTGCGAGCTGTTGCGGCCGGTGCGGAAGATGTACTTGTTCCACTTCTCGCCGGTGATGGAGTCGGCCACCGCAGGCTCCACGAGGAGGATCTTCTTGTACTCCTCGGCCACGGGCAGCATCGCGAGCGCGACGCCCGAGGACGTCGGACCCATCGCCAGGTCGACCTTGTCATCCGAGTAGGCAGTGGCCAGCAGCGACTTGCCCAGGTCGGGCTTGCCCTGGTCGTCCTTCTCGATCACGACGATCTTGCGGCCGTTGACGGTCATGGTGCCGCCGGTGGCGTACTCCAGGCCCATCATCAGGCCCGTCTGGGTCTGCTTGCCGTACGCCTCCAGCGGGCCGGTGCGGCTGTAGATGTGCGCGATCTTCAGGTCCTTGCCCTGCGCGAAAGCCGGGACGGCCGCGATGGAAGCGGTCAGGGCGGCGAGCGCCACCCACGTGCGACGTTGCATGTCTTGTCTCCTAGTCGGTCTGCAAACCCATGTCCACCTTCGCAGGTGGCGTGCCAGCGGCCCAGCGCCTTGATTCCAAACGGTTTTTCCGCCGATGCGGCGCCGTCGTGTTCGAATTCAAGGCATATTGGCTGCTTTATTATCAGTCACGTTGATCGAATTTCAGGCACCCTCAACCACCCCAAGGCGCTCGTACAGCTTGGCGCGGGAGATGCCCAGCAGCCGCGCCGCGGCCACCTTGTTCCCACCGGTGGCCGCCATCGCGGCGTCGATGGCGGCTCGCTCCACCTGCGCCACCTGCTCGGCCAGCGGACGCAGGCGCTGGGACGAAGCCGCGGCGCGTGACGCTGCCTCGCCGGGCCTGGGCGCGATGCGCTCGATGCCGGCGTCGCGCAGCACCTCCTCCAGCTGCTGCACGTCGATGCGGTGGGTGTCGCTGCGCATCGCGGCCTGCTCCAGCACGTTGCGCAGCTCGCGGATGTTGCCGCGCCAGGCCTGCGCCATCAGCAATGCCATCGCGTCCGGCGCGAGCTCGGGTGGCGGCGTGCCGTTGCGCAGCGCCATGTCCTCCCCGAGCACCTCCACCAGCGCCGGGATGTCGGCGCGGCGATCGCGCAGCGCCGGCACCCGGATCGGCAGCACGTTGAGGCGGTAGTACAGGTCCTCGCGGAACTTGCCCTCGCGCACCAGCGCCCCGAGGTCGCGCGACGTGGCGGCGATCACGCGGGCATCGAACGGGACCAGCTTGTTCGAGCCGAGCGGCTCGATCTCGCCTTCCTGAAGCGCGCGCAGCAGCTTGGGTTGCAGCGCCGGCGGCATGTCGCCGATTTCGTCGAGGAACAGCGTGCCGCCGTCGGCAAGCTTGAACTTGCCCTCGCGCCCCTTTCGGTCGGCGCCCGTGAAGGCGCCCGGCGCGACCCCGAAGAACTCGGCCTCCAGCAGCGTGTCGGGCACGGCCGCGATGTTGATGCTGACCAACGGACCGGCCGCGCGCGGCGACGCGGCATGGATCGCGTGGGCCAGCAGCTCCTTGCCCGTGCCGGTCTCGCCCAGCAGCAGCACGGGGCTCGCCGAGAGCGCTGCCCGGCGCGCCTGCCGCTTCACCTCGACCGCCGCTGGACTGGAGCCGATGAAGCTGGCCAGGGTGTACTTGGTGCGCCGCTGGCTCGCGAGTTCGCGGCGCGCATCGTCCAGGTCCCGCTGCAGCAGCGCGAACTTCTGGATCAGGGGTTGCAGCGTGGTCTCGGGATGGTCGAACAGCACGATGCCCAGTGCGCCGATGACCTGGCCGTCCTCGTCTCGCAACGGGATGCGGCTGACCACGAAGGTGCCCGCCTTGTTGGACAGCAGGTCGATCAGGATCGGCTTGCCGGTGCGGATGACGCGGTCCATCAGCGTGTTCTGGACCACCTCCGCGACCGGATGGCCGACGAAGTCCTCCGCCTTCTCGAAGCCCAGCGCCGGCAGGAAGCGCTTGTATTGCTCGTTGATCCACACCACGCGGCCCTCGCGGTCGACCAGCAGCATGCCCTCGCTCGCATTGGCGAACAGGTCGAACATCGAACGGGCCGCCAGGGCCAGGATGCGCTGGCCGTCGAGGGGCAGGCTGTCGTCACGCGGCATGCGGGGATGGTAAGGCGGGCCGCCCATTGCGCATCGGGGGCGCCCCGGGGTCTCGCGCAACCATGCACTGTCCGCCGTGGAGGAAGCGTCGGCGGATCGTCCTCAGGCCATGCCGGACCTGGCCATGATGGCGCGCAGGCTGGCGAACTCGCTGTCCACGAACCTGGCGAAGTCGGGGCCGGCCAGCACTGCCGGCGTCCAGTCGTTCTTCTCGAGCGCTTCCTTCCAGGACTTCGTCTTCAGCGCGGCCAGCACCATCCCGGTGAGCGCCTTAGCCTGCCCGTCGTCGATGCCGGGTGCGCCGTACACGCCGCGCCAGTTGCCGAGCTCGACGTCGATGCCCTGCTCCTTCAGCGTCGGCACGTCGATGCCCTTGAGGCGCTGCCCGAGGTGACGGCGATCGGCTTCATCCTGCCGCCCCTGATCTGCTCGGCGAATTCGCTGTAGCCGCTGCCGCCGACGGTGATGTTGCCGCCGAGAACCGCGGCGATGGCCTCGCCGCCGCCGCGGAACGCCACGTAGTTGAGCCTGGCCGGGTCGACACCGACCTTCTGCGCGATCATGGCCGCGGCGATGTGCTCGGTGGAACCGCGCGAGCCGCCGCCCCACTTGATGCTGCCCGGATCCTTCTTCAACTGCGCGATCACGTCACCCATGGTCCTGAATGGCGAATTCACCGGCAGCACGAAGACGTTGTATTCGCTGGTGAGGCGCGCAATCGGCGTGGCCTGCGACAGGCTCACGGGCGGCTTGCCGGTGATGATGCCGCCGAGCATGACGGCGCCCATCACCATCAACGCGTTCGGGTCGCCCTTGCTCGCGTTGACGAACTGGGCCAGGCCCAGCGCGCCCGCGGCACCGCCCTTGTTGTCGTAGGTGACGCTCGAGGCCTGGCCACCGTCCTGCAATGCCTTGCCCAGCGCGCGACCGGTGGCATCCCACCCGCCGCCCGGGGTGGCGGGGATCATCATCCTGACCGCGCCCGCGGCATGGGCCCCGAGCGGCAGCGCCCCGGCGGTAGCGAGGGCGGCCATGCTCCTGAGGAAGGTGTCTCGACGCATTGCGCTTGTCTCGTTCCGGGATCGGCGACGTGATGATGGGCGGCGCGCCTGTCAAAACGCTGTCCATCCACTTCGGCTGGAAACGACTGAAAGCACCTCTTGCGAGCGCATCCGCTACGCTCGCGCTTCCCATGCACGTGCTGCTCGTCGAGGATGACCCCTCCATGCGTGCCGCGCTCCAGCGCACGCTGGACCGGCGCGGCTTCGCCGTGGACGCGTGCGGCGACGGCCGCGAGGCGCTGGCCCGCTGGCAGGCGCGCCCTCCCGACGTGCTGGTGCTGGACCTCACGCTGCCCGGCCTCGACGGGCTGGACGTGCTGAGGCAGGGCCGCCAGGCCGGGCTGGCGACGCCGGTGCTGCTGCTCACCGCGCGCGGCACTGTCGGCGACCGCGTGCTCGGCCTCAATGCCGGCGCCGACGACTACCTGCCCAAGCCGTTCGACCTCGACGAACTGGAGGCGCGCGTGCGCGCGCTCGGCCGCCGGCGATCCACGCCGCGCGACCAGGCAGGCACCAGCGAGCTGCGCATGGGTGCGCTGCGGCTGGACCGCGACAGCGGCGCCGTCTACAGCGGCGATGCGGTGCTGGAGCTGACGCCGCGCGAATCGGCGCTGCTGCAGGCGCTGATGGCGCGGCCGGGCCACGCCTTGACCAAGGAGCGGCTGTTCGAGCTGGTCTTCCCCGGCGACCAGGACGTGCAGTACGAGGCCGTGGAAGTGGTCGTGTACCGCCTGCGCAAGAAGCTCGCCGGCACCGGCGTGAACCTGATGACCCTTCGCGGCCTGGGCTACCTGATCAAGGCCGCATGACGCAGGTGTCGCTGCGCCGCTACCTGCTGGTGGGGATCCTGCTGCCGGTGCTGGCGCTCATCGTGCTGAATGGCGTGAGCCTCTACCGCACCGCGCTCGCCGCCCTGAACACGGCCTATGACCGCACGCTGCTGGCCTCGGCCAAGGAGATCGGCGAGCAGCTCGACGTGGAAGGGTTCGACGAGAACGCCGACCTGCGCGCCACCGTGCCCTATGCGGCACTGGACACCTTCGAGTCGGACAACCGCACGCGCATGTTCTACCGGGTGTCCAACCTCCACGGCGAGCTGGTGTCGGGCTTCGCCGACCTGCCCGTCTGGCACGGCAGCATCCCGGCGCGTCCGCCGTATGCCGCGCTGGTGCAGTTCTACGACGACCGTTTCCGCGGCGACGACGTGCGCGTCGCGGCGCTGCTGCAGCCCGTGGCCACGCCTCGCGGCCGCGGCATGGCGGTGGTGCAGGTGGCCGAGACACTGGAGCTGCGCCGCGGCGCCGCGCGCCAGATCCTGCTGGACGCGTTGTGGCGCCAAGGCCTGCTGGTGCTGGTGATCGCACTGGTGGTCGTGGTCGTCGTGCAGCGCGCGATCCGGCCGGTGCGCGGGCTGTCGGAGCAACTGCAGGCACGACGCGAAGGCGACCTCACGCCGATCGAGGCGCCGCGCGCGCCGCGCGAACTGGAGCCGTTGGTGCAGGCGACCAATGGGCTGATGCGCCGCCTGGCCGAGCTGCTGGAGCACCAGCAGGTGTTCGTGCGCGATGCCGCGCACCAGCTGCGCACGCCGCTCGCGGTGCTCAAGACGCAGGTGCAGTCGGCGCTGCGCGGGGACGTCGAGCCGCAACAGGCGCTGGTGGAACTGAATGCGACGGTGGACCGCGCCACCGCGCTGGCCAACCAGATGCTGTCCCTGGCGAAGGTCGAGCAGCTGCGCCAGCAGGACGTGCCCGTCCCCTGCGATCTGGCACAGGTGGCCCGCGATATCGCGCTCGACCTGTCGCCACTCGTGGCCGAACGCGACCTCGACTTCGCGATCGCGACCGAGCCTGCGCCGGTGCAGGCGCACGACTGGATGCTGCGCGAGCTCACGCGCAACCTGCTGCACAACGCCGTGCGGCACAGCGCCCCGGGGGCGCCGCTGTCCGTGCGCGTGGCACGCGAGGGCCGCTGGTGCACGCTGACCGTCTCGGATGCGGGGCCCGGGATCGATGCGGCGCTGCGCCAGCGTCTCTTCCAGCCATTCGCGTCGGGCGACGTGCGCACGGGGTCCGGACTGGGGCTGGCCATCTGCCACCGCATCGTCCAGGCACTCGGCGGCACGCTCGTCCTCGACAACCGCACGGATGGCAGGCGAGTCACGGGCCTGGATGCCACGGCCCGGCTGCCGCTGGCGACAATGGAGGCCGATGGACAGATTG
The DNA here is from genome assembly GCF_050320135.1 of Ramlibacter sp. MMS24-I3-19. Lineage (NCBI taxonomy): Bacteria > Pseudomonadati > Pseudomonadota > Betaproteobacteria > Burkholderiales > Comamonadaceae > Ramlibacter > Ramlibacter sp. MMS24-I3-19. Next base: position 2,783,739 of record NZ_CP190017.1, on the reverse strand, counting down.
CGCATTGACAAGTGGCTGTGGAGTGCGCGCTTCTACAAGACGCGCACCCTGGCAGCCGAGGAGATCGGCAAGGGCCGGGTGGACGTGAACGGCCAGGAGGCCAAGGCCGCACGCGAGGTGAAGGTCGGCGACACCGTGGCCGTGCGCCGCGATTCCCTGACCCGCACGGTCGTCGTGAAGGGCCTGTCCGGCATGCGCGGCCCCGCCCCGGTGGCCCAGCAGTTGTACGAAGAGACACCCGAGAGCCTGAAGGCCCGCGAGGACGCTGCGCAGCAGCGGCGGTTCGCCCGCGAGCCGGCCTCGTTCATCGAGCACGGCCGGCCCACCAAGCGCGGGCGGCGTGAACTGGACGAGGCGCAGCGCGGCTGGGGCGACCGCTGGAGCGCCTCGGTCGACGACGAGACCTGAGCCGCGTCGGACGGCTCCCACGGCAGCGTCGGAGCCCAGCCATTTGTGGCGTGCAACCCAGCGGCCCGTCACCGGATCGACATCGTCGCGGCCGATACTCCCGGCCTTGCAAGCAGTACGAGGTACGACGATGAACGACAACAAGACCAGCTCCATGCTCCAGCGCCTGCCCGTGATCCTGGCCGTGACGGCGGCGTCCTATGGGCTCCAGCTGCCGGCCAATGCCAGCCGGCCCGCCAGTGTGGCGAAGGCGCAGAGCAGCAAGGGAGCACAGACGCTGGCGGTGGCGCGCAAGAGCGTCAGCGCCTGAGGCACCCAGCCCCATGAGCGGCCGCCTTTGGGCGGCCGTTTGCTTTCGTGGGTCGCCGACCCTTGGTGCCGATCAGGCGGACGGCTTGTCGGAACCGGGCTTCCTGGCGGGACGCAGGATGCGTCCGAGCACTTCCTTCAACGACGCTGCGGGGACGCTCTCGTTCCTCGGGCACCGCCGGCCCTGGTAGCAGTTGCGGCTGCACGGACTGCAGGATGGCTTCGCGTGGTCGATGGGCATGGCGCTTCCTCCGTTGCAGCTTCATGGTCGCGCCATGCGTCTACCTGAGCTGTAGGACTTGTGCGCAACTCGGCAGCTGCCCCGGGAAAGCACGGAGGGTGAGGGACGCGCCTCTGGCTCGGGTCCTCATCCCTCCGTTTCCGCCACACAAAAGCGAAAGCCCGCCGGAGGCGGGCTTTCTTGGTGGGTGGCGGAAACGGAGGGATTCGAACCCTCGATGCGGCTCTACACCGCATACTCCCTTAGCAGGGGAGCACCTTCGGCCTCTCGGTCACGTTTCCAGCGCGAGGGCAATTATGCCCGAACGGTCGCCTCTTCAGGCCGCTGCGACAGGGCCCGAACGGACTGTCCTCAGGCCTGCTGCTGGTCCAGGTCGAACGCGCGGTGCAGCGCGCGCACGGCCAGCTCCATGTACTTCTCGTCGATCACGACCGAGGTCTTGATCTCGCTGGTGGAGATCATCTGGATGTTGATGCCCTCCTCCGACAGCGCGCGGAACATCTTGGCCGCGATGCCGACGTGGCTGCGCATGCCGATGCCGACGATGCTCACCTTGCAGATGCGCGTGTCGCCCTCGATGCGGTCGGTGCCCAGGGTCGGCGCGACCTTGGACTTGAGCAGGTCCACCGTCCGCGCGTAGTCGTTGCGATGCACGGTGAAGCTGAAGTCGGTCTTCCCGTCCTTCGAGATGTTCTGGATGATGACGTCGACCTCGATGTTGGCCTCTGCCACCGCGCCCAGGATGTTGTAGGCGATGCCGGGCTTGTCGGGCACGCCGAGGATGGACACCTTGGCCTCGTCGCGGTTGAACGCGATGCCGGACACGACTGCTTGTTCCATTTGTTCGTCTTCCTCGAAGGTGATGAGGGTGCCCGAGCGGGACTCCTCGTCGATGGGGATGTCCCAGGGCGTGAAGCTGGACAGCACGCGCAGCGGCACGCGGTACTTGCCGGCGAATTCCACCGAGCGGATCTGCAGCACCTTGGATCCCATCGAGGCCATCTCGAGCATTTCCTCGAAGCTCACCGTGGCCAGGCGGCGCGCCTCGGGCACGACGCGCGGGTCGGTGGTGTAGACGCCGTCGACATCGGTGTAGATCAGGCACTCGGCTGCCTTGAGCGCCGCCGCGACCGCCACGGCCGAGGTGTCGCTGCCGCCGCGGCCCAGCGTGGTGATGTTGCCGCCCGCGTCGACACCCTGGAAGCCGGTGATGACGACGACCTTGCCGGCCTCGAGGTCGGCGCGCACCCTGGCGTCGTCGATGGATTCGATGCGGGCCTTGGTGTAGGCGCTGTTGGTGAGGACGGGCACCTGCCAGCCGGCGTAGCTGACCGCCTCGAGGCCCTCGGCCTGCAGCGCGATGGCCAGCAGGCCCACCGAGACCTGTTCGCCGGTGGAGGCCAGCATGTCCAGCTCGCGCTGGTAGGCGTCGCCCTGCTTCGCGGGGGCGAGCTCCTTGGCGAGGCCGAGCAGGCGGTTGGTCTCGCCACTCATGGCGCTTGGCACCACCACCAGCTGGTGGCCCGCGCGGACCCACTTGGCGACACGCTTGGCCACATTGCGGATGCGCTCGGTGGAGCCCATCGACGTGCCGCCGTACTTGTGAACGATCAATGCCATGGAAGAAAGCCAGGGAGGGTGCGCGGCAGATGAACCACGAGGCGCCGCCGGTGCGGGCCGCACGCGCGAAAGTTAGGGATTATACCGATGGGCTCCAGGCGAGACGATCGTCCTGGCGTTGCACGAAGCCATCTCCCACGCGCAGTCTCACGTCGTGGCCACGCGTCGTGCAGCAGGCCACCTGGTCCAGCAATTCGTCCATCTGTGCAGTGCTCGCGCGTGCGGCGTGGCGAATGGCGAGCCAGTGGCGCAGCACGTTGGCCTGCCGCGCACGCGAGAGCGCCTGCAGTCCACCGATGCGCGGTTCGCCCTGCATCGCCGCGAGGTCCTGTGCGGCCACTTCGGCGAGAAGCTCCTGGGCCTGGGCCGCATGGCGGGCCGAGCGCGCGAAGGTCTCGCGGTACTGCGGGAAGGCCGCGGCCAATGCAGGCACCACGCCGTGGCGGATGCGGTTGCGCGTGTAGCGGATGTCGTTGTTGGTCGGGTCCTCGATGGCGCGCAATCCCTCGCTGGCCAGCCACGCGCGCAGGTCCACGCCGGGGACGTCGAGCCACGGACGCAGGAAGAGGACGCCATGCCGCTCGAAGCGTGCGGGCATGGCGGCCATTCCGGGGAGACCCGCGCCCCGGGACAGCGCCAGCAGCAAGGTCTCGACCTGGTCGTCGGCATGCTGCGCGAGCAGCACGGCCCCGAGGCCGTTCGCCGTGGCCAGCGCGGCCAGCGACCGGTAGCGCGCGTGCCGGGCCGCTTCCTCGGGACTGTCGCCGGGTGCGTGGCGTGCGTTCGCGTGCTCCACATGCAAGGGCACGCGCCATCGCTCGCACGCCTTCGCGCAGTGCCGCTCGAAATCCTCGGCGGCCTGCTGCAGTCCATGGTTCACGTGCAAGGCGTGCACCTGCCCGGGCCAGTGGCGCGCGGCGATGGCCAGCAGGGCCATCGAGTCGGCGCCGCCGCTGAACGCCACGCCCACCGGCAGGCGCGGCGCGCATGCGGTCAGGGCTGCAACGAGGCGGTCGTTCATGGCTGTCGGATTATCCGCAGGCGCTGCGCGCAATCCCTAGTGCCGGGCCTGCGATGCACGCCCGTAGACTTGCGCGCCATCAAACAACAGCAACAACGGAGCGAGCGAATGGTCCGAGGAGATCCAGCCGGGTGGTGCCACGCCTGGCGCATTCGCGTGGTCGCATTGGCTGCCATGGCGGCGGCCACGGTGCCCGCGATGGCGCAATCCGGGGCCACGGACGGCGCGCCGAGCGAGGCAGCGCGACGCCAGGCCCTCGGGCCCTTCCGGATGATCCTGCAGAACGCCGAGCCGGCACGCAAGGCGGCACCGAAGAAGGCGCCGCCACCTGTTGCCCCCGCAACGGCTGCAGCACCTTCGGCACCTGCGGCACCTGCGATTCGCAGCACCGCAGGGGCACCTGTTGCACCGGCCGTGTCGCAAGTACCCGCGACCTCTCCGGCACCTTCCGAGCAGGTGAAGCCCGAGCTGGCGGCTGCACCGGCAAACGCGCCTGCCTCAGCGGTGGCAGCTGTATCGACGCCGCCAGCACCGCCGCCACCATTGCCGCTCGTCGCTGTGAAGCAGGACGCGCCGGTGCTGCCCGCCGCACTGCGCCGCGAGCAGCCCGAAGGCATCGTCAAGGTGGGATTCGCGGTGAAGCCGGATGGCACCACCGCCGACGTGCAGGTGCTGTCCAGCACCAACCGCAAGCTCAACTCGGCGTCGGTGGCGGCGGTGGCCGGCTGGCGCTTCCAGCCGATCGGCGAGACGCGCCCCACCGAGGTGGAGCTCGTCTTCGAACCCGACGCGAATTGACCGCAGGGGCGTCACGCCCCTGCTTGCTCAGCGGGCTTCCGCCTTGGTGTCCGAGAAGCGCCCGTAGCTTTGCAGGCGCTCGTAGCGGCGATCCAGCAGCTCGCGTGTCTTGAGGTCCGCCACCTGGCGCCAGGCGTCGTTCAACGCCCGCTTGAGGAACGCGGCCATCTGCTTGTGGTCGCGATGCGCGCCGCCCACGGGCTCGTTGACGATCTTGTCGACGAGGCCGAGCGCCTTCAGGCGATGCGCCGTGATGCCCATCGCATCGGCGGCGTCCTGCGCCTTGTCCGATGTCTTCCAGAGGATGGAGGCGCAGCCTTCCGGGCTGATCACGGAGTACACCGAGTACTGCAGCATCAGCACCTGGTCGGCGACCGAGATCGCCAGCGCGCCCCCGGAGCCGCCCTCGCCGATCACGGTGGTGAGGATCGGCACTTCCAGCTGCGCCATCTCGAAGATGTTGCGGCCGATGGCCTCGGACTGGCCGCGCTCCTCGGCGTCGATGCCGGGATAGGCGCCCGGCGTGTCGACGAAGGTGAAGACCGGCAGCTTGAACTTCTCCGCGGTCTTCATCAGGCGCAGCGCCTTGCGGTAGCCCTCGGGACGGCTCATGCCGAAGTTGCGCGCGGCACGCTCCTTGGTGTCGCGGCCCTTCTGGTGGCCCAGCACCATGCAGGGCGAGCCGTTGAAGCGCGCCAGGCCGCCGACGATGGACAGGTCATCGGCGAAATGGCGGTCGCCATGCAGCTCGACGAAGTCGGTGAAGATCTCGCTGACGTAGTCGAGCGTGTACGGCCGCTCCTGGTGGCGCGCGATCTTGGTGATCTGCCACGGGGTGAGCTGGCTGTAGATGTCCTTCGTCAGCTGCTGGCTCTTCTTGGAGAGCTGGTCGATCTCCTCGGAGATGTCGACGGCGGACTCGGTCTGCACGTAACGCAGTTCGTCGATCTTGGTTTCGAGTTCGGCGATCGGCTGCTCGAAATCCAGGAATGTTCTTTTCGCCAAGGCGAGAGCTCCTCTGTTCTTGAGACCCGTCAATACTCCACGGGCAGGGGGTCGAGCGAGCGCCAAATATACCAAGTGGCCACGCTGCAATATGGCTCCCACGCCGCGGCCACCTCGCGGGCCTCGCTGCGGCTCACGGGGTCGCCGGAGAAATAGTTGCGGCTGATGCCGGTGATGAGGCCGACGTCGTCGAGCGGAAGCACGTTGGGCCGCATCAGATGGAAGATCAGGAACATCTCGGCGGTCCAGCGGCCGATGCCACGGATGCCCACCAGCTCCGCGATGATCTCCTCGTCGCTCATCGCCTTCCACGCGTCCACGTGGATGGCGCCCGAATCGAAATGCAGGGCCAGGTCGACCAGGTATTCGATCTTGCGTGCCGACAGTCCCGCCTGCCGCATGTCGTCGACCTTGAGCTTGAGCACGTTCGGGGGCGCCATCTTGCGGGGCAGCCGCGCGAACCGGTCCCACACGCTCTGCGCCGCCTTCACCGAGATCTGCTGGCCCACGATGCTGCGCGCCAGCGTCGTGAACGCGTCGCCACGCGACTGCAGGCAGGCATCGCCGAACTGCGGGATCAACCGCTTCATCACCCGGTCCTTGCGCGCCAGGTGGCGGCAGGCCTCTGGCCAGTAGTCGGGCCGCGCGGGTTCGACGGGCGAGCCGGTGGTGTCGCTCACGCCGCGGCTTCCCAGGTGGTGCCCGTCGGCGAGTCCTTCAGCACGATGCCCTGCCCCAGCAGCTCGTCGCGGATCCGGTCGGCTTCCGCGAAGTTGCGGGCCTGCTTGGCCGCGGCGCGCTGCGCGATCCGCTGCTGGATGGTCGCCTCGTCCAGCGTCGAGCCGGCGCGCAGGAATGCCTGCGGGTCGTCCTGCAGGATGCCCAGCGTGCCACCCAGCGCCTTCAGCAGACCCGCGAGCTGCGGCGACCTGGTGCGGTTCACGTCCGCGGCCAGGTCGAACAGCACGGCGACCGCCTCCGGCGTGCCGAAGTCGTTGTCCATCGCGGCCTTGAAGCGCGCCGCATGCGGCTGCGTCCAGTCGATGGCAGCCTCGCGCGCCTCGACGGTACCCAGTGCGGTGTACAGACGCCGGAGGCCCGCGCGTGCGTCGTCCAGGTGCTTGTCGCTCCACCCGAGCTCGCTACGGTAATGCCCGCGCACGAGGAAGAAGCGGACGGTCTGCGGGTCGTAGTGCTGCAGCACCTCGGGCAGCGAGAAGAAGTTGCCCAGCGACTTGGACATCTTCTCGCCGTCGATGTTCAGGAAGCCGTTGTGCATCCAGTACTTCGCCAACGGCGCACCGAAGGCCCCTTCGCTCTGCGCGATCTCGTTCTCGTGGTGCGGGAAGATGAGGTCGATGCCGCCGCCGTGGATGTCGATCGGCTGCCCGAGGATCGAGCGAGCCATCGCCGAGCACTCGATGTGCCAGCCGGGCCGCCCGGTACCGTAAGGGCTGTCCCACCTCGCGTCCGCAGGTTCCGTCGGCTTGGCGCCTTTCCACAACACGAAGTCCAGCGGGTCGTGCTTGTCCTCCGCCACTGCAACCCGCTCGCCGGCACGCAGCTGGTCGAGCGACTTGCCCGAGAGCTTGCCGTAGCCGCCGAGGCCGCGGACCGAGAAATTCACGTCGCCGTTGTCGGCCCGGTACGCGAGCTTGCGGCCCTCGAGCAGCTGCACGATCTCGAGCATCTGCGGAATGAAGTCGGTCGCGCGCGGGTCGTGCGTGGGGCGAAGGATGCCCAGCGCGTCGTAGTCGGCGTACATCAGCGCCGTCATGCGCTCGGCGAGCGCCCGCACGGGTTCACCGTTGTCGACCGCGCGCCGGATCATCTTGTCGTCGATGTCCGTGATGTTGCGCACGAAATCCACCCGCAGGCCGCTGGCCTCGAGCCAGCGTCGCACCACGTCGAAGGCGACTGCGGACCGCAGGTTGCCGATGTGCGGACGGTCGTACACGGTGACGCCGCACACGTACATGCGCACCTGGCCCGGCTCGATGGGAGCGAAGTCCTCCAGGGCACGCGACAGCGTGTTGTAGATGCGCAGGCTCATGGGGAATTCGGGTCCGGGCGGATGCTTGTTCTTCGAGCGGCTGTTGTCGAGGTGCCCGGTACAATCGGCCGCAGTATATAGCCCTGTCGGGCCTGCTCCCGGCGCATTCCTCGAGGCAGTCCATGGCGTCCTTCGGTCTTCTTTGCCGGCGCAACCTGCGCATGGTCGCCGTCGTGGCGGCGTTGGCCGTCAGCAGCCTCGCACAGGCCGACGAGTACGCCGACGTGACCCAGTTGCTGCGGCAGGGCAAGCCATCCGAGGCATTGGCACGGGCCGACCGGTACCTCGCCGGCAAGCCTCGCGACCCGCAGATGCGCTTTCTGCGCGGCGTGATCCTCACCGAGCAGGGCAACACGGCCGACGCCGTCTCAGTGTTCACCAAGCTCACCGAGGACTATCCGGAACTGCCCGAGCCGTACAACAACCTCGCGGCCCTGTACGCGGGCCAGGGCCAGTTCGACAAGGCCCGTTCCGCGCTCGAGATGGCGATCCGCATCAACCCCAGCTACGCCACGGCACATGAGAACCTCGGCGACGTCTATGCCAAGCTGGCCAGCCAGGCCTACAGCCGGGCCCTGCAACTCGATCGTGGCAACACCACCGTGCAGCCCAAGCTGGCGCTGATCGGCGAACTGTTCGCACCGGGCGCCCGCGCCGACCGTCCTGCGCCGGCGGCCTCCGCTGCCGGCACGCGCTAGGTCGACTCGGCCGCTGGGACCGAGTCCTGGTGGTAACCTTTGGCGAGGAGCCCGCGGGCGCCGATCCGGCCCATCGGGCGCCAGCATCGGATGCGCCAGGGAATCGCAGTGGAAGATCTTCGAAGGAGTGATCGGTTGACGACCCTTGTCTCGCGCCGCGCCGTCGCGGCACTGGCCCTTGCCGTGGCTGCCCTCCCGAGCGCGTGGGCCGAAGAGGCGCCGCGCGTCAAACTGAGCACCACGCTGGGCGACATCGTGGTCGAGGTCTATTCGGACAAGGCGCCGAAGACGGCGGCCAACTTCCTGCAGTACGTGCGCGACAAGCACTACGACGGCACGATCTTTCACCGCGTGATTCCCGGCTTCATGATCCAGGGCGGCGGCTTCGGGCCCGACATGCAGGAGAAGATCACGCGGCCCCCCATCCCGCTGGAGACCCGCCCCGACCTGAAGAACACCCGCGGCACGCTCGCGATGGCGCGCACGGCCGATCCCAATTCGGCCACCGGCCAGTTCTTCATCAACGTCGTCGACAATCCGCGCCTGAATGCCCCCTCGCCCGATGGCCACGGCTACGCCGTGTTCGGCAAGGTCGTCTCGGGCATGGATGTCGTCGACAAGATCCGCATGGTGCCCACCGGCAATTCCGGCATGCACCAGAACGTCCCAACCACCCCGGTCGTCATCAAGTCGGCCACGCTCGTGAAGTGACCCAAGCCATGCCGAATCCCAAGGTCGAACTGCACATCGCCGGCCAAGGCGTCATCACCCTCGAACTCGACGAGGCCAAGGCGCCCAAGACCGTTGCCAACTTCCTGTCGTACGTGAAGAAGGGCCACTACGACGGCACCATCTTCCACCGCGTCATTCCCGGCTTCATGGTCCAGGGCGGTGGGTTCGTGCCCGGCATGCAGCAGAAGGGCACCGACGCGCCGATCGAGAACGAGGCGCGCAACGGCCTGAAGAACCAGCACTACACCGTCGCCATGGCGCGCACCAGCGACCCGCATTCGGCCACGGCGCAGTTCTTCATCAACGTCGCCGACAACGCCTTCCTGAACCACACGGCGCCCAGCGGCCAGGGTTGGGGCTATGCCGTGTTCGGCAAGGTGGTGGGTGGCAACGACGTGGTCGACCGCATCGCGGGCGTGAAGACCGGCCGCAAGGGCATGCACGACGACGTGCCCGCGCAGGACGTGGTGATCGAGAAGGCAGTCGCCGTCTAGCGGCTGGCCGTGTCCGCTCCACCCGTCGCCGAACTGGCGGCCGGCCCCAGCTGGCGCGCGGTGGACTGCATCTCCGACCTGCACCTGCAGGCGTCCGAGCCGGCGACCTTCGCAGCCTGGCGTGCGTTCATGGCGTCCTGCGACGCCGATGCGATCGTCATCCTCGGCGACCTGTTCGAGGCTTGGCCCGGAGACGACGTCGCACGCGTTCCCGGCTTCGAAGCCGACTGTGTCCAAGTGCTGCGGGCCGCAGCCGCGCGCCGTCCGGTGTTCTTCCTGCATGGCAATCGCGACTTCCTGGTCGCCGACGATTTCGCCGGCGACACCGGGGTGCGCCTGCTGCAGGATCCCACGGTGCTCGCTTTCGGCGGCCATCGCTGGCTGCTGTCGCATGGCGATGCGCTGTGCCTGGGCGACACCGAGTACCTGCAGTTCCGCGCCATGGTGCGCGCGTCGGCGTGGCAGCGTGAGTTCCTGGCGCAGCCGCTGGCCGCGCGGCAACGCATCGCGCAGGCACTGCGCACCGAGAGCGACTCGCGCAAGCGCTCCGGTGCAACGTATGCCGACGTGGACCGGGACGAAGCCCTCGCCTGGCTCGCCGCCGCCCATGCCGACACGCTGGTGCACGGCCACACACACCGGCCCGGCGACCAGATGCTGGATGCGAGCCATCGACGCATCGTGCTCAGCGACTGGGACCTGGGCGCCACGCCCCCGCGCGGCGAAGTGCTGCGGCTGACGCCCGAGGGCGCGCGCCGCCTGCCGCTGCGCTGATGCTCGACTGGTGGCGCAGGCGGCGGCTGCCGCCTCCGATCCCCGATGCGCTGTGGCAGTCCGTGCTGGCGGACTACCCGTTCCTGCAGCAATCGACGGCAGCAGCGGCGATGCGCCTTCGATTGCTGGCCGCGCGCTTCCTGGCCGACAAGCAGTTCCATGGGGCCCAGGGACTGGCGATCACCGACGCCATGGCCGTCGCGATCTCGGCGCAGGCCGTGCTACCAGTTCTGCATCTGGGACTGCGCTGGTATGACGACTTCGTCACCATCGTCGTCCATCCCGACCAGGTAGTGGCACGGCGCAAGGCACAGGACGACGCCGGCGTCGTGCACGAATGGGAGGAGGTGCTCGCGGGGGAAGCGATGGAGAGCGGCCCGGTGATGCTCAGCTGGCGCGACGTGCAGGCCGCCGGCACGTCCGCAGCCCAGGGATACAACGTCGTGGTGCACGAGTTCATCCACAAGATCGACATGCGCGACGGCGCCCCCGATGGCTGTCCGCCCCTGTCCGGCCGCTTGCGCAACGCGTGGACCGCAACCATGCAGCTCGCGTACGAACAGTTTCGCGAGCAGGTGGTGATCGCGCAGCGCTTCGGTGGCGAGCCACCATGGCTGGATGCGTATGCCGCCGAGAACCCCGGCGAGTTCTTCGCCGTCACCGGCGAGGCCTACTTCGTGAACCGGGAGCGGTTCGGCTCCGAGTTCCCGGACCTGCTGACGCTGTTCGACGCGTTCTTCCGGCGCGACCCCAGCCTGCTCTGAAGCGCGCCGGGCGAGCGCCCGGCTTCGTCACGCCCGCAGCAAGACCTTCAACGCGTTCTGCAGGCGGCGCGCGACACCTGCATCGTGCGCCGTCGCCAGCACGCGGGCGGTGTCCTCGCCCCACGTCTGGGCCGGTGCGGGATCGTTGCGGCGCGTGAGCAACTGCAGCTGCAGCATGCGGCGCGCGCTGATCTGGTCGGCCGGCGTCGGCACATCCGCCGCAATCTCAAGGCGCAGCAGCGCCTCGGCGGGTGAACCAGCCGGGGTGGCCTGCAGTGCCTTCGTCCAGCTGCCTCGCAGGGCAGGCGTGACGGCACGCCCCAGCTCGGTCTGGCTGGGCACCTGGTCGGGGGAGCGCTGCTCCCAGGCCGACAGCAACTGCGTCAACGCTTCGCCGTGGGCCTGCGCGGCCAGCTTGCGCAGCGCCTGCTGCGCGTGCTCGAGCGCCTCGCGTTGGGCCCGGAAGGCCACGTCGCCGAGCCGCGGACCTCGGTCCTCGTCCGGGCGGTCGCCAAAGCGCGGCGGCCGGCCGTCGCGGCCCCTGTCGTTGCGATCGCCGAAGCGGCCCTGCCCCCCGGCGCCCGGTCCCGAGCGACGATCGCCCGGACGTCCACCGCGACCCATGGGCGCGGGCTCGGCTTTCTTCATCCCGGGCCGATCATCACCGCGCATGGCGATGACGGGCTTGGGCGTGGGCTTGGGCGTCTCTGGTGCCGGCGCGGCTTCGGCGGCCGGCGCAGCGGCTTCGCCGCCTTCGGACGCGGGCACGCCTTCGGCTGCCGGCGCCGGTGCTGCCTCCCCGGCCTGTGCATCGGCACGCGCCTTGTCGGCCTGCGCCTGCGCCTGCCCCTTCAGGGCGGCGTCGAGCGCGGCCATCGCGGCGCGGATCTTGTTGGCGTCGCCGCCGGCGTTGGCGGCTTCCAGTGCCTTGGAGGCTTCGAGCACGACCCGGTCACGTTCGCTCAGCGCGCTGGCAGCCCGCTCGCGCTCCGTGGTCTTGCGCTGGAAGGCTTCGTCGATCGGCTTGCGGAACGCATCCCAGAGTTTCTGTTCGTGCTTCCTGTCCAGCGGCACGCCCTGCGCTTCGGCCTGCCAACGCTGCTGCAGCGCCTTGATGGCGTCGATGCGCAATTGCGGCGCGGCGCCCAGCACCTTGGCCTCCTCGATCATTGCGTGCCGGCGCTCGAGGCTCGCCTTCTGCACGGCCGCGAGCGGCGCCTCGGCGGCCTGGATCGCCTGCTTCCATTGCGGCTGCAGTTCGGCGAAGGCCTTCTCGCTCAGGTGACCGGCTTCGCGCCAGCGCGACTCGAACTGGTGGATGGCGCGGTTGAACGCCTTCCAGTCACCGCCTGGCGCGCTGGTGTTGCCTGCCGCCCAGGCCTTGACCTCGTCGATCAGCGCGATCCGCTGCGAGCGGTGCTCGGCAGCTTCGGCCTTGACCTTGTCCAGCCAGGCTTCGACGATCTTGTGCGCCTCGTTGCACGCCTCGTCGAACCGCTTCCACAATGCGTGGTTGGGCGGTCCGCCCTGGTCGGTCTGCTTCCACTGCTCGCGCAACGCGCGCAGCTGCTCCTGCATCTTGCGGCCGCCGAAGCGCGGCTTGCGCTCGGCGGCTTGGTCGGCGGGCGCCCCTTCCACAGGCGGAACGGACTCGAACAGACCTTCGGCCTTGGCGACCAGTTCCTGCCGCAACTGGTCGGCGCGCCAGCGCTGCCAGCCTTCCATCTCGCCCGCGGATGCGAGCACGGCATGGGCCTGGTTCTCCAGCTTGTCGTCGATCAGCTTGCCCTGCTCCTTGAGCGCAGCCCGGAGTGCCGCTGCGGCGCCCGAGCTGCCCTTGCCGCGGCCCTGGGCCAGTTCCTGTTCGAGCCGGGCCAGCGCGGCCTGCACGGTTTCGTTGGCCTTGGCCCGCTGCTCGGGATCGACCTTGGGCCGCGAGGGCTTGGCCGGCACTTCGACCGGCAGGCCACGCGCCGCCCGCAATTCGTCGGCCCAGACCGGCACCGGCGGCAGCGGCGCGGCCGGATCGGCGTCGGCCGCGGCGGCTTGCGCCAGTGCACTCTGGAAAGCGTCCCAGACCACCTGCAGCTGGTTGCGCGACGCGTCCAGCAGCGGCGGGAACCGGGTGTCGACGCTCGGCCAGTTGGGGTCCGCGACCAGCGCCTGCGCCTGGCCCTGCCACTCGGGCACGTCGGTTCGCAATGCGTCGGCCGCCGCTTGCGCATCGCGCCACGACTTGGTCGACAGCACCTCGATGCGCTGCGCCAGCAGCACGGCGGCTTCGCGCTGCACCTGCACCCGGTGCTGCAGGTCCTCAATGCCGCGGATGCGGTCGGCCAACCGGCCCTTCAGCGAGGCCAGCGGCTCGCGACTGAGCGGCGCGCCCGCCTTGGCGGCATCACGCTGCCAGGCCATCGCATCGGCGATGTTCACCCGCGGCATGGCCAGCAGTGCTTCGGCCTTCTGGGCCCATTCGGCGCCGATCGCCTCCTGGCCCTTGGTGCGCTTGATCTCGTCGAGCCGCTCGCGCAACAGCTTGGCCGCGCCCTTGTCCCGGCCGCTCAACTCCCGGTAGACCTCCTGCATCTGCTCAGGACTAGGGTCGCCCTGGAGCCACTCGCGAACCCGGGCGGCGCGCTCGCCGGAAGTGGGCGCGGAGAAGGCGCCCCGGGTCAGCGCGTCGAGCGCCTGGGTGTCGGGAGATTTGAGACTGGCTTGGGTCACGGACGTCTGGTTCGGAAAAAAACACGCCCTCGCATTCGCGGGGGCCGGGCCGTATTCTCGCCGCGATTGCGGGGGGCGGGTTTCGGAGCCTCGAACGAGAAAGCCCGGCAGGCGGCTTGCACCAGTCTGCCGGGCTCGACGGCGGCTCGAGTCCGGCCGTCAATCGTGCCGCGCGGAGCTTCATCGTCCTTGCGGCACCGGGGACAAGGGATTGCCCCCAGGAAGGACCGGAACGGTGCCAAGGCACCGCTCCGGTTCGGGCCCGATCGCTCGGGTGGCCGTAAGTTAACGGCCGTCACGGCTGAATGCCAATGCGAAGTTTCAATGGCGCCTCTGGCTGCGATAAGGCCAGCGGCGCCTTGAGACCGACGCCAAACGGAGCGCCCGTCCTACATTCGCGAAGGCCCCAACTCGGCCACTCTCACATCAAGTAACATACGGATCAGCATAAGAAATTGATTCTTTATCCTTGACGGGTTATTTGGCGGCTTCCTAGAATCCGCCTGTTCCTGAGCCAGACCGGATCCGGTCGTTGCCAGGGACCGCTGCCGAATCCGGCAACCGCGACGAATGCTGCTGGCCTGAAGGAGCCCGGTTCGATCGACGGACCCAATCACGACGTGAGCCGGCGCCCCGCCCCTTGAGGGCCAAGGCCGGCCCCCTTCGACGAAAGGAGAATGCGATGACAGCGCCTGGAAAGAGAGTCGCCAACGCCCTGCGGACCTTCACGTCCGATGTGGCTTCCGGCTTCTTCGAGATCAGCCATAGCGGCCTGGCCCTGGTCGGCGTGGCCGTGGTGCTCGCCCTGTCCATGCTGGTGGCCCGGCCCGACCTGCGGCAAGCCGGTGAAGCCCAGCTCATGTCGTGGCTGCAGGCCCGGCAGGTGGAGGCCCTGGGGATGGTGCCCGAACTCGATGCTGTGGACCGTGCCACGGCCGCCAACCCGAAGGACCTGCCCAAGCAACAGGCCGCCCTGGCTTACTGGATCAGCCGCAAGTACAGGGTCGCCCCGGAGCCGGTCAGTGCTCTGGTGGCCGAGGCCTACGAAGCCGGCCGCAAGGCCAAGCTCGACCCCACCCTGATCTTGGCCGTCATGGCCATCGAATCAGGATTCAACCCCTTCGCCCAGAGCCCGGTGGGCGCCCAGGGCCTGATGCAGGTGATGACCGGCGTGCACAGCGACAAGTACGAGTTCTTCGGCGGCAAGCTGGCTGCCTTCGACCCCGTCACCAACCTGCGGGTCGGTGTGAAGGTGCTGCAGGAATGCATCCAGCGCGCCGGCTCGTTGCAGGGCGGCCTGAAGTTCTATGTGGGCGCAGCCCAGCTGGCCGACGACGGCGGCTACGCCGACAAGGTCCTGGCCGAGCACGCCCGCCTGCAACAGGTCGCCGCCGGCCGCGCCGTGCCCGTCCTCCCGCCGGCCGTGCTGCGGACCGTGGCTCCGACACCGGCGCGCGATGCTGCCGTGCCCGCACCGGTCGACCCGGACAAGATGGCGCTCAACCTCTGAGGGCGCTCGGCTACACTTCCTCGGTACGCGACTGGCGATAGGCGCGGGCCGAGCGGCCCGCGTTGACGTGGGACACCACTGGGAAGCGTGCCGCAGAGCAGGACCGGCGCCGCGCGACGGCATCACCAGGTCTTCTTCGCGATCCGCCGTTCGCCTGGGCAGCCCTTGTGCATCACAGGGACCACATGTCTGGAAGGACTGCCGCATGTACCACCGCAACATCCTCATCGAGCAAACCGATCCCGAGCTCTGGGCCGCCATCGTGGCCGAGAACCGCCGGCAGGAAGAACACATCGAGCTGATCGCCAGCGAGAACTACGCCTCGCCGGCCGTGATGGCCGCCCAGGGCACCCAGCTCACCAACAAATATGCCGAGGGGTACCCCGGCAAGCGCTATTACGGCGGCTGCGAGAACGTCGACGTGGCCGAGCAACTGGCCATCGACCGGGTCAAGCGCCTGTTCGGCGCCGACGCTGCCAACGTGCAGCCGCATTCGGGCGCGCAGGCCAACGAGGCCGTGTTCCTGGCCTTCCTCAAGCCCGGCGACACCATCATGGGCATGAGCCTGGCGGAGGGTGGCCACCTCACCCATGGCATGGCGCTGAACATGAGCGGCAAGTGGTTCAACGTGGTCTCCTACGGCCTGAACGAACGCGAGGAGATCGACTACGACGCTATGGAGCGCAAGGCGCGCGAGAGCCGGCCCAAGCTGATCATCGCGGGAGCCTCCGCCTATGCCCTGCGCATCGACTTCGAGCGCTTCGCCCGCGTGGCGCGCGAGATTGGCGCCATCTTCATGGTCGACATGGCCCACTACGCCGGCCTGATCGCCGCCGGCGTGTACCCGAACCCGGTGCCGCACGCCGACGTGGTCACGTCCACCACCCACAAGAGCCTGCGCGGCCCGCGCGGCGGCATCATCCTGATGAAGGCCGCCCACGAGAAGGCGATCAACAGCGCCATCTTCCCCGGCCTGCAGGGAGGCCCGCTGATGCACGTCATCGCGGCCAAGGCAGTGGCTTTCCAGGAGGCGCTGGCGCCCGAGTTCAAGGCCTACCAGCACCAGGTGGTGAAGAACGCGCAGGTTGTGGCCCAGACGCTGGTCGAGCGCGGACTGCGCATCGTCAGCGGCCGGACGGAAAGCCACGTGATGCTGGTGGACCTGCGCTCCAAGGGCATCACCGGCAAGGAAGCCGAGGCTGTCCTGGGCCAGGCCCACATGACGATCAACAAGAACGCGATCCCCAATGATCCGGAAAAGCCGATGGTCACCAGCGGCGTGCGCATCGGCACGCCGGCTCTCACCACCCGCGGCTTCAAGGACGAGGAAGCGCGCCTCACCGCGAACCTGATCGCCGACGTGCTGGACAGGCCGCGCGACGCGAACAACATCGCCGCGGTCCGCGAGCGGGTGAACGCCCTGACCCGCCGCTTCCCGGTGTACCGCTGAAGGCCGTCCGGTGAAGTGCCCGTTCTGCAGCAACGTCGACACCCAGGTGGTGGAGACGCGCGTGGCCGAGGACGGCGACTTCATCCGGCGGCGCCGGCAGTGCCCGCACTGCGAGAAGCGCTTCACGACCTACGAACGCCCGGACCTGAACTTCCCTGCGATCGTCAAGAAGGACGGGCGCCGGATCGAGTACGAGCGCGCCAAGCTGCTCTCCTCGATGAACCTCGCCTTGCGCAAGCGCCCGGTCAGCACCGAGCAGATCGACGCCGCCGTCGAGCGCATCGAGGAGAAGCTGCTCAACCTGGCGGTGCGCGAAATCCCCAGCGCGCGCATCGGCGAGCTGGTGATGCGCGAGCTGAAGAAGCTGGATAAGGTGGGCTACGTGCGCTTTGCCAGCGTCTACCGCAGCTTCGAGGACATCGACGAATTCAAGACGGTGGTGGACGAAATCCGGCGCTAGCCGCAGGGTCGTCAAGGGCAAGAGTCAAGCAGCGCTCGCTGCACTCGCGGCCGGCCAGACGAATTGACAATGATCTGGCGCCCTTCGGTCGCAGCCGCCGAGCTCTGGCAAAGCATGATCGTGCCCGCCTGGAAAGCGCCCGATTCCATGCGAGTCATCCCCTCCGGACCGTAGCTGATTCGGTCACGGACGGACGCGTTGCCGAAAAGGCGCCAACCGGCCGGCAGCGGCCCCTCCCGGTGAAGAAGCGGTTCGGCCGGGTCCCGCACGCCATTGTTGTTGCGGTCCTCGTAGACGATCAATCCCTGATCCCACGCCCCGCTGGTTGCGCATAGCGCGCCGTCTCCAGACTTGCATAGCGTCACGCGTGAGTTGCGGGTGATGGCTTCACTGCGGGCGCGATGGAGATTGGCCAGCATGGCGTTCGCCAAGTCCGTCCGGCGCGCTGACGATGCCCATTCGGAGAGGCTTGGCGCCCCGAGCCCCATGAGCACGCCGACCACACTCAGCGTAACGGTCACTTCCGTGAGGGTGACACCCGCTGACTTGCAGTAACCCGCCCTAAAGGCGGCGACGAGGGCGTTACGGAGGTGTCGCGGGGCCATGAGGGGAATGGTAGGCAGCGTGCTGCAGCGACACGTCCTGCAACTGGTGGGCACTTCGCGGCCGCCGCTCGTCGCGCCCTCTGCGCCGCTGAGCTAATGGCTGTCCGCCCCTGCTGTTCAGGTCCCTAGCATCCGGCCACGACACCCCGTCCGTCCCAAGGAGAACCCGTGCGCAATCGCCCTCCGAGTCCCGCGCCCGTGCACCAGCAGACCGGCTTCACGCTGATCGAAGTGATGATCACGGTGGCCATCATTGCCATCCTGGCTGCAGTCGCACTGCCCTCGTACAACGACTATGTGCGCCGGGGGGCGATCACGGAAGCCTTGAACTTCATGACGGATTACCGAGTGAAGTTGGAGCAGTACTTCCAGGACAACCGGAACTACGGGACGACCAATGGTGGCGCATGCGCCAACGGCACCGGCGCGCCGAGCTGGAGCAACTTCACGCCGGGCGCCAAGTACTTCACCTTCGCATGTGTCGTGAACGGTGCCAGTCGGAATGGCTACACCGTGACGGCAACCGGCAAGCCGTCAAGCGCTGTTGCCGGCCACGTCTACACGATCAATGAGGCCAATCTGCAGCAGACCACCCAATTCAAGAATGCAGCGGTCACCAAGAGCTGCTGGCTGGTCAAGGGAAACGAATGCTGACCTCTCGCCGGCGGTCACGTGGTTTCAACCTCATCGAGCTGATGGTGACCATCTCGGTGCTCGCACTTCTGCTAGGCCTCGCAGTCCCGGCCGCGTCGGACTGGCTGCACAACACCCAGGTGCGCAGCGTCGCGGAGGCCATCCAGAACGGTATGCAGAAAGCGCGCGCCGAGGCGATCCGACGCAACCGGCCGGTGGGCTTCTGGCTTGTCACGCCGGTGAGCGGCGTACCCGACTCCACTTGCGCCGCGAGCTCCAGCTCGCCGTCCTGGGTCATTTCGCTTGACAACCCTGCCGGCAAGTGCGACGTCGCAGCCTCTCCGACGGTGGCGCCCAGGACCGTCGAAGTGTTCGGCTCCAAGTGGTCCGGCATCAATGTGGCAGCGCTTGCCGCGGACGGCGTGACGGTGGCCTCGTCGATCACGTTCAACAGCTTCGGCCAGCCTGTCCCCGGGACGACTCCTATCGGCCTGATCAATATCTCCCACCAGCAGTCGGGCGCCCGCCGACTGCGCATTGAACTGTCCAGCGGCGGCGCGGTCAGGCTCTGCGATCGCGATGCGTCCAGCCCCGACCCGAGGGCCTGCCAACTGCCATGACCCGACGTACCCTTCGCCCCCGTCACGCTCGCCGAACCCAGCGGGGCATCGCCCTCATCGAGGCCCTGGTCGGCATCCTGCTGTTCTGCATCGCCATCCTGGGACTGGTCGGACTGCAGGCCAGCATGACACGTGCGCAGACCGATGCCAAGTTCCGCGCCGACGCCGCCTACCTGGCCAACGAGGTTGTGGGGGCAATCTGGACCGACAAATCCAACATCGGCAACTACGCGACCGCGCCAGGCGCTGTCTGCAGCAACACACGTTGCGCCGCGTGGGTCAACAAAGTGGCAGCGACTCTGCCCGCGGCCGCAGCGACCATCGTCGTCACGCCCGCGACCGGCACGGTCGGGCTCACGCTCACCTGGGCACCTCCCAACGAAGGGACTCACAGCTATGTCCTCAGCACCCAGGTCCAGTAGCGCTCGCGTGCAGGGCCAGGGAGGCTTCACCCTGGTCGAACTGATGGTAGGCGTCCTCATCGGCCTGCTTGCCAGCCTCGCGGTCGCACAGGTGTTGATCAACGCCGAGAACCAGAAGCGGGTCACCACCTCAGGATCGGACGCGCAGGTCAACGGCGCCGTTGCCCTGGACACCCTGGTGCGCGCGATCCAGCCTGCAGGCTACGGATTCGCCGCGAACCCGAACGTCCTCGGATGCCCGCTCAGCGCCACGTATAACAACGCCGCAGTCGCCAATTTCCCCGCGGCACTGGTGCCGGTCACGATCACTCAGGGGGCCAGCGGCGCGCCCGACAGCATTCGGGTGCTCGCCAGCGGCAAGCGCTCGCTGGCGCTTCCGATCCGCATCGTGGCCCCGGGGTACGTCGCCGGGGGCGCTTCGTTCCCGGTGGCGAGCACGATTTCAGTGGACGGTCCGCAGCCAGATGCCGCAAACCCGACCGTCGCCGGCGAGCTTCTCGTGGCAGTGAAGAACGGCAGCGCGCAATGCGAGCTGTTCCAGGTCACCGCTCCTCCTGTTGCCCCGACCGATCCGGCCAATCCTCCGACGATCGACCGTGCCAACGGCGGCTGGAATGCAGTCAACCAGCCGGCCCAGGCCTACAGCGACGGCGACTCCATCCTCAATCTCGGAACGCCTGTGGACCGGACCTTCTCCATCACGAACGACTCCCTGCGGCAGAACATGCTTCTGCTCGCCGCCAACGGAGCGCCTTCGTACACGGGTGCCAACGAGCTGTTCGCCGGCATCGTGAACCTGAAGGCGGAATACGGCAAGGACACCGACGCGAATGGGTCGGTGGACACCTGGGACAACACCACGCCAACGACAAATGCTGGCTGGCGCCAAGTGCTCGCGGTGCGTTTGGCCGTCGTGGCACGCGCAGCGCAGTACACCAAGGAAAAGGTGACCCTGGCCTGTCCGACCTGGAACGGCAACTCGCTGAAGATCCCCGGGTCGAGCACCTGCACCCCGGCGAGTTCCGTCGACGAGGACTGGATGCACTACCGCTACAAGGTGTTCGACACGGTCGTGCCGCTGCGCAACCTGCTGTGGAACTCCTGAGCAAGACCATGCCGCGACACGCACGTTCCATCCGCCGCCAGGGCGGCTCCTCGCTGCTGTTCACCCTGATGGCGATGATCGTGCTGGCATTCGCGGCCGTCGCCCTCACGCGCTCGGTTGACACGAGCACCCTGATCATGGGGAACCTCGGCTTCAAGCAGGACACGCTCATGGCCAGCAACGTCGCAGCCGAGCGCGCGATCTCTTGGCTGCAGGGGCAGGTCACCGGGGCAAGCCTCGACAACGATCAAGCCGCGAGTGGCTACTACGCGGCGACGCCGGCTCGGCTGGACCCCTCCGGCAACAAGACCAACGCGGGCGACAAGTACAGCCTGATCGATTGGGACGGGGACAACTGTGCCTCCGTGCCATCGGGCAACCGGCTTACCTGCGGCCTGCTCCCTTACAGCGATCCGACGCTGGTCAACGGCAATTCCGTCCGCTACGTCATCCTGCGCCTTTGCAACAACACCGGCGCCGCGTCCGGCACGAACCTGTGCATGCGTCCGGCTGTCGCCTCCACCGCGACCAGCAGCGAGCGCGGTGAATTGCAGCCCGGCGGCCGCATCAGCACCACGTCTGCCAGTCCTTATTACCAGGTGATCGTGCGCGTGACCGGTCCGCGCAACACCGTCAGCTACACCGAGACGCTGGTGCACTTCTGATGAAGGGGCTCCCCATGAAAAACATCCTGCGATCTGTCGCGCGACGATCGGCCCGGCTGGGAATCAGCTGCCTGATCGTCGGGGCAGGCGGAATGACATTCGCGGCGACGACCGACCTCGCGACCGCTCCCCTCTTCACCTCGTCTGCAACCCAAGTCAAGCCCAACATCCTGTTCGTCCTGGATGACTCCGGCTCGATGGCCTGGGACTTCCTGCCCGACGTCTCCAACTTTTCAAGTACGAAATACGGCAAGGGCACGTCGCAGTGCAACGGTGTTGCGTACAACCCCAATGTGCTCTACACGCCGCCGCTGAATGCAGATGGCACCCAGCAGGCCGACGCCAGCCTCTCGTTCATCACGCCCGACCCGACCACCCAGACTACCACCCCGCGCAACGTGGCAGGGCCGGTAACAATGCCGCTGACGGCCAGCGGCACCATGACCATCCGGGTGACGGACACGGACACCGCAAAGAAGATGAGGAACTGGTACGGCACCGATGCCACGGTGACGGTCTGGACGGATTCGACGCACTTCTTCACAGCCAACGTCGTGAGCTGGGACCCGAGCACCGGCAACGTGGTTCTGGATCTCTCGAACTCGGTCATCACGACGCCGGTTGCGGTCTATGCAATGACGTCGCCGAAGGTCAGCTATGGCGCGCCGAAGTCGGTTACCTACTACAAGTACAAGGGTACGCAAAAGCCGCTGTCGTACCAGTACACGTCGGCAGGGGTGATCACCAACACACCGTTCTACCAGGAGTGCAACGCCACGGTCGGTTCGCTCCCGAACACCTTCCAGGCCGTCACGATCAATTCGTCCTCGCCGGAAGCGCAAAGCTATGCGAACTGGCTGAAGTACTACAGCACCCGCATTCTGATGATGAAGACTTCCATCAGCCGGGCATTCAAGACGGTGGACGACCGGTACCGCATCGGCTTCACCAACATCCACAACACCGATGCCACACCGAGCACCGATTTCCTTGATGTAAAGGTCTTCGACGCGACCCAGAAGGCTGCGTTCTATTCCGCCGTCAATGCAGCCAATCCGGTGAACGCGACGCCTTTGCGGGGCTCCCTCTCCCTGGCTGGCCGCTATTACGCGAAGAAGGCTCCGAACCAGGCCAGTGATCCGATGGAGTACTCCTGCCAGCGGAACTTCACGATCCTCTCGACCGATGGCTACTGGAACACGGGCAACGAGAGCCCCACCACCATCGACGACACCAAGGCCACCGCCGGCAACGCGTCGACCAATTTCGGTCCGTTCGGCCTCGACAACTTCACCCTGGTCGGACAGCAGGACGGCGGAGCTACCTTGCGGCCGATGTTCGACGGCGGCAACGTCACTGCGACGACGACAGAAACGTGGACCACGACAACCGTCACGACGAGGACGGACACGACTTCCCAAACGAAGACCGACATCACAACCACCAGCACCACCGCCGCCACGCCCAAGACTGGCGCGCAGCAGCGCAACAACCAGGTGCTTCTCACGGCATTCAATGTGACCCCCGGCACCGGCGGGACCACGATGTCCGTCAGCAGTGGCACGGTCACCGTCACCATGCCAACTGGATCGACGCACAACCTGGCAACAGGAGACGTGATCAAGGTCAGCGGCGGCTCGAACGCCACGTTT
The DNA here is from genome assembly GCF_050320135.1 of Ramlibacter sp. MMS24-I3-19. Classification (NCBI taxonomy): domain Bacteria; kingdom Pseudomonadati; phylum Pseudomonadota; class Betaproteobacteria; order Burkholderiales; family Comamonadaceae; genus Ramlibacter; species Ramlibacter sp. MMS24-I3-19. Next base: position 2,760,976 of record NZ_CP190017.1, on the reverse strand, counting down.
ACCGGTAACAGCGTGACGGTCACCCGCGTGTCAGACACAGTGTTCACCTACGCGGCACCAGCTTCCGGCAGCCCTGGGACGACTGCCTACACGTTCACGCCCCCCGGAGCGGCCTGCATCTTTTTCTGCGGGGGCTACCAGCGCACATGGCTGCAGACAAGCAACACCGACTTGCAGACCACCCTGACACAAACGACGACCGTGACCCCGTCCACATCCACGGTCACTGTCACCACCACGACAACGACGCCCTACACGCGGACAACGACCGTGACAAACGGCGTCACCATCTCCGACACGACCTCGGCAGGGGCACCCACGTCAACCAGCTCGAGCAGCACGCCAGTCGTCTCCAACGGAACCGCGACCTCCAGCACCACGAGCAAAGTGATCTCAACGATCACGGGCGCAGCAGGGGTCTTCGCAAACACAAGCCTGGTCAGCACTGGAACGACTTTCTCCTTCAGCGCGTCAGGCGCTGGTTCAGCCACAGCCTTGAGCGGTGCGACCAGCTACACAAACAACTTGGGAACCGCGTCGACTAGCACTCCGCCGGTCACGTCGTCAGCGCCTGGTACCACGACCACGACCGAGAGCGCGCACACGACTTCGACCAACACCACGGCAAGCGGCGGCTCCGTCAACTCTCTCGCCGACGTTGCCATGTACTACTACAACACCGACCTCCGCACGACGGCGCTTTCGAATTGCACGGGAGCGCTGGGGACGGACGTCTGCCAGAACAACGTTCCGGGCAACACCGCCTCCGCGCAGAAGTCCTTCGGGGATGCAGCCACTTGGCAGCACATGACGACATTCACTCTGGGCTTGGGCGTGAGTGGCCTGCTGAACTACGACCCGAACTACCAGACACAGACGACCGGCGATTTCGTCAGCATCCTGAACCGCACGAAGGACTGGCCGGTGCCTGGGGTCAACAAGGGTCCGGAGAACGTTGACGATCTCTGGCACGCGGCCGTTAACGGACGCGGGCAGTACTTCAGCGCAGGGGACCCCACCTCGCTGGCCACAAGCCTGAGCGGAGCGATCGACGCAATCCGCGCGGTGACTGGCGCCGCCGCCGCGGCTTCCACCAGTTCGCTGCAGCCCGTCGAAGGTGACAACGACGTGTTCGTAGCGGAATTCACCTCCGTCAAGTGGATCGGTGACGTGCTCTCGTACCGGATCGACCCCTCGTCGGGTCAGATTTCGTCCAAGCCGGTGTGGTCGGCGCGCACTCAGCTGGATGCGCTGGCCCCGGCGTCACGGACGATCTACTACCCGAAGCCTTCCGGCGGCTCAGCCCTGCAAACGTTCACCTACAACAATCTCAAGGGCGACAGCTACGCACAGTACTTCGACAACTTCTGCACGCTGCCGGGTGCCGGCGGCGCCGCTGCGCCGTCCCAGTGCGCGTCCCTGATCCCCGCAGACACGACCAGCGCCAATACCGGAAGCAATCTGGTGAGCTACCTGCGCGGGGACCAGACACTCACCTACTATCGCCAGCGCGACGCGCTGCTGGGGGACATCATCAGCGCATCGCCGCTGTTCGTCGGCAAGCCGCAGTTCAAGTACACCGAGAACAACTACGCGACTTTCGCCTCCAGCAAGGCCAACCGCCAGGCCGTCGTACTCGCCGCGGCCAATGACGGGATGCTGCACGCGTTCGACCGCGGCACGGGCAACGAACTGTGGGCCTTCGTGCCGTCCTTCGTGATCCCCAATCTCTACAAGCTCGCCGACAATGCGTACACGAACAACCACCGCTTCTACGTCGATGGTTCGCCCCAGATGGGCGACATCTACGTTGGCGGTGCGTGGAAGACGATCGTGGTGGGTGGCCTGAATGGCGGCGGCCGCGGCTACTACGCGCTCGACGTCACGGATCCTTCGGCACCGCAGTTCCTGTGGGAATTCAAGGACACCGACCTTGGCCTGACGTACGGCAACCCCATCATCACGAAGCGGGCGGATGGCACGTGGATCGTGGCGTTCACGTCGGGCTACAACAACGTCAATAACGGTGACGGCAACGGGCACCTGTACATCCTGGATGCCAACACCGGGAAACAGCTGGACAAGATCGATACCACGCTGCCTGACGGAACTGCGGCTGGCAATTCGACAACGCCCAGCGGCCTAGGCAAGCTCAACGTCTGGGTCGATGACGTGTCCAACAACCTGGCCAAGCGGTTCTATGCAGGCGACCTGTTGGGCAACCTCTGGCGGTTCGACATCGACAACCTGGTTCAACCGAACAACGCCGCCGTCCAGCTTGCCAAGCTCACGGCGCCAGATGGCACAGCGCAAAGCATCACCACCAAGCCCACTTTGGCAGAGGTCCGCTACAACGGCGGCGTGTACCCCGTGGTCTACGTCGCAACGGGACGCTATCTGGGCTCGACCGACCTTGCCTCCTCCCAGGTGCAGTCGGTCTACGCGATCAAGGATCCGCTGGCGAACACGCCTCTCGGCACTGCACGGACCTCGAACAAACTCGTCACCCAGACGCTGTCCACGACAACCAATGCCAGCGGCACGGCTGGCCGCTCCATCTCCACGCAGCCGGTGGACTGGCTCAACAAGTCGGGTTGGTTCACGGATTTCCCGGTGGGCGGCGAGCGCGTCTCGGTCAATCCGCAGCTCACGCTGGATACGTTGACGGTGGGCACCATCCTGCCGAGCGGAACGGCATGCACAGTGGGGGGCGAGTCGTTCTTGTACCGGTTCAACATCACGACCGGCGGGTCGACCCTTGGAGCGGCTGTCAATGGCTCGGCGGCGATCGGCACCTACGTCGGCAACGTGCTGATCCAGGGTCTCACGACCGTGCAGTTGAAGGCAGGAACACAGTCCAGCAGCATCGTGACGATCACGACCCGAAGCGACGCCACTCTGCAGACCGATGTCACGGCCGCCCCGACAAGCTCGGCATCCCTGCGTCGCACCTCTTGGCGTGAACTGGTGGACTGACTCTCGGCAGCGGCGGCCCTTCCAGCTTGCTTTGACGCTCGCGCTGGCTGCCCACGCCGCCTTGCTGGCGTGGGGCGCGCATCGGGCTGTGCCGACGCCGAGAGTCGGCTCAGCGCCTCCTTTCCAGGTCCGCCAGCTGTCCAGCACCGGTGACGTGCGTGGGCAGGTGACTGGCGCTGTGATGCCGCCGCCAGCGTCGCCTCCCCGCAGCCGGGAGCAGCCGGCTGCCGTCGCCGCATCGGCAAACGGTGCCCCGGCGCCCGTTCCGGGCGGTCCCGGGGACGGCGAGCCGGAGTACGTTCCGCGAAGCCGCTTGACAGTCCCGCCCAAACCTCGAGGCGACGTGAACATTCCGTTCCCCGCAATCGAAGGAATGGTCGACTTGCGCATCCAGCTCGCGCTGTTCATCGATGCAAGCGGCAACGTCCGTCGCGTGCGCGTCGATACCGCCGACGTGCCGCCCGCCTTCGCACAGGTCGTGCAAGACGCCTTCCTCAGTGCGCGCTTCCAGCCGGGCGAGGTCGACGCGGTCCCCGTTCCCTCGCAGATCCGTGTCGAAGTGGAGTTCGGGGCGAAACAGGGTCGCTAGGATCCAAGGGATGGACCAGTTCCCATCCCCGCTCGCACAAGCCCTCGCCCTCGCCCGCCTCGCCACCGGCCTGTCCGAGCCGAATCCGCGCGTGGGCTGCGTGCTGGTCGGGCCCGACGGCCAGGTGCTCGGCGCGGGCCACACCCAGCGCGCGGGAGGGCCGCACGCCGAGATCGTCGCCCTGCGGGACGCCGGGGCTCGCGGCCTCGCCGTCAGGGGCGCGACCGCCTTCGTGACGCTGGAACCCTGCTCGCACCACGGGCGCACCGGCCCCTGCTGCGACGCGCTGATCGGCGCCGGCATCGGGCGCGTTGTCGCCAGCTGCACCGACCCGAATCCGCTCGTGGCGGGCCGCGGCTTCGAGCGCCTGCGAGCCGCCGGCATCGACGTGCAGGTGGGCGCAGGCGCCGACGAGACGCACGAGCTGAACCTGGGCTTCTTCAGCCGCATGGTCCGCGGCACGCCCTGGGTGCGGCTGAAGGTCGCCGCGTCCCTGGACGGCAAGACGGCGCTGGACGATGGCCGCAGCCAGTGGATCACCGGGGAGGCGGCGCGTGCGGACGGCCACGCCTGGCGCGCCCGGGCGACGGCGGTCCTCACCGGCATTGGCACCGTGCTGCAGGACGACCCGCGGCTGGACGTGCGACTGGCCGAAGCGCCGCGCCAGCCGGACCTCGTCGTGGTCGACAGCCGCCTCGAGACTCCGCCCGCTGCACGCCTCTTCCTCCCCGGTCGCCGGCTGTGGATCTACGCCGCGGTGGACGATCCGCAGCGCCGGGCCGAGCTGCAGGCGCGCGGCGCCGAGGTCATCGTGCTGCCGAACGCCAGCGGCAAGGTGGATCTGCCCGCGATGCTGCGCGACCTGGCCGCCCGCGAGGTCAACGAGCTGCACGTCGAGGCGGGCTTCAAGCTCAATGGCTCCCTCGTGCGCGAGGGGCTGGTCGACGAGGTGCTGGCCTACCTGGCGCCCTCGCTGATCGGGCAGGGCCAGGGCGTCGCCAGCTTCGGCCCCCTGCCCGCCCTGGACGCCGCCGTACCGCTGGTGTTCCGCTCGGTGGAGCGCGTAGGCGACGACCTTCGCATCGTCGCCCGGGTGGCCGGCCGGGACGCCTTCTGAGGGTCGTCGAGCGAACCTGCGAAAATGCGGGGATGTTCACCGGAATCATCACCGGCGTGGGGCGCATCGCCGCCGTGCACGACCTCGGCAGCAGCAGCCTTCACGGCAAGCGCATCACGGTCGAGGCTCCCGCCGGTTACCTGGACGACGTGGGCCTGGGAGACAGCATCGCGCTCAACGGCGCCTGCATGACGGTCACCACCCTCGATCCCGCCCAGCGCCGCTTCACCATCGAGATCTCCGCCGAGTCGCTGCACAAGACCAGCGGCCTGGCCGAACCCGGTCCGATCAACCTGGAAAAGGCGCTGCGGGCCCATGACCGCCTGGGTGGCCACATCGTGTCCGGCCACGTCGACGGCATCGGCACGGTGTCGCATTTCGCCGCGGTCGGCGAGAGCCACGAGCTGCGCATCCTCGCGCCGGCGTTCCTGGCGAAGTACCTCGCCTACAAGGGCTCGGTCACGGTCAACGGCGTGAGCCTCACCGTCAACTCGGTGCGCGACACCCAGGGCGGCTGCGAGCTGAGCATCAACCTGATCCCGCACACGCTGCAGAACACCGCGCTCCATGCCCTGCGCACCGGCAGCTGCGTGAACCTCGAAATCGACCTGATCGCCCGCTACGTCGAGCGCATGCTCGGGGCCGGGGTCGGCGAGAAGGTGGCGGCATGAGTGCGCTCCTCCAGGAAGTCGGCGTGTCCCCGGTCGAAGACATCGTCGCCGAGATGCGCGCCGGCCGGATGGTGATCCTGGTCGACGAGGAGGACCGCGAGAACGAGGGCGACCTGGTGCTCGCGGCCGACCATGTCACGCCCGAGGCGGTCAACTTCATGGCCCGCTTCGGCCGCGGCCTCATCTGCCTCACTCTCACCCGCGAGCGCTGCGAGCGCCTGCGGCTGCCGCCGATGGCGGCCCGCAACGGCACCAAGATGGGCACGGCCTTCACGGTGTCCATCGAGGCCGCCGAAGGCGTCACCACCGGCATCTCGGCCGCCGACCGCGCCCGCACCGTGCAGGCGGCCGTCGCGCGCGACGCAAAGGCCGACGACCTGGTTCAGCCCGGGCACATCTTCCCGCTGCAGGCGGTGGACGGCGGCGTGCTGATGCGTGCCGGGCACACCGAAGCCGGCTGCGACCTGGCCGGCATGGCCGGCCTCACGCCCGCTGCCGTGATCTGCGAGGTGATGAAGGACGACGGCACGATGGCCCGCCTGCCCGACCTGCAGCGCTTCGCCGCCGAGCACGGACTGAAGATCGGCACGATCGCCGACCTGATCGAATACCGCAGCCGCAACGAAACGCTGGTGCGCAAGATCGGCTCCCGGCCGCTGCACACGCCGTTCGGCGAGTTCACCGCCCACGCCTGGCAGGACAAGCCCAGCCAGGGCCTGCACCTGGCGCTGGTGCGCGGCGAATGGCGCCCCGACGAATCGGTCCTGGTCCGCGTGCACGAGCCGCTGTCGGTGCTGGACGTGCTGGAGACCCAGCGCGGCATGCACTCGTGGAGCCTGGGCGCGAGCCTCAAGCACATCGCCGAGGTCGGCCGCGGCGTCGCGGTCCTGCTCAATTGCGGCGAAGGACCCGACCAGCTGCTGGCGCAGTTCGAGGGTCGCGCCCGCTCGGCGCAGGCGCCCGAACGCGGCCGCATGGACCTGCGCACCTACGGCATCGGCGCCCAGATCCTGCGCGACTGCGGCGTGCACCGCATGACCCTGATGGGCACGCCGCGGCGCCTGCCCAGCATGGCGGGCTACGGTCTCGAGATCACCAGCCACCTCGCCCCCGGCGGCGCGTAACCCAAGGACATCCATGTTTGGCGCAGACAAGGGCAAGGCCGACGCCGGCAGCCTGGCAGGCAAGGGCCTCTCGATCGGCATCGTCCAGGCCCGCTGGAACGAAGGCATCACCAGCGCGCTGGCGCAGGCCTGCAAGGACGAACTCGCGCGCCTCGGCGTGGAGCCGCAGGACATCGACCACGTGCAGGTGCCCGGGGCGCTCGAGATCCCCGTCGCGCTGCAGGCGATGGCCGAGCGCGACCGCTACGACGCGCTGGTGGCCCTCGGCTGCGTGATCCGCGGCGAGACCTACCACTTCGAGCTGGTGGCCAACGAATCGGCCGCCGGCGTCACCCGGGTGTCGCTCGACTACCAGGTGCCCGTGGCCAACGTGATCCTCACCACCGAGACGATGGAGCAGGCGGTGGCCCGCCAGACCGAGAAGGGCGTCGACGCAGCGCGCGTCGTCGTCGAGATGGCCAACCTGCTCGATCGCCTCGCATGACGGGAGCCGCCGCGCACGGCGCGCGTCCCGCCCACACTGAATTCGATGACTGCTGACCCTTCCCTTCCCGACAAGCTGCCTGGGCGCACGGCCACCGGCGCCCGCAAGGCCTCGGCCAAGTCGGCCCGCACCCGCGCCCGCGAGTTCGCGCTGCAGGCGCTCTACCAGCACCTGGTGGGGCGCAACGACGCGCCCTCGATCGACCAGTTCACCCGCGACCTGGCCGGCTTCCACAAGGCCGACACGGGGCACTACGACGCCCTGCTGCACGGCTGCATCCAGGAAGCGGCCGAGCAGGACGCGCTGATCGTGCCGCTGCTCGATCGCAAGATGGCCGAGATCTCCCCCATCGAGCATGCGGTGATGTGGATCGGCGTCTGGGAATTCCGCCATGCGCCCGACGTGCCCTGGCGCGTCGTGATCAACGAGTGCGTGGAACTCGCGAAGGAATTCGGCGGCACCGACGGCCACAAGTACGTGAACGGCGTCCTCAACGGCCTCGCGCCGACGTTGCGGTCGACCGAGGTCGAGGCCGACCGCGCCAGCGGAAAGGCGCGCCCCTGATGCGCATCGCCCGCCGCGCCGAGCGCATCGAGCCGTTCTACGTCATGGAGGTGGCCAAGGCCGCCTCGCAGCTGGCGCGCGAAGTCGCGCGCAGCGACCGGCCGATGGTCTTCCTCAACATCGGCGAGCCGGATTTCACCGCCCCGCCGCTGGTGCAGGAAGCCGCCGAACGCGCGGTGCGCGCCGGCCGCACGCAGTACACCGACGCCACCGGGCTCGACGCCCTGCGCGAGCGCATCAGCGGCTGGTATGCCAGCCGTTTCGGCATCGACGTGCCGGCGCGCCGCATCGTGGTCACGGCCGGCGCGTCCGCCGCGCTGCAGCTGGCCTGCCTGGCCCTCATCGAGGCCGGCGACGAGATCCTGATGCCGGATCCCAGCTATCCCTGCAACCGGCACTTCGTCAGCGCCGCGGAAGGCACGGCGGTGCTGGTGCCGACCACCGCGGCCGAGCGCTTCCAGCTGTCCGCCGCGACCGTCGAAGCGAACTGGGGCCCGCGCACGCGGGGCGTGCTGCTGGCCTCGCCCTCGAATCCCACCGGCACGTCCATCGACCCCGGCGAGCTGCGGCGCATCCACGAGGTGGTGCGCGCCCACGGCGGCATCACGCTGGTCGACGAGATCTACCTGGGCCTGAGCCACGACGACCGCTTCGGCCACTCGGCCCTGGCGCTGGACGACCAGGTGGTGAGCATCAACAGCTTCTCCAAGTACTTCAACATGACCGGCTGGCGCCTGGGCTGGATGGTGGTGCCCGAAGTGCTGGTGCCCGTCATCGAGCGGCTGGCGCAGAACCTGTTCATCTGCCCGAGCACGGTGTCGCAGCACGCCGCCCTCGCCTGCTTCGAGCCGGCCAGCATCGCCGAGTACGAGCGGCGCCGGGCCGAGTTCAAGGCGCGGCGCGACTTCTTCATCCCGGTCCTCGACGAGCTCGGGCTCACCGTGCCCGTGATGCCGGACGGCGCGTTCTACGCCTGGGCCGACTGCTCCGCCTGGTGCGAGAAGCTGGGACTGCCCGACAGCTGGGAGTTCGCGTTCGAGGTGATGAAGCGCGCCCACGTGGCCGTCACGCCGGGGCGGGATTTCGGCACTGCCGACACGCGCCGGTTCGTGCGCTTCTCAACCGCCAGCAGCCTGCAGCACCTGCAGGAGGCGGTGCAGCGACTGCGGGAGATGGCGCCCTGATGGCGTTCCAGCTGCCCGTTCGCATCTACTGGGAAGACACCGACGCCGGCGGCATCGTCTTCTACGCCAACTACCTGAAGTTCTTCGAGCGCGCCCGCACCGAGTGGCTGCGCTCGCTGGGCGTCAGCCAGCGCGACCTGCGCGAGCGCACCGGCGGCATGTTCGTCGTGTCCGAGACCTCGGTGCGATATCTGCAACCTTCGCGCCTGGACGACGAACTTCTGGTGACGGCCCAGCTCCAAGAAGCAGGCCGTGCGTCGATGGTCATCGCGCAGCGGGCGCTGCTGCAACCCACCGGTGCGGTGCTGGCCACCGGCACCATCCGCATCGGGTGGGTCGAAGCGGCCACGCTGCGTCCTGCGAGAATCCCCGCCAACATCCTGGAGGCTTTGAATCAATGAACCACGACCTGTCTATCGTGCAACTGGTGCTCGGCGCCAGCTGGGTGGTGCAGGCCGTCATGCTGCTGCTCGCCTGCGTCTCCATCGCAAGCTGGGCGGCCATTTTCGGCAAGCTGTTCTCGCTCTCGCGCGTGAAGTCGCTCAACGAGGTGTTCGAGCGCGAATTCTGGTCCGGCACCAGCCTGAACGAACTGTTCGCCTCGGCCGCGCAGCACGCCAAGCTCGCCGGCCCGATGGAACGCATCTTCGCCAGCGGCATGCGTGAGTACCAGAAGCTGCGCGAGCGTCGCATCCAGGACGCCGGAACCCTGCTCGATGGCGCGCGCCGCGCGATGCGGGCCAGCTACCAGCGCGAGCTCGATGCCGCGGAGCAGCACCTGTCGTTCCTCGCCTCGGTCGGCTCCGTGTCTCCCTATGTCGGCCTGTTCGGCACCGTGTGGGGGATCATGCATGCGTTCACCGGCCTGGGGGCCCTGCAGCAGGTGACGCTGGCCACCGTGGCCCCCGGCATCGCGGAGGCGCTGGTGGCCACCGCCATCGGCCTGTTCGCCGCCATCCCCGCTGTGGTCGCCTACAACCGGTTCGCCCGCGACATCGATCGCGTGGCCATCCGGCTGGAGACCTTCATCGAGGAGTTCTCCAACATCCTGCAGCGCAATCTCGGCGCCAGTGCCGCGGCGGGCACGGCAGCCACTGCGGCCGCCGCCACGTCCGGCTCGCCGGCCTCGCGGTTCTGACATGCCCGGCGTCGCCGCCCGCGGCCGTGGCCGCCGCACGATCAACGAGATCAACATGGTCCCGTTCATCGACGTCATGCTGGTGCTGCTGATCATCTTCATGGTCACGGCACCGCTCATCACGCCCAGCCTGATCGACCTGCCCAGCGTCGGCAAGGCCAATCGCACCCCCGACCAGAAGGTGGAGGTGGTGATCGGCAAGGACGAAAGCCTGGTGCTGCGCAGCGGCGACAAGAGCTCGCCGATGGCCATGCAGGCGCTGGCCCAGGCGGTGCTCGCGTCGCAGGCCGGCAAGCCTCCCGGCACCGTGGCCGTGGTGATCAGCGCCGACCGCAGCGTGAAGTACGAGACCGTGGTGCGCGTGATGGACACGCTGCAGCGCGCCGGCGTGCAGCGCGTCGGCCTGTCCGTGCAACTGGCCCGCTGACGCCATGCCCGCCGTCGCCGAAGCCCCGGAGTTCACGCCGCCGCCCGAAGGCAGCCTGGGGCGCTCGCTCGCCTTCGCAGTCATCGCGCACCTGGTGCTGGTGATGGCCCTGAGCATTGGCGTGCAGTGGAAGCGCGACGACGACAAGATCGCCGTCGAGGCCGAACTGTGGGCTCCCACGCCGCAGCAGGCCGCGCCCAAGCCGGTCGAAGCGCCTCCGCCGCCGCCTCCGCCCCCACCAGTGGAGAAGCCGGTCGTGCAGCCGCCGCCCGCTCCACCGCAGCGCAGCGATGCCGAGATCGCGCTGGAGCGCGAGCGCCAGCAGGCCGCCGAGGCGGCGAAGAAGCGCGAGGAAGAAGCGGAGCGCCAGCGCAAGCTCGCCGAGCGCAAGCGCCAGGAAGAGCTGGAGAAGCAGCAGCAGGCGAAGAAGGCGGCCGATGAACAGCGTCGCCGCGAGGAACAGGCGAAGGCGAAGCAGGAAGAGCAGGCCAAGCAGAAGCGCGAGGAGCAGGCCAAGGCTCGTCGCGAGAAGCAGGAGGAAGAGCGCCTGGCCAAGATCCGCGAAGAGAACATCAAGCGCATCCAGGGCATGGCCAACGCTACCGGATCGGCAACGTCGACCGGCTCGGCGCTGCAATCCGCGGGCCCCTCGGCCAGCTACGGCGGCCGCGTCCGCGCCAAGGTCAAGCCGAACATCGTGTTCACCGACCTGGTGTCCGGCAATCCGAGCGCCGAGGTCGACGTGCGCCTCGCCCCCGACGGCACGGTGGTGGGCCGCTCCCTGCGCAAGTCCAGTGGCGTCGCCAGCTGGGACGAAGCCGTGCTGCGCGCCATCGATCGCACCGAGGTGTTCCCTCGCGATGTGGACGGCCGCGTGCCCTCCGCGATGACGCTGGTGTTCAGGCCGAAGGACTGAGGTCCGCGGCCATGTCATTGCGGGCTTGACCCGCAATCCAGTGCGGCGCTTCGACAAGCGCTGGATCCCGGGTCAAGCCCGGGATGACGGGCCGCTGGCTCGCTACTCGTAGACGATCTGCGCCTGTCCCGCATCGGCCTGCGCCATCCAGCTGGCCAGCGCGGCATCCGTCGGGAAGAACCGCGCTTCCTCGCCCAGCTGCAGCTCCGCGATCGCCTTGTCGCGACGCAGCGCCAGCCGCACCGGCAGCCCGCGGACCAGCTCGCCCTGCTCCGTCATCTCGCGCCGTGCCGGGAACTCGCGCACCAGCCGCTGGATGTCCGGTGCACGGCCGTTGACCGCCACGCGCAGGAACTTGCCGAAGCGGCAGCGGGCCGTCGCCAGGTCCCAGACCTGCTGCACCGAGATGCGGAAGCCGCCGGTGAAGCGGTCCGGCTGCAGGCGCGCCTGCACGATCACCAGCTCGTCGTCCTTCAGCAGGTTGCGATTGCCATTGAGCACCGCCTCGTCGGCCGTGCCCTCGATCGTGCCGCTCTTGTCATCGAGCTTGAAGAGGGCCAGCTTGCCGCGTTGCCCGTTGATCACGCGCAGGTCGCTGATGATGCCCGCCAGCAGCTGCGGTTCGCGGCTGTCGATCAGGTCGTCGACCTTGGTGCGCACGAAGCGGCGCACCTCCAGCGCCACCTCGTCGAACAGGTGGCCCGAGAGGTAGAAACCGACCGCCGTCTTCTCGTGCGTCAGCCGCTCCTTCACGCCCCAGGGCAGCGCGTCCACCAGGTCCGGCTCCTGCGTGCTGGCGCCATGCGAGTCGCCCATGTCGAACAGCCCGCCCTGGTTGGCGTTCGCCTCCTGCGCATTGGCGAAGTCGAAAGCGCGGTCGATGGAGGCAACCAGCGACGCGCGATTGAGCTGCAGCGTGTCGAACGCGCCGGCCTTGATCAACGCCTCGACCGTGCGCTTGTTGATGCGCGTGCGGTCCACGCGGACGCAGAAATCGAACAGGCTCTTGAACGCCCCACCCTCCTGGCGAGCACGCACGATGGCCTCGATGGCCTGCTGGCCCGTGCCCTTCACGGCGCCGAGGCCGTAGCGGATCGCCTTGTCGGAGATCGGCTCGAAGCGGTAGTTGCCGCGGTTGATGTCCGGCGCCTCGAAGGTGATGCCGAAGTTCTTGATCGCGTCCTCGAACAGCACCTTCAGCTTGTCGGTGTTGTCCATTTCCACGGTCATGTTCGCGCAGAAGAACTCGGCCGTGTAGTGCACCTTCAGCCAGCCCGTGTGGTAGGCCAGCAGCGAGTAGGCGGCGGCGTGCGACTTGTTGAAGCCGTAGCCCGCGAACTTCTCCATCAGGTCGAAGATCTCGTCGGCCTTCTCGGTCGAGATTCCGTTCTTGGCAGCACCCTCGCGGAAGATCTCGCGGTGCTTGGCCATCTCCTCGGCCTTCTTCTTGCCCATCGCGCGGCGCAGCAGGTCGGCGCCGCCGAGGGTGTAGCCGCCCAGGATCTGCGCGGTCTGCATCACCTGCTCCTGGTAGACCATGATCCCGTAGGTCTCCGAGAGCATCTCCGACACCAGCGGATGCGGGTATTCCACCGGTTCGCGCCCGTGCTTGCGGGCCACGAAGCTGGGGATCAGGTCCATCGGACCGGGGCGGTACAGCGCGTTGAGCGCGATCAGGTCCTCCAGGCGCGTGGGCCTCGCGTCACGCAGCATGCCCTGCATGCCGCGCGATTCGAACTGGAACACGGCTTCGGTCTTGCCATCGGAGAACAGGCGGTAGGTGGCCGCGTCGTCCAATGGGATGTTCTCGAACGCGAAGTCCTCCTGGCCCTTGTGGCGGGCGCGGATGAACTCCCGGGCGATCTCCAGGATGGTGAGCGTGGCCAGGCCCAGGAAGTCGAACTTCACCAGGCCCGCCGCTTCCACGTCGTCCTTGTCGTACTGGCTCACGGCCGATTCGCTGCCCGGCTGCTGGTACAGCGGCGTGAAGTCCGTGAGCTTGCCCGGCGCGATCAGCACGCCACCCGCGTGCATGCCGATGTTGCGCGTCATGCCCTCGAGCTTCTGCGCGAAATGCAGCAGCGTCTTGACCTCGTCTTCCTTCTCCAGGCGGTCGGCCAGGATCGGTTCGACCTTGATCGCCTCGGCGATCGTGATGTGCTGGCCCGGCTTGTTGGGAATGAGCTTGCTGATGCCGTCGCAGAACGTGTAGCTCATGTCCAGCACCCGCCCGACGTCGCGGATGGCCGCGCGCGCGGCCATGGTGCCGAAGGTGGCGATCTGGCTCACCGCCTCGCGCCCGTACTTCTGCTTCACGTACTCGATGACGCGATCGCGATTGCCCTGGCAGAAGTCGATGTCGAAGTCGGGCATGGACACCCGCTCCGGGTTCAGGAAGCGCTCGAACAGCAGGTTGTATTGCAGCGGGTCCAGGTCGGTGATCTTCAGCGCATACGCCACCAGCGAGCCGGCGCCCGAACCGCGGCCCGGACCCACCGGGCAGCCGTTGTTCTTGGCCCAGTTGATGAAGTCGCCCACGATCAGGAAGTAGCCCGGGAATCCCATCTTCAGGATGGTCCCGATCTCGAACTCGAGGCGCTCGACGTAGCGCGGCGTTTCCTTCTCGCGCTGCGCCGCGTCCGGGTACAGGTGGACCAGGCGCTCCTTCAGTCCCTCGTGCGACGCATGGCGGAAGTACTCCTCGATCGGCATGCCGTTGGGCGTCGGGAAGTTGGGCAGGCGCGGCTTGCCCAGGTCCAGCACCAGGTTGCAGCGCTTGGCCACCTCCAGCGTGTTGGCCACGGCCGAGGGCACGTCGGCGAAGAGCGCCTCCATCTCCGCGGCCGGCTTGAACCACTGCTCGCGCGTGAACTTGCGCACGCGGCGCTGGTTGCCCAGGATCTCGCCCTCGGCGATGCACACGCGCGCCTCGTGCGCCTCGTAGTCGTCGGCGGTCGTGTACTGCACCGGGTGCGTGGCGACCACGGGCAGCTTCAGCGCCGCGGCCAGTTGCACGGCCGCGGCGACATGCTTCTCGTCGTCGGGACGCCCGGCGCGTTGCAGCTCGATGTAGAAGCGGTGCGGGAACAGCGACGCCAGCTCCAGCGCGGCCTGGCTGGCGCGCTGCTGGTCGCCCTGCAGCAGCGCCTGGCCCACCGGTCCGGCGTGCGCGCCGGAGAGGAGGATCAGCCCCTCGCCCAGCTCGCGCAGCCACTCGAGCTTGCACGCGCCCTGCGCACGCACCACGTTCTGCGTCCACGCGCGCGCCAGCAGCTCGCACAGGTTCAGGTAGCCGTTGCGGTTCTGCACCAGCAGCACGACGCGCGACAGCGCGCTGGCGTCGGCCCCCACGCCCTGCAGCAGGACCTCGGCGCCGATCAGGGGCTTGACGCCCGCGCCACGCGCGGCTTTGTAGAACTTGATTGCCCCGAACAGGTTGTTCAGGTCCGAGATGCCCAGCGCCGGCTGGCCATCGGCCGCCGCGGCCTTCACGACGTCGTCGATGCGGTTCGTGCCGTCGACGATGGAGAACTCGGTGTGCAGGCGCAGGTGGACGAACATGCGCCCATTTTAAGAAGCCGGGTCCGCCCGGCCCGGAAGAATCGCACGCCCCTGTCGCCCCCACGGAGGCGGGGACCCAAGGCGTGCACGGAAGCCCTGGATTCCCGCCTTCGCGGGAATGACAGGCCGACGGCCTCTTAAAATTCGGCAGTGCACGCCGTCCTGAACGTCTCCGGCTACTGCTTCGCCCGGCTCGACGACCCCCACGCGTTGCGCGATGTGCTGCTCGAGGCGGCCGCGCAGCGCCACCTGAAGGGGACAATCGTCCTCGCGCACGAGGGCATCAACCTGTTCCTGGCGGGATCGGAAAGCGGCATCGAGAGCCTGCTCACGATCATCCGGGCGCAGCCAGGCCTGCAGGGGTTCGACACCAAGCGCAGCTGGTCGCAGTCCCAGCCGTTCCGCAAGCTGCTGGTGAAGGTCAAGGCCGAGATCATCCGCATGAACCAGCCGGCCATCGCACCGCAGGAAGGCCGCGCACCCGCCATCCACGCGCGGACGGTGAAGCGCTGGCTCGACCAGGGCCATGACGACGAGGGCCGGCCGGTGGTCACGCTGGACACGCGCAATGCATTCGAGGTCGACCACGGCACCTTCGACGGCGCGATCGACTGGCGCCTGCACAAGTTCAGCGACTTCCCGGCGGCACTGCACGCCCACAAGGGCGAGCTCGAAGGCAAGACCGTCGTGAGCTTCTGCACCGGCGGCATCCGCTGCGAGAAGGCCGCGCTCGTGATGCGCGAAGCCGGGCTCGACCACGTGTGGCAGCTGGAAGGCGGGATCCTCAAGTACTTCGAGGAAGCCGGCGGCGCGCACTACCACGGCACCTGCTTCGTGTTCGACGAGCGGGAAGCGCTGGATCCGGAGCTGTTGCCGGCGAAGGGATGATCCATCAGGGTGTCATCCCGGGCTTGACCCGGGATCCAGCGCCGGCGCGTGATCGACCGCGGGACTGGATTGCGGGTCAAGCCCGCAATGACATCTTCAGGTCCTGACGAGGGATCACTCGCCGATCTACGACATCGGCTCCGGCGGCGTAAACCGGGTCGGCGGCAACGGGATGAATTCCTTGTCGTCGCCCGGCACGACACCGAAGCGGCCCTCTTCCCAATCCGCGCTGGCCTGCAGGATGCGGTCCTTGCGGCTGGACACGAAGTTCCAGTACATGAAGCGTTCGCCCAGCGGGTCGCCACCGACCACGACGAGGCGGGCCTCGCCATCGGCCTCGATGCGGGCCGGCGCACCGCCTTCCAGCACGAGCATCTGCCGCTCGGGCATGTCTTCGCCATCGAGACACAGGGTGCCCTGCAACGGATAGATCGCGAGTTCCGCGGCCAATGGCGGCAGCTCGAAGCGCCCGCCCTGCGGCAGCGCCACGTCGAGATACAGCGTCGGCGACGCCGGCTGCACCGGTGAGCGAACGCCGAAGGCCTGGCCGACCAGCACCCGCACCTGCGCGTCCCCGGCGACAACCTGCGGGATCGCGTCCGCCGGCGTGTGCACGAAGGACGGCGCGATCTCTTCCTTGTCGGCCGGCAGCGCCACCCACAACTGCAAGCCGTGGTTGACGAAGGCGCGACCGCGCAGGTCGTCGGGCTTGCGCTCGGAATGCACGATGCCGCGTCCTGCCGTCATCCAGTTGATCGCGCCCGGCTCGATGCGCTGCACGCTGCCCAGGCTGTCCCTGTGCATCATCGCGCCCTCGAAGAGGTAGGTGACCGTCGCCAGCCCGATGTGCGGATGCGGCCGCACGTCGTGGTTGTCGACCGGCAATTCGGTCACCGGCCCGAAGTGGTCGAAGAACACGAAGGGCCCGACGCTGCGCTGGCGCGCGGCCGGCAGCAATCGGCGGACCTTGAAGCCGCCGCCCAGGTCCTTCTCGTGCCCTTGCAGCGCCAGCGCGCCGGCCATGGTGTCAGGCCCTCGCCAGCCGCGCCGTCACTTCGGCCACGCGCTTGCCGAACAGGCGCGCCGTCTCCAGGTCGCCAGCGGACATCGCGTCGGCGCCGGCATCGGAGGGCGACTGCGCGATCGCGCCGCTGTACGACACCAGGTAGTTCACGTCGTCACGCTTCGCGGCGCGCGTGTTCGACGGCATCAGGCCCTGGCTCACCCAGATCATCGAATGCTGCATGGCCAGCGTGAACAGGTCGACGAGCGCATTGAACTTGTCGCCGTTCATGCCGGCGCTGTTGGTGAAGCCGGCCGCGACCTTGTCCTTCCACTCCTGCGCGAACCACTGCTTCGACGACGCATCGGCGAATTTCTTGAACTGCCAGGTCGGCGAGCCCATGTAGGTGGGCGAGCCGAAGATGATGCCGTCCGCTGCCTTGAGCTCCTCCCAGCCCCCGGCCGGCAGGTTGCCGTCGGCGTCGATGGCGATCAGGCGCGCTCCCGCGCCTTCGGCGACGGCCTGCGCCATGCGCTGGGTGTGGCCGTAGCCGGAGTGGTAGACGACAGCGATGGAGGGCATGGGGAACGTGTCCTTGTTGTGGAGTCAGGAGAAAGAACGCCGGCACGAGGCCGGCGCGTTCAGGGTATCAGGCGAAACGCGATCAGCTGCGTGCGCGTCCGTCGACGCTCAGTCGGCCGGGACCGAAAGCGTAGAACGCCAGCAGGCCGCCGACGATGGCCAGGTTCTTGGTGAAGTTCAGCTTCTGCATCATCACCTGCGCGTCGGGCACCGCCCAGTAGCCGTGGAAGATCGGCGTGATCACGGCCGTGAAGATGGCCAGGCCCAGCGCGGCCCAGCGCGCCTGCCAGCCGACCAGCACCAGCAGGCCCAGGCCCAGCTCGGCGAACACGGCGATCGCGGCGCACACCTCCGGCAGCGGCACGCCCTTGGAGGCGATGTAGCCGACCGTGCCGGCGAAGCCGAGCAGCTTGCTGAAGCCCGAGGGCACGAACAGGTAGGCGATCAGCACGCGGCCGAGCAGGGCGGCGACGTCGGACGCCGAGCTCGCGGTGGTGCCGGCCGTGGTGGCGGTGGCGCCGTGGGTCATGGTTGCCATGGAAATCTTCCTTTCAGGTGTGGAACAAACAACGGGACTAATCAGGGCTCGAGGTCGAACACCAGCACCTCGGCGTGGCGCCCCTGGCGCAGCTGCACGCGGGTCTCATTGTCGAGCAGGAGCGCGTCGCCTGCATGCAGGACTTGCCCGTTGGCCTCGAGTTCCCCCGCACCAGGTGCACGTAGCCCTTGCGGCCGCTGGCCAGCTGCAGCTCGGCCGACTCGTCGCCGTCGAACAGGCCGGCATAGAGACGCGCGTTGGCATGGATCGTCACGGAGCCTTCGGCGCCATCGGGCGATGCCACCAGGCGCAGCTGGCCGCGCTTGTCGGCATCGGTGAAGGTCTTCTGCTCGTAGCCGGGCGTGATCCCGCGCTCGTTGGGCAGGATCCAGATCTGCAGGAAGTGCGTGGTCTGGTTCGGCGCGTGGTTGAACTCGCTGTGCTGCACGCCCGTGCCGGCGCTCATGCGCTGCACGTCGCCGGGCGGGATGCCCTTGACGTTGCCCATGCTGTCCTTGTGCGCGAGGTTGCCCTCGAGCACGTAGCTCACGATCTCCATGTCGCGGTGGCCGTGGGTACCGAAGCCGGTGCCCGGAGCGATGCGGTCCTCGTTGATCACGCGCAGGTTGCCCCAGCCCATGTGCTCGGGGTCGTAGTAGTTCGCGAACGAGAAGCTGTGGTGCGAGTCCAGCCAGCCGTGGTTGGCATGGCCGCGCTCGGCGGATCGGCGAAGGGTCAGCATGGCGTTCTCCTTGTGAAGCGATGCGGGTGCAATGGAGCCAATGTAGGTGCCGCTCGCGCCTTCATCAGCGGTCCGGCTTTGATGGCATCATTCAAAAAAACTGAACGCCCAGATGCCTGCTTCGACGCCCCGCGAGGTGCTCACGCCCGATGCCCTGGCCCTGCTGCAGACGGTGGCGCGCACCGGCAGCTTCGCCGCCGCGGCCCGCGAGCTGGGCCTGGTGCCCAGCGCAGTCACGTACCGCGTGCGGCAGGTCGAGGACGCGCTCGACGCCTTGCTGTTCGACCGTGCCTCGCGCCAGGCGCGCCTCACCGCCGCGGGCAGCGAGCTGCTGCGCGAGGGCGAGCGCCTGCTCGGCGAGGTCGATGCGGTGGCCAATCGCGTGCGGCGCGTGGCCACCGGCTGGGAGTCGCAGCTCACCATCGCCGTGGACGTCGTGGTGTCGGCCAGCACCATCATGGAACTGGCGCAGGCCTTCTTCGAGGTCGCGCCGCAGACCCGCCTGCGCCTGCGCGACGAGTCGCTCTCGGGCACGCTGCAGGCCATCGTGCGCGGGGAAGCCGACCTGGCCCTGGGCGTCGCGCTCGAACCGGGCAACACGCTGGGGCTGCAAAGCCGCGCGCTCGGCGAAGTGCCCTTCGTGTTCGCGGTGGCGCCGCACCACCCGATCGCGTCGGCGCCCGAGCCGGTCGGCGACGACGTGATCCTGCAGCACCGTGCAGTGGCCGTCGCCGACTCCGTGCAGCGCGGAGCCGGCGTCACGATGGGCCTGCTCGCCGGGCAAGACGTCTTCACGGTGCCGACGATGCGAGCCAAGCTCGATGCGCAGCTGCGCGGCATCGGCGTGGGCTTCCTGCCCGAGCCGATGGCGCGTCCCTACCTCGACACCGGCCGCCTGGTGGCAAGACAGGTGCGGCGGCCTTCGCGCCTGGCCCGCATGAGCTACGTGTGGCGCGAAGGCGGCGCGCTCGGGCCCGGACGCGGCCTGCAGTGGTGGCTGGCCCAGCTGGAAAGCAAGGCCACGCGCGATGCACTGCTGCACCGCCACGTCAGCGCCCTCGCCGGCTGAGACAATGCACCCGATGCCGACCACCAACGCCGCTCCTGCCCGCAACTTCGCCGTCATCGGTGCCGGGCTCGCCGGCATCACGGCGGCCCGCACCCTGGCCCAGGCCGGCCACCGCGTGCAGCTTTTCGAGAAGGCGCTCAAGGTCGGCGGCCGCATGGCCAGCCGGCACACGCCGTTCGGCACGTTCGACCACGGAACGCAGTTCTTCACCGTGCGTGACGAACGCTTCGCCGCCGCGCTGGCCACCACGCCTTCGGCCTGCCGACGCTGGAGCGCCACCGCCGTCCGCGTGCTGGACCCGCTCGGCCGCGTGGCAGAGGCGGCGCAGCCCACACCCGAGGCGCACTGGGTCGGCACGCCGGCCATGGACGTGCTGCCCAAGCACTGGGCCCAGCCCCTGGCCGACAGCGGCGCCATCACGCTGGGCACGCACGTGCAGGCGATGGAGCGCGATGCGCTCGACGCGCAGCGCTGGCAGCTGAACACGCGCGGCGACGACGGCAGCGTGCACGTGTTCGCCGGTTTCGATGCGGTGCTGCTGGCCATTCCCCCGGCGCATGCGGCCGCACTGCTGGAGCGCTCGCGCCTGGCACCCACCTTCGTCTCGCGCATGCGCGAGGTGGAGATCGCGCCGTGCTGGACCCTGATGCTGGCCTTCCCGCAGGCGGTGCAGCCCGGCCTGCCGCACATCGGCCCGCAGTGGAACGCGGCCCTGAGCACGCACCACCGCATCGCCTGGCTGGCGCGCGAGTCCTCCAAGCCGGGGCGCGGCGCCGTGGAGCGCTGGACCGTGCAGGCGAGCCCCGCCTGGTCGGCCGAGCACCTGGACGACGATCCGCAACGCGTGGAAGCCAAGCTGCGCAAGGCGTTCGCCGAGATCACCGGCATCCGCGCCGAGCCGGGCCATGCGCAGGTCAAGCGCTGGCGCTACGCCAAGACCACCGCGCCGCTGGGCCGCTCGCACCTCTGGGACGGGCGCCTGGGCCTGGGCGCCTGCGGCGACTGGTGCCTGGGCTACCGCCTCGAGCACGCGTTCGTGTCCGGGCTGGAGCTGGCACTGGCCGCCCTGGCCCCATGACTGCGTATAGAGGGCGCTTCGCGCCCTCGCCCACCGGGCCGCTGCATGCCGGCTCGCTGGTGGCGGCGTTGGCCAGCTGGCTCGATGCACGCGCGCATGGTGGCCGATGGCTGGTGCGCATGGAGGACGTGGACACGCCGCGTTGCATTCCCGGTGCCGACACCACGATCCTGGCGCAGCTGGCGGCCTGCCACCTGCTCCCCGACGAACCACCGCAATGGCAATCGAAACGCGGCGCGCTGTACCAGGCCGCGCTCGGTCGGCTGGTGCGCACGCGCAAGGCCTATCCCTGCGCCTGTTCGCGCAAGGACATCGAGGACGCGCTGGCAGCCCAGGGCCGTCCCCGTGTGCGCGGCCAGGAAGCGCCCTACCCCGGCACCTGCCGGTCGGGCCTGCACGGGCGGCCTGCCCGCGCGTGGCGCCTGCGCGTGCCCGAAGGCGTCGTGCGCTGGACCGACCGCCGCCTCGGCCCGCAGCAGCAGGACGTGGCCACCGAGGTCGGCGACTTCGTGCTGCGCCGCGCGGACGGCCTGTGGGCGTACCAGCTCGCTGTCGTCGTCGACGATGCCGACGAGGGCATCACGCATGTCGTGCGTGGCGAGGACCTGGCCGACAACACGCCGCGGCAACTGGTGCTCCAGCGGGCGCTGGGCCTGGGCGCGCCGGCCTACCTGCACACGCCGCTGGTGCTGGCGGCCGACGGCGAGAAGCTGTCCAAGCAGAACGGCGCGATGCCGCTGGACCTGCGCGATCCGCTCGCTGCGATGAATGCGGCCGCCGCGGTGCTGGGCCTGCCCGGGCAGGCCACGTCGCTGCCCGACGCACTTGCGGCCTGGGTGCGTCACTGGCCGTTCCTACAATCGCCCGGTGACTGACGAGACCGATTCCTCCGCACCGCACGCGCCCGAGGGCGTGCCGCATCCACGCACCATCCGCAGCTTCGTGCGCCGCGCCGGCCGCACGACCGTCGGGCAGGCCCGTGCGATGCAGGACCTCGGGCCTCGGTTCCTGGTCCCCTTCCAATCCACGCCGCTGGACTTGCCCGCCACCTTCGGTCGCACGGCGCCGGTGGTCCTGGAGATCGGGTTCGGCATGGGCGACGCCACAGCGCACATCGCGGGCCTGATGCCGGAGAAGGACTTCCTCTGCTGCGAGGTGCACGAGCCCGGCGTGGGCGCGCTGCTCAAGCGCATCGGCGAGAACGACCTGTCCAACATCCGCATCGTGCAGCACGACGCCGTGGAGGTGCTGAACCAGATGCTGGTGCCGGCGTCACTGGACGGCGTGCACGTGTTCTTCCCCGATCCCTGGCACAAGCTGCGCCACCACAAGCGGCGGCTGATCCAGGCGCCCCTCGTGACGCTGGTCGCGAGCCGCCTCAAGCCCGGCGGCTACCTGCACTGCGCGACGGACTGGGAGCCGTATGCGCAGCAGATGCTGCAGGTGCTGGGGGAGGAGCCGCAGTTGCGAAACACCTCGGAAAAATTTGCGCCGAAACCGTCCTATCGTCCGGAGACGAAATTCGAGCGACGTGGACTCAGGCTTGGTCACGGAGTCTGGGACGTCGTCTTCGTCAAGCGCTGACGAAGATTCACCGGGGGGCGTGGCAGGCGGCGCCTGGCAGGGCCTCATAGTGGGACGGCGGCCGCTTCGCTGCGCTCGCACCGGCTTCCTTCCGCCTCTGCGCCGGTCTGGCTGGTCCGGCCTCGCTGCGCCTAAAGGCTCCGCTCAGACACGTTGCCGGAAGCCAGATGACGAAGCGCGCTCGCGCGCGCGACGCCAGACCGGCTCGGCTCCAGCGTCCCACAAATCGGCCCGGCCAGACACCGCCTGCCGCGTACCAGCAGCGTGTTTGATCGACCCGCTACGCGGCCGCTCTGCTCTTCTCTGGAGTCCCGTCATTCCCGCGAATGCGGGAATCCAAGGCGCCCCATGCTGGGTCGCGGGTCATGCCGGATGACACCCACGCGGCCCTGAGGGCCCCTCTCCGAACACGCGCGATGCCGATACGCGGCAGGCGGTGTCTGGCAGGGTCGATGGGTGACGGGAGCGAGCTTCGGCGAAGCGACTCTCACCGTATGAGACCCTGCCAGACACCGCCTGCCGCGCGTCCCCGAACGACGACGAGACGAGGGACTTACGCCCGCTCGGCCACCCACGCCTGCACCGACTGCAGCGCGCCGGGCA
The DNA here is from genome assembly GCF_050320135.1 of Ramlibacter sp. MMS24-I3-19. NCBI lineage: Bacteria > Pseudomonadati > Pseudomonadota > Betaproteobacteria > Burkholderiales > Comamonadaceae > Ramlibacter > Ramlibacter sp. MMS24-I3-19. The sequence goes on along the minus strand of NZ_CP190017.1, from coordinate 2,738,138 downwards.
GCTTGCTCGCATCGGTCCCGCCGGCCATCGCCATGTCGGCCTTGCCGCCGCCCTTGCCGCCCACCTGCTGGGCGACGAAGTTCACGAGCTCACCGGCCTTGACCCTGGCCATGCTGTCGGCCGTCACGCCCGCGGCGATCTGGACCTTGCTGCCGTCCACCGCGGCAAGCACGATGGCGGCGGTCTTCAGCTTGTCCTTCAGCTTGTCCATCGTGTCGCGCAGCGTCTTCGCATCCGCGCCCTGCAGCGTGGCCGCGAGCACCTTGATGCCCTTGACGTCGACCGCGCGGCCCACCAGTTCGTCGCCCTGCGACGACGCGAGCTTGCCCTTCAGCTGGGCGACTTCCTTCTCCAGCGTGCGCACCTGCTCCAGCACCTGGCCGATGCGCGACTGCAGTTCGGCAGTCGGTGCCTTCAGCGCGGCGGCGGCGCTCTGCACCGTCGCCTCGACCTGCTGCAGGTAGGCCAGCGCATTCGCACCGGTGACCGCTTCCACGCGACGCACGCCGGCCGCCACGCCGCTCTCGGCGACGATCTTGAACATCCCGATATCGCCGGTGCGCTGCACGTGCGTGCCGCCGCACAGCTCGCGGCTGGTGCCGATGTCCAGCACGCGCACCGTGTCGCCGTACTTCTCGCCGAACAGCATCATCGCGCCCGTGGCCTTCGCGGAGTCGATGTCCATCACGCGCGCCTGCGTCGGCGCGTTGGCCAGGATCTCGGTGTTGACGCGCCGCTCGATCTCGCGGATCTGGTCCTCGTTGACCGGCTGGTTGTGCGTGAAGTCGAAGCGCGTCTTGTCGGCATCGACCAGCGACCCCTTCTGCTGCACGTGGGAGCCCAGCACCTCGCGCAGCGCCTTGTGCATCAGGTGCGTGACGCTGTGGTTTCGCATCGTCGCCTGGCGGCGCGCGACGTCGACCTTGGCCATGACGGCATCGCCGACCTTCAGCGTGCCCTGCGCCTGCGTGCCGTGGTGGCCGTAGACGTCGGCCTTGATCTTCTGCGTGTCCTCAACGCCGAACACCACGCCCTCGGCCGCCAGCGCACCGCTGTCGCCGACCTGGCCGCCGCTCTCGGCATAGAACGGCGTCGTGTCCAGCACGACGACGCCCTGCTCGCCTTCCTTCAGCTGCTGCACCGCCGTGCCGTCGCGGTACAGGGCGACGACCTTCGCCGGCTCCTCCAGGCGCTCGTAGCCGGTGAACGGATGCCCCGAGCCGGTGTACTCCAGCGCGCGATCCATCTTGAACTTGCCGGCCGCGCGGCCCGCGGCCTTCTGCTTGTCCATCGCGGCATCGAAGCCCGCGACGTCCACCGTCACGCCTCGCTCGCGGCAGACGTCCTGCGTCAGGTCGAGCGGGAAGCCGTAGGTGTCGTGCAGCTTGAACGCGACTTCACCGGGGAGGACCTTCTGGCCGTCCTTCAAGGCGGCGTCGAGGATGTCCATGCCGTTCTCGAGCGTCTCGAAGAAGCGCTCCTCCTCGTTCTTCAGGACGTCGGAGATGCGCTGCGACTCGGCCTTCAGGCGCGGGTATGCCGCGCCCATCAGCGCCACGAGGTCCGGCACCAGCTTGTGGAAGAACGGCGTCTTCCTGCCCAGCTTGTAGCCGTGGCGGATGCCGCGCCGGATGATGCGGCGCTGCACGTAGCCGCGGCCCTCGTTGCTCGGAATCACGCCGTCGCTGACCAGGAACGCGGTGGCGCGGATGTGGTCGGCGATGACGCGCAACGACGGATTCGACAGGTCCCTGGTGCCGGTCTCCCGCGCCGCGGCGGCAATCAGCTTCTCGAAGATGTCGATCTCGTAGTTGCTGTGCACGTGCTGCAGGATCGCCGCCAGGCGCTCCAGGCCCATGCCCGTGTCCACGCACGGTGCGGGCAGGTTGACCACGCTGCCATCGGGCTGCATGTCGAACTGCATGAACACGTGGTTCCAGATCTCGATGAAACGGTCGCCGTCCTCGCCGGGGCTGCCGGGCGGGCCGCCGGGGATGTGCTCGCCGTGGTCGTAGAAGATCTCCGAGCACGGGCCGCACGGGCCGGTGTCGGCCATCATCCAGAAGTTGTCGCTCTTGTACTTGCCGCCCTTGTTGTCGCCGATGCGGATCACGCGCTCGGGCGGCAGGCCGATCTCTTTCGTCCAGATGTCGTAGGCCTCGTCGTCCTCGTGGTAGACAGTGGCCAGCAGCTTGTCCTTGGGCAGCTTGTAGACCTCGGTCAGCAGCTCCCAGCCCCACTTGAGCGACTCGCGCTTGAAGTAGTCGCCGAAGCTCCAGTTGCCCAGCATCTCGAAGAACGTGTGGTGCCGCGCCGTGTAGCCCACGTTCTCCAGGTCGTTGTGCTTGCCGCCGGCACGCAGGCACGCCTGAACCGACGCCGCGCGCACGTACGGGCGCTTGTCGGTGCCCAGGAACACGTCCTTGAACTGCACCATCCCCGAGTTGGTGAACATCAGCGTCGGGTCGTTGCCCGGCACGAGCGGGCTGGAGTCGACGACCGTGTGGCCCTTGCTGGCGAAGAAGTCCAGGAAGGTCTTGCGGATGTCGGCAACGGAGATGGTGGGCGCGGTCATGGAGGGTCCGGATGGGGTGCGCGCGAAGCGAAAAGCAGTGCCTCGAGCGCAGCGCTGCTGGCTGCAGCTGAACATTGAATTATAGGTTTTCGCCTCTGGCCGCCCTTGGCAAAGGGCGCTGCCGGCCGTGAGCCTCGTCCATGGCCACGGGGCTCCATGCAAGTGCTGAGCCATCCGCCTGATCCATTCGAACCGTTGACGTTTCTTCCTACATCACGCACGGACCTGCGCCGACCCGCCGGGCCACGACACGATCCGAGATTCAGGCATCCAACCATTTCACGCTCACGGAGCACACCATGCCAACCGCAATCTCAGACTGGAGCTCGGCGATGATGACGTCGCTGGCCGCCGCCCTGGCGATGTTCCTCTCGGCCATTCCCAAGATCATCGGCTTCGTCGTGATCCTGGTCGTCGCGTGGCTGCTGTCGGCCCTCGTCGAGAAGGGCGTGGCGGCACTGCTGCGCGCCGTGCGGTTCAACGATCTCGCGCAGCGCTCCGGCCTGCAGGACTTCGTGAACAAGAGCGGCTCCAGCACCGACGCCTCGGGCGCGATCGGACTGATCGCCAAATGGTTCATCCGCCTGATCGGCATGGTCGTGGCCTTCGACGCGCTGGGACTGCCCGCGGTCTCGGACGTTCTGCGTGACCTGCTGCTCTGGTTGCCCAACGTGGTCGTGGCGCTGGTGGTGCTGGTCATCGGCGGCCTGGCCGCCCGTGCGTTGAGCAACCTGGTGCGTGGCGCCACTGCCGAAGCCGGCATCTCCAACTCCAACCTGCTGGCCAAGGTCGCCGCCAGCCTGGTGTGGGCCTTCGCCATCGTGGTCGCCGTCAACCAGATCGGCATCGCGACGACGCTGGTCAACACGCTGTTCATGGCCTTCGTGGGCGCCATCGCGCTGGGCCTGGGCCTGGCGTTCGGCCTCGGCGGCCGCGAGACGGCGGGCCGGATCGTCAGCAACTGGTACAGCACCGCGCAGCAGAAGGGCGACAAGCTCGCGCACGCAGCCGACGCCGGCGGACGCATGGCCAGCGAGCAGGCGTCTCGCATGACCGAGTCGAGCGGCGGCAACTACGGCGGCAGCGGCTCCTCCGGCGGCGGCTACTCGGGTGGCAGCAGCGGCGGCTATTCGGGTGGCGGCAGCACCGGCGGCTATTCGGGCGGGACGGGCAGCTCGGGTGGCGGCAGCTATGCCGGCGGTCCGCAGAACCCCACCGACGGCGGCCCGCGCACGGGCAGCGGCTCGGGCGCCTCGCAGGATGCGGGCAACCAGATGTACCCGACGCCTTCCGCGCCGCGGCACGATTCCGAGGGGTTCTGAGCTCAGTCCGATCGCAGCAGCCGGTCCAGCCGCAGCCGGTGCCGCTGGTCCGTCACGCGCCAGCTGGCGGCGATCACCGTGACCGCGGCGCCGAACCCGCTGGCGCCCGCGATCAGGAACAGCACGAACACCTGGTACTGCGCGGCCTCGAACGGTGACATGCCGGCCAGCACCTGGCCGGTCATCATTCCGGGAAGCGTGATGATGCCGGCCGCGGTCATCTGGTTGATGACCGGGATGATGCCGGTCTTGAGCGCATCGCTGCGGATCGGCCCGATGGCACGGCCCCGCGTTGCGCCCAGCGCCAGCTGCGCCTCGATGCCGCGCTGCTCGCGCACGACGGCGGTGTTGAACGCATTGAGGCTCACGCTCACGCTGCTCATCGCGTTGCCCAGGACCATGCCGAACATCGGGATCGCGAAGCGCGGATCGAACCAGGGATCGGGATGCAGCAGCGCCATCGAGAGCGCCGTGACCGGAATCACCGCGATCGAGATCGTGCCCGCCCCCAGCGAGTAGCCCCAGTGCCCGGCAAAGCGGCGCCGCTGCCGCGACCGGGTCTCCCATGCTGCGCTGCCCAGCATTGCCAGCAGCACCGCCGCGACCAGCCACGGCGAGCCGAGCGTGAAGATCGTCTTCAGCAGCAGCCCGACCAGCAACAGCTGCACGACCATGCGCGCGCCGGCGACCAGCATCGAGCGGCCGACGCCCAGGTGGAACTTCAGCGACAGCAGCGCATTGGCCACCACCAGCAGCGACGTGGCCGCCAGCGTGAGCCAGCCGAGGTGCGGCTCGGTCATGCGGCGCCCTGATGCAGCCCGCCTGCGTCCATGGTGAAGCGCCGATGCGCGAGGCGTTCCGCCAGCTCGGGGTCATGCGTGACGAGCAGGATTGCGCTGCCGCCCTGCAGCTGCTCGCGCAGCAGCGCCTCGACCTGGTGGCGGGTGTCCAGGTCCAATCCCGACGTGGGTTCGTCCAGCAGGAACACGCGCGGGGCGTTGGCCACGGCCCGCAGCAGGGCGAGCCGCTGGCGTTCGCCCGTTGACAGGCGTGCGACCGGCCACTCGACGGCCTCGGTCGCGAGCCCGACCCGCGGCAGCAAGGCTCGCAGAGCCGCCGGCGAGTCGAAGTGGTCCGCGATCGCTTCGGCCCACCAGCCGGAGTCCGGCGCAACGTAAGTCACCTGCCTGCGCCAGGCAGGCGCCGGCATCCGCGAGCAGCGATTGCCGTCCAGCGCGCAGTCGCCCTCGTGCGGGTCCAGGTCGGCCGCCATGCGCAGCAGCACGCTCTTGCCCGATCCCGACCGGCCCTGGATGGCGATGCACTCGCCCGCATCGAGCCGCAGATCGATCGGACCGACATGCAGGCGTTGGAGGGACAGCAGTTCGAGCATCGGCGCGCACCATAGCCGACGTCGCGAGCCCCACGGGCGCGCTCGGACGTTGGCGGCACCTGCCGCAGCTGTCCCGGCCGCGGCCGCACGTCAGAGCGCTTCGGACGCCATCGCGTGCTGCGCGGGCGCCTGCTCCGGCGGCGTGCCGTGCTTCATCCCGCTGGCGATCTGCGAACGCAGCTCCGGCGTGTCGGTGTGTCCGTGCACGGCCACGGCGTGCTGCACGGCGGCCTCGAGCAGTTCGCGCTCGGTGTCGGCGCAGATCGCGACGGTGCAGTTGGTTTCGCTGGGGAACTCACGGCAATCGATGTAGAGGCGGTCCATGGCAGCTCCTTCGCGCCCGGCGGGCGCGGATCCACTCTAGGCAGCCGTTCGCGAAGCGCCACCATGGCCCTGACGCTGCCACGGCAATGCCGGCCTCGACGGTAGAATGCGCGCCTGAACGCGGGCGTCGTTCAATGGCAGGACCTGAGCTTCCCAAGCTCAAGACGTGGGTTCGATTCCCATCGCCCGCTCCAGCAGAGCCTCTCACCAGCCGCTTCGTCATCCGGCAGTCAGGTGAAGAGCGCCCCTTCCCCTCATCCCCCTCGTCCCGTTCCTACACCGTAGCGCACGGGGCGTTGCTATGGTCCCTGCCAGATCGGACCCTTCATGAGGATCGCGCAAGTTGCCCCGCTGGTCGAAAGCGTGCCGCCACGCGCCTATGGCGGGACCGAGCGGGTGGTGCACTACCTGACCGAGACCCTGGTCGATCTCGGCCACAAGGTCACCCTGTTCGCGAGCGGCGACTCGCGCACGCAGGGCGAGCTCGTGCCGGTCATCGATCGCGCGCTGAGACTGCATCCCGGCAAGCCTGACCCCGTGATCTGGCACACGCTGATGGTCGACCGGGTGCGAGAGATGTCCGACAGCTTCGATGTCATCCATTTCCACATCGACACGCTGCACCTGCCGATCGCGAAGCGCTGCCGAACGGCCAGCCTGACGACGCTGCACGGCAGGCTTGATCTGCCGGACCTGCAGCCCCTGTTCAGGCACTTCCACCGTCATCCCCTGGTGTCGATCTCGGACGCCCAGCGCGCTCCGTTGCCGAACGCGAACTGGCTGGCCACGGTCCACCACGACCTCCCCACCGACATGTACGACTTCCATCCGGAGGCGCAGGACTACTTCGCGTTCGTCGGCCGCATCTCGCCCGAGAAGCGCTGCGACCGCGCGATCGAGATCGCCATTGCCACCGGCACGCCGCTGCGAGTCGCGGCCAAGGTGGACCCCGCCGACCGGCAGTACTGGGACGACACGATCGAGCCGATGCTGGACCACCCGCTGGTCACCTTCGTCGGCGAGATCGACGACAAGGCGAAGAACGAATTCATGGGAAATGCCAGGGCGCTGCTGATGCCGATCGACTGGCCCGAGCCGTTCGGGCTGGTCATCATCGAGGCGCTGGCCTGCGGCACCCCCGTGATTGCCTATGGGCACGGCTCGGTCCCGGAACTGCTGCAGGACGGTGTCACCGGCTTCGTGGTGAGCGACCAGCGCGAGGCGATCGCGGTGGCAGGCAGGCTGGACACCATCAGCAGGCGCAAGTGCCGCGAGACATTCGAACGCCGGTTCGCTGCCCCGGTCATGGCGGCCTCGTACCTTGCGCTGTACCGCCGGCTCGTGGCGGAGCGCGCGTCCGCCTGAGCGCGCAGGCAGGAGAGCTCCATGACCGAGAGGACCATCCAGGTCGACGACAAGTGGTATGTGCTGGCGACGCTGGCGCGCGCCGACGAGCAGCCCAAAACATTGAAGGAAGGCCAGGCGTTCGCGCTGTTCGACCGCTTCGGCGACATCGCGGTGCTGGCGCCGGGGCAGGAGGGGCTGTACCACGAAGACACGCGCTTCCTGTCGCACGAGGAGCTGACCATCAACGGCATGCGGCCCATGTATCTCGGCTCCTCGATCGAGCAGGCCAACAGCCTGCTTGCCATTGACCTGATGAACCCGGACCTGACCGAGAACGGCCACGTCGTGCTGCCCAAGGGTGAGCTGCACATCTTCCGCGCCAAGCTGCTGTGGAACGACGCCTGCCACCAGCACGTGCGCGTGAGCCACCACGGCGGGCGGGCGGCGCGGGTCCGGCTCCAGCTGACCTTCGACGCCGACTTCGTGGACCTGTTCGAGGTACGCGGCATGACACGTGACCGCCGCGGCCAGCGGCTGGAGCCCGTGGTCGGCCCGGAGGGCGTCACCTTCGGCTACCGCGGCCTCGACGGCGCGACTCGCCGCACGCGGCTGCACTTCGATCCCGCGCCGGATGCCCTCCAGCCGCGCAGCGCCGCCTACGACATCGCGCTGGAGCCGGGCGAGGAGCGGCACCTGTACATCACCGTGACCTGCGAGCGTGAAGGCGAGCGGCAGCCGCCGACCATCCGGTACGAGCAGGCCTTCCGCGCCTGCGCACAATCGCGCAGACGTGGACGCGAAGACGTGTGCCAGGCGACCTCGTCGAATCCATTGGTCAACCTGTGGCTGGACCGGTCCGCGTCGGACCTGGAGATGCTGACCACCCAGTTGCGCACCGGTCCCTACCCCTATGCCGGGGTGCCCTGGTACTCGACCACGTTCGGGCGGGACGGGATCCTGACCGCGCTGGAGTACCTGTGGATCGACCCGGGGCTCGCGCGGGGCGTGCTCGAATTCCTGGCCGACACGCAGGCGACACAGCGCGACCCGGAACGCGACGCGGAGCCCGGCAAGATCCTGCACGAGGCGCGTGACAGCGAGATGGCCCGCACGGGCGAGATCCCGTTCGGCCGCTACTACGGAACGGTCGACGCGACGCCGCTGTTCCTGGTGCTGGCCGGCGCCTGGTGGCACCGCACCGGCGACACCGACTCGATCCGGCGGCTGTGGCCCAGGCTGCTGGCCGCACTACAGTGGATCGACCACTACGGCGACGCGGACGGCGACGGCTTCGTCGAGTACGCACGCAAGAGCAAGGACGGACTGACCCAGCAAGGCTGGAAGGACTCGCAGGACTCCGTGTTCCACCGCGATGGCCGCCTGGCCGAGGCGCCGATCGCGCTGTGCGAGGTGCAGGGCTACGTCTACCGCGCCAAGCTGGCGCTGGCAGAGATGGCCACGGCGGTGGGCGACCAGGCGCTGGCAGACCGCCTGCGCAAGGCTGCCGCCGACCTGTGCGTGCGCTTCCAAGCGGCGTTCTGGTCGACCGAGCGCGGCGCCTACGCGATCGCGCTGGATGGGCACAAGCGCCGCTGCGACGTGCTGGCCTCGAACATGGGGCACTGCCTCTGGTCAGGCATCGCATCGGACGAGCACGCGGGGCACGTGTCCCGGCTGCTGCTGGGTCCCGAGTTCTTTTCCGGCTGGGGCATTCGCACGGTGGCTCACGGTGAGGCCCGGTACAACCCGATGTCCTACCACGACGGCTCGATCTGGCCGCACGACACGGCCATCGCCGCGATGGGAGTGGCGCGCTACGGATTCACCGATGCGGCCGTCCGGCTGTTCGGCGCGATGTACGAGGCCAGCCTGCACTTCGACCTGCACCGGCTGCCCGAGCTGTTCTGCGGCTTTCCGCGCCGCCCCGGCGCCGGCCCGACGCTGTACCCCGTGGCCTGCGCGCCGCAGGCGTGGGCGGCTGCCGCGCCCTTCGCCATGCTGCAGGCCTGTCTCGGCCTCGACGTGGCGGGCAATTCGGTGTGCCTGCATTCGCCACGGCTGCCCGAGGTGGTCGACTGGCTGCGCGTCGAGCGTCTCGGCGCCCCGGGCCCCAGCTGCGACCTGCTGCTGAAGCGGCACGAGCGCAGTGTCGGCGTCGAGGTGCTGCGCAAGGATCCGGGCGTGAGCGTCAGCGTCGTGGTCTGACACCCTGTTGTCGTGGCATCGGCGCGTCACGAGCCCTGCGCGGCACCGTCGTGCTCGCAGCACCGCGATACCGGCTGGGGCATTCGTTGCACCGCTGTCGCGCTTCGCGCGGCCCACGCAAACCAACCCCGTGACTAAGATCGTTCCGCCCCGTCCATCCAGCGGGGAAGGACAGCCCCGGATGGTCGTGTTGGAAAGGTCGCCATGCGCCTCGTCGTCTTCGGACTGACGGTCAGCTCCTCCTGGGGCAACGGGCATGCGACGTTGTGGCGCGGGCTGTGGCGGGCCCTCGCGGCACGCGGCCACGAGCTCGTCTTCTTCGAGCGCGACGTGCCCTACTACGCCGAGCACCGCGACTGCACCCAGCTGCCGGGTGGCGAGTTGGTCCTGTACCCCGGCTGGGACGCCGTCAGGGCCCGCGCGGCGCGCGAGATCCGCCATGCCGACGCCGTGATGGTCACCTCCTACTGCCCGGACGGCGTGCCGGCAACGCAGCTGCTGATGGACTCGGACACCTCGGCCGTGAAGGTGTTCTACGACATGGACACGCCCGTCACGCTCGAGTCGCTGCGCGAAGGCCGCGAGGTCCCCTACATCGGTGCGCGCGGGTTGCGCGACTTCGACCTCGTGCTCAGCTACACCGGCGGCGCGGCGCTGCAGGACCTGCAGGACCTGCTCGGCGCGACGAGCGTCGACACGCTCTACGGACATGTCGACCCCACGGTGCACCACCGCGTCGCACCGCGCGATGCCTACCGCTGCCGACTCTCGTACATGGGCACCTATGCGGCCGACCGGCAGGCGGCCGTCGAGCAGCTGTTCATCGAGCCGGCACGGCGACTGCCGCAGCAGGTGTTCCTGCTGGCGGGTGCGCAGTACCCGGGCGACTTCCCGTGGACAGCGAACATGCATTTTGTGCGGCACATGCCGCCACCCGAGCATCCGGCCTTCTTCTCGTCGTCGCGCCTCACGCTCAGCGTCACGCGGCGTGCAATGGCGGAGAACGGGCATTGCCCGTCGGGCCGGCTGTTCGAGGCCGCGGCCTGCGGCACGCCGGTGGTGAGCGACTGGTGGGAAGGGCTCGATGCGTTCTTCACGCCGGGCCGCGAGATCCTCGTCGCCCGAACCGCCGACGACGTGGTGCAGGCGCTCGAGCTGTCGGATGGCGAGATCGACCGCATCGCGACGGCCGCGCGCGAGCGCGTGCTGGCCGAGCACACCTCCACCCATCGCGCGATCGAACTCGAACGGCTGCTCGATGCGTCGCGCCTCGCGCCCGCGCGCCGGGTGGCATGACACAGGAGAGACGATGAGCACGTGGGGCATCATCCCGGCCGCCGGCCTGGGCACGCGCATCCAGCCGCTGGGCTTCTCGAAGGAGCTGCTGCCGGTGGGCAGCAACATCGTCAGCGACGTCGAGAAGCCGCGCGCGGTCAGCGAATACCTGGTCGACCGCATGCTGAAGTCCGGCGCCACGCGCATCTGCTTCGTGGTCGCGCCGGGCAAGTCGGACCTGGTCCAGTACTACGGCTCGCACGCCCGCTCCAGCGACTTCTGCTACGTGGTCCAACCCAAGGCGGGCGGCCTGTGCGACGCCATCTTTCGCGCCTGCTCGCTGGTCCGCGCCGACGAGGACGTGCTGGTCGGCCTGCCCGACACGATCTGGTTCCCCGAGGAAGGCTTCATCACCCTGCCCTCCGACGTGCTGTCGTTCCTGCTGTTCCCGGTCGACCGGCCGCAGGCCTTCGATGCCGTGGTCACCGACGAGGACGGCAACGTGCAGGAGATCCAGGTCAAGCACCCGGACGCGAAGACCAACTGGATCTGGGGCGCGTTCCGCATGCCCGGCCGCGTGCTGCACGAGCTGGAGGCGCTGTGGCAGGAGCGTGGCCGGCGCGACGAGTACATCGGCACGCTGGTCAACGCCTACCTGCAGAAGGGCGGCCGGGCCGTGGGTGTGCGCAGCGGAGAAGCCTATGTGGACACGGGCACCGTGCACGGCTATCGCGAGGCGCTGAACCTGCTGGGCACGCGCCAGCGCGCAGCCGCCAGGCCCGTGCAGCCGCGCGATGCGACGGTGTGCAGCAACGCGGGCACCGCCATCGCCAAGCGGCCCGGCGATGTCGCGCCACGGCCGGGCAGCAAGCTGTTCACGAAGGCGGAGATCGAGCGGCGCGTGCATGAGCTGGGCGACTGGTTCCACAACATCGACCTGCTGGGCGTGAAGACGGCACCGGCGCATTTCCTCGGCGACTTCCCCGCGGCGAAATGGAAGCGATTCGCGCACGTGCTGCCGGCCGACATGACGGGCATGTCGGTGCTCGACATCGGCTGCAACGCGGGGTTCCATTCGCTCGAGGTGAAGCGTCGCGGCGCCGAGCGCGTGGTGGGCATCGACATGGACGACTACTACCTCGACCAGGCTCGCTTCGCGGCCGAGGTGCTGGACCAGGACATCGAGTTCCGCCGCCTTTCGGTCTACGATGTGGGCGCACTGGGCGAGAAGTTCGACCTGGTGCTGTTCATGGGCATGGTCTACCACCTGCGGCATCCGCTCCTGGCGCTCGACCTCATTCACGAGCACGTGGCGCGCGACCTGCTGCTGTTCCAGTCGCTGCAGCGCGGCAGCCCCGAGATGGAGCCGGTGGCGTCCGACCACGATTTCTGGGAGACCGAGGTGTTCGACAAGCCGTCGTTCCCCAAGATGCATTTCATCGAGCACAAGTACTCGCACGACGAAACCAACTGGTGGCTGCCCAATGCGGCCTGCAGCGCGGCGATGCTGCGCAGCACCGGTTTCGACATCGTGGCGCATCCCGAAGAGGAAGTGTTCCTGTGCAAGCGCGGCCCGGTGCCGCCCGGGGCCGACGGGCTGCGCGCCGTGTACCCCGCCAGAGCGAAAGAGGGCCCGGCCCCCTGACCCTGGCGTGCTGGTGCAGGCATTGGTGGGGTCGCAGGATGCGGCCCAGCGGCTCTCGTCCACCCTGGTCGTGGTGGCGCATCCCGACGACGAGATCGTGGGCGCGGGTTCGCGCCTGCCGTTGCTGCGCGAGGCGCGCTTCGTCTACGTGAGCGACGGGGCGCCGCGGGAAGGCAGCGATGCGGCGCGACATGGGTTCTCCATCGACGAGTACCGGCAGGCGCGCCGCCGAGAGCTGGAAGCCGCGCTGGGCCTGTGCGGCATCGCGCCGGACCGGACCATCCACCTCGGCATCCCCGACCAGGAGACGTCGCTGCATCTGGCGGAGGTCGCGCGCCGCCTCGCAGGCCTCATCGCGCAGTGGGACGTGCATGCGGTGCTGACGCAGCCGTATGAAGGCGGCCACCCCGATCACGACGCGACGGCGTTCGGCGTGCATGCGGCCGTGGGGCTGTTGCGTGCAGGGCTTGCGGCAGTTCCCGAGATCGTCGAGATGGCCGGCTACCACGCGGGCCCGCAGGGACCCGAGGCCGGCGTGTTCCTGCCGCATGCGCATGCCGACGCGCATGCGATGTCCGTGAGCCTCGATGCGGCGGCGCAGGACCGCAAGCGCGCGCTGATCGCCTGCCATGCCACGCAGCGCGAGACGCTGGCGCGCTTTCCGCTCCACGCCGAGCGCTTCCGCCCTGCCCCGGCCTACGACTTCACGCAGCCGCCACATGCGGGACCGCTGCACTACGAGCAGTACCCCTGGGGCATGACCGGTGCGCGCTTCCGCGAGCTGGCGGCCCAGGCGCTGGACGAGCTCGGGCTGGAGGGACGCATGTGAGCCTCACGGTCCTGAGCGTGGCGTACCCCTTCGCGCCGGTCGGGCCAGCGGCGGTCGGCGGCGCCGAGCAGGTGCTGGGCCAGCTGGACGCCGCGCTGGTGGACGGCGGGCATCGCTCCATCGTCGTTGCCAGCGAGGGATCGTCAGTGCGCGGCGAACTCGTGGCCACGACAGCGGCCGAGGGCGACATCAACGAGGCGCGCAATCGCGCGATCTGGGCCGAGCACCGCCGGTTCATCGAACGCGTGCTGGCCACCGAACGGGTCGACGTGGTGCACATGCATGGCATCGACTTCCACGCCTACCTGCCTGCCGACACGCGCGTGCCCAAGCTGGTGACGCTGCACCTGCCGCCCGCGTGGTACCCCGCGCACGTGTTCCAGGGCGAGCGGCGCGACGTGCACCTGCAGTGCGTGTCGCACTCGCAGGCGCGCCGCTGCCCGCCCGGCACGCGGCTGCTGCCGGTGATCGAGAACGGCGTCCCCATCCAGGCGCTGGCACGCCGCAGCCGCAAGCGCAACTACGCGTTGGCCATGGGCCGCATCTGCCCGGAGAAGAACCTGCACGCGGCGCTCGATGCGGGCCGGCTGGCGGGCGTGCCGGTGCTGCTGGGTGGCCAGGTGTTCGCCTACGAGGACCACCAGCGCTACTTCCACGGCACGCTGGTGCCGAAGCTCGATGCACGCCGGCGCTTCCTCGGCCCGCTGCCCTTCGCCCGCAAGCGCCGCCTGCTCAGCGCCGCGCGATGCCTGCTGCTGCCCACGCTGGCGCCGGAGACCAGCTCGCTGGTGGCGATGGAGGCGCTGGCGAGCGGCACCCCCGTGGTCGCCTTCGCCAGCGGCGCGCTGCCCGACATCATCGAGCACGGCAGGACCGGCTTCCTCGTGCGCACCACGCACGAGATGGCCGATGCGATCGCCGCCTGCGACGCGATCGACCCCGAGGTGTGCCGCAGCGTCGCCCGCGAACGCTTCTCGGTCGATCGCACGGTCGGCCGCTACCTGGATGCCTACCACCAGCTCGCCCGTCGTCCGCAAGGCACGCACTGAGGCGCGCGAGTCGGCGGTCGTGGCGACGGCCGTCACCACGACGGCGGCGCTGGAGCAGCTCGCGCCGGAGTGGGAAACGTTGTGGATCGCGGCCCGGGCGTCTCCGTTCCAGTCGCCCGCGTGGCTGCTGCCCTGGTGGACGCACCTCGGTCGCGGCGACCTCACGAGCGTCGCGTTGCGTTGCGAGCGAACAGGCGCGCTGGTCGGCCTGGCGCCTCTCTATGTGTATCGCGACCGGGCGAGCGGACAGCGGCACCTCTTTCCGCTGGGTATTGCGACCACGGACCGGCTCGACGTGCTCGTCGCGCCCGGATGGGAACACGCCGCGGGGCACGCGCTGGCGGAGCACCTGGCCGCCTCACATGGACGATGGGATGTTCTCGAGGCACCGCAGCTCGCCGACGGTGCGTGCCTGCTATCAATGCCATGGTCGCGCGCCTGGACCCGTGATGTGACAGCCGCCGACATCAATCCCGTGCTGCACCTGCCAGCCCGCATACCGCCATCGATGGCGCGCGACCTCGCCTACTGTCGGCGCCGCGCCGCTCGTGCCGGCGATGTGGCCTACGAGCTGGCCGACGAGCGCTCGCTGCCGGCCTGGCTCGACACGCTGGAGCGGCTGCACGCGCAGCGCTGGGCGCTGCGGGGCTTGCCCGGCGTGCTGCGTGGTGAAGGCGTCATGGCCTGGCATCGCGACACGGCGCCGCGCCTGCTGCGGGCTGGCCTGCTGCGACTGCTGGGCCTTCGCATCGATGGCGGGCCGATCGCGGTGCTGTACGTGCTGGCGGACGCGCCGCACGCGCCGCAGCGCCGCTGGTCCTACTACATCGGCGGCTTCGATCCTGCGGCGGCCATCCTGAGCCCCGGCACGCTGCTGGTGGGCGAAGCGATCGACCGGGCGCAAGCCGAGGGCGCAGTGGTGTTCGATTTCCTGCGCGGCGCCGAACCGTACAAGCTGCGCTGGGGCGCGGTGCCGCAGCCGATGTGGACGCTGCGGCTGCGGCCTGCCTAGTGCGCGGCCGCGGCGATCGCCGCGTCGGGCTTCACGCTGCGCAGCAGGTCCATCATCCGCTGCTCGATGCGGTGCATCGCGGCCTCGGTGTGGCCCTCGAAGCGCACGGTGAGCACCGGCGTCGTGTTGGACGCGCGCACGAGCCCGAACCCGTCGGGCCAGTCCACCCGCAGGCCATCGATCGTGCAGACCTGGGCATCGGGGAAGCGCGCGACCTTCGCGAGTTCGGCGGCCACGCGGTGCGCCTCGCCCTCGGCGCAGGGCACGTGCAGCTCGGGCGTCGAATGGCTGGTGGGCAGCCCGTCGAGCACGGCGCCGGGATCGGGATGCCGCGAGAGGATCTCCAGCAGCCGGCACCCCGCGTACGTGCCATCGTCGAATCCGGGCCACCGATCGTTGAAGAACAGGTGGCCGCTCATCTCGCCGGCCAGCGGCGCCTTCAACTCGTGCATGCGGTCCTTCAGCAGCACGTAGCCGCTGCGCTCCATCACCGGCTTGCCACCGGCGGCAGCGATCGCCTCCGCCAGGCGCTGCGTGGACTTGACGTCGAACACGACGGGCGCGCCCGGATGCCGCCCCAGCACGTCCTGCGCGAACAGGATCATCTGCCGATCGGGATAGACGATGTTGCCGGTCGGCGTGACGACACCGACGCGGTCGCCGTCACCATCGAGGGCCAGGCCGACGTCGGCGCCGTGCTCGCGCACCGCTGCGACCAGGTCGCGCAGGTTCTCCGGCTTGGCCGGATCGGGATGGTGGTTGGGAAAGTTGCCGTCGACCTCGCTGAACAGCTCGACGACGTCGCAGCCGATGGCCCGCAGCACCTGCGGCGATGAGGCACCGGCAACACCGTTGCCGCAGTCGAGCACCACCTTCAACGGCCGCGCGAGCCGGATGTCGGTGGCGATGCGATCGAGGTAGGCGCCCTGGATAACATGCCGGCGCAGCTGGCCGGGCGCAACATCGGGGCCGAAGTCGTCGTTCGCGATGCGATCGCGCAGCAGCCGGATCTGCTCGCCGTGCAGGCTGCGGCCCGCGAGCACCAGCTTGAAGCCGTTGTGGTCCTTCGGGTTGTGGCTGGCCGTGACCTGGATGCCGCTGCGCACAAGGGTCGTGGTGGCGAACGACAGCATCGGCGTCGTGACCATGCCGAGATCCACGACGTCGACACCCCCGGCGATCAGGCCGCGGATCAGCGCAGTGGCGATTGCAGGACCGCTCACCCGGCCGTCGCGCCCGACAGCGACCTCGCGCTCGCCTTCGGCGCGGTCCATGCTGGCGAACACCCGCCCCAGCGCTTCGGCCAGCGGCTCATCCAGGGTCGACGGCACGACGCCGCGGATGTCGTAGGCCTTGAAGATGCTGGGAGTGAGGTGCATGCGACGCAATCGAGGCTCGGCTGATTCTGGGGAAGGCGGGAGCTCAAGCGGGCAACAAAGCTGTCAGGGCTGCATGCACTTGTCTGTCATGCCGGGCTTGACGCGGGATCCAGCGACGGCGCCGGATCGACCTCGGGACTGGATTGCGGGTCAAGCCCGCAATGACACGGAAAGACGCAGTGCAGGAACGTGCCCTGTCCGATCACGCACAGCGCCGGAACGCGGCAGGCGGTGTCTGGCAGGGCCGATTTGGGTGACGGGAGCGAGCGCAGCGGAGCGACTCTCACCGTATGAGGCCCTGCCAGACACCGCCTGCCGCGCGCCCCGAACGCCTGCCGCGCGCTTCGAATGCCCCCGCCCGGGACTCAATGGAAATCCCGACTCCGACTATCCCTCCCCAACCTCCCAAGCATCGACGTCAGATCCTCCAGCCTCTCGGCGATGAGGTGACACACCCGCCCTCCTTCACTCTCCGCATCCCGCTGCCACGTTCCATGCACGGCCAGCAACCGAGCGCGCAACAGCGGCTCGCGCTGCTCCTCCCGCACGCGCTGCCACACGATCACGTTCACCGGCCCGGTCTCGTCCTCGATGGTCACAAAGATCGTGCCGTTCGCGGTGCCCGGCTGCTGCCGCACGGTGACCATGCCGCAGGCCGATGCACGACGCCCTCCCGGCAGCTTCGACAACTGGTCGGCGTTCAGGAAACGCTGGCGCGCCAGCCGGGGCCGCAGCAGCGCCAGCGGATGACGACGCAGGCTCAGCCCCATCGACTGGTAATCGAACACGATCTCCTCGCCTTCCGGGGCTTCGGGCAACGCGAGCCCCGGCTCGAGGATGGGCGCGTTCTGCAGCAACTCGGGTGCGCGGCGCTGGGCCGCGGCTTCCCACACCTGCTGGCGGCGGTGCCCGGCCAAGGACTGCAACGCATCCGCCGCGGCCAGCGCCCCGAGATCGCCCACATCGAGCTTCGCGCGCAATGCCAGGTCTTCGGTATCGCGAAACGGTCCACCGATGCGGCGGGTTTCGGCGATGCGCTTGCCGGCCTCCTCCTTCAGGCTGCCCACCAGCCGCAGCCCCAGGCGCACCGCCGGCACGGCCATGTCACCCTCGAGCGAGCTGTCCCACTCGCTACTGGACACGTCAGCGGGCAGCACCTGCACGCCATGCCGTTGCGCGTCCTGGATCAACTGCGACGGACCATAGAACCCCATCGGCTGCGAGTTGAGCATCGCCGCCAGGAAGCACGCGGGCTCGTGGCACTTGAGCCAGCTGCTGGAATACGCCAGCAGCGCAAAGCTGTAGGCGTGGCTCTCGGGGAAACCGTAGTCGCCGAAGCCCTTGATCTGCTCGAAGATGCGATCGGCGAACTCGTCGCTGTAGCCGTTGATCTTCATGCCGCCTTTGAGCTGCGCCTCGAACTTGTCCACCCCGCCCTTCTTCTTCCACGCCGCCATCGCCCGGCGCAATGAATCGGCCTGCGTGGCCGAGAAGCCGGCGGCGATCATCGAGATCTCCATCACCTGCTCCTGGAAGATCGGAATGCCCAGCGTGCGCTTGAGGGCCTCCTTCAGCTTCGGCTCGCCGGTGGTCTCGTAGCGCGATCGCTCGTAGACGACCGCGGCTTCCTTCGCTGCCTCGTCCTTGGCCGAATCGACACGCGCCCTCGCCTTCAGGTAGGGATGCACCATGCCGCCTGTGATCGGGCCAGGCCGCACGATCGCGACTTCCACCACCAGGTCGTAGAACTGCCTGGGCTTCAGCCGCGGCAGCATGGACATCTGGGCCCGGCTCTCGATCTGGAACACGCCCACCGTGTCAGCACGGCGGATCATCTCGTAGGTGGCCGGGTCCTCGTTCGGGATGTCGTAGATGGTGAATGGCTCACCGCGCCTCTGCGCGATCAGGTCCAGGCAGCGACGGATGGCGGTGAGCATGCCGAGGGCCAGCACGTCGACCTTCATCAGGCCCATGTCCTCCAGGTCGTCCTTGTCCCACTGGATCACCGAGCGGTCCTTCATGCTGGCGTTCTCGATCGGCACCAGGCGCGACAGCTGCGTCTGCGTGAGCACGAAGCCGCCCACGTGCTGCGACAGGTGGCGCGGGAAGCCCATGAGCTGCTGCGTGAGCTCCAGCCACAGGCGGGCCTGGTGGTCCGGCAGCGCGATGCCGATCTGCGTGGCCATCGCCTGCAGGCGATCCCCGGCCAGCTTGTCGTCGAACCAGTAGTGGTCCTTGGCGAACGCCTCGACCAGCGGCTCGGGAATCGCGAGCGCTTTGCCGACGTCGCGGATGGCGCTGCGCGTGCGGTAGCTGATGACCACGGCCGCGATGGCCGAACGCTCGCGCCCGTACTTGTTGTAGATGTACTGGATCACCTCCTCGCGCCGCTCGTGCTCGAAGTCGACGTCGATGTCGGGCGGCTCGTTGCGCCGGTCCACGCTGATGAAGCGCTCGAGCAGCGGACGCGAGAGCATCGGGTCCATCGCCGTGATGCCCAGGCAGAAGCAGACCGCCGAATTGGCCGCCGACCCTCGGCCCTGGCACAGGATGCCCAGCCGCCTGGCCTCGCGCACGATGTCGTGCACGGTGAGGAAGAACATCTCATAGCGGCACTGCTGGATCAGCGCGAGCTCCTTCTCGACCAGCTCGCGCACGCGATCCGGCACGCCGGCCGGATAGCGGTCCGCCGCGCCCAGGTAGGTCAGGTGCCGCAAGCCCTCGGAGGGCGTCATGCCATCGGGCACCGTCTCCTGCGGGTAGTCGTAGCGGATCTCCTGCAGGTCGAAGCGGCAGCGGCGCATCACCTCCTTCGTGCGGGCCAGCAAATGCGCCGGATAGGCCTCGGCCAGTCGCATGCGCGGCCGCAGGTGGCGCTCGGCATTTCCTTGCAGTGCCAGCCCGCAGTCCTGCACGGGCTGCCCCAGGCGGATCGCGGTGACCACGTCCTGCAGCGGCTTGCGCGAGCGCGCGTGCATGTGCACGTCGCCCGTGGCCACCAGGGGCACGCCGCTCGC
This sequence comes from Ramlibacter sp. MMS24-I3-19, assembly GCF_050320135.1. NCBI lineage: Bacteria > Pseudomonadati > Pseudomonadota > Betaproteobacteria > Burkholderiales > Comamonadaceae > Ramlibacter > Ramlibacter sp. MMS24-I3-19. The sequence continues at coordinate 2,718,766 of NZ_CP190017.1, read as the reverse complement.
GGCCTCCACGTCCTGCAGGCGGGCCAGCCAGAGGTCGTCGTCGATGAGGTGCGGCAGGTTCACCGCCAGCCAGAGGTGGTCACCGTACAAGGCGTGCAAGGACTGCAGGCGGGCACACAAAGACATCGCATCCAGGTCCTGGCCCGGCACGCGCCTGGGCACGACCAGCACCTCGCAGCCTTGCAGCAGGCGCAGCTCGCTGCGCTCCCACGACACGACGTACGTGCCCTTCGGCGCCTTGGTGGTGCGTGCGGCGGTGATGAACTGGCACAGGCCTCCCCAGCCCTGCAGGTCTCGCGCGATGGCCACCAGGCGCACGTCGCCGAAGTCGAACTCGGACCCGTACAGCAGGCGGAAGTCGCGCTTGCGTTTCTGGTCCGGGAAGGCAGCCTCCAGGCCGTCGATGAAGGCCATGTAGTCGCGCAGTCCCGACCAGGCCCGCACCACGCCAGCCACCGAGCATTCGTCGGTGATCGCCAGTGCCTCGTAGCCCAGGTCGTAGGCACGGCGCGCGAGCTCCTGGGGATGCGAGGCGCCGCGCTGGAAGCTGAAGTTCGACAGGCAGTGCAGCTCGGCATACGCGGGCAGGCGATCCGGCCCTTCGCCCAGCACCGGCGGCAGCCGCTCCTCGTCCAGCAGCGGCTTGGGCTTGAAGGTGACGTCAGGCATACAGCCCCTGCAGGTACCAGGCGAACTCGCCATGCCCGGCCAGTTCACGTGCCAGCGACGCGGGCCGCTCGCGGTAGATCCACAGCAGCCCGGCTTGCGCGCTGCGGGCGATGAAGTAGTCGCGCAGCGTGGGGCCCTGGCTGTCCCACCATGCGGTCTCGAGCCGGTACAGGCGCGCCAGTCGCCGCAAGGGACCCCCGAAGCACGGCGTCTCGCCTTGCATCTTCAGGCGCAAGGGTTGGGGAAGCACCCAGCTGGGATAGAGGGCGTCGGGGGCCTGTGCGGGCTGGGACTCTGGAGCGCGGGCCTTCGACAGGCTCGAGCCGAACGGCTCTCCCCTCGCCGGCATCCACGCCTGCTTGCACTCGGGCCGGTGATCGCCATTCGGCACCGGCACCACCACGTTGTCCTCGCCCAGCCGCACCGACAAACGCTCGACCAGCTGGTGCAGCCGCTCGCCTTCGGTGCGCTCCTGCGGCAACAGGCTGGTGGTCATGCCGGCCCAGGGCACCGTCTCCAGCGAACGCAGGCGCAGGTGATTGGCGGGCGCAGACAGCTTCGCGCGTCCCAGGTGCTCGCCAACGAGGCGGCGCAGGTGCGCCATCTCCTGCGTAGGTTGCGCGGTGCGCACCTGCAGCTGCTCCTTCGGCGGCAAGGCCACGCCATCGAGGCGACGCAGGTCCAGCGTCCATTCGAGCTCGAGCGCCAGCACGCCACGGTTGCGCGCCTGCAGCCACAGCTGCAGCCTTGAGAGCAGGCGCTCGGCCGCGAGCATCAGGTCCGGCGCGCTGGTCGCCAAAGCCACCAGTTCCGCGTTCAGGTCGAATTCCTCGGGCAGCACTTCCCACGGATAGCTCTCCGGCTGCTCACCGAAGGCAGCATCCACCGCTTCGACCAGCGCGGCGCCAAAGCGCCGCGAGACACCGGCACGCGGCAACGCACGCAACTGGCCCCAGGTACAGGTGCCGGTCCGCTCGAGCACCGCGGCATGCGGGATGGCGGCGGTGAGCAGGTCGAGCGGCAGCGCCTCCGGCAAGGGCCTGGGCGCATCGAGGCCACGCAACTTGCATCGCAGGAGTGCCAGCGCGACCAGCGAGGTGGGCCCCACGGCCCACTGCACCGGCCCGAGATCATCGCGCCCGGATTGCAGCAGCGCCTTCAGCAGCGCCTTGCGCCCCCCGAAGAGGCGCAAGCTGCCGGACACCTCCAGCACGATGGCTTCCTCGACGCGCGCCACGCGGGGCGTGAAGCGCAGCGACCACCAGAGCCAGGGCTGGAGATCGTCGTCAGGGGGCGGCGACAAGGCGATCCAGAACATGCGATCTCCTTTCTTCGGCCGGCGCGGTGACCGGCACTGGGGTCTTGCGTCGGCTGGCCAGCAGCGCGCGCAGCCGGGCCGGGTGCGGGGACAGGTGCAGCGTGTGGTCCAGGGGCGGTCCCTTGCGCTTGAGCACCTGCACCTGCAGGTCGTCGCCGCCCTCCAGCAGCAGCCGCAACGGTGACGGACTGGCCTGCGTGCGCACCTGCGCGGGCCGGAACACGAACAGCAGCTTGCCGTGTTGCCGCGCCGCCAGCTGCAATCGGCGCAGGTCGGGCGACTTGCAGTGCGGCAGCCAGGCGAGCAGCGCGGCCACGTCGGCGCAACGCAGCGACTGCTCGGCCGACCACAGGCGTGCCGCGGCCGCATCGACACGGATCCACAGGAGACGCTCGGCCGGCAGGCCTTGCGCGGCCAACGCGGGGGTGAACGGTGGCAGCGGCGCGCCGACCAGCACGATCGGGCCCGGCTTGGTCGCGACCCACTGCGCCAGGGCCGGCAGCAGCAGTTGCCATGCATGCAGCTCGGGACGGTGCTGCAGCACCTCGACCATGCTGCCCACGGGCCAGCCACCTCCCGGCAGTTGCGCATCGAGCAGCGCATGCCCGCTGGGCACGACCGCCTCCTCGCGGGCGAGGTCGGTGACGCGCCAGACATGCGGGATGGCCAGGTCTGCGGGGGGCGGCATGGAAAGGAAAGGGAACTGCGGGAGCGCTGCGGTACTGTTGATTTATACAGTAAACTGCCGGTGCGGTCTGCAGGTGGCGACGACACCGCACCCGCTCCCTGTGGCATCCTTCCGCCCCTTGTTCCGCCGCTTCGAAACCCTCCTTCCTCCTTATCCGCAACCCGAACCGGCCCTGCCGCCCAAGGGCTTCTTCGCGTTCGTCTGGGCCTGCACCGACGGCGTGCGCGGGTACATCGGCTGGCTCGCGCTGCTCAGCGCCTCGGTCTCGGTGTTCGAGGCGGTGCTGTTCTGGATGCTGGGCCAGATCGTCAACTGGATCGGCCGTGCCCAGCCCGCATCGCTGTGGACCGACCATGGCCCGACGCTGTGGCTGCTGTCCGCGATCCTGGTGGGCAGCATCGTCATCGTCGCGCTGCAGACCATCGTCAAGCACCAGACGCTGGCGATCAACTTCCCGCTGCGGCTGCGCTGGAACTTCCATCGGCTGATGCTGGGCCAGAGCATGGCCTTCTACGCCGACGAGTTCGCCGGCCGCATCACCACCAAGGTGATGCAGACCGCGCTGGCCGTGCGCGAGATGGCCTTCGTCACCACCGAGGTGATCATCGGCATCGGGGTCTATTTCCTCACCATCCTCGGCCTGGCCGCCGGGTTCGACCTGCGGCTCACGCTGCCCTTCCTGGCCTGGCTGGTGTTCTATGGCCTCTCCGTCTGGTACTTCGTGCCGCGCCTCGGACGCGTCGGCAAGGCCCAGGCCGATGCACGCGCGATGCTCACCGGCCGCATCACCGACGCGTACACCAACATCTCGACGGTCAAGCTGTTCTCGCACAGCCAGCGCGAGGCCGGCTTCGCGCGCGCCGCGATGGAGGACTTCCAGAACATCGGCTACCAGCAGATGCGCCTGGTGAGCACCTTCGAGATCGTCAACCACGCGCTGGTGGTCGGGCTGATCCTGGGCGCCACCGGCTACTCGCTGTGGCTGTGGTCGCTGGGCCAGGTCGGGCCCGGCGCCGTGGCGGCAGTCACCGCGATGGCGCTGCGCATCAACGGCATGTCGCACTGGATCATGTGGGAGATGGCCTCGCTGTTCGAGAACATCGGCACGGTGCAGGACGGCATGGGCACGCTCACCAAGCTGCGCGCCGTGGTCGACCAACCCGATGCCAAGCCGCTCGCCGTCACCCGCGGCGAGGTGGTGTTCGACCACATCCGCTTCGGCTATGGCAAGGCGATCCCGGTGATCGACGACTTCACGCTGCGCGTGAAACCGGGCGAGAAGATCGGGCTGATCGGCCGCTCCGGTGCCGGCAAGTCGACGCTGGTGAACCTGCTGCTGCGCTTCCACGACCTGGACGGCGGCCGCATCCTCATCGACGGCCAGGACATCGCGCACGTCACGCAGGACAGCCTGCGGATGCACATCGGCATGGTGACGCAGGACACCTCGCTGCTGCACCGCTCGGTGCGCGACAACATCGCCTATGGCAGCCCCGGCACATCGGAAGCCGAGCTGCGCGCCGCGGCACGTCGCGCGCAGGCCGACGCGTTCATCGAGTCTCTGGCCGACCTGCACGGCCGCAGGGGCTACGACGCCCACGTGGGCGAGCGCGGCGTCAAGCTCTCGGGCGGACAGCGCCAGCGCATCGCCATCGCGCGCGTGATGCTCAAGGACGCGCCCATCCTGCTGCTGGACGAAGCCACCAGCGCGCTCGACTCGGAAGTGGAAGCCGCCATCCAGGCGAGCCTGGACGAGCTGATGGAAGGCAAGACCGTGATCGCCATCGCGCACCGGCTGTCCACCATCGCGGCGATGGACCGCCTCGTCGTGATGGACCAGGGCCGCATCGTCGAGGAAGGCAGCCATCGCAGCCTGCTCGCGCAGGGCGGGCTCTATGCGAAGCTGTGGTCGCACCAGAGCGGCGGCTTCCTCGGCGAGACGGTCGAGGACGAGACCGCGGATGTCTAGGCCCCTCGTTGCCGCCGACTTCGATCACGACTCGCACGTCGTCGCCCGCGCGCTGATTGGCGCCACGCTGCTGGTCGACGGCGTCGGCGGCCTGATCGTCGAGACCGAGGCCTATGACCGTGCGGACCCGGCGTCGCACACCTACTCGGGCCCGACCCCGCGCAACCAGGCCATGTTCGGTCCGCCCGGCCGCGCGTACGTCTACCGCTCGTACGGCATCCACTGGTGCCTGAACTTCGTCTGCCGCGAGGAAGGCCATGGCGCCGGCGTGCTGATCCGCGCGCTGCAGCCCACGCACGGCCTGGACGTGATGCGCGAGCGCCGCGGGTTGCAGGACGAGCGCCTGTTGTGTTCAGGGCCGGGGCGCCTGGGCCAGGCGCTGGCCATCGAGCACGCCATGAACGGGCATCGCCTGGACCGCAAGCCCTTTCGGGTGCTGGCCTCCGATGGCTCGGCGGTCGTGGTGACCGGCCCGCGCATCGGCATCAGCAAGGCGGTGGACGTGCCCTGGCGGTTCGGGTGGGCCGGCTCGCGCTACCTGAGCCAGCCGTTCCGTCAGCGCGACGTGGCGGGCTGAGCCGGGCGGGCGGCGGCCGGCTTCTGCTGGGCTTGCTGGTGGTTCTGTTGCGGCTGTGCCGGCGCAGCGCCCATGGCCCGTGTGTCGTCGCGCGGCAAGCCCGATTCGGCCAGGTTCACCCCGGTCCGCATCGAATCGGGACGCTCGCGCACCATCGCCACGCCGTTGCCCATGTCCGTGTACGGCAGGCCCATGGACTTCGCGGTGCGGATGTCCACCAGCAGTGGCGACTTGCCGTTGGTGGATGCCACGCGCAGGCGGCCCTGCGAAGGGCAGTCGCGGGCGTTGTCGAACGTCATGTGGCCGCCGGGGTACTTCGCGGCCAGTGCTTCGTGCAGCGGCTTGCTCATGTCCACCGGCGCGGCGTCGCCGCTGTAGACGACCTGGTTGTTGCGGTCGTAGACCAGGTAGCAGGCCATCGCCTGGCCGGTGCCCAGGACCAGCATCGCGGCCAGCACGGCATGTGTCGGTTTCATCGAGCACCTCCCTGTGCCACAGCGGCACCGGGCGAATGATGGAACTCCAATGCTGGGCCAGCTTGAAGGAAAAAAAGGCAACCCGCTGTCAGCCGAGGCTGGCGACGGGTTGCAAATCGTCAACGGCTGACAAAACAATGCAGGGTTCAGGACGGCAGCGGGCCGATGCGCTGGATGTCGCCCGACCCGGCGATGGAGCGCTCCACCTTCGGGTCGCCCTGGTAGCGCACCGACCCTGAGCCCGCGATGCTGGCTCTCAGGCTGGTGCGGGCACTGACGGTGGCCAGTCCCGAGCCGGCGATGCTCACCCGGGCCTCGTCGGCGGGCAACGCGGCAGCCGAGACACTGCCGGATCCGGCGACGGACACCTTGAGCGAGCGCGCCTTGCCGGCGAGGTTGGCGCTGCCGCTGCCGGCCATCGAGACGGTCAGCTCCTCGATGTCGGCGCGCTGCAGGGCGATCGACCCGGAGCCACCCACGTCGAGCTTCAGCGCTGCAGCCTTGAGCGCATCGGCGGAGATGCTGCCGGAGCCCCCCAGCGACAGCAGCTCGATCTGCCTGGCCTGCACGACGATGCGCAGCACGGTCGGGTCGATGTCCTGGTCCCGCCGCACGCGGATCTGCAAGGTGCCGCGCGAGACGGTCGTCTCGACCAGCGGCAGCAGGTTCTCGTCGGCCTCGATCGTGAGGCTCTCGGTCGGGCCCAGGCGCAGTTCAAGGTGACCCGGCACGGACATCGCGATGCCGCTGAAGCCCGACACGGTGCGGGCTTCGCTGCGCCGCGTGCCGTTGCCGCGGACGGTGCTCCAGGCCCACGCGGCACCGGACGCCAACGCGACTGCGCCAGCGGCCAGCGCCACGGCCGCAGCGCGGCGGGAGACGGAAACGGGTGCCATGGATGCCTCCTGGTGTCTGGATGTGCTGCGATCCTAGGAGGAGGTCCTCGATGGCCGAAGCGGGGCGCGACGGACTGCAGGTGGAAGCGACAGGCTGCAGGAATCGGCCCTCGACCGCAGCGGCGGCGGGCGCTCACCAGTGCGGCGGCGAAGTCCCCGGCCGCTCCGACGGGCGCAACCAGCGCGCGGGCGTGGCAGCCAGGTGGGCGCTGTGGGCGATGCCACTGAGCCGGCCGAAGCCGGAGTCCGCGTGCTCGACCCACGGGTCGCGGGAAGGCGGCTTGGCAGCGAGTCCATCGCGCACCCGCCCCAGCGAACGCAGCCAGTGCGCCGTCTGCGCGAGCGACACGCGCGCCAGCCAGCTGCCTCCCTCGCGTTGCTGGCGATGCAGCAGCGCCGAGGCCATCGCGGCGATCAGGGCGCCGGAGGCTTCGTCGAGGACCTGCATGGGCAGCGCCTTGGGCCCACTGCCGGCCGCTTCGCCTTCGGCATGGTTGAAGCCCATCGCGGTCTGCACGAGCGAGTCGAAGCCGCGCCGGTCATGCCACGGGCCCTGTGGACCGTAGGCGGAGAGCCAGAGTGAAACGAGTCCCGGGCGGCGACGCGCGAGGTCTCCGGGGCCATAGCCCAGGCCATCGAGCCCGCCCGGACGGTAGCCCTGGATCACCACATGCGCTTGGGCCAGCAAGGCCTCGAAATCCTCGCGCCCGCGGGCGGTGCGCAGGTCCACATGGCACGAGCGCTTGCCGCGACTGGTGTCCGCGATGGCGTCGATGTTGGGCAGGTGCGGCGAGTTGACCAGCATCACGTCGGCGCCATAGGCCGCGAGCATCCGCCCACCCACGGGGCCGGCGAGGATGCGGGTGAGATCGAGCACCTTCACGCCTTCCAGCGGCCGCTGGTCCGGCTCGAGCGGCGGCAACGCGAGCACCGGGGCGTCGCCCAGCCGCTCGATGTTCACGAGCGGCTGCGCAGCGATGGCCTGCCCCTGCGGCGATGCGTCCCACTCGGCGAAAGTCCGCAGCGCGGTCGCGACCAGGCCGGCCCGGGCCGACGCGTCCTCGAAGTCACGCGCCTTCCAGCGCAGCATGGCCGCGTCGGCCTGCGCCCGCGTCGCCGTCGCCGGATCCAGGCCCAGGAGCTCCAGCGCGCCATCGCGGTGGTGACGGAAGTTGGCATGCACGCGCACCCAACCGTCGGCGCAGCGGTAGAGGCCGGAGAACGGGTCCCACAGGTCGGGCACCTTGCCGTCGATGGCGAACCACGCGGTGCACTCGGTGGCGGCATGCGCCATGTCCACCGCGACGCGCTGGCGCGCGGCGCCGCGCAGGTGGCCGACCTCGCAGGCGGCCAGCGCCGCCGCTGCAATGGAGGCTTGCGCCGCCGTGCCGACCGCGAACGAGGAGGGGAAGACCGGCTCGGTGCCGGTGAGATCGGCGAAGCGCAGCGCTTCCTGGGGCAGCCCCGTGGACCGCCAGAGGGAGGCCAGCGCTTCGCGCGGGGCGGTCACTTCAGCAGCTTGACGCCCGTCTTCGACTGGATCTGCTCGAACGTGACGCCGGGCGCCAGTTCGACCAGCTTGAGGCCCTGCGGGGTGACGTCCATCACGCCCAGGTCGGTGATCACGCGGTCCACCACGCCCACGCCCGTCAGCGGCAGCGTGCACTGGGGCAGGATTTTCATGTCCTCGGTGCCGTCCTTCTTCTTCGCCACGTGCTCCATCAGCACGATCACGCGTGGCACGCCGGCCACCAGGTCCATCGCGCCGCCCATGCCCTTGACCATCTTGCCGGGGATCATCCAGTTGGCCAGGTCGCCTTTCTCGCTGACCTGCATCGCGCCCAGGATCGAGAGGTTGATCTTGCCGCCGCGGATCATCGCGAAGCTGTCGTGGCTGCCGAAGATGGCCGAGCCCTTGATCGTGGTGACGGTCTGCTTGCCGGCGTTGATCAGGTCGGCGTCGACCTCGGCGTCGGTCGGGAAGGGGCCGATGCCCAGCATGCCGTTCTCCGACTGCAGCCACACCTCCTTGTCGCCGGTGAAGTTGGCCACCAGCGTCGGGATGCCGATGCCGAGGTTGACGTAGAAGCCGTCCTCGAGTTCCTGCGCCGCGCGCGCGGCCATCTGGTCTTGGGTCCAGGGCATGTTCTCTCCTTACGCCGTACGGGTCGTGCGCTTCTCGATGCGCTTCTCGGGGCTCGGGTTGTGCACGATGCGGTGCACGTAGATGCCCGGCAGGTGGATGTCGTCGGGGGCGAGCTCGCCCACCTCGACGATCTTCTCGACCTCGACGATGCACACCTTGCCGGCCATCGCGGCGGCGGGATTGAAGTTGCGTGCCGTCAGGCGGAAGCGCAGGTTGCCGCTCTTGTCGGCGACGTCGGCCTTGACCAGCGACACGTCCGGCACCAGCGAGCGCTCCATCACGTAGGTCTCGCCGTCGAACTCGCGCAGTTCCTTGCCCTCGGCGACGATGGTGCCGACGCCGGTCTTGGTGAAGAACGCGGGGATGCCGGCGCCGCCGGCGCGCAGCTTCTCGGCCAGCGTGCCCTGCGGCGTGAATTCCAGTTCCAGTTCGCCCGCCAGGTACTGGCGCTCGAACTCCTTGTTCTCGCCCACGTACGACGAGATCATCCGCTTGATCTGGCGCGTCTGCAGCAGCTTGCCGAGGCCGAAATCGTCGACCCCGGCGTTGTTGGAGATGACCGTCAGGTCCTTCACGCCGCTGGCGCGCAGAGCCTCGATCAGCGCCTCGGGAATGCCGCACAGGCCGAAGCCGCCGACGGCCATCAGCTGGCCGCTGCGCACCACGCCGTCGAGCGCGGCCGCGGCGGAGGGATAAAGCTTTTTCACGTGGATGTCTCCTGGTGCATGGGGACTCCGGCGCCGAAGGGCGCGCCGGACTGCGGCTACGATACTACCTATTCAGCTACGTAGTTCCTCGTAAAGGTAAGCCCCTGTGGACCTCGATTACCGGCTGGCCTTCGAGCTGGCGCCCGTGGGCCTGTGCGTCTCCCGCAACCGCAGCATCGTCGATTGCAACCGCCAGCTGTGCGAGATGTTCGGCTTCACGCGCGAGTCGCTCGTCGGCCAGTCGTTCCTGGCCCTGTATCCCAGTGTCGACGAGTACGAGCGCCTGGGCGCGCGCATGGCGCCGATCCTCAATGCCCGTGGCCGCTATGCCGACGACCGCATCATGAAGCGGGCCAACGGCGAGGTGTTCTGGTGCCACGTCACAGGGCGCGCGCTCAATCGCGCGGCGCCGCACGAATCGGGCATCTGGTCCTTCGAGGACCTGAGCTCGCAGCGACCGGTGAAGGCGGAACTGACGGCGCGCGAACGCGAGGTGGCCGCGCGGCTGCTGGACGGCATGACGTCCAAGGAGATCGGCAAGGAACTCGCGATCAGCCACCGCACGGTGGAGATCTACCGCGCGCGCCTGATGCGCAAGTACAAGGCGAACACGACCGCGGAGCTGGTGCACAAACTCACCGCGGGGCATTGACGCGGGAAAAGCGGGCAGCCGAACGCGAAAGACGCGAAAGAGCGGAAAAGACGCGAAAGAGATCCAATGATTTGGAATTCCTTTCGCGTCTTTCGCGTCTTTCGCGTGATTTCGCGTCTTTCGCGTTCGGCAGTCCGCTCCCGCCTTCAGGCCGACCCTTCCCTCAGCCGCCCCTTCACCGCCCCGAAGATCACGATCAGTCCCGGCACCAGGATCATGGCCCAGATGATCTTGTCCAGGTGCTGCTGGACCCAGGGGATATTGCCGAAGAAGAAGCCGGCGGTGACGATGCCGCCCACCCACAGGTCGCCGCCGACGACGTCGAACAGGCTGAACTTGCTGCGCGTCATCTGCGCGACGCCCGCCACGAAGGGCGCGAAGGTGCGCAGGAACGGCATGAAGCGCGCGGCGATGATGGTGAAGCCGCCGTACTTCTCGTAGAACGCATGCGCCTGGTCGAAGGCCCTGCGGTTGAAGAAGCGGCTCTGCTCCCACTGGAACACCCGCGGGCCGATGAACCTGCCGATCGTGTAGTTGCTCTGGTTGCCCAGCACCGCGGCGCCCCACAGCAGCGCCACGGAGCTGGCGTAGTCCATCAGCCCGATCCCGCACATGGCGCCGACCACGAACAGCAGCGAGTCGCCGGGCAGGAACGGCATCACCACGACGCCGGTCTCGACGAAGATGATCACGAACAGCAGCGCGTAGACCCAGGTGCCGTGGTCGCTGACGAAGGCCTGCAGGTGCTTGTCGACATGCAGGATGAAGTCGATGAGGAAGGCAAGGAGTTCCATGAGCGGCGGATTATCCCTGTGGCCGCTCGGGCTGACCCGCTGCAGGCTCCTAGAATCGTCGGCGTGAACGCCGTGCTCCAGCCGCGCCCCCGGCGCCCGATCCGCGAACTTCCCGACGAGTTGATCAGCCAGATCGCGGCCGGCGAGGTCGTCGAGCGCCCCGCGTCGGTGGTGCGCGAGCTGGTCGACAACGCGCTCGATGCCGGCGCCGCGCAGATCACCGTGCGCCTGCTCGCGGGCGGCGTGCGCCTGGTGGCGGTGGAGGACGACGGCATGGGCATCCCGCGCGAGGAACTGCCGATCGCGCTGCGTCGCCATGCCACCAGCAAGATCGGAAGCCTGTCCGACCTGGAGGCCGTGGGCACCATGGGCTTCCGCGGCGAAGCGCTCGCGGCCATCGCTTCGGTCTCGGAGCTGGCCATCCTGTCGCGATGCGCCGACCAGCCCAGCGCGTTCCTGCTCGATGCGCGCAGCGGCGAGCTGCGGCCGGCCGCGCGCGCGCAAGGCACCAGCGTCGAGGTCAAGGAGCTGTTCTTCAGCACGCCGGCGCGCCGCAAGTTCCTCAAGACCGACGCCACCGAGCTGGCCCACTGCATCGAGGCGGTGCGGCGGCATGCGCTGGCGCGGCCCGACGTCGGGTTTGCGATCTGGCACGAAGGCAAGCTGGTCGAGCAGTGGCGGCCGGGCACGCACGAACAGCGCATGGCCGACGTGCTGGGCGACGACTTCCTCGCCGACAGCGTGCCGGTGGACCTCACGATGGGACCGCTGCGCGTGAGTGGCCGCGCCGGCATCCCCGACGCCGCGCGCTCGCGCGCCGACCAGCAGTTCGCCTATGTCAACGGCCGCTTCGTGCGCGACAAGGTGCTGGCGCACGCGGCGCGCAGCGCCTACGAGGACGTGCTGCATGGGCAGCGGCAGCCGGTCTACGTGCTGGCGATCCAGATCGACCCGACGCGCGTCGACGTCAACGTGCATCCCACCAAGATCGAGGTGCGCTTCCGCGACGGGCGCGAGGTGCACCAGGCGGTGCGCCGCGCCGTCGAGGCCGGACTGGCCACGCCGCGCGCGAAACAGGCGCCGGAGGTGCCGGTGCAGCCTGCACTGCTCGCGCCCTCACCCGCCGCGCCGGCGCCCTTCGCGGCGTGGTCGCAGGCGCGCGTGGACTTCGGCACGCCGGCATTCGGCAACAGGGTGAACGATGTAGGGGCGCTGTGGTCACCGTCCGTTCGGGCTGACACGTCCGTTCGGGCCGAACCCGCCGAAGCCGCATTCGACCCATCGCCGGTTGAGCCTGGGCCTGTCGAAGCCGGTGCCGGGCCTTCGACAGCCTCGGGCCGAACGGAGGAAGGACTCCCCGACGGAGACTGGCCGCTCGGCCGCGCGCTCGCGCAGCTGCAAGGCATCTACATCCTCGCCGAGAACCGGCAGGGCCTCGTCATCGTCGACATGCATGCGGCGCACGAGCGCATCGTGTACGAACGCCTCAAGGCGCAACTCGGGACCGGCGACGGCCGCGCGCTGGCCAGCCAACCGCTGCTGATCCCGGCCACGTTCGCCGCGACGCCCCAGGAAGTCGCGACAGCCGAGGCCTGCGGGGCCACGCTGCGCCAGGTGGGCCTGGAGATCACGCCGTTCTCGGCGAAGACGCTCGCCGTGCGCGCCGTGCCCACGACCCTGGCGCAGGGCGATGCGGTGGAGCTCGCGCGCAGCGTGCTGGCCGAACTGGCGCAGCACGAGGCCAGCACCGTGGTGCAGCGCGCCCGCGACGAACTGCTGGCCACCATGGCCTGCCACGGCGCGGTGCGGGCCAATCGCCGCCTCACCATCGACGAGATGAACGCCCTGCTGCGGCAGATGGAAACCACCGAGCGCTCGGACCAGTGCAACCACGGCCGGCCCACGTGGCGGCAGGTGACCGTGCGGGACCTCGACGCACTGTTCCTGCGCGGGCGCTGACCTTCACCCTGGCTTCACGCTGACGACGGGTGAACTTTACGGCGGCCCCGCACTCTGCCGGACGATGCGTCGCCTGCTGCCCGCCCTCCTCGCCGTTCTCGCGCTGCTGCTGACCTGGGGCTGCTCCACGCTCGACGAACACGAGCGCGCCTGGATCTTCCAGCCCAGCGACAGGGCCTGGGGCAACAGTGCAGATGCCGCCGAAGGCATGGACGACGTGTGGATCTCCTTCGCGTCGAAATCCACGTCGCAGCCCGCGAAGCTGCATGGCCTGTGGCTCGAGGCGCAGCATCCGCGCGCCGACACGCCGGTGCTGCTGTACCTGCACGGCGCCCGCTGGAACGTCGAAGGCTCGGCGGGCCGGATGCGCCGCATGCGGGACATGGGCTTCTCGGTGCTCGCGATCGACTACCGCGGCTTCGGCAAGAGCAGTCCAGGGCTGCCGTCGGAAGACACCGCCTACGAGGACGCGCGCGCCGCCTGGGACTGGCTGGCCGCGCACTACCCGCAGCGGCCGCGGTACATCTTCGGCCACTCGCTGGGCGGCGCAGTCGCCATCGACCTGGCCGCGCGGGTGGCCGACGAGAAGGGCACCATCGTCGAGGGCACCTTCACCTCGATCCCGGAGCTGGCCAGCACCTTCAGGTGGGGCTGGCTGCCGTTCGGCCCGCTGGTCACGCAGCGGTTCGATTCGCTTGGCAAGGTGGCGCGCATCGGCTCGCCGCTGCTGGTGGTGCATGGCAGCGACGACACGCTGGTCCCGGGCGACCTGGCACGGCGGCTGTACGACGCCGCCGGCGGCAAGAAGCGCTTCCTCCTGGTCGAGGGCGGCTCGCACCACAGCACGATGTCGGTGGGCCGCGCGCAGTACCGCGAAGCCGTGCAGCAGCTGTTCAGCCTGCGCTGAGCACGGGCGCCCCGCGGGCTTCTGCTAGGCTCGCCCGCGGTGTCCACCGCCCCTTCTTCCGCCTCGACCGAATCTTCCGCTGTGCGCGTGCTGGCCCTCGCCGGCCCCACGGCAGCCGGCAAGAGCGACGTGGCGCTGCACCTGGCCCGCGCGCTGGACGCGGAGATCGTCAGCGTCGATTCGGCGCTGGTCTACCGCGGCATGGACATCGGCACCGCCAAGCCCAGCGCGGCCGAACAGCGCGCGGTGCCGCACCACCTGATCGACATCCGCGATCCGACCGAGGCGTACAGCGCCGCGGAGTTCGTCGCCGACGCGGCGCGGCTGGTGCGCGAGATCAACGCACGCGGCCGGCTCGCGCTGCTGGTGGGCGGCACCATGCTGTATTTCAAGGCCGCGTTCGAAGGGCTGGCGGCGATGCCGCCGGCCGATGCCGACACGCGCGAAGCGATCACGGCGGAAGCGGCCGAACGTGGCTGGCCGGCGCTGCACGCGGACCTCGCGCGCGTCGATCCCACGACCGCCGCGCGGCTGGCGCCAAACGATGCGCAGCGCATCCAGCGCGCGCTCGAAGTGTTCCGCACCACCGGGCAGCCGCTCAGCGGCTTCCACGGTGCGGCGCGCCAGGGCGCATTGCCGCGCATGCCGCTGCTGTCGCTGGAGCCCGCTGAACGGGCCTGGCTGCACGAGCGCATCGCGCGACGGTTCGACGCGATGCTGGCTCAGGGCTTCCTCGACGAAGTGCGTCGACTGCGCGAGCGCGGCGACCTGCACCCCGGGTTGCCCAGCATGCGCAGCGTGGGCTATCGCCAGGCCTGGGAGGCACTGCAGGAAGGCTGGCCGCAGGCGCAGCTGCGCGAACGCGGCATCTTCGCCACGCGCCAGCTGGCCAAGCGCCAGCTCACCTGGCTGCGGTCGATGCAACGCCGGGTGCTCGCGTGCGATGCGCCCGAGCTGCCGGCGCGCGTGCTGGCCGCGGCACGCGAGGTGCTCGGATGACGGATGCCCTGGTGCAGGTGCAGGGCCTGGCCAAGCACTATGGCGACGCGCCCGTGTTCCGCGACGTCGACCTCGAGGTGCGCCGCGGCGAGTTCGTCGCCATCGTGGGCGAGTCGGGCGTGGGCAAGTCGACGCTGCTCAACTGCCTGGCGGGACTGGACACCTGGGATGCGGGTCGCGTGATCGTCGAAGGCCAGGACCTCGGCACGCTCTCCGACGACGCACGCGCCGTGCTGCGCCGACGCGCCATCGGATTCGTGTTCCAGGCCTTCCACGTGCTGCCGCACCTGGACGTCGCGCAGAACGTCGCGCTGCCGCTGCTGCTGCTGCAGCGGCCGGATGACGCACGCGTGCAGGCCATGCTGCAGGCAGTGGGCCTGGATGGCCTGGGCGCGCGGCTGCCGCAGCAACTGAGCGGCGGCCAGTTGCAGCGCGTGGCCATCGCGCGGGCGCTGGTGCACCAGCCGCCGCTGCTGCTGGCCGACGAGCCCACCGGCAACCTCGATCCACGCACCGCGGAGCAGGTGATGGACGTGCTGGTGGCGCAGACCCGCTCGCATGGGGCCGCACTGGTGCTGGTGACGCATTCGGGCCCGGCCGCGGCACGCGCCGATCGCGTTCTGCACCTGACGGCGGAAGGAATGCGCCCGGACTGAGGGTGCGCGGCGCGAGGGAGCGTCAGGCGCCGCGCTTGCGCGGTTGCCTGCCGCCGCCGGGAGTGGGCGTGTGCATGTCCATGAACTCGCGGATCAGGCGCCGCAGCACCTGCGACGGCGTCATGTCCTGCGAGTGGCACAGTTTTTCGAAGGCCGCTTTCCTGGCCGGATCGACGAGGACGGTGAGCCTCGCGGTCTTGTTATCCATGGGGAATGCAAGGGGCTGCGATGTTAACTCGATTGTAATCGCGGGCCCACCCTGCGCGGCCTTCACGCGCGCGATTCAAATTGCATTTGCTGCTACGGCTGCCACACGGCCGCGGCAGCTGCCGCGCTCACTTCTGCGCCTTGCGCTGCGACCGCGTGCGCAGCGCCCCCTGGTCGACCCGCACGCCGTGCTCGTCGAGGTACTCGCGGATCAACTTGCGGATCATCTGGGACGAGGTCACATCCTGGGACGCGCACAGCTCGTCGAAGGCTTTCTTCTTGTCGGCGTCGATGAGGATCGTGAAGCGCGCTGTCTTGTCTTCCATGCTCTACCCGTAGGTGAATGACATGCGAATACTGTGCAACGCCAGGTGCATCCGCGCCGCAGGTGATGGGCGTTCCAGCAGGCAGGCATGCGACGGCGGGATAGGCAGGCGCAATTCGACCCGCCGACGGCGACCCGCGCTGAGTCACCTGTAGGCGCGCACGGAAGCGCGGCGCGAGCGGCGATGACTCGTGCGTCGGCCTCGCGGCAGGCCGCTTGCGGAGTTCTCCTACAGGGTGCCCGGCTCGGCACTTCGAAGATTCGCGGCATCCCACCAAGGAGCGCCTCATGCCCACCACCGCCCGAGCAGGCAAGGACGCCTGCGACCTGCTGGACGCCGACCACCGCGCCGTCAAGAAGATGTTCAAGGAGTTCGAGGAACTCACGCAGTCGCGAGCCAAGGGCGCCGCGCAGAAGAAGCTCGACCTGGTCCGCCAGATCTGCATGGAGCTGACCGTGCACGCGCAGATCGAGGAGGAGATCTTCTATCCGGCGCTGCGCGAGGCCATCAAGGACACGGACATGCTGGACGAGGCCGAGGTCGAGCACCAGAGCGCGAAGGACCTGATCGCGCAGATCCAGGCCTCGATGGAACCCGACGAGAAATTCGAGGCCAAGGTCAAGGTGCTGGGCGAGTACATCGACCACCACGTCAAGGAAGAGCGCAACGAGATCTTCACCAAGGCGCGCTCCACCCGCAAACTCGACCTGGTCGCCATGCGCGAGGAGCTCGAGGCGCGCAAGGAGGAGCTGATGTCGGAGATGGGCGCGGAAGCCTGATCTCCCGCGCCCTCCCGCGCCGCCCTCAGCCGCGGCGCCAGTAATCGGAGCACCACGCGGTGCGCAACCCGGCGCGCTCGTACAGCGAGCGCGCCGTCGCGTTGCCCTCTTCCACCTGCAGGAACACGCGCGCCAGTCCGCGCTGGTGCGCCATCCTGCCGAAGGTGGCGAGGATCGCGCCCGCCAGTCCGTGGCCGCGCGCGTCCGGCGCCGTGCGCATGCCATGGATGCCGCACCAGCCATGGCTGAAGCACGCGGTGCCGACTGCGGCAATACGCCCTTCCCACTTCGCGCTTGCGAACACCGTGTCGCGCCCGCGCTGAAGGATGGCCACGCGACTCGCGCCGTCGACAGGATCGAACCCCACCCGAGGAACACGTCGGCCCACCCTGCCGGAAGTTGCGTCGCGGTCTCGACCGCGTGGGCGGGGTCTCGCGCCGCGAGCGCATCGACGGTGCCCACGAGCGTGAGCGTCGGCTGGCGCGGCGTGTAGCCCGTGGTGCGCAAGGCTTGCTGCAGCGGCTCGCAGCCGGGCACGCGCGGGATGCGGAACGAGGGACGCAGCTGGCGTGCTTCGAAGGTCCGTTCGATCTGGGGCAGCAGGTCATCGCGCACGCCGGCGTGCCGCGTCGGCACGGCGGAATGCGCGCGGCCGACCGTGCCCGCGTCCAGCGCGACCAGCCAGCCGTCCAGCGCCAGCAGTTCGGTGGGCGGCACCGCGGCCAGGGTTGCGCGTTCGAGAGTGTCGATGGCAGGCTCGTCCATGCCGCATCGTAGCGGTGCGGCCCGCGCGTTCTGCACAATGGCCCGATGCTCACCGCCTTGCTGCGCACCCTGTCCTGGCAGGAACTGCGCCACCACCCGTGGCGCAGCCTGGCAGCGATCGCCGCCGTGATGCTGGGGGTGGCGCTGGCGTTGTCGGTGCAGTTGATCAACGCGTCGGCCCTGAGCGAGTTCTCGACCGCCGTGCGCGCCGTCAACGGCCAGCCGGACGTGGAGCTTCGCGCTGCGCAGGGCGGCTTCGACGAGGCGCTGTTCGCGCGCGTCGCGACGGATGCCGACGTTGCGATCGCCAGCCCGGTGCTGGAGCTGGCCACGAACGCCCTCGCACCGGACGGACAGCGCGTTCCGCTGCGCGTCCTCGGCGTGGACCCGCTCAGCGCCGGAGCGCTCGCGCCGGCGCTGGTGCCGCTGCCAGGGCGCGCGGACGATCGGCTCTCGCTGTTCGCGCCGGCCACCGTGTTCCTGAACGCGGCGGCGCACGAGCGCCTGCCCGGCGATCGCCTCCAGTTGCAGGTTGGGCTCTCGCTGGCCGATGTGCGCGTGGCCGGCAGCGTGACCGCCGCGGGATCCCCGCTGGCGGTGCTGGACATCGGCGCCGCGCAGGACCTGTTCGGGCGCGACGGCTCGCTCTCGCGCATCGACGTCAAGCTGAAGCCCGGTGTCGATCGCGCCGCATGGCTGCGCCGCATGGCCATGCCCGCCGACGTGCTGGCGGCGCAGCCGGGCGACGCGACGCAGCGAATCGGCAACCTGTCGCGCGCCTACCGCGTGAACCTCATCGTGCTGGCGCTCGTGGCGCTCTTCACGGGCGCGTTCCTGGTGTTCTCGGTGCTGTCGCTAAGCGTCGCGCGGCGCTCGCAGCAATTCGCGTTGCTCGGGGTGCTGGGCCTGGACGCGCCGCGGCGGCGCGCGCTGGTGCTGGCCGAATCGGCCGCGCTCGGGCTCGTGGGCAGCGCCGCCGGCGTCGCATTGGGCGCGGCGCTCGCCGACGTCGCGCTCACGCTGCTCGGCGGCGACCTGGGCGGCGGCTACTTCCAGGGCGTGACGCCGCGCCTGCAGTGGAGCACGCCGTCGGCACTCGTGTACGGCGCGCTGGGCGTGCTCGCCGCGGTGGTCGGCGGCTGGGTGCCCGCGCGCGCGGCCGAACGCCTGCCGCTTGCGGCCTCGCTGAAGGGCTTGCGTGCGGACACGCCGCATGGACGGCAGCGATGGTTCGGTCCGGCCTTGCTCGCGGCCGCAGGCCTGTGCGCTGCCTTGCCGCCGATCGCGGGGCTGCCGCTCGCGGCGTATGTGTCGGTGGGCCTGCTGCTGGTGGGGGGCATCGCGTCGCTGCCGCCCGCTGTCGGCCTGCTGTACGACCGCGTCGCGCCGCGCATCGCGCACCGGCTGCTGCCGCTGCTGGCCGTCGAGCGCGCGCGGCGCGTGCGCGAATCGGCGGCCGTTGCCGTGAGCGGCGTTGTCGCCGCGCTGGCCCTCGCGGTCGCGCTCACGGTGATGGTGGCGAGCTTCCGCGACTCGGTCGACCGCTGGCTCGACGTGCTGCTGCCGGCCGACCTGTACGTGCGCACGGCGGGGAGCGTCGCCGCCGGCGACACGGCGTTCCTCGATCCGGCGCTGGTGGCGCGTGCGGTGGCCACGCCCGGCGTCGCGCGCGCGGCCACGCAGCGCGTGCGTCCGCTGCAGTTCGATCCGGCGCGGCCGCCCGTGGTGCTGCTCGCGCGCGCGATCGAGCATCCCGCGCGCGACCTGCCGCTGGTGGGCGCACTGCACGCCGTGCCCGCCGGCCGCATCGCCGTGTATGCGAGCGAGGCGATGCGCGACCTGTACGGCGCCCTGCCCGGAAAGCCCTTGCCGCAGCTGGACGCGGCGCTCGGCCTGTCAACGGCGGGCGGGAGCCGGTTCGTCGTGGCCGGCATCTGGCGCGACTACGTGCGGCAGACCGGTGCGTTGCTGCTGGACCGTCGCGACTACGAAGGTCTGACCGGCGACGCGCGCGCCAACGACCTTGCGCTCTGGCTGACTGCCGACGCGCAGCCCGCGCAGGTCCAAGCCGTCTTGCGCGACGCGGCGGGCAGCGCCGCGCCGCTGCTGGAATTCGCGTCGGCGCGCGAGATCCGCGCGGCCTCGCTGCGCGTGTTCGATCGCAGCTTCGCCGTCACCTACTGGCTGCAGGCGGTGGCGATCGGCATCGGGCTGTTCGGCGTGGCGGCGAGCTTCAGCGCGCAGGTGCTCGCGCGTCGCAAGGAGTTCGGGCTGCTCGCGCACCTGGGTCTGACGCGGTCGCAGATCCTGGCGGTGGTCGCCGGCGAAGGCGCGGCGTGGACGTCCATCGGCGCCCTGGCCGGCGTGGCGCTGGGACTCGGCGTGTCGGTGGTGCTGGTGCACGTCGTCAATCCCCAGAGCTTCCACTGGACCATGGACCTGCTGGTGCCGTGGCTGCGCCTGCTGGCGCTGTGCCTGGCGGTCATCGCCGCAGGCACGGTGACCGCATGGCTCGCGGGCCGCGCAGCCGCGGGCCGCGACGCCGTGCTGGCAGTCAAGGAGGACTGGTGATGCGGCGGCGGCCCTTCCTCTCGGCGCTACCGCTGCTCGCGAGCAGTGCCCCGCGTTCTCGTGCATTTCTTCTGCGACTTCTGCGTGCCTCTGCGTCCTCTGCGTTTGGGAGTCCGCTTCTTGCAGCCCTGGCCCTGCCCCAACGCACGCTGGTGTTCCCGCGCGACTTCGGCGCCCATCCCGACCTGCGCACCGAGTGGTGGTACGTGACCGGCTTTGCGCAGTCGCAGGGGCGCGAGTTCGGCTTCCAGTTGACGTTCTTCCGCACCCGTGTCGACGAGGCGCAGCCGTTGCACTCGAAGTTCGCGGCCAGGCAGCTGCTGTTCGCGCATGCGGCCCTGACCGACGTGCAGGGGCGGCGCCTGTGGCACGACCAGCGCATCGCCCGCGAAGGATTCGGCGTGGCGCAGGCCGACACCACCGACACCCGCGTAAAGCTGCGTGACTGGCAGCTGGTGCGCGCGCCCGCCGGCCCGTACGCCGCGCGGCTGCCGGCCCGCGAGTTCGGCCTGGACCTGCGCTTCACGCCCACGCAGCCGCCACTGCTGCAAGGCCGGAACGGGCTCTCGCGCAAGGGTCCGCAGGAGGAGCAGGCCAGCTACTACTACTCGGTGCCGCAGCTGGCGGTGGCCGGCACGCTGGTGCTGCAGGGACGCCGCTTCACGATCGACAGCGGCAAGGCCTGGCTGGATCACGAGGCGAGCGAAGCCCTGCTCGATCCGCAGGCGGTGGGCTGGGACTGGATCGGCATGAACCTGGACGACGGGAGCGCCCTCACGGCCTTCCAGCTGC
The DNA here is from genome assembly GCF_050320135.1 of Ramlibacter sp. MMS24-I3-19. NCBI lineage: Bacteria > Pseudomonadati > Pseudomonadota > Betaproteobacteria > Burkholderiales > Comamonadaceae > Ramlibacter > Ramlibacter sp. MMS24-I3-19. Next base: position 2,697,913 of record NZ_CP190017.1, on the reverse strand, counting down.
GGCGCAGGGATGGATCGGCGCTGTGGGATGGCGGCTCGTTCCGTGCGGCGGGCGGCAGCACCTACATCGCGAGCCACGGCGAGACCGAGTTCCGGCCGCAGCGCCGCTGGACCAGCCCCGCATCCGGCGCGGTGTATCCCGTGGAGTGGATGGTGCGCACGCCGGCGGACTTCTACACGGTGCGTGCAGTGGTCGACGACCAGGAGCTGGACAGCCGCGCCTCCACCGGCGGGATCTACTGGGAAGGCCTGTCCGACCTCTTCGACAGCAACGGGCGCCGCGTGGGCCGCGGCTACCTGGAGATGACGGGCTATGCGCAGCGGCTGCGCCTGTGAGCGCGCCGCGCGACGTTCAGTCGTTCGCCAGCACGGTCTCGCGCAGCGCCTGCGCCTTGGCGGCGTCGTACACGCCCTGGGCCTTGGCCAGCACGTTGCCGGTGCGATCGAGCACCAGCACGGAGACGTGGTCGGTGCTGGTGAGGCCGGTGGCACGCACGAAGGCATCCTTGTCGGCGACGATGGCCATGATGCGCGCGCGATCGTCGGGCGAGGGATAGCGCGCGAGCAGCGAGGCTTCCTTCTCGCGGCGCTTGGCCTCGTCGTTGCGGTCGCTGAAGACCGGCATGCGCACCCACGCGATGGCGGACTCCTGGTTCAGGCGCAGGCCGTCGATCCAGCCCTGGGCCTCGTCCTGCTGCGCGTGCTTGAACACCACGATGGCCAGCGTGCGCGCCGACGGCAGCTGCTGCGGCAGGACCACCGGCGCCTGGTCGTGCAGGCGCTTGGCGGTGAAGCTCGGAAGCTTGCCGAGCAGGCCGCTCTCGCTGGGCGCCGCGACGGCCAGCGCCAGGGCGGCGCCGATGGCGGCCACCCATCCCATCACCGGTGTCCAGATCGTTCCAGCCATCATGTGCTCCCGACTGTGTCGCTGCCGACGCGATGCAGGAAGTGTTCCACGCGCCCGCTGCCGGTACACGTCAATTGTGTAAAGACCTCGGGCGCGATCACCGTATTCCTGCCAAGTGCGAACAACCCTAATGCGCACCAGCCGCCGCATCGGCCCCACCCGCACCGCGTTGGGGATGGCTGAGCCACACGAAGGGAATGAGCGCGAGGAACAGCGCCGCCGACAGCCAGAACAGGTCCGTCGCCGCCATCGTGAAGGCCTGCTGGTCCACCAGCCGGTTCACCTGGGCCAGCGCCTGATCCGGCGAGAGCCCGCCTGCGGCAAGGCCCGACAGGGTGGACTGCGCCGTGGCGCTGCCCGCGTTGACCGCCTCGGCCAGGTGCGCATGGTGCAGAGCCGCGCGGTCCTCCCACATCGTCGTCGAGATCGAGGTGCCCATCGCGCCCGCGGTGATGCGGACGAAGTTGGTCAATCCGGAGGCGGCGGGGATGCGATCGGGCGTCAGGCCTGACAGGGTGATCGTCATCAGCGGAATGAAGAAGAACGCCATCGCCACGCCCTGGATGATGGTCGGAACCATGATGGTGCCGAAATCCGCCGATGTGTTGAACCGCGACCGCATCCAGAGCACCAGCCCGAACACGATGAAAGCGAACGTCGCGTACTTGCGCGGGTCGATCCTGCCGACGGTCTTTCCCACCAAGGGCGACAGGATCATCGCCATCAGGCCAACGGGCGCCATGATCATGCCGGCGTCGGTGGCGGTGTAGCCCATGAACTGCTGCAGCCACAGCGGCAGCAGCACCACGTTGCCGAAGAACAGGCCGTAGCCGAGCGACGTGGCCAGCGTGCCCGTCCAGAAGTTGCGCCTCCCGAACAGGGACAGGTCGACCACCGGGTGGTCGTCGGTCAGCTCCCAGACGAGGAAGAACGCGAAGCCCACGACGGCCACGACAGCCAGTGCCACGATGGTTGGCGAGTGGAACCAGTCCTGCTCCTTGCCCAGGTCCAGCATCATCTGCAGCGCGGCGATCCACACCACCAGCAGCGCCAGGCCGACCTTGTCGATCGGCAGCTTGCGGGTGGCGGTGTCACGCTTGCGAAAGATCGCCCACGACGCGCCGGCGGCCGCGATGCCCACGGGGATGTTGATGAAGAAGATCCACGGCCAGCTGATGTTGTCGGTGATCCAACCGCCCAGCAGAGGCCCCATCACCGGCGCGACCAGCGTGGTCATCGCCCACATCGCCATCGCCAGCCCCGCGAGTGCCTTCGGGTAGCTGGCCAGCAGCAGCGATTGCGACAGCGGGATCATCGGGCCCGCAACGAAGCCCTGCAGCGCGCGAAAGGCGATCAGCGTCGCCATGTTCGGCGCCAGGCCGCACAGCCAGGACGCGATCACGAACAGCATCACGCTGCCCACGAACAGCCGCACCTGGCCGAAGCGCTGCGACAGCCAGCCGGTCAGCGGCACGGCGATCGCGTTGGCCACGGCGAAGCTGGTGATGACCCAGGTGCCCTGGTTGGGGCTCACGCCCAGGTCGCCGGCGATCGCGGGCAGCGACACATTGGCGATCGAGGTGTCCAGCACGTTCATGAACGTGGCGGCGGACAGCGCGATCGTGCCCCAGACGCGCACCGCGCCTTCGAGCGGCGGGTGCGCTGCCTGCGGTGCGCCGGCGGTTGCCATCAGTGCGTCCCGTTCGCGCTGCTGGCCACGGCGCCTGCGGGCAGGGCCTTCACGGGCGCGGCCGAGCGGGCCGGAGCGGCGCCCAGCGCGCTGGTGTTGCCGACCTTGCCGCCCAGGTTGGCGGTGATGATGCGGCGCACCTCGGCATCGGCACCGCCGTCGGCGGCGGTGAACACCGGCGTGGACTGCGCGACAGCGGTGGCGCGCGGCGCATCGGCCAGCGTCTTGCCGTCCTGCTGGTGCACGTCGACGGTGGCGTCCATCGACAGGCCCACGCGCAGCGGGTTCTTCGCCACCTCGTCGGCATCGAGCGCAATGCGAACCGGCACGCGCTGGACCACCTTGATCCAGTTGCCGGTGGCGTTCTGCGCCGGCAGCAGCGCGAACGCCGCGCCGGTGCCCACGCCGAGGCCCTGGACCGTGCCCTTGTATTCGACCTTCTTGCCGTACACGTCGGCCGTCAGCGTCACCGGCTGGCCGATACGGATCTTGCGCAGCTGCACTTCCTTGAAGTTCGCGTCGACCCACACCTGCTTGAGGGGCACGATCGACATCAGCGGGGCGCCCGCGGCCACGCGCTGGCCGAGCTGCACGGTGCGCTTGGCGACATAGCCGTCCACCGGCGCCGGCAGCGCGGCGCGCTGCGTGGCGAGCCACGCTTCGCGCACCTTGGCGGCAGCGGCCTGCACGCTGGGATGCTGCTCGACGCTGGTGCCTTCGGTCTGCGCCTGGTTGCTGGCGAGCTGCTCCTTCGCCGCGGTCACGCCGGCCTGCGCGGCCGCCAGCGCGCTGCGCGCATTGGCCACCTGCGTCTGCGAGTGGTTCAGTTCTTCCTTCGACACCGCGCCGTTGCCGGTCAGCGACTGGCGACGGGCCAGGTCGTCGGCCGCGCGCTGCACATCGGCCTCGGCCTTGGCCACGTCGGCCTGGCGCAGCTGCACCTGGGCGGCCAGCGAACCGTTGTTGGCGTACAGCGTGCGCACCTGCCGCACGGTCTGCGCGAGGTTGGCTTCGGCCTGCTGCAGCGCCACGCTCACGTCGGCCGGATCGAGCTTGACCAGCGGCTGGCCGGCCTTCACGAAGTCGGTGTCGTCGGCGTAGATGGCCAGCACGGTGCCGCCGATCTGCGGCGTGATCTGCACCACGTTGCCCTGCACGTAGGCGTTGTCGGTCGACTCGTAGTGGCTGGCGACGAGGTACTCGTAGGCGCCCCAGGCGCCGCCGGCGAGCAGCACGGCCACGGCGAGGATCGTGAGGCCCTTCTTGCGCTTGGCCTTGCGATCGAGGCCGGCACCTGCTTCGTTCTGTTGTGCGTCGTTCATGGCGATTCCGTTCCGTGTTCCGTTCAGCGTGTGTTCTGGGTGGCGAGGCGCAGCGTCTCGGGGTCGGCCTGGAAGCCGCCGCCGAGGGCGCGTGCGAGTTGCACTTGCGTGTCGAGCGCGCGGGCCGCCAGGTCGACGGCCAGCCGGCGCTGGTTGAGCACCGAAGTCTCGGCGGTGAGCACGTTCAGGTACGTGCCGAGGCCGGCCTTGTACCGCTGCGTCGCGATGTCGTAGGCGGCTTCCGCGGAGGCCTGCGCGTTGCGCTGCTCGGCCTGCTGGCGCGCGATGGACTGCGCCGAGGCCAGCTGGTCCGCGACGTCGCGCACGGCATCGAGGATCGCACCGTTGTAGCTCTCCACCGCGACGTCGAGGTCGGCGGTCTTGCCGCGCAGGTTGGCGCGCAGCCGGCCGGCATCGAAGATCGGCAGGTGGATGGCCGGGCCGACGCCCCACTGCTGGCTGTCGGCCTCCAGCAGGCGGTTCAGGCCCAGGCTGGACAGGCCGATGAAGGCGGTGAGGTTGACGTTCGGATAGAACTGCGCCTTCGCGCTGGACACGTCGTGCGTCGCGGCCTCGACGCGCCAGCGCGCCGCCGTGATGTCGGCGCGGCGGGCCAGCAGGTCGGCCGGCACGGCAGTGGGCACCGCCAGCGGCTTGGCCTGCGCCAGCGAGCGCGGTTCCAGCTGCAGGTCCGGCTGGCCCACGAGCGCGGCGAGCGCATTGCGCGTGAGCTGCGCCTGTTCCTGCAGCGCCTCGGCCTGCTGGCGCACTTCCGGCAGCAGGCCTTCGCTCTGGCGTTGCTCCAGCGTGGTGTCCAGGCCGGCCCGCACGCGATCGCTCACGAGCTTCAGCGATTCCTCGCGCTGGGCCAGCGTGCGTTGGGCGACCTGCAACTGGTCCTGCAGGCGCGCCAGCTGGAAGTAGTTGCGCGCGACATTGCTGGCCAGCAGCGTGCGCGCCGCTTCCACGTCGGCCTGCGCGGCACGCTCGGCACCCAGCGCGGCTTCGAGGGCCTGCCGGTTCTTGCCGAAGAAGTCGAGCTCCCAGCTGCCCGCGGCCTGCAGCGTGCCCAGGTTGAAGGTGTTACCACCCAGCGGGGGCGGATAGATGTTGGTCGCGGAGAAGTGCTGGCGCGTGGCTTCGAAGGAGCCTTGGGCCTGCGGCAGCGTGGCCGAGCGGGCCAGCTCCTGCACCGACTGCGCGCGCGCGAGGCGCGCCTGCGCGGTGCGCAGGTTGGGGCTGCCCTGCAGCGCCTGGTCGACAAGCTTGTCCAGCTGCGGATCGCCGAACTGCTTCCACCACTGGGTGGACACCTGCGGCGCGGCTTCGGCCGTCGTGGCGGCGGGCACGCCCGCGTCCTGCGGCGTCTTCAGCGTCGCCTGCGGCGTGATGCCTGCGTAATTGGCGCAGCCGGCCAGCACGAGTGCCGCCGCCAGCGCGCCGAGCCGTCCCGGGATGCGGGTCTTGGTCATGCCTGGTCGTTCCTCTGTTTCTGCATTGCCTGGCCGTTGTCGATCATGCGCAGCAGCATCGACTTCAGCAGTTCCACCTCTTGCGCCGAGAACCCCTCCAGGTGCGCGTTGAGCACCTTGCACAGCACCTGCGGGATGTCCGAAGCCGCCTCGCGCCCCTCGGCGGTGAGCCCGAGGTTCACCACGCGCCGGTCCTCGGACGAGCGCTCGCGCCGGATCAGGCCCTTGGCTTCGAGGCGGTCGAGCGTGCGCGTCATGGCACCCGCGTCGAGCTGGCAGTGGCGGGCCAGTTCGGCGGGCGTGGTGCCCTGTCCCATGGACATCTTGTAGATCGGCACCCACTGCGCGTTCGTCAGTCCACGCGGATCGAGTTCGTGCTGCACCTCCGACGCAAAGCTGGTGATCAGCCGGCGCATGAGGTAGGCGACGCTGTCGTCCGGCCGGTACTGCTCGGGCCGGTAGAAGCCCTGCGGCTCGCGCTGGGGCTTCGCACGCCGGGCCGGCTTGGCGGGAGTGTCTGTGTCCATGCCTGAGATAATAGTTGCCTAGACAATCATTGTCAAGGCCACCTTTGCCCATGCATGCTTTGGTCTACACTGGCCGCATGCCCGATCCCGCGCCTGCCAAGGGCTCTCCGCAATCGCTGTCGGGCCTGCTGCCGTTCCTGCGGCCCTACCGCGGCCGCATCGCGCTGGCCGGCCTGTTCCTGGTGCTCGCGGCGTCGGCCACCCTGCTCTTCCCCGTCGCCCTGCGCACGCTGATCGACCAGGGCCTGGTGGGCGCCGGCGAGGGTGAGCGGCTCGTCGCCCTGCGCACGCACTTCCTCGAGCTGTTCGCCGTGGCAGTTGCGCTGGGCCTGTTCTCGGCGGCGCGGTTCTACACGGTGAGCTGGCTCGGCGAGCGGGTGACGGCGGATCTCCGGAGCGCCGTGTACGCGCACGTGATCGAACAGAGCCCGGAGTTCTTCGAGACCACGCAGACGGGCGAGGTGCTGTCGCGCCTGACCACCGACACCACGCTCGTGCAGACCGTGGTCGGCTCCTCGTTCTCCATGGGCCTGCGCAACCTCGTCATGGGCGTGGGTGCGCTGGGCATGCTGGTGTGGACGCACCCGTATGTGATGGCGCTGGTGCTGGCGGCCGTGCTGCTGGTGGTGGTGCCTGCGATGGTCTTCGGCCGCCGCGTGCGCAGGCTCTCGCGTGCGAGCCAGGATCGCGTGGCCGGCTCCAGCGCCATCGCGGCGGAGGTGCTGAACGCGATCCCGGTGGTCCAGAGCTACACCGGCGAGGCGCGCGAGGCACGGCGGTTCGCGCAGGCGACCAACGACGCCTTCCACACCGGCGTGCGACGGACCAGGGCGCGCGCCGTGCTGGTGGCCTTCATCATCATCGCCAACGCGGCGCTGCTGCTGTGGGGCCTGTACCGCGGCGCGCAGGCGGTGGCCGCCGGTGACATCACCGCGGGACAGCTGGGGCAGGCCGCGCTGTACGTGATCATCTTCGCGGGCGCCGTCGCGGTGCTGGGCGAGGTCTACGGCGACCTGCTGCGCGCGGCGGGCGCCACGGAGCGCCTGATGGAACTGCTGGCCAGCAGCTCGCCGGTCGCGTCGCCGGCACAGCCTGTCACCGTGCCCGCTCCTGTCGCTGGCAGCGCCGTGCGCTTCGAGCAGGTCGGCTTCCATTACCCTTCGCGCCCGCGCACGCCGGCGCTGCGGGACTTCGCGCTGGCCATCGCGCCCGGCGAGACGGTGGCACTCGTGGGCCCCAGCGGCGCAGGCAAGTCCACCGTGTTCTCGCTGCTGCTGCGCTTCTATGACCCGGCGCAGGGGCGCGTCGTGGTCGATGGCGTCCCGGCCCGCGATCGCGCGCTGCAGGAGCTTCGCTCAGGCATGGCGCTGGTTGCGCAGGAGCCGGTGGTGTTCTCGGCCAGCGCCATGGAGAACATCCGCTACGGGCGCCCCGATGCGACTGACGACGAGGTGGTGCAGGCTGCTCGCGCCGCTTACGCCCACGACTTCCTCGAGGCCCTGCCCGAGGGGTATGCGACCTTCCTCGGCGAGCGCGGGGTGCGCCTGTCCGGCGGCCAACGCCAGCGCATCGCGATCGCGCGCGCGATCCTGAAGAATCCGCCGCTGCTGTTGCTGGATGAAGCCACCAGCGCACTCGATGCAGAGAGCGAGCGGATGGTGCAGGCGGCGCTTGCTTCAGCGATGCGCAACCGAACGACGCTGGTCATCGCGCATCGGCTCGCAACCGTGCAGCAGGCCGATCGCATCGTGGTGCTGGACCACGGGCGGATCGTCGAGCAGGGGCGGCACGAGGAGCTCGTCGCGGCTGGGGGCGTCTATGCACGGCTGGCGGCGTTGCAATTGCTGGAGTGAAGGCGGAAGCGGACAGCCGAACGCAAAAGACGCGAAAGACGCAAAACGAAGAAATGAAAAAGGGATCCGAAGATCCCTTCGCTCTTTTGCGACTTTTGCGGCCCTTTGGCGCCTTTTGCGTTCGGCTGTCCGTCCCCGCCTCTACTGCACCGGCCCCTTGAGCGCCTTCGGGATCGGCAGCGGCAACACGCCGATGCCCTCTTCCAGCAGCGCCTCGGTCTCCTCGCGCGACGCCTGCCCGCGGATGCCCCGCTCCTCGGACTCGCCATGGTGGATGCGCCGCACTTCTTCCGCGAAGCGCTCGCCGACGTCCTCGGTATTGGCCATCACATGGCGCACCATCTGCAGCCACGCGCGCTGCATCGACACATCGGGCGTCGCGGCGACTTCCTGCTTGGCGGCAGGCGCGGGCTGCGCGCCCAGGTTCAGGCGCGGGGCGGAGGGCAGCTTGGTGATGCCGGTGTCACCGCACAGCGGGCACTCGAGCAGGCCGCCCGCCAGCTGGCCCTGGAACTCGTCGTCCGAGCCGAACCAGCCTTCGAAGACATGCTGGTGGGAGCACTGCAGGTTCAGGACCTTCATGGCACGGGATTATCCGCGCCAGTCGAGTTCCCATGCGCCCGACAGGACGTTCTGCAGCCACAGTGCGCCGGTGAGCGTCTTGGCATCCGTCACGCGGCCGTCGCGGCACCACGCCAGCAGCTCCTGCGGCGTGGCGGCGAAGACGTCGAGGAACTCGCCCTCGTCCAGGCGCCGCTCGCCGGCCGTGAGCCCGCGCGCGAACCAGATATCGATGAACTCCGTGGAGTACGAGATGACCGGATGCAGCACGCCCGCATGGGCCCACTCGCGCGCGGTGTAGCCGGTCTCCTCCTGCAGTTCGCGGCGCGCGCACGCCAGGCGATCCTCGCCGGCGTCGAGCTTGCCGGCCGGGAATTCGACCATGACGCGGCCGAGCGGATGCCGCCACTGGCGCTCCAGCACCACGCGGCCGTCGTCCAGCAGCGGGATCACCATCACCGCCCCGGGATGCAGGATGAATTCGCGGGTGGCACGGCTGCCGTCGGGCAGCGCCACCTGCTCGCGCACCGCATGCAGGAAATGGCCGCGCAGCAGTTCCTCGCGCGACAGCGCGCGCTCGGCGAGATGCCGGTCGTCTTCAGCCATGGCGGCGCTTCGCGAGGTAGCGCCAGACGAAGCCGGGGAAGGCGAGCGTGAGGAACAGCGCGCCGGTGACGGCGTAGAACTCCCAGCCCTGCGGCGCGATCTGCCCCAGGCGGTTCTCGAGCGCCAGGCCCAGCGCACCGACCAGGAAGTACAGGACCACCAGTTCGGCCAGGCGCAGCGCCAGCGGCTTGGAGTGCCGCAGCGGCACGGCCGCGAACAGGTGGCGGTCGGCCAGGAACGGCAGGTTGGCGGCGATGGCCGCCACCACGATGACCATCCAGATGGAGGCGGTCTGCGACACGCGCTCAGCCCGCGATGCGGCCGGTCAGGTTGCCAGTGTCTTGACGATGGCTTCGGCGCACAGCGCCAGCAGCCCGCCCGGCACCAGGCCCAGGATCAGCACCAGGGCACCGTTGACGGTCAGCACGGCGCGCACGTCGGCCGGAGCCGACACCGTGGTCGCGGTGATCGGCGAGTCGAAGTACATGACCTTGACCACGCGCAGGTAGTAGAACGCGCCGATCAGCGACATCACCACCGCGAAGATCGCCAGCCCGATGTAGAGCGGGTTGCCGGAGGCGACCAGCGCCTGCAGCACGAACAGCTTGCCCCAGAAGCCCACCAGCGGCGGCACGCCGGCCAGCGAGAACATGCACACGGCCATGATGCCGGCGTACAGGGGGCTGCGCTGGTTCAGGCCGGCCAGGTCGGAGATCTCGTCACTCTCGAAGCCCTCGCGCGCCAGCAGCAGGATGATGCCGAAGGAGCCCAGCGTGGTGAGCACGTAGGTCACGATGTAGAACATCGAGGCGCTGTAGGCGAACTGGGCGTTGTTCGTCGTGCCGTTGACCACGCCCGCGGCCAGGCCCAGCACCACGAAGCCCATCTGCGCGATGGTCGAATACGCCAGCATGCGCTTGAGGTTGCTCTGCGCGATGGCGGCCAGGTTGCCCACCAGCAGGGACGCCACGGCCAGCAGCATCAGCATCTGCTGCCAGTCCAGCGCCAGCGGGATCATGCCTTCCACCAGCAGGCGGATGGCGATGCCGAACGCGGCCAGCTCGGGGGCCGATCCGATCAGCAGCGTGATGGCCGTCGGCGCGCCCTGGTAGACGTCGGGGATCCACATGTGGAACGGCGCCGCACCCAGCTTGAAGGCGAGGCCCGACACGATGAACACCAGGCCGAACACCAGCACCTGGTGCTGCACGCGACCGCTGCCGATGACGCGGAACACCTCGTTGATGTCCAGCGTGCCGGTGGCGCCGTACAGCATCGACAGGCCATAGAGCAGGAAGCCCGAGGCCATCGCGCCCAGCACGAAGTACTTCATCGCCGCCTCGGTGGCGACCTCGTTGTCGCGGCGCAGCGCCACCAGGGCGTAGCTGCATAGCGTCATGAGCTCCAGGCCGATGTAGATCAGCAGGAAGTTGCTGGCCGAGATCATGACGAACATGCCCAGCAGCGCGAACAGCGACAGCGTGAACATCTCGCCGCCGCGCAGCATCTGGCGGTCGGCGGCGTACGGGCGGCCGTAGACCAGCGTGACCATCAGCGCGATGGACGAGAAGCACTTCAGCCAGTTGGCCATGGGATCGCTCACCACCATCTTGTTGAAGGCGTAGAACGTCTCGCCGCGCACGGCGAAGTCGGCGGTGAGGAAGGCCACGGCGGCCAGCGTCAGCAGCGTCAGCCAGTAGGTGGTGCCGCGCAGGCGCGTCGTCACGCCCAGGTCGACCAGCGCGATCACGCAGGCCATCACCAGCAGCACGATCTCCGGCGAGACGACGATGAGGCTCAGGGTATCCAGCATCTGCGTGCCTTCAGTTCAGTTTCGACGCACTCACGTGCTTCAGGAAGTTGTCGACCGACGACTCCATGACGTCGGTGAAGGGCTTCGGATGGATGCCCATGTACAGCACGGCGACCGCGAGCAGTCCCAGCATCAGGAACTCGCGCTTGTTGATGTCGGTGAGCTGGCGCACGTCGTCGTTGGCCACCGGACCCAGGTACACGCGCTTGTACATCCACAGCGTGTAGGCGGCGCCCCAGACCAGCGCGGTGGCGGCCATCAGGCCGATCCAGAAGTTGGCCTTGACGGACCCCAGGATCACCATCCACTCGCCGACGAAACCGGCGGTGGCCGGCAGGCCGCAGTTGGCCATCGCGAACAGCAGCGCGAATGCCGCGAAGTTGGGCATGGTGTTGACCACGCCGCCGTAGCTGGCGATCTCGCGCGAGTGCACCCGGTCGTACAGCACGCCGATGCACAGGAACATGGCGCCGGACACGAAGCCGTGCGCGATCATCTGCACCAGGCCGCCGGACACGCCCAGCGGATTGAAGATGAAGAAGCCCAGCGTGACGAAGCCCATGTGCGCCACGGACGAATAGGCCACCAGCTTCTTCATGTCCTGCTGCACCATCGCCACCAGGCCCACGTAGATCACCGCGATGATCGACAGCGCGATGATGAACCAGGCCCACTCGCGCGAGGCGTCGGGCGCGATCGGCATCGAGAAGCGCAGGAAGCCGTAGGCCCCCAGCTTCAGCATGATGGCCGCCAGCACGGCGGAGCCCCCGGTGGGCGCCTCCACGTGCACGTCGGGCAGCCAGGTGTGCACCGGCCACATCGGCACCTTCACGGCGAACGCCGCGAAGAAGCCGAAGAACAGCAGCGTCTGCACGGTGCCCGGCAGCGGCAACTTGTGCCAGGTGAGGATGTCGAAGCTGCCGCCGGACTTGCTGTACAGGTAGATCAGCGCGATCAGCATCAGCAGCGAACCGAGCAGCGTGTACAGGAAGAACTTGAAGGCGGCGTAGATCTTCCGCGGGCCGCCCCAGATGCCGATGATCAGGTACATCGGGATCAGCGTGGCCTCGAAGAACACGTAGAACAGCATCGCGTCGAGCGCGGTGAACACGCCGATCATCAGGCCCGACAGGATCAGGAACGCGCCCATGTACTGGTTGACGCGTTCGGTGATCGCCTCCCAGGCGGAGATCACCACGATGACGGTGATGAAGGCCGTCAGCAGCACGAACCAGAACGAGATGCCGTCCAGGCCCAGGTGGTAGTTGATGTTGAACCGCGGAATCCACGGCGCGTTCTCGACGAACTGCATCTCGGGCGTGCCGAGCTTGAACGCGCCATACAGCGGCAACGTGACCAGGAAACTGACGACGGCGCCGATCAGCGCGATCCACCGCACGGCCCGCACCTGCTCGTCGCGTCCCAGCGCGAGCAGCACGGTGCCGAACACGATCGGCGTCCAGATGGCGAGGCTGAGCACTCCCACTTTGTTCTTCTCCTTATCGGCCGAGCCAGACGAACCACGTCATCAGCACGAAGACGCCGACGATCATTGCGAGTGCGTAGTGGTAGATGTATCCCGATTGCAGGCGGCGGGTCACGCCGGCGAACCAGCCGACCACGTGCGCGCTGCCGTTGACCATGGTGCCGTCGATCACCGCCTGGTCACCGCCCTTCCACAGTCCCACGCCCAGCAGGCGTGCGCCGCGCGCAAGCACGTTCTCGTTGAACCAGTCCATGTAGTACTTGTTCTCCAGGACTTCGTAGACGGGGCGGAACATGCGCTGGATGCGCGCCGGCAGCGCGGTGTTGACCATGTACATGTACCAGGCCAGGACCACGCCGGCCAACGCCAGCCAGAACACCGGCGACGTCAGCCCGTGCAGGGCCATCGCGGCGGCGCCGTGGAATTCCTTGGTCATCTCCTCCAGGCCCGGATGGCGCTCGAGGTTGACGAAGATGGCGTCCTTGAAGAAGTCGCCGTACAGCATCGGGCCGATGGTGAGGAAGCCGATGACCACCGACGGGAACGCCAGCAGGATCAGCGGCACCGTCACCACCCAGGGCGACTCGTGCGGCGTGTGGTGCTCGTCGTGGTGGTGGTGCGGATCGGGCTCCTCGGCCGGATCGTCGCTGTGGTGCGCCGGCGCCTGGTCGAAGCGCTCCTTGCCGTGGAACACCAGGAAGTACAGGCGGAACGAATAGAACGCCGTGACGAACACGCCCGCCATCACCGCGAAGTAAGCGAAGCCCGCGCCCGGCAGCTTCGACAGGTGCACGGCCTCGATGATCGAGTCCTTGGAATAGAAGCCGGCGAACAGCGGCGTGCCGATCAGGGCCAGCGAGCCGATCAGCGAGGTGATCCAGGTGATCGGCATGTACTTGCGCACGTTGCCCATCCAGCGGATGTCCTGGTTGTGGTGCATGCCGATGATCACCGAGCCCGCCGCGAGGAACAGCAGCGCCTTGAAGAACGCGTGCGTCATCAGGTGGAACACGGCCACCGAGTACGCGGAAGCGCCGAGCGCCACGGTCATGTAGCCCAGCTGCGAGAGCGTGGAGTACGCCACCACGCGCTTGATGTCGTTCTGGATGATGCCCAGGAAGCCCATGAACAGGGCCGTGATGGCGCCGATCACCAGGATGAACGACAGCGCGACGTCGGACAGCTCGAACAGCGGCGACATGCGCGCCACCATGAAGATGCCGGCCGTCACCATCGTGGCGGCGTGGATCAGCGCCGAGATCGGGGTCGGGCCTTCCATCGAATCGGGCAGCCAGACATGCAGCGGGAACTGCGCGCTCTTGCCCATCGCGCCGATGAACAGGCAGATGCAGATCACGGTGACCAGCATCCAGTCGGTGCCCGGGAACGTGAGCTTGGCGATCTCCTCGGCCTTGGCGAAGGTCTCGGCGTAGCTGAGGGTGCCCGCGAAGGCGGCGATGAGGCCGATGCCCAGGATGAAGCCGAAGTCGCCGACCCGGTTGACCAGGAACGCCTTCATGTTGGCGAAGATGGCGCTGGGCTTGTTGAACCAGAAGCCGATCAGCAGGTACGACACCAGGCCCACCGCTTCCCAGCCGAAGAACAGCTGCAGGAAGTTGTTGCTCATGACCAGCATGAGCATCGAGAAGGTGAAGAGGGAGATGTACGAGAAGAAGCGGTTGTAGCCGTCGTCCTCCTCCATGTACCCGATGGTGTAGATGTGCACCATCAGCGACACGAAGGTCACCACGAACATCATCATGGCCGTGAGGCCGTCGACCAGGAAGCCGACCTCCATCTTCAGGCCGCCGACCACCATCCATTCATAGATGGTCTGGTTGAAGCGCGCGCCGTCCATGGCCACGCTCTTGAGCGTCATCGCCGAGATCACGAAGGCGATGAACACCCCGAGGATGGTGAAGGTGTGCGAAAGCGTCCGCCCGATCCGGTTGCCACCGAAGGTGGTGCCCAGGATGCCCGCCAGCGCGGCGCCCGCGAGCGGCGCCAGCGGAACGGCGAGCAGCGCCGATGCTGAGAGTGTCTGGCTCATGTTTCTTTTCTGCGCAGGGCTGCTTGTGGCCTCAGCCCTTGAGCATGTTCAGGTCTTCGACGTTGATGTTCGACTTGTTGCGGAACAGCAGCACGAGGATGGCCAGGCCGATCGCCGATTCGGCGGCGGCCACGGTGAGGATGAAGAACACGAACACTTGGCCGTGCATGTCGCCCAGGTAGTAGGAGAACGCCACGAAGTTCATGTTGACCGCCAGCAGCATCAGCTCGATGGCCATCAGCAGCACGATCAGGTTGCGGCGGTTCAGGAAGATGCCGACGACGGACAGCGCGAACAGGATCGCGCCCAGCGACAGGAAATGACCGAGAGTCAGGCTCATGCCTTCGCTCCTTCCGAAGCGGCCGCGGCGACCGGCTCGGGCTGGGGTTGCGGCATCACTGGCGGCATCTTGATCACCTGCAGGCGGTCGCGCGCGCGCACCTTCACCTGCTCACCCGGGTCCATGTGCTTGCTGTCCTTGCGCTCGCGCAGCGTGAGCGCGATGGCGGCGACGATCGCCACCAGCAGCAGCACGGCGGCGATCTCCAGCGGGAACAGGTACTGCGTGTACAGCAGCTTGCCCAGCTCGCGCGTGTTGGACACCTGCGCGACGGCCGTGCCGCCGGCCTGGGCCACCTGCGCGGCTGCGGGTCCGTTCACGGGCTCGGCGGGACGGAAGCCGCCCATCAGCACCGCTGCCATTTCGAGCGCGATGATCACGCCGACGATCGCCGCCAGCGGGAAGTGCTTCCAGAAGCCCGCGCGCAGGCTCGCCACGTCGATGTCCAGCATCATCACGACGAACAGGAACAGCACCATCACCGCGCCGACATACACCAGCACCAGCGAGATGGCCAGGAATTCGGCCTTGAGCAGGATCCACACGGCGGCGGCCTGGAAGAACGCCAGCACGAGGTACAGCGCCGCATACACGGGGTTGCGCGCGGTGATGACCCGGAAGGCCGCGAACAGCAGCACTGCCGAGAACAGGTAGAAGAAACCGGTCTTGATGTCCATGATGTTGTCGTTCTCGGACCGGTTCAGCGGTACTTGGCGTCCGCCGCCTTGTTGGCCGCGATCTCTTTTTCGTAGCGGTCGCCCACGGCCAGGAGCATGTCCTTGGTGTAGTACAGGTCGCCGCGCTTCTCGCCGTGGTACTCGAGGATGTGGGTCTCGACGATGGAATCGACCGGGCAGCTCTCCTCGCAGAAGCCGCAGAAGATGCACTTGGTGAGGTCGATGTCGTAGCGCGTGGTGCGGCGGGTGCCGTCGGCGCGCTGGTCGGACTCGATGGTGATGGCCAGCGCCGGGCACACGGCTTCGCACAGCTTGCAGGCGATGCAGCGTTCCTCGCCGTTCTCGTAGCGGCGCAGCGCGTGCAGGCCGCGGAAGCGCGGCGACAGCGGCGTCTTTTCTTCCGGGAACTGCACCGTGATCTTGCGGGCGAAGAAGTACTTGCCCGTGATGCGCAGGCCCTTGAACAGCTCCACCAGCATGAAGCTGGAGAGGAAGTCCTTGAGCGAGAACGCCGACGCTTGGCGGTTCAGGGTGGTGGTGGACATGGCGTCCGTTACTTCCAGATGTTGTAGGGCGTCTGCATCCAGGCGCCGACGACGACCAGCCAGACCAGCGTGACCGGGATGAAGATCTTCCAGCCCAGGCGCATGATCTGGTCGTAGCGATAGCGCGGGAACGTGGAGCGCACCCACAGGAACATGGTCACGACCACGAAGGTCTTCAGGCCCAGCCAGATCCAGCCCGGGATGAACGAGAGCACCTCGAACGGCGCGATCCAGCCGCCCAGGAACATGATCACCGCCAGGATCGAGACCAGCCACATGTTGGCGTACTCGGCCAGGAAGAACATGGCGAAGCTCATGCCCGAGTACTCGATCATGTGGCCCGCCACGATCTCGGACTCGCCTTCCACCACGTCGAACGGGTGGCGGTTGGTCTCGGCCAGGCCGGAGATGAAGTACACGAGGAAGATCGGCAGCAGCGGCAGCCAGTTCCAGGACAGGATGTTCAGGCCCATCGCGGCGAAGTGGCCGCGGCCCTGGCTCATGACCACGTCGGTCATGTTGAGGCTGCCGGTCACCATCAGCACCACGACCAGCGCGAAGCCCATCGCGATCTCGTAGCTCACCATCTGCGCCGACGCCCGCAGTGCGCCGAGGAAGGCGTACTTCGAGTTGGAGGCCCAGCCGGCGATGATCACGCCGTACACCTCGAGCGAGGTGATGGCCATCAGGAACAGCAGGCCGGCGTTGATGTTGGCCAGCGCGGTGTCGGGGCCGAACGGGATCACCGCCCACGCCGCCAGCGCCGGCATGATGGTCATGATGGGCCCGAGCAGGAACAGGCCCTTGTTGGCCACCGTGGGAAGGATGATCTCCTTCGTCAGAAGCTTGAAGGCGTCGGCGATCGGCTGCAGCACGCCACCGAAGCCGGTGCGGTTGGGGCCCGGGCGCAGCTGCGTGAACCCGATGGCCTTGCGCTCCCAGAGCGTGAGGTAGGCGACGCAGCCCATGAGCGGCGCCACCACGACCACGATCTTGATCAAAGTCCAGATGACGGGCCAGCCGGCGGCCGACCACCAGGGCGCGGCCAGCAGGCCGTTGCCGAAGCCGTAGATCGAATCGATCATGCGAGCACCTCTTCCCGGCGAACGGCGGTGGCACGCCGCACTTCCGGCGGCAGCGCCGCCTGGCCATCGGCCGTGAGCTGCAGCGACTCGGCGCGGCGCACGATGCCATCGAGCTGGTAGATGGCGGCGGTGACCGGGGTCGCGGCCTGCACCGACAGGTCGATGGCAGCGCCGGTGCGATTGGAGAGCTTGCCGCCCTGCACCATCGCCTGCTGCGCATCGGCCTGACCGCGCGCGGCGACCAGCACCTCGGAGGCGGATTCGTAGCCGAAGCCCTGCAGGCCCAGCATGTTGCCCAGCACGCGCAGCACCTTCCAGCCCGGACGCGTGTCGGCGAGCGGCTTGACCACCGCATGGAACGACTGCACGCGGCCTTCGGCATTGACGAAGGTGCCGGGCGTCTCGGTCCACGGTGCGATGGGCAGCAGCACGTCGCTGAACGCCAGGTTGGCCTTGAACGGGCTGAGCGTGACGACCATCTCGGCCTTCGACAGGGCCTCGGCCGCGCGGGCGCCGGCGGCGGAGTCGAACTCCGGCTCGGTGTTCAGCAGGATCGCGGCCTTCAGGTGGCCCGCCAGCATCTGGCCGGCGTTGAGTCCGCCGTTGCCCGGCAGCGCGTTGACGAGCTGCGCGCCCACGGTGTTGGCGGCTTCGGTGAGGTAGCCAACGGTGGCGCCGGTGGCCTCGCCGATCCACTGCGCCAGCGCGAGCAGCGTGCTGGCATTGGCGTGGTGCGCGGCGGCATTGCCCAGCAGGATGGCCCTGCGCTCGCCGGAGAGCAGCGCTGCGGCCAGGGCCTTGGCGGCGTCGGTGGCGTGGCCCTTCGCGGGTGCGGTGCCGCTCTTCTCGCCGGCGATGACGGTGGCGACGTCGGCCAGTGCCTGCGCCCACTGCGACGCGGGCATGGTGGACGAAGCCGCGAGCGGCATCGCCCAGTCGTGCGTGGTGTCGTGGATGCGCGCGATGCGGGCGCCCTTGCGGGCCGCCGCGCGGATTCGCAGCGAGAACAGCGGGTGGTCCTTGCGCAGGTTGGAGCCGATGACCAGCGCCCCTTGCAGGTCCGACAACGACGCGATGCTGGTGCCCAGCCAATGGACGCCGTCGTGCGTCGTGAACTGCGCGTTGCGCAGGCGGTAGTCGATGTTCTCGGAGCCGAGGCCGCGCACCAGCTGGCCGGCGAGGAACAGCTCCTCCACCGTGCTGTGCGGGCTGGCCAGCACGCCGATGCTCTTGGCGCCGTGGTCGGCCTTGATCTGCTTCAGGCCGTTGGCGACGTACTCGAGGGCGGTCTGCCAGTCGACCTGCTTCCACTCGCCGCCCTGCTTCAGCATGGGCGCGGTGAGGCGCTCGTCGCTGTTCAGGGCCTCGTACGAGAAGCGGTCACGGTCGGCCAGCCAGCATTCGTTGACGGCCTCGTTCTCCAGCGGCAGCACGCGCATCACGCGGTTGTTCTTCACCTGCACGATCAGGTTGGCACCCGACGAATCGTGCGGCGCCACCGACTTGCGGCGCGACAGCTCCCAGTTGCGGGCGCTGTAGCGGAACGGCTTGCTGGTGAGCGCGCCGACCGGGCACAGGTCGATCATGTTGCCGGACACCTCGGAGTCGACCGTGTCGCCCAGCACCGTGGTGATCTCGGAATGCTCGCCGCGGTTGACCATGCCCAGCTCCATCACGCCGGCCACTTCCTGGCCGAAGCGCACGCAGCGGGTGCAGTGGATGCAGCGGCTCATCTCCTCCATGGAGATCAGCGGGCCGACGTCCTTGTGCAGCACGACGCGCTTTTCTTCCTCGTAGCGCGAGGAGGAGCCGCCGTAGCCCACGGCCAGGTCCTGCAGCTGGCATTCGCCGCCCTGATCGCAGATCGGGCAGTCCAGCGGGTGGTTGATGAGGAGGAACTCCATCACCGACTGCTGCGCCTTGATCGCCTTGTCGCTGCGCGTTCGCACGATCATCCCGTTGGTGACGGGCGTGGCGCAGGCCGGCATCGGCTTGGGCGCCTTCTCGACGTCGACGAGGCACATGCGGCAGTTGGCCGCGATGGAGAGCTTCTTGTGGTAGCAGAAATGCGGGATGTAGGTGCCGGCCTTCTCGGCCGCATGCATGACCATGCTGCCGTCGGCGATCTCGACCTTCTGTCCGTCCAGTGTGATTTCAGCCATGTGTGTGTTCTCGGGCGCGCAGCGCCTTATGCCCTCGCGCCGGCGGGCACGATGTCGCGCGGCTGGTCGATGCGCGCATCGGTGCGCGCGATCTTGGCCTCGAACTCGTGCTTGAAGTGCTTGATCATGGCGCGCACCGGCATCGCCGCCGCGTCGCCAAGGGCGCAGATGGTGCGGCCCTGGATGTTGTCGGCCACCGAATTCAGCAGCTCGATGTCGGCCGGCTTGCCATGGCCGTTCTGGATGCGGTCGACCACGCGCCACAGCCAGCCGGTGCCCTCGCGGCACGGCGTGCACTGGCCGCAGGACTCGTGCATGTAGAAGTACGACAGGCGCAGCAGGCTTTCGACCATGTCGCGCGTCTCGTCCATCACGATCACCGCGCCCGAGCCGAGCATCGAGCCGGCCTTGGCGATGGAGTCGTAGTCCATCGTGCAGGTCATCATGATGTCGGCCGGCAGCACCGGCGCCGACGATCCACCGGGGATCACGGCCTTGAGCTTCCTGCCGCCGCGCACGCCGCCGCACAGCTCCAGCAGCTTGCTGAAGGGCGTGCCGAGCGGGATCTCGTAGTTGCCGGGCATCTCGACGTCGCCCGACACCGAGAAGATCTTGGTGCCGCCGTTGTTCGGCTTGCCGCATTCGAGGTAGGCCTGGCCGCCGTTGCGGATGATCCAGGGCACCGCCGCGAACGTCTCGGTGTTGTTGATCGTGGTGGGCTTGCCGTACAGGCCGAAGCTGGCCGGGAACGGCGGCTTGAAGCGCGGCTGGCCCTTCTTGCCTTCCAGCGATTCGAGCAGCGCGGTCTCCTCGCCGCAGATGTAGGCGCCGAAGCCGTGGGCCGCATGCAGCTGGAACGAGAAGTTCGAGCCCATGATGTTGCCGCCCAGGTAGCCGGCCACGCGGGCCTCTTCCAGCGCTTCCTCGAAGCGCTCGTAGGTCTGGAAGATCTCGCCGTGGATGTAGTTGTAGCCCACGGAGATGCCCATCGCGAACGCCGCGATGATCATTCCCTCGATGACGATGTGCGGGTTGTAGTGCAGGATGTCGCGGTCCTTGCACGTGCCCGGCTCACCCTCGTCGGAGTTGCACACCAGGTACTTCTGGCCCGGGAACTGGCGCGGCATGAACGACCACTTCAGGCCCGTCGGGAAGCCTGCGCCGCCGCGGCCGCGCAGCGCCGATTCCTTGACGGTGGCGATCACTTGGTCCTGCGTCAGGCCCTCGTGCAGGATCTTGCGCAGCGCCTTGTAGCCGTCGCGCGCCTCGTAGTCCTTCAGGCGCCAGTTGGTGCCGTCCAGGCCCGCGTAGATCTGCGGGTTGATGTGGCGGTCGTGGAAGCAGGTCTGGACCCCGGTGGCCTGGAACTGCGAGAGCACTTGCTGGGCGTTCATGGTGTCAGCCCGCTTTCTTCAAACCGTCGACCAGCTGGTCGAGCTTGTCGTTGCTCATGAAGCTGCACATGGTGCGGTCGTTGACCAGCATCACCGGCGAGTCGGCGCAGGCGCCCAGGCACTCGCTCTGCTGCAGCGTGAACAGGCCGTCGGCCGTGGTCTCGCCCATGCGGATGCCCAGCTTCTTCTCCAGGTGGTGCAGGGCCTTGGCCCCGTCGCGCAGCTGGCACGGCAGGTTGGTGCACACGTTCAGCTTGTACCTGCCGACCGGCGCCTGGTTGTACATGTTGTAGAAGGTCGTGACCTCGTGCACCGCGATGGTGGGCATGCCCAGGTACGCGGCGATCGCCTCCTCGGCGTCCTGGTTCACGAAGCCCTGCTCCTGCTGCACGATGGCAAGGCAGGCCATCACGGCCGACTGCTTCTGGTCCGCGGGGTACTTGGCGACCTCGCGGTCGAAGCGGGCGCGGTTGGAATCGTTGATGACGGTCATGCGATCACCGGTCAATTTCGCCGAACACAATGTCCATCGTGCCGATGATGGCCACGGCGTCGGCGATCATGTGGCCGCGGCCCATCTCGTCCATCGCCGCCAGGTGCGCGAAACCCGGCGGCCGGATCTTCAGGCGGTACGGCTTGTTGGCGCCGTCGGCCACGATGTAGATGCCGAACTCGCCCTTCGGGTGTTCCACCGCGGCATATGCCTCGCCTTCCGGCACGCGGAAGCCTTCGGAGAACAGCTTGAAGTGGTGGATCAGCTCCTCCATGTTGGTCTTCATGGATTCGCGATCCGGCGGTGCCACCTTGTGGTTGTCGGTGATCACCGGGCCCGGGTTGGTGCGCAACCAGGCCACGCACTGCTGGATGATGCGATTGGCTTCGCGCATCTCCTGCACGCGCACCAGGTAGCGGTCGTAGCAGTCGCCGGTCTTGCCCAGCGGGATGTCGAAGTCCATCTTGTCGTAGACCTCGTAGGGCTGCGTCTTGCGCAGGTCCCAGGCGATGCCGCTGCCGCGCAGCATCGGTCCGGTGAAGCCCAGGTTGAGGGCGCGCTCGGGCGTCACCACGCCGATGCCCACCGTGCGCTGCTTCCAGATGCGGTTGTCGGTGAGCAGCGTCTCGTACTCGTCGACATAGCCCGGGAAGCGCTGCGTGAAGGCGTCGATGAAGTCCAGCAGCGAACCCTGCCGGTCCTCGTTCATGCGCTTGATCTCGCGCTCGTTGCGCACCTTGCTCGCCTTGTACTGCGGCATGCTGTCCGGCAGGTCGCGGTAGACGCCGCCCGGACGGAAGTACGCCGCATGCATGCGCGCGCCGGACACCGCCTCGTACATGTCGAACAGGTCTTCCCGCTCGCGGAAGCAGTAGATCAGCATGTTCATCGCGCCGCAGTCCAGGCCGTGCGCGCCGAGCCACAGCAGGTGGTTCAGCAGCCGGGTGATCTCGGCGAACATGACGCGGATGTACTGCGCGCGGATCGGCACCTCGATGCCCATCAGCTTCTCGATGGCCAGGCAGTAGGCGTGCTCGTTGCACATCATCGAGACGTAGTCCAGCCGGTCCATGTAGGGCAGCGACTGGATGAAGGTGCGGGTCTCGGCCAGCTTCTCGGTGGCCCGGTGCAGCAGGCCGATGTGCGGGTCGGCGCGCTGGATCACCTCGCCATCGAGCTCCAGCACCAGGCGCAGCACGCCGTGCGCGGCCGGGTGCTGCGGGCCGAAGTTCAGGGTGTAGTTCTTGATCTCAGCCATTGTTGTTGCCCATGCCGCGGCCCGGCTGGATGCCGCCGTAGTTGTCCTCGCGGATGATGCGCGGCGTGATCTCGCGCGGCTCGATGGTCACCGGCTGGTAGATCACGCGCTGGCGCTCGGGGTCGTAGCGCATCTCGACATGGCCGGACACCGGGAAGTCCTTGCGGAACGGGTGGCCGATGAAGCCGTAGTCGGTGAGGATGCGGCGCAGGTCCGGGTGGCCGTCGAACACGATGCCGAACAGGTCGAACGCCTCGCGCTCGAACCAGTTGGCCGAGCTCCAGAGGCTGGTGAGCGAAGCCACCACCGGCAGTTCGTCGTCGGCCGCGAACACGCGCAGTCGCACGCGCTGGTTCAGGCTCACCGACAGGAAGTGCGACACCACCGCGTAGCGCGGGCCGTCCCACTCGCCGTTGCGGTAGTCGGCGTAGTCGACGCCGCACACGTCCAGCAGCTGCTCGAAGCGACAGCCGGCGTGGTCGCGCAGCACCTGCGCGGCCTGGTAGTAGTTGTCCGCAGTCACCGTGACGGTGACTTCATCGAGCCGCAGGTCGACGCGCTTGGCGAGAGCGCCCAGCGCTTGCGTGATGGTCGCGTGCAGCGCCGCGGGATCGACCGCGTAGGGAGTGTTCACGGTCATGCGCGGGCGATGGTCTGGGTGCGGCGGATCTTCTGCTGCAGCTGGATGATCCCGTACAGCAAGGCCTCGGCCGTCGGCGGGCAGCCGGGCACGTAGACGTCGACGGGCACGATGCGGTCGCAGCCGCGCACCACCGAGTAGCTGTAGTGGTAGTAGCCGCCGCCGTTGGCGCAGGTGCCCATGGAGAGCACCCAGCGCGGCTCGGGCATCTGGTCGTACACCTTGCGCAGCGCGGGCGCCATCTTGTTGCACAGCGTGCCGGCGACGATCATCAGGTCGGATTGCCGCGGGCTGGGCCGGAACAGCATGCCGAACCGGTCGATGTCGTAGCGGGCCGCGCCCGCATGCATCATCTCCACCGCGCAGCACGCGAGGCCGAACGTCATCGGCCACAGCGAGCCGGTCTTGGCCCAGTTGATGACGCTGTCCACGGTCGTCGTGACGACGCCCTTGTCGAGAATGCCTTCGTTAGCCATTGCTTGTGTCCTTGGCTTGCGCCAGGGGCCGCTCACTCCCAGTCGAGCGCGCCCTTCTTCCATTCGTAGACGAAACCCACCACCAGGATCCCGAGGAAGACCATCATCGACCAGAAGCCCACCGGGCCGATCTCGCGCAGGGACACCGCCCAGGGGAAGAGGAACGCGATCTCGAGGTCGAAGAGGATGAACAGGATCGCCACAAGGTAGTAGCGAACGTCGAACTTCATGCGGGCGTCCTCGAAGGCCGGGAAGCCGCACTCGTAGGGGGAGTTCTTTTCCGCGTCGGGCTTGTTGAAGCCCGCGGCGCCGGCGAACACGTAGCCCAGCACCTGGGGCAGCACCCCGACCCCGATGCCGACCAGAATGAACAGGAGGACGGGGAGGTACTGGTCAAGGTTCATCTGCAGGCTCTGGTCGGCGCTTCAAGGCCGCGGGGCGATGCCCGCGGCCTTGTTCTTTCTGTCTGGTGCCGTCGGCGAGACTCGAACTCGCACAGCTTTCGCCACTACCCCCTCAAGATAGCGTGTCTACCAATTTCACCACGACGGCGGTGTCTGCTGCCCGGACAGGCGTGAGGCTCTTCTCGTTGTTGTTGGCGTCCCGGGCAGCCTTGGAGTTTACTCCGAAACGCATGCGCTTCCGCTGACGCCGCGCTGATGAGTGCCCCTCGCGGGGCAATGTTCGTCAGCGCGCGGGGATCTGCGCCGCGCCCGAGGCGGGGGTGGCCGCCGCCGGGGCGGCATTGCCGGTGCCTGCAGCCGGCGCGCCCGCACCGGGAATCTGGGCTGCCGGACCGGAGGCCGCGGGCGCGGCAGCCGGGACTGCCGTGCGCTCGAGCACGCTGCCCGATTCCGGCGTGCGGTAGCTACCGCCGAAGTACGCCAGGGCCAGCGTGCAGATGAAGAAGATGGTGGCCAGCACGGCCGTCGTGCGCGAGAGGAAGTTGGCGCTGCCGCTGGCGCCGAACAGGCTGCCCGAGCTGCCGCTGCCGAACGCCGCGCCCATGTCGGCGCCCTTGCCGTGCTGGATGAGGATGAGGCCGATCATGCCCAGCGCCGACAGGATCTGGACGGCGAGCACGAGGGTGAGGATCACGTTCATTGGAGTTGTCGCTTTCGTCGAATGGTGGGCCGCGCCTTCACCGGGCGGCCGAGATGATCTGCAGGAAGTCGGGCGCCTTCAGCGAGGCACCGCCGATCAGGCCACCGTCGATGTCCGGCTGGGCCAGCAGGGTGGCGGCGTTGGCGGCGTTCATGCTCCCGCCGTACAGGATGTGCACGCGGTCGGCGTGCGGCGTGGCGGCCTGCAGCTGTGCGCGCAGCCGCGCGTGCACCTGCTGCGCCTGCTCGGGCGTGGCGGTGCGGCCGGTGCCGATGGCCCACACGGGCTCGTACGCCACCACGATCTCGCTGATGCAGTGGCCATTGGTGTGGATCACCGCGGCCAGCTGGCGCTTGACCACCTCCTCGGTGCGTCCTGCCTCGCGCTCGGCCAGCGTCTCGCCCACGCAGACGATCGGCGTGATGCCGTGGGCCAGCGCGGCCTTGGCCTTGTCGGCCACCAGCTGGTCGCCCTCGCCGTGGTACTGGCGCCGCTCGGAGTGACCGACGATGACGTAGCGCACGCCGAAGTCCTTCAGCATGAGGGCCGACACCTCGCCGGTGTACGCGCCCTGCTCGTGCTTCGACACGTCCTGCGCGCCCAGCTCCAGCGACGAGCCGTGGCGCAGCACCTGCAGCTGCGAGAGATACGGGGCCGGCACGCAGACTGCGACTGTGCACGCCGCGTCCTTCATGCCCGCAATCACGGCGCGCACCAGCGCGTCGTTGGCGGCCACGCCGCCGTTCATCTTCCAGTTGCCGGCGATCAGTTTCTTCTTGGTCGTCATCTTCTCGTGATCACCAGGTCAGCACGATCTTACCGACGTGCTGGTTGGATTCCATCAACGCGTGGGCCTTCGGCGCGTCCGCGGCAGCGAAGGTCGAGTGGATGACCGGCTGGATCTTCCTGCCCTCGACCAGCGGCCACACGTTCTTCTTCAGGTTGGCCGCGATGGCCGCCTTGAAGGCAACCGGCCGCGGACGCAGCGTCGAGCCGGTCACCGTCAGGCGGCGACGCAGCACCAGCCCCGCGTTGACCTCGCTCTTGGTGCCGCCCTGGATGGCGATGATGACCAGGCGACCGTCCTCGGCCAGGCACTTCACCTCACGCGCCACGTAGGCACCCGCCACCATGTCCAGGATCACGTCCACGCCGTTGTCGCCCGTGAGCTTCATCGCCTCCTCGGCGAAGTCCTGGGTCTTGTAGTTGATGGCGTGGTCGGCGCCGAGCTTCACGCAGGCCTGGCACTTCTCGTCGCTGCCCGCCGTGGCGATCACCTTCGCGCCCAGCGCCTTGGCCATCTGGATGGCCGTCACGCCGATGCCGCTGGTGCCGCCCTGCACCATGAACCACTCGCCCGCCTGCAGGCGGCCGCGGTCGAACACGTTGCTCCAGACGGTGAAGAAGGTCTCGGGCAGCGAAGCCGCCTCGATGTCCGACAGGCCCTTGGGCACCGGCAGGCATTGGCCGACCGGCGCCACGCACAGCTGCGCGTAGCCGCCGCCGGCGACCAGCGCGCAGACGCGGTCGCCGACCTTGAAGCCGGCAGCGGCCATGGCCCGCGCATCGCCGGCGACGATCTCGCCCGCGACCTCGAGGCCGGGAATGTCGGACGCGCCGGGCGGCACCGGGTAGTTGCCGGTGCGCTGCAGCACGTCGGGCCGGTTGACGCCGCTGGCGGCAACCCGGATCAGCACCTCGTCCGCACCGGGCGCGGGATCTGGACGTTCGCCGAGGCGCAGGACCTCGGGGGCACCGGGACTGGTGATCTCGACGGCTTTCATGGCAATGGCTCCTCGTGGACGGATGTCACTGCGGGCTCGACCCGCAATCCAGGCCCGCCGCACGCGCCGCACTGGATCGCGGGTCAAGCGCGCGATGACAGGGGCAGCGGCGGCGCGGCGCCCTGGCCCGCTTACTCCTGCGGATCCAGCGTGGCCTGCGGCTGCACGTCGCCCGCGGGCGGCGGACGGTCGCCATAGCCACCGCGGTCACCGCCGCGATCGCCGCGATCTCCGCGGTCGCCACCACGGTCACCGCGATCACCACGGTCACCGCGATGCTCGCCGCGCGGCGGGCGGTCGCCGCGCTCGCGACGGGGCTCGCGCGGCTGGTCTTCCATGCCTTCCGGACGATCGAGCAGCGCCTTCATGGACAGCTTCACGCGACCCTTGTCGTCGGTCTCGAGCACCTTCACGCGCACGACCTGGCCTTCGCTCAGGTAGTCGGTGACCTTCTCCACGCGCTCGTGGGCGATCTGGCTGATGTGCAGCAGGCCGTCCTTGCCGGGCAGCACGTTCACCAGCGCGCCGAAGTCCAGCAGCTTGGTGATCGGGCCTTCGTAGACCTTGCCGATCTCCACTTCGGCGGTGATCTGCTCGATGCGCTTCTTGGCCTCGTCGGCCTTGGCGGCGTCGGTGGCGGCGATGGTAATGGTGCCGTCTTCCTCGATGTTGATCTGGCAGCCGGTCTCGTCGGTCAGCGCGCGGATGACGGCGCCACCCTTGCCGATCACGTCGCGGATCTTCTCCGGGTTGATCTTCATCGTGTACAGCTTCGGCGCGAAGCTGCTCACCTCGGTCTTGGCCTCGCCCATGGCGTCCTGCATCTTGCCCAGGATGTGCATGCGAGCTTCCTTGGCCTGCGCCAGGGCGACCTGCATGATCTCCTTGGTGATGCCCTGGATCTTGATGTCCATCTGCAGGGCCGTGATGCCGTTGGTGGTGCCGGCCACCTTGAAGTCCATGTCGCCCAGGTGGTCCTCGTCGCCCAGGATGTCGGTCAGCACGGCGAAGCGGTTGCCGTCCTTGATCAGGCCCATGGCGATGCCGGCCACGTGGGCCTTCATCGGCACGCCGGCGTCCATCATCGACAGGCAGCCGCCGCAGACGGAAGCCATCGACGAGGAGCCGTTGGACTCGGTGATCTCCGACACCACGCGGATCGTGTACGGGAACTCCTCCTTCGTCGGCAGGCAGGCGGCCAGCGCCCGCTTGGCGAGGCGGCCGTGGCCGACTTCGCGGCGCTTGGTGGAGCCCATGCGGCCCACTTCGCCGGTGGCAAAGGGAGGCATGTTGTAGTGGAACAGGAAGCGGTCCTCGAACTCGCCGGCCAGCGCGTCGATGCGCTGCGCGTCACGCTCGGTACCCAGCGTCGAGACGACCAGCGCCTGGGTCTCGCCGCGGGTGAACAGCGCCGAGCCGTGGGTGCGCGGCAGCACGCCGGTGCGGATCTCGATCGGGCGCACGGTGCGCGTGTCGCGGCCGTCGATGCGCGGCTCGCCGGCCAGGATCTGGCTGCGCACGATGCCGGCTTCGATGTTGAACAGCAGCTCGTCGACCTTGGCGGCGTCGAACTCGGCGCCCTGCTCCTTCAGGCCGGCGTGCACGGCGGCGGTCGCCTCGCGCAGCGCCTGGGTGCGGGCCTGCTTGCTGCGGATCTGGTAGGCGGCGCGCAGCTTCTGCTCGGCCAGCTGGTTGACCTTGGCGATGAAGGACTCGTCCTTCGCGGGCGCCTGCCAGTCCCACACCGGCTTGCCGGCTTCACGCACGAGCTCGTGGATGGCGTTGATGGCGATCTTGCCCTGATCGTGGCCGAACACCACGGCGCCAAGCATCACTTCCTCGGGCAGCTGCTGCGCCTCGGACTCGACCATCAGCACGGCGGCTTCGGTGCCGGCGACCACCAGGTCCATCAGCGATTCCTTGCGCTGGGTCTGGCCCGGGTTCAGGACGTACTCGCCGTTGATGTAGCCCACGCGCGCGGCGCCGATCGGGCCGGCGAACGGGATGCCGGAGATCGCCAGCGCGGCGCTGGTGCCGATCATGGCGGCGATGTCGGCGTCGACTTCAGGATTCAGCGACAGCGTGTGGATGACCACGTGCACTTCGTTGAAGAAGCCTTCGGGAAACAGCGGGCGGATCGGGCGGTCGATCAGGCGGCTGGTCAGCGTCTCGAGCTCGGACGGCTTGGCTTCGCGCTTGAAGAAGCTGCCGGGGATCTTGCCGGCGGCGTAGGTCTTCTCGATGTAGTCGACCGTCAGCGGGAAGAAGTCCTGGCCCGGCTTGGCGGACTTGGAGCCCACCACGGTGGCGAGGATCACGGTGCCCTCGATGTCGACGATGACGGCACCCGAGGCCTGGCGCGCGATCTCGCCGGTCTCCAGCGTGACCTTGTGCTGGCCCCACTGGAAGGTCTTGGTGGCTTTGTTGAAGATGGACATGGCGTTTTCTCTCTGGAAGTGGAGAGGCGGAACTGAACGCGATGCCAT
Organism: Ramlibacter sp. MMS24-I3-19; assembly: GCF_050320135.1. Lineage (NCBI taxonomy): Bacteria > Pseudomonadati > Pseudomonadota > Betaproteobacteria > Burkholderiales > Comamonadaceae > Ramlibacter > Ramlibacter sp. MMS24-I3-19. The sequence goes on along the minus strand of NZ_CP190017.1, from coordinate 2,669,183 downwards.
TCCTGGGGGGCTAGCGCCTAGCCCCCGAGGAATGACACAGCGCGCGCTCTTTCCGGATCTCCGATGTGCAAAGCGCCTGAGCCAGCGTCAGCCAACCCAGGCGCCTTGCGGTTCGTGCAACCTGCTTACTTGCGCAGGCCGAGCTTGCCGATCAGCGCGGTGTAGCGGTCGGCGTCGTTGTCCTTCAGGTACGCCAGCAGGTTCTTGCGGCGGTTGACCATGCGCAGCAGGCCGCGGCGGCCGTGGTGGTCCTTGGCATGGGTCTTGAAGTGGGGCGTCAGCTCGTTGATGCGAGCGGTGAGCAGGGCCACCTGCACTTCGGGGCTGCCGGTGTCGCCGGTGCCGCGCGCGTGCGCAGCGACGATCTCGGCCTTGTTGATGGCGGACATTGGATTTCCTTGCGTTGGAGGTTTGACTTGCGTTGGGGCTGGAAGGGCTCCAACGTGCGATCCGCGGCCTGGCGACCGCAGAACCGGTGAATTGTATCCGAAGTGGTACTTCGGCTCTAGCGCTGCCGCTGCAGCCACCTCTCCAGCCGCCGCGCGCCTTCCTCCAGCCGCGCCAGTTCCTTCGAGGCGAAGCACCAGCGCAGCCAGCCCTGGGCCTCGGGCGCGAAGGCGTTGCCCGGGGCGATGCCGAGGCCTGCCTCGGCCACCAGGCGCTTGGCCAGCGCCAGCGAATCGCCGAACCCGTCGAGCTGGAAGAAGGCGTACATGCCGCCCTGCGGCATCGCGAGCGAAACGCCGGGCAGCTTCTGCAGCCGGGGCACCAGCAGGTCGCGACACGCCTTCAGGTGGGCCACGACGCGCGGCGTGACGTCTGCCGTGCGCTGCATGGCGACGACCGCGGCCCGCTGGGTGAACACGCTGGCGCAGGACGTGTTGAACTCGATCAGCTTGCCCATCGCATGCGTCATCGCCGGCGGCATGACCAGCCAGCCGAGCCGCCAGCCCGTCATCAGGAAGCTCTTGGAAAAGCTGTGCACCACGACGAGGCGGTCGTCGGGCGCCGCGATGTCCAGGAAGCTCGGCGCACAGCCATTGGCGGAGGGCGCGTAGTACAGCCGCTCGTAGACCTCGTCGGCCAGGATCCACGTGCCGGTGCGCCGGCAATGGTCGAGGATCGCCTGCTGCTCGGCCGTCGTGAGCGTCCAGCCCGTCGGGTTGTTCGGCGCGTTCAGCACCAGCAGCTTCGTGGCCGGCGTGACCGCATCGAACAGCGCCTGCAGGTCCAGCGTCCATGCGCCCGCATGCGGCTTGAGCGACACGCGCTTCAGGCGCCCGCCCATGACCAGCGGCTGTGCCGTGAGGTTGGGCCACACCGGTGTCACGGCCACCACTTCGTCGCCCGCCTCCACCAGCATCTGGATCGCGAGCATCAGCGCGTTGACACCGCCCGAGGTGATGGCGATGCGCTCGGCGCCCACGGGCCGGTGCAACCGCGAGGTGTACGCGGCGACGGCCTCGCGCAGTTCGCGCATGCCCAGGTTGTGAGCATAGAAGGTCTCGCCCTTCTGCAGCGACTCGATGGCGGCCTGCCGGATGAAGTCCGGCGTGACCTCGTCGCTCTCGCCGAACCAGAAGGCCAGCACGTCGTCGCGGCCGATGCCGGCGTTGGCGACTTCACGGATCTTGGATTCTTCGAGGTCGAGGATGGCTTGGCGCATGGGAATCGGGGAAGGGAGCGGGAGCGGGAGCGGGAACAGGAACGCGAAAGACGCAAAAGGGCGCGAAACACGCGAAAGAGACAGCTATTTTGAGGTGTTCTTTTGCGTCTTTCGCGTCGGTTTCGCGTCTTTCGCGTTCGGCTGTCCGCCTTCAGGCCGTCGGCCGCACCATGCGGCACGTCGTGGGTTGCTCGGCCTGTTCGGGCGCCCAGCACGCGCACGACGCGGAAGCCGTAGCCGGAACCGGGTCGAGGATGGCTTGGCGCATGGGAATCGGGGAAGGGAGCGGGAGCGGGAACAGGAACGCGAAAGACGCAAAAGGGCGCGAAACACGCGAAAGGAGACAGCTATTTTGAGGTGTTCTTTTGCGTCTTTCGCGTCGCTTTCGCGTCTTTCGCGTTCGGCTGTCCGCCTTCAGGCCGTCGGCCGCACCATGCGGCACGTCGTGGGTTGCTCGGCCTGTTCGGGCGCCAGCACGCGCACGACGCGGAAGCCGTAGCCGGAACCTTCGACGTCGAAACGCACGCCGGGTGCGCCCTGCCTGTCCATCACGCCGACGACGAGCGTCTGCTGGAACTGGTGGTCGGCGGCGCGCATGTGGCCCTGCTGGTCCGCCAGGCTGACGGATGCGTGCTCCAGGGCGTTGGCGACGGGCACGGCAGCGACGGTGCCGGCCTTCTCCATCGATTGCACCAGCGCCTCGACCATCAGCTGCATGCGCATGTGCACATAGTCGTCCTGCGGACGCGGAAAGCGCTGCCGGAACGCCTGGTAGAAGCCTTCGCTCCTGGCGATGGGCAGGTTCGGCAGCCAGTCGGCCACCGCGATCACGCGACCGATGCCCGCCTCGCCGATGGCCGCCGGGGCGCCGAGCGCGTTGCCGTAGAACGTGTAGAACTTGCCGTCGAAGCCGGCCTCGCGCGCGGCCTTCACCAGCAGCGTGAGGTCGTTGCCCCAGTTGCCCGTGATCACCGCGTCGGCGCCGCTGGCCTTGATCTTGGCGGCATAGGGCGCGAAGTCCTTCACGCGGCCCAGCGGATGCAGTTCGTCGCCGACGATGCGCACGTCGGGCCGTTGCGCGCCCAGCTGCCGGCGCGCCTCGCGCAGCACCGACTGGCCGAAGCTGTAGTCCTGGCCGATCAGGTAGGCGCTGCGCACCGAGCGATCGTCGCGCAGCACCGCCATCAGCGCCGCCATGCGCATGTCGGCATGCGCATCGAAGCGGAAATGCCAGAAGCTGCAGCGCTCGTTGGTGAGCGCCGGGTCGACGGCCGAATAGTTGAGATAGAGCACGCGCCGCGCGGCATCGCGTTCGTTGTGCTTGGCGACCGCGTCGACCAGCGCCGCCGCCACGGCCGACGAATTACCCTGCAGCACGAACCGCGCGCCGTCGTCCACGGCAGACCGCAGCGCGGCGAGCGACTCCTCGGCCTGGCCCTTGTTGTCGTAGCGCTCCAGCGCCAATGGACGCGCGCCACGCGGCAGCTGCACGCCGCCACGCTGGTTGACCCGCTCCACCGCCCAGAGCAGGTTGCGGTACACGGCCTCGCCGGTGTTGGCGAACGCGCCCGAGAGTGCCTCGACCATGGCCAGCCGGATCGGCGCCGTGCCGCCCTGGGCGCGCACGAAGGCGGGAGCAAATAACGTTGCCGCCGCCGTTTTCAAGGCCTGCCTGCGTTGGATTTTCATGCCCCTCGTTCTCTTGAAATCGGATCGCCCGCGCGCACATCGGAAGCATGCGGCGATCGAGTGAAAGCCGCGGAGTTTAAGACCCAGACCGAAGGAGTTCCCACCATGTTTTTCGCACCCGTCGTTCGCACCCGCGCCACCGCCCCCGCCTACCGTTCGTACGACCGCAGCTTCGAGCGCTTCGTCAATGACGCCTTCTTCGGCGCCGGCGCCGCGCAGGGCTTCGGCCTCGAGCAGGACGAGAAGGCCTGGACCGTCACCCTGGACCTGCCGGGCATCGCCCGCGAGGACCTGTCGATCAACATCGAAGGCGCCATCGTGCGCATCGAGACCAAGGCCGAAGCCAAGCGGCAGTACAAGGCCGCCTACGAGCTGCCGCAGGAGATCGACGTCGAAGCCACCTCGGCCAAGCTCGAGAACGGCGTGCTGACCCTGTCGCTCGCGAAGAAGCAGCCGGTGAGCACGGCGCGGCAGATCGAAGTCAAGTAATCGCTCGATCCCTGGCTCGCCAGGGTCGCTGAGCATGAGCGCCCCGGACGCGAGACTGTCCGGGGCGTTCTTGCGTACAGAGTGCACGCACCGACCTGTCATTCCCGCGAAGGCGGGAATCCAAGGCTTCCACTCTCGCGGCGTTCTGAATGGAAGCCTTGGGTCCCCGCCTCCGCGGGGACGACAAAGGGTGGCGCGTCGGTGAAGCGCGGGGCCCTCAGCCGACCGACAGCTCCCCCAGCGGCCACCGCGGCTTCACGTCGAACGCATACGACCGGCTCGCCGCTTCCACGCCCGCGGACAAGCGCATCGCGGCTGCCATCGCGATCATCGCCCCGTTGTCGGTGCACAGGTCCAGTTCAGGGTAGTGCACCCGCACGCCGCGCTTCGCACAGCCGGCATTGAGCTGCTCGCGCAGCAGCCGGTTCGCACCGACACCGCCGGCCACCACCAGCCGCTTCAGCCCGGTCTGCTTCAGGGCCGCCAGCGACTTCTTCAGCAGGACCTCCACGATCGCCGCTTCGGTCGACGCCGCGAGATCGGCCTTGCGCGCGTCGAGCTCCTCGCCCAGCTTGCGCGCCTGCGTGAGCACCGCGGTCTTCAGCCCGGCGAACGAGAAATCGAGATCGCCGCTGTGAAGCAGCGGCCGCGGCAACGCGAACGCCTTCGGGTCGCCCTGCTGCGCGAGGCGGGACAGCGCCGGCCCGCCCGGGTACCCCAGCCCCATCAGCTTGGCGCTCTTGTCGAACGCTTCGCCGGCAGCGTCGTCGATCGTCTCGCCCAGCAGCTCGTAGCGGCCGACACCATCGACCCGCATCAGCTGCGTGTGGCCGCCGGATACCAGCAGCGCCACGAAGGGGAACTCGGGCGGATCGGCGCTGAGGAACGGCGACAGCAGGTGGCCCTCGAGATGGTGCACGCCCAGCACCGGCTTGCCGAGCGACGCGCCCAGCGCGCAGGCGACGCCGGCGCCCACCAGCAGCGCACCGGCGAGCCCAGGACCGCGGGTGAAGGCGACGGTTTCGATGTCGGCGAGTTCGCGGCCGGCGCGCCCCAGCACTTCGTGCGTGAGCGGCAGCACCCGGCGGATGTGGTCGCGCGAGGCGAGTTCGGGCACCACGCCGCCATAGGCCTCGTGCATGCGCACCTGGCTGTGCAGCGCATGCGCGAGCAGGCGCGGCGTGCCGCTGCCGGCGCCGGCGTCGACCAGCGCCACGCCGGTCTCGTCACAGGAGGATTCGATGCCGAGGACCAGCATCGTGCGAGTGTAACGAGCAGGTCGCGCCCCACGAGCGGGCATGGGAGTTGCTCGTCCCGGTCGTGAAATCCGGAATCGACTTCCTCCTCGCCGCGCGCCACTGCGAGATCGCCGAGCTGGAGCAGCTGGCGCAGACCGGCGAATTGGTCACCGCCATCGCGCGCTTCATCCATGCCCTGCAGCGCGAACGCGGCATCTCCAGCATCTACCTCAGCTCGCATGGCGCGCAGTTCACGCAGCAGCGCGAGCAGCAGATCGCCGACTGCAACCTTGCCGAAGAGGCCGTGCGCCTGCAGCTGGACCGCCTGGACACCGAGTCGCACCAGGCCCGCAACGGTGCGCGCCTGTTCTCCCGCGCCGCCGTGGTGCTGCACGCGCTGGAGGGCCTGCCCGCGCTGCGCGTGCGCATCGCCCGGCAGGCACTGTCCGCGAGCGAGTCCACCGCGGCGCTCGCGAGGCTGATCGCGGGCCTGCTCACCGTCGTCTTCGAAGCCGCGGACACGGCCAGCGATCCCAAGATCTCGCGCGCGCTGGTCGCGATGTTCAACTTCATGCAGGGCAAGGAATTCGCCGGCCAGGAGCGTGCGCTCGGGGCCCGCGTGTTCGCGGCGGGCTACGTGGACGGCGCCGGACAGCAGCAATGGCGCCACCTGGTCGATGCGCAGCAGGGCTGCTTCCAGGTGTTCGCCGACCTCGGCGATGCCGACGCCGTGCAGGCCGACCAGGCCGGACGGAATCCGGCGGTGATGGGCGAGATCGAGCGCCTGCGCCGCATCGGCGGCACCGTGCGCGGCGAGCTCGACACCGCCCTCAGCCACGAGTGGTACCACTGGTGCACGCTGCGCATCGACGAGATGAAGCTCACGGAGGACCGGCTGGCCATCCACCTGCGCGCGCTCTGCGAGCAGCGCATCGCCCAGGCTGAGGCCGAGCTGCACGACCAGCGTGCCGCGCTCGACGCCCTCTCGGCGCGCACGGCAGGCGGGCCGCCACGCCGGCTGCGTTCGGCCCGCACCTGGAGCGCTCGCTGTTCGCGATGGTGCAGGAGCAGTCGCGCCGCCTGCAAGCGATGGGCGACGAGCTCGATGCGGTGCGCGCCACCCTCAGCGAGCGCAAGGTGGTCGAGCGCGCCAAGGGCCTGCTGATGGCGCACCGGCACATGAGCGAGGACGACGCCTACAAGGCGCTGCGCCAGATGGCGATGAACCAGAACCGGCGCCTGCTGGACGTCGCGACCAACGTGCTCGCGCTCGCCGAGGTGCTGCCCGGCCTCTCGCGCTGACGACGTGCGCTGCAGCGCACGGAACGCGTGCGCCATGCCCGGTTGCGGCGCAGGCGCACGGGATTGCCGGCCGATTGCAGCGCGAACGCCGCTGGCACGGATGCTGCAAGCCAGGCGTCCGACGGCGCCAAAGGCGGTGCCGGCACCGATTCCCAGGACAACGGCGTCCATCCCCCGCGGGCCGCAGGCTGGCGGGTGCGATGGACGCCGTTCCCGTTTGACTTGCAACCAGGAGCCTCCATGACCCGCGCAACGACCAGGGCCTCGCGCCGCACCGTGATCCAGGGAGCCGCCGCGTTCGGCGCCACGGCCATCGCTGGCGGGCTCTGGCCCCGCCACGTGATGGCGCAAGGGCCCGCGCTCGAGACGAAGGCGATCCGGCTCGGCTTCATCGCGCTCACCGACGCGGCGCCGCTGTTCGTGGCCGACGAGAAAGGCTTCTTCAAGAAGCACGGCATGACCCAGGTCGAAGTGCTGAAGCAGTCGTCATGGGGCGCGACGCGCGACAACCTGGTGCTCGGCTCGAAGAGCAACGGCATCGACGGCGCCCACATCCTCACGCCGATGCCGTACCTGATCTCCACCGGCGCGGTCACCGCGAACAACGTGCCGGTGCCGATGAACATCCTGGCGCGCCTCAACCTCGGCGGCCAGGGCATCTCGGTCTCCAACGAGTACCGGGACCTGAAGATCGGCGTCGATACCAGGGCGTTCCGCAAGGCGCTGCTGGACAAGCGGGTGAAGACCGGCAAGCCGGTGAACGCGGCGATGACCTTCCCCGGCGGCACGCATGACCTGTGGATTCGCTACTGGATGGCAGCGGGCGGCGTCGATCCCACGCGCGACATCAACACCATCGTGGTGCCCCCGGCGCAGATGGTGGCCAACATGAAGGTCGGCTCGATGGACACGTTCTGCGTCTGCGAGCCCTGGAACCTGCAGTTGATCCACCAGAAGATCGGCTACACGGCGCTCACCACCTCGGAGCTGTGGATGAACCATCCCGAGAAGGCGTTCGCGATGCGCGCCGACTACGTGCAGGCCAACCCGAACAGCACCAGGGCGCTGCTCAAGGCGGTGATGGAGGCGCAGATGTGGTGCGAGGACCCGAAGAACCGCGCCGAGGTGGCCGAGATCTGTTCGCGCCGCCGCTGGATCAGCGCGCCGGTGGAGGACATCGTCGACCGCATCAAGGGCGACTTCGACTACGGCACCGGCCGCGTCGAGAGCAACAGCAAGTACCAGATGCGCTACTGGAAGGACAACGCCAGCTACCCGTTCCAGAGCCACGACCTGTGGTTCCTCACCGAGAACATCCGCTGGGGCTACCTGCCGCCGAACCTGGACACCAGGGCGCTGGTCGCCAAGGTCAATCGCGAGGACATCTGGCGCACGGCGGCAAAGGAACTGGGCGTCGCGGACAAGGACATCCCGAAGTCCACCTCCCGCGGCGTCGAGAAGTTCTTCGACGGGAAGGTGTTCGATCCGGCGAATCCGAAGGCGTATCTCGACAGCCTGGCGATCAAGACCATCAAGACCGGGGCGTGAGGACCTCCATGTCGACCGAGACCACCATCGAAGTCCTGCCCGTCCGCGCCCCGCGCCGCACCGCCGCGCTGGCCACGGCCACCCGCGCCTTCGCCACCCACGTCCTGCCCCCGCTGCTCGTGATCGGCCTGCTCGTGCTGCTCTGGCAACTGCTCGGCAGCCGCCCCGGCGCCGCCCTGCCCGCCCCCAGCAAGGTGGTGCAGGACACCTGGGAGCTGATCGCGCACCCGTTCTACGACCGCGGCGGCAACGACGTGGGCATCGCCTGGCAGTTGCTCGCGAGCCTGAAGCGCGTGGCCTACGGCTACTCGCTCGCGGTGCTGGCGGGCGTGAGCCTGGGCGTGCTGGTGGGCCAGTCGACCTGGGCGCTGCGCGGACTGGACCCGGTGTTCCAGGTGCTGCGCACCGTGCCGCCGCTGGCGTGGCTGCCGATCTCGCTGGCGGGGTTCCGCGACGGCAGCCCGTCCGCGATCTTCGTGATCTTCATCACCTCGATCTGGCCGATCGTCATCAACACCTCGATCGGCATCCGGAACATCCCCGAGGACTACCGCAACGTCGCGAAGGTGATCCGCCTGAACGGGCTGGAGTACTTCGGCAAGATCATGCTGCCCGCGGCCGCGCCCTTCATCTTCTCGGGGCTGCGCATCGGCGTCGGCCTGTCGTGGCTGGCGATCATCGCCGCCGAGATGCTGATCGGCGGCGTGGGCATCGGCTTCTTCATCTGGGACGCGTGGAACTCCTCGCGCATCAGCGACATCATCCTGGCGCTCGTCTACGTGGGGCTCGTGGGCTTCGCGCTGGACCGCATCGTCGCCTTCGTCGGCCGCAAGGTCACCCGCGGAACGTCTGCAGCCTGAAGGACACCCATGAGCAAAGCCTATCTCTCGCTCTCCCGCGTCGACATGACGTTCACGGGTGCCAAAGGGCCCAACCCGGTCCTCAAGGACATCGACCTGGACGTGCAGCGCGGCGAATACATCTCGCTGATCGGCCACTCGGGCTGCGGCAAGTCCACGGTGCTGAACATCGTGGCCGGCCTGCTGGCCGCGACCTCGGGCGGCGTCATCGTCGACGGCCGCGAGGTCAACGCACCCGGCCCCGACCGCGCGGTGGTGTTCCAGAACCACTCGCTGCTGCCCTGGCTGACCGTGTACCAGAACGTGGAACTCGCGGTCGACAAGATCTTCCGCGACAGGCGCAGCGCCGCCGAGCGCCGCGACTGGATCCTGCACAACCTGGCGATGGTCAACATGGCCCATGCGCTGGACCGCCTGCCCTCGGAGATCTCCGGCGGCATGAAGCAGCGCGTGGGCATCGCCCGTGCGCTGGCGATGGAGCCCAAGGTGCTGCTGCTGGACGAGCCGTTCGGCGCGCTGGACGCCCTCACCCGCGCCCACCTGCAGGACGAGGTGATCCGCATCCAGGCCGAGCTGGGCAACACGGTGATGATGATCACGCACGACGTCGACGAGGCGGTGCTGATGTCCGACCGCGTGGTGATGATGACCAACGGCCCCGCGGCCACCATCGGGCAGGTGATGCCGGTCCCGCTGCCGCGCCCGCGCAACCGCATCGCGCTGGCCGAGGACAAGGCCTACAACCACTGCCGCCAGGAGATCCTCTCGTTCCTGTACGAGAAGCAGCGCAAGGTGGAACCGATCTCTGCACGGCAGGCCGGCACCGGCCGGCACAAGGTGGCGGCGTGAGGGCCGTTGCGGTGCACGCTGCACGCACCGCGATGCACCAACTCCGGACGTCGCGCCCCACGCCGTGCCCGCGGCCGGGGAAAGACGGCTGGCACGGTCCCTGCAAGTGATCTTCCGTCGGGTGTGATGGTGCACCCGGGCCGGGCAACGGCGCCCGGCCTCGCGCACAACGTCGTGTGCTGTCCTGTTTGCAACCCGGGGTGCGCTGTTTCGAGCGCCCCCGAACGAGACACACACGATGACCGCCCTCCGAAGCTTCCTCCGATCCGGCCATTCGCCCACGCTGTTCGCGGCGTTCTTCTACTTCGCGTTCTCCTGCGCCGTCTGGGTGCTCAACGGCGCGATGGCGCCCTTCCTCAAGGAGAGCTTCCATCTCTCCGCGGCACAGCAGGGCCTGATGCTGTCGATCCCGATCGTCGCCGGCGCGCTGATGCGCTTCCCGCTGGGCGTGCTGGCCCAGTACATCGGCCGCAAGCCGGCGACGCTGGTGGAGATGGGCCTGATCGCCGTCGCGATGGTGTTCGGCCTGTTCTTCGTGCACGACTTCGGTGACCTGCTCGCCATGGGTGTGCTGCTGGGCATCGCCGGCGCCAGCTTCGGCGTCGCGCTGTCGCTCGGCTCCGGGTCGTTTCCCGCGAAGCACAAGGGCCTGGCGATGGGCATCGTCGGTGCCGGCAACGTCGGCACCGCCGTCTCCGTCCTGGTGGCGCCGCCGCTGGCGCAGTGGCTCGGATGGCAGGCGGTCTACGGCGTCGCAGCCTTCGCGATCCTGCTGCCGATGGCTGCGATGGTCGTGTTCGCGCGCGAGCCCGCCGACGTCAACCGGCATGCCAGCCTGCGCGAGCACGTGGCCTGCCTGTTCGAGGGCGACGGCTGGGTGTTCAGCGTTGTCTACGCCGTCACCTTCGGCGGCTTCATCGGCCTGACCAGCTTCCTGCCGTCCTACTACTTCGACCAGTTCGGCGCCAGCAAGGTCCAGGCGGGGCAACTCACGATGCTGGCCGCCTTCATGGGCGCGGCACTGCGCGTGTGCGGCGGCTGGCTGGCCGACCGCTGGGGCGGCATCCACGTGCTCACCCTGGTGCTGTCGGTGGTCGCCGCCTCGCTGGCAGGCATCGGCTTCACGGGCCGGTCGCTCCTGCTCACCACGTTGCTGATGATGCTGTGCTTCGCCGCGCTGGGCGCGGGCAACGGCGCGCTGTTCCAGCTGGTGCCGCTGCGCTGGCCCGCCGCCACCGCGGTGGCCGGTTCCATGATCGGCGAGATCGGCGCACTCGGCGGCGGCCTGGTGCCCAGCACCATGGGCCTGAGCCGCCAGTTCCTCGGCACCTACGCCTGGGGATTCCTCGCCTTCGCCGCCCTGGCTCTGCTCGTGCTGGCGCTCCTGCGCTCCATGCAGGGCCGCTGGACCCGCACGTGGGCCGGCCATGGTGGACGCGCACGCACGCATGCCGGCGGCGCCGGCCCATGGACCGGCGGCCATCCGCCCCACCCGCAACCCCTTGCCCAAGCTTCGCAGGAGTAAGCCATGAAGAAGATGAAACTGGTGATGGTCGGCAACGGCATGGCCGGCGTGCGCACCCTCGAGGAGCTGCTGAAGATCCAGCCGGAGCTCTACGAGATCGCGGTGTTCGGCGCCGAGCCGCACCCGAACTACAACCGCATCCTGCTGTCGCCGGTGCTCGCGGGCGAGCAGACGCTGGACGAGATCGTGCTGAACTCCTGGGAGTGGTACGAGCAGAACCGCATCCGGCTGCATGCCGGAAAGAAGGTAGTGGAGATCGACCGCGTGCGGCGCATCGTGCGCGCCGACGACGGCACCGAGGAGCCGTACGACCGACTGCTCCTTTGCACCGGCTCCAACCCGTTCATCCTGCCCGTGCCGGGCAAGGACCTGCAGGGCGTGATCGCCTACCGCGACATCGCGGACACCAACGCGATGATCGAGGCGGCCGCCAGGTACAGAAAGGCGGTCGTGATCGGCGGCGGCCTGCTCGGCCTCGAAGCGGCCAATGGCCTGATGAAGCGCGGCATGGACACCACCGTGGTGCACGTCATGCCCTGGCTGATGGAACGCCAGCTGGACGACGTGGCCGGCAAGCTGCTGCAAAAGTCACTGGAGGAGCGCGGCCTGAAGTTCCTGATCGGCGCGCAGACGCAGGAACTGGTCGGCGGTGCCGACGGCCGGGTGACGTCGCTGAAGTTCAAGGACGGGAGCCAGGTCGACGCCGACCTCGTCGTGATGGCGGTCGGCATCCGCCCCAACACCGGCCTCGCCGAGCAGGCCCGCATCCACTGCAACCGAGGCATCGTGGTCAACGACACGATGCAGACCACGACCGACGCGCGCATCTACGCCGTCGGCGAGTGCGCGGCCCACCGCGGCATCGCCTACGGACTGGTGGCCCCGCTGTTCGAGCAGGCCAAGGTGGCGGCCAACCACCTGGCGCAGTTCGGCATCGGCCGCTACACCGGCTCGCTCACGTCCACCAAGCTGAAGGTCACCGGCATCGACCTGTTCTCGGCCGGCGAGTTCATGGGCGGCGACGGCACCGAGGAGATCGTGATGAGCGACCCCTTCGGCGGTGTCTACAAGAAGCTGGTGATCAGGGACGACAAGCTGGTGGGCGCCTGCCTGTACGGCGACACGGTGGACGGGAGCTACTACTTCAAGCTGCTGCGCGAGGGCCGCAGGATCGCCGACATCCGCGAGAAGCTGATGTTCGGCGAGTCCAACCTGGGCGACGCCGGCCACCAGGGCCAGAACAAGGCCGCCGCGATGGGCGACGGCGACGAGGTGTGCGGCTGCAACGGCGTGAACAAGGGCGCCATCTGCAAGGCGATCAAGGAAAAGGGCCTGTTCACGCTGGACGAGGTGCGCAAGCACACCAAGGCCAGCGCGTCGTGCGGCTCGTGCACCGGCCTGGTCGAGCAGATCATCATGTCCACGGCCGGCGGCGACTACTCCGCGGCGCCGAAGAAGAAGGCCATGTGCGGCTGCACCGACCACAGCCACCAGGAAGTGCGCGACGCCATCCGCGCCAACAGGCTGGTGACCATCGCCAGCACGATGCAGTTCATGGAGTGGCGCACGCCGAACGGCTGCTCGTCGTGCCGGCCCGCGCTGAACTACTACCTGATCTCCACCTGGCCGAAGGAGGCGAAGGACGATCCGCAGTCGCGCTACATCAACGAGCGCAGCCACGCGAACATCCAGAAGGACGGCACTTACTCGGTGATCCCGCGCATGTGGGGCGGCGAGACCACCGCGGCCGAACTGCGCCGCATCGCCGACGTCGTCGACAAATACAAGATCCCGACCGTGAAGGTCACCGGCGGCCAGCGCATCGACCTGCTGGGCGTGAAGAAGGAAGACCTGCCGAATGTCTGGAAGGACATCGGCATGCCTTCAGGCCATGCGTATGCCAAGGCGCTGCGCACGGTGAAGACCTGCGTGGGCAGCGAGTGGTGCCGCTTCGGCACGCAGGACTCCACGCAGATGGGCAAGGACCTCGAGCGCGCGCTCTGGCGCATGTACGCGCCGCACAAGGTGAAGCTGGCCGTGAGCGGGTGCCCGCGCAACTGCGCCGAGTCCGGCATCAAGGACGTGGGCGTGATCGGCGTCGACTCCGGCTGGGAGCTCTACGTCGGCGGCAACGGCGGCATCAAGACCGAAGCCGGCCAGTTCTTCTGCAAGGTGAAGACCGCGGAGGAGGTGCTGGAGTACAGCGGCGCATTCCTGCAGCTCTATCGCGAGGAAGGCTGGTACCTGGAACGCACGGTGCACTACATCAACCGGGTCGGCCTGGACCACGTGAAAAAGAAGGTGCTCGACGACCACGCGAATCGCAAAGCGCTCTGGGAACGGCTGCAGTTCGCGCTGGATGGCGAGCCGGATCCCTGGTTCGAGTTCGACAAGGCCGCCGTCGATGCGCGCCAGTTCGAACCGCTGAAGGCAGAAGGACAGGCAGCATGAAGAGCAACGACTGGGTGGTGATCTGCCGCGTCGAGGACATTCCCGTGCTGGGCTCCCGGCGCGTCGCGCGGCCCCGCGGCGTCGACGTGGCCGTCTTCCGCAACGACCGGGACCAGGTGTTCGCCCTCCTCGACCGCTGCCCGCACAAGGGCGGCCCGCTGTCGCAGGGCATCGTATTCGGCACCAGCGTGGCCTGCCCGCTGCACAACTGGTCGATCCGGCTGGACGACGGTTGCGCGAAGGCGCCGGACGAAGGCTGCACGCCACGCTTCGCGTGCCGCGTCCAAGGCGGCCAGGTGCTGCTGGACCCGGTGGAACTGGCCACGCATGCGGTCGACCTGCCTGCGCCGAAAGCGGGGCCATGTGCATCGCGCGGCGCGGTGGGCGACGCGACGTTCGAGGTGCAGGCACCGCACACGACGTGAGATGACGGAAACGAAGTCCACCTGTCCGTACTGCGGCGTCGGCTGCGGCGTGATCATCGAATCGCAGGCCGGCCAGATCACGGGCGTGCGCGGTGACCCCGACCATCCGGCCAACTTCGGCCGCCTGTGCACCAAGGGCTCCACGCTGCATCTGACGGCCGCCGCGCCCCTGACCCGCCACACGCGACTGCTGCAGCCGATGCAGCGTGCGCGCCGCGGGGAGGCACCGCAGGCGATTGGCTGGGACAGTGCACTCGACACGGCCGCCGCCACCTTCGCCCGCATCATCGGCCAGCACGGGCCCGACGCGGTCGGCTTCTACGTCTCGGGCCAGCTGCTCACCGAGGACTACTACGCGTTCAACAAGCTGGCCAAAGGCCTGGTGGGCACGAACAACATCGACACCAACTCGCGCCTCTGCATGAGCAGCGCGGTGGCCGGCTACAAGAAGACGCTGGGTGCCGACGCGCCGCCCTGCAGCTACGAGGACATCGACCGTGCCGGCTGCATCTTCATCGCAGGCAGCAACACGGCCTGGGCGCATCCCATCCTGTTCCGTCGCATCGAGGAGGCGCGTGCCCGCCGGCCCGGCATGAAGATCGTCGTGTGCGACCCGCGCCCCACCGACACGGCAGGCATCGCCGATCTCGTGCTGCCCCTGCAGCCGGGCACCGACGTGCTGCTGTTCAACGGCCTGCTGCACCTGATGCTCTGGGAAGGCTGGACGCGGCCGGACTGGATCGCGCGCCACACCACCGGCTTCGAGGCGCTGAAGGCCTCGGTGCGCGACTGCACGCCCGACGTCGTGGCGCAGGTCTGCGGCCTGGACAAGGACGACCTGCTCACCGCCGCACGCTGGTTCGCCACGGGCGGCAGCGACGACATCGCGCGGCCCGGCGGCACGCTCAGCCTGTACTGCCAGGGCCTGAACCAGTCCAGCAGCGGCACCGACAAGAACGCCGCGCTGATCAACCTGCACCTGGCGACCGCGCAGATCGGCGGCGCGGGCGCCGGCCCGTTCTCACTGACGGGGCAGCCCAATGCGATGGGTGGCCGCGAGGTCGGCGGCCTGGCCAACCTGCTGTCCGCGCACCGCGACCTGGGCAACCCGCAGCACCGCGCCGAAGTGGCCGCGCTATGGGGCGTGCCCTCCGTCCCCGAGAAGCCGGGCAAGACGGCGGTCGAGATGTTCCAGGCCGCCGCCGACGGCGAGATCAAGGCGCTGTGGATCGCGTGCACCAACCCCGCGCAGTCCATGCCCGACCAGGCCACGGTGCGCCGCGCGCTGCAACGCGCCGAGTTCGTCGTCGTGCAGGAAGCGTTCGCAGGCACCGCGACCTGTGCGTATGCCGACCTGCTGTTGCCTGCGACCACCTGGGGCGAGAAGGACGGCACCGTCACCAACAGCGAACGCCGCATCAGCCGCGTGCGGCCGGCCGTGCCGGCGCCGGGGCAGGCACGTCACGACTGGTCGATCGCGGTCGGCTTCGCGCGGCGGCTGGAACTCTTGCTCCCCGGAGAGCAAGGGAAGAACTACCTCTTTCCGTACTCCACGCCCGAGGCGCTGTGGGAAGAACACCGCGCCTCCACCGCCGGCCGCGACCTCGACATCACCGGTCTGAGCTACGCGCTTCTCGAGCAGTCCCCGCGCCAGTGGCCCTTCCCCGCCGGCGCCACCGAAGGCCGCACGCGTCTCTACGAAGACGGCGTGTTCCCTACTGAGGACGGCAAGGCCCGCTTCGCGCCGGTCACCTACCGCCCCGTCGCCGAACCGCGCGATGCGCGCTATCCGTTCGCGCTCACCACCGGCCGCCTGCGTGACCAGTGGCATGGCATGAGCCGCACCGGCCTGCTCGGCCGCCTGTTCGGCCACGTGCCGGAACCCGTGGTGCAACTGCATCCGCAGGACGTGGCCCGACGCCAGCTGCGCGACGGCGACCTGGTGCACGTCACCTCTCGCCGCGGCTCGATCCTGGTGCCGCTGCAGGCCAGCACCGAGGTCGCGTCGGGGCAGGCCTTCATGGCGATGCACTGGGGCGGCGAGGTGCTGGGCGGCTCGTCCAGCACGGGCCACCCGCTGGCGGGCGTGAACGCACTCACGACCTCAGCCTCTTGCCCCGTTTCGCGCCAACCCGAGCTGAAGCACGCAGCCGTCAAGGTGCTGAAGGCGGAGCTGCCCTGGTCGCTGCTGGCGATGGCGTGGCTGCCCGACGACGACGCCCCGCAGGTGCGCGAGCAGTTGCGCGCGCTGATGCCGCTGTTCCCGTTCGCCACCTGCGTGCCGTTCGGGCGCGACCGCACCGGCCTGCTGTTCCGCGCCGCCGCGCACGAAGTGCCGCCGCCCCAGGTGCTGGCGCACGTCGAGGCCGCGCTGCAGCTCGACGGCCCGCAGGTGCTGCGCTACGTCGATGCGCGCTCCGGCCAGCGGCGCGTCGCGCGCCTCGCGCGCGTGGGCGCCGACCTGCACCTCACCGGCATCCTGCTGGGCGGGGACACGCGAGCCGAGGCGTGGATCCGCACGCTGCTGCAGGACGGCCTACCGGCGCAGGCGTATGGCCGGTTGCTGCTGGCGCCCGGCGCGAAGGCGCCGGTCGCGCTGGCGTCGCGGGGCCGCCAGGTCTGCACCTGCTTCGACGTGCGCGAGCCCGCGATCCAGTCCGTGCTGGCCGGCTGCAGGGGCGGCGACGACCAGCGCCTGGCCGCGCTCCAAGCCGAGCTGAAGTGCGGCACGAACTGCGGCTCATGCATTCCCGAGCTGCGTCGCATGGTGCAGTCCACGCCTGTGCTGCGCGAGGCGGCATAAGCATCCAACCGCCGGTTCTCAGCCCTCTGGGACAATGGCCGCGTGGGGATCAGCCAGTACATCAAGGAGATCGGCCGCGGCGCCCGGGGCGCTCGCTCGCTCGACCGCGCGCAGGCGGCCGACCTGTTCGGCCAGCTGCTCGACGGCAGCGTGACCGACCTGGAGATCGGCGCGTTCTGCCTCGCCATGCGCATCAAGGGCGAGACGCCCGAGGAGATGGCCGGCTTCCTCGACGCCACGCAGGCGCGCCTGCACCGCGTGCCCGCATCGCCCGTCCCGACCGTGGTGCTTCCCAGCTACAACGGTGCACGCCGCCTGCCGGTGCTGACGCCGCTGCTCGCGCTGCTGCTTGCGCAGCGCGGCGTGCCGGTCCTGGTGCACGGCACCGCGACGGAGAGCAACCGCGTGTTCGTCACCGAGGTGCTCGCCGCGCTGGGCATCGCGGCGCAGGCCGGGATCGGCCCCATCGCGCCCGGCACGGCCGCGTACGTGCCCATCGAACTGCTGCATCCCGGCCTGAAGCGCCTGCTCGACGTGCGCCGCGTGGTCGGCGTGCGCAACTCGGCGCACAGCCTGGTGAAGCTGATGAACCCGTGCGACGGGCCGGCCGTCATCGTCGGCAGCTACACGCATCCGGAGTACGCCGTGTCGATGGGCGCGGTCTACGAGCTGATGGGCGCGACCGCCCTGCTGCTGCGTGGCACCGAAGGCGAGGCCGTGGCCGATGCGCGCCGGTCGCCGCAGATGGAAGGGTTCATCGCGGGCCAGCGCGTGACGCTGGAGGCGGGCCAGCGCGGCACGCTCACCGACCTGCCCGGCTGGCCCGAGGGCACCGATGCGAACGCGACCGCGGCCTACATCCGCGACGTGCTCGCCGAGAGGCAACCGTTGCCTGCGTCGATCGGCATCCAGGTGGAACATATCTTGCGACTGGCAGGTCTCCAATGAGCAGGGAGAACAAGCGCATGGAGACAACTGGCAAGGTGACCCTGGTGGGCGCCGGCCCGGGCGACCCGGACCTGCTGACCCTCAAGGCCGTGAAGGCGATCCGCGCGGCGACCGTCGTGCTGGTCGACGATCTCGTGAGCCCGGAGGTCGTGGCGCTCGCCTCGCCGCAGGCGCGCATCGTCCATGTCGGCAAGCGTGGCGGCTGCAAGAGCACGCCGCAGGCCTTCATCGAACGCATGATGGTGCTGGCCGCGCGCGAGGGCGAGACCGTCGTGCGCCTGAAGGGCGGCGACCCGTTCATCTTCGGCCGCGGCGGCGAGGAGGTGGAGCACCTGCGCGCCGCCGGCATCCACGTCGAGGTGGTCAACGGCATCACGGCCGGCCTGGCCGCCGTGACCAGCCTGGGCGTGCCCCTCACCCACCGCGACCACGCACGCGGGGTCGTGTTCGTCACCGGCCATGCGCAGCGCGGCGGGGACGCGCCCGACTGGCAAGCGCTGGCGCGGGCCGCGCAGCAGGCCCGGCTGACGCTGGTGATCTACATGGGCGTGAGTGGCGCCACGCACATCCAGGAGCAGCTGCTGTCCGCCCTGCCGGCCGACACGCCGGCGGCGATCGTCCAGCACGCCAGCCTGCCCCAGCAGCGCCAGGCGGTGACCACGCTGGGCGAGCTGGCCGCCACCATCGAACGCGAGCAACTGGCCAGCCCCTCGGTGATCGTGGTCGGCGACGTGGTGCGCGGCATCGCGGAGGCGCGGCGGGCGCCCCAAGTTCGCGCCGCTTGAAGGCGAACAGCCGGAACGCGAAAGACGCAAAAGTACGCAAAAGGACGCGAAAGAAGACAAAGGAAGGTGTCCTTTGTCGATCAGAGCGTTGAGGGCGCTGCACGCATCTCCTCCAGCCCATCTTCTTTCGCGTTTTTTCGCGAGCTTTCGCGTCTTTCGCGTTCGGCTGTCCGCTCCCGCTCCCGCTCCCGCTTCAAGCAGCGGCGCGGCGGCCGATTGACCGCATTCCCCGCCACAGCCAGCGCAGCATCAGCAGCGTCAGCACGGCTTCGATCGCGGTCTGGGCGCCTGCGAGCGCCGGGTTGAGGCGGGCGCTGCGGGTCCTGAACTTGGCCACCAGGCGGTCGCGCGCGATCTCGATGCTGTCGTAGAACGCCGGCACCACCAGCAGGGTGAGCAGCGTCGAGGTCATGGTGCCGCCGATGATCGCGATCGCCAGCGGGCGGTAGAACTCGCCGCCGTTGCCGGCGCCGATCGCGACCGGCAGCATGCCGGCGATCAGCGCGAACGTCGTCATCAGGATCGGCCGCAGCCGCGCGCGTCCCGCCGCCATCAGCGCGTCCTCGCGGTTCTCGCCGGCCCTCTCGCGGGCCCGCGTCGCATCCAGCAGCAGGATCGCGTTCTTGGCCACCAGGCCCATCAGCATGATCACGCCGATGAAGCTCATGAGGTTCAGCGTCGTGTGCGTGGCCAGCAGCGCGAGCACCACGCCCACCAGGCTGAGCGGCAACGACAGCATCACGCCCAGCGGCGCGGTGAAGGAGCCGAACTGCAGCACCAGGATCAGGTACATCAGGCCTATGCCCATGCCGAGCGCGGTGGTCATGGCGCCAAACACTTCCTTCTGGTCGCGCCCCGCGCCGCCCAGCATCACGCCGTAGCCGGGCGGGAAGTCGGTCTGCTGCGCGAGCTCGATCGCGTCCTTGATCAGGTCACCGGACGCACGGCCCTCCACGTTGGCCGACACGGCCATCATGCGGCGGCCGTCCAGGTGCTGGATCTGTGCCGGCGCCGAGCCCATGGTGATGCGCGCGATCTGGTTCAGCGGCACCACCATGTTGCTGCCACCGACCGCCACCGGCAGCCGCTCCAGGTTCTCGGCATCGACGCGGTCGTCCTTGTGCAGGCGCACCGCCACGTCGCGCGCCTCGCCGCCCGGATCGATCCAGTCGCCGACTTCCAGGCCGGCGAACGCCACCCGCAGCGCCTGCGCGGCGTCGTTGGCCGAGATGCCGAGCTGGTTGGCCAGGCCGCGATCGAGTTCGACCTGCAGTTCGTCCTTGGGCGGCAGCTCCGACAGGCCCACGTCCACCGCACCCTTCACCAGCCGCAGCCGGTCCATGTACGCGTTGGTGATGTCCAGCAGCGTGCGCGCGTCGCGTCCGTAGAACTGGATCTGCACCGGCTTCTGCACGCCGTTGTTCAGGTCGTCCAGCACGACGTACTCGGCGCCCGCCAGACGCGACACCTGCTGCCGCAGTTCGACGGCCACCTGGGCGGCGGAACGCTTGCGTTCGTTGCGCTTGCCCAGGTCGACATACACGCGGCCGCCGCCCACATTCACCTGGCTGTTCGCGGCCTTGGTCTCAGGCAGCGCGCGCGCCAGTTCGGCGGCCTTCTCCACCTTCAGCCGCGCGTACTCCAGGCTGGTGCTGGCGGGCGTGCGCACTTCGACCGCCACCATGCCCGCGTCCTGCAGCGGCAGGAAGCTGGAGCCGCCGAACATGCCGTGCAGCACCAGCGCCGCGATGAAGCTGCCGACGGCCGCCGTCGCCATCCAGCGGCGGTGGTGCAGCGCCCAGGCGATCACGTGCCCGTAACGATCGGCCTGGTGGTCGAACCAGGCGTTGAAGCGCTCCAGCGCGCGGCCCAGCCTGCTGCGTGAACGGCGCTCGTGCGCCGGCGGATCGCCCCAGTAGGCCGAGATCATCGGGTCGAGCGTGAACGAGATCAGCAGGCTCACGAGCACCGAGCAGGTCACCGTCAGCGCGAACGGCCGGAACCACTCGCCCGCCATGCCGGGGATGAAGATCACCGGCACGAAAATCGCCACGATCGAAAACGTCGTGGCCGCGACCGCGAGGCCGATCTCCGCCGTGCCGGTGCTGGCGGCCGTCATGCGATCGGCGCCGCGCTCCATGTGCCGCACGATGTTCTCGCGGACCACGATCGCATCGTCGATCAGCACGCCGATGGCGAGCGACAGGCCGAGCAGCGTCATGATGTTCAGCGTGAAGCCACACAGCCACACGGCGATGAATGCGGTGATCACCGACGTCGGCAGGCTGAGGGCCGTGATCAGCGTCGAGCGCCACGAGTTCAGGAACACGTAAACCACCGTCACCGTGAGCATCGCGCCCAGCACCAGCGCCTCGATGACGTTGTTCAGGTTGGCCTGCGCATCCTCGCCGCCATCGCGGATCACCTCCAGCTTCGTGCCCTGCTGCAGCGTGGGGCCGATCTCGCCCACCAGCTTGCGCACGTTGGCGGCCACGGAGACGGTGCTCGCCTCGCGCGAGCGGGTGACCGACAGCAGCACGTTCGGATGGCCGTTGCGCAGGCTCGCGGAATCGACATCGGCGAAGCCGTCCACCGTGTCGGCCAGCTGGCCCAGGCGCACGATCTCGCTGCCCCGGCGTCGCACGATGACCTGCTGGAACTCGGCCGGCGAGGCGATGCGGCCCACCAGGCGGATGCTCTGGTCCTTCAGCGGGCCGATCACGCGCCCCACCGGCGCATTGGCGTTCTGGTTGCGCAGGGCGTCGACGACTTCGGCCACCGAAATGCCGTACTCGCGCAGGCGATCGGCATGCAGCAGCACGCTCAGCTCGCGCTTGAGGGAGCCGGTGACGTTGACGACCGACACGCCCTCGACCGCGCGCAGGCGCTCGGCGAGGTCGTCCTCCGCCAGCCGCGAGATCTCCGCGTGCGTCTGCGACGTCGACGACAGCGCCAGCTCGATCACCGGCTGCGCGCTCGGATCCTGGCGCCGGATCACCGGCTCGCGCATCTCCAGCGGCAGCTTGTAGCGCACGGTGGAGATCGCGTTGCGCACGTCGTCCACCGCCTCGATCATGTTCTTGCTGAAGTTGAAGATCAGCACGATGACGGCGCTGCCGTCCTTGCCGGTGGAGCGCACCTCGTAGACGCCGGGAATGCCCTGCATCGCGCGCTCGAGGCGGTTGATGATCTCGCGCTCCACCGTCTCCGGCGAGGCGCCGGGATAGGCGATCTGCACCACGAGCACCGGCCGTTCCACGTCCGGGATCTCGTTGACGCGCAGCTTCTTCAGCGCCAGCAGGCCCAGCGCCATCAGCATGAGGATCACCACGACGGCCGCGAGCGGCCGCCGGATGCTGAAGTCGGAGAGGAACATGGTCAGCGCACCGGGATGGATGCGGGAACGCCCGCGACGCCGGATTGCGGCTCCTGCACCGGCTGGCCATCGTGCAGCGTGGCCAGCGGGCTGCGCAGCAGGCGGTCGCCGGCGGCCAGGCCGCTGCGCACCACGTACTCGCCGCTGCGCGGGTCGCGGTCACCCAGCGACACCGCCACTTTTTGCAGCTTGCCATCGGCGATGCGCCAGGCCCAGGCGCTCTCGCCCACCCGCACCAGCGCGCCGGGCGAGAGCGTCAGCGCCGTGCCGCTGGCCGTGGTGATGCGGCCCTGCGCATACAGGCCCGCCATGCGCGGCAACGCACCTTCCACATCGACCAGCACCTCGACCTGGCGCGTGGTGGGATTGGCGGCGGGACTCACGAGCCGCACGGTGCCGGCGAACTCGCGCTCGCCGAAGCCGTTGACGCGGAACGTGACGGGCTGGCCGCGCTGCACCGACTGGATCGCGTCGGAGGACACCAGGCCCTCCAGGCGCAGCGTGCGCGGGTCCATCACCTTGAGCAGTTCCTTGCCGACCTGCGCCGTGTCGCCCACGGACAGCTTGCGCTCGGCCACGATGCCGTCGAACGGCGCGCGGACTTCGGTGCGCTGCAGCTGCTGGCGCGCCTGCACCGTGCGCGCGCGGGCCGAGGCGTAGTCGCTCTGCGTGGTGTTGCGTCGCACCTCGGCGTCCTCCAGCTGCTGCGCGGAGGCCATGCCCGAAGCGCGCAGCGTGGTCAGGCGCTGCAGCTGGCGCTCCGCCTGCTCGTAGGCCTGGCGGCCGGCGCGCTCGGCCTCCTGCGCCGACATCAGCGCGTCGCGGATGGCGGTGTCGTCCAGGCGCACCAGCAGGTCGCCCTTGCGCACCGTGTCGCCGTTCTCCTTGGCCACCGCGGTGACGACCGCGGACACCTCGGCGCGCAGGTCGGCGCGGCGCTCGGGTTGCAGGGTGCCCGTGATCAGCGGACCGGAGACCAGGGCGCCCGGTCGCAGCACCAGCACGTCCTCGGGACCGACGAGCAGCGGCGCTGGCGCCCTGCCGCTGGCGGCCTTGCCCTCCGCCTGCCGGTTGCAGCCCGCCACCAGCAGGCTTGCAGCCAGCAGCGCGACCATGAGCTTCCCTCGATCCATCCCCCGCTCCCTTCTTGTGAACACTGGCCGATGCGCAACTCATCCGCCAGATCGGCCCGGATGATGCCGTATCGCCGGGGTGGTGCCCCGCTCCACGCTGCCTCGACCGAGGCAGGCGGCACTGTAGGGACAGGGGCCCGTGCGGGCGACGGCCATGCGACGGATTGCGGGCGGTGCCGACGAACCGCCGGAAATCGGGGGTGGATGGCGGGACGGGAGCGGGGAGCCAACGGCAATCCTCGCGCCACCGCTCGCTCACGCCCCAGTCGCGGCTACACTGCGCGCCCCATGAGCGCCCCGACCCAGGACTTCGACGCGGTGGTCGTCGGCGCAGGGGCCGCCGGCCTGTTCTGCGCGGGCGTCGCCGGGCAGCTGGGCGTGAAGGTGCTGCTGCTGGACCATTCCGCCAAGGTGGCCGAGAAGGTCCGCATCGCGGGCGGGGGTCGCTGCAACTTCACCAACCGCGACCTCGATCCACGCGCGCCCCACAAGCACTTCATCGGCGCGAACCCGAACTTCTGCCGCTCCGCGCTGTCGCGCTACACGGCGGCCGACTTCGTCGCGCTGGTGCAGCGCCACGGGATTCCCTTCCACGAGAAGCACAAGGGCCAGCTGTTCGGCGACCGCAGCTCGGAGGATTTCATCCGCATGCTGCTGGCCGAGTGCGGCGCCGGTGGGGTGACGCACTGGCAGCCCTGCGCCGTGCAGGCGGTGCGCTGGGACGGGCGCCTGTACGAGATCGACACGGCACGCGGGACGGTGCGCGCGCCCCGGCTGGTGGTGGCCACCGGCGGCCTGTCGATCCCGCAGATCGGCGCCAGCGACTTCGGCTACCGCCTGGCCCAGCAGTTCGGGCTGGCGATCGTGCCGACGCGCCCGGCCCTCGTCCCGCTGACGTTCGAAGGCGAGGGCTGGAAACCGTACGCCCAGCTCGCCGGGCTGGCGGTGCCGGTGCGCATCGCCACCGGTGAGCGCAAGGCGTCGATGGCCTTCGACGAGGACCTGCTGTTCACGCACCGCGGCCTCTCGGGTCCGGCGGTGCTGCAGATCTCCACCTACTGGCAGCCCGGCACGCCGATCCGCATCGACCTGCTGCCTGGCACCGACGTGGCCGCGGCCCTGGGGGACGCCAAGCGGCGCTCGCGCAAGCTGGTGGCCAATGAGTTGGCCGCCCTCGTTCCCGAGCGGCTCGCCGATGCCTGGGTGCAGCAGGTGCCGGGGCTGGACCGGCCCGTGAACGAGGCGGCCGACAAGGCCCTGGCCGCGCTCGGACAAGGGCTCGCCCGCTGGGAACTGGTGCCCACGGGCACCGAGGGTTATCGCAAGGCCGAGGTAACGGCAGGCGGGGTGGACACCCGCGAGCTGTCGTCGCAGACGCTGGAATCGCGGCAGCCCGGCCTGTATTTCATTGGGGAAGTGGTCGACGTGACGGGCTGGCTCGGCGGCTACAACTTCCAGTGGGCCTGGGCCAGCGGCTGGGCCTGCGCGCAGGCGTTGGCAGCAACCCGCTTGCCGGGTTGAGCACTCTGGCTATAATCGCGGGCTCTGCCGGCAAACCCCGACGGCCAGATCACCTTCAAGTCGGGGACCCCCGCCGCAAGCCCGATCTTCTTGCGGCACACCAAAGATCACTGGATACATGACGACGATTCGAGTCAAAGAGAACGAGCCCTTCGACGTGGCCCTGCGCCGCTTCAAGCGCACCATCGAGAAGCTCGGCCTGCTGACGGAACTGCGCGCGCGCGAGTTCTACGAAAAGCCCACCGCCGAGCGCAAGCGCAAGAAGGCGGCCGCCGTGAAGCGCCACTACAAGCGCGTTCGCAGCATGCAGTTGCCCAAGAAGCTCTACTGAGCTTTCGGGCTTCGCACCCGACCCAAGGCACCGCGCACAGCGGCGCCGCAAGCCTGCCCGGGGACGCTCTGGCAGGCTTTTTTCATTTCCACTGGAGAACGCCATGACGCTGAAGGAACGCATCACCGAGGACATGAAGGCCGCCATGCGCGCCAAGGACACCGAGCGCCTGGGCACCATCCGCCTGCTGACCGCGGCGATGAAGCAGAAGGAAGTGGACGAGCGCGTCGAGCTCGACGATGCCACCGTGGTCGGCATCGTCGACAAGCTGATCAAGCAGCGCAAGGACAGCGTCGAGGCGTTCCAGAAGGCCGGCCGCACCGACCTGGCCGACAAGGAAGCCGCCGAGATCACCGTGCTGCAGGCCTACCTGCCGGCACGCCTGTCGCAGGACGAGATCGCTGCCGAAGTGAAAGCCATCGTGGCCGAACTCGGCGCCAGGATCCGGGCGACATGGGCAAGGTGATGGGCGCTGTGAAGCAGCGCCTGGCCGGCAAGGCGGAGATGGGGCAGGTCTCGGCGGCGGTGAAGGCCGCGCTGGCAGGGTGAGGAAAGCGGTAGCGGGACCGGACAGCCGAACGCAAAAGGCGCAAAAGAACGCGAAAGACGCAAAAGGGAGGACTCCTTGTTCCAGGGTCCTTTTGCGCCTTTTGCGTGATTTCGCGTCTTTTGCGTTCGGAGTCCGCCTCCGCTTCCGCCTCAGGACCCCGCCACCTTCATTCGGTTGACCAGCACCGACCCCACCGTCTTCGCGCCGTAGTTGTACGTGTCCGCGCCGACCGCCTCGATGCCGAGGAACATGTCCTTCAGGTTGCCGGCGATGGTGATCTCCTGCACCGGGTACGCGATCTCCCCGTTCTCCACCCAGAAGCCGCTGGCGCCGCGCGAGTAGTCGCCGGTCACGTAGTTGACGCCCTGCCCCATCAGCTCGATGACGAACAGGCCGGTGCCCAGCTTGCGCAGCATCTCGTCGAGCGTGTCACCCTTGTCCGTGCGGCGCGAGGTGAGCGCCAGGTTGTGCGAGCCACCGGCGTTGCCGGTGGTCTTCATGCCGAGCTTGCGCGAGGAATAGCTGGAGAGGAAGTAGCCCTCGACCTGGCCCGCGTCGACCACCTTGCGGGCCTTGGTGCGCACACCCTCCTCGTCGAACGGCGCGCTGCCCTTGCCACGCCGCACGTGGGGATCCTCCAGCACGTCGATGTGGTCGGCGAACACCTGCTTGCCCAGCGAGTCGACCAGGAAGCTGCTGCGCCGGTACAGCGAACCGCCGCTGGTGGCCTGCACGAAGGCGCCCAGCAGGCCGGCGGCGAGCGGCGACTCGAACAGCACCGGGCATTCGCGCGTCGCGATCTTGCGCGCCTTCAGGCGCGACAGCGCGCGCTCGGCGGCATAGCGGCCGACGGCCTCGGGGGCCGACAGTTGATCGGGCGCGCGCATCGAGGTGTACCAGGCATCGCGCTGCATGCCGTCGCCGCGACCGGCGATCGGCGCCACCGAGATGGAATGGCGAGAGCTCGCATAGCCGCCGCGAAAGCCGCGCGTGTGGGCGCTGAAGAAATGGCTCTGCTGCGCGGACACGCCCGCACCTTCGCTGTTGGTGATGCGCTTGTCGGTGGCGAAGGCCGCGGCCTCGCAGGCCAGCGCCAGCTGCGCGGCCCGCTCGCTGTCGATGGTCCAGGGATGGAACAGGTCGAGATCGGGCTGTTCGTCGGCGCCCGCGATGTCGTCGGCATCGGGCAGGCCCGCGACCGGATCTTCGGCGGTGAAGCGCGCGATGTCGTAGGCGGCCTGCACGGTCTGCGCGATGGCGGCTTCGGAAAAATCGGACGTGCTGGCGTTGCCGCGGCGCTGGCCGATGTAGACCGTCACGCCCAGCGACTTGTCGCGGTTGCGCTCCACGTTCTCGAGGTCGCCCTTGCGTACCGAGACCGAGAGTCCGCAGCCTTCGGACGCTTCCGCGCCGGCGTCGGTCGCGCCGAGCTTCTTCGCGTGCTCCAGCGCAGTGTCGACGAGCCGTTCGAAGGTCTCTCTGCTGTACGAGAAGCCCTGTCCAGAGCTTGATGAAGTGGCCTTGCCGGTCAGTGAGGGCGCTTGGTTCATGGCGGGGGCTATGATACTTGCGGCCTCCCGCACAGCCGGGCAGCGCCACCGCCTCCCACCCATGTCACGCAAACCCAAAAAAGGCTACTTCGTGCGCGGCCAGTTCGTTGCCGAGGGCAGCGAACTCGACCTGCAGCTAAAGGCCGAACAGAAGCATTTCCAGGACAACAGCAAGACGGAGCTCAAGCGCGAGAGCACCGAGCTGCAGAAGCTCGGCGAGCAGCTCATGTCGCTGCGCGAGGGCCTCTTCGAGCGCCTGCAGCTGCCCGAGAAACTGGTCGAGGCGCTCGCCGAGGCGGGCCGCATCACCAACTTCGAAGGCAAGCGCCGGCAGATGCAGTACGTGGGCAAGCTCATGCGCGGCCTCGACGAGGAGCAGCTGGCCGCGGTGCGCGAAGCGCTGGACGAGCAGCGCCAGGGCTCGGCGCGCGACAGCCTCGCCCTGCACGAGGCCGAACGCTGGCGCGACGACCTGATCGCGCGCGAGGAGGCGTTCGGCGAATGGATCGCGGCGCACCCGGACACCGACAGCCAGCAGCTGCGGGCGCTGGTGCGGCAGGCGCGCAAGGACCGGCAGCCCACGCAGGACGAGATCACGCAGGGCCTGGTGCCCCGGCATGGTCGTGCGTACCGCGAGATCTTCCAGCTGGTGAAGGAGCAACTGCACCATGAGCACGAGTGACACGGCCTTCGACCCGGTGCGCATCGGCATCGTGTCGATCAGCGATCGCGCCTCGGCCGGCGTGTACGAGGACAAGGGCCTGCCGGCGCTGAAGGACTGGCTGCATCGTGCGCTGAAGAACCCCGTCACGTTCGACCCGCGCCTCATCCCCGACGAGAAGGACCGCATCAGCAACGCGCTGATCGACCTGGTCGACGTGGCCGGCTGCGCGCTGGTGCTGACCACCGGCGGCACCGTCCCGCGCGGCGGGACGTCACGCCCGAGGCCACGCTGGCCGTCGCCGACAAGGAGATGCCCGGCTTCGGCGAGCAGATGCGGCAGATCAGCCTGAAGTTCGTGCCGACCGCCATCCTCTCGCGCCAGGTCGCGGTGGTGCGCGGCGAGGCGTTGATCATCAACCTGCCCGGCCAACCCAAGTCGATCCAGGAAACGCTCGAAGGCCTGAAGGACGCCGGCGGCCAGTCGCTCGTGCCCGGCATCTTCGCGGCCGTGCCCTACTGCATCGACCTGATCGGCGGGCCGTACCTCGAGACGAACGACGAGGTCTGCAAGGCCTTCCGTCCGAAGTCGGCGGTGCGACCGGAGCGCAAGGCGTGAACCCGCAGGACACGCTGCAACGCACGCTGGCCGACATCGCCGCGCGCGACGGGCAGTGGCGCACGTTCACGGCGGTGCTCGACGCGCAGGCCGCGCGACGCGAGCTGCAACGCGCCCTCGCCGGCGGTGGCTCGCTGCAAGGGCTGCCCGTCGGCGTGAAGGACATCTTCGACACCGCGGCCCTGCCCACGGCGTACGGCTCCGCGCTGTATGCGGGTCACCAGCCGCCGCAGGACGCAGCCATCGTGCAGGCGATCCGGCGCGCCGGCGGCGTGATGGTCGGCAAGACCAGCACCACCGAGTTCGCGTTCCTGAACCCGACGCAGACACTCAACCCGAATGCCCCAGGCCACACGCCGGGCGGCTCCTCCGCGGGCTCCGCCGCCGCGGTCGCCGCGGGCCTGCTGCCGCTGGCCGTGGGCACGCAGACCGGCGGCTCGGTGATCCGGCCGGCGTCGTACTGCGGCGTGGTCGGCCTCAAGCCCACGTACGGCGCGCTGCCCACGCCGGGGCTGAAGCCGTTCGCGTGGTCGCTCGACACCGTGGGCCTGTTCACGCGCTCCGTCGACGAGATGGCGCGCTGGTCCAGCGCGATCAGTGGCCGGCCTTGGCAGTCGACGACGCGTGCGACGCCTGTCTTCGGGATCGCCTGGGACTACCCCTGGGAGCCGCTGTCGCCCAGCGCCCGCCTTGCCCTCGAGACCGCTCGGCGCCAGTTGCAGGCCGGCGGCGCGACCGTGCGCGACGTGCAGCTGCCGGCGTGGATGGCCGACGTGTTCAGGGCCCACGACGCCGTCCAGGGCTGGGAAGCCACCCGCGCGCTCGCCGATGAATTCACGCAGCACGCCGACCAGCTCTCGCCCATCCTGCGCAACTACCTCGCTGAAGCCGCACGCGTGAGCGATGTCGCCTACGCGGCCGGCCAGGCCATTGCCGTGACGGCGCGCGCGCAGCTGCGCGAGCTGTTCGATGGCATCGACGTGCTGCTGACGCCCAGCGCGCCCGATGAAGCACCGGCCGGGTTCGGGTCGACCGGCGCATCGACCTGGAACCGGGCCTGGACGCTGCTGCACGTGCCCTGCCTGAACGTGCCGGGCGCGACCGGCTTGAATGGCCTGCCGATGGGCGTGCAGGTCATCGCACCGCTGCACGAGGAGGCGCTTTGCCTCTCGGCCGGGCGCGTCCTCGAGCAGGCGCTCGCGGCGAAGCCGAGCTAGCGTCCGCGCGCGCGTCGCCTTTCGCGCGCTGCAGGCTGCAGTCGTACGCCGCGGCCGAAGCTTCCAGTCGTTGCAGCACGGCCTCCCGCAAGGAGGCCGGCCCAGCACCTGCACGTGCGGCGCCAGTTGCAGCAGCTGCGAGGCCGCCTGCGCATCGGCCTCGACGGGAATGCGCGCCACGGCGCGCGCGTCGCCCTCCGGGGCGAGCTGTCCCTGCAAAGCGCGCGCGACAGGTGCACTCAGCTGCCGCAGCAAGGCGAGCCCGCGTGCCGTCACGGCAACTTCGGCGTGCCCGGCGTGCAGATCGCGCTCGAACCGCTGCACCGACTCACGCCAGAACGCGGCGAGATCGAATCCGCTGGGACGCACGCTGGCCTGCGCCAGCACCTCCAGCGCCTCGATGTTGTCGACGCGGTACGTGCGGGGCTGGCCCTCGCGCGCAGCGACGAGGTACCAAGCGCCCGCCTTGAGCACCAGCCCGAGCGGGTGCACCACCTGCCTGGCGGTGCGGGTCCAGCTGGCATAGCGGACGGCAAGCTGCCGCTCGTTCCACACCGCGGCCGCGACCGCTTGCAGGTGCTGCGGCGGCTGCGACTCCCGGTACCAGTCCGCGGGGTCGAGGTGCAGCCGGGACCGGATGCGCTGCGCCGAACCCTGCCAGGCCGCGGGCAGCGACGACAGCAACTTCAGCTCCGCGCTGCGCACGTGGTCGCCCAGTCCGAGGTCGGCGGCAGGACCGGCCAGGCCGCCGAGGAACACGGCCTCCGCTTCCGAGGGCGTGAAGCCGGTCAGCGAGGTCGACCATCCGGGCAACAGCCGGAATCCGCCTGCGCTGCCCCGCTCGGCATACACGGGGATGCCGGCCGCCGTCAGTTCGTCGATGTCGTGGTGCACCGTGCGCACCGACACCTCGAGCGCGCCCGCCAGCTCCGTGGCGGTCATGCGGCCGCGCGTCTGCAGCAGCATCTGGAGGGTGAGGAGGCGCGACGCACGCATCGCGGCAGTGTAGGCGCCATACATGCCATGCGGTGGCAGGAATGGCGCGGCACACTCGCGCCACCCTGGAGGTGACACATGGACCCGCTTCTGCTCTTCGCCCTGCTCTCGATCGGCATCATGGTGGTGCCGGGGATGGACATGGCCTTCGTGCTCTCCAGCGCCCTGGTGGATGGCCGGCGGACCGGCTTCGCCGCCGTTGCCGGGATGGTGGCCGCAGCCGCTGTCCACGTCGCCATGGGGGCGCTGGGCATCGGCCTCCTGCTGCAGGTCGCGCCGGCCGCGTTCAACGCGCTGCTCACGGCCGGCGCGCTGTACGTCGGCTGGATCGGCTGGTCGCTCGTGCGATCGCGCATCGCTCTGGCTGCGCCCGAAGACGGCCGTTCGCGCGGGCTCGACCGCATCTTCGGCCAGGCGGCCCTCACCTGCCTGCTGAACCCCAAGGCCTACCTGTTCACGCTGGCGGTGTTCCCGCAGATCCTGCGGCCGGACCGCGGTCCGATCGCGACCCAGGCGCTCGCCATGTGGGTCATCGTGGCGACCACGCAGGTCGCGGTCTACGGCGCCGTGGCGATCGGCGCGTCCAACCTGCGCGACACGCTCGCCGAGCGGCCCGAAGCGCAGCAGAAGCTGGTGCGCGGTGTCGGGGCGCTGCTGCTGGCGGTGGCCGCGTGGACGCTGCTGCATGCGTGGCGAGGTTGACGCCGGGCGATCTGTCATGCCGGGCTTGACCCGGCATCCAGTGACGGCTTGCAGTCAGCGCCGCTGCTGGATTGCGGGTCAAGCCCGCAATGACACCCTTGGGGGGGTCAGGACCTGGGCTTCGCCACCTGCAGCATCGCCTTCGCGATCCCGCGCAGGATGTGGATCTCCTCCGGCGTCGGTCGCGCGCGGTTGAACAGCTGGTTCAGGCGCGGCATCAGCTTCTTGGGCGCGGCGGGGTCGAGGAAGCCGATCGCGACCAGCGCCTCCTCCCAGTGCGCCAGCATGCCCGCCAGCGCCTGTGCATCGGCCGGCACCGTTTCGCCCACGGAAGGCGTGACCGCGAAGCCGCCGAGCGCCTGCCGCCACTCGTACGCGACCAGCTGCACCGCGGCGGCGAGATTCAGTGAGCCGTAACCCGCAGCGGTCGGGATCGTCAGCGCGACGTGGCAGCGGTACACGTCCTCGTTGCGCATGCCGAAGCGCTCGGACCCGAAGAGGAAGCCGACACCCTGCGTGCGTTGCGCGAGCCCTGGCAGATGCTCGCGCGGCGCGGCCGTCGGCGGCCCGAAGTCGCGCGGCGTCATCGCGGTGGCGCACAGCGTGTCCACGCCATCGATGGCTTCGTCGAGGGTCGCGACGATGCGCGCGCGGGCCAGCACGTCGGTGGCGCCGCTCGCGCGGTCGATGGCTTCCTGCCGCCTGAGCACATCGGGCCAGCGCGGCGCGACGAGCACGAGGTCGTCGAAGCCCATGACCTTCATCGCACGCGCGGTGGCACCGACATTGCCTGCATGGCTGGTGCCTATGAGGATGAACCTCGTCTTCACTCGAACCCCGGTAAAATCGGTCGATTGTCGCCGTCCGCATCGCCGGTGCGGCCGCGCTCCCCGGCGCCAGCTCTTCGAACACCACGGGACGCCGACCGCAGGCGGCCCGCCACGCTCACACAATCCATGTCGTCCAACCTGCACCCCATGCTCAACGTGGCCATCAAGGCCGCACGCGCCGCCGGCGCCATCATCAACCGGGCCGCGCTCGACGTCGAAGCAGTGCGCATCTCGCAGAAGCAGGTCAACGATTTCGTCACCGAGATCGACCATGCCAGCGAGGCCGCGATCATCGAGACGCTGCTCACCGCGTATCCCGACCACGCCATCCTCGCCGAGGAGTCGGGCCGCCAGCACGGCAAGCAGGGCTCCGATTTCGTCTGGATCATCGATCCGCTGGACGGCACCACCAACTTCATCCACGGCTTCCCGGTCTACTGCGTCAGCATCGCGCTGGCGGTGAAGGGCCGCGTCGAGCAGGCCGTCATCTACGACCCCACGCGCAACGACCTCTTCACCGCCACGAAGGGCCGCGGCGCGTACATGAACGAGCGCCGCATCCGCGTGTCCAAGCGCAGCGACCTGCGCCAGTGCCTGGTGGCCACCGGCTTCCCGTTCCGCCCCGGCGACAACTTCAACCTGTACCTGCGCATGATGGCCGAGGTCATGCAGCGCACGGCCGGCCTGCGCCGCCCGGGCGCGGCCGCGCTCGACCTCGCTTACGTCGCCGCGGGCTTCACCGACGGCTTCTTCGAGACCGGCCTGTCGCCCTGGGACGTCGCCGCGGGATCGCTGCTGGTCACCGAGGCCGGCGGCCTGATCGGCAACTTCACCGGCGAAGCCGACTTCATGGACCAGAAGGAATGCGTCGCCGGCAACCCGCGCGTGTATGGCCAGCTGGTGGCCATGCTGTCCAAGTACAGCAAGTTCGCCACCGCGGGCGAGAAGGCCTCGGTGCGGCAGGCGCCCGACATGGTGCCTCCGGAGACGACGCCGACCGCCGACACGCGGGACGCACAGGACGAGGGCGCGCAGGACAGCGACGCGACCGACGGCGCGCGCTGACATGACGGGCGTCCTGGTCGATCTCCTCCAACAGGACCCCTGGACGGCCACCGCGACGCTCGCCCTGGCGGCGGTGGTGGCGGCGCTGATCGCGCACGCCATCGTCGGCGCGGTCCTCCGGCGGGCCACGCGCGGCGCGCCGATCCTCCACGCCATGGTGGTCGCGGCGCAGAAGCCGGCGGGCGCGGTGCTGCCCCTGTTCGCCCTGCAGGCGGTCTGGTCGCTCGCCGACGACCAGCTGCGCACCATCGGCGGCGTCCGGCACGCGAACGGACTCCTGCTGATCGCGGCCGTCACCTGGCTGGTGTCGGCCATCCTGCGCGGACTGCGCCAGGGCGTCACCGCCCAGCACCGCGTGGACGTCGAGGACAACATCCAGGCCCGCCGCATCCACACCCAGGCGCGCGTGCTGGCTCGCACCGGGCAGGTCATCGTCCTGATCGCCGGGATCTCGATGATGCTCATGACCTTCCCCGGCGCACGCCAGGTCGGGGCCAGCCTGCTCGCCTCGGCCGGCGTGCTGGGCATCATCGGCGGCCTGGCCGCGCGGCCGGTGTTCAGCAACCTGATCGCGGGCCTGCAGCTCGCACTGGCGCAGCCGCTGCGGCTGGACGACGTGCTGATCGTCAACGGCGAATGGGGCCGCGTGGAGGAGATCACCGGCACCTACGTCGTGCTGGCCCTCTGGGACGAGCGCCGCATGGTCGTGCCGCTCAACTGGTTCATCGAGAACCCGTTCCAGAACTGGACCCGCACCAGCGCGCGGCTGCACCAGTCGGTGTTCCTGTTCGTCGACTTCGAGATGCCGCTGGAGCCGCTGCGCGCGGAGCTGAAGCGCATCGTGGAATCCGCACCCGAGTGGGACCAGCGCACGGCGCAACTGGTCGTGATCGACGCCACCGAGCGGGCGATGAAGCTGCGGGTGCTGGTCTCCGCGCGGGCGGCCGGCCCGGCGTTCGATCTCGGATGCAAGGTGCGCGAAGGGCTGTTCGCGCTGATGGCGCGCGACTACCCGCAGTTCCTGCCCACGCAGCGGCAGGTCAACACGACGGCCGACGGGGCAGCCCGCGCCGGCGCCTAGACCTCAGCGCGCGCCCTCGTCCCAGGCCAGCGATGGCCCTTGCGGCGGATGGCGGCGGAACGCGGACACGTACAGCTGGCCGAAGAACAGCACGATGTTCATCTTCTGGATGGCCTCGCGGTGCAGGCGCCACGTGTGCTGCAGCTGGGAGGGGCGCAGCCCGTCGGCCACGGCGTCGGCCAGCTCCAGGCGTGCGGCCGCGGCAGTTTCCTGCGCACGGGTCGCGGCGCGGCTGGCTGCGCCGCAGATCACTTTCAGGTACCCGAGCTGGTGATACGGCACGACCACGAACTCGCCCTTGTTGCCCGACATGAACGCCTCCCTGACGCTGTTGCCTGCAAACATGGTCGCGAGTGGCTCGGCCGCGCCCTGTAGGACGCACGCCACGGCCGTTGTGGGGATGTGGCACGGCCATGCAAAGGTGTTCACCGACTCCGCAGCACCGGGAGAGCCCTCGGGCGACCCACGATAATCGCGTGCTTCGCATGAGCAGCCCCGCCGCCACCGCCGACAAGACGCCCGACCTGAGCGCGCACACGCCGATGATGGCGCAGTACCTCGCCATCAAGGCCGAGCATCCGCGCACGCTGGTTTTCTACCGCATGGGTGATTTCTACGAGCTGTTCTTCGCCGACGCGGAGAAGGCCGCGCGCCTGCTCGACATCACGCTGACCCGTCGCGGCATGTCAGCCGGCCAGCCGGTCGTGATGGCGGGCGTGCCCTTCCACTCGGTCGAGAACTACCTCGCGCGTCTCATCAAGCAGGGCGAGTCGGTCGCCATCTGCGAGCAGGTCGGCGACGTCGGCGCCAGCAAGGGACCTGTCGAGCGCAAGGTCGTGCGCGTGGTCACGCCCGGCACGCTGACCGACACCGAGCTGCTGGCCGACAAGGCCGAAGCCGTGCTGCTGGCCGTGCACCAGGGCACGCGGCACCGCTGCGGCCTGGCCTGGCTGAGCGTCACGCAAGGCGCGCTGCAACTGGCCGAATGCGCCGGCGACGAGCTCGAGGCCTGGGTGGCACGCATCGGTCCGAGCGAGCTGCTGCACAGCGCGGACATCACCGACGCGTTCGCGCAGCGGCTGCGTGCCCTGCGCTTTTCCGGCAGCGTGTCGCTCACGGAGCGGCCCGCGTTCCAGTTCGATGCCGGCCTGGGCCTGCGCAAGCTGCTGGAACAGCTCAACACGGCGACGCTGGCCGCCTGGGGAGCCGACACGCTGGCCCATGCGCAGGCCGCGGCGTCGGCCCTGCTCACGTACGCCGAACACACGCAAGGCCGCGCGCTGTCGCACGTGCAGAGCCTGCAGGTGCAGCGCGACGACGAGCTGATCGACCTGCCGATCGCCACCCGCCGCAATCTCGAACTCGTGCAGACGCTGCGCGGCGAGGACTCACCGACGCTGTTCTCGCTGCTCGACACCTGCATGACCGGCATGGGCAGCCGGCAGCTCAAGTGCTGGCTGCTGGAGCCGCGCCGCGATCGCACGCTGGCCACGCAGCGCCTCGACGCCATCGACGCGCTGCGCGACGGCGCGTTCAAGCGCCTGCGCGACGAGCTCAAGGGCACCAGCGACGTCGAGCGCATCACGGCCCGCACCGCGCTGCGCCAGGTTCGCCCGCGCGAGCTGGTCGGCCTGCGGCAGTCGCTCGAGAAGGCTCGCCAGCTTGCTGTGTCGCTGGAGGCCGGCACCGGCCTGCTCGCCAGCCTCGCGCAGGACCTCGTGCCACCGGCCGGCTGTGCCGAGCTGCTGGCCCGCTCACTGCTGGCCGAGCCGGCGTCCCTCGTGCGCGAAGGCGGCGTGATTGCCGACGGGCTCGATGCCGAGCTCGACGAGCTGCGCGCGATCCAGACCAACACCGACGGCTTCCTGCTGCAGCTGGAGGCGCGCGAACGCGAGCGCACCGGCATCTCGAATCTCAAGGTGCTGTTCAACCGCGTGCACGGCTTCTCGATCGAGGTCACGCAGGGGCAGCTGGACAAGGTGCCGGCCGAGTACCGCCGCCGCCAGACGCTGAAGAATGCCGAGCGCTTCATCACGCCCGAGCTGAAAGCCTTCGAGGACAAGGCGCTGTCCGCGCAGGAGCGCTCGCTGGCGCGCGAGAAGTGGCTCTACGAGCAGCTGCTCGACCAGCTGCAGGCGCACATCCCCGCCCTCACCCGCCTGGCGCGCGCTCTCGCCTCGGTGGATGCGCTGTGCGCGCTGGCCGAACGCTCGCTCACGCTCAACTGGTGCCGCCCGCAGTTCATGCGCGAGCCGGGCATCGAGATCACGGCCGGTCGCCACCCGGTCGTCGAGGCGCGCCTGGCGGAGACCACCGGGGGCTCGTTCATCGCCAACGACACGCGCCTCGGCCCCAGGCAGCGCATGCAGGTGATCACCGGCCCCAACATGGGCGGCAAGAGCACCTACATGCGCCAGGTGGCGCTGGTCTGTCTGCTGGCGGCGATGGGCTCGTACGTGCCGGCGCAGGCCTGCCGCATCGGTCCCATGGACGCCATCCACACGCGCATCGGCGCGGCCGACGACCTGGCCAATGCGCAGTCGACCTTCATGCTCGAGATGACCGAGGCCGCGCAGATCCTGCACGCCGCCACGCCGCACAGCCTGGTGCTGATGGACGAGATCGGGCGAGGCACCTCCACCTTCGACGGACTGGCGCTCGCCTCGGGCATCGCGGCGCACCTGCACGACCGCACCCAGGCGTTCACGCTGTTCGCCACCCACTACTTCGAGCTCACCGAATTCCCGGCCAGCCACCACGCGGCCGTGAACATGCACGTCAGTGCCACCGAGTCGGGCAGCGACATCGTGTTCCTGCACGAGATCCAGCCGAGGCCCGGCCAGCCGCAGCTACGGCATCCAGGTCGCGCGCCTCGCGGGCATGCCAAGTGCCGTGGTGCGCCATGCCCAGCACGCGCTCGCCGCGCTCGAGCAACAGCAGACCCTGGCGCGCGAGCAGGTCGACCTGTTCGCCGCACCGCCTGAAGCGGCGGCGCCCGCGCCCAGCGCCGTGGAGAGCGCACTGGCCGCGCTGGACCCGGATACCATGAGTCCGCGCGAGGCGCTCGATGCGCTGTACGCGCTGCGAAAGAAACTGGAGGACCGATGACCTACTGCGTCGGCATCAAGCT
Organism: Ramlibacter sp. MMS24-I3-19; assembly: GCF_050320135.1. Classification (NCBI taxonomy): domain Bacteria; kingdom Pseudomonadati; phylum Pseudomonadota; class Betaproteobacteria; order Burkholderiales; family Comamonadaceae; genus Ramlibacter; species Ramlibacter sp. MMS24-I3-19. Next base: position 2,631,844 of record NZ_CP190017.1, on the reverse strand, counting down.
CGATGCGGGCCTGGTGTTCCTGTCCGACTCGCGCACCAACGCGGGCGTGGACCACATCAGCACCTTCCGCAAGATGATCGTCTACGAGCGGCCGGACGACCGCTTCATGGTGCTGCTCACCGCCGGCAACCTGTCGATCTCGCAGTCCGTGCGCGAGATCCTGCAGGTCGAGCAGCTCAAGGACGAGGGGGCAGAGCCCATCACGATCTGGAACGCCCGCAGCATGTTCGACGCCTGCCGCGTGCTGGGCCAGGCGGTGCGCCGCGTCTATGACCGCGATGCCCAGTCGCTGCAGCATGCCGGCGTCGAGTTCAACATCTCGCTGATCTTCGGCGGCCAGATCAAGGGCGAGGGCATGCGCCTGTTCTCGGTCTACTCGGCCGGCAACTTCATCGAGGCCACCTCCGAGACGCCGTATTTCCAGATCGGCGAATCCAAGTACGGCAAGCCCGTGCTCGACCGCGTGATCACGCCCGAGACGCCGCTGGACGAGGCGGCCAAGTGCGCGCTGGTGTCGATGGACTCGACCATGAAGTCCAACCTGTCGGTCGGCCCGCCGCTGGACCTGGTGGTGTACGACGCCAACCGCTATGCCACCGACAAGCTGGTGAGCATCGACATGGCCAATCCCTACTACCGCATGCTGCACTCCAGCTGGGGCCAGAAGCTGCGCGAGGTGTTCGACGCCCTGGAGGATCCGGTCTGGGACGACGCCCACACCGACACGCCGCTGCGGGTGGCCAGCTCGATGAACAAGCCGCTGAAGAAGATCACCCGGCCCGAAGAGAAGCTGATCTAGGACAACACCATGGATTCGCTACTGCTGGCCCGCCAGAAGATCGCGGACCTGATCGCGCAAGACCAGGTGCGCGATGCCTTGCGCTACATGAACGGCCTCACCTCGTACCGCTTCAGCGCCGTCTACCGCTTCGGCAAGGACCAGCTGTCCAGCCGCGTGTTCTACGACCGCGAACGTCCCGACATGCTGTCCACCGAGACGATCCCGGTCGAGGCCTCCTACTGCATCTACGTGCGCAACCACCGCGGCCCGTTCCTGCTGGCCGATTCGCTGCGCGACGATCGGGTGGTCGACCATGCCAAGCGCGCGGAGGTGCGCTCGTACTGCGGCGTGCCGCTGGTGGACGATCGCGGCTGGATGCACGGCAGCCTCTGCCATTTCGACTACGAACCCCACCCGCTGCGCGAGACCGACTTCATGCTGCTGCAGGAGATCGCGCCGCTGCTGGTTCCGCAGGCCGCCGGGCGCATCGTGGCCAGCGCCTGATGTCGCTCATCGTCTTCTCGCACGCCAACAGCTTCCCCGCCGCCACCTACACGGTTCTCTTCCGGCTGCTGCGCAGTCGCGGCTTCACGGTCAAGGCCGTCGACAAGTACGGCCACGACGAGCGCTTTCCCGTCACCGACAACTGGCCGTACCTGGTGCAGCAGCTGCTCGAGCTGGCCCAGCGCGAGGTCGAACGCGCCGGCGAACCCGCCTTCTTCGTCGGCCACTCGCTCGGCGGCTTCCTCAGCCTGATGGCGGCGGCGCGGCATCCCGAACTCGCGCGCGGCGTGCTGATGCTCGACTCGCCGCTGCTCGGCGGCTGGAAGGCCAAGGCCGTCGGCGCGGCCAAGCGCACGCAGCTGGTCGGCTCGATCTCGCCGGGCCGCATCAGCCGCAAGCGCAAGAACCGCTGGCCCAGCCGCGATGCCGTGCTCGAACACCTGCGGCACAAGAAGGCGTTCGCGCGCTGGGACCCGCAGGTGCTGCAGGACTACGTGGACCTGTGCACGCACGACGACGGCGGCGAGCGCGTGCTGAGCTTCGATCGCGACATCGAGACCGCGATCTACGACACGCTGCCGGACAACCTGGAGCGCCTGCTGAAGCGGCATCCGCTGCGCTGCCCCGCGGCCTTCATCGGCGGTTGCCAGTCCGAGGAACTGCGACAGGTCGGTCTTGGCATGACGCACAAGGTCACGCATGGACGGATGATGATGCTCGACGGCAGTCATCTCTTTCCGATGGAGCAGCCGCTCGCGACGGCGGCCGCCATCGAAAGTTCACTACGTTCGATCGAGTTCAATCGCGAGATAGCTCCTTCGCGCTAGCGCTGCCCGGCGCAACCGTTCCTACACTGGTTCGCATGGGGACAGTCGCATCCACTGTGACGATGGGTCCGGGCAATGCGTCCGGCACGGAGGGCCCGGCGAGGGACGCGGCGCAAAAGGGCGAACAGCGTTCGCAGATGGCGGCGTTCACCGCGCTCCTCGAAGCGGAGACCGGCCGCTCGTTCGCGAGCTACGCCGAGTTGCACGCCTTCTCGGTCGCCCATTTCCGCACCTTCTGGGACGTGTTCCTGCAAACCTGCCGGGCACCGCTGGGGCTCACCGGCAGCGCCGACCCGGTGTGCATCGGCGACAGCTGCGAAGAGGCGCGCTTCTTCCCCGGCGTGCAGCTCAATTACGCCGACAGCTTGCTGAACCTCACGGTGGCCGATGCCTCGGCGCCGGCCGTGCGCGAGTGCCATGCGGACGGCAGCAGCCGCGTGATCACGCGCGGCGAATTGCGCCAGCAGGTGGCGTCGCTGGCGCAGGGCCTGGCGGCGCTGGGCGTCCGCGCGGGCGATCGCGTCGTGGCGGTGCTGCGCAACGACTCGCGCGCGGTGGCCATCGCGCTGGCGGTCACCGCGCTCGGCGCCACGCTCTCCACCGCCGCGCCCGACATGGGCGTGCAGGCCCTGGTCGACCGCTTCGGCCCGCTGGAGCCGACGCTGATCGCCGCGCATCTCGCGCCGCAGCCAGCCGACAGCGGCCCGTCGCTGGTGGACAAGGTGCTGGCAGTCGCGCAGCACATACCGGGGCTGCGCAAGCTCGTGCGGCTGGATGGCGGCGACCTGCCCGCTGGCAGCGGCATCGCCGCGCATGCGTTCGAGGACCTGCTGCGCCCCGATCCGCAGGCCTTCGACTGGCCGCGCTTTGCCTTCGACCACCCGCTCTTCGTCATGTTCTCTTCCGGCACGACGGGCAAGCCCAAGTGCATCGTGCATGGCGCCGGCGGCACGCTGCTGGAGCACGTGAAGGAGCACCGCCTGCACGTGGACCTGCGGCCGGGCGAACGCATGTACTTCCACACCAGCTGTGGCTGGATGATGTGGAACTGGCAGCTGTCGGCGCTGGCGTCCGGCGTCGAGATCGTGACCTACGACGGTCCCATCGACAGCGTCGACCGGCTCTGGCGGCTGGTGGCGCAGGAACGCGTGCACGTGTTCGGCACCAGTCCCGGCTACCTGAAGATGTGCGAGGAAGCGCGGCTCGAGCCGGCGGTGTTCGGCCTGGACGCGCTGCGTGCCGTGCTCTCGACCGGCGCCGTGCTGCACGACGGCCAGTTCCGCTGGGTGACCGCGCATGCCAGGGACGTCCCGGTGCAGTCCATCAGCGGCGGCACTGACATCATCGGCTGCTTCGTGCTCGGCCATCCGGACCTGCCGGTGCGCCCCGGCGAGGCGCAGTGCCGCAGCCTGGGTCTGGACGTGCAGGCCTGGCAGGACGGCAAACAGGCCGACGGCGTGGGGCACCTGGTGTGCACCAATCCGTTCCCGTCGCGGCCGCTCGGCTTCTTCGGCGATGCCGATGGCTCGCGCTTCCATGCCGCCTACTTCGCGCAGAACCCCGGCGTGTGGACGCATGGCGACCTCGTCGAATTCAGCGCCGCGGGCGGTGCTCGCATGCACGGCCGCTCCGACGGCGTGATCAACGTGCGCGGCACCAAGTTCTGGCCGGCCGAGATCTACCGCGTGCTCGCCACCGTGCCCGGCATCACCGAGTCGATGGTGGTGGAGCGCGCAGGCCCGAACCCGCAGGTGGTCGCCCTGCTGGTGCTGGCGCCGGGCGTGGTGCTGGATGCGACGCTCGCGGCGCGCGTGCGGCGCGAGATCGGCACTGCGCTGTCGTCGGCGCACGTGCCCGACCTGCTGCTGGACGTGCCTGCCCTGCCCGTCACGCACAACGGCAAGTTCTCGGAAGCGGCGGCGCGTGCGGCGGTCAATGGCCAGCCGCCCACCAACCTGGAGGCCCTGCGCAATCCCGAGTGCCTGCAGGCCATCGCGCGCCATCGGGGCCTGCAGGCCCACACGGCGGCGCCTTCGGCCAGCGCCGACCTGTCGCTGACCGGCCGCCTGGCCAGCCTGTGGGCGCGGCACTTCGGGCTGGCGCAGGTCGGTGCCGACGACAACTTCTTCGAGCTCGGGGGCAATTCGCTGCTCGCGGCGCGGCTGCTGCGCGACGTGGCCGCGCTCACCGGCTGCACGCTGCCGCTTTCGGCCCTGTTGCAGGCGCCGACCGTGGCGCAGCTCGCGGCCATGGTCGAGGCCCGGGTGCCGCAGCCCTCGCCGGTCCTGGTGTGCATGCGCCAGGGCCACGGCACGCCGCTGTTCCTCGTGCATGGCGTGAGCGGCACGGTGATGGAATGCTGGAGCCTCGTGCAGGACCTGCACACCGACCGGCCCGTGTGGGGGCTGCAGGCGCCCGGCCTGACCGGCGAGGCGCCACCGCCGCGGCTGGTCGAGGAGATGGCCGCCTCCTACGTCGCCAACATCCGCACGCTGCAGCACCACGGGCCGTATGCGATCTGTGGCCATTCGTTCGGCGGGCTGGTCGCCTACGAGATGGCGCGGCAGATCGCCGAGGCTGGCGACACGGTCGATCCGCTCGTGCTGCTCGACCCGTATCCGCACGGCACGCTTCCCATCGGCACGCGCATCGTCGAAGCGGTGCAGCGGGTGGCGCGCATGCCGGTGCCGGAGGCTTGGACGTATTTCCGCACCCGCATGCGGCGGGAGTTCGGCCCGCCCGTGCGTCCGAGTGACGGACACGGGCTGCCGCCGCTGCAGGCCCGCGTCTGGGACGCGCTTTCGGAGGCGATCCACCAGTACCGGCCCCAGCCCTACGCCGCCGGCCCGGTGCTGCTCGTGCATGCGCTGGAGAAGCTGCCCGGCCAGCCGAACCCGGTGCCGGCATGGCGCGCGCTGGTGGGCGACGCCTTGCGGCTGGTCGAGCTGCCGGGCGAGCACTCGGACCTGGTGGGCAAGCAGGCACTCCGCGTCGCTGCCCTGCTGGACGAAGCGCTGGCGCATGGTCAGGGGTTGACCGCAGGACAGCACGCCGTGGCGGCCTGACGCCAGTCCTACAACGCGGCGCCGCCATGGCGCACAGCCCCGGTTGGGTTCAAGTCCCACAGTGCAGCCATGGCTTCGATCCAGACTCTTCCCACAGGCTTTCCGGCGCCGCCGCTCTCGCTCCTTGCCATGGAGCCGCTGCGCGCGCTGTTCGATTTCGCTGCTGCCAAGTTCAGCGCCGCCGCGCCCGCGGTGGGCGATGGCCACCCCGTGGTGGTGTTTCCCGGACTGGGTGGCGCGCCCTTCACCACCTCGCACCTGCGCCGCTTCCTCACCGATGCCGGCTTCACCGCGCATTGCTGGGGGCGCGGCGTCAATACCGGTCCCGAGGGCGACTTCGACGCCTGGCTCGATGCCCTGGAGGACGACGTGCGCCGTTGGCACGCGCAGGCGGGCCGCAAGGTGAGTCTGGTCGGCTGGAGCCTGGGCGGCATCTACGCCCGCGAACTGGCCAAGCGCGCACCCGACTGCGTTCGGCAGGTGATCACGCTGGGCACGCCGTTCGCGTCGATGCGCGGCGCCACGCACGCGGAAGCCCTCTACAAGCTGCTGAACGGCGACGCCGCGCAGATCACGCCCGAACTGCAGGCGCGGCTGCGGGCCTGCCCGCCGGTGCCCACCACCTCGGTCTACAGCAAGAGCGACGGCGTGGTGTGCTGGCGCGGCTGCATCGAGCAGCGCACGCCGCGGTCCGAGAGCGTGGAAGTCTCGGCCAGCCATCTCGGCATGGCCACGCACCCGGACGTGCTGCGCGTCGTGATCGACCGGCTGGCGCAGCCCGAAGGCCAGTGGCGCCCGCTGCGCCGGCGTGAGTCGGCCGGCCGCCCCGCTGGGCGCTGAAAACGCGAAGGGCTGCCGAAGCAGCCCTTCCTGATTCCCGCGCGCCAGCGCATCACTCCGACGAAGGCCGCTCCTCGCTCGACGAAGGACGACGACCGCGGAAGTTGCGGCGGCGCAGGCTCTCGAGGGCCGTGGCCGACCCGAGCCCCCAGGTGTCGTCGTCGCCCGCACGACGCGGAGCCTGGGCCGGCGCCTCGTCCTTGGGTTCGATCGGCGCCACCTGCGCCTGCTGTTGTTGTTGCTGCTCCTGCATGACTGCCTGCATCGGCCCCACTGCGGCCGTGTGCTTCGATCATGCGGGAAGGCGCCCGGCCAGCCTGTCCGGTTGGAGCCGACGGCGCGGGTAGGACAGCGCCCCGCTGTCGAGCTTCAGTCGCGCCAGTCGACCCAGCCCATCACCGAGGTGAGCAGCACGACGATGCCGAAGGCGATGCGGTACCAGGCGAACGGCTTGAAGTCGTGGCTGGAGATGTACCGCAGCAGCCAGCGCACGCAGGCCCAGGCGCTGACGAACGACAGCAGCAGGCCGACGCCGAAGAGCGGCAGGTCCGCCGCCGTGAGCAGCGCGCGTTCCTTGAACAGGCTGTACGCGCCGGCGCCGATCAGCGTCGGGATCGCGAGGTAGAACGAGAAGTCGGTGGCCGCCTGCCGCGACAGGCCGAGCAGCATGCCGCCGATGATGGTGGCGCCGCTGCGGCTGGTGCCCGGGATCATCGCCAGGCATTGCACGAGACCGACCTTGAGCGCGTCGAGCGGCGTCATCTGGTCGACGCTGGTGATGCGCACCGCGGTCTGCTGTCGCCGCTCGGCCCACAGGATCACCAGGCCGCCGAGGACGAAGGTGGTGGCGACGACGGCCGCGTTGAACAGGTGTTCCTTGATCGCCTTGCCGAACAGCAGGCCCAGCACCACCGCGGGCAGGAACGCGATGAGCACGTTCAGTGCGAACCGCTGCGCCTGCCGTTGCGTCGGCAGCGCGACGATGGTGCCGCGGATCTTCTGCCAGTAGACGATCACCACGGCCAGGATGGCGCCGGTCTGGATCGCGATGTCGAACACCTTGGCCTTGGCGTCGTCGAAGCCGAGCAAGGCGCCCGTGAGAATGAGGTGCCCGGTGCTGGAAATCGGCAGGAACTCGGTCAGGCCCTCCACCACACCCATGACTGCGGCCTTGGCCAGCACGACGAGATCCACGCACGCTCCTGTACAACAAACGACTGCGGATTATCGCTGGGGCATGCTGACGGAGGCCTGCCGCCGACCGTGCTCGTCAGCTTCGGGGCGTCCTGGTGCAGCGGGCTGTGGCAAGCTCGTGCCGCAACGAACCACGGGATCCACCATGAATGGCGCGCAGAGCCTGGTCGCGACGCTGCGCGCGTCCGGCATCGACACCTGTCTTGCCAATCCGGGCACGAGCGAGATGCACTTCGTGGCCGCGCTCGACCAGAGCGCGGGCCTGCGCTGCGTGCTGGGGCTGCAGGAGAACGTCGTCACCGGCATGGCCGACGGCTACTGGCGCATCGCCGGCAGGCCTGCAGCCACCCTGCTCCACTGCGGCCCCGGGCTGGCCAACGGCCTGGCCAACCTGCACAACGCGCGGCGCGCCCACAGCGGCATCGTCAACATCGTCGGCGACCAGGCCACGTGGCACCGGCCGCACGATCCGCCGCTGACCGCCGACACCGAGGGCCTGGCCCGCACGGTGTCGGGCTGGGTGAAGACCAGCATGACCGCAGCGGATGTCGGGCGCGACGCGGCCGCGGCGGTGCAGGCGGCCCGTTCAGCGGGTGGACAGATCGCGACGTTGATCCTTCCCTCCGACGCATCCTGGGACGACGGCGGCGTCGTCGCGCAGCCCCTCGCGCCATCGCCTGGCCTGCCGCCCGATGCGCTCGCCATCGACACCGCCGCGAAGGCACTGCGGTCGGGCGCGCCGACGCTGCTGCTGCTGGCCGGCCAGGCCGTGCGGGCACACGGCCAGCAACTGGCCTGGCGCATCGCGCACGCCACGGGCGCGCACCTGACGGCCGACTACCTGGCGCCCTGCGTCGAGCGCGGTCGAGGCCGCCTGCAGCTGGAGCGCGTGCCCTACAGCACCGACCTCGCGATCGAACGGCTGGCCCGCTTCCGGCACATCGTGCTGGTGGGCGCCAAGGCGCCCGTCGGGTTCTTCGCCTATCCCGGCAAGCCCTCGACGCAGTTCCCTGCCGATGCCCAGCTGCACGTGCTTGCCCGTCCCGACCAGGACGCGATCGCTGCCTTGCGTGCGTTGGCCGAAGCGCTGCATGCGCCCGAGGCCGCGATGCCCGATCCCGGGCCCCGTCCGCAGGCGGCGAGCGGCGCGCCCACGCCGGAGAAGCTGGCGCAGACGGTGGCGGCGCTGATGCCCGACGACGCCATCGTGTCGGACGAGAGCGTGTCCTACGGGCGCGGCTTCTACCAGCACACCCATGCGGCGCCTCCGCACGACTGGCTGCACCTGGTGGGCGGTGCCATCGGCGCCGGCCTGCCCGTGGCGACGGGCGCTGCGATCGCTGCCGGTGGACGGCGGCGCGTGATCAGCCTGCAGGCCGATGGATCCGCGATGTACACGCTGCAGTCGCTGTGGACCCAGGCGCGCGAGGGACTGCCCTGCACCACCGTGCTGTTGAACAACCGCAAGTACGCGATCCTGCAGGGCGAGTACCGCGGCGTGGGCGCGACGCCCGGCCCGACGGCGCTGCGCATGCTCGATCTCGGCAGCCCGGATCTCGACTGGGTGCGGCTGGCCGAAGGGATGGGCGTGGAGGCGGCACGCGCCACGACGATGGAGCAGTGCGCCGACCTGATGTCGCGCAGCTTCGGTCGCACGGGGCCGTTTCTGATCGACCTGGCGGTCTGACCGAACGGAAGCGGAAGCCCTGGATTCCCGCCTCCGCGGGAATGACAACCTCGGGTGTCGTCCGCGCGCAGGCGGGGACCCAAGGCGTCCACCAGCCCCTCACGAGGCGGCTCACCGCCTCACAGATAGTGCCGGGCGGCTTCCTCCTCGAAGCGCTCCGGCAGTCCCTCCCACACGATCTTGCCGTGGTCCAGCACGTACATGCGATCGGCGTGCGGGATGGCGAAGGTGACGTTCTGCTCGCCGAGCAGCACCGTGAGGTTGGTCGTGCTGCGCAGGCGCTCCAGCGCGCGGGACAGCACTTCCAGGATGACGGGCGCGAGGCCCAGCGTCGGCTCGTCGAGGATCAGCAGGCGCGGCTTCATCATCAGCGAGCGCGCGATCGCCAGCATCTGCTGCTCGCCGCCGCTCAGCGTGCGGGCAACCTGCCCCTCGCGGGCACGAAGGATGGGGAACAGGTCGAACAGCCACTCGAGCCGCTCCGGACGCTCGGCGTCGGTGAGGCCATGGCCACCGAGCTCGAGGTTCTCGCGCACGGTCATGTCGCCGAACAGCTCGCGCGTCTCGGGGCATTGCACGATACCGCCGCGCGCGATGGCGGCGGGGGTCTTGCCGCGCAGCGGCGCGCCGTCCCACTGCACCGTCCCGGCATGCGGCACGAGCCCGCAGATGGCATTGAACAAGGTGGTCTTGCCGGCGCCGTTGAGACCGACGACCGAGACGAACTCGCCCTCGCGCACGTGCAGTGACACGCCCTGCACCGCCAGCGCCTTGCCGTAGTGCACGACCACGTCGTCCACCTTCAGCAGCGGCGCCGAGCCGTTCACGGTCGGTGGCGGCCGCGAGGTCTTGGTGAGGGCGCCGCCCAGGTACACCCGCCGCACGGTCTCGTTGGCCATCACCTCGGCGGCGGACCCTTCCGCGATCCACTCGCCCAGGTACATCGCCACCACGCGATCGACCAGCGCCGACACGCCCTTGACGTTGTGGTCGACCAGCAGCACCGCCCGGCCTTCGTCGCGGAACTCGCGGATCAATTCCGAGAAGGCCGCGACCTCGGAGGCGGTGAGCCCGGCGAACGGCTCGTCCACCAGCACCAGCTTGGGATGGTGCGCGATCGCCTTGGCAAGTTCGAGGCGGCGCAGGTCGGCGAAGGCCAGCGTCGGCGGCTTGCGATCGAGCACGGCGCCCAGGCCTACGCGCTCGGCAATGGCGCGCGCCTTCGTGTCGACCTCCCCGCTGTGGAACAGCATGTTGAGCCGGTCAGGCAGCAGGGCCACCTTGATGTTCTCGAGCACGGTCTGCCGGTTGAGCGGCCGCGAATGCTGGAACACCAGCCCGACGCCCAGGCGGGACACCTTGTGCGAGGGCAGCCCGCCGATCTCCTTGCCATCGAGCCGGATGGAGCCCGAGGTCGGCGGATCGACGCCCATGACGGTGCGCATGGCGGTCGACTTGCCCGAGCCGTTGGGCCCGATCAGGCCGAGGATCTCGCCACCGCGAATCGAGAAGCTCAGGTCCTTGACGGCCACCAGGCCGCCGAAGCGCTTGGTGAGCTGCTTCACCTCCAGCATCGGGGCGTCAGGCACCGCGCCCCCGTCCCTTGAGCATGCCGAGGAATCCGTCGGGGAAGAACATGACGACGACCAGCGCGATCACCGACACCAGCAGCGTGGCCAGCTCGCCCAGCGGACGCAGCAGTTCGCCCATCGCGATCAGGAACACGGCGCCGATGGCCGCGCCGATCACCGTGCGGCGTCCGCCGAGCACCGCCGCCACGATGATCTGCACGCCGACCGAGATGTCGACGAACGTGCCGACCGAAGCCGTGCCCATGTAGAACACCATCAGCGCACCGGCCAGGCCCGAGAAGAAGGCGCTGACGATGAAGGCGAACAGCTTGTGCTTGGTGACGTTGAAGCCCAGCGCCCCGGCCTGCACGGCGTCCTGCCCGCTCGCCTCCAGCACCAGCCCGATCGGCGAGCGCGACAGGCCGAACAGGATGGCCGCGCTGATCACCATGAAGCCGAAGGCGATCCAGTAGTTGGTGCCCGCGCTGACCGACATCACGTCAGGCACCGACAGCCCGATCTCGCCGCCGGTGAGCCCCGCATAGACGACGACGAAGTTCTGCAGCATCAGCACCGCGACGAGCGTGGTCAGGCCGAAGTACGGGCCGCGCACGCGCAGGGCCGGAAGCGCCAGCAGCACGCCGCCGATGACGGCCGCGGCCGCGCCGGCGGCGACACACAGCCACAGGGAGATGTTGGGCGCGAGTCGGGCGTCCAGGATGCCCGCGGTGTACGCGCCCAGCCCGATCAGGAAGGTCGGGCCGAAGTTCACCTCGCCCGCGAAGCCGAAGAGCAGGTCCCAGGCCATCGCGAACACCGAGGTGTAGTAGGCCACCGTGAGCAGCCCCAGCACATAGCCCGAAGCCACGGCGGGCAGCACGGCCCCGGCAGCGAGGAACACGAGGGTGGCGATGCCGCCGCGGGTGCGAAGGAGCGTGGCACGCATGGTCATCGCCGGCCGAACAGGCCCTGGGGCCGCAGGTACATCACGAGCACCAGCAGCAGCAGCGACGGGATCGTGCGGTAGGCCGGGGACACCAGGTAGGCCGTCATGGTCTCGAGGTAGCCGACCACGTAGGCGGCGATCAGCGACCCCGAGACGCTGCCCAGGCCGCCGAGGACCACGATCGAGAACGCACTTGCCGTGAGCGGCCCGACGCTGTACGAGCTGACGCCCAGGAACATCCCCAGCAGCACGCCCGCGGCGCTGGCGAGCAGGCCGTAGATCAGCCACACGGACACGTAGACGGTCGACAGCTCGATGCCCACCAGCGTCACGCCGCGCGGGTTCATCGACGCCGCCAGCACGGCCTTGCCTTGCCGCGTGCGATTGACCAGCAGCCAGAGCAGCCCGATGGACACCCAGCAGACCAGCGCGGTGAAGAACTCGTTGGCCGGCGTGCGCACGCCCAGCACGGTGACCACGCCCTCGACCACCGGCAGCACCGTCTTGGCGTTGTTGGTGAACAGGTAGGCGATGGCCTCGGAGATGATGATTCCCCACAGCAGCGTGGAGGTGAGGATGAAAATCTCCTTCTCGGCCTCGGCGATGCGGGCCGAGCGCTGGATCGGCCGCACCGTGAGCACGTAGGTCGCGAGTGCCAGCACCACGCCGACGCCGATGCCGCCCAGGGCTGCCACGTACGGGCCCACCGGAATCCAGCCGGCAATGGCCCACGCAGCCACCGCCGAGGCGACCATGATCGCCCCGTGCGAGAGGTTCAGCACCCCGGAGACGCCGAAGATCAGCGTGAACCCGGTGGCGCCCAGTGCATAGAGGGCGCCGATCGCGAAGCCGTCGATCAGGATCTGCCAGAACAGCATGCGGCGGGCCGGGGCGGTCCAGCGCTTACTGCGGCGGCAGCTTCACGAACGGCGGGAACTTCACCTGACCCGCGGCCAGGTTCTTCGGCCAGGTGTTGACCTGCTTGCCGTCCTGCCATTGCAGCATCAGGCCGGTGATGTACCCGGCTCCCGTGCGAAGGCCATGCACGTGCGGGTCGCCCTTGGGCAGGAATGCGATCCGGCCGATGGTGCCCACGTAGTCGGTCTTTTCCATCTCGCTGACCAGCTTGTCGCTGTCGGTGGATTTCGCGCGGCGCACCGCCTCGGCAATCATGTAGACCTCGTCGTACGACGTGTAGCCCGAGTAGGCCGGCACGTTGCCGTACTTCTTCTGGTAGGCCTCGACGAAGGGAAGCGTCTTGGGCGTCACCGCAACGCCGGGCCCCGAGACCGCGTTGAACAGCACGCCTTCGGTCGCGCCGTTGGTGTCCTTCCAGAACGTGGAGTTGGTCGCCTGCGAGGAGATGCCGAACATCGGGATCGGCACCTGCTGGCTCTTCCACTGCACGGTGGGCTGCGTGCCCACGTGGGAGATGCCGGTGATCATCACGTCGGGCTTGAGCGACTCGATCTTGTTGAAGATCGGCGTGAAGTCGGTCGTGTCCGGCGAGAAGCGGATGTGGTCCAGCACCTTCAATCCCACCTTCGGCAGGCACGCCTCGTAGCCGGCGTCGAGCGGCGTCGTCCAGGCGGCGTCCTCGCTGACGATGACGGCGGTCTTCATCTTGTGCGGCGTGACCAGCAGGTCATTGGCGGCGTCGCACACCAGGCCGGCGAGCGCGGTGGACGTGAGGTAGCCGTGGAAGGTGTACTTGTTGCGGTCGTAGTCCTTGGCGACGTTCTGGGTGATGACGTCGGATGCGGCGCCCGGCGTGATCATCAGCGTCTTCAGGCGCGCGGCCCACGGCTCGAGGGCGAGCACCACCTCGGAGGTGTAGCTGGCGATCACCGCGTTGACCTTGTCCTCGTTCACCGCGCGCTGGAACGCGCGAACGGCTTCGGCCGCGGAGGAGTGGTCGTCGTAGACCACGATCTCGATCTTGCGCCCGTCCACGCCGCCCTTGGCGTTGATCTCCTCGGCCGCCAGTTGCGCCGCCGGCCCGATGGATGACCCGGCCACCGCCTGCGCTTCGGCGATCACGCCGATGCGGATGGGGTCCGCGGCGAGCACGACTCCCGGGGTGAGCAGCGACGCGGCGAGCGCCGTGCCCGACAACAAGCAACGCATGTCCTGACGCATGATGCCTCCACAGTGGAACCCATCGGGGCGCAGGATCGCACCACGATGCATTTCATTATTGGAAGCGCGCGGCAAATCGGGGGCTGCGGCATTCCCTATCGACAGCGCCCCAAGGGACTGTTATCGGACAGGCGCCGACAGGGCCCGGCGCAACGCGGCCGCGCACAGCTGCACCGCCGTGTTCGCCTCGTCGATCACCTTGCCCATCACGATGAACCCGTGGATCTGCCGCTCGAAGCTCACCAGGTCGGCGCGGTTGCCCGACTGGCTGAGCTTGTCGGCATAGGCGATGCCTTCGTCGCGCAGCGGATCGAAGCCGGCCACCAGCACGAAGGCCGGCGGCAGGTTGCGATGGTCGGGGTGCAGCAGGGGCGACGCGCGCCAGTCCAGGTCCTCTTTCGGGTCGTCGATGTAGTGGTCGTGGAACCAGTCCATCGTGTCCTTCTCCAGCAGGTAGCCCTTGCCGTTGGCCGCCCGTGAGGGGTGCACGTCGTGGCGCTGGTCCGTGGCCGGGTAGATGAGCAGCTGGAACGCGATCGGCAGGTCCTTGGCGTCGCGTGCCGAGAGCGCCACGACGGCGGCGAGGTTGCCGCCTGCACTGTCGCCGCCGACGGCCAGCCGCGTGCCGTCCAGGCCCAGCTTCGCCGCGTTCGCATGCACCCAGCGCGTGGCAGCCAGCGCATCCTCGACGGCGCCCGGAAAGCGCACCTCCGGTCCCATCCGGTAGTCGACCGCGACGACGGCGCAACCCGAGCCATTGGCGAGTTCGCGGCACAGCGTGTCGTGCGTGTCGAGGTCACCGATGACCCAGCCACCCCCGTGGTAGTACACGAGCACCGGCAGCGCCTCGCCGGCGCGACTGCCCGCGGGCCGGTACATCCGCAGCGGGATCGGGCCGGCCGGTCCGGTGGCCTGCAGGTCACGCACCTCGGCCACCTCGGGCGGCGCCGGTTGCGTCACCTGGCGCCGCACCAGGTAGTACTCGCGCGCCTTCGCCACCGGCAGGGTGTGGGTGGGCGGGATGCCCTTCTCGGCGATCAGGCGCAGCAGGGCCTCGGCCTGGGGATGCAGCATGGGTCGGTCTCCGTGGTTGTTGGCCGCGCCATGGTGCCTGCATTTGGCGCCGGGCGGCCGCCATTTCGCGGCGCGCGGCCGGCGTTTCGTCGCCGGCGTGTCGCGCCCGCCGGGGGCGGTCGGCACAGTCCGCTCCATCGACACGCCGCCGGAGACCGCCATGCAACTCACGCCCCTCATCGCCGTCCACATGACCGCCGCGACCGCGGCCGTGGTGATCGGCCCGGTCGCCCTGTGGGCGCGCCGCGGCCGCACCCAGCGCCCGGTGCTGCACCGCGCCTTCGGCTATGCCTGGGTGACCCTGATCCTCCTCACCGCCGGCACGGCCATCTTCATCCGCGACTTCAGCCTGCCCAACCTCGGCGGCTACACCGCGATCCACCTGTCCGTCCCGGTGGTGTTCGCGGTCCTGTTCGGCGCCTTCTACGCGCTCGCCAAGGGCAACGTGCGCCGGCACCGGGTCGCGATGCAGATGCTGTACCTCAGCGCCTGCATCGTGTCCGGCGCCCTCACCCTGCTGCCCAGCCGCTACCTCGGCCACCTGCTGTGGACCAGCGTCGGCCTGGCCTGAATCCCCTCGTCACTCGCCTCGGAGACCACCATGCTGCTCACCCTTCTCCTCCATCAGCCGCAAGCCCTGGGCGGCATCGTGCGCGCCACGCCCGTCTGGGTCTGGGCCCTGCTGGCCGGCCTGATGCTGCTCGGCGCCACGCAACTGCGCGATCGCACGGCCGGCCTCGTCCGCGTGGCGGCGATGCCCGTCGCGATGGTCGTCTTCTCAGCCTGGGGCACGTGGTCCGCCTTCGGCCGCACCTCCGCCGGCGTCGCGGTGATCGCCGCGTGGGTCCTGGTGGCTGCGGCCGTCGCCGCACTGCTGGCCCTCGGACGCGCGCAGGGCAGCTACGACCCGGCGCGCCGCCAGTTCCACCTGCCCGGCACCGCGGTGCCGATGCTGCTGATCGGCGCCATCTTCCTCGTCAAGTGGTGCGTCGGCGTGGAGATGGCGCTGCGGCCGGGCGTGGCCGCGGACGCTGCCTTCGCCTTCCCGGTCGCCATCGTCTACGGCGTCTTCAGCGGCCTGTTCGCTGGCCGCACGGCACGCCTGTGGAAGCTCGTCGTCCCCGCCTGAATCCTCAACGCTTCGGAGAGATCGCCATGACCGCTTTCGCCACCCGCCTCACCGACACCGAAATCGAGGACCTGGCCCGGCGCCGCGCCAGGGCCCGCATCGGCTGGCTCACGCATGCCTTCGTCTTCCTCGCCGTCCACCTGCTGCTGGCCGCCATCGCCCTGGCGAGCGGCCACGCACCTCGCCTCTTCGGCGTCGGCACGCTGGCCTGGGGCTTCGGGCTGGCGATGCACGGCGTCTCGGTGCTGGTCCACGGCAGCGGCACGGCCCTTGTCGATCGCCTGGTCGCGCGCGAACGTGCCCGCCTGCTGGCGCATCGCGATCCGTGGTGAGCGCCATGCGCGTCCTCCACAGCATCGTCGCGGCCCTGGGCGCCTGTGCCGCGTTGGCCTCGAATGCCGGCGTCGGCCTCTCACAACTGCCCGCGCCGGTGGAAAGCGATGCCCCGGTGACGGTGTACTACCCGACCGCGACACCCGACCAAGCCGTGCAGCGCGGCCCGTTCACGCTGCAGGTCGCTCCCGATGCGCCGCCCACGCGCGGCAACGGGCGGCTGGTCATCGTGTCGCATGGCTCCGGTGGCAATGCGTGGGTGCATGCGGACCTGGCGCGAACACTCGTCGATGCCGGCTTCGTCGTCGCCATGCCCGAGCACCAGGGCGACAACGCGCGCGACTTCTCCGACGCGGGACCCGCAAGCTGGAAGCGGCGACCCGCCGAAGTCTCGCGCGCCATCGATGCCGTCCAGCACGACGCGCGCTTCGCGCCGCTGCTCACGTTCGATCGCGTCGGCATGTTCGGCATGTCGGCGGGCGGGCACACCGCGTTGTCGCTGGCCGGTGGGCGCTGGTCGCCGGCCCGCCTGCGCGACCACTGCATGGCGCACCTCGACGAGGACTTCCAGTCCTGCGTCGGGCTGGCCACGCGGCTGCGCGGCGATGTCTTCGACAGGCCGAAGAAGGCCATTGCGAGCTTCGTGATCCGGCACCGGCTCGACGACGAGCGCTGGTACACGCACGACGACCCGCGCATTGCCGCCGTCGTAGCCGGCGTTCCCTTCGCGGTCGATTTCGACTCCGCCTCCCTGGCCACGCCGCGAGTGCCCCTGGCTCTCATCACGTCGGGCCGCGACGCCTGGCTCACGCCGCGCTTCCACAGCGGCCCCATCCTGCTGGCCTGCCTGCCGCGGTGCGAGCTGCTCGCGGACATGCCGACGGCGGGCCATGCCGCGCTGCTGTCGCCACCGCCGCCGCCGCAGGTGCTGGGCCCACTCGCGCGCGACCTGCTGTCCGACCCGCCCGGCTTCGACCGCGGCGAGCTGCCCGCGGTGAACGCACGAATCGCGGCCTTCTTTCGCCGACACCTGCTGTCCCTAGAATGACCGTCGACATGCAGCCGCTCACCCCCGAGGAAATCGACCGCCTGGCCCGCAAGCGCGCCGGGGCCAAGCTGGGCTGGTACATCCACGCCGCGTTCTACGTGGCCGTGAACCTGCTGCTGCTGGCGGTCTCCGACGTCGGTTTCGGCACGCGGCGGTGGACCCCGTTTCCGATGGTCGGCTGGGGCATCGGGCTGCTGCTGCACGGCGTGAGCGTGTTCCTGATCGGTGGCAACAGCGGCCTGCGCGAACGGATGGTCGAGCGCGAACGCGAGAAGCTGCGCCGCCAGCACGGCAGCCCGCGGCCATGAGGGTCGACCCGCTCGAGAAGCTGCAGCACCTGCTGCAGACCCTCGCCTTCGGCCTCGCGATCGCCGCGCTGCAGGTGGGCTTCGAGCCGGACAAGCCCTTCGCGCCCATCGCCGCCTATTCGCTGGCGATCTCGGTCGTCACCTGGTCCATCATCGACCTCGGCCGCCACGTGCTGCCATCGTCGCGCGAGACGGGCTGGCCCACCGGCATCCAGAGCATCGTCCTGGTCATCTTCGGCATTGGCGCGGGCTGGTTCCTCGGCAACCAGATCGGCACCGTGCTGTGCCGCACCTTCGGCCTGCTGCCGCCCGGACCGCCGCCCGATCCGGTGCGCGACCTGCGCAACTCCATCCTGATCACGCTGGCCGCCGCCAGCGTGGCGATCTACTGGTTCTACAGCCGCAATCGCAGCGACTACCTCGAACGCAAGATGGGCGAGGCGCAGCGGCATGCGAACGAGGCGCGCCTGAAGCTGCTGGAGACGCAGCTCGAGCCGCATATGCTGTTCAACACGCTGGCCAACCTGCGGGCGCTGATCGGCGTCGATCCGCAGCGCGCGCAGCAGATGCTCGATCACATGATCGCGTACCTGCGCGCCACGCTCGATGCGTCACGAGTGGCGACGCATCCGCTGCAGGCCGAGTTCGACCGGCTGCGCGACTACCTTGAGCTGATGGCCGTGCGCATGGGACCGCGCCTGGCGTTCCAGCTGCAGCTGCCGCCCGAACTGTCGCAGCGCCGCGTGCCCACGCTGCTGCTGCAGCCGCTGGTGGAGAACGCGATCAAGCATGGCCTGGAGCCGCAGGTGCAAGGCGGCCAGCTGAACGTGCGCGCTGCGGACGATGGCGATCGCCTGCTGCTGGAGGTGTGCGACACCGGCACCGGTCCGGGCGATGCCGCCACGGCCGGCAGCGGCTTCGGCCTGTTGCAGGTGCGCGAGCGCCTTGCGGCCGTCTACGGCGAAGGCGCCGATCTCGATTTGGCCGCCGTGCAGCCGCGCGGCACCCGCGTCGCCATCCACTTGCCGCTGTCCGCCACATGAGCGCTCCCACCGCCCTCCTCGCCGAAGACGAGCCGCTGCTGGCGCAGGCCCTGCAGGCCGAACTCGCCAAGGCCTGGCCCGAGTTGCAGGTGGTGGGCATCGCCGGTGATGGCGCCACGGCGGTGACGCAGGCGCTGGCGCTGCGGCCCGACGTGCTGTTCTTCGACATCCGCATGCCAGGGCAAGGCGGCCTCGATGCCGCCGCGGAACTGGCCGACGCCTGGCCGCACGACGTGCCGTTTCCGGCGCTGGTGTTCGTCACCGCGTACGACCAGTACGCCGTGCAAGCATTCGAGACGCAGGCGGTCGACTACGTGCTCAAGCCCGTGCAACCCGCGCGGCTGCAGCGCACGGTGGCCAAGCTGAAGGACGTGCTGGCGCGGCGTGCCGCTCCCGGTGGCGGCGGGCTGGACCAGGCGGTGGAGCAACTGCGGCATCTGCTGGCGGGCAACGCGCGTCCGGCGACGCCGCTGCAGGTGATCCAGGCCAGCGTGGGCACCAGCATCCGCATGGTGCCGATCGGCGAGGTGCTGGTGTTCGAGGCCGCCGACAAGTACGTGCGCGTGCTGACCGAGGGCCACGAGTACCTGATCCGCACACCGCTGAAGGACCTGCTGCCGCAGCTGGACACATCACAGTTCTGGCAGGTGCATCGCGGCACCGTGGTGCGCGCGACTGCGATCGAGAGCGTGACGCGGGATGAGGCGGGGAAGCTGCACCTCACGATGCGCGGGACGCAGGAGCGCGTGCCGGTGAGCCGGCTGTATGCGCATCTGTTCAGGGCAATGTGAAGGCCGCGCTGCGCGCGTTCCTGGATCCCGGCCTTCGCCCAGATGACAGTGGAAGCGGCCCTGAAGTTGTCATCCCGGGCTTGACCCGGGATCCAGCGACGGTGGTGATTCGGGCAACGGACTGGATTGCGGGTCAAGCCCGCAATGACAGCTTTCCCCTCACCCCTTCAACCCCGCCCACCACTCCCGCGCCGTCTGCTTCAGCACCGACAGCGCTTCCGGGTCGCGCTTCCACAGCGCGGAGAAATACGACTTGGCCTGCTTGCTGGTGACGTGCGGCGGCACGGGCGGGACGTTGCCGTCCACCACCATGTCGAGCACCGTCGGGCGATCGGACGCCAGCGCCTCTTCCCACGCCAACGCCACCTGCTCGGGCCGGTCCACGCGGATGCCGCGCAGGCCCAGCATGCGCGCGTACTCGGCGTATGGGAACGCGGGCAGCAGTTGCGACGCATCGAAGCGCGGGTCGCCCGCCTGCGTACGCTGCTCGAAGGTGACCATGTTCAGGTCACCGTTGTTCAACACCATGACCGTGAGCCGCGGATCGGCCCACTGCTTCCAGCGGTCGGCGATCGTGATCAGTGCGTTGAGGCCGATCATCTGCATCGCCCCGTCGCCCAGCAGCGCAAAGACGGGCCGCTGCGGATGCGCCAGCTTGGCGGCCAGCGCATACGGCATCGCGCAGCCCATGGACGCCAGGCCGCCGGACACCGAGCCCATCATCCCGTTGCGGAACTTCAGGTCGCGCGCATACCAGGCGGCGGTGGTGCCCGAGTCGCAGCACACGACAGCGTCGTCGGGCAGCAGGCGATTGAGTTCCCAGAACACGCGTTGCGGATTGATCGGGCGCGCATCGGTCATCGCGCGCTCCTCCATCACCTTCCACCACTTGGCCACGCCCGCCTCGACCTGCTGGCGCCAGTTGCGGTCCTCCTTGGGTTGCAGCAGCGGCAGCAGCGCCTGCAGCGTGAGCTTGCTGTCGCCCACGAGGTTGACCTCCATCGGGTAGCGCAGGCCGAGGCGTCGGTTGTCGAGGTCGATCTGCACGCCGCGCGCCTGGCCTTCCTTCGGCAGGAACTCCGAGTACGGGAAGCTGGACCCCACCATCAGCAGCGTGTCGCAGCCATCCATCAGGTCCCAGCTCGGCTGCGTGCCGAGCAGGCCGACCGCGCCGGTGACGAAGGGCAGATCGTCGGAGACCGCGGCCTTGCCCAGCAGCGCCTTGGCGATGCCGGCGCCGAGGCAGTTGGCGATCTCCTGCAGCTCGGGCCCGGCATGCAACGCGCCCGCGCCGGCGAGGATCGCGATCTTCTTGCCGGCGTTGAGGATGTCGGCCGCCTTCTGCAGCGAGGCCTTGTCGGGCACGCTGCGTTCGGCCGTGATGCCGATGCCGCTGTGCACGGTGCCGTGTTCGCGCGGCGGCGACTCCACGGCGTCTTCCTCCTGCAGGTCGTGGGGCACGATCACGCAGGTGACGGTGCGCTGGTCGCGAGCGATGCGGAACGCGCGGTCGACCAGGTGGCGCACCTGGCCGGGCACGGTGGCCAGCTGCACGTACTCGTGCGCCACGTCCTTGAACAGCGACGCCAGGTCCACCTCCTGCTGGTAGTCGCCGCCCAGCGCGGTGCGCGCCTGCTGACCGACGATGGCCACCACCGGCTGGTGGTCCGCCTTCGCGTCGTACAGGCCATTGAGCAGGTGGATCGCGCCGGGCCCCGAGGTGGCCATGCACACGCCCACCTCGCCGGTGAACTTGGCATGCGCGCAGGCCATGAAGGCGGCGAGTTCCTCGTGCCGCGTCTGCACGAACTCCATCTTCCCGTCGAGGCGGCCGAACGCGCCCATCAGGCCGTTGATGCCGTCGCCGGGATAGCCGAACACGCGCCGCACGCCCCAGGCGTGCAGGCGCTCGAGGATCTGGTCGCCCACCGTTTTTGCCATCCGCGCATCTTGCGCACCGCAGCGCCGCGGTCCGTCAGTGCGGCACGAGCGGGACGGTAGGCGCGCACCGACTCGTGCTCGGCTGTGCGCAGGTTCTCCAGATGTGTCATGCCGGGCTTGACCCGGCATCCAGCAGCGGCGATCAGAACGAGGCGCGGGACTGGATTGCGGGTCAAGCCCGCAATGACACCTTCACAACCCGCACGCGCAACGACACGCTCGATGCATCGCATCCCGACATTCAGCACGGCCGCGCTGATCCCGCCGTTTTTGGCGGGGATTACGTCATTGTTCCCACCCGAATGCGGCCCCGTCCTACAGGGGTTGCGGCAGGTGTGCGGTTTACTACAGGCCAATCACCCCGACTCCTCTGAGTCCCCTCCTCCTCCGGGGTGAGCTGGTCCGGCCCTCCGTCCCGCGACTGGCATGTTGCCCCCAGGTCCAAAGCCTGGGGGCTCTTTTTTTGCCGGCCGCTTTCGTGGTCGCGCCTGGTCTCCAGGCACTCCGATTGCCAACTGGCAGGCGTGCCCACCTACGACTACGCCTGTTCCGCTTGCGGAACCTTCGCCGTGATGCGACCGATCGCGCAACGCGATGCGCCCGCGGCCTGCCCCGCCTGCACGCTGCCTGCGCCTCGTGTGTTCGACGGCGGACCGAGCCTCGTGATGCGCGACGACGGTTCGAAGCGTCGCCACGCACCGGCGGGCAGCGCCGACATCGGCAGCTATCCGCGCATGCGCCATCCCGCATCGTGTCGCTGCTGCTGACCCCATCCGCGGGGAGGCAAGGAAGGGCGCCGCGTCCGGAAGCATCGGTGCGCCGTGTGCGCCATGCGGTGCACCGGTGTAGGAGGAATTCGCCTGGTAAGGTCCCTCCTACCGCGAGCCCTGACGCGCTCGGGCACCGCAGGGCACGTGCGTGGTCTACGGTGTGTTCCATGGCGCGCGACGACTCCAGCAACCGCGATCCCGAGAACAAGCGACCGGCGAACGGCGCTCCTCGGGGTCCTGCCCGCGCGACCAACGCGTCGTGGGGACCACGCCGTGGTCGCAGCGGCTACGGCATGGAGAGCATCCGGCCGCACCTGCGCGCGCAGCTCGAGCAGCAGAAGCTGATGCGTCCGACCTTCCCGCCCGAGGTCGACGAAGAGGACTTCCAGGACAAGTGGAGCAAGTAGGCTCTTCGAGGTCCACTCAGGATGGACGCCCTGGATTCCCGCCTTCGCGGGAATGACGCCCTGCTGTGTCGTCCCCGCGAAGGCGGGGACCCAAGGCTTCCCTGACCCCGGAGCCCAAAAAAAATCCCCCGGAGCGCCTGGCGCTTCCCGGGGGTCAGCTTGGAGAGAACCTGCGGTTCCCCGTCAACACGATCAATAGTGGCGGTGATGCCCGTGCCAGTGACCATAGCCGGGCCGCACCACCACCGGTGCGCCGTAGTAGACGGCACCGGCGGGGTACACGACTGGCGGCTGGGTGTACACGACTGGCGGCACGGTGTAGACGCTCTGCGGCATGACGACCGGTGCCGGCTGCACGTAGACCGGCGCAGGCTGCGCATAGACGGGCTGCGCATACACCGGCGCGGCCATGACCGGCGCGCCGAGGTTGACGCCGATCCCCACGGACACGTGGCCGCCCGCGTGGGCGGCTTCCGCCGCACCCAGCACGGCCATGCCGACGAGGGCGACCGAGGCGATGGAACGAGCGATGGACATGATGAACTCCTGAAACTGCTTGGAGGCCGACGGCCTGCTCCTGCCTCGATTGGACGCGACCGGGGCTAAAGCCGTGTTGTCGGTCCGTCAAAACGGTTTCGGGAGGTAACCCAGCCATGCCAAATCCTTGGCAGATGCACCCCTAGAATCGGTTGACTATGACCACCCCGAGCGCCGACAAGGACGCGGCCAAACCCAGCAATTTCCTGCGCCAGATCATCGAACGCGACCTGGAGCAAGGCACCTACGCGCAACGGAAGTGGTCCGGCCACCCCGGTGACGCGGCCACACAACACGCGGGCGTGCCGGACCCCGCGAAGATCCGCACGCGCTTCCCGCCCGAGCCCAACGGCTACCTGCACGTGGGCCACGCCAAGAGCATCTGCCTGAACTTCGGCCTGGCGCGCGACTACGGCGGCGTGTGCCACATGCGCTTCGACGACACCAATCCCGAGAAGGAGGAGATGGAGTACGTCGACGGCATCCTCGATGCGGTCAAGTGGCTCGGGTTCAGCTGGGACGCCAACGGCACCAGCCACCTGTACCAGGCCAGCGACTACTTCGACTTCATGTACCGGGCCGCCGAGTACCTGATCGAGGCCGGCCTGGCGTACGTCGACGAACAGACGCCCGAGGAGATGCGCGCCAACCGCGGCGACTTCTCGCGGCCCGGCGTGGACAGCCCGTACCGCAGCCGGTCGATCGACGACAACCTGCAGCGCTTCCGCGAGATGCGCGACGGCAAGCTGCCCGATGGGGCCGCGGTGCTGCGGGCCAAGATCGACATGGCCAGCCCCAACATCAACCTGCGCGACCCGGCGCTGTACCGCATCAAGCATGCGGAGCACCACAACACGGGCGGCAAGTGGTGCATCTACCCGATGTACACGTACGCGCACCCGATCGAGGACGCGCTGGAGAACATCACCCACAGCTTCTGCACGCTGGAGTTCGAGGACCAGCGGCCGTTCTACGACTGGCTGCTCGATCGCCTGGCCGAAGGCGGCCTGGTCAATGCGCCGCACCCGCGCCAGTACGAGTTCGCGCGCCTGAACCTCACGTACGTGATCACCAGCAAGCGCAAACTGAAGCAGCTGGTGGACCAGAAGCACGTGAGCGGCTGGGACGACCCGCGCATGCCCACCATCGTGGGCCTGCGCCGCCGCGGCTTCACGCCCGAGAGCCTGCAGCTGTTCGCCGAGCGCATCGGCGTGACCAAGAGCGATTCCTGGATCGACTACTCGTCGCTGGAAGCGGCGCTGCGCGACGACCTGGATCCGAAGGCGGCGCGTGCGATGGCGGTGCTGGACCCGGTGAAGCTGGTGATCGAGAACTGGGGCGAGGTGATGGGTGGGGACGACGTGCTCGATCCGTGCTCGGCGCCTGTGCACCCGCACGACGAGAGCCGCGGCCGCCGCACGTTCAACTTCGGCCGCGAGCTGTGGATCGAGCGCACCGATTACGAAGAGACGCCGCCCAAGGGCTTCTTCCGTTTGTTCCCGGGGAACAAGGTGCGGATGAAGTACGGGCACGTGATCGAGTGCGTCGGGGCGGACAAGGACGCGGACGGCAACGTCACGCAGGTGCGCGCGAAGGTCGTGCCGGATACGAAGAGCGGGACGCCGGGGGCGGACAAGGTGAAGGTCAAAGGGAACATCACCTGGGTGGGTGTGGCCGATGGGATCGCTGCGGAAGTGCGGCTGTATGACCGGTTGTTCTCGGTGCCGCAGCCGGATACGGGAGAGAAGGACTTTCTCGAGGAGCTGAATCCGGAGTCGCTCAAGGTCGTGACTGCGTACCTGGAACCTTCGCTGAAATCAGCGAAGCCGGATGAGAAGTTCCAGTTCGAGAGGCACGGGTACTTCGTGGCGGATCGTGTCGATCACCTGAAAGGCGGATCGGGGAAGTCCGTGTTCAACAGGGTGACGGGGTTGAAAGACAGTTGGGGGAGATGAGCATGCCAAGTACATCGACTTACTCAACGTTGCTGTCAAATAAGCGTGAACGGACATCGACGCTCGCGGCGCGCTCGATTGCTGTCGAAGCCGAAAGCGATCGTGGTCGGCTCATCTTCTCGGCCCCGTTTCGACGCCTGCAGCAGAAGGCACAGGTTTTCAGCCTAGAACCTAACGCAGCTGTTCGAAGTCGCTTGACGCACTCGATCGAGGTATCACAGATCGGGCGGTTTATCGCCGACCTGGTAGTCGAAAGACTAACTGCCGATGTTCAAGCCGCTGTGGACACGCTCCAAGCGCGGGCACTTGTGACGTTCGTAGAGGTTGCATGCTTAATGCATGACCTAGGCAATCCACCGTTTGGCCATTTCGGCGAGGCTGCAATTGCCGATTGGTTCCGCACCCGAGGACCAGAAGTTCTGCGCTCCGTCCTTAGTGGCGCCAACTTGTCGGTGCCCGACCCGGACGTTGAGAGTGCGCTTGCCGACTTCGTTGAGTTCGACGGCAATTGCCAAGGCCTACGGATCGCAGCTCTCCTTCAATGGAATGACGATCCTTATGGTCTGAATCTTACGTACACCAGTCTTGCCTCATATCTGAAGTATCTCCGAGCACCGAACTTTCAGATCGACCATCCGGACAAGAGACGCCCTTTCAGGAAGAAGGCAGGCTTCTTCTCCACAGAGGCTGCGCTCGTTCAGAAGATTTGGACTCACTTTGGGATAGACCCTGGCGCACCTAGACGATTCCCCCTCGCCTACATCATGGAGGCCGCCGACGACATTGCCTATTGCATAAGTGACTTAGAAGACTCGATCGAGAAGGGCCTATTAACATCTCTCAAAGTATTCCAAGATCTCGCCGCGCAGTGGAACAGCATTGGCTCGCCATTTGCTGGCACTACGCTGGCCGGGCAGCTTTCGCAGATCTTGGCTAAAGCAGCAGATCCCTCTGCTCCAGATATTTCGCGGTTCACGATTTTCCGCACGAGCCTCTCGCGCGTCCTATGTGTAGCGGCGAGTGATGAGTATGTGTCGAAGCATGAAGAAATCCTTACTGGACGGCCTTCAGGTCTCATCGCTCGAGGCACTCCAGGCGGAGAGATGCTCGAGATGCTTAAAGCCTACTGCCGCGAACACGTCTATCACGCCGCTAGCATAGAAAGGAAGGAACTCGCCGGGCTTGCTGCTGTGCGAGGCCTTCTCGACCACTTCGCATGTCTGCTGAAATGCTCCGATAGCCGCTTCGAGGCGACCCTCGATGGTCAAGACAAAGATCCCTCGGGAAGGTCCCTACTAGTTGAGCGAAAACTGCTGAGCATTTTTCCAGAGCGTTACAAACTCGCCTATCAACATGCCAGTTCCTCGCATACGGGAAATTCCGCGACGGCAGCACTTGCGCGCTGGAACCTGCGCGCTCACCTAGTGACAGATTTCATCAGCGGGATGACTGATGACTTCGCTTTGTGGAGTTTCCAGATGCTTTCTGGGATAAGGACCGGCTGATGTTCGCGCTGGACGAAAAGCATCCGTATTGGCACGTGCGCTCCGTAATCGGCCGCCTGGAGAGCGTTGCGAGCTTATTTCTGAGCTTCTACGTCTATCGACCGCAGAGCTTGGTCGATCAACGACGCACGATTGAAGTAAGCCGGAACGACTTCCTGAACGCCTCCTTTGTAACCGGGCTCTTCCGTCAATGCAGGGACCAAGAAGAGATCGCCTTCCATTCGATCGTGATCGACATGAGTGGTCGGACACTCCACCTCCCATTAGTGGACATGGCTACTACTCGCGTGGAAGCGTTAGTCGACGTGAACGCGTTTTTGCAAGACTCACAGTTCAGTGGGTTTGTTTGGTTTGAGAGCGGCAGATCTTTCCACGGGTATGCTTCTGAACTAGTAGATGGACGCGGCTGGCAGATCGCCATGGGCAAGATGCTGCTTTGCAATCCAAGAAGTGGGGAGGCGATTGTGGACCCGCGGTGGATCGGCCATCGGATAATTGCAGGGTATGCCGCACTCAGATGGTCTTGCAACACCAAGCAATATTTATCGATGCCAAGCCGTCTACAACCAAGCTTTGCAAGCCGCACTCCACGTCTGTTAGCAGGCTCCTGATATCAAACCGACTTCACATCCGTTTGATCAAGCCTCCAGCTGACTCTTTCACGGCGAGGGTTTCACCGTTCCGCGCCAACTGTGCAGCTGGCAGGTACTGAGCAAATCAAAGCCGCCGTGCGTCCGCAGCGTGCTCAGCCTTCCTGCACGGAGGCGGTCACCTCCGCCCGCCGCGCCTCAATCCTGCGACTCAGCCTGGTCAGTTCCATCCCGCACGCCAGCACCTTGGCGTGCATGTCGCGCCGCTCCTCGTCGATTAGCGTGCGCCGCATGATCACTTCTATTGCGCCTTCCAGACTTTCTGCTTGCAGCACCTTCGCGGTCGCGTCCTTGACCTCCTGGTGCTCCGTGGTCGCGTGCTCCACATCTGGTACTGGTCGCCGGTAACCGCGGCGAACGCCAGGTAGACGATCTCTTCCTCCACCGTCGACTGCAAAGTCAGTTCGCTGCAGACCGGCGGGCCGCCACGACAATGTCCCCATGCCTTCCCCCTCGCCGAGCGCGTTCTCCACCCTTCCCCTTGCTGCCGCCACCCTCGCGAATCTCCAGCGCCTCGGCTACACCGAGATGACCGCCATCCAGGCGGCCGCGCTGCCGCCTGCGCTGCTGGGCAAAGACCTGATCGCGCAGGCCAAGACCGGCAGCGGCAAGACCGCCGCCTTCGCGCTCACGCTGCTGGCAAACCTCAACCCCCGCCGCTTCGCCGTGCAGTCACTGGTGCTGTGTCCCACGCGCGAGCTGGCCGACCAGGTGACGGCCGAA
The DNA here is from genome assembly GCF_050320135.1 of Ramlibacter sp. MMS24-I3-19. Classification (NCBI taxonomy): domain Bacteria; kingdom Pseudomonadati; phylum Pseudomonadota; class Betaproteobacteria; order Burkholderiales; family Comamonadaceae; genus Ramlibacter; species Ramlibacter sp. MMS24-I3-19. The sequence goes on along the minus strand of NZ_CP190017.1, from coordinate 2,604,076 downwards.
GTGCGGCGCCTCGCGGCCGCCGAGGACAACATCAAGGTGGTGACGCTCACCGGCGGCGTGCCGCTGCGCGGGCAGCTGGCGACGCTGGAGCACGGGGCGCACATCGTGGTGGGCACGCCCGGCCGCGTGCTGGACCACCTCGATCGCGGCAGCCTGCAGCTGGACGCGCTCAACACGCTGGTGCTGGACGAGGCCGATCGCATGCTGGACATGGGCTTCGTCGACGACATCGCCAAGGTCGCGAAGCAGTGCCCCCCGCAGCGCCAGACGCTGCTGTTCTCGGCCACCTACCCGGAAGGCATCGCGCAGCTGGCCGCGCGCTTCCTGCGCGAGCCGGTCACGGTGAAGGTGGACGCACAGCACGCCGGCGGCGTGATCGAGCAGCGCTGGTACGAAGTCGCCGACCGGGACCGCGTCGACGCCGTCGGCCGGCTGCTGGACCATTTCCGGCCCGCCACCACACTCGCCTTCTGCAACACCAGGCTGCGCGTGCGCGAGGTGGCGGCGTGGCTGCAGTCGCGCGGGATCCAGGCGCTGGCGCTGCACGGCGACCTGGAGCAGCGCGATCGCGACCAGGTGCTGGTGCGCTTCGCGAACCGCAGCTGCTCGGTGCTGGTGGCCACCGACGTCGCCGCCCGGGGGCTGGACATCGCCAGCCTGGCCTGCGTGCTGAACGTCGACGTCACGCCCGACCCCGAGGTGCACATCCACCGCATCGGCCGCACGGGCCGCGCCGGGGAGAGCGGTCTGGCGCTCAACCTCGCCAGCATGGACGAGATGGGCGCGGTGGGCCGGATCGAACAGCTGCAAGGCCAGGAGAGCGTGTGGCACCCGCTGGGCGAACTCACGCCCGCCGATGGCGGCCCGTTGGTGCCGCCGATGACCACGCTGCACCTGCAGGGCGGCCGCAAGGAAAAGATCCGCCCCGGCGACGTGCTGGGTGCGCTGACCAAGGACCTGGGCTACACGCGCGAGCAGGTCGGCAAGATCGACGTCAACGAGTTCTCGACGTATGTGGCCGTCGAGCGCAGCATCGCGCAGCAGGTGGCGGCGCGGCTGAATGCGGGGAAGGTGAAGGGGAAGAGCGTGAAGGTGCGGGTGCTGGACGACGCTGTGGATTGATGTGGAGCTAAAGGCTCCTTGCGCCTGCCGGTGACTTTCGCCTGACGTAGGCCTGCAGGTGGGCGCTGCCCTCTGCGGCGGGGACATCCTTCACTTCCAGGTACGGCTGCTTGCGCATCAATTCCCCGAGTTTCTTCACGCCATAGTTGCGCGGATCGAAGGAAGGCTGATTCCGGGTCAACTGGGCACCAATCGCTCCCAGGTGAGCCCAACCGTCCTCACGTGCAGTCGCGTCGAGTGCCGCGAAGACGAGAGGCTGGAAATCGGGCACTGCGACGTCCCTGACCTTCTCGGGCTCGTTGCGCAGCACTTCCACGTAGATGAACTTGTCGCACGCAGCGATGAAGGCTTTCGGCGTCTTCTCCTCGCCGAAGCCGTAGACCGTCAGCCCCGCTTCGCGAATCCGCGTCGCGAGCCGCGTGAAGTCGCTGTCCGAAGACACGAGACAGAATCCGTCCAGGCGCTCACCGTGCAGGAGATCCATCGCGTCGATGATCATGGCCGAGTCCGTGGCGTTCTTGCCGGTGGTGTACCGGAACTGCTGCACGGGCTGGATGGCGTGCTTGTGCAGCATCTCCTTCCAGCCTTTCAGGTTGTCGGTCGTCCAATCGCCGTAGGCACGCCTGATCGTGGCGCGCCCGTAGCGGGCCACTTCTTCGAGCACGTCCTCGCAGAAACGGAAGGACGGGTTGTCCGCGTCGATCAGCACTGCCAATCGGGTCGATTCTCTTGTCGCCACGCCAGCTCCCCGCGAGACTCTCGATCTACGAATGCAGGGCCTGGTGTTCCCTGCAGTACTGGCCGCCTTTGAAGCGCCTCTCGTTGTTCCAGCAGAACTTGCCTTCTGGGTAGCTGATCTTCGCGTTGCAGTGCAGGCAGATCAGTTTCTTCTTGCCAGCCTCGATATCGCTCCCCGCACTCGGCGCCGACGTTGCGATCGGCTTGATCTCGGGCGTCCGCTTCGGCTGCATGAACTCGGGCAGGTCCAGGAGAGGCGCTGGGCGGTGCTGTCGCATCAGCTTCTCACCCCATTCCTTGATCGTGTCGAACGATCGCAGGTTCGCGATGGCGACGAGGATCTTCGCCCCGCCAGCGGCGCGTTCCACGAACTGCTCCCGCCAACTCGGGAACTGGTCTGACTTGATCACGTTGCGGGTGTCGAACTCCTTCGACGCCGGCCTGTCGATGATCGCCTTGGGATGGAACATCACGACGTGGTGGCATTGCAAGCCGCCTCCGGTCCTGCTGTCGATTTCCAGGCGTTCGAGCAGCCGGCGCAGCACTCGCTCATGCCGATGACTCTGCTCGATGGGCGACGGCACGCCGAAGCGCTCGCCGTCATAGTCGACAGTGAACTCGCCGTGGGCATTGATGCTCACGTTGCCCGAGTAGTTCTTGGTCTCGATCAGGTAGATGCCGAGGACCGGCTGATCACGAGGTGATCGATCTGCGCAACGTCGCCGTCGATGACGAATCGCAGATCGTGCAGTACGACGTGGTTCTCGGAATCCTTGAAGTACTGATCCAGGTAGTACGCGGAGTCTCGCTCTCCCTGGATGCCCTTGCGAAGGCGACTCAGCTCCTCACGCAGCCACTGCTTCTGCCTGGCGTCCAGCACGGCGGAACGTTGAAGGTCTTCCAAGAGCGACAGGCGCTTGCCTTTGTCGTCTGCCTTTTTGATCAACATGGCGACTCCTCCCTGGCACAAGATTGTGCCAAGGGCCGGAGTTCAGAAGTACACGGGGAGCTTCTCGCCTTGATCTTTTGGCACGCCAATGTGGTCTGGATGCCCTCATCTCCACCTTGCAACCTGAATCGCCCGCGCCACCGCCGCCGCCAACAACTCATGCCCCCGCGGCGACGGATGGAACCGGTCCGAATACAGCCACGTCTTCCACCAGCCAGCGACCAGCCCCGCCGGAGGCGTCGCATCGAGTGCGGCATCCGTGCACGCCGGGAAGTCCGCATTCAGCGGACACGCCGCCTCGCTCGCATTGGTCAACCCGAACGCGCTTGGCGTCGTGTTCTGCGCGGTGAAGTCGCTGAAGAAATCCACCACCACCACGCGTGAATCCCCCGCGGCCAGCTTCGCCAGCTCGCTGTTGAACGTCACGATCCAGCTGCGCACCTGCGTTTCGAAGTCGGCGGCCGCAGCGGCGCCGTGGTCGGTCGCGATGCCGGAGGTGGTCCCCTTCCTGAACCGCGGCGTGAGCGTGATGTCGAGCACGTTGACCACGGCCACCCGCGTGGCGCCCTTGTCCAGCGTGTTCGCCTTCAGCGCGTTCCACCAGGTCTGCGCCAGCTGCTGCATGTAGAGGTTGGCCGCGACGCTGCCGCCGTTGGGCTGCGCCAGGGCCTGCGTGATCGCCGAGCCACTCAGCTGCTGTCCCAGCAACGCGAGGTACACGGCCTGGTCGGCGGCAGTTCCGTATTGCGCGCCGAGATAGGTGTCCGCCAGGCCCAGCGCGTCGTTGGCGCCGGCGTCCACGACCACCAGATCGCCGGGCTGCCATGCACCGCCATTCGCAGACGCCGCGGTCTTCAGCTGGTCCTGAACCGAGAGCGGCACTTCGTTGCCGCCCATCGTGATCGGGTTGGCGATGGACGCGCCGGCCACGGCGAAGTCGGTGCAGCCGGCGTGGGTCGTGAATGTCTTGCCTTGGTCAGCAGTGGAGAAGTAGTTGCAGAGGGCGCCGGCGCCGAGCTGCTGCGCCACGAGCTGCGGGTAGATGGGGTAGCCGGCTGCCGGATTCGACGCGCTCTGCACGGTGGCCTTGTAGCCGACGGTGCCGACGTCGGCGAGGCTGTCGCCGGCGACGATCACACGGGAGATGGGCGCTGGGCCGGACGCGACGGGCTGCGAAGCCGGCAGCGGGGCGGTCGCGCTGTCGCTGCCGCCTCCACCTCCACAGGCCGTGACGAGACAGACAGTGCTTGCGGCAATCAGGGTCCGCAACGATCGGTGGGCAGGCAGGGCAGGCATTGACGACTTCCTTTGCCGTCGATGGTCCTGGCAGGCCGGCGGAAGCCTTGTAGGCGCGGGGCGGCAGCCTGCGCGGGAATCACTCCGCGCCCTTCTCCGCCCTCTGCTTCGCCGGCCCCTGCACGCGCTGCAGGTTCAGCGCCGAGTTCACGATGCCCACGTGGCTGAACGCCTGCGGGAAGTTGCCCAGCATGCGGCCGCTCGCCGGGTCGTACTCCTCGGACAGCAGCCCCACGTCGTTGCACAGCGCCAGCAGCCGCTCGTAGAGCGCACGCGCCTCGTCGACGCGGCCCTGCAGCACCAGGTTGTCGACCAGCCAGAAGCTGCACGCCACGAACGAGCCCTCGCCCGGCGGCAGGCCATCGACGTTCGGATCGGTGATGTAGCGGCAGACCAGGCCATCCTGCATCAGGTGACGCTCGATGGCCACGACGGTGGCCACCATGCGCGGGTCGTGCGGCGGCAGGAAGCCCACCAGGGGCAGCATCAGCAACGAGGCGTCGAGGCCGCGGCCGCCCACGTGCTGCACGAAGTGGCCGCCCTCGCGGTCCACGCAGTGCTCGCAGATCCAGTCGTGCATCTCGGTGCACAGCGCACGCCACGGCTGCAGGTCGATGTCCTGCGCGCCCAGTTCCTCCACCAGGCGCACGAAGCGGTCGACGGCCACCCAGGCCATCACCTTGGAATGCGTGAAGTGGCGCGGTTCGCCGCGCACCTCCCACATGCCGTAGTCGGGCTCGCGCCAGATCCGGGCCACGTGCCGCATCAGCACCAGGCCGCGCTGCAGGCCTTCGGGGTCGGGCTTGTGGCCGACCACCGTCGCCTGGAACATCACGTCGGCCACCTCGCCGAAGATGTCCAGCTGCCGCTGGCGCGACGCCAGGTTGCCGATGCGCACGGGCCGCGCGCCGTCGTAGCCGGGCAGCCAGTCGGCCTCCCACTCGGGCAGCAGGCGCTCGCCACCCACGCCGTACATGATCTGCATGTCCACCGGCGAACCCGCGCAGGCGCGCAGCAGCCAGTCGCGCCACGCACGCGCCTCGTCGACGAAGCCGGTCTGCAGCAGCGCCAGCAGCGTGAGCGTGGAGTCGCGCAGCCAGCAGTAGCGGTAGTCCCAGTTGCGGGTGCCGCCCGGCTGCTCGGGCAGGGATGTCGTCGCGGCGGCCACGATGCCGCCGGTGCGCGAGTTGCTCAGCGCCTTCAGCGTCAGCAGCGAGCGGAGCACGACCTCGCCATACGGGCCGTTGACCTTGGCCTGCGCGATCCAGGCGCGCCAGTGCGCGGTGGTGTCCTGCAGCGCCTGGTGCACGTCGATGGCCTCGGGCACCCGTTCGTACGAGAGTCCATAGGTGAGGTCGAACGCGACCTCCTCGCCCTCGCGCACCTCGAAGTCGGCATAGCTGCGGAAGTCGCGGCCCGCGTGCGGCACCGGGCCACGCAGCACCAGCCGGTTCTCGCCGCCGGTGGCGCACACCGTGGTGCCCTGGTGCGTGACCCAGGGCACGGTGAGGCCGTAGGCCAGGCGCACCGCGAACTCGCTGCGCACTTGCACGCGACCGCGCAGGCCGCGCACCAGGCGCACGAGGTGGCGGTCGGCGGTGGTGACCGCCAGCGCGTCGACGACTTCGATGCTGCCTTCGCGAGTGTCGAAGCGCGTCTCGACGACGAGCGTGCCGTCGCGGTACTGCCGCGTGACCCTCGCGTTGGCGTCGAGCGGCGCGATGCGCCAGAAGCCGTGGTCCTCGGTGCCCAGCAACGAGCAGAAGACGGCCTCGCTGTCCACGCGCGGCCAGCAGAGCCAGTCGATCGCGCCCGTGCGGTCGACCAGCGCCACGGTCTCGCCATCGCCGAGCAGGGCGTGGTCTTCGATGCGGCTGGGCATGCCGCATCTTGCCGCGCCGCGGATGACGGCGTGTCGGACGCCGACTCGACCTTGCAGGTGACGGTCAGTACCCGACCGGTTGCAGCCCGCCGCCCACCATCCACGGCGTTCCGAAGCGGTCGATGAACATGCCGAAGCCGTCGGCCCAGAACGTCTTGCCGAACGGCATCATCACCTTGCCGCCTTCCGACAGCTTGTCGAAGATGGGCCGCGCCTCATCTGCCGTGGTGTAGTTCAGCGACACCGCGAACCCCGCCTTGGGCTGGTACATGCCGGGCGGCACGTCAGAGGCCATCAGCATGCGGCCATCCAGCACCAGGCACGCATGCATGATGCGGTCCTTCTGGCTGGCGGGGCACTGCTGGTCGGGCACCGGCGACTCGCCATAGGTCAGCAGCGTCTGCAGCTTGCCGCCCAGCGTGCGCTCGTAGAAGCGCATCGCCTCGGCGCACTGGCCGTCGAAATGGATGTAGTTGTCGAGCGTGGGCATCGCGATCTCCTGGATTGGTTCGGCGGGGCACGGCCGGCCCCGACAGCAGCACGACGAACGACCGCGCTGCGAATCGACAAGGCGGGACAACTCCCGCGGGTTTTCACCGAGCGGCGGCCGACGACACGCCCTGCAGGAACTCGGCCAGCTGCTGCCGGTACCACTTCGCGTTGCCCGTGGTGCCGTGGCCCGCGGTCTGGTCGCTCGCGGGGATCAGGTACAGCCGGCCGTTCTTCACCCGCTTCATCTCGCGTTCCATGATGCCGGTCTCGGGCGGATTGCGCTCGTCGTCGGCCGCGTTGATGGCCAGCACCTGCGCGCGGATCTTCTCGAGGTTGGGCGACGGGTTGTAGTCGGCCGACGAGCCCCACTGGTACAGCACGTCGTTGGCGTCGGCCGGGAACGGCGCCTTCATGCGGGCGTCCAGCAGCGCGTCCGCCTTCTCGTGCGTCGGCGCGGCCCGGTAGAGGCCCAGGTCGCCGCCGCTGGTGGCGAAGCCGAAGAACACCGAGGCGAAGTGCGCGCTCCTGGGCTGCTTCGTGTAGTTGCCGCCGTTCCACTCCGGGTCGCTGGTGATGGAGTCGGTAATCAGCCTGCGCAGGATCCAGTTGCGGCTGGACATCTCGGTGGGTTGGCAGGCCATGGGCACCAGCGCGTCCATCTCCCCCGGGTACTTCGTGCCCCAGATCCACGTCTGCATGCCGCCCATGCTGTTGCCGATGATGAGGCGCAGGTGCTGGATGCCCAGGCCCTCCTTCACCAGCCGGTACTGCGCATCGACCATGTCGTCGTAGTCGTACTTCGGAAAGCTCGCGCGCAGGCCGTCGGACGGCTTGGTGCTCTTGCCGTGGCCGAGGCTGTCGGGGATCACGATGAAGTACTTCGCCGCATCCAGCGGCTGGCCGGGCCCGAACAGCTCGTCGGCGAAGGCGGGCGTCAACATGCTCTGCGACGAGCCCGCCGTGCCGTGCAGCACCAGCACCGGCTCGCCCGTGGGCGCGCCGATGGTCACGTAATGCATGCGCACCTCGGGCAGCACCTGGCCGGTGTGGAATTTGAAGTCCTTGAGGACGAAGTCGCCCTCCCTGGGGCTGGGATAGTTCTGCGCGAACGCGGAGAACGAGAAGGCGAAGGCCAGGCAAGCGAGGAGCAGGCGCCACGGCGCCGCAGTGCGAACGGAAGAACGCTGCATCGAGGTTGTCTCCGGTGTTGTTCGTTGGCATGCGCACGCTAGCGGAGGCACGGAGACCGCGCAACGCGGGAGGAACCCGGAGAACGCGACAGGAGGGAGATCGGAACGTACGCACGTTCGGGCGCCTTGAGTCCCCGCCTCCGCGGGGACGACACAGGTTTTTGTCATTCCCGCGAAGGCGGGAATCCAAGGCTTCCGCCTCACCTCCGCTGCGCGTCCATCTCCTTGCGCAACCGCTCCTCCTGCTCCCGCAATTCCGGCGTGAACTCCGCACCGAAGTCCTCGGCCTCGTAGAACGGCCGGATCTCGATCTCCGAATCCGTGGGCATCGGGTTCGGGCAGCGCTTCACCCACTCGATCGCCTCCTGCAGCGAGGCGCAGTTCCAGATCCAGAAGCCCGCCACCAGCTCCTTGGTTTCCGCGAACGGCCCGTCGATCACGCGGCGGTCCTTGCCCGAAAAGCGCACGCGTGCACCCTTGGAACTCGGCTTCAGTCCGTCGCCGGACTGCATCACGCCCGCCGCGACCAGCTCCTCGTTGAACTTGCCCATGGCCGCCAGGTCGGCTTTCGTCGGCATCACGCCGGCTTCGCTGGCCGCGGTCGCCTTGACCATCACCATGAAACGCATCGCAGTCTCCTTGTCAGTCGGGCGGCCACCCGCCCTCACCTGCACGACGAACGACGCGCCCCAGTTTCGACAACCGTGCCAACGCCGAGCCACGGTCGGTCGGGCCGCACAATGCGCCATGCCTGCCGTCGTCGCCACGTCGTCCCGCCGCCGCATCGCCATGGGCGTGATGCTCGCCCTTGCCGTCTCCGGTGGGGTGATCCGCCATTACGCGCCCGCGCCCTCCACGCTACGCGACATCGGCACGCTGCTGCTGGTCATCTGGCTGCCGGCGGTCGGCAACCTCATCGCGTATGTCATCGGCAAGCTGCCGCGCCGCGAACCGCCGCCGACCGACTTCCCGGCGGGCAGCACTTTCACGCCGCAGGTGGAGGTCCGGGTGGAGACGGTGCCGCTGCCCGATGGCTGGCTAGGCGCCCTCGAACCGGACGAGCGACGCGCGGTCCTGCTGGTGAAGCGACATGGGTTCACGGTGCGGCTGGCGCAGCCGGTCGCACGCTGGCTCACGCAGGACGCATCACCGTCGCTGTGGCTGGAGCTGCTGCGGCCGGCCTCGGCGCGCAAGCAACTCACGCCCGGCACGGACCTGCATGTGCTGGTCGGCCCCACGGTGGTTGCGAAGGGAACGGTAGTGTCGATCGCAGCCGAGCCGCAGCCGCGCGCCTGAGCGCCGCGGCAGCGACGCTGCGACATCAGCCGCGATGGTCGTGCCGCTCGCGCGAATCCGCCGGCGCCTGCTTGCGATCGTCCATGCCGTAGTCGCGCACGACACCCGCCACGCGCAGCCGGTAATCCGCGAACGCGACGTCGCGCCCGAATGCCTGCGTCCCGCGGTGCTTCTCGAGATTGCGCCAGCGCGCCACGGCTTCCTCGTCGCGCCAGAAGCTCAGCGACAGCAGCTTGCCCGGCGTGGTGAGGCTCTGGAACCGCTCGACCGACACGAAACCGTCGATGCGTTCCAGCTCCGGACGCAGCGCCGCGGCGGCATCGAGGTACGCCTGCTGGCGGCCCTCGCGCGGGAGCACTTCGAAGATCACGGCAATCATGGGCTGCTGCTCCGGAGGACGGAGCACCATTGTTGCAGCCCATGCCGGGCGGATGCTTCGCCGTGGAGCGAAGCGTCCGCCCTTTCCGGCGTTCAGCAGCGCATCTCGCGGTAATGCACGCGCTGGATCGCCAGGTCTCCCTCCTCGGCCTCCGTAACGGGTTCCTGCTTGGTCTTGAGCCGGCGCTCCTCCTGCCGGATCTGCGTCTCGAGCGAGTTGCACTTGTCGCGCGTCTCGGGCGGCAGCATGGCGCGCGCCATCTTGCGGGCGCGGTCCTGCGGCGGGAGCTGGTTCTTGTCGAAGGTCTTCGTCACGCGGTGGCTGTTCACCTGGGGGCCGCCGCAGTTGACGTTGGTGTACGTGCCGCCGCACTTGTAGATCGGGGTGTCCACGGGCGCGGCGTGGGTGGGGTACTGGGCATCCTGCGCGCCGGCCGAGGTCACGGCCGCGAACAGGGTCGCGGGAAGCAACAACGAGGAGCGAAGCGAAGTCATGGTGGGCCGGTGGGAAACGATGAGCTCCATCGTGCCGCGTGGCGTCTGGCTCAGCAGCACAAAGTGCAACGTCTTTGTCCAGTTTGCGTGCGGCCGTGAACTTTGTGTCAATCGGTTGCAGGCTTGTGGCGCCGTTCCCACGCGCACGCTTCGTTCCCGGGCAAAGCGTCGCTGGCCGGGCCGGATGCACACTGCGGCCATGACCACCAACCAGATCGCCCGCATCGCCGCCCTGGTGGGCGAGCCCGCACGCACGGGCATGCTGGTGGCGCTGATGGACGGCCGCGCGCTCACCGCCAACGAACTGGCCGCGGCTGGCCGCATCACGCCCGCCACCGCCAGCAGGCACCTGGCGCTGATGGTCGAGGCCCGGCTGCTGAAGTTGGAAAGGCAGGGCCGGCACCGCTACCACCGGCTCGCCTCGGCGGAAGTGGCACGCGTGCTCGAAGGGATCATGCAGCTGGCCGCGCAGTCGACGCCGCCGTCATCGCGCATCGCCACCGGTCCGCGCGACGCCACCATGCGCCTGGCCCGCACCTGCTACGACCACCTGGCCGGGGGCCTTGCTGTGGCGATGGCGGAGAAGCTGGTGCACGAGGGCGCCGTGGTCATCGAGGACGACACGGCCGTCGTCACCGACCGCGCCGGCGCCGTGCTGGCCGGCCTGGGCCTGCGCTCCGAAGTCGTGAACGCGCAGGGCAGCGGCAAGCGGCCCGCGTGCCGCCCGTGCCTGGACTGGGGTGAGCGCCGGATGCACCTGGCTGGCCGGCTGGGCGCCCTGCTCTGCACGCACAGCCTCGAGATGGGCTGGCTGCTGCAGAAGCCCGGCACGCGCGCACTGGCGCTCACGCCCCGCGGGGCGACGGCGTTCCGCGACTGGCTGGGCTCGCAGCGCTGGCAACATCTGGCGACAGCCGATTGACAGCAACGCGCCGCACCATCGCCGCCGAGCGCCCGGTCCGTGGCGCCTCCACAGGAACCCCATCCATGCCCTTCCGCCCCTCGCGCCTTGCCGGCGCCGCCCTCCTCGCCTTCGCCGCCGTCGCCGCGCACGCCGACACCTGGCCGTCCAAGCCGATCCACTTCGTGGTGCCCTTCGGTCCCGGCGGCGCCAACGACCTGGTGGCGCGCTATGTCGCCGAGGCGGCCTCGAAGGAACTGGGCCAGCCGATCATCGTGGACAACAAGCCCGGCGCGGGCTCGGTGCTGGGCTCGGAGATCGTCGCGAAGGCGGCGCCGGACGGCTACACCTTCCTGGCCCCGGCGGCCGGCGTGATCACCAACGCGATGATCAAGAAGTCCATGCCGTACAAGGAGGATGACCTCGTGCCGGTGGCGCTGATGGCCGTCAGCCCCTCGGTGATCGTGGTGCCGCCCGATTCGCCGATCAAGGACCTGAAGGACTTCATCGCCCAGTCCAAGAAGGGCAAGGGCCTCACCTTCTCCACTGCCGGCACCGGCAGCACGCCGCACTTCGTCGCCGCGATGCTGAAGTACAAGGCTGGCGCCCAGCTGGACATCATTCCGTACAAGAGCGGCTCCGAAGGCGTGGTGGCCGTGATCGGCAAGCAGGTCGATGCGACCTCCGAAGCGAGCCCCGTGGTGCTGCCGCAGATCAAGGGCGGCAAGCTGCGCGCGATCGCCTCGACCTGGAACCGCCGCGTCGCCGCGCTGCAGGACATCCCCACCGCCGAGGAGCAGGGCTTCAAGGACGTGGTGATCGGCCACTGGGCCGGCCTGTTCGCGCCCAAGGGCACGCCGAACGAGATCCTGGAGAAGATGAACGCCGCCGTGAACAAGGCGGTGAAGTCGCCCGAGCTGCGCGCACGGCTGATCCCGCAGGGCATCGACCCGCAGGGCGGCAGCCGCGAGGACTTCCGCAAGTTCCTCGCCGCCGAGAAGGCGCGCCTGGGCCCTGTGGCCAAGGCGGCGCAGATGCAGGCGGACTGACGCTCCCGCTCAGGCCTGCGGCACGTTGAACACCTGCCGCAGGTACGCGAGGAAGGTCTCGTCCTTGCTCTGCGTCTTGCCGGGCGTGTCGGAGATCTTGGCCACGCTCTGGCCGTTGGCCGTCACCAGCTTCATCACGATGTTGATTGGCGTGTGGCCGACGTCGTTGGTGAAGTGCGTGCCGATGCCGAAGCCCGTGAGCGCGCGGTCGGCGAACGCGTCGTAGATCGCCAGCGCCTTCGGGATGTCCAGCCCGTCCGAGAACACCAGCCGCTTGGTGTGCGGGTCGATGCGCAGCTTCTCGTAGTGCGCGATCGCCTTTTCGCCCCAGGCGATGGGGTCGCCCGAGTCCTGCCGCAGGCCGTCGAACAGCTTGGCGAAGTACAGGTCGAAGTCGGCCAGGAAGGCGTCCATCGTGATCACGTCGGTGAGCGCGATGCCCAGGTCGCCGCGGTACTCCTGCACCCAGCCCTCCAGCGCGGCGCGCTGGAAGTCGCGCAGCCGCACGCCCAGCGCCTGGAACGTCTGCATGTACTCGTGGGCCATGGTGCCGATCGGCACCAGCCCGAGGTCCTTGGCCAGCAGCACGTTGGACGTGCCCTTGAAGAATTCCGGCACCTCGTCGCGCAGCGTGGCGACGACCTCCCGCTGCCACGCGCCCGAGAAGCGGCGGCGCACGCCGAAGTCGAAGATCTCCAGCGGGTGCGCGCGCGCGGGCGCGACGTCCACCGCGCGCAGCAGGTCGATCTTGGCGCGCAGGCGCTCGCGGCCGACCTCGAGCGCCTGGGCCTGGTCGACGCGGCGGAAATACAGCTCGTTGACGATCGAGAGCACGTGGATCTCGAAGTCCATCACGTGCACCTGCGGGCCCGCCGCGTGGATGCGCAGCTGCCCGCCTTCGGCCCAGGCGCGGATGAAGCGGCGCTGGAACTGGAAGAGGCGCAGGAAGTCGACGAAGTCCGACTTGATGAAGCGCAGCGCGCCCAGCCAGGCGAGCTCGTCGTCGGTGAAGCGCAGCGTGCACAGGTGGTCGAGCTGCTCGTTCACTTCGTCCAGCAGGTCGGCCAGCGGGAAGCGCGGCTCGTTGCGGCACACGAAGGCGTACTCGGCTGTCGTCTGCGGGAAGCGATGCAGCATCGCCTGCCACATCGTGAACTTGTAGAGGTCGTTGTCGAGCAGGCTGGCGATCACGGGCACGAATGCGGGCATGCGACAAGCATCGCAGCAAACCGCAGCGTCGTGGGAGCCGCACGCTTGACCCACGACTTGTCATTGCGGGCTCGACCCGCAATCCAGGCCGGTGCCTGAATCTCCGCCCTGGTGGATGCCGGGTCGGGCCCGGCATGACACCATCAGGCGATGCCCGCGCCCATCGGCTGGCCGTGCATCGGCGCTCCGCCGCCGCCCTTGCGACGGCGTTGCAGTTCGATCACCGCCGCACCGGTGCCGCCCAACGTCATCAGGGCGACTGCCAACCCGCCGATCGCAGGCAGCAGGCTCGCCAGCAGCACAAGCCCGAGTGCCAGCGCGAACCAGCCGAAGGCAGGACCGAAGCCGACCGGCTGCGGCTTGCGCAGTGCGGCCGCCAACCGGCGCGCGACGGCCAGCACGGCCACGAGGAAACCGGCGAGCAGCAGCACCGGATAGGCCAGCAGCAACAGCACGCCGAGCGGAATGCCCAGCACGGTGATGCAAAGCAGCACCGCCACGATGGGCATGGCCACCGCGACCACGACCCCCAGCGTCAGCGCACCGAGCGGGCCATCGGCCAGGCGCTCGGCGGCCTGTTCGCCATAGCGCGGCACGAGGAACAGGAACGCGGCGCCGCAGGCCAGCAGCGACAGCACGGACACCAGCCCGCCGCCGATGTGCCACGGGCCGGGCATTTCGAACGGCCGCGCGACCATGACCTGGTCCTCCCCTCGCGCGCGCCCGCGCTGGTGGACGATGCTGCCCACCACCGCGCCTTCGTCCTTGCGCAGTTCATTGCGCGCGGTGTAGCGCAGCGTGCCGCCGACGCGTGCCTCGGGGCCGAGCTCCACGGTGTCGGCCCGCACGCTGACGTCGCCGCGCACGTCGCCGTTGATGGTGACGTGGCGCGCGGACACATGCAGGTCGCCATCGACGCGTCCGTCCACCGTCACGCGCCCGCCGAACAGGCGCGCACCGCCGCCGATCACCGCCTCGGGGCCGATCGCGATCTGTCCGCCCGCGGCGAGCAGCTTGCCGCCCACGACGTCGTCGACGACCACGTCGCCCGCTGCGACATGCAGGCTGTCGCGCACCGGCGCCCTGGCTTCCACCGAACCGCCGACCAGCCACGCCTTGCCGGCGACGGGTTCGTCGAGGGCCACCTTGCCGCCGGCCGCGCCGAAGTCCCCGCGAATGGGGCCACCGGTGCGCACGTCGCCACCAGCCGCATAAACGTCACCCACGTCCAGGGCCGGGGCGGCGTGCGCCACGCCGGCGAACAGGCACAGGGCCAGCAGGAAGGCCGTGCAGGCCGGGCGCTTGGAGGCGATGGCAGGAGGCATGGTGCGGTCCTCGGTGGCGTGTCCACGTGATGCGGGCACGCGCCGCGCACGCGGCAATCCATTGTAGGTAGGCCGTTCGTATCGGCCGACTGGCAGGCGGCGCGCGTTCGTCGGTCACAGCCTGCCGCCTGTGTGACAGGCGCGCCGGGCCCGCCCGGAATGGAGTTCCCGGGCCTCATACTCTGCGGAAGAGCAACAACAACTGGCGTGCCCGCGGGCATAAAGGACGGAACTCATGGGATTCATGGATCGCCTGATGGGCAAGCCTGCCGCCAAGGCCGCTGCCAGCCAGTCGGCTGCGCGGGGCGGTCCGCGCAGCCATTCCCACCCGTCCACGCAGAGCGCGGCCAACTCGCCGCAATCGGTGCGCAAGGAACTGGTGCGCGTGGCCGTGCGCGACACGCTGCACCATAACGGCATTCCCGCCGACTGGATCCGCGTGGAGCCGCTCACGATGGCGGCGCCGAACCGCGAGCCCGGCGTGCACGTGCGCCTGGTGGTGCTGCACTGGGATGCGCGGCTGATGCTGCATGCCATCTCGCTGCAGGAGAACCTCACCAAGCGCATCATGGTGCTCGACCCGCTGTGCGAACGCTGGCTGATGGGCGTGTCGTGGCAGTTCGAACTGAAGCACGACCCCGGCCTGCCGCCCCTGCCGCACCCCGGCAGCTGGACCGCGCCGCCGCCGAAGGTGGAAGAGCCCGTCGCGCCCACGGTCGACGCAGCCTCGGTCGACCAGGGCGCCGACGTGATCAGCGGCCCCACCCGCATCGGCAAGAGCAGCAGTGACGCCAGGCGCCAGCTCGAACGCATGCTCGGCGAGCGTGATGCCGATTTCCAGAAAAGCGACCACGGCGGCTTCGAAAGAACGCAGCCGATGAAGTTCTAGCGGTCGCTAGAACAGGCTGCCGGTCTCTGGCGGCTTGGGCGGGCGCACCGTGCGCACGCTGCCAGCCTTCGGCGCCCGCGGCGGCAATGGCGAGGCTTCCGCGATCAGGGGCTTGGTCCATGGCCGGAAGTACGCCGACGCATCGCGCACCCTGCACGTGAGCCAGCTGCCGTAATCCTCCGGGTCCAGGATCACCACCATCCGCTTCTCGTCTTCCGGACGGTGGAACCGTTTCATCAGCGGATGCTCGTCCGCGTTCACCGTCAGCATCGCGAAGCTGAACACGTCGCGGCCGTCCGGATGCCGCCACTTGCGATAGATGCCGGCAACGCCGAACGGCACGAAGCCTTCCTGGTAGATCGCCCAGCGCACGCACTCGCCGGTTTCCCAGTTCGGTTCGTAGATCGCCTCGCACGGGATCACGCAGCGCCAGCCTCTGGTCCATGCCTCGCGGAAGCTGGGCAGCTCGTGCACGGTCTCGCTGCGCGCGTTGTAGGTGCGGCGGCCGAAGCCGATCTCGGTGGCGAAGTGCGGCAGCAGGCCGAAGATGCCGTCGTCCACCACGCGCTCGAAGCCGGAGCCGTCCTCGGCAAGGCGGATGAAGGGCGCCAGGCCCAGCGGCCAGGTGTCCACCGGCGCGTCGTCGCGGTCGCGCACCGCGCCGAAGAAGGTGAGCAGGCGGTCGCGCCGGCTCACCGGCACGTAGTTCGAACACATGCGCCGATGCTAACTGCGGCGCTTGCGTACACCCTGCTGTCGCGTCGCTGACGGAGGGTTTGCCCGCTATTGTTTGTGTAGCGAGGCCTGCGTACACTCCGCCTCCCGCCGCCTGGTGCCACCGGCAGGAGAGAACAACAAGATGAGCTCGAAGGACAACCTGGCCGCCATGCAGCAGCTGCTCGCGCTGCTGGAGGCGCGCTATGCGATCCGCGTGCTCTGGGCGCTGCGCGACGGGCATCCGCAGACCTTCCGGCTGCTGCAGGACAGCGTGGGCGGCATCACGCCCAACACGCTGAACACGCGCATCAAGGAACTGCGCGAAGCCGGCCTGATGGGCCATGGGCCCGAGGGCTACTGCGTCACGCCGACCGGCGCCGACCTCCTCAAGCGACTGGCCGACCTGCCCGCATTCGCCGCCAAGTGGTCGACCATCCAATCCCGCAAGAAAGCTTCCACCACGCCATGAACGAACTTCACGCCGCCCTCGATCCCGCCGCCGCCCTCCCCGACGACGCCAACCAGGCCGTGCTGGTCGGCCGCGCCTGGGTGCAGGGCCTCGGCGCCGTGCCCGTGCGCGTCACGCCCGAAGCCGTGCACGACCTCTCGGGCCTCGCGCCCACGGTGAGCCACCTGCTCGAGCTGCCCGATCCCGCGGCGGCCGTGCGCGCGTTCGACGCGCCCAAGATTGCCTCCACGCCCGCGGTGCTGGCCAACAGCGCCTGGGACGTCCGCTCGGAGAAGTTGCCGTGGCTGCTGGCGCCCTGCGACCTGCAGGCGGTCAAGGCCGCGGGCGTGACCTTCGTCGCCTCGATGCTGGAACGCGTGATCGAGGAGCAGGCACGCGGCGATGCGTCGAAGGCCGAGGCCGTGCGCCAGGCGGTGGTCGCCGTCATCGGCGACAACCTGTCGGCGGTGCAACCGGGCTCCGAGCAGGCCGCGAAGTTGAAGGACGTGCTGATCGCGCAGGGCATGTGGTCGCAGTACCTCGAGGTAGGCATCGGTCCCGACGCCGAGGTGTTCACCAAGTCGCAGCCCATGAGCTCGGTCGGCACCGGCGCCGAGATCGGCCTGCATCCGGCCAGCGCCTGGAACAACCCCGAGCCCGAGATCGTGCTGGCGGTCGACAGCCGCGGCCAGGTGAAGGGCGCGACGCTGGGCAATGACGTCAACCTCCGCGACTTCGAGGGCCGCAGCGCGCTGCTGCTCGGCAAGGCCAAGGACAACAACGGCAGCTGCGCCATCGGCCCGCTGCTGCGGCTGTTCGACGGCCTGTACGGCATCGACGACGTGCGCCGCTGCGACCTGGCGATGCAGGTGCGAGGGGACGACGGCTTCGTGCTCGAGGGCTCGAGCTCGCTGTCGATGATCAGCCGCGATCCGCTGGACCTGGTGGCGCAGGCGTGCGGAGAGATCCACCAGTATCCCGACGGCTTCGTGCTGTTCCTCGGCACCATGTTCGCGCCGACGCAGGACCGTTTCGGCCCGGGCCAGGGCTTCACGCATGCGGTGGGAGACATCGTTACAGTGCGCACGCCCTCGCTCGGTACACTCGCCAACCGCGTCAACACCAGCGACCGCATCCCCCCGTGGACTTATGGCACCGGCGCCCTCATGCGCGACCTGGGCCGCCGCGGCCTGCTGGGCTGACCTCCTTCCAGAAAGCACTCTCCATGAAGACCACTCCCTCCGGCCTGCAGTACGAAGACACGACGCCCGGCACCGGCGCCGAGGCCAAGCCCGGCCAGCACGTGCACGTGCACTACACGGGCTGGCTGTTCAACAACGGCCAGCAGGGCGCCAAGTTCGACTCCAGCCGCGACCGGAATGACCCGTTCGCGTTCTCGCTCGGTGCAGGCATGGTGATCAAGGGCTGGGACGAAGGCGTGGCCGGCATGAAGATCGGCGGCAAGCGCACGCTGATCATCCCGCCGGAACTGGGCTATGGCGCCCGCGGCGCCGGCGGCGTGATCCCGCCGAATGCCACGCTGAAGTTCGACGTCGAATTGCTCGACGCGCACTGAAACCGATGGCCCCTCGCGGGCCGCATGAAAGCCTTGGATTCCCGCCTTCGCGGGAATGACAGAACCTGTTGTCGTCCCCGCGGAGGCGGGGACCCAAGGCTTTCGCCTCCTGGCTCAGCTCACATCCGCTGGAACAGGTGCACGTAGTTGCGGCTCACGGGCAGCCGCTCCTCGCGTCCCTTCAGCGTCACCTCGCCGGCGTCGTCCAGGTGCGCGAACTGCACCACGTGCGCCAGGTTCACGATCGCCGAGCGGTGGATCTGCGCGAAGCGTCCCGGGTCCAGCGCACCGGCCATGTCGCGGATCGACCTGCGGATCACGGCCTCGCCTTCCTGCCACACGACCACCGTGTACTTGTGGTCGGACTTCAGGTAGATCACCTGGTCGACCGGGATCAGCCGCACCGAGTTGCCCACGGAGGCGCGGATCCAGTGCAGCCACGCGTTCTGCGGCGGCGGCACCTGCACCAGCCGTGACAGCGCCTGCAGCACGGCGTCCGGGATCTGCGGAACCTGGGCGGCGGCCAGGTTGCGACGCAGCCGCTGCACCGTCTCGGCCAGCCGCGCCTCGTCGACCGGCTTGACCAGGTAGTCGATGGCGCCGCGCGCGAATGCCTCCACGGCGTACTCATCGTAGGCAGTGACGAACACCAGGGCCACGTCCTGCCCCATCGCCCGCGCCGCCTCGACACCGTTCATGCCCGGCATGTGCACGTCGAGGAAGCACACGGACGGCCGCAGCTCGCGCTGCATCGCCACCGCCTCCTGTCCGTTGCGCGCGAAGCCGCAGATGCGCAGTTCGGGCCACAGATGCTCCAGCATCGAAGCCAGGCGGGTGCGCAGCAGCGGCTCGTCGTCGACGATCAGGGCGGTGGCGGTCGTCATGCGGTTGCAGCCTCGCGCAGGTGGATCTCGGCCCGCAGTCCGTGGGGCTGGTTGTCGGCGAGCGTGAGGCCCGCGCCCTGGTTGTACAGCGCAGCGAGCCGCTGGCGCAGGTTGGACAACCCGGTGCCTTCGCTGGCCGTCTCGTCCATGCCGACGCCATCGTCACTGACGGCGATGACCACCTCGCCCGTTGCTGCGCGCTCGGCGCGCACGGCGACATGGCCGCCGTCGACCGCCGGATCCACGCCGTGGTGGATCGCGTTCTCCACCAGGGTCAGCAGCGCCATCGGCGGGAACGGCAGGTCGCGCAATGCAGGATCGACGCCGACGCTCCAGCGCAGCCGGTCGGGCATGCGCATCTGCATCAGGTCGAGGTACGCCACCACCAGCCGCTCCTCGTCGCCGAGCGTGGCGCGCTCCTGCTGCAGGCGCGGCACGGCGGCGCGCAGGTACGCAATGAGGCTGTGGAACACCGGGCCGGCGCGCGGCGAACCGCTTTCCAGCAGCTCCTGCACGTTGGCCAGGGTGTTGAGCAGGAAGTGCGGCTGGATCTGCGCCGTCATCAGGCTCAGGCGCGCGTCGGCTGCCAGCCGTTCGAGCCGTTCCTGCAGCAGTTCGACTTCCAGCGACTTGGCGCGCGCCTGCGCATCGCGCTCGCGCAGCAAGGCCCCGAGTGCCAGCAGCATGCCCATGATGGCCGCGCCCACCGTGACCAGCACGTAGCCGCGCACATGCGGCTTGGAGCTGGCGAACGCGGCGAAGCTGCCGCCCGCCGTGAGCATCTGCATGATGAAGGGCGCCAGCATGGCGGCGATCGCCAGTGCGAACAGCTGCGCGGCCCAGCGCGGCATCAGCGCCTGCGGCCAGGCACCCGCCGCCGTGAAGGCGAACAGCAACGTCATCCCGACGAACAGCGTCTCCCCGAGCAGCTCGAGATAGGTGTTGTGGGTGAACGGACCGAGTGCCGCCGCAGCCCAGGCCGCGACCGCCACGCTCACCAGGATTGCGCGCCAGCCGGGGACGGCGCTGCGCCATCCGGGCAACTGCGGCGCGAGCCGGGCTTCGAGGTCCAAGGCACTCATGGACCCACCATAGGCGCCGGGCCCCCGGCCGGTCAAGACGAAGGGCGGCGCGATGCGACGAACCGCGCCGGGCGCGGACGGACGAGGTCTGGCTCAGCCGCGCTTGCGCGCCGTCACCTCGATCTCGATCTTCATGCGAGGGTCGAGCAGCCCCGCCTGGACCATCGTCGCGGCCGGCCGGGCGTCGCCGAGCCAGCGCCGCAGCACGGGCCAGCAGGGCTCGAAATCGCGGCGATCCGGCAGCAGGTAGGTCACGCGGACCACGTCGCCCATCGTCGCGCCGGCCTGGCCCAGCGCCGCCGAGATGTTCTGCAGGCACTGCTCGCACTGCGCGGCCGGGTCCGCCGAGATTGCCATCGTGGCGTAGTCGAAGCCGGTGGTGCCGGAGACGAAGACCCAGTCGGCGTCGACGACGGCACGGCTGTAGCCGATCTCCTGTTCGAAGCGGGAACCCGAGCTGATCCACTGCCTGGCCATCGATGCCTCCACGGTGTGCAGCCGCCACTTTAGGGCCAGCCTGCTCGAGCCCATCCGGAGTTCGTCACGGCCGGGCCGCCTTGCTCGTAGCCCCTCCGGGCTAGCTCAGCACTTTATTTAGGCTGTCCGACCTTGCCGCCGCTTGAAAACCACTACGCTGCCCCAAGGTTCGGCGCGAGTTATTTTTCCCGCCGCATTCCCATTCCACGAGCATGAACGACGACACGACGAAGATCGAACCGACGCTGGACGGCGCCCCCGCGCCGGTCGACATCAGCCCGGAAGAGCGCGAGGCCGCCGCCGCGGCCAATGAAGCCGACCTGGGCGGCGCGATGGCAGAGCTCGAGGAGCTCCGGTCCAAGAACATCGAGCTGACCGAGCAGTACCTGCGGGCCCAGGCCGAGGTGCAGAACATCCGCCGCCGCACCGACGAGGAGATGTCCAAGGCCCGCAAGTTCGCCATCGAGAGCTTTGCCGAAAGCCTGCTGCCGGTGACCGACAGCCTGGAAGCCGGCCTGGCCCACAAGGACGCCACGCCCGAGCAGATCCGCGAAGGCGCCGAAGCCACCCTGCGGCAGCTGAAGTCGGCCCTGGAGCGCAACAAGGTGCTGGAGATCGCACCGGCTGCCGGCGCCCGCTTCGACCCCCACCAGCACCAGGCCATCTCGATGGTCCCCGCCCCGGACCAGGAAGCCAACACCGTCGTGACGGTGCTGCAGAAGGGCTACTCGATCGCCGACCGCATCCTGCGGCCCGCGCTGGTCACGGTGGCCGCGCCGCAGTGAATTCCACGGCTTGAAACACGCAATCCGATCCACACCTAGCTAACAGATTCAGACGCGGGCCGGCGAGGTCCGGGCAAAGACAGGAGAAAAGACATGGGAAAGATCATCGGCATCGACCTGGGCACCACCAACTCGTGCGTGGCCATCATGGAGGGCAACACGCCCAAGGTCATCGAGAACAGCGAAGGCGCGCGCACGACGCCTTCGATCGTGGCGTACCAGGAGGACGGTGAGATCCTCGTGGGCGCCTCGGCCAAGCGCCAGGCCGTCACCAACCCGCGCAACACCCTCTATGCGGTCAAGCGCCTGATCGGCCGCAAGTTCGAGGAAAAGGAAGTCCAGAAAGACATCAACCTGATGCCCTACACCATCGCGAAGGCCGACAACGGCGACGCGTGGGTGGAAGTGCGCGGCAAGAAGATGGCGCCCCCGCAGGTCAGCGCCGAAGTGCTGCGCAAGATGAAGAAGACCGCCGAGGACTACCTGGGCGAGCCGGTCACGGAGGCCGTGATCACGGTGCCGGCGTACTTCAACGACGCCCAGCGCCAGGCCACCAAGGACGCCGGCCGCATCGCCGGCCTCGAGGTCAAGCGCATCATCAACGAGCCCACCGCGGCGGCCCTGGCCTTCGGCCTGGACAAGCAGGAAAAGGGCGACCGCAAGATCGCGGTGTATGACCTGGGCGGCGGCACGTTCGACATCTCGATCATCGAGATCGCCGACGTCGACGGCGAGAAGCAGTTCGAGGTGCTGTCCACCAACGGCGACACGTTCCTGGGCGGCGAGGACTTCGACCAGCGCATCATCGACTACATCATCAGCGAGTTCAAGAAGGAACAGGGCGTCGACCTGTCCAAGGACGTGCTCGCGCTGCAGCGCCTGAAGGAAGCGGCCGAGAAGGCCAAGATCGAGCTGTCCAACAGCTCGCAGACCGACATCAACCTGCCGTACATCACGGCCGATGCCAGCGGTCCCAAGCACCTGAACATCAAGCTCACGCGCGCCAAGCTGGAGTCGCTGGTCGAGGAGCTGATCGAGCGCACCATCGCCCCGTGCCGCACCGCCATCAAGGATGCCGGCGTGTCGGTGGGCGACATCCATGACGTGATCCTGGTGGGCGGCATGACCCGCATGCCCAAGGTGCAGGAGAAGGTCAAGGAGTTCTTCGGCAAGGAGCCGCGCAAGGACGTCAACCCCGATGAAGCCGTCGCCGTGGGCGCGGCCATCCAGGGCCAGGTGCTGGGCGGCGACCGCAAGGACGTGCTGCTGCTCGACGTGACCCCGCTGTCGCTGGGCATCGAGACCCTGGGCGGCGTCATGACCAAGATGATCGCCAAGAACACGACCATCCCGACCAAGTTCGCGCAGACCTTCTCCACCGCCGACGACAACCAGCCGGCCGTGACGATCAAGGTGTTCCAGGGCGAACGCGAGATGGCCACCGGCAACAAGCTGCTGGGCGAGTTCAACC
Organism: Ramlibacter sp. MMS24-I3-19; assembly: GCF_050320135.1. Lineage (NCBI taxonomy): Bacteria > Pseudomonadati > Pseudomonadota > Betaproteobacteria > Burkholderiales > Comamonadaceae > Ramlibacter > Ramlibacter sp. MMS24-I3-19. The sequence continues at coordinate 2,581,425 of NZ_CP190017.1, read as the reverse complement.
TCGAGGGCATTCCGCCGGCACCGCGCGGCCTGCCCCAGATCGAGGTCACGTTCGACATCGACGCCAACGGCATCCTGCACGTGAGCGCCAAGGACAAGGGCACGGGCAAGGAGAACAAGATCACCATCAAGGCGAACTCGGGGCTGTCCGAGGACGAGATCCAGAAGATGGTGAAGGACGCCGAGCTGAACGCCGCCGAGGACAAGAAGAAGCTCGAGCTGGTGCAGGCCCGCAACCAGGGCGAGGCGCTGCTGCACAGCGTGCGCAAGAGCCTCGGCGAATACGGCGACAAGCTCGAGGCCGGCGAGAAGGAGAAGGTCGAGTCCGCGCTCAAGGAGGTCGAAGAGGCCCTGAAGACCGAGGACAAGGCGCGCATCGAGGAGAAGACCAACGCGCTGATGACCGCGAGCCAGAAGCTGGGCGAGAAGATGTACGCCGACATGCAGGCCAACCAGGCCGCGCAGGCGGCGGCGGGCGGCGGCGGTGCCTCGGCGAGTGCCGGCCCCGACGCGGCGGCATCGTCCGGTCCCGCGAACGACGACAACGTGGTCGACGCCGAAGTCAAGGAAGTGAAGAAGGGTTGATCGCGGCGCGAGCCCGATGAACGCGCGCCGCGTTGGTGAGGAGCCAACGCGGCGTTCGTGCTGAAAGAACCAGAGACACGATGGCCACCAAACGCGATTACTACGACGTCCTGGGCGTTCCGAAGAACGCCTCCGAGGAGGAGATCAAGAAGGCTTATCGCAAGCTGGCGATGAAGTACCACCCGGACCGCAACCAGGGGGATGCGGCCAAGGACGCTGAAGCCAAGTTCAAGGAGGCCAAGGAGGCCTACGAGATGCTGTCCGACGCCGACAAGCGTGGCGCGTACGACCAGTACGGGCATGCGGGCGTGGACCCCAACATGCGCGGTCCCGGCGGCGGCCCCGAGGGCTTCGGCGGCTTCGCCGAGGCGTTCGGCGACATCTTCGGCGACATCTTCGGCCAGGGCGGAGCCCGCACAGGCGGCCGCGGCGGCCGCCAGGTGTTCCGCGGCGGCGACCTGTCTTACGCGATGGAGATCTCGCTCGAGGAAGCGGCCACCGGCAAGGAAGCTCAGATCCGCATCCCGACCTGGGACCAGTGCGACACCTGCCATGGCAGCGGCGCACGGCCCGGCACGCAGGCGAAGCAGTGCGGCACCTGCCACGGCCAGGGCGTGGTGCAGATGCGGCAAGGCTTCTTCTCGGTGCAGCAGACCTGCCCCACCTGCCGCGGCACCGGCAAGATCATCCCGGAGCCCTGCTCCACCTGCCACGGCCAGGGCAAGGTCAAGAAGCAGAAGACGCTCGAGGTGAAGATCCCCGCCGGCATCGACGACGGCATGCGCATCCGCAGCGCCGGCAACGGCGAACCGGGCACCAACGGCGGCCCGCCGGGCGACCTGTACATCGAGATCCGGCTGAAGAAGCACCCGATCTTCGAGCGCGATGGCGACGACCTGCACTGCGTCGTGCCGATCTCGTTCACGCGCGCGGCGCTGGGCGGCGAGATCGAGGTGCCCACCCTGCAGGGCAAGGCGGCGATCGACATCCCGGAAGGCACCCAGGCCGGCAAGCAGTTCCGCCTGCGCGGCAAGGGCATCAAGGGCGTGCGATCCAGCTACCCCGGCGACCTGTACTGCCACATCAGCGTGGAAACGCCCGTCAAGCTCACCGAGCACCAGCGCAAGCTGCTGAAGGAGCTGGACGAGTCGCTGCGCAAGGGCGGCTCCAAGCATTCGCCCAGCGAAGAAGGCTGGGCAGACAAGTTGAAGAATTTCTTCAGCGCCTGAAGCTGGCAGCGCCGGTGCATGGCGGACCCGCGCCCGCAGTGGGACCGCAGGCGAACGATGAAGGACCGCACGCGCGGTCCTTTTTTTGGCCGGGAACGCACGCCCATGTCACTCCGACGCCACAGAGCACTAGGCCTTGCGGCGTTGCCGCCTCAAAATTCAGCAATGTCCCTGAAGCTGTTCCGGTCGACCGGCTATCACTCCATCCTGGCTCCGGGCGAGGCGAGCGTGGCCATGCACCCGGGTTGGGCCGTCACGGCCACCAGCCTCTGGATCGGATTCGCGTGCAATCCCTGGTTCTGGCGCTCGCTGGGCGAGGGTGGCAACAGCCTGACGGCCGTTGCCCTGCAGGGCGCGGCCATCGCCGGCGCCGTGGGCTCCGCGCTCAGCCTGTTCGGATGGCGCCGGACATTCAAGCCCATCGCCACCCTGATGTTGGCGGCCGCCGCACTGACAGCCGCGGGTGTCTGGACGCAGGACGTGGCGCTCACGGCCACGCTGGAAGCGCAGCGGCCCACGCTGGCCCTGCCCTCGTGGGCCAGCCTGTTCGGATGGCAGGTGCCCACGCTGCTGGGCCTGCTGGGCCTGCTGCCGATGATCTGGCTGTGGAACGCGCAACTGCGCCGCCTGAGCGGATCGACGCAACTGCGCGCAAACCTCACCGGCATCGCGCTGGGCGCCACCATCACGGGCAGCGCCATGCTCGCCGTGTCGCTGCTGGTCCACTGACCTTCAGAAGAGACTCGCCTGGCCGTCCAGTGCGGGTGGCCGGAACAGCGAAGCGTCGAACCCCACCCGTTCGCGGTTGAATCCCAGGCGCGTCGCTGCCTTGCGGAACCGCTGGCCGATCAACTCGGCCCACAACCCGCTGCCCTTCATGCGCGTGGCGAAGTCGGCTTCGTAGTCCTTGCCGCCGCGCATCTCCTGGATGCGCGCCATCACGCGGTCCGCGCGCTGCGGGTAGTGCAGTTCCAGCCATTGGCGGAACAGCGGGCTCACCTCCCAGGGCAGGCGCAGCACGTGATAGAAGGCGCTGCGCGCGCCGGCGTCCCAGGCTGCCTCGAGCACCTGCTCCATGTCGTCGGTGAGGAACGGGATCTGCGGCGCCAGGCTCACGCCGACCGGCACGCCCGCGTCGGCCAGGGTGCGCAGCACGCGCAGCCGCCGGTGCGGTGCGGCGGCACGCGGCTCCAGCTTGAGCGTGAGGTCGGCGTCGAGCGTGGTGATGGTGACGTACACCGCGGCCAGCCGCTTCGCGGCCATCGGCGCGATCAGGTCGAGATCGCGCTCCACGCCACTGGACTTCGTGACCAGCGAGAACGGGTGGTTCGTCTCGTGCAGCACCTCGATGGCCGAGCGCGTGAGGCGCAGCTCGCGCTCCACCGGCTGGTAGCAATCGGTGGCCGTGCCGATGGCGATCATGCGCGGCTCATAGCCCCTCTTCCCCAGCTCGCGCCGCAGCACCTGCGCCAGATTGCGCTTCGCGATGATCTTGGTCTCGAAGTCCAGCCCGGGCGACAGGTTCAGGTAGCTGTGCGTCGGCCGGGCGTAGCAGTAGATGCAGCCGTGCTCGCAGCCGCGGTACGGATTGAGGCCGCGATCGAAGTAGATGTCGGGCGACTCGTTGTGGCTGATGACGGTGCGCGGCTCTTCCCAGATCACCTCGGTCTTCGGGGATCGGCGCGCTGTCGTCGGGATCGGCCTCCCAGCCGTCGTCGAAGCCTTCGCGCAGGTCCTTCGAGAAGCGGTGCGCCAGCCGCGTGGCGGCGCCGCGGCCCTTGATCGCCTCGACGGGAACGTGGGTGGTCGACATGCACTGTATTTTCATCCAGTTCCGGCGATCGTGCACGCATCGCCGTGTTGTACTTCCAGGGTTTCCTGAAGCCGGGCTGGCGGGCAAGCCCAAGGAGAAGGCGCAATGACCCTGGACACCTTCGTGCTGTCGCGGATCCAGTTCGCGGCCAACATGAGCTTCCACATCCTGTTCCCGACCATCAACATCGCGCTGGCCTGGTTCCTCGTGTACTTCCGCGTTCGCAACAACGCGGCCCGCGGCACGCCCGAGGCGCGGGGCTGGGAAGAGGCGTACTACCTCTGGACCAAGGTCTTCGCCCTCACCTTCGCGCTCGGCGTCGTGTCGGGCATCACCATGAGCTTCCAGTTCGGCACCAACTGGCCGGGGTTCATGGAACGCGCGGGCAACATCGCGGGCCCGCTGCTCGGCTATGAAGTGCTCACGGCCTTCTTCCTCGAGGCGACCTTCCTCGGGATCATGCTGTTCGGCCGCACGCGCGTGTCGGCCCGCATGCACCTGTTCGCCTCGGTGATGGTGGCCGGCGGCACGACCCTCTCGGCCTTCTGGATCCTGAGCCTCAACTCCTGGATGCAGACACCCACGGGCTATGTCGTCGTCGACGGCGAGCTGCATGCGCAGAGCTGGCTGGCGGTGATCTTCAATCCGTCGTTCCCCTATCGCCTGGTGCACAAGCTGCTGGCCTCGACGATCACGGCATCGTTCCTGATCGCGGGACTGTCCGCGTGGCAGTTCCTGCGCAAGGCCGAGAACGGCGGCAGCGCCCGCGCGCTGCGCACCGCCATCACCGTCGCTGCGGTTGCGGTGCCGCTGCAGATCCTGGCCGGCGACATGCACGGCCTCAACACGCTGGAGCACCAGCCGGCCAAGATCGCCGCCATCGAGGGCATCTGGCACACCGAGAGGAGCGCCCCGCTCACGCTGGTCGGGATGCCGAACGAGAAGGAGGGCCGCACCGACTACGCGATCACCGTGCCCAAGCTGGCCAGCCTGATCCTGGCGCATGACATCAATGCCGAACTCAAGGGGCTGGATGAATTCCCGAACGCGCACCCGCCGGTGCTGCCGGTGTTCTGGAGCTTCCGTGTGATGGTGGGCATGGGCGTGCTGATGCTCGCGGTGGCATGGTGGTCGGCCATCACGTTGTGGCGACACCGAGCCGTCACTGGTCCGGCGCAGCCCTTCTCGCGGCTGCACCTGCGCGTGCTGGCGGGCATGACGTTCGCGGGCTGGGTGGCGACGCTGGCCGGCTGGTACGTCACCGAGATCGGCCGCCAGCCCTTCATCGTGTTCGGCCTGCTGCGCAGCGCGGACGTGGTGACTGACCACCCGCCGTCCATGGTGCTGGGCACGCTGCTCGCCTACCTGGCCGTGTACGTCTTCCTGCTCGCCGCCTACGTGGTGGTGCTGATGTACATGACCACGCATCCGGCGATGCCGACAGCGGACACGCCGCAGAGTCCGAAGACCGCGATGCCCGTGCGGGGCGCTGCCTGAAGGAGCCGCCATGGACTTCACCTGGAACACCCTGCTGCCGCTGATCTTCATGGGCGTGATGGGCCTGTCGCTGCTCGCCTACGTCGTGCTCGACGGCTACGACCTGGGCGTCGGCATCCTGCTGCCGTTCGCGACCGACGCCGAGAAAGACGTGATGGTGTCCTCCATCGGCCCGTTCTGGGACGCCAACGAGACCTGGCTCGTGCTGGGCATCGGCGTGCTGCTGGTCGCCTTCCCGCGCGCGCACAGCCTGGTGCTCACGCACCTGTACCTACCGGTCGCCGTGATGCTGGTCGGCCTGATCCTGCGCGGCGTGTCGTTCGACTTCCGCGTCAAGGCGCGGGCGGCACGCAAGGGCATGTGGAACGGGCTGTTCGCCGCCGGCTCGCTGGTGGCGGCGGTGGCGCAGGGCTGGATGCTGGGCAGCTACCTCACCGGCTTCGACCGCGAGGCCTGGTCCCTGGCCTTCGCCGCCGGCATCGCGCTCACGCTGCCCACCGCGTACGCGATGCTGGGCGCGGGCTGGCTGATCATGAAGACCTGGGACGAGCTGCAGCTGAAAGCCGTGGGCTGGGCGCGCAAGGTGCTGTGGCCGATGGGCGTCGCGCTGGTCGGAATCTCGCTCGCCACGCCGCTCGTGAGCCAGACGGTGTTCTCACGCTGGTTCCAGCTGCCGCAGCTGATCGGACTGCTGCCGATTCCGGTCGCCTGCGCCGCGGCGTTCTATGCGGCGTGGCACGTGATCGCCAGGCCCCGCGTGGTGGCGGTCGGCTACGGCTGGATCGTGTTCGCCAGCACGGTGCTGATCTTCGTGATGGCGTTCCTCGGCCTCGCGTACAGCCTGTTCCCGTTCATCGTGATCGACCGGCTGACCGTCTGGCAAGCGGCCAGCGCGCACGAGTCTCTGGTGTTCATCTTCGTCGGCGTGGCGATCACGCTGCCGGCGATCGTGGTCTACACGATCTTCATGTACCGCGTGTTCTGGGGCCGGGCCAGCGAGCTGAGCTACGCGGGGGATGCGCAGCATTGAAAGCGGACAGCCGAACGCGAAAGACGCAAAAGAGGAAATCCCAAAGGACGCGAAAGAAAAACCATTAAGTCTTCTGGCTTCTTTCGCGTCTTTCGCGTGATTTCGCGCCTTTCGCGTTCGGTTGTCCTCTCTCGCGTTCGGCTGTCCGCTCCCGCCTTCAACCGCAGACGCGAGCCTTGGCCTCGGCGTATTCGCGCTTGAGGCGAGCGACGAGCGCGGAGGCGCTGGTCACCTCGTGCACCGCGCCGATGCCCTGGCCGCAGCCCCAGATGTCCTTCCAGGCCTTGGACTTGCTGCCCTCGCCGCCGGCGAAGTTCATCTTGCTCGGGTCGCTCTCGGGCAGGTTGTCCGGGTCCAGGCCCGCCGCCCGGATGGAGGGCTTGAGGTAGTTGCCGTGCACGCCGGTGAACAGGTTGGAGTACACGATGTCGTCGCTGGTGCCGTCGACGATCGCCTGCTTGTAGGCGTCGGAGGCGCGTGCTTCGTGCGTCGCGATGAAGGCCGAGCCGATGTACGCGAAGTCGGCGCCCATGGCTTGCGCCGCCAGCACCGCGCCGCCGGTGGCGATGGCGCCGGACAGCGCGATGGGCCCGTCGAACCAGGCGCGGATCTCCTGCACCAGCGCGAACGGGCTCTTGATGCCCGCATGGCCCCCGGCACCCGCCGCGACGGCGATCAGGCCGTCGGCGCCCTTCTCGATCGCCTTGCGCGCGAACATGTCGTTGATGATGTCGTGCAGCACGACGCCGCCATATGAATGGATCGCGTCGTTGACGTCGGTGCGGGCACCGAGCGACGTGATGATCACCGGCACCTTGTACTTGACCGCCATCTCCATGTCGTGCTCGAGGCGGTCGTTGCTCCGGTGCACGATCTGGTTGATGGCGAACGGCGCCGCCGGGCGGTCGGGATTGGCCTTGTTGTAGGCCGCGAGCGTCTCGGTGATCTCGGCCAGCCAGTCGTCCAGCTGCGAAGCCGGCCGCGCGTTGAGCGCCGGCATGGCGCCGATGATGCCGGCCTTGCACTGCTCGATCACCAGCTTGGGATTGCTGATGATGAACAGCGGCGAGCCGATGACGGGCAGCGCGAGGTTGCGCAGGGCGGGAGGCAGCATGCAGTGCTCCTGATCGAAGGACGAATGAACAGCCGAACGCGAAAGGCGCGAAAGGCGCAGAAGACGCGAAACAAATCCTAAGGATTCTTCTGCGCCTTTCGCGTCACTTTCGCGTCTTTCGCATTCGGATGTCCGCTTTCAAAAAGCCTCGAGAGCAAGCGAGGTGACGCTCTCGGCGCCTTCGACGATGGCGTCGCGCATGCCCGGGGCCTTGGCCAGGATGTGCTCGGCATAGAAGCGCGCCGTGGCCACCTTGGCGTCCATGAAGGCCTTGTCCTCGCCCTTGGCGGACAGCGACTCGGCCACCAGCAGCGAGCGCGCCAGCTGCCAGCCGGCCACCAGGTTGCCGGCCAGCATCAGGTAGGGCACGGAGCCGGCGAACACGGCATTCGGGCTGGCCTTGGCCTGTCCGGCGATGAAGTCGACGACATCGAGGAACGCCTGGCGCGCCGCGGTCAGCCGCTTGAGCACCGCGCGCGCAGCCACCGAATCGCGATGCGCCAGCTCGCCTTCCGTGCGCTCGATCTGCGCCGCGATGGCGCGCGCGACCTGGCCGCCGTCGCGCGCCGTCTTGCGGCCCACCAGGTCGTTGGCCTGGATCGCCGTCGTGCCTTCGTAGATGGTGAGGATCTTGGCGTCGCGGTAATGCTGCGCGGCGCCGGTCTCCTCGATGAAGCCCATGCCCCCGTGCACCTGCACGCCGAGCGAGGTGACCTCCAGGCTCATCTCGGTGCTGTAGCCCTTGACCAGCGGCACCATGAATTCGTAGAAGGCCTGGTTCTGCTTGCGCACCTCGGCGTCGGGATGGTGGTGCGCGGCGTCGTACGCCGCCGCTGCCACGCTGGCCATCGCGCGGCAGCCTTCCACGTACGCCCGCATCGTCATCAGCATCCGCTTGACGTCGGGGTGGTGGATGATGGGCGCGCTGGCGTTGATCGAGCCGTCCACGGGCCGTGACTGCACGCGCTCCTTCGCATACGCCACCGCCTGCTGGTATGCGCGTTCTGCCACCGCGATGCCCTGCACGCCCACCGCATAGCGGACCGCGTTCATCATGATGAACATGTACTCGAGGCCGCGGTTTTCCTGGCCCACGAGATAACCGACGGCGCCGCCCTTGTCGCCGTACTGCAGCACCGCGGTGGGCGACGCCTTGATGCCCAGCTTGTGCTCGATGCTCACGCAGTGCACGTCGTTGCGCGCGCCGAGCGAGCCGTCCTTGTTCACCAGGAACTTGGGCACCACGAACAGGCTGATGCCCTTCACGCCCTCGGGAGCGCCAGTCACACGGGCGAGCACCAGGTGGACGATGTTGTCCGCCATGTCGTGCTCGCCGTAGGTGATGAAGATCTTGGTGCCGAAGATGCGGTACGTGCCGTCCGGCTGCGGTTCGGCACGCGTGCGCACCAGCGCCAGGTCGCTGCCCGCCTGCGGCTCGGTGAGGTTCATGGTGCCGGTCCACTCGCCGCTCACCAGCTTCTGCAGGTAGGTAGCCTTCAGGTCGTCCGAGCCCGCGGTCAGCAGCGCCTCGATCGCGCCGTCGGTGAGCAGCGGGCACAGGGCGAAGCTCAGGTTGGCCGAGTTCAGCATCTCGCCGCAGGCAGCGCCCACCGTCTTGGGCAGGCCCTGCCCGCCGTGGTCCGTGGGATGCTGCAGGCCCTGCCACCCGCCTTCGCTGTACTGGCGATAGGCATCCTTGAAGCCCGGCGTGGTGGTGACCACGCCGTCCTTCCAGCTGGAAGGATTGCGGTCGCCCGCCACGTTCAGCGGCGCGACCACCTGCTCATTGAACTTCGCGCACTCCTCCAGCACCGCCTGCGCGGTGTCGAAGCCCGCGTCCTCGAACGCCGGCATCTTCGCGATCTCGTCGATGCCCGCCAGGTGGCGGATGTCGAACAGCATGTCCTTGAGGGGGGCGCGATAGCTCATGGGAGCCTCCAACAAATGGGAAAAAAAAGGCGCCGCATGCGACGCCTTGCAGGAGATCCGGCTGCTTACAGTGCCTTCACCAGCTCCGGCACGGACCTGGAACAGGTCTGCCTCCAGGCCGTAGTCGGCGACGCTGAAGATGGGCGCTTCGGGATCCTTGTTGATCGCCACGATCACCTTGGAATCCTTCATGCCGGCCAGGTGCTGGATGGCGCCGGAGATGCCGGCGGCCACGTACAGCTGGGGCGCCACGATCTTGCCGGTCTGGCCCACCTGCCAGTCGTTGGGCGCGTAGCCCGCGTCGACGGCGGCGCGGCTGGCACCGAGCGCGGCACCGAGCTTGTCCGCCAGCGGGGTCATCACCTCGTTGAACTTCTCCGCCGAGCCGAGTGCGCGTCCACCGGACACGATGATCTTGGCGGCGGTCAGTTCGGGGCGGTCGCTCTTGGCGATCTCCTGGCCGACGAAGCTGCTCTTGCCGCTGTCGCCGCTGGCCTGCACGGTCTCGACCGCGGCGCTGCCGCCGGTGGCAGCCGCGGGATCGAAGCCGGTGGTGCGCACCGTGATCACCTTGGTCTTGTCCAGGCTCTGCACGATGGCGATGGCATTGCCGGCGTAGATCGGGCGCTCGAAGGTGTCCGCCGCGTCGACCTTGGTGATGTCCGAGATCTGCGCGACATCCAGCTTGGCGGCCACGCGAGGCGCGACGTTCTTGCCGCTGGCCGTGGCCGGGAACAGGATGTGGCTGTAGTTCGAGGCGATGGCCAGCACCTGCGCGGCCACGTTCTCGGCCAGCCCATGGGCCAGCTGCTCGCCGTCGGCATGCAGCACCTTGGCCACGCCGGCGATCTGGGCCGCGGCCTTGGCGGCAGCAGCGGCGTTGTGGCCAGCCACCAGCACGTGGACGTCGCCGCCACAGGCGATGGCCGCGGTGACGGTGTTCAGGGTCGCGCCCTTGATGGACGCGTTGTCGTGTTCGGCAATGACGAGGGCCGCCATGATCAGATCACTTTCGCTTCAGTCTTGAGTTTCTGCACCAGGGTGGCCACGTCGGGCACCTTCACGCCGGCGCTGCGCTTGGGCGGCTCGGTGACCTTCAGCGTCTTCAGCCGCGGCTTGACGTCGACGCCCAGGTCCTCGGGCTTGACGGTGTCCAGCTGCTTCTTCTTGGCCTTCATGATGTTGGGCAGCGTCACGTAGCGCGGCTCATTGAGGCGCAGGTCGGTGGTCACCACCGCCGGCAGCGTGATCGAGAGCGTCTCCAGGCCGCCGTCCACTTCACGCGTGACCTTGGCCTTGCCGTCGGCCACTTCGACCTTCGACGCGAACGTGGCCTGCGGCATGTCGGCCAGCGCGGCGAGCATCTGGCCGGTCTGGTTGGCGTCGTCGTCGATCGCCTGCTTGCCCAGGATCACCAGGCCCGGCTGCTCCTTGTCGACCAGGGCCTTCAGCAGCTTGGCCACGGCCAGCGGCTGCAGTTCCTCGTCGGTCTGCACGAGGATGGCGCGGTCGGCGCCGATGGCCATCGCGGTGCGCAGGGTCTCCTGGCACTGCTGCACGCCGCAGGAGACGGCGATCACCTCGGTGGCGACGCCCTTCTCCTTCAGGCGCACCGCCTCCTCGACGGCGATCTCGTCGAACGGGTTCATGCTCATCTTGACATTGGCGATGTCCACACCCGTGTTGTCCGACTTGACGCGGACCTTCACGTTGTAGTCGACCACCCGTTTGACGGGGACCAGGACCTTCATGCGAGGCGCTCCTTCGAAATGCTGTTGTGGTTGACGTGCACGTCAAGCCGGGATTCTAGGGCGAGCCCGGGTGAGCTCGACAGAAAAAAGAACGGTCGTTCGATTTTTGATTATAGGGTCCGGCGCATGGGCTCGACGTCCGATCTCACCACCCGCGCGATGTGCGCGCACGGGCACGCCGCTCCGTGCGGGTAAGTCTGGACCGCGTGCACGAGCACCCCCGCGTACAGTGGGCCGCCATCGATCCAGGAGCCTTGCCATGAACCGCTTGCTGCTGTCCGGAGCCGCCTTGGCCGCCGTCATCGCCGCCGCCCCCGCCGGCGCGCAGACCGTGCTCACCGCATCCACCTGGTTGCAGCCAAGCCATGCGATGTCGCTGGCCCAGAAGGAATGGTGCGACCTGCTGGAGAAGAACACCTCCGGCAAGATGAAGTGCAACATCCTGCCGCGCGCCGTGGCCAACCCGCCGGGCACCTACGACGCGGTGAAGAACGGGCTGGCGGACATCTCGTTCACGGTGCATGGGTACACGCCGGGCCGCTTCGTGCTGACCCAGATGGCCGAGTTCCCGTTCCTCGGCGACTCGGCCGAGCCGCTGTCGGTCGCGTTCGACAAGGTGGCCCGCAGGCACCCCGAGTTCATGAAGGAGCACCAGGGCGTGCACGTCATCGCCCTGTTCACTCACGGCCCCGGCATGCTGATGAACACCAAAAAGCCGGTGGTCAAGCTCGAGGACCTGCAGGGACTGAAGTGGCGCGTGGGCGGCGGCATCGTCAACGACCTGACGCGGGCGCTGAACATGAACGCCACGCTCAAGCCGGCCACCGACAACTACGAGCTGCTGTCCAGCGGCGTGATGGACGGCACTCTGCTGCCGGCGGAGTCGAGCGAGTCGTTCAAGATCGACAAGCTGATCAAGTACGTCACCACGTTTCCCGGCGGCCTGTACAACACCAGCTTCGTGATGATGATGAACCAGGGCAAGTACGACAAGCTCAGCGCCGAGGAGAAGAAGGCGGTGGACGCCATCTCCGGCGAGGTGGCCGCGCGCATCCTGGGGCGTCACTGGGACAAGGCCGACCGCCGCGCGTTCGGCCTCATGCAGGCCAACAACGTGCAGATCACCAAGGCCGATGCGAAATTCGTGGACGACGTGAAGGCCAGGACGCAGCCGCTCGAGCAGAAGTGGGCGCAGGACGCGCAGGCCAAGGGACTGAAGGACGCCGCCAAGGTGCTGGCCGAGTTCCGCTCCGAGATCGCCAAGGTCTCCAAATAAATTCCGGCCCGCTCGCAACCACGGCGGCACCTTCCCGCGAGGTGGCCGCCGTTTTTGCGGCGGCACGCATCCTGCGCCGGGACTCGCGCAACCGACTCCGATGAAGAAACTCCTCGAACTCGCGTGCGGCCTGCTGGCCGGCCTGGCCCTCTTCGGCATCATGGCGCTGACGTTCTTCGACGTCCTCGGGCGCAAGTTCCTGGACAACTCGATCCCCGGCTCGCTGGAGATGACCGAGCTGCTGATGGTGGTCGTGATCTTCGGCGCCCTGCCCCTGGTCTCGCTGCGCGGCGAGCACGTGCTGTTCGACTCGCTCGACGCGCACCTGTCCCCGCGCGTGCTGCGGATCCAGAAGGGCGTGATCCACGTGCTCAGCGCCGCGGCCCTGCTGGCCCTGGCGGTGCTGATGTGGAAGACCGGCGGCCAGTTCGCCGAGAGCGGCGAGACCACCGCGCAGCTGCGGCTTCCCAAGGCGCCCTTCATCTACGGCATGGCCGTCCTCTGCGGGCTGACCGGCCTGGTGCACCTGGCGCTGATCGCGCAGCCGCCGCCGGACCTGGCCGAAGGCGAAGGAGCCGCGCTGTGATCGCCGCGCTCCTGGGCTTCGCCGTCGTCTTCGGCCTCGCCCTGCTGCGGGTGCCGCTGGCGTTCTCCATGGCGGGGGTCGGCATCGTGGGCATCGGCCTCACGCGTGGCTGGGACCCGGCGTTCGCCAGCACGGCGCAGGTGGTCTACGAGACCGGCTTCGCGTACACGCTGTCGGTGATCCCGCTGTTCATCCTGATGGGCAACTTCGTCGCGCGCGCCGGCCTCGCGCAGGAACTGTTCGGCGCGGCCTACGCCTTCATCGGCCACTGGCGCGGCGGCCTGGCGCATGCGACGGTGGCGGCGTGTGCCGGCTTCGGCGCCATCTGCGGTTCGTCCATCGCCACGGCTGCCACGATGGGCAAGGTGGCCTACCCGTCCATGAACAAGCTGGGCTACAGCGACGAGCTGTCGATGGGCGTCATCGCCGCCGGCGGCACGCTGGGGATCATGATCCCTCCGTCGACCATCATGGTCATCTACGGGATCATCACCGAGACCCACATCGGCAAGCTGTTCGCGGCGGGCGTGGTGCCGGGCCTGGCCTCCGCCGCGCTGATGATGCTGGGCATCGTGTGGCTCACCTCGCGCGATCCCGCGCATGCACCTGCCGCCCCGCGCAGCACCTGGCCGGAACGCTGGCGCGCGCTGCGCGGCATCTGGGGCGTGCTGCTGCTCGTGCTGCTGGTGCTGGGCGGCATCTACGGCGGCGTGTTCACGGCCACCGAAGGCGCGGGCATCGGCGCCGCGGGCGCTTTCCTGTTCGCGTTGCTGCGCGGCCGGCTCACGGTCCGGGTGGTCTACGACGTGCTGGTGGAGTCCGCCCGCACGACGGCCATGCTGTTCACGCTGCTGATCGCCGCGACGCTGTTCGCGAATTTCGTGAACTTCACCTCCATGCCGGGCGATCTGAAGGACCTGATCACCGGCAGCGGCATGTCCCCCACGATGGTGGTGATCGCGATGATGCTGATCTACGTGGTGCTGGGCACGGTGATGGAGGAGCTCACCATGGTGCTGCTCACCATCCCGTTGTTCTTCCCGATCGTCACCGCCCTCGGCTACGACCCGGTCTGGTTCGGCGTGCTGATCGTGATGGTGGTGCAGATCGGCCTGGTCTCGCCGCCGGTGGGCATGAACATGTTCGTGCTCAACGCGCTGCTGCCAGGCGTGGGCCTGGGCGCCATCTACCGCGGCTGCTGGCCGTTCGTGCTGGTGCTGGTGTTCATGCTCGGACTGCTGATCGCGTTCCCGCAGCTGAGCCTGTGGCTGCCGTCGATGATGAAGTGACGATCTAGCCCTGGGACACGGCCTCGGCTGGACGCAGGTGCACCACCCGCTGCGGGAACGGGATCTCGATGCCCGCCTCGCGCAGTCCCTTGAGCACCGCGAGGTTCACGTCCGACTTCACGTTGCCGGTGCCGTTGCCCGGATCCTCGATCCAGAACTGGACCTGGAACTCCAGCGCGTCGGCCCCGAACTTCACCAGGCGGGCCGCGGGGCCGGGATCGGCCAGCACGCGCGGGATGCTGCGCACCGCCTGCAGCAGGACCTCCTGCACGCGGTCGACATCGCTGTCGTAGCCCACGCCGACGTCGCTCGTGATCAGCACCTTGGGGTCGGCGAGCGACAGGTTCTCGATGCGCTCGGAGATCAGCTTCTCGTTCGGCACGATGGATTCGCGGCCGTTCAGGGCCCGGATCAACGTGTAGCGCGTCTTGATGTCGGTGACCACGCCCTCGAAGCCGTCGACCCGCACCACGTCGCCGATGCGCAGGCTGCGCTCGAACAGGATCACGAAGCCGCTGACGTAGTTGGCCGCCAGCTTCTGCAGGCCGAAGCCCAGGCCCACGCCGATCGCGCCGCCCAGGACCGAGAGCGCCGTCAGGTCGACGCCTGCCGTCGACAGCGCGAACAGCACGCCCACGACCAGCAAGGTGGCCCGGATGGCGTTGGACGCAACCTTGCGCAGCGACAGGTCGGTGACGTGATGGCGCAGCACCTGGCGCTCCAGCACCGCCGAGACCCACAACGCGGCGACCAGCACGATGCAGGCGGAGAACGTGCCGTCCACCAGCGCCAGCAGGCTCACCTCCGACTTGCCGAAATAGAACACCACGTTGTCCATCTCGGCGCGCACGGCGGGCAGCACGCCCAGCACCCACAGCGCGGCGCCGATCCAGGCCACCCACGAGACCAGCCGCTCGACCAGGCGTGCCATGCCGGAGGCCGGGAACGCGATCGTCAGCACGCGGGCGATGAAGCGGATGCCGACCAGCGCCATCAGCACCGGGACCGCCAGCCGCAACAGCGCCACGTGCTGGTACAGCTGCACGATGCGCATCGAGGCGTAGGTGAAGGCCAGCGCGAACAGCGGGAACAGGAGGCCGTCGAAGATGGCGCGCCCGAACCAGACGGATTCCGGCGCATGGCGTCGGCGGATCGCCCAGCAGGCCAGCCAGGCGAGCGCCAGGCAGCCCAACAGGACGGCGAGTTCGACAGGGGAACCCGGATGGCCCAGGTCCTGGACCAGCGTATCGAGAGCGTTCATCGTTAGGAGGACAGGCCGGCCCCGCGGCAGCGGCGGGACCGAGGACGGCGCGGTGCGCCGGAGGGGACGGGGAACGATGCGCCGCGCGTCATGCCCACGATGGCTTGCGCTTCCCGGCGAAGGCAGCGACGCCTTCCTGCGCGCACGCATCCATCATGTTCACGGCCATGGTCTGCGACGCGAGCTGGTAGGCGGCTTCGACGCCCAGCTCGCGCTGGCGGTAGAACAGCTCCTTGCCCATGGCCAGCGCCTGCCGCGGCTTGGCCAGGATGCTGGCCAGCAGCGACTCGACTTCCGCATCGAGCTGCTCGGGCGCCACCACGCGATTCACCAGGCCGCGCTCGCGGGCCTGCTCGGCGCTGATGAAGTCGCCGGTGACCAGCATCTCCATCGCCTGCTTGGACGACACGTTGCGCAGCAGCGGCACGCTGGGCGTGGCGCAGAACAGGCCGACGTTGATGCCGCTGACGGCGAACTTCGCGGCGGTGGACGCGACTGCGAGATCGCATTGCGCGACGAGCTGGCAGCCCGCGGCGGTGGCGATGCCGTGCACGCGCGCGATGACCGGCACCGGCAGCTTCTGGATCGCCAGCATCATGCGGCTGCACTGCGCGAACAGCTGCTGGTAGTAGGCCAGCTCGGGCCGCGCCATCATTTCCTTGAGGTTGTGGCCCGGGCAGAAGGCCTTGCCCTCGGCCGCGATGACCACGGCACGCGCGCCTGCGTCGTCGGCCACCCGGTCCAGCGCCGACTGCAGCGCGCCGAGCATCTCCTCGCCAAGCGCATTGAAGGTGGCCGGCCGGTTCATGGTGAGCGTCACCACGCCGCGCGCATCGCGCGTCTCGAGCACGGGAGCGGCGGCGTCCGTCATGGCCAGGTCCTCACAGGTCGGCGAGCACCCGCAGGTGTGCCTCCACGCTGCGGCCCAGCGCGCTGAGGTTGTAGCCGCCCTCCAGGCTGGAGACGATGCGGCCCTGCGCGTACTTGTTCGCGATGTCCTTGAGCTTCTGCGTGATCCAGGCGTAGTCGGCCTCGACCATGCCCAGCTGGCCCAGGTCGTCCTCGCGATGCGCATCGAAGCCGGCGCTGACGAAGATCAGCTCGGGCTTGAACGCCTCCAGCCGCGGCAGCCACGTGGCCTCGACCATCTCGCGGATCTTGTCGCCCTTGGTGTACGCGGGCACCGGCACGTTGACCATGTTGTCGCCACGCGGGTGGTCGCCGCTGTACGGATAGAACGGATGCTGGAACAGGCCCACCATCAGCACGCGCGGGTCGCCGGCCAGGATGTCCTCGGTGCCGTTGCCGTGGTGCACGTCGAAGTCGACGACGGCCACGCGCTGCAGCTTGTAGCGGTCCAGCGCGTACTTCACGCCGACCGCCACCTGGTTGAACAGGCAGAACCCCATGGCACGGCCGCGCGTCGCGTGGTGGCCCGGCGGGCGCACGGCGCAGAACGCGTTCTGCAGCTCGCCGGCCATGACAGCGTCCGTCGCGGCGCACACCGCGCCGCACGCACGCACCGCGGCGTCCCAGCTGTACGGATTCATCGCGGTGTCGGGATCGATGTGGCCGTAGGCGTAGCCGCCGGCTTCCACCTGCTCGGCGATCGCCTGGCGCATGTCGTTCAGCGAAGCGACATGGCGCGGATCGTGGGCGAGTGCAATGGCGTCCACCTGCGCCTCGGGCGCCTCGCGGCGATCCAGCGCGTCGAGCACGCCGGTGGCGAGCAGGCGGTCCTCGATTGCATCCAGCCGCTCCGGACACTCCGGGTGGCCGCGGCCCATTTCGTGGCGGCGGCACGCTGCATGCGTGAAATATCCGGTCTTGGTCGCACTCATCGTTCGAGGGGCGGAAATTCGGATAACGTCTGGCCCTGATGGAAGCCCAACAAAAACTCAGAGCGTTGCTGGACCAGCTTAACACGGTGATCGTGGGCAAGCCCGACCAGGTGCGCGACTGCGTGGCCTGCCTGTTGGCTGGCGGCCACCTGCTGATCGAGGACGTCCCGGGCGTCGGCAAGACCACCCTGGCCCATGCACTGGCGCGCTCGTTCGGCCTGCATTTCTCGCGCGTGCAGTTCACCGCCGACCTGATGCCCAGCGACCTGTCCGGCGTGTCCATCTACGAGCGCGGCAAGGAAGCCTTCGTCTTCCACCCCGGTCCCATCTTCGCCCAGGTGCTGCTGGCCGACGAGATCAACCGCGCCAGTCCGAAGACGCAGAGCGCGCTGCTCGAGGCGATGGAGGAGAAGCAGGTCACCATCGAAGGCGAGACGCGCGCGCTGCCCGCGCCCTTCTTCGTCATCGCCACCCAGAACCCGCACGACCAGCTGGGCACCTTCGCCTTGCCCGAGTCCCAGCTCGACCGCTTCCTGATGCGCATCTCGCTGGGCTATCCGGACCGGGCTGCCGAGCGCCAGCTGCTGGCCGGCGCCGATCGCCGCGACATGGTCGCCAGTCTCAACAGCCGCCTGACGCCGCTCGACCTCGACTGGCTGCAGCGCCGCGTGCTGGAGGTCCACACCGCCGACCCGCTGCTCAATTACGTGCAGGACCTGGTCGCGGCGACGCGCTCGGGCCGCTGGTTCCTGCAGGGACTGTCGCCGCGCGCCGGCATCGCACTGGTGCGTGCGGCCAAGGCGCAGGCCCTGCTCTCCGGCCGCGACTACGTCGCGCCGGATGACGTGCAGGCGATCCTGGCGCAGACCATCGCGCATCGCCTGGTGCCGGTGGGCGATGCCGGCCGCGGTCCGATCGAGCAGGTGCGCGCGATGATGGAGGCGGTACCCCTCCCGTAATGGCCCTCCCCCGAAGCACCTTCGGCGCCTCCCCCTCGAGGGGGCGCCACCAGTGGCCCGGCGAAGCCGGTTCCACGGTGGCCCGCGCATTGAACCCCATCACATTCACCCGCCAGCGTTTCCGCCAGTGGTGGCAGGCGCGCCTGCCGCTGACGGACACGCTCACGCTCAGCCAGCGCAACGTCTACATCCTGCCCACGCGGCCCGGGCTGATGCTCGCGGCCACGCTGATCGTCCTGCTGATCGCATCGATCAACTACCAGCTGAACCTGGGCTACCTGCTCACCTTCCTGCTCGCCGGCAGTGCGATCGTGGGCATGCATGTGTGCCATGCCACGTTGCGCGGCCTGACGCTGGCGCTCGGTGCGCCCGAACCGGTGTTCGCGGGCCAGAACGCGCCGCTGCGCATCCAGCTCACCAACCCGCGGAAGGCGACGCGCTACGGCATCGGCCTGGCGGTGCTCGACGCCACGCATGAGGACCGCTGGGCCTGGACGGACGTCCCGGGCCTGGGCAGCGCCACCGTGTCGGTCGCCTTCCAGCCATTGCGGCGCGGCCTGCACCGGGTGCCGCCGCTCACCGCCGAGACGCGGTTCCCGCTAGGTACGTTCCGGGTCTGGACGGTGTGGCGCCCCGCCACCCAGGTGCTCGTCTATCCCGCGCCCGAGAAGCTGCCGCCGCCATTGCCGGAGGGCGAGCCTCGCGCCGGCACCTCGGGGCCGTCGCGCGTGCAGTCGGGCGGCGAGTTCGACGGCGTGCGTGCCTACCGCCGCGGCGACCCGATGAAGATGGTGGTCTGGAAGAAGGTCGCCAAGTCCGACGAACTGGTCAGCCGCGACAGCCAGCAGGCGCAGCGGCGCGAGCTGTGGCTGGACTTCGCGCAATGCGGCGTGCTCGATCCGGAAGCCCGACTGGGCCGGCTCGCCGCGTGGGTGCTGCAGGCCGACAAGCTGGGGCTGGACTACGGCCTGCGCCTTCCCGGCGTGCAGCTGCGGCCCGACACCGGCGAGGCGCATCGCCGCCGCTGCCTGGAGGCGCTCGCGCTGTGCTGACCACCGCTGCCGGCACCGGCCTCACGGCGCGCTCGCCGCTCGCCCGCCTGCGCGCGCTGCCGCGCGAAGCGCGCGACACGCTGTTCCTTCTCGTCGTGATCGGATGGCTCGTGCTGCCGCAGGTCAGTCGCCTGCCGCTGTGGTGCACCGCGCTCACGGCCATCGTCCTGGCCTGGCGTGGCCGCCTTGCCGTGCGCGGTTCGCCCCTGCCCCGCACGCGCTGGCTGCTGGTCCTGCTGGTGGCGACACTGGCCGCCACGTTCGCCACCCACCGGACGCTGCTCGGGCGCGATGCGGGCGTCACGCTGATCGTCGTGCTCCTCGCGCTGAAGACGCTGGAGTTGCGCGCGCGCCGCGATGCCTTCGTGGTGTTCTTCCTCGGCTTCTTCACGATGCTCACCAACTTCTTCTTCTCGCAGTCGCTGGCGACGGCGGGAGCGATGCTGGTCGGGCTGCTGGGACTGCTCACCGCGCTGGTCAACGCGCACATGCCGGTCGGCCGCCCGCCGCTGGCCCATGCGGCGCGCACCGCCGGCTGGATGGCGCTGCTCGGTGCGCCGATCATGGCCGTGCTGTTCGTGCTGTTCCCGCGCCTGGCGCCGCTGTGGGGCCTTCCCGGCGACGGCATGACCGGACGCAGCGGACTGTCGGCCACCATGCAGGTGGGCACCGTCGCCCAGCTGGCGCTGGAGGAGGGCATCGCGATGCGCGTGCGCTTCGACGGCCCGCCGCCGCCCGGCCCGCTCATGTACTTCCGCGGCCCGGTGCTCTCGAGCTTCGATGGCCGCGAATGGCGACCGCTGGTGTCCCGGCCCGGCGCCGATGCAGCCGCCCTGCTGCCGCCCGTGAGGCTGCAAGCCTTCGGGCCGGAGGTGCGCTACACCGTCACGCTGGAAGCGAACAACCGGCCCTGGCTGCCGGTGCTGGACGCCGCCATCCAGCCGCCGGCAGCGCCCGGCCTCGAAGCCGTTCCAGGGGGCGAGCTGCAGTGGTCCTCGCGGCGGCCGGTCACCGACCTGCTGCGCTACACGGCCGTGAGCCAGGTGGACTACCGCGCCGGCGCACAGGGCAGCGCGGCAGGCGTTCTGCCGCAGTACCGCGACCTGCCCGCGGGCTTCAATCCGCGCACGCTGCAGCTGGCCACCGAGATGATCCGCAGCGCGCCTGGCGGCGCGGCTGACAAGCCGGCGCTGGTGGAGGCCGCGCTGCAGCGCCTGCGCACCGGCGGCTATGTCTACACGCTGGATCCGGGCGTGTACGGCGAGCACACCGCCGACGAATTCTGGTTCGACCGCAAGGAAGGCTTCTGCGAACACATCGCCTCGGCCTTCGTGGTGCTGATGCGCGCGATGGACATTCCCGCACGCATCGTCACCGGCTATCAGGGCGGCGAGCTCAACCCCGTCGACGGCTACTGGGTCGTGCGCCACAGCGACGCGCATGCCTGGGCCGAGGTGTGGCTGGCCGGCCGCGGCTGGGTGCGGGTGGATCCGACCGGTGCGGTGGCGCCGAGTCGCATGGGCACGCTGCAGCGGCTGCGTGCGCCGCAGGGCGCGTTCGCCAGCGCCTTTGCCACCATGAGCCCTGGCCTGCTGGTGAACTTCCGCCAGGGCTGGGATGCGGTCAACAACCGCTGGAACCAGTGGATCCTCAACTACACGCAGAGCCGGCAGCTGGACCTGCTGCGCAACGTGGGCTTCCGCTCGCCCGACTGGGCCGACCTGGCGCTGGTGCTGATCGGGCTGCTGGTCGCGGTCACGCTGTGCGGCATCGCCTGGGCCAAGTGGGACCGCCAGCGCCAGGATCCCTGGCTGCGGCTGCTGGCCCGCGTCCGCGCGCGACTGGTGCAGGCCGGCGTGCCGCTCGCGGCCACCAGTGGTCCGCGCCAGATGGCGCAGGCCGTCACCGATCGTTTCGGCGCGTCCGCGCAGCCGCTGGCAGACTGGCTGCTGCGGCTGGAAGCGCAGCGCTATGCGCGCCACGCCCCTGCCCCCCTGCCCGCCTTGCAGCGGGAATTGCAACGCCTCTCCTGGCCCTCCGCCGCCCAATGACCCGCCGTTCCCTCGTCGCCGCCGCCCTGGCGGCGCTTCTCGTACCTTCGCTCGCGCTGGCTGCCAAGTCCACGGAGCCCGGCCGCCGCCGCAAGACCTCGTCCAGAGCGAAGGCCGACAAGGGCACGCCCTATGCCGGCCGCGAGGACGCGATGCAGTTCGCCGACGAGGTGGCCGAGCGCCGCTCGCTCAACCGCCGCTGGACCCGCTCGGCCATCGCGCAGGCGCAGCTGCTGCCAGTGGTCGTCAAGCTGATGCAACCGGCACCGACCGGCACCGCGAAGAACTGGGCCGTGTACCGCAGCCGCTTCATCGACCCGGTGCGCGTCCAGGCCGGCGTGCGGTTCTGGCAGGCCAACCGCGCGACGCTCGCGCGGGCCGAGCAGGACTACGGCGTGCCGCCGGAAATCGTGGCCGGCATCATCGGCGTGGAGACCATCTACGGCCAGCAGATGGGCACGTTCCGCGTGCTCGATGCGCTGGCCACGCTCTCGTTCGATTTCCCCAGCGCGCATCCTCGCGCCGCCGAGCGCGCCGCGTTCTTCCGCGGCGAGCTGGAGCAGTTCCTCGCGCTGCAGGCCGGCCCGCACGCCGACCCGACCAAGCCGCTGGGCAGCTACGCCGGCGCGATGGGCATGCCGCAGTTCATGCCCAGCAGCTGGGCCAAGTGGGCGGTCGACTACGACGACGACGGCCGCATCGACCTGTGGCAAAGCCCGGCCGACGCCATCGGCTCGGTGGCCAACTACTTCAAGGGCTTCGGTTGGAAGCCGGGCATGCCGACGCACTACCCGGTGACGTTCGACAGCGAGCGCCGGGACATGGACGGCCTGCTCGCGCCCGACATCCTGCCCACGTTCGACGTGCCTTCCTTCCTGGCCAAGGGGGCGGTGCTGGACGACGTCGCGGTCAAGCACGAAGGGCCGCTCGCGCTGGTCGAGTTGCAGAACGGCGGCGATCCGCCCACCTACGTCGCGGGCACCGAGAACTTCTACGTGATCACGCGCTACAACTGGTCGGCCTACTACGCGATGGCCGTCATCGAGCTCGGACGCGAGGTGAAGCAGGCCGCCGAGCGGAGCGGCTCATGACCATCGCGCTGGATGCCTGGCGCGCCACCTGGCGCGAGCTGGGCGCGGACATGGTCAACGGCGGGCTGATGAACCAGCTGGTGGCCGCGTACAGCGAACGACACCGCCATTACCACACGCTGCAGCACCTGCGCGAGTGCCTCGCCCATGCCGATGCCGTGCGCACGCTGGCCAAGCGGCCGGCCGAGATCGAGCTCGCGCTGTGGTTCCACGACGCCGTCTACGACCCGCGCAGCACCGACAACGAGCAGCGCAGCGCGCGCTGGACCACGCGAGCGTGGTCGCCGCGGGCTGCGACACCGCCATCGCCGATCGCGTGAGCGCGCTGGTGCTTGCCACGAGTGGCCACCACGCGAGCGACGATATCGACACACAGCTGCTGCTGGACATCGACCTGTCGATCCTCGGGGCGTCGTACTCGCGCTTCGACGAGTACGAGCGGCAGGTGCGGATGGAGTACGCGCACGTCGACGATGCGACGTTTCGTGAGGGGCGGCTGAAGTTCGTCAGGGGCATGCTGGCGCGGCCGGCCATCTACGGGACGCAGGTTTATCGTGAGGCGCTGGAACCCCGCGCCAGGGAGAACCTGCTGCGGTCGGCAGAGGGCCTGTCGGGCTCGGCGTGAGTTGATCGTGGTGCGCACCCGTGGGCTCCAAGTCCGGGGGCGCGCGGCAGCGCCTTTGATCGACCCGCCATCCGGCCGCTCTGCTCTTCTCCGAAGTCCCGTCATTCCCGCGAAGGCGGGAATAAGGCGCCCGCATGCTGGGTCGTGGGTCAAGCCCGGATGACACCCTCGCGGCACTGAGGGCCCCTGTTCGAACACGCACGGTGCCGGCACGCGGCAGGCGGTGTCTGGCAGGGTCGATTTGGGTGACGGGAGCGAGCTTTGGCGAAGCGACTCTCACCGTATGAGACCCTGCCAGACGCCGTCTGCCGCGCTCCCCGGACAACAAACAACCGCAAGCCCAGACTCAGCCCGTCACCGGCACCAGGAAGTCCCGGCTGATGCGCGACCCCAGTTCGTTCACGCGATCGAGGAACTGCGTGAGGAACGCGTGCAGCCCCGTGGCCAGGATCTCGTCGATGCTGCCGTACTGCAGGTCGGCGCGCAGCTTGCCGGCGCGGCGCTGGGTTTCGGCCGACTGGTCGTTGGCCACCATCTGCAGGTTGGCCACCACCTCGATCATGCTGGCGTGCAGCGAACGCGGCATGTCGGGGCGCAGGATCAGCAGGTCGGCCACGCGCTCGGGCTTGATCACGTCGCGGTACACCTTGCGGTAGATCTCGAAGCCGGACACGCTGCGCAGGATCGCGCTCCAATGGTAGAAGTCGTACTCCTGGTCCTGTTCGGTGGCGGCGCCGAAGAAGTCGCTCTGCACCGCGTGGAACTTCACGTCGACCAGCCGCGCCGTGTTGTCGGCGCGTTCGAGGAAGGTGCCCAGGCGCATGAAGTGCAGCGCCTCGTCCATCAACATCGTGCCCACCGTCACGCCGCGCGACAGGTGCGAGCGGAACTTCACCCACTCGAAGAACTGGCCCGGGTCGCGTTCGAACTCGTTGCTGCGCAGCATGCGCGTGAGCTCCAGCCAGGTCTGGTTCTGCGTCTCCCACACCTCGGTGGTGAGCGAGCCCCGCACGGCACGTGCGTTCTCGCGCGCGGCCTTCAGGCACGACACGATCGAGGACGGGTTCGACTCGTCCTTGATCATGAACTCCATCACGTCCTGCGACGTCACATCGCTGTGCCGCTGCGAGTACATCGGCACGAGCTCGCTGATCGACAGCAGCCCCTGCCAGCCGACCTGCGCCACCGCCGCCGATTGCGGCAGCAGCGAGGTCTGGTAGTTCACATCGAGCATGCGCGCGGTGTTCTCCGCACGCTCGGTGTAGCGGGACATCCAGTACAGGTGGTCGGCGGTGCGGGAGAGCATCGTCACACCTCCAGGATCCAGGTGTCCTTGGTGCCGCCACCCTGGGACGAATTGACCACCAGCGAGCCCTCCTTCAGCGCGACGCGCGTCAGGTCGCCCGGCACCATCTGCACCTCCTTGCCCGAGAGCACGAACGGCCGCAGGTCGATGTGGCGCGGGGCCACGCCGCTGTCGACGAACGTCGGGCACGACGAGAGACTGAGCGTCGGCTGGGCGATGTAGCCCGAGGGATTGGCCTCGATCGCCTTGCGGAAGTCCTCGATTTCCTGCTTCGTCGATGCGGGGCCGACCAGCATGCCGTAGCCGCCCGCACCGTGAACCTCCTTGACGACCAGGTCCTTCAGGTTCGCCAGGACGTACTTCAGGTCCTCGGGATCGCGGCACATGTGCGTGGGCACGTTGTTGAGGATCGGCTTCTCGCCCAGGTAGAACTCGATCATCTTCGGCACGTACGGATAGATCGACTTGTCGTCGGCGACGCCGGTGCCGATGGCATTGCAGATCGTCACGTTGCCGGCGCGGTAGGCGTCGACCAGGCCGGTGGTGCCCAGCGTCGACGTCGGCCGGAACACCGAGGGATCGAGGAAGTCGTCGTCGACGCGCCGGTAGATGACGTCCACCCGGCGCGGGCCGCGCGTGGTGCGCATGTAGACGTAGCGGTCCTTGACGAACAGGTCCTGGCCCTCGACCAGTTCCACGCCCATCTGCTGCGCCAGGAACGCGTGCTCGAAGTAGGCGCTGTTGTACATGCCGGGCGTGAGGACCACCACAGTGGGATCGGGCGCGCCGGGCTGGGCCGAGGCGCGCAGCGTCTCGAGCAGCAGGTCGGGATAGTGGGCGACGGGGGCGACGCGGTGCTGGCTGAACAGGTCGGGGAACAGCCGCATCATCATCTTGCGGTCCTCGAGCATGTAGCTCACGCCGCTGGGCACGCGCAGGTTGTCCTCCAGCACGTAGTACTCGCCCTCGCCCTGCGCGTTGGGCGCGCGCACGATGTCGATGCCCGCGATGTGCGAGTACACGCGGTGCGGCGTGTAGACGCCCATCATCTCCTTGCGGTACTGCGCGTTGTTCAGAACCTGCTCGTGCGGGATGACGCCGGCCTGCAGGATCTCCTGCTCGTGGTAGACGTCGTGCAGGAAGCGGTTGAGGGCCGTGACCCGCTGCACCAGGCCCTGCTCCATCCGGCGCCACTCGGCCGCCGGGATGATGCGCGGGATGAGGTCGAACGGGATCAGCCGCTCGGTGCCGGCGCCGTCCTCGTCCTTGGCGCCGTAGACCGCGAAGGTGATGCCGACGCGGCGGAAGATCATCTCGGCTTCCTCGCGCCGCGCCCGCATCACGTCCTGCGGCTGGCGCGCCAGCCAGTTGGCATAGCGCTGGTAGTGGCCCCGCACCCCCTGCATCTGCGTCTGGCTCATCCCGCCCATGGACTGGGTCTGGAACTGCAGCGGCCCACCGTCGGGCAACTGCTGGAACATCTCGTCGAATTTCTGCATGGCGTGGGGCATCCCAGCCGCAGGATAGCAACAACCAGGCCTTGTTCAGGGGGACAACGCGGGCAAACGATGGTGCCAGTAGCGCCTTTCCGCCTCGCGCTGGCAGCGCACCGCCCCGGGTGTCGCGGTCGACCAGGTCGCCGCGCCGCATCGAGGTGAATCGACCACGTCGATGCCGCGCGCCAGGTAGCGGTCCATCACGTCGGGCGCCGGATGGCCGAAGCGGTTGCGATAGCCCGCCTGGACCATCGCCCATTGGGGCTGCACGGCGTCGAGGAAGGCGGCGCTCGACGAGGTGCGGCTGCCGTGGTGCGGGACCAGCAGCACCGTCGCGTGCAGTGGCGCGCCGCGGGCCAGCAGCGCGGCTTCCTGCGGCTGCT
Source organism: Ramlibacter sp. MMS24-I3-19 (assembly GCF_050320135.1). Lineage (NCBI taxonomy): Bacteria > Pseudomonadati > Pseudomonadota > Betaproteobacteria > Burkholderiales > Comamonadaceae > Ramlibacter > Ramlibacter sp. MMS24-I3-19. The sequence goes on along the minus strand of NZ_CP190017.1, from coordinate 2,555,262 downwards.
CGATGTCGCCGGTCAGCAGCGCCGACTGCGTCGCGGTCGCGATGCGCAGCACGCAACTGGCCGCGTTGGGTTTCGCCGCCGCGACTGCTTCGGCTTCGTTCGGATGCAGCACCTGGAAGCCGACGCCGTCCCAGGTCCAGTGCTGGCCGGCGCGGCACGGCTGCAACGGACGCAAGGCGGCCAGCGGGTGCGTCGGTTCCAGCGACGCGAGCAGCGCGGCCTGCGGCTGCGTCGCCAGCACCGACGCCGCGCCGCCGGTGTGGTCGCTGTCGCGGTGGCTCAACACGACCGTGTCCACCCGTTCGTCCAGGGCCCGCAGCAGCGGCACGAGCACCCGTTGCCCGGCGTCGCCATCGGTGCCGTAGCGCGGGCCGGTGTCGAACACCAGCGTGTGCGCGGCCGTGCGCACCAGCACCGCATTGCCCTGCCCCACGTCGGCCGCGAGCAGTTCGAACTCGCCCGGTGCCGGCCGCGGTGCCTGCCACAGCAACACGGGCAGCAACAGCGGCAGCCCGAGCGCGCGCAACGGCCACGGCAGCCGCATCGCAAGAAGAAGACCGCCGAGCACGCCGGCCGCACCGGCCCACAGCGGCGGGACTGGTGCGGCCCACACCGCGAACGGCAGGCCTGCCAGCCACGGCAGGCCCCACGCCAGCGCCTGCACGGCGATGGCGGCCAGGTCCCACACGATCGGCAGCACCACGCCCGCCATCGCGAGCGGCGTGACGACCAGAGTGACCCAGGGGATCGCCACGAGGTTCGCAGCCAGCCCGATCACCGAGACCTGGCCGAACAGCAGCAGCGTCAGCGGCGCCAGGGCGAGTGTCACCACGAGCTGCTCGCGCAACAGCCCCACAGGCTTCTGCCACCAGCGCGACCGGTGCTCCGGGATTCCCGGGTCGGTGGCGAACAGCACGCCCACCGCCACGAAGCTCAGCCAGAAGCCGGCCTGCAGCAAGGCCCATGGATCCACGGTGACCACGACCGCGGCGGCGGCCAGCCAGGTGACGGGCCATGGCCAGCGGCATCCGGCGATCCGCAGCGCGCCGACACACGCCAGCATCAGCAGCGTGCGCTGGGCCGGAACACCCCAGCCGCTGAACAGCGCATAGGTGGTGGCGAGCACCAGTCCGCCGACCAGCGCGGCGTGCGGCGCGGGCCACGCAAGGCACAGGCGGGCGCTGCGCCGCCAGGCCGCGCCGATCGCCAGCGCCGCGACCCACGCGAACATGGTCACGTGCAGGCCCGAGATCGACATCAGGTGCGCCACGCCGGTGGCGCGGAACACGTCCCAGTCGGCACGGCCGATGGCATTCTGGTCGCCTACCACCAGCGCCGCCAGGATGCCGGCCGCCTGCGGATCGGTCACCCGCTGCTCGATGGCATCGCGCGTGGCCTGCCGCGCCTGCTCCACGGGATGGCGCCAGGTCGCCTCGACACGTCGCGGGGGCGCATCGCCCTTGCCCGCGCGCACCTGCCCAGTGGCCTGCAGGCCCTGCTCCCACATCCACAGCTCGAAGTCGAACCCGCCGGGATTGAGGCTGCCATGCGGTGCGCGCAGCCGTACGGTGAATTGCCAGCGTTCGCCGGCGCGCAGGCCGGGCGCCTGGCGCTGGTCGTCGAAGGCGCCCGCACTCGCTGCCCATGGACCTGCGTACCAGCCAACGGACAGCTGCGGCGGCAGGGACACCGTCCGGTCGCCGATCCGGGCCGACTCGACCTCGAACCGGAATCGCAGCCCGAGCTCGGAGCGCTGCGGCATGGCGGCGATGGTGCCGATCACGGTGACGTCCTGGCCTTCCAGGGCCGGGTCGAGTGCCGTGGCCGCGAACGTCGCCGCGCGACCACCGCAAAGCGCGAAGCCAGCGACGGCAGCGAGCGCAAAGGCCGGCACTGCGTGCAACAGCACGGACCGCACACGGACCCTGGCCAGCACGACCAGCAGCGGGATGGCCGCTACGCCCATCGCTGCATACGCGTGCAGCGACCACAGGTCCGGCTGCTGCAATTGCACCGCCGGCCCCACCACGGCGCCGATCAACAGCGGGATGCCCAGGCGGGCTGGCCAGGAGGGTGCGCTCATCCGGGCTCAACGATGCGCGCGAAGCCCTCGTGGTCGGGACTTGCCCCTCGTCGCATCGGAGGATGCACCACGGCGGCTTGCGCCCGCACCGGCGCGGTGCCACCGCGTGCGGTCGCGCGGCCCCAATGCAGCGGCGGTCGCAGGTAGCATGCCTTCATGTCCATCCACGCCGCACTGAACCACGTCACGCACTACCGCTACGACCGGCCGGTGCGGCTCGGGCCCCAGGTGGTGCGGCTGCGTCCCGCGCCGCATTGCCGCAGCAAGGTGCTGTCGTACTCGCTGCGCGTGGAGCCCGCGAAGCACTTCACCAACTGGCAGCAGGACCCGTTCGCCAACTACCAGGCGCGGTTGGTGTTTCCCGAGCCCACCACCGAATTCAAGGTCACCGTCGACCTGGTGGTGGAGATGGCGGTCTACAACCCGTTCGACTTCTTCCTCGAGCCGAGCGCAGAGACCTTTCCGTTCCGCTACGAGCCGTCGGTGGCGCAGGAACTCGCGCCGTATCTCGCACCTGACGCCGCGACGCCGCTGGTGAAGGCCTATCTCGATCGCGTCGACCGCAAGGCGCGGCCGACCATCGACTTCCTCGTGGCCTTGAACCAGCAGGTGCAAAGCGACGTCCGCTACCTGATCCGCATGGAGCCCGGCGTGCAGTCGCCCGAAGAGACGCTGCGCAGCGGCAGTGGTTCCTGCCGCGATTCGGGCTGGCTGCTGGTGCAGCTGCTGCGCCACCTGGGGCTGGCCGCGCGCTTCGTGTCCGGCTACCTGATCCAGCTCGCGCCGGACGTGAAGGCGCTCGACGGTCCAAGCGGCACGGCCGTCGACTTCACCGACCTGCACGCCTGGTGCGAGGTGTACCTGGCCGGCGCGGGATGGATCGGCCTGGATCCGACCTCGGGCCTTCTCGCGGGCGAAGGCCACATCCCGCTGGCCTGCACGCCGCAGCCTTCGAGCGCGGCGCCCATCGAAGGCCTGATCGACGAGGCCGAGGTGGACTTCAGCCACCACATGCAGGTCACGCGCATCCACGAGTCGCCGCGCGTGACGAAGCCCTACACCGACGGGCAGTGGCGCGACGTGCTGGCGCTGGGCGAAGCGGTCGACCGCGACCTGCAGGCCGGCGACGTGCGCCTCACCATGGGCGGCGAGCCGACGTTCGTCGCGACCAGCGATCGCGACGCCGGCGAATGGAACACCGATGCGCTCGGCCCCACCAAGCGCGGCTATGCCACCGAGCTGGTGCACCGCCTGCGCGAGCGCTACGGCCAGGGCGGCTTCCAGCACTTCGGCCAGGGCAAGTGGTATCCGGGCGAACAGCTGCCGCGCTGGGCGCTGTCGATCTACTGGCGGGCCGACGGCCAGCCTTGCTGGCGCGACCCGTCGCTGTTCGCCGATGAGCGCGAGCCGCATGCCTACACCAGCGAAGACGCGAGGCGCTTCATCGGTGCGCTCGCGAGGCGCCTGGGCGTCACGGATCGCCACGTGCAAGCCGGCTACGAGGACGTCTTCTACTACCTGTGGCGCGAACGCAGGCTGCCGGTGAACGTCGATCCGTTCGACGCGCGCCTGGACGACGAGCTGGAACGCGCCCGCCTGCGCCGCGTGTTCGACCAGAAGCTCGGCCAGGTGGTGGGCTACGCGCTGCCGCTGCAGGCCGAGCCGCGTGAAGGCTCGCCTGCGGCTGCCGGCACGGCGTGGACGAGCGCACCCTGGTTCCTGCGCGACGAGCGCATGTACCTGGTGCCGGGCGACTCGCCGATGGGCTACCGGCTGCCGCTCGATTCGCTGCCGTGGGTGAGCAAGGCGGACTACCCGTACCTCGTCGAGCAGGACCCGAGCGCACCGCGTGCGCCGCTGGCCCCGACCGAAGTCGTGCAGGGCCGGTACGCGCAAGGGCCGGCATCTGCAGCCAGCGAAGCACCGCGGGCGTGGCAGGACCGGCGCGGCGGGCACGGCGACGCGGGCGCTCGCGGCGACGGACCCGCGCGCCCGGCCACACCGCCGCGGCGCTTCGAATCCGCCAAGGACCTGGCGCGCACGGCACTGTGCGTGGAAGCACGCGACCCGCGCCGTGCCAACGGACCGAAGGCCGAACTCGTGGGCGAGAAGCACGGCGTGCTGTACGTGTTCATGCCGCCGCTGGCCGACGTGGCCGACTACCTCGACCTGCTCGCGGCGGTCGAGGCAACGGCTGCCGAACTGCGCGTGAAGATCGTGGTGGAGGGCTATCCGCCGCCGCGAGACCCACGCCTGAAGCTGCTGCAGGTGACGCCGGACCCGGGCGTGATCGAGGTGAACATCCATCCCGCCCACGACTGGGCCGAGCTGGTCGACCACACCGAGTTCCTGTACCAGGCGGCGTTCGAGACGCGCCTGTCGGCCGAGAAGTTCATGACCGATGGCCGCCACACGGGCACCGGCGGCGGCAACCACTTCGTGCTGGGCGGCGCGACGCCAGCCGACTCGCCGTTCCTGCGCAGGCCCGAGCTGCTGGCCAGCCTGCTGCTGTACTGGCACAACCATCCGTCGCTGTCGTATCTCTTCTCGGGCCTGTTCATCGGGCCGACGTCGCAGGCGCCACGCGTGGACGAAGCGCGCAACGACCAGCTGTACGAGCTGGAGATCGCGCTGCGCGAGATCGAACGCGCGCGCGAAGTGCATGGCGAGCACATGCCGCCGTGGCTGGTGGACCGGACGCTGCGCAACGTGCTGGTCGACGTGACCGGCAACACGCACCGCAGCGAGTTCTGCATCGACAAGCTGTACTCGCCCGATTCGGCCACCGGCCGCCTGGGACTGCTGGAGCTGCGCGCGTTCGAGATGCCGCCGCACGCGCGCATGAGCATCGTGCAGCAGTTGCTGCTGCGGGCACTGGTCGCGCGGTTCTGGAAGCAGCCTTATCGCGCCCCGGTCACGCGCTGGGGCACGCAGCTGCACGACCGCTGGCTGCTGCCGACGTTCGTGCAGGCCGACCTGCACGACGTGCTCGCCGAGCTGCGCGAGGCGGGCTACGCGTTCGATCCCGCCTGGTTCGCGCCGCACTTCGAGTTCCGCTTCCCGCTGGTGGGGCAGGTGCAGGCCGCGGGCGTGGAGCTGACGTTGCGCAACGCGCTGGAGCCCTGGCACGTCATGGGCGAGGAAGGCGCGATCGGCGGCACCGTGCGCTACGTCGACTCGTCGCTGGAGCGCATCGAGGTGCGGGTCACCGGGCTCAACGAAAGCCGCTACGTGGTGACCGTGAATGGACGTGCAGTGCCGCTGCAGCCGACGGGCGTCGCAGGCGAGTTCGTTGCGGGCGTTCGCTACAAGGCCTGGGCGCCTGCGTCGGCCCTGCATCCCACGATCGGCGTGCATGCCCCGCTGACGTTCGACATCGTCGACACGTGGATGCAACGCTCTCTGGGTGGGTGCCAATACCACGTGGCGCATCCGGGGGGCCGGAACTACATGACCTTCCCCGTCAATGCCTATGAGGCGGAGAGTCGGCGGCTTGCGCGCTTTTCTCGCATGGGACATACGCCGGGGCAGGTGCAGGTACCGCCGGCGACGATCGATGTTCCCGGCAGCCGGGAGTTTCCGTTCACGCTGGACTTGCGGCGGGCGGTGTAGAGCGTGGTGGGCTGAGCGTTCGGGGCGCGCGGCAGCCGGTGCCTGGCAGGGCCGCCAAGTGCCCCCAAGGTCTGTCATCCCGGGCTTGACCCGGGATCCAGCGCCGCGCTTGTCCAGCCACCGCACTGGATTGCGGGTCGAGCCCGCAATGACACTGGGCTCCCTCATTCCCAGCTAAGACTTCCCTAAGCGTCATCTCACGATGCCTTCCTACAGTGACGTCACGGGTTCAGAAAGACCCGCCAACCGAAGAAACCGACAGTCACCCGAAAGGAAACCATCATGCAAGTCCGCTCGCTCATCGCCACCGCTTTCGCCGTCGCCACGCTCGCCGCGGGCGGCACCGCCTTCGCGCAGACCACGCCCTACGGCCAGGAAGGTGGCCAAGCCGACGCGTACGCGCCCGCCAAGACCCGCGCGCAGGTGCAGGACGAACTGGTGCAGTTCCGCGCCGAGTACCCGGTGAGCCCCTGGTCGTTCCGCTACGACCCGCTGACCAAGTTCAAGAGCCAGGCCACCCGTGCCGACGTGACCGCGGCCTACATCGCCGACCGTGACGCCGTCGCCGCCTTCACCGGCGAGGACAGCGGCTCTGCCTACCTGGCGCAGAACAGCGGCCGCGGCGTGCCCGCCAACGCGAACCTGGCCAGCAACGGCAACGCCGCGCAGGTCCGCTGACAGCGCGGCTGTCCACGCCCGCGGTGGGACAATCGCGGTGACGTGGACACGCCCCTCGACTCGCTCTTCGGCGACACGGCCGACGACCATCCCGCCCACCTGGCGGCGGCCCTCGCGCCGCCCGCGACCGCCGGCCACTTCGACGAGTTGCGCGGCGCCATGGCGCGTCCGGGCCAGCCGCGCGGACGTGACAACACCATCGCACCGGTGTGGGCCCGCTTCTTCGAGCACCTGGGCCCCGGCGGCTTCGCCGACCTCGACCTGCAGCTGCTGAACCTGTCGCGCCAGGTTCGCGACAACGGCATCACGTACAACGTCTACGCCGATGCCGACGGCCCGCAGCGGCCCTGGTCGCTCGACCTCTTTCCCCTGATCCTCACGCCCGACAGCTGGCAGCGCATCGAAGCCGGCGTGCTGCAGCGCGCGCGCCTGCTCGATCGCGTGATGGCCGACGTCTACGGCCCGCAGCAGCTGCTCGCCCGCAACCTGCTGCCGCCCGCGCTCGTGCACGGCCAGCCCGGCTACCTGCGGCCCATGCACGGCGTGCAGCCGGCCGGCGGCATGTTCCTGCACATCGCCGCGTTCGACCTCGCCCGCGATCCCCAAGGCCAGTGGTGGGTCGTGTCGCAGCGCACGCAGGCGCCCTCGGGCCTGGGCTACCTGCTCGAGAACCGGCTGATCACGTCGCGCTCGTTCCCCGCCGCATTCAGCGCGCTGAAGGTGCAGCGCCTGGCCGCCACCTACCGCGCGCTGTTCGACGGCCTCTGCGCCATGAGCCCGGCCGGAGCCGATGCGCGCATCGTGCTGCTGACGCCGGGCCCGTACAACGAGACCTACTTCGAGCATGCCTACCTGGCGCGCTACCTGGGCCTGACGCTGGTCGAAGGCAGCGACCTCACGGTGCGCGGCCAGCGCCTGTTCCTCAAGACGCTGCGCGGCCTGGAACCGGTGCACGGCATCCTCAAGCGCCTGGACGACGAGTTCCTCGACCCGCTGGAGCTGCGGTCCGATTCGCGCCTGGGCGTGCCCGGCCTGCTGCAGGCGATCCGCGCCGGCAATGTGCTGGTGGCCAACGCGCCGGGCTCGGGCTTCCTCGAATCGCCGGCCCTGCTCGGCTTCCTGCCCGGGCTGGCGCGTCACCTGCTGGGCGAGGAGCTGGCGCTGCCGTCGATTCCCACCTGGTGGTGCGGCGAGCGTGCGGCGCTGGACGCGGCCCTGCCACAGCTGGATGCAGGCGTGATCAAGCCCACCTTCGGATCCACCGCATCGGCCGTGTTGGGCCGGCACCTGGCGCGGCGCGAGCTGGACGAGTGGGCCGGTCGCATCGCACGCGAACCCGACGAACACACGGTGCAGGCGTACCTGCCGCTCTCGCAGATGCCGACGTGGAAGAACGGGCGCCTCACGCCGCGCTCGACGCTGCTGCGCGTGTTCGCGCTGTCCGACGGCTGCGGCAGCTGGCGCGTGCTGCCCGGCGGCCTCACGCGCATCGCCGGCGACACGGCCGACATCGCCACGATGCAGCGCGGCGGCAGCAGTGCCGACACCTGGGTGCTCACCGAGGGCGACGTCGACACGACCAGCCTGCTGCAGCACGGGCACCCCGCCACGCAGGCCTCGCATCGGGGGCGCACCGTCACCAGCCGCTCGGCCGAGAACCTGTTCTGGCTGGGCCGCTACACCGAACGCACCGAGAACACGGCGCGCCTCGCGCGGCTCACGCTGCAAAGCCTGAACGGGGAGGACGCGTCGTCGCAGCCGCTGCTGGCGTGGCTGGGCGAGCTGGCCAAGGAACATGGCCTGGTGCTGCCCAACGTGCCCTCGCCCGTGGTGTCGCGCCGCGTGTTCGAGCGCTCGCTGGTCGCCGCGCTGGGCGACACCCAGCGCGCCACCAGTGTCGGCTACAACCTCGGCGCGCTGCGCAATGCGGCGTCGGCAGTGCGCGATCGCATCTCGCTGGAACAGTGGAACCTCGTCGTGCGCGCTGACCAGGACTTCCTGCGCGGCTGCCAGCAGGGTCTGCAGGATGGCGAGTACTCGACCGTCGAGGCGCTGCGGCTGCTGGAGGCGCTCTCCGGGCACACGGCCGCGATGACCGGGGCGCAGACCGACCGCATGACGCGCGACGACGGCTGGCGCCTGCTGTCCACCGGCCGCCATCTCGAGCGGTTCGGCTTCCTCGCATCGGCGCTGGCCATGGCGTTCACGACCGGCGCGGTGCACGACGACGCCGGCTACGAAGCGGTGGTCGCGCTGTTCGACAGCACCATCACCTTCCATGCCGAATACCAGCAGCGGCACGACCTGCCGGCGCTGATCGACCTGCTGGTGCTGGACCGCGACAACCCGCGCTCGCTGGCCTGGGTGGCGCAGACGCTGCGTGGCCGTCTCGCGCGTCTGGAAGGCTCCGCGCCCGGCCAGGTGCCCGGCATCGCGCTCACGGTGCCCGATCCCGCCGGCTGGACGCTGGACGCGCTGTGCCGCACGGAAACGCTGCTGCCGCTGCTGGACGACTGCGCCCGTGCGGCCTGGCAGCTGTCGGACGACCTGGGCGCGCGCTACTTCACCCACTCCACGGAGCCGCGCGTGAGCGTCGGCGCCTGACCCGTTCCCCACCCGATGCTGCTGCACGTCGTCCACGCCACCACCTACGACTACGCGCCGGCGGTGAAGACGGCCCAGCACGTGGCGCACCTCAAGCCCGCCGATCGCTTCGGCCAGCGCCTGGTGCGGCATTCATTGCGCGTCTCGCCCGAGCCGGTGCAATGGAGCGAATCGGTGGACGTGTTCGGCAACACGGCCTGCTTCTTCGGGCTGCAGTCCACGCACGAGCGGCTGCACGTGGTGGCCGACAGCATCGTGTCGACCGCGGCGCCCACTGCACCGCACGACAGCCTGCCGTGGGAGGAGGCGCGCGAGCGCCTGAGCTACCACCGCGGCGCCGAGTACGATCCGGCCGCCGCGTTCCTGTTCGCGTCGCCCTATGTGCCGCGGCACCAGCATTTCCTCGAGTACGCGCGGCCCAGCTTCCGGGCGCGACGACCCCTGCACGAAGCGGCACGCGAGCTCGCGTCGCGCGTGCATGCGGACTTCGCCTACGCGTCGCAGGCCACCGACGCCAGCACGCCAGCGCTGGAAGCGCTCGCCTTGCGCCAGGGCGTGTGCCAGGACTTCGCGCACGTGATGCTCGGCTGCCTGCGCAGCCTGGGCCTGCCCGGCCGGTACGTGAGCGGCTATCTCCTCACCGAGCCGCCGCCGGGACAGTCACGACTGGTGGGCAGCGACGCCTCGCATGCGTGGGTGTCGGTGTACCTGCCGGCGGAACGCGGCCCCGGCATGTGGATCGATCTCGACCCGACCAACAACCGCGTGCCGGGCGAGGACTACGTCACCGTCGCGATCGGCCGCGACTACGGCGACGTGTCGCCGCTGCGTGGCGTGATCCACGGCGGCGCCAGCCACACGCTGCATGTCGCGGTCACGGTGGCGCCGCTGCCCGAGGGCGAAGCGGCTCCTACAATCGCCGACCCGAACGACAAGGAGCACGCATGACCATCGACGACAAGCTCAAGCAACTGGGCATCACGCTGCCGCCCGTGGCCACGCCCGCGGCCGCCTACGTGCCATTCGTGCAGACGGGCAACCTGGTCTTCCTCTCGGGCCACATCGCCAAGCGCGACGGCAAGCCGTGGGTGGGGCAGCTGGGCAAGACGATGCAGACCGAGGAAGGCAAGGCCGCCGCACGTGCCATCGCGATCGATCTCATGGGCACCCTCAAGGCCGCCGTCGGCGACCTCGGCCGCGTCAAGCGCATCGTGAAGCTCATGAGCCTGGTGAACTCCACGCCCGACTTCACCGAGCAGCACCTCGTGACCAATGGGGCGAGCGAGCTGTTCGGGCAGGTGTTCGAAGCCAAGGGCGCGCATGCCCGCAGCGCCTTCGGTGTCGCGCAGATCCCGATGGGCGCTTGCGTGGAGATCGAGCTGATCGCGGAAGTGGGCTGAGTCACTCCGCAAGGTCAGAGGTGTCATCCCGGGCTTGACCCGGGATCCAGCAACGGCGGCTTGATTGACCGCGGCGCTGGATTGCGGGTCAAGCCCGCAGTGACACCTGAGGGTCGGTCAGTGCCCCTCTCCGAAGACGCACGGTGCCGGACGCCGCCTGCCGCGCACCCCGATCAACCACCCAAGATCACCACTTCGGCGCGAGCTTCTTCCCCGGCAGCACCTCGTACGGATCCGCCCAGCCCGGGATCCCGCGCAGCCGCTGCACCCACGCGGCAATGTTCGGATAGCGCCCCTCCACCGGATAGCCGCTCTCCTCCACCGGATAGAACAGGTATCCCGACAGCGAGAAGTCCGCGATCGTCGGCGCGTCGCCCACCATCCATTCGCGGCCGGCCAGGTGCTTGTCGACGATGCCGAACGCGTTGTCGAGGCGGCCGCGCAACCATGCGTGGACGGCCGGGTCCGGCGGCTTGGGCGCGAACGCCTTCAGGAACCGGTACGGCGCGAAGTAGCCGGTGAACTTGTGGTTGTCGAACAGGATCCAGCGCAGCACCTCGAAGCGCTCGTCCGCATCGCGACCGCCGAACGCGCCATGGCGGTCGGCCAGCCACGTGAGGATGGCGCCCGACTGCGTGAGCCGGCGCCCGTCGGCGTCCAGCACCGGCGCCTCGCCCATTTCGTTGACGGTGGCGCGCCACTCGGGCGTGCGGTTCTCGCCGCCCTGGAGGTAGTCGACGAAGGTCGTCTCGAACGGCTGCTTCAGCGCGCGCAGCAGGAACGCGACCTTGAACGTGTTGCCGGACTGGCAGAAACCATGCAGGTGGTACATGCGCAACTCCTCGGATTGGTTGGATCGGGACTAGGACCTCTTCGGCGGGATCGCGTACGTCCCCACCGCGTGGGCCACCATCTCGGGCAGGCCCTCGGAATACAGTGACACCTCGCCCACCGCGAGCGTGCGGCCCAGCTTCAGCAACTTGCAGGCGCCGATGATGCGCCGGTCGGCCGACGGCTTGCGCATGAAGTTGAAGTTGAGGCTGGTGGTCACCGTCAGCGGCACGATGCCGATCTCCGCGAGGATGGCCACGTACAGCGCGACGTCGGCGGTGGCCATCATCGCTGGACCGGACACCGTGCCGCCGGGACGCAGCTCATTCGCGCCGACCTCGTGCGCCACGGTCGCCGACATGCCGCCGGCCTCGAGGACCTGCACGCGCGTCTGCGGGAATTCCTTCGCGATGAAGCTCGCGATCTCTTGCTTCGTTGCCATGCCCGCAAGTGTGCCGCAGCCGTGCTTGCGGCCCATTGCAGGAAAGCCCTCAGCTGCCGGCCACGAGCGCGGCGCCCTTCTCGCCGATCATGATCGACGCCGCGTTGGTGTTGGTGGACACCATGGTCGGCATGACGGAGGCGTCGATCACCCGCAACCGCTCGACCCCGCGCACCCGCAGCTGCGCATCCACCACCGAGCGATCGTCGCCACCCATGCGGCACGTGCCGGTGGGATGGAACACGGTGCCACCCTTGGTGCGCGCGAACTGCTCCAGCTCGGCGTCCGTGCGCAGGCCGTTGCCGGGGAGATATTCGTCATCCGTCACAAGGCCGCGGAACGAGGGCTGGCGGTAGATCTCGCGCAGCATCTTCAGCCCGCTGACCAGCACCTTGGCGTCGTGCGGATCGGTGAGGTAGTTCGAGACGATCCTCGGCGGCGCCATCGGATCGGCCGAGCGCACCTGCACCGTGCCGCGCGACAACGGCCGGCACTGCGTCGCCGAGGCCGAGAAGCCCGAGAATGCGTGCAGCGGGTCGCCCGGCTTGTCCACCGACAGCGGCATCACGTTGAACAGCACGTCCGGCCGCCCGCCCTCGGCATGATCGCTGCACACCATGCCCCCGACCTGGCCCGCGCCCACCGTCAGCGACCGCGCTGACGCAGCAGCCACTGCGCGCCCATGGTGGCCAGTGCCAGCGGATTGCGCACCTGGTCGTTCAGCGACATCCGGTGCTTCAGCTTCACGATCACGCGGGCCTGGTAGTGGTCCTGCAGGTTGGCGCCGACCTCCGGCGCATCCACGTGCACCGGCAGGCCGTGGCTTCGCAGCAGGTCGGCCGGCCCGATGCCCGACAGCTGCAGCACCTGCGGCGACTGCAGCGCGCCCGCGGCCAGCAGCACTTCGCCGTCGGCGCGGGCGCTGCGACGTTGCCCGTCCTGAAGCCACTCGACGCCGGTGGCGACGCCCTTGTCCACCAACACCCGCGTCACGTGGACGCCGGTGCGCACAGTGAGGTTGGCCCTCCGGCGCACCGGCGCCAGGAACGCGGTGGCGGCATCGCAGCGCCAGTGGCCGCGCAAGGTGAGCTGGTAGGCGCCGAGGCCTTCAGTGCGCGCACCGTTGAAATCCGGGTTCACGCCATGGCCGGCCTCGACGCCGGCCGCGATCCACGCCTCGCAATAGGGATGGTCGTTGCGCAGGTCGGAGACGCACAGCTCGCCCGAAGCGCCGTGGAATTCGTTCTCCCCGCCCTGGTAGCGCTCCGATTTCCTGAAGTACGGCAGCACCTCGCGGTAGCTCCAACCGGTGGCACCCAGGCGGGCCCAGTCGTCGAAGTCGGCATGCTGGCCGCGGATGTACAGCAGGCCGTTGATGGCACTGGAGCCGCCCAGCACCTTGCCGCGCGGCCAGACGATCTGGCGGTTGCCGGTGGCCGCCTGCGGCTCCAGCGGAAACTGCCAGGAGAACCGGGTGTCGTAGATGGTGCGGAAATAGCCGATGGGAAGGCGCAGCCAGAAGTTGCCGCCCTCGCCGCCGGCCTCCAGCACCAGCACCCGGCACCGGGGATCGGCGCTCAGGCGGTTGGCCAGCACGCAGCCGGCCGAGCCGGCGCCGATCACGATGTAGTCGTACCCGCCGTCGCCGGCGCCGCCCACGGTCATGCCTTGACGGTCTCCAGGAACGGCTTCGGGTCGAAGTATTCCGAGGCCTTCACCGGGTTCTGGATGCCGCCGGTGGCGACGAAGAAGTCGGTCACCTGCTGCAGCCACTTGGTGACCGTGCCATCCTGGTATCGCTGGTGCCACTCGGCGTTCGTGTAGTACTTGGACGCCTTGAACTGCTCCTTGAAGTCGGGCAGCGGCACGTCCTGGTACTGCGCCTTCTGCAGCATCGCGGCGGCCTCGTCGGGCTTGCCGGTGATCATCGTGTTGGCCTCGGCCCAGCCCGCGATCAGCTTCTTGATGACCGGCTGGTTCTTCTCGTAGAAGTCGTTGCGCGCGGCCCAGCCGCCCATGATCGCGGCCTGCGGGAAGAACGACGACGCGTCGATCAGCTTGCGCGCCGTCGGCAGCTGCTTGCGGATGACGGAGTCGAACGGCACCCACAGCGCCACCGCCGGCACGGCGCCCGAGATGAACGAGCTGACGGCCTCGGTCATGCGCTGGTTCACGACCTTCACGTCCTTCGGGTCGACGTTGTTGTTGCGCAGGGCGCGATCCAGGAACACGTGCGCCGTGGTACCCGTGGTGGTGGAGACCTGCTTGCCCTTGAGGTCGGCCAGGCTCTTGATGCCGGAGTCCTCGCGCACCCACAGCTGCGCGGTGGCGTACTCGATGTTGTTCATCAGGAAGGCCTTGCCCTGGCCGCGCGCAGGGAAGTTGGACAGCACGGCGCCGGTGGCCAGCATGTCGAGGCTGCCGCCGATCATGGCCTGGAACAGTTCCAGCCCGGTGGTGAACTTCACCAGTTCCAGCTCGAGGCCCTGCTTGGCATAGCTGCCGATCTGCTGGCCGATGTAGATGTGCCCGTCCACCGCCGGCGTGTGCAGGTAGCCGACCTTGACCTTGGTGCGCGCCTGCGCGAAGGTGGGCAGCGCCGCGGCGCCCAGCGATGCGGCGGCGGCCGCGCGAATCAGTTGCCTGCGTTGAAGGGCCATCGTTGTCTCCTCGTGTGGAAAGGGGAAGGTTGCGGTCAGTCGGACAGCCGCACGGTCTGCCGGGCCTGGGCGGCGTACTCCTGCATCACCAGGTCGCGGATGTGGGCGCGCAGTTCGCCGAAGCGCGGGTCCTCGTGCACGTTCTCCGCGCGTGGGTAGCCGAACGGCACGTCGATGATGGTGCGGATGCGGGCCGGCCGCGCCGTGACGACGACGATGCGCGAGGACAGGTAGATCGCCTCCTCCACCGAGTGCGTGATCAGCATCACCGTCTTGTCCTCGCTCTGCAGCACCTGCAGCAGGAGGTCCTGCATCGCCGAGCGGGTCTGCGCGTCGAGCGCGCCGAACGGCTCGTCCATCAGCAGGAACTGCGGGCGCACGGCGTAGGCGCGCGCGATGGCCAGCCGCTGGCGCATGCCGCCGGACAGGTGCTTGGGGAAGTGGTTGGCGAAGTCCGACAGGCCCATCAGCTTCATGTAGCGCGCGACGGTGTCCTCGCGCTGCGCCGCCGGCACCTTGCTGGCCGCGAGCTTGAGACCGAACGCGATGTTCTGCCGCACCGTCAGCCAGGGAAAGACGCCGTACTCCTGGAAGATGACGCCGCGGTCGGGACCAGGTCCCGCGACCGGCTTGCCGTCCAGCAGCACGCGGCCCTGGGTCGGCTGCACGAAGCCGCCCACGATGTTCATCATCGTGGTCTTGCCGCAGCCCGAGGGCCCGATGATCGAGACGAACTCGCCGTTGCGGATCTCGAACGACACGTCGTCCAGCACGCGCATGGGGCCGTGCGAGGTGGGGAAGTCGACCGAGACGCGATCGAAGCTGATGCGAACCGGCGCGATGGCGGGTCGGGCCGCCGGTGCGGCGGAGAGCGTGGCTGCGTTCATGCGAGTCGGTCCTGCCAGGCCACGAGGCGGCGGGTGGCGGCACGCAACGCCAGGTCCATCGCCAGCGCGATGAAGCCGATGCAGATGATGCCGACGTAGATGGTGTCCAGCTGGAAGAAGGCCGAGGCGTCCTGGATCAGAGCGCCCAGCCCCTGCTGCGCGGCGATCAGCTCCGAGGCCACCAGCGTGGCCCAGGCCACGCCCAGGGCGACCCGAACCGCGGTGAGGATGTGCGGGATGGTCAGCGGCACGATCACCTTGCCGAAGATCTCGACGTCGCTGGCGCCCAGCGTGCGCGCCACCTTGATGAAGATCGGGCTGATCTGGGCGATGCCCTCGTACATGACGATCACGCCGGCGAAGAACGATGCGTAGAACAGGATCACTGTCTTGGCCGCCTCGCCGATGCCGAAGTACACGATCACCAGCGGGATCAGTGCGATCGGCGGCAGCGCCCGGAAGAAGTTGATCACGGGGTCGATGAAGCCGCGCAGGCCCCTGTACCAGCCGAGGCAGAAGCCCACCGGCACGGCCAGCAGCACGCCCAGGGAGACGCCCAGGAACACGCGCTGGGTCGACATCCAGATGTCGGCGGGGAGCCGTCCCTTCGACAGCTCGATGAACTTGGCCAGCACCGCGTGCGGTGCCGGCACCAGGGCCGGGCTGATCAGGCCGCTGGCGCGCACGGCATACCAGAGCAGCAGGATGAACAGCCACGGCGCGAGGACCAGGGCCACGCGGCCCAGGATGCGGCGCGTGCGCGGAGGGGACGCGGGAGCGGCCACGGGGGTGTCGGCGGAAGCGGCGGACGTCATTGCGAAGCGTGGAACCCTGGGTTGGCAGGTCCTGTCGACCTGTTGTCCTAACGTTCCATACATAGTACCATTGCGGCCAGTGAACACAACCCGGTTCTTACCCTGACGATGCAGCGGACCGTGCCAGCACCGCGCGCCGACGCCGCCGCTGCCCGCCGCGGCCGTGCCAGCGCGCGCACGGGCAGCAGCCCGGCCGCCGCCCGCTTCCTGGAAAGCCCGGTGCCGCGCTACCTGCAACTGGCCGACCTCATGCGCCAGCGCATCGCGCGGGGCACTTGGCCGCGGGACCACCGGCTGCCCTCGCTGGAGGAACTCACCGGCGAGTTCGGCGTGGCGCGCGTCACCGTGCGCCAGGCCATCGACCTGCTGGCACGCGAAGGACTGGTGTCGCCGCAGCAAGGCCGCGGCACCTTCGTCACCGGGTCCCCCAGCCGCGACCGCATCATCAACGTGGTGACCACGCTCGACGAGCTCGCGAGGGTCTACGAGGACACCCAGCCCAAGGTGGTCAACATCGACGAGTCGGTGGGCTCGGCGCCGCTTGCCGAGGGCGAGGGCCAGGCGGCGCCGTCGTACGCCTTCATGCGCCGCGTGCACTCGCGCGGTGGCCGCCCGTACTGCGTGATCAACATCTGGCTGGACGAGCGCATCTTCCGCAAGTCGCCGGCCGCCTTCCGCGCCAGGACGGTCATCCCGCTGCTGACCGCGATGAAGGGGCTGCGTATCGCCGATGCCCATCAGGTGCTGACCATCGCCAGCGCGGACATGGAGGTGGCCGGCCTGCTGGAGCTGCCGATGAATGCGCCGGTGGCCGAGGTGCGCCGCGTCTTCAAGGACGCGGGCGGCACCGTGATCTATCTGGCCGAGGTCACCTACCGTGGCGACGCCATCCGACTCGAAATGGACCTCAAGCCGTGAACCTCGCGCCCCTCCCCGCCGCCCCGTTGCAGCTCGCGCGGCTCGAGGCATTTGTGTTCCGCTGCCCCATCGCGACGCCGGTGCGCACCTCCTTCGGCACCATGCATGATCGTCCGGCCGTGTACGTGCGCGCGGAGGACGTCGACGGCGCGGTGGGCTGGGGCGAGATCTGGTGCAACTTCCCGTCCTGCGGCGCCGAGCACCGCGCCCGGCTGCTGCAGACCGTGATGGCGCCGCTGGCTGTGGGGCGCTCCTTCACCGGCCCGGCCGAAGCCTTCGACTGGCTGACCGAACGCACCGCCGTGCTGGCCATCCAGTCCGGCGAATACGGGCCGATGGCGCAGGCCATCGCAGGCATCGACCTCGCGCTGTGGGACCTCTGCGCGCGGCGCGCGGGGCAGCCGCTGTGGCGCCACCTCGGCGGACGGGGCGACGCGGTCACCGTGTACGCCAGTGGCATCAATCCCGACGGCCCGGAGGACGTGGTGGCGGCGCGGCGGGCCGAGGGCTACCGCGCCTTCAAGCTGAAGGTCGGCTTCGGCGAAGCGCGCGACCTGCGCAACCTCGCCACGCTGCGCGAGATGCTCGGCCCTGGCGTGCCACTGATGGTGGATGCCAACCAGGGCTGGTCGCTGGACGAAGCCCGCCGCATGGTGGACCGCATCGGAGGATTCGGCCTCGCGTGGCTGGAAGAGCCGCTCCGCGCCGACCGGCCGTGGGCCGAATGGCAGCAGCTGGCACGCGCCACCGGCATCCCGCTCGCCGGCGGCGAGAACGTGCTGGGTTGGCCGGCGTTCGAGGCCGCCATCGACGCGCGTGCCTTCGCCGTGCTCCAGCCGGACCTGGCCAAGTGGGGCGGCATTTCGGGATGCTGGCCCGTCATCGAGCGGGGCATGCAGGCCGGCCTGCGCTACTGCCCGCACTTCCTGGGCGGCGGCATCGGGCTGCTGGCCTCGGCACACGTGCTGGCGGCGGCAGGCGGTGACGGGCTGCTGGAGATCGACGCCAACCCCAATCCCCTGCGTACCGAGCTGGCAGGGCCGCTGACCTCGATCGCCGATGGCACCGCGCGCCTGGGAAGCGCTCCAGGCATCGGCGTGCAGCCGGACCTCCGACACGTCGCGGAGATCGCCGCGCGGGGCTGCTGACCCCCATCGCCCCGGCGGCCCTTGCGGCGGGACGGTATCAGCAGGCGTACGAAGGCTGGAACGGAGCAGCGCCCGGGATCGCGGTGACGTGCCGCGCCTGCACCATGAGCTGCCGCCCGTGCGAGAAGGTCAGGTCGACGCGCCAGGGACCCGGGCCGTCGAACGGCAGCTCGATGCGCGACAGTCGTGACACCGCGTCCGACAGCGTGCCCGCGACCAGCCGGCCGAAGCACGCCGCCGCATCGCCCTGCCAGCGCGCGCCGTGCAGCGTGAGCGCCAGCCCCGGCAGGTAGCCGTCGCCGTCCGGCCCGCCGCTCACGGCGGCCGCGGAAAAGCGAACCTGCAGCGCATCGCCCTGCACCTCGATGCCCGCCACCTCGGAATCGGCGAACACGAGCTGCACGGCGGCTACTCCACGCGGTCGATCGACGCCGGGTCGAACGTGAAGTTGCCCGCCTTGCCCTTGCTGCCGCGCGCGCCGGCCGCGTTGTTCAGCGAGCGGATCTCCAGCACTTCCTCGCGCTCCTTGCCGCGGAACATGCCGCGGATGACGACGCTGCGCGTGTAGGCCGCGGCGCCCGCGAGGGTCTCCTTCTTCTCCAGCGCCAGCAGCAGCAGGCCGCGGCCGCCGTTGGGCTGCTGCCGCAGTTCGCCGATGGGGAACGTCAGGATGCGGCGATCGGACGCGACCGCCGCGACGTGCGTGGCCGGCAGGTGCAGGCCACCGGGCACGGCACCGGCGGGCGCGGGCACGTTGGCCGGCGACGGCTTGCAGATCATCTCGCCCGGCGCGCAACTGATGAACGACTTGCCGCCGCGCTGGCGCGACATCATGTTGTCGACGGTCGCGAGGAAGCCGTAGCCCGCACTGTTGGCCAGCAGCAGCCAGGCGTTGGCCGCACCGGCGAAGTAGTGGACCAGCTGCGTGCCCGCTTCGAGGTCGATGTACGTCGTGACGGGTTGGCCGTCGCCGCGCGCGCCCGGCAGCGTGGCGACCGGGATCGAATAGATGCGACCGTTGCTGCCGAACGCGAGCAGCGTGTCGACGGTGCGGCATTCGAAGGTGCCGTACAGGCCGTCGCCGGCCTTGAACGCGAAGCTGCCCGCCTCATGCCCGTGGCCCTGGCGTGCACGCACCCAGCCCTTCTGCGAGACGACCACGGTGACGGGCTCGTCGACGACGCGCACTTCGGCGACGGCGCGCTTCTCGGCCTGGATGAGCGTGCGGCGCGCATCGGCGAACGTCTTGGCGTCCTGCTCGATCTCCTTGACCATCAGCCGGCGCAGCGCCGCCGGGCTGCCCAGGATCTCCTCGAGCTTCTTCTGCTCCTCGCGCAGGGACTTCAGCTCCTGCTCGATCTTGATCGCCTCGAGCCGGGCCAGTTGGCGCAGCCGGATTTCCAGGATGTCCTCGGCCTGCCGCTCCGAGAGGCGGAAGCGGTCGATCAGTGCCTGCCTGGGCTCGTCGCTGGCGCGGATGATGGCGATCACCTCGTCGATGTTCAGCAGCACCAGCTGCCGGCCCTCGAGGATGTGGATGCGGTCCAGAACCTTGTCCAGGCGGTGCCGCGAGCGCCGCTCGATGGTGCGCTGGCGGAACTCGATCCACTCGGTGAGCATCTGGCGCAGCGACTTCTGCACCGGGCGCCCATCCAGGCCCACCATCGTGAGGTTGATGGGGACCGAGGTCTCCAGGCTGGTGTGCGCCAGCAGCGTGGTGATCAGCTCCTGCTGCTCGATGCGGCTGGTCTTGGGCTCGAACACCAGGCGCACGGCGGCGTCCTTGCTCGACTCGTCGCGCACGGCGTCCAGCACCGACAGCACGGTCTGCTTCAGCTGCAGCTGCTCCTGCAGCAGCGCCTTCTTGCCGGCCTTGACCTTGGGGTTGGTGAGCTCCTCGATCTCCTCCAGCACGCGCTGCGAACTCACGCCAGGCGGCAGCTCGTTGACGACCAGCTGCCACTGGCCGCGCGCCAGCTCCTCGATCTTCCAGCGCGCGCGCACCTTGAGCGAACCGCGGCCGGTGCGATAGGCATCGGCGATGTCGGCACTGCTGCTGATGATCTGGCCGCCGCCGGGATAGTCCGGCCCCGGCACCAGCGCGAGCAGCTCGTCGTCGGTGGTCTTGGCGTTCTTCACCAGCGCCACGCAGGCGTCAGCCACCTCGCGCAGGTTGTGGCTCGGGATCTCGGTGGCCAATCCCACCGCGATGCCGCTGGCGCCATTGAGCAGCGCGAACGGCAGGCGCGCGGGCAGCTGCAGCGGTTCCTGCGTGCTGCCGTCGTAGTTGGGCGCGAAATCGACCGTGCCCTCGTCGATCTCCTCCAGCAGCAGGTTGGTGATCCTGGCCAGGCGCGCCTCGGTGTAGCGCATCGCCGCCGCGCCGTCCCCGTCGCGGCTGCCGAAGTTGCCCTGGCCGTCGATCAGCGGGTAGCGCTGCGCGAAGTCCTGCGCCATGCGCACCAGCGCGTCGTACGCGGCCTGGTCGCCGTGCGGATGGAAGCGGCCCAGCACGTCGCCGACGACGCGCGCGCTCTTGACCGGCTTGGCACCGGCGCCGCCGCCGAAGCCCAGGCCCATGCGCCACATCGAATACAGGATACGGCGCTGCACCGGCTTCTGGCCGTCGCACACGTCGGGCAGGGCCCGGCCCTTCACGACGCTGAGCGCGTATTCCAGGTAGGCCCGCTGCGCGTAGGTGGCCAGGTCCAGTTGCGTGTCCTCGCCGCCGTCGGCGGGGGTGATCAATTCGTCTTGGTCGTCCATGGAGATGTCAGGGAGTCGCTGCGGCCGCGACGGGCGCGCTGGCCGCATTCGCCGGATCGGCAGGCAGGTTGCCGCGGCCGATGGCGCCGCCGGAGAGTTCGACGTGCACGCGCTGCGGCGCCGTCATCGGGGGCGGCTTCAGCATCGCGTACAGCTGCAGCACCGTCTTCACGTAGTCCTGGGTTTCGCGGTAGCTGGGGATGCGGTTGCCGGCGCGCTGCACCGCGCCCTCGCCTGCGTTGTAGGCCGCCAGCGCCAGCTCCACCTGCCCCGGGTACAGGTTCAGCAGGTACCGCAGGTAGCGCGAGCCGGCGCGGATGTTGGTGGCCGGATCGGCCAGCTTCACGTCGATGCTGGTCTTGCGGTCGGCCTGGACGCCATAGCGCTGCGCCGTCGCGGGCATCACCTGCATCAGGCCGACGGCACCGCGCGGCGACACGGCGGTGGGATCGAAGCCGGATTCGGTGGCGATCAGGGCCTGCAGCAGTTCGTAGTCGATGCCGTGGGTCCGCGACGCCTCGCGGATGTGGTGCTTGACCTGCTTGTAGCCGGGCGAGACCTCGAAGAACGCCAGCAGCCGGGCCGACGACGAGGTGGGCACGGCGACCGCGCGCGGCGTGCGATCGGGCAGGCCCTCGCTGGTGTCGAAGCTCTCGCCGCCGCGGTAGAACAGCACGTAGCGCTCGTCGATCTTCTCGCTGGCGAAGTGCGCTGCGCCCTTGTCGTCGACGTAGCCCCAGACCTCGGCCCGCGCGCCGCCGGCCATGGCCGCGAGGGCCAGGGCAACCATGGCGACGAGCCCGCGCTTCACCGCGGCAGCTCCTGCGCGCGGGCGCGGCGCGCCTCGAACTCGTCGTGCAGCATCGACAGCACGGCGAGCGAATCGAAGCCGCCGGTGCCGCGGACGGCCTCGCGCAAGGTGCCCTCGAGCACGAAGCCCTCGCTCTCGTACAGCCCGCGGGCGCGCGTGTTGTGGGTGCGCACGTCGAGCCAGAAGCGGTGCGCGCCCAGGTCGTCGAACGCGATCTTCCTGGCGAGGCGCAAGGCCGCGCGGCCGAAGCCCTGGCCCTTGTGCTGCACCACCATGCGCTTGAGTTCCAGCGACTGGTTGGGACTCTTGCAGCCCACCAGGATCAGGAAGCCGGCCGCCGCGAAGTCGTCGCCGCCTTCGATGATGAAGTGGCGGAAGTCCGGGA
Organism: Ramlibacter sp. MMS24-I3-19; assembly: GCF_050320135.1. Lineage (NCBI taxonomy): Bacteria > Pseudomonadati > Pseudomonadota > Betaproteobacteria > Burkholderiales > Comamonadaceae > Ramlibacter > Ramlibacter sp. MMS24-I3-19. Next base: position 2,533,222 of record NZ_CP190017.1, on the reverse strand, counting down.
AGCGGATCGCCGCCTCGTGCTGAGTGCGTTCCCAGGGCGTGATGTAGGGCAGGTTGGCCGGATCGCGCTCGAGCGTGAGCACGAAATCCAGGTCGCTCTGCATCGTGGGACGCAGGCGGGCACGGGCCGGGGCCTTGGGAGCGGGCGTGGGCACGGCCGGCTGCATGCTCGGACTCAGATGTCGATCTCGACCGCGTCGCCGTGCAGTTCCATCAGCTCGCGGCGCGCCGCGGCTTCGCCCTTGCCCATCAGCTTGGTGATCAGGCTCTCGGTGCCGGTGAAGTCGAACTTGCCCAGCTGCACGGGCAGCAGGCGGCGCGTGTCGGGGTTCAGCGTGGTCTCCCAGAGCTGCTCGGCGCTCATCTCGCCCAGGCCCTTGAAGCGGCTGATGCTCCAGGCGTTGTCCTTGACGCCTTCCTTGCGCAGCTTGTCGAGGATGTGGGTGAGCTCTCCCTCGTCCAGCGCGTACTGCTTGCCGGCCGGCTTCTTGCCGCGCGCCGGCGTGTCGACGCGGAACAGCGGCGGCCGCGCCACGTAGACATGACCGGTCTCGATCAGCTTGGGGAAGTGGCGGAAGAACAGCGTCAGCAGCAGCACCTGGATGTGCGAGCCGTCGACGTCGGCATCGGAGAGGATGCACACCTTGCCGTAGCGCAGGCCCGAGAGATCCACTTCGTCGTTCGGCCCGTGCGGATCGACACCGATGGCCACCGCGATGTCGTGGATCTCGGTGTTGGCGAACAGGCGATCGCGCTCGACCTCCCAGGTGTTCAGCACCTTGCCGCGCAAGGGCAGGATGGCCTGGCATTCCTTGTCGCGGCCCATCTTGGCGCTGCCGCCGGCCGAGTCGCCCTCGACCAGGAACACCTCGTTGTGGCTGGTGTCGCGGCTCTCGCAATCGGTGAGCTTGCCGGGCAGCACGGCGACGCCGGAGCCCTTGCGCTTCTCGACCTTCTGGCCGGCCTTCTGCCGCGTCTGGGCCGCCTTGATGGCCAGCTCGGCCAGCTTCTTGCCGTACTCGACGTGCTGGTTCAGCCACAGCTCCAGCGCCGGACGCACGAAGCTGGAAACCAGCCGCACCGCGTCGCGCGAGTTCAGCCGCTCCTTGATCTGGCCCTGGAACTGCGGGTCCAGCACCTTCGCCGAGAGCACGTACGAGGCACGGGCGAACACGTCCTCGGGCAGCAGCTTCACGCCTTTGGGCAGCAGCGAATGCAGCTCGATGAAGCTCTTGACCGCGTTGAACAGCCCGTCGCGCAGGCCGCTGTCGTGGGTGCCACCGGCGCTGGTGGGAATCAGGTTGACGTAGCTCTCGCGCACCGGCGCGCCGTCCTCCGTGAAGGCGACGCACCACGCGGCGCCTTCGCCTTCGGCGAACGTCTCGCTCGTCTCGGCGAAGCCCTCGCCCTCGAACATCGGGATCACCGGGTCGGCGGTGAGCGTCTGCAGCAGGTAGTCGCGCAGGCCGCCCTTGTACTGCCAGCTCTGCGTTTCCTTGCTCTTCTCGTTGACCAGCGACACCGTGACGCCGGGCATCAGCACGGCCTTGCTGCGCAGCAGGTGCGCCAGCTCGGTCATCGGCAGCTGGCTGGACTCGAAGTACTTCGGGTCGGGCCACACGCGCACGGTGGTTCCCGAGCGCCGATCGCCCTCGGCGGCCTTGCGGATCCTGAGCGGCTCAGTGACGTCGCCGCCGGAGAACACCAGCGTGGCCACCTGGCCCTCGCGATGCGTGGTGACTTCCATCCGCTTGGCCAGCGCGTTGGTGACGGACACGCCCACGCCGTGCAGGCCGCCGGAGAAGCTGTAGGCGCCGCCCTTGCCCTTGTCGAACTTGCCGCCGGCGTGCAGGCGCGTGAACACCAGCTCGATGACGGGCGCCTTCTCCTCGGGGTGCAGGCCGAACGGGATGCCGCGGCCGTCGTCCTCGATGCTGGTGGAACCGTCCCCGTGCAGCGTGACCTTGATGCGCTTTCCGTGGCCGGCGAGCGCCTCGTCCGCGGCGTTGTCCAGCACCTCCTGCAGGATGTGCAGCGGGTTGTCGGTGCGCGTGTACATGCCCGGCCGCTGCTTGACGGGCTCGAGGCCCTTGAGCACGCGGATCGAGCCTTCGGAGTACTCGGTGGAGGGTCGGGTTGCCATGGGAGGCGGATTGTAGTGGCGGGCCCCGGCAGCCACTGGACGGACATCCAGTTCAGCGGGCATTGATGCCAGGACCTCATGAATGCCGGACTTATTTCTCATGGGGACGCGCGCGGATCGTCGGAAGCCCGCCACGGCCTTTCGCTACAGTCGCCGGCATGCAGCCCGCCCGCCTCTCGATGCGCCAGGTCCTTGCCTGCGGCGCCGCCATCGTCACCCTGTCCATGGGCATCCGCCACGGCTTCGGCCTGTGGCTGCAGCCGATCACGCAGGCCCAGGGCTGGACGCGCGAGACCTTCGCCTTCGCGCTCGCGATCCAGAACCTGGCCTGGGGCTTCTTCGGCATCTTCGCCGGCATGCTGGCCGATCGCTTCGGCGCGTTCCGGGTGCTGGTGGTCGGCGCGCTGCTGTACGCGCTGGGTCTTGCGGGCATGGCGCTGTCGCCGAACGCGCCGCTGTTCTCGCTGACGGCGGGCGTTCTGATCGGCGCCGCGCAGGCGGGCACCACCTACGCGGTGGTCTACGGCGTGATCGGCCGGCAGATCGATCCGGCGAAGCGGTCATGGGCGATGGGCGTGGCGGCGGCCGCCGGTTCCTTCGGCCAGTTCCTGATGGTGCCGGTCGAAGGCTTCCTGATCTCCGGGGTCGGCTGGCAGCAGGCGCTGCTGGCACTCGCGGGCGCCGTGCTGCTGGTCATGCCGCTGGCCGCCGGGCTGCGCGAGCCGGGCTTCGCCGCCGGCCGCCACCTCGGCGCGAGCAGACCATCGCCCAGGCGCTGCGCGAGGCCTTCAAGTACCCCAGCTTCCAGCTGCTGATGGCGGGCTACTTCGTCTGCGGCTTCCAGGTGGTGTTCATCGGCGTGCACATGCCCAGCTACCTGAAGGACAAGGGCCTGTCCCCGCAGGTGGCCAGCTACGCGCTGGCGCTGATCGGCCTGTTCAACGTGTTCGGCACCTACATCGCCGGCACGCTGGGCCAGAAGCTGGCCAAGCGCAAGATCCTCGCCTTCATCTACATCGCCCGCGCGCTGGCGATCGCCGTCTTCCTGTGGGCACCGCTCTCGCCGCTGTCGGTGTACGTGTTCGCCGGCGTGATGGGCCTGCTGTGGCTGTCGACGGTGCCGCCGACCAATGCCACCGTCGCGCAGATCTTCGGCGTGGCCCACCTGTCGATGCTGGGCGGCTTCGTCTTCTTCAGCCACCAGATCGGCTCGTTCATTGGCGTGTGGCTGGGCGGCTTGCTGTACGACCGCACCGGCAGCTACGACATCGTCTGGTACATCGCCATCGCGCTGGGCGTGTTCGCCGCCCTCGTGAACCTGCCCGTGCGCGAGGCGCCGATCGCGCGCCACGCACCCCAGCCAGCATGAGCCCGCGGACCGGCAGGCTGGTTGGCTGGATCGCCGTCGCCGGCGTGCTCGCGGCAGTGTTTGCCCTCTACACGCGACCGGGCGTGATGGTCATGCTCGCCGACCAGTTCTGGGCCTGCTTCCGCTGAGCGAGCCGCGCCGGGTCCGGTCGCGCGAGGAGAGAAACAGCAATGAAGATCTACGTGATCACCGGTGCATCCGACGGCATCGGTGCCGAACTGGCGCGCCAGATCGCGAGGCGCCATCGTGGCAACGCGGCGCTGGTGCTGGCGGCCCGCAGCCGGGACAAGCTGGTCGATGTCGCCGCGCAGTGCGAGGCGCAGGGCGCGGCCGCCCTGGCGGTGCCCACCGACGTCGCGCGTGAGGCGGACTGCCGCGAACTGGTCGACACGGCCGTCCACCAGTTCGGCGGGCTGGATTGCCTCGTCAACAACGCCGGCGTGTCCGCGCATGCCCTCTTCGAGGACGTGACGGCCGAGGACCTGCACTGGTACCAGGACCCTCATGGCGGTCAACCTCTGGGGCGCCGTCTGGAAGCCGCCCATGGCGAACTTGGTCGCGCTGTATGCCGTGCGGCCGGGCAGGCCCACCAGGCCGGCCAGCGAGGACACGGCGACGCGATCTGGCCGCGCACCGCCTTCAGGTGGGGCAGGGCGGCATGCGTGCACCCTTCGAAGCCCTGCGCGCCGAGCTCAAGCCCTCGGGCGTGGCCGTTACCGTCGCCTATCCCGGCGTGGTGGCCACCGGCATCAAGCACCACCGCTGGAATGCGCAGGGACGGCCCGGCAACGCACCGGCGCTGAACGAGGACGACGCGATGCCGGTGGAGGAATGCGCGCGGCTGATCCTGGACGGCCTGGACGAGCGGCGGCGCGACGTGGTGATGACCACCCGCGGCAAGCTGGGCCGCTTCCTCAAGCTCATCGCACCCGGCAAGGTCGACGACATGGCGCTGGCCGTGATGTCCACCGCGCCGCGCACGCCATGACAGCTCCGCACGGCACGCAGGAGCCTTCGGACTGGGTGCGGCGCTGGTCGCACCTGGTGCCGGCCGGCGGCCAGGTGCTGGACGTGGCGTGCGGGCACGGTCGGCACATGCGGTGGTTCGCGCAGCGCGGGCATCCGGTGACTGGCATCGACCGCGATCCGGAAGCCGCGGCGGCAGTGCAGCCGCTCGGCCGGGCCATCACGGCGGACATCGAGAACGGGCCGTGGCCCCTCGCTGGCGAGGCCTTCGCCGGCCTCGTCGTCACCAACTACCTGTGGCGGCCGCTCTTCGCCCAGCTGCTGGCCAGCGTGGCCGAAGGCGGCGTGCTGCTGTACGAGACCTTTGCCGAGGGCAACGAGACGGTCGGCAAACCCTCGCGGCCCGATTTCCTGCTGCGCCACGGCGAACTGCTGACCCTGTGCGCCGGCCTGCGCGTGGTGGCGTACGAGGACGGATTCCTCGACGCGCCCGAGCGGTACGTGCAGCGCATCGCGGCCATCCGCGCGCCTTCCGGGAACGGAAGGGCTCGCTACACGCTCTAGGTAGAATCCGCCCTTTCGCGAGCACACCGGCATGACCCCCATCACAGGCAGCATCGTGGCCCTGGCCACGCCGATGCACGACGACGGCAGCGTGGACTATCCCGCGCTGCGCCGGCTGATCGACTGGCACATCGCCGAGGGCACCGACTGCATCGGCGTCGTCGGCACCACCGGCGAATCACCGACCGTGAACGTCGAGGAGCACCAGGAAATCATCCGGGTGTCGGTGGAACAGGCCAACCGCCGCGTGCCCATCATGGCCGGCTGCGGCGCCAATTCCACCGCCGAGGCCATCGAACTCGCCCGCTTCGCGAAGAAGGTCGGCGCCGACTGCCAGCTGCAGGTCGTGCCCTACTACAACAAGCCCACGCAGGAAGGCCAGTACCGGCACTTCCAGGCCATTGCCGAAGCGGTGGGCGACCTGCCGATGGTGCTGTACAACGTCCCCGGCCGCACGGTCGCGGACATGCAGCACGACACGGTGCTGCGTCTGGCCCAGGTGCCCGGCATCGTGGGCATCAAGGAAGCGACGGGGAACATCGAGCGCGCCCAGTGGCTGCTGCGCGATGCGCCGAAGAACTTCTCGATCTACTCCGGCGACGATCCCACCGCCGTGGCATTGATGCTGTGCGGCGGCCACGGCAACGTGAGCGTCACGGCCAACGTGGCCCCGCGCGCGATGCACGAGCTGTGCGTCGCGGCCATCGCGGGCGACGCGCGCAAGGCGATGGCGATCCAGAACCGGCTGATGCCGCTGCATCGCCACCTGTTCGTGGAAGCCAACCCGATTCCCGTGAAGTGGGCGATGGCGAAGATGGGCCTGTGCGGCCCCGCGCTGCGGCTGCCCATGACCCCGCTCACGCCGGCGTTCCATGCGCAGGTCGAGGCCGCGATGCGGTCGGCGGGCGTGCTGGGCTGATGAGGACAATGACGGAATGAACGTGATGCGTATTGCAAAGTTGGGCGCGCTGGCCGCGGCCTGCGCCGCCCTGGCGGCCTGCTCGATGCTCGAAGGCGAGAAGATCGACTACAAGAGCGCCACCAAGGGCGCCGCGCTCGACGTGCCGCCCGACCTGACGCAGCTCTCGCGCGACTCGCGCTACCAGATCCCCGGCGGTCCTGTCACCGCCAGCAGCTACCAGGTGGGGCAGTCCGCGCCCACGCTGCCCACCGCGGCCACCACCGTCGGCGACGTGCGCATCGAGCGTGACGGCCAGAAGCGCTGGCTCGTGGTCAACCGGCCGGCCGACCAGCTGTGGGGCCCGCTGCGCGACTTCTGGCAGGAGAACGGTTTCCAGCTGGTGCTCGACCAGCCGAATCTCGGCATCATGGAGACCGACTGGGCCGAGAACCGCGCCAAGATCCCGCAGGACTTCATCCGCAACTCGCTGGGCAAGCTGCTGGATTCGGTCTACTCCACCTCCGAGCGCGACCGCTTCCGCACGCGCCTCGAGCGCACGCCCAGCGGCGGCACCGAGATCTACATCTCGCACCGCGGCATGCAGGAGGTCTATGCCTCGCCGAACAACCAGAAGGACCAGGTCGTGTGGCAGCCGCGCCCGGCCGACCCCGAGCTGGAGGCCGAGTTCCTGCGCCGCATGATGGTCAAGCTCGGCGTGCCGCAGGAGCAGTCGAAGGCGCTGGTGGCCGCGGGCGCGGTCAAGCCCACGTCGCGCGTCGCCAATGTCGACAACGCACCGGTGGTGCAGATCGACGAAGGCTTCGACCGTGCGTGGCGCCGCGTCGGCCTGGCGCTGGACCGCACGGGCTTCACCGTCGAGGACCGCGACCGCAGCCAGGGCACGTACTTCGTGCGCTACGTACCGCCGAACCAGAACAAGGACGAGCACGGCTTCTTCAGCAAGCTGTTCTCGCGCGACCAGCCCTCGGCGCCCGTCAAGTACCGCATCAGCGTCAAGAGCCAGGGCGACACCAGCACCGTGGCGGTGCTGAACTCGCAAGGCTCGCCCGAGACGTCGGACAATGCCAAGCGCATCGTGCAGGTCATCGCGGACGATCTCCAATAGCCGCGCAGCGACACAAGGACAAGGCCGCAGGCCTTGTTATCGTCTGATTCGTTTCAAGAGTCTCGGCAGCGGCAGCACCGGCAATGCCACGGTGGTGCAGGTGTGCGGCGACGGCGGGGTGACGCACCTGCTCGTCGACTGCGGCCTGGGCATCCGCGCGCTGGACAAGCGCCTGGCCGAGGCCGGCATGCTGGCCGAGCAGTTGGACGCCCTGTTCATCACGCACGAACATGCCGACCACATCGGCTGCGCGCGCCAGCTCGCGCTGCGCGAGCGGCTGCCGGTGTGGATGTCCGAAGGCACCTGGATCGGGCTGGGCCAGCCGGACTTCGACGGGCTGCTGCGCATCGCGTGCGATTCGGCGCCGATCGAGATCCGCAACCTGCGCGTCGATCCCTTCACGGTGCCACACGATGCGCGCGAGCCGCTGCAGCTCACGTGCACGGATGGCGCCGTGACACTGGGCGTGCTCACCGACCTGGGCCATGCGACGCAGCACGTGCTGGACCGCCTGGCGGGTTGCGCCACCCTGCTGCTCGAATGCAACCATGACCGCGCGATGCTCGAGGATGGCCCGTACCCCTGGTTCCTGAAGAAGCGCGTCGGCGGGGACTGGGGCCACCTGGCCAACGAGGAAGCGGCAGCGATCGCAGCCACTATCCGGCCGCGCGGCCTGCGGCAGGTGGTGGCCGCGCACCTGAGCGAGCAGAACAACCGTCCCGATCTCGCGCGGGCGGCGCTGGTCGATGCGCTCGGCGACGGCCTGGACATCCACGTCGCCGACGGTCCCACCGGTAGCGCCTGGCTCACGGCCTGAGGCGAGCGCCGGCGTCGCACCTCGCGCCGCCCAAGAAAAAGCCGCCCGAAGGCGGCTCGTTTCCAGAAACGGGGACCCGTTTACTTGGAAGCAGCCGAAGCAGCCGGAGCGGCAGCGGAAGCGGCGTCGGTGGACGAGGTCGCGGCGGCAGCAGCAGCGGAAGCGGCGTTGGACGACGCGTCGGCGGTGCCGGAAGCAGCGGGAGCAGCGGCGGGAGCCGGAGCAGCAGCGGGAGCCGGGGCGGGCGCGGCTTCTTCCTTCTTGCCGCAGGCAGCCAGGGCGACTGCAGCCATCAGGGTCGCCAGGACGAGCGATTTCTTCATTTCGGATTCCTCAAGGGGTGATCAAATTTCCGGAAATTGCCGCGCGCCTGCATGGCTGCGTGGCTGAACAGCGAGGGACGCAAGATTCCTCTGCTCAGCCGGAAATTATAGGGGTTTTCATGGGCTTCCCGACACGGTATCGGGCTGCATGTCACGTCTCACAAGCCCAGTGTGGAAGCCGGGAAGGCTGGCCCGCTCTTCTGCAGCCATCCATCGAGGAGCTCCCGGACGGCCACGCGCCGCTCCGGCTCGCAACCTGCCACGCCGTGGCTGTGCTCCAGGTCGAGCCGCCGCATCGCCCACGCCGGTGACCAGATTGCGCTGGGCAGTTCCAGCGGGTCGGCGGACGCGCACCCGCGAGCCTCGATGATGTGCGACCAGGTCTGCCGCCAGGCGACGAAGCGCGAGTGCAGCCGACGGACGTCGTCGTAGCGACGCGCCAGCAGGATGCAGCGGCGGCCGCTGGCGGACCAGGCCTGCAGCGACTCGGCCACGGCGCGCTCACCCAGCGGCCAGTCGGCGAAGCTGGCATCGCACAGGATGAGTTCGCGCCAACCCTCGGCGGCGGCGCAGGCCAGCGCGTCGCGCACCATCTGCCCGAAAGCTTCGCGGCCTTCGAATCGCCCCTGCGGCAGTTGCGCGGCGTTCATGCGGCCGCCCCGTGGGCCCAACCGGCATCGCACCACGCGGCGAGCAATTCGCGAGCTGCATCGCTGGCGCGCGCGAGTTCGTCCGCCGTGAGGCGACGCGCATCGGCCAGCTTTCGCATCAGGCGTGCATCGGCCCCGCCGGCCCGCCAGCTCTCGCCATTGATGAACACATGGCGCGCGTCATAGAGCATGCGCGTGCGCCGATCGAGCACCACGCCCTCGCCGCGCCGCGGCGCGCGGCCCGGCTCGAACCAGACGTTGGCCTTGGGCTCGGTGAGCGACTCGCCGAGTGCGCGCGGAAGGCCGTCCCGGTCCGCCAGTGCGCGCTCCAGCGCCTCCTGCGCGAACTGCTGCAGCGATGGCGGGATCTCGCCCGGCGCACGGACCGCCTGCTGCCCCGCATCGCCATACAGGACGCGGGGATCGTCGTCCTCGCCGGCCGCGTCGGAGATGCGCTGCAGCAGGTCGCGCGCGAGCTCGCCGCGCGAAGGCGAGCGGAACCCGATCGAGCAGGTCTGGCATTCGCCTTCGGCGATGCCGTCGTGCGCATAGCGCGGCGGCAGGTACAGCATGTCGCCGGGCTCGAGCACTTCGTCGTGCTGCGGCTCGAAGCGCTCGAGGATCTTCAGCGGCACGCCCTCGCGCAGCGTGAGGTCCTTCTGCCGCCCGTAGCGCCAGCGCCGCCGGCCCTGCACCTGCAGCAGGAACACGTCGTAGCTGTCGAAGTGCGGCCCGACGCCGCCACCGTCGGTGGCGTGGCTCACCATCAGGTCGTCGAGGCGTGCCTCGGGCACGAAGCGGAATTGCTGCAACAGCGCGTGCGCCGCCTCCGCATGCAGGTCCAGGCCCTGCACCAGCAGGGTCCAGCCCGGCTGGGTCAGCGGTGGCAGCGCACGACGGGCGAAGGGGCCGCGGCGCATCTGCCAGCCCTTCGATCCCTGGATGACCAGGCGCGACTCGACGCCGTCCTGCCCTGCGAGCGCGAACAGCTCGGCGCGCGGCAGCGGCGGCCGCACGCCGGGGATGGCGCCGCGCACCAGCAGCGGCTTGCGTTGCCAGTGGCGCTGCATGAACTGGGAAGGGCTGAGGCCGCCGAGCAGCGGAAGGGGCGCGTCGATGTCCATGGACCAGGGGTGAACTGCGACAATTCTCCCTTATGGAAGTCACCCCCCAATGCGTGGTCGCGCTGACCTGGACGCTGAAGGACACGCTCGGCGAGACCCTGGACGTGCTCGACGAGCCGGTGGAGTTCGTGGTCGGCGGCCATGACCTGCTGGCCAAGATCGAAGAGGCCCTGCAGGGCCACGAGCCGGGCGACAAGCTCGACCTGCACCTGGAGCCGGAGGAGGCCTTCGGCGACTACGACGACCAGCTGGTGTTCCTGGAGCCGCGCACGCGGTTTCCAGCCGACCTCGAGGAAGGCATGACCTTCGAGGGCCTGCCCGAAGGCAGCAATCCGGAGGCGCCGCGCGACGTGCTCTACACCGTGACGGAGATCTATCCCGAGCACGTGGTCGTCGACGGCAACCATCCGCTCGCCGGCATCGCGCTGCGCCTGCACCTGAAGGTCGAGGCGGTGCGCGAGGCCACCGAGGAAGAGATCGGCCGCGGCACGTCCGGCACGGGCTTCTTCAAGGTGCACCCGCAGGGACCTGGCAGCACGTCACTGCACTGAAGACCGAACTCCCAAACGCAGAGAACGCGGAGTGAACGCAGAGGACGCAGAAGACTCCAGACAAGGAAGTCTTCTGTGTCCTCTGCGAACCTCTGCGCCCTCTGCGCCCTCTGCGTTTGGGAGTCCGCATTCAGCGGCGGTATCACCCGCCGCAGCCGATCAACCCTGCCGGTAGATCACGTTGTTCTCGACGCGCACGCGGTCGCCCACGTGCAGGTCGCCGAGCGCGCCCACTTCGAACGTGCGCCACGCACCCTGGTCGGTCTGCACCGTCACGCGATAGGCCGGACCACCGGCGCCCGACGCGGCCGCATTGGCTTCGGCGTTCTGGCCCGAGCGATGGCCGATCGCTGCGCCGGCGCCCGCGCCCAGCACGGTGGCTCCGGCACGGCTGTGGCCGTTGTCGATGTTCTTGCCGACCACGCTGCCGACCACGGCGCCGATGATGCCGCCGACCACGGCACGGCTGGTGCTCGGGTTGGTGGCGCTGGTCGCGCCCATCTGCACGGTCTGGATGTCGGTCACGCGGCCCGTTTCCACCGCGGCCATCGGTGCGTTCTGCACGCTGGTGCCGGCGGAAGCGGACGGATACGTCGTGGTCGGATAGCCCGAAGTCGTCGGGTACGAAGAGCTCGGATAGGAGCTCGCCACCGGCTGGGTGGGATTGCTGCCGCAGGCGGCCAGCAGGGCAGCCAGCGAAGCCGCGGCGGCGACGGTCGTGAAACGCTTGGACGAGTGCATGGAAATCTCCTTCGAATGGGAACGCGGACGCACCGCGACAGGCGATCCACGTGTGATTTCAATTACAGGCAAGCGCGCACGGCCGCACGGACCGGCAATGCCGCGCATCGCTGTAGGACCCCTCGGGAGGGGGTGTAGGAGCGCCTTGAGCAGGCGCGGGAGCCGGCGACCCGCCTCAGCCTTTGCCGGTGGAACCGTAGCCGCCGGCGCCGCGCTCGGTGGGCGGGAACTCGCTGACGACGCTGAAGCTGGCCTGCACCACCGGCACGATCACCAGCTGGGCCAGCCGCTCCATCGGCTGCAGCGTGAACGGCGTGTCGCTGCGGTTCCAGCAGCTGACCATCAGCTGGCCTTGGTAGTCGCTGTCGATCAGCCCGACGAGGTTGCCCAGCACGATGCCGTGCTTGTGGCCCAGGCCCGAGCGGGGAAGGATCAGCGCGGCGTAGCCCGGGTCCTTGATCCAGATGGCGATGCCGGTGGGGATCAGCTTCCACGCGTTGGCGGCGAGGTCCACGGGCTGGTCGATGCAGGCGCGCAAATCGAGGCCGGCGCTGCCCGGCGTGGCGTAGGCCGGCAGGGCATCGGCCATGCGCGGATCGAGGATCTTGACGTCGATGTTCATGCGGGGGAAGGCAGCAGCCGGGCGATCTCGGCGACGAGGGTGCGCGCCAGGCTGCGCTTGGAGGCGCGCGGCAACGGGCGCGTGCCCTGGGCGTCGACCAGCAGCAGCTCGTTGTCGTCCTGGCCGAAGGTGGCGGGACCGATGTTGCCCACCAGGAGCGGCACGCCCTTGCGTGCCCGCTTGGCCTGTGCGTTGGCGGCCAGGTCGTCGCTCTCGGCGGCAAAACCGACGCAGAACAGGCGGCCGCTGCGGGCGCGCTCGCCCTGCGCGACGGTCCTGAGGATGTCGGGATTCTCCGCGAAGGCCAGCGCGGGCGGCCCGCCGCCTTCGGCTTTCTTGATCTTGCTCGTGCTCACGCTGGCAGGGCGCCAGTCGGCGACGGCCGCGGTGGCCACGAACACGTCGGCCTGTGCCGCCTCGGGCAGCGTGGCGTCGAGCATCTGCTGCGCCGACTGCACGTCGATGCGGCGGACGCCACGCGGGGTGCGCTGGTGCACCGGGCCGGCGACCAGCACCACCTGCGCGCCGGCCTCGCGCGCCGCGCGCGCGATGGCGAATCCCATCTTCCCGGAGGAATGGTTGGTGACACCGCGCACCGGGTCCATCGCCTCGAACGTGGGGCCGGCCGTGACGACGACGCGCTTGCCCGCCAGCGGCTTGGGCTGCAGGAAGGCGACGATGTCCTCCAGCAGTTCGTGCGGCTCCAGCATGCGGCCGTCGCCGGTCTCGCCGCAGGCCTGGAAGCCGCTGCCCACGCCGAGGATGATGGCGCCGTCGGCCTCGAGCTGCGCCATGTTGCGCTGGGTGGCGGGGGCGGCCCACATCTCGCGGTTCATCGCCGGCGCCAGCAGCAGCGGCACGCGGTCGATGGGACGCGCCAGGCACATCAGGCTGAGGAGGTCGTCGGCCCGCCCGTGCACCAGCCTGGCCATGAAATCTGCACTGCAGGGCGCAATGACGATCGCATCGGCCTCGCGCGACAGGTTGATGTGCGGCATGGTGTTCGGCTCGCGCGCATCCCACTGCGAGAAGTAGACGGGCAGGCCGGACAGCGCCTGCATGGTGACGCGCGTGATGAACTGCTCGGCGGCGTCGGTCATCACCACCTGCACCGTGGCGCCCTCCTTCACGAACGCGCGGCACAACTCGGCGGCCTTGTAGCAGGCGATGCCGCCGGTGAGGCCGAGGACGATGTGCTTGCCGGCAAGGTCGCTCATGGGCCGGGAGTGTATCGATGAACCCCACCGCAGGTTCCCTATAATCGCGCATTACCACCACCCGGAAGCGCCCGCGCCTTCCGCACGACATGACCAAATTCGTCTTCGTCACCGGCGGTGTGGTGTCTTCCCTGGGCAAGGGAATCGCCTCAGCCTCCCTCGCCGCGATCCTCGAGTCGCGCGGCCTCAAGGTCACCCTGATCAAGCTGGATCCGTACATCAACGTGGATCCGGGCACCATGTCGCCGTTCCAGCACGGCGAGGTGTTCGTCACCGACGACGGCGCCGAGACCGACCTGGACCTGGGCCACTACGAACGCTTCGTGACCACCCGCATGGGAAAGGTCAACAACTTCACCACCGGCAAGATCTACCAGTCGGTGCTTGAGAAGGAACGCCGCGGCGATTACCTGGGCAAGACGGTTCAGGTCATCCCGCACGTCACCAACGAGATCCAGGAATTCATCAAGCGCGGTGCGCGCGTCGGCGAGAAGAACGAGGCCGACGTGGCCATCGTGGAGATCGGCGGCACCGTCGGTGACATCGAGTCGCTGCCCTTCCTGGAAGCCGCTCGCCAGATGTCGCTGCGCATGGGCGCCAACCAGGTCGCCTTCGTGCACCTCACCTACGTGCCGTGGATCGCGGCCGCCGGCGAGCTCAAGACCAAGCCCACCCAGCACACGGTGCAGAAGCTGCGCGAGATCGGTATCTCCGCCGACGCCCTGCTCTGCCGCGCCGACCGCAAGATCCCCGACGAGGAGCGCGGCAAGATCTCGCTGTTCACCAACGTCCCCGAATGGGGCGTGATCTCCATGTGGGACGTGAACACGATCTACAAGGTGCCGCGCATGCTGCACGAGCAGGGCCTGGACGGCCTGATCTGCGACAAGCTGCGGCTGAACACGCCGCCCGCCAACCTGAAGAAGTGGGACGACCTGGTCTACGAGACCGAGCACCCGCAGGGCGAGGTCACCATCGCGATGGTCGGCAAGTACGTCGACCTGTCCGACAGCTACAAGTCGCTGAACGAGGCGCTGCGCCACGCGGGCATCAAGAACCACGTGCGGGTGAAGATCGACTACCTGGACTCCGAGACGCTGGAGTCCGGCGGCGTGCAGCAGCTGGCCAAGTACGACGCCGTGCTGGTGCCGGGCGGCTTCGGCAAGCGCGGCGTCGAAGGCAAGATCGAGGCGGCGCGCTTCGCCCGCGAGAACAAGGTGCCCTACCTGGGCATCTGCCTGGGCATGCAGGTGGCCACGATCGAATACGCGCGCCACGTGGCCGGCCTGAAGGACGCCAACAGCACCGAGTTCGAGCCGCAGACGCCCAACCCGGTCATCGCGCTGATCACCGAATGGCACGGCGCCGACGGTGTCGTGAACAAGCGCGACGCCAACTCCGACCTGGGCGGCACCATGCGCCTGGGAGCCCAGAGCTCCGACGTCGCCAAGGGCACGCTGGCGCACCGCATCTACGGCGATGTCGTCAACGAGCGGCACCGCCACCGCTACGAAGCCAACGTCAACTACCTCGACCAGCTGCGCAAGTCCGGCCTGGTGATCTCGGCGCTGACCCAGCGCGAGCACCTGACCGAGATCGTCGAGCTGCCGCAGGACGTGCACCCCTGGTTCATGGGCGTGCAGTTCCACCCCGAGTTCAAGTCCACGCCCTGGGACGGCCATCCGCTGTTCAACGCCTTCATCAAGGCCGCGGTCGACCACCAGCACGCGGGCAACAAGCTGAAGGCCGTCGCATGAAGCTGTGTGGTTTCGAGGTCGGGCTGGACCGGCCGTTCTTCCTCATCGCCGGCCCTTGCGTGGTCGAATCCGAGCAGCTGCAGATGGACACCGCGGGGACGCTCAAGGAGATCACGTCCGCACTCGGCATCCCGTTCATCTTCAAGAGCAGCTACGACAAGGCCAACCGCTCCTCGGGCACCAGCTTCCGCGGCCCCGGCATGGAGCGCGGCCTGCAGATCCTGGCCAAGGTGAAGAAGGACCTGGGCCTGCCCATCATCACCGACGTGCACACCGAGACGGAGATCCCGGAAGTGGCCAAGGTGGTCGACGTGCTGCAGACACCCGCCTTCCTCTGCCGCCAGACCGACTTCATCCGCGCCGTGGCGCAGTCGGGCAAGCCGGTGAACATCAAGAAGGGGCAGTTCCTGGCCCCGCACGACATGAAGAACGTCATCGACAAGGCCCGTGCCGCCGCGCGCGAGAAGGGCCTGCCCGAGGACAGCTTCATGGCCTGCGAACGCGGCGCCAGCTTCGGCTACAACAACCTGGTCTCGGACATGCGCTCGCTGGCGATCATGCGCGAGACCGGCGCCCCGGTCGTCTTCGACGCCACGCATTCGGTGCAACTGCCCGGCGGCCAAGGCACCAGCTCCGGCGGCCAGCGCGAGATGGTGCCGGTGCTGGCTCGCGCCGCCATTGCCGTGGGCGTCGCCGGCGTCTTCATGGAGACCCACCCCGATCCCGCCAAGGCGCTGTCGGACGGCCCCAACGCCGTGCCGCTCAAGCACATGAAGGCGCTGCTGGAAACGCTGGTCGCGCTGGACGGCGTGACCAAGAAGAACGGCTACCTGGAGAACCGCTTTGCCTAGCGCCTACATCCTCGCCAACGTCGACGTCACCGACCCGCAGCAGTACGAGCAGTACAAGAAGCTGTCGTCCCACGCCATGCAGGTGCATGGCGCCGAGGTGTGCGTGCGCGGCGGCGCGGTGCAGGTGCTGGAGGGCGACTGGTCGCCGCAGCGCGTCGTCTTGCTGAAATTTCCTACGGCCGAGGCAGCCCGGCGCTTCTACGATTCGCCCGAGTACGCCGCCGCCAAGCAGGTCCGGCAAGGCGCCGCGATCATGCGCATGGTGCTGATCGAAGGCGTGTGAAGATCGAACACGAACAGCCGAACGCAAAAGGCGCAAAAGACCGCGAAAGACGCAAAAGAATTCGTGAGTGGATTTTCTTTTGCGAATTTCGCGCGGTTTCGCGTCTTTTGCGTTCCGGTTCCCGAATTTGACTTGGAGAAACTTGAGCAATGAGCGCCATCGTTGACATCGTCGGCCGCGAGATCCTGGACTCGCGCGGCAATCCCACCGTCGAATGCGACGTGCTGCTGGAGTCGGGCACCATGGGCCGTGCGGCCGTGCCCTCCGGCGCGTCCACCGGCTCGCGCGAAGCCATCGAGCTGCGCGATGGCGACAAGCGCCGCTACGGCGGCAAGGGCGTGCTCAAGGCCGTCGAGCACATCAACACCGAGATCTCCGAGTCGGTGCTGGGCCTCGACGCTTCCGAGCAGGCCTTCCTGGACAAGACGCTGATCGACCTGGACGGCACCGAGAACAAGGGCCGCCTGGGCGCCAATGCCACCCTGGCCGTGTCGATGGCGGTGGCGCGCGCGGCGGCCGAGGAATCGGGCCTGCCCCTGTACCGCTACTTCGGCGGCATGACCGGCATGCAGCTGCCGGTGCCGATGATGAACGTGGTCAACGGCGGCGCCCATGCCAACAACAACCTGGACCTGCAGGAGCTCATGATCATCCCCGTGGGCGCCCCGAGCTTCCGCGAGGCCGTGCGCTACGGGGCCGAGGTGTTCCACGCGCTCAAGAAGATCATCAACGAGAAGGGCATGAGCGTGGCCGTGGGCGACGAAGGCGGCTTCGCCCCCAACGTCGAGAACCACGAGGCCGCCATCGGCATGATCCTGCAGGCCATCGAAGCCGCCGGCTACAAGCCGGGCGAGCAGATCGCGCTGGGCCTGGACTGCGCCGCGAGCGAGTTCTTCAAGGACGGCAAGTACAACGTGCAGGCCGAAGGCAAGGTGCTGGAAGCGGCTGCCTGGACCGACATCCTGGCCGCGTGGTGCGACAAGTACCCGATCATCAGCATCGAGGACGGCATGGCCGAAGGCGACTGGGACGGCTGGCGCCAGCTGACCGACCGCCTGGGCTCGCGCGTGCAGCTGGTGGGCGACGACCTGTTCGTCACCAACACCCGCATCCTGCAGGAAGGCATCGAGAAGAACATCGCCAACTCGATCCTGATCAAGATCAACCAGATCGGCACGCTGACCGAGACCTTCGCCGCCATCGAGATGGCCAAGCGCGCGAGCTACACGGCGGTCATCAGCCACCGCTCGGGCGAGACCGAGGACAGCACCATCGCCGACATCGCCGTGGGCACCAACGCCGGCCAGATCAAGACCGGCTCGCTGAGCCGCAGCGACCGCATGGCCAAGTACAACCAGCTGCTGCGCATCGAGGAAGACCTGGGCGACATCGCCCACTACCCCGGCCGCTCGGCGTTCTACAACCTTCGTTGAAGCAATGACTGCCCCCACGTTTGCGGCTTCGCCGCTGCTCTGCCCCCGAGGGGCCCCAGGCCGCCTAGGGGCGGCCCGTCGGCGGCCTGAGCGCACCACATGGCCACCCGCGTCGTCCCTGCCCTGCTGATCGCACTGCTCGCCGTGGTGCATGCGCAGCTGTGGTTCGGGCGCGGCAGCGTCGCGGCCGTGGGCGAGATGCAGCGCAAGCTGCAGCAGCAGAAGGCGGCCAACGTGCAGGCGCAGCAGGCCAACGACCAGCTCGCGGCGGAAGTGCGCGACCTGCAGGAAGGCATGGAGATGGTCGAGGAGAAGGCGCGCCTCGAACTGGGCATGGTCAAGCCCAACGAGATCTTCGTGAACGTCGTCCCGGCGAAGTGAAGGCGCGGCCGCCGTCGGCGGCCGGTTCGCGATGGCCCTGACCATCTGCCTGCTCGGCGCCGAGAGCACCGGCAAGACCACCCTCTCGCATGCCATGGCCGCCGCGCTGCGCGCTGGTGGCCACCGAGTCACCGTCGTCCCCGAGGTGCTGCGTGCGTGGTGCGAGCGCGAAGGCCGCACGCCGCGACCCGAGGAGCAGTTGCCGATCGCGCGGCAGCAGGAGCAGCAGGTCGACCTCGCGGCCGCGCAGGCCGACGTGGTGATCGCCGACACCAGCGCGCTGATGGTGGCGGTCTACAGCGGCATGCTGTTCCCGGACGGCGAGCTCCTTCGCTTCGCCCTCGAACGCCAGCGGCGCTACGACGCGACGCTCGTCATGGGTCTGGACCTGCCCTGGGTGCCGGACGGCCTGCACCGCGAAGGGCCCGCCGTGCAGGCATCCGTCGACGCACAGGTGCGCGCCGCGCTGCAGCAGGCCGGCATCGCGTTCCGCGTGGTCTACGGCCAAGGCCAGGAACGCACCGGCAATGCGCTGGCGCCGGTGCTGGCCTTTCTGGGGGAAGCCGTGCATCCGCAACGGCGCTGGACCTGGGCCTGCGAGAAATGCGGCGACCCGGTGTGCGAGCATCGGCTGTTCACGGCGCTCAGGGACCGCTGAGCCTCACTGCACCGCCGACGTGACCGGCGGCTGGTCCCCCGGCGGCGCGAACAGCTGCGCGGCATCCACCGCATCGAAGCGGTACTGCTGGCCGCAGAAGTCGCAGCCGACCTCGATCTGCCCCTGGTCGGCGACGATGCTGTCGGCTTCCGGTTGCCCCAGGCCGCGGATCATGTTGGCCACGCGCTCGCGACTGCAGGTGCAGGCGAAACGCGGCTCCTGCGGCGGGAAGCGCAGCAGCTTCTCCTCCCAGAACAGCCGGCGCAGGATGGTGTCGGCATCCAGTTCCAGCAGTTCCTGCCGCTGCAGGCTGGACGCCAGGATCGCGATGCGGTTGTAGTCCTCGTTCAGGCCGATCTCGTCCTCGTTGGCCTTGCTGACCATCGACCCCGCGAGATTGCCCTCACCCTCCAGCGGCAGCCGCTGGATCAGCAGGCCGGCGGCGACCTTGGCATCGGCGGCCAGCACCAGCGTGGTGTCGAGCTGCTCCGACTGCAGCATGTAGTGCTGCAGCACGTCGCTGAGCTTGTCGATCTTCTCGCGATGGTCGCCGTGCAGCGGCACCACGCCCTGGTACGGCTGCTGGCCCGGAAACTTGTCGCGCGGATCGAGCGTGATCGCGCAACGGCCGCGGTTGTGCACGTTCACCAGGTTGGGCAACCGGTCCTGCGGCTTGACGTCGCCGACCACCTTGGCCGTGGCGCGCAGCGCCAGGTCGTGCTGCACCTCGACCACCGCCACCTTGAGCGGCCCGTCACCGAAGATCTGCAGCACCAGCGCGCCGTTGAACTTGATGTTGGACTGCATCAGCACGCCGGCGGCCGCCATCTCGCCCAGCAGCTCGGCCACGGGCGGCGGCCAGGCACCGGTGGCGTTGTTGGACTCGCGTCGCGCCAGGATGTCGGTCCAGGCGTCGGTCAGGCGCACCAGCGCGCCGCGCACCGGCAGGCCGTCGAAGAGGAACTTGTGGAGCTCGGACATGGGTACTGCTTGGCCCAAAGCTGTCGTAAGTGGCGGTCAGCCGATCTTCTTCAAGCCACGCGCGAACCGCTTCGCATTGGCCACGTAGTGCGCCGCGTTGCCGGCGATCGTCTTCGCCGCGGCGTCGTCCAGGGTGCGCACCACGCGCGCAGGCGCGCCGATGATCAGCGAGTTGTCCGGGAACTCCTTGTTCTCGGTCACCACGCTGCCCGCGCCGACGATGCAGTTGCGGCCGATGCGCGCGCCGTTGAGGATGATCGAGCCGTTGCCCACGAGCGAGCCGTCGGCGACGAAGCAGCCGTGCAGCATCACCTGGTGCCCCACCGTGACGCCGGCGCCGATCACCAGCGGCTTGCCGGCGTCGGCATGCAGCACCGAGCCGTCCTGGATGTTGGTGTCGGCCCCGACCGTGATGTGCTCGGTGTCACCGCGGATCACTGCGCCGAACCACACGCTGGCATTGGTGCCCAGGGCGACGTCGCCGATGACGGTGGCCGTCTCCGCCACCCATGCCCCATCGCCCAGCTCGGGCCGCTTGCCGTCGAGTTCGTAGATCGCCATGTGTCCTGCGCTTGGAAAAGGGCCATTGTAGGGACGCTGTTCCGGCCGTCCTTGCGCGCCGCCTGGCCCAACAATGGCCCGGATATGTCCGCCCTGCCCCTCGCCTCGCCCGCCGGCCCCGAAGCCGATCTCGTGATCGCCCGCCAGGCCATCCTCGACGAACGCAATGCCGTGTTCGGCTATGCACTGACCGATGGGTCCGGCCAGGCCCCGACGGCCGAGCGCGACGCGGAGCTGCTTGTTCAGGCGGTGACGTTGTCCTCCACGCCCGCGCTTGCAGATCGCCGGCAACTGTTCGTGCGCTGCGGCTGGGACACCGTGCAGCGCGGCGGCCTCGAGCTCGTGGATCCCGAGCGGGTCGTCATCGACCTGGTGC
Source organism: Ramlibacter sp. MMS24-I3-19 (assembly GCF_050320135.1). Taxonomy (NCBI): domain Bacteria; kingdom Pseudomonadati; phylum Pseudomonadota; class Betaproteobacteria; order Burkholderiales; family Comamonadaceae; genus Ramlibacter; species Ramlibacter sp. MMS24-I3-19. Next base: position 2,512,828 of record NZ_CP190017.1, on the reverse strand, counting down.
TGCCCGCGCCCGCGCAGGCGGCGGCCGGTGCGACGACGCTCGCGGCCCTGCGCCAGCGCGGCTTCCGCTTCGCGATGGACCACGAGGCACTCGGCTCCGTCTGGCGCGGCTGGATCGCCCACGCGAGCTTCCTCAAGCTCGACCTCGAGCGGGTGCCGGCCCCGGCCCACGCGGCGATCACGCGGGCCGCACGCTCCCTCCCGCTGCGGGTGATCGCCATTGGCGTGAACGACCATGCGAAGCACGAGCATGCGCGAGGTCTCGGCCTCGAGCTGCTGCAGGGCAGCTGGTTCTCGCGGCCAATCCCGGTGCCGCGCACCACGCTCAGGCCGAACCAGGCGGTGATCGCGCAACTGATCTCGCTGCTGCGCCGCGAGGCGGACGTGGCGGACATCGAGGAACTGCTCAAGCGCGACGCCAGCCTCAGCCTGCAGCTGCTCCGCCTGCTGAACTCGGGCGCCTTCGGGCTGTCGAGCCAGGTGACGTCGTTCCGCGGCGCCGTGATGCTGCTCGGCATGCAGCGCATCCTGCGCTGGGCGACCGTGCTGCTGGCGACGTCCTCCCAGGGCACGCCCGCGCTGGCGCAGTCCGCGGTCGTCCGCGGCCGGCTGGTGGAGCTGCTCGCCGTCGAACTGCTCGGCGCGGACCATGGGGACCCGGCCTTCGTCGTCGGCGTGTTCTCGCTGCTCGAAGCGCTGACGGGCCGCCCGATGGCGAGCGTGCTGGACGGGCTCGCCCTTCCCGAGCCGGTGGCGGCCGCGCTGCTGGAGCGCAGCGGCGTCTATGCACCGCTGCTCGCACTGGCCGAGGCTTGCGAAGCCGGCGATGACCGCGCATTCGCCGAACTCGCCGATCGCCTGCTGCTGTCGGGCCACCAGATCAACATGGCCCACCTGCAGGCACTGGCCTGGGCCGAGGAACTGCTGGCCACCTGATCGCGGGGCGTCGAGGCCCTAAGCTCGGGGCATGCAGACCCTCCGCCGCGCGGCGCTCGCCGTGCTTCTCGAGCGCGACCCGGCGCGCAAGGCCGCATTGGCACGCGCCCTCGATCCGTCGCAGCCCGCCGGGGCCGGTGACACGATCGACGAGCCGCCCGGCCTGCCGGGTCGCCCCGACCACCCGCGGATGGTGCCGCACACCGAACTGCGCAAGCGCTCCATCCGCACCGTGGAAGGCCGCGCGGCACTGCTGCATGCGCTGGCGCACATCGAGTTCAATGCAATCGACCTCGCGGCCGACGCGCTCTGGCGCTTCGCCGGCCAGCCGGAGGCCTTCTACGCCGACTGGGCGCTCGTCGCCCGCGAGGAGGCGCTGCATTTCCAGCTGCTGCGCGAGCACCTGCGCAGCCTGGGCCACGACTATGGCGACTTCCCCGCGCACAACGGCCTGTGGGCGATGGCGGAGAAGACACGGCACGACCTGCTGGCCCGCCTGGCGCTGGTGCCGCGCACGCTCGAAGCGCGCGGGCTCGATGCCTCGCCGCCGATCCGGGCCAAGCTGCTGGAGGTCGGCGACACGCACGGGGCCGGCATCCTGGACGTGATCCTGCGCGACGAGATCGGCCACGTGGCGATCGGGAACCACTGGTACCGCCATCTCTGCGCGGAACGCGGACTCGATCCTGTCGCGACCTACGCCGAACTCGCGCGGGCCCACGGCGCGCCGCGGCCGCGCGGGCCGTTCAACCTCGACGCGCGGCGGGCGGCCGGCTTCGCGGAGGACGAGCTGCTCGCGCTGGTCGCGCCCTGAAGCGCGTCAGGCGACGGCGTCCGCGCCCGCTTCGGCCGTCGCCGGGGCGGCTTCACGCGGCAGTTCGATCACGCGAAACGGCGGCTGGCCCGGGCGGGCCCGTTGCAGCAGCGGCTTGGCCACGTTGTAGACGGGCACGCCGTTGATGGTCTTGGCCTCCATCGTGCCTCGGTGCGCGTGGCCATGGAACACGGCATCCACCGGGTACCGCAGCAGGGGCTCCTCGAGACGACTGCTGCCGAGGAAGGGGAAGATCTCCACCGGCTCGCCGGCGACAGTGCCCGCGATCGGCGAGTAGTGCAGCAACGCGATGCGGCGGGGCGTGCGCAGCTTGGCCAGCGCCGACTCCAGCTTCATCGCCTCGTTGAGCGACTCCTTCACGAACATCTTGATCGCGGGCTCGCCCCACGCGCCCAGCGAGCCGCGGCCGAAGCCGCCGGCGAAGCCCTTCGCGCCCGCGATGCCGATGCCCTCGATCTCGCAGGCCTCGCCATCGAGCACCCGCACGCCCGCGCGCTTGAGCGTGGCGCACACCACGTCGGGCGTGCCGGACTCGTAATCGTGGTTGCCCAGCACGGCGACCACGGGGACCGACACCGCGCCCAGTTCCTCCGCGAGGATGTGGGCCTCGTCGGCCGTGCCGTAGTCGGTGAGGTCGCCGCACAGCAGCAGCATGTCGGCGGCATCAGCGACCTTGGCGAAGAAGCCGCGCAGGCTGCCCGCGGAATCCTTGGTGACGTGGATGTCACCGACGGCGGCGATGCGCACGCTGGTGGCGGATTTGCTCATGCGCCGATGCTGCCGCCCGGTCGCGTGCCCGGGCATGGGCCATCCGCCGTCGCGAACTGTAGGCGAATGCCGACGGTTGCCGAGGCATCCCGGCCTAGGTCGGCGGCTTGTGCGCGGCTACGCTAGGCGCACACCGACCCAGGGCCGCCCCATGACGCTCACCTGCCTCGCCCCGTCCCTCGAGAACGAGGTGCCGCCCGCCATGGCGGCGTTCTACCGCAGCGCGCTGCGGGCGCTGGTCGATGCCGGCGTGCCCTTCCTGGTGGGCGGCGCATTCGCGCAGGCCTGCTTCACCGGCATCCGGCGGTCGACCAAGGACCTGGACCTGTTCATCCGCCGCGAGCACTACGACCGCGTCGTCGAGGTCGCGCAGGCGCGAGGCTGGCGCGCCGAGCTCACCTACCCGCACTGGCTGGCCAAGGTCTGGTGCGGCGAGGACTTCATCGATCTCATCTTCAATTCGGGCAACGGCCTCGCGCCGGTGGACGACCGCTGGTTCAAGGACAACCCGCAGGCACTGGTGCTGGGCGTGCCGGTCCTCGTGGCCAACGCGGAGGACGGACTGCTGTCCAAGTCCTTCATCATGGAACGCGAGCGCTACGACGGCGCGGACGTGGCCCACCTGCTGCATTCGGGCGCCGAGCATCTCGACTGGCAAGGCTTGCTGGAGCGCTATGGCCCGCACTGGCGCGTGCTGCTCGCGCACCTCACGCTGTTCGGCTACATCTATCCCGGCGAACGCCATCGCGTCCCGGCGTGGGTGCTCGAAGACCTGCTGGGTCGGCTGGCCGCCGAGACGCACCAGCCGCCCGCCGCGGACCCGCACGTGTGCGCGGGCACGCTGCTGTCGCGCGAGCAGTACCTGCACGACGTGGAGCACCTCGGGTACGTGGACGGCCGCCTCACGCCGGTCAGCACCATGACCGAGCGCGACGTGGCCGTGTGGACGCAGGCGATTCCCTCGCGGCAGCCCGAGGAGCCACCCGAGACGCCGCTGCGGCGCGCTGCCTGAGCGCAGCTGCGCTCGGCACATCGCGTCGGATCCCCGCCTGCGCGGGGATCACAGGACTGGAGTTGTCCCTCAGCGGCTCGGCGTGGTGCTCGACGACGTCCCGTTCTTCGCCCCGGAACCGGTCTCGGTCCCGATGGGCGTCGCCGCGCCGGGGCCGCTGGAGCCCATCGACTTGCTGTTCGCGCCGCCCATGCCGCCCGGGTTCGGGCTGGAAGCGTTGTCAGCCGGTGTCGCCATGCTCGAGGTGCGGCCGCTGCCGCTGTTGCCGGTGCTGGCGCTGCTGCCCGTGCTCGAGCTGTAGCCGCTGTTGCCCATGCTGGACGACGACCGCGACGAGCTGCCGTCATGGGCGCACGCGCCGAGCAGCATCGCGGAAGAGGCCAGGCCCAGCAGGGCCGCGCGGCGGAAGGTGATCTGGTTCATCGGGACAAACTCCTTGTGGATGTGGGGCGCGGTTGCGCCCTGCCCGGCTGTGGCAAGCGGCGTGCCGCACGGCCGCGCACCGGACCGCCGCGTTGCCTGCCGATGCAGGCGACACTCGAGCGATGCCCACTGCCCGCGAACCGCAAGCGCTGCAACTGTCCATCGATGACGGGACCGCGGTGTCGGCATTGCTGGATGCGCCCGCACAGCCGGCCGCCTGCTACGTGTTCGCGCACGGCGCCGGCGCGGGCATGCAGCACGCGTTCATGGCGGCGCTCGCGCAGGAGCTGGCCGATCTCGGCATCGCGGTGCTGCGCTTCCAGTTCCCGTTCATGGAGCAAGGCTCCCGCCGCCCCGACACGCCTGCGGTGGCGCAGGCCGCCGTGCGGGCCGCAGTCGCAGAAGCCGCGCGGCAGCTGCCCGGCGTGCCGCTGTTCGCGGGTGGCAAGTCGTTCGGCGGCCGCATGACGTCCCAGGCGCAGGCCGCGGCGGCGCTGCCGGACGTGCGCGGCCTGGTCTTCGTCGGCTTCCCGCTGCATCCGGCCGGCAAGCCGTCGCTCGCGCGTGCCGCGCACCTGGCCCAGGTGCAGTTGCCGATGCTGTTCCTGCAGGGCACGCGCGATGCGCTGGCGGACCTGCCGCTGGTGCGCGAAGCCACGCAGCCGCTGGGATCGCGCGCGACGCTGCACGTCGTGGAAGGCGCCGACCACGCCTTCCACGTCCTCGTGCGCTCGGGCCGCACCGATGCCGAGGTGCTGGAGGAGCTGGCCGAAACGACGGCGGCGTGGATGCTCAGCGCGTGCCAGCCGGCGCCGGCAGCCACCTGAAGGCGATGGCGGCGCTGGCCAGCATCAGCGCGATGGCACCGAGCACTGCCGCATAGGTCTCCAGGCCCATCGCGGCGGCATGCGAAGCGACGATGCCCGTGAGCCACTGCATCAAGGCCACGCCCATGAACAGCGCCATCGTGAAGAGCGCCATCGCGCGGCCGATCATCCGCGGCGGATAGGCCGAACGCACGTCGGCGTACTGCAGCACCATGTAGCCCGACAGCACGCTGAACACGGCGCCGATCCCGATGTCCACCAGCACCGAACGCGTGCTGGCCATGATCACGAACAGCGCGGCCATCCCGAACGTGTACGCCACCAGCCAGGTGCGCCGGCGCTGCACGCCGGGATCGAGCCGCCCGAAGAGCGGCGGACCGAAGGCGCTGATCAGCGACAGCGCGAGCGCCACGTTGCCGGTCTGCACGAGGCTGAAGCCGTGCCGCTCCACCAGCAGCGGCCCGAGCCACAGGCCACGGAAGGTGAGGAAGGATGCGTACGTGAACAGGCCCAGCACCACGATCCCCCACGTGTACGGCAACCGGAACAGCTCGCCGTAGCCACGCAGCGCCGCGAGCGGACTTGCCGGCGCGGCAGCGGCATCGGCGGGCGCCAGCGGTGGATCGCGCAGCAACGCGAAGATGGCGAACCAGGCGCCGACCGCCGCCACTGCAAGCGCCAGGAAGCCGGCGCGCCACGACGCATGGTCGATCAACCAGGCCAGCGGCGTGCCGGTGAGCAGCAGGCCGACGGTGCCGATGCCCAGCGTGGCGCCCGAGACAGCCGCGAACTGCGGACCCGGGAACGATCGCGCGATGAAGACGGTGCAGACCAGGAACGCGGGCGCGCAGCCGATGCCGATGACGACCTGCGCCAGCAGCAGTTGCCCAAAGCCGTGCGAGGTTGCGGCGATCACCGCGCCGACGATGGTGAGCGGGGACACGACCAGCACCGTGCGCCGGGGTCCCCACACATCCATGCCCATGCCCATGAACAGCTGCAGGCCACCGAACGCGAAATGGAAGGATCCCGCGAACAGTCCGAGCTGCGACGGCGTGAGGCCGAACTCCTTCTGCAGCGGCGGCGCCATGATTGCCGCGACGGTGCGGAACGCCTGGCTGAGCGCGAAGCCGCAGGTCAGCGCCAGGAGCATGGTCCAGGCGGTGCGGCTGGCGGTCGGCGTGGCGGTGGTGCTGGCGGAGGTCATGGTCGAAGGCGCGGAGGGCAGCGACTGGAGCGGCGTGCGCGCCGCGTCGCCGGCGTCAGTTTCAAGGCTGCATGCCAGTGAGGGTCGGCAGGGCGAGCGCCAGCACCCGCCGCGCGGCGGCGGTCGTCAGGTGGTCCGTGTCGCGCAGCATGCCGACGCCACCGCGCACGAGCCAGCAGCGGCTGGCATCGCAGAACAAGGGCGTGAGGTCGATCGCCTCGATGCGATCGCCGTGGCGCGCGAGCGCCGCGCGTGCCTGCGCCTGCCAGCGCGCCAGCCTTGTGTCATAGGAATCCACCGGCCGCGAGGTGCGTGCATCGACTAGCGATTCGCCGCGACCGATGCTCATCTCCGGCACGGGACGCCGGTGCAGCAATTCCAGCGCCAGCCATTCCTGCGCGACCGCGCGGTGCGCCTCCGGCGTCGGGCCGAGGACAACCACGCGCCGGCCGCGCGCCACCAGCGCATCGACGGCCCGCCACGCGCGGTCGACGCGCCCGGGATCGTTCTGCCGCAGGACCACGAGCACCGTCCGGATCGAGGGCGTGCTGTCGATGTAGCCGAGCACGTGGGCGTTGTGCGTGTCGCAGGCCGCTCCACCGAAACCACCCGGCTCCGCCGCCGGTTCGCAGCCGGGGAAATGAAACAGCTGGCCGGCGATACCGGACCGGTCCGTCGCCTCGCGCAGCGCGTCCAGGTACTGCAGCGCGTGCGAGTCTCCCCAGACGGCGAAGGTCGGTGCATCGGTCCCGGACAGGCCGACGTCGCAGGCATCGGGATCGTTGGCAGGCACGCCGTGCAGTCGCCGGCAGCGCGTCGGGTGCGCCTCGTTCAGCGACGCCAGCACGGCGGCGTGCGCATACGCCGGCAGGCGCGCCGGCATGCCGTCGGTCTTGGACATCCAGACGGCGAACACCATCGCGAACACGACGACGCCCGCATAGAACCGGTAGAGCCTCCCGGTGCGCCCCAGCCGGGGCGCGTGCGCAACGGCTGCTCGGCGAAGCGCCACGACAGCCAGCCGCAGGCCCAAGTCGCGGCCAGCAACGGCAACACGGCCCAGCCCTCGACCGGCACGTCGACCACCGTGAGCCGCCAGGCGACCAGCAAGGGCCAGTGCCACAGGTACAGCGAGTACGAGATGGTGCCGGCATGCTGCACCGGCGGCAGCTGCACCAGCCGGCCGTGTGCATGGCCCGTGCCCAGCACGATCACCGCGGCCGTCAACAGCGTGGGCACGAGTGTCCAGACGCCGGGCCAGACGATGCCTTGCGGCAGCAGCAGGCAGGTCGCGGCCAGCGCGATCCACGCGAGCCCCAGCAAGGGTCGGCGCGCCTGGCCCAGGCGTTGGCCGACGACCGGCGGCACGCAGGCGGCGAGGCAACCGACCAGGAACTCCCAGGCGCGCGCGGTGAAGGAATAGAACACGTGGGTCCGATCGACCACGCCCCAGTGCAGCGCGCCTGCGAACGATGCCGCACCCAGCAGCGCCAGCAACGGCACGCGCCAGCGGGGCGGCAGCTTCCACAGCCCAATCAGAACGAAGGGAAGGAACAGGTAGAACTGCGCCTCGACCGCGAGCGACCAGGTATGGAGAAGAGGCTTGTACGCGGCGCCCAGGTCGAAGTAGCCCAGCTGGTCCGCGAAGTAGCTGTTGGCGAGGAACTGCACCGCGTTGGTCGCGCTGCGCGCCAGCGCCTTGTAATCCGGCGGCGCCTGGAACGCCCAGCCCCAGGCGAGCACCGCCGCGCAGGCGACTGCCAGCGCGGGCACGATGCGACGGATCCGTCCCGCGAAGAAGTGCTTCAGGCTGAAGCGGGCGCGGTCGAGCTGCGCCATCACGTGGCCGCCGATCAGGAAGCCCGAGATCACGAAGAAGATGTCGACCCCGACATAGCCGGACGCGAATCCGGGGAGGCCGAAGTGGAACGCGATGACTGCGGCGACGGCGAGCGCGCGCAGGGCGTTGATGTCAGGACGGAAGCTCCGGTCTTCCTGGGATACGGCTTGCATGCAGCCCGCGATCATCGCACGCGGGTGGCCGGCCACCCACGGATCAGTCCACCGCTTCAGCCCCGCTCACCAAGGCTGCGAACCGTTCCGCGCCGATGTTGCCGCCGGAGAACGTCACCCCGACGCGCTGTCCGCGGAACTGCTCCTTGTGGTGCATCAGCGCCGCCAGCGCGCAGGCGCCGGACGGCTCCAGCACGACCTTCATGCGCTCAAATGCGAACCGCATCGCCTCGACCACCACGCGGTCGGGCACGGTGAGCACGTCGGCGACCATCGCGCGGATCACCTCGAAGGGATGCTTGCCCACGAACTGCGTCTGCTGGCCGTCGCAGATGGTGCGCGGCACGTCGATGCTGACGATGCGGCCCTGGCGCAGCGACTGCTGCATGTCGTTGCCCGCCTCCGGCTCCGCGCCGTAGACGCGCACGTTCGGCAGCAGGTGCTTCGCGGCCACCGCGCAGCCGGAGAGGAAACCACCGCCGCCAGCGCAGACGATCAGCGCGTCGAGCGGCCCGGCATCCTGGATCAACTCCAGCCCCGCGGTCCCCTGCCCCGCCATCACGCGCAGGTCGTCGTAGGGAGGGATCAGGTGCGCGCCCTGCTCGTCGACCAGCCTGGCCGCGATGGCCGCACGGTCTTCCTTGTAGCGGTCGTAGAGCACCACCTCGGCGCCGTAGCCGCGCGTCGCCGCCAGCTTCAGCGGCGGTGCGTCGGTGGGCATGACGATGGTGGCCTTGCACCCGTGCAGCTGCGCCGCGAGGGCGACGGCCTGCGCATGGTTGCCCGACGAGAAGGCGACGACGCCGCGCGCCCGCTCGGCCGGCGTCAGGCTGCTGACGGCGTTGTAGCCGCCGCGGAACTTGAAGGCGCCCATGCGCTGCAGGTTCTCGGCCTTGCACAGCACGGTGGCCCCGAGCTGCGCGTCGAGGGTGCGCGAGGTGAGCACCGGCGTGCGGTGGGCAACGCCGGCGAGGCGGCGGGCGGCGGTGTCGATGTCGGCGAATTGCAGCATGGGACTCACTCGGCCTGGATGTGGGCGGCGCGGATGATGCGCGCGTTGTTGTCGGATTCGGTCGCGATCAGCTTGGCGAAGGCGGCGGCGCTGCCGCCTGTGGGCACGTTGTCGCTGGCCACGAGGCGGCTGCGCAGCTCGGGTGTCGCCAGCGCCTTGTTCACCTCGGCGTTCAGGCGCTCGACCACCGCCGGCGGGACGCCGACCGGCGCGAAGATGCCGAACACCGAGCTCAGGTTCGCCGCCGGGTAGCCCAGTTCGGCCAGCGTCGGAGCGGCCGCAAAGGCATCGAGGCGCGACGGCGAGCCGACGGCCAGCACGCGCAGCTTGCCGGCCTTCACGTGCTGCGAGATGACGGGGCTGGCGTTGACCGAGAGCACCTCGAACTGGCCGCCGAGCGCATCGTTGATCTGCTGGCCGCCGCCCTTGTACGGGATGTGCGTGATGTCGACCTTCGCGGCCGCCTTCAGCTGCTCCAGCATCAGGTGGCCGAGCGAGCCCGGGCCCGAGGTCGCCCAGCGCAAGGCGCCGGGCCTGGCCTTGGCCGCGGCAAGCAGCTCGCGCAGGTCCTTGGCCGGCGTGGCGGTCGTGGCGAGCAGCAGCACGGGCGAATCCATCACGCCGACCACCGGCACCAGGTCGCGCACCGGATCGAACGGCACCTTGCCCAGGTGCGGCGTGAGCGCGATGGGGCTGATGGCAGCGAAGCCGAACGTGTGGCCGTCGGGCGCGGCCTTGGCCACGGCATCGACGCCGATGGTGCCGCTCGCGCCGGCCTTGTTCTCGACCACCACCGGCTGCCCGAGCGCGGCCGCGAGCCGGTCGCCCAGGGCGCGGGCGACGATGTCGCTCACGCCGCCAGGCGGGTAGGCGACAACCAGGTGGATCGGCTTGCTCGGCCAGTTGGCCTGCGCATGGAGGGGAAGGACGGTTGCGGACAGGGCCGCGAGTGCGACGCGGCGGGAGACGGTGGACTGCATGCCGCCGATTGTGTCAGCCGCGCGGATGGTGCTGCGCGTGCAGCTGCTTGAGCCGCTCGCGGGCCACGTGCGTGTAGATGGTGGTCGTCGAGATGTCGGCATGTCCCAGCAGCATCTGCACCGCGCGCAGGTCGGCCCCGTGGTTGAGAAGGTGGGTGGCGAAAGCGTGGCGCAGCGTGTGAGGCGACAGCGGCGCGGTGATGCCGGCGGTACGCGCATGCTTCTTCACGATCACCCAGAACATCGCGCGCGTCATGCCCTGCCCGCGCGCGGTGACGAACAGGTCCTCGGTCTGCTGGCCGCCCAGGATCTCGCCGCGCGCGTCGGCCAGGTAGCGCGTGATCCAGTCGCGCGCCACCAGCCCGAACGGCACCAGCCGTTCCTTGCCGCCCTTGCCCATCACGCGCACCACGTTGTCGACCAGGCTCAGGTGCAGCACCTTCAGCGTGACCAGCTCGCTCACGCGCAGGCCGCTGGCGTACATCAGCTCCAGCATCGTGCGGTCGCGCAGGCCCAGCGGGGTGTCGACATCGGGCGCGGCGAGCAGCGCCTCGACCTGGGCTTCGCTCAATGTCTTGGGCACGCGCAGCGGCTGCCGCGCGGACTGCAGCTTGAGCGTGGGATCGGCGCTGATGCGGCGCTCGCGCAGGGCCCAGCGGAAGAAGCGCTTGAACACCGTGAGCCGCCGGTTGGCGGTGGTGGCCTTGGTCTCGCGGTGCTTGTGCGCGAAGTAGGCGTGCAGGTCGGCTTCGGTGGTGGACTCCAGGTCGGTGCCGCGGACGCGCAGCCAGGTGCCGTACAGCGTGAGGTCGCGCCGATAGGCCGCCAGCGTGTTGGCGGACAGGCCCTCTTCGAGCCAGAGCGCGTCGATGAAATCGTCGACGCAAGCGAACAAGCCGCCCACGGGCGGCTTGTTGCTGGCAGCGGAAGTCCGCACCGTGGTCCTCAATCCAGTTTCAGCTTGGATTGCTCCACGACCTTCCTGTAGACGGCGTACTCGTCCTTGATCTGCTGCGCGAACTGCTCCGGCGTGTTGCCGACGATGATCGAGCCGGTGTCCTCGATGCGCTTGCGCACCGCGGGCTCCTGCAGCGCCTTCAACACGCCCTGGTGGATCTTGTCCACGATGTCCTTGGGCAGGCCCTTGGGACCGTAGATGCCGTAATAGGCCAGCCGGTTCACCGGCTCCAGTCCGACTTCCTTGAACGTCGGCACGTTGGGCAGGTCCTTCAGGCGCTGCGGGGCGGCGACGACGATGGGCACGAGGCGCCCTTCCTTGATGAAGGGCAGCGCCGACGGCAGGTTGTCGAAGATCATCGGCACCTGGCCCGCCACCGTGTCGTTCAGCGCCGGGCCGGCGCCGCGGTACGGGATGTGCGTGACGAACGTGCCCGACAGGCTCTTGTACAACTCCATCTGCAGGTGGCCGATGCCGCCGGTGCCCGACGAGGAGTACGAGTACTTGCCCGGGTTCTTCTTCAGCTCGGCCACGAAGGACTTGTAGTCCTTGGCCGGGAAGCCCGGATGCACGGCGATCACGTTGGGCGTGGCCGCGATGTTGATGATGGGCGTGAAGTCGGTGACCGGGTTGTACGGGATCTTCGGGTTGATCGCGGGGTTGGCCGCGGTCGTCGACACCGTGGCCACGCCCAGCTCGTAGCCGTCGGGCGTGGCACGCGCGGTCTGGGTGGCGCCGATGACGCCGCCGCCGCCGGCCTTGTTCTCCACCACCACGGGCTGGCCCAGTGCCTTGCCCAGCGGATCGGCGATCACGCGGGCAATGATGTCGGTGGTGCCGCCCGGTGCGAACGGGACGACCAGCCGGATCGGCTTGTTCGGATAGCCCTGGGCCAGCGCGGGCCCGGCGGCCACGGCCAACGTGGCAGCGGCAAGGGCGATCCAGTCACGGCGATGCATGCGTACTCCTTGTGTGCGGAAAACGGGACCCGGGGATCGTACCCGCGTGCACGTGGGCCTGCGATCGTGGAACCCACATCAGGGACAACCATTAACCCGAACCGGCCTGGCCCGAACCGCCCAGCTATGCTCGCCGGGTGGAGTTCGCCCGCCTGCTGTTCCCCGACTTCTCGCTGATCGTGGTCGGCTTCCTCCTGTGCCGCTACACGCCACTGGATCGCAGCGTCTGGGAACCGGTGGAGCGCCTCGTGTACCACGTGCTGTTTCCGGTCCTGCTGTTCCAGTCGATCGTGCGCACGCCGATCAACCTGGGCGAGGCCTCGGGCCTGATCGGCGCGGGCCTGGCGCTCGGGCTCTCGGGCATCGCCCTCGCACTGCTGCCGCCCCACCTGCCCGTGATCGGCCGGCACATCGTGCGCGAGGACCATGCGGCCGCGGCGCAGGTCGCCTTCCGGTTCAATTCCTTCGTGGCGTTCGCGCTCTCCGAACGGCTTGCGGGCGCCACCGGGCTGCAACTGATCGCCGTCCTGATCGGCGTGTGCGTGCCGCTGTTCAACGTGGCCGCCGTGTGGCCGATGGCGCGGCATGCGCAGAGCGGCTTCCTGCGCGCGCTGCTGCGCAATCCGCTGATCGTCGCAACCGCGCTGGCGCTGGCCTGCAATTTCGCCGGCCTGCACATTCCGCCGCTGCTGGATCCGGTCGTGTCGCGCATCGGCGGCGCCTCGCTGCCATTGGGCCTGATGGCCGCCGGCGCCGGCATGCAGTTGCGCAGCCTGGCGCGCTCGCAGGGCCTATCGGCCTGGCTGCTGGCCGTGCGGCACGTCGCCCTGCCCTGCGTGGCATGGGCGCTGGTGCGGCTGTTCCACCTGGATGCCACGCAGGCGCTGGTGCTGCTGGCGTTCTCCGCCCTGCCGACGGCGTCCAGCGCCTATGTGCTGGCGTCGCGCATGGGCTACAACGGCGGGTACGTGGCCGGTCTGGTCACGCTGTCGACGATCCTGGGCCCCGTGAGCCTGACCCTGGCACTGGGCGTGCTGCGGCACGCCGCCTGAACGCCGTCAGGGCTTGCGCCGCTGGCGCACGCTGGCGAAGGGATCGAGTTCGGCGGCCTGGCTGGGCGTGCCGCCCTTGACCCGCACCGAGTCGAAGGCCGACAGCGGGCCGAGGCGGCTGTCCAGCTCCATCTGCGAGTGCTCCCACTGGTCCCACGCCGATTCGTCATCCAGCTCCTGGGCTTGGGGAACGGCGGGCCGCTCGAACGGGGCGGGGCCGGTGCGGCGCACGGTCCGGCGCTCCGCCGCGGCCTTGGCGAGGGCCGGTGCCGGTGCTGGCTTGCGTTGGAAGATCTTGAACATACTGCGTCTCGGACCGTGGGCACGAACCGCCCGGAAGCGGGTTGTGGTGCCGATTGCAGCGGCACAAGTGGCGGCAGTCAATGGCGGAAACGCGCGGGAGACCGAAGTCGAGGCGCCGTCCTACAGTCGAGCTTGACCGGCGGCGCTGGGCGCGCCCCCGCCCGCAGCCAGCGCCCAGGCCACGTGCTCGCGCACCAGCGCGCTCGGGTGTTGCGCCAGTGCCTGCAGGCCGGCCCGCAGCCCGGCATCGTCCTGCACCCGCAGCGCATTGCCCGCCGCCACCGCCACGTTGCGCAGCCAGCGCTCGTGGCCGATGCGGCGGATCGGGCTGCCCTCGGTGCGGCGCAGGAACTCCTCCTCGCTCCACGCGAGCAGCTGCGCGAGCGGCATGTCGCTGAACCCGGGCCGGGCATCGAAGTCGGGCAGCGGGCTGCGCTGCGCGAACTTGTTCCAGGGGCACGCCAGCTGGCAGTCGTCGCAGCCGTAGATGCGGTTGCCGATCTTGGGTCGCAGCTCCTCGGGGATCGCGCCCGCGTGCTCGATCGTGAGGTACGAGATGCAGCGGCGCGCGTCCAGCCGCTGCGGCCCGACGATGGCGCCGGTGGGGCAGATGTCGATGCACGCGGTGCAACTGCCGCAGTGCGCCGTCTCGGGCTCGGTGGCCGGCAGTTCGAGATCGACGTAGATCTCGCCCAGGAAGAACATCGACCCGGCCTCGCGGCTCAGGGTCAGGGTGTGCTTGCCGCGCCAGCCCTGGCCGCTGCGCGTGGCCAGTTCGACCTCCAGCACCGGCGCCGAATCGGTGAACGCGCGATGCCCGAACGGGCCGAGGTCCTGCGCGATGCGGTCGGCCAGCTTCTGCAGCCGCTGGCGCAGCACCTTGTGGTAGTCGCGGCCGCGGGCATAGAGCGACACGATGCCCTCGGTCGGCCGCTGCAGGCGCTCGAACTCGATGGCCTGCCAGCCGTCCGGGGTGGCCGCCGGCAAATAGTCCATCCGGGCCGTGATCACCGACAGCGTGCCCGGGACAAGATCGGCGGGACGCGCGCGCTTGAGGCCGTGGGCTTCCATGTAGGCCATCTCGCCGTGCCAACCGTTGGACAGCCACTGCAGCAATCCAGGTTCGGCGTCGGACAGGTCGACGCCGGCCACGCCGATTTGGGAGAATCCGAGCTCACGGCCCCATCGCACGATGGCTGCCACCAGCGAAGGACCGTCGATCTGAGCGCCACGCCGAATCACCCGCCGATTGTAGGAACCGCCCCAATGCCGGGCAGCGGCGGGGCCACTGCCCACTGGACCACCGAGCAGGACACCGAAGCCTTCGCGCGCCGGCTGGCCGCGCACCCGCAGGTCGCCGACGCTTTCATTGCGCTGCATGGCGACCTGGGCGCGGGCAAGACCACCTTCGTCCGCCACCTGCTGCGCGCGCTCGGCGTGCAGGGCCGCATCAAGAGCCCGACCTATGCGGTGGTCGAACCGCACCAGACCGCGTCGGGCGCGGCCTGGCACTTCGACTTCTACCGCTTCGACGATCCGCGCGAGTGGGAGGACGCGGGCTTTCGCGACGTCTTCGACAGCCCGGGACTGAAGCTGGCCGAATGGCCCGAGAAGGCCGCGGGCCTGCTGCCGGTCGCGGACCTCGACCTCCACATCGCGCTGCAGGACGACGGCGGGCGGGCCGTGCGCATGCAGCCGAACACCGCGCGCGGCCAGGAGCTGCTGCGGTGACGGTGCGCCGCCGCGACCTGTTGCAAGGCGGCACGCTGGTGCTGCTGCTGGGCACGGCCCAGATCGCCCGCGGCGCCACCATCGTCGCCGTGCGCCTGTGGCCGGCCGAGGACTACACCCGCGTCACCATCGAATCGGACGGCAAGCTTGCCTCGCGGCAGGTGGTGGTGCCCAACCCGCCGCGGCTGGCGGTGGACATCGACGGCATCGACCTCAATCCCGCGCTGCGCGAACTCGTGGCCAAGGTGCAGGCCGACGACCCGTACATCGCCGGCATCCGCGTCGGCCAGAACGCGCCCGGCGTGGTGCGGCTGGTCATCGACCTGAAGCAGCAGGCCCTGCCGCAGGTGTTCACGCTGCCGCCGATCGCGGCCTACCAGCACCGGCTGGTGATCGATTTCCACCCGGTGCATCCGGCCGATCCGCTGGAGGCGCTGATCGCCGAACGGCTGAAGGACGCCACCAACGCACCGCCATCCGCACCGTCGATCGGGGATCCGCTGGGCGACCTCATCGCGCGCCAGCAGGCGCCGCGTTCACGCGACGCCGACAAGCCGCCAGCCGCGGTAGCGCCGCCTGCCAATGCCATCGCCCGCACCGACCGCCTGATCATCATCGCGCTCGATCCTGGTCACGGCGGCGAGGATCCGGGCGCCACCGGTCCCAGCGGCACGCGCGAGAAGGACGTCGTGCTGCAGGTGGCCCACAGGCTGCGCGAGCGCATCAACGCCACGACGGTCAACGGCAATCCGATGCGCGCCTTCCTCACGCGCGACGCCGACTTCTTCGTGCCGCTGCACGTGCGCGTGCAGAAGGCGCGCCGCGTGCAGGCCGACCTGTTCGTGAGCATCCACGCCGATGCGTTCACCACGCCCAGCGCGCGCGGCGCCAGCGTGTTCGCGCTGAGCCAGGGAGGCGCTTCCAGCGCCGCGGCGCGGTGGATGGCGGCCAAGGAAAACAACGCCGACCTGATCGGTGGCGTGAACGTCAAGGCCACGGACGTCCACGTGGCCCAGGCGTTGCTGGACATGAGCACCGCGGCCCAGATCAAGGACAGCCTGAAGCTCGGCGGCGCGCTGCTGGGCGAGATCGGCCGCGTGGGCCAGTTGCACAAGGGCGCCGTCGAACAGGCGGGCTTCGCCGTGCTCAAGGCCCCTGACATTCCCAGCGTGCTGGTGGAAACCGCGTTCATCAGCAACCCCGACGAGGAAGCCAAGCTGCGCAGCGACGGCTACCAGGACAACCTGGCCGACGCCCTCATGCGCGGCATCGTGCGGTATTTCTCGGCCAATCCACCGCTGGCCCGCAGCCGCAGCGTCTGAGGCCGCGCCGGCACGCGCGCTGTCACGCCACGGCGGGGGGTGCCGACAGGCGCTTCCTGACGGCTCCTACAGGGTCCCGCCGGGCTGTTTTCTACAGTGAAACGCACAGGCAGGCCGCGCCTTCTGCGGTCGCACATCCAAAGGTGAACGGTATGAAATCGAAGCTCCTTGCGGCCCTCGCTGCCGCGACTCTGATCGGCCTGACCGGCTGCGGTTCCATGGACCGCCAGACCGCCGGCACCATCGGCGGCGCCGCGGTCGGCGGCGTGGTGGGCAATGCGGTGGGCGGCGGCACGCTGGGCACGCTGGGTGGCGCGGCCGCGGGCGGCTACCTGGGCCACGAAGCCACGAAGAAGTGACAGTGCGCAGGCCGCGGCAGCGGCCCTGCGATGTCAGATCGGGTAGATCAGCGAGTTGAGCACCATCTCGCTGTCGTACACGCAGCGGCGGCTGGCGAATTTCAGGCCGCCGTCGGTGCGCACGATCTCGTCGATGTAGCGGCCCACGTTGTAGACCTCGCTCGCATCGCCCGGCCGGGTGCGGAAGACCGCATAGTGCGCCTGGGCCCGAACCAGGCCCCCTCCGTCCCCGTCCTGCACAGGCAGCACCCGTGCCGGGCCCACGACGTGCCGCGTGTAGTACGGCGCGTGGTAGATGGTGTGGGTGACGCCATACACCCGGTCCTTCATCATCCCGCGGCTCTCCAGCGCGATCAGCGCCAGCGGTAGGCCGCGGTCGAAGTTCTCGCGCGCCTGCACGGTGTAGCTGGCGCCCTCCGTGAAGAAGAGAGGCCAGTCGTCAAAGCGTCGCTCGTCGAGGGCGGCCGCGTAGTCGGCGTTGAGACGGTCGATCTCGAGCTGCAGGAGCAGGGCTTCGACAGGCTCAGCCCGAATGGATGCCCGCTCGCTCATACGCCCATCACCTTGCGCCAGTAGGCGTACATCGAACGGATCAGCGTCTCGGTCACCATGTGCTCGGTGCCGCCGGTGCCCGTGCCGCCCAGCTCGCACAGGGTGCTGCCGTCCTCGCCCCACTGCGCGAAGCCCTGCTGGCTGAGCTCGATCACCTCGCCATCGTCGGCGGACACGAACCCCGCCGGCCCGAACAGGTTGGCCTGGCGCAGGCGGCGTCGCGTCATCTCCGGCGTGTCGTCGGCAAAGCCGAAATGGGTCCAGACGAAATCGAACTCGCCTTCGCCGCGCGGCACGATATGCCGCGTGGACAGCGAGTTGACCTGCTGCTGGATGATCAGGCTCGGGAACAGCGTGATCATGGTGACGGTGGGCATGATCTCCGCCCCGGGATTCGTCGGATCCGCCACCTTCCACCACGGTTCGGGCACCACGTCCAGCAGGCGCGTGTCGTTCAGCGCCATGTTGGCCTTGAACGAGGTCACGCCCTCGGTTACCACCTTGTTCTCGCCACCGTCGTTGCGGCGCGAGATCATCACCGCGTGACGGCCGTGGCTGTCCATCACCATGCGGCTCTTCTGGTCGGCGCGCCACAAGCCGAAGGTGACGAACCAGGTGTGGAGCAGGCCTGGGTGGTACGGGTCCTTGATGTTCTCCATCATCAGCTTCCAGTTGCCCGGGATGCGCTGGCGGTTGTAGCCGAGCAGGGTCAACTGGCGCTTCGAGAAGATGCGGTCCAGCCAGGGCAGGATCTCGGGACCGAGGTACTCGCGCAACGGCTCGGCGTCGTCGCTGAAGGTGGCGAACACCAGGCCGTGCAGCACCTCGACGCGCAGCCGCGTGAGGCCGTTGGACTTCAGGTCGAAGTCCGCCGGCATGCCGCCATTGACGCAGTCGCCATCCTTGACGCCGTCCTTGAACGGCAGCCCCGCCAGCTCGCCATTGAGCCTGTAGGTCCACTGGTGGTACGGGCAGACGAAGCTGCGCGCATTGCCCTGCGGCTGCTGGCAGAACCGCACGCCGCGGTGCGCACAGCGGTTCTCGACCACACGGATGCCGGTGTCCGTGCCGCGGTCCTTCGGCGCCACGCGATCGCGCACCAGGATCACCTGGCGCTCGCCCACCCAGCTGAGCCTGAAGTCGCCCACGTTGGGCACTTCGACCTCCAGGCCGACGTAGCACCAGTGCCGGCCGTAGAACACCTTCTCCAGCTCGCGCTGGTACAGCTGCGCGTCGGTGTAGGCCCAGAAGGGAATGCGGCTCGAGCCGGTGCCGGACCAGCGCGAAAGTGTCTCCGGAGCGTTCATGGCGGTCGCCTCCTGCGAGCGATGATAAGTGAGCGTATGAACCGGCCAGGGCCTTGGGAGGATGGGCAGAACCGGCGAGCCGCTGTACATTCAGTGACAAGCCCACGCAGTCCCCGGAGCCGCATGTCCTCCCCCAAGCAACCGCCGAAACCGCCGCCGTCCGGGAAGCGGCTCGACGATCCGTACGTGTACGGCGACACCATTCCCACGGCGGACGCGCAGGAGAAAGACACCGCCTCTGCCTGGGCGCTGTTCAACGAGCTGACCCGGAAGCAGGAAAACCGTTTCGCCCCCACCACGGCGGGCAGCGGCCACGTGCCGCTGCGCGAGCCGGCAGCGACACCGGCCCCCGGCTACGAAGCCACGGCCCCAGCGGCGATGCAGCACGGTGCTGCCGCAGGCAGGGAACCCCCGCTCGGCATCGACGAACTGATGACCGAGGCGCGCCGCAACAACCGTGTGTGCCCCAGGCTGGACGACTGGCAGAAGCTCTATGCGCTGCTGCCCGGCAAGCAGGAAGTCGAGGGCCGCATGCAGCCGCCGCCGCCGATCTCGCCCCAGGCCTGGCGCGTGACGTCGGCGATGGTCAAGCGGCTGTGCCTGCGCGACCACCTGGAATGGGCCGTGTCACACGATGCCGTGCTGCCCGTGCTCATGTTCCTGCGCAAGCTCCCCGAAGAGAACTGGCTGCACATGGAGTGAGGCTCAGGGGACCGGCGTGAGCTTGGCGACAGCGAGCGCCAGCCACTTCACGCCGTGCCGCGGGAACTTCACCTGGGCGCGCGCATCGTCGCCCTGCCCTTCGATCGACAGCACCGTGCCTTCGCCGAACTTGGTGTGGAACACCTGCAGCCCGGCGCGCAATCCGTGGGAGGGCGCGGCCTTCTGCACGGGGACCGGCGGGCTGGCGAAACGGTCCGGATTCCAGTCGCGCTGCGAAGCCGGCGATCGCGTGCTCGCATAGCCGGTGCCGAAGCCGAACGCCGAACCGCCGAAGTTCTGGTTCTTCGGCGTCAGCCACTTCAGCGCGGCCTCGGGCAACTCGTCGAAGAACCGGCTCTTCACGTTGTAGCGGGTCTGGCCGTGCAGCAGTCGCGTCTGCGAGTAGCTCAGGTACAGCCGCTTGCGGGCACGCGTGATCGCCACGTACATCAGCCGGCGTTCCTCCTCCAGCCCTTCGTAGTCGGACATGGACCGCTCGCTCGGGAACAGGCCCTCTTCCAGGCCGGAGACGAACACGCAGTCGAACTCCAGGCCCTTGGCCGAGTGCACCGTCATCAGTTGCACGGCGTCCTGGCCGGCCTGGGCCTGGTTGTCGCCCGATTCCAGCGCGGCATGGGTGAGGAACGCGGCCAGCGGTGAGAGCGTCTCCCCGGTCTCGGCGTCGGGTGCCACGTAATCGGGCGCCGGCTCGTTCAGCAGCGGTGCGTTGGGGTCCAAGCCCTGGCTCACCGGGCTCTGCTGCAGTTCGTCGACCGGCAATGCCACCGCATCCCGGCCGAAGCCTTCCTGCATCACGAAGCTCTCGGCGGCGCTGGCCAGTTCCTCCAGGTTCTCGATGCGCTCGGCACCTTCTCGCTCGGCCTTGTAGTGCTCGATGAGTCCCGAGTGCTGCAGCACCAGCTCGATGATCTCGCGCAGGCTCAGGTTCTGCGTCTGCTCGCGCAGCACGTCGATCTTGGCAACGAACGCGCCGAGGTTGGCCCCGGCCTTGCCGGTGGTGGCGCTCACCGCGTCGTGCAGGGAACAACCCGCGGCGCGCGCGGCGTCCTGCAGCTGCTCGATGCTCCGCGCGCCGATGCCACGCGGCGGGAAATTCACCACCCGCAGGAAGCTGGTGTCGTCGTTCGGGTTCTCCAGCAGTCGCAGGTAGGCCAGGGCGTTCTTGATCTCGGCCCGCTCGAAGAACCGCAGGCCGCCGTACACGCGGTATGGCACGCCGGCGTTGAACAACGCCGTCTCGATCACCCGGCTCTGCGCGTTGCTGCGATAGAGCACCGCGATCTCCTTGCGGGGCAGGCCGGGTTCAGTGCCATTGTCACGAACGAGGTGCCGCATCTCCTCGACCAGCCACTGCGCCTCGGCCAGGTCGGTGGGCGCCTCGTACACACGCACCGGCTCTCCGGGATCCTGGTCGGTGCGCAGGTTCTTGCCCAGCCGGCCCTTGTTGTGGCTGATCAGCGCGTTGGCCGAGTCGAGGATGTTGCTGTAGCTGCGGTAGTTCTGCTCCAGCTTGATCTGGTGCGCGACGTGGAACTCGCGCACGAAATCGGCCATGTTGCCCACGCGCGCGCCGCGAAACGCATAGATGCTCTGGTCGTCGTCGCCCACCGCGAAGATCGCGTTGTTGCCCGACGTGCCGTCGGGGCTCACGGTGAAGATCTTCAGCCACGCGTACTGCAGCTTGTTGGTGTCCTGGAATTCGTCGACCAGGATGTGCCGGAAGCGCCGCTGGTAGTGCTGGCGGATCGGGTCGTTGTCGCGCAGCAGCTCGTAGCTGCGCAGCATCAGCTCGCCGAAGTCGACCACGCCTTCGCGCTGGCACTGCTCCTCGTACAGCTGGTACAGCTCGACCTTCTTGCGGTCCTCCTCGGTGCGCGCCGGGACGTCGCCGGGACGCAGCCCGTCCTCCTTGCAGCCGGCGATGAACCACTGCGTCTCCTTGGCCGGGAAGCGCTCCTCGTCGACGTTGAACTGCTTCATCAGCCGCTTGATGGCCGACAGCTGGTCCTGCGTGTCCAGGATCTGGAAGCTCTGCGGCAGGTTGGCCAGCTTCCAGTGCGCGCGCAGGAACCGGTTGCACAGGCCATGGAAGGTGCCGATCCACATGCCGCGCACGTTGACGGGCAGCATCGCGCCCAGCCGCGTCATCATTTCCTTCGCGGCCTTGTTGGTGAACGTGACGGCCATCACGCCGCCGGGCGAGACCTGGCCGGTGGACAGCAGCCAGGCAATGCGCGTGGTGAGCACGCGCGTCTTGCCGGAACCCGCGCCGGCCAGGATCAGCGCGTGCTCGGCCGGCAGGGTGACCGCGGCGCGCTGCTCCTCATTCAGGTTCTGCAACAGCGGCGCGGCATCGACTTCTGGGAACATACGACATTGTAGAAAGCCACCCCCGCACCGATGCGCCGCGCTGCCCTGCTCGTTCCCGCGTTCGCGATGGTCGCGCTCGCTGGCTCGGCCGTGCGCGCGCAGTCGTCGTGCTCCAGCGACCGGCAGTTGTCGCCATCGGTGTTGGTCGAACGCTTCATCAACGCCGACTGCGACACCTGCTGGGCCGACGCATCCACGATGCGCACCGGCCGCCGCGAGCTGCCGCTGGACTGGATCGTGCCCGGCGCGCGCGGCGACGACGCGCCGCTGGCCATGGCTGCGAATGGCGACGCGCTGGATCGCCTGCAGGCCCTCGGCCGCGGCCGGCCCTTGCCCACCGACGCCGTGCGCGGTGCGCGCCAGCCGGCCGCGGGCAGCCTGCGCGTGGCGCACGGCCTGCCGTTCAACGGCTACATCGGCACCTCGATCGAGATGCGCGCGGCCGAGGGCGGCCCGTGGACTGCATGGCTCGCGCTGGTGGAGACGCTGCCCGCCGGCACCGAAGGCTCGCCGGTGGAGCGCAACCTCGTGCGCAACCTGCTGCAGCTGCCCTGGCCCGCAGGCGCCAGGCGGCACTTCGAGGCGCGGCCGATGGCGATTCCCGAAGGCACGCACCCGGACCGCCTGCGCGTGGTGGGCTGGATCGAGGATTCTCGTGGAGCGATCAGGGCCATCTCGGCCTCGCGCTGCGGGCCCGCCACGGCGGAACGGTAGAATCAGTCACCGGGCCCAAGCATTTGGGACCCGGTTTTTTGTGCCTCCTGCAGGTACGGCCGGAGTCCCAGTCCAAGCGCTCACTCGTTCTTCAACGACTTTCTCTCCCGAGAGGCTTGGCATGGAAATCTTCGATTACGACAAAGTGTTGCTGCTGCCGCGCAAGTGCCGCGTGGACAGCCGCTCCGAATGCGACACCAGCATCGAGCTGGGCGGCCGCACCTTCCGCATCCCCGTGGTGCCCGCGAACATGAAGACGGTGGTCGACGAGCGCATCTGCCTGTGGCTGGCGCAGAACGGCTACTTCTACGTGATGCACCGCTTCGACCTGGACAACGTGGCCTTCGTGCGCGAGATGCACGCCAAGGGCGCGTATGCGTCGATCTCGCTGGGCGTCAAGAAGCCCGACTACGCCACCGTGGACGAACTGGCCCGCGCGGCCCAGTTCCCGGAGTACGTGACCATCGACATCGCGCACGGCCATGCCGACAGCGTGAAGAACATGATCGCGTACCTGAAGGCCAAGCTGCCCGGCACCTTCGTCATCGCCGGCAACGTGGGCACGCCCGAGGCGATCATCGACCTGGAGAACTGGGGCGCCGACGCCACCAAGGTCGGCATCGGCCCGGGCAAGGTGTGCATCACCCGCATGAAGACCGGCTTCGGGACCGGCGGCTGGCAGCTGTCGGCGCTGAAGTGGTGCGCCCGCGTCGCCACCAAGCCGATCATCGCGGACGGCGGCATCCGCGAGCACGGCGACATCGCCAAGAGCATCCGCTTCGGCGCGACCATGGTGATGGTCGGCTCGATGCTGGCCGGCCACGAGGAGTCGCCCGGGCAGACGGTGGAAGTGGATGGCCGCCTGTACAAGGAGTACTACGGCAGCGCGTCCGACTTCAACAAGGGCGAGTACAAGCACGTGGAAGGCAAGCGCATCCTGGAGCCGGTGAAGGGCCAGCTGTCGGCCACGCTGCGCGAGATGCAGGAAGACATCCAGAGCTCGATCAGCTATGCCGGCGGCAAGCGGCTGATGGACATCCGGAAGGTGAACTACGTGATCCTGGGAGGGGATAATGCGGGGGAACACCTGCTGATGTAGAGCAGCAGCCATGTCGTCCCCGCGGAGGCGGGGACCCCAAGGCTCCCATCTCTCGTGCCTCGATGGAAGCCCTGGATTCCCGCCTTCGCGGGAATGACAGGCCAACGTCTCGCCCGGCCTAGCGCCAGCTCAACTCCAGCGCCATCGACTGCAGCGGGTGCCCCGGCTGCACCAGCGCTTCCAGCACGTTGAAGTGGTTCAGGCCCGGCAGGGCCTCGCACACCTCCACGCACTCGCTGCCCCACGCATCCCGGATCAGCGTGTTCTGTCGCAGGAACTCCGGGCTCTCGTCCGCGCCCGCCACGGTGTAGAGCGTGGCGGCCTGCGGCGGCGGCAGGAACGCAGGACTGGCGCGCAGGGCGTCGGCCTCGGTCAGCCGCAGCGACTCGCGCAGCATCGGCGTGTGGCGCACCGGCTCCAGGTCATACAGCCCCGAGATCGACAGCGCCTTGCCCACCACGTCGCTGGGCAGTTCCGGATCGGCGCGCTGCCAGTCGCAGCACAGCATCATCGCGGCGAGGTGGCCGCCGGCCGAATGGCCGATGACCGTGATCTGCCGCGGGTCGCCGCCATACGTGGGCGCGTTCTTCCACGTCCACGCCAGCGCCCGCACCATCTGCAGCGTGATCTCGGGAATCGTCACCGCGGGGCAGAGGTCGTAGTTGGGGATCACCACGCAGGCGCCCGCCTCCTGGAACGTGGGCGCGATGAACGAGTGGTCCGACTTGTCCAGCGAGCGCCAGTAGCCACCGTGGATGAACACCACGGTCTGCGCCCGCGCGCGCTGCGCCGGGAACACGTCCAGCGTCTGCAGCTTCGACGGGCCATAGGGCACGTCCAGCACGCACTCGTTCTCCGCCCTCGCCCGCTCCGAGTCGCGCCGCCAGCGCGCGAAGTGCTCTTCGTGCTCGGGCACCAGGGCGCGGTTGTTGTACATGCGGTCGAGCCAGGCGCCGTCGTTCAGGTCCATCGTCATTCCACCTTTCCAGTGTTGGTATTCTGTATACAGAGTTCCATCATCCGCCCAGAATGCGCGCCATGCCGCCGCCGAAGCTGGTCCGCCTGGAGTCCACCCCCGACCTGGTCGAGCAGGTCTACCGCCGGTTGCTCGACGCCATCAGCGAGGGCGCGCTCGCGCCCGGGCAGCGCATCACGCAGGAAGATATCGCGGATCAGCTGGCCGTGTCGCGCCAGCCCGTGCTCCAGGCGCTTCGGTTGCTGAAGAAGGACGGCTTCGTGCAGGACGCGCCGGGCCGCGGGGTCCTGGTCGCGCCGCTGGACACCGACGCGACGCTCAAGGTCTACCAGGTGCGCGGCGCCCTCGACGCACTGGCTGCCCGCCTGGCCGCGACCCACAAATTCCGCATCGACCCCGCGATCCTGTCGCATGGCCGCAAGGCCGCGCGCGGCCGCGACGTGCGCGCCATGATCGACGCCGATCTCGCCTTCCATGACGCCATCTACGAGGCCTCCGGCAATCCGCTCATCGTGGAGACGGCGCACCAGCACTGGCGCCACCTGCGGCGCGTCATGGGCGCGGTGCTGCAGCAATCGCGCCAGCGTGATGCG
Source organism: Ramlibacter sp. MMS24-I3-19 (assembly GCF_050320135.1). Classification (NCBI taxonomy): domain Bacteria; kingdom Pseudomonadati; phylum Pseudomonadota; class Betaproteobacteria; order Burkholderiales; family Comamonadaceae; genus Ramlibacter; species Ramlibacter sp. MMS24-I3-19. The sequence goes on along the minus strand of NZ_CP190017.1, from coordinate 2,487,798 downwards.
GTCTGGGACGAACACGAAGCGATCGCCCGTGCCATTGCCGCCGGCGACGGCGACAAGGCCGCCCGCCTCATGGACGCCCACGGCCACAAGGCCGCCGACAACCTGGCACGCCAGCTCGATGGCGTGCTCACTGCCAGCCTCCACCCCTGACCCAAGGAGACAAGCGATGCACCTGACGCCCCAGCAACGCGAGCAGTTCGACCGCGACGGCTACCTGTTCTTCCCCGGCCTGTTCTCGCCGGAGGAAACACGCACGTTGACCGATGCCGTGCCCGAGCTGTACAGCCGCAGGGATGCGTACAACGTGCGCGAGAAAGGCAGCGATGCGGTGCGCACGAATTTCGCGGCGCACCTGGTGAGCGAGCCCTTCGCGCGCCTCGCGCGGCATCCGCGCATGGTGGAACCGGTGATGGATCTCTTCGACGAGGAGGTCTACATGCACCAGTTCAAGATCAACGGGAAGATGGCGTTCGAGGGGGACGTCTGGCAATGGCACCAGGACTACGGCACCTGGCTCAACGACGACCAGATGCCCACCGAGCGCGCGATGAACGTGGCGATCTTCCTGGACGACGTCAACGAGTACAACGGCCCACTGATGTTCATTCCGGGCAGCCACAGGAAGGGCGTGGTGGACGCAAGGCACGACCTCACCACGACGAGCTATCCGCTCTGGACCGTCGACAACGAGCTGATCGCGCAACTGGTGGCGCGCGCCGGCGGCAAGGACGGCGGCATCGTGAGCCCGAAGGGCCCGGCCGGCTCCATGATCCTGTTCCACAGCTGCCTGGTGCACGCGTCCACCAGCAACCTGTCGCCCTGGAACCGCGTGAGCGTCTACCTCAGCCTGTGCGCGGTGTCGAACCACATCCGCCGCTTCAAGCGCCCCGAGTACATCGCACACCGCGACTTCACGCCGATCGCCACCCTGCCCGACGACTGCCTGCGCAGGCCCTACCCGGTCGACGTGCCGTGGAAGGACGGCATGCCCGCCAGCGCGTTGCAGACCAGCAGCGTTCCGTTCGCGGACATGAAGCGCGCCGCCTGATCTCGAACGGAGTCGACATGAACCTCTACGCAAGACTGCAGCAGCGCCATGCCGAAGGCCGTCCCGTGCGCGTGGGCCTGATCGGCGCGGGCAAGTTCGGTTCCATGTACCTGGCGCAGGTGCCGCGCACGCCCGGCGTGCACCTGGCCGGCATCGCCGACCTCTCGCCGTCGGCGGCGCGGACCAACCTCGCGCGCGTGGGCTGGGACACGCAGCGGACGCAGGCGTCATCGCTCGACAACGCGCTGAAGGCCGGCACGACCTGGATCGGCGAGGACTGGCAGGCGCTGGTGCGCCATCCGGCGATCGACGTCGTCGTCGAGTGCACCGGGCACCCGATCGCGGCGGTGGACCACTGCCTGGAGGCGTTCGCGCACGGCAAGCACGTGGTCAACGTCACCGTGGAGGCCGATGCGTTCTGTGGCCCGCTGCTCGCGCGCAAGGCGGCCGAAGCCGGCGTCGTGTACTCGCTCGCGTTCGGCGACCAGCCAGCGCTGATCTGCGACCTGGTGGACTGGGCCCGCACCTGCGGCTTCCCCGTCGTCGCCGCGGGCCGCGGGCACAAGTGGCTGCCGCACTTCAGCGAGTCCACGCCCGAGACCGTGTGGGGCTACTACGGCCTCACGCCCGACCAGGCGCAGCGCGGCGGCTTGAACCCGAAGATGTTCAACAGCTTCCTCGACGGCTCCAAGCCCTCGATCGAGAGCACCGCGGTGTCCAACGCCACGGGCCTCGGCGTGCCGAGCAACGGCCTGCTGTACCCGCCCGCCAGCGTCGAGGACATCCCCTACGTCACGCGGCCGCGCAGCGAAGGCGGCGTGCTGGAGCGCAAGGGCATGGTCGAAGTGATCTCCTCGCTGGAGCCCGACGGCCGCAAGATCCCGTACGACATCCGCATGGGCGTGTGGGTGACGGTGGAAGGCGAGACCGAGTACATCCGCAACTGCTTCGAGGAATACAACGCGCACACCGACCCGAGCGGGCGTTACTTCACGCTTTACAAGCGCTGGCACCTGATCGGGCTGGAGGTCGGCGTCTCGGTCGCGTCCGTGGCCCTGCGCGGCGAGCCTACGGGCGTGGCGACCGGCTGGAACGCCGACGTCGTCGCCACCGCCAAGCGCGACCTCGCGCCGGGCGAGCTGCTCGACGGCGAAGGCGGCTACACCGTCTGGGGCAAGCTGCTGCCGGCGCAGACGTCGGTGCAGATGGGCGGACTGCCGCTCGGCCTGGCGCATGGCATCAAGGTGACGCGGCCGGTGAAGAAGGGCCAGAGCCTGTCGTGGTCCGATGTCGCGATGGACACCACGACCCACGCCTACAAGGTGCGCAAGCAGATGGAAGACCTGTTCGCGCGGCCGGCTCTCAAGGTCGCGTGAGCCGGTTTCGCAACGGCCGTCGCGAAACACGGCCGCGATGCGCTAAAATATGACCCGTTGTGGGGGGTAGCTCAGCTGGGAGAGCGTCGCGTTCGCAATGCGAAGGTCGGGAGTTCGATCCTCCTCCTCTCCACCACAACACTGTTTTCGGGTTCTTAGCTCAGTTGGTAGAGCAGCGGACTCTTAATCCGTAGGTCGTAGGTTCGAATCCTACAGGACCCACCACAAGCCTTGTGGCACATGGAAGCGGCGCTATCGAATCGGTAGCGCCGCTTTTTCTTTGCGCCGTCATCGCAGCACGTGCGCGACGCGCCGCACGAACCCGGCCGCGTGCGCCGGGTCGAGCCAGCGCACGACGACCACGGCGTCATGCGCCGGGTCCAGCCACACGTAGTGACCGCCCGCGCCCACCATGAACCAGCTGTCGTGCGGGGCATCGGGAAAGATCCTGCCGTCCCGGTTCAGCCACACCAGGCGGCCGTAGAACGGCGCGATCGCACAGGGTCGCTGCATGTCGGCGATCCACTCGGCCGGCAGCAGCCGGCCGCCCTGGTGCACACCGCCGTCGAGCAGCAGGCGCCCGACGCGCGCCTGATCGCGGGCGCTGATGGAGACGCCGCCGCCCCAATGCGTGCCGCCGGGGACCGACTGCACGCGCAGTCCGCCAATGTCGACCCATGCGTCGTCGTAGCCCTCCCAGGCGAAGCCCGCGCCGCCACCCAGCGGATGCAGCACCGTGCGCCGGAACACATCGGGCAGCGGCTCGCGGAACAGGTGCAGCAATGCCAGCGACAGCTGGTTGATGCGCACGTCGTTGTATTCCCAGTAGCTGCCTGGCGCCTGCAACGTGCGTGGCTCGCCCTTGCGGCCGGTGGGCGGCTTGGGGTCGTGGGACACGCGACGGTGGTGCTCCACCTGGTCGGGCATGCCGAGGCAGGTGCCGCTCCACTCGCTGGTCTGCTGCAGCAGGTGCTGCCAGGTGATCGCGCGGTTGTGCACGTCGTCGAAGCCGATGCCGGGCAGCCGTTCGGCCACGCGCTGCTCGGCCCGAAGCAGCCCCTGGTCGCTGGCGACGGCCGCCAGCAGGGCCAGGTAGGTCTTGGCGACGCTGAATGTCTGGTCGGACCGGTCGGGGTCGCCCCAGCTCGCCACCTCACGCCCTCCGATCTCGACCAGGCCCGACACGCCGCCGCGGGGATGCACCGGCCCGCGGCGGCGATTCCAGGGTGGCGGGTCCGCGTGGTGAACGCCCCATCGCGCTGGATCGCTGGCGGGATCGCGCGGCCACGGCACCTCGTGGGCCAGGGCGAAATCGATGGCCTCGGAGAAGGACACAGTCATGGCCGCGTCAATCGGCCTTCGCGCCCGAGGCCTGCACGACCTTCGCCCAGCGCTCGGTCTCCATCCGCTGCAGCGCCCAGAACTGCTCGGGCGTGCCGGGGATCGGCACGCCGCCCAGTTCGGCGAGCCTGGCCCGCATGGCCGGATCCGCCAGCGCGGCGTTGAATTCGCGATTGAGGCGCGCGATCGCGTAGGCAGGCGTGCCCTTGGGCGCCGAGGCGCCGAACCAGGCGCTGGCCTCGTAGCCCGGCACGGTCTCGGCCACGGTGGGCACGTCCGGCAAGGCGGGCGAACGTTGGGCGCTCGTGACCGCAAGGGCACGCACCGTCCCGCCGCGGATGTGGGAAATGATGGAAGGCATGTTGTCGAAGATGACATCGACCTGCCCGCTGATCAGGTCGGTGGTCGCCGGGCCGGCGCCCTTGTAGGGCACGTGCTTCATGTCGATGCCGGCCATGCTCTTGAACAGCTCGCCGGACAAGTGCACGGAGGTGCCCGCGCCGGAGGAAGCCATGTTGATCTTGCCGGGGTTCTTGCGTGCGTAGTCGATGAATTCCGCCACCGTGCTGGCCGGGAAGTCCTTCCGCACGGTCATGACGTTGGGCACCCGCACGAAGCCCGCGACGGGCACCATGTCGTCGAGGAAGTTGAACGGCAGCTTCGAGTACAGCGTGGCGTTGATCGCATTGGCCGGGTTGACCAGGAAGATGGTGTAGCCGTCGGCCGGGGCCCGGATGGCCAGCTCGGTGCCGATGTTGTTGCCGCCGCCCGCGCGGTTCTCGATGATCACCTGCTGGCCCAGCCGCTGCGAGACCCAGGCGCCCATCAGGCGCGCGATCAGGTCCGTGCTGCCGCCCGGCGGGTACGCCACGATCCAGTGGATGGGCTTGGTGGGGTAGTCGGGATCCGCAGCCTGCGCCTGCGACAGCAGGCTGCACAGCAGGACCAGGGCGGTGGCGAGTCGGCGGAACAGACGCATCGTGGGGTCTCCTGTGGCGAAAGTGCAGGTCACCGCCGAGGCAGCGCCGACCTGCAGGCAGGCTACCGGCGCCCGTTGGAGCGCGTCAACCGGGGGAACACGGCTCGCGCGGGGCGCGGCCACCGCGATTCGCGCGCGCAGAATGCGCACTGTCGGCAGCCGTCGTGTTCAATGTGATGCACGGACGGCTGCAGCGCCGGAGAGCCGAGCCATGTGCCGCAGCATCAAGACCCTCTTCAACTTCGAGCCGCCGGCGACGGAGCTCGAGATCCGCGACGCGTCGCTGCAGTTCGTGCGCAAGCTCAGTGGCTTCAGCGTGCCGTCGAAAGCCAACGAAGCAGCCTTCGAGCGCGCGGTGGAGGAAGTCGCCGCTTCCGCCCGCACCCTGATCCGGTCGCTGGTCACCAGCGCCGAGCCGCGCACGCGGGAAGCGGAAGCGGCCAAGGCCCGCGAGCGCGCGATCGCGCGGTTCGGCGACAGGTGACGGCGCGCCGTCAGCGCCGGTCGAAGCTGGTCTGGGTGCTGACGATCGGCGACCGCGCCTTCCTTCGCTCGGCCCGCCACTCCTCGAACCCGGTGGTCACCTGCATGACGAGCCGCGGAATGGACGTCGTCGAGTGCACCGACAGCCGTGGAAGCTGCAGCGGGTCATCCTGTGCGCAAGCTCGCGCCGTGCGGGTCGTGACCGCGCCCACGTAGCCGGCCTCCCGCACCATCTCCACATGGGCCGGCACGTACAGGCCGTGCGGATAGCTGAAGTGCTCGACAGGGATGCCCAGCGCGTCTTCGAGGTCGGCCTTCGACCCCGCGATCTCGGCCCGTGCCGTCGCGCTGTCGCAGGCGACGAGCCGCGGGTGCGATCGGGTGTGCGCGCCGACCTCCATGCCCGCGCCGACCCAGGCCTCGAGTTCAGGCAGGTCCATCAGCGCCGAGGCCGGAAGGTGGCCCTGGTCCCAGACGTTGGAGCCGCCCACCTGCCCGCTGACCATGAACAGGGTGGCGGTGAACCCCAGCCGCTGCAGGATCGGCAGGGCACGGGTGAGGTTGTTGCGGTAGCCGTCGTCCAGGGTGATGCCGAACACGCGCCCGGTGGCGCGACCGTCGAGGTACGGCCTGAGGTCCCGCAGCGACAGGCCCTTCCAGCCCAGCGCATGCAGGATCGACAACTGCACGTCGAACTTCCACGGCGGCAGGACCAGCGTGTCACGCGCGGCGTCTCGAGGTGGTGCGTCCACCTGGTGGTAGGACAGGATCGCTGCATGCTGGATGCTGCGGTGGCGTTCACATGTCTCCTGGACGTGTCCGCGTGCTGTCACGATGCCGTCTCCCGGAACTGCCGAGGAACGGACGCTACCTCTGCCCTGCCCGTGGCGCACGCCCCCTGGCCCGAAGGAGCCAGGCTCAGCCGGCAGCGCGAACGCTAGCGCGCCGCAGGACTGGATCCAGGGATGCCGTCCATCGTGGACGTGTGCCGAGGCCGGGACTCCAGCAACTCGTTCAGTTCCTCGGCTCTCGCCGCATCGAGCGCGATGACGCTGTCCAGCGCATCCAGCGTCTCGGGACGCTGCCCCAGCCGCTGGGCTTCCGCGCGCAGCCTCTGCATGTTGCACAGGTGGCGGATGACGCGCGCCAGTTCGGTCAGACGGACGGAATAGCTGTCGTTCGCCATGGAGACCTCCTCTCCCGCGCGGGATCTCGCAATGCCTGAGCCAGCGTCGGGAAGTCGCAGGATAGGTCGGCAACAAGACAAACTCAAGTCGAACTTGCGGCCAGGCGCCGGTCACGCGCGCGCCGCACCCGCGCCGGCTGACGGTTCGCGTCTCCAATGAAGAAGGGGCGCCCGCGATGCGCGAGCGCCCCTTCACTGCAGGCCGGGCTGTCGCCCAAGCCCCACGCGTCAGGCCGGTTGCCGCTGCAGCCTGGCCAGCTTCGCCTTGCGTGCATCGAGCACGAAGCCGATCACCTGCCACGCGACGAACAGCACGATCAGGCCGATGAGCGTGCCGCTGATCGGGCGCGTGACGAACACCTCGAAGCTGCCGCGGCTGAGCAGCATCGCGCGCCGGAAGTTCTCTTCGAGCATCGGACCGAGGATGAAGCCCAGCATCAGCGGGGCCGCATCGAGTTCGAGCCGCATCGCCAGGTAGCCCAGCACGCCGAACACCGAGGTGATGAAGATGTCGTCCAGGTTGTTGTTCACGCTGTACGTGCCGATGCAGCAGAAGAACAGGATCGACGGGAACAGCACGGCGTACGGGATCTTGAAGACCGACAGCCAGTAGCGCACCAGCGGCACGTTCAGCAGGATCAGGAAGCAGTTGCCCACCCACATGCTGGCCACCAGGCCCCAGAACAGGTCGGGGTGGCCGGCGATCATGTTGGGACCGGGCTGGATGCCCTTGATGACGAAGGCCGCCATCATCAGCGCCATCACCGCGTTCTCCGGGATGCCGATGGACATCAGCGGGATGAAGCTGGTGCGCGAAGCGGCCTCGTCGGCGGCAGCCTGGCCGGCCACGCCCTCGATGCAGCCGGTGCCGATCTCGTGACGGTACTTGCTCACCTTCTTGTCGACCGCATACGCCGCGAACTGCGCGATCGACGGACCGCCGCCGGGCAGGATGCCCAGGAACGAGCCGATCAGGCCGCCACGCAGCGCGCTGGGGATGATGCGCTTGAACTCGGCCCAGGTCGGGATCAGGTTGATCTTGCCGTTGAAGGGCGTGCGCTCCTCGCCGGCGTCCAGGTTCTTGGTGATCTCCGCGATGCCGAAGCAGCCCAGGGCGATGCTGACCAGGCCCACGCCGTCCGCCAGGAACGGCAGGTCCATCGTGTAGCGCATCAGGCCGCTGTTGACGTCGGTGCCGATCTGTCCGAGCAGCACGCCGATCAGGCACATGGCCAGGCCGTTCAGCAGGCTGCCCGTGGTGACGAAGCTCACGCAGACGAAGCCGACCAGCATCAGCGCGCAGTAGTCGGCCGGCCCGAACAGGAAGGCCACCTCACCGAGCTTGGGCGCCAGCGTCGCAAGGATGACGATGGCCACCGTGCCGCCGATGAAGCTGGAGACGCCGGCGGTGAACAGGGCCAGGCCCGTCTTGCCCTTGAGCGTCATCGCATAGCCGTCGATGCAGGCCACGATGCTGCTGGCGTGCGGCATCTTCATCGTGATGGCGCTGACGCTGTCGCCGTACTGGGCGCCGTAGTAGATGCCGGCCAGCATGATCAGCGCGCCACCCGTGGGGATGGAGTACGTCAGGGGCAGCAGCAGGCTGATGGTGGCCAGCGATCCAGGCCGGGCAGCAGGCCGACCAGGGTGCCCACGGTGCAGCCGAGGGCGCAGAACATGAGGTTCTGCAGCGTGAGCGCGTGGCCGAAGCCGAACGCGAGGTTGTGCAGGATTTCCATCAGTACAGGGGCAGGTTCACGCCGAGGAATTTCTGGAAGGCGAAGGCAACCAGCACCAGGCCGGCCACGATCTTGAGGTTGCGCACGACGGAATACGGCGTCTTGCCCGCGAAGCTGGCGCAGAACACGAGCGCGAAGATGCCCGCGATCATGTTCACGAACTCGGACACCAGCGCGAAAGCGCACAGGCTGCCGATCACCAGCGCGATGTTGCGCCACTGGAAGTCGATGGCATGGCGCTCGACGAATCGCGAACGGATGATGCTGATCACGCCGATCAGCAGCAGCAGCGAACTGACCATCAGGGGGAACAGGCCGGGGCCGGCGCGGCTGAAATCGCCGATCGGGTAGCGGAAGGCCGGCAGGCCGAACGCCAGCGCGACGGCCGAGAGGAACAATCCTCGAAGCAGGTTGCGATCGTTCATTGGTACAAATGTGATGCGAAGGGGCGATGGTGGGCGCCCGTGGCTGACTCAGGGCCGACCGCCGGGTGCGTGAAAGTGCGTATGCCGCCCTTGCCGCCGCTCAGGGGGCGTTCAGGTCGCCCGCGCAGAATCGCGCCCCGGGACCTTGCAGTGCGACGGTCCGCCCCGATCTTGGGGACATCGCCTTGCGAAGGAGCCGACCATGACCCTCCCCCGATTCCTTGCAGCCGCCTTACTGGGCACCGCCCTGCTGGCGCCGGCGTTCGCGCAGACCGAGCCCACCATCGACCAGATCTACCAGGTCGCCAACGCGGGGCGGATGGACGAAGCCGACCGGATGATCGGGCAGGTGCTGCAGAAGCACCCGAACAGCGCCAAGGCGCACTACGTGAAGGCGGAACTCGCGGCCCGCGAATCGGACGCGTCGGTGGCGCGCCAGGAACTCGCGACCGCGGAGCGGCTCGCGCCGGGCCTGCCGTTCGCCAAGGCGGAATCCGTGTCCGCGCTGCGCAGCGAGGTGAGCCGCGCACGTCCTGTCGATCACGCGTCGACGGCCGTCGCACCTGCACCGGCGCCGCAGCGCCAGGTCCCGATGGCGCTGGTGGCCATCCTGTTCGCGCTGGCCGCGGCGGGCCTCTACGCCTTCATGCGCCGCCGCCAGGCAGCGGCGACCGCGATGTCCCCATCCTGGAGTCCAGCGTATGGACCCGGCAGCGGTCCCGTGGTGATGGATCCTGCCGGGTCCTATCCGCCGGGTGCCTACCCGCCGAACGCTTACCCGCCTGGCGCCTATCCGCCCGGCGCCTACCCGCAGGCACCCCAGCCCGGCATGGGCTCCACCCTCGGACGCGGGCTGGCCACCGGCCTGGCGATGGGCGCGGGCATGGTCGCGGCGGAGGAGATCGGCCACCGGATGTTCGACCACCATCCGCAGTCGTCGGGTGCATCGGCCGCGTCAGGTGCTTCGGGCGTGCTGCCCGAGAACGAGCGCGGCTTGCTCGATCCCGGCGTGAACGGCGACATGGGCGGGCAGGACTTCGGCATCGCCGATCCCGGTTCGTGGGACGCCGGCGGCAGCGCCGATCTGGGCGGCGGCGACTGGGACACCTGACCGCGCGTCACCACCCCAGTCCGAACCGCAGCACCAGCATCACTGCGGTACCGCCCACGATGGTGGCCAGCAGGTCCTGCCGCCACAGGTAGACGGCCAGGCCGGCGATGGCGCCGAAGATGCGCGCATCGCGCAGGGTGTGGACCAGGTGGCCCTGCGTCATCACCACCTCGGGCGCGACCACCGCGGCCAGCGCAGCCACCGGCGCGTAGCGCAGTCCCTCGCGCAGCCAGCGCGGCATCGGCAACTCCGCCTGCGGCAGCAGGAAGAACGCGCGGCACAGCAGCGTCACGGCGCCCATGCCGACGATGGTGACCAGGGTCTCGATGGTGTTCATGGCAAGGTTCGGCGCTTGGTGGCCGCACGCACCCGCTCGGCCACGACACCGGCGGCGATCGCCGCGGCAATCGCGGCCACGATGTTCAATCGCAGCGGCAGGGCATACGCCGCGACGGCGGCGCACGACGCCATCGCAGCCGCCATCCAGGTCTCCGCGCTGCGCAGCTGGCTGCAGGCCAGCGCCAGCAGCGCCATGGTGCCGGCGAAGCCGATGCCCCATTCGGGCGGGATGAGATTGCCACCGAGGATGCCTGCGAGGACCGATGCCTGCCAGGCGCCATAGGTGACCAGGCCCGCGCCCCAGAAGTAGTCGACCTGGCCCGGCTCGGGCCGCGGCTCGGGATAGCGGCGCAGGAAGATGCCGAACAGGGTGTCGCCCATGAAGTAGGCGAGCACCACCCGCTTGCCGCGCGGCAGGTGCAGGAAGTAAGGCCGGTACTGGTAGCTGAACACCAGGAAGCGCAGGTTGACGCACGCGACGGTGAGCCACACCACCCACATCGGCGCATCGGACGCGATGAGGGGCAGCACCGCCAGCTGCGACGAACCGGCCGAGACCAGCACCGACATCAGGATGGCGAGCGCGACGCCCAGGTCGCTCTTGCCCATCGCCACGCCCGCCACGAGGCCCCAGGCCGAGATGCCGATGGCCATCGGCACGCAGTCGCGCACGCCCTCGCGGAACGTCGGTCGCCGTGTGACGTCGATCGCTGCGGCGCCCATCCGCGCCAGCCGCTCCCCCACCGACAACTGCATGGCGAGGCGCCGCCTTGTCAACGCGCGCGCCGCGCGGGTGCCGCGCCCGGCCACTGGGTGCCGCTGAATTCGCTGCGGCGCTGCCTGAACCGGTGCGCGGCCACGCGCAGGTGCAGCTGCATCGCCTGGCGCGCGAGGTCGGCATCGCCCGCGCGCACGGCCGCCGCGAGGTCGCGGTGGTGCTGCAGGCTTTGCAGCAGGTCCTGCGGGGTGCTGATGAAGTACGAGCGGATCACCACCGGCATGTCGATCAGGCCGGCCAGCATGGCGCGCAGCCGCGGCGAGCCGCTCGCCTCCAGGATCGCCCGGTGGAACTGGGCGTTGATCTCCTGCAGCTGTCCCGCCGTCGCGCCGCCCTTCTTCGCGATGGCGCGCCCCATGCGCGCGTTGAGATCGTCCAGCCGGTCCGCCAGCGCGACGCCGCCGCGGCGGGTGGCCAGTTCGGCCGCGTGGCCCTCGAGCAGGCTGCGCAGCCGGTACGTCTCCTCGATGTCGGCTTCGGTCCATTCGGAGACCCGCACGCCGCGGCCCGCATCGGCGCTGGCCAGGCCGTCCTGCACCAGGCGCTTGAGCGCGGCGCGGATCGGCGTGCGGCTGATGGCCAGCTCGCGCGCGATGTGCTCCTCCTTCAGCTGCGCGCCGGGCGCATAGGTGCCGGCGATCACGCGCTGCTTCAGGAGCTCATAAGCCTTGTCGGAGGCGACGGCCAAGTTTGTTCCTGGTTTGTATTTCAGGCGGACGGAATCTTCCGAAGGCGCTCTGCGTACAGGCCCAGCCGAAAGGGCATCAGGTGGCCAGATTGTTTTTTCATTGTACATTGCGACCCGCTGCCATCCACCACACAGAAGGGACACGCCAATGGTCGGACTCCAGATCCTCAAGCGGACGCGCCAGGTGCCGGACCGCCTCGTCCAGGCCTTCAAGGGCCTGCCCGTCGCCAACATCAGCGACTGCATGACGCGCATGACGGCCGGCGGCCCGCGCCTGCGGCCGATGCACAAGAGCGGCTACCTTGCCGGCCCCGCGCTCACGGCGAAGTGCCGCCCCGGGGACAACCTGATGATCCACAAGGCGCTGACGATGGCGCAGCCCGGCGACGTGATCGTGGTCGACGCCGGCGGCGACCTCACGAACTCGCTGTTTGGCGAGATCATGGTGGCGACGTCGGTGGCCAAGGGCCTGGCCGGCATCGTGCTGAACGGCGCCGTGCGCGACTCCGAGGAGATCGGCCAGGGCACGTTCCCGCTGTACGCCGCGGGCATCACTCACCGCGGCCCCTACAAGGACGGCCCCGGCGAGATCAACGTGCCGATCGCCATCGACGGCATGGTGATCGAACCCGGCGACCTGGTGGTCGGCGATCGGGACGGCCTGCTGTGCATCCCGTTCGACAAGGCCGAGGAAGTGCTGGCCGCCACGCACAAGAAGATGGAGGCCGAGAAGAAGATGCTGGCCGACATCGCGGCGGGCAAGCTCGACACCTCGTGGATCGACGTGACGCTCAAGCGCATCGGCTGCAACACGGAGCCGCTCTGACATGGCGGGCACCCAGAAGCGCGTGGTGCGCTCGGACGTCTGGATCGACGGCGCGTTCGACGCCCGCCTGAAGCGCGAGCCCGGCGTGTCCGTGGGCGTGTTCCCGATCCGCGGCAACCCTGCCGCCGCGTGGGACCAGCTCTCGGCCGCGCACGTCTACCACGTGTCCGCTGCGAAGGACGAACTGCCGCAGGAATGGTTCGCGCGCGCCGACCTGCTCGCACGCTGTCCGCAGCTGCTGTGCGTGTCGTCCAGCGGCGCGGGCTACGACACCGTGGACGTCGCCGCTTGCACCGCCGCGGGCGTGATCGTCGTCAACCAGGCCGGCGGCAATGCGCCCTCGGTGGCCGAGCACGCCCTCGGCCTCATGCTGGGCGTGTCGCGCCGGATGCTGGAGAGCGACCGGCGCATGCGGCGCGAGCGCGGCTTCTCGCGCGAGGACGTGATGGGCCACGAGATCGGCGGCAAGACGCTGGGCCTGGTGGGCATCGGCCACACCGGCTCGCGCGTCGCGCGCCTGGCGCAGGCCTTCGGCATGCAGGTGCTGGCCACCGACCCGTTGCTGTCCGCCGAGGAGATCGCACGCCGCGGCGCGAAATCGGTGTCGCTGCCCGAGTTGCTGGCGCAGTCGGACATCGTGTCGCTGCATTGCCCGCGTGACGCCAGCACCATGAAGATGATGAACGCCGACACCTTCGCACAGATGAAGAAGGGCGCGATCTTCATCAGCACCGCGCGCGGCGGCATCCACGACGAAGCCGCGCTGGTGCAGGCGCTGCGCTCGGGCCACCTGGCCGGCGCAGGCCTCGACGTTTGGGACCAGGAACCACCTCCGCTGGACCATCCACTGCTGGCGATGGACAACGTGTTCGCCACCTTCCACACCGCCGGCGTGACGCACGAGGCGCGGCGCAATGTCGCCACCATCGCGGCCGAGCAGATCGCCGGCCTGCTGGCGGGCGAGCGGCCGCCCCGCCTGGTCAATCCGGAAGCGTGGGCCGCCTACGAGAAGCGGCGCGCGCAGATCCTTCGCTGACCCACCGATCACCACAAGAGAAACCCAAGGAGACAACCGACATGCAACGCATCACCTCGCTCCTGCGCCGCTTCCTGCCGGCCCTCGTGCTGTCCGCCGTCGCGGCCGCGCCCGGCCTGGCGCTCGCGGCCTACCCGGAACAGCCGATCAAGATGGTCGTGGCCTACGCCCCTGGCGGCGGCAGCGACATGATCGCCCGCCTGGCCGCGCAGTACATGGCCAAGTACCTGGGCAACAACGCCAGCATCGTCGTGGTGAACCGGCCTGGCGCTGGTGGCGCGATCGGTTTCTCCGAAATCGCGCGGTCCCGGCCGACGGCTACACGATCGGCATGATCAACACGCCCAACGTGCTGACCAGCCCGATCGAGCGCAAGACCAACTACCACTGGCACGACTTCGACCTGCTGGGCAACGTGGTGGACGATCCGGACAACATCTCCGTGCGGGCGGACAGCCAGTTCCAGACGCTCAAGGATCTCGTCGCGTACGCGAAAGCGCATCCTGGCGAGGTGAGCTACGGCACGACCGGCGTCGGCTCGGATGACCATCTCGCGGCGCTGCAACTCGAGAAGGCGACCGGGATCAAGATGAACCACGTGCCGTTCAAGGGTGCCGCCGAGGTGCTGAATGCCGTGATGGGCAAGCAGATCACGATCGCGGTCATGAACATCGGCGAGGCCCTGGCCGCGGTGAAGGGTGGCAACCAGCTTCGCCAGCTGGGCCAGATGAGCGCGTCGCGGACCAACGTCGCCCCCAACGTGCCCACGTTCCGCGAGCAGGGCTACGACATCATCATGGCGTCGCTGCGTGGCTTCGCCGCGCCGAAGGGCCTGCCGGCCCCGGTGCGTGAGCAGCTGGTCTCCGCCCTGAAGAAGACCGTGGACGATCCGGAGTTCCAGGCCAGGGCGGCCAGCTACTACGCTCCCCTGCGCTACCTCGAGCCGCAGGCCTATGCGGCCGAACTGAAGGACACCGAGGCGAACTTCAGGCAGCTGTGGCAGGTGATGCCCTGGGGCGAGAAGTAACCCGGACGCGCCGCATCGGCCGCCTCGACGCCTGAGGCAGGTACAGTCCGCCAACTTCGACTGGGACAGGCTCTTGATGGACTACCTGCTCGTGTTCGCCGGCGGCGGCCTGGGCGCCATGCTGCGGCACTGGTTCAACGGCATCGCCCTGAGCCTCTGGGGCACCGACTACCCCTGGGGCACGATGGCGATCAACGTCTCGGGCTCGCTGCTCATGGGCGTGGTCGTCGAACTGGCCGCACTGAAGATCGGCATGCCGTCGCAGCTGCGGCTCTTCGTCGCCACGGGCATCCTGGGGGGCTACACCACCTTCTCCACCTTCTCGCTGGAAACCGGATTGCTGCAGGCCCGCGGCGAGACAACCCTGGCGATCGCCTACGCCCTCGGATCGGTCATGCTGGGTGTCGCTGGATTCTTCATCGGCATGCACGCGGTGCGTGCCGCCGTCGCGTAGCACCCCCGCTTGATCGCCCTGCCCCACTGCCTGCGGTGGTCCGTCGCCGCGATCGCGGCCGTCCTGCTGCCCATCGCTGCTGCAGCCGCGGAGCCCCTGCTTCCAGGTGGATCGGCGCTGGGCATGACGGTGCCCGAGCTGCAACGCACCGGGCCCGCCTTGAAGCGTGTGCCGCATCCCGCTCGCCTGGGCGGCGGCCTGGTCGGAAGCTGGTCGGGACCTGCCATCGACCTGGCCGGCCTCGCGGTTTCGCCGACGTACTTCTTCGCCGATGGCCAGCTGCGGAGAGTCGAGTACCTGGCCCGCGGCCGTGGCCCGGCGGCGTATGCGGCCCTCCTTGCGTGGGCGCGTGCTGCATGGGGTGCCGAGCTCGCAGTCGCTGACCCGGAAGGGGCGTACGCCAGCTGGTCGACGCAGGACTTCGATGCTTACCTGCAGCTGGCGAGCCCGACGCCGGCAGGCCAGGTGCGCCTCGTGATCAAGCAGCGGGTCCTGAAGGACGCGAGCGAGCTCTAGGCGTCCGCGGCACGCCCCCGGGCGGCTCTGCGTTCACGCAGCGGGCACCACACCACGTTGCGCTATCGTGCTTGCGGTTCCAACGCACACCGTCCCGCCCGCGCCATGAACGTCGACCTCTCCGTCCCCGCCCGCATCCTGGAATTCATCCGGGAGAAGGGACTGCCGCCGGGTAGCCACCTGCCCGCGCAGATGCTGGCCGACGGCCTGCGGGTCTCGCGCTCGCCGGTGAACCAGGCGCTGGGCGTGCTGCACGAGAAGGGGCTGCTGCACCGCGAACCGAATCGCGGCTACTTCCTCGCGCAGGAGATCGAACTGCCGGCGGCGCAGCTGGCCGAGAGCCTGGGCCTGGACGAAGGCGGCTCGATCAGCGGCGTGTACTTCCGCGTCGCCGAGGACCGGCTGCAGGGATTGCTGCCCGACACCTTCAGCGAGAGCCTGCTGAAGCAACGCTACGGGCTCACGAGCGCGCAGCTGCAGGCGCTGCTGCACCGCATGGCGCAGGAAGGCTGGGTGCAGAAGAAGCCCGGCTACGGCTGGGAGTTCTCGCCCATGCTCACCACCCCGGAGAGCCTGCTGCAGTCGTACCGGCTGCGCCTGGCGCTGGAGCCGGCGGCGTTGCTGGAGCCCGGCTACCGCATCGCACCTGACGTGCTTGCGCGCTGCCGCGCGGCCGAGGAGCACCTGCTCAAGGGCGGCATCAAGACCGACACCGCCGACCAGATCCACGACCGCGGTGTGCGCTTCCACGAGGCGCTGGTGGAGGGTTCGGGCAATCCGTTCTTCATCGACGCGATCCGGCGCGTGAACCGCGTGCGCCGGCTGCTGTCGTACCGCTCGACGCAGGACCGCAAGCGGTACCGCCAGCACTGCGAACAGCACCTGGCCATCCTCGATCTCCTGGAACAGCACCGCCAGGCCGAGGCCGCGGACGCCCTGCGCGAGCACCTGTCGGCCACGCTGCGCAACATGGAGAAGCTCACCCGGCTGCTGCGTCGCTCGGCCGAGCGCACGGCCTGAGCGGTCAGCGGATCACGCTGCGGGCGCGACGCTCGCGCCGTGAATGCCGTGGCGGCCCAGCGCCGCGGCGACGAAGCCGCTGGCCTTCATCTCTTCGATGAAGGCGCGCAGTGCAGTTGCGGTCGCCTTGCGATCGTCCGGCACGCCGGTCGCCTGCTGGATCACCATGAAACGCCCGGGCAGCAGGCGCAGGCCACCCAGTCGCGCGGCGTCGGCTTCCAGCTGCTGCTTCACACCGGCCGCGACTTCGGCGCCGCATTGCATGAAATGGTCGACCACCGAGGGCGACGTCGGCGCGCGTTCGATCGAGGCCTGCTTCAGCTCGCGCGTGAGGAACAGGTCGTAGGCACTGCCCTTCCCCACCACGACGCGGTGGGCCGGCCGGTCCACTTCGTCGTTGCTGCGCAGCGGCGATGCGTCCTTGACGAGATAGGCGCCCTCGATCAGCACGTACGGCGCGGTGAACGCGATGCCCTCCGAGCGCTTCGGATCGATGGCGAAGAAGCCGAGGTCCGCGGCCCGGCTGCGCACCAGGTCGACCGACTCGCCGGCCGAGGGCACGACGACCAGTTCCACCGGCACGCCGAGCCGCTGCGCGAATTCGCGACCGAGGTCCACCGAGACGCCAGCCGCGCCGTCGTCGCTGCGGCGCGCGAGGATCGGGTTGCCCACGTTGATCGAGAGCCGCAGCTTGCCGCCGGGTGCCGCTTCCGCAGCCAGGTGGTGCAGGGATGCCATGGCGTCGATTGTCAGGCGGCCACCGGGTCGGTGGCGAGGGTCTTGCGAAGGATGGACGGCATCACGCCGCCGACGCGCAGCAGCTCGACGTCGAGCGCCGTCTCGACCGCGGCCGCGGCGTCGAAGGCCTGCACGCCGCCGTCGCTGCGCACGATGCGCACCGGAATCGCCACGCGCGGTCGCAGCGCCTCGGCACCCGCATCGATCTCGATGCGGTCGCCGGGCCGGATCGCCAGCGTCGTGGGATTCACGCCGGCCGGCAGCCGCAGCGGGAGGATGCCCATGCCGATCAGGTTGGAGCGGTGGATGCGCTCGAAGCTGCAGGCCAGCACCGCGCGGATGCCCAGCAGGCGCTGGCCCTTCGCGGCCCAGTCGCGCGACGAGCCCATGCCGTAGCGCTCGCCGGCCACCACGACGACCGACTCGCCCGCGGCCCGGTACCGGTCGGCCACTTCCCAGATCGGCTGCACCTCGTGGCTCGGCACATGCAGCGTGTGGGCCACCGGAACGCCCGGACACAGCAAATTGCGAAGCGTCTTGTTGTGGAAGGCAGCGCGCACCATCACTTCCCAGTTGCCACGGCGCGAGGCGAACACGTTGAGGTCGTCGCGCGGATCGCCACGCGCCACCAGGTAATCGGCGACCAGGCTGTCGCGCGGGATCGCGCTGGCCGGCGAGATGTGGTCGGTGGTGACGTCGTCGCCGAGCACGAGCAGCGGGTACGCGCTGAAGCGGCCCAGCAGCGAGCCTTCGCTGGCGGCCGCGAAGGGCGGCCGCCGCAGCGCGTTCGAGCGCGGGTCCCAGGGGAAGCGCGCGCCCTGCGGCGCCTGCAGGGCCTTCCACAGCGGATTGCCGCTGGCCACCGCGAAGTCACGGGCGAAGTCATCGGCCGCGAGCGCCGCCTGCACGTGGGCGTCGACCTCCTCGCGCGAGGGCCACAGGTCTGCCAGGAACACCGGGCTGCCATTCGCGGTCCGCTGCACCGGCTGCTCACGCAGGTTGCGCTCGGCGTCGCCCGCGAGCCCGAACGCGACCACCAGCGCCGGCGACATGATGAAGCTCAGCTCGAGGTCCGGATGCACGCGGCCCGGGAAGTTGCGGTTGCCGGACAGGATCGCGACACCCTTCGCGACGCCCGCCGATTGCGCCTCCTGGATGGGATCGGTCAATGGTCCGGGATTGCCGATGCAGGTGGTGCAGCCGTGGCCGACGATGCCGAAGCCGATCGCCTCCAGGTCATCGAGCAGCCCCGAGCGGCGCAGGTACGACACCGCAGCAGGTGATCCGGGTGCGAGGGAGGTCTTCACCCACGCCGGCGCTTGCAGCCCCAGCTTGCGTGCATTGCGCGCGACCAGCCCCGCCGCGACCAGCAGGCGCGGGTCCGAGGTGTTGGTGCAGCTGGTGATGGCAGCGATGGCCACCGGATGGCGCGGCATGTCGGAGGGTGCGCGCGGATGGAAGCCCTCGGCCTGCAGGACCTTTGCCGTGTCGCCGACATCGAGCAGGTCCTGCGGCCGCCGCGGGCCGGCCACGTGCAGGCCGATCGCGCCGAGGTCGATCTCGAGCGTGCGCGTGTAGCAGGGCGTGGCCTCGGCATCGAACCAGAGGCCCGCGGCACGGCAGTAGGCCTCGACGCGCGCGATGGCTTGGGGCGGCCGGCCGGTCTCGCGCAGGTAGCGCAGCGTCTGTGCATCGACGGGGAAGAAGCCCGTGGTCGCGCCGTACTCCGGCGCCATGTTCGCCACGACCGCACGATCACCGGCCGTGAGCGTGGCCACGCCGGGGCCGAAGAACTCGACGAACTCGCCCGTGACGTCCAGGTCGCGCAGCCGCGCGGTGACAGTCAGCGCGAGATCGGTGGCCTGCGCGCCCGCGGCCAGCGCGCCCACCAGCCGCACGCCGGTGACCTCCGGGATGCGCAGCATGGTCGGCATCCCGAACATCACCGTCTGCGCTTCCAGCCCGCCGACGCCCCAGCCCAGCACGCCGAGGCCGTTGACCATCGGCGTGTGGCTGTCGGTGCCGATCATGGTGTCGGGCACCAGCCAGTGGCGCCCTTCCCGCTCCTCGGTGGTGACCACCGTCGCGAGCTGCTCGAGGTTGATGGTGTGCATGATCCCCGTGCCCGGCGGATGGATGCGCACGTTGCGCAGCTCCTGCGCCGCCCAGCGCAGGAAGCGGTAGCGCTCCGCGTTGCGCCGCATCTCGTGCTGCAGGTTCACGACCGCGGCGTCCGGCCGCGCGTATGCCTCGACGGCCAGCGAGTGGTCGACGGAGACGTCGACCGGCAGCGTGGGATTCAGGTGTGTCGGGTCACCGCCGGCTTCCGCGATGGCGTCGCGCATCGCGGCGATGTCCACCAGTGCCGGGGTGCTGGTGGTGTCGTGCATCAGCACGCGGCCCGGTTGGAAGGCGATCTCGGCCTCGCTGCGGCCGGTGGCCAACCAGGCAAACAGGGCTTCGATCGCCTGCGACCTTTCCGCGCCATCCATGTTGCGCGCGACGTTCTCCAGCAGGATGCGCAGCACCACGGGCAGCTGCCCCAGTCGGGGGCCGAACTGCGATGGCAGGTCGATGAAGGAGAAGGTCGCGCCGCCGAGGTCGATCAGGCCGACCGCGGGGGAACCACCGGGCGTCATCCGCGCATTTTGCACTTATCAACATCAAAGTGCAATGCACAGGGAACCCCCGGGTGCCCTCCACGGAAGGGATTGCCTCAGGTGGAAGCCACCACGTCGAAGTGCTCCACGTGCGGCGGCTGCGCAAAGAAGGGGCCGATGATCGCGCGCCACTCGGCGAACGCCGGCGACTGCCGGAAGCCGACGGTGTGCGCCTCGAGCGTCTCCCACTCGACGTGCAGGATGAAGCGGCCCGGGGTCTCCTGGCACGCCAGGATGGTGTGGCGCCGGTAGCCACCCGCCTTCGACAGCACGGTGGCAGCCGCGCGCGTGATCGCCTCGGCGAAGGCGGCCTTGTCCTCGGGACGGGTGCGGATGTCTGCGATCTCGACGATCATGATCATTCGGCCTTGAAGTTGTGTTGGTCCACGAGATTACCTGGCGAGCGCGGCGACAACGGCCTGGCTGAAGGCTTTCGTTCCGATGCGGCCGCCGATGTCGGCGGTGCGCGTCTCGGGATTCGCGAGCACCGTCTCCACCGCGGCATGCATGGCCTGGCCGGCGGCGCTGAACGCCGCGTTGCCGCGCTTGTCGCCGATCCACTCGAGCAGCATCGCGACGGACAGGATCATCGAGGTGGGATTGGCCTTGTCCTGGTTGGCGATGTCGGGGGCCGAGCCGTGCTGGGCCTGTGCGCAGCAGAGGTCGTCGCCGGCCATGACCGAGCCCGCCAGGCCGAGGCTGCCGGAGAGTTCGCTGGCCATGTCCGACAGGATGTCGCCGTAGAAGTTCTCCGCCACCAGGACGTCGAACCGCTCCGGGTTGCGCACCAGGTGGGCGGTGGACGCATCCACCAGCATGTCCTCGAATGCCACCTCCGGGAAGTCCTTCGCGACCTTGCGCGCGCATTCCAGGAACAGGCCGTCCGTCATGTGGAAGCTGTTGGCCTTGTGGATGGCCGTCACCTTCTTGCGGCGGGTCATCGCCAGCTCGAACGCGCGACGCGCGATGCGCTCGCTGCAGTGGCGCGTGATCTTGCGCACCGAGATCGCCATGTCGGGGCTGGGCATCATCTCGCCCCAGCCGCGCGTCATGTTGCGGTCCGGATAGAAGCCCTCCGTGGCCTCCCGCATGATGACCAGGTCCATGCGCTTGCCTGGCCGCATGTTGGACGGCAGGAACTCGCGGGTGCGCGCGGGCCGCACGTTCGCGTACAGGTCCAGCAGCACGCGGAAGGCGGCCGAGATGTTGCGGCCGCCTTTCTCCGGCGCGGGGTAGTCGGCGTGCGACTGCGTGCCCAGGATCACGCCGTCGCAGCCGCGCGCTTTCTCCAGCACTTCGTCGCGCAGTGTCGTGCCGTGCTTCTTCAGGCTCACGAAGCCGACGTCTTCATGGTCGAGCGTGACGTTCAGGCCGAAGCGGCGGTCGGCCGCCTGCAGCACGTCGACGGCGGAGGCGACGATCTCGGGGCCGATGCCGTCGCCTGGGAGGATCAGGAATTTCATGCGAGCTTCCTCACGCTGGATTGCCGTGTTCGGCGAAACGACGTCGGGGGCCAATGCGGCCCGGCGCCAGCCTGTGCTCAGGGCGTGCGCAGCAGCGTGAGCAGCGTCTTCACACCGTTCACATACTGCCCGATGCGCAGGTTCTCGTCGTAGCTGTGCTGGTTGTTGTCGCTGTTCACCAGCGGCACGATGAGGAACGGCACGCCCAGTTCATCGACCAGTTTGTCGGTCGGCACGCTGCCGCCCATCATGCGGATGCGCACGGGCTCTTCGCCGCTCGCCTGCTTCAGCGCGCCGTAGGCCCAGGCGCCCTGCGGCGAATCCATCGGCGTGTAGGCGGCGTTGCTGCCGCGGCCCACCACCAGCGACGCGATCTTGTCGTGCTGCGCGCGCTCGGCATCGGTGGGCGCCTGCTGCGTCACGTAGTAGCCACGCGAGCGCACATGGTCCTCGATCAGCTTCACCAGGTAGTCGGGCGGCGTCTCGGGCGTGGTGCGCAGGTCGAGTTCGGCGACGGCCTGCTGCGGGACGATGTTGGCGCCCTTGTCGCCGATCGCCGCCGCCTGCATGCCGCGGATGTTGAGCGACGGGTACTGCAGCGCCTCCTGGTAGTTGGCACCGACCTTCTCCGTACTCGCCACGCCGATGCGCTTGCGCATCGCGGCCTCGTCGTCCGGCACCGAGGCCAGCACCTTGCGGTCCGCGTCCGAGAGCTTGATGCGGTCGTAATAGCCGGGGATCGTGACGCGGCCGTCCTCGTCCTTCATCGACGCCAGCAGCGTCGCGAGGCGCTGCGCCGGGTTCGCGATGAAGTTGCCGTAGTGGCCGCTGTGCAGCGGGCTCTTCGGCCCGTACACGGTGAGCGAGACGATGGTGTTGCCGCGGTTGCCGAAGATCAGCGTGCTGCGGTTGCTGGCGTGCATCGGGCCGTCGTGGATCAGCACCACGTCGGCCTTCAGCAGGTCCTTGTTCTGCTTCACCACGCGGCCGATGGTGGGGGAGCCCTTCTCCTCCTCGCTGTCCAGCAGCACCTTCACGCGGACATTGGGCTGCATGCCCGCCGCCTTCAGCGCATCGAAGGCAGTGAGGAACATCATGATCGGGCCCTTGTCATCCGACGAGGAGCGGCCGAACACGCGCAGCTCGGGATCCAGCGGCGTCGCCTGCAGCTTCGCGGTGTCGACCACGTCCCACTTGCCCGCTGCGTTGCGTTGCTTCACGACCGGCTGCCAAGGGCTCTTCTGGGCCCACTGCTCCGGCAGCACGGGCTGGCCGTCGAAGTGCATGTAGAACAGGACGGTCTTGCCCTGCGCCGGCTGGCTGCCCAGCTCCGCGAACACCAGCGGCTTGTCGCCGTTGGCCAGCTGCCTGGTGGTGAAGCCCCGCTTGCGGAACGCGGCCTCGAGCCACTGCGCGTTCTTCTGCACGTCCGCCGGCACGACCGCGTCGTTCGGCATCGACAGCAGCTCGAAGTACTCGGGGAAGCTGGCCTGCACCGCGCGCAGGGACTGCTCGGCAGTCGGCGTGGTGGGCGCCTCGGCGAAGGCCGCGGGCAGGAGGGATGCGAGGACGGCGGACAGGAAGATGCGTCTGAACATGGGTGGCACTTCGAAGGTCGGACGAGTTTCGCACAGGGGGCGCAGGGGCTTCGGCTCCTGCTGAACCAGCAACACGAGCGCCGCCCATGACAACGACGGGACGTTTGTCTCGGGCCACCTGTCGCGTCCGGCGCGTCAAATGAACCCACGGCGGACGCTGCCTCATGGGTCCGCCTCGCGAGGAGGCGAACGGTGGAAGTACAGGAAGAGCCGTGGGAACTCCACTCGGGGACGTGGCATCGCGACCTGGTGTCCGGGACGTGGCGCCTGGCCGCCATGCGGGACGGGACGGTGGTCGACCCCAGGCTCTCCGCCGCCGACGTCGCCTGCCTGGCCGGGGCCAACCGCGAGCCCGCCAGCGGCGACTGGTTTCCGGTCGAGTTCAACTACTCGCCGCAAACCGGCGCGGCGCTGGGCGTGACCCTCACGCTGGACCCGCCGTGGGTGCCGCCCTTCGGCGCATCCGCGCTGCCCGGCGCGGAATCCCTGGACCACGGCTTGAGGCAAACACCCTTGCCCTTGGCACTGGCGCACGCGCGCGAACGATCCGCGAAGGGGCGGCCGGACCGCACGTTGCCGGCGCTGCCGCTGGGTGAGTACCGGTTGGTCGTCGACAGGTTCGGCGTCGCCTGCCCGACGCTGCTGGCCGTCGAGCCCGAACGGGGCGAGCTGCTCGTGCTCCTGCCCGAATCGAACCGCTGGATCGCATTGCGTCGCACGACGGGCGCAAGCTGGGCGCAAGGACTGCGGAATCCGCGGGGCTGGCGCATGGAGCTCGTCCAGGCCCCGGGCCACGCGACCGCCTATTGCCCGTCGATCGCCGGGCTTGCGGCGATCACGCCGGACGTCATCGGGTTGGGTTACGCCATCGAGCACATCGGGCAAGGACCCGCGATCGGCGGTCCCGTGGCATGGGCAGGCGTCATCTGGCTGCCCGTTCCCGGACCAGGAGACGTGGTCCAGCTGGTGGCCAGCACGCACGGGACGAGCAGGCACATCGTCGTGCCGACGCATGCACCCGTGCCGCGACACGGCTTCGAAGCGCCCGTGTTCGATGACATGCACGTGAACTGGCCCTGCGACGAAGGCCAGCTGGTGCTGCGGCTGGGCGCCGATGGCGACAAGCAGTGCGAGTGGATCGCATGGCCCGCGCAGCTCGAGCCCGTGTTCGCGATGGGCTGCCCCTGGCGCTCGGACACCGGCACGTTCTGGCAGTTGTGCCGCAGCAGCGAGGACGGCCGGTTCGAGCACGTCCAGATGGCGAAGGCCGCGCCGGAGACCACGCCGATCGACGCGCTGCGCCTGTGCACGGGGTCGACCTGTTATGGCGGCACCTCGCGCATCGACGCCGAACCCTGGCGCGCGGCGCCGATCGCCGATCACGCATTTCCGGAGATCGTGGTGCCCTTGCTCGAGTCGATGCACGACGGCGCCGTGGTCGGGCTCAGGATGGCTGCGCCGGACGGGGCGCTTGCGCTGTTGCATCACGACGAGCCGCAGCGCGCCGTGCTGCAGGTCGAGGTGCCGGACCGGCAGCCGGTGCCGTTCGCCACGCTGGAGGTGACGAGGCCATGGCTTGCGCAACTGTTCGTCCACGACGGGCATCTCTGGGTGGCCCATCGCGACCTGCCGCAAGCGCCCGGCTGGAAACTGGCCCTGTAGTGCGATGAGCGTCCTGTCTGCACCCGAACGCGTGCCGGTCCACCCGCAGCCGCGCACCCGCATCGGCGTGGCGACGCAAGCCGCCAGGGGCACGCCGGCTGCCATCCAGCAGAGCAAGCCGAACTGCGGCCAGTGCGGCCGCGCGTGGTTCGGCGAGGTCGACTACTGCCCGTATTGCGGACAGCGGTCCACGGTCGCGGCAGCGAACCCACGTGCCGATGCGCGGCCCGCAGCGCCTCCGCAGGCGGCGGTGCCACCGGTCCAGGAGCACGAACCCGCCACGGCGGCAGGACCGCTGGCCGACGAGCCGAGCCTGGCCTGGAAGCTGCCGTGGAAGCCCATCGTCGCCATCGCCGCGGCGCTGGCGGCCGGTGTCATCGCGCTGCTGGATCTCCCAGCGTTGACCACGGGCGGTCGCGTGGTTGCGCCGCAAGCCGCCGAACTGCGAGCACCTGGCGCCGTCGCGCCGCCGGTCGCGGAGCCGCAGCGGCCGCCACTACAGCAGCCGCCGTCACCGGCGCCGCCCGCGCCGCGGCGATCGCTCTGCTCCGCCGCCAGCGAGGCGGCAGGGCTGTGCACCCCGCAATGAGCCGACACACGCAAGGAGACGCCATGCATGCAACGAAGCGAGCGGTCCGGTCCTGGCCGCACTGGATGCGACAAGCGCTGCTGTTCGCGGGCCTGCTGGCGGCGGTGTCCCGGCCGTGGCGGAAACCATCGTCACCGGCGGAAGGACTGGCACCTACTACCAGATCGGCAACAACCTCAAGGAGATCGTCTCGCCGCAACTGGAGGTGCGGGACTCGAAGGGGTCCTGGGCGAACGTCGAGGACCTGAGCCAGACGCGAGGCGTGGGACTGGCCATCGTGCAGTCCGACGTGTACCAGGCCTTCGTCTACATGCGCGACAACCCGCAGGTGCCGCGCGAGACGCGGCGGCAGTATGCGTACCTGCTCGCGAACCTGCGCGTGTTCATGCCGCTGTACCGCGAGGAAATCCACTTCCTCGTGCGCAAGGACAGCCCGCTCGAATACATCCACCAGATCAAGGGCGCGCGCATCTGGATGGATGCGGAGAAGAGCGGGACCTACCTCACCGCCCTGAACATCTACAGCAAGATGTTCAACGAGCGGCCGCAGATCGTGGCGCCCTTCATCAATCCCACGGCGACCGGCGACGACGAAGGAACGAAGACGCGGCGTTCGGCATTGATGGTGCTGAGCGATCCGGCGTTCTACAAGGACTTCCCGAAGATGGACGTGATCGTCCTGGTGGGCGGGCAGCCGCTCAAGCTGCTGGCGGCGAATGTCCCGGACAACCTGAAGCTGCTGAAGTTCGACCCGAACCACCCCACCTCGGCAAGGCTGCTGCAGGAGTACCGCAAGGCCGACATCCAGAAGGCGAGCTACCCCTTGCTGAACATCGCCGACGCCAGCCAGCCCTCGCTGTCGGTGGACTCGTACCTGATCACCGCGAACTTCTCCGACCAGAACCGCAACCGCTTCGTGTCCACCATGGCGGACCGCTTCTGCGACAAGTTCGACGAGCTCCAGGCCAGGGGCCATCCCAAGTGGAAGTCGCTGACCTGGAAGCCGGGCTCGCCGCTGCCCGCCCTCGCCGCCGGCTGGCAATACTCGACACGGGTGAAGGAGCGCCTGAGCCGTTGCGAAGCGCAGGAACCCGCCCCGCCCCCGGCCAACGCATGCAGCCCGCAGAACCGGTTCGTGGGGTTGTGCCGCTAGCGCGCGGCGATCACCCGAGCCACTGCTTCACCGACGCCACCATCGCCTGCGGCGAGATGCCGTAGCGGTCGTGCAGCGTCGGCAGCGCGCCGGCATCGAGGAAGGCGTCGGGCAACGCGATCTGGCGGAACGCGGGGAACACGCGGGCCCGCATCAGTTCGGCAGCCACCGCCTCGCCCAGCCCGCCCACGGTGCTGTGGTTCTCGGCCACGACGACCAGGCGGCCCGGCACCTGGCATTCGCGCAGGATCGCCTGCACGTCCAGCGGCTTGACCGTCGGCACGTGCAGCACGGCAGCCTGGATGCGGTCGGCCGCCAACGCCTCGGCGGTCTCCAGCGCGCGCATGGTCAGCAGGCCGGTCGAGATGAACAGCACGTCGCTGCCAGGGCGCAGCAGCTGCGCCTTGCCCAGCTGGAAGCGGTAGTCGTAGCGATCCAGCACGCGCGGCACTGCGCCACGCAACAGGCGCATGTAGACCGGTCCCTTGTGCGCGGCGACGGCGGGAACCATCTGCTCGATGTCCACCGCGTCGCACGGGTCCAGCACGGTCATGCTCGGGATCGCGCGCATCAGCGCGAGGTCCTCGCAAGCCTGGTGGCTGGGACCGTAGCCCGTGGTCAGGCCGGGCAGCGCGCAGGCGATCTTCACGTCGAGCTTCTCCTCGGCGATCACCTGGTGGATGAAGTCGAAGGCGCGCCGGGTGGCGAACACGGCGTAGGTGGTCACGAAAGGCGTGAGGCCCGCCTTGGCCATGCCGCCGGCGGCGCCGAACAGGTTCTGCTCGGCCATGCCCATCTGGAAGAAGCGCTCCGGAAAGGCCTGCCCGAACAGGTGCAGGTCGGTGTACTTGGCCAGGTCGGCCGTCATGCCGACGACGTCGCTGCGCTGGCTGGCCAGTTCGACAAGGGCCTTGCCGAAGGGGGCGGTGGTGGTGGCCTGCCCTTCGCTGGCGATGGAGGCGATCATGGCCGACGTGGTCAGCCGGCGGGTGGGGGTGGCGGTCGTGTTCACAGTGCGGCCTCGCGGTGCTGCTCGTCGAGGATGCCGATGGCGGTGTCCCATTCGGCGGTATCGACGCGGATGAAATGGTTCTTCTCGCGGGATTCGAGGAAGGGAACGCCCCGCCCCATCAGCGTGTCCATCAGGATCACGCGCGGTTGCGTGCCCTGGTGCCGCCGCGCGGCATCGAAGGCCTGCACCACGTCGGCGAGGCGGTTGCCGTCGATGCGCTGGGTGTGCCAGCCGAAGGCGCGCCACTTGTCCTCCAGCGGCTCGAAGCCCATGACCTGGTGCGAGGCGCCGTCGGCCTGCATGCGGTTGATGTCGACGATGCACACGAGGTTCGACAGGCCATGGTGGGCCGCCGACATCGCGGCCTCCCACGTGGAGCCCTCGTCCAGCTCGCCATCGGACATGCTGTTGTAGACCATGGCCGCGCTGCCGCGGTGCCGCAGCCCCAGCGCCAGTCCGACGCCGATGGAGAGGCCCTGGCCGAGCGAGCCGCCCGAGATCTCCATGCCCGGCGTGTACGTCGCCATGCCCGACATCGGCAGCCGGCTGTCGTCCGTGCCGTACGTGTCCAGTTCGGACTCGGGAACGATGCCCGAGTCGATGAGGGCGGCGTACAGCGCGATCGCGTAGTGCCCGTGCGAGAGCAGGAAGCGGTCGCGGTCCGGCCAGTCGGGCTCCGCGGCGCGGTACTTCATCGCGTGGCCATAGGCGACGGCCAGCATGTCGGCCACGCCCAGCGCCTGGCCGATGTAGCCCTGGCCCTGCACCTGTCCCATGCGCAGCGCGAGTCGACGGATGCGGTAGGCCTTGTCGGCCAGCTCCTGGAGGTTTGCCATGTGTCTTCTCAGTGGATGGAGGAAATGAACGCGAGGCCGGCGGCGACCGCGGCCTCGATGTCGGCCAGCGGGACGCGGTAGGGGCTGCGCCGGATCTCGCCCGTGCGCGTGCGGTGCAGCCGCAGCGGAAGGTGCAGGCTCACCGGCAGGACGCGCGCCGAGCGGGCGCGCAGCACCGCGCCGCAATTCGCCGACCCCTGCCCCGGCACGACGCAGAACCAGCCGTCCGCGTGGCGGGCATCGGCCAGCTGCAGGTGCCGGCACTCGGGATGCAGCGCGTCCAGCTGGTCGGCCGCGGACAACCCGGGTTGCGCCACGGTGGCCTGCAGGGTGGAGAAGCTCAGGCCCACCCACGGCAGCGCGCAGCGTTCCACCAGCGCGGCCGCATCGGGCAGTGCCTGCGCGCCTGCCGCGAGCGACGGCGTGAGCAGCACGTGGACCGGCGGCTGCTCCGCGCGGGCGCCCAGGTCCTGCAGGTGCCCGAGTGCGCGGCGGTGGTCGGCGCGCAGCGGCGCGGGGATCACGAGCAGCCGTGCACCCGCGGCCGCGGCGAAATCGATGCGGCGTTGCAGTTGCCGCAGTGCGTCGGGGCCTCCGAGATCCATCTCGGTGTAGACGGCGTGCGCATCGAGGCCAGCGTCCCGCAACGAGCGCGCGACGCGGCGCCCCCGTCCCGCATCGAATGCCGCGTCATCGGCCGAGGCAGCCCCGGAGAGAAAGGCCGGATCGGCATGCGTCGCCTCGCTGGCCGCAATGCTGTCCAGCGCCTGCGCCAGCTCGTAGCCGTCGTAGGGCGCGGTGGACACCGACACGATGCGCTGCGGGACCACGCGTCACCTCAGTGCAGCGTGAGCCAGGGCAGGTACGCGAATCCCAGCAGCAGCACGATCGCGACCACGTAGAACGGGATCAGCTCCTTGACCACGTCGCCGATGCGCACCTTGGCGATCGAGCTGGTGATGAACAGCGTGGTGCCGATCGGCGGGTGGTACAGGCCGATGGACAGGTTGACGATCATCATGATGCCCAGCTGGATCGCGTCCATGCCCACCGCCGCGGCGAGCGGCACGAACATCGGCGTGAGCAGCAGCACCGCCGCCGGCAGGTCGATGAACATCGCCGTGCCCAGCATGATGAGGTTCATCGCCAGGATGATTAGCCAGGGTTGCTGCAGCGTCTCCTTGGCATACACGGTGAAGGCCGCCGGCAGCTGCTCGTAGGTGACGATCCAGCCCACGACGCTGGACGCCATGATGATCAGCAGCACCACGCCGGTGGAGATGCCGGCCTCGATGGCCGCCGCCTTGAGCTTGGCGATGGTGAGGTCGCGGTAGACCACGGCCGACACCACCATCGCGTACAGCGTCGACATCACGCTCACCTCGGTGGGCGTGGCGATGCCGAAGCGCAGGAAGACCACGATCAGCACCGGCATCGCCAGCGCCGGACCCGCGTGCGCCAGCTGGCGGCCGAACTCGTCCCAGCGGAACGGCGTGGTGTCGCGCGGGAAGTTGCGCCGCCGGCCCTGCACGTAGCACACGCCCATGAAGCCGGCGCACATCAGCAGGCCGGGCAGGATGCCGGCCACGAACAGCGCGCCGATCGAGGCGCCGGAGACCAGCGCGTAGACGATCATCGGGATCGACGGCGGGATCAGGATGTCGATGGTGGCCGCCGCGGCCAGCGTGCCGGCCGCGAACGGCGCCGGGTAGCCCAGCTTCTTCAGCCACGGGATCAGCATCGAGCCGATCGCGGAGGCGTCGGCCACCGCGGACCCGGAGACGCCGCCGAAGATGGTGGACGACAGCACGCCGACCTGCGCCGGCCCGCCGTGCACGCGGCCGATCATCATCGTCAGCAGGTTCACCAGGCTCTGGCCCAGGCGGCCGCTGACCATCAGCGCACCGGTCATCATGAAGAACGGGATCGCGATCAGCGGGAAGCTCTGCGTCTGCGACAGCATCTGCTCCACCACCAGGTGCACCGGCACGCGGTCGATGATGAGCAGTCCGCCGACGGAGGCGAGGACCAGCGCGTGCGCAATCGGGATCGACGCCAGTGCGGCGATGACGAACAGGCCGATGATGAGTCCGGTCATGTCAGGCTCCGTGGGGGGCTGCTTCGAGCACCTGCTCGCGCGGCGCGGCGCCCGCCTCGCGCCACAGCTGCGGCAACCGGCACAACGTGACGATTGACAGCAGCGCGAAGCCGATCACCAGGCAGCCCACGCTGACGGATCCCGGCACCTGCAGCATCGGCGTCTTCTCGTCATGCGCGATGACGGCCAGCGGCCAGGCCACCCAGGCCAGCGACGCGTACAGCGCGGCGACGATCAGCGAGCCGGCGCCCAGCACCCAGCGGCGTGCCGGCCCGAGCTTCTGCGTGAGGATCACCACCGCGATGTGCGAGCCATGCTGCGCGGCGAGCACCACGCCGGCCATGATCATCCAGGGGAACATCAGCTCCGGCAGTTCCGACGCCCAGCTGAGGCTGGAACCGGCCGCATACCGCAGGGCGACGTTGATGCTCAGGATCACGAAGACGACCGAGAGCGTGAGGTACAGCACGACGCGGCAGGCCGCGCCGATGGCCGTGTCGACGGCCTGCAGGAGAGTGTTCATGCGGAACCTCCAGGACCCGCCATGAGCGGGCCCGCGGGACGGGAGCTCAGTGGGCGGCGGTCGCCTTGACGACGCGGCTGGCGAAGTCGCCGATCGGGCCCGAGGTCCACTTGGCGTAGACGGGCTTGGAGGCGTCGACGAACGCGGCGCGGTCCACGGTGTCGATCTCGATGCCCTTGGACTTGAGCTCGGACACCAGCTTCTCGTCGGCTTCCTTGTTCAGGCGGCGCTGCAGCTGCGTGGCTTCGGCGGCGGCCTCGGTGATCACCTTGCGGTCGGCCGCGTTCAGGCGATCCCACGTCCGCTTGCTCATGAGGAACGGGGTCGACTCGTACTTGTGGCCGGTGAGCGAGATGTACTTCTGCACCTCGTAGAGCTTGGCCGACGCGATGTTGGTGAGCGGGTTCTCCTGGCCGTCCACCACACCCTGCTGCAGCGCGACGTACAGCTCGGAGAACTTGATCTGCTGCGGATCCGCGCCCAGGGCCTGCATGATGTCCACGGTGACCGCATCGGGCGGCGTGCGCATCTTCAGTCCCTTGAGGTCGGCCGGCGCCTTGATCGGCCGCTTGCTGTTGGACATGTGGCGGATGCCGTTGTCCCACAAACCGAGCAGCACCATGCCCTTGGCGGCCGTCCTGTCGGCGAGCTCCTTGCCGATGGGCCCATCCATCAGCTGCCACGCCTTCTGCACGTCCGAGAACAGGAACGGCAGGCCGAGAGCCGCGTACTCCGGCACCACGGCGGACACCGCGCCCTGGCTGTTGGCCGACATGTCCAGCGTGCCCGAGCGCAGCGCCGTCACCATCGCCGCGTCGTCGCCGAGCTGGGCCGAATGCGCCACCTGCACCTCGATGCGCCCGTTGGTCTTCGCCTTGACCGTCTCGGCGAACTTCACGGCGGCCTCGTGGCGCGGATTGCCCGGCGCCGCGCCGTGGCCGAGCGTGAGCTTGACGGGTTGCGCACCGGCCAGCGAAACCGCGCCCATCAGGGCGGCGGCCAGCAGCGTGCGGAAGGTCTGGAAGCAGTTCATCGTGTCTCCTTTGTAGGAATGGCCACGGCCGGCGCCATGGCATTGGCGAAACGCGCGGGGGCGAGCGTCAGTGGATCAACATCCCGCCGTTGACGTCGACGGTGACGCCCGTGAGGTACTTCGAGAGATCACTGGCGAGGAACAGCACCACGCCCGCCACGTCGTCCGGCTCGCCGATGCGGCCGAGGGGGATGCCGTCGAGGATCGACTGGCGCTTGTCCTCGGGGATCTTGCCCTTGTTGATGTCGGTGGCGATCAGGCCCGGCGTCACGCAGTTCACGCGCACGCCGTTCGGGCCGAACTCGCGCGCCATCGCGCGGGCCAGGCCCAGCACGCCGGCCTTGGCCGCCGAGTAGTGCGGGCCGCCCAGGATGCCGCCGCCACGCTGGGCCGACACCGAGGAGATGCACACGATGGCGCCGCTGCCCTGCTCCACCATCGTGGGCAGCACCGCCTGCGACGCATGCAGGGTGCCGCGCAGGCTGACGTCGAGGATGCGGTCGTAGTCGGCGTCGGTGATGTCCAGGAACTTCACCGGCTGGGTGATGCCGGCGTTGTTCACCAGGACGTCGATGCGGCCCTTGGCGGCCTTGACCTTCGCTGCAGCCGCTTCGCACGAGGCCTTGTCGGTGACGTCGGCCACCAGGCCCAGGTGCCCGGGCCCGAGGCGGTCCGCGGCGGCCTGCGGGTTGGCCTGCGCGAGGTCCAGGATCGCCACGGTGGCGCCGTGCGCCGCCATCATCTTCGCGGTGGCGAAGCCCAGGCCGTTGAGGCCCGCCCCGCCCGTGATCACCGCCACCTTGCCCTTCAACAGCATCGCTTGCTCCTCGTGTGGAATGCGGAAAAGTCCGGCGGATTCTCGACAGCGGGCTGGTTGCGCGCAAACGATAAAATCTCAGCGACTTGTGAATCGGCGTCATGTTGCGGCGCGATCATCCAATCCCGTTCATGCAGCCATGATCCCGCCCCTGAGCTCCCTGCAGGCCTTCGAGGCGATCGCCCGGCGCCGCAGCTTCTCGCTGGCCGCCGCCGAACTGCACCTGACGCCCTCGGCGGTCAGCCACCAGGTCGCGCGCCTGGAGGAGCTGCTGGGGGTGCGCCTGTTCGAGCGCTCTACCCGGGGCGTGGACATCACGCCCGCCGGCCAGAGCTACCTGCAGCGCGTGGCAGGCGCCCTGGGCGCGATCAATTCGGCCACCGACGACCTGCGCCAGGGCGTGCAGGACACGCTGTACGTCCATTCGAGCCCGAGCTTCGCGAGCCTGTGGCTGATGCCGCGCATCAGCCGCTTCGCGGCGCGCCACCCCGGCATCTCGCTGGTGCTGTCGGCGTCGCACCTGCACTCGGACTTCCAGGTCGGGCAGATGGACATCGACATCCGCTACGGCGTGCCGCACTGGCCGAACCTGCAGGTCGAGCCGGTCTTCACCGAGCGCATCACGCCGCTGGCCAGTCCCGCGTTCATCGAGCGCAACCACGTCCGCACGCCCGCGGACCTGCTCGAGGTGCCGCTGATCCAGTCGACGATCAGCGTCGTGCAGTGGCCGGAATGGTTCGCGCGCTACGGGCGCAAGCAGCAGCCCGAGCGCTTCGCGCTGCGCTTCGACCGGGCCATGATGACCCTCGATGCCGCCGTCCAGGGCCTGGGGGTCGCGCTGGAGAGCACCACCATCGCCGAAGGGCACATCGAGTCCGGGCGGCTGCGGCCGGTGTTCAGCGGCGACATGAGCCTGGAGGTCAAGGCGCATTTCGCGGTCTACCCGGACCGGCACACGTCGCGTCCCGAGGTTGTCAACTTCCTGGCGTGGCTGCGCGAGGAAGCCTCGCACGGCAAGCCGGCGACGCGCCGGCGCAAGTGAGCGGATGTCATGAATCGCTGAAATTTCGTCGCTTGTCTTCATGAGCCACCGTGGAAAGAATCCGGCGCGACCACCCACAGGAGACAGGCGGCCCGGTCCGGGCCCCGCACGAGCCCATGACCGACCATGAACTGCAGCCGCTGGCGCATGCCATCCGCTTCCTCGCCATCGACGCCATCGTCCGCGCCGGCGAAGGCCACCAGGGCGTGCCGCTGGGCATGGCCGAGATCGCGACGGCGCTGTACACCCGCCACCTGAAGCACTGCCCGTCGGACCCGACGTGGTGGGACCGCGATCGCGTGGTCCTCTCCAACGGGCATGGCTCGATGCTGCTGTACGCCCTGCTCCACCTGACCGGGTACGAGCGCATCAGCCTCGAGGAGATCCGGCGCTTCCGCGAACTCGGTTCGCATTGCGCGGGCCATCCGGAATACGACCCGGCCGCCGGCATCGAAGTGACCACGGGTCCTCTCGGGCAAGGTATCGCCAACGCGTTCGGCATGGCCGTGGCGGAGGCCTACCTCAACGCGAAGTTCGGCAGCGGCCTGGTGGACCACTTCACCTATGCGTTCGTCGGCGACGGCTGCCTGCAGGAAGGCATCGGCCAGGAAATGATCTCGCTCGCCGGCCACCTGCGGCTGGGCAAGCTGGTGCTGCTGTGGGACGACAACCGCATCACCGACGACGGCCCGACCGCCCTGTCGATCAGCGAGGACGTGGCCGAACGCTTCCGGGTGGCCGGCTGGCATGTCGTGGAGGTGGACGGCCACGACATCGAGGCAGTGTCGGCCGCACTGGAGGCGGCCCGTGCCGACCCACGGCCCTCGATGCTTGCCTGCCGCACCATCATCGGCCGCGGCATTCCGCGCGTGCAGGGCCGGCGCGAGGGGCACAGCGCAAAGCTCCATCCGGAGGACGCTGCCGCCGCACGCGACCTGCTGCGGTGGCCGCATGCGCCGTTCGAGGTGCCCGCGCCGGTGCTGGCGCGGTGGCGCGAGGCCGGCCGACGCAGCGATGGCGCACACGCGGCATGGCTGCAGCGGCTGTCCGCGCTGTCCGCATCCGACCGGCGCGAGTTCGAGCGGGTGATGCGCGGCGAATTGCCTGAGGGTTGGCGCGCGGTGCTGGAGGGCTACAAGCAGCGCGCGATCGAAACGCCGCGCGCTGAAGGCGGCATCCTCATCTCCGCCGAGATCAACGACCTGCTGGCCCCGG
Organism: Ramlibacter sp. MMS24-I3-19; assembly: GCF_050320135.1. NCBI lineage: Bacteria > Pseudomonadati > Pseudomonadota > Betaproteobacteria > Burkholderiales > Comamonadaceae > Ramlibacter > Ramlibacter sp. MMS24-I3-19. The sequence continues at coordinate 2,452,987 of NZ_CP190017.1, read as the reverse complement.
TGCTGCCCGAGCGGATGGTGGGATGCGCCGACCTGGAAGCGCCCACCAGCCACAAGCGCAGCCTGAAGGCGTTCACGGCGCGCGACCACAGCGGCGCCTACGTGCATTGCGGCGTGCGCGAGCACCTGATGGGTGCGATGGCCAACGGGATGGCGGCGCACGGCGGCATCGTCCCGCTCGCCGTGACCTACCTCGCGTTCTCGGACTACGAACGCCCCGCGATGCGCATGGCCGCGCTCATGGGCCTGCCCAGCAAGTTCGTCTTCAGCCACGACTCCATCGGCATCGGCAGGAACGGCCCGACCCACCAGCCGGTGGAGATCCTCGCCTCGCTGCGCGCGATGCCCAACATGCTGGTGATGCGGCCCGCCGATGCGGTGGAAGCCGCCGAATGCTGGGCGGTGGCCCTGGCACATCGCAGCGGTCCGGTGTCGCTGGTGTTCGCGCGCCAGGCGCTGCCGGCCGTGCGCACGCGCCACGTGCCCGAGAACCTGTCGCAGCGGGGCGGCTACGTGCTGGCCGAAGCCGCGTGCGGCCCGCGGCGCGTCACGCTGCTGGCGACCGGCTCCGAAGTGCACCTGGCAGTCACCGCGCGTGAACGCCTGGAAGCACAGGGCATCGCCACCGCCGTGGTCTCCCTGCCCTGCTGGGAACTGTTCGAGCAGCAGGACGGCGCGTACCGCGACTCGGTGCTCGGCCGCGGCACCGTCCGGATCGGCATCGAGGCCGCGATGCGTTTCGGCTGGGACCGCTGGCTCGGCGAGCACGGCGCGTTCATCGGCATGCCCGGGTTCGGCGCCTCGGGCCCGGCCGAGGCGCTTTACGAGAAGTTCGGCATCACGCCCGAGGCCATCGTCACGCAGGCGTCGCGCCTGCTGGCCGCCTGAAGGGTGTCGGCCCGGAGACCCGGGCCGGCGTGCCTCAGCGCGGGTACGGGCGCTGCAGCTTGCACTCCGGGTTCAGCCGCACGCCGAACCCGGGCTTGTCGAGGGCCGATGCCTTCAGGCGCCCGCGCTCGGGCACGGGTTCGTCCAGCAGCTGCGGATGGAACATCGGCACGATCTGGTCCGCGCCCGGGGACATGTTGAGGAACTCCGCGAACGGGCTGTTGTGGCGCGTGATCACGAAGTGGTAGCTGTAGACCGAGGAGCCGTGCGGCACGACCAGCTTGCCGTGGGCATCCGCCAGCGCCGAGATCTTGATCAATTCCGTGATGCCGCCGCACCAGCCCACGTCGGGCTGCAGGATGTCGCAGCAGCCCATCTCGAGCAGCATGCGGAAGCCCCACCGCGTGGCTTCGTGCTCGCCGGTGGACACCAGCAGTCCGCGCGGCACGTTGCGCCGCAGTTCGGCATAGCCCCAGTAGTCGTCCGGCGGCAGCGCCTCCTCGATCCACTTCAGGCCGGCCTCGTTGTACGCGGCGTGGGCCAGGCGCGTGGCGTACTCGACATCCAGGCTCATCCAGCAATCGAGCATCAACCAGAAGTCGGGACCGCAGCGCGAGCGCATGTCAGCCAGCTGCTCCAGGTTCCTGCGCAGTCCTTCGTTGCCTTCCGCCGGCCCGTGGTGCAGTGGCATCTTGCCGCCGATGAAGCCCTGCTCGCGCGCGAAGTCCGGACGCGCACCGGTCATGTAGAACTGCAGTTCGTCGCGCACCGGGCCGCCCAGCAACGCATGCACCGGCTCCTTGCGCACCTGTCCCAGCAGGTCCCAGAGCGCCAGGTCGACGCCCGAGATCGTGTTCAGCACGATGCCCTTGCGACCGTAGAACAGCGTCGCGTTGAACATCTGGTCCCAGATCCTCTCGATGTCCGTGACCGGCCGGCCCTCGATGAAGCGGGCCAGGTGCTTCTCGATGATCCAGCACCCCAGGTCGCCGCCGGTGGTGACGGCGAAGCCGACCGTACCGTCGCTCGCCTCGACTTCCACCACCAGCGTTCCCAGCACGTTCAGCCCGAAGCTCTGGCGGCTGGCGCGGTACTCGGGGTACTTCGCCATCGGCGTGGCGATGTGGTCGTCGATCCAGTGGTCGCGCCCCTGGTCGTGGTAGTCGGCGCCCGCGCCTCGCAGGGTGAAGGCGCGGATGTGCTTGATGGTGGGCATGCTCATGGTGTGGCTCCTTCCGTCGTCAGGTGGTCGCGGGCTCCAGCGCGCCGGCCGGCGCGGCCTGCCGGCGCAGCGCCAGGAACAGCAGCGCGCCGAAGACCGTCGTCGCCGCCAGCAGGTTCAGGCCTGCGGCAGGCGACCCGAACGCCTGCTCGGCCCAGGTCTTCACGTTGGGCGCGAAGAAGCCGCCGAGGCCGCCCAGCGAGTTGATGAGGGCAATGCCGCCAGCGGCAGCCGCGCCGCCCAGGTAGTTGGTGGGAAACGCCCAGAACAGCGGCTGCACGGCGATGAAGCCGGCCGCCGCGAAGCACAGGGCGACCAGGGCGACGAGGGGCGAGCCGGCATTGACCGACACGGCGATGCCGATGCCCGACACCAGCAGTGTCAGGAAGGCCAGCACTGCATGGCGGCCGGTGCGCTCGGCCAGCCGGGGCACGAACCAGGTGGCGGCCAGTGCGCAGAGCCAGGGAATGGCCGTGACCAGGCCGACCTCGAAGCCGACCTTCTTCCCGAGCAGCGCGCCGACCTGGGTGGGCAGGTAGAACACGACGCCGTACACGCTCACCTGGATCAGGAAGTAGATGAAGGCCAGGAACAGCACGCGGCCATTGCCCAGCGCGCGCAAGACGGTCGCCGGGCCGTGGGTGCCCTTGTAGCTCTCCTCGCTGTCGATCGCCGCGGCCAGCGTCTCGCGCTCGGAGGCGGTCAGCCAGCGCGCGTCGCGCGGCGAGTTGTCCAGGTACCACCACGCCCAGACGCCGACGGCGGACGCCAGCAGTCCTTCGACCAGGAACAGCCACTCCCAGCCCTTCAGGCCGAGGGCGCCGTGCATGTCCAGCAGCAGGCCCGAGAGCGGGCTGCCGAAGATGAAGGCGAGCGGTGCGCCGAAGTAGAACAGGCCGATGACGCGGGTGCGGGCCGCGGCCGGGAACCAGCGCGTGAGGTAGTAGATGACGCCGGGGAAGAAGCCCGCCTCGGCCACGCCGAGCAGGAACCGCAGCACGTAGAACGACGTCTCGCCCTTCGTGAACATCAGCGCCGCCGACACGATGCCCCACGACACCATGATCCGGCACATCCAGGCGCGCGCGCCCACGCGATGCAGGATCAGGTTGCTGGGCACCTCGAACAGCGCATAGCCGATGAAGAAGATGCCGGCGCCGAACGCGAACGCCGCGTTGGACACGCCGGTATCGAGCTGGAAGGCCGTCTTGGCGAAGCCGACGTTGGCGCGGTCCAGGAAGGCCAGCACGTACATCAGCAGCAGGAAGGGGACCAGGCGCCTGATCGCCTTGGCCGTGACTTGCTCCAGCGCGGAGCTGCGTTCAATGGTCATGTCTTGTCTCCAAGGGTCCGGCGCTTCGGCCCGCCAGGGCACGCGCCGTGTTGTCGTGGGTTGAAGGAATTCAGTAGGTGGCGCGGCCGCCGGACAGGTCGAACACCGCGCCCGTGCTGAACGCACAGTCCTCGGTGCAGAGCCAGGCGATCATGGCCGCCGCTTCGTCGACCTGCAGGAAGCGGCCCATGGGGATCTTCGAGAGCATGAAGTCGATGTGCTCCTGCTTCATGGAATCGAAGATCGGGGTCTTCGCCGCGGCCGGCGTGACGGCGTTCACCAGCACGCCGGTCTTCGCGAGTTCCTTGCCGAGCGACTTGGTCAGGCCGATCAGGCCGGCCTTGGACGCGCTGTAGTGCGACGCGTTGGGATTGCCCTCCTTGCCGGCGACGGAGGCGATGTTCACGATGCGCCCATAGCCCCGTTCGATCATGGCCGGCACCACGGCGCGGCACGTGAGGTAGCAGCCCACCAGGTTCACCTCGATGACGCGCCGCCAGACGTCGGGGGCCAGTTCCCAGGTGGTGCCATTGCCGCCGGTGATGCCGGCGCTGTTCACCAGCGCATCGATGCGGCCGAACGCGGAGCGTGTCGCCTTCGTTGCCGCCGCGACCGAGTTCTCGTCGGTGAGCTCCACCACCTGGATGCCCACCTCGCCGAGTCGCGACAGCGCTTCGCGCGCCTTGCCCAGCTGCGCTTCGTTGACGTCCCACAGCGAAACGGTGGCGCCCGACTGCAGCATGCGCTGCGCCACCGCGTAGCCGATGCCCTGGGCCCCGCCCGTGACGACCGCGACGCGGCCCTTCATGTCCAGCTGGTTCATTGCTTGTCTCCGATCCGCGCCGCCACGGTGCGCTGCTGCTGTTCGCCGAGGCCCTGGATGCCGAGGCGCATGGTCTGTCCCGGCTTCAGGTACACCGGAGGTTTCTGGCCGAGCCCCACGCCGGGCGGCGTGCCGGTGGAGATCACGTCGCCGGGCTGCAGGCTCATGAACTGGCTGATGTACGACACCAGCGTGGGCACGTCGAAGACCATGGTCCGCGTGCTGCCGTCCTGGAAGCGGCGGCCGTCCACGTCCAGCCACATGGCCAGCGCCTGCGGATCGGGGATCTCGTCGCGGGTGACCAGCCAGGGGCCCATGGGCCCGAACGTGTCGCAGCCCTTGCCCTTGTCCCAGGTGCCTCCGCGTTCGAGCTGGTACGCGCGTTCGGAAACGTCGTTGACGACGCAGTAACCGGCGACGTGCTGCATGGCCTGGTCCTTCGACACGTAGCGGACCGGCTTGCCGATGACGACGCCCAGCTCGACCTCCCAGTCCACCTTCGCGGCGCCGGGCGGGATCTCGACGTCGTCGTCGGGACCGACGATCGCGCTGGTGGCCTTGAAGAACAGCACCGGCTCGGACGGGACCCCCATGCCCGATTCGGGCGCGTGGTCCGAGTAGTTCAGGCCCACGCACACCATCTTGCCGACCTGCACGACGCAGGCGCCGATGCGGGGCGTGCCCTCGACCAGCGGCAGCCTGGCGGGATCGATGTCGGACAGCCTGGCCAGCGAGGCCGGCAACAGGACCTCGCCGGCGATGTCCTTGACGTGTGACGAGAGATCGCGCAGGCGGCCCTCGCCGTCGATGATCCCTGGACGCTCGGCCCCGCGCGGGCCGAAGCGGACGAGCTTCATGTCCTTGTCTCCTTGCGAATGGGCCGACTGTAGGAGTGCGCCGTATATCATTCCAATCAAAAGAATCGAGCCACCGATTCCGATTTCGAATGCCCGCCGAATCCCACCTCCCCGCCCTCACGCCTCGCCTGGTGAACCGGCTGCGCCTGAAGCACTGGTCGCTCCTCAGTGCGCTTGGCGAAGTGCCCACCCTCAACCAGGCGGCGGCCAGCATCAACGTCACGCAACCCGCTGCCACGAAGCTGCTCGCCGACCTGGAGCAGGCCTTCGGCTTCGCGCTCTTCGAGCGCCACGCGCGCGGCATGCGGGTGACGCCGCTCGGCCAGGAGGTGGTCGACTACGCGCGGCTGTCGCAGGCCAGCCTCGACCGGTTCCTCGAAAGCCTCGAGGCGAAGCGGCGCGGCGGGCATGGCCACCTGGTCTTCGGCGCGATCATGGGCGCCGCACCGGACGTGGTGGCCCTGGCGGTGGCCGACATCAAGCGCGAGCGCCCGCGCCTGAACGTGCGCATCCTCGGCGAGACCAGTGACCAGATCGGCGTGCTGCTGCAGCGGCACGAGATCGAGCTCGCGGTGGGCCGGTTCAGCGGCCCCACGGAGCACAACAAGTTCGACTTCCAGGCGCTGGCCGACGAGCCGATGCACGCGGTGGTGCGCAAGAAGCACCGGCTTGCGCGGAGGCGCACCGTCGACTGGATCGAACTCGTGGAGTGGCCGTGGGTGCTGCAGACCCTCAGCTCACCGGCACGGGTGCTGCTGGAAGACGAATTCGCCCGGGCGGGTGTCTCCACGCCCCAGGACGTGATCGAGTGCACCTCGATCTTTGCCACGCTGCAGCTGGTGCAGTCGAGCGATGCCGTGGCGGTGCTGCCCGAGTCCGTGGTGCGCGACCACGTGCGCGCCGGGCTGCTGCATGCGCTGCCCATTGCGGTCGGGCGCGAGCTCAAGGCCTTCGGCCTGCTCACCCGCAAGGGCGACACGCTGTCGGAAGTGGCGAAGGTGTTCGTGGGGCACCTGAAGCGGCGATCCAGGGGCCTGGGGCCGGCTCCGGCCAGACGGAAAGCGTGAGGAGCCGAGCCGTTCATGCGCACGTGCTCGATGCTGCGAGCGGCCACCGGTTGAACTGAAGCAGGCGCAGGTCAGCCACTGCGGCCCCGGACCGCCTATCCTCCAGCCTGCGTCGCCGAGCCACGGCGATTCCATGCGAGGAGACATTTGCCGATGAAGAAAACCTTCGACGTGCCCGGTCGCGCCGCCCTGGCGCTCGCCATCACCGCAGCCCTCGGCGGCTGTGCCCACACCACCACCGCCGGACTGCCGGAAGCGACGCCACAGACCGTCGCGGCGCATGTCGCCTCCGCGAAGCAGATCGCAGGCGGCGACCTGGGCTACCTGATGCGCCTGTGCGAACCGCAGCCGGCCGACCGGGCCACGCCGTCGGCCGCCATGGACGAGGGCCTGCGCAAACTCATCGACAAGCCCGCCCCGCCCGCGACGCAGGTGTTCGACAACCTGTACTTCGTGGGCGGCGACTGGGTCAGTGCCTGGCTGCTGAAAACGTCGGAAGGCCTGGTCCTCATCGACGCGCTGAACAACGGGCAGGAAGCGCAGGCGCTCATCGAGGGCGGGATGCAGAAGCTGGGCCTCGAGCCGCGGCAGCTGAAATACATCGTCGTCACGCACGGCCATGGCGACCACTACGGCGGGGCGAGCTACCTGATCGAGAAGTACCACCCGCGCGTGATCGCCAGCGAGGCCGACTGGAACATGATGCACGGCACGCTGGAGTTCAACTCGAAGCTGTGGGGGCCGCCGCCCGCACGCGACATCGCGGTGCGCGACGGCCAGAAGCTCACGCTGGGCGATACCACGATGACGTTCTACGTGACCACCGGCCACACGCTGGGCACCCTCTCGCCGGCGTTCGACGTGCGCTCCGGCGGCCGCACCTACCACGCGCTGCTGTGGGGCGGCACGTCGTTCAACTTCGGCAACGACTTCAGCCGCCTGCAAAGCTACGTGGCCAACACCGAGCGCATGCGCACGCTCGCGGGCAAGGCGCCCATCGACGTGCTGCTGTCCAACCACTCGGGCTGGGATGGCTCGATCGCAAAGATGAACGCGGTGCGCGCGACCGGCGGTCCCGGCGCGCGCAACGCCTTCGTGACCGGACCGCAGGTGGTCGACCGCTCGATGCAGATCATGGGCGAGTGCGCACGCGCCCAGTCCGACCGCTTCCGGCTCTGACACTGACGGCCGGCGCCAGCCGGCCGTGACGGGCTCGCTCGGCCGCGCGGCAGCTACGACCGGGTTGCGTCGAGTCCGGCCTGCCAGTCCGCCAGCTGCGCGGACCATGCGGCCATTCGCTGGCCAGTCGCAGTGCCCACCGCGCCCGAGTTGCTGGCCACCAGCCGATCGACCAGCGCTTCCTGCTCCGCGCCGAACTCCTCCGGGAACAGCGGCACGACGGTGACGATGCAGTCGGCACACGCCGCGCCGTCCAGCCACGGCAGGCCAGCCGCCTTGATGCGGTAGTTCAGGACGCCGCGGCGCAGCCGCATCTGCTGCAGGCCCCGCGGCGTCGGAACGTCGATCCAGCGGTTCGCCATCCAGGCAAAGCCATCGACCGGCAACTCGCAGGCGAGCGCGCCGTCCGCTTCGACGACGAAGAACTCATGCGGCCGCAGCGCGATGCGCACGCGCAGCGCGAGCGTGGACCCGCGCCCGCCGCCCTGCACCTTGGCGGCCGCGTCGAGCACCTGTCCTGCGCGCACGCCCGGCGGCACCTGCACCCGGCATCGGTACTTGCGCGAGAGCTTGCCGCTTCCATCGCAGGCGGTGCAGCCCTGGTGGATCGCGCCATGTCCGTGGCACGCAGCACAGTCGACCATGGGCGACAGCCACGCCACCCAGAGTGCCTGCTGGACGCGCCCTGTCCCACCGCATGCCTCGCACGCGGTCGCGTGCACCTGCCGGCCGCTGCCTTCGCAATCTGCGCAGTCGTCCACCATCTCACCGCGCAGGTCGCGCACGCAGCCGGCCGCGAACTCCTCGACCGAGAGATCGATCGTGCGTTCCACCGCGGGCTCGGCCGGCGCCGCGTGCGCCGCGCTGTCGCCCTCGGCCGCTTCCTGCTTGGACCTGCGGATCTCCTCGATCGCTCGGTTGATGCGCTGGATCTTGCGCAGCGCTTCGGGGCTGTCGTTGCGATCCGGGTGCCAGCGCGCGGCAAGCCGTCGCCAGGCGGCCTTCACCTCGGCGTCGCTGGCTCCTGGGGCGACGCCCAGTTCCTGGTAGCACTCGTCCACGTCCACTTGCGCCGTCCCCTGATGTGCTGCAGCGCGCCATCCTAGTGAACCGATGGGGCAGAAGCCCTGCTTTCCGCGCCGGCCGCGACGTTCGCCCGGAATCCGTGCAGGGTTCGCCCCGGCGTTGTTCGGAACGCGCCCGCTGTGTCGTCGCCGCGACGCCACGGCACAAACTTTCGATGGCCGGCGGCCGCTGCTCACCGAAGTGGCAATGCGCTGGAAGCCGCGCCGATCCTGGCCTCGCGGAACACCCACCGCTGTTTTCCACAGCCTTCTCCACGGGATCTGTGAAAACGCCGGCGCCCGACCTGTGATACGGCAGGTTGCGGCCGACGAGCCGCCACGGAGAAAAATGACGCCTTTGCTGCCGGAGGTTCCATGGCATCCAGCGTCGACACCGCATTCACCGGTTCCGTGGCCCAGCTGTACGAGCGCTACATGGTGCCGCTGATCTTCGAGCCGTACGCCGTCGACCTGGCGCGTCGCGTGGCACAGGCCAGTCCGCGCCGTGTGCTGGAACTCGCCGCCGGCACGGGTGCCGTCACGCGGCAGCTCGCCGTGATGCTCGATGCGTCTGCCGCGATCGTCGCCACCGACCTCAATCCGGCGATGCTCGAGGAGGCAGCGCGCATCGGCACCGAGCGGCGCGTGGAGTGGCGGCAGGCCGACGCGATGCAGCTGCCCTTCGGCGATGCGGCGTTCGATGCCGTGGCCTGCCAGTTCGGCGTGATGTTCTTCCCCGACCGGCCACACGCCTTTGCCGAGGCGCGCCGCGTGTTGCGGCCCGGCGGCCTGTTCGTGTTCAACGCCTGGGGCCCGATCGGCGCCAACGAATTCGCGGACGCCGTGACGGACGCCCTCGCCTCGGTGTTCCCGCAGGATCCGCCGCGCTTCATGGCCCGGACGCCGCACGGCTACCACGACCCGGCGCGCATCGCGCAGGACCTGTCGGCAGCGGGTTTCACCGGCACACCGGCGATCGAGACCGTGGCCTTCACCAGCCGCGCCGTGTCGCCGCGCATTGCTGCCGTCGCTTACTGCGAAGGCACGCCGCTGCGTGGAGAGATCGAGGCGCGCGATCCGGACGGGCTGCAGCGCGCGACGCTGGCCGCGGAAGCGGAGCTGGCGCGCCGCTTCGGCGACGGACCGATCGAGGGGCGCATCGAAGCGCTCGTCGTGACCGCGATGTCGCCGGCGCGGTGAGTGCGGGCATGCAAATTGAAGGACATTCCTCAGGACACGGCATCGGGACTCCATCGACGCCCGGAGCGGGTGGGCACGAGCGAGGAAGGCGCGCGGAATGCTGGAGCGCACCTGAGGACGTTCACGTCGCTGCAGGTGGTGAAGCGTGGTTGGCTGGGTTGGCCGCTCAAGGCCGCACGTAGGCCCAGCCTTCCTGCTGCTTGCGCGTGAGCTCGATGATGCCGGCCGGGACATAGCCCACGGCAGGCTGCATGTCGCTCTTGGCCAGCTTCAACCCCTTCATGGAGTTCTCGCAGGCGACGACCTTCACGCCCGTCTTCGTCGCTTCGAGGATCCGCTCCGCGATGGGGGAACCGCTCTTGAGCATCAGGACGCTCGGGCCGTTGGAGACGATCTCGATGTCGATCTTGTCGGGGCCGCCCACCTCGTCCTGCGCATTCCTGGCGTTGCCCAGCGCCATGTTCCAGCGCGCCGGCTCGTTCTCGCTGACGTGAATGAGCAGGCGCGGCTTGTGGCTCGTGCCGGCGGCCTGGGCGAGAGCGGCTGTCGCCGCCGCTCCGATGGGAAGCAGCGCGGCGGCGCGGACAAGGAATCGACGGGTGCTCGGGGTCATGGGCTGCTCCTGGTGGGCGCCGGTGGATGGCGCGCGGGTTGAAACTGTACGACGGGGCAGCCGCGCCTCCAGGGGTGCAGGTCTCGGCGACGAGCCTCTCGCCAGCGTCATGGTCGCGTTGAACATTCCACAATTCGCCCGCGGACCCGCTGTCGGTGCCTCGTCTGTCGGCCGCGTCCGACGTCCCGCGGGTGGTTGCAGTGTCGACACTGCGCCCCTCATCGCAGGGAGGTGTTCGACATGCCGAATCTCGTGGTCTCGCTGGCCGGCAAGCCGCAGGCGACCCATGCCATCACCCGCCCGTGCACGCGCATCGGACGGGCGCCCGGCAACGACATCGTGCTCGAACGGCCGACCGTCAGCAGCGCGCATGCCTTGCTCCTCGTGTCCGGCGCCAGGCTCGCGATCGAGGATCTCGGAAGCAGCAACGGGACGTTCGTGGCCCACAAGCGCATCGAGCGCGCCGAGCTGGAGGATGGCAGCGTCGTCATGATCGGCGACTACACGCTGAAGCTCGTGGCCGATCGCAAGGCGATGGCCTATGAGCGGACGCTGCTGGTGCGCTCCAGCGCCGTCGCGCGGAAGGCCTACCTGCAGCGGCTCGACGGAAGCCAGCGAGGCGAGTGCATCGCACTGACGAAGGTGGTCAGCACCATGGGCAGGCCCGGCGCCGGCATGGTCACCTTCATCCGGCGCGGCGACGAGTTCGCGGTGCGCTGCGCCGATGGACCGCGGCCCCTGTTGAACGGATCGGTCCTGGCCGATGCGCCCGTGCGCCTGAACGCCGGTGACGTCCTGGATACCGACCATGGGCGCCTGCAGTTCCTGCTGCAGGAGTCGAGCCCGCAAGCACCTTCGCTCGAAGAACGGTACCCACCGGCCGCGAAGGTCGCGCCCTCGTCCGGGCCGCTGTCGTGGCTGCGGCGCGCCATCGGCGGCGCGCCCGCGGCTTAGCCGGGGTGCATCCATGGGTAGGCCGCCAGCCCGATCAGCGCCGCGGCCAGCACCACGACAGGTTCCTGCAGCTTCTTGAACCGCCAGAGAACCGCCGCCGTGGTGATGGCCAGCGCGGCCGTGAGCCAGTCGGTGATCGAGCGCTGGGCGATCACGATCACTGCACCCGCAATGGCACCGATGGCGGCTGCCGTCACGCCGTCGACGAAGGCGACGATCGCGGGGCACTTGCCGTGCCGCTTGAAGTACGGCGCCGGCAGGATGGTGAGGAGATAGCAAGGCAGGAAGGTGGCGACCGCCGCCACCACCGCGCCCCAGAAGCCGGACACCAGGTATCCGATGAAGCCGGTGGTGATCACCACCGGGCCGGGCGTGATCATCGCGACGGCCACCGCGTCGACGAACTGCCGGTCGGTGAGCCACCCGTATTCCTTGACGACACCGCCATACAGGAACGGCACGATGGCCAGTCCGCTGCCGAAGACGAAGGCCCCGGCATAGGTGAAGTAGCGGGCAATCTGCCCGAGCTTGTGCCAGTCGAGCGCATCGAACCCCATGGCTGCTGCAAGGGGCGCTGCCACAACCGGAAGGGTGCCGGCGGAACCCAGCCTGGGCGGCGCACGCACCAGCCAGACCAGCACGCCGGCACCCAGGAACAGCCACAACTCCTCGGACTTCGTGATCACGGTCACTGCGGCACTGACCACGAAGATGGCCCAGAGCAGCTTGTCGGCACCGACGTTCTTCGTGGTTAGCTTGTACGCGCTCATGGCGATGATGCCGATCACCGCAGCGCCGACGCCGTAGAACACCGCTTGCATCCAGCCGAGGCCTCCGAACGCCCGGTACAGGGCGCCGAGGGCCACGACCATGCAGAAGGACGGCAGGACGAAGGCCAGTCCGACGAGGGTCGCGCCCCGGATGCGGTAGTGCACGTACCCCAGGTAGATCGCCAGCTGCGCGGCCAACGGCCCGGGCATCAGCTGCGCGATGGCCATGCCCTCCTTGTAGTCGCCTTCCGAGATCCACTTGCGTTTCTCGACCAGGTCCCGGTACATGTACCCGACCAGGGCCACAGGCCCGCCGAAGCCCCAGGTCCCCAGGCCCAGCATGTACTGCACCAACTGCCACAGCGTGTAGCGCATGGCGGCTGTGTCCGCCCTCGCCTCGACTTCGGTCATCTGTGCATCTCCTCAGGGGTCACTACGATCACGGGCATGTAGCATGCCTCTCCACGGCAGTCTATGTCCGTTCCCTTCGCGATCCTTCGCCTCGTCCTCGCCATGGTTGTCGCGCTTGACGCGACGCTCGCGGCAGCGGCCCCAGGTGATCTGCACCTGGTCGCGCGCGTGGACATGCCGGGCGTGGAAGGCCGCCTGGACCACCTGGCATTCGCGCAACGCGACAACCTGCTGTTCGTCGCCGGGCTCGGTGCTGACACGGTGCAGGTCATCGACGTCGGATCGTCCCGGCCGGTGGCGCAACTTCCCGCGAGCGAACCACAGGGCCTTGCCTTTTCCGCGGCGCTGCATCGCGTGTACGTCGCGAACGGGCACGCAGGGACCGTCGAGGCATTCGAGGGCTCGACGCGCGTGGCGATCGCTCGCAATCTGCCGGACGCCGACAACCTTCGCCTGGACGACCGCTCAGGGCTGCTGTATGTCGGCTACGGCCGCGCGATCGCGGCACTGGATGTGCGCACGCTGGCGGTTGCCCGGCGCTTTGCGCTTCCCGGCCATCCGGAAGCCTTCGAAGTGTCCGGCGATCGCGTCTATGTGAACGTGCCTGCAGCCAGGGCCGTCATCGTTCTCGAACAGGAGGCCGGCACGACGGCGCGCACGTGGCACGTGGCACCGGCCGGTGGCAACTTCCCGATGGCGATCGACCCTGCCGCACGCCGCCTCTTCATCGCGACGCGGCAACCTGCCGGTGTCCTGGTCTTCGACATGGACAGCGGCCAGCGGGTGGCCGAGCTCCAGACCTGCTCGGACGCGGACGACCTCTTCCTGGGCGGCAAGGACCAGGTCCTTGCCATCTGCGGCGACGGGCACGTCGATGTCATCCGCGCCGGCGCCCCAAACCACTACGAGGTCAGTCGACGGCTCGCGACGGCTGTCGGGGCACGCACCGGCCTCTTCGTTGCGGCGAGCCGGCGTCTCTTCGTGGCTGCGCCGGCGCGCGAAGGCCGGCAGGCGGCTGTCCTCGTCTACGACGTCGAGTGATGCGAACCGACAGGCGAGGTCCGATGGGTGGGCGCACAATCATCGGAGCAGCCGGGTCCGATGTGAAAGGCCCTGCTGAGACGATTGAGACCCGATGGACAGAACCAAGGCAGACACGAATCCAGGCGAGCGCAGCCAGGCACAGAACGAGGACGACCGCGGCTCGCTCGCGAGATGGAACTGGGAGCAGGACGAGCACTTCAGGTACAAGCAGATCACACCGCTTGGTGACGATGCCTTGATCGCGCGGCAACTGCAGCTGGGAGTGGCCCGCTGGGATCTGCCTGGGGCCCGCGCGATCAGCGAACCGTGGTCGACGCACCGCAGGCGCCTGGAACGCCACGAGGCGTTTTCCGATTTCGAGTTTTTCGTCGGCGCGGCCAACGGCAGTCCCCCTCGCTATCTGTCCGAGACGGGACATCCGCGCCGGGATGCGAACGGACGGTTCCTGGGCTACTCCGGCGCGACGCGGGACATCACTGCGGAGGTGGCGCAGCGTTGGGAAACGGCCGACGCGATGTCGCTGCTGCGGCTCGCCGCCCAGGTCGGCAGTTTCGGGGCATGGAGCTCCGATCTGCGGACCGGCATGACGACGTGGAGCGTCGAACTGCAGGGCATCCACGGATGCCCGTGGGGCCGCGAGTGCACCAACGACCAGGTGATGGACCTGTTTGCCCCGGAATGGCGGGAGCAACTCGCCACCTGCTTCGCAGCGTGCGCCAGCAGCGGTGCCCCTTACGACCTGGAGTTGCAGGCGCTGGACGACAAGGAACAGCGCGTGTGGGTGCGGGTGATCGGCGTGGCAAAGCGGGACGCGCAAGGCCGGATCACGCACGTGCAAGGCGCCTACCAGGACATCCAGGCAAGCAAGCAGATCTCCGAATCCAACCGCGCGTGGGCGCACCGGTTCCGCAGCACCCTCGATCGCCTGTCGGATGGCTTCGCCATCATCGACAGGAGCTGGCGCATCACCTACGCGAACCCGGCCGCGGCCCTCATCGTGGGGGTGAAGCTCGAGGACGCGCTGGGACGCAGCTATCTCGACCTGTTTCCCGGGGTCCTGGAGTCGCCCTTCGGCGCGCATTACCGCGCGGCCATGGAACGCGGCGAGTCGATCCGCTTCGAGGATTACTACGCGCCGCTGGACATGTGGTTTCGCATCAGTGTCTTTCCGGCCGACGAGGGAATCGCGATCTCCTTCAGCGACGTGAGCGCCGCGAACCGGGAGCGCATGCGGCTGATCGAGGTCAACACCGAGCTGGAACGGCGCGTTCGGGAGCGCACGGCGAAGCTCGAGGCGCTCAATGCCGACCTGGAGGCGTTCTCGTACTCCGTCGCGCATGACCTGCGCTCGCCGATCGGGCGAATGGCCGGATTCGCGAAGGAACTCCAGCACCACGCCGGCCAGCGCCTCGACGAACGCGGCAGGCACTACCTGGCACGCATCCAGGCCTCGGCCAGTGAGATGGAGGCGATGACGGAGGGGCTCATCACGCTGTTCCACGTCGCACACCGCGACCTGGATTTGCGGCACCTGGACCTGGCGGGGCTCGCGCGCGAGTGCGTCGCGTCCCGGCGCCAGCAAGGCGATGTCGATGCCAGCGCAGACATCACCATCGACGACGCCATGCCGGTGCGCGCGGATGCGAGACTGATGTCCATCGCCATGGAGAACCTGGTCGGCAACGCCATCAAGTACAGCCGCAACCGCGCCCATCCCGTGATCCACATCGGGTCGCTGCTGCTGGAAGGCAAGCGGTGCTACTTCGTTCGTGACAACGGCGTCGGCTTCGAGCCCGAAGCTTCCGGCGCCCTGTTCAAGCCCTTCAGCCGGCTGCACGCCAGCGAGTTCGAGGGCTCCGGAATCGGGCTCGCGACCGTGCACAAGATCATCGCCCTGCATCGCGGACGCGTCTGGGCGGAGTCGGCGGTCGGTGCTGGTGCGACCTTCTACTTCACGGTGGGGACCGAGGACGATTCGAACAGCGATGGATGAAGAGGGATGTCGCGGCAGGAGCCTGCCCCAACTTCATGTGGGATTTCTGTCCGCAACGAGGCGGGGCAGGACGACCTCGAACCTGGCGCCCTCTCCGCGCCCCTCGCTGTCGGCGCTGACATGGCCGCCGTGCAGCTGCACCAGGTCCCGAACGATGGAAAGACCGAGTCCCAGGCCGCCGTGACGACGCGTGGTCGCCCCCTCTTCCTGCCGAAATCGGTCGAACACATGCGGCAGAAAGGCAGGATCGATACCCTGGCCCGTGTCACTGACGGTGATCCTCAGGTTCTCCCCGCCGTCCTCAAGACTGACCCGAACCGAGCCTCCCTCGCCAGTGAACTTGATGGCGTTCGCCAGGAGATTGAAGACGACCTGCTGCAGTCGCGTCGCATCCCCGAGGACGACCGTCGGTTCGGCGTCGATGTCGACGTCGATGCGCACACCCTTCTCGCTGGCGCCGGGGTGGACAGCGTCGATCGCGGTTCCCACCACCTCGGTCAGATCCACGGGGTGCATTTCAAGTCGAAGCTGACCCGCTTGCATCCGACTGACATCCAGCAGGTCGTCGACCAGCTGGTTCTGCAAGCGCGCGTTGCGGTCAATGGCTGCCAGGCCCTTCTGCAGCAGTGGCGATGCGCCACGCTCGCTTCGCTGGAGAAGCGTGGCCCAGCCGAGCATCGCGCTGAGCGGAGCGCGCAACTCGTGCGACACCACCGCCAGGAATTCATCCTTCAACCGGTTCGCCTGTTCGGCCTCATCACGGACCGTCTTCGCCGCTTCCTCCAGGAGCAATCGCTCCGTGATATCGCTGTTGATGGCGATGGCACCCGCGACGAGCCCGTCGACACGGATGGGGGCGGCAGTCCCGCGGATGAACACGTCACTGCCGTCAGGCCGCGTAGCCCACGTCTCCAGCACCGCAGGCTCACCATTGAGGGCGCGAACAAAGGGAAGCTCCCGCGGTGGCAAAGGAGGTCCGCCTCTCTCGCGTCGAACTCGGAACCGGTGGCCCAGTTCGTCGATGCGCGCCCGCAAATCCTCCACGGATCGCGCGCCCAGCATGTCGAGCGCAGGACGGTTGCAGTAGACGATGCCCTTCTGCGTGCCGACATAGACGCCATCCGGAACAGCTTCCAGAGCCGATACGAAGGCAGCGGCCAAAGCTGCGTCGCCCCTTCCGTCAGTGAAGACACCGAGCACGGCATCGGCGGCGCGATCGCGAATGCCGGAGGTTCCTGCTGCGCCGGGCATTGGCCAACATGCTGCGACCCAACCCTGGGATCCAGCACTGCTCGGCGGCAAGGCGGCGAGTGTCAATGCCACCTCGACCCGGGTGCCGTTCCGGCGCCGGAAGACGACATGGCCTTCCGCTGTCCCTCTCTCGGCTGCAGTTCCCAGCTGCGCGGTCAAAAGCCCGGAGGCATGTGCATCCTGGGCGCACAAGTCTGCGAACGGCTGGCCGATCCAGCCCGTTTCACTCCAGCCGAGCAGGTGCTGCACGCCTGCGTTCCAGCTGGCAAGCCGATGCTGGTCATCGATCAGGAAGACCGCGCACTCCGGCACGGATCTGTCGTGGCGTTGGGCTTCGACTTCGCTCATTCCTTCGCCGGTTCGATGCGGTGCGATTGATCCGGCGTCCCGATCAGTTCCGTGACCACCTTGACCAACCGGTCGATCGTGAACGGCTTGGCCAGCAGGGCCTTCCAGGGGCCCTTGGGGTGCATATGGCGATCCATTGCACTCATGAGGACCGACGGCACCGATTCATAGCCAGGCATTCGGGACAGTGCCTCCGAGAGCTCGTAGCCCGACACGTAGGGCATCATCACATCGGTGATCACCAGATCCGGCTTGATCTCCTTGAGCAGCTCCAGCGCCGTCCGCCCATTCCCGGCCGTCAGGATCTTGTAGCCCTCAATCTCGAGCGCGAGGCTCAGCGACTGCAGCAGATCGAATTCGTCCTCGACGATGAGGATCGTCTTCATGCCTCACCGCCGCGCGAACGTGGGAGGCCCGACAGGATGGCTTCTGCAGTCTCGAACGAACCCTGCACGTCGACCCCGTGTCCGGTGATCTCGAACTGCCTGATCGACGTGTCATAGCGGCTCTCGCGCATCTTCATGATCGACACGAGCCGGTATAGCTGGGACTTCAGCTCCACGTACCGCAGCAGCAAGACGGTCTCCACGACGTTGCCCATCTCCGGGTTCGGCATGTCCACTTCGGCACGAAAGAGGGGGAGTTCCTCCGAGACCACGGTGGTCACGTCGTATGTTCGCAGCTGGTTGGTCAGCGCGGACAGGAATCGCGGGATGCGCTCGGGATAGACGGCCGCAGACCGGAACCCTTCGATGCCGTCGATGAACAGTCGACGGCGGTCGTGCTGGTCGGACCGTACCTTCTCCAGCAGGGACTCGGCCAGTGAGTCCATGAAGTGCTCCAGCGGCGGCTGCCAGATCAGCTCGATCATCCCGCTCTTCACATGCTCCTCGAGCGGAAGGCCCAGGGCTGCTGCCTTCTCCATGAGCCGTGGCGGCGGCTCGTAGAAGCCGAAGTAGATGCCCTTGTTTCCCCGCTTGGCGCCCTCGATCAGGAAGCCCAGCCCGAGCGTTGTCTTTCCCGCCCCAGGCGCGCCGAGCAGCGCCACCGACGATCCCGACGGGATCCCGCCTTCCATCATTGAATCCAGGCCCGGAACGCCGAACGCCTGGCGCACGCGCTGCTCGGTCGCCGAGGCAGGCGGATCGTCGAACTGGACCTCCGTGCGGGGATGGATCTGCAAGCCACCGTCCGTGATCTCTGTTTCGTGACGGCCCCGCAGGTAGTCACTGCCGCGGAACTTGTGGACCGTCAACTCGCGAACGGCGCGTGGCCCTACGAGCTGGTCCGACAGCTCGATCACGCCGTCCACCAGGGCGTCCTCGAGCCGCGCCGCCCTGGGGCCCTCGCTCACCGCGCAAAGCAGTGTGGTCGTTCCGGTGAGGAACGCGAAGCCTTGCAATTGGTGCAGGAACTCCCTGGCATGCTGGGCGTCGCCGGCAATCTGCTCCACAGACTCGAGCCCGTCGATCACGATCACCGACGGCTTCTCCTGTGCAAGCGTGCGTTGAACCAGTTGCAGGAATCCGTGGACACCTTCGTCCTTCAGTGTCTGGTACGCCGCGATGAACTTCAACCCGTGTCCGATCGCGGTCGGGTCGAAGAAGCTCATGGGCTTCAGATGCCGCACCAGCTTCGAGTGCGACTCTGTCAGCACGGTGAAGTAGACGCAACGTCCGCCGCCCTTGACGTGGTTGAAGCAGAACTGCGTCGCCATCATCGTCTTGCCGGCGCCGGGGGGGCCGTAGATGGCGTACATGCCGCCGCGCAGGAATCCGCCCTTCAGGATGTAGTCGAGGCGCGCGATTCCGCTCTCGACGCGATCATCAAGGCCGGGGTCCGCCTCTTGCTTGTGGTCGCTCAATGGAAGGGCCTCTGGCAAGGAAAAAGACAGGGGAGCACGGTACCGGCATCTCGATCCGCTGCCGAACCGTTGCGGGCTCACCTGCTTGTCGGAAGAAATCCCTTTCTGCGTGGAGCATGAGGGCCCCAGCGATGCGCGCCCCCGCCCCGGCGCCTCAGCTGATGGCCAGCCGGTCCCGCAGCATCAGCACGAGATCGGTCTTCGCCAGGTGGCCGACCAGCCGGCCGTCCACGTCGATCACCGGCAGCCGTTCACCGGCGTGCCGCTCGAAAACCCCCAGCACCCCCCACAGCGGCATGTCCTGGCGCAGCCGCGGATAGTCCGCCTGCAGCAAGTCAGCAGGCCACGGCATGGCCGGGTCGTGTGGCTGCTTCAGGCGTGCCGCGAGGTCGTGCATCGAGATCGCACCGAGGAAGCGGCCTTGCGCGTCGACGACGTAGACGTGGCGCCAGCGGCTGTCCAGCAGCGCGAGCTCGACCTGTTCGAGGCTCTGCCCGGGCCGCACCGAGGGCGTGCCGGTGTGCAGCAGGTCGGCCGCCACGGCCAGGCGCGGGTCGGCCGCGGCCCTCTCGTGGTCCGACGAGGCGTACACCGAATCCGGCCGCAGCAACCGCGACACCGAATAGGCCAGCACGCAGGCGAGCATCAGCGGCGCCACGACCGTGTAGTTCTCGGTCATCTCGAAGATCATCAGCACCGAGGTCAGCGGCGCGTGCGTGCTCGCGGCCAGGAAGGCGCCCATCCCGATCGCGGCGCCCGCCGGCACCGGCAGATGCGCCAGCGGCAGGCCTGCCGTCACGAGCGCGAACAGCGCGCCGCTCACCGCCCCGACGAAGAGCGTGGGCGTGAAGATGCCGCCGACGGCGCCCGAACCGGTGGTCGCGGCCACGGCGGCGAGCTTCAGCACCAGCACCAGGAGCAGGGCCTGCCACGCCCAGTGGCCCTGCAGGACGCTGTTGACCACGCTGAAGCCGTTGCCCCACACCTGGGGCGACTGGATGGACAGCGCGCCGACGACGAGTCCTCCGGCAGCCATCTTCAGCGGCAGGCTGGCGTGCCACGCACCGAAGGCGCGTTTTGCCAGGTCGAGCAACCGCAGGTACAGCGGGGCCACCAGCCCGGCGGCCAGGCCGAGCGCCCCGGCCAGCAGGAGCTGCGGCCCCTGTTGTGGCGGGATGTCGGGCATGCGGTACAGCGAGGCGGACCCGACGAGCGCAGCGACGGTGGCGTGCGCCGTGACGGAGGCGATGAGCAGTGGCGCCAGCGTCGCCGTGGCCAGGGACTGCAGCACGATCTCCGCGATGAACAGCGCGCCCGCGATGGGCGTGCCGTAAGCGGTGGTCAGGCCTGCCGCGGCCGCGCACGCGACCAGCAGGCGCCTGCGCGGCACCGGCATGTCCCGCCACGCTGCGAAGAGGGACCCTGTCAGCGCGGCCAGTTGCACCATCGGACCTTCGCGCCCGATCGCCCCGCCGCTGGCCACCGTGCATGCCGAGGACACGGCCCGCAGCAGCGAAGCGGGGGTGTCGAGCTCGCCGCGACCGAGCACCACCGCCTCCATGTAGTCGCCATGCGGCGAGCGCCTTGGCAGGCGCCGCGCCAGCAGGAGCACGAGGCCGGCCAGTGCGCCGCCCACTGCAGGCGCGGCCAGCCGCCGCGGCCATGGAAGCATCTCCGCCGCCTGCACCAGGCCCGCGGCCGGTCCATAGAGCAGGTGTTCGACCAGCACCAGCCCCTGCCGGAAGGCGAGTGTCGCCAGCGCCCCCGTGAAGCCAACGAAGGCTGCCCAGGCCAGCGTGCGTTGCCAGTCCGATGGGCGCAGGCGATCCACCAGCAGGAATACCGCTTCGAGGCGCTTTCTCATGGCCGGAAGCGTATCCGGTCCATGTGGCTGTCGAGGCGCCCCTCCCTCCCATCGCTCGAGGGCTGCCGCCCATCACCAGCCTTCGCCAGCCGATTGCCGCGGCGTCCCGGGGCAAGTACCGTCGCGTCAGGTTGGCATGCCAACGCCAACAAACTCACTCACCCGGAGGAATGGGCATGCGCTCTGCTGATGCCACTCGATCGATCACTGACTGTCTGCACACGACGCGCCCCTCGAACAAGAAGGCGCTCCATGCCCTCATGGTGATGGCCGCGGCGCTTTGCGGATGTGGCGGTGGTGGCGGCGGGTCCAGTGGGAGTGACGTATCGCCTGCGCCTGCGCCTGCTGTCGCTCCTGCGCCGGCGCCCGCCCCTGCTGCGATCCTTGCTGCCTCCAGCTCCTACGCGAACTACAAGGACATCGGGTTGGCCCCCACCGTGCTTCCAGCCGGCGACAACACGATGCGTGCATGGGCCGACTTCCGCCGCGCGGGCGTCCTGGACTATTTCCGCGCCGAACTGACCTACGACACCGCCAAGCCACCCGCCGACGCGACGCCCAGTCGTTTCGAGTTCTGGAAGCACAACCCGAACGGCACGTGGACGGACGAGACCGCAACGCTCCTGCCCAAAGGCTCTGCCGGCTGCGTCCATCCGCGCAAGGTCCTGGTGGCGGACTTCAACGGCGATGGCAGGCCGGACCTGTTCGTGGGCTGCACGGGTTACGACGCGCCCCCGTTCCCGGGCGAGACCTCGAAGGTGGTGTTGAGCCAGGCAGACGGCACCTACGCCATCAGCGACGCCTCACCCCGGATCGCCTACACCCATGGTTCCTCCGCGGCGGACATCAACGGAGACGGGAAGATCGACATCATCGCCACCGACTCCAACAGCCCCGAACGTGCCTACGTGCTTGTCAATGACGGCACGGGCCACTTTGCCGTGGAAGCACCCGGCCGGCTCCCGACCGCCGTCACGACGAGCAATGGCGGCTGGTACTCCCTCGAACTCGTGGACGTGGATGGCGACGGGAAGCTGGACCTGGTGATGGGCGGCCACGAGTTCCAGAACGCCCCGAATTCGGTCTTCATCAACCCCGGGACATCCCAGTTCGCGAGCGTGACGCCGGTCGTGCTGCCCGCCGTGGCCGACCAGGGCGTGTCGCTGGACTACACCGTGACCGGCTCCGGCAGCTCGCGTGCGATCTGGATTTCGCGCACGTCGGGAAGCGCCACCTCGACCTCGTTCTACCAGAGCCGCGTGGTGCAGAAGGTGGCGTATCCCTCTCTCGGCTCCACGGTGGTCCTGGACAAGGAGCCGGGTGCCTGGATGCCCTGGCTGATTCCCGCGATCGTCAACGGACAAGCGGTGGTCACCAGCGACAACGAGAGCGAGGCAGTGAGCTTCCCGCAGTAAGCCCGAACCCGAACGCAGGCCAAACGTCACGGCCGGCTGCGGCTGGAGGCGCTGGACGGCAAGAACGTGACCTGGATGGAGCGGGTGACGGACGAGCAGTACCTCCCGGGGCTGTCGAAGAAGGGCACCTGGCGATGCACGGACCGCCATGGAGGCTGGCCGGGTGCGCGGCGCGTCGCGCCGCCGGCGCCTAGGCCTTGGCCGGCTGGCTTGCCTGCATCCAGGCCCACCGCTGGATCTGCGATGCGGCGGTGAATGCGCCGGAATGCCGCGCCGCCTCCTGCCCGTCGACGAAGAGGGCCAGGGTCGGGATGCTGCGGATGCGATAGCGCTCGGCGAGTTGCGGCACGGCCTCGGTGTCGACCTTGCACACGCGCATGTGGGGCTCGAGCAGTTCGGTGGCCTGCTGGAAGAACGGCGCCATCATCCGGCACGGTCCGCACCAGGAGGCCCAGAAGTCCACCAGCACCGGGATCTGCGTGCGCGTGATGATCTTGTCGAACGCGGCCGCCGAGGTGACGGCGCTGGGCTCACCGGTGAACAGGGGCTTCTTGCACTGGCCGCAGGTCGCGGCGCTGCCCAGCTGCTCGGCACGAATCCGGTTGGTGGTGAGGCAGTGCGGGCAGGAAATGTGCAGTGGATCGGTCATCCCACACATGGTGCGGTGCGCCGCGCGTCCGTTCAAGCGCGGCAGTCGGGATCACAACGGCACGGGCAGCGCGTCGGTCCCCTTGCTCATCTGGTAGCCGTACCACAGGCTCCCGGCGATGCGCCGTGCCAGGTCGTTGGCGCGCTCGCGCATCGCGACGTTCGGCAACGTCGCGGTCGTCTGGTCGAAGAGCGCGAGCCAGCGACCGAACAGCTCGGCGCTCAGGCCGGGCAAGGCCATGTGCTTGGGCATCGGCGTGCCGCGAAAGCGCGCCGTGCCACGCAGCGTGGACGACCAGAAGTCGACCATCTTCGCCAGGTGCGTGTCCCAGTCCCGCACGTGCGCATCGAAGATGGGACCCAGCTGCCCGTCGTCGCGCACGCGCGTGTAGAAACTGTGGACCAGGAAGGTGATCTCGTCTTCGGTGCAGAGGTCGGCGCTGGGCATTCGGTGTGTTCGGGGAAGAGAGGAAAAATATAGGGCCAAACCGGATAACCCGAGAAACCACACATGGCGGCGGAGAACCGATCCGTCGCCACCACCCAAGCGGAGCTTCGACCATGCATGACGCCTCCAGGCTCGCGGACTTGATCCTCGAGCAGACGACCGACGCGGTCATCTATGCAGACCGCCAGGGCACCATCGCGCGCTGGAACCAGGCCGCCGCTTCGCTGTTCGGGCACAGCGCCGCGGAGGCCGTGGGCCAGAGCCTCGACCTGATCATCCCGGAGCACCTGCGTGCCGCGCACTGGAAGGGCTTCGATGCGGCCATGGCGTCCGGGACTGGCCGGCTGGCGGGTCGTCCCGCCATGACACGCGCGGTCCGCAAGGACGGCGGCAAGCTGTACGTCGAGATGACCTTCGCGGTGGTCAGGGACGATGCGGGCACGGTGCTCGGGTCCGTGGCCATCGCGCGCGACGCCACCGAGCGCATGCAGCAGGCGCGCCGCGCCCCCGATCAGCAGCAGCCCTCGGCGGGATAGGTCAGCTCGCCCTCCGAGACGCAGGCGGGCGAGGTGTAGGGATGCACCGTGCCCGGACCGGCGTCGGCGAGGTGGATCACCTCGACGCCGACGAAGCGCAGCACGTCGGCGATCAAGGCCCGGTGGCAGCGCCACCAGAGCAGCTCCGAGCACATGACGGTGGTGCGCGCGCCGGCCGCGATGTGCAGCAGCTCGTCGAGCCCTTCGGCGAATTCGTCGGTCCACGTGTACGCCGCATACGCGCGGAACGAAGGATTGCGCCAGCCCTGGTGCTGCGGACCGGCGTCGCCCCTGCGGCGGCCGCCCAGGCGCGAGAGCCACGCGTAATCGACGCCGCCGCGCGCCAGGCTCCCCGCCAGCGCGTCGCTGCCGAATTGCGGATGCCGCCGCGAGCCCGGGAACCGGCGCACATCCGCCACCACCTCGATGGCATGCGCCTGCAGCACCGACTCGAAGTCCTCTGCACTGCGGGTGGAATGGCCGATGGTCCAGATGGTGGCGGGGATCGACATGGCAGCGGCCATTGTGCGACTGGCATCATCGACGGATGACCGATGCCATCGAGATCCGGACCGTCGACCGATTCGCCGAGCCGGCGTTCACCGCCCTCGTGGACCGGCTGTTGCACGACTCCGACCGCAAGGCCGTGAATGAGCGCCTGTTCGGTTCGCAAGTCGTGGCGCCTCCGCCCAGCCAGGCGCTGCAGGTCCGCGTCGGCGCCTACGCGGGCGACACGCTGGTCGGCTGGTCGCACGCGTTCCTCGCGCCCGGAGGTGTCCTGTACGTCTCGAATTCAGCCGTCGACCACGAGTACCGCCGGCAAGGGGTCTACACGCGGCTCGTCGCCGCAATCGAGGAAGAAGCGAAGGCGCTCCACTGCCTGCGGGTGGAGTCGCACCACCGCGCCGCGAACAGTGCGGTGCTGATCGCGAAGCTGAAGGCGGGCTACACGATCGTGGGCACGGAGTTCCAGGCCGAGATGGGCCTGCTGGTCAAGATGGCGAAACCGCTGGACGCGCGGCGCGGCGCCGTGTTCCATGCGCGCGCAGGGGTGCTGGAGGGCGCGGTCCGGTTCTTCGAACCGACGCGCAACCCCGCCCTCACTGGGCCATGAATTCCTGGGCCGTGATGACGCTCGGCACGGGCGGGGCGGGCTGCTCGATCCGACGTCGCACGGCGGGGCAGCGCATCTTCGGCTTGCGGGCAGCGGCGCGCTTGGCCGCGCAGCGTTCGGCATCCTGCCGTTCGCGCTCGCTCGCGGTCCACGTCTTCCACCCCCAGGCGGCGCCGACCGCGAGGCACGCCGGCAGGAAAGAGCCGCCCGAGACCACGGACAGGGCCGCGCATGCGTTGCCCGCCGCGCTGCCCTGCCATCCCGCGGCGGCCATCGCATAGGCGCGGGGCCGCTCGGCCTCCGGCAGCTTCTCGGCGTGGTCCAGGGTCGCGGCCTTGAATGCTGCCCCCAGCAAGGGCAGCACCGGATTCAGCGGAGCGCCCGCGGCAATGCCGACGACCGACGACACGCCGTCGGCCACGGCTCCCGCCTGCGCCTGCTCCTTCGCTTCCTGCGCATGGGCGCCAGCGAGCGCGCAGGCGAGGACCGCGATCACGATCAGCGTGCGGTACTCCACGAGCTGGGTCATCCGGCCCTCCTTGCCGCGGAGTAGAGCAGTCCGCACGCGATGCGACGCTGACGCTGGTCAGTGCGGACAGACCGGCTGTCGCGCTTGTGTGTTCGGATGTCACGGGTGAGCGCACGCTCCTCAGGCCTTCGGCCGGACTGCCAGCCGGAATCCAGCGCAAACCGAATTCCCGCGCGCGGCAACCCAGTGCCAGGCGGCCCCGGAACGGGACCGCGGCATCCACTGCGGGAGATCGACCATGGCGAACTACCGGATCGGGCGCGTGGCCCTCCACCTCATCTGCATCCTGCGCGGCAGCGACCTGCGCATGCACGTGGCGGGCGTGATGCGGGAACTGCAGCGCACCTGAAGCAGCGGCCGCGGCGCTATCCTGCCCGGCACCCATGTCCGCCCTGCCCCACAGCCCAGCTGCCGACCGCAACAAGGAGCCGATCCTCGCCCAGCTGCGCGGCATCCTGGGCGAGCGCGGCACGGCACTGGAGATCGCGTCGGGCGCGGGCCAGCACGTGGCGTGGTTCGCCGCATCGTTCGCGAACTGGGTCTGGCAGCCGACGGACGCCGACCCGGGCATGCTGCCCGTCATCGACGAACGCATCGCCCAGTCGCGACTGGCCAACGTGCTGCCAGCGCGGCAGCTGGATGTGATGGCGCGCGACTGGCCGTCGTTCACGCAAGACTTCGATGCGATCTTCTGCGCCAACATGCTGCACATCGCTCCATGGGAAGCATGCGGCGGCCTCATGCGAGGCGCGGCGCGCCACCTGGCGCCGGGCGCGATGCTGATCACCTACGGCCCCTACTTCGAGCAAGGCGTGCCGCCAGCGCCCAGCAATGTGGCGTTCGACGAGAGCTTGCGGATGCGTGATCCCTCCTGGGGCATCCGCGCGCTTGACGACGTGGTGGCCGAGGCCGGCCGGGCCGGGCTCGTACTGGCTCAGCGGCACGCGATGCCTGCGAACAACCTGCTGCTGGTGTTCGTGCGACGCTGAGCCACGTTCGCCACGAGTCAGGGCGCCAGAGCCCTTGCAGACAGAGGACTGCAAGCCTTCGCACGGCAGCGCTGCCGATCCCGCGAGACAATCCTTCGGTGGGAGTTGAAAGCCTGTCTCCGGGATCCCGGATCGCGTCCGTCCTTGCCACGGCCTCGCGCATCGCACGACGCCCGATGGTGCGCGAGGGATTCCGCGACGCGATGCCGATGGCCATCGGCATCGCGGCCTGGGGACTCGTCGCCGGCGTGGCCATGGCCAAGAGCGGCATGGGCGTCGTGCTGGCGATCCTGATGGCGGTGACCGTCTACGCCGGCTCCGCCCAGATCGCGGCCTTGCCCCTGATCGCCGCCGGCGCCCCGATGTGGGTGGTGTGGGCCACCGCCGCCTGCGTCAGCCTGCGGTTCGTGGCGTTCAGCTTTCACTACCGGCCCTACTTCGCCCACCTGCCGCGCGGCCGGCGCATTCTGCTCAGCTACTTCATGGGCGACACGAACTTCGCCCTGTTCGTGCGCCGCTTCCAGGCGCCGGTGGCGGAGCACGCGCACGTGGACTACTTCCTGGGCAGCGCCCTGACCACCTACGTGGTGTGGCAGGTCTCCATCATCACCGGCATCGTCGCGGGCCACGCGATCCCGGCGGAATGGGGCATCGGCTTCGCCGGAACCATGGCCCTGCTGGCGCTGACGTGCACGCAGCTGCGCAGCCCGTCCACCTCGGTGGCCGCCGTGGTCGCCGCATGCGCCGCGGTCGCGGCGTACGGACTTCCGCTGCGGCTGAACATCGTCGTGGCGATCTCGTCGGCGGTCGCCACCGTCGCCCTGGTGCGGCACGCGCGATCCGCACTCAAGGGGACGACCGCATGAGCGCGTTCGAAGTCTTCCTCACGACCATCGGCATGGCCGCGGTCACGCTGGTGTGCCGTGCCTTCTTCATGCTGCCCAAGGGCGACCTGCCGATGCCCAGCTGGCTGCGCGAGGGCCTGCATTACGCACCGATCGCCGCGCTGGCCGCGGTGGTCGCGCCGGAACTGGTGATGACGCAGGGCCACCTGATCGACACCTGGCGCGACGCGCGCATCTTCGGTGGCCTCGCCGGGCTGGCCTACTTCGGGTGGCGGCACAGCCTGTTCGGCACCATCGTGTGCGGCACGGGCGTGATGCTGGCGCTGAAGTTCGGGCTGGGCTGGTAGCGGCCCGGCCCGGCGGCCGCTCACGCGGCGACGGCGGCGCGGATCTCCCGCGTGACCTGGAGGAAGCGGTCGACGTCGCCGAACGTGTAGCAGTGCAGCGGCGACACGCGCACGGCGCCATCCAGGCCGAGCGAATTGAGCATGCGGCCCGAATAGATGCTGGAGGCGATGCGCTCGTAGACGATGACGCCGCGTTTCTCGTACTCGCGCACGGCCTGCGTGTAGTCCAGGCCGTCGATGGCGATGGCGATGATCAGGTCACGCCTGGGCAGGTCGTCGTGGTCCAGCAGCACCTTCACACCGGGGATGTGGCGCAGGCCCGGGGCCGCGGCCGATCCTTCCAGCAGGCGCGCCAGCAGCGCCCGCTCGTGCAGGCCGATGCGTTCCATGCCGCGCACGAACAGCGCGCGCCGGTCCTGGGCGTCGCTGAAGCGGCCGCCGATCCAGCAGACGTAGTTGACGATCTCGGTCATCACCGCGAACTGCCACGGCGCCGCGCTGCCCAGGTCCCAGAAGCCTGCCGGCTTGCCGGCGAGGCGGTGGTGCGGCAGCACCGCGGCGCGGTCGGACAGCCAGGAGAAGCCCGAGCCGCGGCAACCGAAGAACTTGTACGGCGCGATGTTGATGCCGTCCACCGGCGTCTTCTGCAGGTCGATCAGGCCGTGCGGCGCGTGCTGCACGGCGTCGACGATCACGTACAGGCCGGGCTTCTTCGTCCGCGCGCGTCGCACCACTTCTTCCAGGTCCAGCTTGGCGCCGGAAATGTTGGAGGCGTAGATCACGACCAGCACGCAGGTGCGCTCGTCGACGCGCTTGACGATCTCCTCGACGTCGATGCCGCCGGTGGCGCGGTTGCTGGGCGCGACGCGCAGTTCCTTGCCGAGCTTCTGCGCGTAATGCGCCGCCGCGTCGTACGACGACGGATGCTCCAGCACCGTGGTGACGATGTTGTCGCCGGGCACGTTCTCGGCCACCGCGCGCACCATCTCGAACATCGCGCCCGAGGCAGTGAGCGACGCGTGCACGGTGCCGCCCTGGGCGTTGAGCAGCAGGCGCACGTCGTCGACGCCGCGCTCCTGCACCTGCTTCAGCCAGGCCGCGACTTCGTGGATGCGCTCGGCGCTGTCCGGCACCGAATCCACCTTCGCGACGGCTTCCACGGCCGCCTTCAGGCGCAGCGAGCCGCCGGCGTTCTCGAAGAACAGCCGTTCGCGCCCCATGAAGTCATGGTCCACGTGGAGGAAGCGGTCCTTGATCTGCCGCGAGAGCTCGGCAGGGAAAGCCTCGCCGGGGTCGGCGAAGGGAGGGGTCTTGGTCGTTTCGTTGGGCATGGAAATGTCGGCCAGGCTGGCTGGCCCCGGTCGGTCAATGCGAGCGCAGGTCGGTCAGGAAGCGGCGGACCCGCTCGCTCTGGGGGTTCTCGAAGAAGGCGGACGGCGTGCCGGTCTCGACGATGCGGCCGTGGTCCATGAACAGCACGCGGTCGGCCACCTCGCGCGCGAAGCCCATCTCGTGGGTCACGCAGATCATGGTCATGCCGTCCCGCGCCAGGGACTTCATCACCTGCAGCACCTCGCCCACCATCTCGGGGTCGAGCGCGCTGGTGGGCTCGTCGAACAGCATCGCCGGCGGGTCCATCGCCAGCGCACGGGCGATGGCCACGCGCTGCTGCTGCCCGCCCGACAGCTGTCCGGGATAGGCCTCCGCCTTGGCGCCCAGGCCCACGCGGGCCAGCAGCTGCTGCGCGCGGTCGCGCGCCTGCGCCTTGGTCCGCCCCAGCACCAGGGTGGGCGCCAGCATGATGTTGTCGGCCACCGACAGGTGCGGGAACAGGTTGAAGCTCTGGAACACGAAGCCGACGCGGGCGCGGAACTTGTTGACGTCTAGCGACGGCGCATGCACGTCCTGGCCATCGAACAGGATGCGGCCCTGCTGGATCTCCTCCAGCCGGTTCACGGTGCGGATCAGGGTGGACTTGCCGGATCCCGACGGGCCGCACACGACGACCACTTCGCCCCTGGCCACGGTGGCATCGATGCCCTGCAGCGCGTGGTAGCTGCCGTACCACTTGTTCACGCCTTCGAACTGGATCATGGGTGTCCTCATTCCGCGATGGCGGCGATCGGCGGCGGCACCGCCGGTGCCGCGCCCGCCGCCGCCAGGCCCGCGCGCCTGCGCGCCACGCGCCGCTCGAGCAGCCGTGCCACCTGCGTGAGCGAGAAGCAGAGCACGAAGTAGATGACCGCCAGCACCGCGTAGACCGGGAACGGCTTGGTGAGCAGCGTGCTGTTCACCTGGCTGGCCGAGAACGTCAGCTCGTTGACGCTGATCACGTAGCCCAGCGAGGTCTCCTTGATGGTGGAGACGAACTGGCTGAGCATGGTCGGGACCATGTTGTAGATCGCCTGCGGCAGCACCACCTTGCGCATCGCCTGCATGTAGGTCAGGCCGACCGCGCGGGCCGCCTCCATCTGGCCCTGCGGCAGCGACTCGATCCCGGCCCGCACGATCTCGGCGAGGTAAGCCGCTTCGTAGAGGACCAGCGTGGCCAGCATGGTGCTGAAGCCGCTGACCGGCCGGCCCACGAGCACGGGCAGGAAGAAGTAGACCCAGAAAATCAGCATGATCAGCGGCAGGCCGCGCATCACGTAGACCAGGGCCGTGGCCGGCCAGTACAGCAGCCGGAAGCGGCTGACGCGTGCCAGCGCCAGGGCCACGCCGAGAGGGAACGCCAGCGCGATGCCCAGGATCGCCAGGATGCAGGTCAGCGCCAGGCCGCCGAGCGGCCCGTTCGGGTACTGGCCCACCAGCAGCAGCAGGCCGTAGTCGTTGAGGATGGTCGCGATGTCGCCCATGGCTCACCTCGCGGCCAGGCGCAGGCGGCGCTCCGCCAGGCTGCCCAGGGCCATGATCAGCAGCGAGATGCCGAGATAGACGACGGTGGCGAACAGGTAGGTCTCCACTGTCCTGAACGTCCGGCTCTCCAGCTCGCGCGTGGCGTAGGTGAGCTCCGCGACGCCGATGGTCATCGCCAGCGACGTGTTCTTGAACAGCAGCACCGTGTGGTTGATCAGCGTCGGCAGCGAGATCCGGAACGCCTGCGGGAACACCACGTGGCGGAACGACTGCAGGAACGTGAGGCCCAGCGCGCGGGCCGCCTCGACCTGCGACGTGGGGATCGCGCGGATGCCGCCGCGCAGGCTCTCCGACATGTAGGCCGACGTGGCGAGACCGACGGAGATGGTCGCGAACGCGAACTCGCCGCCATGCTGGTTCAGCCAGATCTGCGCAGCGCCGGGCAGCAGCGTCGAGATGCCGAAGTACCAGAGGAAGATCTGCACCAGCATCGGCACGTTCTGGTGGTACTCGACCCAGCCGGCGACCGCGGACTGCGCAACGCGGCTGCGCGTCATGCGGACCAGCGCCAGGAACGTGCCCAGCACCATCGCGAGGATCCACGCCAGCGCCGTGAGCTCCAGCATCAGCACGATGCCGTGCAGCAGCATCTGCGGGGCGTCCTCCCGCAGCAGCACCGAGAAGTCGAGCGCCGGCATGGAATCCCGCGGCCTGCGTCAGCCCTTGATCGGCTCGATCCTGAAGGTGCGCTGCAGGTTGTACGTCGTGCCGGTACCGAGGTACTTGTCGAAGATCTTCTTCGCCTCGCCCGACTTCTCCATGCCGGAGAGCACGTCGTTCACCTGCTTGATCAGCGCGGTCTCTTCCTTGCGCATGCCGATGCCCCAGGGCTCGACGAACAGCGGCGGCTGCAGGATGTCGATCGGCACCGGGCTGTTCTCCGCGTCGTGCTTCCACTTCACCAGCGTCAGCTCGGACAGCACCACGCCGTCCACCTTGCCCTGCTGCAGGGCGACGAAGAGCGCCGGCGCATCCTGGAAGGTGACGGTGGTGACGTTCGGGATGTACTTGCGGGCACCGGCCTCGGACGTCGAGCCCTTGGGCGCGGCGACCCGCTTACCCGAGAGGTCAGCCGGCGTCTTGTACTTGTCGGCGCGACGGGCCGTGACCATCTGGTTGCTCACGAAGTAGCTGTCGCTGTAGGCGATCTGCTGCGCGCGCTCGGGCGTCCAGCCCAGGTTGGCGGCGAGCACGTCGACGCGGCCCTGCATCAGTTCCGGAATGCGCGCGGCCACGGAGATCAGCTTCAGTTCCAGCTTGACGCCCAGGGCCTTCGCGATCGCGCCGCAGAAGTCCACGTCGTAGCCCTGCGTCTCGCGCGTCTGCGGGTTGGGGAAGCTGAAGGGCTCCGCGTTACCGAGCGTGCCGCACACCAGCGTGCCCTTCTGCTTGATGTCGGCCAGCTGGTCGGCGCGGGCGAGCTGGGTGCCGAACAGCGCCGACACGGCGATGCCGAAGGAGATCAGGGAGAGCTTGCGCATGGGTCGTTTCCTCGGTGACGTGGGAGTGGGTCAGGGCCTGCACGGCCCGACGCATTCTTCGCCGCTCGCAAGCCGAAAAAAAGCGATATTTCGGACTCGGTCGACGCGAAGAAAAGCGATACATTGCGGGTTGTCCCCAAGGGAGCCCGGCGTCGTGATGACCTTCAAGCAGCTCGAAGCCATCTACTGGGTGGCACGGCTGGGCGGCTTCGCCCAGGCCGCCGCCAGGCTGCACACGACGCAGTCCGCGATCTCCAAGCGGATCCAGGAACTCGAGTCGCTGTTCCACACGCCGCTGTTCGACCGCACGCTGCGCACCGCGCGCCTGACCGACAAGGGCGAGGAGATGTTTGCCGTCGCGCAGCGCCTGCTGGGGCAGCGCGATGCGGCGGTCGAGCAGTTCCAGCGGCCCGAGGTGATCGAGCGCCGCCTGCGCCTGGGCGTGACCGAGCTCACCGCGATGACCTGGCTTCCCCGCCTGGTGCAGCGCATCGAGGCGTTCTACCCGAAGGTCGTGATCGAGCCCGACGTCGACACCAGCGTCACGCTGCGCGACAAGCTGCTGGCGGACGAACTGGACATCGTCATCGTGCCGGACGCGTTCGAGGATCCGCGCTGCGAGGCCCGCCGCGTCGGCGAGCTGGAGATGGCGTGGATGTGCAAGCCGGGCATGGTGGACACGGCCAGGCCCTTGCGCATGCACGAGCTCGCGCGCTATCGCCTGCTCACGCAGAGCAGCAAGTCGGGCGTGGGGATCGTGGTCGATCGCTGGATCGGCGCGCAGGGCATGAAGCTGCCGGTCTCGGTGACCAGCAACAACATGCTGGCCCTGATCTCGATGACCGTCTCGGGGCTGGGCGTCACCTACCTGCCCTGGCGCTGCCTGCAACCCATGATCGACAGCGGCATGCTGGCCACCATCAAGGTGACGCCGGCATTGCCCGTGACGCGCTATGTGGCCCTGTATCGCAGCGACCAGCGCAGCACGCTGGTGGCCTCGGTCACCATGCTGGCCCAGGAGAGTTGCGACTTCACGCGCATGTTCCAGACCGAAGCGCTGCAGCCGGCGTCACCCGACGCGCAACCGGCGCCGGCCAAGGGAAGACGCCGCTGAAGGATCAGGAGCCGGCGGCGTCGGCCAGCGGATACAGCTCGCGGTTCTCGCGCGAGATGCGCTGCGTGAGCGCGGCGAACACCGCGCGCGTCTCCTCCGCGAAGCCCTCGGGATTGGCGCGGATGTCCGAGACCTGCCACTTGCCGTTGTAGGCCGCGAAGGCGCCGCCCAGGCCGCCCATCTCGGTCATGAACTGCTGGGCCATGGTCTTCACCTT
This sequence comes from Ramlibacter sp. MMS24-I3-19, assembly GCF_050320135.1. Taxonomy (NCBI): domain Bacteria; kingdom Pseudomonadati; phylum Pseudomonadota; class Betaproteobacteria; order Burkholderiales; family Comamonadaceae; genus Ramlibacter; species Ramlibacter sp. MMS24-I3-19. Next base: position 2,419,644 of record NZ_CP190017.1, on the reverse strand, counting down.
TGGGTCTTCGGCGCCCAGCAGGCGCGGGTACAGCGCCTGGTCCTCCATCGCGAGATGGAAGCTCAGCTTGCCGGCAAGGTTCGACAGCAGCTTGCGCAGCGCAGCGGGATCGGGTTGCCCGCGCATCTGCTCGGTCATCTCCTTGGCGATCTGCAGGATCTCGTTGTGCTGCCCGCGGAACTTGTCGGTGAATCCCATGGCGTGTCTCCTCTATGTGCAACCGACTGTAAGGTCGATCGACCATGAGGGACCTGACCGTGCTGCCCGCCTAGCCAGCGGCCCGTGACCGCTCGTCGCGCCGGCGCAGCCTGCGTGACAGCGCGCGGGCGATCGCGGGTCCGGTCGCCATCACGAACAGCATGCGCAGCACCTGCATCGTCATCACGAAGGGCACGTCCACCGGCGTGGAGGCGGCGATGATGGCCACGGTGTCGGCACCGCCCGGACTGGTGGCCAGATAGGCCGTCAGCGGATCCACGTGCGCCCAGTGGGCCAGCGCCCAGCCGAAGCAGCCGCACAGCGCGATGAGCGTGAAGATCGCCGCCAGCACCTTGGGCGCCGAGCGCACGGTGGCGACGAGCACCTCGCGGTTGAAGCGCGAGCCGATCACCCAGCCCACGAAGGCATAGGCGATGGCCAGCGCGAGCGGGGGCAGCTCGATGCGCACGCCGCCGAAGTCCTGCAGCGCGACGCCACCGAAGATGGGGACCAGCAGCGCGCCGGCCGGAAGGCGCAGGCGCACGCCCAGCACCGCCCCACCGAGCGCAAGCACCAGCGTGATGGCCACGTTGCTCCAGCTCGCGGGCGCGACGAACAGCGACGGGGCCGCGACCGCATGGAAGGTGGTGGCCGGCAGCGGCCCGTGCCCGATCCACCAGTGCGCGACCAGCGACGCCGTGAACGACACGCACACGACGCGCAGGTACTGCATGAACGCGACCAGCCGGACATCGGCGCCGTGCGCTTCCGCCATGATCATCATGGCCGAGGCCGCGCCTGGCGCCGAGCCCCAGATGGCGGTGTCAGCGGGGAAGGCCCGCCAGCGCGACAGCATCCAGCCCAGCCCGTTGGCCAGCACGGTGACCACCAGCACCCCGGCGACGAACACCGTCGCGTGATCGGAGAGCGTGGTCATGATCGATCCCGGCACGCCACGCGCGATCAAGGCGCCGATCACGCCTTGGGCAGCCACGAAGGCCTTGCGCGGCACCAGCAGGTTGGCGCCGCGCAGCGACATCGCGATGGCGGCCAGCATGGGCCCGAGCAGCCGGCCGGCCGGAAGTCCGATGGTGTCGAAGGCCGCGGAGAGGACGATCGAGAGCGCGATCAGCGCGGCCCACTGCCAGTGCTGGCGGGTGAGCCCGGGGTGTTCTCGTGAAGGCATGGATGCTGGCCGCGATTATCGGCGGCCAGCACCCATGCCCTGTCGGCGAATGAAGCGGACCTGCGAGCACAATCGCTGTCCATGGGCAAGGTCATCCAGCCCGCCGACCTGGGCTTCTTCTCCACCCTCGTGCAGTGCGGCAGCCTCACCGCCGCCGCGCGCGAACTGGGCATCACGACGCCCGCCGTCAGCAAGCGCCTGACGCAGATCGAGGCCCGCGTCGGCACCGCGCTGGTCACCCGCACCACGCGCCGCATGGGCCTCACGCCCGAGGGCGAGGTCTACCTCGAGAACGCCCGCAAGATCCTGGGCGAGATCGAGGACATGGAGCACCAGCTGGTGGGCCTGAAGGAAGCCCCGCAGGGAACGCTGCGGGTCAACACCACGCTGGGATTCGGTCGCACCCACATCGCGCCACTGCTCTCGCAGTTCGTGCGCAAGCACCCGAAGCTGGACGTGCAGCTGCAGCTGTCCGTCAACCCGCCGCCCCTGAGCGACGACAGCTTCGACGTGTGCTTCCGGTTCGGGCACCCGCCCGACTCGCGCGCCATCGCGCGCTTCATCGCGCACCACCGGCGGATCGTGGTGGCGTCGCCCGCCTACCTGAAGAAGCACGGCACGCCGGTCGCGCCGCGCGACCTGGTCCGGCACAACTGCATCGGCATCCGCCAGGGCAACGAGGCCTATGGCCAGTGGCGGTTCACGGCCGTGCGCGGACCGCGCACCGGAGCCGCGAATTCCGAAACCGTGAAGGTGCGCGGCAACCTGACCACCAACGACGGCGGCATCGCCGTGAACTGGGCGCTGGAAGGGCACGGCGTCCTGCTGCGGGCCGAATGGGACGTGGAGCGCTACGTCTCCACCGGCCGGCTCGTGCAGGTGCTCGCCGGCTATGCGAGCCCCGAAGCCGACATCTACGCCGTCTTCGGCCAGCAGCACCGCTCGAACGTGCGCATCCGCGCGCTGCTCGATTTCGTCACCGAGGCCTTCCATGCGGAGCAGCACAAGAGCGGTCCCGGCGCGGCAACCGGCGCGCACAAGACGGCGCAGTGATCCGGGCAGCGAGACGCGTTCAGGACAGGGGGCGGATCACCCTGCAGCGGTTCCACGGCTCGACGTCCACACGCCCGAGCTGCCGCGTCGATGGCTGCCCAGCAGGTGGGTGTCGACAATGCCGACCGCTTCCATCAGCGCGAACATCGTCGTCGGTCCCACGAAGACGAACCCGTGTTTCCTCAAGGCCTTGCTCAAGGCGACGGACTCGGGCGACGAGGTGGGGATGTCGGCCATCGTGCGCGGCTGCGGCGTCTGCGCCGGCTTGAAGGACCAGACGAGGTGCGCGAGGCCGCCGGCCTGGCGCAAGGCGATCGTGGCGCGCGCATTGCCGATCGTCGCCAGGATCTTGGGGCGGTTGCGCACGATGCCCGCGTCGCCCATCAGCCGCTCGACATGCGTCTGCGTGAAGCGGGCGACCTTGTCCGGATGGAAGTCGTCGAACGCCGCCCGGAACGCGTCACGCTTGCGCAGGATGGTGGCCCATGACAGTCCCGACTGGAATGCCTCCAGGCTGAGCCTCTCGAACAGGCCGCGCTCGTCGCGGACGGGCATGCCCCATTCACGGTCGTAGTACTCGCGCAGCAGCGTGTCCGAGGCGGCCCACGGCGGCCGCAGGAGCCCGTCGTCGCCCCTGACCAGCGAGTCCCGCCTGGCCGGCACCGTCAGGTCGTCATCTTCTCCACGTCGCGCGCTCACGGCAGCGGCTTGCCGTCCACGTCGATCTTCTTCACCTCGCCGAGGTTCAGCGCGCGGATCGAAGGCTCGATCTTTGCCAGGTCGCCGACCACCACCCACGTGATGCGCTTCGGGTCGACCAGCTTCTTCGCCAGCGCCTCCACGGTTTGCGGCGTGGCAGCCAGCGCCTTGTCGGCGAAGGTGGCGTAGTAGTCCATCGGCAGGCCGTAGCCGACGATGGTGCGGTAGGCGCCCGCGACCTGGGCCGAGGTCTCGAAGTTGCCGGGCAGCTTGAGCGTCTGCCGCTCCTGCGCCTGGTGCAGCTCCTGCGGCGACAGCGGCTGGGCGCCGGCGATGCGCGCGTATTCGTTGGCCAGCTCCTTGATCGATTCGGCGGTCTTGTCGGTCTGCACCGGCGCCACCACGAGGTACGGACGCTCGCCGCGCGCGTTCTCCAGGATCGAGAAGCTGCCGTACGACCAGTGCTTGTCCTCGCGCAGGTTCATGTTCACGCGCGAGCTGAAGGAGCCGGCGAACGCGTCGTTCAGCACCAGCGTCTGCACGTCCTGCGGACCGCCGCGCGGCGGCACGAGGTCCGCGCCGACCACGATGCTTTGCAGCGCGCCGGGACGGTCGACCAGGTAGACCGTCGAGGCCGCGGCCTGCGGCGGATCGGACAGCACCTTTTTCGGCACCTCGCCGGCCTTCCAGCCCGCGAACAGCGACTCCAGCTGCGGCTTGATCTGCGCCATCGTGGTGTCGCCCACCACCAGCAGCGTGGCGTTGTTCGGCTTGAACCAGGTGTCGTGGTACTTCGCGACGTCGCCCACCGTCATCTGCGAGACCGCTGCCTCGGTGCCGCTGCCGGTGATGGGCACGGCGTACGGGTGGCCGGCCGGGTACAGCAGCGGCGGCACCACGCGCAGGGCCATGAGGTGGGGCGTCACCTTCTCGCGCTGGATGGCCGCGAGCCGGTCACGCTGCAGGCGCTGGAAGTCGGCGGGCCGGAACGCGGGATTGAGCACCAGGTCGGCGAACACCGGCAGGCCCTGCGGCAGCGCGGCCTTCAGCACGTTGAAGTTGAGCGTGGACCAGTCGAGCGAGCCCTGCGCGTTGAAGGTGGCGCCGATCGCCTCGAGGTCGCGCGCGAGCTTCAGCGCATCGCGCGTCTTCGTGCCCTCCTCCATCATGCGCAGCGAGAGGCTCGCCACGCCGGGCGCCTGCGGCCTGTCGGCGGCGAAGCCGCTGTCCACCATCAGCGAGAGGTTGACGACCGGCACTTCGTGGCGCTCGGCCAGCAGCACCTTCAGCCCGTTGGCCAGCGTTGCCTGCTGCAGCGGCGGCAGCACCAGCTTCTGCGGCTCGCCCAGCGCTGGCGCCTTCGAGCGGTCGAGCGCGGCGCCGGCCTTGAGCGCCGGCGGGTACGGCGATATGGCCAGCACCAGGTCGCCATCGGACAACCACGTCGCGGCCGCCTGGCGCACCGAGGCGGGCGTGGCGTCCTTCACTCCCTGCAGGTGGCGCTTGTAGCAATCGGGATCGCCGACGAAGGTCTGGCAGCGCGCGAGGATGTCTGCCTTGCCGCCGAAGCCCCCGATGCGCTCCACGCCCCGCACCGCGCCGGCCAGGATGCGGGTCTTGGCCAGCTGCAGTTCCTCGGCGGTGGGGCCGTCCTTGAGGAAGCGGCGCAGCTCCTCGTCGGCGGCGTGCTCCAGCTTCGCGAGATCGACGCCCGGCTTGGCCGTCGCCGAGATCTCGAAGCTGCCCGCGATCTCCATGGTGTCGTTGCCGGCGCTGACCGACGTGGCGAGCTGGTCGCGGTAGACCAGCCGCTCGTACAGGCGCGAGGCCTTGCCGCCGGCGAGCACCTCCGCCGCCAGGTCCAGCAGCGGCTCCTCCGGTGCGCCGAACTGCGGCACGTTCCAGCTGCGGAACACGCGCGCCTGCGGCACGCGGTCCTGCGCCTCGACGCGGTGGCTGCCGGTGCGCTTGGCGATCCAGGTCTCCTGCCGCGAAAGCGGCGGGCCGGGCGGGATGCCGCCGAAATACTTCTCGACCTTCTGGCGCGCGACCTCGGGCGTGATGTCGCCCGCGATCACCAGCACGGTGTTGTTGGGGCCGTAATTGGTCTTGAACCACTCCTGCACGTCGGTCATGCTGGCCGCGTCGAGGTCGGCCATCGAGCCGATCACGGTCCAGGAGTAGGGGTGCCCCTTGGGCCAGCTGTTCTCGACCTGCAGTTCCTCGGCGATGCCGTACGGCTGGTTCTCGCGCTGGCGCTTCTCGTTCTGCACCACGCCGCGCTGCAGGTCCAGCTTCTTCTGGTCCAGCACCGGCAGCAGCGCCGCCATGCGATCGCTCTCGGCAAACAGGGCGTAGTCGAGCATCGACGTCGGCACGTTCTCGAAGTAGTTGGTGCGGTCGCTGTTGGTCGTGCCGTTCATCGAGGTGGCGCCGATGCGCTCCATCGCGGTGATGAACACCTCGTTGAAGTTCTGGCTGCCGCTGAACATCAGGTGCTCGAACAGGTGGGCAAAGCCGGTCTTGCCCGGCTTCTCGTTCTTGGAGCCCACGTGGTACCAGGTGTCGATGGCCACCACCGGCGTCTTGTGATCCTCGTGCACCAGCACCGTGAGGCCGTTGCCGAGGACGAACTTCGTGTACGGGATCTGCGGGATGGGAATGTCCACCGCCGCGGGACGCACCGGCGCCGTCGTGCGGGCGGGTGCCTTGGCTGCTGCGGATCTGGAGGCAGGTTGCTGCTGCGCGATCGCGGGCAGCAGCGCCAGGCAGGCGGCGGCGGCCAGCAGGCGGACGGGGAAGCGAGGCATCGGAAGCTCCGGACGGGCGAAAGGCGCGAAGGATGCGGGCGCCCGCACGGGCTGTCAATCGGGAAGCTCCGCGAGTCTGCGGGCGCCGGTGCGCCGCGCGGCGTCGCCGGGCGGCAGCATCCATTCAGCGTTCGTTCATTGCCCCCGCGCACCATGCATGCACCAACCAAGGAGCCACTCATGCAACGCCTCTTCTCCGCCAAGCCTGTCCTCGCCATCGCCGTCGCGCTCGGCAGCCTCGCCGCCGCGTCGGGAGCGCATGCGGGCGTCATCTCCAACGCGGTCGTCTCCGTGTCCGTGGGAGCGCCGGTGCGCCATGTGCAGCCGGCACCGCTGTACGTGCAACCTGCACCGGCCTATGCGCAGCCGCGCATGGTCCAGGCGCCGCACCACCGCTACGAGTCCCGCGGCCCGTGGGGCGACGCCGACCGTGACGGTATTCCGAACCGCTACGACCGCCACGACGATCGCCGCGTGGCGTACCGCGGCGGCTGGGGCGACGCCGACCGCGACGGCGTGCCGAACCGCTACGACCGCGCGCCGTACAACCCGTACCGTCGCTGATCGACGCTCAGGCCGGGCCCTTCTTCTCGGACCACAGCACGCCGCCCGTGGCCCAGTCGCTCGGCTTGACGTCGAACAGCAGCACGTCCACCGACTCGGGCTTGCTGCCGAGGGTGTCGACGCAGGCCTGCGTCAGGGCGGCGACGAACTTGCGCTTCTGCTCGGGGGTGCGGCCTTCGAACAGGTCGACACGGATGGTGGGCATGGGTGACTCCTTCTGGATCGGGGCACGCATGCTAAGGCACGCAGCCGGGGCGGACAGGCCCCGTGCTGCCTAGAATCCGCCGCGTGGGGACGACCCCACCGGAGCATCGACGGGGACGGCCCCACACCTGGGGTTCCACATGTCCTGGATCGTTCTCGTCATCGCCGGCTTCCTCGAAGTCGGCTGGGCCATCGGCCTGAAATACACCGAAGGGTTCACGCGGCCCTGGCCGAGCGTCGCGACGGCGGCGGCCATGCTCGGCAGCATCGGGCTGCTGGGCCTCGCCATGAAGGAACTGCCGGTGGGCACGGCCTACGCGGTGTGGACCGGCATCGGCGCGGTCGGTACAGCCCTGCTCGGCATCGCGCTCCTCGGCGAGCCCGCGACTGCGGGTCGGCTCGCCTGCCTCGCGCTCATCGTCGCTGGCATCATCGGCCTCAAGGTGTTCACGCCCGCCTGAGGGCAAGGAGGAACCACATGCGCATCGGCATCATGGGCTCGGGCGGCCTCGGCGGCTATTTCGGCGCCAAGCTCGCGGCCGCCGGCTCGGACGTGCACTTCATCGCCCGCGGCCGTCACCTGGAGGCCATGCGCAGCGACGGCCTGCGCATTGAAGGCCCGGAACCCCTGCACGTGCCCAAGGTGCAGGCGACGGGCCGCCCCGCCGACGTCGGTCCGGTCGACGTCGCGATGCTGTGCGTGAAGCTGTGGGACACCGCGCAGGCGATCGAGCAGATGCGCCCCATGGTCGGCCCGGACACCGCCGTCGTCTCGTTCCAGAACGGCGTGCTCAAGGACACCTACCTGCGCGAGGCGTTCGACGCGCGACAGCTGATCGGCGGGGTCGGCTACGTGGCCACCACCATCGAATCGCCGGGCGTGATCCGCCAGACCGGGCCCATGCAGCGGCTGCTGTTCGGCGAATTCGACGGTTCGCGCTCGCCGCGCGGAGAAGCGCTGCTGGCGGCATGCCAGGCCGCCGGCATCAACGCCGAGCTGTCGCCCGCGATCCTGCGCGAGATCTGGCTGAAGTACGTGTTCCTCGTCGGGCTGTCGGGCACCACGACCACCACGCGCCACCGGATCGGCGCGATCCGCGCCAACCCGCAGACGCGCGCCTTCCTCACCGACGTGATGCGGGAAGTGATCGCGGTCGCGCAGGCGCACGGCGTGCCGCTGACCGACGACGACCTGAAGGCCGCGCTCGTGCGCGCCGACAGCGTGTCGCCGGACATGACGTCGTCGATGCACCATGACCTGGAGCGCGGCAACCCGCTCGAGGTCCGGTGGCTGTCGGGCGGCGTCGTGGAGCTCGGTCGCGCCAAGGGCGTGCCCACGCCGATGAATCGCGCGATCAGCGACATCCTCGCGCTGCAGGCCGCAGGGACGCGCACTGGCTGAACTGCCGTTGGCTCCCGGGTCGAGCCCGCCGCGCGGCAAGTGGCCCGAGCCGCCGCTGAAAGTCAGGCCGCCGGGCCGGGCACGAACACGTCGCTGAAGAAGTGGTGCGGATCGAGGCCGCGCTCGTCCACGCAGGCCTTGCGCACGGCGGCCACCATCGCTGGCGAGCCGCAGCAGTAGACCTCGTGGCCGGCCAGTGCCTCGAACTGCTGGCGCACCGCATCGTCCACGCGCCCGTGGAAGCCTTCGAGCGCCTGCGCGTCGGCCCCGTCCTCCAGCGCCGGCAGGAAGCGAAAGCCGGGCAGCAGCTTCTTCCATCGGTCCACGGCGGAGAGCAGGTACAGCCCCGCGCGATTGCGCCCGCCCCAGACCAGCGTCACTGGCCGCTTCACACCCTTCTTCACCAGGTCGTCCAGCAGCGACTTCACCGGCGCGAAGCCCGTGCCGCCGACCACGCAGAGCATCGGCGCGGTCGACTCCTCCTTCAGCTCGAAATTCCCGAACGGCAGTTCGACCTGCAGCGTGTCACCCGCCTTCAGGTGCGGGACGAGCCGCGTGAACTGCCCGCCGGCCACGTGGCGGATGTGCAGCTGCAGCCCGTCGCTCTCGTGCGGCGGATTGGCCATCGAGTACGACCGGCGCGTCCCGTCCGGCAAGGCCACCTGCAGGTACTGCCCGGCCTTGAACTTCGCCCGCTGCCCGGCGGGGAGCCGCAGCTGCAGCACGCTGACGTCGTCGGCGGCCAGCGTGTTGCGGAACACCTTGGCGGCGAAGGTCTTGCGCGCGGCCGGATCGAAGCGATGCCAGGCCTCCGGAACGATCTCCAGGTCGCTCAGCGGCCGGCACTGGCAATAGAGGTGCTGCCCTGCCGGCTTCGCTTCGCTCGGGGGGCTGTCCACCTGCCCTGCGGCGACCGCACCCGCGCAGTTGCCGCACACGCCCTTGCGGCACGAATAGGGCATCTCGATGCCGGCCTTGAGCGCGGCGTCCAGCACGTTCTGCCCCGCGTCGCACGGGAAATGCTGGTCCGTTCCGGCGATGCGGATCTCGTAAGCCATGGGTACCTCGGGATCAGGGGATGCCGGCAAGCAGGCGCAGGCTGCGCAGCAGCGCATCGGGCCGCGCCTTGCCCTGCCCGGCGATGTCCATCGCGCTGCCATGGCCGGTACTGGCCAGCAGGACGTCGGCGCCGATCGAGATCGCGCTGGCCGCCTGCGGCGCCACCACCTTGATCGGGATGTGGCCCTGGTCGTGCAGCATGGCCACATACAGGTCATGCCAGTGGCCCGCCAGCAGCACGTCAGCGCCCAGCGGCCCGGCGACGGCGATTCCGCGTTCGCGAAGGCGCTGCACCGCCGGCACCACGAGCTCCTGGTCTTCGGGCCCGAAGAGGCCGCCTTCCGACGCGTGCGGGTTGATCCCGAACAGCGCGACGCTCGGCTCGCCCACGCCCATGGCGCGGCAGGCGCGCACGCCGGCTTCCGTTGCGGCGACAACGAGGTCGGGCGTGATGCGGGCCAGCGCGTGCGCCACGCTTTCGTGCAAGGTGACGTGCACGATGCGCAGGCCGCCGCCCACGAGCAGCAGGAAGACGCTGTCTTCGGGCTGCCCGCACACGCGCGCCACCAGCGACGGATAGCCGCGAAACGGGATGCCGGCCTGCGCGATGGCGGTTTCGTGGTGCGGCCCGGCGACGACGGCGTCGAACTCGCCCGTCCGCACCGCCTGGATGGCGGCGGTCGCGGAAGCGACCGCACTGGCGCCCGCCTCGGCACAGACCTGGCCGGACCGCGCAGCCGCCCGCGGCAGTTCGCCGGCAGGCCGCAGGTCCAGCTGCGCCAGCACGCCTTGCAGGCGCGAGACCGCCGCAGCGCGCTCCAGCACGTCCGGCGGCCCGAACACGGCGATGCGCACGCTGTCGTCGCTGCGCAGCGCCTCCGCGGCCTTCAGCACGATCTCGGGCCCGATGCCGTTCGGGTCGCCGACGGAGAGGGCGATGCGGCGCGTCACAGCGGCAGCGCCAGCAGCGTGTCGGTCACGGTGCTGTCGCACACGGCCACGCGCTCGGCCAGCAGGAGCTTGCCGCCGACCTGGCGGAAGCGGTCGCGGTACTCGCCGCTCGCGAACACCGTCGTTTCGCCGGTGTGCATGATCCGCGCGACCAGGAACGGCGTGCGGGCCACGGTGCCCTGCGCGTCCGCCGATTCCACGACCGGGATGCCGAGCAGGTGGCGGTAACGCTGCCGCTCGTAGATGTTGGCCTCGCGCAGGGCCGCGATGCGGTCCTCCAGCATCGCGCGCGAGTCGGCGTAGACCACGCCCGAGGGCAGGCCCTCGCGCTCGTTCTCGGCGTTGGTGATGCGGTACAGGCAGTCCTCGGTGAAGAACGACGGCCACTGCTCGAGCGCGTCATTGTCGATCGCCTGCGCATAGGCGGCGTTGAAGGCGCACAGCGCCAGGAGGTCCGCCATGGCTCAGGCTCCCATGTGCTGGCGGTAGGCTTTCCAGAAGCCGCGCACCGAGTTTTCGATCGCGCGGCCTTCGCTGGAGCCGGTGTCCTCGCCGCCCATCTCGACGATCGCCTCATGGTCCTGCGCGCCGGCGATGCCGCGCTGCACGAAGCCGCCGACGGCGCCGTCTTCCATCGAGATGAAGCCCGCAGGCCCGACGAGGTTCAGCTGCTTGAGCCGCACCTTGCGCTGCTCCGGCGTGTCGCCGACGTAGCCGATGTAGGTCCAGTTCAGCTCGGTGCGGTCCTGCCCCTTGGGCAGCACCTGGCGCACCGCGAGGCAGTTCTGGATCTGCTGCAGGATGAAGCCGGGAAACACCGACAGGATCTGCAGCGTGATGCCGTCGTCGAACTCGGGGAAGCCTTCCAGCACCGTCGTGTCCTTGAGGCGGTACTTGTCGGTGTCCGAGCGCAGGCCCTGGTCCTTGTACGACGCGTCGGCCGCGGCCTTGTCGATCATCGAGTAGCTCACGTGGTGGCCGCCGCTCTCGTCGACGATCACGCCGCCCTTCTGCGACAGGCGATTGAGCTCGAAGGTGGTGAAGAACAGGTGCAGCAGGCTCGCGTGGTAGCTGTCCTTGACGTTCTCGACGTACAGCTTCCAGTTGTTCGGCAGCGCCTGCGTGAAGCGGCCGATCACCTCGACGGGCTTGTGCAGCACGCGCTCGATGCGCTGGCAGATGGCGTCGCCCAGGTACTCCTCGATGGAGGGCACGTCGTCGCTGAAGCTGCCGAACACCAGGCCGCAATAGACCGCGATGCGCAGCTTGCGCGGGCCGTGCTCCTCCTTGCAGAACGAGGCCGGCATGCCGCCCTTGCCCTTGACGCCCTTCTCGAACGCGACGCCGGTCAGGTCACCCTGCCTGTTGTAGCTCCAGGCGTGGTAGACGCACTGGAAGCTGTCGGCCTTGCCGCACTTGTCCAGCGCGATGAGCGCGCCGCGGTGCGCGCAGCGGTTCTCGAACGCGTAGATCTCGCCGTCGTCGTCCTTCACCACCACCACCGGCGTGTCGCCGACGAACGTGGTGCGGTAGTTGCCGGCCTCGGGGAGTTCGGCATCCAGGCACAGGTAGTTCCACGTGGGGCCTCGGAAGATGCGCTCCTGCTCCTGGTGTGCCGTCGGCTCGTCGCTGTACAGCTTGTAGGGCACCCGGGTCAGGCCGGGGCCGCGCCATTGGACTGCTTGCTCCTGCATGTCACTCCACCATCACTTTCGCGGTCTTGATGACGCGGCCCCACTTGTCCGACTCCTTGCGGATGAACTGGCCGGACTTGTCAGGGCTCCAGCCGGCGGGCGTCGCGCCCTGCTCGGCAAATTTCCTTTGCACGTCGGGGTCCTGCAGCGCGCCGCTGAAGGCCTTGTACGCATAGTCGACCGCCTCCTTCGGCGTGCCGGGGGGTGCCACCATCGAGAAGAACGTGACGGCGACCATGCCGGGCACCTTCGATTCCTCGAAGGTGGGCACCTGCGGCAGCAAGGGCGAGCGCTTCTCGTCGGCCACCGCGAGGATCCGCGTCTTGCCGCCGTTGTGGAACGTGGCCGACGACGCGATGTTGTCGAAGAAGACGTCGACCTGGCCACCCACCAGGTCCACCAGCGCGGGCGCCGTGCCCTTGTACGGCACGTGGATCATCTCGGTGCCGGTCAGCTGCATGAACATTGCGGCGGTGAGGTGCGAGGTCGAGCCGTTGCCCTGCGAGGCGTAGCTCACCTTGCCCGGGTTGGCCTTCACGTAGGCGATGAACTCCTGCACGGTCTTCGCCGGGAACTCCTTGCGCACGTTCAGCACGTTGGGAACGGTGGCGATCACCGTGACAGGCACCCACTTCGTGGGATCGAAGCTGAGCGACTTGTACAGGTGGTGGTTGATCGCGATCGGCCCAGGAGGCGACACCAGCAGCGTCGTCCCGTCCGGGTCGGACCGCGCGACCAGCTCGGCCCCGATGTTGCCGCCCGCACCCGAGCGGTTGTCGACGATGACGCCGGCCGGGTAGGCAGCGCGCACCTTGTCCGCCAGCAGGCGCGGGAGGATGTCGGCCGTGCCGCCGGCCGGGAACGGCACGATCAGCTTCAGCGTCTTGCTGGGCTGCGCGAGGGCCGGCAACGCATGGCCGGCGGCAACGGCCGCTGTGAGCGCAAGCACGTCACGCCGCGTCAAGGTGGATTGCATGGGGGATGTCTCCTGCTGGAAGGCCGCTTGGCGCGGATGTGCAAGTCTGGCCGCGCAGCCGCGCCGAACCAACCCAGAATTGCGCTATGCGCAAACTTTCCAGCCCGGCCTTGCGGCAGGACAAGGACTTCGTCGCGTCGCTGCAGAAGGGACTCGACGTGCTCACCTGCTTCGGCCGGGGCGCGGTCAAGCTCACGCTGTCGGAAGTGGCGCGGCGCACCGGCAGCTCGCCGGCGTCGGCGCGCCGATCGCTGCACACCCTGCTCGCCCTTGACTACCTCGAGTCCGACGGCAAGCGCTTCTGGGTGGCGCCGCGCGCGCTGCTGGTGGCGCATGCGTATCTCGCTTCCAGGCCGATCCCGCAACTGGCCCAGCCATTGCTGGACGCGCTGTCGGAGCGCACGCGGCAGTCGGCGTCGCTGGGCAAGCTGCTGGACGACGACGTGATCATCGTTGCCCGTTCGACGGCGCGGCGCAGCCTCTCCACCGGCCTCGGCATCGGCTCACGGCTGCCGGCCTACTGCTCCGCGCTGGGCCGCGTCGTGCTGGCCAGCCTTTCGCCCTCGGACGCTGCACAGCGGGTGCGGGCGATGCGGCGCGTGCCCCTGACACCCAAATGCCTGCACGAGGCGGACGATGTCATCGCCGAGGTGGAGCGCTGCCGCGCCCGCGGCTGGAGCGCCAACAACGAGGAGCTGGAGCTGGGCGTGCGGTCGATCGCCGTTCCCGTGCATGACCGCACCGGCGCTTTCGTCGGCGGCCTGAGCATCTCGGTGCGCGCCGAACGCATGCCGATGGGCGAGTTCCGCGACTCGCTCCTCCCAGTGCTGCAGAAGGCGAGCTTGCGCCTGGGCGAGCAGGTCTACGAATGAGCCGGAAGAACTTAGCTCAGCGCCCAGCCTTGGTGTCCGCCTCGAACGACGGATAGCCGGCCTGCTCGGTGGCGCGCGTGAGTGCCGCGACGTTGGTGACTGCGTCGTCGTAGGTCACGATGGCATTGCGCCGCTCGTAGCTGACCACCGCCTTCTTCACGCCCGACACCTTCTGCAGCGCGATGCGGATCGTGATCGGGCAGGTGTCGCAATCCATCGTGGGCACCGTGAGTTCCACCTTGCGGGTGCCCGCATGCGCGGCGAACGAGCCGGCGACGAGCGCCGCGGCGATGGCGAAGCGGATCGGTGTCATGCGCGAGCCTCCGTCAATAGAAGAAATGGGCACCCTGCCGCACGGCGATGGGCAGCACGGTCAGGAACGCCATCACCCAGAACCAGCGGCGCGCCGCGGTGTTGCGCTGCCTGCAGGCGGCGAGATCGTCGCAGACCAGCGCGTCGGCCGCGGGACGCCAGATGCGCCAGCCGGCGACGGCCAGCGCCACGGCCGCCACTGCGGTCAACGGATACGAATACGGTTCCATCCGGTGCAGCGCGCCGATCCACGCGCCCGACACGCCCACGATGGCCAGCACCAGCGGCAGCACGCAGCAGCTGGACGCCAGCAGCGCCGCGAGGCCGGCCAGCGACAGCGTCCAGGCGCTGCCCCGCGGCGGCGGCGTGGCCATGCTGGCGGAAACGGAGGTCTCAGGCACGGAGCTCACGCGCGGTGATCTGGTAGACGAACGAATCCGGATCGTAGGGATCCTTGGCGCCCGCGGCGGTCTCGGCCTGCGGGTACATGAAGAAGCCCAGCTTCGCCTGCTTCGCGCCGGGCAGCTTCACGTCGCTGGCGGAGTTGTAGCCCATCCAGTTGCCTTCCCAGCCGCCGAACAGCGCCTTGCGCACGGGGGCCACCAGCGGGTCGCCGGCGTTCTTGATCCACACCGGAGTTTCCTGCCGCATGACCTTGGTCACGTCCGCGGGATCCATCGCAACCCAGCCGTTGCCCTGCAGGTAGACCTCGGCACGGCAGTGCTGCGCGCCCTTGAGGCTGGCCGGATTGCCGCCGAGTTCGCGGTAGCCGAAGGCGCTGGGCACGAGGCGCACGCCGTAGATGTCGCGCGCCGGCACGCCGGCCGCACGGCACAGGCCGACGAACAGCGCGTTAATGTCGGCGCACTTGCCGCTCATGTTGCCGGACTCGAGCATCGCCTTGATGTCGCCGGTGCCGCAGCCCTTCACCTTGGGCTCGCGGTAGGTGCTGACGATCACCCAGTCGTAGATGCGCTGCGCCTTCTCGCGGTCGGAGCGCGCGCCCAGCACGATCTGCGTGGCGACCTTCTTCACGATGCCGTCGACCGGGATGAGCTCGCTGGGCTCGAGCCACTGGTGCAGGTCGGCGCGATCGGCGGCCGGCGCCCTGGCCTTCCAGTCCACGGCGCGGTTCTGCGTCTCGACGATGTCGGTCAGCACCAGCGTCGGATCGACGCTGGCGGCCGGAAAGCTGGCCACCAGCACCTTGGCGCCGGTGCGGCCATCGGAGGCGGCGCGGATGTCCGTGGTGCTGCCGCTCCAGTGGCTCTCCACGGTGCGCTGCCACGGCGTGTCCAGCGACGGGACCGGCACCCACACCTTGGCATCGCCGCGCTCGCCCTTGAGCTGCACGGTGGTCGTGACTTCGAAGCGGCGCCAGTCCGAAGGCTGCGGGTCGAACCGCCGCTCGGCTTCCTGAGCGTGCAGGGCAGGCAGGCCGCCTGCTGCCAGCAACGAGGCGGCAGCGGAACGGGTGAAGTGACGGCGCGAGATCGAATTGGTCATGGCGGATTGGGAGCTCGGCGGGTGCGATCGATCGAGGCTCGATGGCTGGTCCGTGGGTCACTTGGGAAAGTCGGCCGGTATTATCGGCAAGAACCCTTTTCACTGCCGGGCAGGCGCCGAGAACCCTCATGAACCGTCGCCATTGCTTGCGCGGACTCGCCGGAATCGCCGGCTCCCTGGTCGCTGGCGCGGCCGGCGCGCAATCGATGCGCAAGCCCTGGCCGCGCAACAAGCCCACCCCGCCGCTGCTGCTTCCCTCGCTGGAGGGCCCCGACTGGCGCCTGGCCGACGAGCGCGGCCATCCCGTGCTGCTGAACTTCTGGGCGAGCTGGTGCGAACCCTGCCGTGCCGAGATGCCCTCGCTGGAGCGCCTGGCGGCGGCGCAGCGTGACGCCGGCCTGCGCGTGATCGCCGCGAACTACCGCGAGGGCGAGCCTGCGATGCGGAGGTTCCTGTCCAGGACTCCGCTGGGCCTGCCGGTGGTGCGCGACGCCGACGGCGCGGCCGCGCGCGCCTTCGACATCCACATCTTCCCCAGCACCGTGGCCATCGACCGCCGCGGCCGCACGCGGTTCATCGTCGTCGGCGAGGTCGACTGGGACGGCCCATCGGGGGCCGGGATGTTGCGCGACCTGCTGTGATCCGGGGGCTCAGGAGCGCGGCACGACGCCACCGCTCGCATAGGCCGCCGTCGCAGCCACCGCATCCGCGATCGCCAGGTCCGCTTCCGTCAGCCCGGGCGGCAGCACCACGACACCGTCGTCGTCCGCCACCAGCCGTGCACCGGGGGTGAACAGCACGCCACCGAAACGCAGGGGCACGTCGACTTCGCCCGGCCCGCCGATGTCGGCCCGCCGCGGCGCCGTGGCAAGGGCCTTGACCCCGATCTCCATGCCGTCGATCTCCGCGCGGTCGCGGATCGCGCCATGCACCACCACGCCTTCCCAGCCGTTGCGGCAGGCCAGGCCCGCCATCAGGTCCCCGAACAGCGCGCGCCAGGCGAGCCCGCCGCCGTCGATCACCAGCACCTGCCCCTCGCCGCGCTGCTGCAGCAGGTCGCGCACCGCCCGGAAGCCCTGCTGGTAGCGCAAGGTGCGGATCGCGCCGGCAAAGGCACGGCGGCGTCCGAACCCGAGGAACGGCAGCTCGCAGGCCTGGGCGTCGGCGGAGGCATCGCAGATGTCGGTGGTCTTGAAGGCGTTCATGGCGGCATCGTAGTCGGCCGGGGCCGCACAATCGCGCCGTGAGCGGAACACCGAGCGACTCCCCGGCGCCCTACTGGCTGTACCTGCTCGAGTGCGAAGGCGGCGTGTACTACGCCGGCATCGCGCTCGACGTGGAGCGGCGCTTCTTCCAGCACGCCTGCGGCCTGGGCGCGAGGTTCACGCGCGCGTGGCCACCGGTGCGGCTGCTGGCCGCGCGCGAATACGCCAGCAAGGGCGACGCCTTGCGCGCCGAGCTGCAGCTGAAGTCGCTGCCGCGCGCGCGCAAGCTCGCTTTCTTCGAGGAGGCGCATGGTGCCTGACGAACCGCAGCGGCTGTCGAAAGTGGTCGCGGCCCTCGTGCCCTGCTCGCGGCGTGACGCGGAGCAGTACATCGCCGAAGGCTGGGTGCGCGTCGACGGTCAGGTCGTCGACCAGCCGCAGCACCGCGTGGCCGGCGAGAAGGTCACCATCGATCCGCGGGCGTCGCTGCATCCCGCCGTGCCGGCCACCCTGCTGGTGAACAAGCCGGCGGGCATGCGCAGCGCCGAAGCGCGCGCGCTTTTCGGGGCCGCCACGCACTGGCAAGGCGACGCCTCGGGCATCCGCCGCACCAGGAGCCATGAAGCGGGACTGGTGCCGCTGCTGGAACTGCCGGCGCCAGCCGAAGGCCTGTGCGTGTTCAGCCAGGACGGGCGCATCGTGCGCAAGCTGCGCGAGGACGCCGCGCTGCTGGAGCAGGAACTGGTCGCGCACGTGAGCGGCTCGATCGTCGAGGACGGCCTTCAGCGGCTGTGCCAGGGCCTGCTCTTCGAGGGCCGGCGCCTGCCGCCGGCGCGGGTCAGCTGGCAAAGCGAGAACCGCCTGCGATTCGCGCTGAAGGGCACCGACCTGCAGCTGGTGCCCTGGATGTGCGCGCAGGTCGGCCTGGAGCTGCAGTCGCTCAAGCGCATCCGCATCGGCCGCCTGCCGATGGCCGGCCTTCCCCGGGCCAGTGGCGCTATCTTTCGCCGACCGAGCGCTTCTAGGCGCTCAGGCGCCGACGCCCAGGCCCAGGCCCTGCACCACCACCTTGCCGAGCTTGGCCACCCCGCCGACCAGCGCGCGGCTGTTCTCGAACAGGTCGGCGATCTGGTAGGTGACGAGGAACAGGGCGGGATAGAAGTAGCTGGCCCGCGACCAGGAGAGCTCCTTGATCGATTGCACCGCGCGGCTCTTTACCAGGTGGACATTGGCGAGCCAGCAGATGGCCACACCGATGAGGGCGCCGGCAAGGAGGTCGGTCGGGTAATGCAACCCAAGGTACATCCGTGGCAGCGCGACCATGACGATCGAGTAGAGCAGCGCGAAGACACCCAGCGCCCGCGAGACGAAGAACAGGCCGGTGACGAGCGCGAAGAACAGCACGGCGTGGTCGCTCGGGAACGAGCTGAGCTTGCCCAGCGCGTCCTCCGACACGCCATAGGGCGTCACGAAACTCAGCCCGATCTCGTGCAGCGGCCTGATGCGGAACGGCAGCAGGATCACCAGCAGGCGCCCCACCGCCAGCGCGACCACGCAGCCGATCATGGTGGCGATGATGTGGTCGCGCTCCTTCGCGTCCCTGCCGTCCGAGCGGAACCAGGCCCACCAGACGAAGAGCATCAACACGCCGCCCTTGAGCAGGTAGTTCACGGACAGGAAGGCGACCGCCTGGTCGAAGACCCACGACTTGCGTGCGAACACGTTGATGTGCGTCATGGTCCAGCTGTCCAGGGCGTTCATGTGGTCTCCCATGCCCAGGGTCAACAGCCCCGGTGTGGTCGCATCGTGCGGCAACGTGACCATCTGCAACAAGACCGCCACCCGGATGGACTACGGCCCGAACGAGCCAGTCGAGCCAGGCGCTCGTCGCCGCTTGCGCTTGCTGCCGGCGCGGCCTGCCCCGACACTGGCGCGCCATGCAGATCGCCCCTGTCCGCGCCACGCCCCTGAACCGCGTGTCGGCGGTGTCGAAGAAGCTGGATCCGGCGCTGCGGCGCCGCGCGCTGCTCGCTGCAGGCCTGGCGCTTGCGGCGCCGCTGGCCTTCGCGCAGTCGTATCCCTCGAAGCCCGTGCGCCTGCTGGTGGGCTACAACGCCGGCGGCGGTGTCGACGCCATGGCGCGCATGCTGGCGCAGCGCCTGTCGGCCGTGCTGGGGCAGCAGGTCGTCATCGAGAACCGCTCGGGTGCCAGCGGCATGATCGCCGCCGACCTGGTGGCCAAGTCGCCGCCCGATGGCTACACGCTGCTGATGGGCGAGTCCGGCATGTTGATCAATTCCATCCTGCAGCCGCGCGCCGGGCTGGATCCGATCCGCTCGTTCACGCCGGTCGCCGGCACCTTCATCGCGCCGCTGCTGATCGTCGCCAACAACGACTTCCCTGCCAGCAATCCGGAGGAACTGGTGTCGGTGCTCAAGGCCAACCCGGGCCGCTACTCGTACGCCACGTCCGGCGTCGGCACCGTGCAGCACCTGGGCTTCGAGCTGCTGAAGGCGCAGGTGCATGCCTTCATCGTGCACATCCCGTACCGCGGCGCGGCGCAGATCGTGCCCGACGTGATCAGCGGCCAGGTGCCCCTCGGCGTGGTGAGTGCCGCAGCCGGACTGGCGCAGGCCAAGGCCGGCCGGCTGAAGGCGGTGGCGGTCATGAGCACCGGCAAGCTGGCCGGCGCGGAATCGATCGCGCCGATGGCCGACGCGCTGCCCGGGTTCGATGTCGCGCCGCGGTTGATGCTGCTGGGACCCGCCGGCATGCCCGCCCCCGTCGTCGGGAAGATCAGCGAAGCCACGCGCACCGTGCTCGCCAGCGCGGATCTCGCCAACGCAGCCGCGCAGCAAGGCGGTGTCCCGGCCTACCTGGGCCCGGACGAACTCGGCCCCGATCTCGGCAGGGAACTGGCGGAGTGGGCCAGGATCGTGAAGGCGCAGAGGATCTCGGTCGAATGAACGGGCTCCTTCCCACCATCGGCCTCATCGTCCCGCCCGGTCACGGGCAAGTGCCGCAGGACGGCCCGGAGCTCTATGGCGAGCGGGTGCGCTTCATCGCGCGCGGCCTGGGCATCGGCGGCGTGTCGCCCGAGGGCTTCGCGCCGGTGATCGACACCGTGCTGGATCGCGCCCGCGAGCTGCGCGCCGCCGGCGCCGACGTGATCTCGCTCATGGGCACGTCCATCAGCTTCTACCGCGGGCCGGCCTTCACCGAGTCGCTGCGCCAGGCGATGGCCGGCGCCACCGGCCTGCCCTGCACCACGATGAGCCATGCGATCGTCGCGGCGCTGCGGCAGCTGGGCATCCGCCGAGTCGCCGTCGCCACCTCCTACATCGACGTGCTGAACGACAAGCTGGCCGCCTACCTCACGCATGCCGGCTTCGAAGTCACGGCGATCGAAGGCATGTCCATCGTCGGCGTGCAGGAAGTCGGGGACGTGACGACCGAGGCGCTCGTCGGCCTGTCCAGGAAGGTGTTCGCGCGCGACCCGTCCGCCGACGGCGTGTTCATCTCGTGCGGTGGCCTGCTCACGCTGCCAGCGATCCGCAGCCTCGAAGCGGAACTGCAGGTGCCGGTGACGGCCAGCTCGCCTGCCGGCTTCTGGGACGTGGTGCGGCTGGCCGGCGCCGATGCGCGCTCCCCACGCGGCGGGCGCCTGTTCGCGATGCCGACCGCCGCCTGAGTGGTCGTTCATTACCTGGGCGGCTATCGCGCGTCCACGCTTCGCGGATGAATGGATCGGACTGCTCAGGCGGGAGCGTCCGGCCCCGCCGCGCCGCCGTCCGGCGGGCCTGCAAGCTGCGCCAATGCCGACTCGAGTTCATCGATGTCCGCGAGGACGGCATCGAGCGCCTCCTGCGCATCGGCGAGGCGCAGCCCTTCCTCCACGGCGGTGGCGCTGCGCTGGACCGCGACGGCGCCAAGCACGGCCGCCTCGCCGGCCAGGGAATGCGCCATGGCCCCCGCACCCACCAGGCCCTGCCTTTGCAGGCACTCGCGCATCGCCTGCGGCGTTCGCGTGTTGCGCTCCAGGAAGGAAGCGAACAGCCGCAGGTACTTGGCCGGCGTGAGCCGGAAGGCGAGGACCAGGTCGCGATGCATGCCGCGCCGTCCGGCAATCCGCTCCAGGTCCTGCATCGCACCAGCAGCAGTCGGGGGCGGGGCGTCTGGGCGCACAGCGAACTCGGTCAAAGGCGCGACGTTCAGTTCCTGCTGCCCGCGGCCTGAAGTGCCGGCGCGACGTCAGGGCTTCACGAGCCGGTTGCGCACGGCATAGCGGGTGAGGCTCGCCAGGTCCGTGATGCCCAGCCTCTGCATGATGCGCGACCGGTGCACGTCGACCGTCTTCGAACTCAGCCCCAGTTCGTAGGCGATCTCCTTGGACGACAGCCCGCGGGCCAGCAGGGTCAGGATCTCGATCTGCCGGCTGGTCAGCTGCTGTTCGGCCGTGGGCTCCTGCCGCTGCAGCAGGAGCTGCGCAACGGAGCTGCTGAAGTAGGAGCCCGTCTGCACGATCTGGCGCAGCGCGCGTGCCAGCTCGTCGGAGGGCGCGCCCTTCATGAGGTAGCCGTTGGCCCCGTTGGCCACCGCCTGCTTCACGAACTCCGCCGTCTCCGAAGCCGAGACGACCAGGATGCGCAGTTCCGGATAACGCTCGCGGATGCGCGTGATGGCGTCCAGCCCGTCCATCTGCGGCATGGCCAGGTCGGTGATCACGACATCGGGATGCGGCCGCGAGGCGAGGAAGGCAAGCAGCTCCTCGCCGTCGCGCGCCTCGCCCACGACGCGGATGCTGGGGACGGTTTCGAGCAGGGCCCGGATGCCTGAGCGTACGAGGTCGTGGTCGTCCGCGAGCACGACCGAGATGGTGTCGATTTCGTCGGCCTGCATGCTCGGTTCTTCGGTGGGTGTTGAATTCATTTCAGGCGATCGCGCAGAACGGTCGAGGCGATGGAAGTCGGCTATGGACGTAGGAGTTTGCCGACATTTCGAACCGGGCCCCGGTGCTGGTTAGGGACGATGCTTAACCCGGTCGGAACGTCACTCCTATCGGCGCGCAAGCGACCCCTTAGCGCCTGGCGATTCGCGGCTTCCATACTCGAAGCAACTCCACGTGGGCACGACAGGATCATGGAACACATGCTACTGAGAAGGGACACAGGTTGCACGCGGGCATTGCCGATGCAGCTGGTCCGACTTCCGGGCGGCACGCCATGAAGATCCTGGCGGTCGACGACAACGCGCTCGGGCGCGCGTGGTTGCGCGAGGTCCTGGGTCCGTGCACGCAGGAGATCGTGGTGGCGCGCAACGGCGACGAGGCCTGGTCGCTGCTGCATGGCGGGTTGCGGCCCGACGTCTGCGTCTGCGACATGCATGTTCCCGCGACCGGCGGCCTGCGACTGGTCGAGAGGGTGCGTGCCGACCGCACGCTGGATGACCTGCCCTTCGTGCTCGTCTCCGTGACCGCTGACTGCGAAGACGTCCGGCAGGCCGCGGCCAGGCACGCCTGCGCGTACACGCTCAAGCCGTTCCTCGCCCTGCAGGCCCGCAGCGCGCTCGCGGCGGCGGTGCTCGCGAGCCGTCGAACCCGCGACGCGGTGCCCGCATGAGCAGCCGGGCCTGCCCCTGGCGAAACGGCGCCGCTCACCGGACGCGTTGCTTGTCCAGCTTGCGTGCCAGGGTGCGGCGGTGCATGCCCAGCCGGCGTGCCGCTTCCGAGATGTTGAAGCCGGTCTCGGCCAGCACCTCGTGGATGCGCTCCCACTCCAGCGTCTTGATCGAGGTCTGGCGCGCGGTGAGTTCGACCTCGGTCGTCCCTTCGCCACGCCCGAACGCCGCCTCGATGTCGTCGGTGTTGGCGGGCTTGGCCAGGTAGTGGCGCGCGCCGAGCTTGATCGCCTCGACGGCGGTCGCGATGCTTGCAAAGCCGGTGAGCACCACGATGATCATGTCGGGATCGTGCTCGTGCAGGTATTGCACGCAGGCGAGGCCGGAGTCGCCGCTGGCCAGCTTCAGGTCGACCACCGCGTGCGTGCGCTCGCGCAGGGCCAGCACCTTGCGCACGCCATCCAGGTCCGCCGCCCGCAGGACGTCGTAGCCTCGCCGTTCGAAGGACCGCTGCAGCGTGCGGGCGAACGCCTCGTCGTCCTCGACGATGAGCAGCTGGCGATCGGGAAGCTCAGCGTCCACTGGTGGCGTTCGGTTGGGGATCGAGGGCCGACAGCGGCAGGCTGATCTGCACGATCGCGCCGCCGCCCTCGCGATTGTGCGCACGCAACTCGCCGCCGAGGGTGCGCGCGACGTTCATCGCGAGGAACAGGCCGAGGCCGCGGCCCGGCGCGCCCTTGCTGCTCTGGTACGGCGTGCCCAGCCGTTCGAGCACGGCCGGCGCGAAGCCCGCGCCGCGGTCGGCCACCGTCAGCAGCAGTTGCTCGTCGTCCGCGTCGACCGCCAGGTGCACCGGCTGCCCCGGCGCGGCCTCCAGAGCGTTGTCCAGCACGTTGTCCACCATCTGGCGCAGGGCGGCGTCCGCGACGATGCGGCGGTCGGGCACGGCGGCGGAGAGCGCGTACTCGAGGACGGCGTCCGGCCGGCTGCGCTCCCAGTCGGCCGCCAGCCTGTCCAGGAACGCATGCAGTGACGTCAGCTCCACTGCCTCGGCACGCGAGCGGCCGGCGGAGCTCAGGATGCCGCTGACGATCGCCTTGCAGCGCTCGAGCTGGCGCTGCATCTCGTCGATCTCCTCGCGCAGTTCCGGATCGGCGGCGAAGGGCGCCATGCGAGCCCAGTCACCGACGATCACCGACAGCGTGGCCAGCGGCGTGCCCAGTTCGTGCGCGGCCCCCGAGGCCAGCAGGCCCATGCGCACGATGTGCTCCTCCTCGGCGGCACGCTGCCGCAGGCGCGCCAGGCTCGCGTCGCGGTGGCGCAGGATGCGCACGATGCGGCCGATGAAGACCACGAACAGGCCCGCATTGAGCACGAAGCAGACCAGCAGGCCGCTGACGTATTGCGTGGACAGCACCGGCGCGCCGAGACCCGGCAACGGCAGCGGCACGTGCCACCGCGTCAGCACCACCAGCGCTCCCGTGGACGCGGCGACGATGATCCAGATGTAGAGCGGGCGCAGCAGCACGGCGGCGACGGCCACCTGCAGCAGGAACAGCAACACGAACGGGTTGCTGATGCCGCCGGACGCGTACAGCTGGCAGGCCAGCGCCGCCACGTCGACCAGCAGCGCGCCGCACAACTCGCCATCGCTCACCGGCACCGGCAGGCGGCTGCGCAAGGCGCTCACCAGGTTGAACAGCACCAGCAGGCCCAGCACCGACAGCATCTGCCCGAGCGGCAGCGCCACGCGCATCACGAAATGCACGGCCAGGATGGTCGCGAGCTGCCCGCCGACAGCCAGCCATCGCAGCTGGACCAGCTGCAGCAGGTTGCGCCGGCCCGCGAGGTCCTGCGGGCGGCCACTGTCCACGCGCTCCGGCGCGGACTCAGTGGGCATGGCGATCGGGCTCAAGGGACGTGGGCTGCGCGGTGCGGTGCCGGCGGTCGTCGCGCAGCAGGAAGACCGCGGCCCCCAGGCTGCCCGCCGCCAGGGCGAACCAGGTCAGAGCGTAGCCGAGGTGGTTGTTGGGGAACTGCACGACCGTGAGGCCGGGCCGGGGCCAACCGCCGGTTGCGCCGTCGACCGATTGCGCATCGATGAAGTACGGCGCCACGTGACCCTGGAGGCCCAGCGTGCGCGCGATCGCCTGCACGTCGCGCGAGTACCAGCGGTCTTCGGCAGGCACGTTGCTGCGCAGGAAGCCGCCGCCGGGTTCGGTCAGCCGCAACAGGCCGACCACCTGCACGTCCCCTGCTGCGGGCGGCGGCACCGTCTTGCGCTGCTCCGGCGGCACGAAACCGCGGTTGACCAGCAGCGAGATGCCTTCACGGGTCCGCAGCGGCGCCAGGACCCAGTAGCCGCCGCCGAGGTCCGTGACCGCGGTGACGAGCACCTGCCTGGAGGCATCGAAGCGGCCGCGGACCTCGACCCGCCGGTACTCCGCGTTGTCGCGGGTCAGGCCGGTCCACTCGGTGGGCCCGGGTGCCGCGACCGGCGCGGCATGCACGCGCGCATCGACGCGCGCGATGAGGGCCCGCTTCCACGCGAGCCGCTCGACCTGCCACACGCCCAGCGCCGCGAAGCCCAGCGCTGCCACAACAAGCAGCGCCAGGAGCGCCACCAGCTTGGCGCCCGGCCCGGAGCGCGGCAACGCGACGGCCATGCCTCAGGGCATGTGGCGCATCGTCTGCGGATCCATCGGCATCATGTTCGCGTTCATGTGGTACATGACCCAGATCGAGCCGGCCAGCATGATGACCACCACGATGATGGTGAAGATCGTGGACAGCATGGTCCAGCCGCCCTCCACCTTCGCGTTCAGGTGCAGGAAGTAGATCATGTGCACCACCACCTGCACGGCGGCGAAGCCCAGGATGATGAACTTGGTGGCCCCCGGCGGCAGCACCTTGGCCATCACCAGCCAGAACGGGATGGCGGTGAGGATGACCGACAGGATGAAGCCCGTGGCGTAGCCCTTGAAGGTGGCGTGGTAGCCGATGTCGTCGTGGTCGTCGTGGTGGTCGGTGTGGGCGGCGCTCATCACAGGGTCCCCATCAGGTACACGAAGGTGAAGACGCCGATCCAGACGACGTCCAGGAAGTGCCAGAACATGGACAGGCACACCAGCCGGCGCTTGTTCTCGCGCGTCAGCCCGAAGCGGGTGACCTGCACCATCAGGGTCACCAGCCAGATGGAGCCGAAGGTCACGTGCAGCCCGTGCGTGCCCACCAGGGTGAAGAAGCTGGAGAGGAACGCGCTGCGGCTCGGGCCGGCGCCTTCGTGGATCAGGCTCGTGAACTCGAACAGCTCGATCGACAGGAAGCCCAGGCCGAACAGCAGGGTGACGGCCAGCCACGCCAGCAGGTGCTTCTGCCTGCCATGCTGCATCGAGATCATGGCGAAGCCGTAGGTGATCGAGGACAGCAGCAGCAGGCCCGTGTTGACCGCCACCAGCGGCAGCTCGAACAGGTCGGCGCCCGAGGGCCCCGCCGCATAGCTGCGGCCCAGCACGGCGTAGGTGGCGAACAGGACGGCGAAGACGAGGCAATCGCTCATCAGGTACATCCAGAACCCGAACAGCGTGCTCTGCTCGGGGTGGTGCCCGCCGTCGTCGTAGAAGACCGGGGCGTCCCCGGTCGCGGTCAGCGTCTTGGAAGACATCTCGGGGCTTGCTCCTCAGGCCGCAGCCAGGGCGCGCGTGCGCGCCTCTTCGCTGCGCGTCACCACGTCCGCCGGGATGTGGAAGTCGCGGTTGTAGTTGAAGGTGTGGACGATCGACGCGATGACGACCGCGGCGAAGCCCAACGCGGCGGGCAGCCACATGTGCCAGATCAGCGCGAAGCCGGTGGCCGTGGCGAGCATCGCGATGACGAAGCCGGCCGCCGTGTTCTTCGGCATGTGGATCGGCTGGAAGCCGGTGGTCGGGCGCACGGCGCCGCGCTGCTTCATGTCGTGCCACGCGTCGGTGTCGTGCACCACCGGCGTGAACGCGAAGTTGTAGTCGGGCGGCGGCGAGGCGGTGGACCACTCCAGCGTGCGGCCGTTCCACGGATCGCCCGTCGTGTCGCGCAGCTGCTCGCGGCGCAGGTAGCTCACGCCCAGCTGCACCAGGAAGGCGGCGATGCCCAGGGCCACGATGCCGGTGCCGATGGCGGAGACCACGAACAGCGGCTGCAGCGTCAGGTCGTCGAAGTGGCTGGTGCGGCGGGTCACGCCCATGAAGCCCAGGATGTACGGCGGCGTGAAGGCGACCCAGAAGCCCACCAGCCAGCACCAGAAGGACACCTTGCCCCAGAAGGCGTCGAGCTTGTACCCGAAGGCCTTCGGGAACCAGTAGTTGATGGCGGCGAACACGCCGAACACCACGCCGCCGATGATCACGTTGTGGAAGTGCGCGATCAGGAACAGCGAGTTGTGCAGCACGAAGTCAGCCGCCGGCACCGCCAGCATCACGCCGGTCATGCCGCCGATCACGAACGTGATCATGAAGCCCACCGTCCACAGCATCGGCACCTCGAACCGGATGCGGCCGCGGTACATGGTGAACAGCCAGTTGAAGATCTTCGCCCCGGTCGGGATCGAGATGATCATGGTCGTGATCCCGAAGAACGAGTTCACGCTGGCACCCGAGCCCATGGTGAAGAAGTGGTGCAGCCACACGAGGTAGGACAGGATGGCGATCACGCAGGTGGCGTAGACCATCGAGGCATAGCCGAACAGGCGCTTGCCGCTGAAGGTGGAGACCACCTCCGAATACACGCCGAACACCGGCAGCACCAGGATGTAGACCTCGGGGTGGCCCCAGATCCAGATCAGGTTCACGTACAGCATGGGGTTGCCGCCCATGTCGTTGGTGAAGAAGTTGGTGCCGAGGTAGCGGTCGGCGGTCAGCAGCGCCAGCGTCGCGGCGAGGATCGGGAAGGTCGCCACGATCAGCACGTTGGTGCACAGCGACGTCCAGGTGAACACCGGCATCTTCATCATGTTCATGCCCGGCGCGCGCATCTTGAGGATGGTCGCGATCAGGTTGATGCCCGACAACGTCGTCCCGATGCCGGCCACCTGCAATGACCAGATGTAGTAGTCCACCCCCACGTCCGGACTCGCGATCAGCCCCGACAGCGGCGGATAGGCCAGCCAGCCGGTCTTGGCGAACTCGCCGAGGAACAGCGAGACCATGACCAGCACGGCGCCGCCGGTGGTCATCCAGAAGCTGAAGTTGTTGAGGAACGGGAAGGCCACGTCGCGCGCGCCGATCTGCAGCGGCACGACGTAGTTCATGAGGCCCGTCACCAGCGGCATGGCGACGAAGAAGATCATGATCACGCCGTGCGCCGTGAAGACCTGGTCGTAGTGGTGCGGCGGCAGGAAGCCGGCGTTGGCGCCGAAGGCGACCGCCTGGTGCGTGCGCATCATGAGGGCGTCGGCGAAGCCGCGCAGCAGCATCACGATGCCCAGCACCATGTACATGATGCCGATCTTCTTGTGGTCGATGCTGCAGATCCAGTCGCGCCACAGCGGAACCACAGGCGCAGCCTGGTGAGCAGGGCCAGCACGGCCAGCCCGCCGATCGCGACGCCGGCGAAGGTGGCCACGAGAATCGGCTCGTGGTAGGGGACCGCCTCCCAGCTGAGGCGGCCGAGGACAAGTTCAGTCAGGGTCATGTCGGGATCTCTAGCGGGCCGCGGTGTCGGGCAGCCCCAGCGGATTGGCAGGCGTGCAGAGCGCGGCGACGTAGGTGCGCTGGCCGTTGGCGGGGGACTGGTGCCGCACGCCCTCGACGCCGCCCTTGCCACCGCCGCCCGCGGCATCGATGGCCATCATCTGGTGCGTGCACATCCTGGTGCCGTCGACGCAGCGGTTCAGGATCAGGTCGTACAGGCCGTCGTCGACCTTCGCGAAGCGGCGCACCGGCTCCTTGGCGCTGGGCTTTTCCAGCTGCAGGTACGCGGCGCGGGTCAGCGCCTCGCCGCCCTTGCGGCTGGCGTCCACCCAGGCGGCGAAGTCGGCATCGCCCAGGCTGCGCACCTTGAAGTGCATGTCGGAGAAGCCGGCGCCGCTGTAGTTGGCCGACAGGCCTTCGTACTCGCCGGTGCGGTTCATCACCGCGTTCAGCCTGGTCTCCATGCCGGGCATGGCGTACACCATGCCGGCCATGGTCGGCACGTAGAAGGTGTTCATCACGGTCGACGCGGTGATGCGGAACTCCACCGGGCGGTCCACCGGCACGGCCAGTTCGTTGAGCGTGGCGATGCCCTGCTCGGGGTAGACGAACAGCCACTTCCAGTCCATCGCGACCACGTCGACCACAAGAGGTTTGGTGCCGGGAGCGATCGCGCGCTGCGCGTCGATGCGGTCCAGCGGACGGTACGGGTCCAGCTTGTGGGTGCTGATCCAGGTGATGGCGCCGAGCGCGATGATGATCAGCAGCGGCACGCCCCAGATCATCAGTTCCAGGCGGGTCGAGTGGTCCCAGTCGGGCGTGTACTCGGCCTCGGTGTTGGAGGCGCGGTACCTGAAGGCGAAGACCAGCGTCGCGATGATCACCGGCACGATGACCAGCAGCATCAGCAGGGTCGACTGGATGACCAGGTGCGCCTGCTGGGCAGCGATGTCGCCGTGCGGCTTGAGCACGACCGACCCGCAGCCGCCCAGCAGCAGTGGCGCGAGGAACGGCAGGAGGGCGAGGCGGGGAGGACGGGGAAGCGGGAAGTTTGTGGGCATCGCGTGGGAACTGCGCACGGTAAGGCACCCGACGGCGCAGCGCCGACACTGTAGGACTCCGTTGCGTTTCACGCGATTGGACAAATTGTCCCAACCCCTCCCCATGCGCGCGCCGGCCCGCTACATTGCCGGAATCGCCGCTGCACCTGCAGCGTGAGTCCACGCCCGCCATGCCCCCGACCGCCACTGCCGATCCCTTCTCGCCCCGCGCCGGCGCGCACGGGTCCAACCCCACCAACTCGGCCGAGGAGGCCAGCCTCGCGCCGGGCGACATCGCCGTCGGGGTGATCGTGGGCCGCGCCTCCGAGTACTTCGACTTCTTCGTCTACGGCATCGCCTCGGTGCTGGTGTTCCCGGCCGTGTTCTTCCCGTTCGTGGACCGGCTCGAGGGCACGCTGTGGGCGTTCGCGCTGTTCGCGCTGGCCTTCGTCGTGCGCCCGGCCGGCACGCTGGCCGGCATGTCACTGCAGCGCCACTTCGGCCGCGGCGCCAAGCTCACCGTGTCGCTGCTGCTGCTCGGCACGTCGACGGTGGTGATGGCTCTGCTGCCCTCGTACGAGACTGCCGGCCCGCTGGCGATCGTGCTGCTGACCATTGCGCGCATCGGCCAGGGCCTGGCGACCGGCGCCAGCTGGGACGGCCTGCCCTCGCTGCTGGCGATCAACGCGCCGCAGCACCGCCGCGGCTGGTACTCCATGCTGGGCCAGCTGGGCGCCCCGCTGGGGTTCATCGTCGCCTGCGGCGTGTTCGCCTATGTGCAGGGCAACGCCTCGACCGCCGACTTCCTGGCCTGGGGCTGGCGCTTCCCCTTCTTCGCCGCGTTCGCCATCAACGTCGTGGCACTGTTCGCGCGCCTGCGCCTGGTGGTCACGCACGAGTATGGGCACGAGCTCGAAGCCGCCGAGCTGGAGCCGTGCAGCCTGCGGGAGCTGTTCTCCAGCCAGGGCGGCAACGTGGTGATCGGCGCGTTCGCGGCGCTGGCCTCCTACGCCCTCTTCCACCTCGTCACGATCTTCCCGCTGTCGTGGGTGGTGCTGTCGGATCCCGAGTCCATCTCCCAGACGCTGCGCGTCGAGCTGCTGGGCGCGGCGCTGTGCGGCATCGCCATCCCGGTGTCCGGCTTGCTGGCCGACAAGATCGGCCGCCGCACCACGCTGGGGTCGCTGGCCATCGCGATCGCGGCCTTCAGCGCGGCGGCGCCGTGGCTGCTGTCGCACGACGCCACCGGCCAGGCCGTGTTCATCACGCTGGGCTTCATCCTGCTGGGCCTCTCGTACGGCCAGGCCGCCGGCTCGGTGACCTCCAACTTCGCCCCGCACCTGCGCTACACAGGTGCGGCGCTCACCTCCGACCTGGCCTGGCTGCTCGGCGCGGCATTCGCGCCGCTGGTGGCGCTGGGCCTCTCGGTCCGGTTCGGCCTGGCTGCCCTGTCCGCCTACCTGCTGTCGGGCGCGATCTGCACGCTGCTTGCATTGCGCACGAACCGCATCCGGGCCGCGCATGCCGAGACCGGGGACGCCCGCTAAGGGCACACGCCGCACTTTCCATCACCGCGCTTCAGGCCTGAGGGTCCTCCGGGGAACCGGTCAGCCAGACACCGCCGCGGCACGCCGGCGCTGCCGCATCAGCGCCAACGCGCCCACGGCCGCGGCAACCAGTCCCGAACTGGCACCGGCCACCAATGCCCAGCGCGGGCCGGCGGTGTCGGCGATCCTGCCGATCAGGGGCGCGCCCAGCGGCGTTCCCCCGGCCGACACCGCCAGCACCAGCGCGATGACGCGGCCGCGCAGCGCCGGATCGCTCCACAGCTGCGCCGCGCTGTGCGCCGTGGTGGTGAACGTCTGCGTCGACAGCCCGACGAAGAACAGCGCCACCGCGAAGAGCCGCTCGCTGGGCATCGCGGCGGCGACCATCAGCGCGATGCCGAAGGCCAGCGCCGCGCCGAGCAGCAGACCCATCCGCGGCTGCTCGCGCCCGGCCGCAAGCAGCGCGCCCGTGACCGACCCGATGGCCATCGACGACGTGAGCAGCCCGAACTCCGCGGCCCCGAGGTGGAACACCGACACGGCCATCGTGGAGATGTAGATCGGGAAGTTGATGCCGAAGGTGCCGATCAGGAAGAACATGACGACCACCGCGCGCAGGTCCGGGCGGGCCCACACATGGCGCATGCCGTCGGTGACGCCGCGCCGCTTCGCGCCCGTCGCAAGCCGTGGATGGAACTCCGCCGGCCGCAGCAGGGCCAGCGCCACCAGCACGGCCGCGAACGACACCGCGTTCAGCACGAAGACCCAGCCGCTGCCGATCGCCGCGATCAGCACGCCGGCCGTGGCGGGCCCCACCATCCGCGCCGCATTGAACGACGTCGAATTGAGGGCCACCGCATTCGACAGGTGCGCATCGCCGACCAGTTCGGCCACGAAGCTCTGGCGCGTGGGCCCGTCGAACGCGCTCACGCAGCCGAGCAGGAAAGCGAATCCGTAGACCTGGTACAGGTGCACGGTACCGGTGAGCGTGAGGATGCCCAGTCCCAGCGCGAGCAGGCCCATCGCCGACTGCGTGAAGACCAGCATGTGTCGGCGGTCATACCGGTCGGCCGCATAGCCGGTTAGCGGCAGCAGCAGGAACTGCGGGCCGAACTGCAGGCTCATGACGATGCCCACCGCCGTCGCATCGTGCGGCGTGAGTTGCGTGAGGACGATCCAGTCCTGCGCGGTCCGCTGCATCCAGGTGCCGATGTTCGACACCAGCGCGCCGGCGGCCCACAGCCGGTAGTTGAAGTTGACCAGCGAGCGGAACGTGCTCCTCACCGGGCACTGTTCTTCGTTTCCGCCCGGGCCGCCAGGAAGTGCGCGAGCAGCGCCACGGGCCGCCCCGTCGCGCCCTTGTCCGCACCGCTCTTCGAGGCCGTTCCCGCGATGTCGAGGTGCACCCACGGGTAGCGGCCGGTGAATCGCGCGAGGAAGCAGGCGGCGGTCACCGCGCTGTCGGGGCCCGGGCCGATGTTCGGGAAGTCGGCGAAGTTGGAGCGCAGCGCGTCCTGGTACTCGTCCCAGAGCGGCATCTGCCACGCGCGGTCCCAGGCGCGGTCGCCGGCCTCGAGGATTTCGCGCGCGAGGGGATCGCTGTTGGAGAACACGCCGGAGGCGACGTCGCCGAGGGCAGCCACGATTTCGCCCGTGAGCGTCGCGATGTCGACGACGGCGGCGGGCCTGTATCTCTCCGCATACGTCAGCGCATCGCACAGCACGAGGCGGCCCTCCGAATCGGTGTCGAGGATCTCGACCGTCTGGCCCGACATCGTGGTCACGACGTCGCCTGGGCGCGTGGCGTTGCCGCCGGGCATGTTCTCGGTGGCCGGGATGATGCCGACGACGTTCAGCGACAACTGCATCAGTGCCGCCGCGCGCAGGGCGCCGAACACGCTGGCCGCGCCGCACATGTCGAACTTCATCTCGTCCATCTCGGGCGCGGGCTTGATCGAGATGCCGCCGGCGTCGAAGGTGATGCCCTTGCCGACGAGCACCACCGTCTGCCCGTCCGGCGCCCCGCCCTGGTACTCCATGACGATGAACTTGGGCGGCTGGCAGCTGCCACGCGCGACCGCCAGCAGTCCGCCCATGCCGAGCTCCTCGACGTCGTCGCGTTCGAGGACCTGCAAGCGCAAGCCATGGCGCTTGCCGACTTCGCGGGCCTGGTCGGCGAGGTACGCCGGGGTGCAGATGTTCCCGGGCAGGTTGCCGAGATCCTTCGCGAGCGCAACGCCTTCGGCGATGGCGATGGCCCGATGGACAGCGCCCGCGGATGTGGATGCCTGCGCCGCCTCCGCGACATGCAGGACCACCTTGTCCAGTGCGCGCTTCGCCGGAGACGGCTTGCTTTTCAGCTTGTCGAAGCGATACACGCCCTCCGTGACCGCGAGCACCGCCTGCTCGAGCTTCCATGCACTGTCGCGGCCTTTCACGGGAAGGTCGGCGAGGCAGATCGTCGCGTCCACGGCCCCCGTGGTCCGCAGCGCCTTCATCGCCGCGGACAGCGCCGTGCGATAGCTGGTCTCGCGGAAATCGGCCTCGGGGCCCAGGCCGACGAGCAGCACGCGCTGCGAACCGACGTTCGGGACATCGTGCAGCAGGAGCGTGGCGCCCAGCTCCCCGTCGAGATCACCGCGCAGCACCACGCGCTGGATGGCGCGGCCCGAGGCGGCATCGAGTTGCGCCGCGGCCGGGGACAGCTTGTGCCCCTCGTACACGCCGACCACCAGGCAGCCGGTGCGCTGCTCCTCGAGCTTTCCGCTGCTGACGTCGAAGTCCATCGTGGGCACCGCTTCATGGCTTGCCGGTCTCGGCACTGCCGCCTCGCCGCTCCCCGATGCGGCGAGCGAACACGCCGAGGATCTCGCGGTAGAGCGCCTCGCCCAGCACCTGGTCTTCGTTCCCTGCATCGAGGTTGGGATTGCAGTTCACCTCGATCAGGTAGACGCGGTCGCCGGCCTGCTTGAGGTCCACGCCGTACAGCCCGCGGCCGATCAGGTTGGCCGCGCGCACCGCCATGTCGATCACGTGCCCGGGCGCCTCGCCGATCGCCATTGCCTGCGTCTTGCCCTCGGTCATGCCTTCCTCGGCGTTGATGATCTTCCAGTGGCCCGGCGCCATGAAGTACTTGGCGACGTACAGGGGTCGCCCATCGTAGACACCCACGCGCCAGTCGAAGCCCGTCGGCAGCCACTCCTGTGCGACAAAGAGTTCCGACACCTTGAAGAAGCGCTCGGCCTGTTGCTGCAGGCCGTCCTCCGACTCGATCTTGACCACGTCCAGCCCGAAGCCGCTGTCCGGCAGCTTGAGCACGCACGGCAGCCCCAGCGTCGGCACGATCTGCTCGATGTTGCCGCGGTGCACGATCAGCGTCTTCGGCGTGGCAATGCGATGCCGGTTCATCAGCTCGTGCATGTACACCTTGTTCAGGCACTTGAGGATGGACTCGGGATCGTCGACCACCGGCATGCCCAGCGATTGGGCACGGCGCACGAACTCGTAGATCACGCCGTTCACCTCGGGACTCGCGCGGTTGAACAGCGCGTCGAAGTCCTGCAGGCGGTCCAGCGCGTCGGGGCGTATGAGCTCGGCCTCCAGCCCCACGAGCGGTGCGGCGCGCACGAGACGTTGCAGCGCTTCCTCGTTCGACGGTTTGTGCGGCTCGTCCGGGTCGTGCAGGATCGCAATCCGCGGCTTGTCGGAGCCGCTGCGCCGGGGACTGGCACTCGAGGGGGCCTCGGCCGCAAAGGCCTTCAGTGCCTCCACCAGGAAGGCGCGGTCCTGCGACGGGATGTCCGCGATGCCGATGGCCTGCACGGCCTCGAGTTGCCACTGCCCCGCGTTGCGGGCGAACACGGCGCGCAGCAGCGGCGCACGCACGCTCGCGAACAGCATCTCGGCGAGCGCTTCGTGGCGCCGGGCCGGATCCTTGCCGAGGTAGGACTGCAGCTCGAAGCGATCGCTCTCGTCGTGGTGCAGCGTGTCGCGCACCAGCGGCTCGATTCGCGTCGACAGCGCCCGCACGTAGGTGTCGGACTTGAGGTCCTCCACGGTCTTGACGTCCGGCAGCGGCCGCTGGCCGCGCGCCTCGGCCAGCAGCGACACGTAGTACCCGCGCCCCTGGTACCGGCCGGTACGGCAGAGGTTCACCACCCGGACGCTGCTGTCACCGCCGCCGTCGGGTTCGGCCAGGTAGCCGAGTGCCGAGACGACCCCTACATCCGGAATTTCGAACCACTCCTGCTTCTGGTCGGTGACGAAGACTGTGCGCATCCAGGCATGCTGGGCCATGCGCGCCCTCCCGACGGGTCGGCGAGGGTCGACGGAACCTGTCAGGGAAGAATGTCAGCAGTGGGCACGGTGCGCCGATACACTGCCGGCTTCCATCCCAGCGCAGCAGGAGCGACGATGAGCGAGGCCACCCCGGCCGCCCACAAGGGGGCGCCCACCGACGAGGAGGCGAAGAAGCGCCAGCGCGAGCTGGTCGACCGGCTGCTGCTGCTGCCGACCGTCACCAGCGATGGCAAGGTGCGCCTGGGCGATGGCGGATCGCTCGAGTACACCGTGTCGGCGGGCTACACGCCGGCCCACGCGGTGGGCATCGAAGGCGCCCACGCCGACCCGGAGTGCGCGGTGTTCACGGTGGCCTACCTCGCGCGGGACAAGAGTCCGCGACCGGTGTGCTTCACCTTCAACGGCGGTCCCGGCTCCTCGTCGGTGTGGCTGCAGTTCGGGGCGGTGGGTCCGAAGCGGGTGCGCATCGAGGACGACGGCAGCATGCCGCGCCCGCCGTACACGGTGCAGGACAACCCGCTCACCTGGCTGGAGCACTTCGACCTGGTGTTCGTCGACCCGCCGCACACCGGCTACTCGGTGGCCGCGAGCGACGACGTGCGCAAGAAGGTGCTCAGCGTGGACGGCGACATCGCGGTGTTGACCGAGGTGGTTCGCAACTGGCTCAGCCGCCACAAGCGCTGGAGCTCACCGGTATTGCTGGCCGGCGAGAGCTACGGCACCACGCGCGCAGCGGGGTTGGCCGACAAGCTGCAAGCCGAGGGCGTGGCGCTGGCGGGGCTGGTGCTCATCTCCTGCGCCATGGACCTGCAGACCCTGGTGTTCGGCGCCGGAAACGACCTGCCCTACGCGCTCTTCCTCCCGGCGTTTGCCTGCGTGGCGCAGTACCACGGCATGCTGAAGGGCGAGACCGGCGCTTCGCCCGCCGCGGCGCGCGCAGCAGCCGAGGCCTTCGCCGCCGACGACTACGTGAGGGCCCTGCACGCCGGCTCGCGCCTGGCCGAGAGCGAGCGCCGCCGCATCGTGTCACGCGTGGCCGACCTCACCGGCCTGAAGCCCTCGCTGGTGGCAGAGAAGAACCTGCGCATCACGGACGAAACCTTCTTCTTCGAACTTCTGCGGGACCAGGGCCGCATGGTCGGCCGGCTCGAGGCGCGTGTCACCGGTCCCATGGCTGCAAGCCGTGGCCGTGCTTGGGAGTTCGATCCCGGACTCGAGGCGCTCGCCGGGCCTTACACGATGGCCGCGCAGGCGTATTTCGCCGAGATCGGCCTGCCGGTGGACCGCCGCTACGAGATCCTGTCCATCGAGGTGCACAAGCAGTGGAACTGGAACCGCGGCGAAGAGAAGGGCAATGCCTTCGCAAGCACCAGCGCCGACCTGGCCCGTGCGCTGCGCCGCAACCCGCACCTGCGGGTGTTCGTGGCCAGCGGCTACTACGACCTCGGAACACCGTACAGAGCCACCGACCATTCGCTGGCCCAGCTGGACCTGCCGCCGGAGGTGGGGGCGCGCGTGGCGCACCACTACTACGACGCCGGCCACATGATGTACACGCGCGAAGGCGACCTCCGGAAGCTCAAGCGGGACCTGTCGGCGTGGTGGGCCGAAGGGCCGGTCACTGCGGGCTGACGCACCCGACGCACGTCACGGGTGCCAACGCGACACCACGGCCGGCGTCGCCGGCGACCGGCTTCCGGCCAGCGCGTACGAGAGCTGGTTGGCGGCCCTGATCACGACCTTCGCGTGCTTCTCCAGCTTCGCCTTGGTGAGGCGCGAACTCGGGCCCGAAATGCACATCGACCCCAGCAGGCGCCAGTTGAGGCCGAACACCGGCGCCGACACGCTGGACACCTCGGGCTCGCGCTCACCCAGTGAAAGGTGGAAGCCCCGCTTGCGGATGCCCTCGTAGGGGTCGCCCGCGGCGCCGCTGAAAGCCAGGATCACGCGCCCCGGAGCGCCCTTGTCCAGCGGCAGGCGTTCTCCGATGCGCACGTGGTGGCGCACCGATTGCGGCCCCTCCACGCGCGCCACGCAGGCGCGGATGTCGCCCTCACGCACGTAGAACGACGCGCTTTCGCCCGTCTCCTTCACCAGCTGGTGCAGCACCGGCTCGACGGCGTTGTTGACGTCGAAGCCTGCCTGGTACCGCGCGCCCAGCCAGCCTGCAGCCGGGCCCAGCCGCCATTGCCCGTCGTCGGTCTGCACCATGTACTGCGAGAGGGCGAGCGTGCGGGCGAGCCGCAACACGGTGGTCTTGTGGATGCCCGATCGCCGGCTCAGTTCGGCCAGCGCCAGGGTCGACTCGCCCACCGCGAAGGCCTCGAGGATCGACAGCGCGCGGGTGACAGCCGTGACGCCGCCCGCATCGGCCGCGGGCTCGGGGACATTCGCCGGGTTGCGCATCTTGCACCATGGTTCACTGTGTGAAACGCGATTGTATGGCGTGCAACGCGCATCTACAGTCGCCGCGATGGCGCCAATCGGTGCGCCCGTTCACGGAGACAAACCATGCAGATTTCCCGTCGCGCCGCCGTCGCCTTCGCGGCCGCATCGCTCGCCGCCTCCGCGGCCTTCGCCCAGAGCTGGCCCAGCAAACCGATCCGCCTGATCGTTCCGTTCCCCGCCGGCGGCGGCACAGACATCATCACGCGCGAGGTCGCGAACAAGCTCACCACGTCCGGCTACAACTTCGTGGTCGACAACAAGCCCGGCTCGGGCGGCAACCTCGGCGTCGACGCCGCCGCCAAGGCGCCCGCCGACGGCTACACGCTGGTGATGGGCCAGACCAGCAACCTGGCGATCAACCCCACCCTGTATCCCAAGCTGCCCTACGACTCCGTCAAGGACCTCACCCCGGTGAGCCTGGTGGCCAGCTCGCCGCTGGTGATCGTCGCCAGCGCCAATTCGCCGTTCCACACGCTGGCGGACGTGGTGAAGGAAGCCAAGGCCCACCCCGGCACGATCAATTTCGCCTCCTCGGGCAACGGCACCGTGGCGCACCTCACGGCCGAATCGTTCCAGCGCGTCGCCGGCATCAAGCTCACGCACATCCCGTACAAGGGCGCCTCGCAGGGCGCCACCGACGTGATCAGCGGCCAGGTGCAGCTGTACGTGTCGTCCATCCCCACGCTGATCGGCCACATCAAGAGCGGGAAGATGCGCGCCATCGCCGTGACCTCGCTCAAGCGTGTCGACGACCTGCCGCAGGTGCCGACGATCGCCGAGTCCGGCTACAAGGGTTTCGAGGCCGTCACCTGGTTCGGCATCCTCGGCCCGGCGAACCTGCCCAAGGACGTCGTTACCAAGCTGAACGCCGACATCAACAAGGCCCTGAAGGATCCCGAGCTGGAGAAGAAGCTGGGTGCCCAGGGCGCCGACATCGCCGGCAGCACGCCGGAGCAATTCGCCAAGCTGATCCGCGACGACATCGCCCGCTGGGGAAAGATCGTCAAGGACTCGGGCGCCAAGATCGACTGAAAGGCATCCCATGACCACCGACATCCTGCGCGACTTCGAACGCGTCTCCCCCGACCTGGTGCGCCAGGCCGCCGAGTACCAGGCCGCCATCCTGGCCGACGTGAACGGCCGCCGCGGCGCGCTGCATGGCCGCATCGCGGCCCTGCGCCCGCGCATGAAGCTGGCCGGCCCGGCCCTCACCGTGGAAGTGCGCCCCGGCGACAACCTGATGATCCACGCCGCCATGGCGCTCGCGAAGCCCGGCGACGTGCTGGTCATCGACGGCAAGGGCGACCAGACCGCGGCCCTCATGGGCACCATCATGATGACGGCGTGCAAGCAGCTGGGCATCGCCGGCGTGGTGATCGACGGCGCGGTGCGCGACAGCCTCGAGATCGACGAGATGGACTTCCCCGTCTTCTCCGTCGGCACCAACCCCAACGGCCCGACCAAGAACGTCCCCGGCCGCATCGGCCATCCCATCACCTGCGGCGGCGTCAACGTCCGCTCGGGCGACCTCGTCGTGGCCGATGCCGACGGCGTCTTCGTGGGTGAACGCGAGCGCGTGGCCGCCCTGCTGCCGCTGGCGCGCAAGAAGGTCGAAGACGAGACCGCGCGCATCGCCGGGATCAAGAAGGGCAACACCGCCGCTTCGTGGCTGCTCCCCGCGCTGCGCACCGCCGGCGTGCTGAAGGAAGGGGAAAGCCTGTGAGCAGGCGCGCCATCATCGTCACGGGCGCCGACCTGGCGCCCGAGGCGCTGCAGCTGCTGCAGGACTTCGAGGTCGTCTATGCGGGCAAGACGCCGCAGGAAGAGGATCTCGTCGCGCTGTGCAAGCGGCACGACCCGGTCGCGATCATCGTGCGCTACGGCAAGGTCGGTGCCACCGTGATGGACGCCGCGCCTTCGCTGCGCGTGATCTCCAAGCACGGCAGCGGCACGGACACCATCGACAAGGAAGCGGCCAAGGCGCGTGGCATCGAGGTGCGCGCGGCCGTGGGTGCCAACGCCGCGGCGGTCGCCGAGCAGGCGCTGGCGCTGCTGCTGGCCTGCGCCAAGTCCGTGGTGCACCTCAATCAGCGCATGCACGCGGGCCACTGGGACAAGGCCACCCACAAGAGCCTGGAGCTGCATGGCCGCACCATCGGCCTGGTGGGCCTGGGCGCGATCGGCCAACGCTTCGCGCGCATGTGCGACGCCATGGGCATGAAGGTCATCGGCTTCGACCCGTTCGCGAAGAACCTGCCGGACTCCATCCGGGTGGTGGACCTCGAAACGATCTGGCGCGAGTCCGACGCGATTTCGCTGCACTGCCCGCTGACCGACGACAACCGCGGCATGCTCGGGGCGGCAACGCTGCGGAAGTGCAAGCGCGGCGTGATCGTCGTGAACACGGCACGCGGCGGGCTGGTCGACGAGGCGGCCCTGCTCGAGGCGCTGCGCTCGGGCCAGGTCGCCAGCGCGGGCCTGGACAGCTTCGCGGTCGAACCCATGGCGGCGGGCCATCCGTTCCAGGGCGAGCCGCACCTCGTGCTCAGCCCCCACATCGGCGGCGTCACCAGCGACGCCTATGTGAACATGGGCGTGGGTGCGGCGAAGAACGTGCTGGCCGTGCTGGGCCAGGGAGTCGCTGCCGCGCACGCGTGAGCCATCCGGGGCCCCGCCCCCGGCAGAAGAATGCAGGAGACAAGATGGAACAACGACATGGTGGCGCCCGCCGCGGCGTCCTGCGCGCAGCGCTCGTGACGGTGGGGCTCGGGTTGGCCGCGCTGCCCGCGCTGAACGCCCAGGGCTCGTGGCCCGACCGGCCGATCAAGCTGGTCGTGCCCTACCCCGCCGGCGGCAACGCTGACAGCACGGCGCGCTTGCTGGGCACCCAGCTGTCCGAGCGCCTCGGCCAGCCCGTCCTGATCGACAACCGCCCCGGCGCGGGAGGCACCATCGGCGCCGCCGTCGTGGCCAAGGCACCGGCCGACGGCTACACGCTGCTGCTCGATGCGACCGCGTTCACGGTCAATCCGAGCCTCTATCCCAAGCTGCCGTACGACGCGGCGAAGGACTTCGTTCCGGTCTCGCAGGTCACGCGCGTGCCGATGCTGCTCGTGGTGCCGGCGAAGTCGCCCGCGCAGTCGACCGCCGACCTCCTGCGCATGGCACGGGCCGCGCCCGGAAAGCTCAGCTTCGCCTCGGCCGGCAACGGAGGCGCGCAGCACCTCGCGGGCGAGCTGTTCAAACAGGGCGCGAAGGTGTCCATCACCCACATCCCGTACCGTGGCGGCGCACCGGCCCTCACCGACGTGGTGAGCGGCACCGTGGACCTGATGTTCAGTGCCACCTCCGCATCCGGCGCGTTCGTGAAGGCCGGAAAGCTGCGTGCACTGGCGATCACCTCCGCGAAGCGATCCGCCGACTGGCCGCAGGTGCCCACGGTGGCCGAGAGCGGCGTGCCGGGCTTCGAGGCCTACGAATGGAACGGGCTCTTCGCGCCGACCGGCACGCCGGCCCCGGTCCTCGCCAGGCTGGAGAAGGAAACGCGCGCCGCCCTCGAATCGGCGGAGCTGCAGAAGCGGCTGGCCGAGCTCGGCGTGCAGGCCGTCGGCTCGAGCAGCGCGGACTTCCAGCGGTTCATCCAGGCCGAGACGGCCAAGTGGGCGAAGGTCGTCAAGTCCAGTGGAATCCATGCCGATTGAGGGCCGTCGATCGTGATCATGCAAGCACGCGTCGCGCGCCACCCGCAAGTCCGCCAATGAAACAGAAGCACTCCATGAAGCCCTCCTTCTCCCGCACGCGCCGCAGCCTGGTCGCTGCCTGCGCCCTCGCCGCCGCCTCGCTCGCCCACGCA
The DNA here is from genome assembly GCF_050320135.1 of Ramlibacter sp. MMS24-I3-19. Lineage (NCBI taxonomy): Bacteria > Pseudomonadati > Pseudomonadota > Betaproteobacteria > Burkholderiales > Comamonadaceae > Ramlibacter > Ramlibacter sp. MMS24-I3-19. The sequence continues at coordinate 2,378,484 of NZ_CP190017.1, read as the reverse complement.
GCCTGGCCCGACCGGCCCGTCACCATCGTGGTCCCGTATGCGCCCGGCGGCGCGGCCGACGCGCTCGCCCGCGTGCTGGCCGCGAAGATGGGGCCCAGGCTGGGCACCAGCGTGATCGTCGACAACCGCGCCGGTGCCAGCGGCACGATCGGCGCGGCCTACGTGGCCAAGGCCCAGCCCGATGGCTACACGGTGCTGTACGACGCCACGCCGTACTCCATCAACCCGCACCTGTTCCCGAAGATGCCGTACGCGGCCAACGCGCTGCAGCCGCTGTCGCTGGTCTCGCTGGCCCCCAACATCCTGATCGTGAAGGCCGACTCGTCCTACAAGGACGTGAAGGACCTGATCGCCAAGGCGAAGGCGCAGCCGGGCAAGGTCAACTTCGCCTCCGGCGGCAGCGGCACCGTGCAGCGCCTGGCCTCCGAGCTGTTCCGCCAGAAGCTGAACCTGGACATGGTGCACGTGCCGTACAAGAGCGGCGGCCCCGCCATCACCGACGTGATGGGCGGCCAGGTCGACTTCATGTTCAGCACGGTGGCCGCCTCGTCGCCGCTGGTGGACTCCGGCAAGCTGCGCGCGCTGGCGATCTCCTCGCCCAGGCGCTCGCCGCGCCTGCCCAACGTGCCCACGGTTGCCGAGACGGTGATCCCCGGCTACGAGGTGTACGAATGGAACGGCGTGTTCGTTCCGGCCGGCACGCCACCCGAGGTCGCGGGCAGACTGCAGAAGGCCGTCGCCGAATCGCTGCAGGACCCCGAGGTGAAGAAGCGCTTCGACGACGTGGGCGCCCAGGCGGTCGGCTCGACGCCCGCGGAGTTCGCCGACTACCTGAAGAAAGAAGATGCGAAGTGGGGCGAGGTGGTGCGCAAGGGCAACATCAAGCTGGACTGATCGCCGGATCGGACATGGCACCCGCGTCCCTTGCCGAACCCGTGCCCCATTCGGCGGGCACCCGGCGGCCGCGCCGTGCCCTGCCTGCGGGCGCGTGCGACGCCCACATGCACATCTTCGACCCGCGGTTCGCCCCGTCGCCGCACTGGCCGCGCAAGCCGCCGGAGGCGGACGTCGCCACCTACCGGCGGCTGCAGGATCGGATCGGGACGCAGCGCACGGTCGTCGTCACGCCGTCCACGTACGGCACGGACAACGCCTGCACCCTCGATGCCCTGGGCCAGATGGGCGACAGCGGACGCGGCGTGGCGGTGGTCGATGCGGACGTGTCTCGCGCGGAACTCGAACGCCTGGCCTCCCTCGGCGTGCGCGGACTGCGGGTGAACTTCGTCTCGCCGCAGTCCTGGGGCGTCACCACGCCGGCCATGCTGGAGACGCTGGCCCGCAAGGCCGAACCGCTGGGGTGGCACATCCAGGTGTTCGCGCATCCCGAGCAGCTGGTCGCCATGGCGCCGCTGCTCGCCGTGCTGCCGACGCCGCTGGTCATCGACCACCTCGCGCGCATCGATCCGGCCGATGGAGCGTCCGGTGCCGCCTTGCATGTCGTGCGGCAACTGCTCGATCGCGGGCGCACCTGGGTCAAGCTCTCGGGCATCTACATGCGTTCGCGCGACGGCGCGCCGGGCTACCGCGACACCTTCCCGCTGGGCGAAGCGCTGGTGCGCCACGCGCCCGAGCGGCTCGTGTGGGGCAGCGACTGGCCGCACACCACCGAGCGGCCCGGCTCGGTCGACGACGCCGACCTGGTGGACGTGCTGCTCGCCTGGTGCGGCACCGACGAGACGCTGCGCCGCGTGCTGGTCGACAACCCCAGCCAGCTTTACGGATTCGCCTGAGTCCACCGCCGTTCCGGATCCCGCCATGTTCCTCCTGCAGCCACCACAAGTGCGCGAGCTCTCGCGCTTCACTTCCCTGCCCGGGCACTTCCGCACGCGCACGAAGAGCGTGTGGGCCGACGCCAACCGCGGCGGCATCGCCACCGACTCCTTCCTCGAAGGGCCCGTGGTCGATCGGCAGGGCAACCTGTACGTCACGGACATTCCGTTCGGCCGCGTGTTCCGCATCGATGCCGCCGGCCAATGGACGCTGGTGACCGAGTACGACGGCGAGCCGAACGGGATGAAGTTCCTGGACGACGCCACGCTGCTGATCACCGACTACAGGAACGGACTGATGGCGCTGGACGTCGCCAGCGGCCGGGTGAGCCCGTTCCTCGAGCGGCGCAACAGCGAGCGCTTCAAGGGCGTGAACGACCTGGTGTTCGACAGCCGCGGCAACCTGTACTTCACGGACCAGGGCCAGACCGGGCTGCACGACCCGACCGGCCGGGTCTACCGGCTCGGCACCGACGGCCACCTGGACATGCTGCTGTCCAACGTGCCCAGCCCGACGGCATCGTCCTCTCGCCCGACGAGCGCTTCCTGTTCGTGGCCGTCACGCGCGGCAACTGCGTCTGGCGCATGCCCCTGCTCAAGGACGGCAGCGTGTCCAGGCCGGCCAGTTCTTCACGTCGTACGGACCGAGCGGGCCGGACGGCCTGGCGATGGACGAGCAAGGCCGCCTGCTGGTCGCCAATCCCGGCCTGGGCTACGTGTGGGTGCTGAACCGCTTCGGCGAACCGGAGGTCGTGCTGAAGGGGCCGCGGGGCGCCTCGGTGACGAACCTCGTCTTCGGCGGCGCGGACCGCAGGACGCTGTACTGCACCGACTCCACGCACGGCGAAGTGCTCATGGCGACGATGGATGTCGCCGGCCAGCTGCTGCCCAGGGGAGCGGCGAAGCCGGCGTGAACCAGCACCGCGCTTGCGGTCAGGGATGCCATGACGCGCGCAGCGCTGTCGACGGCATCGCGCCCAGGGCCTCGCCCAATCGCCTGGCCGCGAGCACCGTGTCGGGCGCGTGACGGCGCAGCACCGCCGCCGTCAGGCGCTCCACCGGTCCGGACGTGCAGACCGAGCCGAGCACGGTGCCATGGCGGCCGCGCACCGCGGCGGAGACGCTCGCCACGTCGAGGTTGCGCTCGCCCCTCGTGATGTGGAACCCGCGGCGGCGGATCCGTTCGTTCACGTCGCCGGGCTCGCCGAGCGCGGCCAGGATGACGCGGCCGGCGGAGCCGCGGTCCAGCGGAAACACCTCTCCCGTGCGGATGTGGCTCTGCAGGCCTGCGGCGCCCTCGCACCGCATCAGGCAGCTGCGCAGGTTGCCCTCGAACACGTAGAAGGACGCCCGTTCGCCCGTCGCTGCGCTCAGCTGGCGCAGGATGGGCTCGATGGCCGCATCGAGATCGAACTGCGCCTGGTAGCGGGATCCGATCCATCCCGCCGCCGACCCGAGCCGCCATGCGCCGTCGTCGCGCCCGACGAGGAACCGCGCAGCACCCAGGGTGCGTGCGAGCCGCAGCACCGTCGGCTTGTGCATGCCGGTGCGGCGCGCCAGTTCGGCCAGCGGCAGGTAGAGCTCGTCGCCTTCGAACGCGGTGAGGATGGACAGCGCACGCACGACCGCATTCACGGTCTCGCGCGGCGTCGTCGCCGCTGCCTTGGTGGAGGGTTCGGCCGTCAGAAGCCGTTTGAGCACGGCCGGTTCCGACCCGGTGGATTGCCGCGGCATCCGTGGATCGTAGCGGAGCAGACCGGCCCGTTACGCATGGCGTAACGCGTTGCGGGGACCCGGGCCTTCTCCCGATGATGCCGACCCTCGATTGCCACGGAGACATTCCCGATGACCCGCATGCTGGCCAGCCGGCGCACCTTCCTCGCCTCCACCGCTGCCCTCGCCGCGTTCGGCGCCAGGGCCCAGGACGCCTTCCCTTCCGCGCCGATCCGCATGGTGGTTCCGTTCGCCGCGGGCGGCGCGACGGACGTCCTCGGGCGCGATCTCGCCAAGGCGATGGGCACGCAGCTGGGACAGTCGTTCGTGATCGACAACCTCGGCGGCGGCGCCGGCGTGCCGGCACTGAACACCGTGGCGCGCGCACGCGCCGACGGCTACACGCTGCTGTTCGCGGCCTCGGGGAACATCACGGCGCAACCGCTGTTGGAGAAGAACCGTGTCGACATCCTGAGCCAGCTCACGCCGGTCGGGATGATCGCGACGGCGCCGCACGTGCTGGTGGTCACGTCGAAGATGCCCTTCAGGTCTCTGGCGGACCTGATCGCCTACGCCAAGGCACATCCCGGCGAACTCAATTTCGGCTCCGCCGGCGTGGGTGGCCTGGCGCACCTGGGCACCGAACTCTTCGCGCGTGCCGCGCAGGTGGACATCCGGCACGTCCCCTATCGCGGCGCTTCGCAGGCCCTCACGGACCTGGTCTCGGGCCAGATCCACGGCATGTTCGGCACCATGCCCTCGTTCACCGGCATGGTCCAGAGCGGCGCGATCCGGGCGATCGGCCTGACGGCCGCGAGCGCCGCAACGCCGCTCAGGGGGATCCCGCTCATCTCGGGCACCGTTCCCGGCTTCGGCTACAAGAGCTGGAACGGCCTCTTCGCCCCGGCGGGAACGCCGGCGCCGGTGATCGCCCGGATCTACGCCGCGATGAAGCAGGCGTCCGCGGACAAGGGCGTGGCCACGCGGTTCGACGAGCAGGGCGTCGACATCGCGCTGGCGGACTCTGCGGAGCTCGCCGACATCGTGCGCAGGGAACGATCCGTCTGGGACAAGGTGATCCGCGACGCACGCATCCAGCTGCACTGAGTCCGCCATGACCCTGCCTTCCTCCGCGGCGCCGCTAGACGCCGCGCCCCGTGCACCGGGAGCCCGGCCACCTGCGCCGCCCGCGCTGCGGAAGTACCTGTCGCTGCAGGATTTCGAGACCGCCGCGCGGCGGCACCTGCCGAAGCCCCTCTACGCGTACATCTCCGGCGGCGCGGAAGACACCGCGTCGCTGCGCGACAACCGCAGCGTGTTCTCCGAGTTCGGCTTTGTCACGCGCGTGCTGCGCAACGTCTCGGGCCGAAGCCAGGCCGTCGACCTGCTCGGGCGCCGCTACGCATCGCCGTTCGGCATCGCGCCCATGGGCATCAGCGCGCTGAGTGCCTATCGCGGCGACCTGGTGCTGGCCCGGGCGGCGGCCGCCGCGGACGTGCCGATGATCATGAGCGGCTCCTCGCTCATCCCGCTGGAGGACGTGATCGCCGCCGCGCCACAGACCTGGTTCCAGGCATACCTGCCCGGCGAAACAGCCAAGATCGAGGCGCTGGTCGATCGCGTGGACCGCGCGGGTGTGCAGACACTCGTGCTGACCGTGGACACGGCGGTGCTGGCCAATCGCGAAAACAACGTCCGCGCCGGGTTCTCCACGCCGCTGAAGCCCGGCGTGCGGCTCGCGTGGGAGGGCATCACCCATCCGCGCTGGACGATCGGCACCTTCCTGCGCACGCTCGTCGCCCACGGGATGCCGCACTTCGAGAACTCGTCGGCCACCCGTGGCGCCCCGATCCTGTCGTCCCGGGCGGTGCGGGACTTCGGCGCCAAGGACCACCTGGACTGGGGCCACCTGGCCCTCATCCGGCGCCGCTGGAAGCGGACCCTGGTGGTCAAGGGGATCATGAACCACGAAGACGCGCGCACTGCCCGCGACATGGGCGTGGACGGCGTGATCGTCTCCAACCACGGAGGACGGCAGCTCGACGGAACGGTGTCGCCGCTGCGGGTGCTGCCCGAGGTGGTCCGGTCGGTCGGGCCGGACTTCCCCGTGATGATCGACAGCGGCTTCCGGCGCGGGACCGATGTCCTGAAGGCCCTGGCGCTGGGCGCGAAGTTCGTGTTCGTCGGGCGGCCCTTCGGCTATGCAGCGGCCGTCGCCGGCGAGGCCGGCGTGAGCCACGCCATCCGCATCCTTGCCGACGAGGTGCAGCGCGACCTCGGGCTCCTGGGCCTGACCTCGGTCTCCGAGCTGGACCGCGCCCAGTTGCGCGATCTCGCGCCTTCGTTCAGCGCCGGATGATCCAGGCCGGGTCGAACGAGGTCACGCCGGGCAGCAGGATGATCTGGTCGACGGCGGTGGGCGTGGTCGCGAAGGCCGCGGGGTTGCGCGTGTAGACCAGGCGGTGATTGGCGGCGTCGAACTGCAGGTTCCCGGTCGCGAACAGCGTTGCCGGGTCACCGCCTCCCAGGAAGCTGCCGTCGATGCGGTCTCCCTCCGCCGGGGTGAAGTCCAGGATCGTCAAGGGCACGTCCGGTGCCGTCATCGCGCCGCGCGCGCGCACCACGAACGTGTCCGCTCCGGGGCCGCCGCGGGATTCGCCGATGTTGTTGATCAGGGTGTCGTTGCCCGGCCCGCCATCGAGGTAGGCGCCATAGCGGCCGCCCGCATCGAGGATGTCGTCGCCCTCCATGCCGTAGATGTCGGCCTTGGTGAACGCCGCCCCGGTGATCCTGTTGTCCAGCGCATTGCCGACCAGCGCGTTGCCGCCGCCGAGGAGGCTGGACGTGGACACGCTCATGTTCTCGACGTTGGCGGGCAAGGTGTAGCCGACGCTCGTGCGGATCTCATCGACCCCGCCGTCGGCCTCCTCGATCACCTCGTCCGCAGGATCGGTCACGACATAGATGTCGTCGCCCTTGCCGCCCGCCATCACGGCCGGGTGGCTGGTCGCCTCGAGCGTGTCGGGCCCATCCGTGCCCTGGACGGTGATGGTCGGACCTGCCGGCGGCTGCGTCTGCGTCGCGGGCGGCGACGCGGTCGGGCCGCCTGCGGCGGATGGTGCGGTCGCGACAGCGGGAGCACCTGTCGACGGCGATGGTGCAGGCGACGATGCCGTGGCCGACTGGGTGCCGGTGGCAGCCGCCGCCTGGTCCGCTCCGCCACCGGCTGCGCCGCCTCCTCCGCCACCGCCGCAAGCGCTCAGCCACAAGCTCGTGAAGGCCACGAGGGCGAGCCGCTGGCGGCCCGTGCTGGTTCGTCTGGATTGCATGACTGTCCTCCCCGCGGAAACTGCTCGCGGGCACAGCCATGGTCCCAGCCCATGCACGTCCTGGCTCGTCGGTGACGCTGACGTGCCATGTAGGACAACGCTGCTGTTGCGATTCGCTGCACAACGGCAGCGTGCAATGCAGTCTTTGGTGTGCGCAACACATCCGAATCGGAAGCCGCAGCCTCCCCGGACGTTTGCATCGGTGACATTCGCCTGCTGCGCCGTACCAACGGCGGATGAGGCGCGTCGATCCCCGTCTCAGGCCGCCGCGATCTGCCTCGCCACCGACTGGGCTTGCAGGCCGATGGTGCGCAGCACGCCGCCCGCTTGCCGGATGTCGTACCCGACGAAGTACACGCCCGCGAGTTCGCCAGTGCCGCTCACGCGCATGGGCAGTCCCTTGTCGTCGACCGGCACCTGCACGGGCCGGAACAGGCCGGCGACGTCCGCGTGGTAGCCGGTCGCCAGGATGACCGCGTCGAAGCGCTCCTGCCTGCCGTCGCGGAACCGAACGCCCTCTTCGGTGAACGCCTCGATGCCGGGCCGCACCGCGATCTGGCCGCTGCGCACGAGGGCGATCGTGCCGATGTCGATGACGGGCGTGCGGCCCTGCTCGCGCAACTGGCGCAGCGGCGAGATCGCCGGCATCTCGATCCCGTACGGCCGCAGGTCCCCGATCGTCCATTGCCGGAACTTCAGTGCGATGGCATCGGCAATGCGGCTCGGCAATCGCGACAGCAGCATCGAGGTCACCTGCACCGGCCGGCCCAGCACGTCACGCCGCACCACGTTGACGGGAGAGCGGACCGACAGCGTGGCCGCAGCGCCGTTCTGCGCCAGGTCCAGCGCGATCTCGGCGCCCGTGTTGCCCATGCCCACCACCAGCACGCGCTGGCCGGCGAAGGGCTGCGCGTCGCGATAGGCCTCGCTGTGCAGGATGCGGCCACGGTACGTTGCTTGCCCGCGGAACTGCGGCATCTGCGGCCGTTGGTTGGCGCCGGTGGCCATCACCACGGCGTCGGTCACGAACGTGCGCCCGCTGCGGCAGCGCGTCTGCCAGCCTCCGTCCACGCGCGTGATCGCCTCCGCTTCCTCGCCGAACGCAGGCCGCACGTCGAACCTGCGCGCGTACTGCGCCAGGTACTCCACCACCTGCTCGCGCGGCACGTAGCGCGGGAACTCGCGCGGGAAGGGCAGGTGCGGCAGCGCCGAATGCTGCTTGACCGTGTGCAGGTGCAGGCGACGGTAGTGGTTGCGCCAGCTGGTGCCGACGGCCTCGCCGCGTTCGATGACTTCGGCGCGCACGCCTCGTTGCGCCAGGCAGCCCGCGACGGCCAGGCCGGCAGGCCCCGCGCCGATCACGAGCACGGGCGCGTGCACCGGTTCCGTTTCCATCATCGATCTCGTCCTCCGTGGAGGCCCGCAGCTTACGGACGGGGGAGCGATCGATCAATGCCGCGCGAGACACGCGGCGCGGCCGTCGCCACAATGGCGGCTCCCTTCCTTCTTCCCAGCCACATGCGCACGCAGACCACCCCCCGCTTCCTGCCCCTCGTTTCCATTGCCGTCGCTGCCGCCTGCAGCGCAGGCCTTGCACAAGCGCAGACGCCCGTCGCGCCCACGCCCACGCAGCTGCGTCCGGAAGTGGACCAGGCCTACACCCAACTGCTCGCGTCGCCGCAGGTGAAGAAGCTGCTCGACGCGGTGAAGGCCGACCATGAGCGCTCGGTCGAGGACCTGAAGGCGCTGACCGAGATCGAGGCCCCGCCGTTCAAGGAGCAGAAGAAGGCCGAGGCCTTCCTTGCGCGCATGAAGGCGCTGGGCCTCCCGAACGCGAAGATCGACGGCGAGGGCAACGTGGTCGGCCTGCGCAAGGGCACCGGCCAGGGCCCGACGCTGCTCGTGTCCGCGCACCTGGACACCGTGTTCCCCTCCGGCACCGACGTGAAGGTGAAGGAGAAGGACGGCAAGCTCCATGCGCCCGGCATCTCCGACGACACGCGCGGCCTGTCCGTGCTGCTGTCCTGGATCAAGGTGCTCAAGGACAACGACATCCAGACCGTCGGCGACATCCTGTTCGTCGGCAACGTGGGCGAGGAGGAACTGGGCAACCTGCGCGGCATGAAGCGGATCTTTGCCGACCACCTGGACATCGACGGCATGGTGGGCCTGGAGCCGTCCGCGGACGGAAGCGTCCTGATCCTGGGCACCGGCAGCCACCGCTACGAGGTGTTGTTCAAGGGACCGGGCGGCCACAGCTACGGTGCGTTCGGCCAGGTGCCCAGCGCCATCCACGGCATGGGCCGCGCGATCGCGAAGATCGCCGACATCCAGACCCCGGCGGTGCCCAAGACCACCTTCACCGTCGGGACGGTGAGCGGCGGCACGTCGGTCAACACCATCGCACCCGACGCGAAGATGGCCGTGGACATCCGCTCCGACCAGATGCAGCCGTTGCTGGACACGGAGAAGAAGGTCCTGGCCGCGATCGACGAGGCCGTGGTCGAGGAGAACAGGCGCTGGAACGTGAACACGCTCACCGTGTCGAAGCGCCTGATCGGCGACCGGCCGGGCGGCAACACGCCGGCGGATTCCACCATCGTGCAGGCCGCGATCCGCGCCAACACCGCGTTCGGCCACCAGACGCTGCTGAGGGGCGCCAGCACGGACGCCAACGTGCCGATGTCGCTCGGCATCCCGGCCATCATCGTTGGCGGCGGCGGCAAGACCGGCGGCTTCCACGCGATGAGCGAATGGATCGACGTCACCGATGGCTGGAAGGGCGCGCAGAACTCGCTGGTGACCGTGCTGGGCCTGGTCGGGGTGCAGGGCGTGTCCCAGCCGCTGCTGGAGAAGCGTCCCGCCCGCACGAAGTAGGCGCCAGGGTCCCCGCGTCGCCATGCACGCCCTCGAGGAAGTCCTCGCGCTCTTTGCTGCCGCCGTCCTGCTGGCCGCGGCCGCGAGGCGCGTGGGCGCGCCTTATCCCGTGTTCCTCGCGCTGGGCGGCGCCCTGCTCGCGTTCGTGCCCGGCGCGCCCAGCCTGAGCCTTCCGCCCGAGCTGGTGCTGGCACTGTTCGTCGCGCCGGTGCTGCTGGATGCGGCCTTCGACGCCTCGCTGCGCGACTTGCGGGACAACTGGGCGCCGGTCACCGGGCTGGTGGTGATGGCGGTGGGCCTGACGACTGCCGCGGTCGCCATCGTGGCGCGAACGCTGGTGCCCGAGATGCCGTGGCCCGCGGCCATCGCGCTCGGCGCGATCGTCGCGCCGCCCGATGCGGTGGCCGCGACGGCGGTGATGCGACCGCTGCACCCGCCGCATCGCATCCTCACCATCCTCGAAGGCGAAAGCCTGCTGAACGACGCCAGCGCGCTGCTGATCTACCGCCTGGCCGTCGGTGCCGTCGCCGCGGGCAGCTTCTCGGTGCAGGCGGTGGTTCCCACCTTCCTGCTCGGCGTGCTGGGCAGCCTGGTCGCGGGCCCGGCGCTGGGCTGGCTGATGCACGCGATCCTGAAGCACGTGCAGCACGTGCCGACGGCCATCATCCTGCAGTTCGTCGGCACGTTCACGGTCTGGGTGTTCGCCGAGCAGGTGGGCCTGTCGGGCGTGCTGACCACGGTCTGCTTCGCCATGACGCTCGCACGCAAGGCGCCGGCGGAGATTTCCGCGCGCATCCGCATCCCGACCAACGCGGTCTGGGCGACGGTGATCTTCGCCCTCAACATCATCGCCTTCATCTTCATCGGGCTGCAGGTGCGGCCCGTGGTCGCCGACCTGCCCGCGCCGGTGCGCGACCGCTACCTGCTGGTCGCCGCCGCCGTGGTCGTCACCGTGATCGTGGTGCGCATCGCCTGGCAGATGACGTTCAATGCGGGGGTGCGCTGGCGCGATCGCCGCTTCGGCTTCCATCCGCCGCGGCCGATGCTGCGGCCCACCGTCGGCAGCGGGCTGGTGGTCTCGTGGGCCGGCATGCGGGGCATCGTCACGCTGGCCGCGGCCATCGCCCTGCCGCCCGGCTTTCCCTTGCGCGACCTGATCGTGCTCACCGCGTTCTCGGTCGTGCTCGGCACGCTGCTGGTCCAGGGCCTCACGCTGAAGATGCTGCTGCGGGCGCTCGACTTGCATGACGGCGACCCGGTCGCGACGGAACTGCGCTCGGCCCGCGAGCGCGTGCTCGAGGCCGCACTGGGCCAACTGCCGGCCGGCGCATCGGCCGCCGTCGACCTGGTGCGCAAGGACTTCAAGGTGCGGCTCACCTTCAGTGGCGAGACGACGGCCCATTCCCAGCCGATGGCGGCGTACGCAGGCGCCTACCGCGCGGCCTTGCGTTCGGCCCGGCGGACGCTGATCGCCCTGCGGGACAGCGGCGAGATCGGCGACGACGCGTTCCACACGCTGGAGAACGAGCTGGACTGGATGGAGGTGTCCGATCCGCTGCGCGCGGCGAATGCGGACGACACCTCCGGTTCCGGGGAGCCGTGAGGACGACGCTGCGGGTTCAGGCCTGCTGCAGCAGCGGACGCAGTTCGCGCACGTCCGCCACTTGCTCGAGCCTGCCGATGGTGGCGAGCAGGCGATCGGCCGCCGGCGCGCCCAGAACCGGCGCAATCAGGTCGCGCGCCTTCTCCTCCACCTCGCGCTGCGACATCGGGTTGCGCGGCGTGCCGCGCACGGCGGTCACCCGCTCGGTCGCCTTGCTGCCGTCGGTGAACTCGATCTCGACCACGGTCACGCGCACCGGCAGCAGCTTCGCCAGCTCCTCGTCCGGGGCAAGCTGCACCTTGGCGCGCTCGCGCTGCACGGCCGGGTCGGCCATGCGCGGCTTGTCGTGGGCGGCATGGAACGACGCCGTGCCGTCCAGCAGCATCACCGCCACCATGTGCTGCAGCGAGATGTCTGGCATGTCACGGTTGTCCACCACCGCCCCCACCGACGGCGCGACACGCACGGTGACGCGTCGCACGTCCTCGGGCCTGAACGGCCGGCGCGCCTGAATCAGCTCGATGGCATCCAGCGGCGCCTGGATCGGCGAGCCCACGGTCCACTTCTTGATGTCGGTCTGCGCGATCTCGAAGCGCTCGCCGAGCTGCTCGATAGCGCGCTCCGGCTTGCCCTGGGGCGCGTAGGCCTGGAAGAAGTTGTCGGCGCCGGAGAACACGTCGTCGACGCCGTTCCAGCCCGCCTGCACCAGCAGCGCCGAGGTGACGCCGTTGCGCGCGGGCATGCCGGCGAAGACGAAGGCCTTCTCGATGTGGTCGGTGTCGCGCCGCCAGGCGACGATGCCGGACGACTGCTGCGACGCATAGTCCAGCAGCCAGCGCATCTGCCGCGCGTCCAGGCGTGCGATGCAACCGGCCGCCGCGGCGGCGCCGAAGTTGCCGGCGATGCTGTGGGTGGCCAGGCTGCTGGAGTAGCTGAACTCGGCACCGCCCATGGCCAGCACGACGCGCGTGCCGATGTCGTAGCCCAGCGCCACGGCGCGCAGCAGGTGTTGGCCATCGGCCCCCAGCTGTTCCGCCGTGGCCAGCGCCGCCGGCACCACCGAGCAGCCCGGATGCGAGCGCGACGCATTGTGCGAATCGTCGGTCTCGTCCGAATGCGCCATCACGCCGTTGGCCAGCGCCGCGTCGGCCGCCGCGCAGGTGAGGCGCGACACGGCCACCGTCGCGCGGCCGCCGCCGGCATGCGTGCGTGCATAGGCGAGGGCCGCCGCGCCGGGCGCGAGCTTCGAGCCGGACACGATCGCCCCGAGCGTGTCGAGGATGTGGTACTTCGTCTGCAGGACCACCGAGTCGGGCAGCGGCCGGCTGGCGGCTTCGGCCATGTACGTCGACAGGCGCTGCATCACCGGTCCGGGCTCCTTGCGCCCCTCGGCCCACACCAGCGGCACGGCTGGCGCGAGCATCGCGCCCGCGAACACTCGTCTCGTGATCGTCACCGTCGCTCCTTTCGCAGCGCCGGGTCAGTCGCCCAGGCGCATGGTGCCGCTGGATTGCCCTTTCACCGTGCCGCTCCTGAGCCACTCGAGCGAGGTGTCGAACAGCACCCGATGGTTGCGCTCCCACATGGCGTTGTGCGACGAGCAGGCCAGGTCGACCAGGACCTTCTGCGGCGTGCCCGCGTCCTGGTAGAAGTCATGCACGCGCTGCGGCGCGACCTGCTTGTCGTGCTCGCCGGCCACCATCAGCACCGGCGTGCGCAGCGCGGCCACCGTTGCCTTGTTGAAGCCCCACGTCGGCACGCTCGGCGCGCGGCGCACGCCAGGCCCCCACTTCGCCCCGACCGGATCGGAGGCCAGCATGTCGGCCCAGATGGCCTCGCTCGCCGCGGGCTCGTACTGCGCGGGGCAGCCGACCTGGCGGTCCCAGTTGGCGGTGAAGTCCGCCTTGGACTGCGCGTTCATCGAGCCATCGATGGCCGGCAGCGCGGGCGGCGGCGCGTCGGCCGAGTCGCGCGTGTAGGCCGGCGCCAGCACCACCAGCCGGCCGACCTTCTCCGGGTGCCGCAACGCATAACCGACCGACCGCGGCCCGCCCTGTGACCAACCCACGATATCGACCGTGCGGACGCCGCGCAGGCGGAGCAGATGATTCACCGTGGCGTCGATGTCCTGCCAGTCCGATGACATGGTGGTGATCGCGGTCGGTGCCGAAGGCGGGCACGCGGCCGGGATCACGGAGGGGACGAAGTTCTTCTGCTGCGCCTTCGGGAAGTTGCAGGCGTCCTGCATCGCCGGCGGCCGGGCGGACCGGCCGTAGCCCGTCATGTCGACCGAGAACACGTCATAGCCGGCGCGGGCCAGGTGGCCCATCCAGCTGTAGTCGGCGTAGGGCACGTCGAAGGACACTTCGGCGGGCGTGCCCGCGCCATGCACGAACAGCACCACTGGACGCGCCGCATCGCCGGGCAGCGACACCTCGCGCACGTACAGCCGCGTGGTCGATCCGCGCAGGCCGGGCGCCTCGGACGGCGCCTCGACCACGTGGTCGGTGCGCACCAGGCCATCCGGCCTGCTGGCCGTCGGGCCGTGGGTGGCGCAGGCGGACAGCAGCGCAGTGCACAGCAGGACGATACGGGCGGGAAGCATCCAGGGTCTCCTCGTTCGTTGCGGACGAGGCATTGTGGTTGGGCCAGCCCGCGAGCCCGATGCAGGGTATTCCCGCGGGTTCAGCCCGCCGCGCGCAGGCACAGGGCCTGCAGGCGTGCCGCGATCCCGTCCAGCGGCAGCACCTCCTGCACGCCGCCCAGCGCGATCGCCTGGCGCGGCATGCCGAACACGACGCTGCTGGCTTCGTCCTGGGCCAGCGTGGTCGCGCCGCGCCGGCGCATCGCCAGCATCGCGCTCGCGCCGTCGGCGCCCATGCCGGTGAGCATGAGCGCGGTGGCGGCAGCGCCCGCGGCTTCGCCGACCGACTTGAACAGCGTCTCGACCGAAGGACGGTGGCGATTCACCGGCGCGTCGTCGGTGATGCGCAAGCGATAGCCGTCGCCACGCCGCACGACCACCAGGTGGCGTCCTCCGGGCGCGATGTAGGCGTGGCCGGGCTGCGCCGGCTGGTCGTCCCGCGCCTCCTGCACGCGCAGCGCGCACAGCGCGTCCAGCCGCGTGGCGAAACTCTGGGTGAAGCCGGGCAGCATGTGCTGCGCGACCACGATCGGCGGCATGGCGATCGGCAGCCGGGGCAGGATGCGGCGCAGGGCCTCCACGCCGCCCGTGGAGGCGCCGATGGCGACGATGCCGCCAGCGCTCGCAGGAGCCAGCGCGGCGCTCGCCGGCACCGGAACCAGGTCTGGCTCCCCCATCGCCCAGGTGCGCCGCCCCACCCTCGCCTGCGAGGCGGTGCGGATCTTCTCCGCGATCTCGGCGCCGACGGCGTCCAGCGCCTCGAACGACGACGGTTTGGGGAAGAAGTCCACCGCGCCCAGTTCGAGCGCGCGCACCGTGGCATCGGCACCTTCGCGCGTGAGTGACGACACCATGACGACGGGGATCGGCCGCAAGGCCATCAGCTTGCGCAGGAAGTCGAGGCCGTTCATGCGCGGCATCTCGACGTCGAGCGTAATCACGTCCGGCGGCGCGCGACGGATGCGGTCGATGGCAAACAGCGGATCGGACGCGACGCCGAGCAGTTCCATGTCCGGCTGTGCGCCCACCACGCGCCCGAGGAAGCCGCGCATCACCGCGGAGTCGTCGATCACCAGAACCTTGATCATGGGCGCGACTCGAACAGCTCGACGTCGCCGCCGCGGCCCTGCTCGCGGGCCAGACGCGCTGCGTACGCGCGCTCCTGGTCGGCGGCGTCGACGGCCAGCACCTGCAGGCGGCGCATCTGCACCTTGCCGGTGTCAGGGAAGAAGTGCAGCTTGCGCGGGCTCTCGCCGAGCAGGTCCTGGCCGAGGACGGCGATGTTCTCCTCACGCAGGAACTCCATCACGAACCGGCTGTTGAGCGCGCCCACGTCCAGGGTCTCGAACACGCGCAGCACGCGCGCACCGCCGAACACCTTGGCCACGAGACGGCGGCGGTCGGCGCCGAGGCGCAGCATGTCGTTGATCAGCAGCTCCATCGCATACACGCCCAGGCGGCCCGACACCGCAGACGGGTCCGCGGTCGCCGCGGTGTCGCCGGGCAGCATGAAGTGGTTCATGCCGCCGATGCGCTCGACCGGGTCCCACAGGCAGGTCGACACGCAGGAGCCGAGCACCGTGGTGATCGAGCCCGGGCCCCTGCTCGCGTGCCAGTCGCCGGGCAGCAGCTTCACGGCCTCGACCTGGAACTCGTGGTCGAAGTAGCTGGCGGGAACGCGCGCGGTGCTCACGGCACCAGCTCGTAGGCCGTGCGGCCGCAGGAGCGGAACCGCTGGTGGCCGGCCGGGAAGCACTCGGCATGGCCGACGGCGAGCAGGCCGCCCGGCCGCAGCCGCTGCGCGAAACGGTCGATGAGGCGCGCCTGCGTCGCGCGGTCGAAATAGATGACGACGTTGCGGCAGAAGATCGCGTCGAAGGTGCCCAGGTCGGGCCACGAGGGCGCCTGCAGGTTCAGCGCCCGGAAGGTGACCAGGCTGCGCAGCTCCGGCCGCACGCTGATCCAGCCCGCGTTGTCGCCGGTGCCGCGCAGGAAATGGTCGCGCAGCTGCTGCGGCGGCATGGCCGCGGCCCGTTCCATGCGGTAGACGCCGGCCTGCGCGGCGGCGAGCGCTTCGGTGTCGATGTCGGTGGCCAGCACCTGCGCCGCGCCGCCCGCCTCGCGCAACGTGATCGCGAGCGACCAGGCCTCCTCGCCCGTCGAACAGGCGCTGCACCAGACGCGGAACGGCGTGGACGTGGCGGCCCGCGCCTGCATGCGCTGGCGCAGCAGCGCGAAGTGGTGCGGCTCGCGGAAGAAGGACGTGAGGTTCGTGGTCAGCGCGTTGATGAAGGCTTCGCGCTCGCCGGGGGCATCGGACTGCACCAGCGCCAGGTACTCGGCGAAGCCGCGCAGCTTGCGCACGCGCACCTCGCGCGAGAGCCGGTTGTGCACCATCACGCGCTTGTGCGGGCTGAGCTTGATGCCGGCGTACTCGCGGATCATCCGCGCCGCCAGCTCGAAGCCGGCGTCGTCCAGCTGGGCGTCGTGCGCGAGGGGAAACGGCGTCACGACGGCATCCGGTGCAGCACCGCGAAACCGTTGGCGGGCCGCTGCGCGGGATCCTTGTGCAGCATGGCGTCCAGCATCGGCTGCCACTGCGACAGCGCACCCGGCAGCACCGGCACCGGCGCGACGAGGTGCTGGGCCAGCTGCTCGGCCGCGGTCGTGCCCCTGAAGGGCGGCCGGCCCGTCAGCCACTCGTGCAGCACCGCGCCGAGCGCATAGATGTCCATCGCGGGGGTGACCGGCGCGGCATCGGACAGCTCGGGACAGGCATACAGCGGCGTGCCGACGGCATGGCAGCGTGGGGCCGACGTGCCCTGCGCGCAGGCCGCGCCGAAGTCGGCAAGCAGGAGGCGCCCGTCCGCGCGCAGCAGCAGGTTGGCCGGCTTGATGTCGCGATGCACCCAGCCCCGCCCGTGCACGTGCGCCAGCGCCCGGGCCGCATCGGCGAGCCGGTGCCGCACCATCGCCAGGTCCAGCGGCTGCGGCCGCGCCTTGGCCAGCGAGCCGCCTGGCGCCAGTTCCAGGGCAAGCCAGCCGCGTCCGCGCGACTGTCCGTGGTCCCAGGCCTGGACCACGTGGTCGCCGGCCAGTTGCCCGAGCAGCCAGTGCTCCTGCGCAAAGTCGGCACCGGGCGAGACCTTCAGCGCCACGTCGGCACCGCGCCGCGACGCCCGGTAGACCACCGAGCGCCGTCCGCGCGCCAGCACGTCCCACAGCGCGTAGCCGCCGATGGTGGCGACGGCCGCGACTTGCAGCGGGTTGGCCGCCGCGTCCACCGCACCGGCGCGGGCGAAGGTCATTGGAGGGCGGTCGCGTCCACCAGGGCCATGTCGGACGCGGTCATCAGCTTCTCGATGTCCACCAGCACCAGCATCTTCTCGTCGATGGTGGCGAGGCCGGTGATGTAGCGGGTGTCGAAGGCGGCCGAGGCGAACTCGGGCGCCTTGCGGATCGCTTCGTTGTCCAGCGACAGGACGTCGGACACGGCATCGACGACGACGCCGACGACGCGCGAGGCGACGTTGAGGATGATGACGACGGTGAACCGGTTGTACTCGGCCTGCGGCAGGTTGAACTTCATCCGCAGGTCCAGCACCGGCACGATGACGCCGCGCAGGTTGATCACGCCCTTGATGAAGGCCGGCGCATTCGGGATCGGCGTCGGCTCGTCCCAGCCGCGGATTTCCTGCACCTTCAGGATGTCGATGCCGAAGCTCTCGGCGCCGAGCCGGAAGGTGAGGAATTCGCGCTGCGTGTCCTCGTCCTGCTCGCGCTGCTCGCGTGCGCCGAACGAACGGTGGGAGAGATGGGGCTGCATGGCGGGTTCCTGGACGGTCAAGATCTGGAGAGGCTGGGTTCCTGCGGCGCGCACAGCCGCACGATGTGGTTCACGTCGAGGATGAACGACACGCGCCCATCGCTCATCACCGTGGCGCCGGACAGGCCGGGCACGCGGCGGAAGTTGGCTTCGAGGCTCTTGACCACGACCTGCTGCTGGCCGACCAGTTCGTCCACCAGCAGCGCGACGTGGCTGCCCTCGGATTCCACGATCACGGCGACGCCGGCCGGCGATTCGACGGGCTCGCGCGGCGGGAACAGGCGATCGAGCCGCAGCACGGGCAGGTAGTCGCCGCGCAGGCACAGCGTCTCGGCGCCGCCGGGCAGGCTGCGGATGTCCTGCGGCTCGATGCTCAGCGACTCCATCACCGAGGACATCGGCAGCACGTAATTGGAGCCGCCGATGGCGATCGTCATGGCCTCGATGATGGCGAGCGTGAGCGGCACGCTCACCGTGACGGTGGTGCCCCAGCCGCGCGCGGAGGCCAGGTGCACCATGCCACCCATGGACTGGATGTTGCGGCGGACCACGTCCATGCCGACGCCGCGGCCCGAGACATCCGTCACTTCGGTGGCGGTGGAGAAGCCGGGCGTGAAGACCAGCTCCCAGACCTGCTCGTCGGAGACGTCGTGCGGCACGGCAATGCCCATCTGCGCGGCCTTGGCCAGGATGCGCTCGCGGTCGAGGCCGCGGCCGTCGTCGCTGACTTCGATCACGACGCTGCCGCCGCGCTGCGTGGCATGCAGGCGCAGGCTGCCGGCAGCCGGCTTGCCGGCCCGCACGCGCTCGTCGGGCGTCTCGATGCCGTGGTCGATGGCATTGCGCACCAGGTGCGCCAGCGGATCGGAGATGCGCTCGATCAGGCCGCGATCGAGTTCGGTGCCCTCGCCGTCGAAGGCGATCTCGACCTTCTTGCCCAGGCGGCCGGCCAGCTCGTGGACCATGCGCGGATAGCGCGAGAACACGTTGGAGATCGGCAGCATGCGGATGGCGAGCACCGCGTCCTGCAGGTTGCGCGTGTGCCGCGAGAGGTCCGCGAGGCCCGTGCCTCCGCCGACGCCGCCCGTGCCGTCGGCCCCGCTGCGGGCCAGCATGGCTTCGGTGATCACCAGCTCGCCCACCAGGTTCACCAGCAGGTCGATCTTCTCGGTGGCCACGCGGATGTACGAGGTGTCGGTCGCCACCGGCAGCGAAGGCGCTTCGGGCGCGCGCGGCGCAGGTGCGGGAGGCATCGCTGTCGTCGGTGCCTGGCGGCGCGCGGCCTTGAACGCCTCGGGTGACACGAACAGTTCGTCCTCGGGCTGCGCCGGCGCCGCGGGTTCGCTGGCGCGGGCGGCCCTGCCCTGCTTCAGCAGCTCGGGCGAGACGAACAACTCGTCGTCGTTCGCGTGAGCGGCCGGCACCGACGCGGGAACTGCAACCGTGGGTGCGACGACCGCCGGCATGGCCTGCTCGATCGCGATCAGCGACGGATCGACCAGCAGCGCCAGCACGTTCTCGAGGTCGACCTTGGTGCCTTCGAGTTCGACCTGGAAGGCCACGCTGCCGCCCACGACGTTGTCGACCTGCGGATCGTCGACACGCCCCATGGATTGCAGGCCCTCGAGCATCAGCGTGAGCTGGGCCTCCTCGATCGGCTCCGCCAGTGGCGCGAGGTGAACCTGGAACCGGCGGGTGACCGGACCGGACTTGCCGGCGGTGCTGCCGGTGCGCGGCACCGCGATCTGCTCGCGCAGCAGGCGCTCGGCCTCGGAACTGTCGGTCGGCTCGCCAGCGCCGCCCGCCCGATGCCGGTGCCCCATCGCGCCGACCGCATCGCCGGCGCGAAGCAGCGCTTCGACGTCACCGACAGCCAGCGGCCGCTCGTCCTTGCGCAGGATGTCGAGCAGGTTCTCCTGCAGGTGCGTCAGCGCCGCCATGTCCTCGAAGCCCAGCATCGCGGCACTGCCCTTGACGCTGTGGACCGCGCGGAAGATGGCATTCAGCTCCGAGGTCCACGGCGTGCCCGCATCGCCAGGCTGCAGCCGCAGCAGGTGGGCCTCGATGTTGGCCAGGTGCTCCTGCGCCTCCTCGAAGAAGATCGATCGGTAGGCATCGAGGTTGCCGAACCCGTTGTCGTTCTGCTGCACGGCGGGTCCTTCTCAGATGAACTTGCCGACGATGTCGAGCATGCGCTGGGGATCGAACGGCTTGACCATCCAGCCGGTGGCGCCGGCTTCGCGGCCGCGCTGCTTGAGCGCCGCATCGGCCTCGGTGGACAGCACCAGCAATGCGACGCCGTCGTAGTCGGGCAGCTGCCGCAGCGCGCGCACGAGCGTCACGCCATCCATCTCGGGCATGTTGTGGTCGGTGACCACCAGGTCGAACTGCCGCTGCTGCGCGAGGGCCAGCGCCTGCGCGCCGTCGCCGGCCTCGCTGACGTCGTAGCCCGCGGCCGTCAGCACGTTGGCGACCATCATCCGCATGCTGCGGGTGTCGTCGACGACGAGGATGGAGCGGCCGCTCATTTGCGGGCCTCCTTGCGGCGGCTGCTCGGAAGGAACTTGGCGATCACCTCCAGCAGGCGGTCTTCCTCCAGCGGCTTGGTGAGGTACTCGTCGCAGCCGGCCAGCGAGCCGCGCAGCTTGTCGAAGGTCGAACTGCGGCTGGTCAGCATGACGACGGCGGTCTTGGTGATCGCCTGCTTGTTCGACTTGATCATCTTGCAGACCTGGTAGCCGTCGACGCCCGGCAGCACGACGTCGAGGAACACGCAGGTGTAGTCGTTCTGGCCCGACAGGCCGATCGCCGCCTCGCCCGTCTCGGCGAAATCGACACCGAACCCGAACGGCGCGAGCTTGGCCTGCATGAACGAGCGCACCGTGGCGTTGTCGTCGACCACGAGCACGGATTCCTTGCCGGGCCGGCGTGCGGGCAGCGACTCGGGGCCGGCCCGGCCCGCTCCGCTCCTGGCGACCGTGGGCGACGAGCCGGGACGGGTGGCGCGAAGGGTGCCAACGTTCGATGCGGCCAGCCGCGTCACGCCCGTGCCGTCCTCGACCACTTCGTCCAGCGCCTGCAGCAGCCGTGCCCATTGCAGCGGGCGCGCGAACACCGGAAGGCCGGTGCCGTGCGCACTGCTTCCCACCAGCAGGGCCGGAAGCGGCGTGCGCCTGTGCAGGACCTGGAACTCGGCCAGCGCCGCCGGCTGGTCGGCATCGACCAGGTACACGGTGGGTCCCGTGGCGGCCATCGACGCGCCCGGCTGGTGCTGCGAGAACCCGGGGCTGCGCCGGGCAGCCAGCGTGAAGACGCTGTTCAACATCGCGCGCTCGACTTCGTTGAAGCCGATCACGTCCACGTAGTGGTGTTCACTCGATTCCAGCATGTCAGTCCTTCGTCCCACTCACCACCGATTCCAGTTCGTCCAGCAGCTGGCCGGCCGACTCGAAGCGGTCCTGCGGATCCTTGGCCATCAACCTCGCCAGCAGCGGCTCGCACCACTGCAGCCCCGCGGGCAGCGACGGCACCGGGTCCTCCACGTGCTTGCGCAGCAGCTCGCGCGCCGATGACGCGTGGTAGGGCTTCTCGCCCGCCAGCATCTCGAAGAACATGACCCCGAGGCTGTAGAGGTCGGCCCGACCGTCGACGCGGCCGCCGGTGGCCTGCTCCGGGCTCAGGTAGTACGGCGTTCCGACCACGTCGCCAGCGCCGGTGTCGGTGAGCAGCATGCCGGTGTGCTTGGCGATGCCGAAGTCCGACAGGGCCACGATGCCGTCGTTGCGCACCAGCACGTTCTCGGGCTTCAGGTCGCGGTGCACGATGCCGGCCGCATGCACGGCCTCCAGGCCGCTGGCGATCTGGCGCAGGTAGTACAGCGCCACGTAGGGGTCCAGGCGGCGCCCCAGCAGGCTGCGCAGCTCGCCGCACGGGAAATGTTCCATCGCGATGTAGGCCGCACCGACCGAGAAGCCCTGGTGGTAGAAGCGCGCCACGTTGGGATGCTCGATGCTGGCCAGCAGCGCGTACTCCTGCATGAAGCGCTGCAGGTTCGATTCGCCATCGGGACCTTCCAGCCGCAGCACCTTCAGCACGTGCGCGGGGCCGCCGCCATCGGGCTGCGCCAGGTACACGGACGCGTTGCTGCCCTCGCCCAGCTTGCGCAGCAGGCGGTAGCCCTCGACCAGGAACTGCGTGGCCTGCATCGAGCCGGGCACCCAGCCAGGCAGGGTGCGCTGGTTGCGCGCGATCACGTCGCGCAGTTCCTCGAAGTAGTTCGGCGGCGTGGTCGATCCGGGGCGCGGCACCAGGCCCGTGACTTCGGTGAAATCGAGGAACGTGCCATCCGGCAGTTCCAGGCTGCCGGCCGCGCCGTGCGTCACGCGCTGGCCGGCCGCGATGCGGGTGGCGCCCGAGGTCACGATGCTCCAGCGCAAATCGGAGCCGACCTTCTCCAGCACGCGCGCGATCTCCAGCCCTTCGCCGGTGGCGCGCACCATGCGGTCGCCGTTGCCGTTGCTGTTGCCATTGCGGCGCGTGACCTCGCCGGCGCCGAGGTGCACGCCGATGGACACCGCCAGGGCCGGATGCGGCGTGTCCTTCAGCTTGGCGTCAACGGCGAGAGCCAGCTCGGCGATCTGCTGCACGGTGGCGATGGCCGCGTGCAGTCCGCGCTGGGCGTGCGTGGGCGGCTCGTCCGGCGGATCGGTGAACACGCACAGGATCGCATCGGCCCGGCGCTGGGCGATCTCGCCGCGCAGGCGCACCGCCGACGCTGCGAGCACGCGCCGCACTTCGGCCACCAGGTTGGAGGCCGCGCTGCCGCTCAGCAGGTCGCAGATGCCCGCGAGCTCGTAGACCTGGGCGTACATGAAGGTGGCCACGGCAGGCGCCGGAGCCTGCGGGGTCGCTGCGTCATCACCCTGGGAGGACGAATGGCCGAACAGCTCGTCAAGCGACATGGCTTCGGTCGGCTCGTAGGCCGACTGCCCGTCGACTTCCATGTCATGCGGCGTCATGCGGTCGCGGTCCTGCGGCTAGAACTGTTCCCAGCTGCCCTTGGAGGCATCGGGCTTGCCACTGCGGGTGGCCACCGCGACGGCGGCGGCGTACGCCGGTGGCAGCTGCGCCGCGCGCACCTTGATCGTGGAACGCTTGGCGTCGGCTGCAGGCGCCTTCGGTCGCGACGTCGCGTCGGGCTGCTGCCCCGGGGCATCGCCCAGGCGGAAACGCGACACGAGCTCCAGCAGTCCCTGTGCCTGCTCGCTGAGAGCCTTGGTCGCGCCGCTGGCCTCTTCGACCATCGAGGCGTTCTGCTGCACCACGTGCTCCATCTGCGAGACGGCCGTGTTCACCTGGCCGATGCCGGCGCTCTGCTCCTGGCTGGCCGCGGCGATCTCGGCGATGAGGGTTCGCACCTTGTCGACCGACAGCACCACGCCCACCATCGTGTGGCCCGCGGTGTCGACGCGGTCCGCGCCGGCACGCACCGTCTGCTCGGCCTGGGCGATCAGTTCCTTGATTTCCTTGGCCGCTGCGGTGGTGCGCTGCGCCAGGGCGCGCACTTCGGTGGCGACGACGGCGAAGCCCCGGCCCTGCTCGCCCGCACGGGCCGCCTCGACGGCGGCGTTCAGCGCCAGGATGTTGGTCTGGAACGCGATGGCGTTGATCACCGAGATGATGTCGCTGATCTTCTTGGACGCATCCAGGATCTCGTCCATCGTGGTCACCACCTCGTCCACCACGCCGGCGCCCTTGCGTGCGTTCTCCGAGGCCTCCTCGGCCAGCTTGCTGGCTTCGTTCGCATGCTCGGCGTTGTGGTTGACGGTGGAGGTGAGTTCCTCCATCGAGCTGGCGGTCTCCTCGAGCGTGGCCGCCTGCTCCTCGGTGCGCCGGGACAGCAGCAGGTTGCCCTCGGCGATCTGCGCACTGCTGGCGGCGACCGTGCGCGCGCTCTGTGCCACCTCGCTCGTGAGCGAACGCAGGCCCAGCGTCATGTCGTGCAGCCCGCCGAGAAGGCGTGCCGTCTCGCCGGATGCCGCGATGGTCGCCCGCGTGCTCAGGTCGCCCTGGGAAACGCGTGCAATCACGCCCGAGACCGCCCGGATCACCGCGATCCTGCTGCGATGAATCAGGAAGCACAGCCACGTCGTCGCGACGGACGTCAGGACCGCAATCGCGACCGCGCCGGGCAAGCGTGCCGGCTCGGGTGCCTCGAGGAACACCAAGATCAACCCAGCCAGCGACAGCGGCACCAGCAGGACCAGGAAGGCCAGCTTGCCGAAGATGCTCACGTTCTTCATGGCCGGCTCAGATCTCGTGCCACGCGCTGTCGGCGACCGGTTGCTTGGAAGCCTTGGACTTCAGCCACGCGCGCGCGGGCGCATCCTCGCGCTTCCTGGACGGCAGGACCGCGATGGGCGGGATCTCCACCTGCGCCTGGCCGGCACGGACGTCATCGAGGCGGAACACGTTGATCGCCTCGACCAGCAGCTCCGACTGCTGCTTCAGGCTTTCGGCGGCCGCGGCGCTCTCCTCCACCAGCGACGCGTTCTGCTGGGTCAGCGTGTCCAGCTGGCCCATGGCGTCGCTGACTTCCTCGATGCCGGCGGTCTGCTCCACGCTGGCGGCGCTGATGCCCGCAATCAGGGAGCTCACCTTGTTCACGCGGCCGACGATGTCGTCCATCGTCCGGCCGGCCTGCATCACCTTCTTGCTGCCGCTGTCGACCTGCGAGGCGCTCTCGCCGATCAGGGCCTTGATCGCCTTGGCGGCGTCGGCGCTGCTCTGGGCCAGCGTGCGCACTTCGCCGGCCACGACCGCGAAGCCGCGCCCCTGGGCGCCGGCCCGTGCGGCCTCGACCGCGGCATTGAGCGCCAGCAGGTTGGTCTGGAACGCGATCGTGTCGATGACGCTGGTGATGTCGGAGATCTTGCGGCTCGACTCCGAGATCATCTGCATGCTGTTGGCCACCTCCTGCATCGCGCTGGCGCCCTGGCCCGCCACGCCGCTGGCCTCCTTGGCCAGCTGC
Organism: Ramlibacter sp. MMS24-I3-19; assembly: GCF_050320135.1. NCBI lineage: Bacteria > Pseudomonadati > Pseudomonadota > Betaproteobacteria > Burkholderiales > Comamonadaceae > Ramlibacter > Ramlibacter sp. MMS24-I3-19. The sequence continues at coordinate 2,353,633 of NZ_CP190017.1, read as the reverse complement.
GCGGCTTCCGACGCCGCCGTCGCATTGCCGCGCACGCTTTCGGTCAGCTGCTTCATCGAAGCGGCGGTCTGCTGCAGGCTGGCCGCCTGTTCCTCGGTGCGCGTGGACAGGTCGGCATTGCCCGCCGCGATCTGGCTGGTGCCCGCCGCGATGTTCTCGGTGGAGGCCTGCACGTTGGCCACGATGCCGCGCAGCGCTTCCTGCATCGAGGCGACGGCCCTGGACAGCTGGCCGAGTTCGTCGTTGCCGGGCTGCTCCATGCTGCGGGTGAGGTCGCCGGTCGCGATGGCAGTGGCCGCTCCGACGGCCTCGTGCACGGGCTTGACCAGCGAGCGGCGGATCACCCAGGCCAGGCAGATGCTCGCCAGCAAGGACACGAGGGCGCAGGCAAGCAGCACGTTCTGGCCGGCGGCCGCGTTCTTCTGCACCGCGATGCGGTTGTTCGCGAGCCGCTCGCGGGCATAGGTGCCGAAGGCCTGCACCGCGAGGTCGTACTGCACGGCGGCGGGCTGCAGCAGCGACTTGACTTCCGCCGTCACGTCCTCGCCGGCGTCGAGCCGCATCTTCAGCACGTTGCGGTACGAGATGTAGTCCTTGCGCTGCTTGAGCACGCCGTTGAACAGGCCCTCGGCCTTGGCGTCACCCGCGATCAGTTCCTTGATCCGGTCGTTGCGGCGGTTGGTCTCCTCAACGCCTGCCTGCTGCGCTTCCTTGGTCTTCTTGATGACCTCGGCATCCTTGGTGAAGAAGATGATGTCGGTGCGCAGCGAATTGGTCTGGATCGCACGCTGCCAGTCCTCGGCCAGCACCATCAGCTCGGCGTCGACGTGCGCCATGCGCTCGGCGATGCGCTGCAGTTCGAGCAGTCGCCAGCTGCCGACGATGGAGCCCGCGAGCCCCAGCGCGATCAGGATGGCAAAGGCGATCACCAGGCGGGAGCCGATCTTCAGGTCGGCGGCGAACCAGCGGTAGGCATTGGTCAACAACTTCATCTCCGTCCTCTTGCGTCTCGTTGAAACGCTGTGCCCCTGGTGCGCTTGGCGATCAAGCCTTCAGTTTCTTTTTGTCACAGTTGCGTTCGAGCTTAGCCAGCCCCTCGTTATTTCGAGCCAGCTTCGCGCCAGGCGGTGCGCGGAAGTCCGCGAACGGTCGTGCGTGGCGGCGCCGACGCCACAGATCTGCCCCGAAAACGAATACAGCCGCGTTACATGCACGCATGACGACGGCCTACCCTCATTCACATAGAGCCCTTAGGCGGAATCCCTCACCGGCGAGCGGGCGACAGGCAAGCCGGAAACAGCAGCGACTCGTCGCCCGCGTGGAACGCCGAGGTGTCGATGTGATGGAGGGTCGCGCGCTCCGGGTCGCCTGGAACACGCGTCCAGCAACTGCAGGCGCATACGCTGACCGTCGCGGCTGCCCGCGAGGCGGTCGATCAGCCGGATCCGGGAGCCCGCGCGGGAATCAGCCCTCGAGGGGGATCTGCCGGGGCTTGCCCTTGGTGAGCCACTTGCCCGCGAAGGCGAGGCCCGACACCGGACTGCCGAACAGGCGGCCCTGGCCACGGTCCCAGCCCTGCGCCTTCAGCACGGCCAGCTGCGCCGCGCTGTCGATGCCACAGGCCACGCATTTCAGCCGCAGCCGGCGCGCCAGGTCGCCGACGCCCAGCAGCATCGCCTGCAACGCCGGGTCGCTGTCCAAGCCCTCGAGGAAGGAAGGATCGATGCGCACCTCGTCGCAGGCGAGCGCGCGCAGGTGCGACAGGGAGGTGCCGCTGCCCAGGTGCGCGACGGCGACGCGGACGCCACGCGTTCGCAGTCCGGCGATCGCCGCCAGCTCGCGGGCGGGCAGGCTCTCCACGCCACGCACGTTGTCCAGGACCAGCGTGATGTCGCGCGGCTCCAGGCCGCTGCCCAGCGCTGAAGTGACCAGCGTGGCGATCTCGCTCGGGAGCATGCTCGCCAGCGACGCCGTCATGCTGACGGGCACCGGCGTGAGCCCGGCCGCGCGCCAGTTCTTCACGTGCCGGCCCATCTGCTCGAACGCCCATTCGGTGAGCGCCACGTCCATCTCGGACCGTGCAGCCAGCTCCTGCAGCGCGTCGCCGAGCACGACCCGGCCCGAGGCATGCCGCCAGCGCAGCACGCCCTGGGCCCCGATCACGCGGTCGCCCTCGAGTTCGACGAAGGGGTCGTACAGCAGGTCGATCTCGTCGCGGCCGATCGCATGGCGCAGCTCGGCGCTGAAGTCCAGGCGGCTCTGGGCCTGCTCGTTGAAGCGCGGCGAGAAGAATTCGTAGCGGTGCGTGCCGCCCTGCTTGGCATGGCGCAGCGCCAGGCCCGCATTGCGGATCAGCAGGTCGGGCTCGGTGCCGTCGACCGGAAACACGGAGACGCCGATGCTGCAGGTGACGAACACCTCGGGCGCGCTCGGCCGGCGGAAGCTCACCGCCGCGTCCTCGAGCAGCTTGCTGATGAAGGCGGCCGCACTTCCCGCTTCCATGAACGGCACCACGATCGCGAACTCGTCACCGTCGAAGCGGTACAGCGTGGGATCGTGCTCGGCCGAGCTCAGCTCGCCGCCCGACTCGGTCTGCACGCAGCTGGCCAGGCGCTTGGCCACGCGCTGCAGCAGCTGGTCGCCCACCACGCGGCCCAAGGCATCGTTGATGCGTCCCAGCGCATCGACCCCGACGTGCAGCAGCGCGCCGGTGGCTCCGGCGGCCACCGTGGCCGCGATGACTTCGGCCGCGGCCGCGCGATAGCGCTGCTTGTTCGGCAGCGCAGTCAGCGGGTCGTGACTGGACAGGTACTCGCGATAGGCGCTGGCGGCCAGCGTGTTGCGGATGCGCAGGCCCAGCTCGCTCGGGTCCACCGGCTTGGACAGGAAGTCCATCGCGCCCAGCGACAGCGCCTGCAGCTTGACCTGCGGGTCGGTGCTGCCGGTCAGCACGATGACGGGCACGTGGCGCAGCACGGGATGGCTGCGCATCAACTCCAGGATGTCCAGTCCGCTGACGCCCGGCATGCTCAGGTCCAGCAGCAGCACGGCGGGCTGCTGCTTGCGCATCATGCCGATGGCGTTCTGGGGCTGGTCGGTGTGCACGAAGCGCCGGTACCCGGCTTCCACCAGGAACGCCTGCGTCATCTCGATGTTCAGCATCTCGTCGTCGACCATCATGATCAACGCGTCCGAGAGGCCTTCGGATGCGCGGTCCCGCGTCAGGGCCTGGGGCCGCGAGAACGACCGCAATTCCTGGGCGGTGACCCGGTCGTCGCCGGGCGCGAACACGGTCGGGTGGGTGCCGGCATCGCGGGCCGAGTCGCCCTCCACGCGGGTCATCTCGGCGCCGTCGCCGCTGTCCATTCCTTGCATGGAGCGATTGTCCATGCGGTCAGCCCGCGGCCACGTGCGGAATCTCGACTTGCTGCGCCATTCGTGCCAAGCGTTGCAGAAGGCCGTCAACCTGCGGCGCATTTCCCGCCTTGGCGGCGGCTTCCAGTTCGCGCGCCGGCTCGGTGAAGGCGTCGTAGCCCACGGTCCCGGCCGCGCCCGCCAGCCAGTGCGCGAGCCGCTGCACTTCGGGCAGGTCGCCGGCATCGGCCGCGCTGCGTGCCAGCCCCAGCTGCTCGGCCAAGCGGCCGGCGAACTTGCGCACGATGGGCACCAGGTTGCGGTTGCCGGCGAAGCGCGAGCGGATCGGGCCTTCCGTGGCGGCCTGGCCTTCCTCGCTGGCCTCGATGGCGACCGGCACCACGGCCACCGTCTCGGCCGATCCGCCGAGCAGTTGCGCCAGCAGCCGCAGCAACGCATCGATGTCGACCGGCTTCACCAGGTAGGCGCTGAAGCCGGCCTCCAGCACCTCCTGCTCGAAGCCCTTCATGGCGTGCGCCGTGAGCGCGACGACAGGCACCTGCACGCCGCGGCGGCGCAACTCCTGCGCGGCCGTGTAGCCGTCCATGACGGGCATCTGGATGTCCATCAGCACCACGTCGTAGCTGCCGACCGCGACCTTGTCCAGCGCCACCTGGCCGTTCTCCGCTTCCTCCACCCAGAGGCCGTGTTCGGTGAGGACCAGGGACACGAGCTCGCGGTTCTCCGGGCCGTCGTCCACCACCAGCACGCGCGCCGGGGGCAGGCGCACGCGCGTGCGGGTGGCCGGGGCCGCCTTCGCGGGCGCCGAGGCCATGTCGTCGCCATCGAGCAGGCGCACGCCCTCGAGGGGGCCGGTCGCGAAACTGAAGATCATGCTGGTGCCGACCCCGGGCTGGCTGGTGCCCGAGAGTTCGCCGCCCAGCGCGCGCGCCAGGCGGCGGCTGATCGCGAGGCCAAGGCCCGTGCCCCCGAAGCGGCGTGCGATGGAGGCGTCCGCCTGCGTGAACGGGTCGAACATCGACTCCACCTTCGACGGCTCCATGCCGATGCCCGTGTCGTTCACTTCCACGGTGTAGGCGCCCTCGGTGCAGGCGAGCACCACCTCCACCGAACCGCGCTCGGTGAACTTGAGCGCGTTGCTCAGGAGGTTGAGCACCACCTGCCGGATGCGCACCGGATCCGACTCTACGCGCTCGGGCACCGGCGTCAGCAGGCGCAGCGAGAGCCGCACGCCCTTCTCCTGCGCCTTCAGGCCCAGTTCCGCCAGCGCGTTCTGCACCAGCTCGTGCGGCGCGCATCCGATCCGCTCCACCGTCAGCTGGCCCGCCTCCACCTTTGAGAGGTCCAGGATGTCGTTGATCAGCCCCAGCAGGTGCCGGCCGCTGTGGTGGATGGTGTCCAGGTAGCGGGAGGACTCGCGCTCGCTCTTGCCGAAGCCGCGCCGCAGCAGCTCGGTGAAGCCCAGGATCGCGTTCATCGGGGTGCGGATCTCGTGGCTCATGTTGGCCAGGAATTCGCTCTTGGCGCGGTTGGCCGCCTCGGCTTCGTCCTTGGCCTCGCGCAGCTCCACCCGGCTCTGCTCGAGCAGCGTGATGTCCTTCATGCTGACCAGCACGCCGGACGGCTTGCCGCCACTGGCCAGCACGGGCGAGCAGTTGACGACGAAGCTGTGCATCTGGCCCTGCACGTCGCGCAGCTTCATGGGCAGGTCGCGCTGCAGCGTGCCGCTGGCCAGTGCGGCGGCCCACGGGAACTGCTCGCGCGGCAGCGGCTCGCCGTCGGCATCCAGCCAGTCGATCTCGGCCACGGGGCGTCCCATCAGCTGCTCGTGCGGACGTCCGAGCATGTCCGTGAGCGCCTCGTTGGCGAGCACCACGTTCTGCTTCTGGTCGATCACCACCAGGCCTTCGGTCAGTGAGTCGAACGCGGAGCGCACGCGCGAGGGGATCGCCGTGGACGGATCGAGGTGGCGCAGCACGCGGTGCAGGTAGGCATAGAACGCCAGCACGCACAGCGTGCCCGTGAACACGAGCAGCACGACCAGCGGCGTCTGCAGCACGCCAAGGACGCCCGGCGACACCAGCGGCGCGAAGCGCATCTCCAGCTGGCCCCAGGGCTGGTTGCCGGCATACAGCATCACCTGCACCTGGGACTCCGGCGCGCGGCCGCTTTCCACTGGCACCCAGTGCCGCGCGTGGTCGCCGGTGGCCAGCAGCAACCGCCCCTCGCGGGAGCGCAGACCGATCGACTGCAGGTCGTCGTTGCGGCCCTGCACGAACCGCAGCAGGTCCTGCACGCGCGTGGGGTCGTTGCTGTTCAGGAAGGAGGCGCTGCTGGCCGCCAGCGATTCGGCCAGCGCCACATGGCCGGCGCGGATCGCCTGGTTGCGATCGGGGACTAGCCCGAGGAACGATGCGGCCAGCAGCACGGTGCTGACGATCGAGGCCAGGCCCATGGCGATGTAGACGCGGGTGTTCAGGAATTTCATGCGAAACCTCGCAGGGGATCGGCGGGCATCGGCCGGGTGGCCGACAACGGCTCGTCGTCGTCCTCCTCCTCGTCGTCGCCGGCGCGCGCGAGCACGGGCAGCGGATCGAGCAGGCGCCAGGCGGGCAGCGCCGAGAGATAGCTGCCCAGCAGGACACCGCCGCGAATCAGCCAGAGCACGTACACCAGCGAGACGCCCAGCGACAGGCCGGCCACTTCGATGGCAGCCGTGCGATCGAGATCGAACTGGTCGTGCAACTGGCGGCGCAACCGGTTCAGCTCCTCGACGAACAGGCCGGAGCGCAGCGCCTGCTGGAACTGCTCGGCCGATACGCGTGTCACGCTGCCTTCCAGCCCGGCGAAACCGGTCAGCACGAACTCGCCCGCCACGTCCAGACTGGCCAAGGCCACGTTGCGCTGCTCCATCTGCACCAGCGGCGTCGTGCGGCCGGCATCCACCGTCGGCTGCAGCTGCTGCGATGCGAAGCCGAGCAGCGTGCCCAGCACGTTGCTGCCGCTGCCGATGTCGAGGCTGCCGCCGAGTGCCGTGTCCACCGTGCCGCCGACGCGACCCGGCGAGGCGACGGGCGCGCTGTTCGCGACGGGAGCCGGTGCGTGTTCGATCGGGGCGACCGACACCGGCGCGATGGCAGCGGCCTGCGGCGCGACGGCGCCGACCTTGACGCCGGTGTCCACGCCCAGGCTGCCGACCTGGATGCGCAGCACGCCCGTCGCCTGGTCGTTGCCGCCAGCCGCGGTGCCACCGTTGTCGCGCACGGTCCAGGACAGCTCGGTGACGGTGCCATTGCCGGTGGGCGCGGCCACGAATTGCATGCCGCGCAGGTCCGCCAGGGTGTAGCTCGCTCCTGCGACGACGGCTGTATGGCCATCGGCCAGGACGACCGTGCCCACCGTCGCAGGCGGCAAGGCGCTGATGGTCACGGTCAGCGATTGCCCGGCCTCGTCGATCCCGCCGCCCGGGCCGTACGCCAGGCTGCCCAGGCCGAGCGACACCGCGCCGACGCCGTCCACGTTGGCGACGCTCGGCGCGGCAGCATCGCTGCGGGCCGGCGCGTCGTTCACGGGCTGCACCGTGATGCTGGTCGTCGCCGTCGCCGTGCTGAAGGCGGAACTGCCGCCGTTGATGCGGGTGTCGGCGCGCGTGCTGCCCGCGGTGCCGTTGCTGAAGTCCCAGGCTCTGAAGGCCAGCCCGCCGGCCTCGCCGTTCCAGTCGGGATCCGGGACGAAACGCAGTTGCGCGTCCGGGGCCAGCAGCTCGGCATCCGCCGTGCTGACGCCGGTGAACGCCGACCAGCTCGCACCGCCGTCGCGGCTGAATTCCCAGTGGCCGCCATTGCTGTCGGCGATGACAACGGCGATTCCGGTGTGCCCGAGCGGATCGCTGGCGAACCCGGCCACCAGGTCGGCCACGCGCATGCCGGCCGCGTCGCGCGTGTCTTCGGCGATCGTGGGCAGCGCATTCGCACCGGCGAGCGTCGGTGCCTGGTTGACGATGGCGATGTCCATGCGCTCGCCGATCGCGGCCGCCGCGCCGCCGGGGCCGTTGTCCGCCACCGTGAAGGTGAAGCTGCCCGTGCCGCTGCTCACGCTGCCGGACGCGATGAACTGCATGCCACGCAGGTCGGCGACGGTGTAGCTGGCGCCCGCGACGACGGCGGTGCGCCCGTCGGCCAGCACGAGGGTGCCGATCCTGGATGGCAGCGAGGTGACGGTGACCACCAGCGTCTGCGACGCCTCGTCGGCGCCCCCGCCCGGGCTGTACGCGAGCGAGCCCAGCCCCAGGGACGTCGCGCCGCTGCCCTCGACCACCGACAGCGACCCCGGTGCGGCCGACGTGCGCACGGGTGGATCGTTGACCGCCGTGACCTGCAGGTCCAGCGTGCTGCTCGCGCCGGTGCTCGTCGTGTAGACCACCTGCGGCACGGTGCCGTTCCAGTCGGCAACCGGCGTGAAGGCATAGCTGCCGTCGCCCTGCAGGCTGAAGCTGCCGATGCCGGCGAGGACGGCGGTGGCGCCGGCCGCATAGGTGCTGGTTCCGACGCGGAACGTGGCGACCTGCAAGGGACTGTCGACGTCGCTGTCGTTGGCCAGCACGTTGCCCGCGATGGTCGTGTCCTCGGCCAGCGTGGCGGCGTCGGGGTTGGCGATCGTGGGATCGTCCACCGCAGTCACCGCCACGTCCAGCGTGCTCGTCGCGCCGGTGTTGGTCAGGTAGGTGACCTGCGGCACGGTGCCGTTCCAGTTGGCCCCTGGCGTGAAGATGAAGCTGCCGTCCGCCGCGATCGAGATGCTGCCGATGCCCGCCAGGACCGCCGTGGTGCCGGCGGCGTAGCTGTCGACGCCAATGCTGAAGCTGGCCACCTGCAGCGTGCTGTCGATGTCGACATCGTTGGCGAGCACGTTGCCGGCCGCCACGCTGTCCTCGGCGACCGTGACCGCATTCGCCGCCACCGTGGTGGGATCGTCGACCGCGGTGATGGTGATCGCCAGCGTGCTCGCCGCCCCTGTGCTGGTCGTGTACGTGACCTGCGGCACGCTGCCGTTCCAGTTGGCGAGCGGCGTGAAGGTGAACGCCCCGTCGCTGCCCAGGGTGAAGCTGCCGGCGCCTGCCACGGCGACCGTCGACCCGGCCGTGTAGCCCGTCGTGCCGATGCTGAAGCTGGCGACCTGCAGCGTGGTGTCCACGTCGGTGTCGTTGGCCAGCACGTTGCCGACCGCGGGGCTGTCCTCGTCGACAGTCACCGCATCGGCCTGCACGACGGTGGGGTCGTCGACCGCGCGCACCGTGATGTCCAGCGTGCTCGCCGCGCCGGTGCTGGTCGTGTACGTCACCTGGGGCACCGAACCGTTCCAGTTGGCCAGCGGGGTGAAGGTGAACGACCCGTCGCTGCCCAGCGTGAAGCTGCCGGCACCAGCCACCGCCACCGCATTGCCCGCCGTGGACGTCGTTCCGCCGATCGAGAACGTCGCGACCTGCAGGGTGTTGTCCACGTCGATGTCGTTGGCGAGCACGTTCCCCGAAGCGACGGTGTCCTCGTCCACCGCCACCGCGTCCGCAGCCAGGACGCTCGGGTCATCCACCGGGCGCACCGTGATGTCGAGCGTGCTCACCGCGCCGGTGGTCGTGGCGTAGGTGACCTGCGGCACCTTGCCGTTCCAGTTCGCGACGGGGATGAAGTTGTAATCGCCGCTGGCGCCGAGCGCGAACGTGCCGGCGCCCGCGACCACGACCGAGGAGCCGGCGGCATACGTTGCGCCGCCGAGATCGAAGCTCGCCACCTGCAAGGCGGAATCGACATCGGTGTCGTTGGCCAGCACGTTCCCCGCGGCGGCGGAGTCCTCGTCCGCCGTGACCGCATCGGCCTGCGCGACGGTGGGATCGTCGACGGCCCTGATGGTGAGAACCAGCGTGCTCGCCGCACCCGTGGTGGTCGCGTAGGTGACCTGCGGCACCGTGCCGTTCCAGTTGGCGACGGGCGTGAAGGTGAAGCTACCGTCCGCCGCCAGCGTGAAACTGCCGGGCGCCAGGGCCACGGTCGAGCCGGCGACGTAGCTCGTGCTGCCGATGGAGAACGTGGCCACTTGCAGCACGCTGTCGACGTCACTGTCGTTCGCCAGCACGTTGCCGATGGCGGCGTTGTCCTCGTCCACCACGGCCGTGTCTGCCGCCAGCACGCTGGGGTCGTCGACCGCGCGCACGGTCACGTCGAGCGTGCTCACCGCGCCAGTACTGGTGACGTACGAAATCTGCGGGGCGGTGCCGTTCCAGTTCGCGAGCGGCGTGAAGTTGAACGTGCCATCGGCGCCCAGGGTGAAACTACCGGCACCCGCAACGGCGGCCGTCGCGCCGGCGGCGTAGCTCGTGATGCCGATGCTGAACGTGGAGACCTGCAGCACGCTGTCGACGTCACTGTCGTTCGCCAGCACGTTGCCGGTGGCCGCGTTGTCCTCGTCCACGGTCACGGCGTCGGGCTGCACGACGGTCGGATCGTCCACGGCGGTGACGGTGATCGCCAGCGTGCTGCTCGCACCGGTGCTGGTCGTGTAAGCGACCAGCGGCGCCGTGCCGTTCCAGTTGGCCACCGGCGTGAAGGTGAAGCTGCCGTCGGCGGCGAGCATCAGCTTGCCGGTGCCCGCGAGCGCGACGCTCGATCCTGCGGTGTAGGTCGAGCCGCCGACCGTGAACGTGGCGACCTGCAGCACGCTGTCGACGTCGCGGTCGTTGGCCAGCACGTTGCCAGTGGCCGTGGTGTCCTCGTCCACAGTGACAGCATCGGCCTGCACGACCGTGGCATCGTCGACCGCGTTCACCTGGATGTCCAGCGTGCTGCTGGCGCCGGTCGTGGTCGTGTAGGTGACCTGCGGCACCGCACCGTTCCAGTCCGCCAGTGGCGTGAACGTGAAGCCACCGTCGGCGGCCAGGGTGAGGCTGCCGATGCCGGCAAGAGTCGCGGTGGCGCCCGCGGCATAGCTGCTGCCGCCGATGGTGAAGCCCGCCACCTGCAGCGGATCGTCGACGTCGACGTCGTTCGTGAGCACGTTGCCGGTCGCGGTGTTGTCTTCGTCGACCGTGACTGCATCGGCCTGCACGACCGTGGGGTCGTTCACCGCACGCACCGTGATGTCCAGGGTGCTGGCCGTCCCCGTGCTGGTCGTGTAAGCGACCTGCGGCACCGTGCCGTTCCAGTTGGCCGCCGGCGTGAAGGTGAAGCTGCCGTCGGCGGCGAGGGTCAGGCTGCCGGTGACGCCCACCGCGGCGGTCGAACCGGCGGCGTAGGTGGACCCGCCGATCGTGAACGTGGCGACCTGCAGCACGCTGTCGATGTCGCTGTCGTTCGCCAGCACGTTGCCGGTGGCGCCGTTGTCCTCGTCGACCACGGCCGTGTCGGCAGCCAGCACGCTGGGGTCGTCGACCGCGCGCACCGTGATGTCCAGCGTGCCCACAGCGCCGGTGCTGGTGGTGTAGGCGACCTGCGGGACGGCACCGTTCCAGTCGGCCAGCGGCGTGAACGCGAAGCCACCGTCGGCCGCGATGCTGATGCTGCCCACGCCAGCCACCGTGGCCACGGCGCCCGCGGCATAGCTGGTGCCGCCGACGCTGAACCTGGCCACCAGCAGCGGGCTGTCGACATCGGTGTCGTTGGCCAGCACGTTGCCGGTGGCGACGTTGTCCTCGTCCACTGTCGCTGCGTCGGCCTGCACCACGGTCGGGTCGTCCACCGCCGCCACGGTGACGGTCACGAGAGCCGTCGACGTGCCGCCCTGCCCGTCGGACACCGTGTAGCTGAAGCTGGCCGTGCCGTTGAAGTTGGCGGCCGGCGTGAACACCAGGTTGCTGCCGGAGAACGCGATCGTGCCGCCGGTGCCGTTCGTGGCGCCCACGATCGTGAGCGCGTCCAGGTCCGCATCGGTGTCGTTGGCCAGCAGGTCCGACGGTGCGATCGTCAGCGGCTGGTCCTCGGTGGCAGACAGCGAGTCATCGGTTGCCACCGGAACGTCGTTGACGGAGGCCACCTGCACCGTGACGTTGGCGCTCGAGATGCCGCCCTGCCCGTCCGTCATGGTGTAGCTGAAGCTGGCCGCGCCATGGAAGTTGGCGTCGGGCGTGAACACGATACTGCCGTTGGACAGCACCGCCGTCCCCCGGTGCCGCTGGTGACGCCCGTGAGCGCGAGCGTGTCGCCGTCCACCTCGATGTCGTTGGCGAGCAGCGTGGCAGGCGCGATTACCAGGGGCTCGTCCTCGGTGCCGGCGATCGCGTCGTCCACGGCCACTGGCGCGTCGTTCACCGGCGCCAGCTGCACCGTCACAGTCCCGGTGGACTGGCCGCCGTCGCCGTCCGACAGCGTGTAGCTGAAGCTGGCGTTGCCGTTGAAGTTGGCCGCCGGCGTGAACAGGACGGTGCTACCCGACAGCGTGACAGTGCCGCCCTGAACGGCCGTGACGCCGGTGATGGCGAGGGTGCTGCTGTCGACGTCGGTGTCGTTGGCCAGCAGGTCGCTCACCGCGATGCTGACCGGCGTGTCCTCGGTGCCGGCGAACACGTCGTTCCCGGCCACGGGCGGATCGTTGACGGCTGCCACCGTCACCGTGACCAGCGCGGTCGAGACGCCGCCATTGCCGTCCGACACGGTGTAGTGGAAGGTCGCGGTGCCGTTGAAGTCGGCGTCGGGCGTGAACACGATGTTGCCGCCGACGATGTTCACCTGGCCACCGACACCATCGGCGACGCCGACGATCGACAGCGGGTCGTTCTCCACGTCGCTGTCGTTGGCCAGCAGGTCCGAGGGCGCCAGCACCAGCGGCACGTCCTCCTGCGTCGCGGCCGTGTCGTTGCCCGCGACCGGCGCATCGTCGACCGGGGCCACGCGGATCGTGACGCCCGCATCCGACGATCCGCCATGGCCGTCGGACAAGGTGTAGGTGAAGCCGGCCGTGCCGTTGAAGTTGGCATCGGGCGTGAAGGTGATCGTGCTGCCGGACAGCGTCACCGTGCCGCCGTAGGCATTGGCCACGCTGGTGATCGCCAGCAGGTCGTTCTCGACGTCGGTGTCGTTGGCCAGCAAGGAGCTGGTGGACACCACCAGCGGCACGTCCTCGGTGGCAGCCAGGACATCGGCGTGGCCCAGCGGCGCGTCGTTCACGGCGGCGAGATTCACCACCACGGTGCCGGTGGCGACGCCGCCCTGCCCGTCGCTCACGGTGTACCTGAAGCTGCCGGCGCCATTGAGGTCCGCGTCCGGCGTGAAGACGATGGCGCCGTTGGACAGCGCCACGGTGCCGCCCGTGGCGCCGCCGACGCCGACGATCGACAAGGAGTCCAGGTCCGCGTCGGTGTCGTTGGCCAGCAGCGTGGCCGGGTCCACGACGACCAGCGTGTCTTCGGTCCCGCTGACGGTGTCGCTGCCCGCCACCGGTGCATCGTTGACCGGGGTCACCAGCACGTTGACGGTGCCGGTGGCGGTGCCGCCGTGGCCGTCGGAGACCGTGTAGCCGAAGCTCGCGTTGCCGTTGAAGTTGGCCGTGGGCGTGAAGACGACGGTGCTGCCGGACAGTTGCACCGACCCGCCGATGCCGGCCGTCACGCCGGTGATCACCAGGGTGTCGTGGTCGACGTCGGTGTCGTTGGCCAGCAGGTCGGCCACTGCGAACGTGAGCGGCGTGTCTTCGGCGGTGGTTGCGGTGTCGTCGTTCGCAACGGGTGCGTCGTCGACGGGCGCGATGTTGACGGTGACCACGGCGGTGTCGCTGCCGCCCTGCCCGTCGGACACCGTGTAGCTGAAGCTCGCCGCGCCGTTGAGGTTGGCCACGGGCGTGAACACGATGTTGCCGTTGACCAGGGCTACCGTGCCGCCGGTGGCGTCCGCCACGCCGGTCACGGTGAGCGTGCCGCCGTCCACGTCGGTGTCGTTGGCCACCAGCGCGGCCGGATCGAGGGTCAGCACCTGGTCCTCGGTGGCTGCCACCGTATCGGGATTGGCCACGGGTGCGTCGTTCACCGCCGCCAGCGTCACCGACACGGTCGCATTGGCGGTGCCGCCCTTGCCGTCCGACACGGTGTAGCTGAAGCTGGCCGGGCCATTCACGTTGGCGCCTGGCGTGAACACGACGTTGCCGTTCACCAGGGCCACGGTGCCACCCGTGCCGTTCGTGACCGCCGTGATGGTGAGCGGGTCGTTCTCGACGTCGGTGTCGTTGGCCAGCAGCGTGGACGGCGCGATCGTCAGCACCTGGTCCTCGGTTCCCGCGACCGAGTCGGCTCGCGCCACCGGCGCGTCGTTGACCGGCGCCACGTTGACGGTGACCAGCGCCACCGCGGTCGCGCCGTGGGTGTCGCTGATGGTGTAGGTGATCCGCGCGGGTCCCGAGAAGTCGGCGTCCGGCGTGAAGGTGATCGTGGTCCCCGCCAGCGAGACCGTGCCGCCCTGCACGGCGTCCACGCCGACGATGGAGATCGAATCCAGCAGGTCCGGGTCGGAGTCGTTGGCCAGCAGCGTGGCGGCCGTGATGGTGAGCGGCTTGTCCTCTGTGGCGCCCACCGTGTCCGCATTGGCCGTCGGCGCGCTGTTGCCCACCACCGCGTTCACGCTGACGTCGACCTTGGCCGTGGACGTGCCGCCGTGGCCGTCGCTCGCCGTGTAGGTGAAGCTCGCCGGGCCCAGGTAGAGCACGTCGGGCGTGAACGTGACGCCGGCGGAGCCCAGGGTCACCGTGCCATGCACGGCGGACCCGACCGACGTGATGGTGAGCGTGTCGCCGTCGATGTCGACGTCGTTGGCCAGCAGCGTCGACGATGCGATCGTGAGCGGCAGGCTGGTGAGCGCGGTGGCAGCGTCGTCGTTGGCAATCGGCGCGTCGTTCACCGGCGCGACATCGACCCGCACGGTCCCGGTGGCGGTGGCGCCGCTGGGGTCCGCCACCGTGTAGCTGAAGCTGGCCACGCCGTTGAAGTCGGGGTTCGGCGTGAACACGATGCTGCCGTTGGACAGCACCACGGTGCCGCCGTTGCCGCTGCTCACGCCCGTGAGCGTGAGGATGTCGCCGTCGACGTCGGTGTCGTTGGCCACCAGCGTGGCCGGCGCGATCACCAGCGGCGCGTCTTCGGTGCCGGCCACCACGTCGACCACCGGCGTCGGTGCGTCGTTCACCGGCATCACCGTGATCACCATCGCCTGCACCAGCAGGCCGCCCGCGTCGTCCTTGACGTTGAAGGTGAAGCTCGCCGTCCCGTTGGCATCCGGGGCAGTGACGAAGCGCATGCCGCGCACCTGCTGCAGCGTGTAGTCGCCCGGCGTGACGGCCGTCCCGTCGGCCAGCGTGACGCGACCGAAGGTCGCCGGGGGCAGGGCCGCGACGGTGTAGGTGAGCACCTGCGCGGCCTCGTCGGCGCCACCGCCAGGCCCGTAGCCCACGCTGTCGAGACCGAGGCCCGTGCTGCCGCTGTCCTCGGACACGGTGAGGTCGGTGACCACGCCACCGACGGGAGCGTCGTCCACCGGTGTCACCGTGATGCTGGTGGTCGCGATCGCGGTGCTGAAGGCATAAGCGCCGCCACTGAGCGAGGCATCGGCGACCGCGCCGGCGACGCCGCTGGTGCCGTCCCAGGCCGCGAATGACAGCGTGGCTGTTCCGTTCCAGTCCGCCGCTGGCACGTATCGCACGCGCGTCTGCGCGTCGGCCAGCAGCAGGCGGGCACTGGTGGTCGAAGCCGTGCCGAGACCGGACCAGGTGGCGCCGCCATCGATGCTGTACTGCCAGGTGCCGTGGCTGTTGTCGACGGCGGTGACCGCGATGCCGCGCGTCCCGGTGGGATCGTCAATCTGGCCGGACACCAGGTCGGCCACGAGCGTGCCGCTGCCCGTCGTGTCCTCCGCGATGGCCGCCATCGGGTTCGCGCCCAGCAGCACGGGCGCCTTGTTGGTGACCGTGAGCTTGAGCGTGAAGTTGCCGCGGTCGGAGCCTCCGTCGGCGGTGCCGCCGTTGTCCTGCACCGTGAAGGCGACGGTGGACACCCCCGGGGTCGCGCCCGCGCCGGAGCGGAACACCATGGACTCGAATTGCGCCTGCGTGTATGCGGTGCCGGTGGCCACCGGCGTGACACCGTCGGCCAGCAGCAACTGCACGCTGCCCGGGATCGTCGTGAAGGTGAACGACAGTGCCTGCCCCGCTTCGTCCGTTGCGGTTGCCGGATCCGGGGCGTAGCCGCCGCTGGCCAGCATCGCCACCGGCGGCGCACCTTCCTGCACGGTGCCGCCCGTGGCGCCCACCGAGACCGGCGCGTCGTTGACGGCGATGACCGCGATCACCGTCGTCGCCGTCGCGGCGCTGTAGGCGAACGGACCGCCGTTGTACGTGACGTCGGCCAGCGTCCCGGGCGTGCCCACCGTGCGATCCCAGGCCCGGAACGTCAGGCCCGCGGTGCCCATCGTGCTGTTCCAGTCGGCCGATGGCAGGAAGCGCACGCGCGTTTGCGAATCCGCGGCCAGCTGCATCGCCCCGCTGTCGCTGACGCCCGAGAGCGTGGTCCACGTGGTGCCACCGTCCTGCGAGAACTGCCAGGTGCCATCGCCCGTGAGGCCCGTCACGGCAATGCCGCCCTGGCTGCCGCTGGTGTCGAACACCTGGCCGGCCACGATGTCGGACACCAGCACGCCGGCGCGCTGGGCGGCACTGGCCCAGGGGGGCGGATTGCCGCCGGGCACGTTGCCGGTCCACTTGAAATCTTCGTAGACCGTCAGCGGCGAGTTGGCGCCATTGAGCACGGGCGCCCGGTTGACGATGACGCTGACCGTGAAGGTGGCCGTGTCGACGCCGCCATTGGCCACGCCGCCGCTGTCCTTGACGGCGAACGAGAAGGCCTGCGTGCCCAGCGCGCCGATGCCGGATGACTCGAACTGCATGCCCCGGATCTGGGCCAGCGTGTAGCTCGACCCCAGCACCACCTGCGTGGTGCCGTCGGCGAGATACGTCGTGCCCAGCGTCGAGGGCAATGCGGTGACCGTGTAGCTGACGATGCCCTGCGTGGCCTCGTCGGGGCCGCCGCCAGGGCCGAAGGTGACGCCGGCGAGGCCGAGCGACGTGGTGGGCGTGCCGTCCAGGATGATCAGGGGCGCGAGGGGCACGCCCGGTGCGTCGGTGCGCGCGGGCGCATCGTTGACGGCGCCGACGACCACGGTCGCATTGGCGGTCGCCGTGCTGAATGCGGTGGTGCCGCCGTTCAACGTGGTGTCGGCGGTGCTGCCGGCCGTGCCGCTGCTGCGGTCCCAGGCGCGGAAGGTGAATGCCGGGGGCGTGCCGTTCCAGTTGGGTGCGGGATTGAAGCGGACGCGCCACTGGGTGCCGGAGTCGAGCAGGATGGCGCTGGTGGGGCTGGCCGCTGCCAGCGATGTCCAGCTCGTGCCACCGTTGCTGCTGTATTCCCAGGTGCCCGTGCTGCCCGCCGCCGCGCCGGTCACCGCGATGCCGCTCGAGCCGCTCGGGTCGGCGATCCGGCCGGCCACGAGGTCGGCGACGCGGATGCCGTTGCCGGGCACGTCTTCCAGGATCGGCGGGATCGCATTGGTGCCCGTCAGCGTCGGCGCGACGTTGCGCACCGTCACCGTGATGGACTCGACGAGCGTGTCGACGCCGCCGTTGGCCGTGCCGCCGTTGTCCTTCACCAGCCAGCTGAAGGTGCCGCTGGCGTTCTGCACGCCCGTGCCCGGCTTGAAGCGCATGCCCTGGATCTGGGCCAGGCTGTAGCTGGTGCCGGCCTTGACCACGGTCGTGCCGTCCGCCAGGTAGATCGTGCCGACGCTGGTGCCAGGCACGGTCGCGACCGAATAGCTGAGCGTCTGCGTGTTGTACTCGTCCACCGCGTAGCCGGGGATGTACTGCATGGACGCGAGGCCGAGCGAGGTGAGCCCCGAGCCTTCGTTGACGGTGACGTTCGCCGGCGCCGCCACGAAGGTGCCGGTGGCGGCGTTGTAGCGGACCGGGATGTCGTTGACCGGCGTCACCGTGAGCGCCGCGGTGGCGGTAGCGCTGCTGAACGCGCTGCTGCCGCCCGGGAAGAAGATCAGAGCGGTGCCCCCGGCGGTGCCGCTGCTGCCGTCCCAGGCGCGGAAGGTGAAGCCGGGGATGGCGCCATTCGTGTTCGCGCCCGCGTCGCCGAGGAAACGCACCCGCGCATCGGGCGCCAGCAGGCGGGCCCCGAACGCCGAACCGCTGAGGGACTGCCAGCTGTTGCCGCCGTCGACGCTGTACTGCCACGTGCCGCCGATGCTGCCGGTTGGCGTGCCCACGACGGCGATGCCGTAGTAGCCACCGGCATCGCTCACCTGGCCCGCGACGATGTCGCTCACCAGCGTGCCGTTGCCGGGGACGTCCTCCAGTGCCGTGAACGGATTCGATCCGGCCAGCACCGGCGCTGCATTGGTGACGGTGATGGTGAGCGACTGCGGCAATGCGTCCACGCCGCCCCCCGCGGTGCCGCCGTCGTCGCGCACGGTGAAGGCGAAGGTGCCTGTGCCCAGCGCGCGCGACTGGAATGTCATGCCCTGCAGCTGCGCCACCGTGTAGCTGGTGTTCAGGACCACCGGCGTGCCATCGGCGAGCAGGATGGTGCCGACCGAGGGAAGCGCCGTGACCGTCACGCTGAGCACCTGCCCGGCCTCGTCGCTGCCTCCACCGGGCCCGTAGGCCAGGTTCTGCAGGCCGAACGGCGAGGGCCCGCCCTCGACCAGCGACACGTTGGCGAGCGTGCCGGCGGTGCGCACCGGCGCATCGTTCACTGGCGTCACTGTGACGCTGGCAGTCGCGGTCGTCCTGCTGAACGCAGTGCTGCCGCCGACCGCGGCCGCTGTGACCACCGTGCCTGCCGCGCCGCTGGTCTGGTCCCAGGCGCGGAAGGTGATGGACGCGCTGCCCGCGTAGTTGGCGTTCGGCACGAAGCGCACGCGCGTCGTCGCGTCCGCGGGAAGCAGCAGCAAGGATCCGGCGGGCGGCGTGGCCAGCGCCGACCAGGTCGTGCCATCGACGGTGTACTGCCAGCTGCCGTTGCTCGAATCGACCGCCGTGATCGCGATGCCGCGCAGGGCGCCGGTGTCGTCGTCGGTGATCTTTCCGGCGACGAGGGCCGAGACCAGCGTGCCGGCACCCGCCGCGGCGTCCTCGACCTGCGCCGGCAGGTTGGCCGTGCCGGCGAGCACGGGTGCGCTGTTGGGGAAGCCGCCGAACAGGGCCACGATGGCATCGCCGCCGCCGGCCTGGGCGGGCTGCGCGCCGTCGCTGGTCGACAGGCCGGTCGCGTTGCCGGAGCCCACCATGTAGAGGCGGTTGCCCGTCCCCCAGGCGACGCCGCCGGTGCTGAGGCCCGCGCCGTAGTACGTGCCGTAGACCAGGTCGCCGGCACCGTTGCCCTTGGGCTTGAGCACCAGCACGAAGCCCGTGGTGCCGCTGCCGGTGCGGCTGAAGGCATCTGACGTGGTCGGGAAGTCCGCGGTGTCGGTGGTGCCGGTGATGGCCACGTAGCCGCCGGAGATCGCGATGCCGGTGGGACTGTCCGTGAGGCCTGTCGCGAGCTTGCCGGACGCGTCCACCGTGCCGCCGATCAGCGTGGAGTACTGCAGCGATGCGGCACCGGTGAGCGTGGTGTCGTAGATGCGCAGGTAACCCGTTTCGTGCGGCGACGCCGTGGTGGCGAACGCACCGGCCGTGGTCGGGAAGCCCTGCGTCGGATCCTTGGTGCGCCCGATGACGTACGCGTGACCGCTGTCGTCGGCCGCGATGCCGGTGACCGTGTCGTCCTTGGTCCAGCCAATGTAGGTGGAGTAGGTCACGGTGCCGCTGGCGTTGTACTTGACCAGGAAACCGTCGGCGTTGCCGGGCCGCGTGCTCTGCGCGCCACCCGTGATGGCCAGGTCGTTCGAGAGCGTGTTGCCGGCCACGTAGACGTTCCCGGCCGCATCCACCGCCACGCCCGCAGCGCCCTCGGCGCCGGTGCCGCCGTACTGCCACCTGGACAGCGAAGTGCCGCTGGCCGTGTACCTGTAGACGTACGCATCGTCCGACGTGCCCGACAGGGTGCCGGCCGCATAGATGCTGCCGTCGGCGCCCATGGCAACGCCGCTGCCGGTGTCGGTGTTGCCGGTCCCGCCGATGTAGGTGCTGAACACCAGGCCATTGCCGCTCGCGTTCAGCTTGGCCAGGAAGGCATCCTGCGGCCCGTTGCGCACCGACTGGTCGCTGCTCGTCGTGACGCCGGCGAAGTCGTTCGACTTGGTCCAGCCCGTGACGATCGCTTCGCCCGCCGCATCGACCGTGATCGCGGCGCCCTCCTCGTCGTTGCTGCCGCCGATGCGCGTGGCATACACGAGGGTCGTGAGGTCGGAGGTGAACTTGGCCACGTAGGCCTCGTCGCTGTCGCTGCCGCTGGCGAGGCGCGAGCCGAAGATGCCGGACGTGGAGGTCGTGTGCCCGGTCACGTACACCGAGCCATCTGCGCCCACGGCGACGGCCAGGGCTGTCTCGCCACCTTTGTCGCCCAGGTAGCTGGCGTGCGACAGCACCGGATCGACCACCAGCGCCCGGCTCGTGTCGTACGCGCCGACCACGATGCGCACCGTGCCATCGGGCTGCAGCGCGTAGTGGCTCTCGACGCTCTCGCGTCCGTTGGGACCGTCCTGGTAACTGACCGGCGCCTGGAAGCGGATGTCGCGGCTGCCCGCGACCTGCAGAACGAGGTCACCGTTGGCATCGACGCTCACCTTGTCCGTGCCATGGAACTGCAGCTGCAGCTGCGATGCGTCGGCGCCGGGCGCGAGCAGGAAGTCGTATTCGAGCTGGCTCTGGTTGCCGTAGTACCGCACGTCGATGCCGTCGTACACGCCCTGGTAGCGCACGCTGCCGTAGTTGGCGATGTCGGTGACCCACTGCGACGGATCCTGGCCCACCAGCGAGTTGCTGCGCGAGGCCAGCGGGTCCTCGCCGATGGCGGTGCCCGGCCTGGCACCCACGAGCTCCAGCCGCACCGGTTGGTCCGCTCCATCGAGCAGCAGCTCGGCCTGCCCACCGCCGCCCAGCCGCACCGCGTAGCCGACGCCCGAGGCCGCGTAGTCGACGCCCTCGCCCAGCTGGCCCTTGTTGGTCTCGAACTGCATCGGCGTGAGCGCATACGCCGATCGCACGTCCGCATCGGTCGGCGTGGCCGTGGCCATCGCCGTGTATTCGAGGGTGGGCGCGACGGTGCGGGTCTGCGCCACGGCCTCGGCGGCGGTGGCGGCCAGCACGCCGCCGATGTCGGCCGAGTACAGCAGGCGCGGCTCGAGCCACTCGGCATGCGGCGCGCTGCGCGTGGGGCGCTCGGGCTTCCTGCGACGCAGCCAGCCGCGGATCATGGCCGCCTCAGAGGCCGGATCCCACCCGCAGGCTGGTGGCAACCGGCACGTTCACCTTCGGCGGCGCATTGGCACCAGCATCCTTCCGCGCCGACGCCGTGTTCTCGGTGCCGGGCAGGTCGGCCTTGCAGCGCAAGCCTGCGGGGAGGGCGTTGCCCGGATTGGGCAGCGACAGCCTGGCGCGGAACGTGTTGCTCGCACCTTCGATCACGCCGTCCACCAGCGCCACCGTGGCCACGCGAGGCTGCGCGTTGGGGAAGTCGGGCGTGATGCGCAGCTGGGTGCCCTTGCGCACCACCGGGTACAGCTGCGCCGGCAGCACCACTTCCACCCGCAGGGGATTGACCACGGCGATGCGGAACACGGGCTTTTCCTCGACGCGCTCGCCGACCGACATGTAGCGGTCCGCCACCACGCCGTCGGCCGGGCTGCGGATGGTGCGCAGCGAGAGCTGCGCGCGTGCGAGCTCGTGCTCGCGGCCATAGATCTCGCGCTGCTCGCGCGCCTGGATCAGCCGGTTCTCGGCCACCAGCGCCTCGGCCCGGGTCTGGTCCAGCGCCTGCGTGCTGATGAATTCCTGGCGCGCCAGGTCGACCGCGCGCGCGAGCTTCTGGCGCGCCAGTTCGGCGTTGGCTTCGGCCGCCTTCAGTTCGCCCATGCCCTGGGCGCGGCCCTCGGCGACGCTGACCGACATGCGCTCGACGTCGGCGCGCAGGCTGGCGAGCGGCTGGCCGGCGCGGACGCGGTCGCCGCGCTCGACGTGGATCTGCTCGATGACCCCGACCACGGGGCTGCCCAGGTCAGAGACGCTGAACGGCTCGATCAGGCAGCCCAAAGGCTGCAGCCCCGCCGCCCGGGTGGCAGGCGCCAGGAGCAGCAGGGCAAGCGGCAGCAGTGCACGACCCAAGCGGTTCATCCCAATCCCCAGCGACTGAAATTCAGGTCTCGCTCTTCGTTCTCGGCGAGGCGGGAAAGTCTTACACGTTGTTTCGTACGGGTTAAGGATTCCGCTGACTGGGCCGCCCGAAGGCTGGCCCAGACCAATGAACGGCGAAAACCGAGCAGGCGCGTGACGGAATGCCACCAGCCGGGCAGCCATCGCTGCAGCAGGGCGAAGTCCTGCGCCACCATCACTTCGCAGCTGCCCGGCTGTCCCTGCCGCCCGGTGCGGCCGAGGAACTGGCGGTCGATGCGGGGCGATGCATTCAGCTGGCACAGGATCACGTGCAGGCCGCCGGCGGCCAGGACCTCGGGCGCGACGTGGATGTGCGCGCCGCGGCCGCCATGCTGGTCGCCACGGTCAGGCGCCCGGACCGGCCCGCAGCGCCGATCACGTCGCTTTCCTCCTGGTCCTGGCGTGCATTCAGCACCACCGGGTCGAGGCCGCGGGCACGCAGCACGTCGGCCAGTGCGTCCGACTGCTGCACGCTCTCGGTGCCGACCAGCACGGCACGCCCTGCCCCGCACAGGTCGGCGGCACGCGCGGCGACCTCCTGCCACAGCGTGGCGCTGTCGGCCAGCAGGCGCGTGGGTTCATGCCGCACCTGGCGCGGCGTGCGTGGCGGCACGCGCACGGTGCGAAGGCCATACACAGCGCGCAGCTCCGCGCCGGCGCCACGCAGCGTGCCGCTGATGCCCGCGAGCCGCAGGTAGCGGATGAAGAAACGCTGGAACGTGACCTGGGTCAGCGTCGCGTTGCGACGCGTGAGCGGCACGCCCTCCTTCAGTTCGACCAGCTGGTGCAACCCGCGGCTCCACGCGCGCCCCGGGGACGTACGGCCCGTGTTCTCGTCGACCAGCTGCACCTCGCCGTCGCGCACGACGTAGTCGCGATCGCGCGCGAGACGCGCCACGGCGGTGACAGCCATCTCCAGCGCGGCGGCCCGGTGCTGCGGATGCCCCAGCAGCGGATGCGGATCTTCGGGCCACGTCGCCAGCTGCGCCAGGCCAGCGTCGGTCAGCCGCACCGAGCCCGCCTCCACGACGTAGTCGCGCCGTTCGCGCATCCGGTGCGCCAGCATCAGTGCCCGGCGCAGGAACGCCTGCTCGGCGACCGGCGGTGCGGCCTGCGACAGCACCAGCGGCACGCGGGCCTCGTCGATCAGGATGGTGTCGGCCTCGTCCAGGATCGCCATGCACAGGCCGCGCAGCACCGGCTGCTGCGAACCCGCTGCGCCGTCCTGGCGCAGCCGCCGCTCGATCGGCGACAGGTCCGTGGGCTGCAGCAGGCTGTCGCGCAGGTAGTCGAAGGCGAGCTCCTTCGCAGTACAGTAGGTCACGTCGCAGGGGTAGGCCGCACGGCGCTGCGCCATCTCCATCGGCTGCGCGATGGAGGACACCGTGAGGCCCAGCCTCGCATAGAAGCCGCGCAGCTCAACGGCGTCGCGACCAGCGAGGTAGTCGTTGGCGGTGACCACGTGCACCGGCGTGCCGGCCAGCGCGCCGACGGCTGCCGCCAGTGCGATCGCCACCGTCTTGCCCTCGCCCGTGTCCATCTCCGCCAGCCGCTGGTCCAGCAGGGCCCTGGCCGCCATCAGCTGCTGCCAGTAGGCCCGCACGCCCAGCGCCTGCTCCATCGCCGCGGCGGCGACGCGCAGGGCCTGCCGCAGCCAGGCATCGTCACGACGCGCATGCGGAACCTGCCGCAAGGCGTCGACCGTGCGCTCGACCTCGATCTGCTCCTTCAACTGCACATGGAGCGCGCGCGCTTCGGCCGCGAGGGCGCGCGCACCCAGCCGCGCGGGACGCCGCACGTCGCGCAGCGGAAGGCGCAGCTGCGGGTACGGCCCCCACACCAGGCCGGGGAACGGCCAGGCTGCGGCTGCACTGGTCATGCCTGCCCGCCCGGATTGAACTGCTTGATCAGCAACCGCTGCAGCTGCGCGGCCCATTGCCAGCCGAGCGGCTGCATGGGCAGCGTCAGCCGCACCCAGGCGCGCTCGCCGATTGCTGTCGCGGGGAGCGACGGCACTTCGGCATCGAGCAGGAAGACCGGCACGCGGGTGCGCAGGCCGTTCGCATCGGCGGGATCGACGGGAATCGGGCCGCCGAAGCGATCGCCCAGTGACGGCGCCGGCAACTCCAGGCTCGCGCCCGGGACGGCGTCGGAGAGCCGCGCCTCGTGGACCATCCCCGGCGCTTCGGCCAGCCTGACCTGCACCCCACGCACGCGACCGCGCGTGCGCAGGTAATCGTCCTCCAGTAGCGCGATGCGCACGTGCGCGGCGCCGCCGGTGAGCACGTGGCCGAGCATCGCGCCGCGCTTGACGTAGCTGCCGGGCAGGTCCTGCGGGCGGGCCCACACGACCTCTCCTGCGGCGCGCGCACGCACCTCCAGCTGTGCCAGTTGTTCTTCCGCCCGCGCCAGTTCGGCCGCGTTGCGATCGAGGTCCTCTGCCAGGTCCGCCGCGCGCACCGGCTGCGTGAGCAGCGCCCTGTACTGCTGCGCGAGCAGGCCCGTGCGCTCGGAGGCGATCTTCTCGTGGCTGGCCACCAGCACCGGGTCCTGCAGGATCACGAGCGCCTGCCCTGCCTGCGCCTTCGCGCCCTGCGGCAATTCGAGGCGCTCGATGAAG
Organism: Ramlibacter sp. MMS24-I3-19; assembly: GCF_050320135.1. Lineage (NCBI taxonomy): Bacteria > Pseudomonadati > Pseudomonadota > Betaproteobacteria > Burkholderiales > Comamonadaceae > Ramlibacter > Ramlibacter sp. MMS24-I3-19. Next base: position 2,329,299 of record NZ_CP190017.1, on the reverse strand, counting down.
CCGCCGGCGCCGGCGCGCAGCTGCGCCTGGTCGGACGGCCAGACGAGCGCGCGCGTGACGACATGCTGGGGGGCGGGCACCGCGACCAGCAGCACGAGCGCGCCGCCCGCGACGAGTCCTGCCGCCCGCAGGGAGCGTCGCCGCAGTGCCGGATCGCCGCCCATGGCGCCCCCGTGCGCCCAACGCCAGAGCACGCGGGACAGCCAGGCCATGAGCGCGAAGGCCGCCAGCCAGCCAAGCAGCCACGAATGGCCGCCGACCCAGAACACGAGCCCCAGCAGCAGCGTGACCCGGTAGATCGCCGCCGCCGGCGCGTACCCGGCCAGCCACTTGGCTTCGCCCGGCGCGATCAGCGGCGACGGACCGGACATCGGCGCGCCGATCCAGGCACGCCAGCGGCGCGACCACCACGCATTGCTGCGCAGCGCGAGATTGGGCAGCTGCAGCGCATCGCACAGCGCGTAGTAGCCGTCGAAGCGCATCAGCGGATTGGCGTTGAACACCACCGTCGACAGCGAGCAGGTCAGCACCACCACGAGCGCGATGTCGCGCACGGTGCCCGCGCTCACCAGTACCCAGGCCGCGAGCGCCATGCACGCGAGCGCGACCTCCACCAGGATGCCGGCGGCGCTCACCACCAGCCGCTGGCGTGGCAGCGGGAACGCATTCGCGGCGCTCGCATCCACGTACGGCGCCGGCGTGAGGAACATCAGCGAGAGGCCCAGCTCGTGCACCTGGCCGCCGTGCCGGCGCACGGCCAGGCCGTGCCCCAGTTCATGCAGCAGCTTCAGCAGCGGATAGCAGATCCACGCGATCGCGTAACTTGAAGGTGTGGCGAACAGGCGGTTGGCGTCGGCCTGCAACTCGGCGAAGTGCGCGCCTGCGGTCACCAGCGCCAGCAGCACGGCCACCAGCCACGCCGCGAAGGCCGCTGGGCGGAACAGCCAGCGACCCACGGCCGCCAGCTTGTCCAGCAGCCGCGTCGGATCGGCGAGCGGCATGCGCAGCATCAGCGGGTTGAGCATGCCGCGCCGGCGCTGGCGCGACTCGTCGTCGCGGCGCGCGAACAGCAGCGACAGGTGCGGCGCCGCATCGAAGCGCACCATGCCGCCCCCGAACAACTGCGCCAGCAGCCGCAGCACCTCGTCTTGCGTCGGTGCCTGCTCGCGCTGCTGCACCAGTTGCCGCTGCCACACCTGGTCGATCGTGGCCGCGCCATCGAACCGCGCCACGAGTGCATAGGCGGACGGATTGAGCCGCAGCTGGCGGCCCGACGCGGGTTCGACCAGCACGTGCCAGGGTTGTCCGCGCACTTCCTGCCGCACGATGCGCAGGCCCGGCACCAGGCTGGGCCGCAGGCCGGCGACGCGATGCCAGGACGTGCTGACCAGCGGCTCGTTCACCAGGGCGAGACCTTCCACCAGGCCAGGCGCAGCCAGTCGACCGCGCGGTGCGCGACCAACCAGCCGATGGGACGCCAGCCGGCGGAGACCTTGCCCACTCCGCTGAGGCCCGGACGCAGCTGCGGCAGGCCATCCTCGAGCGTGGCCTCGACCTCGAAGTAATTGCGGCTCTCGGCGGTGGTCGCCACCGGGACGATGCGGCGCGTGACGAAGCGCAGCGTCTGGTCCGGCTGCGCGGCCAGCACGAGGCGGCCCGACTGGCCGGGACGCACCGCGCCGATGTCGGACTCGTCGACCTCGAGGATCAGGCGGAAGCTGTCGTTGGGGGCCAGCACCATCAGCACGTCACCGCGCTGCACCGGCGCGCCCAGCGTCTGGGTGAGGTCTCCCTTGATCACGATGCCGTCGAACGGCGCCTCGATATGGGCGCGCTCGATCTGCGTCTCCACCAGCGACAACAGGGTCTGCGCCTCGGCCGCCTTGGCCTGGAACGTGACCATCTGCGCTCGGTCGGAGCCCGCCTGCGCCGCGCGGTAGCCGCTCTCGTGCTGGCGCATCTCGCTTTCGCGGCGGCGCTTCTCGAGCTGCAGGTCCTGCGACGCCAGCTCGGCCAGCACCTGGCCCGCGCGCACGCGGTCGCCCGGGCGCACGTTGGCCTGCTGCAGGAAGCCGTCGGTGGCCGCGACCACCGCGCGCTGCACCGAGCCTTCCAGGCGCGCGGGCGCGCTCACGCGCCAGGGCAGCGGAATGGCGAGGGCCAGCAGCACGATGCCCACGCCGATCGCGATGGTGCGATGCCGCTGCGTGGGCGTGGCAAGCCGCTCGCGGGCCGACTGCAGAAGCCGGCGACGCCAGGGCAACGCGAGCTGCCGCTTGAGATCGATCACGGGACCGGCGAGCCGCGACAGGTCCTGGAGCGCGTCGACCTCGATGGCGTCGAACGCCGGCGCCGTGCGCTCCAGCGTCAGGGCCCCGACGATGCGGGTGCCATCGACCAGCGGGATGGTGCAGGCCGCGCCGGCGCCCGCCAGCTGGCGGTGCGCGAGCGTGATCAGGTCACGGCCGCCGACCGGCGGCCAGGCGACGGCGACGTGCTGGTCCAGCGCCTCCTGCATCGCGTCCAGCAGCGCCGTGGCGCCCGCATGCCCGGACTGGAGTGGCGCAGGATGCGAACTGCCGGCCAGCCGCAGGTCGCCGTCCTCCAGCACGCCGATGGAAACGCGCGCACATCGCAGCAATTCCGCCAGTTCCGCACCCAGGCCCGCGGCGGATTCGGACAGCGAAACCCGCGACAGGGCCGCCGCCAGCGCCCGCAGTAGCAACGGCTGCGCCGCCGCGCCGGCCAGGTGCGCTGTCGATGTCGGCGGCGGGCTGGAGAGGTCCATCTGTGACAGGGAGTAAGCAAATTCTCTCTGCCCGCGTAGGGAAGAGGCGAGTGCAAAGTGCCTGAAAGGTACCCGGCGGGCCGTGAACGGTCGTGCGGGCGCCACGCCGCCGGCGCGGTCGCGACCGGTTCAGCGCCCGGCCGGATGCCGCGCCGCATGCGCGGCCAGCAGGGCGTGCAGCGTCGCCGGCAGCACGGGCTTGACCAGGTGGTGGTCGAAGCCGGCCAGCGTGGTGGCCTGCCGGTCCTGCGGCTGCCCGTAGCCGGTCAGGGCGACCAGCAGCGTGTCCGCCATGCGCGGGCGGCTGCGCAGCTCGCGCGCGAGCTCCAGCCCCGTGATGTCCGGCAGGCCGACGTCGAAGATGCAGACGTCCGGCACCGCGCGATCGATCGCGGCCAGGGCCTCGCCGCCGCTGTAGGTGACGTCGACCTGGTGCCCGTCGCTGTGCAGCAGCGCGGCCAGCGAGTCGGCCGCATCGGCGTTGTCGTCCGTGACGAGGATGCGCAGCGGCCTGGTGGACAGCATCGCATGCGCGGGCGACGCGCTCGGAAGGTGCTGCGCCGAGGCGACTGGCAGCACGATGGTGAAACGGCTGCCGCGGCCCTTGCCCGCGCTGTCGGCCGCCACCTCGCCCTGGTGCAGGTCCACGATGGCCTTGACCAGCGCGAGGCCGATGCCCAGCCCGCCCTGGCTGCGGTCGGGCGTGCGCTCGCCCTGCGTGAACAGCTCGAAGACGTGCGGCAGCAGCACCGGGTCGATGCCCACCCCGTCGTCCTCCACCGTCAGGCGGGCGCGTGCACCTTCCTGGGCCAGGCGCACGCGCACCGTTCCCTGCGGCGGCGTGTACTTCGCCGCATTGGTGAGCAGGTTCACCAGCACCTGCACGAGGCGCGTGCGATCGCCGGCGACGGTCACGTCCGCCTCGGGCAGGTCGACCGCGATCGCGTGGCGGCGCGACTCCAGCAGCGGCCGCACCTGCTCCAGCGCGTTGTGCACCACGCCCTGCAGGACCACGGGCACGCGCTCGATCTGGATCAGGCCGCGGGTCACGCGCGAGACGTCCAGCAGGTCGTCGACCAGCTCGCTCATGTGGTGCACCTGGCGATCGATCAGCTCGCTGGTGCGGCGCACCAGGTCGGCGTTGTCCGGCGCGCGCGTGAGCAGCGCACTGCCGGTGGCGATGGGTGCCAGCGGATTGCGCAGCTCGTGCGCCAGCATCGCGAGGAATTCGTCCTTGCGCCGGTTGGCCTCGCGCAGGGCCTGCTCCGACCTCACGCGCTCGGTGATGTCGATCACCACGCCACGCATGATGCGCGGCTCGCTGCCGGCATCGGCGTACACGCGCCCGCGGATGTCGACCCAGATCAGCGCGCCCGTGTCGGGCCGGATGCGCCGGTGCACCAGCTGGTACTCGCCCCGGGTCTCCTGCGCGTGCCGGATCGCCTCGTTCAGGCGCGGCAGGTCCTCGGGATGGATCGTCGACAAGCCGACGCCGGGGTCGCCGTTGCCGTAGCCGAGCACCTCGGCCGCATTGGCCGAGTAGCGCACCTGCCCGTTCACGAGGTCCCACTCGAAGGCCACCATGCGCGCGGCCTGCAGCCCTTCCTGCAGCCACGACTGGGTGCGCTGCAGGTCGGCGTTGATGCCCACAGTGCCGGTGACGTCGAAGCCCTCGCAGAAGATGCCGTCGACCGCGCCGGCGTCGTCGAAGAGCGGCTGGTAGACGAACGTCAGGTACTTCTGCTCCACGCCGCCGTCCGGGCGCACCAGCCGCGCCGGCATCACCTCCGCGCGATGCGGCCGGCCCGAGGCGTAGACCTCGTCGAGCAGTTCGAAGTAGCCCTGCCCCGGCAGCTCCGGGAACGCGACACGCACGGTCTTGCCCACCAGATCGTCACGCTGGAACAGCTGCCGGTAGGCGCCGTTGACGAACTCGAAGACATGCTGCGGTCCCTTCAGCGTGCAGATAAAGCTGGGGACCTGCTCGAACATCTGCAGCAGCCGCGTGCGCTCGGTGGCCAGGCGCCGCTCGGCCCGCATCTTGTCGGTGGTCTCCAGGACGATGGCCAGCACGCCCGCGGGTCGGCCGTCGTCGTCGAGGATCGGCGAATAGTCCAGGTTCATCCAGACCTGTTCCGGCACGCCGCGCCGGTAGAGCGTGAGTTCCTGGTCCTTGTACGAGAGCGTTCCGCCGGCCAGGCCGACGCGCATCACGTTGTCGTTGAAGTCCGCCACTTCGGGCCAACCGGACCGCACGGGCGACCCCAGCAGCTGGGGATGGCGTCCGCCGGCGAAGACCGAGTAGCCGTCGTTGTAGACCATGGTCCCCGCCTCGCCGAACAGCGCCACCATGGGCACCGCGCAACGCAGCATCAGGGCCACCGTGTGGCGCACGTGCACCGGCCAGCCGGCGATCGGGCCGAGGTCGGTGGCGTGCCAGGGATGCTGGGCGATGAGCTCGGCAAGCTCGCCGCCGCTGTCCAGGAATGCCGGACGGCTGCTGTGGGGACCGTACATCGTGGGGAGGTGCCGGGAACGCGGCGGCCGAGTCTACCCGGGCAGCGTTCAGGCCGTGCCCAGCGGGCCGGCGGCCGGCACCTCGTCCTGCCCGTCCTGCGCAGCGGGCTCCGGCCCTTCTTCAGCGCCGGCGGCGGCTTCCCGACGCGCCGTGAGCTGCGACAGCGGTCGCTTCAGCAGCGCCTCCAGCGCATCCGGATCGACGGGCTTGGTGAGGCGCAGGTCGAAGCCTGCCCGCATGGCTTCCTGCTCGTCGCCCGACTGCGCCGGCTCGGAGATCTCGACCAGCGCCATCGCGCGGCCCTGCGGCGTGGCACGCATTTCCCGCGCGAGCGCATGGCTGTCCAGGTCGGACAGGTCGGTGTCCAGGAATGCGATGTCCGGCGCATCGCGCGCGACGCATTGCAGCGCGTCCTGCGCACTGGCGGCGATGCACACCTCGTGGCCCGCCATCTCCAGCAGGATGCCCAAGGCGTCGGCAGCGTCGCGGTTGGCATCGGCAACGAGGATCCTGTAGTGCGACGACGCGGCGGCCACCGGGCTGGCGACGCCCTGCTCCTTGTCGCTGGCCGGCTCGGCCTCCCCGACCACCGCGTCCGGCAGCGTGATGCTGAACTCGGTGCCGGTGCCCGGCCCGTGGCTGTGTGCGCTCACGGTGCCGCCATGCAGTTCGACCAGCCCGCGCGTGAGCGCCAGGCCGATGCCCAGCCCGCCTTCCGAGCGCCGGTGCTGCGCGTCGACCTGGGTGAACATGCCGAAGACGCGGTCCAGCAGCTCGGGCGCGATGCCGACGCCGTTGTCGCACACGCGAAGCACCAGGCTGGATCCCGCATGGCTGGCGCGCAGCAGGATGCGGCCCTGCGGATCGGTGTACTTGGCGGCGTTGGTCAGCAGGTTCGTGAGCGCCTGGCTCAGCCGGAGCGGATCCACGTTCACGATCGGCACCGGCCGCTCGATGTCCACCGCCAGGAAATGCAGCTTGCGCTCGATCAGCGGCCGCGCGGCCTCGACCGCGACGTCGATCACCGAGGCCAGGCTCACCGGCTCGCGGCGCAGCGTCAGCTTGCCTTGCGTGATGCGCGAGATGTCCAGCAGGTCGTCCAGCAGGAACGCCATGTGCGCCACCTGGCGGCCGATCACGTCGCGGCACCAGGCCAGCTTGGTGCGATCGAGCTGGGGCGCCGCGATGATGCTGGCGGCCGTGCGGATCGGGGCCAGCGGGTTGCGCAGCTCGTGCGCGAGCGTCGCGAGGAACTGGTCCTTCCGGCGGTCCGCCTCGCGCAGCTCGTCGCTCAGCCGGCGCAGCATCGCCGCATCGCGCAGGCGCTTGCGCATGTGCCGCCGCATCAGCGCCACGAAGCAGATGACCAGCAGGATCGACGACAGGCCCGTGGCCACGCCGGTGGCCAGCGCGGTGCGGTAGGCCCGCTCGGACGCCGCCGCGCGGTCGGCCAGCAGGTCGCGGCCGATCTCGTCCATGTCGATCAGTTGCCGGTTCAGGCTCTCGATCAGGCGCGGCCCGTAGCCCGAGAGCAGGCGATAGCGCACCGCCAGGTTCGCATTGGCGCCCTCGCCGTCGACCGCGGAGACGTAGTACTCCGACAGCATCTGCAACCGCGCGAGCACCTGCGGAATGCGCGCCTCCTGCCGCAGGTCGCCACGACCGAGTTCGACGATGCGCCGCCCGGATTCGGCGGCCTGCCTGGTCAGCGGGACCAGGCGCCGCATGTCGTCGTCGGTGTTCGTCAGCAGGAAGGTCTGGTCCGCCGAGGCGAGCAGGAGGATGTCGGTGCGCGTTTCGGAAATCGCATCGAGCAGCTCGTTGGTGTGCGACACCAGGCGGGCGATCTGCTGCTGGCTGCGCGTGTTGACCACGTTCAGCACCAGCGCGGCCACCAGGACGAGGACCAACAGTGCTCCACCGACCAGCCAGCGGTCCAGCGTGACCCAGGGCGGCAGACGCATTCGCACGGCGAACGACCGGGTGTGGAGGGAACCACAGGATAGACCGGGCGCCGCGCGCGCGGTTGCACGTCGAGCCTGCCCGGAGCGCGGCCGGGCAGCCGCCGGCTTCACCGGCGCTGCATGCCGAACGCTAGCCCGGCAGGCGCAGGAAGGAGCCGCCGCGCCGGAACCAGCTGTCGAGTGCCGCGACCTTTGCCCGGGCGTGGACCTCGCCGCGCACGCCTGCGATCAGGCCGACCAGTTCGCTGCGCAGGTACCAGAGGCCACCCAGGTCGGCCCGCTGGATGCGCCGGCGCAGGCGGTGCGAATCGTCGGGCGGCACGCAGATCAGCAGCAGGTGCATCTGGATGCGGATGTCGTCCTCCAGGACCAGCCGGTCCGCCAGCGTGGTGACCTGCGCAGGCGTTGCGGGGGTCGGTGCGCTGCGGACGGCGCTCTGGATCGAGGCGACCGCAGTGGCGGCCGCCCGCAGGACAGTCTTCATCGGGGCCTCTCTGTTGAGCTGTCGCTCATTAGGAGACGAGTTACATCGCGAAACAATTACTCGGCGACGGACGAAGCCGCGCCATGCCCCAGCGGTCGGCGGGGTTCCATTCGTCTTGGAGAAGGTGCCGCTCGTTCGCGGCCGAACAGCGCTACCAGAGCGCCGAATCGCGCATGCTGTCTTCCTCGCGACGCATGCGCCGGATGCCACGGCTGCGCTGCCACTGCAGGATGCCGGCGGACGCGGCGGCCAGCACCAGGAGCTCCCAGGCCTTCAGCGAACGGCCGAAGGCGGCGGGCGCGACGAACCAGCCGATGGCCGCGACCACCAGGGCGCCGGCAAGGACAACGGTACGGGAAGGGATCATGCTGGCGGAAAGGATGTGCCGGCCATTCTTCCACGACATCGGCCTTCGCCGCCGGGAGAGGCCACGGGAGTCGACTTTGCACAACACGCACGCGCCCCATGCACGCCGGGAACCGCCGTGCGCCACGGGCGGCCGCGCGGCCGCGTGCGTATCATCGCCGCCTCATTCCATCACGCAGGTCTTGACATGAAGCTGGGCATCGAGGGCAAGTGGGCGCTGGTTTGCGGCGCGAGCAAGGGACTGGGCTACGGCTGCGCCGAGGCGCTGGCGCTGGAAGGCGTGCACGTGGTCATCGTGGCGCGTGGCGCCGAGGCATTGGAGGCCGCCGCCACGCAGCTGCGCGCCGTCGCCGGCCTTCCCGCCGGCACGCGCGTGGAGCCGATCGCCGCCGACATCACCACCGCCGAGGGGCGCGCGAAGGTGTTCGCGTTCCGCAAGGACTACGACATCGTCATCACCAATGCCGGCGGCCCGCCCCCCGGCGACTTCCGCGACTGGGAGCGCGACACCTGGATCAAGGCGGTCGAGGCCAACATGCTCACGCCGATCGAGTTGATCAAGGCCACTGTGGACGGCATGGCCCAACGCGGGTTCGGCCGCATCGTCAACATCACCTCGGGCGCGGTGAAGTCGCCGATCGCCAACCTGGGCCTGTCGAACGGCGCGCGCACCGGCCTCACCGGCTTCGTGGCGGGCGTGGCGCGCGACCCCAAGCTCGCCTCGGCCAACGTGACCATCAACAACCTGCTGCCCGGCGCGTTCGACACCGATCGCCTGCGCACCACGATGCAGGGCGCGTCGAAGAAGACCGGACAGCCCATCGAGGCGGTGATGGACGTGCGGCGCAAGCAGATCCCGGCCCAGCGTTTCGGCAACGCGCAGGAGTTCGGCGCGGTCTGCGCGTTCCTGTGCAGCCAGCAGGCGTCGTACATCGTCGGCCAGAACATCCTCGCCGACGGCGGCGCCTACTCGGGCACGTTCTGACGCGCTCAGGCCAGCCCGCACCAGAGGGCGATGCGCTGGGCCAGGTCCATCCACAGGCCCCAGGCCGCGGCCAGGACCACCAGCCCGCCGGCAGCGCGCGTCCCCCAGACCTCCCTGCCGTTCCCGCGCGGCCCGCGCACGCGCTCGAACACGAGCGGCGCAGCGACGAGCGAGATGGCGCTGCCGGCGGCGAACAGCGCCATCGACAACGCGCCGGCCGCCGCTCCCCCGCTGAGCGATGCGGCGAGCAGCGCCGAATACAGCAGGCCACAGGGCATGCAAGCCCAGAGCAGGCCTGCCGTGAAGGTGCCGCCCACGCGGGGCGCCCACGGACGCACGCGGTTCCAGAGATTCCGGCCGGCGCTGCCCACGAGCGCGGGTTGCCGTCCGAGCACCAGGAGCGACAGGCCCCACGCCAACACCGCCAGATGCAGCAGCGTCCACGCCGGTCGCAATGCCGCGCTGTGCTCGCCCATCCACGCGAAGCCGTCGACGGCCTGCGCCGCGACTGCGCCCGCGGCCGCATAGCCGACGACGCGTCCCGCGTGGAACGGCAACGACGCGGCGCGGGGCGGCGGATCCGAGCGGCGGACGACGCGGATCACGCCGGCGCAGGCGGTGCCACACATCGCGACGCAGTGCGGGCCGCCCACGAGGCCCATCACGAAGGCCGCGCCGACCAGCGTCAGGACCATCGCGGGCTCAGAGGATCCGCGAGAAGCTGGCGCGCTGCCGGTCCGACTGCAGATGGCGGTCGAACACCATCGCGATCGCACGCACCACGTACCAGCCCGCCTCGGTGACCTGGATGCCCTCGTCGTCCACGCGCACCAGCCCCAGCTTCTCGTGCTCGCGCAAGGCCGCGAGTTCGGGCGCGAAGTACTCGCGCGCATCGAGCAGCCAGGCTTGCCCGATGGCCTCGAACGACAGCTGGCCCTGGCACATCAGCGCCATGATCACGGCGCGCCGCGCAAGGTCGTCGCGCGTGAGCGCGAGCCCGCGGACCACAGGCAGCCGGTCCTGGTCCAGGGCGTCCTGGTACTCGTCGAGCGTCTTCGCGTTCTGGCTGTAGGTGGCGCCGATGCGGCTGATCGCCGACACGCCCAGCCCCACCAGGTCGCAATCGGGATGCGTGCTGTAGCCCTGGAAGTTGCGGTGCAGGCGTCCCTGCCGCTGCGCCACCGCGAGGGCGTCGCCGGGCAGCGCGAAATGGTCCATGCCGATGTACTGGTAGCCGGCGGCCTGGAACGCCTGCAGCGCCTGCGACAGCATGGACAGCTTGGCGCCGGCACCGGGCAGGTCGACGCTGAGGATCCGCCGCTGCGGCTTGAAGCGCTCGGGCAGGTGCGCATAGCCGTACAGCGCGATGCGATCGGGCCGCAGCGTGGCCACCTGCTGCAGCGTGCGCGCGAACGATTCGGCGGTCTGCTTCGGCAGGCCGTAGATCAGGTCGACGTTGACCGATTCGAAACCGATGGCGCGGGCGGCCTCCATCAGCGCGAACACCTGCTCGGCGGGCTGGACGCGGTGCACCGCCTGCTGCACGTCGGGGTCGAAGTCCTGCACGCCGAAGCTGATGCGGTTGAACCCCAGTTCGTACAGCGCCGCGAGCCGGTTCGCATCGACCGTGCGCGGATCGATCTCGATCGAGCACTCCGCGCCCGGCACGATGTCGAACGCCTCGCGCAACATCGCCAGCAGCTCGCCCAGTTCCGCGTCGGAGAGGAAGGTCGGGGAGCCGCCGCCCAGGTGCAGTTGCGTGACAGGCTTGCGCGTGCCGAGGTGCCTGACGACAAGGGCGATCTCCTGCGCGACGCTGCGCAGGTAGGCGGTGCCCCGCTCGTGCTTGCGCGTGATGATCTTGTTGCAGGCGCAGTAGTAGCACAGCGACTCGCAGAACGGGATGTGCACGTACAGCGACAGCGGCAACGCCAGGCTGCGGCGCTCGGCCAGCGCGCCGGCCAGCTGCGCCGGGCCGAAGGCCTCGACGAAGCGGTCGGCGGTGGGATAGGAGGTGTAGCGGGGACCGGCGACGTCGAAGCGGCGCAGCAGCTCGGTGGGCAGCGGGATCATGGCGTGGGGGTCAGGGCGCGGCCGAGGCCGATGGGTGCGGGCGTGGCCAGCACGATGCGGGTGAACAGGCGATCGTAGGCCGGGTCGCGCGGTGCGCCGGCCAGCGGGTCGCCATCGTGCGCGAAGGCGCGGTCGATCTCGGCCCACGCCGACACCGGCAGCAGGCGCTCGGCGGCCGGCAGCAACTGGGTCTCCTCGATGCGCATGTGCTCGAGGTAGAAGCTCACGTACTCGGTCGCCGCCGCGATGAACGCCGCACGCCGCGAACCGCCCACCAGCTCCCAGGCCAGCAGCAGGTGCTGCAGTTCGCGCACCTTCGCCTCGCCCTGCATGTGCTCGCGTTCGAGCCGCTCGATGACCGGCATCAGCTCCGGCGCCGCCGCGGCGAGCCGCGGGAACAGCAGGTTCGATTCCTTGGGGTGGTGCCGCTGCTCGGGGAATTCGTCGATGTAGAACAGCATCGCGCGAAGCACGTCGAAGAAGCGCTCGGGCGGATCCTCGCCGGCCTGTTCGACCGTCGGCAGGATGGAGCGCAGCACGGCGGCGACGGCCGAATGCTCGCGGCGGATGATGTCGGGGGCACGAGGCGTGTCGATCATGGCGTCGTCCTCAATGCACGCGGGCCTCGAAGGTCCGAGTCAGGCCGTCGATGTCGGTGATGCGCACGTGCTTCTTGTCGACCTCCAGCAGGCCCTGCTGCTGGAACGCCGAAAAGGTGCGGCTCACCGTCTCCAGCTTCATGCCCAGGTAGCTGCCGATCTCGGCGCGCGACATGCGCAGGTGGAACTCGGTGGCCGAATAGCCGCGCGCCTTGTGCCGCTGCGACAGGTTCAGCAGGAATGCCGCGAGGCGCTCCTCCGCGTTCATGCTCCCGAGCAGCACCATGAGGCTGTGCTCGCGCACGATCTCGCGGCTCATGAGGCGGGCCAGCACCATCTGCAGGTTGCCGTTCTGCGCCGCCAGCTCGCTCAGGTGCGAATACTGGATCGCGCACACCTCGGTGTCCTCCAGCGCGGTGGCGCTGCTGGCATGCACGCCGTTGGCCAGGCCGTCCAGGCCCATCAGCTCGCCCGCCATCTGGAAGCCACTCACCTGCTCGCCGCCGGCCGCGAGCGGCAGGCTGGTCTTGAACGTGCCGCTGCGCACCGCGTAGACGAACTGGAAGCGGTCGCCGGGGCGGTACAGCGTCTGTCCCGCGGCCACCTTGCGGCGGCCGAACATCAGGCGGTCCAGGCACTCGGCATCGCTGCCGGACAGCCCGCAGGGCAGGCACAGGTCGCGAAGGTGGCAGGTCGAGCACATCGTCTTCAGCGGCGCGACTTCGCTGCGGCGTTGCGTGGACGCGGGCCGGATCGGGATGGCGCGCGCGATGGACCGCGTGGCAACGTCGGGGGTGGCGGCGAAGGTCATTGGTTGTTCGTTCGGAGATGAAATGGGCGGCTCAATGGGGCAGCGACTGCGAGGCGGCGTGCACGGCGCCGGGCAAGAGAGCGGCGTCGGACGACTTGTCGAGGAACAGCGAGGCGCCCGCTGCGAGATAGCGCTTGCGGTAGGCCGGGCCGGCGTTGTTGCTGAAGACGACGAAGGCCACCTGCGGCGCGGCTTCGCGCACGGCGCGCAGCACGGCCAGGCCGGGGCCGCCATCGAGCTGCACGTCCAGCACGACGACGTCGGGGCGCGTGGCCAGGATGCCGGCGATGCAGGCCTGCGGCGTCTCGGCTTCCCCGACGATCTCGGTGCCCCCGTTCAGGAGGTCGGCGACGCGCGCCCGGATGGCGGCGGAATCGTCGGCGAGGAAAACCTTCAGGGAATCGGCGCTGCGTGGCATGCCGCTACTGTCGCCGCCGGCCCGTGATCGGACCATCGGCGCCGGCTGAAGCGACGCCTCGGAAGGCGCCGGTTGCGCCTGGGAAGGACTCCGACGACGCCTAGGAATCGTCCTAGGCGCAGGGAGCTGGACTGCTAGACGTCCTTGTCCGCGAGCCCGTGCCGCATCGCGTAGCGCACCAGCTCGCTCTGGTTCTGCAGCCCCAGCTTCTGCAGCAGGTTGGCCTTGTGGGTGCTCACCGTCTTCACCGAGACGTTCAACCGTGCCGCGACCTCGGTCACCGTGCCACCGGCCACGAGCTGGCGGAACACCTCGAACTCGCGGTCCGTCAGCACGTGGTGCGGCGCCTGCTCCACCGCGCCCGGCATCGCGCCCAGCGCCAGTTGTTCGGCGACCTCCGCGCTCACGAACGCACCGCCGGCGGCGATCTTGCGGATCGCCTGCACCAGCTGCCCCGGCGCGCTCTCCTTGGTGAGATAGCCGCTCGCGCCCGACTTGATGGCGCGCACCGCGTACTGCAGCTCCTCGTGCATGCTCAGGACGAGGATGCGCACCTTGGGCTTCTCGGCCTTCACGAGCTTGATCAGCTCCATGCCGCTGCGGCCCGGCATCGACAGGTCCTGCACCAGCACGTCGAACTCCTGCGCGCGCACCACCTGCAGCACCTGGTTGCCGTCGGCGACCTCGCCCACCACCTGCACGTCGGGCGCGTCGGCGACGATGCGCTTGAGGCCCTCGCGCACGATGGCGTGGTCGTCGGCGATCACGAGGCGGATCACGGCTGCTCCTCCTGCACCGGCAGCACGGCCTGCACGTGCGTGCCCTTCCCTGGCTGGCTGCGGATCTCGAGCGAGCCCTGCGCGAGCTGCGCGCGTTCGCGCAGGCCCGCGAGACCCAGCGACTCGGCACGCCGCGGCGCCGCGGTGTCGAAACCGACACCGTCGTCCTGCACCTCGAGGCGGATCGCGCCCGGCAGCCGCCGCAGCACCACGGCGACCTGCGCCGCCTGCGCATGCTTGGCCACGTTGGCCAGCGATTCCTGCACCATGCGGAACACCGCGGTCGCATGCGGCTCGCCCAGCTCGATGTCGTCGGGCGCATCGAGCTCGCACGCGACGCCGCTGCGCTGGCTGAAGTTCTGCACCAGCCATTCGATGGCGGGCACCAGTCCCAGGTCGTCCAGCACCAGGGGCCGCAGGTCGGCGGCGATGCGGCGCGTGGATGCCACGCTGCCATCGAGCATCGCCAGCATCTGGTCGAGCTTGGCCTGCACCTGCACCGGGTCGGACTGCAGGTGCTCGCGCAGCCACATCGCGTCCATCTTCAGCGCGGTGAGCGACTGCGCCAGTTCGTCGTGCAGCTCGCGCGCGACGCGGCTCTTCTCCTGCTCGCGGATGGCGCTGGCCTGCGCGGCGAAGGCGGCGAGGTCGTGCTGCGCACGCACACGCTCGGTGACGTCGCGCAGGATCACGGTGTAGAGCTTGCCTTCGGGGGCATCGAGCTGCGAGATCGAGGCGTCCATCGGGAACTCCTCGCCGTTGCGGCGCAGGCCGTGGATCACGAGCCCGTCGCCCATGCGCCGCGACGTGACGCCGGTGCGGCCGAAGCCCTGCACCTGCGCCGCATGCTGGGTGCGGAACCGCGCCGGGAGCAGCACGTCGAGCGGCTGGCCGATCACCTCGTCCTGGGTCCAGCCGAAGATCTTCTCGGCGGCGCGGTTGTAGAGAACGATGCGCTGGCTGGCATCGGTGGTGACGATGCCGTCCATGGCCGAATCGATCAGGCCGGCCAGCCGCGCCGCCAGCCGCGACTGCTCGTCCTGGGTCCGCACGCGGTCGGTCACGTCGCGCAGGATCACCGTGTAGAGCTTGCCCTCCGGCGTGTCCAGTTGCGAGATCGAGGCATCGACCGGGAACTCTTCGCCATCGGCGCGCCGCCCGAACACCACGCTGCTGCCGCTCATGCGGCGCGAGCTCGTGCCGGTGGCGCCGAAGCGGCGCACATGGTCCGCATGGCTGCCGCGGTAGCGCTGCGGGATCAGCTCGTCGAGCGACATGCCGCGCGCCTGCTGCGCGGGCCAGCCGAAGATGCGCTCGGCGGCGCGGTTGTACAGCACGATGGTCTGCGCCTCATCGACGGTGATGATCGCGTCCATCGCGGAGTCCAGGAGGGCGGCCAGGCGGGCCGCGGCGGTGGGATCGGTGACGGGGGTCTCGGGCAAAGCGGCGGGGTCCTCGCGGCGAATTTACCGCAACCCCGCCTGCCCGACGAGGCAGCCCCGCCCCGAGGCTCACCCGGTGTCCGTGCGCCGGTTGACTGCCTCGCCCGTCATGGCCAGCAAGGTGCTCAGCGAACAGGCGGCGCAGGTCGCGGCCCAGAAGAGGAAGAAGGCGGCGGTGTAGATCGCCGCCCGCGGACAGGCCAGCGCCGCGCCGCCCCACCGCAGGTCCAGCGGGTCGACCAGCGCGAAGACGGCCAGCTCCAGCACACAGGCGGCGAGAAGGCCGGCCACACCACCAGCATCAACGTGCGCGCGACCATGGCGCTTCAGCGATTGGGCGCCGCAGGCGTCGCGGCATGGTTGCGGGCCTGCAGCGCCGGCACGCGGGCACGCTCGTCGGGTCGCTGCTGCTGCAGGCTGCTGCGGCGCCAGGCAGGCTCCTCCACCAACGGATCGGCGCCGCGCGCCGCGAGCACCAGGGTCGCGATCGAGGCCAGCACCACGATCGCGGGGCCGGCGATCACCAGCCACAGGTGGCCGTGGCGCCACCAGGGGCGCGGCGAATCGGAATCCGGGGTCATGCGTCTTGTCTCCTAACGGGGCACGAGGAACACGGACTTCTCGCGCACGTGCGCGTCGGCGTCCCGGGCCCCGATGTCGAAGTGGATGGGATGCGAGCCAGCGCTGGCCGAGCCGTCCGCGATCTGCACTCGCACCGCGACCCAGCGCGATTCGGCCGGCCCGACCGTCACCTCGGGATCGGAGGCGAGCGACAGGCCCGGCAGTCCGTCGGCCGTGATGCGGTAGTGCTGCGTCTGCTCGGTGGCGTTCATCACCTGCAGCCGGTAGACGTTCTCCAGTTTGCCGCCCGGCACCAGCCGCGCCAGCGCCGCGCGATCGCGCACCACGTCCACCTTCAGCGGCGTGCGCAGCACCAGGCTCGCGGCCAGCGCGATGCACAGCGCGACCAGCACCGCGGCGTAGACCAGGATGCGCGGACGCAGCACGCGCCGCACGATCTCGCGACGCGACTCGCCGCGCGCCAGCGCGTTCTGGGTCGTGAAGCGGATCAGCCCGTGCGGGTAGTGCATCTTGTCCATCACGCCGTCGCACACGTCCACGCAGGCCGCGCAGCCGATGCACTCGTACTGCAGCCCCTTGCGGATGTCGATGCCGGTCGGGCAGACCTGCACGCACAGGTTGCAGTCGATGCACGAGCCCAGGCCCTTGGCCGCGAAGTCGTCATTGCGGCCGCGGGTGCCGCGGGGTTCGCCGCGCGCGCTGTCGTAGCTCACGATCAGCGTGTCGCGGTCGAACATCGCGCCCTGGAAGCGGGCGTAGGGGCACATGTACTTGCAGACCTGCTCGCGCAGGAAACCGGCATTGCCGTAGGTCGCGCCGGCGTAGAAGAACACCCAGAACACCTCCCACGAGCCCATGCGGGTCTGCAGGAACTCCATGCCCAGCTCGCGCAGCGGCGTGAAGTAGCCGACGAAGGTGAAGCCGGTCCACATGGCCACGCCGACCCACAGCAGGTGCTTGAAGGACTTCTTGACCAGCTTCTCCAGCGAGAGCGCGCCGGCGTCGAGTTTCAGCCGCTGCTGCCGCTCGCCTTCCACCTTGCGCTCGATCCACAGGAAGATTTCCGTGTAGACCGTCTGCGGACAGGAGAAGCCGCACCACAGGCGCCCGGCCACC
This sequence comes from Ramlibacter sp. MMS24-I3-19, assembly GCF_050320135.1. Lineage (NCBI taxonomy): Bacteria > Pseudomonadati > Pseudomonadota > Betaproteobacteria > Burkholderiales > Comamonadaceae > Ramlibacter > Ramlibacter sp. MMS24-I3-19. The sequence continues at coordinate 2,312,374 of NZ_CP190017.1, read as the reverse complement.
GCCGTGAAGAGGAACAGCGAGAGCGCGCTCACCACGAGCAGGCCGGTGAGGTAGATGAAGTCCTGCGGATACAGCACCGCCCCGAACAGGTAGAAGCGCCGCGCCGCCAGGTCGAACAGCACCGCCTGCCGGCTGCCGGCCTCGTTCGCCCATGACAGCCAGGGCAGCCCGTAGAACACGGCCTGCGTGAGCCACACGAAGATCCAGCGCCAGCGCGCGAAGGTGCCGGTCGTGGCGCGCGGGTAGACCTTCTTCTCGCTCGTGTACAGCGACTCGCTGGCGGGGACCGGCAGGATGGGGATGACTTTCTGGTTCATGGGAGGCAAGCGCGGTCCGCGACCGGCCACGCCATGGTGCCGGTGCAGCACGGGGCTGTGTTTGCGCTGGATCAGGCGGAGCGCAGTTGGGCGCGCGCGACGACAGACCGGCTCGGCTCCAGCATCGAGCGCTCTGCCCTCCTCTGTCATTGCGGGCTTGACCCGCAATCCAGTGCGGTGCTTGGACGGCCGCCGTCGCTGGATCCCGGGTCAAGCCCGGGATGACAGCGTCGCGGAATGAGGGGCCCTGCCCGAGCACGCAATGCGCCGGCCCGCGGCAGGCGGTGTCTGGCAGGGTCGATTTGGGTGACGGGAGCGAGCGCAGGGAACCGACTCTCACCGTCTGAGACCCTGCCAGGCACCGCCTTCCGCGCACCCCGAACGCGTCAACGACACCTCACCTTCAAGGCTTCGCCGCCACCGCCTTGTTCGACAGCCCCCACACATACGACGCCAGCACATGGATCTGCGCGTCGCTAAGCTTGCCCTGCTGCGTCGGCATCACGTTCGTCTTGCCGTTGTTGACCATGGCGATGATCGCCTGCTCCCCGTAGCCATGCAGCCAGGTGTCGTCGGTGAGGTTGGGCGCGCCGATCGCCTGGTTGCCCTTGCCGTCCGCGCCGTGGCAGGCGGCGCACACGGTGAACTTGCTCTTGCCCAGCTGCGCGCGCAGCGAATCGTGCGGCGCGCCGGACAGCGACAGCACGTAGTTCGCGACGTTCTTCACGTCGTCGGCCGAGCCCACCGCCGCCGCCATGGGCGGCATGCTGCCCCGGCGGCCACCGGTGATCGTCTCCACGATCTTCTCCGGCGACCCGCCATGCAGCCAGTCGTTGTCGGCCAGGTTGGGAAAGCCCTTGCTGCCGCGCGCATCCGAGCCGTGGCACTGGGCGCAGTTGTTCATGAACAGCCGCTCGCCGATCGCCATCGCGGCCGGGTCGCCTGCGACTTCCTCCACCTTGCGCGCGGTGAACTGCGCATACAGCGGCGCGAGCTCGCGCTCGGACCTGCGCCACCTCGCCCTGGTAGGCGTCGCGCGACGTCCAGCCCAGCTCGCCCTGGTAGGTGCCCAGGCCCGGATAGGCCACCAGGTACAGCAGCGAGAACACGACCGTGCCGACGAACAGCCACATCCACCAGCGCGGCATCGGGTTGTTCATCTCCACCAGGTCGCCGTCCCAGACATGGCCGGTGGTGTTGTCCGCGGTCGGCTCGACCTTCTTGCGGGACGTGATCCACAGCAGCAGCAGGCACGCGAGCATGCCCGCGAGGGTGACGCCGGCCACGTAGACCGACCAGAAGTTGCCGGTGAAATCGCTCATGGCGTGGTCCTCACTCGCTCTCGAACGGAATGCGGCCGTCGGCCTCGAAGCGCTCGCGGTTGGAGCGCGCGTACGCCCAGGCGACGATGCCGAGGAAGGTGGCGAAACAGGCCAGCGTGGCCACGATGCGCAGGGTGGTGATGTCCATGGTGTCGTTTCTCCTCGCGGCGCGTCACTTCAGGGCCAGGCCCAGCGACTGCAGGTACGCGACCAGCGCGTCCATCTCGCTCCTGCCCTTGACCTCGTCGCCCGCCTTGGCGATCTGGGCGTCGGTGTAGGGCACGCCGACGGCGCGCAGCGCCTTCATGTGGGTGCCGATGCTGGTGTCGTCGGCCGGCGTCTTCTCCAGCCACACGTAGGCCGGCATGTTCGACTCGGGCACCACGTCGCGCGGGTTGTTCAGGTGGATGCGGTGCCACTCGTCCGAGTACTTGCCGCCGACGCGCGCCAGGTCGGGGCCGGTGCGCTTGCTGCCCCACTGGAACGGGTGGTCGTAGACGGATTCGCCGGCGACCGAGTAGTGGCCGTAGCGCAGCGTTTCGGCGCGGAACGGGCGGATCATCTGCGAGTGGCAGTTGTAGCAACCCTCGCGCAGGTAGATGTCGCGGCCCGCGAGCTGCAGCGCGGTGTAGGGCACCACGCCCTGGATCGGCTGCGTGGTGGTCTTCTGGAAGAACAGCGGCACGATCTCCACCAGGCCGCCGACGGCGACGACCAGCAGGATCAGCACGATCATCAGGAAGTTGTTGGTCTCGACCTTCTCGTGGCTGAAACCGGTGGATGTGGCGTTGGTGCTCATGGTGTCTCGTTCCTTCAGGCAGCCACCGACACCGGCACGTTCACGCGCACGGCGCGGCCGCCCGCCGCGGTCATCCAGGTGTTCCAGGCCATCACCAGCATGCCCGCCAGGTACAGCAGGCCGCCGATCACGCGGATCACGTAGAAGGGATAGGTGGCCTTCACCGATTCGACGAAGGTGTAGGTGAGCGTGCCGTCGGCATTGATGGCGCGCCACATCAGGCCCTGCATCACGCCGGCGATCCACATGGCGGCGATGTACAGCACGATGCCGACCGTCGCGATCCAGAAGTGCAGCTCGATGGCACGCACCGAGTACATCTGCTTGCGGCCGAACAGGCGCGGGATCAGGTAGTACAGGCAGCCCATGGAGATCAGGCCCACCCAGCCCAGCGCGCCGGCGTGCACGTGGCCGATCGTCCAGTCCGTGTAGTGCGACAGGGCGTTGACGGTCTTGATCGACATCATCGGGCCCTCGAAGGTCGCCATGCCGTAGAACGACAGGGCCACGATCATGAAGCGCAGCACCGGGTCGTCGCGCAGCTTGTGCCAGGCGCCCGAGAGCGTCATCACGCCGTTGATCATCCCGCCCCAGCTGGGCGCCAGCAGGATCAGCGAGAACAGCATGCCGATCGACTGGGTCCAGTCCGGCAGCGCGGTGAAGTGCAGGTGGTGCGGGCCCGCCCACATGTAGGTGAAGATCAGCGCCCAGAAGTGGACGATGGAGAGCCGGTAGCTGTAGACCGGCCGCTCGGCCTGCTTGGGGATGTAGTAATACATCATCCCCAGGAAGCCGGCGGTGAGGAAGAAGCCCACCGCGTTATGGCCGTACCACCACTGCACCATCGCGTCCTGCACGCCGGCATAGGCCGAGTACGACTTCATCCAGCCTGCCGGAACCTCCGCGCTGTTCACCACGTGCAGCACCGCGATCGCCAGGATGAAGCCGCCGTAGAACCAGTTGGCCACGTAGATGTGGCGCACCTTGCGCGTGCCGACCGTGCCGAAGAAGACGACGGCATAGGCCAGCCACGTGGCGGTGATCAGGATGTCGATCGGCCACTCGAGCTCGGCGTACTCCTTGCCCGTCGTGTAGCCCAGCGGCAGGCTGATGGCGGCGGCCACGATCACGGCCTGCCAGCCCCAGAAGCTGAAGGAAGCGAGCTTCGGCATGAACAGCGGCACCTGCGAGGTGCGCTGCACGCAGTAGTAGCTGCTGGCCATCAGCGCGCAGCCGCCGAAGGCGAAGATCACCGCGTTGGTGTGCAGCGGCCGGAGCCGCCCGTACGAGAGCCAGGGGATGCCGAAATTCAGTTCCGGCCAGGCCAGCTGGGCGGCGATGAACACGCCCACCAGCATGCCCACCACGCCCCACACTACGGCCATGATGGAGAACTGCCGCACCACCGTGTCGTGGTACTGGAGCGGCGCGGTTGTCTTGTCGTTCATCGGGGCACCTTCATCGTCATGCCCCAGTGTCGGCCGCGCGCGGAGCACGGCTGTTGATGCACGTCAATCGTCCACGAGAATCCGCTGCGCCTCGGCGTCGAGCGATTCGAACTGGCCACGCCAGACGGCCCACGCAAGCGCGCCCAGGATCAGCAGGCCCAGGCCGACCGACAGCGGAATGAGAAGGAAGAGGATGTCCATGGCAAGGGGCTAGAGGCTGGGTGCTGGAGGCTGGGGGACTCGCGCCAGGCGCGCGGAGTTGGCGACCACCACCAGCGAGCTCGCGGCCATGCCCAGGCCGGCCAGCCACGGTGGCATCCAGCCGGCGATGGCCAGCGGCACGCACAGCGCGTTGTAGGCCGCCGACCAGGCCAGGTTCTGCCGCACCACGGCGCGCGTGCGGCGGGCCATCTGCAGCAGCAGCGGCACCGCGGTCAGCTGGCCCCCGGCGACGATGACGTCGGCCTGCGATTGCGCGAGCGGCGCGCCATGGCCCATCGCCACCGAGAGCGTCGCGCTCGCCAGCACCGGCCCGTCGTTCAGGCCGTCGCCGACGACCAGCACGCGCCGCCCCTGCCGCTGCTGGCCGCGCACCCAGGCCAGCTTGTCCTCGGGCGATTGCCCGCCGAGCCCCGCGGCGATGCCGGTGCGGTCGGCGAGGCGTTGCACGGCCGCCGTGCGATCGCCCGACAGCACCTGCAGCGAGAGTCCGTCGCGTCGCAACTGCGAGACCGCATCGACAGCGTCGGGTCGCACCTGCTCGTCGAGCGTGAACGCGGCGAGCCAGCCCTGCGCGTCGGCCAGGTGGACCTGCGCGGAGGCCACGTGTGCAGGAGCGCCGCAGAAGCCGGCCGAACCCAGGCGCAATGCCAGCAGGTTGGCCCCGAGCTGCAGGTTGCCTCGCAGGCCCTGCCCGGGGAGTTCCTGCACGTCGAGTGCCTGCAGGTCCCCCGCCGCCGGCGATGCCGCGATGGCACGCGACAGCGGATGCAGCGAATGGCGCGCCAGGGCGGCCGCCCACTGCACGACGGGGACATCCTCCAGGCCGGGCCGCACCTGGACGCCGGCCAGCGCAATGCGGTCGCTCGTGAGCGTGCCGGTCTTGTCGAACACCACCGCGTCGATCGAGGCCCCCTCCTCCAGCGCCTCGAGCCGCCGCACCAGGACGCCGCGGCGTGCCAGCGCACCAGCGGCCGCCAGCATCGCGGCGGGCGTGGCGAGCGAGAGCGCGCAGGGGCACGTGACGATCAGCACGGCGATGGCGACGCCGACGGCATGGGCGCGATCGACCGGCCACCACCAGCAGGCGGCCAGCACCGCCGCGAGCAGCACGCCAAGAAGGAACGGCCCGGCCATGCGATCGGCCAGGCGCGCCAGCCGCGGCTTGTCGACCGAGGCACGCTCCATCAGCGCCACGATGCCGGCGAAGCGGGTGTCGCCACCCAGGCGCTCCACGCGCACCAGCAGCGGCGCGGAGAGGTTGTGGCTGCCGGCGATCACCGCATCGCCCGCGCCGCGCGGCAGCGGCGACGACTCGCCCGTGAGCAGCGCCTCGTCGACGCGGCTCGCGCCCTCGAGCACGGTGCCGTCGGCCGGGATCGCCTCGCCCGGCAGTACGCGGATGCGATCGCCGACGCGCAGCGCACTCGCGGCCACGCGCGCGAAGCTGCCATCGGCCGCCTCGCGCTCGATCGTGGACGGCAGGCGGCGGATCAGGGATTCGAGCGAGCCGGCGGTGCGCTCGCGCAGCCGCTGCTCCAGCAGGCGCCCGGAGAGCAGGAAGAACACGAACATCACCACGGAGTCGTACCAGACCTCACCGCCCAGCGGGCCGGCAGGATCGAAGGTGGCCGCGGTGCTGGCGCCGAAGGCGAGCAGGATGCCCGCGGAGACCGGCACGTCCATGCCGATGCGCGCGTGGGTGAGGTCGCGCCAGGCCGACGCGAAGAACGGACGGCAGGAGAACAGCAGCACGGGCAGCGTGAGCAGCCACGACGCCCAGCGCAGCAGCGCGACGACGTCGGCCGTCATCTCGCCCGGCGCGGCCAGGTACGCGGGAGCCGCGTACATCATCACCTGCATCATGCAGAAGCCCGCCACCAGCCAGCGCCAGAGCAGCTGGCGCTGGGCGCGCCGGCGTGTCGCGGCTTCCAGCTGTCCGCTCGTGGGCCAGCCGCGGTAGCCCGCGCAGCGCAGGGCGGCGAGCCATTGCGAGGGCCGCCCCTGCGCGGGGTGCCAGACCACGCGGGCGGTCGCCGTGGCGCCATTCACTTCGACCGAGCGCACGCCGGGCAGCGGCAGCAGGGCCTGTTCGATCAGGAGCGAGCAGCCGGCGCAGTCGATGCCTTCGAGCCCGAGGTACGACTCCCACGTGCCGTCGTCACCGGCCACAGGGCGGCTGAAGCCCTCCCACGCTTCGCGCTCGTCGAGCGCCGCGTCGTGGGCCGCTTCCGCCCCGCCTTGTGGAGGCTCGGGCAGCGCCAGGGGCAGGATCGCGGCTTGCATGCGGGGAGGCTAAGCGGGCGCATGGCCGCGCTGCTTGATGTGGATCAACGGCGCGGTGCAGCCGGCCACCTACGCTTCAGGTCGTCCCACCGGAACCCCCATGTACAAGCGCATCCTCGTTCCCACCGACGGTTCCCCGCTCTCGAAGAAGGCCGTGCGGAGCGCGGTCGATCTCGCCGCGTCCCTGGGCGCCGAACTGGTGGCGCTGAACGTGGTGCCGCGCTATCCGACGGCCTTCTTCGAAGGCGCGATCTCGCTGTCGCCCGAGGACGTCCGCCGCGTGGAGAAGCAATGGGCCGAGCGTGGCCAGGCGCTGGCCGGCAACGTGGAGGCGATGGCGAAGAAGGCAGGCGTGAAGGCGCGCGCCATCACCATCTCCTCGGACCTGGTCGCCGAGTCCGTGCTGGCCGCGGCGCGCAAGCACAAGTGCGACCTGGTGGTGATGGCCTCCCACGGCCGCAAGGGCCTGCGCCGGCTGCTGCTGGGCAGCGAGACGCAGCACGTGCTGACGCACGGCCAGGTGCCGGTGCTGGTGCTGCGCTAGGTTGCGCCGCTACACGACCAGCCGGTGCCGCAGCGCGTAGCGGGTGAGGCTGGCGACGTCGCGGATACCCAGGCGGTCCATGATGCGCAGCCGGTGCACGTCCACGGTCTTGTGGCTGAGCCCGAGCCGGATGCCGATCTCGCGCGACGTGCAGCCCTCGGCGATCAGCGTGAGGATTTCGAGCTGTCGCGTGGTGAGCTGCTCCTGCGCCGCACCGGACGGCGGCACCAGCAGCGAACGCGTGATCACCGGACTGAGGTAGCGCAGGCCTGCCATGGTGGCGCGGATCGCCTCCTGCAGCTCGCTGCTCGCTGCATTCTTCACCACGTAGCCCGACGCGCCGTTGCCCAGCGCGCGCCTTGCCACCTGTGGCGAGTCCTCCATCGACAGCACCAGGATCCGCAGCTCGGGCCACTGGCTGTGGACGCGCTCGATGGTCTCCAGGCCGTCCATGCCCGGCATGCCGATGTCGCACACGAGCACTTCGGCGCGCGTGTGCTCCAGCAATGCGAGCAGCGACGCGCCGTCGCGCGCTTCGGCCACCACCCGCATGTCAGGCACCTGGGCGAGCAGCGCCGCGAGGCCGGAGCGCACCAGTTCGTGGTCGTCGACGAGGATGACCCGGATGAGCGCGGCGTCGTGCGCTGGGGTCCTGGAAGGGGAGGCAGTCACGCGGAAGAGTCGAAAAGCGAAGCCCGGACACCACGGTGTCGGGCAAACACGGACTGTCGCATGCCGCCACGAAGCGAACTGTGCAATTCGGCGCAGATGCGCCGGGCGCATGCGTGCGCCCTGTCAGTCAATTGCCTAAGGCGTTCGCCTCAGAGCCAGAGCGCCAGCATCACCGCGACCCACAGGGCCACGGCGACGGCGATGCCGATCCAGAAATAGGGGGTGCCCACCAGGCCCGCGTCTTCCGGCGCCATCTCAGACCCTCTCCCAGCACGCGATGCGACGACCCGACTGCCTGTCGTTCATGCCAATCTCCCGATTGGCTGCATGGTGCTGGCGCGGCAGCGCGCATCTCGTAGGACGGCGTTGGCTCAACCCGTGCGGCAATGGACCACCAGCGAACTCATGGTGAGCTGCCGTCCTACAGCCGAGTCCGGCGTGCGGCTCTGGCGGGCAGGCACGCACGTTGCCATCATCGCTGCGTGATCCAGGACCTCGACCCCAACGAAAGCCAGTTGCTGGCCAACCTGCTGCGCGCCAGCGGACGCGACCCCGGGAGCTTCCGCGCCGAACTGCAGTCCGACTCGCTGGTGCGCGTGACCGGTCCGCGCGGCACGGCGTTCTATCCGCGCGACTCGTGGTTCACCCGCTTCTCGCGCCACCTGGACAAGTCGTTCTTCGATGCCGTGGTGCCACCGCCCGCCGGGCCGCGCATGGCACGCAAGCGCGCACACGCATTGGAAGTCGGCGCGGACGGCGGCACCAGCCGGTAGCATCGCGGGTCTGATGACGACCCGACACCCTGGCGCCGCGCACTTCTCCGGCGCCGCCCTCCCCGCATGAATCCCGACGCCGCCACGCTCTGGCGCGCGCCGCCCTGGGCCCTCGCGGTGCTGCTTGCCATGCTGGGCATGCTGGGACCGTTCTCGATCGACACCTACATCCCGGCGTTCTCCGGCATCCAGGCGGCCATCGGCGCGACGCCGGTGCAGATGCAGCAGACGCTGTCGGCCTACCTGTTCGGGTTTGCCTTCATGAACCTGTTCCACGGCGCTCTGTCGGACAGCTTCGGAAGGCGACCCGTGGTGCTGGTGGGCATTGCGGTGTTCACGCTGGCCTCGGCCGGCTGCGCGCTGTCGCAGACCATCGGCCAGCTGGTGTTCTTCCGCGCGCTGCAGGGACTGTCGACGGGTGCCGGCATCGTGGTGTCGCGCGCGGTGATCCGCGACATGTTCCCGCCCGCGCAGGCGCAGCGCGTGATGAGCCAGGTGACGATCTACTTCGGCGTCGCGCCCGCCGTCGCGCCGATCGTCGGCGGCTGGCTGTTCGTGCACGCGGGCTGGCACTCGGTGTTCTGGCTGCTCACGGGCATCGGCATCGCGCTGTGGACGGCCAACTTCAAGCTGCTGCCCGAGACGCTGCACGCCACGCACCGGCAGCCGTTCAACGTGCGCAACCTGCTGCGCGGCTACTGGCAGCTGGGCGCGAACCCGCGCTTCCTGCTGCTGGCGCTGGCCAGCGGGGTGCCCTTCAACGGCATGTTCCTGTACGTGCTGTGCGCCCCCGAGTTCCTGGGCACGCACCTGGGACTGGCACCGCAGCAGTTCTTCTGGTTCTTCCTCCTCACGATCGCCGGCATCATGGGCGGCGCCTGGACCAGCGGCCGGCTCGCCGGGCACATCGCGCCCAAGCGGCAGATCCGGCACGGGTTCCTGATCATGCTGGCGGTGTCGCTGGCCAACGTGGCGGCGAACCTGCTGTGGCCGGCGCACGTGGCATGGGCACTGATCCCGATCGCCGTGTTCGCCTACGGCTGGGCGCTGATGGTGCCCGTGATCACGCTGCTGGTGCTGGACCTCAGCCCCGAGCGCCGTGGCATGGCGTCGTCCCTGCAGGCCGTGATCGGCTCGACGGCCAACGGCATCGTGGCCGGCGTGGTGGCCCCGCTGGTGATGCACTCCACGCAGGCGATCGCGATCGCCTCGTTGCTGATGATGGGCGTGGGGCTGGTTGCGTGGATCTACGTGCACGCCCGCTGGCCGGAGATCGGGCGCGTGGCGACTGCCCACGCGGCCTGAGACGGAAGCGGACAGCCGAACGCAAAAGGCGCAAAAAAACAGCCAAAGGACGCAAAAGAATTCCTTCCAGAGAGGAAGTCCCCTTCGCGTTCTTTGGCTGTTTGCCGTTCGCGCCTCTTGCGTTCGGCTGTCCGCCTTCCGACGGCGCCGAGTCGGTTACCGCGCCGGCTTGTACGCGCGCTTCTTGGCGTCGCGCGGCACGAAGACCTTGCCGCCGTTGCCGCGAGGCGCCGGCTTGGCGAAGCCTTGCGCCGGTTTTTCCCACGGCGTGGACGGGCGGCGCTCGCCGCGGTCGCCGCCGAAGTCGCCGAAGCCGGCCTTGCGGCCGTACTCGCCCTCGTGGCGGCGCGGTGCGCCACCGCTGCGGTGCGGCGGACCGCCGCGGCCACGGCCGGCGTTGAAGCCGGGCTGCGGCGGGCGCGGCGTGCGCTGCTGCGGCTCGAGGCCGGGGATCACCTCGGCGTGGAAGGCCTGCTTGGTGTAGGCCTCGATGTCGAAGATCTTGAAGCGGTCGCGGAACTCGGCGAACGTGACGGCCAGGCCGTCGCGGCCCGCACGGCCGGTGCGGCCGATGCGGTGCGTGTAGTCCTCGCTCTTCATCGGCAGGCCGAAGTTGAACACGTGCGTGATCGTGGGCACGTCGATGCCGCGCGCCGCGACGTCGGTGGCCACCAGGATCTGCACCTGGCCATTGCGCAGCGCCATCAGCCGGCGGTTGCGCAGGCCCTGGCTCAGCGCGCCGTGCAGCGCGACGGCCGAGAAGCCTTCCTGCTGCAGGTCGTTGGCGAGGCCGTCGCACTCGACCTGGGTCGAGGCGAACACGATGGCCTGGTTGATCGACTGGTCACGCAGCCAGTGGTCCAGCATCGCGCGCTTGTGCTGCGAGTTGTCGGCCCAGAACAGTGCCTGCTTGATGTTGGCGTGCTTCTCCTGCGGGCTGTCGACCTGGATGCGCTGCGGCTGGCGCATCACGCGCCCGGCCAGCTGCTGGATGCGCGGCGCGAACGTGGCGCTGAACATCATGGTCTGCTGGCGGTTGGCCGTGAGCTGGTTGATCTCGGCCAGGTCGTCGGCGAAGCCCAGGTCCAGCATGCGGTCGGCCTCGTCGACGACGAGGAAGCGCACCTGGTCCAGCTTGATCTGCTGCGAGCGCTGCAGGTCCAGCAGGCGGCCCGGCGTGGCGACCACCAGGTTGGCGTTCTGCAGACGCGCGATCTGCATCTGGTACGGCATGCCGCCCACGACGTTGGCGATGCGCAGGCCGCGGCAGTGCTTCACGAGATCGATGGCGTCGTGCGCCACCTGCTGCGCGAGTTCGCGCGTGGGGCACAGGATCAGCGCGCCGGGGGTGGCGGCCTTGAAGTTGCGCGGGTCGGCCGGGTTGCGGCGCTTGCGCTTGGTCGGCGCTTCGCCGCGCGCGGCGGCCTCGTCGGCCAGGCGCTGCTGCTCGGCACGCTCCTTCTCCTCGGCCTCGGCCTGCAGCTGGATCAGCGTGTGCAGCACGGGCAGCAGGAAGGCCGCGGTCTTGCCGCTGCCGGTCTGGCTGGAGACCATCAGGTCGATGAAGGCGGCGTCGCCCTCGCCACCGGTGGGCAGCGCGCGCGGGATCGCCTGCTCCTGCACCGAGGTGGGCTGCGAGAAGCCAAGGTCTTCGACAGCGCGCACCAGCTCGGGCGCGAGGCCCAGCTTGACGAAGCCATTGGGCAGCGCGGGCGCGGCGGAGGTGTCGATGTCGGAGGAAAGCGCAGGCGCGAAGTCGCCCTGCACGTCGAACGTGTCGGTCATTGGATGTTTCCGTGCGACCGCGCCCGTGGGGAGCGGTCGTCGTCAATGGTTAAGGAACATCAACCATTCAGACGACAATCCGGCGCGCTGTGGCGCCGGTGGCTCATTCGGTGAGCCTGTGCATGAAGGCAGATGAAGGTTTCGCCGCCGCCTGCTGAAGGTCCTGCGCTGCGAAGCCCGCCATTGTCGCACGGATCCGGGTTTTCACCAAGTCCCCGGGGTCTTCCATCTCACTGTGTGACGCGCAGGAAGTGCTCGCGGTAGTGCGCCAGTTCCTCAATCGACTCGTGCACGTCCGCCAGTGCCGCGTGCGCCTGCTGCTTCTTGAAGTTGGCGTAGATGTCCGGCCGCCAGCGCTTGGCCAGTTCCTTGAGCGTGCTCACGTCCAGGTTGCGGTAGTGGAAGAACGCCTCCAGCCGCGGCATGTACTTCACGAGGAAGCGCCGGTCCTGGCCAATGGTGTTGCCGCACATCGGCGAGCCGTTCTTGGGCAGGTACTTCGCCAGGAAGGCCAGCAGAGCTTCCTCGGCCTGCGCCTCGGACACGGTGGACGCCTTCACGCGATCGATGAGGCCGCTGCGCCCATGCGTGCCCTTGTTCCACGCATCCATGCGGTCGAGCTGCTCGTCGCTCTGGTGGATGGCGAACACGGGGCCTTCGATGCGCGGGGCCAGGTCGGGGCCGGTGACCACCACGGCGATTTCGATGATGCGATCGACCTCGGGGTCGAGGCCGGTCATCTCGCAGTCGAGCCAGACGAGGTTCTGGTCGCTCTTGGCAAGCGTGGGCGCGGCCGTTGTGGCAAGGGTCTGGTCCATCGCGGGATTGTCGCAAGGAATAAACTCGACCGATGCGCCTCTCCGCCCTCTGGACCCTCCTGTTCGCCGCCGCACTGCTGGCCGGACTGGCAGTGAAGTTCTGGCTCGCCACCCGCCAGGTGCGCAATGTCGCGCGCCATCGCGCCGAAGTGCCCGCGCCTTTCGCCGGCACCGTCTCGCTCGCCGCGCACCAGAAGGCCGCCGACTACACGGTGGCCAAGGCGCGCGTCGGCCTGCTGGAGACCGCGTTCGGCGCCGTGGTGCTGCTCGGGTGGACCTTGCTGGGCGGCCTGCATGCGTTGAACCAGGCACTGCTCGCCTGGCTCGGCCCTGGCATGGCCCAGCAGCTGGCGATGCTGGTCTGCTTCGCGGTGATCAGTGGCCTGCTGGACCTGCCGTTCACGCTGTACCAGACCTTCGTCATCGAGGAGCGCTTCGGCTTCAACAAGATGACGCTGCGGCTGTGGCTCGTCGATGCCGCCAAGGGGCTGGTGCTCGGCGCGCTGATCGGCCTGCCGATCGCCTGGCTCATGCTGTGGCTGATGGGTGCCGCAGGCTCGTTCTGGTGGCTCTGGGCCTGGGGTGTGTGGATGGCCTTCAACCTGCTGCTGCTGGTGCTCTATCCCACCGTCATCGCGCCGCTGTTCAACAAGTTCCGCCCGCTCGAGGACGAGACGCTCAAGGCGCGCGTCACGGCGCTGATGCAGCGCTGCGGCTTTGCCGCCAAGGGCCTGTTCGTGATGGACGGCAGCAAGCGCAGCGCGCACGCCAATGCCTACTTCACCGGTTTCGGCGCCGCCAAGCGCGTGGTGTTCTTCGACACGCTGCTGAACAAGCTCTCGCCCGGCGAGGTGGACGCGGTGCTCGCGCACGAGCTGGGCCACTTCAAGCACCGCCACGTCGTCAAGCGCATCGTGGGCCTCTTCGCGGCCAGCCTGGTGGGCTTCGCGCTGCTCGGCTTCCTGGCCACGCAGCCCTGGTTCTACCTGGGCCTGGGCGTCGCGCCCAACCTGCGCGGCCCGAACGACGCGCTGGCGCTTCTCCTCTTCCTGCTGGTGGTGCCGGTGTTCTCGTTCTTCATCGCCCCGCTGATGGCGCAGCTGTCACGCCGCCACGAGTTCCAGGCCGATGCCTTCGCTGTGGCACAGACGGGGCGCGACGACCTGCGCGGCGCATTGCTCAAGCTGTACGAGGACAACGCGTCGACGCTCACGCCCGACCCGCTGTTCGTGAAGTTCTACTACTCGCACCCGCCGGCGTCCGAGCGGCTGGCGCGCATGGCGGGATGACCATGGCCGATTCGATGCTCACGCGCAAGGACTGGTCGCTCACGCCGCGGCGGGCGCTGCGGCCCACCGAGGTCGTCACGCGTCTCTCGTCGTTGACGGGCTGGTCCCTGTCCGGTGATGGCGCGGACGTCGCCATCGAGAAGGCCTTCACCTTCGCCAACTACGGCGAGACGATGGCCTTCGTGAACGCGGTGGCCTTCATCGCCCATCGCGAGGACCACCATCCCGACCTGTCGGTGCACTACGCGCGCTGCGTCGTGCGCTGGCGCACGCACGACGTGCAGGGCCTGTCCGAGACCGACTTCGCATGCGCCGCCGCGGTCGACGCGCTGCTCGCCTGACGATGGCAGGAGCGTTGCTTGGCTGACGACAGCGGGCTGCGGCCCGGCCTGGTGGTGGCCAGCTTCGGCCGCCATTGCCTGGTGGAATCGGACGACGGCGAACGCCGCATCTGCCATCCGCGCGGCAAGAAGGCCCAGGCCGTGGTCGGCGACCGCGTGCAATGGCGCAGCAGCCACGACGAGGGCACGATCGAGAGCGTCGATGCGCGCCGCAACCTGTTCCACCGGCAGGACGAGGTGCGCACCAAGTCCTTCGCCGCCAACCTCGACCAGGTGCTGCTGCTGATCGCGGCCGAACCCGAGTTCTCCGAGCACCAGCTCTCGCGCGCGCTGATCGCCGCCGAGGCCGAGCACATCACGCCGCTGATCGCCCTGAACAAGAGCGACCTCGTCGAGCCGTTCGAGCGCGCCTGGACGCGGCTTCTGCCATACCAGCAGATGGGCTACGGCGTGCTGCCGCTGTCGCTGCGCCTCTCGCAGGAGGTCGATCGCGAGCACCTGCTGTCGCACCTGCGCGGCAAGACCACGCTGGTGCTGGGTCCCTCGGGCGCCGGGAAGAGCACGCTGATCAACCTGCTGGTGCCCGGCGCGCTGGCGCAGACCGGCGAGATCTCCCGCGCGCTGAACTCGGGCCGGCACACGACCACCAGCACCACCTGGTACTGGATGGACGCGGACCGAAGCACCGCGCTGATCGACTCGCCGGGGTTCCAGGAATTCGGGCTGCAGCACATTCCGCCGATGGCGCTGGCGGGGCTGATGCGCGACCTGCGACCGCACCTGGGCGAGTGCCGGTTCAGCAACTGCACCCATACCCACGAGCCGGGCTGCGGCGTGATCGCGGCGGTGATCCACGCGGAGAGCCCGAACCCCGTCACCACCAACCGCTACCGCATCTACACCGAGCTGTTCGAGGAACTGAGCCAGCCGCCGCGGTATTGAATGCGGGAGCCGACAGCCGAACGCAAAAGACGCAGAAGGACGCAAAAGACGAGAAGACATTCGATGGAGTCATTCGAATGGATCTCTTTTGCGGCTTTTGCGTGATTTCGCGCGTTTTGCGTTTGGCTGTCCGCCTCCAGCGATTCAACCCAGCAATCGGGCCAGCGTCAGCAGCGCCAGCAGCACCATCCACAGCACCACCGTGCGCCACACAAGGCCCACGATGCTGCGCAGATGGGCGGGTTCGGCGTCACGGCCGGGCGTGCTCTCGGTGTCGACCTCCGTCGTCGGGCCGACGGATGCGGCGCTGAAGGTCTGGGAGCCGTTCGGCGAGAACGCGGACGACCGCAGCGCCTCGCCGCCCAGCCGCACGTTCACCGCGCCCGAGGTGGCCGCGAGGATCACGCCGTCGTTGTCGTTCGGGAAACGCTGCGCATGGTGGCGCCAGCAGTCGATCGCCTCCTCGAAGCTGCCGACGATCGCGAACGACAGCGCGGTGATGCGCGCCGGCAGCCAGTCGATGACGGCCCAGGCGCGCGTGGCGACCGATTGCGCGGCCTCGCTCACCGGCTGGGTCTGCCCGCGGTAGCGCCAGTAGCGCGTGACGAACTCGCCCATGCGGTACAGCACCGCGCCGGCGGGGCCGAAGCCGAACGCGGCCAGCACCGAGAACCAGGCCAGCACGCCGAACACGTGTCGGTGCGCCGCGAGCACCGAATACTCGATCACGTGGCGCACGATCTCGCGCCGCGGCAGCATCGCCGCGTCGACCTGCTGCCACTCGGCCAGCAGCTCGCGCGCACGGTCCTCGTCGCCGGCGTCCAGCGCATCGCGGATCGCGGTGAAGTGGTGGCTGAACTGGCGGAAGCCCAGCGTGGCGTACAGCACCATCACGCTCCACACCACCGCCGCGGGCCAGCCGACCCACAGCAGCAGCGCCCAATGGATGGCCATGGCAACCAGCGCGGGCACCACTGCGGCCAGACCCCATGCGATCCAGCCGTGCTGCGGCTTGCCGGCATCGCAGTTGCGGATCGACCAGCGCACCCAGCGGCGCAGCGCGGCATGGACCGGGTTGTGGCGCGCCAGCGGCCGCACCTGCTCGATCAGCAGGGCGAACAGGATGGCGAAAAAGGACATGGGCCGATGATACGGGGGCGGCCCTCGCCCCTTCGGCCGAGGCGCGCGCACGAGCGTGCCCAAGCCACAACAGGCCGCGCGCCAACCGGCGCCGACGGGCGGCGGCGCCGCACGGCCATGCGATGATTTCGCGGGGACTGGCAACTGCCAGCACGAGGACACCAAAGAATGAAGAAGAACAGGATGGCTTGGGGAAGCCGTCGCCTGGGGCTTGCGCTGGCCCTCGCGACCACGCTGTGGGCAGGCGCCGCTGGTGCACAACAGTTGTACAAGTGCGGCGGCAGCTACCAGGACCGGCCCTGCGCGGACCAGGAGCTCCAGAAGCGCTACGCGGCCGGCCGCTTCGACGTCGACCAGGTCAACCCCGACACGGACAAGGACTGCGCCCGCCTCGTCGGCGACGTCATGCCGTACTGGATGCGGATGCACAAGGGCGAGAGCCTGGAGGCGCTGCGCGCCGAGTACGACGCCAGGCCGGTGCCGCGCGAAGACAAGAGCGCGATGCGCGACCTGCTGCTCGCGCTCAAGAGCGTGGAAGGCACGCCGACGCAGGCGCGCAGCCAGCTCGAGACCCAGTGCATGACGTACAAGAAGCGCAAGGGCGTGCCGACCGAGCGCGAGCTCGAGACGGCGCGCGCAGGTGGCTCGAGCGACGGCAGCGTCGGCGCCCCGTCCGCACGCGAACTCGCTGCGCGCCGTCGCGCGGAGATCGCTGCCGACCGCGCCGCGCGCGCCGCCCACAGGAGCTGGCCATGAAGTCCGCCTACCAGGTGCTCGGCCTTCCGGCCAACGCGGCGCCCGAGGAGATCGAGGCCGCCTTCGCGCAAGTGCAGGCGCACTACACGCGCGAGAAGCTGGCGCGTGAGGACGGTGCCATCGACCAGCTGGAACAGGCGCGCATCGCCCACCAGGTGCTGCGGAATCCGGACACCCGCGCTGCGCACGATCGCAAGCTGGCCGCGGCCAGGGCAGCGGCGCCGCGCCGCGTGGTGATCGAGGTGGCAGAGCCGGAACCGTCTCCGTTCGCGCGGTTCTTCCGGGCCGGCATCGCGGTCGTCGTGCTGCTGTTCTTGGCGGGTGGCCTGCTGTCCTGGCGAAATGCAGACCTGCGTGCCCAGGCTGCCGCAGCCGAGAAGGCAGCCGCCGAGATCCACGCGCGGGAGGAGAAGGAGCGCCTGGAGTTGCAGGCGCGCGAGGACGAGCGCCGTCGGCAGGAAGCTGCGCGTGCAGACGCCGCCGAGCGCCGCCTGCGCTACGAGAGCCAGTCCATCGCCGCCGACCAGAACTGGCGCAACGCGCGCTCCGAGGAGTACGCCGCCCAGCAGCGGCGGCAGGAAGCGATGTCGCGTGAATCGGCGCGCGCGGCCGAGGAACGCCGCCTGCAGTACGAGGCCCAGCGCCGCGTGGCCGAGGACCAGCGCCGCGTCCGCGAGCTGTGCTGGCAGAACTACGGCCGGCCCAACTGCTGACGGCTCAGGCCGCGAGGAAGCGGTACAGGTTGCGCAGCATCGCGGCCGTCGCGCCCCAGATGAAGCGCTCGGTCGAGCCGTCCATGTAGGGCATGGAGAGCCACTCACGCCTCACGCCGTCGAACTCCAGCGCGTGATGGCGGTGGTAGGCCGGCGTCATGAGGAACTGCAGCGGAACCTCGAAG
Source organism: Ramlibacter sp. MMS24-I3-19 (assembly GCF_050320135.1). Lineage (NCBI taxonomy): Bacteria > Pseudomonadati > Pseudomonadota > Betaproteobacteria > Burkholderiales > Comamonadaceae > Ramlibacter > Ramlibacter sp. MMS24-I3-19. The sequence goes on along the minus strand of NZ_CP190017.1, from coordinate 2,294,720 downwards.
GCGTCGGCCACCTCGTGCGCATTCAGCGAGAGACGCGCGGCCGGATCGACGAAGCCGATCACCGGCGTGATGACGAAGCGCGTGCCCGTCGTGAAGGAAGGCAGCTGTCCCACCACCTCGACGAAGCGGCGCTCCAGCCCGATCTCCTCGTGCGCTTCGCGCAGCGCCGTGTCGACCGCGTCGATGTCGGTGTCGTCGCGCTTGCCGCCCGGGAACGCGATCTGGCCCGAGTGCGTGGACAGGTGCGTGGTGCGCTCGGTGAGCAGCACCGTGGGCTGCTCGCGCAGCACGATGGGCACGAGCACCGAGGCCACCGCGACCTGGCGATCGGTGAAGCGGGGCTCGATGCGGGATTCGGGCTCCCACAACGGCGGCGCCAGGAAGCGGGCACGGATCGCCTGCGGCGCCAGTTGCTCCGGGGCGATGGGAGGCAGGTGCGAATCGATCGCCGCCACGGGCATCGTGCGGGCGTCGAAATGGGGCAGCTTCGAGAGCGGCACCAGGTCGGGCGATTCGGGGGCGGGAGCGCTGGACATGCTGTGAATGAAAAACCGCCGCGAGCCTGTCGGCTGGCGGCGGCTTCGCGGGGGCGCGAGGCTTACTCGGCCGTCGCGCGCGTGCCGTGGGCCAGCTTTTCCTTGATGCGGGCCGACTTGCCGCTGCGGTCGCGCAGGTAGTACAGCTTGGCGCGGCGGACGTCGCCGCGGCGCTTGACCTCGATGCCGGCGATCAGCGGGCTGTAGGTCTGGAAGGTGCGCTCCACGCCTTCGCCGCTGGAGATCTTGCGCACGGTGAAGCCGCTGTTCAGGCCGCGGTTGCGCTTGGCGATGACGACGCCTTCGTAGGCCTGCACGCGCTTGCGGTTGCCTTCGACGACGTTGACGCTGACGATCACCGTGTCGCCGGGGGCGAAGTCGGGGATCTTCTTGCCCAGGCGGGCGATTTCCTCTTGCTCGAGGGTCTGGATCAGGTTCATGGTGGTTTCCGGGTGATCGTGTCCGCGCTGGTTGATGGAGAGCGGCCTCCTGGGAGGGCGCCGGAAAAACGTGGTCACGTTTTTCCTTGGAGTGCGGGCCGGACAGAGGATCGGGAAGCCGGAGATTATAGCCCGGCGAGGAAGCGCTCGTCCTGGGCGCTCAGCCGGCCTGCTGCGCGAGCCGCTGCCAGCAGGTCCGGCCTCAGGCGAGCGGTCGCCTCCAGCCGCCGCTCGCGCCGCCAGCGCTCGATCTGCGCGTGGTGCCCCGACAGCAGCTCGGCCGGCACCCGCCGGCCCTGCCATTCCTCCGGCCGCGTGTAGTGGGGGCAGTCCAGCAGGCCGTCGATGGCGGGATTGAAGCTGTCTTCCTCGTGGCTGCCGGTGTCGTTCAGCACGCCGGGCTGCAGGCGCGCCACCGCGTCGAGCAGCGCCATCGCGGCCACCTCGCCGCCTGAGAGCACGAAGTCGCCCAGGCTCAGCTGGACGTCGACGTGCGCATCGATGAAGCGCTGGTCGATCCCTTCGTAGCGGCCGCACAGCAGGATCGCGCCTTCGCTGGCAGACCAGTGCTCCACGCCCGCATGGTCGAGGCGCGGGCCGGTCGGTGCGAAGAGGACGACCGGCGCCGTGTCGGCGCGCTCGGCGCGGATCGCATGCAGGCAGCGCGCCAGCGGCTCGGCCAGCATCACCATGCCGGGGCCGCCGCCGAACGGCCGGTCGTCCACGCGGCGGTAGTTGCCCTCCGCGTGATCGCGCAGGTTCCACAGGCGCACGTCGACCTGCTTGGTCTCGTACGCACGCCGCGTCACGCCGCTGGAGAGGAACGGCGCGAACAGTTCGGGAAACAGCGTGATGACGTCGAAGCGCACGGCGGCGAGCCCTCAGTAGTCGGGCTGCCAGTCGACGGTGATGCGCTTGCCCGCCACATCGACCGCATCGACGTAGGCGGCCACGAACGGGATCATGCGCTCGGCCGGTTTCCCGGCTTCCTCGTAGCCGAGGACCAGCACGGTCTGCGGGCCGGTGGCCATCAGGTCCTTGACCTCGCCCAGCACGACGCCTTCGCGATTGACCACCTGCAGGCCGATCAGGTCGACCCAGTAGTACTCGTCGTCGCCCGCGGTCGGAAAACTCGAACGCGCCACGAACACGCGCGCGCCCTTCAGGGCCTCGGCGTCATCGCGGCCTTCGACATCGTGCGCCGTGGCGACGATGCTGTCGGAGTGCTCTTTCGCCTCGCGGATGCGCAGCAGCACCGTGCCGGTGAAGGCAGGCTTGGCCGCCCTCTCGGACGGCTGCAGGAACCAGCGTTTGGAAGAAAAAAGCGCTTCCGGGGAAGCGCTGTGGGGCAGGACCTTGAACCAGCCCTTGACGCCCCACGCATCGTGGATGCGTGCGACTTCGATGGCGTCGGCCGGCAGGTCGGCCGGCTCGAGGTTCACTGCGGTCAGGCCGCGGCGGCAGGCGCCTTGGCGGCGGCCTGCTTCAGCAGGCGCTCGACCGTCGGCGACGCCGTGGCACCGACACCGCGCCAGTAGGTCAGGCGGTCCTGGGCAACGCGGATGCTTTCCTCGTTGTCCTTGGCGATCGGGTTGTAGAAACCCAGGCGCTCGATGAAGCGGCCATCGCGGCGCACGCGCTTGTCGGCAACGACGATGTTGAAGAAGGGACGGCTCTTGGAGCCGCCGCGGGAGAGTCGAATCACGACCATGATTTATCCTTCGGGTGGTCCGAGTCGCCAAAGACAGCGACTGCGCGACAGTCTTCCAGCGTTGAGACACGCGACATGGCCACCCGGCCAGCGACACGCTGGAAAGCCCACGATTATAGCCAAAGCTCCCAGATGCCCACGATCCGCCCCAGCACGGACGCCGACCTGCCCGCCATCACCGCCATCTACGGCCACCACGTGCTGCATGGCACCGGTACCTTCGAGACCACGCCGCCCACCGAAGCCGAGATGGCCGCGCGCCGGGCCGACGTGCTGGCCAAGGGCCTGCCCTGGCTCGTGATCGAGGACGGCGGCCGCGTCGCGGGCTATGCGTACTGCCAGTGGTTCAAGCCGCGGCCCGCCTACCGCTTTTCCGCCGAGGATTCGATCTACCTGCATCCCGAGGCGGCCGGCAAGGGACTAGGCCGGCAACTGCTGTCCGCGCTCATCGACAAGGCCGAGGCAGCCGGCGTGCGAAAGCTGATCGCCGTGATCGGCGATTCGGCCAACGCGGGCTCCATCGGCGTGCACCGCGCGCTCGGCTTCAAGCAGGTGGGCACCATCGCCTCGTGCGGCTGGAAGTTCGGCCGCTGGCTCGACATCGTGCTGATGGACCGCGTCGTCGGCGCCGGGGACGGCAGCTCGCCCGAGGCATGAAGAGCAAGACCGTGGCCGCGTGGCTGGCCTTCGCGGGCGGCCCGTTCGGCCTGCACCGCTTCTACCTGCATGGCTGGACCGACTGGCTGGGGTGGCTTCTGCCGGTGCCCACGCTGGTTGGCGCCTACGGCGTGCTGCGCATGGTGTCGCTCGGACAGGACGACGGACTCAGCTGGGTGCTCACGCCCATCCTCGGCTTCACCTTCGCCGGCTGCTGCCTGACGGCCATCGTCTACGGCCTGGCCAAGCCGCACGAGTGGAATGCGCGCTTCAACCCGTCGGCGCCGCCCGAGTCGCCGGCAGGCGTCACCACCTGGGCCACCATCTGGGCCATCGTGCTCGCGCTGATGTTCGGCGCGACCGTGCTGATGACCAGCATCGCGCTGAGCTTCCAGGGGTACTTCGAGAACCAGGTCGAAGCCGGGCGCCAGATCTCGCAGTGAGCGCATGCAGCCATGCGCACCCGGCATTTCGTCCGCCGGCCGCGTTGCGCTAAGGTGGCTCTTCCATTCAGCCGCAGGAGCATCGCCATGGACGCCCGCCAGGCCGTCACTTCCGAGATCACCATCCGCGCCGCCGAACCGGCCGATGCCGCCGGCATCTCCGCCTTCATGGGCCGCGTCGGCACCGTCGAAGGCACGCTGCAGGTGCCCGACATGCCGGTCGCCTCGCGCCTGGAGTTCCTGCAACGCGTCGAGCCGCGCGAGTGCAGGCTGGTGGCCGTGGCCGGTGACGAGGTGGTGGGCAGCGCGGGGCTGCACATTGCGGGCCTCAGCCTGCGTCGTGCGCACGTGCGCGGACTGGGCATCGCCATCGCGCCCGAGTGGCAGGGCCGCGGCATCGGCCGCCGCATGATCGCGCGCCTGCTGGACTGGGCCGACAACTGGGGCGGCGTTCTGCGTATCGAGCTGCACGTGCATGCCGACAACCCGCGTGCCAAGCAGCTCTACGAGAGCATGGGCTTCGTCGACGAAGGCTGCCACAAGGGCTATGCCCTCAAGGGCGGCGAGTATGTGGACAGCTTCTCGATGGCGCGGCTGCATCCGCGCCCGCCCGCGATCGCGCGTTAGCTTGTCATTCCCGCGAAGGCGGGCATCAGAAGATCTGCAGGCTGACCCAGTACCCGATCGCGGCGACGAAGGCCGAGGCCGGGATGGTGAAGATCCACGCCCACACGATGTTGCCAGCCACGCCCCAGCGCACGGCGCTTGCGCGCTGCGTGGAACCGACGCCGACGATGGCGCCGGTGATCGTGTGGGTGGTCGACACGGGGATTCCCAGCGCCGTGGCGAGGAACAGCGTCAGCGCGCCGCCGGACTCGGCGCAGAAGCCGCCCACGGGCTTGAGCTTGGTGATCTTCTGGCCCATGGTCCTGACGATGCGCCAGCCGCCGAACATCGTGCCCGCGCCGATGGCGACGTAGCAGGCGGCGATCACCCAGGTCGGCGGCGACTTCGAGTCCGCGGCCACGTGGCCGCTGGCGATCAGCAGCAGCCAGATGATGCCGATGGTCTTCTGCGCGTCGTTGCCGCCGTGGCCGAGGCTGTAGGCGCCGGCCGAGAGCAGCTGCAGCCGGCGGAACCAGCGGTCGATGCGCGCCGGCGTGGCGCGGCGGAAGATGTGCGACACCAGCACCATCATCAGCGAACCGAGCAGGAACCCGAGCAGCGGCGAGACGAAGATGAACAGCACCGTCTTCCAGATGCCGGCCGCGATCAGCGCCTGCGCGCCGGTCTTGGCGATGACGGCCCCGACGATGCCGCCGATCAGCGCATGCGACGAGCTGCTGGGGATGCCGTACCACCAGGTGACCAGGTTCCAGGCCGTCGCGCCCGCGAGCGCCCCGAACACGATGTGCGTGTCGACGATCCCCGGTTCGACGATGCCCTTGCCGATCGTCGCCGCCACGCTCAGGTGGAAGATGAAGATCGCGACGATGTTGAAGAACGCCGCAAACAGCACCGCGGTGGTGGGCTTCAGCACCCCCGTGGACACGACCGTGGCGATGGAGTTCGCCGCGTCGTGGAAGCCGTTCATGAAGTCGAATGCCAGGGCGAGCGCCACCAGCAGGATCACCACCCACAGGGCGGTCTGTGCCGCTTCCATTTAGGAGTGCTCGAGGATGATGCCTTCGATGACGTTGGCCACGTCCTCGCATTTGTCGGTGATGCGCTCCAGCAGCTCGTAGATGGCCTTGAGCTTGATCACCTCGCGCACGTCGGGCTCGTCGCGGAACAGCCGGCTCATGGCCGCGCGCATCACGCGGTCGGCGTCCGATTCGAGGCGGTCGATCTCCTCGCAGGTCTTGAGCGCGGCCTCGGCGGTGGCTGCATCGGCCAGGTCGCCGATCATGGACACCGCTTCCTTCACCCGCTCGCAGCAGCGCACCGACACGTCGGTGAGGCGCGTGATCTCCTCGTTGACCTTGCGCACGTCGTACAGCGCCATGGTCTCGGACGAGTCCTGCAGGAGGTCCGCCACGTCGTCCATGGTGTTGATCAGCGTGTGGATCTGGTCGCGGTCGATCGGCGTGATGAAGGTCTTGTGGATCAGCCGGTTGACGTCGTGCGTCACGCGGTCGGCGGCTCGCTCGGCCTCGTCCACCTGGCGCATGTACTGCTCGCGCAGCTGCGGGTCGGAGTAGTTCGCCACCAGCTTGGCGAAGGCCTGCGCGGCCTCGACGATGCGGGCCGCATGCTGGTTGAACATCTCGAAGAAGTTGCCTTCGCGCGGCAGCAGCTTGCCGAAAAGCATCCGGAGGCCTTTTGGTGGGTGTGGGGACGGCGCGCAGTGTAACCGCGCCCCCGGGCAGACTCAGCCGCGGAACATGAAGTACGCCGCGCCCACCATGCACAGCGCGGCCCACAGGTAATCCAGCTTCAGCGGCTGGTTCAGGTAAAGCACGGCGAACGGCACGAACACCGACAGCGTGATCACCTCCTGCATGATCTTCAGCTGCGCCACCGACAATCCGGCCCGCTCGAACCCGATGCGGTTGGCCGGCACCTGCAGCAGGTACTCGGCCAGGGCGATCGTCCAGCTCACCAGCGCGGCGATCCACCACGGACGGTCGGCCAGGTTCTTCAGGTGGCCGTACCAGGCCATCGTCATGAACAGGTTGGAGCACACCAGCAGCACGATGGTCTGGAGCGAGAACGGAATGGCGGAGAGAATCGGCATGGGGGTCGGATTATCGAGTGAAGCTGCGGGCCAGCCCGAGCTGCTGCACGTCGACGCCTGGTGCGTGGTGGCGCTGAAGCCTGCGGATCTGCTGAGCGTGCCGGGGCGCGGGCAGGACAAGCAGGACTGCCTGGCGACACGCGTGCAGTCCCTGTACCCCGATGCGTTGGTCGTGCATCGGCTCGACATGGCGACCTCCGGCCTGTGGCTGATGGCCCGCGGGCTTGCCATGCAGCGCCGGCTGGCGCGCGCCTTCGAACAGCGGGAGGTGCACAAGCGCTATGAAGCGGTGGTGGCGGGCACGCCTTCGGAGACGCACGGCGAGATCGCCCTGCCGCTCGGCGCCGACTGGCCGAATCGTCCGCGCCAGCAGGTGGACCCGGTGCACGGCAAGCCCAGCCTCACGCGCTGGCAGGTGCTGGGACCGGGACCGCGGCCCGGCACGACGCGCCTTGCGCTGGAGCCCGTCACAGGACGGTCGCACCAGCTGCGCGTGCACCTGTTGGCGATCGGCCATCCCATCGTCGGCGATGCGCTCTACGCACCGCCCGACATCGCTGCCGCGGCACCGCGCCTGTGGCTTCACGCGTGCGACTTGCGCCTCGCGCACCCCGCGACTGGAGAGCCCATGCACTGGGCCAGCGCCGCGCCTTTCTAGGCGCGATCGACGCTTACCATCGCCGCATGGCAAGCACCTCCCACCTCACGATCCTCACCGGCGCCTCGCGCGGCATGGGCCTCGCCATGGCCGAGCAACTGCTCGATGCCGGCCACGAGTTGCTGTGCATCTCGCGCAAGACCAACGACGCGCTGACGGCCCGTGCACAGGCCCGGGGCCTGCGCCTCGAACAGTGGCCGCAGGACCTCGCGCGCCCCGACGCCGCCGCGGCCAAGCTGGAGACCTGGCTCGCCGCGCATGGCGAAGGCGACCTCGCCGGCGTCACGCTGATCAACAACGCGGGCGTGATCCCCACCATCGCGCCGGTCGGCGACATCGCGGCGGCCGACCTGTCGCAGGCGCTGCGCGTGGGCCTGGAAGCGCCGATGCTGCTCACGGGCGCGTTCCTGCGTGCGACAGTCGCGTGGAAGTGCCAGCGCAAGGTGCTGAACATCTCCTCGGGACTGGGCCGGCGCGCGATGGCGTCGCAGGCGGCCTACTGCGCGGCCAAGGCGGGCATGGACCACTTCACCCGCTGCGTCGCCCTGGAGGAGGAGCAGCGCGGCCGGCACGGCGCGAAGGTGTGCTCGCTGGCGCCCGGCGTGATCGACACCGACATGCAGGTGCAGTTGCGCAGCGCGGATCCCGACCGCTTTCCGGATGTCGGCAACTTCCAGGGCATGAAGTCCCGGGGCATGCTCACCTCGCCGGCCGAGGCCGCCGCACGCGTGCTGGCGTTCCTGGCGCGCGAGGATTTCGGCGCGAACGCCGTCGCCGACGTGCGCGGCTGACGTCTCTCAGTCGCCCTGGAACCCGCCGGCCCGGTAGGTCAGCACCAGGGTGTCGCGGTGCCCGCCGGCCGCGGTCGGCTGGATCGGCGTGGTCTCGTGGATCACGCGCGCGTCGTCCAGCAGCAGCAGGCTCCAGGGCTCGGTGAGCGTGAAGCGCTGGCCGGCGGGGCCGTCGGCCTCGAACACGCGCGTCTCGCCGCCCTTGATGCCCTCCCGCCCGACCAGGAAGACGGCCACCACGTCGACGCCGTCGCGGTGCGCGCCCTCCGGCGTGGGGCGGCCGATACCATCGGTGGTGTCGATGCGGAACTGGTGCGCCTCGATGAACCAGGGCTGCCCGCCCTTCAGCTGCGAACTCACGCGGCCCAGCGCCAGCAGGAGTTGCCGCCATGCGGGCGCGCTCGCCACGTCCGTTCGCATCGGCTCGAACCAGCGCTGCATGCCGCCGTGCAAGGCGTTGTATTCCACCGGCTGCCAGTGCGCGCGGTGCGGCGCCTGCTGCAGCCCCTCGCCTTCCACGACGAAGCACGAATGCCGGCGCCGGCGGTAGCGGCCGCCGTCCTTCAGGTAGGTGTCGGGCGGCAGGTCGTTCCAGGAGGGAACGAGCGCCTGCAGGTCGGCGACCTCGCATCCCGCGAGGGCCGCGACGCCCTGGGGACTCACCACGGCATAGCCGCGCGAGCGCAGCAGCGCGGGAGCCTCGCCGGCGGCGCAGTACGGAGGGGAGAACAGCATGCCGCGAGCTTACCGCCGCGTTGGAGGCCCTGCGGCTGGCGCGGCCCCGATGCTCAGTCGGTCACCGTCACGCCCTTCCAGAACGCGACGCGGCCTCGCACCATCTCGGCTTCGGGCTTGGGGTCCGCGTAGTACCAGACGGCATCGGGATTCAGCTCGCCGTCGACCAGCAGCGAGTAGTAGCTGGCCTGTCCCTTCCACGCGCAGGTGGTCTTGTGGTTGGAGAAGCTCACGTAGCGTCGGTCCAGCGCGCTCTCGGGGAAATAGTGGTTGCCCTCCACCACCACCGTGTCGTCGCTCTGCGCGATCACCCTGCCGTTCCAGGTCGCCTTCATGCCTTGCTCCGTTGCCTCAGTCCGCGGGCGCGCGCAGCCAGTGCACGCTGAACAGGTGGTCGGGGTCGGTCCACGCCGGTCCTGGATCGAACCCCGCCTGGCGCGCCAGCCGGCGCAGGCCCTCGATGCTGAACTTGTGCGAATTCTCCGTGTGCAGCGCCTGCCCCGCCTCGAGCGTGTAGTCCTCGCCGGCCAGGCGCACCTGCTGGCGCTCGCGGCTCACCAGGTGCATCTCGATGCGCTGCTGGGCGGCGTTGTAGAACGCGCCGTGCCAGAAGCGGCCGAGGTCGAAGTCGGTGCCCAGTTCGCGGTTGGCCCGCGCCAGCAGGTTGAGGTTGAACGCGGCGGTGACGCCCTGCGCGTCGTTGTAGGCCGCATGCAGCACCGCCGGATCCTTCACCAGGTCGGCACCGAGCAGCAGGCCCCCTCCGCGCAGCATCCGCGCGGCGCCGCGCAGGAACTGCAGCGCCTCGGCGGGCGTGAAGTTGCCGATCGTCGAACCGGGAAGAAGCCGATGCGCGGCGCGCCTGCCAAGGGCGGCGGCAAGCGCATCGTGGCCGTGTAGTCGGCCGCGAGCGGCAGCACCAGCAGGCCGGGATGCTCGCTGGCCAGCTGGGCCGCGGCGCCTTCGAGGTGCTCGGTGGAGATGTCGATCGGCACGTAGCGTCGCGGCTGCAGTGCATCCAGCAGCAGGCGCACCTTGCTGCACGAGCCGGCACCGAATTCGACGAGATCGCCGCCGATGCCGGTGTGCTTCGCGATCTCGGCCGCGCAGGCGGCCAGGATGCCGCGCTCGGTGCGCGTGGGGTAGTACTCGGGCAGGTCGCAGATGCGATCGAACAGCCGCGATCCCTCGGCGTCGTAGAAGTACTTGGGCGAGATCGCATGCGGCGGCGACGCGAGCGCGCGGCGCAGGTCCTGCAGGAACTCGGATTCGACTGCGGCCGGCGCGATCGCGTCAGCCGCGCGCGACAAGGACACCACCTGCGCCGTCATGCACACTCCCGCGCCAGGCGCAGCCCCGAGAACTGCCAGCGGGCCGCCGGCGGAAAGAAGTTGCGGTACGTGGGCCGCGCATGTCCCGGCGGCGTGAAGGCACTGCCGCCGCGCAGCACCTGCTGGCCCACCATGAACTTGCCGTTGTATTCGCCCACCGCGCCGGCCAGGGGACGAAAGCCCGGGTACGGCTCGTACGCCGACCGCGTCCACTGCCACGCATGGCCCGTCATCTGCGCGATTCCCGGCGCGTCGCACATCGCCTCCCACTCGAACTCGGTGGGCAGGCGGGCGCCGGCCCAGTCGGCATACGCGGCCGCTTCGTAGAAGCTGAGCTGGGTGACGGGCGCGGCCGGGTCCAGCGGTCGCACGCCATGCGGACCGAACACCTGCCAGCCCTGCGCAGGTGCGCGCGGGTCGCCAGGCGCAAGCCAGTACGCAGGCGCTGACCAGCCCTGCGACTGCACCGCGGCCCAGCCGTCGGAGAGCCACAAGGCCGGGCGCGCATAGCCGCCGTCCTCGATGAACAGCAGGTACTCGCCGCAGGTCACCAGCCGGTCGGCCAGCTCGAAGGGACGCAGCAGCACCGCATGACGAGGCGCCTCGTTGTCGAAGGAGAACCCCTCGCCGTCATGGCCGATCTCGACGTGGCCGCCCACGTGGCGCAGCCAACGCAGCGGTGCGGTGGCGCTGGCCAGTCGCAGCGCCGGCGCGTCCTGCGGCTGCCACGCCGGCAGCAGCGGATTGCACGAGAAGGCATGCAGGATGTCCGTGGCGATCAGCTCCTGGTGCTGCTGCTCGTGCTGCAGGCCGAGTTCGAGCAGCGGTGCCGCGGCCGTCCAGGCGGACTCGTCGGCTGCGGCGATGAAGGCCTGCACGCCGGCCTCCACGTGCGCGCGATAGGCATGCACCTCGGCGAGCGTGGGACGCGTGAGGAGCCCGCGCTGCGGACGCGGATGACGCGGCCCCAGCGATTCGTAATACGAGTTGAACAGCCGCCCGAACGCGGGGTGGAACGGCCTGTAGGCCGGGGCATGGGCCGCGAGCACGACGGCTTCGAAGAACCAGCTGGTGTGCGCGAGGTGCCACTTGGTCGGACTCGCGTCCGGCATGGACTGCACGCACTGGTCTTCCGGGCCGAGCGTCGACGCGAGTGCCAGGGTGTGCGCGCGGACCTGGGTGAACCGCTCGCCGATCGCGGCGCGCGGCGGTGGCAGCTCGACAGGCCGCTGCCGGAGTGGGGAGGGACTGGCCATCGGTGTCTCCTGGTGCTGTGTCGCGCCGCGGCGTGGGCCATTACAGCATGCAGCCGTGCTGCCGTGGGCGAGGCCGGGCGTGTCGCAAGCGCTACCGCAAGGCCTTGAGCGCGCGACTAGGATGGGTCCGCACAGGAGAGATGCCCATGATCGCCGCCGTACCGCAGAGCAACCGCCAGTTCCGCCTCGCCCGCAGGCCCGTGGGCATGCCGACCCATGACGACTGGCAGCAGGCCGTCGAGCCGGTGCAGCCGCCGCCACCAGGCGGCCTGCAGGTGCGCACGCTCGCGTTGTCGCTCGACCCTGCGATGCGCGGCTGGATGAACGAAGGCAAGAGCTACATCGCACCCGTCGGCCTCGGCGAAGTGATGCGCGCCGGCGGCGTTGGCCGGGTGCTCGCCTCCAGCCATGCGTCATTCCCCGTCGGCACGCTGGTCGCCGGCGTGCTCGGCGTGCAGGAGGTCGCGACGTTCAGCGCGGCGGAGGCCGCGAAGGCAGGCCTCGCGCGCATCGACGCGCGGCTGGGCACCATCCCGCAATGGCTGAACGTGCTGGGCATGCCCGGCATGACGGCCTACTTCGGCCTGCTCGACGTCGGCCAGCCGCAGCCCGGCGACACGGTCGTGGTCTCCGGTGCTGCCGGTGCGGTGGGGCAGACCGTCGGCCAGCTGGCCAGGATCAAGGGCTGCCGCGTAGTGGGCATCGCGGGCGGCCGTGCGAAGTGCGACTGGGTGGTGGACGAACTGGGCTTCGATGCCTGCATCGACTACAAGGCCGGCCCGGTGCGCGCCGGCCTGAAGGAGCACTGCCCCAGGGGCGTGGACGTGTACTTCGACAACGTGGGCGGCGACATCCTGGACGAGGTGCTCGCGCGCCTGGCGATGCGGGCCCGCATCGTCATCTGCGGTGCGATCAGCCAGTACAACAACACCGAAGCCGTGAAGGGCCCGCGCAACTACCTGTCGCTGCTGGTCCACCGCGCGCGCATGCAGGGCATGGTGGTGTTCGACTACAACGACCGCTTCCCGCAAGCGATCGCGGAGCTGTCCGGCTACCTGCGCGACGGGCGCCTGAAGAGCCGCGAGGACATCGTGCAAGGCATCGAGCAGTTTCCGGATGCCCTCAACCGGCTGTTCACCGGCGCCAACTTCGGCAAGCTCGTGCTGCAGGTCGCGAAGGACGAAGCCCTCACGACGTGAAGCGGTTCAGCACCTGCAGCACCGGCGAATCGGCGGGTTGCGGGCGCTGCGTCTTCTTCCACCCGCCGAGGCGACTCGGGCTGTGGTCCACCCGCACGAAGTACACCGGCTGTTCGCAGGCGTTCCATTGGTTGCAGTGCTGCGCCCACCTGCGCACCTGGCCCGGCGGCACGTACAGGTACACCGGGGGCCCCGCGCGATCGATCGAAGGACGGGCCACCACCGGCTCCGCGTAGATCACCGGCGGCGGCGCGCCGCGCACTTCGATGCGGCCATAGAGGCCGGGCCGCGGCTTGTCGTATGACGGCACCTTGAGCGCCGGTTCGCGCGCACCAGCACCGGACGCGCCCACTGCCACGCACGCGATCGCGGTGCAGCGCAGGGCCAGCATTGCCATGGAACGGCGACGGTCGAGCATCGGGCACCTCCTGTCGAGACAGCGGTTGTAGCCAGCCCAGCAGGAGCGTCGGTGTAGGAAAGGCCGGGGTGACGCTGTCATCCTCCCTTGCAGGGTTGTAGGAGATGACCGACGACGACGGATGTCGGCACGACGATTGCCAGAGGCGATACATGCAGCGACTGCGGCCCAACGACCTGCTTGGCGAGGTGCGCGCCCATGCGCAGGACTTCACCGGCGACCTGCCGCTCGACGATCTGGTCCGCGCCCTTTCCACGCGCCGCATCGCCCTGCTTGGCGAGGCCAGCCACGGCACCCATGAGTTCTATGCGATCCGCGCCCGGCTCACGCGCGAGCTGGTCGAGCGGCATGGCTGCCGCGCGGTGGTGATCGAAGGCGACTGGCCCGACGCCTGGCAGGTCAACCGCTGGGTGCGCGGACTGGCCGACGGTCCGGCGCACGAGGCCCTCTCGGGCTTCCAGCGCTTCCCGACCTGGATGTGGCGCAACACGGTGATGGTCGACTTCATCGAATGGCTGCGCGACTTCAACCGCGGTCGGCCGCCGTGGGAACAGGCCGGGGTCTACGGCATGGACCTGTACAGCCTGTTCGGTTCGGTGCGCGCGGTGCTCGAGTACCTCGACAAGGCCGATCCCGAAGCCGCCCGGCGCGCCCGCCTGCGCTATGGCTGCTTCGACCACTTCCAGCAGAACCTGCAGGCATACGGCTATGCGGCGGGCTTCGGCACCGGCTTCAGCTGCGAGGACGCGGTGGTTGCCCAGCTCACGGACATGCTGCGCGCAGCGCCTTCCCCCGGCGACGAGGCAGATCCCGACGCCCTCTTCCATGCGCAGCAGAACGCGCGCCTCGTGCGCAATGCGGAGCAGTACTACCGCTCCATGTACCGGGGCCGCGCCTCGTCGTGGAACCTGCGCGACCTGCACATGGCCGACACGCTGCAGGCGCTGAGTGCCCACCTGCAGGAGCGCACCGGCCAGCCGCCACGCATGGCGGTGTGGGCGCACAACTCGCACCTGGGCGACGCGCGCGCCACCGGCATGGCCGATCAGGGCGAATGGAACGTCGGCGAGCTGATGCGCAAGCGCTGGCCCGACGAGGTCTTCCTCCTCGGGTTCACGACGTACGACGGCACCGTGCGCGCCGCGTCCGAATGGGACGAACCCGCCGCCGTGAAGGACGTGGTGCCGGGGCTGTCCGGCAGCTGGGAGGCGCTGTTCCACGAGGTGGGGCACGCCCGCTTCCTGCTGCTGGCGCAGGAGGGCGACGGGTTGCGGCAGGCCCTGGACCAGCCGCTGCTGGAACGTGCAATCGGCGTGATCTACCTGCCGGAGACCGAGCGTCGCAGCCACTACTTCACCGCGCGTATCGGCGCCCAGTTCGACGCCGTCATCCATGTCGACCGCACGCGCGCGTTGCAGGCGCTCGAGGACGGCGCCGGCCAATGCGTGTCAGGGGAGGTGCCCGAGACGTATCCGGAGGGCATGTGAGCGCTGCTCGCCGTCATCCTGGGCTTCACCCGGGATCCAGCGACAGCGCCTGATCGAGCGCCGCAACTGGATTGCGGGCCAAGCCCGCAATGACAATCCCGGCGCCAGCGACTCAGACCGCGCCGGTCGGATGCGTGGGATCCACCCACAGCACCGTCTCGGGCTTCTCGGCCGGCGCGATGTCGAGGTTCACCGCCACGGCCTGGCCATCGCTGCGGCACAGGACGCATTCGAGCACCTCGGTCGGGCTGGCGTTGATCTCCTGGTGCGGCACGTACGGCGGCACGTAGATGAAGTCGCCGGTACCGGCCTCGGCGGTGAACTCCAGGTGCTCGCCCCAGCGCATGCGGGCGCGGCCCTTCACCACGTAGATCACGCTTTCCAGGTGGCCGTGGTGGTGCGCGCCGGTCTTGGCATTGGCGTGGATCGTGACCGTGCCGGCCCACAGCTTCTGCGCGCCGACGCGTGCGAAGTTGATCGCGGCCTTGCGGTCCATCCCCGGCGTGGACGGCACGTTGCCATCGAGCTGGTTGCCGGGAATCACGCGCACGCCGTCGTGCTTCCAGCGCGTGTCGCCATGGTCGTGCGGATGGTCGTGGTCGTGATCCATGGGCCAGAGGGTACTGCAGTTGTTCGTGGACGCGGGCAGAACTCCCAAACGCAGAGCAAGCGCAGAGGACGCAGAAAATACGGATGGCAACGAAGGAATTGACGAGGCTCGTCATCGGCGCAGCCATCGAAGTGCAGCAGATCTTCGGCCCAGGCCTGCTCGAGAGTGCCTATGCGGGCGCGCTTACCGCGTGGTGAGCCACCACCTTCCCACTCAGTGATTCCTCCGCGCCCTCTGCGCTCGCTCTGCGTCCTCTGCGTTTGGGAGTCCGCCTTCAGCCTCCGCTGAAGCGCTGCCTCGCGAGCGCAGCCCCCTGCCCCAGCGCCTGCAACTTGCGCAGGGCGATCTCGCGGTCCATCGGCGCCAGGCCGCAGTTGGTGCAGGGGATGAGCCGCTCGCGCGCCACGAACTGCAACGCGCGGCCGATGGTGTCGGCCACCTGCTCGGGCGTCTCCACCTCGTCGCTCGCCACGTCGATCACGCCGACCATCACGTCCTTGCCGGGCAGCAGCTTCATCAGCTCGGGCGGCACGTGCGAGTGGTAGCACTCCAGGCTGACCTGGTCGATCGAACTTGCGGCAAGGGCGGGAAAAACCTGTTCGTATTGCCGCCACTGGTCGCCCAGCGTGTGCTTCCAGTCGATGTTGGCCTGGATGCCGTAGCCATAGCAGATGTGCACGGCCGTCGTGCAGGTGAGGCCGCGCGCCGCGCGCTCGAGCGCCTGCGCGCCCCAGGTGGCGGCGTCCTTCAGGTACACGTTGAACGCCGGCTCGTCGAACTGGATCACGTCCACGCCGTCGGCCTGCAGCGCCAGCGCCTCCTGGTTCAGGAGCTCGGCAAAGGCCATCGCCATCGCGACGCGGTCGTTGTAGTACCGGTCGGCCACCGTGTCGACGATGGTCATCGGGCCGGGCAGCGTGAACTTCAGCTTCTTCTTCGTATGGGCGCGCGCCAGCTGCGCCTCGAACGCATGCACGCGACCCTTCAGCCGCAGCGGGGCCACCACCTGCGGCACCATCGCGTCGTAGCGGTTGTCGCGGATGCCCATCTTCACCTTGTGCTCGAAGTCGATGCCCTCGACCTGCTCCAGGAAGCCGTGCACGAAGTGCTGCCGCGACTGCTCGCCGTCGCCCACGATGTCCAGCCCCGCATCCTCCTGCGCCTTGATCCACAGCAGCGTGGCGTCGGCCTTGGCCTGGCGCAGCGCGTCGCCCTGCTCCTTCCATCGCGGCCAGAGCTTGTGGGTCTCGGCCAGCCAGGCCGGCTTGGGCAGGCTGCCCGCGATGGCGGTGGGGAACATGGTGTCTCCTGGTGGTTGCATCGGTCTCAGCCGAGCGCGAACGCTTCGGCCAGCAGTTCGTACGAGCGGCGCTGCGCCGCGGGGTCCCAGGTCCAGGTGACGATCACCACCTCGTCGACCTGCGTCTCGTCGGCCAGCGCCAGCAACCGCTCGCGCACACGCGACGCGCTGCCCACGATGGCCAGCTCGCGCAGGGCGCGGGCTTCGTGCTGCTCCGACGGCGAGTACGCACGCTCGGCCTGCTCGGGCGGCAGCAGCGGTCCGAGCCGGCCCGTGGCGCGATCGATGCGGGCGCGCTCGCGGCTCTTGAACAGGTGCCATGCTTCCTCGTCGGTCTCGGCCGCGAGCGCGGACACGCACACCGTGCATTGCGGCTTCTCCAGCACGCCGGGACGGAACGTCGCCCGGTACAGGTCCAGCGCCTGCCGGCAACCCTCGCCGTTGGTGATGAAGTGCGCGAACGCGTACGGCAGGCCGAAGTGCCCGGCCAACTGCGCGCCATAGCCGGAGCTTCCCAGCATCCACAGCTGCGGCGCGGTGCTGCCCATGGGCAACGCACGCACGCCGTGGCCCGGATGGCCTTCGGGGAGGTCCTCGCCGCTCACCCACGCCTTGAGCTCCAGCACCTGCTGCGGGAAGTCGTCGGCCGACTGGAGGTTGGCATTGAGCACCCGCGCCGTGCGCTGGTCGCTGCCGGGAGCGCGCCCCACGCCAAGGTCGATGCGGCCGGGCGCCAGCGCATCGAGCACGCGGAACTGCTCGGCGACCTTGAACGGGGCGTAGTGCGGCAGCATGACGCCGGCGCTTCCGATGCGGATGCGCTGCGTGCGCGCGGCCACCGCGGCCATCAGCACCTCGGGCGCGGTGCCCACCAGCGTGGGATGCGCGTGGTGCTCGCTCAACCAGAAGCGGTGGAAGCCCAGCGCCTCGCAGCGTTCGGCAAGGGAGACGGACTGGCGGATGGATTCGTCCTGCGGGCGTCCCGCGCGGGCCACCGACTGGTCCAGCACGGACAGGCGCAACGGCAATGGCATCCGTGCAGCTTCGCACAACGCCAGGGCCCCTGCAGCAGGGTTGCCCATAATCGGCCCATGCCCGCTGCACCCGACACTCCCGGCCGCCGTCCCCGCGTCGTCGTCGTCGGGTGCGGGTTCGGCGGGCTGGAAGCGACCCGGGCCCTGCATGACGCGCCGGTGGACATCACGCTGGTCGATCGCACCAACCACCATCTCTTCCAGCCGCTGCTGTACCAGGTGGCGACCGCCGGCCTGTCGGCGCCGGCGATTGCCGCACCGGTGCGGCACCTGTTCCGCAAGCAATCCAACGTGACCACGCTGCTCGGCGAGGTGTCGTCCATCGACGCGCAGCAGCGGCTGGTGCACCTGACGGACGAGGAGTCCCTGCCCTACGACCACCTCATCGTTGCCGCGGGCGCCACGCACAGCTACTTCGGCCACGACGAGTGGGCCACCGCCGCGCCCGGCCTGAAGACGCTGGACGATGCGTTCGAGATCCGCCGCCGCGTGCTGCTCGCCTTCGAGACCGCCGAGAAGAAGGCCGACCCCGCGCAGCGCGCGGAATGGCTGACCTTCGTCGTCATCGGGGGCGGCCTGACTGGCGTGGAGATGGCGGGCACCCTGGCCGAGATCGCGCGCCACACGCTGCCCGGCGAGTTCCGCCGCATCGATCCGGCCAGCGCGCGCGTGCTGCTGGTGGAAGGCAGCCCGCGCGTGCTGCAGGCGATGCCCGAGGACCTGAGCGCGCGCGCCGCGCAGCAGCTGGCGCGCCTCGGCGTGGAGGTGCGCACCGATGCGCGCGTCACCGCCATCGACGCGCGCGGACTGCAGGTGCAGCCGGCCGAGGGGGACCCGTACCACATCCCCGCCCGCTGCATCGTGTGGGCCGCGGGTGTCGCGGCCTCACCGTTGGGACGGCAGCTCGCGACGGCCACGGGTGCGCAGGTCGATCGCGCGGGGCGCATCGCGGTCGAGCCCGACCTCACGCTGCCCGGCCATCCGGAGATCAGCGTGATCGGCGACCTGGCGGCGGCACGCAGCTTCGTCCCTGGGAAGGAGCCCGCGCCGGTGCCCGGTGTCTCGCCGGCGGCCAAGCAGATGGGCCGCACGGCCGCCGCCAATCTGCGGCAGCGGCTGGCGGGCAAGCCCACCCAACCGTTCCGCTACCGCGACTACGGCAACCTGGCCACCATCGGCCGCAATGCCGGCGTGGTCGACCTCACCACGCCGCTCGGCCGCCTGAAGTTCAGCGGCTACCCGGCCTGGCTGTTCTGGCTGTTCGCGCACATCTGGTTCCTGATCGGCTTTCGCAACCGGATCGTGGTGCTGTTCGACTGGGCCACGGCTTACTGGAGCCACGAGCGCTATGCGCGCGTGGTGACCGACATCGAGCCCGCGCCCATCGACGGCTGAGCCTCGCTCGGCGTGCCTCGCACGCACGTGTGCCGGAACCCGCACGCACCAGCCAGGTCCAACCAGGGCCGCGTTCGCGGCGCAAGGAGACTGGTATGAGGCAGATGAAGCACTGGCAGGACCCGGTGAATGCATTGCTGGGTGCCTGGTTGATCGTGTCGCCCTGGATCCTCGGCCTGCAGGAACCCCGGGTGGCGATGGCCACGTTCCTCACGTTCGGCTTGCTGCTGGTCGCCGTCTCGGTCGGCGCCATCCTGCTGCCGCGCGCGTGGGAAGAGTGGTTCGGCGCGGCGCTCGGCGTGGCCCTGATGGTCTCGCCGTGGGTGCTGGGCTTCGCGGGCACGACGCTGGCCGTGCAGGTGGCACTGTTCACCGGCCTGGCGGCGGTCGTGCTCACGCTGTGGGTGCTGGCCACCGACAAGGAATTCGGCGGCTGGTGGGACCGCCTGGTGCATTGAGTCGCGGCCGCTTCAGGACGCCGGCGGCAGCGCTCGTCCGCACTGCTGGCAGAAGTTCGCCTCGGGGCCATAGCCCGTGGCGCCGCACCCCGCGCAGGTGCGCGGCAGGATGGGTGCGCGCGCGTGCCTGCGCATCGTCATCTCCGCGGTGACGATGCCCGTGGGCACGGCCAGCGTGCCCCAGCCCACCAGCATCATCACGGACGAGATGAAGCGCCCGAGATCGGTCTTGGGCGCAATGTCGCCGAAGCCCACGGTGGTCATCGTGGTGATGGCCCAGTACACCGAGGTCGGGATGTCGGTGAAGCCGTGCTCCGGCCCTTCCACCACGTACATCACCGTGCCCATCACCAGGTCGATCATCACCACGGCGGCCAGGAACACCAGGATCTTGCGGCGGCTGGCCCACAGCGCCTGGCCCATCACCTGGTACTCGTCGACGTAGGCGGTGAGCCGGAAGATCCGGAAGATGCGCAGCAGCCGCAGGATGCGCACGTCGATCAGCACGTACATCTCCGGCAGGAACAGCGCCAGGTACGTGGGCAGCACCGCCAGCAGGTCGACGACGCCGAAGAAGCTGAGGGCGTAGCGCAGCGGCCGCTGCACGCTCACGAGACGCGCGAGGTACTCCAGCGTGAACAGCGCGGTGAAGATCCACTCCAGCATCGTGAACAGGCGGCGCAGGCGCTCGTTGCCCGCATGCACGCTGTCGAGCAGCACGACCGCCACGCTGGCCAGGATGACCGCCAGCACCACCTGGTCGAACAGGCGGCCGGCCGGCGTGTCCGACTCCCAGATGACGCGGTACAGGCGCTGGCGCCAACGCTGCCGCGGCGCGGCGTCGGGCGCGGGCCGCTGCAGGTCCATGTCAGGCGACAGCCTTGGCGTACTGCTGCACGGCCCGCGCAGTCGGCGTGGTGCCGGCGCCCGGCTGCTGCGGCACACGGAAGAAGCCGTCGTGCACCTCGGCGGAGTCGGTGAAGCAGTCCTTGATCCAGGGGATGTACTCCAGCACCTGCACCGCCGGATGCGCGTAGCTCAGGTGCACGTGCACCTGGCTCATGTCGCCCGCATGCGGCGCCACCGGCAGCCGGTACGCATGCGCCGCCTCGCACACCCGCAGCACTTCGGTGAGGCCGCCCATGCGCGTGACGTCGGGCTGCACCCAGTGGATCGCCTCCTGGTGGAAGAACTCGATGAACGCATCCTGCGTGTACAGCTGCTCGCCCAGCGCCACCGGGATCGTCGTGGCGCGCGCCAGCTGCGCATGGCCCTTCACGTCGTCGTGCCAGAGCGGCTCCTCGAACCAGTACACGTCGAACGGTTCGGCGCCGCGGCAGAAGCGCAGGCAGGTCGCCAGGTCCCACTTGCCGTTGCCGTCGACGGCCAGCGTCACGTCCGGGCCGATGGCCTTGCGCACCGCCTCCAGCCGCCGCAGGTCGCGCTCGACCGTGGACCCGACCTTGATCTTGATGCCGCTGAATCCCTCCTGCACCGCGCGCCGGGCGCCGTCCACCAGCTTGTCGTCGGCGATGCTCAGCCAGCCGATGTCGGTGTTGTAGGCCCGCACGCGCTCGCGCACCTGGCCGCCGAGCAGCTTCCACAGCGGCACGCCCGCGGCCTTCGCCTTCAGGTCCCACAGAGCGACGTCGAGGGCCGCATGCGCCAGCGTGGTGATGCCGGCGCGGCCGATCCACTGCAGCGCCGGATTGCGCGCCAGCTTCGTCCACAGCCGCTGCACGTCATGCGCATCCTCGCCCGCGAGCAAAGGTGCATGGCAGGTGGCGATGCATCGCGCGATGAGCTGGTCGCTGGGCAGGTGCGCATGCGTGCCGGTGAACCCAAATCCCGAGAGGCCGTTATCCGTGTCAATCCGCGCGCCGACCACGCCCCAGTGCGTGATGCTGTGCGTGCTGTCGGCAATCTGCGACCCGGTGACGGGCACGTGGAGGATGAAAGGCGTGACCTGCTTGATCTTCATGCGGGGTGTCTCCTTGCGGGGATCGTAGCGAGTGGCAGGTCGCCGTCGGAGGGTGTCATCCCGGGCTTGACCAAGCACGCTGCCTGCACGCGGCATTGCGTCATGAAGCGCGCTGCCTGCCGCGCGCCCCCGAACGCAAAGCTCACAGGGAGTTATGGATTGCCGTCGCAGCAATCGCCGCATGCCCATACGCAACGGCAATCTGGTTCAACCCCGCGGCCACGTCGCCAGCCGCATACAGCCCTTGCACCGTCGACTGCAGGTGGTCGTCGACGAGCAACTGCCCGTTCGCCTGCAGTTCCGCACCGAGTCCCGTCGCCAGCCCCGACGCGTGCTGCAAGCCGAGCGCCGGATAGAGCACATCGAACATCAGGCGGGGCCCATCGGCCATCTCGACCTCGACACCCTCGCCCGGCATGCAGCGGATGTGCAGCGGCATCTGGTCGGCGATCAGCACGCCGCGTTGCCGCAACCGCGCCATCGCCTCCGGCGGAACGCTCTCCTGCGACCCCATCGACAGCCACGTGACCTGGTTGTCGAAGCCGGCGACGAACAGCGACTCGCGCAGCCCGTGGATCTCGCGACCGAGCACGGCGACGCGCTGTCCCTGCGTCTCGAAGCCGTCGCACACCGGGCAGTAGCGCACGTTGCCCGCGGCCAGACCTTCGTCGGCACCCGGGAGTTCCGGCACGACGTCGCGCGCGCCGGTGGCCAGCAGCACCTTGCGCGCACGCAAGCGCTGGCCGTCCACGATCGCCTCGAAGGCACCCTCGCGGCCAGAGAGCCGCTCGACCCGTCCCTGCTGCATCGGCACGTGGTACTGCTGCGCGTGCGCACGCAACCGCGCGAGCAACTCGCGGCCCTCGATGCCATCGGGATAGCCCGGCACGTTGCGCGAGCGCGGGATCAGCGCGAGGCGGCTGTCGCCGGCATCGACCAGCAGGATGCGGCGGCGGTAGCGAGCGAGATAGACACCGGCGGTCAGCCCCGCGGGACCGCCGCCGATGATCAGGCAGTCGAGGTCGTCGCTGGCCATCACGTCAGGGCAGCCGCTTGGTGACCATCAGCCAGAAGATCGCGAGGAAGGCGAAGAACGCCACCACGCCCAGCGCCACCCATGCCGCGAACAGCTTCCAGTAGCGCGTCGAGAGCGGCCGGCCGGCATCGACGCAGGCGCGCGATTCGGTCTTCAGCCGCACCTGGATGCCGACCACCGGGATCCAGCACGCGATCGCCAGCACGTAAAGCGCGATCGAATGCATCAGCCATGGCTGGCTCCAGGGCATGTTCGACTGCCGCACCATCATCCAGCCCGTCACTGGCTGGATGACCGCGGTGGTGGCCGTGAACAGCCAGTCGGCCACGACCACGTAGCCGCTCACCGTGGCCACCGTGCGCGCATCGCGCCCAAGCGTCGCCACCAGCAGGTAGAAGGCCGAGCCGATGCCGGTGCCGAACAGCACCGTCGAGGAGAGGATGTGAAGCCATTTGACGACGAGGTAATCCATCAGCGGCGGCGCGGCTCGAGCGCCCACAGCAGTGCGATGGCGGCCATGATCGGCAGGTTCTTGCTGATCGGTCCGTAGGGGTGCAGCCAGTATTCGGGCAGGAAAACCGTGATCAGCACGGTGTAGCCGGCGATCAGCGCGAACTGCGCGAGCCACACCCACGGCCGCCAGCGCGCCGGCGCTGCGAGCGTCAGCAGGCCCAGCAGCAGGTCCAGCGCCGCGGCTCCATAGAGGGTGAGCGATGCGACCGCACCGTGCAAACCGACCCGCGCCAGCAATGCGTAGCTGTCCTCGACAGGATAGAGGCCGAACGACACGATGGCGGTCCAGATCCACAGGGCGGCCAGCGCCAGCCGCAGCAGCGGCTGCGCCCAACCGAGCACCGCCTGCGGGCGCAGGGAGTCGCCCTCCTCCGGCGAGATGAACGTGTCCACCTCACGCGGCGCTCGTCCGAGCAGTTGCGCGAATCGCTCCGGCGGCGCGGCATTCCCCTGCAGCAGCATGCGCGCGGTGTCGGCATCGAGCGCGCTGCCTGGCACGCGGCCCGCGATCCCCGCGCCCCACCGGAACAACGCCACGGGCATCGGCAGCACGAGCGGGCCGCGGCCCAGGCCCACCTGCCGACGCAGCGCTGCGAGGTAATCGCGCAGCGGCTGCGGCCTGGGCCCGACGAAGGCGATCGTCTCGAGGCGGCCAGGCGGCGCCGCGAGCACGGCCATCACGCCCGCCACCACGTCGTCCAGGTGCACGGGCTGCACCGGCATCGCCCCGCGCAGCGGAAACAGCAGCAGCGGCGCCGAGCCCAGCGTGAGGAACAGGGCCGTGCTCGGGCCCTGCGGCGAGAACACCAGCGAGGGCTGCACGATCGCGCCCGCAAGCGGCAACCAGCGCAGCACCTCGTCGGCCGCGCGCTTGCTGCGGAAATACGGCGTGGTCGCACTCGCGTCCGCACCGAGGGCCGAGATCTGCACCACGCACCGCACGCCGGCGCGCGCGCCGGCGCGGAACAGCTCGGCGGGCGCGCGGTCATGCAGGGCCTCGAAAGTCTGGCCATGGCTTTCGCGCAGGATGCCCACGGCATTCACCACCGCGTCGACGCCGCGCAGCCGCGGCAGCCACCAGTCGGCCGACGGCACGGCCGCGAGATCGACCGCCATGCCGCCGCACTGCGGTCCTTTCGCGGGCAATCGCGCCGGGTCGCGCACCGCGCACAGCACCTGGTGGCCCGCGCGCAGCAGGGCCTGCAGGATCGCTCCACCGATGAGGCCGGTGGCACCGGTCAGCAACACGCGCATGGCGGACGATGATGCGGCAAGCGCAGGCGTGCGTGCGTGCGGTCACGTTTTGCAATGCCGCGCCCGACGCCCGGGACCCCGTCCCTAGACTGGCTCGCATGGACCAACGATGGACACCCATGCTGGCGGAAGCCGCCCTGTCCGGCTCGCTCGCGGCGATCGGCTCCGCTGCCGTGCTGGCAGTGGCAGGCGCGCGCACAACGCCGTCGGCGGCGGCGCCGATGAACGCCACCAGCCAGTGGTTGTGGGGCCAGAAGGAAGCGCTGGATGCCGACCTGCCGGATGCCAGGCACACCGTGCTGGGCTACGTGACGTACCACCTGGCGGCGTCGTTCTGGGCCGTGCTGCTGGCGCGCGCGGTCCGCGAACCCACCGAGATGCGCGAGCCCGTGCCCGCGCTGGCAGCCGGCGCCGCAACGGCGGCGGTCGCGGCGCTGGTCGATTTCAAGCTGACCCCCGAGCGGCTGACGCCGGGCTTCCAGCATCGCGTGGGCAAGCCGGCGCTGGTGGCGTCCTATGCCGTGTTCGCGCTGGGGCTGGCCGCCGGGACGGTCGCAATGCGGCGATTGCGCTGGGGGAACTGAAGGCAGGACAGCCGAACGCGAAAGACGCGAAATCGCGCAAAAGAACGCGGAAGAAACTTCCCAGAGTTCTCTTGCGTCTTTCGCGTTTGTTTCGCGTCTTTCGCGTTCGGCTGCCCGCTTTCGCCTTCCTCTTCAGCCGCGCGCCTCCGCCTCCTGCAGCGTGCGCCACATCACCTTCCCGCTGCCGCTCTTGGGCAGCGCGTCGGCGAACTGCACGATGCGCGGCACCTTGTAGACGGCCATGTTCTCGCGGCACCAGTCGATGATCTCCTGCTCGCTCACCTTGCCCTTGTGCGAGGCGCGCAGCACCACCACTGCCTTCACCGTCTCGCCACGGTAGGCATCCTTGGTGGAGATCACGCAGGCTTCCTGGATGGCCGGATGGCGGAACATCAGCGCCTCCACTTCCGCCGGCCACACCTTGAAGCCCGACGCATTGATCATCCGCTTCAACCGGTCGGTGATGAAGAAGTAGCCTTCCTCGTCCATGCGCCCCAGGTCGCCGGATCGGAAGAAGCGCTTGCCATCGAGCTCGATGAACGCCGCCGCCGTGGCGTCCGGCCGCTTCCAGTAGCCGTCGAACACCATCGGGCCGTGGATGATGATCTCGCCCTGCTCGCCGACCGGCATCTCGCGCAGCGTCTCGGGATCGACCACGCGCGCATCGCAGCTCATGAACGGAATGCCCAGGCATTGCTGCTTGGGCGCGTCGGGCGGATTGCTGTGCGACGGCGCCGCCGTCTCGGTGAGGCCGTAGCCCTCGACGTACTTCAGTCCGAACTGCTCCAGCAACCGCTGGGCCACGGCCTGCGGCATCGCGGCGCCGCCGCCCCCGATGTGGGCGAGGCTGGAGAGGTCGTAGTGCTCGAAGTTCGGGCTGCCCATCAGGTCGATGACCATGGTGGGGATGTTGGTCCACGTCGTCACCTTGCGGCCCGAGATCAGGCGGCCGGCGAGTTCACGGTCCCAGCGCGGCATCAGCACGAGGGTGGCGCCCACGTAGATGCTGGAGTGCATCACGCTGACCATGCCGGTGATGTGGAACATCGGCACGACCTGCAGGGTGACGTTCTCGACGGTCGCATTGCCCCACGCGGCGCTCGCCGCGGCGTTGTGCATCAGGCTGCGGTTCGGATGCATGCAGCCCTTGGGAAGGCCGGTGGTGCCGCTGGTGTAGGGCAGCACGGCCAGGTCGTCGATGCCCACCTGCAGCTCGGGCAGCGGCAGGTCGTTGGCCAGCGCCGCCTGCCAGTCGTGCACCTGGCCGGACGCGAGTGCCGGCAGCGGATGGCGCGTGAGCAGCCAGTCGTGCCACGCCGGCGGCGGCGCTTCGGGGCCCTGCACGTCCGCGTCGAAGGCGTCGGTGTACTGCGTGACGATGAGATGGGCCAGGCGCTGCGCCTCGGGCAGCTGCGCGTCGGCCTTGGCGATCTCGGCCGCGACGTCGCCGGTGGCGATGGCCACCTTCGCATCGGGATCGAGGATGTAGTGCTTCAGCTCCTCGGCCCGGTTCATCGGGTTGACCGGCACCACCACCGCGTTGGCGCGCAGGATGGCGAAATGCGCGATCACCAGCTGCGGGCAGTTCTGCATGTCCAGCATCACGCGGTCGCCCTTGCGAACGCCCAGCGCGTGCAGGCGCGCGGCCAGGCGCTCGGCCTGCGCGACGACCTGTGCGTACGTCAGCACGCGGCCGAAGAAGACCAGCGCGGCCTTGTGCGGATAACGACGCGCGCTGATCGCCAGGTTGTCCCACAGCGAGGTCTGCGGCGGCGTCAGGGCATGGGGCAGGCGCTTGGGCCAGAAGCGGTAGTGGGGGCGCTCCAAGGGGAATCTCCGCGAAAGGGGCTCCAGCGTAGCGAGCGCGGCACGGCCTCGGCACCGGGGAACTCCCGAGCGCGTCGCCTCGGTGACGCGAAGGCGCCGCCTATGATCCCTCGCTCCGTGCCACCCGTGCTCGCCCCCTGCTGAGCACCATCACCACTCCATGACGACGACCGACCCTTCCGCGATCGCACGCGCCCTGCTGCAGGCGCGCCACGCCCGGCAGCCCGCGCCGCGCACCTGGCGCCTTGCCGACGTCCCTGCCGCCTACGCGGTGCAGGACGCGACTGCGGAAGCCCTCGGCCCCATCGCCGCCTGGAAAGTCGGCGCTGCCTCACCCGAGGCGACGCCGGGCTGCGCGCCCTTGCCGGCATCCGGCGTGCGGCCGGCGGGCGCCTTGCTGCAGGGAAGCGAGTGGCAGCTGCGCGGCATCGAAGCCGAGCTCGCGGTGCGGCTGGGCCGCGATCTCACGCCGGACGACGAGAACGACCGCCCGCGGTTGTCCGCGGCGATCGATGCCGCACTGCCCGCGCTGGAAGTCGTCGAGACGCGCCTGCAGGACTGGCGCTCCAGCGATCCGCTGGACCAGCTGGCCGACCTGCAAAGCCACGGCGCGCTGATCGTCGGGCCGCCGTTGCCCTGGCGCGCCGAGGCACCCGTCGACCTGCGCACCCTGCGTGTCACCCTGGCCTTCGACGGCCAGCCGGTCGCCGACGCCCGCGGCAGCCATCCCGTGGGCAACGTGCTGCCGCTGCTGGGCTGGCTGGCGCGGCACGCACGCCAGCGCGGACGGCGGCTGCGCGCGGGCGACGTCGTCACGACCGGCTCGTGCACGGGCCTGCTGTTCGCGTGGGAAGGTGCGCACGTGCAGGCCACGGTGGAAGGCGTGGGCACGGTCGACCT
Source organism: Ramlibacter sp. MMS24-I3-19 (assembly GCF_050320135.1). Taxonomy (NCBI): domain Bacteria; kingdom Pseudomonadati; phylum Pseudomonadota; class Betaproteobacteria; order Burkholderiales; family Comamonadaceae; genus Ramlibacter; species Ramlibacter sp. MMS24-I3-19. The sequence continues at coordinate 2,267,429 of NZ_CP190017.1, read as the reverse complement.
GCGGTTCTGACGCGGCTGCGCGGCAGAATGCCGCGATGCGTTGCGCCTCCTCCCGACTGCTCGCGGCTGCGTTGTGCCTGGCGTGCGCGAGCGCTTTCGCCCTGGACCTGCAAGGACACCGCGGCACTCGCGGCAACGCGCCCGAGAACACCCTCGCGGCCTTCAGCCGTGCGCTGGCGATCGGCGTCGACACGCTCGAACTGGACGTCGGCCTCACGGCCGACGGAGTCGTGGTCGTCTCCCACAACGCCGCGCTCGATCCGGTCATCACCCGGGATGCCTCGGGCCAATGGCTGCCGCCGGGCCGGGGTCCGCTGATCCACTCGCTGACGCTGGCGCAGCTGCAGGCCTACGACGTGGGCCGCATCCGGCCCGACACGCCGTACGCGAAGACCTTCGCGAGCCAGCAGGGCCGCGATGGCGAGCACGTGCCCACGCTGGCCGCCGTGTTCGACCTGGTGAAGTCGCGCGGGGCGCCGGTGCGCTTCAACATCGAGACCAAGATCGATCCGACGCGCCCAGCCGACACGGCGAGTCCCGAGGCCATGGTCCAGGCGCTGCTGAAGGTGGTGCAGGACGCGGGCATGGCGTCGCGCGTGAGCATCCAGAGCTTCGACTGGCGCACGCTGCGGCTGGTGCAGAAGGCCGCGCCGGCAATCCCCACCGTGTGCCTGACGGTGCAGTCGGCCAACAGCGACAACGTGCACGACACCCGCTGGACCGCGGGGCTCAGGATCGACGAGGAAGGAGGCCTGCCCGCCCTCGTGAAGGCCGCGGGCTGCGCGGCCTGGTCGCCCAACGCGGGCGCCGTGACGCAGGACCTGGTGAAGGAGGCGCAATCGCTCGGGCTGCAGGTGATCCCGTGGACGGTGAACGCGCCCGCCGACATGGACCGGCTCGTCGGGTGGAACGTGGACGGCCTGATCACGGACTATCCGGACCGGCTGCGGCAGGTGATGCAGGCACGCGGCATGGCCGTGCCAAAGCCTTTTCCCTGAACGCCTTCAGCCCACCACCGCCCGCAGCCACTCGGGCAGCGGCGCCGACTTCTGCTTCGGGAAGTCGACCCACACCATCGTCGCGCCACCGGCGGCATGGACGACACCCGGCTGGTCCGCGCGCTCCATCGTCGCCCAGCTCTCGAAGCTGCTGCGGCCAGGGTCGCTGGCGTACATCTTCAGGAGCACCTCGCCGGGATATTCCAGCTGCTTGTAGAAGTTGCAGAACGCATTGACGATCAGCACGCCCTCGCCCTCCGGGTTCGGCGGTGCGCCGATCGACGTCATCCAGTCGATGCGGATCGTCTCGAGGTAGCGGAAGTAGGCGGCGTTGTTGACGTGCCCCATCGCGTCCATGTCGCCCCACCGGATCGGCAGGGACATGGTGTAGACCAGCTTCTTGCGCTCGGGGATCTCGAATTTCACGGCTAAGGTTGCGTGAGAGGAAAACCAAACAACCGGACGCAGAGGACGCAAATGCGCAGAGAACGCGAAAGAAGCCGGAGGATCCATCGGAAAACTTCTTCTGCGTCTTCTGCGAAACCTCTGCGCCCTCTGCGTCCGGATGTTTGTTGTTGCATTGCCTGTGCGCGCCGTCTCACGCGCCGAAGCCGTCGTCGGCCGAGATCACGGCCCCGTTGACGAAGTGGCTCTCGCTGCTGGCCAGCAGAACGATCAGCGCGTCCAGGTCCTCGGGCTTGCCCACGCGCTTGCGCGGCAGCATCTGCACCAGCTTGCGGCCCTGCTCGGTGTCCCAGTGGTGGTGGTTGATCTCGGTGTCGATGTAGCCGGGGCAGATGGCGTTGACGTTGATCTCGAACCGTCCCCACTCCAGCGCCATCGCCTTGGTCATGTGCACCACCGCGGCCTTGCTGATCGCATACGCGCCGATCTGCGGCAGCACCCGCAGTCCGGCCATCGACGCGATGTTGATGATGCGGCCGCCGGTGAACGTGCCCGGCGCCGCGCCGCGGGCACGCGCCAGCATGCGCTTGCCCACTTCCTGCGCGACGAAGAACGCGCCCTTGACGTTGGTGTCGAAGATGTAGTCGAAGTCCTCCTCGGTCACGTCCTGCAGGCGCTGCGTGGTGCTGACGCCCGAGTTGTTGACCAGGATGTCGATCGAGCCGACCTCGGTCTCCGCGTGCGCCACGGCGGCCTTGATGCTGTCGAGGTCGGTGACGTCGAGGGGGACCACATGCGCGTCGCCGCCCTCGCCCTCGATCTGCGCCCGCAGCTCCTTGAGCTTCTCCACCCGGCGGCTGGCCAGCACCACGGCAGCGCCGGCGCGGGCCAGCGTGCGCGCGAACTGCGCGCCAAGGCCGCTCGATGCGCCGGTCACGAGGGCGACACGGCCCGACAAATCGATGCTGTAGCTCACGAGGATCTCCTGCGTGGAAGGCCGCTCGGCCGGTACTCGGGGGGACACTGATTGTGCAGGACCGCCGCATAGAATGCGTCGCCGCGCCTGAGCACTTCGCCCCTGCGGCACTCCCCTCCACATGCCATGACACACGAAGAGATCCTCGCCCAGTACGGCCCGCGCGAAGCCATGGAGTACGACGTGGTCGTGGTCGGCGCCGGGCCCGCCGGCCTCGCCACCGCGATCCGCCTCAAGCAGCTGGCCGCGCACGAGGGACGCGAGGTCTCGGTGGTCGTGCTCGAGAAGGGCTCGGAGCCCGGCGCGCACATCCTGTCGGGCGCCATCGTCGATCCGCGCGCGCTCAGCGAGCTGATCCCCGACTGGCGGGCCAAGGGCGCGCCACTGAACGTACCGGTGACCGAGGACATCTTCCTGTTCCTGGGCGAACGCGGCGCCACGCGCACGCCCAACTGGCTGCTGCCGAAGAACTTCCACAACCACGGCAACTACGTCGCCAGCCTGGCCAACCTGGTGCGCTGGCTGGCGCAGCAGGCCGAGGCGCTGGGCGTGGAGATCTTCCCGGGCTTCCCCGCGGCCGAGGTGCTCTACAACCCGGACGGCTCCGTGCGCGGCGTGGCCACCGCCAACATGGGCGTCGGCAAGGACGGCCAGCCCACCGAGAACTTCCAGCTCGGGATGGAGCTGCATGCGAAGTACACGGTGTTCGCCGAGGGATCGCGCGGCCACCTCGGCCGGCAGTTGATCAGCCGCTTCAAGCTCGACGAAGGCCGCGATCCGCAAAGCTACAGCATCGGCATCAAGGAAGTCTGGGAGATCTCGCCCGAGCGCCACAAGGAAGGCCTGGCCCTGCACAGCGCCGGCTGGCCGCTGGACGAGATGACCTACGGCGGCTCGTGGATGTACCACATGGAGAACCACCAGATCTCCATCGGCTTCGTGGTCGGCCTGGACTACCAGAACCCGTACCTGTCGCCGTTCGAGGAGTTCCAGCGCTTCAAGACGCATCCGAACATCCGCTGGTACTTCGAAGGCGCCAAGGGCGCCAAGCGGCTGGGTTACGGCGCGCGCGCGCTCACCGTCGGCGGCCTGCTGTCGCTGCCGAAGACGGTGTTCCCGGGTGGCGTGCTGGTGGGTGACGACGCCGGCTACCTCAACGCCTCGCGCATCAAGGGCAGCCATGCCGCCATCAAGACCGGCATGCTGGCCGCCGAGGCCGCGTTTGCCGCGCTGGGCGCCAACCGCCAGCATGACGAGCTGAAGGCCTACCCAGAGGCGTTCGAGAAGTCCTGGCTGCACACCGAGCTGCACAAGGCGCGCAACTTCAAGCAGTGGTTCAAGAAGGGCCGCACCGTGGCCACGATGATGACCGGCGTCGAGCAGTTCCTGCTGGGCGGCAACGTGCCGTGGACCCTGCACCGCAAGAAGCCGGACCACCTGTCGCTGAAGCCGGCATCGCAGTGCAAGCCGATCGCGTATCCCAAGCCGGACGGCAAGCTCACGTTCGACCGGCTCTCCTCGGTGTTCATCTCCAACACCAACCACGAGGAGAACCAGCCCGCGCACCTGACGCTGAAGGACCCGACGGTCCCTACGCGCATCAACCTGCCCGAGTTCGCCGGCCCCGAGCAGCGCTACTGCCCCGCCGGCGTGTACGAGTTCGTGGCCGACGACAGCGTGCAGGGCGGCGAGCGGCTGCAGATCAACGCGCAGAACTGCGTGCACTGCAAGACCTGCGACATCAAGGACCCGACGCAGAACATCGTGTGGGTCACGCCCGAAGGCGGCGGCGGCCCCAACTACACGAACATGTGATTGGCGCGGAGCCGGGCGGCTCCGCCACGTACAATCCTTCTCGTCGTCAGGAGAGAGCTTCACCCGAAGCCGCCGAAGGCGCAGGCGCAAGCCGAACGCTCAGGCACCCAGGACTGGCGGCCGTCCCGGCAACGGGGCGTTTCCTTGCTGGAGAGAGGCGCGGCACGGTCCGCGTCCACCGAAGGAGCAAGCCCCGTTTCCAGGGGTGAATCTCTCAGGTAAAGCGGACAGCAGGGGCAGCCATGGCCATACCATGGCCTCGACCGCCCCTGCCACTCAACGGAGAGCCGCTTGTCTGCTGCCACGCAAGAGCTACGCACGACCCCGCTGCACGCGCTGCACCTCGAACTGGGCGCCCGCATGGTGCCCTTCGCGGGCTACTCGATGCCGGTGCAGTACCCCGCCGGCCTGATGGCCGAACACCACCACACGCGCAACGCCGCCGGGCTGTTCGATGTGTCGCACATGGGCCAGCTGCGGCTCGAAGGTCCCCACGCGGCCGAAGCGTTCGAGACGCTGATGCCCGTCGATGTGGTGGGCCTCGCACCCGGGAAGCAGCGCTACGGCCTGCTGCTGACGGACGAGGGCACCATCATCGACGACCTCATGTTCGTCAATCGCGGCGACGATCTCTTCGTCATCGTCAACGGCGCGTGCAAGGAAGGCGACATCGCCCACATGCAACAGCGGCTGGGCCAGCGATGCAAGCTCGTGCCCATGCCCGAGCGCGCACTGCTGGCGCTGCAAGGCCCGACAGCGGTCGACGCGCTGAAGCGCCTCGTGCCCGGCGTGGAGAAACTGGTGTTCATGACCGGCGAGCGCTTTGCCTGGCAAGGCGGCGAGCTGTTCATCACGCGCAGCGGCTACACCGGCGAGGACGGCTTCGAGATCTCGGTCGACGGCACGCAGGCCGAGGCCTTCGCGCGCGCCCTGCTCGCCCAGCCCGAGGTCAAGCCGATCGGCCTGGGCGCCCGCAACTCGCTGCGGCTGGAGGCGGGCCTCTGCCTGTACGGCAACGACATCGACACGTCCACCACGCCGGTCGAAGCCGGCCTGAACTGGGCGATGCAGAAGGTGCGCCGCACGGGCGGCGCGCGGGCGGGAGGCTTCCCCGGCGCGGATCGCGTGCTGGGCCAGCTGGATGGCACCGTCCCCGTCGCACGCAAGCGGGTCGGCCTGGTCGCCCTGGACCGCGTGCCTGTTCGCGAGCACACCGAACTGCAGGACGCCGGCGGCAACAGGATCGGCGAGGTCACCAGCGGCCTGCTCGGCCCGACCATCGACAAGCCCGTCGCGATGGCCTACGTCGACGCGCAGCACGCGGCCGTTGGCACGCGCCTGAACGCCATCGTGCGCGGCAAGGCCGTGCCAATGGAAGTCGCGCCCATGCCCTTCGTGCCGCAGCGCTACCACCGCGGCTGAATTGACTGCACCCACACGAACACCAGGAGAAGCCCGATGACCGTCAAGTACACCCCCGACCACGAGTGGATCAAGCTGGAGGGCGGCGCCCCCGCCGTCGTGGGCATCACCGTCCACGCGCAGGACGCGCTGGGCGACGTGGTGTTCGTCGACCTGCCCGAGGTGGGCCGCAGCTACGCCAAGGGCGAAGTCGCCGGCGTGGTGGAGTCGGTGAAGGCCGCGGCCGACGTGTTCATGCCGATCACCGGCGAAGTGACGGAAGTGAACGAGGCGCTGCGCACCGACCCGTCGCTGGCCAACAGCGACCCGCTGGGCCAGGGCTGGTTCTTCAAGGTCAAGGTGGCCAACACCGCCGAACTCGAAGGGCTGATGGACGAGACGGCGTACGGCGAGTTCTCGAAGAACGCCTGATGTCATCCCCGCGGAGGCGGGGACCCAGCGCAACGCGCACCAAGGCGGATGCCTTGGGTCCCCGCCTTCGCGGGGACGACAGACCTGATGGAGCACGACGAATGCTGATGCAATCCGCCCGCCCTCTCGGCGAGCTCGAGAACCCCGCCGAATTCATCCCGCGCCACATCGGCATCGGGGCCGAGGACGAGAAGCACATGCTCTCGGTCATCGGCGAGGCCTCGCGCCGTGCGCTGGTCGAAGGCATCGTGCCGCGTTCCATCGCGCGCGCGTCGCAGATGAAGCTGCCGGCGCCGCTGACGGAGGCACAGGCGCTGCTGGAACTGCGCGCCATCGCGTCGCGCAACAAGGTCTTCAAGAGCTTCATCGGCCAGGGCTACTACGGCACGCTCACGCCGGGCGTCATCCTGCGCAACATCCTCGAGAACCCCGCCTGGTACACCGCGTACACGCCGTACCAGGCCGAGATCTCGCAAGGGCGCATGGAGGCGCTGGTCAATTTCCAGACCATGGTCTGCGACCTCACCGCGATGCCGATCGCGAACGCGTCGATGCTCGACGAAGCAACGGCCGCCGCGGAAGCGATGACGCTGGCCAGGCGCAGCGTGAAGAGCAAGTCCAGCACTTTCGTGGTGTTCGGCGACTGCCATCCGCAGACCATCGAGGTGGTGCAGACGCGCGCGCAGCCGCTGGGTATCCAGGTGGTGCTGGCCAACTCCGCGGACGAATGGAACAAGGCGATCGAGGGTGACTTCTTCGGCGCACTGATCCAGTACCCCGCCAGCACCGGCTGGGTGCACGACTGGAAGCCGGAGGTGGAGAAGATCCATGCGAAGCAGGCCGCCGCGATCGTCGCCGCCGACCTGCTGGCGCTGACGCTGCTCGTGCCCCCGGGCGAATGGGGCGCCGACATCGTGGTGGGCTCCACCCAGCGCTTCGGCATGCCCATGGGCGCAGGCGGCCCGCATGCCGCCTACCTGGCGTGCCGCGACGAGTTCAAGCGCTCGATGCCGGGCCGCCTCGTCGGCGTAAGCGTCGACAGCCATGGCAACCCGGCGTACCGCCTCGCGCTGCAGACGCGCGAGCAGCACATCCGGCGCGAGAAGGCCACCTCGAACATCTGCACGGCGCAGGTGCTCCCGGCGGTGATCGCCAGCATGTACGCCGTGTACCACGGGCCGCAGGGCCTCAAGCGCATCGCTCAGCGCGTAGCCAGCTACACCGCGATCCTCGCCCAGGGGCTGGAGCAACTGGGCTACAGCCGCGCGCAGATGCACCACCCCTCCGCGTTCGACACGCTCAGCTACAAGACGGGCGAGCGCACGCAGGACATCGCGGCCCGCGCGGTCTCGCGTGGCGCCAACGTGCGCGTGGCGTGGGACGAGTACATCTGCATCTCGCTCGACGAGACCACCACGCGCGCCGAGATCGAGCTGCTGTGGGGCATCTTCGCGCAGGAGGGCCAGGACCTGCCCTCGGTGGCCGAGTTCGAGAAGGGCATCGAGCCGCTGGTGCCGCAGGAGCTGCGCCGCACCAGCGCCTTCCTCACGCATCCGGTGTTCAACACCCACCACAGCGAGACCGGCATGCTGCGGTACATCCGCAGCCTCTCCGACAAGGACCTGGCGCTGGACCGCACCATGATCCCGCTGGGCAGTTGCACGATGAAGCTCAACGCCACCAGCGAGATGATCCCCATCACCTGGCCGGAGTTCGCGCACGTGCACCCGTTCGCGCCGCGCTCGCAGCTGCAGGGCTATGCGGAACTGGACGAACAGCTGCGCACCTGGCTGTGCCAGGCCACCGGCTACGCGGGCATCAGCCTGCAGCCCAACGCCGGCTCCCAGGGCGAATACGCCGGCCTGCTGGCCATCAAGGCTTGGCACGAGAGCCGCGGCCACGCGCACCGCAACGTGTGCCTGATCCCCTCGTCGGCGCACGGCACCAATCCGGCCAGCGCGCAGATGGCGGGCATGCAGGTCGTGGTCACCGCGTGCGACGACAACGGCAACGTGGACATGGCCGATCTCAAGGCCAAGTGCGAGCAGCACAGCGCCAACCTGGCGTGCATCATGATCACCTACCCGAGCACGCACGGCGTGTTCGAGATGCAGGTCAAGGAGCTGTGCGAGATGGTGCATGCGCACGGCGGCCGCGTGTACGTCGACGGCGCCAACATGAACGCGCTGGTGGGCGTGGCGGCGCCAGGCGAGTTCGGCGGCGACGTGAGCCACCTGAACCTGCACAAGACCTTCTGCATCCCGCACGGCGGTGGCGGCCCGGGCGTCGGGCCCGTGTGCGTGGTCGAGGACCTCGTGCCCTTCCTGCCCGGCCATGCGGCGGGCGGCACCAAGGGCCATCCGGTGGGTGCCGTCTCGGCCGCGCCGCTGGGCAATGCCGCGGTGCTTCCGATCAGCTGGATGTACTGCCGCATGATGGGCCCCGAGGGCCTGCGCCAGGCCACCGAGGTGGCCATCCTGTCTGCCAACTACATCAGCGCGCGGCTGAAGGACCACTACCCGACGCTGTACGCCAGCGCCAACGGCCACGTGGCGCACGAGTGCATCCTGGACCTGCGGCCGCTGAAGGAGACCAGCGGCGTCACCGCCGAGGACGTGGCCAAGCGCCTGATCGATTACGGCTTCCACGCGCCGACGCTGTCGTTCCCGGTCGCGGGCACGCTGATGGTCGAGCCGACCGAGAGCGAGACGCTGGAAGAGCTGGACCGCTTCATCGAGGCGATGGTCGCGATCCGGGAGGAGATTCGCCGCATCGAACGCGGCGAGTGGCCACAGGACGACAACCCGCTCAAGCACGCGCCGCACACGGCGGCCGCGCTGCTCAAGGGCGAGTGGGCGCATGCGTACCCGCGCGACGTCGGCGCCGCCGTGCTCGACGAACGCCGGCACGCCAAGTACTGGCCCCCGGTGGGTCGCGTCGACAACGTCTACGGCGACCGCAACCTGTTCTGTGCGTGCGTGCCGATGTCGGCCTACGAGTGACGCGACAAGCCTCTTGAAATCCCGGGAGGTCGCCAATACCTCCTGCCCGCGCGGCCACCAGCGCCGCGCGGCAAACCTTTCAGGATTTCAAGGAGGCAATGATGTTGCACGCATCGTTCAGGCCTGCCTCGGACCTCTTCGGCGAGCTCAACCGGCTGCAGAGCGTCCTGGACCAGGTCTTCCGGCCGCTCGAGCGATCGAGCATCCGTGCCCTCGCCGGCGGCACGTTCCCCGTCATCAACGTCGGCTCCACGCCCGAGAGCATCGAGGTCATGGCCATGGCGCCGGGCCTCGATCCGAAGACCCTGCAGGTGACTGCCGACCGCGGGCTGCTGGTCATCGCCGGCGAACGCCAGCAGGCCATGCCCGAGCGGGGCGAAGGCACGTCGGTGTACGCGCAGGAGCGCTTTACAGGCAACTTCCGCCGCGTGGTCACCCTGCCCGAGGATGCCGATCCCGCGCGCATCGACGCGACCTACCGCGACGGCATCCTGCGCATCAGCGTGGCGAAGCGGGAGTCGTCCCGCCCGCGCCGCATCGAGGTCCAGTGAAGGAGGAAGCCATGGCCAACAATGAACTGCAGACCCGGACGGCCAGCGACGGCCAGGCACCGTCGGCTCCGCACGTGGTGCCGCCGGTGGACATCTTCGAGGACGACAGCGGCATCACGCTGCTGGCCGACCTGCCCGGCGTCAGCCGCGAGCGGCTGGGCGTGCGGGTGGACGGCGACACCCTCACGCTCGAAGGCACGGCCGAGGTGGCCGGGCCGAGCCAGATGGAACTGGTCTACGGCGAAGCGCAGCCGCAGGTGTACCGTCGCGAATTCAGCCTGAGCCGCGAACTCGATGCATCCCGCATCGAGGCCCAGCTCAAGGATGGCGTGCTGCGCCTGACGATCCCCAAGGCCGAGGACGCGCGGCCGCGGCGCATCGAAGTGCGCGTGGGCTGACGCCCGAGGCGGCCGGCTGCGATCTCAGCCGCCGCCCACCGACCCCGTGACGGGCAGCACGATGCCGGTGATGTAGCTGCTGCACACCGGCGAGGCCAGGAACACGTACGCCGGCGACAGCTCCTCCGGCTGGGCCGGCCGCTTGTACGCGGTCGATTTGCCGAACTGCGCCACCTTCTCGGCCGTCTGGTCGGCCGGGTTCAGCGGCGTCCACACCGGTCCCGGGGCTACCGCATTCACGCGGATGCCCTTGTCGATGACGCTGGCCGCCAGCGACATCGTGAAGGCGTGGATCGCTCCCTTGGTGGCCGAGTAGTCCAGCAGCGCCTTGCTGCCCTTCAGGCCGGTGACCGAACCGGTGTTGATGATCGACGCGCCCTGCTTCATGTGCCTGAGCGCCGCGCGGGCCATGTAGAAGTAGCCGAAGATGTTGGTCTTCATCGTCTCTTCGAGGCGCTCGTCGGTGATGTCCTCGATCGAGTCTGCGTGCTCCTGGAACGCGGCGTTGTTCACCAGCACGTCCAGCTTGCCCAGCTCGCGCACGGTGCGGTCCACGGCGTCGTTGCAGAACGACGAGTCCTTCACGTCGCCGGGAATCAGCAGGCAGCGCCGGCCTTCCTTCTCGATCCAGCGCTGCGTCTCCTGCGCATCCTCGTGCGCCGTGAGGTAGACGATCGCCACGTCGGCACCTTCGCGCGCGAACAGAACCGCCACCGCGCGGCCGATGCCGGAGTCGCCGCCGGTCACGAGCGCCGTCATGCCCTCGAGTTTGCCGCTGCCTTTGTAGCCGGGCGCCTCGAACCGGGGCTTGAGGTCCATGTCGCCCTCGATGCCGGGCTTCGGCATGTGCTGGGCCGGGAACTCCTCGGGCTGCGTGCGCCCGCCGGTCTGCACGGCCCTGGCCTGCTGCTGGCCGCCCTTGCCCTTGCCTTCGTCCTTGCGGTCCTGTTCACGCTGGATGTCACGCTGCTTCTCGGCCACCGGGTCGGTCGCGGGGCGTGCGCTGTCCTTCGCGCTGGGTTTGTCGTCCATGGAGGCTCCTTCGTTCACGACGGGCCATGATGGACAGGCGTCGCCGAGATGGCTGTCAACAGGCACGGTGCACCGCTGTCGGAGCACGCCGACAGGTGCGAACGTCCAGCGTGGAGCGGCCTAGCGGCCGCTGAGTTCGAGCAGGCGGGCCGGATCGACCGGCTTGGTCCAGTGGTGGTCGAAGCCGGCTTCGGCGGCCATCTGCTTGTCCTGCTGCTGCCCCCAGCCGGTGAGCGCAATCAGGATCGGCTGCCGCACGCCCTCGAGCTTGCGGATGCGCCGCGCCACCTCGTAGCCGTTGATGTCCGGCAGCCCGATGTCGAGCAGCACCACGTCGGGCCGGAACTCGCGCGTCTTCTCGACGGCGCCGAGGCCGTCGACGGCCACCGCGACCTCGTTGCCCGCCATCTGCAGCAGTTCGGCCACCGTGTTCGCCGCGTCCTCGTTGTCGTCGACCACCAGCAGCCGGCGCGCGGCCGTCGTGGCCGGCGGTGGCGTGGGTTCGGCCGCCGTGCGCGCACCGGGGCTGGACCCGCTGCTGCCGCCCTCGTCCGACCGCGGCAGGAATACCGAGAACTCGCTGCCCTGGTCCAGGCCCGGGCTGTGGGCCTCGACGCGCCCACCATGCAGCCGCACCAGGCCGTCCACCAGCGACAGGCCGATGCCCAGCCCGCCCTGGCGGCGCTCGGTGGGATGCGTCACCTGCGTGAACAGGCCGAACACCTTGCCCAGCATGTCGGGCTCGATGCCCGTGCCGTTGTCGCGCACGCGGACCACCAGTTCCTTCGGATGCGCCTCGATCACGACCTCGATGCGGCCGCCGCGGCGCGTGTACTTGGCCGCGTTGTTCAGGAGGTTGGAGAAAACCTGGGCCAGTCGCGCCGAGTCGGCCACCAGGTGCGTCGGCCCGTCGGGATACGAGATCGACAGCTTGTGGTGGGCCGCCTCGATGTGCGGCCGGCTCATCTCCACCGCCGCGTTGATGATGTGGACCAGGTTGGTCCGTTCCTTCTTCAGTTCGATCTTGCCGGTGGTGATGCGAGAGACGTCCAGCAGGTCGTCCACCAGCCGTGCGAGCTGGCCCACCTGCCGCTCCATGATGCCGCCCACCTGCTCGATGCGCGCCGGGTCGCCGCGCGATTTCTTGATGATCGACAGGCCATTCCAGATCGGCGCGAGGGGGTTGCGCAGTTCGTGCGCCAGCGTCGCGAGGAAGACGTCCTTCGCGCGGTCGGACTCCTTCATCGCCAGCAGCAGCTGCGCGTTCTCGATCGCCACCGCGGCCCGGCGCGCCAGGTCCTCGGCGAGCGCGAGGTCCTCGCTTTCGTAGCGGCGCCCGGAGTCGGAGGTGACGAAGGTCAGCACGCCCATCGTGCGGCCGCGCGCATTGAGCGGCGCGCCGATGTACGACCGCAGCCCCAGTTGCTTGAGCATGTCCAGCGGCTCCGGGGCCGAGGCGCGCGCTTCCAGCACGTCGTCGGTGATCAACGGCACCAGGATGCCCCGACCGGAGCGCAGCACGCTCCAGGTGCCCACCGGGCTCTCGGGATCGGGCGGATAGCGCCGATGCAGTTCGTGCGCGAGGTGCACCTTCGCCGGGTCCACGTGGGCAGCCGCGACGCGGTGCAGGCGGCCGTCGGGCAGCAGCAGGTCGATGGCGCACCAGTCGGCGAACTGCGGCACCGCCAGCCGCGCGATGCGGTCCAGCGTGGTCTGGTAGTCGGCCACGCCTGCCAGTTCGGCGCTGGCCTGCGCGAGGAACGCCAGGTCCAGCTCGGTGTGCTTGCGGCGCGTGATGTCCTGGCACACGCCCGCCATCGTCACCGGCCGACCCTTGTCGTCGCGCCTGACGCGCCCGCGTGCCTCCAGCCAGTGCACGCTGCCATCGGGCCACACGACGCGGTATTCGAGGCGGTGCCAACCGGTGCCGGCGATGGATCGCTCAAGCGCTTCGAGGAACCGGTCGCGGTCCTCCGGGTGGAGCATCGACTGGTAGGCCGTACGGTCCGGCGTCGGCGAGCCGGGAGCCATGCCGTGCAGCCTCTCCATGCCCGGCCACCACGTGGTGGCGCCCGTCGGCACATCGAACTCCCAGATGCCCATGCCGGCCGCTTCGACCGCGCCTTGCAGGTGCTCCTCGCTCTCCGAGAGCGCCTGCGCAGGTTGCGCCACTTCATCGGGCGCCGACAGGGGCGCACGTGGGAGCTCGACGCGGATCGCGTCGGCGGGCTGCAGATCGGTCCTGCTGAGCATGGGCGTTGCCTGGCGGCGTCGTATCCAGAGTAACTTGATTTGGCGCGGCTTTGCACGTTGTGGGCACTACCTTCGGGCTAGGCACGGCTACGCATAGGGTCCACCCCCCGTAGTTGCTGCAGCGGTCCGCAAGCGGGGGAACCGGCCGAGCCGGGCGAGGCAACGCGCGGCCCTGCAACAGTTGCATCAAGGCACTACGCGTGCCGCTCCGGTGCCGGAGGCGTCAGAGGAACGAGGCAGCGATGGCGGGCAGCGGCGGCTGGACGTCGGCGTTCTGCGCCCGGTGCCGCAGCACGTGGTCCATCACCACGAGGGCGAGCATCGCCTCGGCGATGGGGGTGGCGCGGATACCCACGCAGGGGTCGTGGCGGCCCTTCGTGATGACCTGCGTCGCACGGCCCTGCACGTCGATCGTGTCGCGCGGACTGATGATGGAACTGGTGGGCTTGACGGCGATGGACACCTCGAGGTCCTGCCCCGTGCTGATGCCGCCGAGCACGCCGCCGGCGTTGTTGCCGGCGAAGCCCTGCGGCGTCAGCGAGTCGCCGTGCGTGGTGCCCCGCTGGGTGACGCTGCCGAAGCCGGCGCCGATCTCCACGCCCTTCACCGCGTTGATGCCCATCATGGCCCAGGCGATGTCGGCGTCGAGCTTGTCGAACAGCGGCTCGCCCAGCCCGGCCGGAACGTTGGTGGCCGTCACCCGGATGCGCGCGCCGCACGAATCGCCGGCCTTGCGCAGCGCGTCCATGTAGGCCTCGAGCCGCGAGACATCGGCCACGGGCGCGAAGAACGGGTTGTGCGGGACATGGTCCCAGGACTCGAAACCGATCTCGATCTCGCCCACCTGCTGCATGCAGCCGCGGAACGCCATGCCGTGGCGCTGCGCCAGCCACTTCTTCGCCACGGCACCGGCGGCCACCATGGGCGCCGTGAGACGCGCCGACGATCGCCCGCCGCCACGCGGGTCGCGCAGGCCGTACTTCTGCAGGTAGGTGTAGTCGGCATGCCCCGGGCGGAAGCTCTGGGCGATGTCGCCATAGTCCTTGCTGCGCTGGTCGGTGTTGCGGATCAGGAGGCAGATGGGCGTGCCGGTGGTCTTGCCCTCGTGCACGCCGGAGAGGATCTCGACCTTGTCGTCTTCCTTGCGCTGGGTGACGTGGCGGCTGGTGCCCGGCTTGCGACGGTCCAGGTCCGGCTGGATGTCGGCCTCCGACAGCGCCATGCCGGGCGGGCAGCCGTCGATGACGCAACCGATGGCAGGCCCGTGCGACTCACCGAAGTTGGTGACTGCGAAGAGGGTGCCGAAGGTGTTGCCGCTCATGGGGCGCAATTATCCCCGCTCGGAGGAGGCGGGCAGCCGGAACGCGAAAGACGCAAAAGAGCGCGAAAGACGCGAAAGAAGGCAATCTCGAATGGATTGCTTTCGCGCCTTTCGCGTGATTTCGCGTCTTTCGCGTTCGGCTGTTTGGTCTTCGGCGTCTCAGAGCGACGCGCTCGGCTGCGAGTCTTCGGCGGCCGGCCAGTCGCGGATGTAGGCCTTGAGCATGCGGTTCTCGAAGTTCTGGCTGTCGACGACCGCCTTGGCCACGTCGTAGAAGCTGATGACGCCCATCAGCATGCGGCGGTCCATCACCGGCATGTAGCGCGCATGGCGCTCGAGCATCATGCGGCGCACCTCGTCCAGTTCGGTCTCGGAGGTGCAGGTGAGCGGATGGTCGTCCATCGCGGTGCGCACCAGGCGGCTGCCGACCACGCCGCCGTTCTTCACGATGCAGACGATCACCTCGCGGAACGTGAGCATGCCCACCAGGTCGCCGTGCTCCATCACCACCAGCGATCCGATGTCCTTCTCGGCCATCGTCTCGATGGCACGGGAGAGCGGTTCGTCGGGCGCGACGGTGTAGAGGGTGTTGCCCTTCACGCGCAGGATGTCGCTGACCTTCATGGCTGTCTCCTCTCGTGTGGCGCGGCGACGGCCGCTGCGGATGAATATAGCCCACAATGCTCCGCGCAAGCACGTCAAGAGGCGCCCCGAAGGAGACCCCATGCCCGGCTATTCCGATCCAGGCTTCGACACGCTGGCGCTGCACGCCGGCGCCGCGCCAGATCCGGCCACCGGCGCCCGCGCGGTGCCGATCCACCTGACCACCTCGTTCGTCTTCGAGTCCAGCGACCATGCCGCGTCGCTGTTCAACCTCGAGCGTGCGGGCCATGTGTATTCGCGCATCAGCAACCCGACGAATGCCGTGCTCGAGCAGCGCGTCTCCGCGCTCGAAGGCGGCATCGGTGCGATCACCACCGCCAGCGGACAGGCCGCCCTGCACCTGTCCATCGCGACGCTGATGGGCTCGGGCTCGCACATCGTGGCCAGCACGGCGCTCTATGGCGGCTCGCAGAACCTGCTGCACTACACGCTGCGCCGCTTCGGCATCGAGACCACCTTCGTCAAGCCGCGCGACATCGACGGCTGGCGTGCGGCGATCCGTCCGAACACGAAACTCCTGTTCGGCGAGACCGTGGGCAATCCGGGCCTGGAGGTGCTGGACATTCCCACGGTGTCGGCCATCGCGCACGAAGCCGGCGTGCCGCTGCTGGTGGATTCCACCCTCACCTCGCCGTGGCTGATGCAGCCGCTGGCGCACGGCGCCGACCTGGTCTACCACTCGGCCACCAAGTTCCTCTCCGGCCACGGCACCGTCATCGGCGGGATCGTGGTCGACGGCGGCAGCTTCGACTGGGAGCGCTCGGGCAAGTTCGCGGAGCTCAGCGCACCCTACGACGGCTTCCACAACATGGTGTTCACCGAGGAATCCACCGTCGGGGCGTTCCTGCTGCGCGCGCGGCGCGAGGGCCTGCGCGACTTCGGGGCCAGCATGAGCCCGCACACGGCCTGGCTGATCCTGCAAGGCATTGAGACGCTGCCGCTGCGCATGGAGCGCCACATGCGCAACACGGAGAAAGTGGTGCAGTTCCTCGCCGCGCATCCCTTCGTTGCGCGCGTGGGCCACCCCATGGTCGAGTCACACCCCAGCCACGCGCTTGCGAACGAGCTGCTTCCGCGCGGTGCAGGCTCGGTGTTCAGCTTCGACATGAAGGGCACGCGCGACCAGGGCCGCAAGTTCATCGAGGCGCTGCGCGTGTTCAGCCACTTGGCCAACGTGGGCGACTGCCGCTCGCTGGTGATCCATCCGGCCAGCACCACGCACTTCCGCATGACGGACGACGCGCTGGCCAACGCCGGCATCACGCAGGGCACGATCCGGCTGTCGATCGGCCTGGAGGACCCGGACGACCTGATCGACGACCTCAAGCGCGCGCTCAGGGCGGCAGAGAAGGCGGCCTGAGATGGAGCTCACCGTCCTCGGCCACCCGATCTACTGCTACACCGGCGGCAAGGCCTTCGATGCGGCCAAGCCCACTGTCGTCTTCATCCATGGCGTGCTGAACGACCACAGCGTGTGGGGGCTGCAGTCGCGCTACCTGGCCAACCACGGCTGGAACGTGCTCGCGATCGACCTGCCCGGCCATTGCCGCAGCGGCGGCGAGGCGCCGGCCAGCGTGGAAGATGCGGCGGAGTTCGTCGGCGCCCTGCTCGATGCCGCGGGTGTGCAGCGGGCCGCTCTCGTGGGCCACAGCTGGGGCTCGTTGATCGCGCTCGAAGCCGCCAGTCGCCTGAAGGACCGAATCACGCACCTGGTGCTGGTGGGGACGGCCTATCCGATGAAGGTGTCACCGCAGCTGCTGGACGACGCGCTGCACCGGCCCGAGAAGGCCATCCACGCCATCACGGTGTTCTCGTGGTCCACGCTCGCGCCGCCGCCCTCGGTGCTGGGCCCGGGCACCTGGATCTGGGGCGCGTCCAAGGCGCTGGCGCGGCGCGTGCTCGCCAGCAACGCGAAGGCGAACGTGTTCCACCGCGGCTTCCAGGCCTGCGACAGCTACGCGAACGGCGAGCAGGCGATCGCGCAGGTCACGTGCCCGGTGCTGTTCGTGCTGGGCGCGGCCGACCAGATGACCCACCCGAAGGCGGCGCAGCCGCTGGTCCAGGCCGCGCGCGAAGCCGGCAAGGCCGTGCAGGTGCGGCAGCTGCCCGTCGGCCACAATCAGATGAGCGAGGCACCAGAGGCGACATTGGAAGCCCTGAAGGACTTCCTGCGCACCTGAGGACCGGCTCGCCGAGGCTCAGAGCACGTCGCGCAGCGACAGGCCGCTCCAGCCGCCCTGCATCCACAGGCGCTGCGTGGCCTCGTTGCGTGGCAGCAGCAGGTGCCGCAGCAGCGGCTCGAGCGAGGTCGACTGCGCGTCGGCCAGCAGGACGTAGCGGGTCGCGCGGTCGTCGTCCGCCTCGTTGAGGCGGCCCACCCAGTCCAACTGCACCAGCGTCTCGAGCACGGGCTCCAGTTGCAGCGGATCGACCTCGATAGCCGACACCAGTTCGTCGATGCCCAGGCCTCGTCTCGCGGTCGGCCGCACCCGCTCCAGGTGCTTCATCACCTCCAGCGACAGCTGGAACTGCCAGCCATGCGGCGTGGGCGTGCGGCGCGAGGCGCCCAGCAGGGCGGGCAGGTAGGCAGCGATCACGGCGCCGAGCAGCACCACGAGCCATGCCACGTAGATCCAGACCAGCAGGATCGGCACGGTGGCGAAGGCCCCATAGACCATCGAATAGGTCGGCACGAAGCTGAGGTACCAGGCCAGCACCCGCTTGGCGAGTTCGATGCCCAGTGCCGCGAAGACGCCTCCCGCGATGGCATGGCCACGGCGCACCGGCGTATTGGGCACGAACCGGTACAGGCAGGTCAGGCCCACGGCTAGGAGACCGAACTCCAGCAGGTCGATGAGGAACTGCAGCGCGCCCGGGATGCCCGCCATCAGCACGCGCGACGCATAGAGCGCATACGAGGTGACGGTGAGGCTCGCCCCCAGCACGAGCGGACCCAGCGTCATCACCGCCCAGTAGATCAGGACTCGCTGGGCCAGCGGGCGCGGCCGACGCACGCGCCAGATGCCGTTCAGGGTGCGGTCGATGGTGAGCACCAGCGCCAGCGCGGAGACCAGCAGCGCACCGAGGCCCACCGCCCCGAGCCGGCTGGCCTTGCCGCTGAACTGCGTGAGGTAACCCAGCACCTGCCGCGCGATGGCATCCGGCACCAGGCTTTGCACCAGCCACGACTGCACGGCGAGCTGGATCTTGTTGAACATCGGGAAGGCGGAGAACACCGCCAGGGCCACGGTCACCAGCGGCACGAGCGCGATGGTGGTGGTGAACGTGAGGCTGCTGGCAGTGAGGCCGAGTCGGTCCTCGCGGAACCGCTCCGCGAGCGTGCGACCCGCCGACAGCCACGGGAACCGCGTGAGGTCGGCGTACAGCGTCTGCAGCCAGTGCGAGAACGTGGGGGTCAGCGTGTCCAGCTTCATCGCTCGCTATGATGCCAGCGCCCATGGATGTCCCGACTGCCACCGTTGCCGCCACGCCGCGCCCCTTGCAAGCAATCCGCGCACTGGCGGTCGGCAGCCTGGTGGCGCTGGTCGCTCTGGACGTCACCTGGGACCTGGCGCTGGCGCAGATCAAGCCCAGCGGCCTGTGGACCGCCCTCAAGGTGCTGCCGCTGTGCGCCGCTGTCCCGGGGATGCTGCGGCACCGGATGTACACCTACCGCTGGATGGCGCTGCTCGTCTGGCTCTATTTCACCGAGGGCGTCGTGCGGGCGTGGGTCGAGCGCGGCTTGAACCAGTGGCTGGCCGGCGCCGAGATCCTCCTGTGCCTGCTGCTCTTCGCGGCCTGCGGCATCCACGTCCGCGAGCGCCTGGGCTGGCGCAAGTCACCATGAACGACCTGATCGAACAACTCAAGGCCTGCGTCGGCCCCGCCAACGTCCTCACCGAGGGCGACCTCAGCGCGTGGGAGCAGGACTGGCGCAAGCGGTCGCGCGGCAAGGCATTGGCCGTCGTGCGGCCGGGAAGCACGGAGCAGGTCGCGGCCGTCGTCCGCGCCTGCGCGGCGCATCGCACGCCCATCGTGCCGCAGGGCGGCAACACGGGCCTGGTGGTCGGCGGCATTCCCGATGCGAGCGGCAAGGAGGTCGTCCTGAGCCTGCAGCGCATGACGGCGGTGCGAGGCATCGACCGCGAGAACCTCACGATGACGGTGGAAGCCGGGTGCGTGCTGCAGGCCGTGCAGCAGGCCGCGGACGACGCGGACCTCTTCTTCCCTCTCAGCCTGGCCGCCGAGGGCAGCTGCACCATCGGCGGCAACCTCGCGACCAATGCCGGTGGCACGCAGGTGCTTCGCTACGGCAACACGCGCGAGCTCTGCCTGGGGCTCGAGGTGGTGACTGCGCAAGGCGAGGCCTGGAACGGCCTCACCGGGCTGCGCAAGGACAACACGGGCTACGACCTCCGCCAGCTGTTCATCGGCAGCGAGGGCACGCTGGGCATCATCACCGCCGCCACGCTCAAGCTCTATCCGAAACCGGCGGCCACGCTCACGGCCTGGGCGGCGGTGCCCGACATGCAAGCCGCGGTGCGCCTGCTGCAGCTGGCGCAGGACCGGCTGGGATCGGGCCTGACGGGGTTCGAGGTCATGGGGCAGTTCGCGCTCTCCCTCGCGGCCAGGCACATGCCGCAGTTGCGCGTGCCGTTCCTGGACGCCAGCCCCTACGGCGTGCTGCTGGAGAACAGCGACAGCGAATCGGAAGGCCACGCGCGTGGGCAGTTCGAGGCGCTGCTCGAAGCGGCCCTGGAGGACGGCTGCGCCACCGACGCCGTCGTGGCCGAGAACCTGTCGCAGGCCAGCCAGCTGTGGCACGTGCGCGAGAACATCCCGCTGGCGCAGGCGCAGGAAGGCCTGAACATCAAGCACGACATCTCGGTGCCGATCTCCCGCATCCCGGCGTTCTGCGCCGAGACCGATGCCCTGCTGGCGCGCGAGATCGCCGGCGTGCGGCTGGTGAACTTCGGCCACCTGGGCGACGGCAACCTTCACTACAACGTGCAGGCACCGGAGGGCGGAGACATGGCGGCCTTCCTGCGCGAGCAGGAGGAACGCGTGAACACCCTCGTCTATGACCAGGTGCACAAGTTCGGCGGTTCGATTTCGGCGGAGCACGGCATCGGCGAGCTGAAGGTCGACAAGCTGCCGCACTACAAGTCACCCGTCGCCCTGTCGATGATGCGGGCGGTGAAGCAGGCGCTGGATCCGCAAGGGCTGCTGAACCCCGGGCGGGTCGTGCCGACCTGACAGGGCTTCGCCCTTCGCGCCGGCGGAGCCCCTACTCCCGCTTCAACAGCTCCGGATGCGCACGCAGCAGCTCGATGTTGGCGCGCGTTTCCGGGGATAAGAGGCCATCAGCTGGGAGGCGCCCTTCTTGTCCATCGCGGGCTCGAACATCAGGTGCATCCCGGCCTCCACGCCAGCCATGGTGGCGAGCGCGTACTCCTTGCTGCTCAGACCGTGCTTGGCGAGGATCGGCTTCGCCTCCGGGACGGAGTTGAGCATCTTCTCGATGCTCGCAACGCTCAGGTCGTTGTCCGTCTTGTCGTTGTCCGTCTTGTCGTTGTCGTACTTCTTGCCGACCTTCTTCTCGATCTCCTTCGCCGCGGCCTGCATCTTCTGGAGCGTGAGCACGGTGAGCGCATAGCTTGTGTAGGTCGGCTGCTGGGCGAGGGCCGGCGCAGCAAGGCCGAGCGCGAGAACGAAGGCAGTGACGAGGCGGATCATGGGACGACACTCCTGGTGGTTGGTCCCGCGGATTCTGCGCAGGCGTCTCAGCCGCGCACCATCATCCATCGGTCGTGAATGGGCCGGGGTGCCCGGATGTGCTCGCGCGATAATCCCGCCATGCCGCAGACCCGCCCCGTCCGCTCCCAGTACGAGGACTTCATGCGCCATGTCTACACGCATGGCACGTCCAAGACAGACCGCACCGGAACCGGCACGCGCAGCGTGTTCGGCTACCAGATGCGATTCGACCTGAACGAGGGCTTCCCGCTGGTGACCACCAAGAAGGTGCACCTGAAGTCCATCATCCATGAGCTGCTGTGGTTCCTGGAGGGCTCCAGCGACAACAACAAGCTGCGCGAGCGCGGCGTGACCATCTGGGACGAATGGGCGCGCGAGGACGGCGACCTCGGTCCCGTGTACGGCGTGCAGTGGCGCAGCTGGCCGACGCCCGACGGCGGCCACATCGACCAGATCGCGGAAGCCGTCAAGACCATCAAGACGAATCCTGACTCGCGCCGCATCATCGTCAGCGCCTGGAACGTGGCCGACATTCCGAAGATGGCGCTGGCACCGTGCCACGCTTTCTTCCAGTTCTACGTCGCCCCCGGATCAGGTCCTGGGCAGGCTGGCAAGCTCTCGTGCCAGCTGTACCAGCGCAGCGCCGACATCTTCCTCGGCGTCCCATTCAACATCGCCAGCTACGCTCTGCTGACGCACATGATCGCGCAGCAGTGCGACCTGGGGGTCGGCGACTTCATCTGGACCGGCGGCGACTGCCACATCTACAGCAACCACCACGAGCAGGTGGAGCTGCAGCTGTCGCGGCAGCCGTACCCGTACCCCACGCTGAACATCAAGCTCAAGCCCGCCTCGATCTTCGAGTACCGGTACGAGGACTTCGAAGTGCTGGACTACCAGTGCCACGGGGCGATCAAGGCGCCGGTGGCCGTCTGATGCAGCTGGGCCTCGTCTACGCGCGCGCCGCGAACGGCGTGATCGGCCGCGACGGCGGGCTGCCCTGGCACCTGCCCGAGGACCTGGCGCACTTCAAGCGCGTGACGCTCGGGGCGCCCGTCATCATGGGTCGCAAGACCTGGGACTCGCTGCCCCCGAGGTTCCGTCCGCTGCCGGGCCGGCGCAACATCGTCGTGACGAGGCAGCCCGATTGGCTGGCCGCTGGCGCGGAACGGGCAGCTTCGCTGGAAGGCGCGTTGGCCTTGTGCAAGGATGCGGACAAGGCCTGGGTCATCGGCGGCGCACAGCTCTATGCGCAGGCGACGCCGCTGGCGCAGGTCGCGGAGGTCACCGAGATCGAGCAGGCGTTCGATGGCGATGCCTTCGCGCCCGTGCTGGGACCGGCATGGCACGAGGTGGCGCGAGAGCGCCACCGCAACGCCTCCGGCCTGGCCTTCAGTTTCGTCACCTACCACCAGACACCGCACGGAGATTGACATGTCAGGAGCCGGATTCCACGTCCACGGGCCGCACGACCACGAGCTGGAGCACGCGGCGCAGCATGCGGCCGAGGGCCACCACGGGGTGGCCGGTGGCAGCATGACCAACCAGATCGCCATGTTCACCGCGGTGATCGCCACCGTCGGCGCGATCTTCGCGTACATGGGCGGCGCCACGCAGGCCAACGCCGGCCTGTACAAGAACAACGCCGCGATCAAGAAGACCGAGGCGTCGAACCAGTGGAACTTCTACCAGGCCAAGAGCAGCAAGCAGAACCTGTCCGAGCTCGCGCTGGTGCTGGTCGGGGACGACAAGAAGCCGCTCTACACGAAGGAAGTGGAACGCTACAAGCTCGAGAAGGCCGAGATCAAGCTGGCGGCCGACAAGCTCGAAGCCGAGGCCCTGGACTGGGACAGGAAGAGCGAGGAGCAGATGCACCAGCACCATCGCTGGGCGCAGGCCACCACCGCGCTGCAGGTCTCGATCGCGCTCGCCGCCATCGCGCTGCTGACCAAGAAGAAGTGGCTGGAGCTGGGCATGTTCGGCGTTGCCGGCGTGGGCGTCGTGATCGGCGTCCTGGCGATGCTGCACGTCTGAGTCGCCGATGAAGATCGCCACCTGGAACGTCAACTCGCTGGCGCAGCGCCTGCAGCACGTGCTGGACTGGCTGGAGGCCAACCCCGTCGACGTGCTGTGCCTCCAGGAGCTGAAGCTCACGGACGACAAGTTCCCGCTGCTGGAGCTGCAGGCCGCCGGCTACTCGCACTGCGCGGTGTTCGGGCAGAAGACCTACAACGGGGTGGCGATCCTCAGCCGGCTGCCGGTGAACGACGTCGCGAAGAACATCGCCGGATTCGAGGACGAGCAGTCGCGCGTCGTCGCGGCCACCGTGGACTCACCGCTGGGCGAGCTGCGCGTGGTGAATGGCTATTTCGTCAACGGCCAGGCGCCCGGCACGGACAAGTTCGCCTACAAGATGCAGTGGCTGGGCGGCCTGAACGCCTACGTCTGCGAGGAACTGAAGAAGCATCCACGCCTGGTCCTGCTGGGCGACTTCAACATCGCCCCCGAAGACCGCGACTCGCACGATCCCGAAGGCCTGCGCGACACCATCCACCACACGCGCGAGGAGCGCGAGCATTTCCAGAAGCTGCTGGGCCTGGGCCTGTGCGACAGCTTCCGCCTTTTCGAGCAGCCGGAGAAGAGCTACAGCTGGTGGGACTACCGCATGCTGGGCTACCAGAAGAACCGCGGCCTGCGCATCGACCACATCCTGGTGAGCGAGGCGCTGCGGCCGGAGGTGAAGGGCTGCGCGATCGACCGCGCGCCGCGCAAGTGGAAGCAGCCGAGCGACCACGCCCCCGTCACGCTGTCGCTCTGAGGCGGCCTACTCCAGGCCCAGTTCCTGGATCTTGCGGGTGATCGTGTTGCGCCCGATGCCGAGTTTCTGCGCGGCCTCGATGCGCCGTCCGCGCGTGTTGGCCAGTGCGGTGAGGATCAGGCGCGACTCGAAGCGCCGCGTGAGTTCGTCCCACACGTCGTGACGGCCGGCCAGCAGCAGTTCCATGGCCTCGGTGTCGAGCGCCGATTCCCAACTGCCGACAGCGGCTGACGCCGGTGCAGGCGCCGGAGCCGGCCGCACCGTGTCTGCCACCGGCCGTGGAGTTTCTGCAGGCACGGCGGCACGCACGACGGGTTCCGCGGCAGCAGCCCCGTCGCCGATCTCCGGCGGCAGGTCCTTGGGTTCGATCAGCTGCGCCGGCGCCATCACCGTGAGCCAGTGGCACACGTTCTCCAGCTGGCGCACGTTGCCCGGGAAGGCGAAGCCGGTGAGCCGCGCGAGGGCCGCATCCGAGATGCGCTTGGGATCGACGCCGAGCTGCTTGGCCGACTGCTGCAGGAAGTGCCGCGCGAGCATCGGGATGTCCTCGCGCCGCTCGCGCAGCGCCGGCAGCCGCAGCCGGATGACGTTGAGGCGGTGGAACAGGTCCTCGCGGAACACGCCTTCCTTGACCCGCTGCTCCAGGTCCTGGTGGGTGGCCGCGATCACGCGCACGTTGGCCTTCACGGCGCTGTGGCCACCCACGCGGTAGAAATGGCCATCGGACAGCACGCGCAACAGGCGCGTCTGCAGGTCGAAAGGCATGTCGCCGATCTCGTCGAGGAACAGCGTGCCGCCGTCGGCCTGTTCGAAGCGGCCGCGGCGCATGGTCTGCGCGCCGGTGAAGGCGCCGCGCTCGTGGCCGAACAGCTCGCTCTCCAGCAGGTCCTTCGGGATCGCGGCGGTGTTGATGGCCACGAAGGGCCCGCTCGCGCGAGGCGAGTGCTTGTGCAGCGCGCGCGCGACCAGCTCCTTGCCAGTGCCCGACTCGCCCGTGATCATCACCGTCACGTTGCTCTGCGAGAGCCGGCCGATGGCGCGGAACACGTCCTGCATCGCCGGCGCCTGGCCCAGCATCTCGGGCGCCTCGGCCATGCGCTCCTCGGCCACTTCCTCGCGCTGGCTCTCCTCCACGGCGCGCCGGATCAACTCGATCGCCTTGGGCAGGTCGAAGGGCTTCGGCAGGTATTCGAACGCGCCGCCCTGGAACGCCGACACCGCGCTGTCCAGGTCGGAGAACGCCGTCATGATGATGACGGGCAGCCCCGGATGCTTTTCCTTCACCTTCGAGAGCAGGTCCAGGCCGCTGCCGCCGGGCATGCGGATGTCGCTCACCAGGATCTGCGGGCCCTGCTCGTCGTTGGCGCTCTCGAGGGCTTGCAGCACCTCGCGCGCGTTGGTGAAGCTGCGGGTCGGCAGCTCCTCGCGCAACAGCGCCTTTTCCAGCACGAAGCGGATGGATTGGTCATCGTCAACGATCCAGATCGGCTTCATGTGTCCTCAAGTCCCTTGCAGTTGGTCAGGGCAGTGGAATCAGGATCTTGAAATCCGTCCTCCCCGGCATGCTCTCGCACTCGATCAATCCATGGTGCTGCTGGACGAAGGTCTGCGCCAACGTCAACCCCAGTCCCGACCCGCCTTCCCGGCCCGACACGAGCGGATAGAAGATGCGGTCCTTGATCGATTCGGGCACGCCGGGCCCGTTGTCGATCACATGCAATTCCAGTGCCAATCGGTAGCGCTGCTTGCCGAACGTGACCTGACGGGCCACCCGCGTGCGGAACACCAGTTGCGCATCGCCCGCGGCAATGCGGTCCGACAACGCCTGGCAGGCGTTGTGCGCGATGTTGAGGACGGCCTGGATCAGCTGTTCGCGATCGCCGCGGAACTCGGGCAGCGACGTGTCGTACTCGCGGACCACCTTCAAGCCGCGCGGGAACTCCGCCAGGATCAGGGAGCGCACGCGCTCGCACACCTCGTGGATGTTGACGTCGCCGACGAGGTGTGGGCGGCGGTGCGGCGCCAGCAGCCGGTCCACCAGCGTCTGCAGGCGATCGGCCTCGTGGATGATGACCCGCGTGTATTCCTTCAGGTCGCGCCCCTGGATCTCCATCTCGAGCAGCTGCGCGGCGCCGCGGATCCCACCCAGCGGGTTCTTGATCTCGTGCGCGAGATTGCGGATCAATTCCTTGTTCGCCTGCGTCTGGTCGAGCAGGCGCTCCTCACGCTCCTGCCGCGCCTGCTGCTCCAGCGGCAGCATCTCGACGACGATCTCGCCCGGCTGGTCGGTCTGCGCGACCACCACGTGCACCGGCATGGTCTCGGCGTTCGGCCGCACCAGCGACGCGTCATAGCGCAGCGCGGCGTATTCGTTGCTGCCGGCCCCTTCGAGCGCCTGGCGCAGGCGCTGGGGCTCGGTGAAGAAGCCGGGAAGGCTGGATCCTTCGATGACACGGCGCGAGGTGCCAAGCGCGTCCTCGAGCGCCGCATTGGCGAACAGCACGGTGCCTTGGGGAGCGACCACCGCCACCAGCGTGGCGAGCAGGTCCAGTGCGTGGAACCGCCCCTGCGCCGACGCAGCCGGGCGGTCGGGCTGCATGGCGGTCAACGCTTACTTGGCGACGGTGGTGCCGCCCATGCGGGACAGTTCGCGCTGCAGGCCGGCGATGTCGTTGTCGTTGCGCGCGATGCTGGCCTTGAGCTCCTCGACGCGGTCGAGGTACTTCTGGTAATTGCGCGCCTCAGGGCCCTGCTTCTCGGGCTCGCCGTTGTTGTATTCCTTGGCCAGCTCGGCCTTGCGGGCCTCTGCCTTCTTCAGCTCGGCCTCGAGGATCGCGCGCGCATCGGCGTCACGCGCCTTCTGGTCCGCCGCATCGACGCGCGGCGTGTTCGGAGCGGACGACGCGGCTGCAGCCAGCCGCACCGCGCCGGAGTTGACCTTGGTGCCTTCCACCACCGTGACGTTGCCGCCCTCCACCAGCTTGCAACCGTGCGCCTGGGCTTCGGCCTGGTTGTTGGTGTAGCTGTTGCCGCAGCGCCAGATGCGCGCCTGGGCTTGGGCATGCGCGCCTGCCAGCGCCAGGGCCATGGCGATCGAGGTGGTCGTCAGCGCGTACTTCATGGGGGTGTCTCTCCTTGCGCCGGCCTGTTGGGCGGGCGGCCTGCCAGTATCCCGTAACTCTTCACATCCTCCAACCAAGCCCATGATTCACAAGGGAAAAACGCGGCGCTGGAGGTACATTTTGGCGCCGTCGCCGGCGACCTCCCGACGGGCGGGCCCCAAACGAGAAGGGACGGCTCGCGCCGTCCCTTGCAGTTCCAGGCGGGCCGGTCACCCGGCCCGGGCAGCCTCACAAGCTGTAGTACATGTCGAACTCGATCGGGTGCGTGGTCATGCGGAAGCGCGTGACCTCCGTCATCTTCAGCTCGATGTACGCGTCGATCATGGAGTCGGTGAACACGCCGCCCTTGGTGAGGAACGCACGGTCCTTGTCGAGGTAGTCGAGGGCCTGGTCCAGGCTGTGGCACACGGTCGGGATCTTCGCGTCCTCTTCCGGCGGCAGGTGGTACAGGTCCTTGGTCGCGGCCTCGCCCGGGTGGATCTTGTTCTCCACGCCGTCCAGGCCCGCCATCAGCAGCGCCGCGAAGCCCAGGTACGGGTTCATCAGCGGATCCGGGAAGCGCGCCTCGATGCGGCGGCCCTTCGGGTTGGCCACGTACGGGATGCGGATGGACGCCGAGCGGTTCTTGGCCGAATAGGCCAGCTTCACCGGGGCCTCGAAGCCGGGGACCAGGCGCTTGTAGCTGTTGGTGCCGGGGTTGGTGATGGCGTTCAGCGCGCGGGCGTGCTTGATGATGCCGCCGATGTAGAACAGCGCGAACTCGGACAGGCCCGCATAGCCGTCGCCGGCGAACAGGTTCTTGCCGTCCTTCCACACGGACTGGTGCACGTGCATGCCGGAGCCGTTGTCGCCGACCAGGGGCTTGGGCATGAAGGTGGCGGTCTTGCCGTAGGCATTGGCCACGTTCAGGATCACGTACTTCTGCAGTTGGCTCCAGTCGGCCCGGGCCACCAGCGTGTTGAACTTGGTGCCGATCTCGTTCTGGCCGGCGCCCGCCACTTCGTGGTGGAACACTTCGACCGGGATGCCCAGCGACTCGAGGATCAGGGCCATCTCGGCGCGCATGTCCTGCGTGCTGTCGACCGGGGGCACGGGGAAGTAGCCGCCCTTGGTGGTGGGACGGTGGCCCTTGTTGCCGCCTTCGATCTTCTTGCCCGTGTTCCACGGCGCTTCGTACTCGTCGATCTTCACGAACGAGCCCGACATGTCGGCGCCCCAGCGCACGTCATCGAAGATGAAGAACTCGGGCTCCGGCCCGAAGAAGGCGGTGTCGCCCAGGTCCGAAGCCTTCAGGTAGGCCTCGGCGCGCTTGGCGATCGAGCGCGGATCGCGGTCATAGGCCTTGCCATCGCCCGGCTCCAGCACGTCGCACGTGAGGATCAGGGTGGTTTCTTCGAAGAACGGATCGATGTTGGCCGTGTTCGGGTCCGGCATCAGCAGCATGTCCGACGCCTCGATGCCCTTCCAGCCGGCGATGGACGAGCCGTCGAAGGCATGGCCCGAGCTGAACTTGTCTTCGTCGAAGTGCGACACGGGCACGGTGGTGTGCTGCTCCTTGCCACGGGTGTCGGTGAAGCGGAAGTCGATGAACTTGACTTCGTTGTCCTTCACCATCTTCATCACGTCTGCGACGGTCTTGGCTGCCATCAATCTTTCTCCGGTTGGATGGTTGGTTAGAGAGGAGGTACGGGACCAGGGATGCAGGTTCTGTGCCAAAGCTGGTGCATGCCCCGCATGGTCGGGCCGGGCGATTGTCGGGGAGGAAAGCGGCTTTCCGCCGCGCCCGCGTCAATCCCGCGGACGAGTTTGCGCACCTCCGTGGTGCCAGCTCATCCGCGCACCAAGACTGGGCGCGAAATCATCGCACCAATTCGGGGCCCAGGCGGCTTCCCAGCTTCCGCAGACCAGCGACGAGCTCGACATAGGCCGCCGCGACAGCCTCCGGCGCGCCCTTCACGCCCAGGTCGATGTGCCGTCCGTACTCGGGATGGTCGACGCTGGGCAGGCTGAACACCTTGACCCCGGGATGATCGCTTTCGATGCGCTCCATCAGTGGCGTGAGCGCGGCTTCCATCGATCCGAACACGATGACGGAGCGCTCCACGTAGGCGCCGCGCTGGAACAGGTGCGCATAGCGCGTGTCCAGCACCCACTCGATCATCGGCCACGCCATCACGGGGAAACCAGGCACGAAGTGCACGTCGCCGACGCTGAAGCCGGGGATCTTGTTGTACGGGTTCGGGATGATGCGTGCCCCGCGCGGGAACATGCCCATGTTCAGACGGTGCACGTTGTCGGCACGGTCGGCCTCGTAGGGCACGCCCTGCTCGCGCGCGACATCCTGCATGCGCTCGCGGATCAGCACCTCGGCCTCGGGATGCAGCTCGAGCTCCACGCCGAGGGCGCGGGCAGCGCATTGGCGCGTGTGGTCGTCGGGCGTGGCGCCGATCCCTCCGCACGAGAACACGACGGCCTGGCTGTCGAAGGCGCGCCGCAGCGTGGCGGTGATGCGCTGCGGATCGTCGCCCACGTAATCGGCCCAGGCGAGCTGCAGGCCACGGGCGCCGAGCAGCTCGATCACCTTGGGCAGATGCTTGTCGGTGCGCTTGCCGGAGAGGATCTCGTCGCCGACGATGACGAGGCCGATGTCAGGTCTGGTGGACATCCGGCAATGCTACCGGCGCGGCCACGGCCCCGCCCGAGGGAGCCGCCGGTTCCTGCGGTGCCCGCAGCTGGGCGAGCGCGGCCAGGCAGTAATGCCCGAACCACAGCGAGGAGAACGCGAACACGAGCGTGTAGATCCAGATGGCCAGCGGAACGAGCAGCACGAACGCGGCCGCGAACAGCGCGCCGGAAGCCCACAGCACGCTGGGCGCTGCACCGAGGTAGCCACTGACGATGCCGATGGCGAGCAGCGGCAGGCGATGGCGGCGCAGGATGGCGCGACGCTCGTCGGCGCTCGCATGCTCGGCCAGCGCGTCGAAGGTCATCACGCGGTAGGTGAGCCAGCCCCAGATCAGCGGCGGCAGCACCAGCACCAGGGGCGGGATGAGCCACAGCGGCAGCGAGAGCACCAGCGCCACCAGGGCGAGCAGCGTGGAGCCGAGCGACCAGCCGATGCTGGCGAGCATCGATCCGCCGCGGCGACGTTCGAGTTGCGGGAAGCGGCGCTCGGCCACCAGCTTGACGATGGCAGGCGTCATGAGCACCGCCACGGCCAGCAGCGCGACCAGCACGATCACGGGCGTGGCGATGGCGATGACCAGCAGCGGCGCAATCACCGTGCGCAGGTTGCCCAGGCCCATGCCCTGCAACCACTCGCCGACCTGGCTGAGCATCGCCGAGGACTCCAGCCAGCGGAAGACGCCGTCGACGGCAGGAGCCCAGAAGAGCCAGCCGAGGCCCAGCGCCGCAGCCACCATCAGGATCAGCGGCAGCACCGACAGCGCCACCACGCGAGGATGAAGGCAATAGGCGACAGCGCGCCAGAAGGAATCGAGCAGCAGGCCCATGGGCAGCGGCGGAATGTCAGCCGCGACCGGCCAGGCGCTTGAGGCCCAGCCACTGCTGCGACCAGAAGCCGCGGCCGTAGTCGCGGCCCTGCTCCACCTGGTCGCGCACCCCTGTCGTGGTTGCGTGGTGTTCGAAATCGGCGGTGCCGAACAGCATGTCCCACCAGGGCAGCAGCACGCCGAAGTTGTGGCCGCCCAGGGTGCCGCGCCCGCGGCGCTCGTGCCCGATGCCGATGCCGTGGTGCACGCGATGGAACCGCGGGCTGATCCACAGCCGCTCGCCCCAGCGGCCGAACGACAGCCGAAGGTTGGCATGCTGCAGGCTCTCGCTCAGCTGCGTGATGGCGACGATGGCCACGAACTGCCCCGGCGCGACGCCGATCAGCTGGGCCAGCACCACCAGCAGGCTGTCGCGCAGCAGGTCGTCGAGCAGGTGGTTGCGGTTGTCGCTCCACATGGTCATCTGCCGCTGCGAGTGGTGCAGCGCATGCAGGCTCCACCACCAGCGCCAGGCATGCTGGCCGCGATGGATCCAGTAGTCGGCCAGGTCGAATGCCAGCAGGTACAGCAGGAAACTGAGCCAGGGCAGGTCCGTGAGACCAGGCCAGAGGTTGTCGAGGTGCGCGCCGGCGACTCCCAGCACGTGCAGGTGCCCGAAGAGCGCATCGAACACCGGTTCCATCACGAAGAACAGGCCCACCCTGAACAGGCCGAGGCGATGGATCAGCGTGTAGAGGACGTCGGTGCGCACTGCCGCGCGGTCGGTGATGGGCTCCACGGGCCGCCACCGCTGCAGAGGGCCGATCACCAGCAGCAGCATGCCGATCTGCACCAGGCCGACCAGCAGCCAGCCGGTGGCGCCGTACGCGTCCTCGAGGAAATTGGCCAGGCCCAGTGCAAACATCAGCGGCTGGACCGCCGCCTCGAACAGCCACTGCTGCGCGCTGCCGAAGATCGTCTCCACCCAGTTCATCGCGTCTTGGTTCCTTCGCCTGCGATCCAGCCGGCGTACTGCGGATGCTCGCGCAACGTGCGGAAGCAGAAGCCCCGTTCCTTGAGGCCCACGATCAGCGGCTCCAGCACCGCGGGCGCCCACGGATCCTTGCGGGACCAGATGCCCAGGTGCGCCAGCAGGATGTCGCCGCTTCGCACGTTGCGCAGCGCGCGCGCCAGCAACTCTGCATTAGAGACGCTCTCGCTGGAAAGTTCATCGCCCAGGAAGCCCGCGGGCGACCAGCCCACGTGGGCCCACCCGCACGACCTGGCCGCCGCGAGCAGCTTTGGCGAGGTCTTGCCGCCCGGCGCGCGGAACAGCGGCAGCGGCTCCTGGCCCGTGATCGCCCGCAGGCGCGTGGCCGAGCGCGCGATCTCGTCGCAGTACTGCGCCGCGGTCCACACCTCGTCGCGTCCCTCCTCCGGGCCGGCCGAGGGGCGCACGCGGAAGCGCGCAGGCTCGCCCGGCATGTCGGCTCGCCAGTAGACATGGTCCCAGGTGTGGGAAGCGAAGGCGTGGCCCTCGGCAGCCCTCGCCTTCCACCACGGTGCCCATTGGTCGCCCAGGCTGCCATCGCCGACCTTCGTGCGCTCGTTGGCGGCGAAGAACGTGACCTTCACCTGCTGCCGCGCGAGGACCTCGGCCACCAAGGGGGCCACTTCCATGTGGCCGGTGTCGAACGTCAGGTAGACCGGCTTGCCGCAGTCAGCCGCGCTCACGGGAAGCGCGGTGCACGCCAGCAGCGCGAGGACGGCCGCGCCGAATCGGCGCCGCTCAGCGCGGCGCGTGGTCGAGCGTCCAGACACCATGGGGAGACTTGCCGACGGCGACCTGCCGGATCACCTTCCGGGACTCGGTGTCGATGACGGTGAGCTTGCGGGCCCAGCGCGAGGTGACCATCAGCACCTTGCCGCCTGCAAACACGTCGATGCAATCGGGGCCGCCGGGCGCGGGATAGGTGTCGACCACGGAGAGCGTCTGCAGGTCGATCTTGCTGATGGTGTTGCCCGTGCGATTGCTCAGGAAGACGTGGCGCTTGTCGCCTGCCGGGCGGAAGGCATGCGCGCCCTCGCCCGTCTTGATGCGGCGCACCGAGCGGGGCTGCGGCCCGCTGACGTCGAACACCTCGATGCCATCGGCACCGGTCAGGCCGACCAGCAGCGTGCGGTCGTCGGCCGTGCCGTAGACATCGGCAGGCATGGGGCCGGTCTTGACTCGCCACTTGAGCGCCTGGGTGGCCAGGTCGATGGCGACGAGCTCGTCGCTGTCCTGCATGCTCACGTAGGCCGTGGTGCTGCGGCTGTCGATCCAGATGTGGCTGGGTGTCTTGCCGGTGGGCACGCGGCTGGCGAGCTGCAGGTCGCGACCGTCCCAGCGGTAGATGTCGACGTGGTTCAGGCGGTTGCCCGCGGTGACGAACCACTTCATGTCGGGCGAGAAGCGCAGCTGGTAGGGATCGAGCGTGCCGCGCACGACGCGCTGCACTTCCGCGGTCTTGGGGTCGATGAACGTGAGCGAGTCGCTCAACGAGTTGGCCACGATGATGGACTTCTCGTCCGGCGTCATGTAGAGGTGGTGCGGCTCCTTGCCGGTCGGCAGGCGGCGCATTTCCTTCCACGTGGCCGGATCGATGATGCTGACATTCGCGTCCAGCGAGTTCAGCACGAAGATGGGGGCGGTCTGGGCGACGGCGCACTGGCAGGCCAGCCAGGCGACCGCGGCGGCCGCGAGGGAACGCATGAACGGGATCACAAGCACTTTCTCGGGAGCCCCTGAGTTTAGTCGGCGCACCCTGACTGTCCCGTAACATCCCTCGGATGCAATCGGTGTTGGTCGACGGGGTGCGCCTCGAAATTCAACGCGTGACGGGGCCTGCGGGCGCACAGCGCGCACCCATCGTGTTCCTGCACGAAGGCCTGGGCTCGGTGGCGATGTGGCGCGATTGGCCCACACGGGTGTGCGAAGTCACCGGCCGGGACGGCATCGTCTACTCGCGGCGGGGATACGGCGGCTCGGATGCGATCCCCGATGTCCGCGGCAGCGGCCGGCTGGCGCCCGATTACATGCATCGCGAGGCCTTCGATGTCCTGCCAGCGCTGCTGCGTGCCCTCGACCTGCACATGCCCGTGCTCCTCGGCCACTCCGATGGCGGGAGCATCGCCCTGCTGCATGCGAGCCGGCATCCCGTGTCGGCCTGCGTGGTGATGGCCCCGCACGTGATCGTCGAGGACGTGTCCGTGCGCTCCATCGAACAGGCGCGCGAAGCCTACGAATCCGGCGGGCTGCGCGCGCGCCTGGCGCGCTACCACGCGAACGTGGACACGGCCTTCTGGCAATGGAACGACGTGTGGCTGAGCGACGGGTTCCGCGCCTTCGACATCCGCGATGAGTGCCGGCGCATCACTGCCCCGGTCCTGGCCATCCAGGGGATCGACGATCCCTACGGCACCTTGCGCCAGGTGCGCGAGATCGCGCCCACCGCGGGACGTTTCGAGCTCGAGACCCTGCCTGCTTGCGGACATTCGCCGCACCGCGACCAGCAGGAAGCCGTGACGAACCGGATCGCCGCCTTCCTGGACAGCGTGGCTTAGCGCAGCAGCGCCAGGTCGGCGGCGGACAACCAGCGCCATTGACCCGGCTTCAGGTCCGGCGGCAGTGCCAGCCCGCCGATGCTCGCGCGATGCAATGCCTCCACCCGGTTGCCGACGGCGGCCACCATCCGCTTGACCTGGTGGTACTTGCCCTCCGTCAGCGTCAGGCGCAGCGTGCAAGGCGCCGTGATCTCGCAGGCGGCCGCGCGAACCGGCCTGGGATCGTCGTCGAGCACGACGCCTTCGAGCAGCCTGGCCACCGCCTTGGCCTCCAGCGGGTGCTTGGCGGTCACCTCGTACACCTTGGGCACGTGGTGCCTGGGCGAGCTCATGCGGTGGATAAAAGCGCCGTCGTCGCTCAGCAGGAGCATTCCCGTGGTGTCCTGGTCCAGGCGCCCGACCGCCTGCACGCCGGGCTGGCCTTTCGGAGTGGGTCGCTGCCGAAGTGGCGCAGGCAGCAGCGTGTAGATGCTCGGCCAGGCGGACGGCTTGGTCGAGCACTCATGGCCAGCCGGCTTGTGCATCAGCACGTAGGCCTTGGCGTGGTACGTCCAGTCGACGCCTTGCACCCGGAACGACAGGCCCTCCGGTTCCACCTCGGCGTAGGGATCCGTGCACGTGGCGCCGCCGATCGCCACGTGGCCCTGCTCCACCAGCCCGGCGCAGACGCGCCGGGTGCCGAAGCCCTGGCTGTAGAGAACCTGTTGCAATTGCATCGCCGCATTGTCGCGGCGTGCAGGCGGTCAACCGCGCGGATGCTGGCGGCTGGAACGGGGCGCGTTCGGCGCCTCGTCTCGACCTTCCGACTTGCGCATCCGGGGCTGGCCGCCGCGGGGCGGGCGACGCACGATGTCGTCGTCGAGTTCGAAGGCCGCATAGACCGCATTGCGGTCGCGCCGCGTCTCGATCTGCTTCTGCGGGGATTGGTGCATGGCACGTCCTTGGCTGTTGGCAACGGCGGCGCACTTGCTGCGCCCCGTGGCCAATCTAGGAAGGGCGGCTCCTGTCGGGTGTAGGACTTCGCCGAATCCGTGTAGGACGACCTGCAAGGACGAAGGCCGTGCACCCTGTCGGATGCACGGCCCTCTTGCAGATGGTGGAGCTGGCGGGAATTGAACCCGCGTCCGCAAGCCTTCTTCGCACAGTTCTACATGCTTAGCGATCTGTTTTGGGTCTCGCCACCGGTGTCGCGCAGTCGCACGCTACACCGGCCGCCAGTGCCCTATTGTCTCGTCCCGACCCAAGGCACCCGGATCAGGACCAGCCTATGAAGATTCCCTCACAGCCGGGAGCTTGCGCCCCTTGCCCAGCCCATAGGCCAACTGTTGTGAGGCTCACCGGTGTTTAAGCGGCGAGTGCGAAACGTTCGTCGTTTGCAGTTACTTGGTTTCAGCTGTTTAACGAGGTGACTGAACCTCGACATGCCCTGCCGCGCGTCCGAACCCACGTCGAAACCAGTGCAGCCCCAGGAACACCTATTTTAGGCCGGAGCCGGTCACTTCAAGAGCGTGAGGAGATCCTGGGGCGATGCGATGCATGCATCGGCGCCCCAGCCGTCGACCTGCGGTGTTCCGCCGAGGTAGCCGTACGTGGCGGCGACGCTGGGCATGCCTGCCGCACGGGCGGCCACGATGTCGCGCTCGTCGTCGCCGACATAGATGCATCGCCGCGGCTCGATGCCCAGCTGGCGCGCGGCTTCCAGCAGCGGCGCCGGATGCGGCTTGCTGTGCGGCGTGCTGTCGCCGCCCACGATGGCGCGGGCCGTGGAGAACAGCGGCATCTCGCGCGTGAGCGGGCCGGTGAAGCGCATCGACTTGTTCGTGACCACGCCCCACTGCAGGGAAAGGCCCACCAGCGCCTCCAGCAGCTGCGGCACACCGGCGAAGGCATGCGTGGTGCGTGTCATCCGCTGCTCGTAGTTGCGGAAGAACTCCTCGCGCAGTTCGGGGAACTCTGGATGATCTGGCGTCATGCCGAAGGCGACCCCCAGCATGCCGCGCGCGCCCGCGCCTGCCATGGGCCGGTAGGCATCCAGCGGCAGCGAGGGCATGCCGCGCTGCGTGCGCATCTGGTCCACGGCCGCGCCGAGGTCCGGCGCACTGTCGATCAAGGTGCCGTCCAGGTCGAACAGCACCGCTTGCACGTTGAGGAACATCAGGCGCCCTTGCGCGTTGCGACGAGGTAGTTGACGGACGTATCGCCGCTCAGCCAGTAGCGACCCGAGAGGGGGCTGTATTGCAGTCCGCGCGTGGTCACCCAGTCCAGGCCGGCCTCGCGGCAGAAAGCCGCCAGTTCGGCGGGGCGGATGAACTTCAGGTACTCGTGCGTGCCACGCGGCAGCAGGTTCAGGAAGTACTCCGCGCCCACGATGGCGAACAGGAACGCCTTGGGATTGCGGTGGATGGTGGAGAAGAACACCATGCCGCCCGGCTTCACGAGTGCCGCGCAGGCGCGCACCACGGACGCGGGGTCGGGCACGTGCTCCAGCATCTCCATGCAGGTGACCACGTCGTAAGTGCCGGGCTGTTCCTCGGCGAGCGTTTCCACGCTGACCTCGCGATAGCTCACGTTGGGCGTGGCCGCTTCGAGCGCGTGCAGTTGCGCGACGCGCAGTGCGCGCGTGGCCAGGTCGATGCCCAGCACCTGCGCTCCCTTGCGGGCCATCGCGTCGGCGAGGATGCCGCCGCCGCAGCCGACGTCGAGCACGCGCTTGCCTTGCAGCGGCGCCATGCCTTCGATCCAGCCGAGCCGCAGCGGGTTGATCTGGTGCAGCGGCCGGAACTCGCTCTCGGTGTCCCACCAGCGGTGCGCGAGTTCCGAGAACTTGGCCAGCTCGGCGGGGTCGGCGTTGACGTTCGGACTGCTCGTGGTCATGACTTCGATTGTCTCGTGCAGCGGCGCCCCAAAGGAAAAGGCCCCGAGGGGCCCTTTCCTGGTCGCCGCGAGGCGATTAGCGGTTGGCGCGCGTGCCGACCACTTCGATCTCCACGCGACGGTTTTTCGCGCGGCCTTCGGCGGTCTTGTTGTCGGCAACCGGCTGCTTCTCGCCCTTGCCTTCGGTGTACACGCGGTTCTTCTCGATGCCCTTGGACACGAGGTAGGACTTGACGGCCTCGGCGCGGCGCACCGACAGCTTCTGGTTGTACGAATCACCACCCACGGAGTCGGTGTGGCCGACGGCGATGATCACTTCCAGGTTGATGTCCTTCACCTTGCCAACCAGGTCGTCCAGCTTGGCGCGGCCCTCGGGCTTCAGGACGGCCTTGTCGAAGTCGAAGAAGGCATCGGCGGCGTACGTGACCTTGGTGGCGGCCGGCGGCTGCGGAGCAGGCGTCGGGGCCGGGGCCGGCGGGGGCGGCGGGGGCGGAGCCTGCACGGCGGGCGCGGGCGGCGGCGGGGGAACCAGGGCGCCATCGCAGCCGGCAGCGGCCGTGGCGGGGGTCCAGGTGGCATCACGCCAGCACAGTTCGTTGGTGCCGTTCTTCCACACCAGTTCGCCGGTGCCGTTCTGAACGTTGTCGATCTTGTTGCCGCCATCCGCTGCCACGGGCTTGGTCGGAGTCGAGACCTGGGCCACGGCAAGGCCGGCGGCGGACGACATCACGGCGGCGAACAGCAGCGTCACGTGGTTCAGTTTCTTCATGGTTCTCCTCTTGAGGGGAAAAAGCCGCAGCCCCGCTGCGTGAAAGCTACGTTTAAGGTGACCATTCACCGAAAGCGTCTCATTGATTGTGCCACATGACCTTACACAATCAATGTGGCCGGTCGGGAGGCCTCCGTAGGACGAAACCGCATCCCCCTGCTTCTGTTGCAAGGTCGCGACATCGCTCCGCGACCGGTAAAATCCCACGTTTCGCGCGCCCGCAAGCTCCTCCCGCATGACCCAATTCGCCAAAGAAACCCTGCCCGTCAGCCTCGAGGAGGAGATGCGCAGGAGCTACCTCGACTACGCCATGAGCGTGATCGTGGGCCGGGCCCTGCCGGACGCCCGCGACGGGCTGAAGCCGGTGCATCGCCGCGTGCTCTACGCGATGCACGAGCTCAATAACGACTGGAACCGGCCGTACAAGAAGTCCGCGCGCATCGTGGGCGACGTCATCGGCAAGTACCACCCGCACGGCGACCAGTCGGTGTACGACACCATCGTGCGGCTGGCGCAGGACTTCTCGATGCGCCACATGCTGGTGGACGGCCAGGGCAACTTCGGCTCCGTCGACGGCGACAACGCGGCGGCCATGCGGTACACCGAAATCCGCCTCGCGAAGATCGCGCACGAGATGCTGGCCGACATCGACAAGGAGACGGTCGATTTCGGTCCCAACTACGACGGCAGCGAAAAGGAACCGCTGGTCCTGCCCAGCAAGCTGCCCAACCTGCTGGTCAACGGCTCCGGCGGCATCGCGGTGGGCATGGCCACCAACATCCCGCCGCACAACCTCAACGAGGTCGTCGATGCCTGCCTGCACCTGCTGAAGAACCCGCAGGCTTCCATCGACGAGTTGATGGAGATCGTGCCGGCGCCGGACTTCCCCACCGCCGGCATCATCTACGGCATCACCGGCGTGAAGGAAGGCTATCGCACCGGCCGCGGCCGCGTGGTGATGCGCGCCAAGTGCCACTTCGAGGACATCGATCGCGGCCAGCGGCAGGCGATCATCGTCGACGAGCTCCCCTACCAGGTCAACAAGAAGACGCTGCAGGAACGGATGGCGGAGCTGGTCAACGAGAAGAAGATCGAAGGCATCAGCCACATCCAGGACGAGAGCGACAAGTCGGGCATGCGCCTCGTCATCGAGCTCAAGCGCGGCGAGGTGCCCGAGGTCGTCCTGAACAACCTCTACAAGCAGACCCAGCTGCAGGACACCTTCGGC
The DNA here is from genome assembly GCF_050320135.1 of Ramlibacter sp. MMS24-I3-19. NCBI lineage: Bacteria > Pseudomonadati > Pseudomonadota > Betaproteobacteria > Burkholderiales > Comamonadaceae > Ramlibacter > Ramlibacter sp. MMS24-I3-19. Next base: position 2,228,517 of record NZ_CP190017.1, on the reverse strand, counting down.
ATCAACATGGTGGCGCTGGTCGACGGCCAGCCGCGCCTGTGCAACCTGAAGGACCTGGTCGAGGTCTTCCTGCAGCATCGCCGCGAGGTGGTCACGCGCAGGACGGTCTTCAACCTGCGCAAGGCGCGCGAGCGCGGACACGTGCTGGAAGGCCTGGCCGTCGCGCTGGCCAACATCGACGAGTTCATCCGCATCATCCGCGAGTCGCCCACCCCGCCGGTGGCCAAGACCGAGCTGATGTCCCGCAGCTGGGACAGTGCCCTCGTGCGCGAGATGCTCACGCGTGCGAAGGCAGACGGCAGCGTCATCAACGCCGACGACTACCGGCCCGAGGGGCTGGACCGCTCGTACGGCATGGGCAGCGACGGCCTGTACCGCCTCTCCGACACGCAGGCCCAGGAAATCCTGCAGATGCGCCTGCAGCGCCTGACCGGCCTGGAGCAGGACAAGATCGTCGCCGAGTACAAGGAAGTGATGGCCGAGATCGACGACCTGCTCGACATCCTGGCCAGGCCCGAGCGCGTGTCCACCATCATCGGCGAGGAACTCACGGCGCTGAAGCAGGAGTTCGGCCAGACCAAGCTGGGCGCGCGCCGCAGCGTCGTCGAGCACAACGCGCAGGACCTCGCCACTGAGGACCTGATCACGCCCACCGACATGGTGGTGACGCTCTCGCACCTAGGCTACGTCAAGAGCCAGCCGCTGTCGGAGTACCGCGCGCAGAAGCGCGGCGGCCGCGGCAAGCAGGCCACCGCGACGAAGGAAGACGACTGGGTCGACCAGCTGTTCATCGCGAACACGCACGACTGGATGCTGTGCTTCTCCAACCGCGGCCGGCTCTACTGGCTGAAGGTCTGGGAAGTGCCGGCGGGCTCGCGCGGGTCGCGCGGCCGCCCGATCGTCAACATGTTCCCGCTGGCCGAGGGCGAGAAGATCAACGTGGTGCTGCCGCTCACCGGCGAGTTCCGCAGCTTCCCGGCCGACCACTACGTGTTCATGGCCACGTCCATGGGCACCGTCAAGAAGACCACGCTCGACGAATTCAGCAACCCGCGCAAGGCCGGCATCATCGCCGTCGACCTCGACGAGGGTGACTTCCTCATCGGCGCGGCCCTCACCGACGGCAAGCACGACGTGATGCTGTTCTCCGACGGCGGCAAGGCGGTGCGCTTCGACGAGAACGACGTGCGTCCGATGGGCCGTGCGGCACGCGGCGTCCGCGGCATGACCCTCGAGGAAGGCCAGAGCGTCATCGCGATGCTGGTGGCCGAGGACGAGCAGCAGAGCGTGCTGACGGCCACGCAGAACGGCTACGGCAAGCGCACGCCCATCGGCGAGTACACCCGCCACGGCCGCGGCACCAAGGGGATGATCGCCATCCAGCAGAGCGAGCGCAACGGCAAGGTCGTCGCCGCCACGCTGGTGCATGCCGACGACGAGATCATGCTGATCACCGACAAGGGCGTGCTCGTGCGCACCCGCGTCGGCGAGATCCGCGAGCTCGGTCGCGCCACCCAGGGCGTCACCCTGATCGGGCTCGACGAAGGCTCGAAGCTCAGCGGGCTGCAGCGCATCGTGGAGAACGACGCCCAGGCTGCCGAGGGCGACGCGATCGACGCAGCCAATGGCACTGGCGACAACGGCGCGGGCGAAGCCTGATCCCCATGGCGCGGGACCTGGGCCAGCTTCGCACCGAGATCGACGCGGTCGACCGTGACCTGCTCGCGCTGCTGAACCGGCGTGCGGCGCTCGCCAACGAGGTCGGCGACATCAAGCGGGCCGAGGGCTCGCCGGTGTTCCGCCCCGAGCGCGAAGCCGCCGTCATCAACGGCCTGCAGGCGCGCAACGGCGGTCCGCTGAAGGCGGAGAACGTCGCCACCATCTGGCGCGAGATCATGTCCGCCTGCCGCGCCCTCGAGGCGCCGCAGCGCGTCGCCTACCTGGGACCAGCCGGCACGTTCAGCGAGCAGGCTTCGGTGCAGTTCTTCGGCTCCAGCATCGAACACGTGCCGTGCGTCAGCTTCGACGAGGTGTTCCAGGCCGCCACGGCCGGCACCGCCGACTTCGGCGTCGTCCCGGTGGAGAACAGCACGGAAGGCGTGGTCACGCGCTCCCTCGACCTGCTGCTGCAATCGCCGCTGCACATCGTCGGCGAGATCAGCCTCCTGGTGCGCCACCACCTTCTGCGCAAGGAGCGTTCGCTCGACGGCATCCAGGCCGTGCTGGCGCATCCGCAGGCCCTGGCGCAGTGCCAGGGCTGGCTGGCCAAGCACCTGCCCGACGTCGAGCGGCGCGCCGTGTCCAGCAACGCCGAGGGCGCCCGCCTCGCTGCCACCAATCCCGCGTGGGCCGCCATCGCCGGCGAACGGGCCGGCAGCGAATTCGGGCTGCACATCGCCGCCCATGCGATCCAGGACGACGCGTTCAACCGCACCCGCTTCGCCGTCGTCTGCCTGCCGCAGACGCTGGCGGCGCCCCAGGCCTCGGGCAAGGACTGCGTGAGCCTGGTCGTCTCGGTCCCCAACCGGCCCGGCGCCGTGCACGACATCCTGGTGCCGCTCAAGCAGCACGGCGTGTCGATGACGCGGTTCGAGTCGCGTCCCGCGCGTTCGGGCCAGTGGGAGTACTTCTTCTTCATCGACGTGCAGGGGCACCCCTCGCAGCCGCACGTCGCCGCGGCCCTGGCCGACCTGCGGAGCCTTTGCGCCTTCTACAAGTTGCTGGGCACCTATCCCGCAGGCGATTGACATGACAACGGAGCCCCGGATGTTCGAGCAGTTGGGCCTCATCGGCTGTGGCCTGATGGGCGGATCGTTTGCACTGGCGCTCAAGCGCGCCGGCTTGGTGAAGCGCATCGTCGGCTACAGCAAGTCGCCGTCGACGACCGAGCGCGCGCGGCAGATGGGCGTCATCGACGTCGAGGCGCCGTCGGCCCTGCTGGCCGTGTCCGGCGCCGACATCGTGCTGCTCGCCGTTCCGGTGGCGGCCACCGAGGCGACGCTCAAGGCCATCCGCCACCTGGTCAGCAAGGACATGCTGATCATGGACGTCGGGTCGACCAAGCGCGACGTGATCGATGCGGCGCGCCGCGTGCTGCGCGACACCGTCGGCTCGTTCGTGCCCTGCCATCCCATCGCCGGCAAGGAAGCCTCCGGCGTGGAGAACGCCGACCCGAACCTCTACGCAGGCTCGCAGGTCATCGTCACGCCGATCGAGCGCACGCAACCCGCGCAACTCGGTCGCGCCGTGCAGGTCTGGGAAGCGCTGGGCTGCAACGTGGTGCAGATGGCGCCCGAGGCGCACGACTCGGCCTTCGCGGCGGTCAGCCACCTGCCGCACCTGATCGCGTTCGCGCTGGTCAACGGCATCGCGGCGCAGTCCGGGTCCGAGGACTTCCTGTCGCTGGCCGGTCCGGGCTTTCGCGACTTCACGCGCATCGCCGCCAGCGAGCCCAAGATGTGGCGCGACATCCTGCTGGCCAACAAGCAGGAACTGCTCGCCCAGTCGGAGATCTTCCAGCGCACGCTCAAGGCGATGGAAGCCATGATCGAGGCCGGCAACGGCGATGCGCTGGAAGGCTTCATCACCCAGGCCAGCGGCCTGCGCGCCAACTGGCGCATGGGGCCGAAGAAGAACTGAGGCCGCGATGTACGACACCGCCTTCCTCGACATTCCCGCGCTCGAGGCGGCCGGCGGTGAAGTCACGCTGCCCGGCTCCAAGAGCATCTCCAACCGCGTGCTGCTGCTGGCGGCCCTGTGCGACGGGCCGACGCTCGTGCACGACCTGCTGGACTCGGACGACACGCGCGTGATGCTCGACGCCCTGCGCGCGCTCGGGTGCGGCGTGCGGCCGGTCGGCAAGGCCGTCGAGATCACCGGATTCGGAAGCCGCGGTCCCGTCCGCCAGGCGCGCCTGTTCCTCGGCAACGCAGGCACCGCAATGCGCCCGCTCACCGCGGCCCTCGCCGTCCTCGGCGGCGACTTTGAACTGAGCGGCGTTCCGCGCATGCACGAGCGACCCATCGGCGATCTCGTCGACGCGCTGCGCCAGCTCGGCTGCCATGTCGACTACCTCGGCCAGCCCGGCTTTCCGCCGCTTCGCATCGGGCCTGCCACTGTGTCCGCCGCACAGCCCATCACCGTGCGGGGCGACGTCTCCAGCCAGTTCCTCACCGCCCTGCTGCTCGCGCTGCCGCTGGTGGCCACGCAGGACGTCGCCATCGAGGTGGCGGGAGAACTGATCTCCAGGCCGTATGTGGACATCACGCTCAACCTCCTCGCCCGCTTCGGCGTGCAGGTGCGGCGCGACGGCTGGCAGCGCTTCACCATTCCCGCCGGCAGCCGCTATCGCTCGCCCGGCGACGTGCACGTCGAAGCGGACGCGTCCTCCGCCAGCTACTTCGTGGCGCTGGGCGCGATCGCGCAGGGGCCCGGGGTCCGCATCCAGGGCGTCGGCGAGCACTCGATCCAGGGCGACATCCGCTTCCTCGACGCCGCCCGGCAGATGGGCGCCGACATCAGCAGCGGCCCGAACTGGGTGCTGGTCAAGCGCGGGGCCTGGCCCTTGCGTGCCGTCGACCTGGACTGCAACCACATCCCCGACGCGGCGATGACGCTCGCCGTGATGGCGCTCTACGCGGACGGTCCCACCACGCTGCGCAACATCGCCAGCTGGCGCGTGAAGGAAACGGACCGCCTGGCCGCGATGGCCACCGAGCTGCGCAAGCTGGGCGCACAGGTCGACGAAGGCGTCGACTTCCTGCGCGTCACGCCACCCACGGCGTGGACCGCCGCGAGCATCCACACCTACGACGACCACCGCATCGCGATGTGCTTCGCGCTGGCGGCCTTCAATCCGCAGGGCGTGCCGGTGCGCATCGAGGACCCCAAGTGCGTGGCCAAGACCTTCCCCGACTTCTTCGAGACGCTGTTCGGCGCCTCGCAGGTGCCGGCCCCGCGCATCCCCGTCATCTGCGTGGACGGTCCCACGGCGTCGGGCAAGGGCACGCTGGCCGCCGAGACCGCCCACAGGCTGGGCTACCACTACCTCGACTCGGGCGCGCTGTACCGCATCACCGCGCTGGCCGCCACCCGTGCCGGTCTGGCGCTGGACGAGGCGCACGAGCACACGATCGCAAAGCTCGCGCACGGACTGCAGATCCGCTTCATCGGCGGCCGCGTGCTGCTGGATGGCGACGACGTCACCGATGCCATCCGCACCGAGCGCGCCGGCATGAACGCCTCGCGCGTGTCGGCCCTCCCGGTCGTGCGCACCGCGCTGGTCGACCTGCAGCAGGGCTTCCGGCGCCTGCCTGGCCTGGTGGCCGATGGCCGCGACATGGGCACGGTGATCTTCCCCGGCGCGCCCCTCAAGGTGTTCCTCACCGCCAGCGCCGCGCGCAGGGCCGAGAGGCGGCATAACCAATTGATCGCAAAGGGGATTCCCGTTACAATCGATGTTCTTCGCGCCGACTTGGAAGCGCGCGACGCCCGCGATTCGAATCGCGCCGTCGCACCGCTGAAGCCGGCGCAGGATGCCCTCCTGCTGGACAACTCGGAGCTATCGGTCGAAGACTCGGTGGCACGTGTCCTGGCCTGGTGGGAGGAGAAGCAGCCGTTCGGATCCGTCCGCCCGGCTGGCGGTTGAGGAAGCTGCGCCAACGCAGCGGACGCGCCGCACAGGCCCGCATGGCCCCCCTCGCGCAGCAAGCGCACTGGCCATGCGGATCGTCAACGAACCGCGGCGCAAGCCGCAACGAAGCAGCCGTCCCAGCCATAGAAACAGCGGCAATGGTGCCGCTGGAAACCTGAGCGACGTGCAAGGAACCTGAATGTCTGAATCTTTTGCCGCCCTGTTTGAGGAATCGCTGACCCGCTCGGAAATGCGCGCCGGCGAGGTGATCACCGCCGAGGTGGTCCGCATCGAGCACAACTTCGTCGTCGTCAACGCCGGACTGAAGTCCGAGGCGTACGTGCCGATCGACGAATTCAAGAACGACAAGGGCGAAGTCGAAGTCCAGGTCGGCGACTTCGTCTCCGTGGCCATCGACGCCATCGAGAACGGGTACGGCGACACCATCCTGTCGCGCGACAAGGCCAAGCGCCTCGCGTCCTGGATGGCCCTGGAGAAGGCGCTCGAGTCGGGCGAGTTCGTCACCGGCACCACCAGCGGCAAGGTCAAGGGCGGTCTCACCGTGCTGGTCAACGGCATCCGCGCCTTCCTGCCCGGTTCGCTGATCGACACGCGTCCGATCAAGGACCTCACGCCGTACGAGAACAAGACCCTGGAATTCAAGGTCATCAAGCTCGACCGCAAGCGCAACAACGTGGTGCTCAGCCGCCGTGCGGTGGTCGAGGCCTCGATGGGCGAAGAGCGCGCCAAGCTGATGGAGACCCTGAAGGAAGGCTCCGTCGTCCGCGGCGTCGTCAAGAACATCACCGAGTACGGCGCGTTCGTCGACCTCGGCGGCATCGACGGCCTGCTGCACATCACCGACATGGCCTGGCGCCGCGTGCGCCACCCGTCCGAGGTGGTGCAGGCCGGCCAGGAGATCACGGCCAAGATCCTCAAGTTCGACACCGAGAAGAACCGCGTGTCCCTGGGCCTCAAGCAGATGGGCGACGACCCGTGGATGGGCGTTTCGCGCCGCTATCCGCAGGGCACCCGCATGTTCGGCAAGGTCACCAACATCGCCGACTACGGCGCGTTCGTGGAACTCGAGCCCGGCATCGAAGGCCTGGTGCACGTGTCCGAGATGGACTGGACCAACAAGAACGTGGCTCCCTCCAAGATCGTCTCGCTGGGCGACGAGGTGGAAGTCATGGTCCTGGAGATCGACGAGGACAAGCGCCGCATCAGCCTGGGCATGAAGCAGTGCAAGGCCAACCCGTGGCAGGAGTTCGCGCAGAACACCAAGCGTGGCGACCGCGTCAAGGGCCCCATCAAGTCGATCACCGACTTCGGCGTGTTCGTCGGCCTGGCTGCCGGCATCGACGGCCTGGTGCACCTGTCCGACCTGTCCTGGAACGAGCCCGGCGAGACCGCCGTGCGCAACTACAAGAAGGGCCAGGAAGTCGAGGCGATCGTGCTGGCCGTCGACGTCGACCGCGAGCGCATCAGCCTGGGCATCAAGCAGCTGGATGGCGACCCGTTCGCCACGTTCACCTCGGTGCACGACAAGGGCTCCGTGGTCAGCGGCAAGGTCAAGACCGTCGACCCGAAGGGCGCCGAGATCGACCTGGGCAACGAGATCATGGGCTACCTGCGTGCCTCCGAGATCAGCCGCGACCGCGTGGAGGATGCGCGCAACGTGCTCAAGGAAGGCGACGAGGTCAACGTGATGGTGGTCAACATCGATCGCAAGACCCGCAACATCCAGCTCTCGATCAAGGCCAAGGACATGGCCGACGAGCAGGGCGCGATGGCCAACCTGTCCCAGCAGTCCAGCCGCGAGAACGCCGGCACGACCAACCTGGGCGCGCTGCTGAAGGCGAAGCTGGAGAAGTAAGCCGAAGGACACGGCTGGCCTTGGTCCGCCGTGTCTTCGTCCGCTATGACCCGCAGCGACCTCGTCGAAGAACTGGCGGCCCGCTTCAGCCAGCTCACCCACCGCGATGCCGAGTACGCCGTCAAGGCCATCCTCGACGCGATGGGCGAGGCCCTGGTGCGCGGCCACCGCATCGAGATCCGCGGCTTCGGCAGCTTCTCCATCAACCGGCGCCCGCCGCGCCTGGGCCGCAACCCGCGGTCCGGCGAGAGCGTGCAGATCCCCGAAAAGCGCGTCCCCCACTTCAAGCCGGGCAAGGCCCTGCGCGAGGCGGTGGACCAGCGCACGGCCGAGATGGAACGTGGCTGAGCCATGCCGACTTTAGAATTGCGCCGGGACCGAGGAGCGCAATGAAATACGTCATGTGGCTGCTCAAGGCAGCCATTTTTTTTACCCTGTTCGCCTTCGCGCTGAACAACCAGCAGCCGGTCACGGTGCACTTCTTCTTCGGCACGTCCTGGACCGGTCCGCTGGTCCTGGTGGTCCTGGCCACGTTCGCGGTCGGCCTCGCCGTCGGGGCGCTGGGCATGGTGCCGCGCTGGTGGCGGCATCGCGCGGCCGCGGCGCGCCATGCGCCGCTCACCGAGACGCCGGGGCCGGATACGCATGGACTTTGACCTCAGCTGGCTCCTCTGGGGCCTGCCGATCGCTTTCGTGCTCGGCTGGGTCGCGTCGCGCCTGGACCTGCGTCAGCTGCGCATCGAGAACCGCCAGGCGCCCAAGGCCTATTTCCGCGGCCTGAACTTCCTGCTCAACGAGCAGCAGGACCAGGCCATCGACGCCTTCATCGAGGCCGTGCGCGGCGACCCCGACACGTCCGAGCTGCACTTCGCGCTGGGCAACCTGTTCCGCCGCCGCGGCGAGTACGAACGCGCGGTGCGCGTGCACGAGCACCTGCTCTCCCGCGGCGATCTGAGCCGCGCCGAGCGGCACCGTGCCCAGCACGCGCTCGCGCTCGACTTCCTCAAGGCCGGCCTGCTGGACCGCGCCGAGGAAGCGCTGCGCAAGCTGGAAGGCACCGCCTACGAAGGCCAAGCGCTGCTGGCGCTGCTGGCCATCTACGAACGCTCGCGCGACTGGGTGCAGGCCACGGAGGTCTCGCGCAAGCTCGACGCCTCGGGCCAGGGCAACTTCAGCACGCGGCGATCGCACTTCCTCTGCGAGATGGCCGCGCTGGCCAGCGGCGACGAAGCCGACCGCCTGCTGCGCGAAGCGGCGCAGACCGCGCCGGATGCACCGCGGCCGCCGATGGAAATGGCCGCACTGAAGCGCAAGGCCGGTGATGCGGGCCAGGCCATGGACATGCTGGTGAAGCTGGCCGGCAGCACGCCGTCCGCGATCCCCCTGCTCGCACGTCCCCTCGCCCAGGACGCCCTCGCTTGCGGCCGCCAGGCCGAGGCGCTGGCCGTGCTGCAGGCCAACTACGACCAGTCGCCCTCGCTCGACGTGCTGGACGCCATCGCGAGCCTGCAGACGCCCGAAGAGGCCCGCGCCTCGTACGTGCGCCACGTCGAACGCGAGTCCTCGCTCGTGGCGGCCACGCGCTGGCTCGCCGGCGAGAAATTCGAGCATGAGGATCGGCATCCGCCCGTGCAGCGCGCCCTGGAGCAGGCCACGCGTCCGCTGCTGCGCTACCGCTGCGCGGCCTGCGGCTTCGAGTCCAAACTGCATTTCTGGCAATGTCCCGGCTGCCAGACCTGGGACAGCTACCCGCCCCGGCGGGTCGAAGAACTCTGATGAACCATCCAACCAAGGACCAGCTCGCCCGCGCCCGCGTGCTCGTGGTGGGCGACGCGATGCTCGACCGCTACTGGCACGGCGCCGTCGAACGCATCTCGCCCGAGGCGCCGGTGCCCGTCGTGAAGGTCAGCCGCGAGGAGGAGCGCATCGGCGCCGCCGCCAACGTGGCCTACAACGTCGCCACGCTCGGCGCACAGGCGACCTTCCTCGGCGTCGTCGGCGACGACGAGGCCGGCCACAAGCTCGAGTCGCTGCTGCGCCAGACCGGCATCGCCACGCACCTGAAGCGCGACCCTGGCCTGAAGACCACGGTGAAGCTGCGTGTCATCGGCCGGCAGCAGCAACTGCTGCGCATGGACTTCGAGAACGAGCCCGACCACGAGGTGCTCGCGGCCCAGAGCGAAGCCTTCGCGCAGCTCGCGCCTTCGCAGGGCGCGGTGCTGTTCTCCGACTACGGCAAGGGCGGCCTCGCCCACATCCCGGCCATGATCGCCAGCGCCCGCGCGGCCGGGAAGGTCGTGCTTGTCGATCCCAAGGGCTCCGACTACACCCGCTATCGCGGTGCCAGCGTGATCACGCCCAACCGCGCCGAGCTGCAGGACGTGGTGGGCCGCTGGAGCGGCGAGGACGAGCTTCGCACGAAGGCGCAGAACCTGCGCGAGCAGCTGGGCCTGCAGGCGATCCTGGTCACGCGCAGCGAGGAAGGCATGACGCTGTTCGACCAGAACGGCCAGCTGCACGTGAGCGCGCAGGCGCGCGAGGTCTTCGACGTCACCGGCGCCGGCGACACCGTCATCGCCACGCTGGCCGCGATGGCCGCCGCCGGCCTGCCGCTGCGCGAAGGCGTGCCCATCGCCAACCGTGCCGGCGGCATCGTGGTGGGCAAGTTTGGCACCGCCACCGTTTCGTACGAGGAGTTGTTCGCATGACGCGAGTCGTCGTCACCGGGGCCGCGGGCTTCATCGGATCCAACATCGTCAAGGGCCTCAACGCCCGGGGCATCGACGACATCATCTGCGTCGACGACCTCACGCAGGGCGACAAGTTCAGGAACCTCGCGGACCTGCGCATCGCCGACTACGTCGACGCCGACCTGTTCTACGACGCCTTCGCCGACGGCCACTTCGGCCAGGTCGACGCGGTGTTCCACGAGGGCGCCTGCAGCGACACGATGGAGACCGACGGCAAGTACATGATGGACAACAACTACACGTTGTCCTGCGGCCTGTTCCGCGCCTGCCAGGAGCGCGGCGCGCGCCTGCTGTACGCCTCCTCGGCCGCGACCTACGGCGGCTCGGCCAGCTTCATCGAGTCGCCCGAGTTCGAGAAGCCGCTGAACGTCTACGGCTGGTCCAAGCTGCTCTTCGACCAGCGCCTGCGCCGCGAAATCGGCAACGACTTTGCCGGTGCATCGCACCAGGTCGTGGGCTTCCGCTACTTCAACGTCTACGGCCCGCGCGAGCAGCACAAGGGCCGCATGGCCAGCGTCGCGTTCCACCAGTTCAACCAGTTCCGTGCCGAAGGCAAGGTCAAGCTCTTCGGCGAGTACGGCGGCTACGGCCCCGGCCAGCAGGAGCGCGACTTCGTGTTCGTCGACGATGTGGTGGCCGTGAACCTGTGGTTCTTCGACCATCCCGACAAGCGCGGCCTGTTCAACCTCGGCAGCGGGCGCGCACAGCCCTTCAACGACGTCGCCACCAGCGTCATCTCGGCATTGACGGGCAAGACGCACACCGCCGCGTCCGCGTCGGCGGCGGGCCTGCTGCAGTACATCCCGTTCCCGGATGCGCTGCGCGGCAAGTACCAGTGCCACACGCTGGCCGACCTCACGGCCCTGCGCCGCACCGGTTGCAACCACGTGTTCGCGGATGTGCAGGCCGGGGTCGCGAAGTACATGGCCTGGCTCAGCAGCCAGGGCTAGGGAAACCACTGCACCGTCAACGGCGCGCTCCGACGGGCCGTTAGGGAGTCTCCATCCCCGTCAAGGAGACGCGCATGTTCAAGAAGATCCTGGCCATCCTGGCCTTCCTGATGTCCGCCGCAGTGGCCATGGCCGCGGTCGACGCCAACAAGGCCTCGGAGGCCGAGCTCGACAGCGTGAAGGGCATCGGCCCCGGCACCAGCAAGCAGATCGTCACCGAGCGCAAGAAGGGCGACTTCAAGAGCTGGGATGACTTCATCGCCCGCGTGAAGGGCGTGGGCGAGAAGCGCGCCACCAACCTGTCCGATGCCGGCCTCACCGTGGGCGGCAAGCCGTACACCCACACCACCGCTGCGACCAAGGCCGACGACAAGAACGCCAAGGCCGACACGAAGGCTGAATCCAAGGCCGCCAAGACCGAAGCCAAGGCGGACGCCAAGGCCATGAAGGCCGAAGCGAAGGCCGACAAGGAATCGGCAAAGGCCGGTGCCAAGGCCGAGAAGGCCAAGATCGACGCCAAGGAAGCCAAGGCCGAAGCCGCTGCCGACGCCAAGGCCGACAAGGCCAACGCCAAGAAGTAAGCCGCCAACCCCGGTATCCCAGGAGACCCGCTTCGGCGGGTCTCCTGCTTTCAGCGGCCAGCCAGCGCGATGGCGTCCGTGAGACCCGGGTCGATGCCCGCCTGCGCGAGCAGCGTGGTCACCTGCCCACGGTGGTGGGCCTGGTGGTTGAAGAAGTGCGTCAGCGCCTGCCACATCGGGTGCTCGCGCGCGACGCCCTTCGTGTTCGCATAGCGCATGGTGCGCAGCGGCCAGTCCGTCGGCATCTCCAGGGTCCAGGCCTCGATGGCCACATCGAGCGACGAGCGATCCGAGCGCAACGCCGACCACTCGTCGTGCAGCACCGTCGCATGCACTGCGCCCGGCGGCACGGCGAGCAGTCCCGAAGGCAACGAGGCGAAAGTTGTCCCCTGCGCCGCGAAGCGTGCAAGCCACAGCTTGTCGCCCCAGACCAGGTGATTCAGCGTGCCGTGGACCGAGCCGAAGAACGCACCGCGATCGCGCCGGCGCTCCTCGTCCGGGAGCGCTTCGCACGCGTCGTACAGCCGCTCGTTGAACCAGCGGTTGTACCGGGCGAGCCAGCGGTAGTTGGCCAGGAACGCTTCGTGCATGTCGGTCGGCATGCCGCGCATTGTCCCTAGCCCTCGCCGACACCATGCTGAGCGAGAATCGCGCGACCGCGCGCCGCGCGGCTGGAGGAGTGGACAAGGGTGATGCGACGCTTCCTGGACTTCCTGTACGACGCGAGTGCCTGGCTGGCGGCGCTGTCGATGATTGGCGTGCTGGTGATGGTGCTGCTGTCGATCGCCGGCCGCCAGTTGAGCTTCAACGTGCCGGGCACCGACGCCTATGCCGGCTACGCGATGGCCGCTTCCGGGTTCCTCGCACTGGCCCACACCCTCAAGCGCAACGAGCACATCCGGGTCACGCTCATTCTCGGACGGTTCGTGGGCCGCGCGCGCCACGGGCTGGAGATGTGGGCGCTGACGGCTGCGGTGCTGCTCGCCGGCCTGTTCGCGTTCTACTCGGTGCGGCTCGCCTGGGTGTCCTGGTCCATCCACGACATCTCCACCAGCAACGACGCCACGCCGCTGTGGATCCCGCAGGTCTCGATGGCGGTCGGCACGCTGGTGCTGCTCGTTGCGTTCCTCGACGAATGGGTGCTGGAGCTGCGTGGCCGGCGCCAGGTGATCGAGTCGGCGGAGGCCCTGCACAATGAATGACGTCGTCACCACCACCCTGCTGATCGTCTGCCTGTTCGCGCTGCTGGGCAGCGGCGTCTGGATCGGCCTCACGCTCGCCGGCGTGGCGTGGATCGGCATGGAGCTGTTCTCGTCGCGACCCGCGGGCGACGCGATGGCGGTCACCGTGTGGGGCTCGGCGTCCAGCTGGACCCTCACCGCCCTGCCCCTCTTCATCTGGATGGGCGAAATCCTGTTCCGCACCAAGCTCAGCGAAAGCATGTTCCGCGGCCTCGCGCCGTGGGTGGGGCGCCTGCCGGGACGGCTGCTGCATACCAACGTCATCGGCTGCACGATCTTCGCGGCCGTCTCGGGATCCTCCGCCGCGACGTGCGCCACCATCGGCAAGATGACGCTGCCCGAACTGGGACGGCGCGGCTATCCCGAGGACATCACCATCGGCTCGCTCGCGGGCGCGGGCACGCTGGGCCTGCTGATCCCGCCGTCGATCATCATGATCGTCTACGGCGTCTCGGCGGACGTCTCCATCGCGCACCTGTTCGTGGCGGGCATCGTCCCCGGCATCCTGCTCGCCGGGATGTTCTCGGGGTATCTCGGCGTGTGGTCGGCGATGAACCGGCACCGCGTGCCGGAACCGGATGCGCCGCAGCCTTTCCTGCGCAAGCTGCACGAATCGCGGCACCTGATCCCGGTCGTGCTGCTGATCGGCGCGGTGCTCGGCTCGATCTACAGCGGTGTCGCGACCGCCACGGAAGCGGCCGCGGTCGGCGTGGTCGGCTCGCTGCTGCTGTCGGCCGCGCAGCGCTCGCTGTCCTGGACCACGTTCCGTGAGTCGCTGCTCGGGGCCACGCGCCTGTACTGCATGATCGCGCTGATCCTCGCGGGCGCCGCCTTCCTCACGCTGGCCATGGGCTACATCGGCCTGCCGCGCCACCTGGCCGAATTCGTCAGCTCGCTCGGACTGTCGCCGTTCATGCTGGTGATCGCGCTCTCGGTCTTCTACATCATCCTCGGCTGCTTCCTGGACGGCATCTCGATGGTGGTGCTCACCATGGGCGTGATCCTGCCCACGGTGCAGGCGGCCGGCATCGACCTGGTGTGGTTCGGCATCTTCATCGTCATCGTCGTCGAGATGGCGCAGATCACGCCGCCGGTGGGCTTCAACCTGTTCGTGCTGCAAGGCATGACCGGCAAGGAGATCACCTGGATCGCGCGCGTGACCATGCCGTTCTTCTTCCTGATGTGCGCGATGGTGCTGCTCCTGTGGTGGGTGCCGCAGATCGCCACCTGGCTTCCTTCGCACATGTGACCTCCGGGACCGGCCACCGCAGGCCGCTGCGGGTTACACCGCATCGGCTGGCCCGGCTTTTGCACGTATCCTGCCCCCGGCCAGCACGCCTTCCATCCGGAGCCCCATGAACCTCAAACACGCCTTCGGCGCCGCCCTCGTGGCGCTTTCCGCCAGTGCCATGTCCCAGACCAAGTGGGACCTGCCTTCCGGCTATCCCGCCTCCAATTTCCACACCGAGAACCTCGAGCAGTTCGCCAAGGACGTCGACAAGGCCACGGGTGGCAAGCTCAAGATCACCGTGCATGCGAACGCGGCCCTCTTCAAGGCGCCGGAGATCAAGCGCGCGGTGCAGGGCGGCCAGGCCCAGATCGGCGAGATCCTGCTGGTGAACTACCAGAACGAATGGCAGCTGTTTGGGGCCGACGGCGTGCCGTTCCTCGCCGACAGCTACGACGCCGCGATGAAGCTGTACAGGGCCCAGAAGCCGTTCCTCGACAAGAAGCTCGGCGAGCAGGGAATGATGCTGCTGTACTCGGTGGCCTGGCCGCCGCAGGGCATCTTCACCAAGCGCACGCTCAATTCGGCCGCCGACATGAAGGGCCTGAAGTGGCGCGCCTACAGCCCGGCCACCGCGCGCATCGCGGAACTGGTGGGCGCGCAGCCCGTCACCGTGCAGCAGGCCGAACTGTCGCAGGCGATGGCCACCGGCGTCATCGACTCGTACATGTCGTCGGGCTCCACCGGCTTCGACACCAAGACCTACGAGTACATCAAGAACTTCTACGACACCCAGGCCTGGCTGCCGAAGAACGCGGTGATCGTCAACAAGGCGGCCTTCGCCGCGCTCGACAAGCCGACGCAGGAGGCGCTGCTCAAGGCCGGCGCCGAGGCCGAGTCGCGCGGCTGGGCCGCGAGCAGGAAGGCCAACACCGGCACGCTGGAGAAGCTCAAGGCCAACGGCATGCAGATCCTCACGCCGCCGCCGCAGCTGAAGGCCGACATGAAGAAGGTCGGCGACACGATGCTGAAGGACTGGCTCGACAAGGCCGTCCCGAAGGGCAGCAGCTGGTCGACGCGTACCGGAAGATGTGACGCGCCTGGCGTCCCGGTGAATGAAAGCGCCGCCTTTGCGGCGCTTTTTTCATGGCGCGAGCAGGCTCGGGCTCAGATGCCCAGCAGCTTCTTGGCTTCGCCGAGCGAGGCCATCGACTCGTCGTGCTTGCCGGCCTTGTGCTGGGCCTCGCCTTCGGCGCGCAGCTTCGCCACCTTGTCCGCCGTCTCCTTCGAGAGCGCGGGATGGGTGGCCAGCTTGGCGTCGATGGCCTTCATCTCGTTCGGGCAGTTGTGGGCCCACGCGGCGCCGCTGAGGCAGAGGCCGAGGACCAGGACGAGCTTGCGCATGGAAGTCTCCTTGGTAGTGGAGCGGCGAAGCTTGCGCCGCCCGCCGCGCAAGTCAATCGGCGCCGACCCGCCGCAGCGCCTGCTCAGCTTTCGCGCACGGCGCACACAAGCGTGCCGGGATCGTTCTCCTTCACACCGCGCTGGTTCTTGGCCGCGGCCACGTCCATGTCGCGCGGCAGCGTGACGCCGTTCTTCACCGCCAGGATCTCGGCCATGACGCTCACCGCGATCTCCGGCGGCGTCTTGCTGCCCACGTAGATGCCGATCGGGCCGCGCAACCGCGCCAGCGATGCCTCGGTCTGGCCGAAGTGCTCGATCAACCGCTGGCGGCGCGCGTCGTTGTTGCGGCGGCTGCCGATCGCACCGACATAGAACGCCTCGGTCTGCAGCGCCTCCAGCAGCGCCAGGTCGTCGAGCTTGGGGTCGTGCGTCAGTGCCACCACGCAGCTGCGCCGGTCCGGGTTGAAGGCCAGCACCACGTCGTCGGGCATGTCGCTCACCAGCGTGGCACCGGGCACGTTGAAGGCACCGCGGTACTCCTCGCGCGGATCGCACACGGTCACCGCGAACCCGCTGAAGAGGGCCATGGTGGCGAGGTACTCGGTGAGCTGCCCTGCGCCGATCAGCAGCATGCGGTACTCGGGGCCGAACGTGTTGGTCATGCGGCCCTCGTCGATCAGCAGTTCCGACGGCGCGTCGGCCGCCTCGAGCGTGACGGCGCCATCGGCCAGCCGCACGCTGCGACGCACCAGCACGCCGGCTTCCAGCCGCGACACCAGGTCGGCCAGGCTGGCCGCATCGGGGTCGTGTTCCAGCAGCAGTTCCAGCGTGCCGCCGCAAGGCAGGCCGAAGCGATGCGCCTCGTCGGCCGTGACGCCGTACTTCGCCAGCGACGGAGGCCCCGAAGGCATGCTCCTGGCCTCGCCCTTGTCCGCGTATGCCTGCGTGTAGCGGAAGATGAGGTCGTCCTCGATGCAGCCGCCGGAGACGGAGCCCACCACGGCACCGTCCTCGGCCAGCGCCATGATCGAGCCGACCGGCCGCGGCGATGATCCCCAGGTGCGCACGACGGTGGCCAGCAGCGCGCGCTTGCCCGCCTGGCGCCAGTCGCGCAGGGTCCGCAGCACCATCACGTCGAGGTTTTCCATCGCGCCTTCCCCTGCCGTGGTTGTGTCAGAAGGTGTAGGCCGCCGTCACGCCGCCCAGCCAGTTGCGGCCCGGGGCGGTCTCGAAGAAGCGGCCGTTGCCTTCGTTGACGATGACCGAACCGGCATAGCGCCGGTCCGCCACATTGTCGACGCGCACGAATTCCCGCAGCGTCCAGCGGCCCACCGCCTGCTGCAGGCTGGCGCGCAGGGCGAACACGGTGGCCGCAGCGGCGGCGTCGGTATTGCGGTCGTCGACCATGATCCTGCCGGTGTGCCGCATCTCGGCCGCGAGGCCCAGGCCGCTGGGACGGTGCTGCCACGCGAGTTCGGCGAACAGCATCGTCTTCGGGATGCCGGGGATGCGATTGCCTGCGTCCACGGTCACCGTCGGCGTGCCGCAGGGTGGCGCACCGCACGTGAGGAACGCATTGCGGTAGGTGGCGTCCAGCACGGTCGCCGCGACCTGCGCCGACCAGCCCTGGCCCCAGCTGCCGTTGAGCGCCGCCTCGACGCCGCGGCGCAGCGTGGTGCCGGCATTCTGGAACGTGCTGCGTCCACCCGTGTTGCTCAGCACGACGAGTTCGTCGGAGGTGCGCGCTTCGAAGAAGGCCAGGGTCCCGCGCCAGTGCTGAGCCAGCTCGGCCTTGGCGCCCAGCTCCCACTGCCGGCTGGTGGCCGGGCGCAGCCCGAAGTTCAGGCCCGGACCGCTCAGGCGGTACGACAGCTCGTTGAAGGTGGGCGTCTCGAACCCACGGCCTGCCGACGCATACAGGTTCAGCGTGTCCGTCGCATGGAACACCACGCCGAGCACGGGCGTCGTCGCCCGGTACTGCGTCGACCCGCTGTCGTTGCCGTTGGCACCGACGATGAAGTGGTCCTGCGAATCGAAGCGCACGTCGGAGTGCCGCAGGCCGGCGGTGAGGCTGAACCGGTCCAGCGACCACACGGCCTGCAGGTATTCGTCGAGGGTGCGCAGGCGGTTGTCCTCGTCGCGGCGCAGGGCGCCCTCGACGCCCAGGACCTGCGACGGGCCCGTGCCGATGAAGTTCTGCCAGCCTTGCCGGTGTTCGTCCATGCGCTCGGTGGTCGCACCCGCCGTGACGCTCAGCGGATGGCCGAGCAGCTTCGTGCGGGCGGTCCACTGCGCATCGAGGCCCTCGTAGCGGCGCTCCAGGCCGATGACGCCGCCGGGATGCGTGATCGGGGTCTGCGTCGGGGTGACCGGGATCGCCTGGAACTGCACCGTCTCGCGCTTGCCGGTCCAGCCCGTGACCTTGAACGAGTTCACCGCATCGAGGCGGTGGTCGAGAACGACGCCGCCCTGGGTCTGGTCGACCGACTTGCGCGTGTTGAACTGCAGCGCCGCGGGGCTGGCCTGCCGGGGATCGGCGTTGAACTCTGCACGCGTCAGGCCCAGCGGATCCTGCGCATCGGGCAGGCGCACGCTGTTGAGGACGACCGTCACCTTGGTGTCGTCGCTCGCGTTGTATTTCAGCTTGGCGTTGAGGCCATCGCGCGTAGCGGCGCTGTGCCCGCGATAGCCGTCCGTGTCGAAGTGCGTGACGCTGATGTTGTACTGCACCTTGCCTTCCTGTCCCGACAGCCGCACCGCATGCCGCTGCGTGCCGTAGCTGCCGAACGCAGTGGAAAACTCGGCGACGGTCTTCGGCCCGCCGTCGGCGGTGAACAGGCTGATCACGCCCCCCGAGGCATTGCCGTACAGCGCGGAGAACGGCCCGCGCAGCACTTCGATGCGCTCGGCCGAATTCAGGTCGAAGTGCGACACTTGGCCCTGCCCGTCGGGCGCGGTGGCCGGAATGCCGTCGGTGTACAGGCGCAGGCCGCGCACGCCGAAGGTGGACCGCGCGCCGTAGCCGCGCGAGGAGATCTGGATGTCCTGCGCGTAGTTCTGCCGATTGAGCGCGGTGAGGCCCGGGGCACGCACCAGCGACTCCGACAGGTTCACGCCGAGCTGGCCGTCGCGCAGCTGCTCGCCGCCGATGACGTCGACCGACACCGGCGTGTCGAACGCCTTCTGCGCCACACCGGGCATCGGCGACGTCACCACGACAGGTGGCAGCGTCTGTTCGGCGGCCGTCGGTTGCTGCGCCAGCACCGGCGCACAGGCGGCCGCGGCGGCCACTGCGATCAAGCTTCTCTTCATGGTCCCCTCCTGCTGATGTGAACTGTCATCAGTGTCACCGATCCCATTCGTAGCGCAGGCCCGCCAGCAACAGGCGTGGCGCCGCGGGTGCAATGAACCGCGCGGCCAGCGGCTCCTCGCCGGGCCGCAGCGCACGACCGGACCGGGAACAGGTCGACGTTGCCGGCGGCGAAGGTGGCATAGCGGCGGTCGAACACGTTGTGCACGCGCAGGTAGGCCTGCCAGCGCTCGCTGAACTGCCAGCGCACGCGCGCGTGCAGCACGGCGAAGCCCGGCAGGTGTCCCAGCCCGGGCCGGCTGCCGCCCTCGTTGCCGGCGACGGCCTGCGAGGCGGCGGCCTGCCAATCGGCACCGATGGTCCAACGCGGCGCAAAGCGCCAGTCGGCCGCGAGCTTGAGTACGTGGCGCGGCAAGCCCGCGATCGGGCTGCCCCGCGTCACCTGGTTCGGCTGCGCACCCGTGCTGAGCGGACCGGGCAGCACGAGGCCGCTGCGGTACGTGGCGTCCAGGAAGGTGTAGCCGGCCTGCCAGTCCCAGGCGCCGCGATGCTGCTGCGCCGCGAGCTCCACGCCCTGGCGCTGCGTGCGATCGACGTTGGTGAAGTAGCCCGCCTGCGACACGCCCGAGCGGACGAAGACGATGTCGTCCTGGCTGGACGTGCGGAACACCGCGCCGGACCATTGCAGGCTGCCGAGGCGCACACGGGCGCCCGCCTCCAGTGTGCGAGCGACCACCTGCTTCAGGGCGGGATCGGATTGCAGACCGGTGGGCAGCACGCAGGGATGGGCCGCATCGGCGCAGCCCAGTTCCAGCGCGGTCGGCACGCGCGTGCCCTGCGACGCGCTGCCGAACAGCGTGACGCTTTCGCCCAGCACCTGCGTGAGGCCGAGCGCGGGATTGAGCTTGCCGTAGCGGAACGTCTCGCGCGTGAGCGGCGCCGGCTGGCCCAGGTCGTTGCGCACCTGCGTGCCGTCCCAGCGCGCGGAGAGGCTCAGGTGCGTCCCTTCGCGCAGCGCCACGGTGTCGGCTGCGAACAGGCCGACACGCCGGGTGCGGCCTTGCAGCGAGACGTCATGGGTCTCGCCGGCTCCGAGATCGGCGATGGCCTCTCGCATCGCATCGAAGGCTGCCGGCCGCGAGAACTGGTCGTGCGACACCCGCGCGGCCGCCGCATCCGCACCGACCGCGACGTCGTGCGTGCCGACGCGACGGCTCCACTGCAACGCCGCACCCGTTTCCTGCTGGCGCGACCGGCTGCGGTTGAACACCGCCGACTGGCTCACGTAGCCCGGGTCGGTGGGATCGCTGCACGGCGGCGTCATGGCATTGCCGACGCAACTGCCCAGCCATTCGCGCCAGTCCTCGGCGATGTCGCCGGTGCTGGCATCGCGGCGGCCGCGGCGATGCCAGCCCTGCAGCGTCAGGCGACTGCCGCCCGCGACCACGCGGGTGTCCTGCACCGTGAGCAGCGTCTCGTGGTTGCGCGTGATGTCCGGCGTCGTGTACACGGCGCGCTGGTCGATCGCCGAGAGGCTCTCATTCAGGAGGCCGTTGCCGGTGAGGCGGCTGCCCGCATCGAGCAGCGACACGGTCCAGCCGTCCTGCCCCTGCTGGCGTCCCGCCTTGATGAACACGTTGCCCAGCCGACCCGGCGAGCGATCGCGCCAGCCGCGTTCCTCGAACGCGCTGGCGGCCACGTAAGCGTGCCAGCCGCCGTCCCACTGCTGTCCATGGCCGACCTCGATGCGCCGCCGGCCCGCGCTGCCCACCGAGAAGTCCGCCTCGGTCCCGGCATGCGTGAGGCCCGACTTGGTCGTGAGGACCAGCGCGCCGCCGAGCGTGTTCAGGCCGTACAGCGGATTGGAGCCGGGCACGAGGGCGAGGCCCGCGATCGCGCCCTCCGGCAGCAGGTCCCATTGCGCGACGTCGCCGAACGGCTGGTTGATGCGCACGCCATCCAGCCAGAGCGACAGGCCCTGCGCCGTGCCGAGCAGCGGCGAGAGGCGCTGGCCCCGGTAGTTCACGTCGACCTGGTAGGGGCTGCCCTGCACTTCGTTGACGTTGACGCCGAGCAGCCGCCGGTTCATGAACTCGGGCAGCGTGCCTGCACCGGCCCGCTCGATGGCGCCGTCGGTGGCCTGCTGGGCGTGGCCGGGATAGAGCGACGTCGGCACGTCGAGCCCCGGCAGCGGCGTCCGGTGGATCACGTCGACCTGCGGCAGCGCATGCACGCGATCGTCGTCGGGCGTCGCGCTCTGCGCGCGTGCAGCCAGGGCCACGAATGCCGCGGCGCCGAGCGTGATCCAGCGGAATCCGCCAGCCGTCAACGCAGGAGCCACCAGGCAACCGCGGCCACGATCACCGCGCCCACGATCCACATCCACGGCGGCACGCCGGAGTGGGTCGCGGTGGCGGGACCTGCGACCACGCCGGGATCGGGCTGCGCGGAAGCCGAGACCATCGTCGGGTCCGGCTCGCCTGCAGCACGTGCAGAGGCTGATGCAGTGGACCCCGATGCCGTCGACGCAGTCGACGCACTCGACACACCCGTTGCGCCAGCAGCCGCCGCGGGATGCCGCTTCTGCATCTCGGCATCGAAGCGCTTGAAGAACTCCTCCGCCATCGACTTCGCCACGCCGTCGATGAGGCGCTGCCCGACCTGCGCGATGCGGCCGCCGACCTGCGCGTTCACCGTGTACTGCAGCTCGCAGCCCGG
Source organism: Ramlibacter sp. MMS24-I3-19 (assembly GCF_050320135.1). Taxonomy (NCBI): domain Bacteria; kingdom Pseudomonadati; phylum Pseudomonadota; class Betaproteobacteria; order Burkholderiales; family Comamonadaceae; genus Ramlibacter; species Ramlibacter sp. MMS24-I3-19. Next base: position 2,206,827 of record NZ_CP190017.1, on the reverse strand, counting down.
ATCGCGCGGCTCCAGCCGCACCTTCGCGGTGCCCTTGCCGAAACCGGCGGCACCGCCCTGCCCCTCGAAGCGCAGCGTGTAGCTGGAAGGCGGCTGCACGTCCTCGAGGATGATCTTGCCAGCGAAGCGCGCCGACACCGGGCCGACCTTCACGCCCATGCCGATGGTGTACTGGTTCTCGCCGGTGGCCTCGACCTTGTCGCAGCCCGGGATGCAGGCCTTGAGCACCTCCGGATCGTTCAGCGCCTCCCAGGCCTGCTCACGGCTCGCGGCCAGCGTGCGGCTTCCCTGCATGTCCATGGTCTTCTCCTCGGTTCAGCGGTCCATCACCGCCGCGATGCTGGCGGCGAGCTGGTCCAGGGTCTCGATGTTGTGCACGGCCAGCATGCCGTGCACCTGCCGGTGCAGCACCTGCGCGCCGCGCGCCACGGGCTCGTACCCGGCAAATCGCAGCAGCGGGTTGAGCCACAGCACGCGGCGCGAATGGCGGCGCAGCCAGCCGAGCTCGCGTTCCAGGTCCTTCGGCTCACCGGTGTCCAGGCCGTCGGTGATCAGCAGCACCAGCGTGCGCCGCCCGACCAGCCGGCGTGCATGCGCGGCGCGCAGCATGGCCAGCGAGTCGCCCAGGCGCGTGCCGCCGGCGAAGTCGTCGATCAGGTGGCTGGCCGCCTGCAGCATCTCGTCGGTGTCGGCCATGCGGAAGGCGCCGCTCAGGTCCGTGAGATGGGTGCCGAAGGCGAACACGTCGCAGCGGCCGCGACCGTGGCGTGTGGCCGCATGCAGGAACGCGAGCAGCAGGCGCGCATAGCGCTCCATGGAACCGGATACGTCCACCAGCACGAGCAGCGGCAGCGGCTGGCGGCGACGCATGCGCCGCGGCACCCGCAGCAGTTCGCCCCCGGTGCGCGCCGCATCACGCATCGCGCGTGCCCAGTGCGGCCGCGTGCCCCGCAGGCCGGCGCTGGTGCGGCGCGCCGCGACGGTGGGTACGGGCAGCGCGACGTCGCGCGCGAGCTGCTCGACCAGGCGGTACTCCTGCGCGCTGAGCGCATTGAAGTCCGCATGCCGCAGGCGCTGCAGGTCGCTGGCGGTCATCACGGCATCGAAGCGCATCTCCTTGTCGGGCCGCAGCGTCTCGGGCGCATTGGGCTTGCGCGGCGCCAGCGCCTCCTGCACGCGCGGGCGGCGCTTGACCGGCTCGGCCTTGCCCTCGCCGCGCGGCAGCATCTGCGCCAGGAGCTTCTGCGCCATGCCGGGGTCGCGGAAGAAGGCGTCGAACAGTTCGCGGAACACCAGCCGGTCCTGCTCGCGCCCGACCATCACCGCTTCCAGCGCGGCGCCCAGGTCGTCGCGCCGTTCCACGCCGACCAGGCCCGCGGCCTCGATGCCCAGCGCGATGCGCGCGCTGTCCACCTGCACGCCGGCGCGGCGCAACGCGCGGCCGAAGCCGGCGATGTTGGCGGCCAGCTTGCCGGTGCGCGCGTCGCCCAGTTGCATCTCAGGCCTCGCACCGTGGGCAAGCGCGGCTCATGGCCGGATGTCCGGGCCGCCGTCCTGCGGTTGCAGCAGCTGGTCGGCGAGGTCGCGGGTCAATGCCGCCACGTCCTCGCGCTGCTTGAACAGGATGCCCGCCGTGTCGGTCACGACCTCGGGATCCAGCACCAGCGTGTCCAGCGCCACCAGCGCCTTGGCCCATTCGACGCTCTCGGCGATGCCGGGCGCGCGCTGGAACGCATTGGCGAACGGCTGGCTCCGCAACCGGCCCACGAAGGACGCGACCTGCTGCGCGAGCTGTTCGCCGGCCTTGGGGACACGCGACTGCACGATGGCGAGTTCCCGCTCGCGATCCGGGTAGTCGAGCCAGTGGTACAGGCAGCGGCGCTTGAGCGCGTCGTGTAGGTCGCGCGTGCGGTTGCTGGTGAGGATGGTCACCGGCGGCGCCGTCGCGCGGATGGTGCCCAGCTCGGGGATGCTGACCTGGTACTCGCCCAGGTACTCCAGCAGGAAGGCCTCGAACGGTTCGTCGGCGCGATCGAGCTCGTCGACCAGCAGCACCGCGCCGGGCGCAGGGGCCTGCAGCGCCTGCAGCAGCGGCCGGCGGATCAGGAAGCGCTCCTGGTACACCTCGCGCTCGGCCTCCATCGCCTTGCCGCTGCCCTCGGCGGCGCGCAGGTGCAGCAGCTGCGCCGCGTAGTTCCATTCGTAGAGTGCTTCGCGCTGCTCCAGGCCGTCGTAGCACTGCAGCCGCAGCAACTCGCGGCCGAGCGCCGTCGCAAGGGCCTTGGCCAGTTCGGTCTTGCCGACGCCGGGCTCGCCCTCGAGCAGCAGCGGGCGCTGCAGCTTCAGCGCGAGGAAGGCGGCCGTGGCCAGGCGCCGGTCGGCGAAGTAGCCGGCCTGCTGCAGGGACTGGATGAGCGCATCGATGGAGGACAGCACGGGATGTCCATTGGACCCGAAGAACCGCAGCCGGTGTGGCCGGCCGCGGCGGTTGCGCGCGTCAGCCCAGGGCCTTCGCGACGGCGCGTTGCGTGAGCACGCCGATCAGGTTGGCGCGGTACTCGGCCGACGCATGCAGGTCGCTCGACAGGTTGTCCGTGGAGACCTGCACGCCCGCTGCCGATTCGGGCGTGAAGCTGCGCGTGAGCGCTTCTTCCAGTCCCTTGTGGCGGAACACGCCGTTGCCGCCGCCCGTGACCGCCACCCGCACGCCGCTGTCGAACTGCGCGACGAAGATGCCGATCAGCGCGAACCGCGAGGCCTGCTGCTTGAACTTGATGTACGCGGCGCGCCTGGGAATCGGGAACGCGATGCTCGTGATGAGCTCGCCCTCCTCCAGCGCCGTCGTGAACATCGCGGGGAAGAAATCATCGGCCGCGATCTTGCGCGTGGGCGTGTTCACCGTCGCGTTGAGTGCCAGCACCGCGCTCGGATAGCAGGCGGACGGATCGTTGTTGGCCACCGAGCCGCCGATGGTGCCCAGCGCACGCACCTGCCGGTCGCCGATGTTGGCGGCCAGGTCGGCCAACGCGGGAATCGCGGCCCGCACATCGCCACTGACCGCGACATCGGCGTGACGCGTCATCGCCCCGATCACCAGGCTCTGGCCTTCGCGGCGGATGCCCGCCAGTTCACGCACGGCCGTGATGTCGACCAGCTGCTCGGGATTGGCCAGGCGCAGCTTCATCGAGGCCAGCAGCGTCTGTCCGCCGGCCAGCAGCTTGCCGCCGCCCGCGGCCAGCCTGCTCGCATCGGCCAGGCTGGTGGGACGTTCGAAGGTGAATGCGTACATGCTCGTCTCCTTGCGTCGTTCAGTGCGCCGCCGCGTGGATGGCTTCCCACACGCGCGCCGGGGTGGCCGGCATGTCGAGGTCCTTCACGCCCATGTCGCGCAGGGCGTCGAGCACGGCATTGATCACGGCCGGCGGCGATCCGATGGCGCCCGCCTCGCCGCATCCCTTCGATCCCAGCGGGTTGTGCGTGCAGGGCGTGCACACGTGGCCCAGCGTGAAGTTGGGGATGTCCACGGCGCGCGGCAGCGCATAGTCCATCAGGCTGCCGGTGAGCAGCTGCCCCGTCTCGCGGTCGTAGACGCAGTTCTCCATCATGGCCTGGCCGATGCCCTGCGCGATGCCGCCGTGCACCTGGCCTTCGACGATCATCGGGTTGACAATGGTGCCGAAGTCGTCCACGGCGGTGAAGCGATCGATGCGCGTGACGCCGGTCTGCGGGTCGACCTCGACCTCGCAGATGTAGGTGCCGGCCGGGAAGGTGAAGTTGGTCGGGTCGTAGAACGCCGTCTCGTTCAAGCCCGGCTCCAGCTTGTCCAGCGGATAGTTGTGCGGCACGTACGCCGTCAGCGCCACCTGGCCGAACGGGATCTTCTTGTCGGTGCCCTTGACCTTGAACTCGCCGCCGGAGAACTCGATGTCGGCATCGCTCGCCTCCATCAGGTGGGCGGCAATCTTCTTGGCCTTGGCCTCGATCTTGTCCAGCGCCTTCATGATCGCCGTGCCGCCCACGCTGAGGGAGCGCGAGCCGTAGGTCCCCATGCCGAAGGGCACGCGGCCCGTGTCGCCGTGCACCACGTCGACGTTCTCCACCGGGATGCCCAGCCTTGCCGCCACGACCTGCGCGAACGTGGTCTCGTGGCCCTGGCCATGGCTGTGCGAGCCGGTGAACACCGTCACGCTGCCGGTGGGATGCACGCGCACTTCGCCGCATTCGAACAGGCCGGCGCGCGCACCGAGCGCACCGGCGATGTTCGATGGCGCCAGCCCGCACGCCTCGATGTAGCTGCTGTAGCCGATGCCGCGCTTGAGCCCCTTGGCCTCGCTGGCCTGCTTGCGGGCCCCGAAGCCGTCGACCTCGGCCAGCTTCTGCGCCTGGTCCATGCACGCCACGTAGTCGCCGATGTCGTACTGCAAGGCGACCGGTGTCTGGTACGGGAAGCTGGTGACGAAGTTGCGCCGCCGGATCTCGTCCTGCGCCAGGTTCATCTCCCAGCCGCAGCGGCTGACCAGGCGCTCGAGCAGGTAGGTGGCCTCAGGCCGGCCGGCGCCGCGGTAGGCGTCCACCGGCGCGGTGTTGGTGAACCAGGCATCGACCTCGATGTAGATCTGCGGCGTCGTGTACTGGCCCGCGAGCAGCGTGGCATAGAGGATGGTGGGGATCGCCGTCGAGAAGGTCGACAGGTACGCGCCCAGGTTGGCGTCGGTATGCACGCGCAGCGCCATGAACTTGCCGTCCTTGTCCATGGCCATCTCGGCATGGGTGACGTGGTCGCGACCGTGCGCGTCGGTGAGGAAGGCCTCGCTGCGATCGGCGGTCCACTTCACCGCGCAGTTGAGCTGCTTCGCCGCCCAGGTGACCGCGACGTCCTCGGCGTACAGGAAGATCTTGGAGCCGAAGCCACCGCCCACGTCGGGCGCGATCACGCGCACCTTGTGCTCGGGCAGGCCGAGCACGAACGCCGTCATCAGCAGGCGCTCGACGTGCGGGTTCTGGTTGGCCACGTACAGCGTGTAGTCGTCGGTGGCGCGGTTGTAGGCGCCGATGGCCGAGCGCGGCTCGATCGCGTTGGGAACCAGGCGGTTGTTGGTCAGGTCGATCCTGGTGACGTGCGCCGCCTTGGCGAACACCGCATCGACCTGGCCCTTGTCGCCGATGGCCCACTTGTAGCAGTGGTTGTCGGGTGCCGCGTCGTGCAGTGCCGTGCCCTTGCTCGCATCGCGCACGTCGACCACGGCCGCGAGCGGCTCGTACTCGACATCCACGGCTTCGGCCGCGTCGCGCGCCTGCTGCGCGGTGTCGGCGATCACCATCGCCACCTGGTCGCCCACGTAGCGCACCTTGCCCAGCGCCAGCACGGGATGCGGCGGCTCCTTCATCGGCGTGCCGTCGGTCCCGGTGATGAGCCAGCCGCAGGGCAGGCCATTGACCTTGCCCTCCATGTCCTTGCCGGTGAACACGCGCCGCACGCCGGGCATGCCCTCCGCACGGCTGGTGTCGATGGAGACGATGCGCGCATGCGCATGCGGCGAGCGGACGAACACCGCGGCGCGCTGGTTGGCCAGCTGGATGTCGTCGGTGTACTGGCCGGCGCCGGTGAGGAACCGCATGTCCTCGCGACGCCGCAGCGACTCGCCGATGTGCGGCAGCTTGGAGAAATCGGATGCACCCATGGCGTTCTCCTCAGGCGGTGGCCGATGCGGCCGCGCCCTGCTTCACGGCCTTGACGATGTTCTGGTAGCCGGTGCAGCGGCAGATGTTGCCGTCGAGCTGTTCGCGGATCTCCGCCTCGCTGGCGTTGGGGTGCTGCCGGCAGAGGTCGATGGCGCTGAGCACCATGCCCGGCGTGCAGAAGCCGCACTGCAGGCCGTGGCAGTCCTTGAAGGCGGCCTGCATCGGGTGCATGGTGCCGTCGGCCTGCGCGATGCCCTCGATGGTGGTGATCTCGGCGCCCTCGTGCTGCGCGGCCAGCGTGTTGCACGACTTCACGGCGCGGCCGTTGACGAGCACGGTGCACGCGCCGCACTGTGCGGTGTCGCAGCCCACGTGGGTGCCCGTCAGGCGCAGGTGCTCGCGGATCGCGGTGACGAGCAGCGTGTTGGCCGGCACGTCGATGCGCTCGGACCGGCCGTTCACCTTGAGTTGGACCTGCATGGGGAGTCTCCTTCGCTTCGGGGTGCGGGCCATGTTCGGCCCGGGTGCGGAGCCCTCATCTAAGGGAAACCCTGAGTCGCGAAGTGGGGTACTGTGAAATTCTCAAAATGGAACAGCCGCCCGGCCACGATGCGCCGGCAGCCAGAACGAGGAGACACGTTCATGCCGGAGAACAACGAAGCGCGGTTGCAGCAGATCGCCAGCGCACGGCGCGCCGTGATGCAGGACAACCGGTCCGCAACGGATGTGCTGGTGGACGGCTGGTCCGACCGCAGCTGGATCGACCGCAGCTGGATCGAACGCTCCTGGCGCCGCTGCCTCGCGCTGGGCCATCGGCCCGACCAGCACGTGCAGTTCAACGTGCTGCCGCCGCAGGCGGTGCGGCGCGCGGAGGAATCCAGCCAGGCCCTGCTGCTGGCTGCGCGCCCCGTGATGTCGCGCCTGGTCCGCGCCATCGCCGGCAGCCGCTACTTCGCCGTTCTCACGGATGCGCAGGGCACCGTCGTCGGGGTCGACGGCGTCATCGATCGCAGCGACCGCCGCGCCACGCTCATCACGCGCGTCGGCGTCGATCTCTCGGAGCGCGCGGTGGGCACCACCGCCATCGGCGCCGCGCTGGCCGAACTGCAACCGGTGTGGCTGCACCGCGGCGAGCACTTCTTCGACGACACCAGCTGCTACAGCTGCGCGGGCGCGCCCCTCGTCGGGCCCGACGGCAAGCCGGTGGGCATGCTGGATCTCACCGGCATCGACGCCGCCGAGCGGCCCGAGCTGAAGCACATGGTCGTGCAGTCGGCACGCAGCATCGAGGACGCGCTCGCGCTGGCCCAGCCGCACCAGCTGCTGCTGCGCCTGAACTGGCCAGGCCGCGACTTCGGCACCGGGCACGAAGGCCTGCTGTGCCTCGACGCCGATGGATGGGTCGTCAGCGCCAACCCGGCAGCGCGCGAGATGCTCGGGCACCTGGCGTCCGCGCACGGCCCGGTGCATGCGAGCGAGCTGTTCGCGTCGGCGTGGGAGAGCCTGTTCGACGTCGCGCGCAAGGACGAGGCGTCGGAGGTGCCGCTGTGGTCCGGCCTCACGCTGCAGGTGCTGGCGCAGGCTGCGGGCCGGGCCCTCGCGGCGCGTCCCGCGGCGCCCGATGCACGCATGCCGCTCAAGGACGTGGAAGCCGGGCTGATCCACGACGCCGTGCGCGAGTGCCGCGGCAACGTGATGGCGGCCGCGAAGATGCTGGGCATCAGCCGGGCCACGGTGTACCGAAAGCTGGGCAAGCGGCCGCCCAGCGCCTGAGCCGCCTACCCCGGCAGCGCGATCACCACCGCGGCTTCGTCCAACTGCAAGGACACCCGGCTGCCGACGCGCAGTCGGCTGCGTGGCGCGGCGAATCCCACCAGTCCGAGAGTCCCGACCTGCGCGGCGACCTCGTCGCCGGCGTCGCCGCGGGAGATCCGGCTCGCACGGCCGTCGAGCTGGTTGGTGCCGGCCCGGGATGCCGCCCCTTGCACGCGCTCGACGCGGACCGCGGTCGCCTTGCACAGCGCCAGCACTTCCAGCCCCGGCACAAGCCCCAGCAGTTCGGCGCTCTCGGCCGTGATGCGCGAGGCGAGCCGCCCGCCGTCCGGCAGCACCAGATCCACGCGCACCAGCGGCCCATGCACCTGCACTTCGGCGACGCTGCACGGCACCTGGTTGCGCATGCTGGTGCGCAGGCCCAGCGCTGCCAATGCGCCCGACTGCGGCCGGGCCGCGAGCCGCGCCAGCACCTGCTCGCGCGACCGCGCCATGGCCGCGCCGGCCTGCAGCAGTTGCTTGCCGGCGGCGGTGAGACGCGCGCCGCCACCGCCCGCGCCGCCGACGGCCTTCTCCACCACCGGCACGCCGGCCAGGTTGGACAGCATGTCGATCGCCTGCCACGCGGCCTTGTAGCTCACCGCCGCGTCGCGCGCGGCCTGCGAGATCGAGCCGCACGCATCCACCCGCCGCAGCAGGTCCAGGCGCTTGTCGCCGGCGGCGTTGCCCAGGGCTCCGGCAAGGTGCGGTCGTCGCGGCATGGCCTGGATTGTGCCGAACGCCTACACTGGCCGCTATTCCATCGGTGAATAGCGACCCATGCGGCGACTACTTGCTTCCCTCATCACGCTGGCGCTTGCCGGCGCCGCCCACGCCGGCGAAGTGAGCGTGGCCGTCGCCGCCAACTTCACGGCGCCGATGCAGAAGATCGCGGCGGTCTTCGAGCACGACACCGGCCACAAGGCGGTGCTGTCGTTCGGATCCACCGGCCGCTTCTACGCGCAGGTGAAGAGCGGCGCGCCTTTCCAGGTGCTGCTGGCGGCGGACGAGGCCACGCCGGCGCGGCTGGAACAGGAAGGCCTCGCCGTCGCGGGCTCACGCTTCACCTATGCAACCGGCAAGCTGGTGCTGTGGAGCGCGACGCCAGGCCTGGTGGACGACAAGGGCGAGGTGCTGCGGCGCCCTGGCAGCGGCCGCATCGCCATCGCCGATCCCAGGCTGGCCCCGTACGGCGCGGCGGCTGTCGAGACCATGCAGAAGCTGGGCGTGTTCACGGCGCTGCAGCGGCGCCTCGTGCAGGGCGACAGCATCGCGCAGGCCTGGCAGTTCGTGAGCACGGGCAATGCACCGCTCGGTTTCGTCGCCCTGTCGCAGGTCATGGAGGACGGCCGCATGGCCAGCGGCTCGGCGTGGCTCGTTCCCGAGTCGCTGCATGCGCCGATCCGGCAGGACGCGGTGTTGCTCGTCACGGGCAAGGACAACGCTGCCGCGACGGCGCTGCTGGCCTACCTGCGCGGAAGCCGGGCGCAGGCCATCATCCGCGGCCAGGGCTACGGGCTGTGATGCCGCCGCTCGCCAACGACGACCTGCAGGCCATCGCGCTGACGCTGCGCCTCGCGACCACCACCACCGTCGTGCTGCTCGTGCTCGCAACCCCGCTGGCGTGGTGGCTGGCGCGTGCCCGCTCGGCCGTCGCTGCGGTCGTCGGCGCGGTGGTCGCCCTGCCGCTGGTGCTGCCACCCACCGTGCTCGGCTTCTACCTGCTGGTGGTGTTCGGGCCGCAGGGCTGGGGCGGCCAGCTCACGCAGGGTCTCGGGCTCGGCCTGCTGCCCTTCACCTTCGGCGGGCTCGTGGTGGCCTCGGTGCTGTACTCACTGCCCTTTGCCGTGCAGCCGCTGCAGCACGCGTTCGCATCGGTCGGCCGTCGTCCGATGGAAGCAGCGGCGACGCTGCGCGCGAGGCCGCTCGATGCCTTCTTCACGGTCGCCGTGCCACTGGCAAGGCCGGGCTTCGTCACTGCCGCGATCCTCAGCTTCGCGCACACGGTCGGCGAGTTCGGCGTGGTGCTGATGATCGGCGGCAACATCCCCGGCGCGACACGCGTGGTCTCGACGCAGATCTACGGCCACGTGGAAGCGCTGGAGTACGCACAGGCACATGCGCTGGCCGGCGGGATGGTGCTGTTCGCGTTCGCGGTGCTGCTCGCGCTGGCCCTGTTCGGCCGCCGCGGCGCGCAGGTCACGCCGTGAGCGACACGGCCGGCCGGCTGCAGCTGGCGCTCGAGCGCGGCACGTTCAGTCTGGACGTCGACATCGCGTTCCCGGCCCACGGCATCACGGCGCTGTTCGGGCCCTCCGGCTCGGGCAAGACGACGGTGCTGCGCTGCGTCGCGGGCCTCGAGCGTGCGAGCGGACAGGTGCTCGTCGGCGGGCACCAGTGGCAGGACGCATCCGGCCGCGCGTTCCTCGCGCCGTGGCAACGTCCCGTCGGCTACGTGTTCCAGGAAGCGAGCCTGTTTCCGCACCTGGACGTGCGCGGCAACCTGCGCTACGCCCAGAAGCGCGCGCACGCCGGCCGCACGCCGATCGCGCTCGACACCGTGATCGAGCTGCTCGGCATCGGCCACCTCCTGGACCGAAGCACGCAGGATCTGTCGGGCGGCGAACGCCAGCGCGTGGCCATCGCGCGCGCGTTGGCCACCCAGCCCGAGCTGCTGCTGCTCGACGAGCCGCTGGCCTCGCTCGACCCCGCCCGGCGGCGCGAGGTGCTGCCGTGGCTGGAACACCTGCGCGACGGGCTGCGCATCCCCATGCTCTACGTGACGCATGCGATCGACGAGGCCGCTCGCCTGGCCGACACGCTGGTGCTGATGGACCAGGGCCGGGTGCTGGCGCAAGGGCCGCTCGCGTCGATGCTGGCGCGCGGCGACCTGCCGCTGGCGGCGGACGATGATGCCGGCGCGGTGCTGCACGCCACGGTCGTGGAACGCGATTCCCGCTGGCATCTCGTGCGCGTGGCGTTCGACGGCGGCTCGCTCTGGCTGCGCGACGATGGACTCGCGCTCGGCACACCGGTGCGCGTGCGGGTGCTGGCGCGCGACATCAGCCTGGCACTGGAAGCCCCGGGGGGCGGCGTGAGCATCCAGAACATGCTGATCTGCGCGGTGCAGCGCATCGACGCGGCCTCGCATCCATCGCAAGTGCACGTGCAGCTGGCCTGCGGTGCCAGCGCCCTGCTGGCCCGCATCACGGCGCGGGCCGCCGATGCGCTGGAACTGGTGCCGGGCTGCGCGGTGTGGGCGCAGGTGAAGTCGGCGGCGCTGGTGCGCTGACGCTCAGTGTGCGTTGGCGTTGGGGAAGAACAGCTGCTGCCCGTCGATGCGGTAGCTCGCGATGGTCGCCTGTCCCTCGGGTGAGATCACCCAGTCGACGAACTTCTGCGCGCCGGCGACGTTCACGTGCGGATGCTTCTGCGGGCTGACGATCATCACGCCGTACTGGTTGAACAGGCGCTTGTCGCCCTCGACCAGGATCGCGAGGTCGCCGCGGTTCCTGAAGCTGAGCCAGGTGCCGCGGTCGGTGAGCGTGTACGCGCTGCCGGACGAGGCGATGTTCAGGTCCGGCCCCATGCCGCAGCCGCATTCGCGGTAGCCGCTGCCCTTGGCCTGGACGCCCGCGTCCTTCCAGGCGCGCAGTTCGGCGGCGCTGGTGCCGCTCTTGTCGCCGCGCGAGATGAAGGGCGCATTCGTGGCCGCGATCTTGCGCAGCGCCACGCCGATGTCCTTGCCTTTCACGGCGGCAGGATCCGACCTGGGCCCGACCAGCACGAAGTCGTTGTACATGACGTCGTACCGGCGCGGCGCGAAGCCGTCGGCGACGTACTTCTCCTCCGCGGGACGGTCGTGCACGAACAGCACGTCGGCATCGCCGCGCCGGGCCATGTCGATCGCCTGCCCCGTGCCGACCGCGACGACCTTCACACCGATGCCGGTGGCCTTGGTGAACGCAGGCAGCAGGTGGCCGAACAGGCCGGACTGCTCGGTGGACGTGGTCGACGCCATCGTGATGGTGGTGGTCGGCTGGGCCAGCGCCATGCCGGCAGCCAGGCCGAGCAAGGCGGCGGCCCATGCGCGGCGGCTGAAAAGGGACGTGGTCATCCGCCGATCGTAGGCAGCGCGTGCCCGCACCTCCATCCGTTGTTCAACCTATGAGGCGAGGTGCATAACGCTATGCTCGGCCACGTGCGCAACATCGAACTGTCGTACGCGCTGCGCGGCGTCTCCGGACCGCCGGGCACGATCCACAACCCGCTGATCGAACTGCTGCAGGCAGTGCGCGAGCACGGCTCGATCGCCGCTGCCGCCCAGGGACTGGGGCGGTCTTACAGGCACGTGTGGGGCGAGCTCAAACGCTGGGAAGGCGAACTCGGGCGCACGCTGATCGTCTGGGACAAGGGGCAGCCCGCCAGGCTCACCGAGTTCGGCGACAAGCTATTGTGGGCCGAGCGCCAGGCCCAGGCACGCCTCGCGCCGCAGATCGAGGCCTTGCATGCGGACCTGGAGCGCGCGTTCGGGGTGGCGTTCGACGACGGGGCGCACGTGCTCACGCTGCATGCGAGCCATGACGACGCACTGGCCAACCTGCGCGCCTTCGCGTCGACCCACGCGCGGCTGCACCTGGACGTGCGTTTCATGGGCAGCGTCGATGCGATCGCGTCGCTCAACGCAGGCCGCTGCACAGTGGCGGGCTTCCACACGCCGCCGCAACCCGCACCCGGGTCGCTGGCCGAACGCACCTACCGTCCGCTGCTGCAGCCGGGCCGGCACAAGATCATCGGCTTCGCGCGGCGCAGCCAGGGACTGGCCGTGGCGCGCGGCAATCCGCTGCGGCTTCGCTCGTTCGACGACCTCGCGCGCAGCAACGTGCGCTACGTCAATCGCGCACGTGGCACCGGCACACGGCTGCTCGCCGACGACCTGCTGGACCGGGCCGGGCTGCAGCCCGCGCAGGTGGCCGGATGGGATCGCGAGGAACCCTCGCACGCCGCGGTGGCGCAGGCCGTGGCCTCGGGCAGTGCGGATGCGGGACTCGCGATCGAAGCGGTCGCACGTGGCCGTGGCCTCGACTTCGTGCCGCTGCTTGAGGAGGACTACTACCTCGTGTGCCTGAAGTCGGTGCTGGAAGAGGCGCCCGCCCGCACGCTGCGCGGGTTGCTCGCGGGCAGCGACTGGCAGGAGCAACTGCGCCGCCTTCCGGGCTATGCGCCGCTGCACAGCGGCGAGGTCCTGAGCCTGCGCGAGCAGCTGCCGTGGTGGCGCTACGCCGCCACGCCCAAACGCGCGACGTAAGCCCGCTCTCTAGGCCTGCTCACCCTTGCGCTTGCGTGTGCCCGCGGCGGGCTTGCCGGTGCCGGCGCCCGTGCTGGCCGCGGCCTTCACGCTGGTGCGCGCCTTCGCGGGTGCCTTGGGCTCGGCGGCCTTCTTGCGCGGCGCCGCGGCGGGCTCGTCGTTCGCGGCCGCGGACCTGCGCGCGGCAGGCGCCGGGGCTGCAGCCGCGGGCGCCGGTGCGGCCTTGCCCTGCAGGCTGCGCCGCAGCAGCTCGGTGAGATCCAGCACGTCGGCACTCGGCGCCGGCGCTTCCTCGCCGGGCAGCGGCTGCAGCGTTGCCACATCGCCGGCGGCGGCCTTGGCCTGCACCAGCTGCTGCAGCTTCTCCTTGAACTCGTCGTGGAACAGGTCCGGGCTCCAGGCCGCGGCCATGTCGGTGACCAGCTGCTCGGCCATCTTGAGTTCGCGCTCGTTGGGCGCGGCGGCGCCCGTGTCGCCGATCGTGCTGGACGGCGCATCGCGCACCTCGTCGGACCAGCGCATCAGCTCGAGCACCAGCCCGCCGCCGGAAGGCATCAGCGCGGCGAGGTGCTGCTTGGTCGAGATCACGATCTTCGCCACGCCGATCTTGCCGGTGCGCTGCAGCACGTCGCGCAGCAGCGCGAACGGCTTGAGCCCGCGCGCGCCGGGCGCCACGTGGTAGGGCTTGCTGAAGAAGGTGGCCGGGATCTCGGCGGCATCGACGAAGGCTTCGATCTCGATCGTCTGCGTCGACTTGGGCAGCGCGTTGCGGATGTCCTCCTTGGACAGCACCACGTACTGGCCTTCCTCGACCTGGATGCCCTTGACCAGCTCGTCGCGCTGCACGGCTTCGCCGGTGGTCTTGCTCACCTGCTTGTTGCCGACCGGACTCATGGTCGTCGGGTCGATGAGGTTGAACTTCGGCCGCGTCTCGGCGGTCGCGCTGTAGAGGACGACGGGGATGTGCACCAGCCCGAAGCTGATCGCACCTTTCCACACCGCCCGGGTGCTGGCAGGGGCAGTCATTCGGCAGCCTCCGTGCTTCGCACTGCGGCATTCGACTTGGGAGCGGCCCGGCGTCTCATGACGGCCACCATAGGCGCAGCCGGATGCGGCCGCTGTAGGAAACGGCCGGGTCTCTCGCCGCTCAGCTGGCGCAGCTGCGAAAGCCGGTGAAGGCGTCGTCGTGGTCCGGCAGCGCGAAGCCGCGCCGCGTCGCCCAGCCCAGCCGCGAGCGCGTGGCGAACGACGCGCCGCGCAGCACGCGCGCGCGGCCGAAGAAGGGCTCGGCCTCGAACTCGCCGTGCCTTGTCCACGGGTCCGGCGTGAAGCCGGGCCAGGGCCGCAGCGTGCCGGCCGTCCACTCGTTCACCTCGCCCCAGCGGAAGCCGCGGCTGGCGGCACGCGTGGCCGCGATCTCCCACTCGACTTCGGTGGCGAGCCGCCGGCCGGCCCAGCGGCACCAGGCGTCGGCCTCCCACCAGCTGGCATGCATCACGGGCTGGTGCGAAGCCATGCGCGTGGGCCGCCCGAACACCGTCTGCATCACCGCGCCGCTGCCCACGCCGATCTGGTCCACGTGGCGCGGCCCGCGGCGTCCTTCGCCCTCGCCCAGCGCGGTGAGCCAGGCCCAGCCCTGCGGATGCCACAGCTCGGGGCGGTCGTAGCCGTCGTCGTCGACGAACTCGACGAACTGGCCCCAGCTCACGGGCTGCGCATCGATCTCGAACTCCGGCACCGATTCCTCGTGGCGCCCGCGTTCGACGTCGAAGGCGAAGCCGCCCTCGACCTCGCCCAGCACCCAGCGCGTGGCGGGCAGTTGCAGCGGCTCGCGCGGCACGCCCGCCGCCGGCAGCGGCGGGCCGACACGCAGGCCGAGCGACTGCGCCTGCCGCAGCAGCTGCTCGGCACGCAGGTCCTCGTGGAACAGCGCGGCGCGGAAGAAGTACAGGCCGTCGTCGTCCGGCGCGGCATGTTCCAGCACGTCCAGCGTGCGCTCCAGGGTCTCGAGCAAATAGCCCCGCACCTCGTCCACCGACGGCAGCGGCATGTCCCAGCGGCTTGCATGCGGTGCCTGCAGCGGGTGGTACCAGCGGTCCTCCATCGGCTGCGAGGGCGGCAGCCGCGGCGCGTCGGGCGGGCAGTTGCGACCGAGCCCGCGGCGCGGATTGCGACCGATCCACCAGTCGGCGAACCAGGCGATGTGGCCGGCGATCCACTGCGGCAACTCGAAGCCGGGCTCGCAGGGCACCTGCACGCCGGCCGCCTCCTGCGCGTCGCGCCAGCGCACCAGCAAGGCAAGCGTCTGGTTGCGCGAGTCCATGAGCGCGAGCGACAGGACGTCGGCGGAGGCGCTGCGCACGGCGGGCGAGAGATGGGCAGGCGCGGCGATCGCGTGGCTGGGGACCATGGCGCATTATTCGCGCCCCGCGCCGGGGGCATCGCCTGCCGCTTCGACGTCGCCCCGGCTTTCCTAGAGGGATAACACGGAGATCGTTGGTCAAGAAGACGTCAGCGTTGCCCTCGAGTTCAGCGCAGAATTTCCCACTACAACGAAAGTGCGCGCAATCTCGTCCGAGGGGATCGGGTCTTCGCGCCGCGAGTCCTTCCCACTTTGATTCGGAGACAGCATGCAGGCATTGCTGAAATTGTCGCGGGCGATCGACTGGCTTTCGGCCCTGGTCGGGCGCTGGGTGATCTGGCTGATCCTCGCGTCCACCGTCATCAGCGGCGTCAACGCCGTGGTGCGCAAGGTGTTCAACACCAGCTCCAACGCCTACCTCGAGGTGCAGTGGTACCTGTTCGCGGCGGCGTTCCTGCTGGCCGCCGGCTACACGCTGCTCAATGGCGAGCACGTGAAGATCGACGTGGTCTATTCGCGGCTCTCGCGCAAGACCCAGAACTGGATCGACGTGTTCGGCTTCGCGGTGTTCCTGCTGCCGATGTGCCTGGTCGCGCTCTGGTTCGGGGTGCCGTTCTTCCTGCAGGGCTTCTACTCGGGCGAGATGTCGTCCAACGCCGGCGGCCTGATCCGCTGGCCGGTGTACCTGATGATGCCGCTGGGTTTCGCGCTGCTGACGCTGCAGGGCATCTCGGAGTTGATCAAGCGCATCGCCTTCGGCATGGGCCTGATCGAGGACCCGACGGCCAAGAAGGGCGAGAAATCGGCCGAGGAGGAACTGGCGGAGGAGATCCGGCGGCTGGCCGAACAAGAGGGCAAGGCCTGATCCGGCCAGGCACGAGGAGTCACGATGGGATTCATTGCACAAAACCTGGCCCCGATCATGTTCCTGGGGCTGATCGTCTTCCTGCTGCTCGGCTTCCCCGTGGCGTTCAGCCTCGGGGCCTGCGGCCTGTTCTTCGGCTTCGTCGGCATCGAGCTGGGCATCCTGCCCGAGTCGCTGCTGCAGGCGCTGCCGCTGCGCATCTACGGGATCATGCAGAACGACACCCTGCTGGCGATCCCGTTCTTCACGCTCATGGGACTGATCCTGGAGCGAAGCGGGATGGCCGAGGACCTGCTGGACACCATCGGCCAGCTGTTCGGCCCGCTGCGCGGCGGCCTGGCCATCGCGGTGATCCTGGTGGGCGCCCTGCTGGCCGCCACGACGGGCGTGGTCGCCGCCTCGGTGATCTCCATGGGCCTGATCTCGCTGCCCATCATGCTGCGCTACGGCTATGACCGGCGGCTCGCATCCGGCGTGATCGCGGCGTCGGGCACCCTGGCGCAGATCATCCCGCCGTCGCTGGTGCTGATCGTGCTGGCCGACCAGCTGGGCCGCAGCGTCGGCGACATGTACAAGGGTGCGTTCATCCCCGGCTTCCTGCTCACCGGCATCTACATCCTGTACGTCGTGGGCTGCGCGATCTTCAAGCCCCGGATGGCGCCGGCGCTGCCGCTCGAGGCACGCTCGATCCGCGAGGACGACGGCAGCACCGGCCTGCCTTCGCTGCTGGCGCTCACCGTCATCAGCGTCGCTGCCGCCGTGGTGCTGGGCGAGAACTACGACCGCGTCGCGGCCTGGTGGAACAACAGCGCCACCGTGACTCCGGTCGCGACCGACGAGACCATCGTGGTCTCCATGGCAGCTGGCGTGATCCTGGCCTTCGTGGCGGCGCTGGTGAACAAGGCCACGCGCCTCGGGCTGCTCTCGCGCATCGCGGAACGGGTGACGTTCGTGCTGATCCCGCCGCTGCTGCTGATCTTCCTGGTGCTGGGCACCATCTTCCTGGGCATCGCCACCCCGACCGAGGGCGGCGCGATGGGCGCGCTGGGCGCCATCATCATGGCGATGGCGCGCGGGCGCCTGAGCTTCTCGCTGCTGAAGCAGGGCCTGAACACCACCACCAAGCTCTCCTGCTTCGTGGTCTTCATCCTGGTGGGCTCGACGATGTTCAGCCTCACCTTCCAGGGCGTGGACGGCCCGCGCTGGGTGGAGCACCTGTTGACCAGCCTGCCGGGCGGCCAGCTCGGCTTCCTGATCGTGGTCAACCTGCTGATCTTCTTCCTGGCCTTCTTCCTCGACTTCTTCGAGCTGTCGTTCATCGTCGTGCCGCTGATCGGCCCCGTGGCCGAGAAGCTGGGCATCGACCTGATCTGGTTCGGCGTGCTGCTGGGCGTGAACATGCAGACCTCTTTCATGCACCCGCCGTTCGGCTTCGCGCTGTTCTACCTGCGCAGCGTGGCGCCGGTGCGCGAGTACCTGGACAAGATCACGCGCAAGACCGTCGCGCCCGTCACCACGATGCAGATCTACTGGGGCGCGGTGCCGTTCGTGATCATCCAGGTGCTGATGGTGGGACTGATCATCGCGTTCCCCGGCATCGTGTCGCGCGACAAGGAAGAGAAGATCGACCTGGACAAGGTCAAGATCGAGATGCCGACGGAGGAGAACTTCGGCACGCCCGACATGTCCGGCGGCGGCGCGGCGCCCACCACGCCCGCGCCCGCGCCGTCGGGCGCAGCGTCCGGCGACGTGCAGATGCCGACCCCGGAAGCGCAGCCCGCGCCCGAGGACGACCAGAAGAAGATCGACGAGCTGTTCAACAAGAAGTGATGCCTGCGGGCGATGCAAGGGCCTCCCTCGGGAGGCCTTTTTCATGGGCTCGGCGCCATGCAAAAGGGCGGCCGAAGCCGCCCTTGCGTCATGCGTTGCGCCGCAGGCGCACGCGGATCACCGCGGTTGCGCAGCGCCCGTGCCACGCACGATCGTGCCGAGCTGGCCGTTGCTGACCGCCGGGATGTCCGACGGCTTCGGGTCGTGGCGCGGGATGCGGCTGCCGGTGGGGATGTAGCCCTCGTCGCGGATGGCCGCGCGCTCGCCGGCGGCGGGATCGGCCGCGCACGCGACTAGCAGCAGGCTGGCCATGCCGATGGCCAGGATGGTGGGCCGCATCGACCTCAGACCTTCACCGACGTCATGTAGCTGTCGAAGCGGTACTCCGAGAAGCGGGTCCACAGCAGCTGGTCGCGCTGGAAGGCGCGCATGTCCTGGTGGATCTTCTTGAAGTCGGCCGACTTGGCCTCGTGCTCGGCGAAGACTTCCATCGAGGCCTTGAAGCCGGCGTCCATCACGTCCTTGGTGAACGGCTTGAGCTGCGTCTTCGCGCCCACGAGGCGCTTCAGGGCGATCGGGTTCAGCGCGTCGTACTTGGCCGTCATGTCGCGCGCGGCCACCTGGGTCGCAGCTTCCACGATCGCCTTGTTCTCCGCCGACAGCGCGTCGAACGCCTTGGTGTTGATGAAGAACTCCAGCTCGGCGCCGCCTTCCCACCAGCCCGGGTAGTAGTAGTACGGGGCGACCTTGTTGAAGCCGAGCTTCTCGTCGTCGTAGGGACCGACGAACTCGGTGGCGTCCAGCGTGCCCTTCTCCAGGGCCTGGTACACCTCGCCCGCGGGCATGTTCTGCGCCACCACGCCCAGCTTGGCCATCGCCTCGCCGAACAGGCCACCGCCCATGCGCATCTTCAGGCCCTTCAGGTCGGCGACCGTCTTGATCTCCTTGCGGTACCAGCCGCCCATCTGGGTGCCGGTGTTGCCCGCGCTGAAGCTGCGCATGTTGTACTTGGCGTAGAACGCGTCCATCAGCTTGCGGCCGTTGCCGTGCTCCATCCACGAGTCCATCTGGCGCGCGGTGAGGCCGAACGGCACGGCACAGCCGAAGGCGAAGATCGGGTCCTTGCCGGTGAAGTAGTACGGCGCCGTCTGCGCCATCTCCAGCGTGCCGTTCTGCAGCGCGTCGACGACACCGAAGGCCGGCATCAGTTCGCCGGCGGCGTGCACCGAGACGTCGAACTTCCCGCCCGAGAGCGCCTTCACCGTGGCGGCGAACTTCTCGGCGCTGCCGAAGATGGTGTCCAGCGACTTGGGAAAGCTGGAGGCGAGGCGCCAGCGCACGGCGGCCTGGGCGTGCACGGCGGGCGCGATGCCGGCTGCGAGCACCCCGCTGAGGCCTGCGTGCTTGATGAGGGAACGGCGGTCCATGGATGTGTACTCCTGTTCTTGAGGCGGCGATGATAAACGCCGCAACAAGTGCGGCGTTTGTCTCTGGGAAGCGTGGACTTACAGCTTCTGGCTTTGCATGAAGCGGTCGAAGGTCGCCTCGGTGAAGCGGAACCACAGGTTCTGGTCGGCGCGGAACTTCGAGTAGTCCGCGTAGACCTTCTTCCAGTTCTCGTTCTTGGCGCTCAGCTCGTCGTACAGCTTCATCGATTCCTTGAACGACTGCGCCATGAGGTCGGCCGGGAACGGGCGCAGCTTGGCGCCCGCGCCCACCAGCTGCTTGAGCGCCTGCGGGTTCTTCACGTCGTACTTGGCCTGCATCTCGACGTGCGCGTAGGCGCTGGCCGTCTCGACGATCGCCTTCTGTTCGGCGTTGAGGGCGTCGTAGGCCTTCTGGTTGATGTACAGGTCCAGCTGCAGGCCGCCTTCCCACCAGCCGGGGTAGTAGTAGAACGGGGCGACCTTGTTGAAGCCCAGCTTCTGGTCGTCGTACGGCCCGATCCATTCGGCCGCATCGATGGTGCCCTTCTCCAGCGCCTGGTAGATCTCGCCGCCGGGGATGTTCTGCGGCACGCCGCCCAGGCGCTCGAGCACCTTGCCCGCGAAGCCGCCGATGCGGAACTTCAGGCCCTTCAGGTCGGCGACGCTCTTGATCTCCTTGCGGAACCAGCCGCCCATCTGCGCACCGGTGTTGCCGCAGGGGAAGCTGATGATGTTGTACTTGGCGTAAAACTCGCGCATCAGCTTCAGGCCGTTGCCGTCGAAGGTCCACGCGCTCATCTGGCGGCTGTTCAGGCCGAAGGGGATCGCGCCGCCGATGGCGAAGGTCTCGTCCTTGCCGAAGAAGTAGTACGGCGCCGTGTGCGCGGCTTCGACCGTGCCGTTCTGCACGCCGTCCACCACGCCGAACGCCGGCATCAGTTCGCCGGCCGCATGCACCGAAACCTCGAACTTGCCGCCCGAAAGCGCCTTCACCTTCTGGGCGAACACCTCGGCGCCGCCGTAGATGGTGTCGAGCGACTTGGGAAAGCTCGACGCGATGCGCCAGCGAACGGCGGCCTGTGCATGCACGGCCGGCGCCGCGCCGGCTGCCAGCACGCCCGCGATGCCGGCGTGCTTGATGAGGGAACGGCGATCCATGTCGGACTCCTTGTGCTTGTCGGTGGTTCGTCTTGGCCCGATGGGGGCCGCCGCATCATGCGGACCGGGCCTGTTTCGACGCTTGCAGGTCACTGACGGAAGGACACAGGGCATTCCCCAGATGACAGAGGCCGGGGCAGCGTGCCATCCGGCGCGCTGCCCCGGCCTGCGCACGAGCCTCAGGAGACCAGCTGCTTGAGCAGCTTGCCCATCTCGGACGGATTGCGCGTGACCTTGAAGCCGCACTCCTCCATCACGGCGAGCTTGGCATCGGCGGTGTCGGCGCCGCCGGAGATCAGCGCGCCGGCATGGCCCATGCGCTTGCCGGGAGGCGCCGTCACGCCGGCGATGAAGCCCACCACCGGCTTCTTCATGTTGGCCTTGCACCAGCGCGCCGCATCGGCTTCGTCCGGGCCGCCGATCTCCCCGATCATGATCACGGCGTCGGTGTCCGGATCGTCGTTGAAGGCTTTCATCACGTCGATGTGCTTCAGGCCGTTGATCGGGTCGCCGCCGATGCCCACGGCCGTGGATTGCCCCAGGCCGATCTCGGTGAGCTGCGCTACCGCTTCATAGGTCAGCGTGCCCGAGCGCGAGACCACGCCGATGCGGCCCTTGCGGTGGATGTGGCCCGGCATGATGCCGATCTTGATTTCGTCGGGCGTGATCAGCCCCGGGCAGTTGGGCCCCAGCAGCAGCGTCTTCTTGCCGCCCTTGGCTTCCTTCTGCTTCATCCTGTTGCGCACTTCCAGCATGTCGCGCACCGGGATGCCTTCGGTGATGCAGATGGCCAGGTCCAGGTCGGCCTCCACCGCTTCCCAGATCGCGGCCGCGGCACCGGCTGGCGGCACGTAGATCACGGAGACAGTCGCACCGGTCTGCTTGGCCGCTTCCTTCACCGAAGCGTAGATCGGGATGTTGAAGATCGACTCGCCCGCCTTCTTCGGGTTCACGCCGGCCACGAAGCAGTTCTTGCCGTTGGCGTACTCCTGGCACTTCTCGGTGTGGAACTGGCCGGTCTTGCCCGTGATGCCCTGGGTGATGACCCGGGTGTCCTTGTTGATGTAGATCGACATGTCAGTGATTCCCCGGCTTCAGGCCTTCTTGACGGCGGCCACGACCTTCTGGGCCGCTTCGGCCATCGTGTCCGCGCTGATGATCGGCAGGCCCGAGTCGGCCAGCATCTTCTTGCCCAACTCCTCGTTGGTGCCCTTCATGCGCACCACCAGCGGCACCTTCAGGTTCACCGCCTTGCACGCCGTGATCACGCCCGTGGCAATGGTGTCGCAGCGCATGATGCCGCCGAAGATGTTCACCAGGATCGCCTTGACCTTGGGGTTCTTCAGCATGATCTTGAAGGCCTCGGTCACCTTCTCCGGGGTGGCGCCGCCACCCACGTCCAGGAAGTTGGCCGGCTCGGCGCCGAACAGCTTGATGGTGTCCATGGTGGCCATCGCCAGGCCCGCGCCGTTCACCAGGCAGCCGATGTTGCCGTCCAGCGAGATGTAGGCCAGGTCGAACTTCGATGCCTCGATCTCGGCCGGGTCCTCTTCATCGAGGTCGCGCAGCGCCACGATGTCCGGATGGCGGAACAGCGCGTTGGAGTCGAAGTTGAACTTGGCGTCCAGCGCGATGACGTTGCCCTTGCTGTCGCGATTGAGCGGATTGATCTCCACCAGCGACGCATCGGTGTCCATGTAGCACTTGTACAGCTTGCGGCACACGTCCACGAACTGCGCCTGCGAGTCCGCGGGCATCCCGACGCCCTTGGCCAGTTCCTGGCCCTGCGCATCGGTCAGGCCGGTGAGCGGGTCGACAAACACCTTGACGATCTTGTCCGGATGGCTGTGCGCCACTTCCTCGATGTCCATGCCGCCCTCGCTGGAGGCAATGAACGCCACCTTCTGCGTGGCGCGGTCGGTCACCACCGACAGGTAGTACTCCTTCTGGATGTCCGCGCCGTCCTCGATGTACAGGCGCCGCACCTTCTGGCCTTCGGGGCCGGTCTGGTGGGTCTTCAGCTGCATGCCCAGGATCTGGCCGGCGAGCTTCTTCACGTCATCGATGGACTTGGCTACCTTCACGCCACCGCCCTTGCCGCGGCCACCGGCGTGGATCTGCGCCTTGACCACCCACACAGGGCCGCCCAGCTTCTGCGCGGCCTCGACCGCTTCCTGCACGGTGAACGCCGGGATGCCGCGCGGCACCGGCACGCCGAAGCTGCGCAAGATCTCCTTGCCTTGGTACTCGTGGATCTTCATGAATGGATGTGGTTGCTGAGGGACCGCGCGAGCCGCGGCGGACAGCGACTGTAGCCCGCCGTCGCTGCGCGAAGCATTCAATCTTGCTGGCCAAGCCATAAGCGAAAGCCAATGCTCTTTCGCGTGTCAAACTGTGATCGCGAATAGTTCGAGGAGCGCCCGGATGGATCGCCTGCATGCCATGGAAGTCTTCGTCCGCGTGGTGGAAACAGGGAGCTTCTCTGCGGCCGCGCGCGACTTCTCCATCACCCAGTCCACGGCGACCAAGCTTGTCGCGCTGCTCGAGGCACGCCTGGCCGGGCGGCTGCTCAACCGCAACACGCGCGGCGCCAGCCTCACCGAGGCGGGCGCGCTGTTCTACGACAAGTGCAAGACGATCCTGCGCGAGTCGGAGGAAGCCGACGCCGTCGTGCGGCTGCAGCAGGATCGCGCGCACGGCCTGCTGCGCATCGGCAGCTCGGTGGCGTTCGGGCGCCGCGTGCTCGTGCCGCTGGCCCTGGAGTTCATCCGCGAACATCCGAACGTGCAGGTGGATCTCGTGTTCGAGGACCGCTACACCGATCTCGTCGCGCAGGGCATCGACGTCGCCGTGCGGCTGGGCAAGCTGGCGGACTCGAGCCTCGGGGCGCGCTTCCTCGGCGCCAACCCCTGGCTGCTCGTCGCATCGAACGCCTACCTGCGCAGCAACGGCACGCCAGTCCGTGCCGAGGACCTGGCATCGCACTCGGCCCTGATCTACAGCACCGTGCAGGGCAACGACGTGTGGCGCGTGCGTTCACCGGGCGGGGACGTCGCGACCGTGCGCGTGAGCGGCAGGTTGCGCTCGAACAATCTGTCCGCGGTGCTGGCCGCTGCACGTGCGGACCTGGGCATCGCGGCCCTGCCCTGGTACGTGGCCGCCGACTCCATCGCCTCGGGCGCCGTCACGCCCGTGCTGCCGGGCTGCAGCCTGCCCGAGCAGGAGATCCACGCGGTGTATCCCTCGCCCAAGCTGGTGCCCGCCAAGGTGCAGGCCTTCATCGGATTCCTGTGCGGCCGCTTCGAGGCGCAATGGTGGGAGCAACTGCCAGGCCGCTGAGGCCCCGCCATCCCCATTCCACGCGCGAATAGCTCTTATCGTCCGCGCACGGCTTCCGCTGCCGCACCTCCCGCCAGAACAATGGCCCGCATCGACAAGGAGTGATGCGATGCCCAAGATGAAAGCCGCGATGGCGGCGGTCCTCGTGATGGAACGTGAAGGTGTGACGCAGGCGTTCGGAGTTCCGGGCGCGGCCATCAACCCGCTGTATGCGCAGCTGCGCGAACGCGCCACCATCGCGCACGTGCTGGCCAGGCACGTCGAGGGCGCCTCGCACATGGCCGAGGGCTACACCCGGGCGCGCACCGGCAACATCGGCGTGTGCATCGGCACCTCGGGGCCGGCGGGCACCGACATGATCACGGGGCTCTACGCCGCGAGCGCGGACTCGATCCCGATCCTCTGCATCACGGGCCAGGCGCCGCGCGCGAAGCTGCACAAGGAGGACTTCCAGGCCGTCGACATCGCGGCGATCGCCAAGCCGGTGACCAAGATGGCGGTGACCGTGATGGAGCCGGCGCAGGTGCCGCGCGTCTTCCAGCAGGCCTTCCACCTCATGCGCTCGGGCCGTCCCGGTCCCGTCCTCATCGACCTGCCGATCGACGTGCAGCAGGCCGAGATCGAGTTCGACATCGACACCTACGAGCCGCTGCCGGTCTACAGGCCCGCCGCGACGCGCCGGCAGGTGGAGCAGGCCATGCAGATGCTGTGCACCGCCGAGCGGCCGCTGATCGTGGCGGGTGGCGGCATCATCAACGCCGACGGCTGCGACGAGCTCGTCGCCTTCGCCGAGGCGGCCGGCATCCCCGTCATCCCGACGCTCATGGGCTGGGGCGCCATCCCGGACGACCACGCGCTGATGGCTGGCATGTGCGGCCTGCAGACCAGCCATCCCTATGGCAACGCGACGCTGCTCGCGTCCGATCTCGTGCTGGGCATCGGCAACCGCTGGGCGAATCGCCACACCGGGTCGCCGGAGGTGTATTGCCGCGGCCGCCGCTTCGTGCACGTGGACATCGAGCCCACGCAGATCGGCCGCGTGTTCGCGCCCGACCTGGGCATCGTGTCGGATGCGAAGGCCGCGCTGTCGCTGTTCGTGGACGTTGCGCGCGAATGGAAGGCAGCGGGCCGCCTGCCCGACTGGTCGGGCTGGGCCGGCGAATGCGCCGCCCGCAAGCACGACCCTGCGCATGCGCGCCGCAGCGACTTCGCCCAGGTGCCGATCAAGCCGCAGCGCGTGTACCAGGCGATGAACGAGGCGTTCGGCCGCGACGTGACCTACGTCTCCTCCATCGGCCTGTCGCAGATCGCCGCCGCGCAGTTCCTGCACGTGTACGGGCCGCGGCAGTGGATCAACTGCGGCCAGGCGGTCCCGCTCGGCTGGACCGCGCCCGCCGCGCTGGGCGTGCGCGCGGCCGATCCGCAGCGGACCATCGTCGCGATTTCCGGCGACTACGACTTCCAGTTCCTGCTCGAGGAACTCGCGGTGGGCGCGCAGTTCCAGCTGCCCTACCTGCACATCGTCGTCAACAACAGCTACCTGGGACTGATCCGGCAGTCGCAGCGCGGCTTCGCGATGGACTACTGCGTGCAGCTCGCGTTCGACAACGTGAACATGCCGGCGGACGAGCCCGCGCGCGGCTACGGCGTGGACCACGTGAAGGTGGTCGAGGGCCTGGGATGCAAGGCGCTGCGCGTGCAACGGCCCGAGGACCTCGCGCCCGCGATCGTGCAGGCCCGCTCGTGGATGGCCGAGCACCAGGTGCCGGTCGTGATCGAGGTGATCCTGGAGCGCGTCACCAACATCTCGATGGGCGCCGAGATCGACGCGATCAACGAGTTCGAGCCCTTGATGGCACCCGCGACCGCGACGGCGACGGCGTAGCCGCGACCAGCCTCCGGCGCCCCACCGTTTCCTTCACTCCTGGAGTCAGCATGTCCAACATCCTCATCCTCGGCGCCTCGTACGGGTCGCTGCTCGCGACCAAGCTGGCGATGGCGGGCCACCGGGTCCGCCTGGTCTGCAGCAGTGCCACGGCCGACCTGATCAACCGCGAAGGCACGATCGTGCGGTTCCCGCGGAAGGAAGCGCCCGGCACGCTGCAGGTGCACTCGCGGGAGCTTCCCGGCTACATCGACGCCGCCGTGCCCGACGACGTCGAGCCGCGGGGCCATGACATGGCCGTGCTGGCGATGCAGGAGGCGCAGTACGCCGACCCCGCGGTGCGCGGCCTCATGCAGCGCATCGCGGCGGCGCGCGTGCCGTGCCTGGCCTTGATGAACATGCCTCCGCCGCCCTTCCTGCGACGTCTCCCCGGCCTGGACCTCGACCTGCTCGCCGGCTGCTACGCGGCGCCCGACGCATGGGACGATTTCGATCCGGCGCTCGTGACGCTGGCCAGCCCCGACCCGCAGGCGTTCCGGCCGGCCGGCGAGGGCAAGAACGTGCTGGTGGTCGGCCTGCCGACCAACTTCAAGGCGGCGACATTCGAGGACGCAGCAGCCACGGCCCTGCTGCGTCGCCTCGCAGCCGACATCGAGCGGCACCCGGATGTGCCGGTGAAGCTGAAGGTCCACGACTCGCCGTTCGTGCCGCTCGCGAAGTGGCCGATGCTGGTCACCGGCAACTACCGCTGCGTCGAGCCGGAGGGCATGGTGTCGATCCGGCGGGCGGTGCACCGGGACCTCGACCGCTCCCGCGCCGTCTACGAGTGGGCGATGGACCTGTGCTGCCGCCTGGGTGCCAGTCCCGAGGACCTGGTCCCGTTCGACAAGTACGCGCAAGCGGCCGCATCGCTGCAGAAGCCGTCGTCCGCCGCCCGTGCCTTGTCCGAGGGGGCGATGCACATCGAGCGCGTCGACCAGCTGGTGCACGCGATCGCCACCCAGCTGCACGTGGTGCACGACGACTGCCGGGGCATCGTTGCCACGGTGGACGCGCGCCTGCGGGGCAACCGTGCGGCGGCGGTGCGGCAGGACGTGCGCGAGCCGGTGCTGCAAACCCATCCATAGCACGCCCGCCCGCGGGACACAGGGCATTCCCCCACACGATCGGGCTGGTCTGGGGCTCATGATGCGCAGCGCCGATGCTCGCAACGGCGCACACCAACTTCATGAGCGAGAGGGAGACCAGCTAATGGCACACCGAGTGCTTCCCGCCTGCACGCGCCCGACCTGCGGCGCCAGGTCCACTGCATTGATCCTCGGCCTGCTGATGGCAGCGACCGTCCATGCCCAGCAGCCGCCGGCGGCGCAGGTGCAGAAGTCCGAACCGGCACTCGCCCCGCCCGGTGCGCAGGCGGCGCCGCCCGCCGCGGCGCCTTCGTGGCAGCAGGGCCGCTCGGCCGCGCAGGACAAGTCCACCCTGCACCCGATCGCGCCCATCCTCACGGGCCGTCCTGCCAGCGAATTGCCGATCGACAAGCTGAAGGTGCCGGCCGGATTCAAGGTGGAGGTCTGGGCCGACGGAATTCCGGAGGCTCGGTCGCTGGCACTTGGCGACAAGGGCACCGTGTTCGTCAGCAACCGCAATCTCTCGGACGTCTACGCGGTCGTCGACCGCAACGGCAAGCGCGAGGTGAAGAAGGTGCTGAGCGGCCTGAACTCGCCCAACGGCGTGGCCTTCAGCAAGGGGACGCTGTTCGTGGGCGAGCGCAACCGCATCACGCGCTACGACGGCATCGAGGACCATCTGGACAACCCGCCGGCCGCCAAGGTGGTGGTCGACAACCTCGATCCCGAGAAGCAGGCCGGCCACTTCTGGAAGTACCTCGCGCTCGGTCCCGACGGCAAGCTGTACTACAACGTCGGCGCACCCGGCAACATCGTGATGCCGGCCTACTACCAGGCCACGGTGAACCGCGTGGATCCGGCGACCGGCAAGGTCGAGACCGTGGCGCACGGCGTGCGCAACTCGGTGGGGATGGCGTTCGATCCGAAGACGAAGGACCTGTGGTTCACCAACCATGGCCGCGACTGGGTGGACGACGACACGCCCAACGACACGCTGCACCATCTCACCCGCAAGGGCATGAACTTCGGCTATCCGTACTGCCACCAGGGCGACGTGGCCGACCCCGAATTCGGCAAGTCGCGCTCGTGCGCGGACTTCGACAAGCCGGCCCTGAAGCTGGGCGGGCACGTGGCACCGCTCGGCATGAAGTTCTACACGGGCACCATGTTCCCGGCCGAGTACCGCGACAACATGTTCATCGCCCTGCACGGGTCCTGGAACCGCTCGAACAAGCAGGGCTACAGCGTCGTGCGCGTGGTGCAGGACGGCAAGGGTGGCGTGAAGATGGTGCCGTTCCTCGAAGGCTTCCTCGAGGACCCGAAGGCCGATCCCCCGATGTGGGGCCGCCCGGTCGACGTGCTGGTGCTGCGCGACGGCTCGATGCTGGTCTCGGACGACTACAACGGCGTGGTCTATCGCGTCAGCTATGCGAAGTAAGGCGCGGTTCTCCGCGCTGCGCATCGCCCTCGGCCTGGCCGTGGGCGTCCTCACCGCCGCCGCGGCCCATGCCGCCGCGGACCCGCAACTGTGCGTGGCCTGCCATGGACCGAACGGCAACTCGCAGAACCCAGCCGTGCCCGCGCTCGCCGGGCAGCCGGCGCAGTTCATCAGCACGCAGCTGGTGATGTTCCGCGAGAAGCGCCGGGTCAACGAGCAGATGTCGCCGATCGCGGCCACGTTGGCCAATGCCGACATCAGTGCGCTCGGCAAGTTCTTCTCCACGCAGCAGCGCGAGGCACCGGCGAAGAAGCCGGCTGACGACGTGATGGCGTCCGGCAAGGCACTGACGGAGAAGTTCAACTGCGTGGCCTGCCACGGCGCGGCCCTGAAAGGCCAGCAGCACATTCCGCGGCTCGCCGGCCAGCAGGCCGATTACCTGCGCACCCAGCTGCGTGGATTCAAGGCGGGCACGCGCTTCGACATGGACGGCAACATGACGGCTGCCGCGCAGCCGCTGGGCGAGCCGGACATCGACGTGCTGGCGCAGTACCTGTCGGCGCTGGAATGACCCGGTGACCGCGTGACGAAAAGGGGCCGCATCCGCGGCCCCTTTTCCATTGGCGAGAGCAACTCTGTCAGAGCTTCTGGGCCTGCATGAAGCGGTCGAACGTCGCCTCGGTGAAGCGGAACCACAGGTTCTGCTCGGCCCGGAATTTCGAGAAGTCGGCGTAGATCTTCTTCCAGCTCGGGTTCTTCGCGTTGAGCTCGCTGTAGAGGTCCATCGCCGCCTTGAACGACGCGTTCATCATGTCCGCCGGGAAGGGCCGCAGCTTGGTGCCCGCGCCCACCAGCTGCTTCAGTGCCCCGGGGTTCACGGCGTCGTAGCGGGACTGCATGACGACGTGGGCCTGCGACGCGGCCGCCTGCACGATCGCCTTGTTCTCCGCCGACAGGCCGTCGTAGGCCTTCTGGTTGATGAACACATCCAGCTCGGGACCGCCCTCCCACCAGCCGGGGTAGTAGTAGTTCGGCGCGATCTTGGAGAACCCGAGCTTCAGGTCGTCGTACGGGCCCACCCATTCGGCGGCATCGATGGTGCCCTTCTCCAGCGCCTGGTAGATCTCGCCGCCCGGGATGTTCTGCGGCACGCCGCCGATGCGCTCGATCACCCGCCCCCCGAAGCCCCCGATGCGGAACTTCAGGCCCTTCATGTCGGCGAGCGACTTCACTTCCTTGCGGAACCAGCCGCCCATCTGGGCGCCGGTGTTGCCGGCCGGGAAGTTGATGATGTTGTACTTGGCGTAGAACTCGCGCATCAGCTTCAGGCCGTTGCCCTCGAACATCCACGCCGACATCTGGCGGCTGTTCAGGCCGAAGGGAATCGCGCAGCCGAGGGCGAAGCATTCGTCCTTGCCGAAGAAGTAATAGGGCGCCGTGTGCGCGCACTCGATCGTGCCCTGCTGCACGCCGTCGACCACGCCGAAGGCCGGCATCAGCTCGCCGGCGGCATGGGTGGAGATCTCGAACTTGCCGCCCGACATCGCCTTGACGGCGTTGGCGAAGGTCTCGGCGCCGCCGTAGATGGTGTCGAGCGACTTCGGGAAGCTCGAGGCCAGGCGCCAGCGGATGGCGGCCTGCGCATGCACGGCCGGCGCGATGCCGCTGGCCAGCACGCTCGCGATGCCGGCCTTCTTGATCAGGGAACGACGGTCCATGGAATCTCCAGTCACGAGTGAAGCCGCGCGAAGGCAGCAGAAAGTTTGCCTCCGCATTCTCGGGACTGGCCCGTGGGGGTCCGCTGGGGTTTTCCCTTCCGAACAACCCCGCGGTGCCAGCAGGGGCGCGAAGCCTCGCGCGCCTGCAGGTGGACGTCAGCCCACGACCTTGAGGCTGGGCGCCCGTGCCACCAGCGCGCCGAAGCGCTCGCGCACGGACTGCTCGATGCCCGCGGCATCCAGCCCCTGCAGCGAGAGCAGCTTGGCCGGATCGCCATGCTCGATGAAGGTGTCGGGCAGGCCCAGGTGCAGCACGGGCTTCAGGACGCCAGCCGCCTGGAGCGCCTCGCCGACCGCGCTGCCGGCACCACCGGGCACGCAGCCCTCTTCCACCGTCACCAGCGCTTCGTGCGTGCGGGCGACCTCCAGCAGCAGCGCGGTATCCAGCGGCTTGGCCCAGCGCATGTTGACGACCGTGGCATCGAGCCGCTCGGCCGCCTGCAGCGCCGGGTGCAGCAGCGTGCCGAAGGCGAGGATGGCGATGCCCTTGGGCGCACTGCCCTCGGCACCGGTGCGCTCGCGGCGCACCTCGCCCTTGCCGAAGGGCAGCGCCTGGAGCCCGGGCTCGACCACCGCGCCCACGCCTGCACCGCGCGGATAGCGCACCGCCACCGGATGGTCCTGCTCGAAGGCGGTGGTGAGCAGCTTGCGGCACTCGTTCTCGTCGGCCGGGCACGCGATGCTGACGTTGGGAATGCAGCGCAGGTACGCGATGTCGTAGGCGCCCGCATGCGTGGCACCGTCGGCGCCCACCAGGCCGGCGCGGTCGAGCGCGAACACCACAGGCAGGTTCTGCAGCGCCACGTCGTGGATCAACTGGTCGTAGGCGCGCTGCAGGAAGGTCGAGTAGATCGCCACGACCGGCTTCATGCCCTCGCAGGCCAGGCCCGCCGCGAAGGTCACCGCGTGCTGCTCGGCGATGCCGACGTCGAAGTAGCGGTCCGGGAAGCGCTGCTCGAACTCCACCAGGCCCGACCCTTCGCGCATCGCGGGCGTGATGCCCACCAGCCGCTGGTCCTGCGCAGCCATGTCGCACAGCCAGTGGCCGAACACCTGCGTGAACGTCGTCTTCGGCGGCGTGGCGGGCTTCACAAGGCCCACGGCGGGATCGAACTTGCCGGGCCCGTGGTACGCGACCGGGTCGGCCTCGGCGAGCTTGTAGCCCTGCCCCTTCTTCGTCACCACGTGCAGGAACTGGGGGCCCTTCAGGTGCCGGATGTTCTCCAGCGTGGGCACCAGCGATTCGAGGTCGTGGCCGTCGATGGGCCCGATGTAGTTGAAGCCGAACTTCTCGAACAGCGTGGCGGGCACCACCATGCCCTTGGCATGTTCCTCGAAGCGCTTGGCCAGCTCGAAGAGCGGCGGCGCCACCTTCAGCACGTTCTTGCCGACGTTCTTGGCCGCCGCATAGAACTGGCCCGACATCAGCTGCGCCAGGTAGCGGTTCAGCGCGCCCACCGGCGGGCTGATCGACATGTCGTTGTCGTTCAGGATCACCAGCAGGTCGGCCTCGGCGACGCCGGCGTTGTTCAGGGCCTCGAAGGCCATGCCAGCCGTCATCGCGCCGTCGCCGATGATGGCCACGGCCTTGCGGTCCTCGCCCTTGCGCTGCGAAGCCACCGCCATGCCCAGCGCGGCGGAGATGCTGGTGGACGAATGTGCGGTGCCGAAGGTGTCGAACTCGCTTTCGTCGCGGCGCGGGAAGCCGGAGAGGCCGCCCAGCTGGCGCAGCGTGCCCATGCGGTCGCGCCGGCCGGTGAGGATCTTGTGCGGATAGGTCTGGTGGCCCACGTCCCACACCAGCCGGTCGTGCGGCGTGTTGTAGACGTAGTGCAGCGCGATGGTGAGTTCCACCGTGCCCAGGTTGGAGCTGAGGTGGCCGCCGGTGCGCGACACGCTGTCGAGCACGTAGGCGCGCAGTTCCTCGGCCAGCTGCGACAGCTGCGCGCGCGGCAGGCGGCGCAGGTCGGCGGGGGATTCGATGGTTTCGAGCAATGCCATGGTGGACGGCCTCAATTGTCGCGCTCGACGACCATGGTCGCGAGGGCCCGCAGTGCGCGGGTGTCGGGCAGCCCGCTGGCGTCGAGCGCCGCGAGCGACTCGGCGAGCAGGTCGCGGGCATGGGCGCGCGAGCGCTCCAGACCCATCAGCGAGACGTAGGTCGGCTTGTCGTTGTCGGCGTCCTTGCCGGCGGTCTTGCCGAGCGTTGCCGAGTCGGCTGTCACGTCGAGGATGTCGTCGACGACCTGGAAGGCCAGGCCAAGTGCCGCGCCGTAGTGCGACAGCGCGTCGAGCGCGGTCGCGTTCGGCTGTCCGCAAGCCGCGCCCATCATCACGCTGCCCTGGAGCAGCGCACCGGTCTTCAGGCGGTGCATGTGGCGCAGCTGGTCCTCGGTGAGTGCGAGGCCCACGCTGGCGAGGTCGATCGCCTGGCCGCCCGCCATGCCTTCGTGGCCCGCGGCGCGCGCGAGCAGGCGGCACAGGCGCGCCTGGATCGCGGCCGGGATGCGCTCGTCGTCGGGCGCCAGCAATTCGAACGCGAGGGCCTGCAGCGCATCGCCGGCCAGCAGCGCGCGCGCCTGGCCGTACTGCACGTGCACGGTGGGCTTGCCGCGCCGGAGCACGTCGTTGTCCATGCAGGGCATGTCGTCGTGCACCAGCGAGTAGGCGTGGATCAGCTCGACGGCGCAGGCCGCGCGCAACGCCGCGAGTGCATTGCCCCCGACCGCTTCGCTCGCAGCGAGCACCAGCAGCGGCCGCAACCGCTTGCCGCCATCGAGCACGGCATAGCGCATCGCGTCGCCCAGGCCCGCTGGCGCTTCGGCCACCACCCAGTCCGACAGCGCGGACTCCACGCGCGCCAGGCGCTCGTCGCCCCAGCGGCGCAGGTCGAAGCCACCGGTCACTGCGGCGTCCACGGCTTGAGCGTGCCCTCGTCCAGCAGCTTGATCTGGTGCTCGACGGCATCGAGCTTGCCGCGGCAGAACGCGAGCAGCTCGGCGCCGCGCTTGTAGCCCGACAGCAGCTGCTCGAGCGGCAGCTGGCCCGATTCGATCACCTGCACCAGCTGTTCGAGTTCTGCGAGCGCCGCCTCGTAGTTGGTGGGTGGCTGGGGATCTGTGGACATCGGGCGCGAAGGGGCAAAACAGCGATTTTAAGGCGGCCCCGCGCCCGCAGAGGCGGGGGGTACAATCCGCGTCCCCTCCAGCGCCCACGTCCCTTCGATCAAGCGCTTCACCTGCCCCTTCATAGGGGGAGTCTCTAGGTCAGGTTCATGTCTGATTTAAGTCTTCAGCTCCAGCAGGCCACAAGCCAACTTCCCGTTTCCAGCTACTTCGACGAGGCGCTCTTCCGACGCGAAATGAAGGCACTGTTCGACCGTGGCCCGCGTTACGTGGGCCACGAGTTGGCGGTGCCGGACATCGGCGACTACCACGCGCTGCCGCAGGAGGGCGAAGGCCGCGCGCTGCTGCGCACGCCCACGGGCGTGGAGCTGATCTCCAATGTCTGCCGCCATCGCCAGGCCGTGATCCTGCGCGGCCGCGGCAACGTCGATTCGAAGGCCGGCACCGGCGGCAACATCGTGTGCCCGCTGCACCGCTGGACCTACAGCGCGGGCCAGGGTCCGGCGAAAGCCGGCACGCTGCTCGGCGCGCCGCACTTCGCGCAGGACCCGTGCCTGAACCTCGACAACTGGAAGTTGCGCGAGTGGAACGGCCTGCTGTTCGAGGACAACGGCCGTGACATCGCGGCCGAGCTGGCCGGCATGGGCCCGCGCGCCGATCTCGACTTCAGCGGCATGGTGCTCGACCGCGTCGAGCTGCACGAGTGCAACTACAACTGGAAGACCTTCATCGAGGTCTACCTCGAGGACTACCACGTCGGCCCGTTCCATCCCGGCCTCGGCAGCTTCGTCGCCTGCGACGACCTGCGCTGGGAGTTCAAGGACAACTACTCGGTGCAGACGGTCGGCGTGGCCAACCGCCTGGGCAAGGCCGGCAGCCCGGTGTACGAGCGCTGGCACAAGGAGCTGCTGGCGTACCGTGGCGGCGAGCCGCCGAAGTACGGCGCCATCTGGCTCACCTACTACCCGCACATCATGGTCGAGTGGTACCCGCACGTGCTGACGGTGTCCACGCTGCATCCGATCTCGCCGCAGAAGACGCTCAACGTGGTCGAGTTCTTCTACCCCGAGGAGATCGCGGCGTTCGAGCGTGGCTTCGTCGAGGCCCAGCAGGCCGCCTACATGGAGACCTGCGTGGAGGACGACGAGATCGCGCTGCGCATGGATGCCGGCCGCCTCGCGCTGATGAAGCGCGGGCACAACGAGGTCGGCCCGTACCAGAGCCCGATGGAAGACGGCATGCAGCACTTCCACGAGTGGTACCGCGGCGCGATGGGCCACGCTGCCCCCTGATGCCGGCATTCCCGGGCGGCCAGCACAGCGGCACGGTGGTGCCGCTGGACCGCCCGAACGTCGACACCGACGCCATCTTCCCCAAGCAGTACGGACGGTCCACCGCGAAGAGCGGCTATGGCCCGGTGCTGTTTGACAACTGGCGCTATCTCGATCCGGGCGACCTCGACTCGGACCATTCGCGCCGGCGACCGAACCCCGACTTCATCCTGAACCGTCCCGAGCTGCAGGGCGCGACCGTGCTGCTGGCGCGCCAGAACTTCGGCTGCGGCTCCAGCCGCGAGCATGCCGTGTGGGCACTGCGTGACTTCGGCATCCGCGCGGTGCTCGCGCCCAGCTTCGGCGACATCTTCCGGCAGAACTGCGCACTGAACGGCATCGCGGCGCTCGTGCTGCCCGAAGCCGCGGTCGATCGCCTCTTCACGCGCGCGGCACTGTCGGTGCTGCAGGTCAGGATCGACCTGCAGGCGAGGCAGCTCGCCTGCGGCAGCGACGCGTGGACGTTCCCGCTGGCGCCGCGCGAGGCGCTGCTGCTGTCGGAGGACATCGACTGGATCGGCGCCACGCTCGCGCGCCGCGACCGCATCGCCGCCTTCGAGCAGGAGCGTCTCGCACGCCAGCCCTGGCTGGACCGGACGCTGCCCGGCTGATGCAGGCGCTGTGGATGATCCTGGCCGCCTTCTCGTTCGCGAGCATGGCGGTCTGCGTGAAGATCGCCGCGGCGTGGTTCAACAGCTCGGAGCTGGTGTTCTGGCGCGGCGTGCTGGGCATGGTCTTCATGTGGCTGCTGGCCCGCCATCAGGGCGTGGGGCTGCGCACGAACTACCCGTCCATGCATGCCTGGCGCAGCTTGGTCGGCGTGCTGTCGCTGGGCGCCTGGTTCTATGCCATCGCGGGCCTGCCGCTCGCGACGGCGATGACGCTCAACTACATGAGCAGCGTGTGGGTCGCGGCCTTCCTCGTGGGCGGGGCGCTGCTCGCATGGAATCCCCGCACGGGTCCCCTGCGGCAAGGGCCGCATGTCCTTGCCGTGCTGGCCGGCTTCGCAGGCGTGGTGCTGATGCTGCGTCCCACGATCGACCAGAACCAGGTCTTCGCCGGCGTGGTGGGCCTGCTTTCGGGCCTCATCTCGGCATTCGCGTACATGCAGGTGATGGCGCTCGGCCGCATCGGCGAACCCGAGTCGCGCACGGTGTTCTATTTTGCCGTCGGCTCCACGGTGGCGGGCGCCATCGGCATGGCGCTGACGGGCGTGTCCGGGTGGACCTGGACCCATGCCGCATGGCTGCTGCCCGTGGGCGTGCTGGCCTCGCTGGGCCAGTGGTGCATGACGCGTGCGTACAGCCATGGGGCCACACTGGTCGTGGCCAGTTTGCAATACTCGGGGATCGTGTTCGGCGCCTTCTACAGCGTGGTGCTGTTCGGCGACACGATCGCGCCCATGGGCTGGCTCGGCATGGCGCTGATCGTCGGCAGCGGCGTGGCGGCCACCATCCTGCGCTCGCACGCGGCGCCGGACGCTCCCGCGGAGGAACATTGATGACGACCCCCATGCCCCAGCACTTCACCACCCTGATCTCCGCCGAGCAGTTGCTCGCGCTGCGCGCCGCTGGCGCGCGCCTGATGGTGTTCGACTGCAGCTTCGACCTGATGAACCCCGCCGCTGGCGAGGAGCAGTACCACCAGTCCCACATCCCCGGCGCCGTGTACGCGGATCTCGACACCGCGCTCTCGGACCAGGGCGTCGTGGAGCCGGACGGC
Organism: Ramlibacter sp. MMS24-I3-19; assembly: GCF_050320135.1. Taxonomy (NCBI): domain Bacteria; kingdom Pseudomonadati; phylum Pseudomonadota; class Betaproteobacteria; order Burkholderiales; family Comamonadaceae; genus Ramlibacter; species Ramlibacter sp. MMS24-I3-19. Next base: position 2,170,638 of record NZ_CP190017.1, on the reverse strand, counting down.
ACGCACCACCCGCACACCGATGCCGCGTCGGGCGGACGCCACCCACTGCCCAGCCGCGAGAAGTTCGCCATGTGGCTGTGCCACGTCGGCTTCGCCAACGACATGCAGGCTGTCGTCTACGACCGGCAGAACGCCAACTACTGCGGCCGCCTGTGGTGGATGCTCAAGTGGGCCGGCCACGAACCGGTGGCGGTGCTCGATGGCGGGCTGCAGGCCTGGCAGGCCGCGGGCGGCGACCTCGCGTCGGGCGACGAGCCGGCGCACTTCCAGTCCAACTTCACGCTGGGCGCGCCGCTCCGGCGGCTGGTGAACACGCGGCAGGTGCAGGCCGCACTGGGCAGCGGTGCGCAGACCATCGTCGATGCACGTGCGGCCCCGCGCTTTCGCGGAGAGGTCGAGCCGCTGGATCCTGTCGCAGGGCACATTCCCGGTGCGCTGAACAGGCCGTTCTCGCAGAACATGGGCGCCGACGGCCGCTTCAAGCCTGCCGCGCAGTTGAAGGCCGAATTCGAGGCGCTGCTGCAAGGCCGCGATCCGGCCAGCGTCGTGCACCAGTGCGGCAGCGGCGTGAGTGCGGTCCCGAACCTGCTCGCGATGGAAGTCGCCGGGCTGCCAACTGCCGGCCTCTACGCAGGCAGCTGGAGCGAGTGGTGCAGCGATCCGTCGCGGCCCGTCGAGCGCGGCTGAATCGCGCCCCCTGAAATGCAAATGGCCGGCAAGTGCCGGCCATTTGCATTGGTGCACGCGGTTCAGCGGTTGCCCACCGAACTTCCGGTCGTGCGGTTGGCCGAGCCCTGCGAAGGCGTGGCGGCTTCGGATGGACCGGCAGCCCCCATGCTCGAGGTGCGGTCGCTTGCGCCAAGCCCGCCGTGCAGGCCCGAGCCGGGCTGCGCCGTCTGGCTTTCGGCGTTGTTGGCCGAGGTGCCCTTGCCTGTGGTGCCGACGACGGCATCACCGCCCGAGGACCCCGGATGGGGCAACGACCCCGCGACACCCGACGGGCCGCGGCCGGAGGAGGTGTCCCCCTGCTGCGGCACGCGGACCGTCGCGGCGTTGCTGGCGCCGGGGCTGCCCGGCGCATTGCCGTTGGCCGTGGCACCGCTGTCGGCGTCCCGGTGGCACGCGGCCAGGCAGGCCGAAGCCACCAAGGCGAGGACGAGCGTGCGGCTGGCCATTACTTCGAGGTCGAAGAACCCGAGCTGGAGCCGGTCCCCGAGCTGCTGGGCGACGAGCTGGAGCTGCCGGTCGAGCCGCTGCCCGTGGAACTGCCGGTGGAGCCGGTGGACGAACCCATGCTGCCCGAGCTGCTGGGCGAGCTGCTGCTGGAACCGCCGCTGCTGCCGCCGCTGGCGCCCATCGAGCCGGTGCTGCTGCCCGAGCTGCCGGAAGCGGCCGAGCCGGTGCCACCTTCGCCGGCACCCTTGTTGCAAGCGGTCAGGGACAGGGCGGCGGCCGCGACAAAGGCCAGCGCGGCGCCGCGAGTGAGTTTGGAAGCGTTCATCTGGGACTCCTTGGTTTACGCGTGATGGAGGAAACGAGAAAACGGCAGCCCTGCTGCCTGAAATGACTCTAGGGATTGCCCGGGGGTCGACTGTCGTCTGCCACTGTCTAACTCTGTAGGACAACCGCAGGGCAGGCCGAGTGGCGGCCGAGCTTCGGCCGCTGAGCTTGCGGGCCGCCGCCTCAGGCGAGCGACACGAGCAGGTCTTCGCGCAGAGCCTCGGGGACGGCCTGCAGCTCGCGCTTGCGTTCGCGCAGCAGCTCGCCCAGCCGCACCAGGTCGAGGCCGCTGCGGCGCGCCTTGGGGAACATCTCGTCGCGTTCCTCGCGCATGTGGTGGTCGATGTACTCGCCCAGCACGGTGACCTTGGCGTCGTACAGCTCCTCGTGCGGATCCATCGACAGGATCTGCACGATCAGGTCGCGGGCGGACGCGTGTTCCACCTCGGCCTCGTCCATCAGGTCGTCGTCCCGGATGGCCTCGCGCACCGGTGGGTAGAACAGCTCTTCCTCCAGCTTGGCGTGGATGGTGAGCTCCATGCAGATCTGCTCGGCCAGCGCCTTGCGGCGCGCTTCGGGCGCATCGTTGGCGGCCAGGTCGCGATAGGCCCGGAACATCTCGCGCACGGCCTGGTGGTCGGCGTCGAGCAGGTCGAGCGCATCCTGCGGGGTGTCGGTCATGCTTCTTCCTCCGTCTGCTGGCGTGGCCCGTTCAGCCGCGGCTGCCGGACTCGTCGTCGGTCTTGCTGGTCTCCTTCATCGCGGGCTCCACGGGCGTGCCGCGGCCCTCGGGCTGTCCACTCTCGGGGGTGCCGGCGTCTTCCGGCTGCATGTCGGTGCCCGGTGTGCGGCGGGGCTGCGCCTGGTCCTTGGCGGCGGGCTGCGCGTCGGGTCTGTCGTTGGGCATGGCGGCAAGGGATGCGTCGGGCATCGCCACACTCTAGGCAAGACGGGACCCCTCGCCCTGTCAGCATGCCTCTGCCGGCCGTGTAGGACGTTGGGGGCAGCGCCCTCACGGCCGGGCAGCCACGCGCCGCTCGTACGCCGCCATCAGGGGCGTGACGGAGATGCCATGCACCACGATCGACGCCACGACGGCGGCGAGCGTGAGGCCGGTCAGGCGGTCCGCCAGCGCCGGCGGCAATCCATGGTTGACCGCGTACATGAGGTAGTACAGCGAGCCGATGCCGCGGATGCCGAACCAGCCGATCAGCCAGCGTCGCGGCCGCGCGGTGGTCGATCCCGCCAGGCCGATGGCCACCGACAGCGGACGGATCACCAGCAGCAGCAGCGGCACGAACCACAGGACGTCGGCCTGCCAGGGCACCGCCCACAGCAGTGCGCCGATGGTCACCACCACCGCGACCTCGCCGATGCGCTCGAGCTGCTCGTTGAAGCCGAGCACCGCATGCGCCATGTAGGCCGGCGCGTGCCGCCGATCGACCGCGAGCGTTTCGGCCATGCTGCGATCCGGCAGCGCGGTGGCCTTCTCCACCGCGTCGCGGCTCTCGTCCGCCGGGCCGCTCTCGCGCTGCACGAGATTGCGCAGCGCGACGCCGGCGGCGAACACCGCGAGGAAGCCGTACGCATGCAGCAGCAACGCGATCCCGTAGGCCAGGGCGATGAGACCCAGGGCCACGAAATCGTCCAGCCCCACGGCCTCCTTGTGCTCGCGGCGCAGGTACAGCACGAGGCGCCCGGTGGCGATGCCCAGGCCCGCGCCGACGGCCAGCCCCGCAGCGACGGCCCACACGAGGTCGACTGCGATCCAGCGCCATCCCAAAGTGCCCAGGTCGTGCAGCCCGAGCAGCCCGAGGCCGAGCATCACGAACGGGAACGCGGTGCCGTCGTTCAGGCCGCCCTCGCCCGTCAGCGCGAAGCGCAGCTGGTCGCGGTCGCCCGGCTCCTGCACCTGCACGTCGGACGCCAGCACCGGATCGGTCGGCGCGAGCAGTCCGCCCAGCAGCACCGCGGCGCCGATCGGCAGGCCGAGCAAGGTCCAGGCGGCCAGCGTGATGCAGCCGACCGTGACCACCATCGAGGTGGTCGCGAGGCGCAGGGGAAGCAGCCAGCGGCGATCGCCCAGTCCATGACTGAGCTTCAGCCCCGCGGTGAACAGCGAGACCAGCACCACGATTTCGGTGAGCCGCTCCATCAGGACCGTGTGCGTGAGCGGACCGAAGCCGGTCCACCCAAGCAGGACGGGACTGACCGCGATGCCGACCGCGAGGTACAGCATGGCGGTGGACAGCGGCAGGCGCGCGAGCACCGTGCCGCCCAGCGCCATCACGATCAGCAACAGGCCGATCAGGACCGACCAGAGTGCGACATCCATCCGGCGATGCTGCGCGAGCCGGGGCACGCTCGATGTGCGCCGTCATGCCGGCGCGTGGTCGGCCAACGGCCGGGCAGAACGGCAGGCCTCACGCAGGCCGGCTGTGCACGTCCTTCGCGTCGGGGTCGCTCGGGCCGTTGCGATCGGAGAGGCCCGGGCCGGGCGCCTTGCCCACCTGGCCGCTGTCGCCGCCCTGCGCGTCCCAGGTGCCGCCGGTGCGTGCGGTGTTGCCGCGCGGGTGGGCCTCGTCGAAGTCGTCGAGGTTCACGCTGCCGCCGCCCATGGGCTTGTCGTCGGCCGCGCCGTGGTCACGTTCGTTGACGCCGCTCGGTGCGACGAGGTCCGGCTGGCGATCGCTGGTGAGGCCCACCTTGCCGGGGCCGTCGCCGCGGTAGGCACCGCGCTCCGGCGTGCCGTTGCCGCTGCGTGCGCGATCGCCCTGCTCGTCGCTCGCGCCGGTGCCGCGCGCATCGGACTGGCCGTCCGTGGCATCACGTTCGACATCGGGGCTGGGCCGGTTCGGGTCCTTGCGCGGCTTGCCGTCGGGGGATTGTTCCTGGTTGGGCATGGCATTACTCCTGTTCAAAGCAGTGCGGGCCCGCGAAGGGGCCCGCCTCATGCCGCCATGGTCGGCCGCTCAGGTGAGCGCCGCTGTAGGTGCCTGGCCGGAGGCCGCGTAGGAGACCGGGGTCGCGGCCAGTCCCGCGAGGCCCACCAGCGCCGCGGCCACGCCCTGCCGGAACGAGGGGAACTGGTGCACGTCCCCGTGCCCCGCACCTTCGACGCGCAGCAGCTGGCACTTGGGGAACGCGCGCATCAGCGCCTCGCTGTGGTGGAACCCGATCAATTCATCGCGGTCGCCGTGCACCAGCAGCACGGGGCCGTCGACCTTGCAGGCGTGGTCCATCGTGGGGAGGTGGTAGCGCAGCACCTTGCTCGGCACCCAGGGGTAATGCTCGTCGGCCAGCGCGCGCATGCTGCTGTACGGGGACACGAGGATCGTGAGGTCGGGCGTGCAGCCGGCCTGCGACAGTTCGGCGGCCAGGCCCGCGGCCAGCGCGGTCCCCAGCGACTGGCCGGAGATCACGAGGCGCTTGCCCGCGTAGTCGGTGGCCACGGCGTTCCACACCGCGCGCACGTCGCTGCGCAGCTGCTCCTCGCTGCCGATGCGGCCGGTGCTCTTGCCGTAGCCGCGGTAGTCCATCATCACCACGTCGTAGTTCAGCTCGCGGAATTCGTCGAGGTTGATGAACCACTTGCGCAGGTTGCCCGAGTTGCCGTGCAGGTAGAACACCACGCCGCGCGGATTGGGCAGCTTCAGCTGCGCGACGGACAGGCGCGCGCCGGGCACGTCGACCATGAACTCGCGCACGTCGGTGTCGGGGCAGATCGGTTCGTTGCCGGGCAGCAGCTCCGGCTCGAACAGCAGGTGTTCCTGGCGGAACCACAGGTACGCGATCGCGGCGGCGTAGCAGGCGGCGCCCAGTGCGGGCAGCGCGATCAGCGCGGGCAGCAGCTTGAGCATGGTGTCCCCTCCGCGGTGTGCTCGTGGATGCCGGCGTGTGCACGCGCGGCGGATCTCGCAGCTCCCATGGCTTCTCCCTTCGCCGTACCGGCTGGTCTGCCGGTTTCATGCAGCCATGGTGCGCGCGGGCCGTGCGAGACCCTGTCGGTGCCCGCTTACCGATGAAGTAGGAAACGGCCGCGCTGCCGCGTCGTGAACGCGCCGGGCGTGACGAACGTCACGGCGCCGTGTACAGATCGCGAAGGCGCCGGCGCTGCGTAGGACCGACGCCCAGCCGGCGTTCGAGGAATGCGTCGAGCCCGCCCCAGTCGGCATCGATCGCGTCGAAGGCCGCCTGCAGGAACTGCGGCCGCACGCCCCAGAGCACGCGCGCCACGTGCGGCTCCAGCCCCCTCCAGACCACCGTGGGCGGCTTCAGGCGATCGTTGGTCAGCAGGTAGTCGCGCAGGATCTCGTCGCGCGTCGCGCCCAGCGCGTGCAGCAGGAAGGCCGCGGCGACGCCGGTGCGGTCCTTGCCGGCCGTGCAGTGGAAGACGGTGGGCTCGGCGGCCGCCAGCAGCAGCTCGAAGAACTGCGCGAAACGGCCCGCGCTCTCGCGCACGAAGCCCCGGTACGTGTCCTCCATGTGGTGCGCCACGTCGGCCTCGCCCAGCCGGTGGCCAGCTTCGGTGAGCTCGGCCAGCACCTGCACGATGGTGGGCTCGATCGCGAGCGAATGCACCTCCACGCCCGACACGCGGCACGCCGCCGACGTGCGCTCGTGCACCCCGCGGAAATCCAGCACGCGGCGGATGCCCAGGTCCTGGATCTGGCGGGCATCGTGCGCGTCGAGGGCGCCGAGGTGGTCGGAGCGAAACAGGAGATGCGGCCGCAGCGGCACGCTGCGCACGTTCTCGGCCAGGTCGCGGAAGTTGGAGGGGTTGGTGATCGACAGCGGGGGAACGGACATCGCCCCCCATTGTCGCCGCCGTGTGCCGTCGAGGCTGCCGTGGTCCTGTCAGGACGACACGATGGCGGGCCCGGAAACGACGCTGCCCGCAGGCCTGGCGGCAAGCGGGCAGCGGTCGTGGGACGCGGGACGGGCCCGCGGCGATCAGCGGCTCTTGCTGCCGCTGGTGCCGCGCGAGCGCTCGCTCTGGGCGCGGCTGTTCTGGTTGCTCACCTCGGCGCCCTTGCGACCGGCTTCGCTGCGGCTCATCTTGCTGCCGCTGTTGGCCTGGCCCTTGCTGCCGCGGCTGCCAGGATTGGCACTGCTCTTGGAACTGCCCGACGGAGACTTGGAAGATGGCATCGCTTGCTCCTTGCTTGTGGCGGCCCGCGCCCCATGCGCGCACCGTGCGCCTGAATCTAGGCGCCGGTGGGCAGGCGTCTGTCGGTACGTGCGTGCCGCCGCTGTAGGACGGCGCAGCGCGCCCCGCTCTGGCGAGCTTGTCAGCGCGCGGTGTCCGCTGCGAGACCACGTCTCCATCCAGCGCGCCGTCGGCGATGCGACGAGCAGGACGATCGCCATTGGTCCGACCGGGCTGCAGCGGCCCACGCGGTGCCGGTGCCTGCTATGGTGCCGGCCATGAAGCGAATCACCACCATCCTGGCTCTGCTCGGCGCCTTGCTGCCGGCGCTGCAGGCGGCTGCCCAGGACCCGGCGCCGGCGGCTTCGCAAGCGGCCTCGGCCGCGGCCAGTGCCGCAGCAGCCGCCGAGGCAGCCAGTGCGCCCGCGCCTGCCATCGCCGCTGCATCGGCGCCTGCGGCACCGGTGCGCACGCAGGTCAGCGGGCTCTGGTGCGGCTCGGGGCCGCTGCACGAGTTCAGCCTGCGCCTCACGCAGCGGCAGCAGGACGTCGAGGGCGAGCTGGTGCGCCGCGACCGCGCGCGCACGATCCAGGGGCGCATCGAAGGCAACGTGCTGCGCACGCAGTCGACCAAGGTGGGCGCCCTGGTGCTCGAGCGGCACGGCGACCAGTTGAAGGTGACCGACGGCGACGGCCCGCTCGCACTGGTGCGCGGCCAGGTGTTCCGCCGCACCGACGCCCCCACCTGCGCGGGCTGAGGACGCCACGCCGCGGCGGCGGCTTGGGTCCCTTGCGTACGGCACCAGTGGACCGGTTCCTACAGGAGCGGGTCGGTCGGCACCGAACACTGCAGGAACGTGTTCTGACCGAAGGCCCCGACGTGCAAGACGCCACCTTCCACTCCCTTCTGTACCGGTACTTCTTTTTCGGCTGGCTGTTCCGCGATGTCACGCGCGGCACGCTGTTCGAACGCGCCGCGGCCTGGCGCTACAACCGCGAGCAGGCGCGCTGGCTGCCCACGTACATGTGGCGGTGGCTGTGCTGGGGCCTCGCGTTCTACGCACTGGGCGGCATCCTCGAACTCGGCCTGGACGCGCCGGCACTGTCGATGCTGTTCTATGTCCCGAGCGCGCTGGCGGTTCCGGTCAATGCGGTGATCGGCGCGGCCTGGATCGGCTTCAAGGCCCTGCCCGGTCCGCTCTGACCGCGCTCAGCGCGCGCCCTGCGCCAGCTGCCACTCGTTGGCGCCCTGCGCCGCGCCGCTGCCGGGCACCTGCTCGCCCGCACGCTCGAGCACCTGCGCCAGTTGCGCGGCCAGCCGCGAATCGGCGTCGGGACCGGTGCCGACGAACACGCCGCGCGTGAGCGTGACGTGCGCGGCTTCAAACGAACCACCGCCAGCGCACAGCACCGTGCGCGTGGGCGCGTCCTGCGAGGCCAGCACCAGCATCGCGGGCACCACCGACGCCGGCGCGAAGGCGGCCAGCATGTCGGCGGGAAACAGGTGCTCGGTCATGCGCGTGGTGGCCGTGGGTGCGAGGCAGTTGACGCGGATGCCGTGCTTCTCACCCTCGAGCGCCAGGGTCTGCATCAGGCCCACCAGCGCCATCTTGGCTGCGCCGTAGTTGCTCTGGCCAAAGTTGCCGTACAGGCCGCTGGACGAGGTGGTCATCACCACCCGGCCGTACTTCGCCGCCATCATGTGCGGCCACGCGGCCTTGGTCACGTGCACGGCGCCCATGAGGTGGACGTCCAGCACCAGGCGGAAATCCGCGACGTCCATCTTGGCGAAGGTCTTGTCACGCAGGATGCCTGCGTTGTTGACGACCACGTCGACGCGGCCCCAGGCGTCCACCGCCTGTTGCACCATGGCCTGCACGGCCTCGAAGTCGGTGACGGACGCCGCGTTGGCCAGGGCCTCGCCGCCGGCGGCCCGGATCTCGTCGACCACCTTCTGCGCTGCACCTGCGGAGCCGCCGGAGCCGTCGACCGCGCCGCCCAGGTCGTTGACCAGCACCTTCGCGCCGCGCGCCGCCAGTGCCAGCGCATGTTCGCGGCCCAGGCCGCCGCCCGCGCCGGTGACGATGGCCACGCGGCCGCTGAAATCCAATGCCATGCGAATGTCTCCTCGAACAGGGCGCCGATGCTAGCCCAGCATCACGGAGCGTTGGGCCGCAGGGAGGCCTGCTTCGACGCCCAAGCGACAAGCCCGGCGAGGCAGGACCTGGCCGGGCTTGGCTGCGACGCGACCGAGGTCCGCGACGGGAGGGGATCAGCGCTGGATGTCGCCGATGGCGTCGACCACCATCGAGGTGCCCACCGCGATCAGCAGGATGTCGCCGGCCACGCGCACGTACTTGTGCTGCGGCGGCGGGGGCGGCAGTTGCATCAGCACCGGCTGCGGCACCGGGTAGTACACGACCTGCGCCGGCAGCGGCTGGCCGACGTAGTAGCCGCGGGCCTGCCCGGGAGGCATGCAACCGTTGTGCTTTTTGGCCAGGCCGGGCGGGCAGTGGCCGGCGCGGCCCTGCTCCACGTAGTAGACCTGCACGGCCTGGCGGTCGCGCGCGTCGAAATAGCCGCCCACGCGGGCCTCGCGACGGCCGTGGCCATGGTCACGGTCATGGTCGTCGTCGTCGTGGTCGTGGTGCCTGCCGTGCTTCTCGTGCCCATGGCCGCCCTTGTCGGCCAGCACCGGGCCGCTGGCCAGCGTGAGCGCCAGCGCGGCGGCGACCGCGCGGCCCGCCAGGGTGATGGATGCTTGCTTCATGGCTGTGGCTCCGTCCTCGTGAATTCGATGAGGACGACTTTAGGCTCAGCGCTACGGCGTCCGCGCGAACGGATGCACGCGAGTTGTGACCAGCGACAAGCGGTTGCGCCGGGCGGTCAGACGGCGGCGAGCGCGGGCGCGACTGCAGCTTTTCCGAGACCGAGGCGCTCGGGCGAGACGTACTGCTGGCGGTAGATCTCGAACGGCATGCTGTCGCGCGACTCGATGTCCTGCTGCGCCTGCACCGACTGCTGCGCCAGGGCATCGAAGCGCGCCTGCTGCGCGGCCGAGAACGGCAGCGCGAGCAGCTTGGCCTTGGCGTGCTGCGACTGGGCGCTGGTGAACGCGATGAACGAGTTGCCGTGCTCCTGCTGCATGACGTCCAGGACGCGAGCGGACGGCAGCAGGGCCGGATCCTGCAGCATGGCCGCGGCCGACCGCACGGCATCGGCATGGTCGCTGGTGCCGTGCACGGCATCGAGGCTGGCGGCCACCGGCTCCAGCTCGGCGAGCAGGTCGGCGCCCAGGTCCGCAGGCCGATCTCGCGGCGACCGCGCTCGAGCACCAGCCCGGGCTCGCGGCCGAAGGCGGCGGTGCGGTGCTGGTTGCGGCCGATCTCGGCGATCTCCTGCGGCGTGTCGGGCGGGCTGTCGGCCAGCAGGCAGTGCAGCAGGAACACGTCGAGGAAGCGCAGCGTCTGCGGCTTGATGCCGACCGGCACGAACGGGTCGAGGTCCATCAGGCGCACTTCGATGTACTCGACGCCGCGCTCGCGCAGCGCATGCAGCGGCCGCTCGCCGGCTGCGATCACGCGCTTGGGGCGGATCGTTCCGTAGAACTCGTTCTCGATCTGCAGCAGGCTGGTGGCCAGCTGGTTGTAGTCGCCGCCGGGGTTGGTGATGCCGATCGCCTCGTAGGCCGGATAGGGCCGCGTCAGCGCGTCCTGCAGCGAGGCCGCGTAGCCGTCCAGCCCGTTGTAGCTGACGGCCAGGCTGGCCTGGGCCTCGCTCTGGTAGCCCAGCCGCCCCATGCGCAACGAGGTGGCGTGCGGCATGTACATGGTGCCGTCGGCCAGCCTGGCGAGCCGATGGTCGCGGCCGGCAACGAACGACGAACACAGGGCGGGCGACGCACCGAACAGGTACAGCAGCAGGAACGCGTGGCGGCGGAAGTTTCGGATCAGCGCGAAGTAGCCGTCGCTGTCCACGCCGGGCATGGACCAGTTGTAGTGGATGCCCGAGATGGTCTGCATGCGCCGGCCGTAGCGGTGTGCCAGGCCCATGCGGTAGACGCTCTTGGCGCGCCCGACGTTGGACGACCCGTAGCGGCCGATCGGGATGTTCTCGTCGGCAGGCAGCACGCACGGCATGCTGGACACCCACAGCATCTCGTCGCCCAGCGCGCGCACCGTCGCCTGGTGGATGCGCAGCAGTTCTTCTAGGCAGGTCTCGGGCGTGGCATGCACACCGGTGATCAGCTCCAGCTGCGACTCGCTGTAGTCGGTGGTGATGTGCGGATGGGTCAGCGCGGAGCCCAGCGCCTGCGGATGCGGGGTCAGCGCGAGTGCGCCGGCCGGCGTGGCACGCAGGCTCTCCTTCTCGATGCCGCGCCGGATACCGCGCAGGCGCTCGGCCTGCAGGCTGGTCAGGGCATCGTGGAGTCGGGACATGGTCGAGGTCGTGGCTGCGGAACTGCCGTCGTGCGGCAGGGACGCGGAAGGTAACACCTTTGCGCCGAACCTGCTGGGGCCGGGACAGTCCGAGCCCGCTGGAACTCAGGCCTTTGCCAGGACCTTCAGCAGCCAGCCGTTGAGGTCCTGGATCTCTTCCATGCAGACCGAGTGCGCCATCGGATAACTGTGCCAGCTGACCTCGTAGCCCAGCTGCGAGAGGAACTCGCGCGACTGCTCGCCGCGCGCGAGCGGCACCACGTTGTCGAAGGTGCCATGGGCCAGGAACAGCGGTGTGCGCGCGTTCGCCGCGCTGCGCTCGGCCGCGGTCGTGGCCGCAAGAGGCAGGTAGCCGGACAGGCCGGCGATGCCGGCCAGGCGCTCCTCGTGCCGCAGCCCCGTGAGCAGCGCCATCGCGCAGCCTTGCGAGAAGCCCGCCAGCACCGTGCGTTCGGGCGCGATCCCGCGTTCCTTCTCGCGCGCCAGCAGCGCCCGCACGGCCGCCATCGAACTGCGCAGCCCCGCTTCGTCCTCGCGCCGCACCAGCTCGCTGCCGAGGATGTCGTACCACGCGCGCATCCGGTAGCCGTTGTTGATGGTCACCGGCATCACGGGCGCATGCGGGAAGACGAACCGCACGGGACCCACCGCGCGAACATCCAGCTCCTTCGCGATCGGCACGAAGTCGTTGCCATCCGCGCCCAGGCCGTGCAGCACGAGGATGGTGGCGGTGGGATCGGGTGCGGTCTCGATGTCGATTGTGTCCAGCAGGCTCATGGAATGCGTCTTCGCGGTGCTCACGGAAAGCTCGCCATTGTCCTACACCCCCTCCATGTCCCGCTGGCCACACTGGTCCGAACCGAGAGAGAACGAAAGGACAGGTTCATGCAGGTTCAGGTGAACACCAGCAACGGCGTGGAGAACAAGGACACCCTCGAGCGCTGGGCCAGCGACTACCTCAACGACGCGCTGGGGCGCTTCACGCAGGACATCACGCGCGTGGAGGTGCAGCTACGCGACGTGAACAGCGGCAAGAAGGGCGCCGACGACAAGCGCTGCATGCTGGAGGCCCGCATCACCGGCCGCGAACCGCTCGCCGCCACGCACCACGCGTCGACGCAGGACGAGGCCTTCCGCGGCGCGACGCAGCGCCTGATCCACCTGCTGGACCACACCCTGGGCAAGCTGGACCGCCACCAGCACCGCGACCGCGACACCATCCGCAAGGACCCCGCCGCGATTCCGGAACTCGACGTGGGCGAGTGACGCCAGCCGGGCAAGGGCCCGGACTTCCTGCCCGTCGCTACCATCGCGCTTCCCGACAACGAGGAGGTGCGCGATGGCAATGGACGTGATCGACTACGAGATCCGCGGCGCGGAGATGCAGTTCGTGGAGATCGAACTGGATCCGGGCGAGGCCGCGATCGGCGAGGCCGGCAGCATGATGTTCATGGACGCCGGCATCGCGATGGACACCGTGTTCGGCGACGGCACGCAGCAGGGCGGCCTGTTCGGCCGGCTGCTCGGCGCGGGCAAGCGGCTGGTCACGGGCGAGTCGCTCTTCACCACGGTCTACGTGAACAACGCCAGCGGCAAGCAGCGCGTGGCGTTCGCCGCGCCCTACCCCGGCAAGATCCTGCCGATGGACTTGCGGCAGCTGGGCGGCACGCTGATCTGCCAGAAGGACGCGTTCCTGTGCGCCGCGCGCGGCGTGGCGCTGGGCATCGCGTTCCAGCGGCGCCTGGGCGCCGGCTTCTTCGGCGGCGAAGGCTTCATCATGCAGAAGCTCGACGGCGACGGCCTCGCGTTCGTCCACGCAGGCGGCACTGTCGTGCGGCGCGAACTGCAACCGGGCCAGGCCCTGCTGGTCGACACCGGCTGCGTGGTCGCGTACACGCCCTCGGTCGACTTCGACATCCAGTACGTCGGCAAGGTGAAGACCGCCCTCTTCGGCGGCGAGGGCGTGTTCTTCGCGCGCCTGGCCGGGCCGGGCACGGTGTGGCTGCAAAGCCTGCCGTTCTCGCGGCTGGCTTCGCGCGTGTTCGCAGCCGCGCCGCAGCGCGGCGGCTCGCGCGAGGAAGGCTCGGTGCTGGGCGGCTTCGGTGCCGGCGGGCTGCTCGGCACCGTGCTCGGCGGCGACAACGACGACTGAACGCTGGCTACTCGGGCGCGAGGCCCGACAGCCGCTCGACGCGGCCGTGGTAGCCCAGGAAAGCCGCGCCATCGGTGCTGGCGTAGCCGTCCCAGAGGTCATCGTCGGACGCCCGCAGCGCACGGGTGCTGCAGGCGGTGAGCAGCGTGCAGGCGACTGCGAGGGCAAGGACGCGGTACATGCGAGACCTCCTGGAGACACCAAGATAGGCGGCCCCGGCGCGGCCTCGGTAGTCCCGGGGCAACGCGCCACGTCGTCCGCCACCGTCGCGCTGCGTGCGCCCGCATCGGGTCTGCCATGACCCACAAGCCGCGGACCGGCGCGTATATTGGATTGGCCCCGCGTCCTGCGGGCGCGCAACCGCCTTCAAGGAGAGCTCGATGAACCTCAGGAAGATCACGTGCCGCGCGCTCGTCGTGTCGGTATTCGCACTGTCCGTCCAGGGCGCCAGTGCCGGGATGATCGGCGCCGAGCAGGCCATGCCCTCCGGGGCGCAGGCCGACCGCACGTTGGTGCTCGAGGTGCTGGCACGCAGCGACACCAGCGCGCAGCTCGAGAGCATGGGCCTCGACCCGCAGCGCGCGCGCGAACGCGTGGCGGCGATGAGCGACCAGGAAGTCGGCCAGCTGGCCCAGGAGATCCGCACCGCACCGGCCGGCGGCAACGGCTGGGGCGTCGCCGCCGTGATCATCATCGCGGCCGCGGTCTGGTACTTCGTGTTCCGCAAGTAGGCGCCTCGCGCACGGGGCATGAGCCGCGGCACGCTGCGCTGGCGCGCATGGGTCCTGCTGGCAGCGGCGCTGCTGCTGGGCGGCTGCGCGCAGCTCGTGCCGCAGACCATGGCCCTGCGCACGGACTGGCCCGCCGGCGTTCCGCAATCCGTGGAACTCGCCGGCGTGCCGTTCTTCCCCCAGGACGACTACCAGTGCGGTCCTGCCGCGCTGGCGACCGTGCTGGCGCAGACGGGCCTCGACATCACGCCCGAGTCGCTGGTGCCCGAGGTCTACCTGCCGGCGCGCCACGGGAGCCTGCAGGTCGAGATGCTGGCCGCAGCGCGGCGCCACGGCCGCGTGTCGTACGTCCTCGCGCCCCGCTATGCCGACCTGCTGCGCGAGGTCGCGGCCGGGAACCCGGTCGTGGTGCTGCAGGACGTGGGGCCCCTCACCAGCGAGTGGCACTACGCTGTGGTCTACGGCTTCGACTACCCGAGCGGCACCGTGTACCTGCGCTCGGGAACCCAGGAGCGCCAGGCCATGTCGTTCACGGCCTTCGAGCGCACCTGGATCCAGAGCGGCTACTGGGCGATGGTGGCCGTCCCGCCAAGCCGCATCCCCGCGACGGCGACCGAGGACGCGTGGATGCATGCGGTGCTGGCGATGGCACGCGTGGCCGATCCGCAGCCAGTGGGGGTCGCTTTCGCCACTGCGCTGCGCCGCTGGCCCGACGACCAGGCCGCGGCGGTCGGCCTGGCCAACCACCTGCATGCGCAGGGCGACCTCGCAGCCGCTGACGGCGTGCTGCGCGAGGCGCGGCGCCGCCATCCGGACTCGGCCATCGTCGCCAACAACCTGGCGCAGGTACTGTCCGATCTCGGTCGGCAGCAGGACGCCCTGGATGCCATCGCCACCTTCGTCGCCGACGCACAGAACCCGTTCGCGAGCGACCTGCGCTCCACGCGCGAGCTGATCCTCGCGCGGATGCGGGGCGGCACGGCCGCGGCCCGCTAACGGCGGCGGCCGACGACCCGTCCCGCGCGGCGCGCGGACACCGGCCTACAGCCGGATGCGTTCGCGGCTTGCGGCCACGGCGGGGGCCGCGCACCACACTGCGTTCGTGCCCGTCGGCGAGCCGCGCCACGAGACAGGGATCGGACTCTCGCGCTTCCTCGAAGGACGCGACCCCGGCCGACCATTGTCCAGCGGCCCCGCGGGCATTCCCACGTCCGCATGCACCAGCGCGAAGCGTTCGCGCCGTGCGCTTTCGCGCGCTCCGGCAAGTCCCACGATGCGCCGCGTGCTCCGCCTACATGTCGCGACCTTGCCGCTGCCTACGCTGGATCCACCATCCATCCTTCGGGAGTCTGGCGATGAACAGGCATTCGGTCCGCTTGGCCGCGCTGCTGGCCCTGGTGCTGGGCACACTCGCCGCGCACGTGCGCGCGATCGCGGGACCGATTTCCGAACTCGAAGCGGCCAAGGTGCGCGAAGTGGTTGTGGCGCAGCTCTCGGCGCTGGCCGTGGACGACGCCGACAAGGCCTTCGAGACCGCGACGCCAGCCGTGCGCGAGGCGATCGGCAGCTCCGGCCGGTTCCTCGCCATGGTGCGCGGCGCCTATCCGATGGTGTACCGGCCCGCCTCGGTGAGTTTCCACAAGCCCGAGGAAGACGACGGCGCCGTGCTGCAGCTGGTCGAGATCAAGGACGAACGGGCCAAGTCGTGGCTCGCGCTGTTCGCCCTCGAACAGCAGCCGGACCACACGTGGCGCATCAGCGGCTGCGTGGTGGCCGAGAACCACTGGCGCGAGACCTGAGGCCGTCGCTCGGGGTCGCTAAGCCCCCAGCATCCATCCCGCCAGCGCCGCGCAGGCAACCACGACGACGGGCGACACGCGCCCCAGCACCAGCGCACCGAACGCTGCCAGCGCCAAGGCGAAGTCCGTCCTCGAGTGGACGGCGCTCGTCCACACCGGGTCGTACAGCGCGGCACCCAGCACGCCCACGACCGCCGCATTGATGCCTGCCATGGCGCGCTGCACGGCCTCGCGCCGGCGCAGCGACTCCCAGAACGGCAGCGCTCCCACCACGAGCAGGAACGCCGGCACGAAGATCGCCACCAGCAGTGCGAGACCGCCCGCCCAGCCCCCGAGCGGCGCCGGCATCGCCGCGCCGAGATAGGCCGCGATCGTGAACAGCGGACCCGGCACCGCCTGCGCTGCGCCGTAGCCGGCGAGGAAGGCGTCGTTGCCGATCCAGCCCGGTGGCACCACGCCGGCCTGCAGCAGTGGCAGCACCACGTGACCGCCCCCGAACACCAGCGCGCCCGCCTTGACGAACACGGACACCGCCGAGAGGAGCATCGAGCCACTGGCCGCTGCCGTGACGGGCAGGAGCACCAGCAGCGCCGCCAGGGTCGCCAGCAGCACGGCGCCAACGACTCTGGAGATCCCGTAATTCCGATGCGGCGCCGCCGGCAGCGCGCCCAGGTGCAAGGCCCGGAGCCCCACGACAGCGCCGATCGCAATGGCGGCAATCTGGCCCGCGGCCCCCGGAACGGCGAGCACCAGCAGTGCGGCGACGACAGCGAGGCCCGCGCGCGGACGGTCGGTGCACAGCGACCGTGACATGCCCCAGACGGCTTGCGCCACCACGGCGACGGCAGCGAGCTTCAGGCCATGGACTGCACCGGAAGTCGCGACGCCGGACCACCGTGCCACGCCGTAGGCGAACGCGATGAGCGCGACGGCGGACGGCAGCGTGAAGCCGGCCCACGCCGCCAGCGCGCCGCGCCACCCGGCCCGCCCGAGGCCGAGCGCGATGCCGACCTGGCTGCTGGCCGGGCCGGGGAGGAACTGGCACAGCGCGACCAGGTCCGAGAAGCTCCTGTCATCGAGCCAGCGGCGCCTCGCCACGAACTCGTCGCGGAAGTAGCCGAGGTGCGCCACCGGCCCGCCGAAGGAGGTGAGCCCGAGTTTCAGGAAGGCGCGGAAGACTTCGAGCGCCGGGTTGCGGGCCGCGGGGCTTGCGGCCGTGTCGTGTGAGAGGTGGTCGGGATGCGGCACGGCGTGCGACTGTACCGGGCCGCCACCGCAGTCCTAGAGGTCCTGCATCCGCTCGTGCAGCGGGTGCGTCTCGGGCAGCACGTACACCACGCCGGGGCGGCTGCCGAGCAGGGGCTCGACGACGCCGAGGTAGAACTTCACCGGCACCACGACGCAGCCGAGCGAGACCCGGCGCTCCTGCGGCTGCGAATGCGCCAGGCGGGCCGCGCGGATGTTGTGCGCCCGTCCGGGACGCAGGCGATGCAGGGCCAGCGCCGCGTCGTAGTCGATCCACACGACGCGCTCGCCCTCGATGTTGGTGCCCGGCTGCGTGACGAAGCGGCCGGCCGGCGTCGTGCGCTCCTCGAACCGCAACGTGCCGCTCTGCGCGCGGTCGCCGACGCCAGGTGCGCTGTCGTCGCCCTGCGCCGCGCCGAGCAGCACCGGCGTCGTGGCCAGCAGCTTGCCGCTGGCGGCGTGCACGAAGAGCATCGCCGCCTTCTTGTCGACGATCACATAGGGACGTCCGCCCGCGTCGTGCGTGCGCTGCACCCACTGCGCCATCTCGCGGGCGTCCGCGGTGGGCTGCTGCGGGCCCGTTGCCCGAGAGGGTGCGGCCAGCGCGCTGCCGCACGCCACCAGCCATGCCGCGGCAAGCGCCGCGGCCTTGTGCTTCCACTGCATCCGAGTCCCATCCTTCACGCGCCCATGCGGGCTTGTTCGTGGCCGCGGGCGATCCCGTCCGGCGTTTGTCAGGCGCGCATGCTAACGAGACGGGTCCGCGAAGGACCCGTCATGCGCACCCATGGATGGGTTTGAGAAAGGCCGCGTGGTTTATTTCACGCTGGTGCGCGCGAGGCCGGCGAGCTGCTGCGCGCGGTCGCGAACTTCATAGGAGCCGAACTGCTCCTGCGGCGTGCGCGTCTCGGGCAGCACGTAGACGATGGCGCCATCGCGCTTGACCGTCGGCCGCAGCACCTTCTCGTAGAACGCGACGGGCAGGTTGATGCAGCCGAACGAGATGCGGTTGTCCTTCGGGGTCGCGGACGCGAGCCGCTGCAGCCGGCGCTCGGCCTTCACCAGCGGACGCACGCGGTGCATGGACACCGCGAGATCCCAGGACACCCAGACGACGTCCTCGCCATTGGCGTTCACGCCGGGTTCGGCCACGTAGCGGCCAGCCGGCGTGGTCTTCTCCTCGGGCAGCACCTGCGACAGCGGCTTGTCGCCGATGCCAGGGACTGGGTCGTCGCCCACCGCGGCGCCGACCAGCGCGGGCGCGGCGGCGACCAGATGGCCGCGTGGATTGAACACGTAGACCTTCGCGTCCTTCTTGTCGACGAGGACGTAGGCCTTGCCTTCGTTGTCGCCGGAGTCGAGCGCCCAGTCGGCGACATGCCTGGCGTCATGCGAGGGGTGCTGCCTGCCGAAATCCGCGAAGTGGGGCAGCCCCGTGGGCGGCTGGCGCGGCACCAGCGCCACCTTCTTCGCCGGGGACGGGCTCCCGGCCACCACGGCAGGCTGCGCCTTGGCCTGGGTCGCAGGCTGGTTGTTGCGCCATCCGCAGCCGCCCAGGGCCAGCGCGGCCAGCAACAGCGGCAACGCAAGCCGGAATCCGGCGCGGGGGAGCGGCATGGGGGCGATCTCGGCGGGGGACGGCTGGGTGGCAGGCATGGCGTGGCAGGCGCGAAGGAAACGTCGGCGTTGGAAAGGAAAGGGGCGAGCCCTTGCGGGCCCGCCCCTTGTCGACGGAGCGAACCGCTGCTTAGTTGCGGTCGGCACGGCCGGCACGGGTGCCGGTGCTCGTGTCGTTGCTGCCCGACGAAGCACCCATCGAGCCGCTGCTCGACGAGGAGCTGGGCGACGACGTGGTCGACGAGCTCGTGTCGGTGCTGCTGCTGCCCGTGGTGCTGGAGGACGGCGAGGTGGAGGAAGAACCGCTCGACGAACCCGTGCCCGACGCGCCCATCGACGACGAGCTGCTGCTCGGCGAGCTGGACGAGCTGGTCGACGGCGAAGCGCCCATCGTGGACGACGACGATTTGTCGGTGGAGCTGGTGGACGGCGTGCTGCCCGCGGTGCTGCTGCTGGAGCTGGGGGTGCTCGAGCTGCTGCCGGCGGTGCTGGGCGTGCTGCTGCTGGTGCCCGTGTTGCTGCCGCTGGTGGAGCCGGAGCTGGTGCCGGCGCCGGCGGAGGTGCCGGAGCTGCCCGTGCCCGAACTCTGGGCCATGGCGAGGCCGCCGAAAGCCAGGGCGGCGGCGGCCGCGAGGGTCGTGAGGGTGGTCTTGGTTGCGCTCATCTTGAACTCCTTGATGGAACTGCCCGCGAGGGAAAGGGGTGGGACCGAGGCCGGCACTGCCGCCGGCTGGACCGAAGATTAGGGTGTGCCCCTACAGCGCCAAAGTGAGTGGAGGACGGCACGGCATGTAGGACCGCCGCTGTCACGATTTGCTAGTTAATTCAAGGATGGGTCCAATTTCGACGGGGTCGATGGAACCGGTTCCCAGCCTTCAAGTTGGAGTGCCGGACAGGCTGCCTCCCAGCCGATCGCGAGGTCGTCGTCCGACGTCGATGCGACGTCGACGCTGGAGGGAATGCGCGCAATGGTGGACCACCGGGACGGGAGCAGGCTGGGCATCGTCGTTTCCTTCCGGCGGGACCACCCCGCCAACGGCATGGAACCGATGATCCACGGCTGAGGCGCTGCGCGCATCCGCCGGACGCCGCATGGTTGGGTAGGACCGCGCCTACGCCTGAGCTTGCCGGCCGCTGCCGGAGTCGTCCGAAGCGGGGGCTCGGTCTTGTAGACGCCCCGGATGTTCAGGGCCGCCAGGGCCACCTGCAAGGCAATCAGTGCCCAGGCGCCGTCATGCCAGCCCCAGGCGGTCCAGAGCACGTTGCTGGCCAGGAAGACCCAGAAACCCGCGTTGCGCCGGCGTTTGTGATTGGAAGCCACCAGCCACGCGGCCAGCAGGCTGGCGGCCATGGCGGGCCACTGGAGGAGGTCGATCCATTCGGACATGGAGGCAGCACGCTAGCAGTCCCGCGTCGGTCCGACGCCAGCACGGGCCACGGCGCGGTGTAGGTCCTCGCCTCAGGCGCGCTGCGGCGATCGCAGGCGCCGCGCACCTTCGACGCCGGCCAGCACCACCAGGCCTGCGATCACGCCAGCGACGGCGTGCAGCAACGCGAGCACCACGCTCGTCCAGGGTCCCCGCAGGTCGCCTGCCACCGCGTCGATGGCGTGCTCGACCGGCGGCACGCCATGCGCGAGGATGCTGCCGCCGACGAGGAACATGGCCGCCGTGCCGGCCACCGACAAGCCCCGCATCAACCACGGCGCGGCGCGCAGGATGCCGGCGCCGAGTGCGCGGGCGGCGGCTCCCGTGCCCCGGTGCAGCCACGCGCCGAAGTCATCGAGCTTCACGATCAGCGCGACCAGCCCATAGACGCCCGCGGTCATCAGCACGCCGATGCCGGCGAGCACGGCGACACGGGTCATGAACGGCTCGCCGGCGACGGTGCCGAGTGCGATGACGATGATTTCCGCGGACAGGATGAAGTCGGTGCGCACGGCGCCGCGCACCTTGTCGCGCTCCAGCGCGAGCACGTCGGTGGCGGGATCCGCCAGTGAGCGCTCCAGGGCCTGGCGGTGCGCGTCGTCCTCCTCGCGGCCATGCAGGACGCGGTGGGCCAGCTTCTCCGCGCCCTCGAGACAGAGGTACAGGCCGCCGAGCACGAGCAGCGGCATGACCGCCCACGGCGCGATGGCGCTGATGGCCAGCGCGGCCGGGACCAGGATCGCCTTGTTCACGAGCGAGCCCTTGGCCACCGCCCAGACGACGGGCAGTTCGCGATCGGCGCGCACGCCGCCCACCTGCTGCGCGTTGAGCGCGAGGTCGTCGCCCAGGACGCCCGCCGTCTTCTTCGCCGCCACCTTGGTGAGCACGGAGACGTCGTCCAGCAGCGTGGCGATGTCGTCCAGCAGGGCGAAGAAGCTCGAGGCCATGGGGATCCGGTGCAGCTGCCTATGATCGGGCGCCATGCGGGATGCAGGCGCCGACGGGAGTGCAGTGTGGCAGGTGCGGGGCGGCGGCGTGGCTTTCGCGGCGCGCGCCGATCGCCCGCTGCTGCAGTCGGCCGAAGCCGCGGGACTGCCCTGGGCGAGCTCGTGCCGCAATGGCACTTGCCGCACGTGCCTGCGGCGATTGCAGTCGGGAGAGGTGGCCTACCGCATCGAGTGGCCCGGCGTCCTGCCGGACGAGCGACAGGCGGGATGGTTCCTGCCGTGCGTGGCCTACCCGCGCAGCGACCTCGTGCTGGCGGAGGGGCCCACTCAGGTGTTGCCGGTCACGTAGGGGCTGCGCGGCTTGTGGTCGGTGCGCGCCGGATGCTGCTCGGCGTTCGGGTCCGGATGGTGGATGGTCGCGTTGCTGCCTTCCAGGTCCTCGTTGGGCTCCGGTTCCGGCAGCTCGTGCGGCGGCACCACGTCGGGTGCGGATGCTGGCTTGTTCATGGCTTGTGCAGGGCTTGTCCACGGGCAGGCAACCACTCTAGAAAGCGGGCAGGCGCACCGCTGTAGGACGCTGGCGCGACGCCTCCGGCCGAGCACTGCGCCTGAGGCATGATTCGCGCCCGTGACGCGCATCGCCCTCCTCGCCCTGGCCCTCCTGGCTGTTCCTGCTGCCCACTCTGCGGCGGCGTTCGAGGACAGCATGGCGCAACGCACGCTGGCATGCACTGCGTGCCACGGCGCACAGGGCCGCGCAGGGCCCGACGGCTACTACCCGCGCATCGCGGGCAAGCCGGCCGGCTACCTGTACAACCAGCTGCTCAACTTCCGCGACGGGCGCCGGCACTACGCGGCGATGACGCGCCTGATCGACCCGCTCTCGGAGCCCTACCTGCTGGAGATCGCGCAGCACTTCTCGGGGCTCGAGCTGCCCTATGACGTTCCGCGCGCGCCGCAGGCGGCCCCGGAATTGCTCAAGCGCGGGCGGCAGCTCGCGACGCACGGCGAGCCCGCGAGCAAGCTGCCCGCATGCGTCGCCTGCCATGGCGCGGCGCTCACCGGCGTGCAGCCGAACACGCCGGGCCTGCTCGGCCTGCCGCGCGACTACATCAATGCGCAACTGGGCGCGTGGCGCACCGGCCAGCGCCGCGCGCACGCGCCCGATTGCATGGCGCAGGTCGCGCGCACCCTCACGCCCGAGGACCTGAACGCGGTGTCCACCTGGCTCGCGGCGCAGCCATTGCCGGCGCGCACGCGCGCCGTGGACCGCCTGCCCGAACCGACACCGATCGCCTGCGGCAGCGCGGCCATGCCGGCCGGAAGGCAGCAGCCATGAAGCGCGTGCTGGTGGTCGTTGCCGCCTTGCTGCTGGCGGTGCTGGCGTGGGTTCTGATCGTCAACTTCGCCGGCGACGACAGCGGCGGCGGGCGGTCGCTCGCAGGCGGCGCCACGCCCGAGCGCGGCGCCTATCTCGTGCGCATCGGCAACTGCATGGCCTGCCACACGGACCGGGGCGGTGCGGATTGGGCCGGCGGGCGTGCCATCGACACGCCGTTCGGCACCGTGTATGCGAGCAACCTCACGCCCGATGCGACCCATGGGATCGGCCAGTGGACGGCCGCCGACTTCTGGCGCGCCCTGCACCACGGGCGCTCGCGCGACGGGCGCCTGCTCACCCCCGCCTTCCCGTACCCGAACTACACCGAAGTCACGCGCGAGGATGCCGACGCCATGTTCGCCTACCTGCGGACCGTGCCCGCGGTGCCGCGCGCGAACACGCCGAGCCAGCTGCGCTGGCCGTACAGCACGCAGGCGGCGCTGGCGGTGTGGCGCGCGCTGTATTTCCGCGCCGGCGTGTACGAGCCCGAGGCCGGGCAGACGGCCGACTGGAACCGCGGCGCCTACCTTGTTCGCGGGCTGGGCCACTGCGCGGCGTGCCACTCCACCCGCAATGCACTGGGCGCCAGCAGCGACATGATGGACCTGTCGGGGGGACTGATTCCGATGCAGAACTGGTACGCGCCGTCGCTCGCGTCGAATTCCGAAGCGGGCGTCGGGCACTGGCCGCTGCAGGACACGGCGCGCCTGCTGCGCACCGGGGTCGCCGCGGGTGCGACGGTTCTCGGCCCAATGGCGGAGGTCGTGCAGTCCAGCACGCAGCACCTGTCGCCGGAGGACGCGCTCGCGATGGCGACTTTCCTGCAGACGCTGCCCGCGCTGCATCCTGTCGCCCCACCCGAGCCCGTGGAGGCAGTGCCCGTGTCCGAACGCTTTGCGGCCCGCGGAGCCCGCGTCTACGGCGACAACTGCGCCAAGTGCCATGGCGAGCGGGGCGAAGGCGTGCCCAACGCCTATCCGCCGCTGGCCGGTAACCGCGCCGTCACGCTGCCCTTCACGGCCAACCTCGTGCAGGTCGTGCTGGGTGGCGGCTTCCCGCCCGCCACCGCAGGCAACCCGCGGCCCTACGGCATGCCGCCGTACGTGACGCTGCTGGACGATGCCGACGTGGCCGCGGTGCTCACCCACATCCGCACGCAGTGGGGCAACAAGGCGGCGCCCGTGTCGGAACTCGACGTCGCCCGGCAGCGCGGAGGCGGCTTCCGCTAGTGGGCTCTAGCCCTTGAAGGGGTTGGCGAAGACGAACATCATCGCCACGCCGACGCCGATCAGGAAGTTGGCATCGATCAGGCCGGCGAGCAGGAACATCTTCACCTGCAGCGGTTCCATCATCTCGGGTTGCCGCACCGCGCCCTCGATGAAGCGGCCTCCCATGGTGCCGATGCCCAGGCAGGCGCCGATGGCGCCCAGTCCGATGATCAGCCCGCAGGCCAGTGCGATGAGTCCGGTGTCGGTCATGTGAGCCTCCTTGTTCGAGGGCTCCATGGTCCCTCGATTCACGGAAGGCGCGCCATGACCTGCGAGGTAACGGCCGCCAGCGCCTCGCGAGGCACCAGCGCGGGCGCGATCTCCGCCAGCGGCACCAGCACGAACGCGCGCTCGCGCATCCTCGGGTGCGGAACGACCAGCGCGGCGCTCTCGATGCGGGCCTGGCCATACAGCAGCAGGTCCAGGTCCAGCGTGCGTGGCGCATTGCGCCACGGGCGCTCGCGCCCGGCTTCCAGCTCCAGCTGCTGCAGGGCCGCGAGCAGGTCGGGCGCCGTCAGCCGCGTGTCGATAGCCGCGACGGCGTTGACGAAGTCGGGACCGGTCGCATCCACGGGCGCGGTGCGATAGAGCGAGGAACGCGCTGCCACCGTCGTGTGCGGCAGCTGGCCCAGCGCATCGATGGCCGCGAGCACGGCGGCGCGCGCATCGCCCAGGTTGGCGCCGATGCCGACGTAGGCCGTCACGGCATCGCGCATGGCGACCTCACTCGGCGGCAGGGGGCGGTGCGGCGTCGCCGGTGTCCGCGCCGGCGCTGCTGGACCCTGCGCCGGTGCCGGCCGGCTTGCGGCGGCGACGGCGGCGCTTCTTCGGCGCATCGCCCGTGCCCTCGCCCGCAGGTGCGGCGGCTTCGGTCTCGTCGGCGGGCACGCCCGCGCTGGCCGGACGCTCGGCCGGCGAGGCCTTGTCCTGGGGACGCACCACGCGCACGCGGCGTGCGCCCTTGTGCTGTTCCTCGCGCACCTGCGCCACCAGGTCCTCGCGCAGGTCGTCGCTGGCCAGGCTGAACTCCTGCCACCAGTCGGCCAGCACGACGTCGATCTCGCCGGCGTCGGCGCGCAGGCGCATGAAGTCGAAGCCGGCGCGGAAGCGAGGCTGCTCCACCAGGCTGAACACCGTGTTGCCGGTGCGCTTCTCGAAGCGCGGCTGCATCATCCAGATCTCGCGCATGTCGGCGCCGAGCTTGCCGCGGCCGGAGACGTCGCCGATGCGCGAATTGAACACGTCGTCGATCGCGTCCTGCAGCGCCGGGAACGGATGCTCCTTGCGGGCCAGCCGCGCCGCCCAACCATCACGCACGTCGGACCACAGCACGCAGGCGAGCAGGAAGCTCGGTGCCACCGGCTTGTCCTCGGACACGCGGCGGTCGGTGTCCTGCAGCGCCGCGCGCACCAGCGGCTGGTCGGCGCGCTCGACCACCAGGTCCAGCAGCGGGTAGATGCCCTTGGCCAGGCCCAGCGCGCGCAGCTGCTCGATCGTGGCCACCGAGTGCCCGGTCTGCAGCAGCTTGAGCATCTCGTCGAAGAGGCGCGACTGCGGCACGTCGGACAGCAGCGAGAGACTGGGCTTGAGGGCCGCGCCGGTCTTCGGCTCGAAGCCGAATCCGAGCGGACTGAGCTTGGCCGCGAAGCGCACGGCCCGGATGATGCGCACGGGATCCTCGCGGTAGCGCGTGGACGGGTCGCCGATCATGCGCAGCAGCTTGCGGCCCGCGTCCTTGATGCCGCCGTGGTAGTCGACCACCGTCTGCGTCTCGGGGTCGTAGTACATGGCGTTGATGGTGAAGTCGCGGCGCGTGGCGTCCTCTTCCTGCGGGCCCCACACGTTGTCGCGCAGCACGCGCCCGCTGGCGTCGACGGCGTGCTTCATGCCGGCCAGCTCGCTCTTGCTGGTCTTCTCGTTGCCGGCCACCGCCTCCGCCGCGGCGTTGTCCATGTAGGCGCGGAAGGTCGAGACCTCGATCACCTCGTGCTCGCGCCCACGGCCGTACACGACGTGCACGATGCGGAAGCGCCGGCCGATGATGAAGGCGCGCCGGAACAGGCTCTTGACCTGCTCGGGCGTGGCGTTGGTGGCGACGTCGAAATCCTTGGGGCGCAGGCCCAGCAGCAGGTCGCGCACCGCGCCGCCGACGATGTAGGCCTCGTACCCCGCTTCCTTGAGCGTGTGCACCACGTTGCGGGCACGCTCGTCCACCAGGCCGGGGTCGATGTGGTGCTCCTGCGGGCCGATCTCCTGGCGCTTGCCGAAGCGGGGCTTGCCGCCGCCGCCGAGCAGGCGGTCGATGAGTTTCTTGATCATGGATGGGAAGGGAACAGGTCCAGTATGCGCCAGCCGTGCTGTTGCGCGATCACGCGCAGCCGTGCATCCGGGTTGGTGGCTACCGGGTGGTCCACGAGCTGCAGCAGCGGCAGGTCGTTCGTGGAATCCGAGTAGAAAGTCGTGTCGACGTCGCCCCAGTCGAGCCCTTGCGAGCGCAGCCAGTCCGCCACGCGCACGACCTTGCCCTCGCGCATCGAGGGCACGCCGTCGATCTCGCCGGTGATCCAGCCGTCGGCATCGGTGGCCAGCTGCACGGCGACGAGTTCCTGCACGCCGAAGGCCTGCGCGATCGGACGCGTGACGAACTCGTTGGTGGCGGTGACGATCACCAGCCGGTCGCCCGCTTGGCGGTGCGCATCCAGCAGCGCCTTCGCAGGTTCCAGGATCGCCGGCGCGATCACCTCGCGCATGAAGCGTTCGCGCGCCTGCAGCGCCTCGCCGCGCCCGCGCAGCCGGATCGCCTCGGTGGCGAAGCGCACGTAGTCGTGCACGTCCAGCGTGCCGGCCTTGTAGTGTTCGTAGAAGGCGTCGTTGCGCTGCTTGAAGACGACAGGATCGGTCCAGCCGATGGTCTGCGTGAATTCACCCCAGCTGTAGTCCGAGTCGATCGGCAGCAGCGTGTTGTCGAGGTCGAAGAGCGCGATGCGCGGCCGGGAACTCATTCGCTTTCGAGCATGGACTTGATCAGCGGGATGGTGATGGCGCGCTTGGTCTGCAGCGCGTAGGCGTCGAGCTGCTCCAGCAGCTGCATCAGGCTGCCCAGGTCGCGCGAGAACCGCGACAGCATGAAGTCCATCACCTCGTCGCCCAGGAACACGCCGCGGGCGTCCGCGGACTGGCGCAGCACCGCGCGGCGCTCGGGCTCGGACAGCACGTGCAGCTGGAACACGTGGCCCCAGCCCAGGCGGGTGCGCAGGTCCTCGCGCACCTTCAGGTCCGCCGGCGGCAGCGCACCCGCGGCCAGCACGCCGCGCTGCAGCGGCTGCGCGCAGGCGAACCAGCTGAATGCCGCGTGCTGCTGCACGGCGTTGTACAGGTGCGCGTCGTCCATCAGCACCACCGCCCAGCGATCGTCGAATGGTTCCGGCTCGGCGATCGACGGATCGAGCCAGCCCACCGCCGCGCCCTGCTCGCGCAGTGCCTCGCGCACCGCGAGCAGCAGGTGGGTCTTGCCGCTGGCCGGCGGCCCCCAAAGGTAGGTCGGCACGGGCGAGCGCGTGGGGCTGCCGGTCCAGAGCTTGAGATGCTCCACGGCCGGCGCGTTCGGGCCGGCGCAGAAGCCCTCCAGCGTGGGGGGCCGGGCCATGGCGATGGGCAAGGCAAGCTGTTTCATGTCATCCGCCCTGGTACAGCCGGCTGGCCATGTAGCCGCTGCGCATGCGGCGGATCGCCACCAGCAGCACGGCACTGGCGGGCAGTGCGACCAGCACGCCCACGAACCCGAACAGCTGCGCGAACGCGAGCAGCGCGAAGATCACCGCCAGCGGATGCAGGCCGATGCGCTCGCCCACGAGGCGCGGCGTGAAGTAGAAGCCCTCGACCAGCTGCCCGGTGCCATAGACCGAAGCCACCATGGCCAGCGCCTTGGCCGGCTCGAACTGCAGCAGGCCGACCAGCAGCGCGAGCGCGAGCCCGATGCCGAAGCCGAGATAGGGCACGAACATGGCGAGCCCGGTGAAGACGCCGATCGGCAGCGCGAGGTCGAGGCCGAACAGCGTCAGTCCCACCGAATAGAACATGGCCATCGTGAGCATCACCAGCAATTGCCCGCGCAGGTACTGCCCCAGCACCTGGTCGGCTTCGTGGGTGAACGAGTCCACGGCGGGACGTGCGCGCGGCGGCACCAGCTCGAGCACGCGATGCACGAAGCGGTCCCAGTCGAGCAGGAGGTAGAACAGCGCCACCGGGATCAGCACCGCGTTGAACAGCAGCGCGATGGCCACGCTGCCGCCGACCTTCAGCGAGGACATCAGGCGCGCCGCGAAGTCCTCGTAGTTGCCCTGCAGGTAGCGCAGGATCTGGCCCTTGAGGCTCTCGACGTCGAAGGCGACATGGATGCCGAACTGGGCCAGCCACGGGCGCAGGGTCGCATCGAGCCGGTCGAACATGGTGGGCAGCTGCTCGCGCATCAGCGGCAGTTCCTTCACGAGGATCGGCAACACGAGGAGGACCAGGCCGGTCAGCACCACGACGAGCAGCAGTTCGACCACGACCACGGCCAGCACGCGCGGGACGCGGCCGCGACCGCCATGTCGATGCGGTCCACCAACGGGGTGAGCGCATAGGCCAGCACGGCGCCCACCACGAAGGGCGTCAGCACCGGCCCCAGTGCACGCAGCAGCACCAGGGCGAGCAGCGCGATCAACGTCCAGGCGGCGGCTCGTTTCTGGGTCGGTGTGAAGAGCATGCAGGAGTGCCGTGCGGCGCGAGTGCGGGCGGGTGCCGCCGGTAGAATCCCCAAATTCTATCGGGCGCTCTGCAGTGCCCCCTCTCCCCGCCTCCCATGAGCCAGTCTCCCCTCTCGTACAAGGACGCCGGCGTCGACATCGACGCGGGCGACGCGCTGGTCGAGCGCATCAAGCCGCTGGCGAAGAAAACCATGCGCGAAGGCGTGCTGGCCGGCATCGGCGGCTTCGGCGCGCTGTTCGAGGTGCCCAAGCGGTACAGGGAGCCGGTTCTGGTGAGCGGTACCGACGGGGTCGGCACCAAGCTCAAGCTGGCCTTCGAATGGGGAATGCACGACACCGTCGGCATCGACCTCGTGGCCATGAGCGTCAACGACGTGCTGGTGCAGGGTGCCGAGCCGCTGTTCTTCCTCGACTACTTCGCCTGCGGCAAGCTCGACGTGGACACCGCCGCCCGCGTGGTGGGCGGCATCGCGCGCGGCTGTGAACTCTCCGGCTGCGCCCTGATCGGCGGCGAAACGGCGGAGATGCCGGGCATGTACCCGCCGGGCGAGTACGACCTCGCGGGCTTCGCTGTCGGCGCGGTCGAGAAGTCGAAGATCCTCACGGGCGCCGACGTCAAGCCCGGCGACGCGGTGCTGGGCCTCGCATCCAGCGGCGTGCACTCCAACGGCTTCTCGCTGGTGCGCAAGTGCATCGAGCGCGCCGGTGCGTCGCTGCCCGCCACGCTGGATGGCCAGCCGTTCCGCGAAGCGGTGATGGCGCCCACGCGGCTGTACGTCAAGCCGGTGCTCGCCGCACTGGCGCAGCACCCGATCAAGGCCCTGGCCCACATCACCGGCGGCGGCCTGCTGGAGAACATCCCGCGCGTGCTGCCCGAGGGCATGGCGGCGCAGCTGCGCGCGGGCAGCTGGCCACGCAGCGAGCTGTTCGCCTGGCTGCAGCGCACCGCCGGCATCTCCGACCACGAGATGAACCGCACCTTCAACAACGGCATCGGCATGGTCATCGTCGTCGCTGCCGAGCACGCGCAGGCCACCGCGACCACGCTGCGCGCGCAGGGCGAGACGGTGCACGAGATCGGCACCATCGCGGCCCGCGGCCCCGGCCCCGTCGTCACCGTCGCCTGAGCGGCATGTCCGCGACGCCCTCTGGCGCGTCGCGCCTGCCAGGCGCCATCTGGGCGCTCGGGTTCGTCAGCCTCCTGATGGACATCTCCTCGGAGTTGATCCACAGCCTGCTGCCCGTCTTCATGGTCACCACGCTCGGTTCGAGCATGCTGGTCGTCGGCCTCGTCGAGGGCGCGGCGGAAGCCACGGCCCTCATCGTGAAGGTGTTCTCCGGCGTGATGTCCGACTGGTGGGGGCGCCGCAAGCCACTCGCGGTGCTGGGCTACGGGCTCGGCGCCGCGTCCAAGCCGCTGTTCGCCCTGGCCACCACCTCGGGGCTGGTGCTCGGGGCACGGCTGATCGACCGGGTGGGCAAGGGGATCCGCGGCGCGCCGCGCGATGCGCTGGTCGCCGACCTGGCGCCGCCGGCAATGCGCGGCGCGGCGTTCGGCCTGCGACAGTCGCTGGACACCGTGGGATCGTTCCTGGGACCGCTGCTGGCCGTCGCACTGATGCTGCTGTGGTCCGGCGATTTCCGCGCCGTGTTCTGGGTCGCTGTGATTCCCGCGGTGCTCTGCGTGGCGCTGCTGGTCGTCGGGGTGCGGGAACCCGAAGCGCCGGTGCACGGGCGGCGCATCAACCCGATCTCGCGCAAGAACCTGCGGCTGATGCCGCCCGCGTACTGGTGGGTGGTGGCGGTGGGCGCGATCTTCACGCTCGCCCGCTTCTCCGAGGCGTTCCTGGTGCTGCGCGCACAGCAGGGCGGACTGCCCGTCGCGTGGGCGCCGCTGGTGATGATCGCGATGAACGTGGTGTATGCGGCGGGCGCCTATCCCTTCGGCCGGCTGGCCGATCGCATGGACCGCACGCGGCTGCTCGCAGGCGGGCTGGCCCTCCTCGTGCTCGCCGACCTGCTGCTGGCTGGGGCCGATCGCGGCCCCCTGCTCTGGGCCGGCATCCTGCTGTGGGGCCTGCACATGGCGATGACCCAGGGCCTGCTCGCCACGATGGTGGCCGACGCCGCGCCCGCGGCCCTGCGCGGCACCGCTTTCGGCATGTTCAATCTCGCGAGCGGGGTGGCGCTGCTGCTGGCCAGTGCCCTGGCCGGATGGCTGTGGGACACCCGCGGCGGCGCGACCACCTTCATTGCCGGCGCAATCTTCGCCGTCGCCGCGCTCGCGGCGCTCCTGTGGCGCCGGCCGCCTGCACCCACGGAGTGACCGGCCGTCCGGCGACCGAGCAAAACAACACGCCCCGACCCGTTTCGCGCGCCGCGAGTCGTTGCGCAGCTACAAAAGCTCTAGCGAAAAACCGCCGCCACGCTGGACGGCACGGTCGGGTTCGGCGGAGACTGGGCCCCTTCCCCGTCCGCACGCACGCCATGCCCGTCATCGCCGTCGTCAATCGCAAGGGTGGCAGCGGCAAGAGCACACTGGCCGCCCACCTGGCGGTGTGGTGCGCCCGCCAGGGCCATGCCGTGATGCTGGGCGACGTCGACCGGCAGCAGAGCACGCGCAGCTGGCTGCGCCGGCGCGATCCGCAACTGCCCGCCATCGCGCCCTGGGCCATCGACCAGACCAACATGCTGCGCGTGCCGGCCGGCATCACGCACGCGGTGCTCGACACGCCCGGCGGCCTGCGCGGCTTCGAGCTGGCGCGCCTGGTGATCGCCGCCGACGCGATCCTGATGCCGGTGTGCCATTCGGTGTTCGACCGCGATTCCGCGGCCGCCTGCCTGGAGGAATTGCGGACGCTGCCCAAGGTGGCCGAGGGCCGCTGTCGGCTGGCGACCGTCGCGATGCGCGTGGACGGTCGCACCCGGGCGGCGGACATCCTGCAGGAGTGGGCCAGCGTGCACAACGTGCCCATGGTCGCGGCCTTGCGCGAAACCCAGCTCTACGTGAAATGCCTCGAGCGCGGACTCACGTTGTTCGATCTGCCCGCGAGCCAGGTGGCCGCGGACATGGCGCAGTGGCAAGGCATCCTCGCCTGGCTGCAGCCGGTGGTGGCGCCAGCAGAGCCCGCGCCGGCAAGGGAACCGCAACGCCTCGCGCCGACGCTGGCCGCGGCGGTGCGCAAAGGGCCGCGCCCCGAAGCACTCGCGCCGGCGACGAGGCCTTCCGTGCTGGACTCATGGCGCACCCTGGGTCCGAAGAAGTCCGCGCCTGCCGCGGTCGATGAAGTGCGCGAGCCCGGCACGTCCGTGGTGCCGCAGTTCCTGCGGCACGCCTGAACCGGCGTCCTAGCTGTTGCGCGCGCGGCGCAGGTCGGCCACGCGGTCCGCGATGGCGTCGATGTCCAGCGAATCCTGGGCGTGGATGAGATAGGTCTCGAGGTCGAGCACCGCCAGCGCCGAATGGCCCTGCTCCGCATGCGCGAGGCCGCGGTCCCGGTACTCGGCCCAGGCATCGGGCAACAGCACCAGCAGCCGGTCCTGCACGGCGATGAGCCGCTGCCAGTCCTCCTGCGCGCGGTGGATCTCCTTCAGGTTGCGCAGCATGCGGGCGATGATGTCCCGCGGCGGCGCGGCCTGCAGGTACAGGCCCAGCGGCACCTCGAACTCGTCGACCAGCCCGCTGCGCCGCTTGTACGGCTCGAGGCGCTCGGACAGTTCCTCGCGCGAGAGCGACTGCCCCGTGAAGGGATCGATCACGACCTGCCCCTTGGGCAGGTTGACCTTCACCATGAAGTGGCCCGGGAAGCACACGCCGCGCGCATGCAGGCCCAGCCCCTGCGCCAGCTCGATCCACAGCACGGCCAGCGAGATCTGGATGCCGCGGCGGGTGCGCAGCACCACGTTGAGGTAGCTGTTGTCCGGATCGCAGTAGTCGTTGACGTTGCCGCCGAACGAGAGATCGCGGAAGAAGAACTGGTTGAGGGCCCGCAGGCGCTGCAGCGGCGGCGCGTCGGCGGGCAGGCGGCGCTTCAGGCGCGCCAGCAGCTGGTCGACGTCGCCCAGCACCTGCTGCACGTCGAGATCGGGGTACTCGTCCTGCGCGATGCTGGCCGCGGCTTCGAGCAGTGGGAAGTGGTCGTCGTCCTGCACCAGCGACCGGAAGTACTCCAGGGAAGTTGGAACGTCGAAGTGCAGTGCCATGGGCTCGTTGTAATGGCGCGGCCCGGCAGCGTCAAGGCGGCTTCGGGGCGCCGCTAC
Source organism: Ramlibacter sp. MMS24-I3-19 (assembly GCF_050320135.1). Taxonomy (NCBI): domain Bacteria; kingdom Pseudomonadati; phylum Pseudomonadota; class Betaproteobacteria; order Burkholderiales; family Comamonadaceae; genus Ramlibacter; species Ramlibacter sp. MMS24-I3-19. The sequence continues at coordinate 2,137,975 of NZ_CP190017.1, read as the reverse complement.
CAGCGCGTGACAAATTGCCTCAGGCGCAATCCGCCGATGCGAAGCGCGCCGAAGTAGATCAGCGCCGCCACGGCCAGCACCGCGGCGAGCAGTCCAGCACGCATGGGCGCATGGGCGCGCAGCGCGAGCCAGTCGAACTGCGTCGACGCCCACGCGAGGAACGAGGCGAGCAGCGCCGTCGCGGCCACCACCTGCAGCAGGAACAGGGTCCAGCCCGCCGCCGGTCGCCAGCTGCCGCGCCGCCACAGGCCGACCAGCAGCCAGCCGGCGTTGAGCAGCGCGCCCAGGCCGATCGACAGCGCCAGGCCGGCGTGCTGCAGCCGCGGCACGAGCACGACGTTGAGCAGCTGCGTGGCGACCAGGGCGACGATGGCGATGCGCATCGGCGTCTTCATGTCATGGCTCGCGTAATAGCCCGGCGCCAGCACCTTGATCGCCACCAGGCCGAGCAGCCCCGTGCCGTAGCCGCCCAACGCGAGGGCCACCTGGACCACATCGTTGTCGCGGAACGCGCCGTAGTGGAACAGCGTGGCCACCAGCGGCTCGGGGAACACCAGCAGCGCGGCCGAGCTGGGCACGGCCAGCAGCACGACCAGCCGCAGGCCCCAGTCGAGCATGGTCGAGTAGCGCTCGGTGTCCAGGCCCGCGCGCGCGGCCGCCAGTTGGGGCATCAGCACCACGCCCAGCGCGACGCCGAGCAGCGCGGTCGGGAACTCCATCAGGCGATCGGCCGCGTTGAGCCAGCTCACGCTGCCCGGCGCGAGGTACGAGGCGATCTGCGTGTTGATCAGCAGCGAGATCTGGGCGACGCTGACGCCCAGCAGCGCCGGCAGCATCAGGCGCAGCACCTGCCGCGTGCCTTCGTCCTTCATGGCCTCGCGGAACGCGTCGCGGCTGGCGCCGATGCGCGGCCACATGCCGATGCCCCGCAGCGCCGGCCACTGGATCGCCAGCTGCAGCAGCCCGCCCACCATCACGCCCACGCACTGCGAGTAGATCGGCTCGATGCCCCAGCGGCGGAACACCGGCACGAGGCCCAGCATTGCCACGATCAGCGACACGTTCAGCAGCACCGGCGCGAACGCGGGCACCGCGAACTTCTTCCATGTGTTGAGCACGCCGCCGACCAGGGCGACCAGGGACATGAAGCCGATGTAGGGGAACATGACACGCGTCATGACCACGGCGGCGTCGTACGCGTGCGGCGTCTTTTTCAGCCCGCTCGCCAAGGCCCACACCAGCAGCGGCGCACCGACCACGCCCGCCAGGCACAGCACGAGCAGCGTCCACGCGAGCACCGTGCTCACGTGGTCGACCACGGTCTTGGCTGCTGCTTCGCCGCCCTTCTGCCGCGTGGCGGCCAGCACGGGAACGAAGGCCTGGCTGAACGCGCCTTCGCCGAACACCCGCCGGAACAGGTTCGGGATGCGGAAGGCGACGTAGAAGGCGTCGGTGAGGGCCGTGGCGCCGAACAGTGCGGCCGTCAGCAGGTCGCGCAGGAGGCCCGTGATGCGGGAGGCCAGGGTCAGCAGGGAGACGGTCGAGGCGGCTTTGAAGAGGCTCATGAAGGCTCGCGGGCCGCCGAGTTTAATGTGCGTGCCCGTCGAGACCCGCGACGTCCTGCGTGCGCCGCAGCCCGGCCGTGGGAGCGACTCCGCGAACGGCTACAATGGACGGCTTTGCTGGCATCATCCTCAGACACAAGGATCCCTCACCATGGCATCTGCCAAACCCAAGAAAAAGAACCCGCGCCTCGCGTCGGGCCGTAAACGCGCACGCCAGGACGTCAAGCTCAACTCGGCCAACACGTCCCTGCGCTCCAAGTACCGCACCGCGGTGAAGAACGTGGAGAAGGCCGTCGCCTCCGGCGACAAGGCCAAGGCCACCGAACTCTTCGCCAAGGCCCAGGCCATCGTCGACTCCGTCGCCGACAAGGGCATCTTCCACAAGAACAAGGCTGCTCGCGACAAGAGCCGCCTCTCCGCCAAGGTCAAGGGCCTTGGCACGGCGCAAGCCGCCGCCTGACCTTCCCAGGTCACCCGCCCGGGCTTCGGTCGAAGCCCGCCGTTTGAACCGGGTGCGCTGCCAGCAAAGTGGAAAAGCCGTCGCAAGACGGCTTTTTTCATTGGGAGACCGGATCGCGATGCCGTGCGCGCCGCTGCCCGGCTACCCGGCCTTGCCGTCGTCCGGCAGCATGCAGACCTCCGAAACCTGCAGGTCGTTGTCGCGCGCGAAGTTCAGGACGAAGTCCCAGGCCATCGGCTCGGCCTTGCGCAGGTCGGCATGCACGACCACGCACTTCACGCCGTCGAGATTGCGGGGCACGCACCACGGCGAATAGCTGAGGTGGCTGCCGCGCTGCGCGCCTCCGGGCCGGAAGCTGCTCATGACGCCAGCCAGCCGCTCCGCCCAGTCGCTCGGCCGGAACGTGCGGCCGTCGCGGGTGATGCCCTGGATCAAGACTTCGGTGGCGTTGCTGGAGACCATCGGTCGGTGGCTTGGAGGTGGCATTGCGGCCGGGGATCGCCCTATGCTGCAACGCACAAGTATTCTATCTTATATAAGACTTGCAACCTGGTTCGGCAAGGCGGACGGCAGCCTCGCCGCGCATCGCAGCGATGCGGAATCGGCAAGCAAGGCACGTGCACGGCGTGCCTAGAATCGGACCTCGATGGCTCACGCGTTGAGCCGATTTTTTTTGCCGCCGGGCTCCACGGGCCCGCACGACAGGAGTTGCTCGCCATGGCACTGATCGAGGCCGCCTCGCCCCACACGATGAACACCTACGGCCGCGTGCCGATCGCGTTGTCGCATGGCCAGGGGGCGCGCGTGTGGGACGTCAACGGCAAGGTGTACCTCGATGCGCTGGCGGGCATTGCCGTCAACACGCTGGGCCACAACCATCCCAAGCTGGTGCCGGCGCTGCAGGACCAGATCGCGAAGATCATCCACACCAGCAACTACTACCACGTGCCCAACCAGGAGAAGCTGGCGGCGAAGCTGGCCGAGCTGTCGGGCCTCACCAACGTCTTCTTCTGCAGCACGGGCCTGGAGGCCAACGAGGTCGCCATCAAGCTGGCGCGCAAGTTCGGCCACGACAAGGGCATCGAGGAGCCGCAGATCGTGGTGTACGAGAAGGCCTTCCACGGCCGCAGCATCGCCACGCTCTCGGCCACGGGCAACGAGAAGGTGCAGAAGGGCTTCGGCCCGATGGTGCCCGGCTTCATCCGCGTGCCGATGAACGACATTGCCGCGCTGCGTGCCGCCACTGAAGGCAACAGGAACGTCGTCGCGGTGTTCTTCGAGACAATCCAGGGCGAAGGCGGCATCAACCCGATGCGCGCCGAGTACCTGCAGCAGGTGCGACAACTGTGCGACCAGCGCGACTGGCTGCTGATGATCGACGAGGTGCAGTGCGGCATGGGCCGCACCGGCAAGTGGTTCGCGCACCAGTGGGCGGGCATCCGCCCCGACGTGATGCCGATCGCCAAGGGCCTGGGCTCCGGCGTGCCTGTGGGCGCGGTGGTCGCGGGGCCGAAGGCCGCCAACATCTTCCAGCCAGGCAACCACGGCACCACCTTCGGCGGCAATCCGCTCGCGATGCGCGCCGGCGTCGAGACGATCCGCATCATGGAAGAGGACGGCCTGCTGGAGAACGCGGCCACCGTCGGCGCCTACCTGCGCGCGGCACTCGCGCGCGAACTGGGCGCGCTGCCGGGCGTGAAGGAGATCCGCGGCCAGGGCCTGATGATCGGCATGGAGCTCGCCAAGCCGTGCAGCGTGCTGGTGAACCGCGCCGCCGAAGCGGGCCTGCTGATCAGCGTCACGGCCGATTCCGTCGTGCGCATGCTGCCGCCGCTGATCTTCACGAAGGCCGAGGCCGACGAGGCGGTGGGCCTTCTCGCGCCACTGGTGAAGGCTTTCCTGGCGGAGTGACCATGACGATCCGGCATTACCTGCAGTTCACCGACTTGCGCGCCGACGAATACGCGTGGCTGTTCCGGCGCGCGGCGGCGATCAAGCGCAAGTTCAAGGCGTACGAGAAGTACCACCCGCTGGCCGACCGCACGCTGGCCATGATCTTCGAGAAGGCGTCCACGCGCACCCGCGTGAGCTTCGAGGCCGGCATGTACCAGCTGGGCGGCAGCGTCGTTCACCTCACCACCGGCGACAGCCAGCTCGGGCGCGCCGAGCCGATCGAGGACAGCGCGCGCGTGATCAGCCGCATGGTGGACCTGGTGATGATCCGCACCTTCGGCCAGGACAAGATCGAGCGCTTCGCCGAGCACTCGCGGGTGCCCGTGATCAACGGTCTCACCAACGAGTTCCACCCATGCCAGATCCTCGCGGACATCTTCACCTACCTGGAACACCGCGGCACCGGCAGCGACGGGCTGCCTGATCCCGCGGCCATGGCCGGCAAGGTGGTGGCGTGGGTCGGTGACGGCAACAACATGGCCAACACCTGGCTGCAGGCCGCCGACCTGCTGGGTTTTCGCGTGCACCTGAGCACGCCCACCGGCTACGAGGTGGACCAGGACGTGGCCGGCGTGCGCAGCCGCGACAGCTACCAGGTGTTCAAGGACCCGATGGAAGCGTGCCGCGGTGCCGACCTGGTGACCACCGACGTGTGGACCAGCATGGGCTACGAGGCCGAGAACGAGGAGCGCCGCAAGGCCTTCGCCGACTGGTGCGTGGACGAGGACATGATGCGCGTCGCCAGGCCCGACGCGCTGTTCATGCACTGCCTGCCCGCGCACCGCGGCGAGGAGGTCACCGCCGAAGTGATCGACGGCCCGCAATCGGTGGTGTGGGACGAGGCCGAGAACCGCATGCACGTGCAGAAGGCATTGATGGAGTACCTGCTGCTCGGCAAGGTCACCGGCTAGTCCACTGCGCCGCGCCTTCGCGGCCCGGGCGTCAATGCGAGCGCGGCATCGCCGCGGCGCTTCCACCCAGCGTCATCTCCCCCAGCTTGACGAGCCGCGACTCCACCGCCCAGCGCGTGCGGCCCAAGGCCGCCGCCAGGTCCTTGGTGGGCGTGCCCGCGCCGAAGCCGGCGCGCAGGGCCTCGTCGTCCTCCGCGGTCCAGGGCTTGCCCGTGTTGGCCGGCAGGTCGGTGCGATCGCGCCGGCGCGGTGTGGCCGTGCCGCCCTCCAGCGCGTGCGAGACGGTGAAGAGCGCCCGGATCACCGGTGGCGCAAGGTACGGGCTGTCCGCCGGCATGGCTTCGCCGGTAACGGGGTGAATGCCCTGCGCCAGGGTGTCGATAATGGCGCGCGCGGTTTGCAGTTCCATCGTCGTTGCCTTTCAGAAGTTGTGCTGTATACCCATACAGCTCCTGCGCAACGCCAGCCGCGGCACCGCCGTTGACAGCATGTCCGATCCCCATCCCTGCCTTGCATGTGGCGCCTGCTGCGCCAGCTACCGCGTCGATTTCGCCATCTACGAACTGGACGACATGGGCGGCAACGTCCCCGCCGGCCTCGCCGTCGAGGTCAACGGCAGCACCTGCCGCATGCGCGGCACCGACCACGTGCCGATCCGCTGCGCGGCCCTCACCGGGAAGGTGGGCGAGCGCGCGGCGTGCGCCATCTACGAGTGGCGCCCCAATCCCTGCCGCGAACTCGAGCCAGGCAGCTACGGCTGCGAGAAGGCACGCGCGCGGCACGGCCTGCCCCCGCTCGCCGCCGATGCTTGAGGCCTGAAGAATTTGGCGGCTGTTGGCCGCAACCGACACCACGGCCCTTGCAGCGGGTCCACACTTTCCGCATGCAACGCCTCTGGGACATCTCGCCGCCGGTGCAGCCCGGCTCGCCGGTCTTCCCCGGCGACACGCCCTACCAGCAGCAGTGGGCAGCACAGATCGCTCCAGGCTGCCCGGTCAACGTGAGCACCCTCACGCTGTCGCCGCACGTGGGCGCGCACGCCGACGCGCCGCTGCACTACGACCCCGCCGGTGCACCGATCGGCGCGGTGTCGCTGGAGCCGTACCTGGGTCCTTGCCGCGTGATCCACGCCATCGGCAAGCGGCCGCTGGTGACCTTCGACGACATCGCGCACCGCGTTGATGGCCTTCCTCCGCGCGTGCTGGTGCGCACCTATGCGCGCATGCCGGTCGATCGCTGGGATGGCGAGCTCGCGGCCTTCGCGCCCGGCACCATCGAGCGGCTCGCCGACCTCGGCGTGCAGCTGGTGGGCATCGACACCGCCAGCATCGATCCGGCGGACAGCAAGACGCTCGACAGCCACCAGGTGATCCGCCGCCGTGGCCTGCGCGTGCTGGAGAACCTGGTGCTCGACGAGGTTCCCGAGGGCGACTACGAACTGATCGCGCTGCCGCTGAAGCTGGCCACGGCCGATGCCTCGCCCGTGCGTGCCGTGCTGCGAAGCCTATGACCACCACCCATCTCGACTGCCGCGCGCTCGACACCGCGGACGCGTTGCGTCCGTTGCGCGACTTGTTCGTGCTGCCCGCAGGCGTCACCTACCTGGATGGCAATTCGCTCGGCCCCCTGCCCCGCGCCACCGCCGCGCGCGTGGCGAAGGCGATCGAGGACGAATGGGGCCGGGGCCTGATCCGCTCGTGGAACGACGCGGGATGGTTCGACCTGCCGCAACGGCTGGGCAACCGCATCGCGCGCTGGATCGGCGCCGGGCAAGGCGAAGTGGTCGCGACCGACACCACGTCCGTCAACCTGTACAAGGTGCTGAGCGCAGCGCTCTCCATCGCCGCCCAGGACGCCCCGAAGCACCGCCTCGTCGTCAGCGAGCGCAGCAACTTCCCGACCGACCTGTATATCGCGCAGGCGCTCTGCGCGGAACGCGGCTACACGCTGAAGCTGGTCGAGGCCGGCAAGATTCCGCACGCGTTGGCGGAAGGCGTGGCGGTGCTGATGCTCACGCACGTGAACTACCGAACCGGTGCGATGCACGACATGGCAGCCGTCACAAGCAACGCGCATGCGGCCGGCGCATTGGCCATCTGGGACCTCGCCCACAGCGCGGGCGCCGTGCCGGTGGACCTGCGCGCGGCAGAAGCGGACTTCGCCGTGGGCTGTGGCTACAAGTACCTCAATGGTGGCCCCGGCTGCCCCGCTTTCGCCTGGGTGCATCCACGGCATGCAGACCGCTTCTGGCAGCCGCTGGCCGGCTGGTGGGGCCATGCGGCGCCGTTCGACTTCACGCCCGAGTACCGGCCGGCCCCCGGCGTCGCGCGCTACCTGTGCGGCACACAGCCGGTGCTGAGCATGCTGGCGCTGGAGTGCGGACTAGACACGCTGGATGCCGCACTGCCCCACGGCGGCATGCAGGCCTTGCGGGCCAAGTCGCTCGCGCTCACCGACGTGTTCATCGCGCTGGTCGAACAGCGCTGTGGCGACGCGAGCCTTTCCGTCGTCACGCCCCGCGAGCACGCGCGTCGGGGCTCGCAGGTGTGCCTGGCACGTGCTGAAGGCGCGTATGCGATCGTGCAGGCGCTCATCGCGCGCGGCGTCATCGGCGATTTCCGCGCGCCGGACATCCTGCGCTTCGGCTTCACGCCCCTGTACACCAGCTTCGAGGACGTGTGGAACGCGGTCGAACAACTGCGTCAGGTGCTCGCGTCCGAAGAATGGCGCCGCCCCGAATTCAACCAGCGCAATGCGGTCACCTGAGATGAACGACAGACGCCCGGAAGACATCGTCCACGCCGAGAAGGCCACCCTCGACTTCAGCGGCGGCGCCATGACCTATGGCGACTACCTGCACCTGGACGCGATCCTGGGCGCGCAGCATCCGCTCTCGCCCGACCACAACGAGATGCTGTTCATCGTCCAGCACCAGACCAGCGAACTGTGGATGAAGCTGATGCTGCATGAGCTGCATGCGGCGATCGCCTGCGTCGCGCGCGACCAGCTGGGCAGCGCGTTCAAGATGCTGGCGCGCGTCTCTCGCATCATGGAACAGCTGGTGCACGCGTGGGACGTGCTGGCGACGATGACGCCGCCCGAGTACAGCGCGATCCGGCCGTACCTCGCCAAGTCCAGTGGCTTCCAGAGCGCGCAGTACCGCTGCATCGAGTTCGCGCTGGGCAACAAGAACGCCGCGATGCTCAAGCCGCACGAGCACCGCGCCGACCTGCTGGCCCAGGTGCGCGCGGCGTTCGAAGCGCCCTCGCTCTACGACGAGTCGCTGCGGCTGCTGGCACGCCGCGGCCTCGCGGTACCGGCCAGCCACACGCAGCGTGACTGGACGCAGCCGTATGTGGAGAGCGCCGAAGTGGAGCAGGCGTGGCTCACCGTGTACCGCGATCCAGACCGGCACTGGGACCTGTACCAGCTGGGCGAGGAACTCACCGACCTCGAAGACGCGTTCCGGCTCTGGCGCTTCCGCCACGTGACGACCGTCGAGCGCGTGATCGGCTTCAAGCGTGGCACCGGCGGCACCGGCGGCGTGTCCTACCTGCGCAAGATGCTCGACGTGGTGCTGTTCCCCGAGATCTGGCACCTGCGCACCGACCTCTGAGAGCGGACCGGGATGCGCCGGAGTTCCTGAAAACCGCGATAAGCGGCTGCGACCGTCCACTTTCACGGGCAGGGGATTGTGCCCGCCGACATAAACTCCCAGCCCTGCTGCAGAGCCGCAGCACCATCAACTCAGGAGTTTTGTTTTGCACAAGAGGTTTCTTGCCCTCGCCGCCTTCGGCGCACTCGCGATGTCTGCCCATGCGGGGGAAATCTACGGCGGTGCGGGCTTTCCCGGCCTGACGCTGGGCTATTCACACGGAATCACGTCGGACGTGGGCGTCCGGGCCGACTACACGGGCGGCCTGAACATGTCCAGGAGCGGCGAGCACAATGGCGTGAATTTCGAGGGCAAGCTCAAGACCCAGTCGGTCAGCGCCCTGGTCGACTACTTCCCGAGCAGCACCGGCTTCCGCATCACCGGCGGCGTGAACTTCAACGACACCAAGTTCAACCTGAATTCCGTCGGGGGCGCGGCCACCGTGAACGGCAAGACGGTCAGCCTGGCGGGTGAGTTCTTCAACATGGAGATCAAGCAGCCCCGCGTCACGCCTTATCTCGGCCTGGGCTATGGCTCCAGGCCGGATGCGAAGCAGGCCGGCTGGGGCTTCTACGCTGACGCCGGCGTGATGTTCGGCAAATTCCGCACCAGCACCAGCACCAGCCTGGTCGGCAAGCAAGGCATCACGCAGGCGGACATCGATGCGCAGACGGCCACCGTGCGCGACGACGTGTCCAAGCTGTCCGTCCTGCCCCGGCTGACCGTGGGCGCGACCTACCGGTTCTGAGAGACCACCGGCCCGCTGGCCGCCGCGGGCCGGTGAAGCCCAGACGTCCTTCCCTAGGGTCCCTGGTAGAGCCAGGGGAGGTCGAGCAACGCCTCGCCTCCCGCCTGCATCGCGAGATCGCGTCCGAGGCGAACCACACCCGTCGCGTGGAAGATCGCTCCATTGCGCCGTGAGCGTTGCTGCACGCGCGCGCACCGCTCCCAGCGATTGAGCGCGTAGCGCCGCAGCGCCGTCGGCACGTCGATCACGCGGCCGTCGCAGGCCGCCAGCACGCGCTGCAGTTCGGCCGCATCCTCGATGGCCATTCCGGCCCCTTGCGCGAGGTAGGGGCGCATCGGATGCGCCGCGTCCCCCAGCAAAGCCGCGCGACCGAGCGCCATCTCGTGCGCACCCCGCACCGGCTCGCGATCGTGCACCGGCCACGAGCGCCACTGCGGTACGCAATCCAGCAGCGCGCGCAAGTCGCTGCACAAGCGGCCTGCCACCGACTGCAGCCGATCGACGGACGCGTCCTGGTCCCAGTCGCGCCCCTTCGCGCTGCCCTCGACGAACGCCACCACGTTCAGCGCCTCTCCACCGCGCACCGGATAACGCACGAGGTGCATGCGCGGCCCCAGCCACGCCTGCACGTCGTCCGAACGCAAGCCTGCCGGGACATCGTCGAGCGGCACCAGTGCGCGCAATGCGACATGGCCGGTCGACGGCGCGGGACCGTCATGCAGCAGTTGCTGCCTTAGCTCGCTCCAGACGCCGTCCGCGATGGCCAGCGCATCGGCCTCGACCTGCAGGCCCGAGCCCGTGCGCGCCAGCACGGCCTCGCCATCGACCTGCGCGCCGGCGATGCGCTCGCCCGGATGCAGGCGCACGCCGGCGTCCATGGCCGCGCGCAGCAGCGCGGCATGCAGGTCGGCCCGATGGGCCGTGAGGTACGGCGCGCCGTACCGCGCCTCCGCGTGCGTCCCCAGCGCGAGGGAACCCAGCTCGCGCCCGCTGGCGGCGTCGCGCACGCGCAGCCGTGACGGCGCGAAAGCGCGCAACGCCGGATCGTCGAGCAGTCCCCAGTCACGCAGCACGCGCGTGGCATTGGGACCGAGCTGCAGGCCGGCGCCGACTTCCGAGAAGGCGGCGGCCTGCTCGAACAGGCGCGCCTCCCAGCCCGCCCGCCGCGCCGCCGTGGCGGCCGCCAGGCCCGCGATGCCCCCGCCGGCGATCAGCAGTTCGCGCGTCACCGCCCTGGGCGCGGCATCCCGCGCTCAGGCGGCCAGCAGCTGCCGCAGCACATAGGGAAGGATGCCGCCATGCCGGTAGTACTGCACCTCGATGGCGGTGTCGATGCGCAGGGTGACGGTGATCTCGTGGCGGGATCCGTCGGCCTTGCGGATGACGACCGTGGCGTCGCTCTGCGGACGCAGCTCGGGATCGGGCACCATGTCCACCAGCTCGGAGCCATCGAGCCCCAGCGACTGCCAGCTCTCGTCGCCCTTGAACTGCAGCGGCAGCACGCCCATGCCCACCAGGTTGCTGCGGTGGATGCGCTCGAAGCTGCGCGCGACCACCGCCTTGATGCCGAGCAGCTGCGTGCCCTTGGCGGCCCAGTCGCGCGACGAGCCGGTGCCGTATTCCTCGCCGGCGAAGATCACGGTCGGACGGTCTTCCGCCATGTACTTCATCGCGGCGTCGAAGATGAACATCTTCTCGGTGTTGCCCTGCGCGTCGCGGTACAGCGTGAGGCCGCCCTCCTCGCGCGAGCCGTCGGCCAGCGGCGGCAGCATCAGGTTCTTGATGCGCACGTTGGCGAAGGTGCCGCGCATCATCACGTCGTGGTTGCCGCGGCGCGCGCCATAGCTGTTGAAGTCCGGCTTCTTCACGCCATGCTGCAGCAGCCACTGGCCGGCGGGCGAACTCTCCTTGATCGAGCCGGCCGGCGAGATGTGGTCGGTGGTGATCGAGTCGCCGAACAGCGCCATCACGCGGGCGCCGCGCACCGACACGTCCTGCTTCGGATCGTTGGCCGGCGGCTGCGGGTCGAAGCCACTGAAGAGGGGCGGCTCCGCGATGTAGGTGCTGGACGGCCAGGCGTAGGTCTCGCCGGCCACGCCATGGATGCCCTTCCACAACTCGCCTGGATCGCTCTTCACCTTGGCGTAGTTCTCGCGATAGGCCTTGCCGTCCATCGCGTTCTTCATCAGCTTGTGGATCTCGTCGCTGGTCGGCCAGATGTCGCCCAGCCACACGTCCTTGCCGCCCTTGCCCTTGCCCACCGGCTCGGTCATCAGGTCGCGCAGCACGGTGCCGGCGATGGCGTACGCCACGACCAGCGGAGGGCTGGCCAGGAAGTTCGCCTTGATGTTCGGATGGATGCGCGCCTCGAAGTTGCGGTTGCCCGAGAGCACCGCCGCGCACACGAGATCGCTCTTGGTGATCGCCTCGTTGATCTCGGGCGCGAGGTCGCCGGAGTTGCCGATGCAGGTGGTGCAGCCGTAGCCAGCCACGGTGAACCCGAGCTGCTCCAGGTACGGCAGCAGGCCCGTCTTCGTGAGGTACTCGGTGACGATGCGGGAGCCGGGAGCCAGCGACGTCTTGATGTGCGGCTGCACGCGCAGCCCCGCCTGCACCGCCTTCTTGGCCAGCAGGCCGGCCGCCAGGATCACGCCGGGGTTCGACGTGTTGGTGCAGCTGGTGATGGCAGCGATCAGGACATCGCCGTTGCCGATCGTCACGTGCTGCGGTGCCATGGGCGCGGCGGCGGCCTCCGACTGCGCGGATGCGAGCGTCGGCTTGTTGTATTCCATCTCGGTTTCCGAGACGAGCGCCGCGGGCTGCACGGGCGGGCTGGCCGGCACCTTGGGATCGGGCGTCTCGCCGCCCGCGTGCAGCAGGTGCCGCGTGGTCAGCGTCTCGGCCGGCTTGTTGAACCCGTTCTCCGTCGGCGGCTTGGAATACAGCGAGCGGAACTGCTGCGCGACCTTGCCGATGTCGATGCGGTCCTGCGGGCGCTTGGGCCCCGACAGGCTGGGCGTCACGTCGCCGAGATCCAGCTTCACCACCTGCGAGTAGTCCAGTTCGCCGGCCAGCGGAATGCCGAACAGGCCCTGGGCGCGGAAGTAGGCCTCGAGCTTGTCGATCTCCTCCTTCTCGCGACCCGTGCCGCGGAAGTAGTCGATCGTCTTCTCGTCGACCGGGAAGAAGCCCATGGTGGCGCCGTACTCGGGCGCCATGTTGCCGATGGTGGCGCGGTCCGGCACGGCCAGCGTGCGCGTGCCCTCGCCGAAGAACTCGACGAACTTGCCCACCACCTTGTGCCTGCGCAGGATCTCGGTGATGGTGAGCACCAGGTCGGTGGCGGTGCAGCCTTCACGCAATTGGCCGGTGAGCTCGAAACCCACCACGTCCGGCGTCAGCATGTACACGGGTTGCCCCAGCATCGCCGCCTCGGCCTCGATACCGCCCACGCCCCACGCCACCACGCCGACGCCGTTGATCATCGTGGTGTGGCTGTCGGTGCCCACCAGCGTGTCCGGATAGAGCACGCCATCGGGTGTGCTGTGCACGCCGCGCGCCAGGTACTCCAGGTTCACCTGGTGCACGATGCCGAAGCCGGGGGGCACCACGCCGAAGGTCTTGAAGGCCTGCATGCCCCACTTCATGAACTCGTAGCGCTCGCGATTGCGCTGGAACTCCAGCTTCATGTTCAGGTCGAGCGCGTCCTTCGTGCCGTAGTGGTCGACCATCACCGAGTGGTCCACCACCAGGTCCACGGGCACCAGCGGTTCGATCGCACCAGGGCGTCGGCCCAGTCGCGCGGCGGCGCTGCGCATCGCAGCCAGGTCGGCCAGCAGCGGCACGCCGGTGAAGTCCTGCAGCACCACGCGCGCCACCACGAACGGGATCTCCTCCGTGCGCGGCGCGTTCGGCTTCCAGTTGGCGACCTGGCGCACGTGCTCGGGCGTCACCTTCAGCCCGTCGCAGTTGCGCAGCACCGACTCCAGCACGATGCGCATGGACACCGGCAGGCGGCGGACATTGGGGAACTCTTCGGCGAGCGCGGGCAGCGAGTAGTAGCTGCCGCCCTGCCGGCCGCCGCTGCGGATGGTCTTGCGGGTGCGTTCGAAGGCGTGCGTCATCTTGTTCTCCTTGTCGGTGAGGCGGCAAACATTGTGCCGCCCCAGCAAGACCGACGCCGCGCAGGGGCTGGCCCGGTGGTGCGGTCAGCCGTGCTCGCGCTCGAAGTCCTGCAGGTACGCGACCAGGGCCTGCACGCCTGCGATCGGCATGGCGTTGTAGATCGACGCGCGCATGCCCCCGACGGAGCGGTGGCCCTTGAGCTGCACCATGCCGCGGGCCTGCGCGCCCTGCAGGAACGTGTCGTTGAGCGATTCATCGCGCAGCTTGAACGGCACGTTCATCAGCGAGCGGTCCTCGCGCGCGATCTCGTTGCGGAAGAAGCTGCTGCCGTCGAGGAAGTCGTACAGCAGCTTCGCCTTCGCGCGGTTGTGCTGCTCCACGGCCGCCAGGCCGCCCTGCGCCTTGATGTGCTGGCACACCAGTCCCGCGATGTAGATCGCGTAGGTGGGCGGCGTGTTGTACATCGAGTCGTTCTCGGCCTGCACCTTGTAGTTGAAGGCCGTGGGCGTGATCGGCAGCGCGTGGCCCAGCAGGTCGTCGCGCACGATCACCACGGTCAGGCCCGACGGGCCCATGTTCTTCTGCGCGCCGGCATAGATCAGGCCGTAGCGGCGCACGTCGATCGGGCGCGACAGGATGTTGGATGACATGTCGGCCACCAGCGGTACGGCGCCCGTGTCCGGGGTCCAGTGGTACTCGACCCCGCCGATGGTCTCGTTGGAGCAGATATGCACGTAGGCCGCGCCGGGATCGAGCTTCCACGTGGACTGCTTCGGCACGGCGGTGAACTTGCTCGCCTCGGCGCTGGCCGCGATCTGCACGGTGCCGTACTTGCGGGCCTCGGTGAGCGAGCGCTTGGACCAGTCGCCCGTGTCGACGTAGTCGGCGCGGCCGCTGCGGCCGATCAGGTTCATCGGCACGATGGCGTTCTCGCCAATTGCGCCGCCCTGCATGAACAACACCTTGTAGCTGGACGGGATGTCCAGCAGCTCGCGCAGCAGGTCCTCGGTCCGGGCATGAATGCCCATGAACTCCGGGCCGCGGTGGCTCATCTCCATCACCGACATCCCGCTGCCCTGCCAGTCGAGCATCTCGTCGGCGGCGCGCCGCAGGACGGCTTCGGGCAGCACGGCGGGGCCGGCACTGAAATTGAACACGCGGGTCATGGGAAAACGGCTCTCGGATGGGGACTGGACAGCATACCGGATGGTGCTCCATGACCTGCCGCGTCATGGAACCGCCGCAGCCCCTGCCCTAGCATTCGCGCATGTCCACCACCGCCTCCCCGCAGCGCTCCGTGCCGGCGCACTTCGGCACCCACCTGCGCCACTGGCGCCAGCACCGGCGCCTGAGCCAGCAGGGCCTGGCCGACGAGGCCGCGATCTCGACGCGCCATCTCAGCTTCGTCGAAACCGGACGTGCGCTGCCCAGCCGCGAGATGGTGCTGCGCCTTGCCGACCGGCTGCAGGTGCCCCTGCGGGAACGCAATGCGATGCTGGTCGCGGCGGGCTACGCGCCGATGTACCGCGAGCGGCCGCTGGACGATCCGGCGCTGGTGCCTGCACGCGAGGCGGTCGAGCTGATCCTGCGGGCTCACGAGCCGGCACCGGCACTGGCCGTCGACCGGCACTGGACCCTGCTGGCCGCCAACCGGATGCTGCCGCACCTTCTCGCGGGCATCGATCCCGCGCTGCTGGCGCCGCCCTTGAACGTGCTGCGCCTCAGCCTGGATCCGCGCGGCCTGGCCCCGCGGATCGCCAATCTCGGCCAATGGCGCGAGCACCTGTTCGAACGCCTGGAGCAGCAGGTGCGCGCGACAGCCGATCCGGTGCTGGTGGCGCTGCTGGAGGAATTGCGCGCCATCCCGATGCCGCCGCAGCACGAGGCCATGCGGTTGCCCGGCGAACATCTCGGCATCGCAGTGCCGCTGCAGCTGCGCATGGCCGACGGCACGGTGCTGAGCTTCATCAGCACGACGACGGTGTTCGGCACGGCCGTGGACGTCACGGTCCAGGAACTCACGCTGGAGAGCTTCTTCCCCGCCGATGCCGCCACGGCGCAGGCACTGCAGCGGCTGGCCGCCCTGCCAGGCTGAGCGTCCCTCGGGGCTGTCAGTGGCCGCGCACAGGCATCGATGGACCCTTCCGACCCCGCGCAGCCCGGCGACCTTCCACGATGAGCACCAGACCATCGAGCAAAGGACCGCCATGAGCAAGGACAAGACGCCCCACCAGCACCTGTGGGACATGATCAAGGACATCCGCTTCGGGATGCTGACCCACCGCCACCCGGAAGGTGGGCTGCATGCGCACCCGCTGACGACGCAGAACAAGGAGCTCGGCGAGAAGGGCGTTCTGTACTTCTTCGTCAGCCGCACGACCGAAGTCGGCCAGCGCCTGCGCGCGGATGGCAACGTGAACGTCTCGTACTCCGATCCGCACAAGGACCACTACGTTTCCATCTCGGGCGTGGCGCGCATCAGCGAGGACATGGACGCCAAGAAGCGCCTGTTCAACCCGATGGCCAAGGCCTGGTTCCCCGGCGGTGCGACCGACCCCGACCTGGAACTGGTGGAAATCCAGATCACCAGCGCCGAGTACTGGGACGTCAAGGAGAGCAAGCCGACGCAGCTGTTCAAGATGGCCGCGGCGGCCGTGAGCGGCCAGCGCCCCACCATGGGCGAGCACCGCGAAGTGACGGTGTGAGCGCGAGCTCCCTCCAATGAAAAAGCGGCCCCGCGGGGCCGCTTTTTCCGTGTCGCGCAGGCTCAGGCCGGCACGGTGTCGGCGACCTTGCTGAAGTCCTCGATCTTGTCGAAGTTCATGTACTGGTAGATCTGGTCGCCATTGGCGTTGATCACGCCGATGTCGGCCATGTACTCCTCCTTCGACGGGATCTTGCCCAGGCGCGAGCAGATCGCCGCCAGTTCCGCGGAGCCGAGATACACGTTGGTGTTCTTGCCCAGGCGGTTGGGGAAGTTGCGCGTGCTGGTGGACATCACCGTCGCGCCCTCGCGCACCTGCGCCTGGTTGCCCATGCACAGCGAGCAGCCGGGCATCTCCATGCGCGCGCCCGCGGTGCCGAGCACGCCGTAGTGGCCTTCCTCGGTCAGCTGCTTCTGGTCCATCTTCGTCGGCGGGGCCACCCACAGCTTCACCGGGATGTCGCGCTTGCCTTCCAGCAGCTTCGAAGCCGCGCGGAAGTGGCCGATGTTGGTCATGCACGAGCCGATGAACACCTCGTCGATCTTGGCGCCGGCGACCTCGGAGAGCGTCTTCACGTCGTCCGGATCGTTCGGGCAGGCCACGATCGGCTCGTGCACGTCGGCCAGGTCGATCTCGATGACGGCCGCGTACTCGGCGTCGGCATCGCGCGCCAGCAGCTGCGGGTTCTTCAGCCAGGCTTCCTGCGCCGCGATGCGGCGGCCCAGCGTGCGGGCGTCGGCATAGCCGTTGGCGATCATCCAGCGCATGAGCGTGATGTTGCTCTTGATGTACTCGATGATCGGCTCCTTGTTCAGGTGCACCGTGCAGGCGGCGGCGGAGCGCTCGGCCGACGCATCGGACAGCTCGAACGCCTGCTCCACCTTCAGGTCCGGCAGGCCCTCGATCTCGAGGATGCGGCCGGAGAAGATGTTCTTCTTGCCGGCCTTGGCCACCGTCAGCAGGCCCTGCTTGATGGCGTACAGCGGGATCGCGTTCACCAGGTCGCGCAGCGTGACACCGGGCTGCATCTTGCCCTTGAAGCGCACCAGCACCGACTCGGGCATGTCCAGCGGCATGACGCCGGTGGCGGCGGCGAACGCCACCAGGCCGGAGCCTGCCGGGAAGCTGATGCCGATCGGGAAGCGGGTGTGCGAGTCGCCGCCGGTGCCGACGGTGTCGGGCAGCAGCAGGCGGTTGAGCCACGAGTGGATCACGCCGTCACCAGGACGCAGCGACACGCCACCGCGGGTGGAGATGAACTCGGGCAGCTCGTGGTGCATCTTCACGTCCACCGGCTTCGGGTAGGCGGCCGTGTGGCAGAACGACTGCATGACGAGGTCGGCGGAGAAGCCCAGGCAGGCCAGGTCCTTCAACTCGTCGCGCGTCATCGGGCCGGTGGTGTCCTGCGACCCCACCGAGGTCATGCGCGGCTCGCAGTATGTGCCCGGGCGGATGCCCTGGCCTTCCGGCAGGCCGCACGCGCGGCCGACCATCTTCTGCGCGAGCGTGAAGCCCTTGCCGGTGTCCTTCGGCGCCTTGGGCAGGCGGAACAGCGTCGAGGCCGGCAGGCCCAGCGCCTCGCGGGCTTTCGCCGTGAGGCCGCGACCCACGATCAGCGGAATGCGGCCGCCGGCGCGCACCTCGTCGAACAGCACTTCGCTCTTGACCTGGAAGGTCGCGATCACCTCGCCGTTCTTCAGCGCCTTGCCCTCGTAGGGACGCAGCTCGATGGTGTCGCCCATCGCCATCTTCGACACGTCCAGCTCGATCGGCAGCGCGCCGGCGTCTTCCATCGTGTTGTAGAAGATCGGGGCGATCTTGCCGCCCAGGCAGACGCCGCCGAACTTCTTGTTCGGCACGAACGGGATGTCCTCGCCGGTCCACCACAGCACGCTGTTGGTGGCCGACTTGCGCGACGAGCCCGTGCCCACCACGTCACCGACGTAGGCGACCAGGTGGCCCTTGGCCTTGAGTTCCTGCAGCAGCTTGATCGGACCGCGCTTGCCTTCTTCCTCCGGCACGATGCCGGGGCGCGGGTTCTTCAGCATGGCCAACGCGTGCAGCGGAATGTCGGGACGGCTCCACGCATCGGGCGCGGGCGACAGGTCGTCGGTGTTGGTCTCGCCGGTGACCTTGAAGACCGTGAGCGTCATGCTTTTCGGAACCTCGGGGCGGCTGGTGAACCACTCGGCGTCGGCCCAGCTTTGCAGCACGGCCTTCGCGTTAGCGTTGCCCTTGTCAGCCTTTTCCTTGACGTCGTGGAACTGGTCGAACATCAGCAGCGTCTTCTTCAGCGCGTCGGCCGCCGCGGCGCCGACTTCGGCGTCATCGAGCAGGTCGACCAGCGGACTGATGTTGTAGCCGCCCAGCATGGTGCCCAGCAGCTCCGTGGCCTTGGCACGGCTGATGATCATGCACTTCTCGGTGCCATGGGCCACGGCGGCGAGGTAGCTGGCCTTGACCTTGGCGGCCTCGTCGACGCCGGCGGGCACGCGGTTGGTGATCAGGTCCAGCAGGAAGTCGGCTTCCGCGGTCGAGGGCGTCTTGAGCAGCTCGATCAGGGCGGCGGTCTGCTGCGCGGTCAGCGGCAGCGGCGGGATGCCGAGCGACGCGCGCTCGGCGACGTGCTTCACATACTCTTGCAACATGGGGTTCTCCGTGCGGTTCGTGTTGGTGTTGGTCAGTTGTCGGTGGCGCCGGTCGCGGCCGCCCCGGGCGCTGCGGTCCCTTGGCGGGCGTTGCCGTCGCTGCGGCTGCGGAGGCGGCACTGCCGGGCGCGGTGGCTTCCTGCATCGTGGTGTTGGGCGCCTCGAGGATGCTGGGGCGTGGATGCTTCTTCAGTTCCTCGGCGAAGGTGACCTGCTGCGGGCTCTGGCATTCGTCGGCCAGGCGCTGGCCGAGCTTCTGGCTCATGAGCATCGACTTGTTGCCCAGCTGCAGCCACATCGCGCCACGGCGACCGTCTTCGAGCCGGATCGCGCCCGTGCGGCTCTCGACCGGGTGCATCAGGAACTTGTAGCCCTTGGTCGTCACCACGAACAGTCCGGTGCGGCGCGCTGGCGTCACCTTGACGGAGGCGCCGAGCTCGCACGAGATGTTGCCGACGTAGACCTGCTTGGCGGTCTCCAGGTCGGCGTCGGTGAGCTGGACCTTCGGGTCGTCGTCGACGGGCGTGACCTCCTCGACCGCCTTCTGCGCCGAGCGCTTCAGCTTGGGCTTGGCGGCCGCCTTCTTCGCGGCCGGCTTTTCCGCCTGCGCGAAAGCCGCCGGGCTGGCAGCGACGAGGGCGGCGAGGCAGGCGGAAACGACGAAGCGCACTTGCATGGAATCTCCTGGTGTCATGGGGTGGCGCCGAACCATTCGGCGGCCTCGGGCGGCAGTGTCCTGCCGGTGCGGTGCGCCCGCTCCAGCACCTGCCAGTGGAAGCGGTAACTTGCACGGTCGTGCAGCTTGCCGTCCACGCTGATGGGGGCCCAGTCCGCGGCCTGCGCGGCGAGAAGGATGCGCACCGCCTCGCCGATCTCGCCGGCGCTGGGCGACATCGCCTCCAGGATCGGCCGGATCTGGTCGGGATGGATGCTCCACATCCGCGTGTAGCCGAAGTCCGCGGCGGCGCGGTGCGCAGCGGCTGCCATCGCGGCGCGGTCCTTGAATTCGGTGACCACGCAGTGCGACGGCACCTTGCCATGGGCATGGCAGGCGGACGAGATGGCCAGCTTGGCGCGCACCACCAGCGGGTGCGTGAACTGGCCCTGCACGCCCATGCCGGCCTCGGGGATCGCGCCGTCGTGGGCCGACACGAAATCCATCAGGCCGAAACTGAGCGACTGGATGCGCGGATGCGCGGCGATGTCGAACGCGCGATGCACCGCAGCGGGCGATTCGATCAGCGCATGCAGCGGCAACTGCGGCGCGCCGGCGGCATCGAGCGCTCGCGCCGCGATGTCGACGTCCTGCACCGTCTCGACCTTGGGCAGCATCACGTGCGCGAGACGTGCGCCGGCGCGGCCGACGATCACCTGCACGTCCTGGGCGAACGCGGGATGGTCGACGGCGTGCACGCGGACAGCGACACGGGCGCCGGGCGCGGCACCAAGCGCGAGCTCGGTGACCAGCGCGGCATGCTCCGCTTCGCCGCCGACCGGCGCGCCATCCTCGCAATCGAGCGTGACGTCGAACACGCAGGCGCCGTACTCCTGCGCCATCTCGGCCTGTAACTGCAGGCTCTTGCGCATCCGCGCCTCCACGCCGCTGTAGTGGTCGCACACCGGGATGCCACCGGTGCGCGCCTGGGCGCCAAGGAGGATGTCGCGCGGGTGCGGCTTCACTACGGGATGCGCCGGATCAGAGCAGGTGGGCCACGCCGGCCTGCTCGTCCTGCAGTTCCTTCAGGGTCTTGTTGATGCGCTCCTGGCTGAAGGCATCGATCGGCAGGCCCTTGACGATCTCGTACTTGCCGTTGGCCGTGGTGACCGGGAAGCCGAACATCACGTCCTTCGGGATGCCGTAGTCGCCGTTCGAGGGCACGCCCATGGTGACCCACTTGCCGTTGGTGCCCAGCGCCCAGTCGCGCATGTGGTCGATGGCGGCGTTGGCGGCGGAAGCGGCGGACGACAGGCCGCGCGCCTCGATGATCGCGGCGCCGCGCTTGCCCACCGTGGGCAGGAACGTGTCGGCGTTCCAGACCTGGTCGTTGATCAGGTCCTTGACGTTCTTGCCGCCGACGGTGGCGAAGCGGTAGTCGGCATACATGGTGGGCGAGTGGTTGCCCCACACGGTGAGCTTCTCGATGTCGCCGACCTTCGTGCCGGTCTTGGCCGCGACCTGCGACAGGGCGCGGTTGTGGTCCAGGCGGAGCATGGCGGTGAAGTTCTCGCGCGGCAGGCTGGGCGCGCTCTTCATCGCGATGTAGGCGTTGGTGTTGGCGGGGTTGCCGACCACCAGCACCTTGACGTTGCGGCTGGCCACCTTGTCGAGGGCCTTGCCCTGCGCGGTGAAGATCTGCGCGTTGGCGGCCAGCAGGTCGGCGCGCTCCATGCCGGGGCCACGCGGACGGGCACCGACCAGCAGCGCGTAGTCGGTGTCCTTGAAGGCGGTCATCGGGTCGGCGTGGGCTTCCATGCCGGCCAGCAGCGGGAACGCGCAGTCCTCGAGCTCCATCATCACGCCCTTGAGCGCCTTCTGCGCCTTCTCGTCGGGGATCTCCAGCAGCTGCAGGATCACCGGCTGGTCCTTGCCCAGCATCTCGCCCGAGGCGATACGGAACAGCAGGGCATAACCGATCTGGCCGGCGGCACCGGTGACGGCGACGCGGACGGGCTTCTTGGACATGGGAAGTTCTCCGAAGGAAGGTTGCGAATCGGGCGCGAAGCCTGGGATCGGGCCGGCAGCGGTGGCACGGCAGGGCGAGGCCCACGCGGACAGCCCGCGAGTGTACCCGCGCCTCGCGAGCCGGTCAATTTGTCTTATGTCTTATATAAGAGATATCATCGAGCAACACCGCGCACCCATGGCCACCTCCTCCCTGCCGGACGACAGCACCGACCACGCCGCCCAGGGCACGCCGGCGTTCAGCCCGTTGTACCGGCAGATCAAGGGCCTGCTCCTGCAGAGCCTCCAGGCCGGCGAGTGGAAGCCGGGCGAGACGATCCCCAGCGAGATGGAGCTGGCTGCGCGGTTCCGTGTCAGCCAGGGCACGGTGCGCAAGGCGATCGACGAACTCGCGGCCGACAACCTGCTCGTCCGGCGGCAAGGCAAGGGCACGTTCGTGGCCACGCATGCCGAGCAGCACGTGCAGTACCGGTTCCTGAAGCTTGTGCCCGACAGCGGCGCCAATGTCGCGGAGGGGCCTGCGCAACGGCGCATCCTCGACTGCCGGCGCTCGCGCGCGACCGGCGACATTGCGCGGCTGCTCGGCCTGCGCTCCGGCGATGCGGCCATCCAGGTGCGTCGCGTGCTCTCGTTCGAGGGCACGCCGACCATCCTCGAGGATCTCTGGCTGCCGGGCACGGCGTTCAAGGGCCTGACCGCCGAGCAGATGGCGGACTACCCTGGCCCGACCTACGCGATGTTCGAGGTCGAGTTCGGCGTGCGCATGGTGCGCGCCGAGGAGAAGATCCGCGCAGTGGCCGCCGATGCGCAGCAGGCCGCGCTGCTGGAGGTGCCTGCAGGCAGCCCGCTGCTCAGCGTCGAGCGCGTGGCCTACACCTACAACGGCGTGCCGATGGAATTGCGGCGCGGCCTGTACCGCACCGACAGCCGCCACTACCGCAACGAGCTCAGCTGAGATGGGTGGTCGCGGCTGTCGGGTACCTTGCAACCCACGTGTCAGGTTGTTGCACTGAAATAGAATCGCAGGCTGTCCGCGCCCGCAACGGGCGCATCGCGACCTTCCAGAAAGCCCCGTCATGCCTGTAGCCCAGAAGCGGCCGGAATTCCGCAACATCAATGCCTTCAGGGACCTTCCCACCTACCGCCTGCCGGCGCCGGGCTGGGTCTCGATCCTCCACCGCGTGAGCGGCGTGCTGATGTTCGTGCTGATGCCGTTCATCATCTGGCTGTTCGACACCTCCGTCTCCTCCGAACTGTCGTTTGCACGCTTCAGGGCCGCTTTCAACAGCGGCCTTGGTTTTGTTCCGGGGTGGTTCGTGAAGCTGGTGGCGCTGGCCTTGATCTGGGCCTTCCTGCACCACTTCATCGCCGGCGTGCGCCACCTGTGGATGGACGTGAGCCACACGGCCACCAACAAGCAGTTCGGCAACAACTCGGCGCGCATCACGCTGGTCGCGGCCGTCGTGCTGACCGTGCTGCTCGGCGCCAAGCTGTTCGGCCTGTACTGATTCCCTGAAGGCAAGAAGATGAGCGTTCCCAAGAGACAGGGCCCGGTCAACTACGGGTCCCACCGCACCGTCGTCGGCGCGCACTACGGCATGCGCGACTGGCTCAGCCAGCGCGTCACCGCCGTGCTGATGGCGCTGTTCACCCTGGTCGTGCTGGTGCAGGTGCTGTTCACGCGCGGCCCGATCGGCTACGACAAGTGGGCCGGCATCTTCGCCGCCCAGTGGATGAAGGTGCTGACGTTCTCCGTCATCGCTGGACTGCTGTGGCACGTGTGGGTGGGCATGCGCGACGTGCTGATGGACTACGTCAAGCCGGTCTTCCTGCGCCTCGTGCTGCAGGTGTTCGTCATCGTCTGGCTCACCGGCTGTGCCGGGTGGGCGATCCAGGTGCTCTGGAGGGTTTGAACTCAATGGCATACAGCAGCAAGAACATCACCCGCCGCCGCTTCGACGTCGTCATCGTCGGCGCGGGCGGCTCCGGCATGCGTGCGTCGCTGCAACTGGCGCGCGCCGGGCTGAACGTCGCGGTGCTGTCCAAGGTGTTCCCCACCCGTTCGCACACGGTCGCCGCGCAGGGCGGCATCGGCGCGTCGCTGGGCAACATGTCCGAGGACAACTGGCACTACCACTTCTACGACACCGTCAAGGGCGGTGACTGGCTGGGCGACCAGGACGCCATCGAGTACATGTGCCGCGAGGCGCCGAAGGTCGTGTACGACCTCGAGCACATGGGCATGCCGTTCGACCGCAACCCCGACGGCACCATCTACCAGCGCCCGTTCGGCGGCCACACCGCCAACTACGGCGAGAAACCGGTGCAGCGCGCCTGCGCCGCGGCCGACCGCACCGGCCACGCGATGCTGCACACGCTGTACCAGCAGAACGTGAAGGCGCGCACCAGCTTCTTCGTCGAGTGGATGGCGCTGGACCTGATCCGCGACGCCGAAGGCGACGTGGTGGGCGTCACCGCGCTCGAGATGGAGACCGGCGACCTGCACATCCTGGAAGCCAAGACCACGCTGCTGGCCACCGGCGGCGCGGGCCGCATCTTCGCCGCCTCCACCAACGCCTTCATCAACACGGGCGACGGCCTGGGCATGGCGGCACGCGCCGGCATCCCGCTGGAGGACATGGAGTTCTGGCAGTTCCACCCGACCGGCGTGGCCGGCGCGGGCGTGCTGCTCACCGAAGGCTGCCGTGGCGAGGGCGCGATCCTGTTGAACAGCAACGGCGAGCGCTTCATGGAGCGCTACGCGCCCACGCTGAAGGACCTGGCCCCGCGCGACTTCGTCTCCCGGTCGATGGACCAGGAGATCAAGGAAGGCCGCGGCTGCGGCCCGAACAAGGACTACGTGCTGCTCAAGCTGGACCACCTCGGCGCCGAGACCATCCACAAGCGGCTGCCTTCGGTGTACGAGATCGGCGTCAACTTCGCCAACGTCGACATCACCAAGGAGCCGATCCCGGTCGTGCCCACCATCCACTACCAGATGGGCGGCATCCCGACCAACATCCACGGCCAGGTGGTCACGCAGACCGCCGCCGACAACAACGCGGTGGTCAACGGGCTGTATGCCGTGGGCGAGTGCTCGTGCGTCAGCGTGCACGGCGCCAACCGCCTGGGCACCAACTCGCTGCTCGACCTGCTGGTGTTCGGCCGCGCGGCCGGCAACCACATCGTCGAATTCGCCAGCGGAACCAAGTCGCACAAGGAACTGCCGCGCGACGCCGCCGACCGCACGCTCGAGCGACTGGCGCACCTGGACAAGGCGTCCAGCGGCGAGTACGCGCAGGACGTGGCCAACGACATCCGCGCCACCATGCAGGCGCATGCCGGCGTGTTCCGCACCCAGGCCAGCATGGACGAGGGCGTGCGCAAGATCGCTGCGCTGCGCGAGCGCGTGCGCGGCATCGCGCTGAAGGACACCTCGATGGTGTTCAACACCGCGCGCGTCGAAGCCCTCGAAGTCGAAAACCTGATCGAGTGCGCGCAGGCCACCATGGTGTCGGCCGCGGCACGCAAGGAATGCCGCGGCGCGCACACCGTGAGCGACTACGAGCGCCCGGCGGACGACCCGGTGGTCCCGCTCGGCCGCGACGATGCCAACTGGATGAAGCACACGCTCTGGCACAGCAGCAGCAACAGCCTGACGTACAAGCCCGTCAAGATGAAGCCGCTGACCGTGGACACCGTCCCGCCCAAGGTGCGCACCTTCTGAGGCCCGGCTCCTACGTACTTGCACAGGCGCACCAACGCCAACGATTCGACTCCAATCCATCATGCAGAAACGCACCTTCCAGATCTACCGTTACGACCCGGACAAGGACGCCAAGCCTTACATGCAGACGGTGGAGATCACGCTCGAGGGCAACGAGCGCATGCTGCTCGACGCGCTGATGAAGCTGAAGGCGCAGGATCCCACCCTCGCCTTCCGCCGCAGCTGCCGCGAGGGCGTGTGCGGCTCGGACGCGATGAACATCAACGGCAAGAACGGGCTGGCGTGCCTCACGAACATGCGCACGCTGAAGGACCCGATCGTGCTCAAGCCCCTGCCCGGGCTGCCCGTCGTGCGCGACCTGATCGTGGACATGACGGACTTCTTCAAGCAGTACCACTCGATCAAGCCGTACCTGGTCAACGACAGCATCCCGCCCGAGAAGGAACGGCTGCAGTCGCCCGAGGAGCGCGACGAGCTCAACGGCCTGTACGAGTGCATCCTGTGCGCCAGCTGCTCCACCAGCTGTCCCAGCTTCTGGTGGAACCCCGACAAGTTCGTGGGCCCCGCCGGCCTGCTGCAGGCCTACCGCTTCATCGCCGACAGCCGTGACCAGGCCACCAGCGAGCGCCTCGACAACCTCGAGGACCCGTACCGCCTGTTCCGCTGCCACACCATCATGAACTGCACCGACGTCTGCCCGAAGGGCCTGAACCCCACGGCGGCCATCGGCAAGATCAAGGAACTGATGGTGCGTCGCGCCATCTAGGCGACAGGTCCATGGCCGAGATCGCACTCGACGAACATGCCGTGGGCAAGCTGCGCTGGCGCTGCCGGCGCGGCCTGCTGGAGAACGACCTGTTCCTCGAGCGCTTCTTCGCCCGCCATGGCGAAGCGATCACCGCCCGGCAGGGCGTGCTGCTCGAGGAGCTGATGCAGCTGGCCGACAATGACCTGCTCGACCTGCTGCTCGCCCGCCGCCAGCCCTGGGGTGAACTCGACCGCCCCGAGGTCCGCCAATTGCTGCAACTCCTGCGTACGCGTTGAGCGCCGACCGACATTCGAAAGAAGGATCCGACATGAAACTCGCCGACACCAAAGCCACCCTGTCGTTCAGCAACGGCAGCCCGAACGTCGACCTGCCCGTGTACAAGGGCACGATCGGCCCGGACGTGATCGACATCCGCAAGCTGTACGCGCAGACCGGCATGTTCACGTACGACCCCGGCTTCATGTCGACGGCGGCGTGCCAGTCGACCATCACGTACATCGACGGCGACAAGGGCGAGCTGCTGTACCGCGGCTATCCGATCGAGCAGCTGGCGACGCAGTGCGACTTCCTCGAGACGTGCCACCTGCTGCTGTACGGCGACCTGCCCAACCCGGCCCAGAAGAAGGACTTCGTCTCGCGCGTGACCAACCACACCATGGTCCACGAGCAGCTGCAGTTCTTCCTGCGCGGCTTCCGGCGCGACGCGCACCCGATGGCGGTGATGACCGGCCTGGTGGGCGCCCTCTCGGCCTTCTACCACGACAGCACCGACATCAATAACCCCGAGCACCGCGACATCTCGGCCATCCGCCTGATCGCCAAGATGCCGACGCTGGTGGCGATGGCCTACAAGTACGGCACCGGCCAGCCGTACATCTATCCGAAGAACGACCTGTCGTACACCGCGAACTTCATGCGCATGATGTTCGCCACGCCGTGCGAGGAGTACGAACCCAACGACGTGCTGGTGCGCGCGATGGACCGCATCTTCATCCTGCATGCCGACCACGAGCAGAACGCGTCGACGTCCACCGTGCGCCTGTGCGGCAGCTCGGGCACCAACCCGTTCGCCGCGATCGCGGCCGGCGTGGCGTGCCTGTGGGACCGGCGCACGGCGGCGCCAACGAGGCGGCGCTCAACATGCTGGAAGACATCCAGCAGATGGGCGGCGTCGCCAAGATCGGCGAGTTCGTGACCAAGGTGAAGGACAAGAACTCGGGCGTGCGCCTGATGGGCTTCGGCCACCGCGTGTACAAGAACTACGACCCGCGCGCCAAGCTGATGCGCGAGACCTGCCACGAAGTGCTGCAGGAACTGGGGCTGGAGAACGACCCGCTGTTCAAGCTCGCCATGTCGCTGGAGAAGATCGCGCTGGAAGACGAGTACTTCGTCTCCCGCAAGCTCTACCCGAACGTGGACTTCTACTCGGGCATCGTGCAGCGCGCGATCGGCATCCCGGTCAAGCTGTTCACCGGCATCTTCGCGCTGGCCCGCACCGTGGGCTGGATCGCGCAGCTGAACGAGATGATCGGCGACCCCGAGTACAAGATCGGCCGTCCGCGCCAGCTGTACACCGGCGCCGTGCGCCGCGACGTCAAGCCGCTCGCGCAGCGCTGATCGGCTCCGCACCGCTGAAAGGCCCGCCTCGGCGGGCCTTCTTCATGGGCGCGCCCAGCGCGACTCGCGGCGGCAGCCATCGTGCTTCGAGATGGATCACGGGATTTTGGCACGGATAATCCAGGAAGCCATCGCGCATCACGAACCCATGCAGCCACCCGAGCGCAGCTTCGCCCGCCGCCTGGACCTCACGTCCCTGCAGCTGTTCGTGGCTGTCTGCGAGCTGGGCTCCATCGGGCGCGCGGCCGAGCGCGAGTTCATCGCCGCCTCCGCGATCAGCAAGCGCCTCTCGGACCTGGAGGCCGCGCTCGGCGCACCGCTGCTCTACCGCCGCCCGCGCGGCGTCGAATTGACCCCGGCCGGCGAGACCTTCCTGCACCACGCGCGCTCCGTCCTGTTCAGCCTGGACCGCATGCAGGGCGAGCTGAGCGAGTTCGCCCAGGGCGTGCGCGGACACGTGCGCATCCACGCCAACCTCTCGGCGATCATGCAGTTCCTGCCCGACGACCTGGCGGGCTTCACGGCGCTGCATCCGCAGGTGAAGCTCGATCTCGAGGAGCACGTCAGCAGCGAGGTCGTGCGCGCCGTGCGCGACGGCGATGCCGACATCGGCATCTGCAACGCGCCCGGCTCCATCGACGACCTGCAATCGCGTCGGTATCGGCAGGACCGCCTCGTGGTCGCCGTCCCCCGCCGCCATCCACTCGCCGCGCAGTCTGCCGTCTGGTACGAAGAGACGCTGGACCATGACCAGATCGGCCTGCAGGGCAACAGCGCGCTCGATCTCGCGATGCGCCGTGCGGCCGCAGCCGCCGGCAAGGACATCCGGCTGCGCATCCGCGTGACCGGTCTCGATGCGCTGTGCCGCATGGTGCACAACGGACTCGGCATCGGCCTGATCCCCGATCGCGCCTTCGCGCTGCTGCAAGGCGTCGGTGAACTCCAAGCCGTGCCTTTGCGAGATGACTGGGCGGTGCGCGACATCGACCTGCTGGCGCGCGACTTCGCGAGCCTGCCGGTCACTGCGCGCCTGCTCGTCGACCACCTGTGCCCTCGGGCAGAGCATGCCTCTGCCGGCGGGGCAGCTCGATAATCCAACCCTTCCGCAGGAACACGCCATGGGTCGCACCCTCTACGACAAGATCTGGGACGAACACGTCGTCCACACCGAGGAGGACGGCACCGCCATCCTCTACATCGACCGGCACCTGGTGCACGAAGTCACCAGCCCGCAAGCCTTCGAGGGCCTGCGTGCCGCCGGCCGCAAGGTCTGGCGCATCAGCTCGGTGGTCGCGACCGCCGACCACAACACGCCCACCACGGGCTGGGAGCGGGGCTACGACGGCATCGACGACCCGATCAGCAAGGAACAGGTCACGACGCTGGACAAGAACATCGCCGAATTCGGCGCGGCGGCGTACTTTCCGTTCCTCTCCAAGCGCCAGGGCATCGTGCACGTCATCGGCCCCGAGCAGGGCGCCACGCTGCCGGGCATGACGGTGGTGTGCGGCGACTCGCACACGTCCACGCACGGCGCCTTCGGTGCGCTGGCGCACGGCATCGGTACGAGCGAGGTCGAGCACGTCCTGGCCACGCAGACGCTGCTGGCCAAGAAGGCGAAGAACATGCTGGTGAAGGTCGAGGGCCAGCTCGCGCGCGGCGTGACCGCCAAGGACATCGTGCTGGCCATCATCGGCCGCATCGGCACGGCCGGCGGCACCGGCTACACGATCGAGTTCGGCGGCTCGGCCATCCGCGCGCTGACGATGGAAGGCCGCATGACGGTCTGCAACATGGCCATCGAGGCCGGTGCGCGCGCCGGCATGGTGGCGGTTGACGACAAGACGATCGAGTACCTGAAGGGCCGTCCGCTGTCGCCGACAGGGGTGGAGTGGGACCAGGCCGTGAGCTACTGGCGCACCCTGCGTTCCGATCCGGACGCGAAGTTCGACACGGTGGTCGAACTGGATGCCTCGACGATCGTGCCGCAGGTGACCTGGGGCACCTCGCCCGAGATGGTGCTGGGCGTGGATGGCCGCGTGCCCGATCCGGACAAGGAGAAGGACACGACCAAGCGCGGCGCGATCGAACGCGCCCTCACCTACATGGGGCTCGAGCCCGGCAAGCCGATCGACGACATCTTCGTCGACAAGGTGTTCATCGGCTCGTGCACGAACAGCCGCATCGAGGACATGCGCGAGGCCGCGGCGGTGGTCAAGCGCCTCGGCCAGAAGGTCGCGAAGAACGTGAAGCTCGCGATGGTCGTCCCGGGTTCGGGCGTGGTGAAGGAGCAAGCCGAGCGCGAAGGCCTGCACGAGATCTTCAAGGCCGCGGGCTTCGACTGGCGCGAGCCCGGCTGCTCGATGTGCCTGGCCATGAACGCCGACCGGCTGGAGCCGGGCGAGCGCTGCGCCTCCACCAGCAACCGCAACTTTGAAGGTCGGCAGGGCGCGGGCGGGCGCACGCACCTGGTCAGCCCCGCGATGGCAGCCGCCGCCGCAGTGCACGGGCACTTCGTGGACATCCGCCAGTTCGCCTGACAGCACGACACGAGGCACGCAGCACCATGCAGAAATTCACCATCCACAAGGGACTTGTGGCGCCGATGGACCGCGAGAACGTCGACACCGACGCGATCATTCCCAAGCAGTTCCTGAAGTCGATCCGCAAGACCGGCTTCGGCCAGAACCTGTTCGACGAGTGGCGCTACCTCGATCCCGGCTATCCCGGCCAGGACCCCACCAGCCGCAAGCCCAATCCAGACTTCGTGCTGAACCAGCCGCGGTTCGCGGGCGCGTCGATCCTGCTGGCGCGCCGCAACTTCGGCTGCGGTTCGTCGCGCGAGCACGCGCCCTGGGCGCTGGTGCAGTACGGCTTCCGCGCGCTCATCGCGCCAAGCTACGCCGACATCTTCTTCAACAACAGCTTCAAGAACGGCCTGCTGCCCATCGTGCTGCCCGAGGCCACGGTGGCGAAACTGTTCGACGAGGTGCGCGCGTTTCCGGGTTACGAGCTCACGATCGATCTCGACCGGCAAGTGGTCACCACGCCGGGCGGCGAGTCGATCCCGTTCGACGTGCAGCCGTTCCGCAAGTACTGCCTGCTCAACGGCTTCGACGACATCGGCCTCACGCTGCGCCAGGCCGACAAGATCCGGGCTTTCGAAGCACAGCGCCTGGCCACCAAGCCGTGGCTGGCGCACACCCTGGCCGCATGAAGCCGCTGCGCAGCCTCGCCGCTGCCGGCGTCGCTTTCCTGGCGCTGGCGGCTTCGGCCGAGGACGCACGGCCGCAAGCGCTTCGCTTCGCCTCGGCCGATGAAGCCAGGGCGCAGCTGATGGCCGATGACGAGTGGATGGCGACCGTCAGCCCGTTCCAGCGCGCGGCGACCGTGGGCCGGCCCGATGCCGGTGCCGCGGCCTTCAAGGCGGCGCTTGCAGTCGCAGGGCATGCGTGCGATGCAAGCGAGCAGCGGCGATGGCGCGACGCCGCGATGGCTGCCGTGCCGCAGCTGCGCCAGCTGGGAATGCCCACTCCGTGGCCCGTGACCATCGTGTGTACTGACGGCAGCGATGCCGGCGGCGCGCCGTACACCCGCGGGAGGCCGTCTTCATGCCCCGCGGCCCATCGCGCGGCGCCGGCGCTGACGCTTTCGTGCTCGCGCACGAGATCGTGCACGTGACCACGCGCGCGAAGCCGGAGCTCGCCACGCGCCTCTATCGCGAGTTGGGATTCGAGCCGATCGAGCCGCTGGCCTGGCCCCAGGAGTGGCTGCCGGCACGCATCTCCAACCCGGATGCCCCGCACAGCCGCCACGCGATGCGCGTCGAGACGCCCGCCGGCCAGCAGTGGCTCGTGCCGCTGCTGGTGGCGAGCCGCACGCAACTGAAGCCGGGAGAGACCTTCTTTTCCGTGCTGCAGGTCCGCCTGCTCGCCGTCGAGCCCGGGCGTGCCGGCCAGCCCAGCCTGCCGTTGCGCCGTGCAGGGCAACTGCAATGGTGGCGGGTCGAGGACGTGCCGGCCTACCTGCAGCGGCTCGGCGGCAACACCGAGTACGTATTCCATCCCGAGGAAACGCTCGCCGACAACATCGCGCTGCTCGCCAGCGGCGCCTCCGCGCCCAATCCAGCCTTGCTGGACCGGCTGCGCAGCGTGCTGGCGGACTACGCGCGGCTCCCATTCACCAGGAAAGACAAGCCATGAAGATTGCAGTATTGCCGGGGGACGGCATCGGAACGGAAATCGTCGCCGAGGCACTGAAGGTGCTCGACGTGCTGGATCTCAAGTTCGAGATCGAGACGGCGCCGGTGGGCGGCGCGGCCTATGAGGCGCTTGGCCATCCGCTGCCCGAGTCGACGCTGAAGCTGGCCAAGGCCGCCGATGCCATCCTGTTCGGCGCCGTCGGCGACTGGAAGTACGACAAGCTCGAACGCGCCTTGCGGCCGGAGCAGGCGATCCTGGGGCTGCGCAAGCACCTGGGTCTCTTCGCCAACTTCCGCCCGGCGATCTGCTACGAGCAGCTGACCTACGCGTCGAGCCTCAAGCCCGAGCTGGTGGCGGGCCTGGACATCCTCATCATCCGCGAGCTCACCGGCGACATCTACTTCGGCCAGCCGCGTGGGCGGCGCACGTCGGTCGACGGCCACTTCCCCGGCGCGGAGGAAGCGTTCGACACGATGCGCTACACGCGCCCCGAGATCGAGCGCATCGCGCACGTCGCCTTCCAGGCAGCGCGCAAGCGCAGCAAGCACGTGACCAGCGTCGACAAGGCCAACGTGCTCGAGACCTTCCAGTTCTGGAAGGACGTGGTCACCGAGGTGGGCCAGCAGTATCCGGACGTGAAGCTGGACCACATGTACGTCGACAACGCGGCCATGCAGCTGGTGAAGCAGCCCAAGTTCTTCGACGTCGTGGTGACGGGAAACATGTTCGGCGACATCCTCTCGGACGAAGCCGCGATGCTCACCGGCTCCATCGGCATGCTGCCCTCGGCCAGCCTGAATGCGGGCAACCAGGGCCTCTACGAGCCGAGTCATGGCAGCGCGCCCGACATCGCCGGCAAGGGCATCGCGAACCCATTGGCTACAATCCTGTCCGCAGCCATGATGCTCCGCTTCTCCCTCAACCAGCCTGCCGCCGCCGACCGCATCGAGTCCGCGGTGAAGTCGGTCCTGGCGCAGGGACTGCGTACGGCGGACATCCATTCCGAAGGCACCACGAAGGTCGGCACCCGCCAGATGGGCGACGCTGTCGTGGCCGCGATCACCAAGAAAACCACCAAGAGCTAGCAAGCTCCGGTTCGTCGCGCGCCTCCCCCGGCCCGGACGAGCCGGGGGAAACGGATCACTCAGAAAGGCGTTTGACGATGGCACTCTCCAAGGCACAACAACCTCTCGTCGGCCTCGTCGGCTGGCGCGGCATGGTCGGCTCGGTCTTGATGGACCGCATGCAGGCCGAAGGCGACTTCGCGCTCATCGAGCCGATGTTCTTCTCGACCTCCAATGCCGGCGGCAAGGCGCCCGCGCAGGCGAAGAACGAGGCCAGGCTGAAGGATGCGTTCGACATCGAGTCGCTGAAGAAGTGCGACATCGTCATCACCTGCCAGGGTGGCGACTACACCAGCGAGGTGTTCCCCAAGCTGCGTGCGGCGGGCTGGGCCGGGCACTGGATCGACGCGGCCTCGACGCTGCGCATGAAGGACGACGCGGTGATCGTCCTGGACCCCGTGAACCTGCCGGTCATCAAGAACGCACTGGGCAAGGGCGGCCGCAACTGGATCGGCGGCAACTGCACCGTGAGCTGCATGCTCATGGGCGTGGGCGCCCTCTACAAGGCCGGCCTCGTCGAGTGGATGAGCAGCATGACCTACCAGGCCGCTTCGGGCGGCGGCGCGCAGCACATGCGGGAGCTGCTCACCCAGTTCGGCACGCTGAACGCCGAAGTGAAGGCGCTGCTCGACGACCCGAAGTCCGCCATCCTCGAGATCGACCGCAAGGTGCTGCATCGCCAGCAGGCGATGACGGCCACCGAGACGGAGAACTTCGGCGTGCCGCTGGGTGGCTCGCTGATCCCCTGGATCGACAAGGACCTGGGTGGCGGCGTCTCGCGCGAGGAGTGGAAGGCCGGTGCCGAGACCAACAAGATACTCGGCCAGGGTGCCGGTTTCGGTACCACGGCAGTGCCGGTCGATGGCTTCTGCGTGCGCGTGGGTGCGATGCGGTGCCACAGCCAGGCGCTGACGTTCAAGCTGAAGAAGGACGTCCCGCTCGCCGACATCGAGGCCCTGATCGCGAGCGACAACGACTGGGTGCGTGTGGTGCCCAACACGCGCGAAGCGACGCTGAAGGACCTGACGCCTGTGGCAGTCACGGGCACCCTCGGCATCCCCGTGGGTCGCCTGCGCAAGATGGCGATGGGCCCCGAATACCTGGGTGCGTTCACCATCGGCGATCAGCTGCTGTGGGGCGCCGCCGAGCCGCTGCGTCGCATGCTGCGCATCCTGCTCGACGCCTGATCGGCCGTGCTGTAGCGCTTCGTTACAGCACGTTGTGGATGGGCAACGACGGACGGGGTCCCGTCGCGTTGTGGAACGTGCTTCGGACGTTAAGCCATGTCTCAGCTTGTTTCCCTAAGACATTGATGTTATGGTCCTTTTAGCAATTTCCGCCGGAAGGCGACCGTCCGCATGAACAGAAAAAAACTGCCTGCAGACCGAGCAGTGGGGACCTCAACAAGCAAGCGCTCGCGCCGTTGGCAAGCCACTGCCGTGGCGTTGGCCACGGCTGCCTTGTTGAGCGTGCCGTCGTTCGATGCGCAGGCATTGGCCCTCGGTCGCGTCACCGTCCAGTCCGCGCTTGGCGAACCGTTGCGCGTGGACATCGATCTGCCGGAGATCACGCCGGAGGAGGTCTCCAGCCTCAAGGCCACGATCGCCCCGCCCGCCACGTTCCGAAGCGCAGGGATGGACTACAACGCCGCGCTGGCCAATGTGCAGGTGGCGGTGCAACGCCGTTCCGACGGTTCCTACTTCCTGCGCCTGTCCGGTGACCGGCCGATCAACGAACCGTTCGTGGATGTCGTGCTCGAGACCTCCTGGTCGTCGGGCCGCATCCGGCGCGACTTCACGATGCTGTTCGACCCGCCGGCGATGCGGCAGGGACAGCAGCCGCTCACGGCCCAGACCTCCCCGGTCCAGCCCTCTGGCAGCGCCGAGAGCAGCGCCAAGCCGGTGGCCCCCCGCCCGCAGCAGCCGCGTCCAGAATCGCCGGCTGCCGCGACCACACGCGCTCCCGCACCCCCGGCCACGACGTCCACCGCCAAGGGCGATGGCAAGCCCGTCACCGTGCAGGCGGGCGACACGGCCGGCAAGATCGCCGCGGCCAACAAACCTGCCACGGTGTCGCTCGACCAGATGCTGGTGGCCATGCTGCGCAGCAACCCCGATGCGTTCGGCGGCGGGAACATCAACCGCCTGCGCGCCGGCACCGTCCTCAACCTGCCCTCGCAGGAGCAGGCCGAAGCTGTTCCCCCAGCCGAGGCCCATGAGACGCTCATCGCGCAGAGCCGCGACTTCAACGAGTTCCGCCGCAAGGTGGCCGAGAGCGTGCCCGAGGCACCCAGCGTGGGCTCCGGGCGCGAGAGCCGCGGCACAGTGCAAGGCAAGGTCGACGAGAAGAAGCCGTCGACGGCCACACCGGACCGCCTGACCCTCTCGAAAGGGGCCGTGCAAGGCAAGGCCGGCGAGGACAGGATCGCGCGCGAGCGTGCGTCGAAGGAGTCCGCGGCCCGCATGGCCGAACTCGATCGCAACCTCGCGGAGCTGAACGGCGTCACGGCCGCGGCCAACGCCCCCAAGGCTGGTCCTTCGGCCTCCGCCACGGCCGGCACCGCCGGCAAGGCAAGCAGTCCTGCCACCGGCCCCTCACTGACCGTCGGGACGCCTTCGGCCACCACTGCCAAGCCGGCACCGACGCCGGCGGCCAGCGCGAGCGCGCCGACGGCAGCTGCGCCCGTCACGGCAGCTGCGCCCGCCAAGACAACGCCCACGCCCGAGGCACCTCCTGCAACGACGTCTGCGGCGCCCGCGCCGGTGACGGCGACAGCTCCGTCGGCCCCGGCCGGCGAAGCGTCGGCTCCGGCAGAGAGCGCGGCGCCTTCCTCCAGCACGACGTCCGACCCCTCCGTCTCGCCGACGACGAGCACCACCAACGACAGCACTGCGGGCGCGACGCCGAAGGCGGCAGTCGCCGCTCGCAAGCCGGCTGCCGTTCCGGCACCTGCTCCCGAACGCGGACTCATCGACCAGATGCTCGATGAGCCGTTGGTTCCTGGCGTCATCGGCGCCGCGGTTCTGGCCCTGCTGGGCCTCGTCGGCTGGCGTGCACGCCAGCGCCGTCGCGGCGCGTCCGTCGACAGCTCCTTCCTCGAGAGCCGACTGCAGCCCGACTCCTTCTTCGGTGCGAGCGGCGGCCAGCGGGTCGACACCAACGAGGGAACGGCCACCGGGTCGTCGATGGTCTACTCGCCCAGCCAGCTCGATGCGGCCGGCGACGTGGATCCGGTCGCCGAGGCGGACGTCTACCTGGCCTACGGTCGTGACCTGCAGGCCGAAGAGATCCTCAAGGAAGCGCTTCGCATCAATCCGCAGCGCGTGGCCATCCACGTCAAGCTGCTCGAGATCTACGCCAAGCGCCGCGATGCCAAGGCCTTCGAACAGGTGGCGAGCGAGGCCTATAGCCTGACGCACGGCGAGGGTGGCGAGTGGGCGCGCATCTGCGAGCTGGGCCAGGAACTCGATCCTGCCAATCCGATGTACAAGCCTGGCGGCCACCCGGGCGCGGCGCCCGCCGCCCCCACGGGGTCTGTCCTGCCGGTCGAGGATGCTGGGTACCTCAACACGACGAAGCAGGCTGCCGCCGTTCCGGCTGCGGCACCGGCCGCGATCGATCTGGATCTGGACCTCGACTTCTCGCTCGGCGACGAGCCGTCACCTGCCGCATCGGCACCCGTGACAAAGGCAGCGCCCGCACCGGCAGCCAAGGCGCGGGCTCCAGAGATGGACTTCTCGGCGCAGCAGACGCAGCCGGTGCAGCTGGACCCGCCAAGCCTGGACCTAGCCGACAACAGCCTGGATTTCAGCGCCGAGCCCCCTGCTGCTCCGGCACCGGCGCCCGCACGCGCTGCCGCTGCACCGGCGGCCGACGCCGGGATGATCGAATTCGATCTCGGCGCGCTCTCGCTCGACCTCGATTCATCGGCCAAGCCTGCCGCGCCCGCAACTCCCGTGGCGGCTCGCGCCACGGCGCCTGCAGCACCTGTCGTGCCTGACGAACCGGCGTTCATCATGGCCGATGATGTGGACAGCGCCGACCCGCTGGCCACCAAGCTCGCACTTGCCGAGGAATTCAACGCCATCGGTGACGCCGACGGTGCCCGCAGCCTCGCGCAGGAAGTGATCGCGGAAGCCTCCGGCGATCTCAAGAGCAAGGCGCAGAAGTTCCTCGCGGAGATCGGCTGAGCCCGACCTCCGGCAAGGCCCGGCCGTGAGGTGGGCACTCGGCATCAGCTACCTCGGGCAGGCCTATGACGGCTGGCAGAGCCAGCCGTCTGGTCGCACGGTGCAAGACCACCTGGAAGGGGCCCTGGCCCGCTTCGCCGACCAACCCGTCTCGACCGTCTGCGCCGGTCGCACCGATGCGGGCGTGCACGGTCTCATGCAGGTGGTGCACTTCGACACCGGTGTCGTCCGGGAGCCGTTCTCCTGGGTGCGCGGCACCAACACCTTCCTGCCCCCTGACATTGCGGTGCAGTGGGCGCATCCGGTGCCGGCCGAGTTCCACTCGCGCGCCAGTGCGCTCGCCCGTCGCTACGCCTACGTCTTGCTCGAGTCCGCCGTGCGGCCCAGCATCGAGAGCGGACGTGCGGGATGGGTGTTCCGCCCGCTCGACGAAGGCGCGTTGCGCGACGCCGCCTCGCGGCTGCTGGGTGAACACGATTTCACCTCGTTCCGTGCTTCAGGGTGCCAGGCACGCTCGCCGGTGAAGACCCTCGGACGCATCAACATCGAGAGGAAGGGGCCGTACTGGCGGTTCGAGTTCGAGGCGAACGCGTTCCTGCACCACATGATCCGCAACATCATGGGATGCCTGGTCGCCGTCGGGCAGGGACACCAAGCGCCGGCCTGGATCGACGAAGTGCTGGCCGCGCGCAGTCGCGATGCCGCGGCGCCCACGTTCTCGCCCGACGGGCTGTATTTCCTCGGCCCGGTCTACGAATCCCACTGGGGCTTGCCGGCATCCACCCCTCCGTATCATTGGCTTCCATGAGCGCTACGCAGCCCCCGTCGAGCCAGCGAACGCGGATCAAGATCTGCGGCCTCACGCGCGAGCAGGACATCGTGGCCGCAGCCGAGGCCGGTGCCGACGCGGTCGGCTTCGTCCTGTACCCGAAAAGCCCGCGCTTCGTCACCGCGCAGCGGGCGGCCGAGTTGGCCGCATTGCTGCCGCCCTTCGTCACGCCCGTGCTGCTGTTCGTCAATGAATCCGTCGAAGGCGTGCGCGCCGCATGCGCTGCCCTGCCCTCGGCGGTGCTGCAGTTCCATGGCGACGAAACGCCCGAGCAATGCCGGGCTGCCGCGGAGGACGGGCGCCGCGCGTGGATGCGCGCCGCACGCATCCCGCTCGAGGCGTCCCAGCCATTCGACTTGGTAGACTTCGCGCAACGGCACCACCACGCCCGGGCCCTGGTCGTCGACGCGCACGTCGAGGGCTACGGCGGCGGCGGCAAGGCATTCGATTGGTCACGTCTTCCACCAAGCGTCAACGCTCAGCTCGTCTTGTCTGGTGGGTTGACGCCTGCAAACGTGACCGATGGCATCGTGCAGGTGCGGCCGCGGTGCAGATCGCTGGCCGTTGATGTGAGCTCCGGGGTCGAGCGCGCCAAGGGCGTGAAGGACCCGGACAAGATCCATCAGTTCGTCGCGGCCGTGCGTGCCGCCGACGCGCTTCTTGCAAGGTCCCCCAATGCCCTCTTATCAGCAGCCTGATGCCGCCGGCCATTTCGGCCCCTACGGCGGCAGCTTCGTCAGCGAGACGCTGACCCACGCCATCGACGAACTGCGCGCGGCCTACGCACGCCACCAGAACGATCCCGAGTTCCTGGCCGAATTCCGCTACGAGCTGGCGCACTTCGTCGGCCGGCCCTCGCCCATCTACCACGCCGAGCGCATGAGCCGCGAACAGGGCGGCGCGCAGATCTACCTGAAGCGCGAGGACCTGAACCACACCGGCGCGCACAAGATCAACAACGTGATCGGCCAGGCGATGCTGGCCCGCCGCATGGGCAAGCCGCGGGTCATCGCCGAGACCGGCGCGGGCCAGCACGGCGTGGCCACCGCCACCATCTGCGCCCGCTACGGCCTGGAGTGCGTGGTCTACATGGGCAGCGAGGACGTCAAGCGCCAGAGCCCGAACGTCTATCGCATGAACCTGCTGGGCGCCCGCGTGGTGCCGGTGGAATCCGGCAGCCGGACGCTGAAGGACGCGCTGAACGAGGCCATGCGCGACTGGGTGACGAACGTGGAGAACACGTTCTACATCATCGGCACCGTGGCCGGCCCGCATCCGTATCCGATGATGGTGCGCGACTTCCAGAGCGTCATCGGCAACGAGTGCATCGAGCAGATGCCGAAGATGGCAGGCCGGCAGCCCGACGTCGTGGTCGCCTGCGTCGGCGGCGGCAGCAACGCCATGGGCATCTTCCATCCCTACATCCCCTTCGACGGCACGCGCCTCGTCGGCGTGGAGGCCGCGGGCCAGGGCCTGGACAGCGGCAAGCATTCGGCGTCGCTGCAGCGGGGCAGCCCCGGCGTCCTGCACGGCAACCGCACCTACATCCTGCAGGACGCCAACGGCCAGATCACCGAGACCCACAGCGTCAGCGCTGGCCTCGACTATCCCGGCGTCGGGCCCGAACATTCGTGGCTGAAGGACATCGGTCGCGCCGAGTACGTCGGCATCACGGACCAGCAGGCCCTGGACGCCTTCCACTACCTGTGCCGCACGGAGGGCATCATCCCGGCCCTGGAATCCAGCCATGCGGTCGCCTACGCGATGCAGCTCGCGCGAACGATGCGGAAGGACCAGAGCATCCTGGTCAACCTGTCCGGCCGCGGCGACAAGGACATCGGCACGGTCGCGGACCTCGCAGGCGTCGACTTCTACGACCGGCCCTCGATGCGTGGCCTGAAGCTCAAAGGCGGCAAGGAATGAGCCGCATCACCGCCACCTTCGATCGGCTGCGCGCCAGCCGGCGCAAGGCGCTGATCCCGTACGTCACCGCCGGCTTCCCTTTCGCCGACATCACGCCATCGCTGATGCACGGCATGGTGGAAGCGGGCGCCGACATCATCGAGCTGGGCGTGCCGTTCTCCGATCCGATGGCCGATGGCCCCGTGATCCAGAAAGCGGGGGAGCAGGCGCTGGCACTGGGCGTCGGCATGACGCAGGTGCTCGCGATGGTGCGCAGCTTCCGCGAGCGTGACGGTGACACGCCGGTCGTCCTCATGGGGTACGCCAATCCCGTCGAACGCTACGACCTGTCGCATGGCGCCGGAGCCTTCATCCGCGATGCTGCAGCGGCCGGGGTCGACGGCGTGCTGGTGGTGGACTACCCGCCCGAGGAATGCGAGCAGTTCGCGGCCGACCTGAAGGCGGCGGGCATCGACCTGATCTTCCTGCTGGCGCCCACCTCGACCGAGAAGCGGATGCAGCAGGTGGCACGCATCGCCAGCGGCTACGTGTACTACGTGTCGCTCAAGGGCGTCACCGGTGCCGGCCACCTGGATACAGCCGCGGTCGAACAGATGCTGCCGCGCATTCGCCAGCACGTGAAAGTGCCGGTGGGCGTGGGCTTCGGGATCCGCGACGCCGAGAGCGCCAGGGCGGTCGGGCGTGTCGCCGATGCCGTCGTCATCGGTACCCGAATCATCCAGTTACTCGAATCGCAGCCACGCGAGCGCGCAGTCGTCGAGGCCGCCGCCTTCTTGCGGGGCATCCGCCAGGCGCTGGACACATAAAATCCGTTCTTCACCGGAGCACCCCACCCCATGAGCTGGCTCGAGAAACTGCTGCCCCCCAAGATCCAACCGACCGACCCGGCCGAGCGCCGCAGCGTGCCCGAGGGGCTGTGGGTCAAGTGTCCCAGCTGCGAGACCGTCCTTTACAAGACCGATCTCGAGCAGAACCTGAATGTCTGCCCCACGTGCAGCCACCACCACCGCATGGGGGCCCGTGCGCGCCTCGACGGTTTCCTCGATCCGGAAGGCCGCTGGGAGATCGGGCAGGAAGTGCTGCCGGTCGACGCACTCAAGTTCAAGGACAGCCGCCGCTATCCCGAGCGGCTCAAGGAAGCCCTGGAGAACACCGGCGAGACCGATGCGCTGGTCGTGATGGGCGGCGCCGTGCACGGCGTGAGCCTGGTGGCCGCGGCGTTCGAGTTCGACTTCATGGGCGGCAGCATGGGCAGCGTGGTCGGCGAGCGCTTCGTGCGCGGCGTCGAAGGCGCCCTGGAGCAGAAGGTGCCGTTCGTGTGCTTCACAGCCACCGGCGGGGCGCGCATGCAGGAGGGCCTGCTGTCGCTGATGCAGATGGCCAAGACCAACTCGGCCCTCACGCGCCTGGCCAAGAAGGGCCTGCCCTACATCAGCGTGCTGACCGACCCCACGATGGGTGGCGTGAGCGCCGGCTTCGCGTTCATGGGCGACGTGGTGATCGCCGAGCCGAAGGCGCTGATTGGATTCGCCGGCCCCCGCGTCATCGAATCGACGGTGCGAGTGACGCTGCCCGAAGGCTTCCAGCGCGCCGAATTCCTGCAGCAGAAGGGCGCCGTCGATTTCATCTGCGATCGCCGCGAGCTGCGCACCCGCATTGCGCACACGCTGGCCATGCTGCTGCGGCAGCCAGCCGACGCGGTGATCTGATCGGGACCTTCGGTCCTTAGACCCGGCCTCCCAGGCCGGCCAGCAGCATCGACAGGATCTGCAGGATCACCAGCAGCACCAGCGGCGACAGGTCGATGCCGCCCACCAGCGGCACGACCCGGCGGATCGGCCGCAGCAGCGGCGCGCACAGGCGCTCCAGGATGTCCGACAGCGGCGAGTCGTTCTGCACCCACGACAGCACCGCGTAGACGATCACCAGCGCCGTGGCGGTGGAGATCGCAAGCCGCAGCAGGCCGAGCAGCGCCAGCACGAAGACCGCCTCGAAGCCGCCACCACCGATCAGCGCCCACAACAGCGCGAATTGCGCCAGTTCGATCAGGTATGCCGCGACCAGGCTTGCCGTGTCCCAGCGCCGCACGGAGGGCAGCACCTTGCGAAGCGGCAGCACCAGCCAGTCGGTGAGCGCGAAGACGAAACGACCGACCGGATTGCCGAACGGCACCCGCTGGTACTGCATGTACAGCCGCAGCAGGCAGGCCCCGCCGAGCAGCCCGCCGATGACGTCGAGCAGGAACGAAAAGATTTGGTAGACCATCCCCCGCCTTGGTTGCGCGTGGGATGATAGCGGCGCAATCGCCCGTTTTCCCTTGGCCACAGCCCTCACCCTGCAGTCGCTCCCGCTGTTCCCGCTCGGGACGGTCCTCTTCCCCGGCGGCGTGCTGCCGCTGCGCATCTTCGAGGTGCGTTACCTGGACATGATCAGCCGCTGCCAGCGCGCAGGAGCGCCGTTCGGCGTGGTCTCGCTCACGCAGGGCCAGGAAGTGCGGCGTCCGGGCGGAGATCGCGAGGCGTTCGCCACCGTGGGCACGCTGGCGTCGATCAGCGCGTTCGAGCAGCCCCAGGCGGGGTTGATGACGATCCGCGCGCTGGGCCAGCAGCGCTTCCGCATCCGCAACAGCGAGCAGCTCAGGCACGGCCTGTGGGTGGCCGACGTCGAACAGATCGCTGCGGACAAGGCCGTCCCCGTGCCGGAGGACCTGCAGCCGACAGCGACGGCGCTCGGCACGCTGATTCGCAAGTTGCAGGACCAGGACCGCGGGGCGGAGGCCCTGCCGATCGAGCAACCGTTGCGCCTGGACGATTGCGCCTGGGTGGCCAACCGCTGGTGCGAGCTGCTGCCGATGCCCGTGCAGTTGAAGCAGCGCCTGATGGAGCTGGACAACCCGTTGGTGCGGCTGGAGCTGGTCACCGACGTCCTCGCGCGCACCGGCATCACGGGCTGACGATCGTCTGGCCCGGCTGGCCTTCCGGCCGGCGCTGCCGAAAAAATTAGAATCAGCGGTTTGCCCGCAGGCTTGTCCAAGCCCCACGTCCGACATGTCCCAGACCACCCCGCCCGCAGCGCCTGCCGCTTCCATCGACGACAACCAGCTGATCGCCGAGCGGCGCGAGAAGCTCAAGGCCCTGCGCGAGGCGCAGAAGCAAGGCAACGGGGTGGCGTTCCCGAACGACTTCAAGCCGGGCGACA
The DNA here is from genome assembly GCF_050320135.1 of Ramlibacter sp. MMS24-I3-19. Lineage (NCBI taxonomy): Bacteria > Pseudomonadati > Pseudomonadota > Betaproteobacteria > Burkholderiales > Comamonadaceae > Ramlibacter > Ramlibacter sp. MMS24-I3-19. The sequence goes on along the minus strand of NZ_CP190017.1, from coordinate 2,094,943 downwards.
AGGCCGGTGCCCTGCACGCGGCCCACGGCGGCAAGGCCAGCGAACAGCTGCTGGCCGAAGGCACGGTGGCCCGGGTCGCCGGCCGCATGATGCTCAAGCGGGTCATGGGCAAGGCGAGCTTCGCCACGCTGCAGGACCAGAGCGGCCGCATCCAGGTGTACGTCACCCGCGACGACGTGGGCGAGGAGGTCTACGCTGCGTTCAAGCACTGGGACCTGGGCGACATCGTGGGTGCCGAGGGCAAGGTGTTCAAGACCAAGACCGGCGAGCTGTCGCTCCATGCCACCTCGATCCGCCTGTTGACCAAGAGCCTGCGGCCGATGCCGGACAAGTTCCACGGGGTCGCCGACCAGGAGGTGAAGTACCGCCAGCGCTATGTCGACCTGATGACCGACGAGCAGGCCCGCCAGCGCTTCATCGCACGCAGCAAGGCCGTCTCCGGCATCCGCGAGTTCATGGTGCAGCACGGCTTCCTGGAGGTGGAGACGCCGATGCTCCACCCCATCCCGGGCGGCGCGAATGCGCGCCCGTTCGTGACGCACCACAACGCGCTGGACCAGGAGATGTTCCTGCGCATCGCGCCCGAGCTGTACCTCAAGCGGCTGGTCGTCGGCGGCTTCGAGCGGGTGTTCGAGATCAACCGGAACTTCCGCAACGAAGGGATCTCGGTGCGGCACAACCCCGAGTTCACGATGATGGAGTTCTACGCGGCGTACTGGAACTACCGCGACCTGATGGACTTCACCGAGTCGCTGGTGCGCGATGCCGCGCAGAAGGCCGTGGGCACGTTGCAGCTGACCTACCAGGGCAAGCCCGTCGACCTGGCCGCGCCCTTCGAGCGGCTCACCATTCGCCAGGCGATCGGCAAACACACCGACGCCGGCGCCGGCGCTGATGACGCCGGATGGTTGATCGGCGCCCTGAAGAAGCTCGGCCTGAGCGAGGAGAAGGACCGACTGTCGAAGCGCTCGCTCGCCAGCCTGCAGGTGCTCTACTTCGAGGAGACGGTGGAGGAGAAGCTCTGGCAGCCGACCTTCATCATGGAACACCCGACCGAGATCTCGCCGCTGGCACGGGCCAACGACGAGCGTCCCGAGGTCACCGAGCGCTTCGAGCTGTACATCACCGGACGCGAGTTCGGCAACGGCTTCTCGGAATTGAACGACGCCGAGGACCAGGCAGCGCGCTTCATGGCCCAGGTCGACGCCAAGGACGCCGGCGATGACGAGGCCATGTTCTTCGACCACGACTTCGTGCGTGCGCTCGAATACGGCATGCCGCCCACGGGCGGCTGCGGCATCGGCATCGACCGGCTCATGATGCTGCTGACCGACAGCCCCAGCATCAGGGACGTCATCCTCTTCCCGGCGCTGCGCCGGGAATGAGGGGAACCGGCACGCACACGCTCGGCATCGACTTCGGCACCTCCAATTCGGCCGTCGCGGTCGTGGGCGCCGATGGCGTCGCGCGGCTGCTGCCGCTGGAGGGCGCCGCAACCACCTTGCCGACGGCCGTCTTCTTCAACGCCGAGGACAAGACGGTCCATTTCGGCCGCGATGCGATGGCGCTGTACCTCGCCGGTGTCGATGGGCGGCTGATGCGATCGCTCAAGAGCCTGCTGGGCAGCAGCCTGATGGCGGAGCAGACGAACATCGGCTGGGGCTCGCTCGCATTCCAGGAGATCGTGTCGCGCTTCATCGCCGAACTAGCGGATCGCGCTCGCGCGCAGGTGGGCGCACTGGCGCCGCGCGTGCTGATCGGCCGGCCGGTGCACTTCGTCGACGATTCGCCGGAACGGGACCGGCAGGCGCAGCGATCGTTGCAGCAGGCAGCCCTCGCGGCGGGGTTCGCCGAGGTGGACTTCGAGCTCGAGCCGATCGCCGCGGCCTTCGACTACGAGCGCCGCCTGGATCGCGAGGTGCAGGCACTCGTCGTGGACGTGGGCGGCGGCACGTCGGACTTCACCGTGGTCCGCCTTGGCCCCTCGCGGCTCGGCCGCACCCAGCGCGAGGACGACATCCTGGCCACGACCGGGGTGCACATCGGCGGCACCGACTTCGACCGCAAGCTCAACGTCGCCGAGGTCATGCCCTTGCTCGGCCTCGGCCACGCGGGACCGGATGGACGACCCGTGCCCAGTTCCATCTTCATCGAGCTGGCGACCTGGCACCTGATCAACTTCCAGTACGCGCCGCGGCGGATGGCTGAAGCGCAATCGCTGCGCACCAACTACAGCGACCAGCAACTGCACCGACGTCTGATGGCCGTCCTGCAGCAGCGACTCGGCCATCGCCTCGCCAGCGAAGTGGAAGAGGCCAAGATCCGCTGCTCCGTGGAAGCAGCCGCTGCACGGATTGATCTCGACGCGGTCGAGAACGGGTTACGGGCGAGCGTCGAGCCGGCTGCGATGACCGAGCAATTGGGCGACCTGCTGGCGCGTGTGGTGGATTGCGCGGAGGCATGCGTGGGGCGAGCCGGCCTCGCCGCCACGCAGCTGGACGCGATCTACCTCACGGGCGGCTCGTCGGCGCTGGCCACGCTGCAGGCACGCCTGGGCGACCGCTTCAAGGACGTGCCGCTGGTGCAGGGCGACCTGTTCGGCGGCGTCGCCGCGGGCTTGGCGTACGCCGCGCAGCGTTGAAGTCGCCCTCAGGGCAGCGTGCGCAGCGCCTGCATGTAGCGGGGCTGGACCATCAGGTCGCCCCACTCGGGTGCGGCCCCGACCGGCAGCAGCGCCAGTCGCCGCTGCTCGCTCACCGGGTCGGGCGCCCACGCGCCCTTGACCTGCGCCTCGGCCAGGCCGTCGAGCAGTTCGTCCACGGGACGCCCCTCGCCCACCGACTGGTTGCACAGCAGCACCATGTCGCAGCCTGCCTTCAGGGCGACGAGCGCCGCTTCGGTGTAGCTCACCTCGCGGCCTTCGATGCGGCGCGCGCCTTCCATGCTCAGGTCATCGCTGAAGATCGCGCCCGCGAATCCCAGGCGATCGCGCAACACGGCCTGCAACCAGCGGGCCGAGAAGCCGGCGGGCAGCCGGTCCACCTTCGGGTAGATCACGTGCGCCGGCATCACGCTGGTGAGCGTGGTGTTCAACCAGCCATAAGGTGCGGCGTCTTCCGCGAGGATGGCCTTCAGGCTGCGGTCGTCGACCGGGATCTCGGTGTGCGAATCCGCCTTGACGAATCCATGGCCGGGGAAGTGCTTGCCGCAGTTGGCCACGCCTGCCTGCAGGAGGCCGTGCATCAGGCTCTTGGCCAGCAGCGCGGCGACACGTGCATCGCGATGGAAAGCCCGGTCGCCGATGACGCCGCTCTCGCCCCAGTCGAGGTCGAGGACGGGCGTGAAGCTGAAGTCGACGCCGCAGGCGCGCAACTCCGCTCCGAGAACGTAGCCCGCCGCCGTGGCGGCATTGGTGGCGGCAAGGGCATCGCGCATCCACAGCTCCCCCAGCGTGCGCATGGGCGGCAGGTGCGTGAAGCCGTCGGTGCGGAACCGTTGCACCCGGCCGCCCTCGTGGTCGACGCAGATCAGCAGGTCCTCGCGCACCTCCTTGATCTCGGCGCACAACGCAGTGAGCTGCTGCCGGTTCTGCCAGTTGCGCGCGAACAGGATCATGCCGCCGGTGAGCGGATGCGCGAGGCGGGCACGGTCGGTGTCGGTCAGCGTGGTGCCGGCGATATCGAGGATGAGGGGTGCGTGGTCGCTCATGGGGTTGTCGTTCGTTCCACCACCACGAAGCTGGCGGCATAGTCGGTTTCGTCGGTGACGCTCACGTGCGCGGTGAGGCCGCGGGCATCGAACCAGTCCTTCAGCGCGCCGTGGAGCACGATCACGGGCTGGCCACTGGCCAGCTTGCCGATCTCGCACAGGCGCCAGGTCATGGGCATCCGCATGCCCATGCCGATGGCCTTGCTGAATGCCTCCTTGGCGGAGAAGCGCGTCGCGAGGTAGCGCAGCCCGCGGTCGGGCCAGCGTGCGTTGCGGGTGCGCCAGGTGGCGAGTTCGCCATCGGCCAGGATCTTCTGCGCGAACCGCTCACCGTGCCGCTCGAAGGAGAGGCGGATGCGGCGCACGTCGCAGATGTCGGTGCCGATGCCGTAGATCATTCAGGCAAAGGCAGCGTCGATGGCGTCGAGGTAGGCACGCACCGTGGCGGCGTACCCGAGCTCCAGTGCGTCGGCGATGAAGGCGTGGCCGATGGAGACCTCCCGGACACCCGGCACGTGGCGCAGGAAGTCGGTGAGGTTGTCGCGGTTGAGGTCGTGGCCGGCGTTGACGCCCAAGCCGACATCGAGGGCCGCCTGCGCGGCCTTGGCGAACCGGTCCAGCAATTCCGACTGGCGTGGCGTGCCCCAGGCCCGTGCGTAGCTCTCGGTGTAGAGCTCGATGCGGTCGGCGCCGACATCCCGCACGGCCGCCATCATCGACGGCTCCGGGTCCATGAAGAGGCTGACGCGCACTCCCAGCGACCTGGCTTCCTCCACGATGGGCAACAGGCGCTGCGCGTCGACGGCCATGTCCCAGCCGTGGTCGCTCGTGAACTGGCCTTCGGTGTCCGGGACCAGCGTGCACTGGTGCGGCCGCAAGCGGCGCACATGCTCCATCAGGTTATGGAACGGATTGCCCTCGATGTTGTACTCGGCACCCGGGTGATGGCAGACCACCTCGTGCAGTGCCGGGACGTCCTCGCCCCGGATGTGGCGCGCGTCCGGGCGGGGATGCACCGTGATCCCATGGGCTCCCGCCTGCAGGCAGATCGACGCCGCGCGTGCCACGTTCGGAATGTTGAGGTGGCGGGTGTTGCGCACCAGGGCCACCTTGTTCAGGTTCACGGACAAAGCAGTCTTGGGGCGTGTCATAGCAGTTGCAGGTCGAGCAGCAGCTGGCGCGTGCGCAGCGTGGCGACGCCGCAATGGTAGTGCAGCAACTGGCGCAGCTGCCCCTTCAGCTCCGGCATGCTGCCGACCGCGCCCAGCACTGCGCCGAAGGGCGCCGGGTCGTCCAGCGCTGCCTGCAAGGCCATCCACTGTTCACCGGCAAGGCTGCCCCGCTCCTGGCCGTCTGCCGCCTCGACCACGCCGCCCTCGGGCACGAGGCTGTAGCGAGCCGACGGCCGCAACGCCTCCAGCGTGCTGGTCTGCAGGTCGAGCGCAGGCAGCAGGCCCACCTCGCGCAGGAGGAGCAATTCGAACGCGCGCAAGGCGGGTTGCAGCGCCTCGCCGTGCTCCGAGCCGAGGACGTGCACGGCGCCGGCATACGTGTCGAACAGGCGCGGATGCGCATCGTCCCGTGCCAGCAAACGCAGCAGCAATTCGTTGAGGTAATAGCCGGAGAGCAGTGCGTCGCCGGTGGGCATGACCTGGCCGCCCACCCACTCGGCACCCTTCAGCGTGCGGATCTCCGCATCACCACCGAACGCGATGCGCAGCGGCTGCAGCGGCAGCAGCACGGGGCGGAAGCTCGAGCTGGGGCGTTTGGCGCCCTTGGCCACGAGCGCGATGCGACCATGGTGCCGCGAGAACACCTCCAGGATCAGGCTCGATTCGCTCCAGTCGTACCGGTGCAGCACGAACGCCGGCTCATCGCCGATGCGCCTACTCGTAGCCAAAGCTGCGCACCCGCGCCTCGTCGTCGGCCCATCCGGAACGCACCTTGACCCACAGCTCGATGAAGACCTTGGCCCCGAGCAGCTTCTCGAGTTCCTGGCGGGTCTCCGTGCCGATGCGCTTGAGGCGCTCGCCTTTCTCGCCGATCACCATCGCCTTGTGGCTGTCGCGTTCCACGACGATGGTCGCCGCGATGCGGACGAACCGGCCATGCTGCGGGCTCGGTTCCTCGTCGAACTTGTCGACGACCACCGTCGACGTGTACGGGAGCTCCTCGCCCGTGAGGCGGAACAGCTTCTCGCGCACGGTCTCGCCGGCGAGGAACTTCTCGCTGCGATCGGTGAGCTCGTCCTCGCCGTACCACCAGGGCTGCTGCGGCAGGTACTTCTCGCAGATGCCGAACAGCCGCTCGATGTCCTTGGCGTTCTTGGCCGACATCGGCACGAACTCCGCGAACGCGTGACGCTCCTGCATCTGCTGCAGCCACGGCGCGATCTCCGCGCGGCGGCCCACCTGGTCGAGCTTGTTGGCCACCAGAAGGGCCGGCACGCCGGGCTTGAGGAGCGACAGCACCTTCGCGTCGCCGGGCCCGAAGCGTCCGGCTTCGACGACGAACAGCACCAGGTCGACATCGCCGACCGCGCCCATGACCGTCTTGTTCAACGAGCGGTTCAGCGCAGTGGCGTGCCGCGTCTGGAAGCCCGGCGTGTCGACGAAGATGAATTGCGTGGCCCCGATGGTTCGGATGCCCGTGATGCGGTGGCGCGTGGTCTGCGCCTTCCGCGAGGTGATGCTGATCTTCTGGCCGACCAGCGCGTTCAGCAGGGTGGACTTCCCGACGTTGGGCTTGCCCACGATGGCGATCACGCCGCAGCGCTGGCCTTCGACGGAGGCGGCAGGCGCATCCGGCGGCATGGATTGGTCCGGCGTACTCACCTGGACTTCGCCTTCAACGCGAGCAGCGCCGCAGCGGCGGCGGCCTGCTCTGCGGCGCGCCGTGACCCGCCGATGCCCCGTTCGCAGACGCCCAGGTCGGGGATCTCGCACTCGACGTCGAAAGTCTGCTTGTGGGCCGCACCCAGGGTGGCGGCCACGCGGTACACGGGAAGCTTCATCTTGCGTCCCTGCAGCCATTCCTGCAGTTCGGTCTTGGGGTCCTTGGCAGCGGCCTGCATGCTGGGGGTGATGCTCACGTCCCCATAAAGCCTGTGCACCAGAGCTTCGGCCGGCACGTAGCCTGCGTCAAGGTGAACCGCGCCGACGATCGCCTCGAGCGCGTCGGCCAGGATCGATGGCCGCTTGTGGCCGCCCGACCGGGCCTCGCCCTCGCCGAGGCGCAGGAGTTGGGGCAGCCCCAGGCCGAGGGCGATCTGATGCAGCGTTTCCTGCTTCACGAGATTGGCGCGGACGCGCGACAAATCGCCCTCCGGCAGGGTGCCGAGCTTCTCGAACAGCATGGCGGCAACCGCCAGGTTGAGAACGGCGTCCCCCAGGAATTCCAGGCGCTCGTTGTGCTCGGACGAGAAGCTGCGGTGCGTCAGTGCCTGCAACAGCAGGCCCGGACGGGCGAAGCGATGCTGCAGCCGGGACTGCAGTTGCGCCAGGACGGGTGCTTCGCCATTCACGCGGTCAGGAGGGTCACTTGGACTCGTAGGCGTACTTCAGGAGCAGGTACGCCGGGCCGACCATGTGGATTTCCTTGTTGTAGGCAAAGGAGATCACGTTGCGATCGCCTTCCTTGCCGATCGCGAGGTCGCTGGCCTTGATCGACTGGATGTCGTCGATGTCTGCGGACCTCTGGAAGGCGTTCCGGATCTCGGCAACAGAGCCGCTGTCCTTGGCGCGATTGACCGCCTTCACTGCCGCCTGGTATTCGACCATCGATGGGACGGCCTGGGCTGCCAGTACGGCCAAGCCGGCCAGCACTGCCATCACGAACACCAAGCCGAAAAAGGAGATACCGGCCTGCCGGCTCCTGGAACTGCGCTTCATCTGACCCCTCGCTCCGCTCTTATGCTGTCTACTCGAACGACCCGATCCGCTTCAGGTTGCCGAAGTTCATCCAGATGAGGAACGCCCTGCCCACGATGTTGCGGTCGGGCACGAAGCCCCAGTACCGCGAATCCTGGGAGTTGTCCCGGTTGTCGCCCATCATGAAGTACTGCCCCTGCGGCACCTTGCAGACCACGCCCTCGACACTGTAGCGGCAATTCTCCTTGCCTGGAAAGTCCATCACCTCGATCGGATCGAGGCCGGCGCGTCGGCTGTCGTCGTTCAGGATCCGGTGCCTGGCCGACCCGAGCAACTCGCTGTACTGCGGGAAGTAGCGCATGGAGTCCTCGTCGAGGAACTCGCCCATCGCCTCCTTGGGAACCGGCTTCCCATTGATGGTCAGGCGCTTGTTGATGTACGCGACCTCGTCCCCCGGAACACCGACGACTCGCTTGATGTAGTCGAGGCTCGGCTTGGGCGGATAGCGGAACACCATCACGTCGCCCCGCTGCGGCGGACGGCCTTCGGTGATCTTCGTGTTGAGCACCGGCAACCGGAGCCCGTACGTGAACTTGTTCACCAGGATCAGGTCGCCAACCAACAGCGTGGGGATCATCGAACCCGACGGAATCTTGAACGGCTCGACGATGAACGAGCGCAGCACGAAGACGGCCAGGATGACGGGAAACAGCCCTGCGGTCCAATCCAGCCACCAGGGCTGCATCAGCAGCCGCTGCCGCGCCTGCCCGATGTCCACGTTGTCCACCTGCGTGATGCCCTGCGCGGCGAGTTGGCCGCGGCGTGCTTCCGCCTGCACGGCCAGCGTGTCGGCCGCTCGCCGGCGCCGGGGCAGGAACACGAAGCGCTCGGCAATCCAGTAGATGCCGGTGACGACGGTGGCCAGCAGGAGCAGCAATGCGAAGTTGCCTTCCACCAGGCCCATGTACCAGGCGACTGCATAGCCGCCGAAGGCCGCGAGGATGGCGGCGGTCAGGACCGGCATCGCGTCACTCCTCCACCTGCAGGATCGCCAGGAACGCTTCCTGGGGGACTTCGACCGAGCCGATCTGCTTCATGCGTTTCTTGCCTGCCTTCTGTTTTTCGAGGAGCTTGCGCTTGCGAGTGATGTCACCGCCGTAGCATTTTGCCAGCACGTTCTTGCGCAGCGCCTTGATGGTCTCGCGCGCGATGACGTTGGCGCCGATCGCGGCCTGGATTGCCACGTCGAACATCTGGCGGCTGATGATCTCGCGCATCTTGGCAGCGACCGCGCGTCCCCGGTATTGGGCCTGCGTGCGGTGCACGATGATCGAGAGCGCGTCGACCTTCTCGCCATTGAGCAGGATGTCGACCTTCACCACGTCGGAGGCGCGGTACTCCTTGAACTCGTAGTCCATCGACGCGTAGCCGCGGCTCACCGACTTCAGCTTGTCAAAGAAGTCCAGCACGATCTCGCCCAGCGGCAGTTCGTAGGTGAGCATCACCTGCCGGCCGTGGTAGGCCATGTTGATCTGCACGCCCCGCTTCTGGTTGGCCAGCGTCATCACGGCGCCGACGTATTCCTGCGGCATGTACAGGTGCACGGTGACGATCGGCTCGCGGATCTCCTGGATCCGCCCCTGGTCGGGCATCTTGGCCGGGTTCTCGACCATGATGACCTCGCCATCGCCGCGCACGACCTGGTACACCACGCTGGGCGCCGTCGTGATCAGGTCCTGGTCGAACTCGCGCTCCAGGCGCTCCTGCACGATCTCCATGTGCAGCAGGCCGAGGAAGCCGCAGCGGAACCCGAAGCCCAGCGCCTGGCTCACCTCCGGCTCGTAGTGGAGCGACGCGTCGTTCAGCTTGAGCTTCTCCAGCGCGTCGCGCAGGCTGTCGTACTGGTTGGCCTCGGTCGGGTACAGGCCCGCGAACACCTGCGGCTGGATCTCCTTGAAGCCGGGCAGCGGCTCGGTGGCGCTGCCTGCGTTGTTCGGCAGCTTCTTCTCCAGCGTGACGGTGTCGCCGACCTTCGCAGCCTGCAGCTCCTTGATGCCGGCGATGATGTAGCCCACCTCGCCGGCGGCGAGCTGGTCGCGCGGCTGGTTGGCCGGCGTGAACACGCCGAGGCCACCGGCTTCGTACGCAGCCCCGGTGGCCATCAGCTTGATGCGCTCGCCCTTCTTCAGCGTGCCATCGACCACGCGGACCAGCATGACGACACCGACGTAGCTGTCGAACCAGCTGTCGATGATCATGGCGCGCAGCGGCCCCTCGGCACTGCCGCGCGGCGCAGGCACCTTCGCGACGATGGCCTCGAGGATCTCGTCGATGCCCATGCCGGTCTTGGCCGAGCAGGGGATGGCCTCCGATGCATCGATGCCGATGACGTCCTCGATCTCCGCCTTCGCGGTATCGGGATCGGCCTGCGGCAAGTCCATCTTGTTCAGGACCGGCATCACCTCGACGCCGAGATCGAGCGCGGTGTAGCAGTTGGCGACGGTCTGCGCTTCGACGCCCTGGCTTGCATCGACGACGAGCAGCGCGCCCTCGCACGCGGACAACGAGCGGCTCACCTCGTACGAGAAGTCGACGTGCCCCGGCGTGTCGATCAGATTCAGGTTGTAGACGCGTCCATCGCGCGCCGTGTACTGCAATGCGGCGGTCTGCGCCTTGATGGTTATCCCACGCTCTTTTTCGAGATCCATCGAGTCGAGCACCTGCTCTTCCATCTCGCGATCGGACAAGCCGCCGCAACGCTGGATCAAGCGATCGGCCAGCGTCGACTTGCCATGGTCGATGTGGGCGATGATCGAAAAGTTTCTGATGTGATTCATCAACGGGAGCGCTTAAGTGATTGATTCCGCTGGCGAGCGGGCAAGAAAAAGGGCGCGTCGAGTGGCGACGCGCCCTGAACCAACAATCTATGGCAACTGCGATAGTTGGAGCTTCATTGTAGGCAAAAAGCCCGGGGCGTCCACCCGGCACGCGGCCCGAACAGGCTCGTTGCACGACCACAACGCCAAATTCTTCCACAGCTTATCAACAGGTTGCTGCTGCAGGCTCAAGGACAAGTTGTGGGCGATCTGTGGATCAGCAGTGGGCATGCCGGTTTCATCCCGCATGGTGGGTTACTGAGCGTCGGCGTGCATAAAAACCGCTGCGGAACACCGTGATTCTATCTGTCTGGTCAGGGCTGCACGAATCGATGTGAGTACCTGCTCACTCCACTGAAACTCATCCATACGAAGGTAAATTTCCTTTTCGGCCGAGCTTGCCCATCAAAAAAAGCCCCAAACCCGACTCCGGGCTCGGGGCTTCCTGAGGGTTGCGGTCAGCGCTGCGGCCGGATCAGCAGGTAGGTGGCGAGTTCTCCGCGACGCAGCAGGACAGGAATCGGCTTGGTGCGATCCACCTTCGCGATCACCGCTTCGAACTCGCGCACGCTGCCGATCTCGGTGTTGCCGATCGCCACGATGATGTCGCCTTCGCGGATGCCGGCACGCGCCGAGCCCTCGGCCACGCTGTCCACGCGCACGCCACCCTTGACCTTCAGCTCGCGCTTCTGGGCCTCGGTGAGTTCGCTCACGGACAGCCCGAGCGCCTGCGCAGCCGCTGAGCCCTTGGGTTTCTCCTCGGGTGCCGACGCCCGTCGCACCGGCTTCTCGGGTTCGAATTCCGCCACCGTGACGTTGAGGTCGCGAGAGCCGCCACGACGAAAGACGCTGAGCGTCGAACGCGTTCCCGGCTTGGTGTTGCCCACCATGCGCGGCAGGTCGGTCGCGCGTTCGATCGCCTGGCCGTTGAACTTGGTGATGATGTCGCCCGCTTCGACCCCCGCCTTGTCGGCCGGGGAGCCGGACTCGACACTGCGCACGAGCGCGCCGATCGCCTTGCCGAGGCCGATGGATTCCGCCACGTCCTTCGTCACCGAATCGATCTGCACGCCGATGCGACCTCGCGAGACGCGTCCGCTGGCCCGCAACTGGTCGGCCACGCGCACCGCCTCGTCCATCGGAATGGCGAACGAGATGCCCATGAAGCCACCAGAGCGCGAATAGATCTGGCTGTTGATGCCGATCACCTCCCCGCGCATGTTGATCAGCGGCCCGCCCGAGTTGCCCGGATTGATCGCGACGTCGGTCTGGATGAAAGGCAGGTAGTCACCCGTGTCGCGCGCCTTGGCGCTGACGATGCCGGCGGTGACCGTGTTCTCCAGCCCGAAGGGCGAGCCGATGGCCATCACCCACTCGCCGACCTTGAGCTTGCCGACGTCGCCGATCTTCACGAAAGGCAGGCCCGTGGCTTCGATCCTCACCACTGCGACGTCCGTGCGCTTGTCCGCGCCAATGATCTTGGCCTTGAACTCGCGCTTGTCGGTGAGCGTCACCATCACCTCGTCGGCGCCCTCGACGACGTGTGCGTTCGTCATCACGAAGCCATCGGCGCTGAGGATGAAGCCGGACCCGACACCGCGCGGCTGCTCCTGGTCGGGAGGCATCGGACGATTCGGCGTGTTGGGACTGGGGCTCGGGCTGGGTCCACGGCGCGGTGTCTCCGGCATGGGAACGCCGAAGAAGCGGCGGAAGAAATCCTGCATCTCCTCGTCCATCTGCCCGCTTCCCGACGGTCCGCCGCCAGAACGGACATGCTCGAGCGTCCTGATGTTCACGACCGCCGGGCCGACCTGCTCCACGAGGTCGGTGAAATCGGGCAACGAGTGCGGCTGTGGCGCCGACTGCGCGTGGACGGATGCGGGCGGCAGTGCCACCGCCAGTCCCGCCGAGGCGAGCGCGACGGCGAATGCATGGGAGCGGAGCTGTTTCCGGACGAAGCGGGACATGCGGACCTCTTGGTGGTGGAGCGGATGGCTGACGTTGAGAGCGCCGGCCCGCCACCATTGTTCCTCAGCGGACCTGCAGGCGGTGCACGAGGGCCTCAGCGCCGCCGCTCGAGGTTCTGGGCGAAAACCCTGAGTGTCTGCGCCGGCACCTCACCGACCACCGTGAGCCACCAGTCGTCGATGCGCCGGGTGAGGGTCTGGGTGGCACCTGCAGCGAACACGCCTTCCTGCCGATGACGCTCGGGATCGTAGTGCTCCACGAACAAGGAGACGGAAGCGAGCCCGTCGGAAAAGATCCACTGGATCCCGTCTTCCTGCGCGCCGCCGCCCGCCGGCCGCTTGTAGCAATTGAGCGGCTGGAAACCCGCGACTTCCCCATGCAGGCCCCACCCTTCGGCGGCCGGCGTGGTCTTGACGGCCTGCGCACGTTCGACGCGCCAGCCCGCAGGCGGTTGCATCATTTGCGCCAGCTTCTCCGCCCGTAAGGGCGAGTCGAGCTGGAGCTCGGAAAACGCGGACTGCTCCAGCACGTTGCCTTCACCGTCGAGGGTCTGCAGCTTGACGACCAGTCCGGTGCGTCGCTCACTCCAGACCCGGTAGCCGAACCGCAGCTGGTCCTTGGGCACGAGCTGCACGACGTCGGCGTCGAAGCCGGCCACACGCTCGGCGCCGAGCCGCCGCGCGGCATAGAAGTCGGCGATGGAGTTGTCGCTGGACTTCAGGAGGTTGGGGAACATCCCCAGGGAATCGCGGCGCTCGGCCCGCACGACGCGGCTCTCGGGCAGGAAGGTGAGCACCTCGTTGTTGCGCCGGAAAGTGGACCGCGGCTTGCCGGTGAGCACCTCGACCCGTTCGACCTGCTGGGCCGCATCGCCAGCGTGCCAGATGCGCGCACTGGACATCGAGCCGGCGCTGGAGGACACCACGAACGTGCCTACGTAGCTGCGCAGCCGTGACGCCTGCTGCATGCGCATCAGCCATTCGTTGACGCCCCGTTCTGGCTGGGGACCGGCGCTGGCCGGCTGGGGGGCGGCCGCGGCAGTTGCCGTGACCGCGAGCGCGAACGCCCCGATGAGCCAGCGGGCGGATAGGAGACGCAGTGGCGGCAACGACAAGGCCATGCCGGACCTAGCGCGACGGGCCTTCGAAGGTCGCGTTGCGCACGAAGCCCGCTGGCATCTGCAAGGCGGAGGCACCGCCGAACTGGCGATGCGCCGCCAACAGCTCATCGAGCCGTGGGTCGCGGATCATCACGCCTGCCTCGCTGCGCGCGAGCACAGGGGCAGCCTGCTGCGACGGCGCAGCCGCCAGCTGCGGCTGTGCAGATGGTGCGCCACCGCTTCCCGTGCCCACGATCGACCACCCCACCGCAGCCACGGCAGCAACGGAGGCCACGCCCGCCAGCAACTTCCAGCGCATGCTGGCGTCATTGGCCGCGACGGCGGACGACCAGCCCGGCTGTACGCCGACCGCGGGAACCACGACAGGCTGGGGGCACGACTCCTGGGCGAGCCGGGCCGACAGCTTGTCGAGAAAAGGTTGCGAGGCCGCAGCGTGGCTTGCCTCGCCGGACCGCAGCACGTCGCCGATCACGTGGTACGCGTGCCAGGTCGCGAGCGTGGACCGATCGGCGCACGTGGCCTGCACCGCCAGCGCAAAGGCCTCGCCCTGCAACTGCCCGTCCGCCAGGGCGGAGATCAATTCGTTGTTGTCCATCTTGTCCATCGCATCACCTCGCCAACTTCACCAGCGCTTGCCCGATTGATTCTCCAGAAGGGGCTTCACCTTCGCCGAGATGGCTTCGCGGGCGCGGAAGATCCGCGAGCGCACCGTCCCGATCGGGCAATTCATCACTTCCGCGATCTCTTCGTAGCTCAACCCTTCGATCTCGCGCAGGGTCACTGCCTGTCGCAGTTCCTCGGGGAGCGCCTCCATGGCCGAGTTCACCCTGGCGGCGATTTCCTTGGCCGCAAGCACCGTTTCCGGCGTTTCGGCGCTGGTTAGTTCGTTCTCCGCCGAGGAAGTTTCATCGTCGTCCTCGCCCCCCGGAAGGCAGATTCCGAGACCAGCGGGTCGCGTTTCAGGTCGACCAGTGCCTTCTTGGCGGTGTTGACGGCAATGCGGTACAGCCACGTGTAGAACTGCGCCTCGCCCCGGAACTGACCCAGCGCGCGATAGGCCCGGATGAAGGTCTCCTGCGCGATGTCCTCCACCAGGTCGACGTCGCGCACCATGCGACCGATCAGGCGCTCGATGCGACGCTGGTACTTCAGGACCAGCAGCTCGTAAGCCCGCTGGTCGCCCGCTACCGTCCTGGCCACCAACATCTGGTCGGTGTCCTGCGCCGAAGGCGGTGGAGCGGGAGTCTTGGTCATGGTGTGGCCGAAGGCGGCTCCGCCCCGGACGGTGCATCCGCGGCGGCGCGCGAATATACAGCACGGCGCAGTGCATCCCAGTGACTGCGCGTGCCTTGCGGCTGCAGCCAGAGCCACTGCATTGCGCCGGGTGCCGACCAGCGCACCAGCAGGAGGCCTTGCAGGTCGAGGACCACCCGCAGCGAACCCTCGCGCGCGATGGACACTCCCGCGGGCGCCCATGTCCAGCGGGAGCCGTCCCACGCGAGAGCCCCTTCAGGCGTACGCCACCAAGTGAATGCCGCGACGACGCCGAGCGCAAGCACCAGGCTGGCGACCAGCCAGGCTCGCCAGCCTGATGCGCCAGCAGCCACCCACGCGACCGACACCAGCGCCGTGGCGGCCCACAGCACGGCAAGGATGGAGGCCGCCCATGAAGAACGCCCCACCGGATGACTTACCGATGGGGCGCCATGCATGTGGAAACGGCGCGCGGACGATGCCGTGCGGCGCGTCAGGCGCGCTTGAACACCAGCGTGCCGTTGGTGCCGCCGAAGCCGAAGTTGTTCTTCACGGCGACGTCGATCTTCATGTCACGCGCCGTGTTGGCGCAGTAGTCCAGGTCGCACTCCGGGTCCTGGTTGAAGATGTTGATCGTGGGCGGGCTCTTCTGGTGGTGCAGCGCGAGCACGGTGAACACCGACTCGATGCCGCCGGCGCCGCCCAGGAGGTGGCCCGTCATCGACTTGGTCGAATTGACGACGACCTTCTTCGCATGGCTGCCCAAGGCCGCCTTGATCGCGTTGGTCTCGTTCAGGTCACCGAGCGGCGTGGACGTGCCGTGCGCGTTCAGGTAATCCACCTGGTCGGCGTTGATGCCGGCATTGCGCAGCGCGCCCGCCATGGACCGCCGCGGCCCGTCGACGTCCGGCGCCGTCATGTGGAAGGCGTCGGCGCTCATGCCGAAGCCTGCCACCTCGGCGTAGATCCTTGCGCCGCGTGCCTTCGCATGTTCGTACTCCTCGAGCACCAGCACGCCGCCACCTTCGCCCAGCACGAAACCGTCGCGGTCCTTGTCCCATGGCCGCGAAGCGGTCTTGGGATCGTCGTTGCGGGTGGACAGCGCTCGCGCGGCGGCAAAGCCCCCGACGCCGAGCGGCGAGACCGTGGACTCGGCGCCGCCAGCCACCATGATGTCGGCGTCGCCGCTCTCGATCATGCGTGCCGACAGCCCGATCGCGTGCAGGCCGGTCGTGCAGGCGGTGACCACCGCGATGTTGGGACCCTTGAAGCCATACTTGATGGAGACCTGGCCCGAGATCATGTTGATGATCGAGGCCGGCACGAAGAACGGCGAGATGCGACGCGGACCGCGATTGGTCAGCTCGGTATGGGTTTGCTCGATCATCGGCAGCCCGCCGATGCCCGAGCCGATGTTCACCCCGATGCGAGTGGCCAGTTCACCGCCCAGCGCGTCTCCCGTGGGCAAGCCGCTGTCGGCAACGGCCTGCGCGGCAGCGGCCAGGCCGAGATGGATGAACCGGTCCATGTGCCGGGCTTCCTTCTCGGGGATGTAGTCGCCGATGTTGAAACCCTTGACCTCGCCGGCGAACTTGCACGCCAGGTTGGCCGCGTCGAACTGCGTGATGAGGTCGATGCCGCTCCTGCCGGCGAGCAGGTTGGCCCAGCTTTCGGCGACGGTGTTGCCGACCGGGCTGACACAGCCCAGGCCCGTGACGACGACTCGGCGGCGGGACGACATGGGGGAATCAGGCCTTCTGGTGCGTGTTGGCGTAATCGATGGCGTTCTGCACCGTGGTGATCTTCTCGGCGTCCTCGTCCGGGATCTCGATGCCGAACTCGTCCTCCAGCGCCATCACCAGTTCCACCGTGTCGAGCGAGTCCGCGCCCAGGTCAGCGACGAAAGCCTTGTCGTTGGTGACCTGCGACTCTTCCACGCCGAGCTGCTCGGCGATGATCTTCTTGACACGTGCTTCGATATCGCTCATGGGTTCCCTCAAAGGGTTTGTTGAATGAATCCGCGATTTTAGCGCCCGCGCCCTCTGGCGACGGGCAGCTCTGCCGCGGTGCAGCAAGCCGACCGCTGCGCGGTCAGGCCATGTACATGCCGCCGTTGACGTGCAGTTCCTGGCCGGTGACGTAGCCGGCCTCGCGCGAGGCGAGGTAGGCCACCGCGTGCGCCACGTCGGCCGGGGTGCCCAGTGCGCCCAGCGGGATCTGGCCCAGCAACGCCTTCTGCTGTTCCTCGGGCAGGCCGGCAGTCATGTCGGTGGCGATGAATCCGGGGGCCACGCAGTTGACGGTGATGCCGCGGCTGCCCAGTTCGCGGGCTAGTGCCCGCGTCATGCCGGCCACGCCCGCCTTCGCCGCTGCATAGTTGGCCTGCCCGGCGTTGCCCGAGGCCCCCACCACCGAGGTGATGTTCACGATGCGCCCGTAGCGCTGCTTCATCATCGTGCGCATCACGGCCCGGCTCATGCGAAAGACGGCCTTCAGGTTGGTGTCGAGCACCGCGTCCCAGTCCTCGTCCTTCAGCCGCATGGCGAGCATGTCTCGCGTGATGCCGGCGTTGTTCACCAGGATCTGCAGGCCCCCGTGCTGCTTGACGATGCCATCCACGGCAGCCTCGGCCGCGGCCGCGTCGTTGACATTCAGCGCCACGCCGCGTCCGCCGCTGGCCTGCAGGGTCGCCGTGATGCGCGCGGCACCGTCTTCGGTGGTCGCGGTGCCGATCACGGTCGCACCGCGGGCGGCCAGTTCCTGCGCGATCGCCGCGCCGATACCGCGGGTCGCGCCGGTCACCAGGGCAATCTGTCCTTGCAGTGCGCTCATGCCAGCAGCTCCTTTGTCTCGGCCAGCGTGGCCGGGTCATACACGGCACCGGCACGCAATGCCGGGTCGATGCGCTTGGTCAGGCCGAGCAAGACCTTGCCCGGGCCGCACTCGACCAGGGTCGAGACACCCCGCTCCTGGATCGCGCGAACGCAATCGACCCACCGCACGGGTCCGAACGCCTGCTCGTAGAGGGCGGCGCGAATGCGATCGGGATCGGTCTCGACCTTCGCCTCGATGTTGTTGACGACCGGGATGCGCGGCGCAGCGAACGCAGTTGCGGCGAGCCGCTCGCGCAGGCGGTCCGCCGCCGGTTTCATCAGGCTCGAATGGAACGGCGCCGACACGGGCAGCAGCAACGCGCGCTTGGCCCCGTTGGCCTTGAGCACCTCGCAGGCCTTGTCGACGGCAGCCTTGCTGCCGGCGATGACTGTCTGCGCGGGATCGTTGAAGTTGGCCGCTTCGACCACTTCCGAGGTGTTGGTGCCGAACGAGCGCTGCGCCTCCGCGCAACCTTCGATCACCTTCTGGGCATCCATGCCGAGCACGGCCGCCATGGCGCCGGTGCCGACGGGCACCGCATCCTGCATGGCCTGCGCGCGGAAGCGCACCAGCGGTGCGGCATCGGCGAGCGACAGCACGCCGGCAGCAACGAGCGCGGAGTACTCGCCCAGCGAATGGCCGGCCACCACCGCCGGCTGCGCCCCGCCTTCGGCCAGCCAGGCCCGGCAAGCAGCCACGCCGGCGACCAGCATCACCGGCTGCGTGTTGGTGGTCAGTCCGAGTGCTTCCTTCGGCCCTTCCTTGATCAGGCGTCCGATGTCCTCTCGCAGGGCATCGGAGGCTTCCGCCAGGGTGGCGGCAACGGCAGGATGGTCGCCCCAGGCGTCGAGCATGCCGACGGCCTGCGAGCCCTGCCCCGGAAAGACGAAGGCAAACGGTTGCATTGGATCTGTGTTGTGTTCGATTGCGGTGGCGCGCGCCAGACTAGAAGTCCAGCAGCACGGCACCCCAGGTGAAGCCACCGCCGACGCCTTCCAGCATCAGTGTGTCGCCCCGCTTGATGCTGCCGCTGCGCACGGCCGCATCGAGCGCCAGCGGGATCGAGGCCGCCGAGGTGTTGCCATGCTGGTCGACGGTGACCACCAGCTTGTCCAGCGGCAGCTTCAGCTTCTTCGCCGTGCCCTGCATGATGCGGATGTTGGCCTGGTGCGGGATCAGCCAGTCGATCTCGCTCTCGCTGCGACCGGCCTTCGCCAGCGTCGCCCGTGCCGCGCTCTCGAGCACGCCGACCGCGAGCTTGAAGACCGCCTGGCCGTCCATCTTCAGCACCGGATCGCCCAGCACCTGGCCACCCGAGACGCTGCCCGGCACGCAGAGGATGCCGACATGCTTGCCGTCGGCATGCAGATCGGACGCAAGGATGCCGGGCGTGTCCGATGCTTCCAGCACCACCGCCCCCGCACCGTCGCCGAACAGCACGCAGGTGGTGCGGTCGTTGAAGTCCAGGATGCGCGAGAACACCTCGGCCCCGATCACCAGCGCGCGGGTCGCACTGCCGGTGCGGATCATCGCGTCGGCCACGGTGAGCGCGTACACGAAGCCGCTGCACACCGCCTGCACGTCGAACGCCGGGCAGCCCGCGATGCCCAGCTTGTTCTGCAGGATGCACGCGGCGGACGGGAACACCATGTCGGGCGTCGAGGTCGCCACGATGATCAGGTCGATGTCTTCCGGCTTGCGGCCGGCTGCCTCGAGCGCGTGGCGCGCGGCGTGCACCCCGAGCTCGCTGGAGGTCACGTCGGGCGCGGCGAAGTGGCGCGCCCGGATGCCGGTGCGTTCCACGATCCATTCATCGGAGGTCTCGACGCCCCGCGTTGCCAGCTCCGCGGCAAGGTCGGCGTTCGTCACTCGGCGCGGGGGCAGGTAGCTGCCGGTGCCGGTGATGCGCGAATATCGGCTCATTCGGAAGCGATCGCCTCGAGCGGCGCATCGGCGGCGCCGGCCAGCAGGGGCTTGGCGTGTGCGATGCGGGCCTGCACGCGATCGAGCAAGTTGTTCCGGGCGGCATCATACGCCCGCTCGAGAGCGTGGCCGAATGCGAAATCGTCGGCCGACCCGTGGCTCTTGAACACGAGCCCGCGCAGTCCCATCAGGGCCGCGCCGTTGTAGCGGCGATGGTCCACTCGGTTCTTGAACGCGCGCAGCACGGGATAGGCAGCCAGCGCGGCCATCTTCGTGAAGACGTTGCGCGAGAACTCCTGGCGCAGGAAGCCGCCGATCATCCCGGCCAGTCCTTCGCTGGTCTTGAGCAGCACGTTGCCGACGAAGCCGTCGCACACCACGATGGCTGTGGTGCCCTTGAAGATGTCGTTGCCTTCCACGTTGCCGTGGAAGTTCAGGTCGCCGGCAGCTGCGGCCGACCGCAGCAGCTCACCCGCGCGCTTGATGACTTCGCTGCCCTTGATCACCTCCTCGCCGATGTTCAGCAGGCCCACCGTGGGTGCCTCCTGGTCGGTGAGCGCGGAGACCAGCGCCGACCCCATCACGGCGAACTGCAGCAGGTGTTGCTCGGTGCAATCGACGTTGGCCCCGAGGTCCAGGACGGTCGTGACCCCGCCCTTCGCATTGGGCATGGGATACGCGATGGCCGGGCGGTCGATGCCCTCGAGGGTCTTCAGGACGTAGCGGGCCAGCGCCATCAGCGCACCCGTGTTCCCAGCGGACACCGCGGCCTGCGCCTTGCCTTCCTTGACCTGCTGGATCGCGACCCGCATCGACGAGTCCTTCTTGCGGCGCAGGGCGACCTCCACCGGGTCGTCCATGGTCACGACCTCGCTGGCCGCCACGTGCTTCGCGCGCGGATGCTGGAACGCCTGCAGCGCGTCGCCTGCACCGACCAGCAGCAGTTGCGCATCGGGATGGGCATCGAGGAAGTGGCGGCAGGCCGGGAGCGTCACCCGCAGCCCGTGGTCGCCGCCCATGCAGTCCACCGCGAGAATCGTCATGCCATCCATTCCTCCAGGATTACCGTACTGCCACCGTGCGCGCAGGAGCCAGAAAAAAGGCCCGAGCTGCGTTCGGCAGCGCCGGGCCTCTGGCCGATGCGCGAAGGCGCGTCAGGCGTCGTTCTTGGTCTTGAGCACCTTGCGGCCACGGTAGAAGCCGGTCGGGCTGATGTGGTGGCGCAGGTGCGTCTCGCCGGTGGTCGGCTCGACGGCGATACCGGGCACCGTGAGTGCGTTGTGCGAACGGTGCATGCCCCGCTTGGAAGGGGACTTCTTGTTTTGCTGGACGGCCATGTGGGGCTCCTGGACAGGTCGCCCTGCAGCCTGGTGCGCAGCGGCGGTGTTGACGATGTTGGTGGGACCGCGCCGGGCCTCCTCTGCGAGGAACGCAAGAGGCTGGCTGCGGAGAGCCCGCGATTATAGGCCATCCCGGCCCGGAGCTCCAGCCGGATCAGGAACCGCCGCCCTTCAGGACCTTCAGGCCCGCGAACGGGTGCTCCGGCGCGGCCTCCACGAAGTCGGCATCCGCGCTCGATAGCTGCACCTCGTTCGGGCAGACCTCGTGCCGGGGCACCACGGGAACCTCCATCAGCAACTCGTCCTCGATCAGCGCCGGCAGGTCGAAGGCACGGCTGATGGCGAGCAGGTCCTCCTCCGCATCGTCGTCCTCGGCCGCGGCAGTGGCCTCGTCGGCCACGAACCGGAACGAGCGGTCCACCTCGAGGCGAATCTCCACTGGCTCGAGGCAGCGCTGGCACGTCATCGGGAGCATCGCGTCCGCCTGCAGGTGCAGCCAGACCTCGGGTTGTACGTGGCCCGGATTGCGCAACTCGCCCTCGGCGGACCAGGTGACCTCCCGCTCCTGGATCGAGGCGCGGGCCTCGTCGGCCAGCCGCTTGAATGCGGTCATCGGCTCGGATCCGGACAGCTCGGCAGCGTCCTCGGCGAACGCGCGCACATCGAGCCGCTGCGGCGTGAACTGCCTTTTCATCCGGGGCAGTGTAAGAGAATCGCCGCATGCCACGCACGCTCATCCTCGGCTCGACGTCACGCTATCGCCGCGAGCTGCTGGGCCGCTTGGGCCTGCCGTTCGAGGTCGTCGCACCCGAGGTGGACGAGACGCCGCGTCCCGGCGAAGCGCCGGCCGACCTGGCGCGGCGGCTCGCGCTTTCGAAGGCGCACGCCGTCGCACAGCGCAGGCCCGACTGCATCGTCATCGGGTCCGACCAGGTCGCCGATCTCGACGGCGAGCCGCTCGGCAAGCCGGGCGACCATGAGCGCGCCACGGCGCAGCTGCGACGCATGCGCGGGCATCACGTGGTGTTCCAGACCGCCATCGCGGTCGTGTGCGCAGAGACGGGGTTCGCGCAGCAGGACCTGGCGCCCGTCACCGTGAGTTTCCGGGAGCTGGCCGACGACGAGATCGAGGCCTACCTGCGTGCCGAGCAGCCGTACGACTGCGCCGGCAGCGCCAAGAGCGAAGGCCTGGGCATCGCGCTGCTGGACGCGATCCACAGCGACGATCCGACGGCGCTGGTCGGCCTGCCCCTGATCCGCACCTGCCGCCTCCTCCGCGCTGCCGGCCTGCGGGTGCCCTGATGACCGGCACGCTGTACCTCGTCCCGGCGCCGCTGGATTTCGGCACCGGCACCGCAGTGCCGCTGACGCAGGTGATGCCCGACGCCACGCTGCACGTCGCCGCCCGACTCACGCACTGGATCACCGAGAACGCGAAAACCACCCGCGCCTACCTGAACCGGGTGAACACGACGCACCCGCTGGCCCAGCCGCTGCAGGCGCTGGCGATCCAGGAACTGCCGCGCGAGGTGCACAAGAAGGGCGACCATGCCGCCGGCGCATTCGATGCGCGGCCCTGCTCGCCCCGGCCCGCGACGGCCACGACATCGGCCTGGTGAGCGAAGCCGGCATGCCCGCCGTGGCCGATCCGGGATCGTCGGTCGTGCGCGCTGCGCATGCGCTCGGCATCGCCGTGGTGCCACTGGTGGGACCGGTGTCGCTGCTCCTGGCGCTCGCGGCCAGCGGCCTCAACGGCCAGAACTTCGCCTTCGTGGGCTACCTGCCCCAGCAGTCCGCACCACGGCTGCAGCGGCTGCGCGAACTCGAGGCGCTGGCCTCGCGCACCGGGCAGACGCAGCTGTTCATCGAGACGCCGTATCGCAACCCGGCCCTGTGGCAGTCGCTGCTCGAAGGCCTGCGGCCGGAGACCACCATCGCGGTCGCGACGGGGCTGACCCTGCCCGCGGCGCGCGTGCAAAGCCGCAAGGCGGCGGCCTGGAAGAAAGAAGCGGTGCCGGTCACGGCGGACCAGCCGGCCGTGTTCCTGCTCGGCCCCTGACTCAGTGGATGGCGGGCACGGCGCGGATCGCGCGCACGGCGCCCTCGCCCATCGCCGCGCCGAACTTCTTCACCAGTCGCTCGGCGACGTTCTCGCGCCGCGTGTAGTCGACCAGCTCCTCGGCCTTGATCACCTCGCGGGCCACGTAGTCGAGGTTCGCGGTCTGGTCGGCGAGGCCCATCTCGACGGCCTGCTGGCCCGTCCAGAACAGGCCGCTGAACAGCTCGGGCGAGTCCTTCAGCCGCTTGCCGCGGCCGGTCTTCACCGCATCGATGAACTGCTTGTGGATCTGTTCCAGCATCTGCTGGGCGAATGCACGCTGCTTGTCGCTCATCGGGCTGAACGGGTCGAGGAAGCCCTTGTTCTCGCCGGCGGTGAGCAGGCGCCGTTCGACGCCGACCTTGTCCATGATGCCTGTGAAGCCGAAGCCATCCATGAGCACCCCGATGCTGCCCACGATGCTGGCCTTGTCGACATAGATCTTGTCCGTGGCCGACGCGATGTAGTACGCGGCCGAGGCACACGACTCCTCGACCACGGCATACACCGGCTTGTTGTTGTACTTGGCCTTCAGGCGGCGGATCTCGTCCCAGATGATGCCGGCCTGCACCGGGCTGCCGCCCGGCGAGTTGATCAGCAGCACGATGCCCTTGGCGCCGTCGTCCTCGAACGCGGCACGCATCGCGGCCACCACGAATTCGGCACTGGCGTCGGCGCCCTCTGCGATCTCGCCCTTGATCTCGATGACCGCCGTATGCGGCAGCGACTTGTCGGCCTTGGAGCCTCCGCGGTACATCGCGCCCCACACGAGAAACACGAAGAACGCCAGCCACAGGAAGGTCCGGAACATCTTCCACCGACGCGCGGCCCGCTGCTCGGCGAGCGTGGCGAACATCAGCCGCTCCATCGTGTCGCGCTCCCACCCGGGACGCAGGCCGTCGCGCGATGCAGCAGGCGGCAGGTTGCGGGAATCCGGCGAGGCGCCGGGCGGCAGCGGGTCACTCATGGGAGGAGGGTCAGAAGGCCAGGGGTTGGAGGTTCCAGGCAGTATGCCAGTGCACCACCCCGTCGCGTTCGCTGAGGACGATCTTCACCAGTCCCCCGCGGCAAGGGCCGCCTGCGCAGGCCCCGGTGTCCGGCCGGTAGACCGCGCCATGCGTGCTGCACAGGAGCCACTGCCCGCTGTCGTCGAAGAACTGGTTGGGCTGCCAGTCCATCTCCATCGCCACGTGCGCGCAACGATTGAGATAGGCATGCGGCCGGCCCTGCCAGCGCACCGCGAACGCACGGCAGGTCTGGCCGGCATAGACGACGTCGAACGGCACTGCGGCGCCGCCGTCGACGAGATCGGTGCCGTTGCACAGGGCCACCAGAGTCGATTCGTCAGCCATGGGCGAGCAGCCAGTCGTGCAGGTCGCGCACCGAATGCGCGACGTGCAGGGGCGCAAGCACGTCGAAGGCGGAAGGCTCGTGCGCCCCGTAGCTCACGCCCACGCTCGCGCACCCGGCGTTGCGCGCCATCTCGAGGTCATGGGTCGTGTCGCCCACCATGAGCGTGCGCTGCGGCTCGACGCCGAACTCGTCGACGAGTTCCTGCAGCATCCGCGGATGCGGCTTGCCCGCGGTCTCGTCCGCCGTGCGCGAGCCGTCGAACACGCCGAGCAGTTCCGCGCTGTGCAACGCCTCGTCCAGGCCCCGCCGCGACTTGCCGGTGGCCACTGCGATGCGGTGCCCGCCTGCCTTCAGGTCGCCCAGCATCGCGAGCACGCCATCGAACAGGCTCAGGTCGTCCTGGTGCTGGTGGTAGTGGAAGCGATACCGCGCGCCCAGCTCCTGGTACCTTTCCGGCGGCACGTCGGGCGCCGCGCGTGCCAACGCCTGCGCGAGGCTCATGCCGATCACATAAGCGGCCGCCGTGTCGGTGGGCATGGCACCGCCGACGTCGACGACCGCGCGCTGGATGCAACGCACGATCACTTTCGTCGAGTCGTAGAGGGTGCCGTCCCAGTCGAAGGCAATGAGGTCAAACTGGCGCGGACGTGGGCGCATGGCGATCGGCGAACTGCTGGAGGTCGGAGGGCAGCGGCGCTTCGAGCGCGACCGGCTCGCCGCTGGCGGGATGCTGGAACTGTAAGCGCCACGCGTGCAGGAACATGCGCTTGAGGCCCTCGCGGTGCAGCGACTTGTTCAGCTCGAAGTCGCCGTACTTGTCGTCGCCGGCGATGGGATGGCCCTGCGAAGCGAGGTGGACGCGGATCTGGTGCGTGCGACCGGTCTTGATGGTCACCTCGAGCAGCGTGTACGAGCCCAGCCGGCGCGCGACCTTCACCAACGTGATCGAGCGCATGCCGTCGGGGTCGTCCCTGGCGACCACCTTCACGCGGCGCTCGCCGGCCGCTTCATCGTCGCCAGCGACCATGAACTTGTGCAGCGGCAGGTCGATGACCTTCTTGTTGACCGGCCAGGCACCGACAACGAGCGCGAGATAGGTCTTGCCCGTCTCGCGCCCGCGGAACTGGTCCTGCAGCCGGGTCAGCGCCGAGCGCCGCTTGGCCACCAGCAGCACGCCCGAGGTCTCGCGGTCGAGGCGATGGACCAGCTCGAGGAAACGCGCCGCGGACCGCGCCTGCCGCAGCTGCTCGATGACGCCGAAGCTCACGCCGCTGCCGCCGTGGACAGCCACGCCGGCCGGCTTGTCGATGGCCAGCAGGTGCTCGTCCTCGAGCAGGACCGGGAACTCACGCGCCGGCGCGGGACGGGCCGCGGGATCGGTCACGCGCTCGGGCAGCCGCACCGGCGGCACCCGCACCAGGTCGCCGGCCTCGAGGCGCGTGTCCGCACCGGCACGCCCCTTGTTCACCCGCACCTCGCCGCTGCGGATGATGCGGTAGACGTGCGTCTTCGGAACGCCCTTGAGCTCGCGCAGCAGGAAGTTGTCGAGGCGCTGGCCGGCGAATTCCTCGCCCACCGCGACGGTCTTGACACCGCCCTGGGAGCCGGCGGCCGCGGCCCCTATAATGCGTTTCACTAGCGTGACGCCGTAAGTGTTTGATTTGGCAGGATTTTAGAACCTGCCTCGAACAGGGCCACGCTGGCAGGTCGATGCCGACGGCGTTCCTGCCAGGCCGCAGCCAGCCCCATGAGGCCACTGCCGCCCGGCCGGGCGCCCAAGCCGCCGACGCTTTGTCGAAACCCGAACGGAATACAAGGCTGCCAGAACAGACGCTGGCAGCGGATCGCGAGACCTCCCGTGCTGCTGACGATTCTCCTGGCCTGCTGGCGGTGGCTGATGTCCACCGCCCGCGGCTTCGGCCCGTCCCGGCACAGGGCCCGAGCCCCGCAGGATGCAGTCCTCCCTGCGGACCTGCGCCCCGGCCCCCGCCTCGCCCTCGTCCATGCGCCGCCCATCCGCCTGCTGACCTAGCCCCTGGCTGGTCAGCAGCGTCGCCGCGCACCTTCCGTTCCCGTTTCGCACAGCGCCTGCCACGGCATCGTGGACCCGTTGCGGGTCGTATTGAGACGTGAGAACAAAAAGGTGACGCTATGAAGCGGATGCTGATCAACGCCACGCAGGCCGAAGAGCGCCGGCTGGCCATCGTCGACGGGCAGAAGCTCCTCGACTACGAAATCGAGATCGAAGGGCGCGAACAGCGCAAGGGCAACATCTACAAGGCCGTCGTCACGCGCGTCGAGCCTTCGCTGGAAGCCTGCTTCGTCGACTACGGCGAGGACCGCCACGGCTTCCTGCCGTTCAAGGAAATCTCCAAGCAGTACTTCGCGCCCGGCGTGTCGGCCTCGCAGGCCCGCATCAACGAGGCGATCCGCGAAGGCCAGGAACTGCTGGTGCAGGTCGAGAAGGAAGAGCGCGGCAACAAGGGCGCGGCCCTGACCACGTTCATCTCGCTGGCCGGCCGCTACGTCGTGCTGATGCCCAACAACCCGCGCGGTGGCGGCGTCTCGCGCCGCATCGAGGGCGAGGACCGGCAGGAGCTCAAGGAGAACATGGACCAGTTGGAGTACCCCAACGGCATGTCCATCATCGCCCGCACCGCCGGCATCGGCCGCAGCGCGCCCGAGCTGCAGTGGGACCTGAACTACCTGCTCAAGCTCTGGAACGCCATCGACGGCGCGGCCAAGGGCGGCAAGGGCGCGTTCCTGATCTACCAGGAGTCGTCGCTGGTGATCCGCGCGATCCGCGACTACTTCAACAACGACATCGGCGACATCCTGATCGACACGGACGAGATCTACGACCAGGCGCAGCAGTTCATGTCGCACGTGATGCCCGAGCACGCGGCGCGCGTGAAGCGGTACCGCGACGATGCCCCGCTGTTCTCGCGCTTCCAGATCGAGCACCAGATCGAGTCGGCGTACGCGCGCGAGGTGAAGCTGCCTTCCGGCGGCGTGATCGTGATCGACCACACCGAGGCGCTGGTGTCCATCGACGTCAACTCGGCGCGCGCCATCAAGGGCGGCGACATCGAGGAGACCGCCACCCGCACCAACCTGGAAGCCGCCGACGAAGTGGCGCGCCAGATGCGCCTTCGCGACCTGGGCGGCCTGATCGTCATCGACTTCATCGACATGGAGGAGTCGAAGAACCGCCGCGAGGTGGAGAACCGCCTGCGCGACGCGCTGCGGCAGGACCGCGCCCGCGTGCAGTTCGGCACCATCAGCAAGTTCGGCCTGATGGAGATGAGCCGCCAGCGCCTGCGCCCCGCGCTGTCGGAAGGTGCGTCGATCCCCTGCCCCCGCTGCGGCGGCCACGGCCACATCCGCGACACCGAGAGCTCGGCGCTGCAGATCCTGCGCATCATCCAGGAAGAGTCCATGAAGGACAGCACCGCCGCCGTGCACTGCCAGGTGCCGGTGGAGGTGGCGTCGTTCCTGCTGAACGAGAAGCGCACCGAGATCGCCAAGATCGAGCTCAAGCAGCGCATCGCGGTGATCATGGTGCCGAACAAGTCGCTCGACACGCCGCACTACAAGCTCGAGCGCCTGAAGCACGACGATCCGCGCCTGGACAACCTCAAGGCCAGCTACCACATGGCCGAGGAAGTCGAGGAGAAGACCGAGGTCACGCGCCGCTCGCAGGAGCGCGCCAATCGCCAGGAGCCGGTCATCAAGGGCGTGCTGCCCGACATGCCGGCGCCGATCGCGCCGCCCAAGCCGGAGAAGGTGGCCGAGCCCGCGCCGCAGGCAGCCGCTCCTGCTGCGCGTCCGCCGCGCACGCCCGTGCCGACGCCCGCGCCGGAGCCGAGCTTCTTCGCCTGGTTCAAGAGTCTGTTCAGCCCGCAACCGTCCGCTGCGCCGGCGCCTGCCGCCACTGCTGCCACGACAACCGCGGCCACGCCCGAGAAGCGCGAAGCCCGTGGCGAACGCGGCGAGCGCGGCGAAGGCCGTGGTGGTCGCGGCCGGGGCCGCGATCGCAACCGCGGCGGCGAAGGTCGCCGTGACAGCGAGCAGCGCCGCGACCGCGCGGTGGCCGAAGGTGCCGAAGGCCAGCAGGGCCACCGTCCCGAAGGCGCGGAAGGCCGCCGCGAGCGGCCGCAGCGTGGCGAGCGCAACGAGCAGCGCGAGGGGCGCGAGCCGCGCGAAGCCCGCGAAGCCCGCGAAGCCCGCGAAGCGCGTGAGCCACGTGAACCCCGCGAGGCCCGTGAACCGCGTGAGCCGAGGGAAGCCCGTGGCGACCGCGCGCCGCGCGAACGCCGCGACGAGCGCCGTGGCGAGGAGCAGCGCGCGCCCGAGGGCCTGACGCAGGACGCGCAGCAAGCCACCGAAGGCCAGGCGCCGCGTGGCGATCGTCCGCCGCGCGGTGAGCGCGGCGACCGTGGCGAAGGCCGTCGCGAGCGCGGTGAGCGCGGTGAGCGCGGTGAGCGCGGTGAGCGCGGTGAGCGCGGTGAGCGCGGTGAGCGCGGTGAGCGCGGCGAACGCCGTCCCCGCGAGCAGTTGCCGGAGCAGGTGACCGAGGGCGACGTGGTCGAAGGCCAGGAGTCGGCGGCGCTGGCCGAAGGCGCTGCGCCGGGCCAGGATGCTGCGCATGCCGAGGGTGGCGAAGGCCGCCGCGACGCGCGCCGCTCGCGCGACCGTTATGGCCGCGACCGCCGCGACCGGCAGCCGCGCGAGGACGCACCGGCGGGCGAGACCGCGGACCTGCAGCAGCCTCCGCAGGCGGAGACGCAGGGTGAAGACGCCGAGCGTCGCCCGCGCTACGGCAACGCGTTCGTCAACGACGAGCCGAGCGACAGGCGCGCGGCCCCAGCGCCTGCGCCGATGGCCCCGATCGCCGTGCAGGCGCCCGCTGCAAAGCCCGCGCCCGCGCCCGCTGCCGCCAAGGGCCTGCCCAAGGTGCAGCCGTTCCAGCTGCCCGTGGACCAGCTGGCGCAGATCGCCACCGGCTCCGGCCTGCAGTGGGTGAACTCGGACGCGGAGAAGATCGCTGCGGTGCAGGCCGCCATCGCCGCCGAGCCCAAGCCGATCCACGTGCCGCGCGAGCGTCCGCCCGTGGTCCAGATCGACGAAGGCCCGCTGGTGCTGGTGGAAACGCGCCGCGACCTGAGCGAGCTGAAGCTGCCGTTCGAGCAGCAGCCGCCGGCACCGCTGCAGTGATGCGCTGACCGCGCGGCAAGAAGAAGGCCCGTCGATGACGGGCCTTTTTTCATGGGCGCGGTGGAGGGACTCAGTCGACCGCGGCCTGCCTCCAGGCCGTGCGGGCCGCTTCCTCGTCGCCGCGTTCCTCGGCCAGCCGCGCCAGCGCACGGTACGCGTCGCGGTGCAGGCCCGGGTCCTGCAGGGCCAGGGCCGCTTGGCGCATCAGCTGCTGCGCCTTGCCCCACAGTTGCCGCTTCATGCAGGCCGCGCCGGCCAGGTACTGCAGCGTGGCGTCGCGCGGATTGGCGCGCTGGGCCGCCTCGATGCGCGCCAGCCACGCACCGTCGATCGAATCCAGGCCCTGCTCGAGCGCCAGCACGAGCTTGACCTTCAGGCTGTCGCCCAGCTGGTGCTGCTGCTCCCACACGGGCAGCAGCCAGTCGCGGGCGAGATGCGCGTCGCCCCCGATGGCCACGAGCCGTTGCGCGGCATGGATCGCCAGTTCGGGCATCGCGCGCTCCGCGGGTTCCAGCGACGCCCAGGCTTTCTGCAGCTGCGCCGGGTCGTGCGCGCCATTGAGCAGGTCGGTGGCCAGGCCGCGAACCAGGCTGCTGGCGGCGGCGGGCGAGAACGCGCGGTGCTTGGCCAGCAGCCGCGCCGTCTCCAGCGCAGCGGCCGTGTGGCGGGCCAGCCGCGCGGCCTTGAGCTTCATGCGCAGGGCCAGCGTGCGGCGGCCGGCACCGCCGGGCAACCCCTGGAGCCAGTCGATGGCGGCTTGCGGCTCGTGGTCCTCGAGCGACCAGCGTGCGGCGCGCATCAGGGCGCCTTCGTGGGTCTCCAGCCCTTCACGGGCGGTCGATTGTTCGAGGGCGGACTGCAGGTGCTGTTCGCGCGCCGGACGATCCTGCAGCGCCTGGGAACTCTCGGCGGCCAGCAGGTGTGCCAGCGTGCGCAGCTGCGCGCCGTTGCCGGGCCCGGCTCCTCCTGCCGACAGCGACGCCTCCTGCACCAGGGCCGCCTCGGCCGACTTGCGCGCCCGGATGTAGCGGCCGGCCAGCAGGTGCGATAGCGCATCGAGCAGCAGCGCGTGCATGCCGCGCTCCTTCTGCTGCGTGCGCCAGCGCAGCGCTTGCCTGGGCAGGTCGAACAGGGCCGACAGCGCCCGCAGCGCGGTGTGCAGCAGCAGGAAGGCAGCCACCAGCAGCAGCAGCACGAGATTCAGTGACAGGTCCAGCCGGTACGGCGGCCAGAACACGGTGACCGTGCCCTGGTTGTTGCCGGCGAAGAGCGCCACCGCCGCGGCGACGGAGAACAGCACGAGGAGCCAGATGGCAGCGCGCATCGTGCCTCCTCAGCGGCTCGCGCCGGCCGCCGCCAGCGCGGCCAGGGTCTCGTCGATGCGCGGCAGGTCCACCGAGCGCAGCTGCAGCTGCATCTGCTGCAGTGAGGTGGCCAGCGTCTGCGTGCGACGCGAACCGGGATCGAAATAGCGCGTGAGCGCCGCGGCCGCGGTGGCCAGGTCGGCGCGCGCCGCGTCGGTCTGCCGTGCCAGCAGCGCCAGGCGCGCATTCATCAGCCGCAACTTGAGGTTCTCGCGCAGGAAGAAGGCCTGGTCCGGTGCGAGGAGCACGGCCTCGGGCTGGTCGATGCGGCTCACGCGCACCAGCGAACGCGCCTCCTCCTGCACCGACGCCAGCCACTTGCGCCACCAGGGCTGCGGCCTGGCCGGAACGGTGTCGGCGCGCCGGGCCGAAGCGGGACTGGCAGGACCGACGGCATTGGCCAGCGTCAGGTCGTCGACCTGGCGCGCGACTTCGTCCAGCCGCAGCAGCACACCGGGGGCGTCCGTGATCGCCGCCGATTTCACGCGCTCGATGTCGCGGGCGATCGCGCTGCGCACGCGCACGAGCCTGGGCTCGCCGGCGCGCGACAGGCGCTGGTCGGCCGTCCGCAGCGCCGACAGCAACGGCTCCGCGCTGAGCGTGAGCTGCGCCTGTTGCTGCGCGAGCCGCAGGCCTGCGTCGATGTCGACCAGCATGTTCTCGTCGCGCGAGCGCGAGAGGCTCTGCATGAGCTCCTCGAGCTGCGTTCGCTGCAGCGCCACTTCGCTCAGGCGCGTGTCGGTGATGGCCTGGCGGCCGGCAACGTCGCGCGCGAGATCCTGTGCCTGGCGCGCCATGGCACGCGCCTCGACGGCATTGCTGCCTGCATCGGCGCTCTGGCGCGCGAGCTGCTCCTGGATGCCGGACAGTTTCTGCCACAGGAGCACGCTGGCTCCCAGCGCGGCCAGGGTCAGCACCAGCAACAGCGCGAAGGCAAACCGGGAGATCGGGCTGCGGCGCTGGCTGCTGTCCTGCCCTTGCAGGGGCTGCGGCGCCAGGGGAGTCACGGGAGCGGGGTTGTCGATCTCGGGGGCGGGCTCTGCGGCACTCATCGGGACGATTCTAGGGTGCGCACCACCGCATCAAGGGTGGCGCGCACCTGCATCACGTCGCCGAAGCCCGCCTCCCGGGCCGCCCGGGCGATGCGCTCATGGGTCGCGAGGGCACGCGCACGCGCCCACCCGACGCCAGGCGCGAGTGCGCGCAGGTTGGCGATCGCCTCCGAACTGCTGAAGAGCCAGACCGATCCATCGGCTGCAGCGTCGCGTGCCGACGCTCGTTGCGCCTCCGTCCACGTGGGTCGCCGGCGCTCGTAGACGGCGAGCTGCTCCACCTGCGCACCCGCTTGCTGCAACTGCTGCGCGAGCCACTCGCGGCCGGTCGCGCCATCGGACCCCGCGCCGCGCACGATGAGCACGCGCCATTGCGGCTTCACGCGCGCCGCGGCCTCGTGCCACAGGGCCTCGGAGTCGAACTGCGGTGCGTCTGCACGCGGGGCGACGATCTGCGCCGCCGGCACCCGTGCCTCGTGCAGCGCCGCGACGGTACCCGGCCCGGTGGCCCACGCCTGCGTTCCAGCCGGCCATGCGGTGCCACCAGCCGCGGCCATGAAGTGCCGCACTGCGTTCGCGCTGACGAACATGGCGGCCTGGATCTTCGGCAGATTCGTCCAGGCGGTCCGGACTGGCGTCATGTCCGCGAGCGGACCGATGTCGATGAGGGGCAAGGCGAGCACCTGGTGGCCACGCCGGACCAGCTCGGAGGACCAGCGCGCCGCGTCAGCCGCGGGGCGGGTCAGCACCACGCGCATGGGCGCGGCTCAGTGCGCGCCGCCGGCGCGCAGCTGCGCGGCGACTTCGGTGCCCAGCGCCGAGGCCTCCTCCAGGCTTCCGACCGTGCCGCTCGCCTGCGCCCGCACCAGCGGCGTCGCGCGCTCCGGGTCGCCCCACGCGCCATCCAGGCGCAGCACCTCGCCCTGCACCGTGGCGTGCGCCGCCAGTGGCATGGAGCAGCTGCCGCCCAGCGCGCGGCTCACCGCCCGTTCGGCCGCGACGGCCAGCCACGTGGCGTGGTGCGCCAGTGGCGCCAGTGCCTGCAACAGGTCGTCGCGGTCGGTGCGCACCTCGATGCCGAGGGCGCCCTGCCCCGCGGCGGGCAGCATCCGCGTGGGTTCGAACACCTGCCGGATGCGCTGCGCCAGCCCCAGGCGCTTGAGGCCGGCGGCGGCCAGCACGATGGCGTCGTAGTGACCCTCGTCGAGCTTGCGCAGCCGCGTGTCCAGGTTGCCGCGCAGCGGCTCGATGCGCAGGTCCGGACGCAAGGCGCGCAGCAGCACGACACGACGGAGGCTCGACGTGCCCACGATCGCCCCTTGGGGCAGCTCGTCGATCGACGCGTACTTCGGCGACACGAGCGCATCGCGCGGGTCTTCGCGCTCCATCACGCACGCAAGGCTGAACCCATCGGGCAGGTCCATCGGCACGTCCTTGAGCGAATGCACCGCCAGGTCGGCCCGGCCCTCCTCGAGCGCGATCTCGAGTTCCTTCACGAACAAGCCCTTGCCGCCCACCTTGCTGAGGCTGCGATCGAGGATCTGGTCGCCGCGGGTGGTCATGCCGAGCAGGCTGACCTGGTGGCCCTGGGCCGTGAGCAACGCCTGCACGTGCTCGGCCTGCCAGAGAGCGAGGCGGCTCTCGCGGGTGGCGATGATGATCTTGCTCACGCTGTCGACCTGCATGGAAATCGTGGAGCCGATGCTAGCATCCGCACTGCCTAAGAATTAAGCAGCGAGAGAGTTCATGCCATCCCCCACGCCGGGCACCCCGGCCCGGCGCGCGCGCGACAACGAACGGCCCCTGGTCGAAGACATCCGCCTGCTGGGCCGCATCCTCGGCGACGTGATCCGGGAGCAGGAAGGGGTGGCGGCCTTCGACCTCGTCGAGCGCGTCCGCAAGCTGTCCGTCGCCTTCCGCCGCGATGCCGACCAGGAGGCCGACCGCGCGCTCAAGTCGCTGCTCAAGACGCTCAGCGGCGACCAGGCGGTGAGCGTGATCCGTGCGTTCACCTACTTCAGCCACCTGGCCAACCTGGCGGAGGACCGGCACCACATCCGCCGCCGGGAAGTGCACGAGCGCGCAGGCGACACGCAGGAAGGCACGATCGAGGTGGCGCTGGCGCGGCTGCGCTGGGCCGGCATCACGCCTCGCGCCATCGCCCAGACGCTGGCCCACAGCTACGTGTCGCCCGTGCTCACGGCGCACCCGACGGAAGTGCAGCGCAAGTCCATCCTCGACGCCGAACGCGAGATTGCGCAATTGCTTGCCGAGCGCGACGAGATCAAGGCGCGCGCGCTGCCCAAGGACGCACTCGCGCCGCGCGAACTGGCCGACAACGAGGCGCAGGTCCGCGCGCGGGTGATGCAGCTGTGGCAGACGCGACTGCTGCGCTTTTCGAGGCTGACCGTTGCCGACGAGATCGAGAACGCGCTGTCGTACTACGACGCCACCTTCCTGCGCGAGATCCCGCGTCTCTATGCCGGCCTCGAGCGCGAACTCGGCACCCAGCCGGTGGCGTCCTTCCTGCGCATGGGCATGTGGATCGGCGGCGACCGCGACGGCAATCCGAACGTCGATGCCCGCACGCTGGAGCAGGCCCTGCGCCGCCAGTGCGAGGTCGCGCTGCGCCACTACCTCACCGAGGTGCACTTCCTCGGCCGCGAGCTGTCGGTGTCGGCGATGCTCGTCGACGTCACGGCCGAGATGCGGGACCTGGCCGAGCGCTCGCCCGACCACAACGAGCACCGCGAGGACGAGCCGTACCGCCGGGCGCTCGCCTGGATGTACGCGCGCCTGGCGGCCACGCTGAAGGAGCTCACGGGCGGCGACGCCGCGCGCCACGTCCTGCCGCCGCAGGATCCCTACGCGTCCGCCGCCGAGTTCCACGCCGACCTCGCCACCGTGCGCGACTCGCTGCTGGCCGGCCACTCCGGCGCGCTGGTGAAGCACCGGTTGCAGCCACTGCTGCGTGCGGTCGAAGTGTTCGGGTTTCACCTCGCGACGATGGACCTGCGGCAGACGTCCGATCAGCACGAGGCGGTCGTGGCGGAACTGCTGGCCACGGCCCGCGTCGAGCCCGATTACGCGGCGTTGCCGGAGGAGCGTCGGCGCGAGCTGCTGTTGCGGCTGCTGGGCGACGCACGACCGCTGCGCGTGATCGGCCATCCGTACTCGGACCACGCGCAACGCGAGCTCGCCGTCTTCGAGGCCGCGCTGCGCATGCGGCGCCTGTTCGGGCCCGAGGCGATCCGCCACTACATCATCAGCCACACCGAGGCGGTGAGCGACCTGCTGGAGGTCCTGCTGCTGCAGAAGGAAGTCGGGTTGATGACGGGAACGCTCGACGACCATGGGAAAGCAGACCTGATCGTGGTGCCCCTGTTCGAAACGATCGAGGACCTGCGCAACGCGGCGCCCATCATGCGCGGGTTCTATGCCCTGCCCGGCATCGCGCGCCTGGTGCAGCGCTCCGGCGGCGAGCAGGACGTGATGCTCGGCTACAGCGACAGCAACAAGGACGGCGGCATCTTCACCAGCAACTGGGAGCTGTACCGCGCCGGCAGCGCGCTGGTGGAACTGTTCGACGAACTGCACGCTTCGCATCGCATCCGCCTGCGCATGTTCCATGGCCGTGGTGGCACCGTGGGGCGCGGCGGCGGCCCGAGCTACCAGGCGATCCTCGCGCAGCCGCCGGGCACCGTGCGAGGGCAGATCCGCCTGACGGAACAGGGCGAGGTGATCGGTTCCAAGTACGCCAACCCGGAGATCGGCCGCCGCAACCTGGAGACGCTGGTGGCCGCCACGCTGGAGGCGACGCTGCTGCAACCGACGAAGGCGGCGCCGCGCGCGTTCCTCGATGCGGCCGAGGCACTGTCGCAGGCCAGCATGCGGGCGTACCGCTCCCTCGTGTACGAGACGCCGGGCTTCACCGACTACTTCTTCGGCGCCACGCCGATCCGTGAGATCGCCGAACTGAACATCGGCTCGCGCCCGGCATCACGCAAGTCCAGCCAGCGCATCGAGGACCTGCGCGCCATCCCCTGGAGCTTCAGCTGGGGTCAGTGCCGCGCCACGCTCAATGGCTGGTACGGCTTCGGCTCCGCGGTGCGGGCGTTCCTCGACGATCCTGCGCGTCCGCGCGCCGAGTCGCTCGCGCTCCTGCAGAAGATGCACCGGCAATGGCCGTTCTTCCGCGCGCTGCTGTCCAACATGGACATGGTGCTGGCCAAGTGCGACCTCGCGCTGGCCTCGCGCTATGCGGGCCTCGTGGCGGATGCACGACTGCGCAAGCGCATCTCGGGCGCCATCGAGGCGGAGTGGCAGCGCACGGTGGACGCGCTGCAGCAGATCACGGGGGAGCGCCAGCGCCTCGCCAGCAACCCGGCGCTGCAGCGGTCGATCCGCTACCGGTTTCCGTACATCGACCCCCTGCACCACCTGCAGGTGGAGCTGGTGCGGCGCTACCGCGGCGGCGACGCCGACGAAGGCGTGCACCGGGGCATCCACATGACCATCAACGGCATCGCCGCGGGACTGCGCAACACCGGGTGAGCACGCTGCTCCGGTCGCTAGGTGCCGAGCAGCTCGCCCACGGGCTTCAGGTGGTCGACGCGATCGCAGACTGCCTTGATGACCATCATGATGGGGATGCCCAGCAGCAGCCCCCAGACGCCCCACAGCCAGCCCCAGAACAACACGCCGATGAACACGGAGACCGCGTTCATCCGGCTGGCCTTGCTGGTGAGCCATGGCACCAGCAGGTTGCCCTTGATCGTGTTGATGGCGATGCAGATGCCACCTACCAGCAGCGCATCCTCCACCTCGCCGGACTGCACGAACACCACCAGCACGGCGGCCACCGTGAACAGCGCCGAGCCGACGTAGGGCACCAGGTTCAGGACGCCCGCCACGACGCCCCAGACCGCGGCGTGCTTGATCCCGAGCCAGGTGAATACGCCGGTGATGAGCAATCCCTCGCCCAGGCTGACCAGCAGGTTGACCAGCATGTAGCGCTGGATCTGCACGTTGATCTCGTCGAGCGCCTGCACCGTGAGTTTCTTCTCGGACAGCCCAGGACCGGTGATCTTGACCAGCTTGCGGCGGAACGTGTCGCCGGAGACGAGCAGGAAGAAGCTGAGGAACGTCACGACCGTGATCTGCCCGATCAGGCTCACCAGTCCCACGGTGCCCGTCCACAGGTGGTCGCGCAGGTCGAACGGGGGGCGCTCGACGATCACCCGCTGCACCCCGCTGGGGGGCGCCGTCTTCTTCGCCGCCTGCGCCGTCTTCTCCAGTTCCGTGGCGGCCTTCTGCACCGTGTCCAGCGCCGAGCGCTTGCCGAAGCGCTCCTGCACGGCGGTGCGTAACCGCTGCGCCGCCGATGGCAGCGAGTTGATCAGGTCGTTGGCGTCGTCGGCCATCGAATAGATGGTGGCGCCGCTGCCGGCCAGGATCGCGAGAATCAGGACACCGGCGGTGACCGCCCGCGGGATGCGCACCCGGGCCAGCGCCTCGACGATCGGCGACAGCGCGTAGTAGAAGACGAAGCCGAGCATCAGCGGGATGAAGAACGCGCTGGCCCACTTCAGGATGGCCAGGATGGCCAGCGTGGACAGCACGATCAGGCCGACGCTGCGCGGGTCGGAATCGGCGTGCAGCACCACCTGCGGTGGCGCCTGCGGATCGATCGTGTCCGGCGGTGGTACTTCCCGGAGAACCCGCTGGACCTGCTGCTCTTCGTTCATGGGGCCTTCAATTCGTCCGTCCGAGCCCCCAAAGCGCCGCGGCTACCGCGTGAGCGCCTCCCGTACCGCGGTCAGCTGGCGCCGCGACACCATCAGCAGCTCGTCGATGCCGTTGAGCCGCACCGCCCAGCCTTCGCCCTCTTCGGGGTCGTCGTGCTTCTCGAGGGCACGCACCGCGCGCCGGGCGACCAGCGCATTGCGGTGGACGCGCAGGAAGTGCGCGGCGTGGCGCTCCTCGAGGTCGCTGAGCGATGCGTCAAGGATATAGCTTCTGGATGCGGTACGGACCGTGATGTACTTCAATTCGGCCTTGAAATAGAGAACCTCCGACAGCGGGACGCGTTCCGTTCTGCCACGGTCCTGGATCACCAGCATCTCGGGCTGCGGCTGCCCCGTTCCCGGCGTGTCGTGAGCACCCGCTCGACCTTCTGCAGCGCGACCTGCAGCCGGTCCAGCCGCACGGGCTTGGTGAGATAGTCAACCGCCTCCAGGTCGAACGCCGCCACCGCGTGCTCCGCATGGGCGGTGACGAACACCACCGCGGGCTCGCGCGCCATGCCGCGCAGGGCCTGGGCCAGGGCCAGCCCATCGGCACCGGGCATGTGAACGTCCAGCATCACTGCGTCCGCCACGCCGCGGCGCAACTGCTCCATCGCCTCGATGGCGTTGGAAGCCTCCCCGGTGACCACGACGCGCGGCGACTGGCAGTCGCCCAGCAGCGTGCGCATGCGCGCGCGCGCGAGCGGTTCGTCGTCGACCACCAGGACCTGCAGGCTCTCCATCATGTCCAGACCTCCTGCGCGCAGGGCGCCTCCGTTGCCGTTGCACCGCCGGCCTCAGGCCGGCACCTCCATCCTCACCTGGTAGATCCCGTCCTTCAGGGCCGTGCGGAACTGCGCCTGAACGTCGTGCAGCAGCCGCAGCCGCTCGCGCACGTTGCCCTGGGCAATGCCATGGCCGGGCGAGCCCTGGCCGGCCGGGACGGTGTTCGTCACCTTGATCACCACGATGCCGTTGCGCCGCTGCGTGGTCACCTTGACCTGGGCGCCTGTGGCGCTGGGCTCCACGCCGTGCTTGACGGCGTTCTCGACCAGCGGCTGCAGCAGCAGCGGCGGCACCTTGGCCTTGTCCGCCTGCGGATCGATCGACCATTCCACCTGCAGCCGGTCGCCGAAGCGCACCTGCTCGATCTCGAGGTAGGCGCGCGCGATGGCGACCTCCTTCTCCAGCGTGACGGCCTCGCCCTGGTCGGCCAGCGCGTGGCGGAACAGGTCGCTCAGGTCCTCGAGCACCAGTTCGGCCCGCGCCGGGTCTTCGCGCACCAGCGCGATGGCGCTGTTCAACGTGTTGAAGAGGAAATGCGGCCGGATGCGCGCCTGCAGCTCCGAGAGCCGCGCCGCGGTCTCCGCCGGCATGCGGCCCTTGGCGCGCAGCACCAGCGCCGCCACCAGCGCGGCGGCGAGCAGAGCGCCGGCGCAGGCGGACGCGAACCACGGCACCGTCGCGCCCGGAACCACCAGGGCCCGCAGGCCTCCGCCGGCCAGGCCGGCCAGCGCGCCGAGCAGGATGCCGGCCACATGCTGCAGGCCGGGACGCAGCAGCGACAGGTAGCCCTTGCAGGCGCACGCCGCCAGCAGCCACAGGACGGTGGCCGGCAGGGCCACGGCGCTGGCCAGGGCGGCCTGCAGCAGCCATTCATGCCAGCCGTTCGCCGCGAACATCGCGCCGACGACCACCACGGCCTCCACCCACAGCACGGCCCGCAGCACCACGCCCACATGGCAGGCATCGAACACGGGACGCGGCATGGCGCGCGGCCGCGCCCGGGACGCCCGGGCATCCGGAGTAAGCTCCGTGAAGGCCGATAAAATGTGGGAGTCGTCCATGGGTTGATCCGCGCAACCCGATTATTGGTGAGTTCCCCTCCCGCGCCACGCCGGGATAACCTTCCCGGGCCTTCGCCGGGTCCCCTATGTCGCAACTCGAACACAAGTCCCAGGCATGGTCGGCTCTTTTCACGGAGCCGATGAGCGACCTGGTCAAGCGTTACACGGCCAGCGTCGATTTCGACAAGCGCCTCTGGCGCGCCGACATCCAGGGTTCGCTGGCCCATGCCGGCATGCTGGCCGCCCAGGGAATCATCCCGGCCCAGGACCTGGCGGCCATCCAGCGCGGGATGGCCCAGATCGCGCAGGAAATCGAGTCCGGCGGCTTCGACTGGAAGCTCGATCTGGAGGACGTGCACCTGAACATCGAGGCGCGCCTCACGCAGCTGGTGGGCGACGCCGGCAAGCGCCTGCACACCGGCCGCAGCCGCAACGACCAGGTCGCCACCGACGTGCGCCTGTGGCTGCGCGGCGAGATCGACCTGATCGCAGCCCTCCTCTCGGACCTGCAGCGCGCGCTGCTGGACCTGGCCGAGCGCAACCTCGACGCCATCCTCCCCGGCTTCACCCACCTGCAGGTGGCACAGCCCGTGAGCTTCGGCCACCACATGCTGGCCTACGTGGAGATGTTCGCGCGCGACGCCGAACGCATGGCCGACGTGCGCCGGCGCGTGAACCGGCTGCCGCTGGGCGCCGCCGCGCTGGCCGGCACCAGCTATCCGCTGGACCGGCAGGCGGTGGCGAAGGCGCTGGAGATGGAAGGCCTGTGCGAGAACTCGCTGGACGCCGTGAGCGACCGCGACTTCGCGATCGAGTTCAGCGCCGCCGCAACGCTGGCCATGGTGCACATCAGCCGCCTCTCGGAGGAACTGGTGCTCTGGAGCAGCCAGACCTTCGGCTTCATCCGCATCGCCGACCGCTTCACCACCGGCTCGTCGATCATGCCGCAGAAGAAGAACCCGGACGTGCCGGAACTCGCGCGCGGCAAGACCGGCCGCGTGGTCGGCCACCTGGTGGGCCTGGTGACGCTGATGAAGGGCCAGCCCCTCGCGTACAACAAGGACAACCAGGAAGACAAGGAGCCGCTGTTCGACACCGTCGACACGCTCAAGGACACGCTGCGCATCTTCGCGGAGATGATGGCCGGCATCACCGTCAACCGCGACGCGATGGAAGCGGCGGCGCGCAAGGGCTTCGCCACCGCCACCGACCTGGCCGACTACCTGGTGAAGAAGGGCCTGCCGTTCCGCGACGCGCACGAGATCGTGGCGCACGCCGTCAAGTCGGCGCAGCAGCAGGGCTGCGACCTGTCCGAGCTGCCGCTGCCCGCCCTGCAGCAGTTCCACGCCGCGATCGGCCAGGACGTCTACGACGTGCTGTCGCTACGCGGCTCGGTGGAGGCACGCAGGGTCGTCGGCGGCACCGCCACAGAGCAGGTGCGCCGCGCCATCGCCGCGCGCCGCGCGTCCCTGCCCGCCCGCTAGGCCTGCGGTCCGCGGCGCCGCTCCTCCACCTGGAGGAGGGCGGCCTCGCCCACCCCGCAGGCTGGCGATTCCTGCACTGGATTCGCTGCCGTTCGCGGCCTACCCTGCGGCGTGCATCACAGCCGGCAGGAGGTTCCATGTCCATCCCCGTGGCTTACGACGACTGCCTCGACCGCGGTCTCGCCGCCAGCGTCGAGCAGCGCACGGCGCTGGCGCTGTCCCACTTCGCGCAGGCCAGCGCGCTCGCGCCGGCATCGGGCGTGCCACACCTGCTGATGGGGGCCGAGCATGCGTGCCGCGGCGATCTCGTGCTCGCCGAGGACGCCTATGCGGTGGCCCTGCGCCTGGCGCCCGAATTGCACCTGGCGCGCTACCAGCTGGGCCTGCTGCAGTTCGGCGCCCGGCGCACGGCCGCGGCCCTCGCCACCTGGCAGCCGCTCTTCGCGCTGTGCGCCAGCCAGCCGCTCGGCCATTTCGCGCGCGGGTTCGCCGCGCTGGTGGAAGACGACCACGAGGTCGCGCTCAGGCACTTCCGCCGGGGCTTGGCGCTCAGCCGCGACGACGTCGCCGCAGCGCTGGGCGTGGGCACGGTCGTCGAAGCCCTCGAGAGCCGCCTCGGCGATGCCTCGCTGCCGGCCGGGCTCCCCGGCCGCTCCGGCCCGGGTGGCACCCGGTTGCAGTGACGTAGCCCGGCGCGGAATACGCACGCCGGACCGCTCGTTCATCCCACACGCAGGCTTGCGCAGCCCACGCCGGATCTCCCGTGCGTGCGGCGCGCGCACGCCGGTCCGGTGCGCGATGACGGGGGCGCGCCGGGCTGCGACGGTGCTGCGCTGGCCACCCGCCCGATGGAGCATTGGCATGCAACACGAAGGCAGCAGGGGAATGCAGGTGCCGGCCTTGATCGCCACCTTGTGGCTGGCGGCGTGCGGAGGGGGAGGCGGCGGCGAACCGGTGGCTGCGACACCCGCCGCCGCACCCGTGGCGACCGCCCCGGCCCCCGTCGCCACCGCACCGGCCGCGGCAGGCCCGGCCGCAACGGCTGCAGCACCGGCACCAGCGCCGGTGACGATGGGCTCGGGACAGATCTACTGAGGCCGGGCTATCCGCGCACGCGCAGGCCGCTGAAGATCGCGGCCGCGGCAGCGAAGCCCGCGCCCAGCGACAGCGCGGCCAGCGCGCCGCGGCCGTGTCCGGCGCCCGCGAAGGCGAACACGGTCGCGATGCACACCGCGCCCAGCGACTGGCCCGTGAGGCGCGCGGTCCCCAGCATCCCGCTGGCGGCACCGGCGCGGTTGCCCGGTGCGCTGGTGATGATGGTGTGGTTGTTCGGCGACTGGAACAGGCCGAAGCCCAGGCCGCACACCACGAGCCGCCACCACAGCACCGGCGCCTCGGGATGCATGGCCGCTTCGGCCAGCAGCGCCAGGCCGGCCGCGAGGACGCCGAGGCCGATGGCACCGAGCAGCCCGCCCGGGTAGCGCCCGATCAGGCGTCCGGCCACCGGAGCCGCCACGATCACCGCGGCCGGCCAGCATCCCATCAGCAGGCCGCCCTGCCCCGCGCTGAGCCGCCATGCATCCAGCAGCAGGAACGGCAGCGCGATGTACGCCAGCGTCTGGGCGCAGAACGCGCAGACCGAGGTCGCCATCGACAGCCGGAAGATGCGGATCCGCAGCAGGTCCAGCGGCAGCAGCGGTTGCGCCTGCAGCAACTGGCGGCGCACGTGCACCGCTCCGATCACGATCGCACCGCCGATCAGGCCGGCGCCGGTGAGCAGCGATCCGCCGTCCGCATGGCCCGCGCGCACGCCGAGCGTGTCGGCGCCCAGGAACAGCAGCGCGAACATCGCGCCATTGAGCACCACGTCGAGCGGGGACAGGCGACCTGCGGGCGCGCGCGAGGCCACGTTGCGCGGCAAGGCGCGCCAGCCGACGCCGAGCAGCAGCAGCCCGAGCGGGACGTTGATCGCGAAGAGCCACGGCCAGCCCGCCACCGACAGCACCGCGGCCGCGACCGCCGGGCCGGCGACCGACGCAGTGGCGACGACCATCGAATTGATCGCGATGCCGCGCCCCAGCTGCTCACTGGGATACGTCAGCCGCACGAGG
The DNA here is from genome assembly GCF_050320135.1 of Ramlibacter sp. MMS24-I3-19. Taxonomy (NCBI): domain Bacteria; kingdom Pseudomonadati; phylum Pseudomonadota; class Betaproteobacteria; order Burkholderiales; family Comamonadaceae; genus Ramlibacter; species Ramlibacter sp. MMS24-I3-19. The sequence continues at coordinate 2,051,699 of NZ_CP190017.1, read as the reverse complement.
GCGGCGTTCACCGACATGATCCCGGCCGCGCCGGCACCCTGCACCGCGCGCGCAATCGCCAGTGCGGGCAGGGATGTGGCGAGGCTGCACAGCAGCGAGGCGAGCGTGAACACGACGACGCCGGCAAGGTACACGCGCCGGTAGCCCACGCGGTCGCCCAGGTTGGCCAGCGGCAGCAGCAGGGCGAGGGTGGCGAGCTGGTAGGCGTTGACCACCCACACGGCGTATGCCGCGGTCGACTGCAGGTCGCGCACGACGGCCGGCAGCGCGAGATTGACCACGGTGCCGTCGAGGACCGAGACGGCGATGCCCAGGATGATGACCGCCATCGCCTCGTAGCGCTGCGGCACGGGCAGGCCGGGATGACGGAGGTCGGCGGTGGAGTTCAGGGCGCGGCAGTCGGGAACGGGCGGCGATTTGACCACGGCGTGCGCGCACGCGGGCTGGCGCCAGGCTGACATGGGCTTGCCGGCACCATGCGCCGGCACGGCAAGGATTTCACAGTCGGCGCAGTGTTGTGGCGCGGCGCTTACACCCGGCTGCGCGCTTTGCGGCCGGGACACCCGCGCAGCGCCAGTTCGGGGCACCATGGACGCCGAGGATCCCCACCATGCGTCCCTTTCACTGGCTCTCCCTGCTCGCAGCCACCGTGCTCACCACGGGCTGCGCGGTCTATCCGGCCGCCCCGGTAGCCGGCCCGCCGCCGGGCGTGGTCTACGACTCGTCGGCGCCGGTCGCGGTTGCACCTGCGCCCTACCCGTACTACGCGACGCCCTATCCGTATCCCTACGCGTATGCGCCGGGTTGGTACGGCCCGCCGGTGTTCTTCAGCGGCAGCCTCGTCTACCGCAGCGGCCCGGGCTGGCACCATGGCTTCCGCGGCGGCGCGCCGTCGCGGCCCAACGGCCTGCGGCTGCTGCCGCGCTCGGTGCCGCACCGCTGACGCTTCAGTTCCAGTCGCCTCCACCGACGTCGCCGGAGTCCATCCCGCCACCGCTGTCCCAGGACCCGGCGTCGTTGACCCCGAAGTCCTGGCCGCCCATGTCGGCGTTGTCCATGGCCCCGGCATCGCCGGTCCACGCACTCCCGGTGCTTGACGCATCCGGCATCACCTGCGAGCCGTCCGGGTGGAACATGCGGCGACCGATCTCGCTGGCCGCCACCGCACCCGCGCCGACGGCGAGCCCCGTCGCCAGGCCGCGCCCGATGCCCGAACCCATGCCCTGCTGCGGATAACCGCCGTACGGGCCGTACCCGGGTCCATACCCTGGCGGCTGCATGCCCGGTCCGTAGCCGGCATTCGTCATCGGCCCCTGCGCAGGACCGCTGCCCATGGGCCCACTTCCATAACCCGACGCGAGCGGGCGATTGCGCCGGCGCATCAGCGCCACCAGGCCAACGAGGATCGCGGCTCCGAGCGCCAGTGTGCCCCAGGGCAATCCCCTTGCAGCCGCGGGCTGCGGCGCGTCGGGCCGTGCCGAGGCGCCCATCTGCCGCGTGACGTCCTGGCTCGGCGCGCTGCCCAGGTGTTCGACCTGCGTGCGCAGCGCCTGCGCCGCGCCTGGCTTGGCGAACGGCAATCCTGGAGCCAGGCGCTCGGCCGTGGCCAATTCCTGCCGTGCGGCGGCCGCATCGTGCTGGCGTGCGGAGAGTTCGGCCTTGACGTAGTGCGCCTTGGCGCTGTCGGGATGCGTGCGCAGCACCTGGTCGATCATCCCCTGCGCCTTCGGCAGCTGGCCCGCATTGGCGGCCTGGTAGATCTGGTCGAGGGTAGGTTCGGCCTGTGCCCACACGAGGTTGGGCAGCGCGAACAGCAGGGCCAGCGAGATGGCCCACGCGATCCAATGCCTGGTCTTCATGGCGCTCTCCGGTGAGATGACGGCGGGTTGAGGATGCGCCGCATCGCGCCACCGAAGCGGTGGGATTGGGCCGGCGCATCGGGTAGGACCACGCGCGCGGCGCCGGCGACCGCCCCTGGCTCGGCCATTGCTCGCTAAGCTCGCGAGATCGCCTGCAGGAGGTCCCGCATGAGCCAGTCCCCCACCCGCGTCGAGGCGGGCAAGATCATCCGACGCAACGTGGAGCGCATTCGCGGCATGGAGCGCTGGTCCAAGCGCCAGCGCACCTTCGCCGACCGGGTCGCCGAGAGCGTGGCGCGCTTCTGCGGCCAGATGTCGTTCGTGTGGATCCATGCCGCGCTGTTCGCCGCCTGGATCGGCTGGAACACGCTGGGTCCGAAGCGGTTCGATCCCTACCCGTTCACCTTCCTCACGTTGTGCGTGTCGCTGGAGGCGATCTTCCTGTCCGCGTTCATCCTGATCGCGCAGAACTACGAGATGCGGCTCACCGAGCGGCGCACGCAGCTGGACCTGCAGATCAACCTGCTGTCCGAGCAGGAGAACACCAAGATGCTGGTGCTGCTGCAGGCCATCGCCCGCAAGATGGGCGCGCTGGAGGAGGACGATCCCGAGATCGCCGCGCTGGCCGAAGCCGTGCGGCCCGAGACCATCAGCCAGGAGATCGAGGCCGCCTACGGCGGCCGCTAGCGCCGTCCACCGACGTCAGATGCCGCCGTACCAGGCGTAGCCCTGGTCCTCCCAGTAGCCGCCGCGCCCCTGGTCCAGGTGGCCGAGGCCCGCGACCAGCTCGATGCGGTGCACGTACTTGGGCTGCTTGTAGCCCAGCTGCCGCTCGACGCGCACGCGCAGCGGCGCGCCGTTCTCCACCGGCAGCGGTCGTCCGTTGAGTTCCAGGGCGAGCAGCGTCTGCTCGTGGTACGCATCGTCGAGATCGATGCTCTCGTAGTACAGGCTGCGGTCGTCGCCCTCGTCCATGCGGTCCAGGCAGTGGAACACCACGAATCTCGCGTCGGGCGTGGGCCGCGCCAGCTGCAGCACGTGCGACAGGCGCGGGCCCTTCCACTGGCCGATGCAGCTCCAGCCCTCCACGCAATCGTGGCGCGTGACCTGGGTGCGCGCCGGCATCTCCCGCAGCTGCGCCAGAGTGAATTCCTGCGGCTGGGCGACCAGCCCGTCGACGCGAAGGCGCCAGTCCGCGAAGCCATTGCGCAGCAGGGCCGCATAGGTTTGGCCCGCAGGCACCGTGGTGCCGTTCGCGCGGAACACCGGCGCGATGTCGGCGGGCGCGAATTCCTGGGCCATTGCGCGGCGGCCGATCGTCCGGTGCACGCGGCGGTTCAGGGCCTCCGCCGTGCGCAGCACGTCCACCACGGTCTCGTTGTGGCTCAAGCCATCGCAGCCGGCGAGCGACCCGCCCGCGGCGGCCACCAGCGCGGCCCGCAGCAGCTTGCGGCGTTCGCGCCGCTGCTCGAAGAAAGGCTTGGCGGACGTCATTCAGGGACCCTCCAGTAGCCGGTCAGCATCGAGCGGATGTTGTTGCCCAGCCCAGTGACCACCACTTCGAACAGGTGCACCAGCACGAAGGCCACCAGCAGCAGCGCGCCGAGGAAATGCAGCGTGCGCGCCGACTGCCGGCCCCCGAGCCAGTCGACCCAGCCGGTGCCCACGCCATCGAGCAGCGGCGACATCGCCCAGCCGCACACCACGATCAGCGGCAGCACGATGAACACGAGACCGAGGTACGCGATGTTCTGCAGCACGTTGTAGCGGCGCGCCTCGTCGCCGTGCGGATGCCGCAGGCGCAGGTGGTCGACGATCGAGCGCCCGATGCCGCGCCATTCGCGACGCGTGGGCACGAGGTCGCCCCGCAGGTGGCCGCTGAAGATGGTCCACGCCAGGTAGCACAGTCCATTGAGGACGAAAAGCCAGGCGAAGAAGAAGTGCCAGAGGCGCCCCATCGCCAGCCATTGCGGGCCAGGGATCGTGGCCCACGATGGAAACGCGCGCGCCATCGTCGCCCCGTCGGGCCCGCGCGAGACGCCCAGCACGCCATCGGTGACGAACTCGTGGCCACCGATGCGCGTGACGCCCACGGCGCGGTTGCCCTCGCGACGCTGCCCGATCTCCAGCACCTGAGCACCCGGCCGCGAATCGTCGCCCCACGACAACGCGGGATGCGCGTTGAAGATCTGCAGTCCGCTCCCCAACAGCACCACGACGCAGACGACGTTGATCCAGTGCATCACGCGCACGGGCAGCCGGTGCCGGTACACCAGGCCGGAATCGGGGGTGGTGGCCATGCATCGCAGTCTTGCACCATCGCGTCGCCATTGCACGCGCGCAGGTAGACTCCAGCCCAGCCATGCGTATTCTCGGCATCGACCCCGGCCTGCAGACCACCGGCTTCGGCGTGGTCGACGTCGATGGCCCGGCGCTGGCCTACGTCGCCAGCGGCACCATCACCACCACCCACCTTGCCCGCGGCGACCTGCCCGCGCGGCTCAAGGTGCTGTTCGACGGCATCGCCGAAGTCCGCGAGCGGTATCGCCCGGATGCAGCCTCGGTGGAGATCGTGTTCGTCAACACCAATCCGCAATCGACCTTGCTGCTGGGCCAGGCACGCGGTGCCTGCGTCACCGCGCTGGTGGCCTGCGACCTGCCCGTGGCGGAATACACGGCGGTGCAGATGAAGCGCGCCATCGCGGGCCACGGGCAGGCAGCCAAGGCACAGGTCCAGGCGATGGTGCAGAGGCTGCTGAAGCTGCCCGGCGTGCCGGGCCCGGATGCCGCCGATGCCCTGGGCCTGGCGATCACGCACGCGCACGCGGGTGCTTCGATCGCACGGCTGGCGCAGGCCACGACGACCGCGCGCCGCACCAGCGGCATGTACCGCGCCGGTCGGACCTACTGAGCCGCTACCAGGCGCGTGCCGGCTGCAGGAAGCCGGCGGGTGCCTGGCGATCGTCCTCGAAGGTCGCCAACTCCCAGGCGTCCTCCTGGGCCAGCAGGGCACGCAGCAACTTGTTGTTCATCGCGTGGCCCGAGCGGAACGCCTCGTACGCGGCGAGCAGCGGCTTGCCCAGCAGGTACAGGTCGCCCATCGCGTCGAGGATCTTGTGCTTGACCAGTTCGTCGTCGTAGCGAAGGCCGTCCGAATTGAGCACGCGGTAATCGTCCATCACGACGGCGTTGTCGAGGCCGCCGCCCAGGCCGAGACCATTGGCCCGCATCATCTCCAGGTCCTTGGTGAAGCCGAAGGTGCGCGCGCGCGCGATATCGCGGCTGTAGTTGCCGCTGCCGAGGTCGAACTCGTAGCGCTGGCCCGTCGAGTCGACCACGCGGTGCGCGAAATCGATCTCGAAGCTGGCCTTGAAGCCGTTGTAGGGGGACAGGCGAGCCCACTTGAGGTTGTCGCCCTCCCCTTCGCGCACCTCCACCGGCCGCGTCACGCGGATGAAGCGGCGCGGCGCGTCCTGCAGTTCGATGCCCGCGCTCTGCAGCAGGAACACGAACGAGGACGACGAACCGTCGAGGATGGGAACTTCCTCGGCGGTGATGTCGATGTACAGGTTGTCGATGCCGAGGCCGGCGCACGCCGACAGCAGGTGCTCGACGGTGCGCACCTTGGCCGAGCCGTTGGAGATCGTCGAGGCTAGGCGCAGGTCGGTGGCCGACTCGGCCGAGACGACGATGTCCACCGGCTCCGGCAGGTCGACGCGACGGAACACGAGGCCGGTGTCCGGCTGGGCGGGCCGCAGCGTGAGCTCCACGCGGTGGCCGCTGTGCAGACCCACGCCGACGGCGCGGGTGAGCGACTTGAGGGTGCGTTGTCGGAGCATGCCCTCGATTTTAGGAGCCCGGCGATGGCGCCACGCGGCGAGGGACATGGCTCTTCCTATGCCTGTCATAGGCAGGAACCGGCCCATGGGACCGCGGGCAGGGAAAGTGGGGCCGCCACCTGGAGTGGCGGCCCCGAAGGGCGGACGTCCGCGTCCACCACGGTCAACGCTCGACCTGCCCCAGCGCCTCAGTCGGCCTGCTTGCGCAGGAAGGCGGGGATCTCGAAGTCGTCCATGCCGCCGGAGGACAGCGCGTCCACCTTGGCCGCGGCCTGCGTGCGGTTGGTGCGCCACACGCTGGGCACCGCCATGCCGCCGTAGTCGGGCTGCGAGCGCTGCATCTCCTGCGTGACGATGGCGCCCGGGCCGCCGACGGCCTGGCTCACGGTGGGCACGTTGAACGGCACGTTGTCCGTGCCGGTGCGCAGCACCTGCAGCGGGGGCGCCGTACGGCGCTGCTGGCCATGGCGCGACAGGCCCGTGGCCACCACCGTGACGCGCACGTGGTCGCCGAGGTCGTCGTCGTAGGCCGTGCCGTAGATGACGTGCGCATCCGGCGACGCGTAGGCACGGATGGTGTTCATCGCCAGCTTGGACTCGGACAGCTTGAGGCTGCCCTTGGCCGCGGTGATCAGCACCAGCACGCCCTTGGCGCCCGACAGGTCGATGCCTTCCAGCAGCGGGCAGGCCACGGCCTGCTCGGCGGCGATGCGCGCGCGGTCGGGGCCCGAGGCCACGGCCGTGCCCATCATCGCCTTGCCCGGCTCGCCCATCACCGTGCGCACGTCCTCGAAGTCCACGTTGACGTGGCCGGGCACGTTGATGATTTCCGCGATGCCGCCGACGGCGTTCTTCAGCACGTCGTTGGCGTGCGCGAAGGCCTCGTCCTGGGTGATGTCGTCGCCCAGCACCTCGAGCAGCTTCTCGTTCAGCACCACGATCAGCGAGTCGACGTTGGCCTCCAGCTCCGCCAGGCCCTGGTCGGCGTTGGTCATGCGGCGGCCACCTTCCCAGTCGAACGGCTTGGTCACCACGCCGACGGTGAGGATGCCCATCTCCTTGGCCACGCGCGCGATCACCGGCGCGGCGCCCGTGCCCGTGCCGCCGCCCATGCCGGCGGTGATGAACAGCATGTGCGCGCCCTGGATCGCCTCGCGGATGCTGTTGACGGCCGCCTCGGCCGCATCACGGCCCTTGTCGGGCTTGCTGCCGGCGCCCAGCCCGCTGTTGCCCAGCTGGATCACCTTGTGCGCTGCGCTGCGCGAGAGCGCCTGCGCGTCGGTGTTGGCGCAGATGAACTCCACGCCCTGCACCTCGCGCCCGATCATGTGCTCCACGGCATTGCCGCCACCACCACCGACACCGATCACCTTGATCTGCGTGCCCTGGTGGAACTCTTCGACTTCGATCATTTCGATGGACATCTTGAACTCCTGGATTCGATTGCAGTTGCCACTACGTTTGTTGTTGGATGCGGTGTTGAACGGTCACGACGGCGGATCGGTGCACCGCCATCGCGAACGTCGTCGCAACGGCGGACTGCCGCGCGCCAGCCAGCGCTTGTGCACCCGCATCAGAAATTCCCCACGATGAAGTCGCGCAGGCGCGAGAACGCGGTCTTCATCGACCCGTTCTGCTGCGCCACCTTGAAGCCGCGCATGCGCGCGAGCCTCGCCTCTTCGAGCAGGCCCATGACCGTGGCCGCGCGCGGTTGCGCCACCATGTCGGCCAGGGCGCCGCGGTAGGTCGGCACGCCACGGCGCACCGGCTTGAGGAAGATGTCCTCGCCCAGTTCGACCATGCCGGGCATCACGGAGCTGCCGCCGGTGATCACGATGCCCGAGGACAGCACCTCCTCGTAGCCCGATTCGCGCACGACCTGCTGCACCAGCGAATAGATCTCCTCGACACGCGGCTCGATGACGCCGGCCAGCGCCTGCTTGGACAGCATGCGCGGACCGCGGTCGCCCAGCCCGGGCACCTCGACCTGCTGCTCCGGGTCGGCCAGCAGCTGCTTGGCGTAGCCGCTCTCGACCTTGATGTCCTCGGCGTCCTTGGTCGGCGTGCGCAGCGCCATCGCGATGTCGCTGGTGATCAGGTCGCCGGCGATCGGGATCACGGCGGTGTGCCGGATGGCGCCGCCGGTGAAGATGGCCACGTCGGTGGTGCCGGCGCCGATGTCGACCAGCGCCACGCCCAGTTCCTTCTCGTCGTCGGTCAGCACGGCCTGGCTGGTGGCCAGCGGGTTGAGCATCAGCTGCTCGACCTCCAGGCCGCAGCGGCGCACGCACTTGATGATGTTCTCGGCCGCGCTCTGGGCACCGGTGACGATGTGCACCTTGGCTTCCAGCCGGATGCCGCTCATGCCGATCGGCTCCTTGACGTCCTGGCCGTCGATCACGAATTCCTGCGGCTCCACCAGCAGCAGGCGCTGGTCGGTGGAGATGTTGATGGCGCGCGCGGTCTCGACGACGCGGGCCACGTCGGCCGGCGTCACTTCCTTGTCCTTCACCGCCACCATGCCGCTGGAGTTGATGCCGCGGATGTGGCTGCCGGTGATGCCGGTGTAGACGCGCGTGATCTTGCAGTCGGCCATCAGCTCGGCCTCCTTCAGCGCCTGCTGGATGCTCTGCACAGTGGCGTCGATGTTCACCACCACGCCGCGCTTGAGGCCGTTGGACGGCGCGATGCCGAGGCCCGCGAGCTTCAGCTCGCCGCCCGGCATCACCTCGCCGACCACCGCCATCACCTTGGCCGTGCCGATGTCCAGCCCGACGACTAGGTCCTTGTATTCCTTCGCCATGTCCCTCTACCTCCTGGCCGTGGGGGCGGTTTCCACCGTGCCCACGCCCCTCAACCGAACCGCATATCCATCGCCGTACCGCAGGTCGGCCGCCAGCAGCGCGTCGGGCCGGCGGCCGTAGCGCGAAGCCACCTGCGTCAGCGTCTGCACGAAACGCTGCACGCGCGGCATCACCTCGCCCGCGTCGCCGCCGCCCAGCTCCAGCACCGCTTCCGAATCCAGGGCCAGCTGCCAGCTGCCGCGCCTGGTGAGCTGCAGCTCCTCGATCGCGAGGTCCAGCGGCGCGAACAGCGGGGCCAGTGCGCGGTACATCGCCAACACCTGCGCCGACTGGCCGTCGGGACCGTCCAGGTGCGGCAGCCCCTCGTGCTCCACCTCGCCGGGGTTGGCGTCGAACACCTCGCCATAGCTGTTGACCAGGCGCGAGCCGTCGTCCTCGCCCCAGAACGCGACGGCCTTGTGTTCCTGCAGCGCCACGCGTAGCCGGTTCGGGAACTCGCGCCGCACGACCGCCTGCCGCACCCAGGGCACCGCCTCGAAGGCGTGCTGGGTGGCAACCAGGTCCACCGTGAAGAAGTTGCCCGACAGCTGCGGCGCCACGTTGGCGCGCAGCGTGGCCGCGCTGTTGTGCGTGACCTCGCCCTGCACGCGGATGCCGCCCAGCGCGAAGACCGGGTGGCGCACCGCCCACCAGCACAGCGCCGCCAGCAGCAGCGCGACGCAGCCCGTGAACAGCACCGCGGCGGTGATGTTCATCAGGCGGACGTCGAACGGCAGCTGCTGCGGCGCCTTCTTCATGCGCTGGCGCCTTCCGTGGTGGTGCCCTGGCCGCTGCGGCGGCGCTCGACGCGCTGGTTGTCCAGCGCGGCCGACGCGAGCAGCTGCAGGCACAGGTCCTCGTAGCTGATCCCGGCGGCGCGTGCCGACATCGGCACCAGCGAGTGCCCGGTCATGCCCGGCGAGGTGTTGATCTCCAGCAGCGAGGGCTTGCGGGTCTTGGCATCGATCATCACGTCGATGCGGCCCCAGCCGCGGCAGCCCAGCACGCGATAGGCCTTGACCACCAGCTCCTGGATCGCGGCCTCCTCGCCCTCGGGCAGGCCGCAGGGCACCAGGTACTGGGTGTCGTCGGTGAAGTACTTGTTCTGGTAGTCGTAGTTGCCTTCGGGCGCCACGATGCGGATCACCGGCAGTGCGCGCGCCTCGTCGCCCGTGCCGAGGATCGGGCAGGTGACTTCGTCGCCCGCGACGAATTGCTCGCACAGCACGTCGGTGTCGAGGGCGGCCGCGGCATCCACCGCGTCCTGCATCTGCGAATAGCCCTCGACCTTGGCCACGCCGATCGAGGAGCCCTCGCGCGCGGGCTTGACGATCAGCGGCAGTCCCAGGTCGTCGGGGACGGTGCGCACCACCTCGCGCGTGTAGGCACCGCGGCGCAGCATCTGGTACCTGGGCGTCGGGATGCCTTCGGCGATCCAGATGCGCTTGGTCATGACCTTGTCGATCGCGACGCTGGAGGCCATCACGCCCGAGCCCGTGTACGGGATTCCCAGCAGTTCCAGCGCGCCCTGCACCGTGCCGTCCTCGCCGAAGCGGCCGTGCAGCGCGATGAAGCAGCGCTTGAAGCCCTTGCGCTTCAGTTCCACGAGGTCGCGCTGCGCCGGGTCGAACGCATGCGCGTTGACGCCCTTGCTCTGCAGCGCCTTCAGCACGCCGGCGCCGGACATCAGCGACACCTCGCGCTCGGCCGACTTGCCGCCCATGAGCACGGCCACCTTGCCGAGGGCCTTCACATCCACTGGCTTCACTTCCTCTGCCGCTGTCATGCGGCACCTCCTGCTTCCAGAACCTTGGCGGGCACGCCGCCGATCGAACCTGCGCCCATGCACATCACCACGTCGCCGTCGCGAACGGTGTCCAGCACCGCCTCGGGCATCGCCGCGATGTCGTCGACGAACACCGGCTCCACCTTGCCCGCCACGCGCACGGCGCGCGCGAGGGAACGGCCGTCGGCCGCGACGATGGGCGCCTCTCCGGCGGCGTAGACCTCGGACAACAGCAGCACGTCGGCCTGGCCCAGCACCTTGACGAAATCCTCGAAGCAGTCGCGCGTGCGCGTGTAGCGGTGCGGCTGGAACGCCAGCACGAGGCGGCGGCCGGGAAAGGCACCTCGGGCGGCGGCGAGAGTCGCGGCGACTTCCACCGGGTGGTGACCGTAGTCCTCGATGACCGTGAACCGGCCGCCGCCGTTGGCCGGGCGCACCTTCATCTCGCCATAGCTCTGGAACCGGCGGCCGACGCCGTGGAACTCGGCGAAGGCCTTCTGCACGGCGGCGTCGGGGATGTTCAGTTCCACCGCGATCGCGATCGCCGACAGCGCGTTCAGCACGTTGTGGTGGCCGGCGAGATTCAGCTTGATCGGCAGGTCCGGCAGCACCACGCCGTTGCGGCGCGTGGCGGTGAAATGCATCTGCGGCCCGACGGCGCGGATGTCGACGGCGCGCACCTGTGCGTCCTCGCTCACGCCGTAGCTGGTGACGGGGCACTGCACGTCGCCCAGGATCTCGCGCACGGCGGGATCGTCGACGCACAGGACCGCGGTGCCATAGAACGGCATGCGGTGCAGGAAATCGAGGAACGCGCCCTTCAGCTTGCCGAAGTCATGCCCGTAGGTCTCCATGTGGTCGGCGTCGATGTTGGTGACGACGGCCATCACGGGCATCAGGTTCAGGAACGACGCATCGGATTCGTCGGCCTCGACCACGATGTAGTCGCCCGCCCCGAGCTTGGCGTTGGCGCCGGCGCTGTTCAGGCGGCCGCCGATGACGAAGGTGGGATCGAGTCCGCCTTCGGCCAGCACGCTGGCCACCAGGCTGGTGGTCGTGGTCTTGCCGTGCGTGCCCGCGATCGCGATGCCCTGCTTCAGGCGCATCAGTTCGGCCAGCATCATGGCGCGCGGCACGACGGGAATCTTGCGCTGCCGCGCGGCGACCACCTCGGGGTTGTCGGCCTGCACGGCGGTCGACGTCACCACCGCATCGGCGCCGGCGATGTTGCCTTCCGCGTGGCCCACGCGAGTTTGGATGCCCAGGCCCTGCAGTCGGCGTAGCGTGGCGCTGTCGGACAGGTCGGAGCCGGAAATGGTGTAGCCGAGATTGCGCAGGACCTCGGCGATGCCGGACATGCCGGCGCCGCCGATGCCCACGAAGTGGATGTGCTTGATTGCGTGTTTCATGCGCCCACCAACTGTTCGATCTGGTCGGCCACCCGTGCCGCTGCCTGGGGCCGGGCCAGGTCTCGGGCGTGGGTCGCCATCTCGACGAGGCGCTCGCGCGTCAGCCCCGACAACATCTCGGCGAGCCGCTGCGGCGTGAGCTCGGCCTGCGGCAGGTGCAACGCCGCGCCATGGCTCGCCATCCATTGCGCGTTGTCGCGCTGGTGCGAGGTGGTGCTCACGATCAGCGGCACCAGGATCGCCGGCACGCCGGCCGCACAGAGTTCGCTGACGGTCACCGCGCCGGCGCGACACACGACGACATCGCAGGCTGCGAGTTCGGCCGCCATGTCCTCGATGAAGGGCAGCACGCGAGCTTCGACGCCGGCCGCGCGGTAGGCAGCCTGCGCCGCCTCCTGCTCCGCCATGCCGGTCTGGTGCACGACGACGGGACGCCGGTCGGCATCGAGCGAAGCGATCGCCTTCGGCAAGGTCTGGTTCAGCACGCGCGCCCCGAGGCTGCCGCCGACCACCAGCACGCGCAGCGGACCGCTGCGGCCCGCGAAGCGCTGGGCCGGCGGCGCGATCGCCTCGATCTCGGCGCGCACGGGATTGCCGGTGACGACGGCCTGGCGGGTGCGCCTGGCCGCATCGCCCTCGAAGCCGAAGGCCACGCGGTCGGCGACCGGCATCAGCGCGCGATTGCTCATGAGAAGCGAGGCGTCGGCGTTCACCAGCACCAGCGGCTTGTTGAGCCACGACGCCATCAGCCCGCCGGGGAAGCAGACGTAGCCGCCCATCCCCAGCACCGCGTCGGCGCGGCGGCTGCGCAGGATGCGCCGGCTGCTCCAGAACGCCGACAGCAGTCGCAGGCTGCCGGTCATCGTGTGCAGCAGGCCCTTGCCGCGCAGGCCGGTGAAGGCCAGCGTGTCCATCGGGATGCCGCTCGGGGGCACCAGGCGGTTCTCCATCCCCGTCGGCGTGCCCAGCCAGCTGACGCTCCAGCCGCGCGCCTGCATCTCGCGCGCGACGGCCAGGCCCGGGATCACGTGGCCGCCCGTGCCTGCGGCCATGACGACGAGGTGCTTCATGAGCGGCCTCCCCGCATCAGCACGCGGTTCTCGTAGTCGATGCGCAGCACCACCGCGAGCGCGATGAGGTTGAGCAGGATCGCGGAGCCGCCGTAGCTGAGGAGCGGCAGCGTGAGTCCCTTGGTGGGCAGCGCGCCGAGGTTCACGCCCATGTTGATGAAGGCCTGGAATCCCATCCACAGGCCCACGCCCTGCGCGACCAGCCCGGCGAACACGCGGTCCAGCGCAACGGCCTGGCGGCCGATGTGCATGATCCGGCGCGTCATCCAGAGGAACAGGACGATCACGGTGAGCACGCCCACCAGGCCGAACTCCTCGCCGATGACGGCAAGCAGGAAGTCGGTGTGCGCCTCGGGGAGCCAGTGGAGTTTCTCGACGCTGCCGCCGAGGCCGACGCCGAAGATCTCGCCGCGGCCGATGGCGATGAGCGAGTGCGACAGCTGGTAGCCCTTGCCGAGCGTGTACTTCTCGTTCCACGGATCGAGGTACGCGAAGATGCGCTCGCGGCGCCAGTCCGACAGCGCGATCATCAGCATGAAGGCCACCGTCATCACCGCCGCGATCAGGAAGAACATGCGGGCGTTGACGCCGCCCAGGAACAGGATGCCCATCGCGATCACGGCGATGACCATGAACGCGCCCATGTCCGGCTCGGCCAGCAGCAGCACGCCCACCACCGCCACGGCCAGCGCCATCGGCAGCACCGCGCGGAAGAAGCGCTCCTTGACCTCCATCTTGCGCACCATGTAGTTGGCGGCGTAGAGCAGCACCGAGAACTTGGCCAGCTCCGAGGGCTGGAAGCTCATGAAGCCAAGGCTGATCCAGCGGCGGGCGCCGTTGACGCCCTTGCCCACGTGCGGGATCAGCACGGCGATCAGCAGTCCCAGCGAGACGATGAACAGCCAGGGCGCCACTTTCTCCCAGGTCGCCACGGGCACCTGGAAGGTGAGCAGCGCCACCACGAACGCCAGCACCAGCGAGAACGCGTGGCGCACCAGGAAGTGCGTGTGGGCGTAGTTGGCGAAGCGCGGGTTGTCCGGCATCGCGATCGAGGCCGAATAGACCATCACCAGGCCGAACGCGAGCAGCGCCACGGAGACCCACAGCAGCGGCTGGTCGAAGCCCTGCACGCGCACGGGCGGCGTCGCGTAGCCGGACCCACGCGGCGACTGCGCGGGTGCGCGCGAGAACCAGCCGCCGACGCGGGACAGCACGGCGTTCATGCGCTCGTCCCCAGCGGCACGCCGGCGTCGTCGGCCAGCGCCTGCACCGCGGTGCGGAACATCTCCGCGCGGTGCTCGTAGTTGCGGAACATGTCGAAGCTGGCGCAGGCGGGCGACATCAGCACCGCGTCGCCCGCCTGCGCACGTTGCGCAGCGGTGCGCACGGCCTCGTCCATCGAGCTGGCTTCGACGAGCGCGACCCCGCTGCCTTCCAGGGCGGCGCGGATCAGAGGGGCGTCGCGGCCGATCAGCACCACGGCACGGGCGAAGCGCGCCACCGGCTCGGCGAGCGGCGCGAAGTCCTGGCCCTTGCCCTCGCCGCCCAGGATGACCACCAGCTTGCGATCGGCGCCGAGCCCAACGAGGGCAGCCACCGTCGCGCCGACGTTGGTGCCCTTGCTGTCGTCGAAGAACTCGACGTCGTTCACGATGCCGACCGGCTCGACGCGGTGCGGCTCGCCACGGTACTCGCGCAGGCCATACAGCATGGGCGCGAGCTGCGCGCCGGTGGCCGACGCGAGTGCCAGCGCGGCCAGCGCGTTGGCGGCGTTGTGGCGGCCGCGGATGCGCAGCGCGTCGGCCGGCATCAGCCGCTGGATGTGCAGTTCCTCGGCTTCGGCGGACTTGCGGCGCTTCTGCGTCTCGTCGGCTTCCTGTGCGCGCACCAGCCAGGCCATGCCGTTGACCATCTCGAGGCCGAAGTCGCCCGGCCGCTGCGGCATGTCGGTGCCGAAGGTGACGTAGTCACGCTGCTCCAGCTTGCCGCGAGTCCTTCGCCCCCCCACGCTTGCCCCTTCCGGGGCTGCGCTGCCCCCGGAGGGGGCGTTCGCGCCTTCGGGCGGCCGGGCGGCGCTCAGCTTCACGGGCGCGGGCAGCATCTTCATCACGAGCGGGTCCTCGCGATTGAGCACCATCATTGCCTTGCGGCCGAAGATGCGTGCCTTCGCCGCCGCATAGGCGTCCATGCCGCCGTGCCAGTCCAGGTGGTCCTGGGTGATGTTCAGAACCGTCGCTGCCGCGGGCTCGAAGCCTTCCAGGCCCTCGAGCTGGAACGACGACAGCTCCAGCACCCAGGCCTGCGGCAGCGCCTGCGCGGCAATCCGCGCAGCCAGCGTGTCCAGCAACGTGGGGCCGATGTTGCCGGCCACGGCGGCGGTGCGGCCCGAGCGCTCGACCAGCTGGCCGGTCAGCGAGGTGACCGTGGTCTTGCCGTTTGTGCCGGTGACGGCCAGCACGGCGGGTGCATAGCCCTGCTCGGCCCGCAGCTGCGCGAGGCCGCGCACGAACAGCGCGAGTTCGCCGCCGACCGCGACGCCGCGCTCGCGCGCAGGACGCAGGACAGCATCGACCTGCGCCGGCGAGAGGCCCGGGCTGCGGTAGACCGCTTCGATGCCCCCGAGCAGGTCTTCGGTGAAGGCGCCGCCGACGAAGCGCACCTGCGGCAACTCTTCGCGCAGTTGCGCCAGGCGGGGCGGCTCGTTGCGCGTGTCGGCCACGGTGACCTGCGCGCCCTGGCGTGCGCACCAGCGGGCCATCGCGAGGCCCGAGTCGCCGAGGCCGAGAACGAGCACGGTGCGGGGGAACGGCTCAAGGGCTGGCGCGGGTTCAGCTGCGGGTGCGGGTGCGGGTGCGGACTCCGCTCCGGCCTCGGCCGGTGCGACGCTCGGCGCAACGGGAGCAGCGGCCGGCTCGGTCGTTTCCATGCCCAGCATCAGCGAATCGCGCCACGCGCGCGCTTCGGCGGCGGCCGTGAGCGGCGGCATCGCCGGCTTGACCGGCGCGGGCGTCGGCGCCTGCACCGGTTCGCGCGACGCGCCCGGCGCGAGCCCCGTCGACTCCGGCGCCGCGGTGGCCACCGGAGCGGGCGTCGCCTCAGGCGCCAGGGGCGCCTGGGGCTGCTCGGGGAGCTGCTGCGGATCGTGGGGCTCGTCGTGCACCGATCTCACCTCAGCTTCAGCGTGGACAGGCCCAGCAGGCACAGCAGCATCGTCACGATCCAGAAGCGGACCACGACCTGCGTCTCCTTCCAGCCGCTCTTCTCGAAATGGTGGTGCAGCGGCGCCATTTTCAGGATGCGCCGGCCCTCGCCGTAGCGCTTGCGCGTGTACTTGAACCACGACACCTGCGCCATCACCGACAGCGCCTCGACGACGAACACGCCGCCCATGATCGCCAGCACGATCTCCTGGCGCACGATGACCGCGATGGTGCCCAGCGCGCCGCCGAGCGCCAGCGCGCCGACGTCGCCCATGAACACCTGGGCCGGATGCGTGTTGAACCACAGGAACGCGAGGCCCGCGCCCGCCATCGCCGCGCAGAAGATCAGCAGCTCGCCGGCGCCGGGGATGTGCGGGAAGAACAGGTATTTGGAGTACACCGAGCTGCCGGCCACATAGGCGAACACGCCCAGCGCCGAGCCCACCATCACCACGGGCATGATCGCCAGGCCATCAAGGCCGTCGGTGAGATTCACCGCATTGCTGGCGCCCACGATCACCACGTAGGTGAGGAACACGAAGCCGAAGACGCCGAGCGGATAGGTCACTTCCTTGAAGAAGGGCACCAGCAGGCCGGCCTTGGGCGGCAGGTTGACGTCGAAGCCGGAGCGCACCCACTCGAAGAACAGTTCGACCACGCGAACGTTGTTGCTCTCGGAGATGCTGAACACCAGGTACAGCGCGGCGATCAGCCCGATCACCGATTGCCAGAAGTACTTCTCGCGCGAGGGCATGCCCTCGGGGTCCTTGTTCACGACCTTGCGCCAGTCGTCGGCCCAGCCGATCATCCCGAAGCCGATCGTCACGACCAGCACGATCCACACGAAGCGGTTCGAGAGGTCGAACCACATCAGCGTGGCGACCGCGATGGCGATCAGCACCAGCACGCCGCCCATGGTGGGCGTGCCGCTCTTGGACAGGTGGCTTTGCATGCCGTAGCCACGCACCGGCTGGCCGATCTTCAGTTCGGTGAGGCGGTGGATCACCCACGGGCCGGCCACCAGGCCGATCAGCAGCGCGGTCATCGCGGCCATCACCGCGCGGAAGGTGATGTACTGGAACACGCGCAGGAAGCCGAACTCCGGTCCCAGTGTCTGCAGCCACACGGCCAGGCTAAGCAGCATTGCCGCCATCCTTTCGTTGTTGTTGTTGGATCGCTTCGACAACGCGCTCCATCTTCATGAAGCGCGAGCCCTTGACCAGCACGCTTGCGGCTTGCGACAGGCGCGCGAGCACGGCGGCATTGAGAGCCTCGATGCCTTCGAAATGCTCGCCCTTCATCGCACGCGCCTGCTCCCCCAGCGTCAGCAGGTGCTCGATGCCGCGCTCGCGGGCGTACTCCCCGACCTCGGCGTGGAACTGCGGGCCCTGGTCGCCGACCTCGCCCATGTCGCCCAGCACCAGCAGCCGCGGGCCCGGCAGTTCGGCCAGCACGTCGATGGCAGCGCGCACGGAGTCCGGATTGGCGTTGTAGGTGTCGTCGACCAGCGTGAGCGTGCGGCCGTCCACTTGCAGCGACGCGGCGCGCGAGCGGCCCTTCACCGGCTCGAAGGCGCCCAGCCCCTGCGTGATCGCGGCGAGCGGCACGCCGGCGGCGAGCGCGCAGGCGGCGGCGGCGAGCGCATTGCGCACGTTGTGGCGGCCGGCGATATGGAGTTGGGCCTGCAGCGGACCGGCGGGCGTTTCCGCCCGGAACGTCCATGCGCCCTGGAGCCATTCAGACCCGGCCAGAACGATGTCGGCGCCGCTGCCTGCGTCGCCGAACGTGAGGGTGGCGCGGCCCAGCGCGAGCCGGGTCCACAAGGCCGTGAACTCTTCGCCCGCAGGGAACACCGCGACGCCATTGCTCCTGAGCGCGCCGAACACGCTGCCGTTCTCGCGCGCGACGGCTTCCACCGTGGCCATGAACTCCTGGTGCTCGCGCTGGGCGTTGTTCACCAGCGCCACGGTCGGCTGCGCGATGTCGGCCAGGTAGGCGATCTCGCCCGGGTGGTTCATGCCCAGCTCGAGGACCGCGATGCGATGCTCGGCACGCAGCCGCAGCAGCGTGAGCGGCAGGCCGATGTCGTTGTTGAAGTTGCCCTGCGTGGCCAGGTGGTTCTGCGGCTGCCAGGCGCGCAGGATGGCCGCGATCATCTGCGTGACCGTGGTCTTGCCGTTGCTGCCCGTGACCGAGATCAGCGGCAGCTGGAACTGCTGGCGCCACGCGGCGGCCAGCTTGCCGAGCGCGGCCTTGCTGTCGTCCACCTCGACGCCCGGCAGGCCCACGGGCAGGCGCCCCGGTTGCGCGATGGCGGCGACCGCGCCCTTGGACTGCGCGTCCGCGAGGAAGTCGTTGGCGTCGAAGCGCTCGCCACGGATGGCGACGAACAGGTCGCCGGCCTGCAGCGTGCGGGTGTCGGAATGCACGCGCAGCAGCGGCACGTCGCCGTTGCCGACGAGGCGGCCACCGGTCCACTGCGCGACCTGCTGGAGGGTGCACATCGGCGTGCTCATGCCCTTGCCTCCAGTGCCTTGCGCGCATGCATCCGGTCGTCGAAGGCATGCTTCACGCCGGCGATCTCCTGGTAATCCTCGTGGCCCTTGCCCGCGAGCAGCACCACGTCGGCCGGCGCGGCGGCGGCCACTGTTTCCGCGATGGCCAGCGCGCGGTCGGCCTGCACCTCGACGCACTCGTTGTGCGACAGGCCCAGCAGGATCTGGCTGATGATGGCCTCGGGCGCTTCGCTGCGCGGGTTGTCGCTGGTGACCACGACGCGATCCGCATTCTTCTCCGCGACGGCCGCCATCAGCGGACGCTTGGTGGCGTCACGGTCGCCGCCGCAGCCGAAGACGCACCACAGTTTCCCGGCGCGCTGCGCGGCCAGCGGGCGCAGGGCCTGCAGCGCTTTGTCCAGCGCATCCGGCGTGTGCGCGTAGTCCACCGCCACCAGCGGCTTGCCGGGGGCGTGCAGGCGCTCCATGCGACCCGGCACCGGCAGCAGTGCGCCGCAGGCGTCCACGGCCTGGCGCAGCGGCACGCCCAGCGCTCGCATGGCGGCGATCACGCCCAGCAGATTCGATACGTTGTACTGGCCGACGAGCGCAGTCTCCAGGGCATGGCGCTCGTTGCCTTCGACCACGGTGAAGCGCAAGCCTTCGTTGCCATAGCCCACGTCCGTGGCTTGCAGGCGCGCGGACCGGTCGATGGCGACCGGCCACAGATCCAGGCCACTGCCCTCCAGCCCGGCGAGCAGTTCGACGCCCGCCGTGTCGTCGATGTTCACGACGCCCGCGCGCAGCCCCGGCCAGCGGAACAGCTCGGCCTTCGCAGCCCAGTACGCGTCCATGCTGCCGTGGTAGTCCAGGTGGTCCTGGGTGAAGTTGGTGAAGACCGCCACGGCAATGCGCGTGCCGTCCAGGCGACGCTCGGCCAGGCCGATGGACGACGCCTCGATCGCGCAGGCCTTCAGGCCGGCGTCGACGAAGGCACGGAACTGGCCCTGCAGCAGCACGGGATCGGGTGTCGTGAGCCCGGTGTGCTGCACATGGGGCGGGCGGCCGGTTCCCAGCGTGCCGATCACCGCGCTGGGCCATTGGCCGTCGGAGAGCGCGGACAGCGCCTGCGCCAGCCACCACGCCGTGGACGTCTTGCCGTTGGTGCCCGTGACCGCGAGCACCTGCAGCGAGTCGGTCGGCTGGCCGTAGTAGGCGGCGGCGATCGGTCCCGTCGCGGCTTTCAGGTCGGGATAGCTCGCGATCGCCTCGCCGGTGAAGCCGAACGCCCCGGCACCCTGTTCCTCGACCAGGCAGGCCGCCGCACCTTGCGCCAGTGCTGCCGCGACGTACTTGCGTCCATCGGTCGCTGCGCCCGGCCATGCGATGAATCCATCGCCGGCCCTGACCTGGCGGCTGTCGCAGTGCAGCTGGCCGCGCACGCGACCTTGCAGCCAGCGCGATGCCTCGGCGGGGGAGCGCAGGCTGCGCATCAGAACGACTCCTCCACGCTGTCGACCACCACCTGCGGCTTGACGCTCATGTCGGGCTGCACGCCCATGCGGCGCAGCGTCTGCTGCACCACGTCGCTGAACACGGGAGCGGCCACGTCGCCGCCGAAGTACTTGCCGGCCGACGGCTCGTCGACCATCACGCCGACGATGATGCGCGGCTGGTCGATCGGCGCCATGCCGACGAACCACGAGCGGTACTTGTGGCCGGCGTAGCCCTTGCCTTCCTGCTTGTGCGCGGTCCCCGACTTGCCGCCCACGGAATAGCCCATCGTCTGCGCCTTCGGGCCGGTGCCGCCGGGGCCGGCAGCCATCTGCAGCATGGTGCGGATCTCGGCGGCCGTCTTGGGCGAGAACACCTGCGCGCCCACGGGCGGCTGCTCGGTCTTGAGCAGGGTCGCGGGGATGATCTGGCCGTCGTGCGCGAACACCGTGTACGAGCGCGCCATCTGGAACAGCGACGCCGACAGGCCGTAGCCGTACGACATGGTCGCCTGCTCGACGGGCCGCCAGGTCTTGTAGGGACGCACGCGGCCGCTCACCACACCGGGGAACGGGATCTGCGGCTTCTGTCCGAAGCCGGCCGCGGTGAAGGTCTCCCACATCTCGCGCGGCTGCATCTGGAGCGCGATCTTCAGGGTGCCGATGTTGCTGGACTTCTGGATCACCTGCTGCACGGTGAGCAGGCCGTGCGCATGCGAATCGGAGATGCGGGCGCCGCCGATCACGACATAGCCGGGCGCGGTCTGCACCGTGGTCTGCGGCGTCACCAAGCCGCTCTCCAGCGCCAGGCCGATGGTGAACGGCTTCATGGTCGACCCCGGCTCGAACGTGTCGGTGAGCGCGCGGTTGCGCAGTTGCTCGCCGGTGAGGTTCTGGCGCTTGTCCGGCGTGTAGCTGGGGTAGTTGGCCAGCGCGAGCACCTCGCCCGTGCGTGCATCGATCACCACGACGCTGCCCGCGCGCGCCTTGTTCTCCAGCACCGTGTCGCGCAGCTTCTGGTAGGCGAAGAACTGCACCTTGCTGTCGATCGACAGCTGCAGGTCGCGGCCGTCGATCGGCGGCACCTGCTCGCCGAGTTCCTCGACCACCCGGCCGAGCCGGTCCTTGATCACGCGGCGCGAGCCGGTGCGGCCGGCCAGCTGGTGGTCGAACGAGAGCTCGACGCCCTCCTGGCCATGGTCCTCGACGTTGGTGAAGCCAACGACGTGCGCCGCGGCCTCGCCCTCGGGGTACTGGCGCCGGTATTCCTTGCGCTGGTAGATGCCCTTGATGCCGAGCACCGCGACCTGGCGTGCCACCGAGTCGTCGACCTGGCGCTTCAGCCAGACGAAGGTCTTGTCCTCGTCGGCGAGCTTGCGATCGAGTTCCGCGTTGGACATGCCCAGCAGCCTGGCCAGCTGCGCGAGCTTCACCTTGTCGCGCTCCACGTCCTCGGGAATGGCCCAGATGCTGGGCGTGGGCACGCTGGTGGCCAGCAGCAGTCCATTGCGATCGAGGATGCGGCCGCGGTTGGCCGGCAGTTCGAGCGTCCGCACGAAGCGCACTTCGCCCTGGTGGCGGAAAAAGTCGTTGCCGAACACCTGCACCCACGCGGCGCGGCCTGCGAGCCCGGCGAAGCCGAGCGCGAGGCCGGCGACGATGAACTTGCTGCGCCAGACCGGCGTCTTGCTCGCCAGCAGCGGGCTCGAGGTGTAGAGCACGCTCTTTGTCACGGTTGCATCCCCGTCTGCGTGACGTACTGCGTGATCGCCGGGCTGGCCGGCCGCATGTGCAGCTGCTCCTTGGCCAGCTTCTCCACGCGCAGCGGCGTGGCCTGCGCGCGCTTGGCGACCTGCAGCCGCTCGTGCTCCATGCCGAGCCGGCGCGCGTCGGCCTCGGCCTTCTCGATCTCGGCGACCAGGCGGCGCGACTCGTACTGCACCTGCACGGTCACCATCGCGCTGAGAACCAGCGCGACGAGGAGGATGAGGTTGAGGCGGATCACGCCTCTGTCCTTTCGGCCACCCGCAGGATCGCACTGCGTGCCCGCGGATTGGCCGCCACTTCCGCGGCACCCGGCTTGATGCGGTCCAGCGCGCGCAGCTTCATCGGCTTCGGCGCGGCGAACGGCACGCGGCGGTCCACCACCTCGCGCGAGTGCGAGGCGATGAACTGCTTGACGATGCGATCCTCCAGCGAATGGAAGCTGATCACCGCAAGGCGTCCGCCGGGTTGCAGGATGTCCAACGCGGCTCCTAGCGCCTCTTGCAGCTCTTCAAGCTCGGCATTGATGAAAATCCGAAGAGCCTGAAATGTGCGCGTTGCAGGGTCCTGGCCCGGCTCGCGGGTTTTGACCGCGCCAGCCACGAGTTGGGCCAGCTCGGCGGTGGTTGCAAGAGGGCCCCGTTCCTGTCGGCGAGCCACAACCGCCTTTGCGATCTGGCCAGCAAACCGTTCTTCGCCGTAGTCACGAATCACCTCCGCGATCTGGCCCTGCTCGGCCGTTGCAAGCCACTCCGCCACGCTCTCGCCACGCGTGGGATCCATCCGCATGTCCAGCGGACCGTCGTTGCGGAACGAGAACCCCCGCGCCGGGTTGTCGATCTGCGGCGAGCTCACGCCCAGGTCCATCAGCACGCCGCTGCAGCTGGCCGGCCCCAGCTCGCCCAGCGCGCGGAAGCCCTGGTGCCTGATGGAAAAGCGCGGATCCGTGATCCGCGCTGCTTCCTCGATCGCCTCCGGGTCCTTGTCGAAGGCCACCAGGCGACCGTGCGGCCCGAGCCGCGAGAGCAGCAGGCGCGAGTGCCCGCCGCGCCCGAAGGTCGCATCGACGTAGATTCCATCCGGCTTGGTGAGAAGAGCTTGGACTGCTTCGTTCAACAAGACGGTGGTGTGTTGCCATCGGGTGTCCACCGCCGGTACTCAGAAAGAGAAGTCCTTGAACACGTCCGGCATGTCGCCGGCGATGGCCTCGGCCTCCTTGGCCTCGTAGGTCGCCTTGTCCCAGAGTTCGAAGTGGTTGCCCATGCCCAGCAGCATGGTGTCGCGTTCGATGCCGGCAGCCGCGCGCAATTCGGGAGAGACGAGCACGCGGCCGGTGCCGTCGAGCTCAACGTCCATCGCGTTGCCCAGGAAGATTCTCTTCCACCACTGCGCCGACATCGGTAACTCCGCGATACGGGCGCGAAATTTCTCCCACTCGGGGCGCGGGAAGATCATCAGGCACCCATGCGGATGCCTCGTGATGGTCAGCTGGTTGCTGGCAGTGGCGGACAGGACGTCGCGATGCCGGGTCGGCACGGAAAGCCGACCCTTGGCATCGAGACTGACCGACGACGCGCCTTGAAACACTGCTGTGTTTGCCTGCCGTGCGAAGTGGCGTGCGAAGGCACCTTTTCCCACTTAACTGCACTTTTTTGCACTGTAGCAGGAAAACTCAGCTGCGCAAGCACTCGCTCACGCGAAATCTCCAATGGAATCAACGACTTAGAACGGATTCTGCCAGCTCGACGGCGTCCAAAAGCGTTCTAAATGAAGCACTTAGCTCGGCCTGTGAATGTGGCACTTGAGGGTCGTAACCATTCACAGGATGTAGCGGGACAGGTCCTCGTTGCGACTCAGGTCGGCCAAGCGGGCGTCGACGTAGGCTGCGTCGATGGTGACGGTCTGCCCTTCCAGCCGCGTCGCCTCGAAGCTCACGTCGTCGAGCAGGCGCTCCATCACGGTGGAGAGCCGGCGCGCGCCGATGTTTTCGGTTCGCTCGTTCACCTCGAAGGCGATGTGCGCCAGGCGCCGGATGCCTTCGGGCGCGAAGGCGAGTTGCACGCCCTCGGTGCCGAGCAGCGCCTGGTACTGCTTCACCAGCGACGCGTGCGTGCTGGTGAGGATGGCTTCGAAATCCTCGACCGAGAGCGACTGCAGCTCGACGCGGATCGGCAAGCGTCCCTGCAGTTCCGGGATCAGGTCGCTGGGCTTCGAAAGATGGAACGCGCCGCTCGCGATGAACAGGATGTGGTCGGTGCGCACCGGCCCGTACTTGGTGGACACCGTCGTGCCCTCCACCAGCGGCAGCAGGTCGCGCTGCACGCCCTGGCGCGAGACGTCGGCACCCGAGGTCTCGCTGCGCGAAGCCACCTTGTCGATCTCGTCGATGAAGACGATGCCGTTCTGCTCGGCGTTGTGGATCGCCTGCGTGCGGATCTCGTCCTCGTTCACCAGCTTGCCGGCCTCCTCGTCGACCAGCAGCTTCATCGCCTCGCCGATCTTCAGCTTGCGCGTCTTGCGCCGCTGGTTGCCGAACTGGCTGAACATGCCGCGCAACTGCTCGGTCATCTCCTCCATGCCGGCGGGACCCATGATCTCCAGCTGCTTGTTCGCCTCGGCCAGGTCGATCTCGATGTCCTTGTCATCGAGCTGGCCCTCGCGCAGCTTCTTGCGGAACGACTGGCGGGCCGCGCTGTCGGACGCCACGCCCGGCACGAGGATGTCGAGCACGCGCTCCTCGGCGGCATCCTCCGCGCGCGTGCGCACCTTGCGCATCTCGGCCACGCGGGTCTGCTTCACCGCGATCTCGGCCAGGTCGCGCACGATCGAATCCACGTCCTTGCCCACGTAGCCCACCTCGGTGAACTTGGTGGCTTCCACCTTGATGAAGGGCGCGTCGGCCAGCCGCGCCAGACGGCGTGCGATCTCGGTCTTGCCCACGCCGGTGGGCCCGATCATCAGGATGTTCTTGGGCGTGATCTCCGGCCGCAGCTTCTCGTCGACCTGCTGGCGCCGCCAGCGGTTGCGCAGCGCAATGGCCACGGCACGCTTGGCTTGCGCCTGGCCGACGATGTGCCGGTCGAGCTCGGAGACGATTTCCTGGGGAGTCATCGCGCTCATTCCAGCACCTCGATCGTGTGATGCATGTTCGTGTAGATGCAGAGCTCGCCGGCGATTTCGAGCGATTTCTTCACCATGTCACGCGCGGGCAGCTCCGTGTTGTCGAGCAGCGCCTTGGCCGCGGCCTGGGCGTACGAGCCTCCGGACCCAATGGCGATGATCCCGTGCTCGGGTTCGAGCACGTCGCCGTTGCCGGTGATGATGAGCGACGCGTCGCGATCGGCGACGGCCAGCATGGCCTCCAGCCGGCGCAGCACGCGGTCCGTGCGCCAGTCCTTCGTCAGCTCGATGGCCGAGCGCACCAGGTGTCCCTGGTGCTTCTCGAGCTTGGCCTCGAAGCGTTCAAAGAGGGTGAATGCATCGGCAGTGGCACCGGCGAAGCCCGCTAGCACCTTGTCGTGGTAGAGCTTGCGCACCTTGCGCGCCGAGCCCTTCACAACCACGTTGCCCAGGGTCACCTGTCCGTCGCCGCCAATGGCGACCTGCCAGCGACCATCCGGCATCTTGCGCCGGACGCTCACGATCGTCGTTCCGTGGAATTGGTCCATCGGCGCCACATGGGGGCCGACCAGGGCTTTGCAAGCCGGACTGTCCAGGCCGTCTAGTCGCGCCTGGCGATGATGCGCGCGTGTTCGCCGATGCCGATGACGTTGAAGAACGCGGCCACCAGCCGATGCACCTCGACGAACTGCACCTGCCGGCCTTCCGACTGGCGCGCGCTCACCCAGTTGAGCACGGAGCCGGCAGCAGTGAAATCGATGCGCACCAGCCGCGCGCAGGAGATCACCATCACGTCGGCACCGCTCAGGCGCTGCTCCAGCAGGGTGACGGCCTCGGTGGCATCACCGAGGATGTGCCCGGCGAGTTCGACGGTGGCCACCTGCGCCACCTGCTGTGAGTTCAGGCCGACCGTCTGCGTGTCGCCATAGCCGTTGGTGGCCAGCCCGGACGCCATCGAGTCGCGGTAGACCTCGCCCACGATGGTGTGGCCGCCGGCATAGCTGCCGTCCGGCTGCAGGGCCTTGTACTCGCAGCGCGCGCTTTCCCAGGAGGGAGGCGACACCTCGTACGTCACGCAGTAGTCCAGCGCGACCAGCTCGAACTCGTCGGGCCGGTGCATCACGCGCAGGACTTCCAGGCGCAGCTTCCACCAGGCCGGATTCACGTTCTTGTCACCCGACGGCGTGGCGTTGCGCAACACGGCCTCGAGCTTGTCGGCGCCGATGAAGCGCAACTGCACCTGCTGCGAGGCCCAACCGCTGAACAGCCGGGTGAGCGGATCGATGGCGGGCTCGTCGATCGAGGTGAGCTTGACCCAGGACAGGCGCCAGGGTTGCGCCGCCCGACCGAGCGCGGCATTGAGCGTCGCGAGCGACTGGGTGCCGAAGTTGCTGGGCGAATTCCAGTCCGCCACCTGCGCGTTCGGCGAAGGGCCGGGACCTGCCTGCGCGCTGCCCATGCGGCCGACCGCCTCGGGCAACGACATCCACTGCGGGGCCGACCGGCCGAAGCGATTGGCGAAGTCGATGGCCGCCGTCTCAAAGCGGTCCTGCTGGCCGGTGGCGCGGTACAGGTCGAACAGCGTGAGCCAGGTCTCGTCGTGGCCGATGCGCGAGCCGCCCGGGCCGAGCACCTCCATCAGGCCCGCCTCGGCGCCCGAGTCGTCGCCGTTCGCGAAGCGGATGGCGGCTTCCTCCAGCTCCGGGTCGTGCGCGAATTCATCGACCTCGTAGGCGACGAACTTGGACGTCGTGAAGCTGCTCGGGCCGTTGTTGGTGTCGGGCGCGGCCGCCGGCATCTGCAAAGGCGGCAGCTCCGGGCGCAGCGGCGCCGGCGCCGTGGCCACCGGCGGGATGACCTCGGTCAGCACCGGGGGCATCGGTGGGGGCGTGCGCGGCGCAGCAGCGGCTGCGGGCCTGCCAGCGGCAGGCTTGGCCACTGCAGGCTCGCCGCCCGCCGTCGACGTTCGCGCGGCCAGCGGCAGCGGTTCGGTCTTCTCGTAGCTGCCCGGCTGCGCAGCGAGGTGCGCCGGCAGCGCCATCGCCGACACCGGTGCCCGCACGCCCGCCTGCGGACCCGCGACGGGCGACGGTCGCGGCTGCGAGTCCGGCGGCATGTGCGACGACACGGGGAAGTTGGTGCTGCTGCCCACGGTGCGGGCATCGCCGTTCTTGTTCTTCCACCACTGCATCGACATCTGCGCCTCGATCTCGTCGATCTTCTTCAGCGTCGTGGCGCGGTCGTCGGGCTTGGAGGGCAGCGAGCTCTGGAAGAACGAAGGCCGGGCCCCTGGATCCTGGCCGGCCATCACCTCGCTGCGGCGCATCTTGCGCAGCATGTCGAACTCGCGCTTGCGCACGAAGTCGTTGCGCCGCTTGCGCTCGATCATCTCCTTGAGCATCTGCTTGGAGTACGAGCTCTCGCGGTCGGAATCCTGCTCCGCGTCCGACCAGCCCGAACCCGGGCTGCGGACGAAATTCACCACCTTCGAAAGAAGTCCGCCGCGGGTGTCGTCCTTGGGCATCGGTGCGTCGTGGTGCTGCTGGCGCGGGATGCGGGCGATCAGTCGCCGAACATCTTCTGCTTCAACTCGCGGCGCTGCTGCGCCTCGAGCGACAGGGTGGCGGTCGGGCGCGCGAGCAGCCGGCCGACGCCGATCGGCTCGCCGGTCTCGTCGCAATAGCCGTAGTCACCGGCATCAATGCGGGCGATCGACTGCTCGATCTTCTTGAGCAGCTTGCGCTCGCGGTCGCGGGTGCGCAGTTCCAGGGCGTGCTCCTCCTCGATCGTGGCGCGGTCGGCCGGATCGGGGACGATGACGGTGTCCTCGCGCAGGTGCTCGGTGGTCTCGCCGGCGTTGTTCAGGATGTCCTGCTTCAACTGCACCAGCTTGCGCCGGAAGAACGCCATCTGCTTGTCGTTCATGTACTCCGAATCGGGCATCGCCAGCACCTCCTCGTCCGACAGTTCGTCGGCCGATTTGGACTTCCAGTTGTTGGCGAGCTTCGGATCTTTCTTGATGTTGACGAGGGGCGGGGGAGTGAGCACGGAGGATGTGGAGGTCTTGACGTAGCTGGCCTTGGGGGCGGTGGACGCGACCGACTGCGCCATCGAGGGCACGGTGATCTGCGCCAGCCGGGCCGACGGCCTGGTCGCGCGGGCGGGCGTGCCCGGCGCGGGGGCCGGCAGGGGCTTGGCGGGCGCCGGCTGGGGAGCCGGTGCCGCCGCTACGGGTGTTGGCTTGGCACTCGCCGGGGCGGGCGCCGCCTTGGGGGCGACGGGCGCTTTCACGGCGGTGGACGGGGATTTCTTCGCCGGCACTGGAGCCGGCGCGGCCTTCCTGGCCGGCACCTTGGCCGGCGCCGCCTTCTTCGCGGGCACCTTGGCAACTGGCTTGGCGGCCTTGGCTGCGGGCTTCTTCGCGGGCGCGGTCTTCTTGGCCGCCGGCTTCTTGGCGGCCGCCTTGGCGACTGGTTTCACCGTCTTGGACGCGGATTTCGCCGCGGGGCGGGCCTTGGCTTTGGGAGCTGCTTTGGCCGCCTTCGCGGGCGCCTTGGGCTGGGGCTTCACGTCCGTCTTCTCCTCATCGCGCGCACGCGGGCCTGCGGGCTCCCGGTGAGCGTCTGTTCTGGGGGGTGACCTTCATCGGTGCGAGTTATACCCTGATTGTCGGGTACGACAGACCATGGATGAGGGATTTGGCGGACGGGGCGCCGCAGGGGCGCCACAGGTTGCCAACGGGGGCACGCGGGCCGGCATCACGTATGGCAAAAGCGCGACAGTGAACCGCCCCGGGCCCCCGGGCCGGCCGCTTCGCAGCGATCACGACAGGCACTGCTCCAGCCCCTGCAGGAAGATGTCCCGCGGCAGGTCGATGCCGATGAACACCATCTTGCTGGTGCGGGTCTCGCCCTCGGCCCAGGCCGGCCCGAGATCGCTGCCCATCAGCTGGTGCACGCCCTGGAAGATCACCTTGCGCTCGGTGCCCTTCATGTTCAGCACGCCCTTGTAGCGCAGCATGCGGGGGCCGTAGATGTTGACCACCGCTCCGAGGAAGTCCTCCAGCCGGGCCGGATCGAACGGCCGATCGGACCTGAACACGAAGCTCTTGACGTCGTCGTCCACGTGGTGGTGGTGACCGTGGCCTTCGTGGGCGTGGGACGGGTGGCTGCAGTGCTCGCCATGCTCGTGGTCATGGTCGTGGCCGTGCGCATGGTCATGATCGTGCTCGTCCTCCTTCAGGAAATCCGGATCGATGTCGAGCTTGGCGTTGAGGTTGAAGCCGCGCAGGTCGAACACCTCGCCCAGCCCGACCTCGCCGAAGTGCACGGCCTTCTGCGGCGCCCGCGGGTTCATGTGCTTGAGGCGGTGCATCAGCGCGTCCGCCTCGTCCTTGGCCACCAGGTCGGTCTTGCTGACGAAGATCTGGTCGGCGAACCCGACCTGCCGGCGCGCTTCCTGCCGGTCGTTCAGCTGCTGGGCCGCGTGCTTGGCGTCCACCAGCGTGAGGATCGAGTCGAGCAGGTAGGTCTCGGCGATCTCGTCATCCATGAAGAAGGTCTGCGCCACGGGGCCGGGGTCGGCGAGGCCGGTGGTCTCGATCACCACGCGGTCGAAGTCGAGCATGCCCTTGCGCTTCTTGGCCGCCAGCAGCTGGAGCGTGGCGCGCAGGTCCTCGCGGATCGTGCAGCAGATGCAGCCGTTGCTCATCTGGACGATCTGCTCCTTGGACTCGGTCACCAGGATGTCGCTGTCGATGTTCTCCTCGCCGAACTCGTTCTCGATGACGGCGATCTTCTGCCCGTGCGCCTCGCTGAGCACGCGCTTGAGCAGGGTGGTCTTCCCCGAGCCGAGGAAGCCGGTGAGGATGGTGGCGGGGATGAGGGCCATGGCGGTGCGGGTTCCGGCGAAAGGGGCGGCAGTGTAGCGGAGGACCGAAGCCCGCGCGGCCCGCGGTTCATCGGCGCACGATCGCCAGGCCCTTGAGGTATTCGCCTTCCGGGAACACCAGAGTCATCGGGTGGTCTGGCGCGCCGGCCAGCCGCGCCGTGACGTAACCGTCCACCCCGGCATCGATGGCGGCCGAGGCGACGATCTTGTGGAACAGGTCGGCGCTGATCCCACCCGAGCAGGAGTAGGTGAACAGCACGCCGCCGGGCTCCAGCAGCTTGAAGGCGAGCCGGTTGATGTCCTTGTAGGCGCGGGCCGCCCTTTCCGCATGCGCGGCCGTGGGTGCCAGCTTGGGCGGATCGAGCACGATCGCGTCGAACCGGCGGCCCTCCTCGATGAAGCGGCGCAGGCTCGCGTTGACGTCGGCATCCAGGAACTCGGCGCGGTCGGCCTCGAAGCCGTTGAGGGCCACGTGCGCTCGTGCCCGCTCCAGCGCCGGTTGCGAAGAATCGATGGACGTGACGTGCGCAGCGCCTCCTGCCAGCGCGGCCACCGTGAAGCCGCCGGTGTAGCAGTAGCAATTCAGAACGCGCTGGAAGCCAAGCCGCCGCGCTTCGCGCGCGAACAGCCCGCGGCTATCCCGCTGGTCGAGGTAGAAGCCGGTCTTGTGGCCGGTGGCGATGTCCAGCGACAGCCGCCAGCCGTGCTCGCGGATCTCCAGCTCGGTCGGCCCGTCGCCGCGCAGCCAGCCGCGCTCCTCGGGCAGGCCCTCGAGCGCACGGGAGCTGGTGTCCGAACGCTCGTACAGGCGCGCCAGGCCGGTCTCCGCGAGCAGGGCATCGGCCAGCACCGCCTTCCAGCGCTGCACGCCGGCAGACAGGAACTGGGCCACCAGCGTGTCGCCATAGCGGTCCACGATCAGGCCCGGCAGGCCGTCCGATTCCCCGTGCACCAGCCGCATCGCGTCGCTGTCGATCGCAAAGCGCGCCCGCGCCCGCACGGCGGCGGCGACCGCCGCGCGGAAAAACGCCGCGTCGATGCGCTGGCCTTCCTCGAAGCTCCAGCAGCGGGCGCGGATGCGCGAGGCGGGACTGAACGCGGCCCACGCGAGGAACGAACCGTCGTGCGCCTCGATGCGCACCGTCTCGCCCGGGTCGCCACCGCCCTTGGCGATGGCCGATTCAAAGATCCAGGGATGGCGGCGTTGCAACGAACGCTCCTTGCCGGGCCGAAGGCGGACGGATTTCATGGGTGGATTGTCCAACCCCCGGCGACAATGGCCCGAACTCAACAGCAGTGAGAGGGCTGGTGGCGTGACGGGCAGCAGCAATTGGTGGCGCACGGTCGTGCGCGCGGCGTTCATCCTGTGCGTGGCCTGCATCGGCCCGGCCTTCGCGGCCGACCGGATGCTGCTGCTCGACCCGGAGGTCGGTCGCGTCACCCTTGGGGGCGAGGGCCAGTACTGGATCGACCCGACCGGCAGCGCCGGCATCGACCAGGTCGCCGGCCCGAACAACATCGGCTGGCGCCCGACCAGCGCGGGCATGGTGCATCGCTTGCGGCCCGGCAAGGCGCTCTGGCTGCGCTTCACGCTCGGCGAAACCGACGACAGCCAGCGCTGGTGGCTGGAGGTGCCCTATTCCGCGGTCGACCGCGTCACGGTCTACGCGGCCGACAGTGCGTCGCGCTGGATCGAGCGCACGGCGGGCGACACCCTCGCAGTGGCCAGCTGGCCGGTGCCGCACCGCCATCCCGTGCTGCCGCTCGCGCTGACGCCCGGCAGTTCGCAGGAGTTCTTCGTCCGCATCGAGAACACCGTCAGCTTCAGCGCACCCCTGGTCTTCACCAGCGAACGCGAGCTGCTCCGGCAGGAACAGCGCACCGCCCTCTTCCTGGGCATCTACTTCGGGCTGGTCGCCCTGTCTGTCGTGCTCGCCGCTGCCACCGGTGTCTGGCTGCGCGATGCGGTGTTCGGCTGGTATGGCCTCGCGGTGTCGCTCATGGGGCTCTCCCAGGCCGCGGTCACGGGCGTCGCCGGGCTGCACCTCTGGCCCACCAACCCCTGGTGGAACAACGTCTCGGTGGTGGCCCTGCCGATCGCCGCGGTCGCCGTGCTGCTCTCGTTCCTCTCGGCCCTGGTCTCGCTGCCGCAGCGCTCGAAGCGGCTGCACCTGCTGTTCTCGGTGCTCTCGGCGGTGTGCCTCGCCGTCGCCGCCCTGGTGCTGGTCGCGGAGCCCGGCATGCGCATGCGGCTGATGGTGCCCACCGTCCTCATCGCGGTCGTCAGCGGCATCGCCGTCCTGGCATGGGCGGCGATGCGCGGCGACCGCCACGCCGGCTGGCTGCTGATGGGGATGCTGCCGATGGGGATCGGCGCCTCGCTGCCGATGGCACGTGCGCTGGGCCTGCTGTCGGTCGGGTTCTGGACCACCAACGGCATGCTGCTCGGGATCGCCGTGGACCTGCCGATCCTGCTGATGGTGCTGGGCCTGCGCGCGCAGGATCGCGTCGAGAACACGCGCCGCATCCACCGCTTCCAGCGCATCGATCCGGCCACCGGCCTGGTCAACGCCCAGGTGTTCCAGGCGCGGCTGGCGCGGCTCATCGCGCGCAGCACCCGCCTGAAGCAGGAAAGCCTGGTGCTGCTGATCGACGTGGTCAACGCCGAGCAGATCCGGCGCGACTTCGACCGCCGCGCCGCCGAGGAACTGCCACTGCGCGTCGCCTCCCGTCTTCTGTCCTTCGCGCGCGAGATCGACACGGTGGCGCGGCTCTCCGAACATCGTTTCGGCGTGCTGGTGGAAGGTCCGCTGGTCCGCCAGGAAGCCCTGGGCACCGGCGCCAAGGTGATCGCCCGCTGCCTGATGCCGTTCGAGGGCAAGCCGCTCGACTGGGTGCCGCAGGTGCGCGTGGCCCAGGGGTTCCTGCCCGGCGCCGGCGAGGCGCAGCTGGTCGTGGACAAGCTCGGCGCGATGCTGGCAATGGCCCCTGCCGACAGCAGGCGCGCCGTGTTCACGCTCGGCGCCTGAGCGTCCTGCCCCGACCGTTCGCTAGCGCTTGCGATGGGCGCGCGGGTGCGCGGCGTCGTAGGCCCTGGCCAGGTGCTGGAAGTCCAGCCGCGTGTAGACCTGCGTCGTGGCGATGTTCGCGTGCCCCAGCAGCTCCTGCACCGCGCGCAGGTCGCCGCTGGACTGCAGCACGTGGCTGGCGAACGAATGGCGCAGCATGTGCGGGTGCACCGGCGTGGCCAGCCCCGCTTGCCCACTGCGCCGCCGCAGCCGCAGCCACACCGACTGCGCGCTCAGCCGCTTGCCGCCGCGGCCCACGAACAGCGCCGGGTCGTTGCCCGCCAGCTGCGGTCGCAAGGCCAGCCAGGCCTGCAACGCCTCGACGGCCTTGTGCCCGATCGGCACCGCACGCCGCTTGCTGCCCTTGCCCAGCACGTGTGCCTCGCCGGCATCCAGGTCGATCCAGCCGCGCGCCGTGCCGCTGGCCACGGCATCGAGGCCGACCAGCTCGCCCACGCGCAGCCCGCAGCCATACAGCAATTCCACGATCGCGACGTCGCGTGCCTCCAGCAACGGATCCGCATCGTCGTCATCGTGGTCGGCCAGCCGCATCGCGTCGTCGACGCCGAGGGCCTTCGGCAGCGGACGCGGCGACTTCGGCGCCTTGATGTCCTGCACCGGGTTGCTGCCCACCAGGTCCTGCAGCCCCAGCCAGCGGTAGAAGCCGCGCCAGCCCGAGAGGATCAGCGCGATCCCGCGGCCGCCTCGCCCGGCGCCGTGCATCTGCGCCACCCAGCGCCGCACGTGCACGGCCTGCACCCGCGCCAGCGGCACGCCCGCGACCTGCGCGTTGTCCAGCAGCTTCTGCAGATCGAGCGCATAGAGTTCCACCGTGCGCTGCGCGAGGCGCTTGCCCACGCGGACATGTTCGAGGTAGCGCTCGACCAGGGCCGCGTCGGCGTCGACGGTCATTGAGGGTCGCGCAGCCGCGAGAGCGAGGCGGACGCCAGTTCGGCGATGCGCTCTAGGAAATCGGTGCCCATGCCGGCCGCGAACCGCTGCGGGTCGGGCGAGGCCAGCACCAGCATGCCGAAGGCGCGCGACGCGTTCTGCACCGGCCCGTCACGCAGCGGGATCAGCGCCACCGACATCGCCATCGCGGTGTCGTCGAGCCAGTTCACCGCCTCGAAGCCGGAGTTCACGCCGCAGTACGGCTGCGTGATCGACGAGGCAAAGGTCTTGGCGTCGTCGCTCACGTCGGCCGCGAATCCCTCGAAGGCATAGTCGGCCGACACATCCCAGATCCTGATCGCCGCCTGCGGCACCTGGAATTGGGCAATCAGCTCGGACACCAGCACCTTGGGCAGCGCCGCCGGGTCGCGCACCAGCATCAGGCTGCGGGTCCAGCGGTGCAGGCGGTCGGCGATCACCATGTTCTCGCTGCCGTGCCGCACCATGTCCATGATGCGGTGCTCCAGCGCCTTGATCTTGTCGCGCAGCATCCCGGCCTGCCGCTCCTGCAGGCTCACCGCCCGGTTGCCGTGCGGACTGGTCAGCTGCACGCTGGCCAGCAGTTCGGCATGGCGGACGAAGAAGTCGGGCGAGTTCGCCAGGTAGTTGGCGATGTCGTCCTCGGTGAGGGGAGTCATGGATGTCGTCATTCGGGGATCTCGATCTCGCCTTCGAACACCGTCACGGCCGGGCCGGTCATGCGCACCGGTGCCTTGCCACCAGCCCACTCGATGGTCAGCACGCCGCCGTGGGTCAGCACGTCCACGCGCGCATCGAGCAGCCCGAGGCGGATGCCCGCCACGACGGCGGCGCAGGCGCCCGTGCCGCAGGCCAGCGTCTCGCCGGCGCCGCGTTCCCAGACGCGCAGGCGCACATGGCCGCGGTCGATGACCTGCAGGTAGCCGGCGTTGACGCGGCGTGGAAAGCTGGGGTGGTGCTCGACGAGCGGGCCTTGCGTGGTGACGGGCGCGGTATCGACGTCGGGCACGACCTGCACCGCATGCGGGTTGCCCATGGACAGCACCGCAACATCGACACGGGACGGCTGCGTGCCCGCGCCCAGGTCCAGGGGCCACACCTGCCAGTCGCCCTGGCGCCGCGGCTGCAGCGCCGTGGCGTCGAAGGGAACCGCAGACAGGTCGAAGATGGGCGCGCCCATGTCGACCGTGACGCGCCCATCCGGGCGTTCGCTCAGTTCCAGCACCTGGTTGACGGTGCGCACACGAATGGTTCGCTTGTCCGTGAGGCCATGCTCGCGCACGTAGCGCACGAAGCAGCGCGCGCCGTTGCCGCAATGCTCGACTTCGCCGCCGTCGGCGTTGTGGATCACGTACTCGAAGTCGACGCCTGCATCCGGCGCCGGCCGCACCGAGAGGATCTGGTCGGCGCCCACTCCGAAGTGCCGGTCGGCCAGCCACTGGTACTGGCGCGGCGAGAGATCGAGGCGGCCCGCGGTCTCGTCGAGCACGACGAAGTCGTTGCCCGCGCCCTGCATCTTGGTGAAGCGGATCCGCATCGCGCCATTATCGGCGCTGCGGGTCTGCCCGCTCCTGCGCCGCCGGCGCGATGCCTATGCTCTGACGCATCCCCACCACGCCACGCCGCACCATGCGCATTCCCGACTGGACCCCGCAAGCCAGGCCGCAGCCGCAGGACCTGCTCGACGCCATCCTGGCCCGCCGCGGCGGAGCCCTGCTGAACCTCGACAAGGCCCTGCTGTGGAGCGAGCCGCTCGCACGCGGCTGGAACGTCTACCTGAAGGCCGTGCGCAGCGAGCTGCCCACCAGCCGCAAGCTGCGCGAGCTGGGCATTTGCACGGTGGCCCTGCTCACCGGCGCAACGTACGAGTACCACCACCATGCGCCCGATTTCCTCGCCGCAGGTGGCACGCAGGTCCGAGCTCGAGGGATTGCAGGCGTTCTGCCGCCAGCCCGACGCGCTGCCCACCATGCTGTCCGGCGACGAGGCCCTGGTGGCGCGCTACGCCGCGCAGATGACGCAGCGCGTGAAGGTCGACGACGCCCTCTTCGCGCAGATGCAGGAGCGGTTCGGCACGACCGAGCTGGTGGAGATCACCGCCGCGATCGCCACCTACAACATGGTCGCGCGGTTCCTCGTCGCACTGGGCGTGACGCCGGAAACCTGAGCGGCCGGCCTCGAATCGCCATGCTGTAATCCGCCGATGGTCAGAGCCGCGCAACTGCTGCACCCCCAGCGTGAACCCGTCGCCACGCGCCCTGCCGCCACCGTCCTGCTGATGCGCGACACGCCGCGCGGCCCCGAGGTCCTGATGACGCGCCGCTCGCCCACCGCGAGCTTCGCGCCCGGCGCCTATGTCTTTCCCGGCGGCGGCATCGATGCCGCCGACGCGCAGGCGCATGCGATCGCCGCGCGGCGCCCGACGCAGGACGACCTGCGCCTCACGCAGGCCATCGCCGCCATTCGCGAGAGCTTCGAGGAGCTGGGCGTGCTGCTCGCGCGGCGCGCCGACGGCAGTCCGGCGGACCATTCCGACATCGCGGCACTCGATCGGCACGCGCCATTCGCGGCGCAATGCCAGGCGCGCGGCCTCACGCTTGCCGCCGACCAGGTGTTCGTGCTGGCGCACTGGATCACCGACCGCGACCTGCCGCGCCGCTTCGACGTGCCGTTCCTGGTTGCAGGCATGCCGCAGGACCAGGAGCCGGTGGCCGACGAAGCCGAGCAGTTCGAGCCGCTGTGGATCCGGCCGGCCGAGGCGCTGGAGCGCCATCGCGCGAAGCAGTTCTTCATGATCTTCCCCACCATCCGCACGCTGGAGCGGCTGCGCGGATTCGGGAGCGTCGACGAGGTGCTGGCCGCCTGCGCGAGCGAGCAGCCGCTGTGGACCAGCTGCCCGCGTGCCGGCCTGCTGGCCGGCAAGGAGGCGCGCTACATGGAACACGAGGCGCCCTATGGCGAGCTCGCGCTGGTGTGCCCCGACGGCCAGATCCTGCACGCGCTCGACTGGCGGCGCGACCAGCCGGTCTCCCTGCTGAGGAACCTGCGGCGGCTCACCGCGCCGAATGCCAGCGTGATGACCGGGCCCGGCACCAACAGCTACATCGTGGGCGATGCGGCCACCGGCTTCATCGTCATCGACCCGTTCCGAACGATGCCGCGCACCTGCAGCGGATCCACGCGGCCACCGGCGGCGACATCCGCCTGATCGCCTGCACGCACTCGCATCCGGACCATTCGCCCGGCGCGCGGCCGCTGCAGGCCATGTGCCCGACGAAGCCGCCGATCCTGGGCCTGCCGTCGCGGCCGACCTCGCGCCCCGACAGCCAGTTCACGCCGGACCGCGAGCTGGCCGACGGCGAGCTGCTGCAGGTGCAAGGCGAGGGCACAACGCACACGCTGCAGGTCATCCACACACCGGGTCATGCGTCCAACCACCTGTGCCTGGTGCTGCGCGAGGACGGCCTGCTGTTCTCGGGCGACCACGTGCTCAATGGCAGCACCACCATGGTCAGCCCGCCCGACGGCGACATGACCGCGTACCTGGACTCGCTGGACCGCCTGACCGCCGCGTGCCGCGAGCACGCCATCGAGTTCATCCTGCCCGCGCATGGCCACGTGCTCGGGTTCGCACCGGAAGCCATCGCCCGCCTGAAGCTGCACCGCTTGCAGCGCGAAGCGAAGGTGGTTGCCGCCATGCGGGCGCGCCCGGAAGGCAGGCCCGAAGACTGGGTGCCCCTCGCCTACGACGACACGCCCGAGGCCGTGTGGCCCCTGGCGCTGCGGTCGTTGCTGGCGCACGTCGACCGCATCCGCGCCCTCGACCTGCTGCATTGATCCCCGGAAGGCCCTCGCTACACTGGCCGAAAAGTGGAGCGAGGGGTCGAAGATGGGGATGGATGAAGGTGCCCGCCTCGCGCGGATGCACACGGGCATCGACGCGCACCGGGTCGAATTCACCGGCAGCGGCGCCGAGTACTTCCGGGTCTGGATCGTCAACCTGCTGCTGACCGTCGTGACGCTGGGGCTGTACACGCCCTTCGCGCGCCGCCGCACCGCCCGCTACTTCTACAGCCACACCGTCGTGGCGGGCAGCCCGCTCGAGTTCACGGTCACCGGCGGCCGCATGCTGCTGGGATTCCTCCTGCTGGTCGGCCTGTACATCGCGTTCAACCTCGCCGCCGGGAGCGACCAGCAGGTCGCCACCGCGCTGATGCTGGTCGGCGGTGCGGTGCTGGCGCCGTACTTCTGGGCCAGTGCCATGCGCTTTCGCATGAGCAGCACCCGCTGGCGCGGCGTGCGGCTGCAGTTCGCCGCCACTTGGCCGCAGGTGTACCGCGCGGCATGGCCGATGCTCGTCATGGCGATCGTCTGGATCGGGGTGTCGACCACGATGGCAACGATCGCGCCGCACGACCGTGCCTCCAGGGTTGCGCCTTCCTCCGGCGAGATCGCGGTCCTCTTCGCCGTCCTGGGCGGCGGCACGCTGCTCAGCGTCATCGCCACCGTGGTGCTCGACTACCAGGCCAAGTGCCTGGTCGTCCTGCACGGTCGCGTCGGCGGCCAGCCGGGCCGCTGGAAGCCCGAGCTGTCGGACTTCTTCCGCATCTGGCTGGCGGCCGCCGGACTGTTCCTTGCCTGCGTGCTGGTCGCGAGTGCCGTCGCCGGCGTGCTCGCCTTCTTCGCGATCGGCGCGGTGCGCGGCAGCGGCGCAGGGGCGAAGATCGCCCTCGTCGCACTGGTGCCGCTCGCAGCCATCCTGCTGCTGGTCGCCGCCTCCGCCCCGGCACGCGCCTACCGTCAGGCCCGGGTGTTCCGCCTGGTGTGGAACAACATCGGCGTGAGCCGCATCGCGCGCTTCAAGTCGCGCCTGCGTGTGCGCCGGTACGTGACCCTGCGCCTGCGGAACGTGCTGCTGACGCTCCTGACGCTCGGCCTCTACCGGCCGTTCGCGCTGGTCAGCGAATACCGCATGCGCGCCGAGTCGGTCAGCCTGCACGTGAAGGGTGGCCTCGACCAGCTGGCCGGCCAGCTCGCGCGCGAGGAACAGGCGCTGGGTGACGCGGTGGCCGGCGCCATGGGCCTCGACCTGGTCGGCTGATGGACCGCGCGTTCCACGCGCGCTGGTTCGACGGCCGCAGCAGCGCAGGCCAGCTGGTGCATGTCGCGCTGTCGGGCTCGCCGCGCGGACCCGTCCTCAGGCTGCTGCAACTGGGTACCGGCACGCACCTGCTCGAACTGGGTCCGCGCGAGGTGCGATGGCCGGAGTCATGGAGCACGCAAGCCAGGCCCAAGCCGCTGGCGGTGGACCTCGGTCGGCATGGCAGCCTGCAGGTGGACGACGGCTCGCTGTGGCACCGCGCGCAAGCAGCCGCCGGCCACCGGCCCACGTTGGCGCCGCGCATGCAGACGCGGTGGACGGTGCTCGCCGGCGCCTGCGTGATGGCCTTGGCTGCGCTCGCGGCCTTCTACCACTGGGGCACGCCGTGGGCCGCCACCCGGCTCACGGCGCACGTGCCCCTGGCCTGGGAGATCGGCTTGTCCGAACGCGCGCTGCGTGACCTGGACGGCCGGCACCTTCGACCCAGCCGGTTGCCCGTGCCACGGCAGCAGGCGTTGCGCGCCCAATTCGACCAGCTGGCCTCGCGCGCTCGCGCGGGCCACTGGCCCGATCGCGGCTATGCGCCTGTGTTCCAGCTGGCATTCCGTGCCGGCCTCGGCGCCAATGCGCTCGCACTGCCTGGCGGCCAGATCGTCATGACCGACGGCCTGGTGGAAACGGCCGCCGCGCGCGGGCTGTCCGACGACGCCCTGCTTGGCGTGCTGGCGCACGAGATCGGCCACGTCGCCCATCGCCACACGACCCGCATGCTGGTGGAACCTGGCGTGCTCAACATCGGCCTCGGCCTGGCACTGGGCGACGTCCCGACACTGGTGTCGAGCGGCGCCTCGCTCCTGACCGGCCTGGCCTACCAACGCGGCCACGAAGCGCAAGCCGACTGTTTCGCGTTGGCGTTGATGCGGGAAGCCGGCATCGCGACCGCGCCGACAGCGGACCTGCTGACGGCGATCGACAGCCACGGCAGCGAAGGCCCCGCCTGGTCGGCGCTCCTCAGCAGCCACCCCCAGACACCAGAACGCGCCGCAGCCCTGCGCGCCGGCAAGGCCGAGGGCTGCTCGTAAGCAAGGCATGGGTTGCTCTTAACCAAGAGCGGCTCGCAAGACGCACTCGGGTCGATCGCCCTGCACCCTTTCGCGAGCGCAGCTCGCGCGGCGTTCGCGCGGAATAACATGCAGCGCGAACACCCTTCAGTCGTGGATCCGGCTCCGCCGGTCCACGACTGACTAGCCAAGCACATTCACATCGCGCAGCGATGTGAATGGGAAATAAGGTGAAGTTCCCCATAGGCCGGATTCTGTGCGGCGCGGTTGCCCGCGCCGTGACCGCCATTCCTCTGGGCCGGGGGTCGCCCCACCGGCTCGGTGCTACCTACCCGCCAACTCCCCGGGACACAGGTCGACGTTGGCCTACTTGGTATTGCTGCGCGTAGAGATTGCCCGTTTCACCCTGCCTTGCGGGAGGGTGGACTCGTGCCTTCGGCTTGCGCCTCCGGCGCGAATCCGCCCGCAAGGCAGACTCGTCTCTGTTGCTCTGATCCTCACCTCGCGGTGGACAGGTGTTGCCTGCTACGCTGCCCTGCGCAGTCCGGACCTTCCTCCAGTGCGGCCTTTCGGCACTTGCACCAGCGGCGGTCTGGCGAACTTCACGGCCGGTATGATCGCACGCTCCGCGGCACATCCCGCCGCACCGGCAACTGCTTGATCAATACAAGCCGTGATCCGCATCTCCGAACTCAAACTCCCCCTCGCCCAGGCGGAGCAGCCTGAACCCACGCTGCTCGCAGCCGCCGCGCGCCTGCTGGGCGTGCCGGCCGCCGACATCGCCAGCCTCACCGTCTTCAAGCGCAGCTTCGATGCGCGCAAGGCCGACCTGCTGGCCGTCTTCATCGTCGACCTCACGCTGGCCGATCCCGCCCAGGAATCCGCCTTGCTGGCGCGTCACGCGAAGCACCCGCACATCGCCGCCACGCCCGACATGGAATGGCGGCCGCCCCTGGTCGCGCGCGAAGCGCCACCGTTGCGTCCGGTGGTGATCGGCTTCGGCCCCTGCGGCATCTTCGCCGCGCTGGTGCTGGCACAGATGGGCCTCAAACCCATCGTGCTCGAGCGTGGCAAGACCGTGCGCCAGCGCACCAAGGACACCTGGGGCCTGTGGCGCCAGCGCGTGCTGCAGCCCGAGAGCAACGTGCAGTTCGGCGAAGGCGGCGCCGGCACCTTCTCCGACGGCAAGCTGTGGAGCCAGATCAAGGACCCGCGGCACCTGGGCCGCAAGGTGATGCACGAGTTCGTCAAGGCGGGCGCACCCGAGGAGATCCTGATCGCCGCGCATCCGCACATCGGCACATTCAAGCTGGTGAAGGTGGTGGAGACCATGCGCGAGCAGATCCTCGCCCTCGGCGGCGAGATCCGCTTCCAGCAGCGCGTCACCGATTTCGTGATCGAGGACGGGCACCTGCGCGGCCTGAAGGTCCTGCACCAGGACACCGGCGCCACGAGCGAGCTGCGCGCGGACCACGTGGTGCTGGCGCTCGGGCACAGCTCGCGCGACACCTTCGAGGCGCTGTACGCGCGCGGCGTGTTCCTGGAGGCCAAGCCGTTCTCGATCGGTTTCCGCATCGAGCACCCGCAGGGGATGATCGACCGCGCGCGCTGGGGCCGGCATGCGGGGCACCCGCTGCTGGGCGCCGCCGACTACAAGCTGGTGCACCACGCCAGCAACGGCCGCGCGGTCTACAGCTTCTGCATGTGCCCGGGTGGCACCGTGGTGGCGGCCACGTCCGAGCCGAACCGCGTCGTCACCAACGGCATGAGCCAGTACTCGCGCAACGAGCGCAACGCCAACGCCGGCATCGTGGTGTCCATCGACCCGGCGGACTATCCTGGCGGCCCGCTCGCCGGCGTCGCGCTGCAGCGCGAGCTGGAGTCGCGCGCCTTCGTCCTCGGCGGCAGCACGTACGAGGCGCCCGGCCAGCTGGTGGGCGACTTCGTCGCCGGCAAGCCCTCCACCGGGTTCGGCGACGTGCTGCCCTCGTACAAGCCGGGCGTGAAGCTCGGCGACCTGCACCCTTCGCTGCCGCCGTATGCCATCGAAGCGCTGCGCGAGGCGCTGCCGGCGTTCGGCCGCAAGATCGCCGGCTTCGACCGGCACGACGCCGTGCTCACCGGCGTCGAGACACGCACCTCCTCGCCGCTGCGCATCACGCGCGGCGATGATTTCCAGAGCCTGAACGTCCGCGGCCTCTACCCCGCCGGCGAAGGCGCGGGCTACGCCGGCGGCATCCTGTCGGCCGGCGTGGACGGCATCAAGGTGGGCGAGGCCGTTGCACGCAGCCTCGCCCCGACCCTGCAATGAATCCCATGACGACACCAGCGACCACCGACACCCCCGAAGCGCCCGCACCGGCCAGCGCGCCTGCCGCATCCGCCGCGGCGAAGAAGCGCAGGAAGCCTGCGCCGCGCCAGACCCATCCGCTGCTGCAGACCTTGTGGGAGCTGTACCCGACGCTGTTCGGCGCCCGCTTCCTGCCGCTCAAGCTGGGCGTGTTCGAGGAGATGCGCGCCGCGCACCCCGACAAGCTGCCGGCCGAAGAGCTGAAGGTGGCGCTGGGCCTGCACACCCGCTCGAACCGCTACCTGGAGGCCGTCGCGACCGGGCTGCCGCGGCACGACCTCGCCGGCCAGCCGGTCGAGCCGGTGGCGCCCGAGCACGTGCACCACGCGATCCTGGAGCTGTACCGGCGCAAGAGCACGACGCCGCAGGAGCCGGCAGCGCGCGAGCGCGCCATCGTGCAACTGGCAGCGGCGGTCGAACGATCGGGCCTGGACCGCGATGCCTATCGCGAGCGGTTCGGCCAGCATGATGCAAGCCGCGCAATGCTCGAAGAGGCCCTGGTCCTGGTCGGGCAGAAGACAGCGCGACAGGAAGCGCTGGTGCGCGCGTTCAAGGCCAGCGGGAAGACCGTCGATGAATTCGCCGACATGTACGGCATGACGCCAGCCGAAGTCGCGCGACTCGTGCAGCCGGGCTGAGACGGCGCGGTCTGCGCGACGGCAAAGATTGCGGCCCAGTTACGCACGCCACACGAGCGTGCGGCTTTTTGCCAGACTCGGGCCGCCATGCGGCTGCACCGAGATCCACGCGGTCCATCTCATCCGCTGAAAGTGGCCCTGCTGCTCGCGGCAATGGCCGCGTGCGGGTTCGCGCGCGCGCAGAACGACGCCGTGCCGTCCTTCAAGGACGTGGACTCGATCGAGGCGCGCGTGCAGGGCTGCGTCACCTGCCACGGCCAGAGCGGCCAAGGCACCAGCAACGGCTACTTCCCGCGCATTGCGGGCAAGCCGGCGGGATACCTGTACAACCAGCTGGTCGCCTTCCGTGACGGCACCCGGCGCTATCCGCCGATGAACTACCTGGTGGCGTACCTGCCGGACAGCTACCTGCGCGAGATCGCGGAGCACTTCGCCAGGCAGCGTCCACCCTTCGCGGCCAAGGAAACCGCCACTGCCGATGCGGCCACGCTGGCGCGCGGCAAGACCCTGGTGACCGCCGGCGATCCGCAGCGCGGCGTCCCCGCATGTTCCGCGTGCCATGGTGCCGGCCTCACCGGCATGGAGCCGGGCATCCCGGGCCTGGTGGGCCTGCGTCCCACCTACATCGTCGCGCAGCTGACCCGTTGGCGCGTGGGCGAGCGGCACGCGGCCGAGCCCGATTGCATGAAGCGCATTGCGACCCGCCTGGCCGACACTGACATCACTGCGGTGGCTGCGTGGCTCTCGCAGCAAGCACCGCCCAGGAACCCGTCGCCCGAGTCGTCGAACCTGGTGCGCATGCCGTTCGCTTGCGGGAGCCAGCGATGACGCGCGCACGGCTGGCGCTGCGGATGCTCCTGGCAGTCGTCGTCCTCGCCTTGATCGCGGCGGGCGTCGTGTACTGGATGCATCCGGGCATGCTGCCCAGCAATCCCAACGCGGCGGCGCCGAACGCCACGACCCAGGTGATCACGCGCGGCGAATACCTCGCGCGGGCCGGCGACTGCGTCGCGTGCCACACGGCCCCGAACGGCAAGGCGTTCGCCGGTGGACGGCCCATGCCCACACCGTTCGGCGCGCTCTGGGTTCCCAATATCACGCCCGACGACGAGACCGGCATCGGCAAGTGGACCTCCGACGAGTTCTACCGGATGCTGCACACGGGCGTTTCGCGCGACGGCACCCTGCTCTACCCGGCGATGCCGTTCGCCTCGTACACCAAGGTCACGCGAGCCGACTCCGATGCGATCTACGCGTACCTGATGTCGGTGACGCCCGTGAAGCAGCCCAACCATCCGCACGAGCTGAAGTTTCCCTTCAACAATCGCGACCTCCTGATCGGCTGGCGCACGCTGTACTTCAAGGAAGGCGAATACCAGCCCAACCCGAAGCAGTCCGCGGACTGGAACCGCGGGGCCTATCTCGTGCAGGGCCTGGGCCACTGCGCGATGTGCCACACGGCGATCAACGCGCTCGGCGGTTCCAGCGAATCGAAGGCGTTCGAGGGCGGGATGATTCCCAACCAGAACTGGTACGCGCCCTCGCTCACCTCCAACCGCGAGGCGGGGCTGGGCAACTGGGAGATCC
Source organism: Ramlibacter sp. MMS24-I3-19 (assembly GCF_050320135.1). Classification (NCBI taxonomy): domain Bacteria; kingdom Pseudomonadati; phylum Pseudomonadota; class Betaproteobacteria; order Burkholderiales; family Comamonadaceae; genus Ramlibacter; species Ramlibacter sp. MMS24-I3-19. The sequence continues at coordinate 2,007,196 of NZ_CP190017.1, read as the reverse complement.
AGGACATCGCCGACCTGCTGCAGGTGGGCGTCTCGCACCGCGGCACCACTTACGGGCCGATGGCCGAGGTGGTCTACAACAGCCTGCAGTACCTCAGCGACGACGACGTGCGTGCCATGGCCGTGTACCTGAAGGCGCTGCCGCAGCGCGACTCGGAGCCGCCGCCGACCAGCCAGGCCCGCATGGTGCAACCGCAGGTGATGGAGACCGGCCGCAAGGTCTATGCAGCGCAGTGCTCGATGTGCCACGGCGACGAGGGCAAGGGCCATGCGCCTGCCTATCCGCCGCTCGCGGGCAACCAGTCGATCACCATGTCCTCGCCCGTCAATGCGATCCGCATGGTGCTGAACGGCGGTTATCCGCCCGGCACGCGCAAGAACGCACGCCCGCATGGCATGCCGCCGTTCAGCCACATCCTGAACGACGAAGAGGTGGCCGCTGTGGTCACCTACATCCGTGTTGCCTGGGGCAACAGCGGCACACCGGTGGCGCCGAGCCAGGCGAACGAGCTGCGCAAGCTGCTGCCCGAATGAAGCCAGCCATGACCGAGACTCCTTCCTCACCCGGCGATGGTGACGACCGGCAGGTCGACGAGATCGTCGGCCGCGGACCGTCGGGCGCCTTCGCCGTCGCCGGCGTGGCGACCGCCATCGTGGTCGTGCTCTATGTCCTCTTCTACCTGGTGGTCTACCTGCCGCGCGGGGCCGTGCAGTGAGCGCGACGCTGCCTCCCAGTGGTCCCGGTGCGCACGGCTCGGAAGCCGTGTCGCTGGCCGCGGAACGCCGCTGGGCCTTCATCGTCGTGGCGATCATCGCCTTCATGGTGCTGCTGATGGTCGTGACCGGCCTGCACTGGGCGTCGATGCCGCCGTCGCGCGTGGAGACCGTGGACGTCAGGACGGTCCACCTGAAGGGCGAGTTCGTCGAGTCGAACCTGGGCACGACGCTGGGCCCCGACGGCAAGGTGACCGTGCGCCTGATCGCGCAGCAGTACTCGTTCATCCCGCAATGCATCGTCGTGCCCGCCGGGATGCCGGTGACGTTCCGCGGCACCGCCACCGATGCCATCCACGGCTTCGTGATCGGCCGCACCAACGCGAACACGATGCTGGTGCCCGGCTTCGTCGCGACGTTCACCACCTCGTTCCCGCGCGCCGGCGAGCAGCTGATGCCGTGCCACGAATACTGCGGCACCGGCCACGAGGCGATGTGGGGGCACGTGCAGGTGCTGCCGCCCGAGGAATTCCTGACGAAGGCGCGAAGCGGAGAAAGGCTCAGCTGTGTTCCACGCTAGGAAACTCGTGCTCGCCCATTTCTGGGTCGCCTTCGTCGCGTTCCTCGGCGCGCTGGTGCTCGGGGCCTGGCAGATGTACGTGCGCAGCCCGCTCTGGACCTGGATCAACAACCCGGAGCACTACTACCGCTCGGTGACCGCGCACGGCACCGTGATGGCCTACGTGCTGCCCACGCTGGTGGCGATGGGGTTCGGCTACGCGATCACCGAACTCTCGCTGCGCCGGCCGCTGATCGGCGTGCGCTGGGCCTGGGCCGGCTTCTGGCTGCTGATCGTGGGAACCGTGATGGCGGCGGTCACCATGGGCCTGGGCAAGGCCTCGGTGCTCTACACCTTCTACCCGCCGATGCTGGCCAGCCCGTTCTACTACTTCGGCGTCGTCCTCGTGGTGGTGGGCTCGTGGGTGTGGGTGGCGCTGATGTCGATCAACCTGCGCGCCTGGAAGAAGGACAACCCCGGTGTACCCGTGCCGCTGGCGATGTTCGGCAACGTGGCCGGCGCCTACCTGTGGGCCTGGACCTCGGTCGGCGCCGCGACCGAGGTGATCGTGCTGATCCTGCCCGCCTCGCTGGGGCTCACCGACACCATCAATGCGGGCCTGGCGCGCGTGTTCTTCTCCTGGACGCTGCACGCCATCGTGTATTTCTGGCTGATGCCTTCGTACATCGTCTTCTACACGATCGTGCCGCGCGCCATCGGCGGACGGCTGTACAGCGACACGATGGGCCGCGTGGCCTTCGCGCTGTTCCTGGTGTTCTCGATGCCGATCGGCATCCACCACCTGTTCGCCGACCCGCAGGTGGGCGTCGGCTTCAAGTTCGTGCATGCGGCGATGACGGCCATGGTGTCCATCCCGACGCTGCTGACCGTGTTCACCATCGTCGCCTCGGTCGAGATCGCCGGCCGGCTGCGCGGTGGACGCGGACTGTTCGGCTGGGTGAAGGCGCTGCCCTGGGACGAGCCGATGATGCTGGCCGTCACCTTCTCGTTCGTGATGCTGGGCTTCGGCGGCGCCGGGGGCCTGATCAACATGAGCATGCAGCTGAACGAGACCATCCACAACACGCAGTGGGTGACCGGGCACTTCCACCTGATCTTCGCCGGCGCCATCGTGCTGATGTACTTCATGGCGGCGTACGAACTGTGGCCGCAGCTGACCGGACGCATCCCGTCGCGCGGCCTCGTGAAGGTGCAGGTGTGGCTATGGTTCGTGGGCATGATGGTGCTGTCGATGCCGTGGCACCTGGTCGGCCTGCTGGGCATGCCGCGACGCATGGCGTATTACGACTACACACATCCCGACCTGCACACGCAGGCCTGGACCGTCACGGTCTCCGCGCTGGGCGGGTTCACGCTGCTGGCCTCCGGCGTGCTGCTGGTCTGGATCCTGGCGACCGCGCGCAAGCGGGGCACGGCGGCCGTCGAACCGTTCACGTTCAGCCGCCCGGCACACCCCGTCACGCACACGCCCTTGGCCCTGAACGGCCTCGGCCTGTGGGTCGGGATGATGATCGCCCTGACTGTGGTGAACTACGGCTACCCCATCGCCCAGCTCGCCTCGATCAAGGAGGCGTCCGTCCCGGTGATCCCGATCGGGAGCCGCTGATGCACGAGTACCGCATCTCGTGGCGGAATCCGCTGGTGCGCTGGAGCATTTCGATGCTCGTCGCCCTGACGGTGCTGTGCCTGCTGGTCGGCTTCCTGTGGCTGCCGTCGGTCCACAAGGATTTCACCGCACAGGGCCTCTGGGCCAGCATCTGCCGCGCGGCGGGCGTGCCCAGCGCATGGCAGGTCGGCGGCGCCGCCGCACCGCTGCCGCCCCAGGCGACACAGGTGGCGCTGGACCGCAGCATGGTGCGCAGCGCCGGCTCGGACTCGGTGGGTCGAGGCGCCACGCTGGCCCTGAACTGCACCATGTGCCACGGTGCGCAGGGCATGAGCACGTCGAACGCGCCCAACCTGGCGGGCCAGTATCCCGAGGTGGTGATCAAGCAGCTGCGCGACTACAAGGCCGGCAAGCGTGCGAGCCCCATCATGGTGGCAATCTCGAAGAGCCTCTCCGAGCGCGACATCGACGACCTCGCCGCCTACTACACCTCGCTGCCCAAGGCGCGCACGGCGCCGACGACGTACGACGAGTCGCTGCCCGCGCTGGTGCGCGTGGGCGCGCCCTTGCGCAACATCGCGCCTTGCATCTCGTGCCACGGCGGCGTCGACCAGAAGCTCGGCGCGCCATGGATCGAAGGCATGCCCAAGGTCTACCTCGTGGAGCAGCTGCGTGCGTTCCGCAGCGGCGGGCGCCGCAGCGACATCGAAGGCCAGATGCGGGCCGTCGCGCGCACCTTGACGGATGCCGAGATCGACGAGGTGTCCACCTTCTACGCCGGCAAGGCGGCGGTGGCGGGACGCTGAGGCCAAAACGAAGAAGCCGCCCGAAGGCGGCTCTTGCGATGCGAGTTGCGCCTCAGGCCTGCGCCGCCTGCAACGCGGCGATGCGCTCCTCGATCGGCGGGTGCGACGAGAACAGCTTGCCCACGCCCGAGGTGATGCCCATGGACTGCAGGCCGCGCGGCAGTTCGCCGGGGACCATGCCGCCCAGGCGGGCCAGCGCGTTGATCATGGGCTGCCGCTGGCCCATGAGTTGGGTCGAGCCGCGGTCGGCGCGGAACTCGCGCTGGCGCGAGAACCAGGCCACGATGATCGCGGCGAGGAAGCCGAACACGATGTCCAGCACGATGGTGGTCACCATGTACCCGATGCCGGGTCCGCTGCGCTGCTGGTCGCCGCGGCTGAGCCAGCTGTCGACGAGATAGCCGATGACCCGCGAGAGGAACACGACGAACGTGTTCATCACGCCCTGGATCAGCGTCATCGTGACCATGTCGCCATTGGCGACGTGCGCCACCTCGTGGCCGATCACCGCTTCGACCTCTTCCCGCGTCATGCCCTGCAGCAGGCCCGTGGACACCGCGACCAGCGCGCTGTTCTTGAACGCACCGGTGGCGAACGCATTCGGCTCGCCCTCGAAGATGCCCACCTCCGGCATGCCGATGCCTGCCTTGTCGGCGAACCGGCGCACGGTGTCGACGATCCAGCGCTCGTCGGGCGAGCCGCTGCCGTCGATGACCTGGACCCCCGAGCTCCACTTGGCGATCGGCTTGGACAGCAGCAGCGAGATGATCGCGCCGCCGAAGCCCATGATGAACGCGAACACCAGCAGGGCGCCGAGGTTCAGGCCGTTGGCCGTGAGATAGCGGTTGACGCCCAGCAGGCTGGCGACGATGCCCAGCACCACCACCACGGCGAGGTTGGTGGCCAGGAACAGGAAGATTCTTTTCATCGGGTGCTCCGTACAAAACAGGAAGGGCTCGCGCGCCAGATGTGGGCTCCCCAGCCGAACTCAAGCGCGTCGTGGTGCCGCCGCGGTGTCTGCCTCAGGCTTGCGCGGCCGGAACACCACTGAGTCATCGTAGAACGAAAAGTTCTCGTTGGCCGCCCACCACCCCGGGAGCCCCAGCACCGGCAACGGCGTGAACGGCTTCGCGGCCAGCCACTCGGGCGTGCACTGCGCGGCGAGCCAGGCATCCGCGGCCTCGACGCTGTCCAGGGGCGCCGGCGCGTGCCAGACATGGGCCGTCATGTCCTTGCGCGGCGCGGCCAGTTTCTCGAGCAGCGCATGACCCACGATCAGCACCCGCGCCTGCGCCCAGAGCGGCCGCAAATCGACGAACAGCTGCCGCCAGTCGCGCGCCAGCAGCGCGTCCCAGAGCGGCTGCGGGGCGTCGAGCAGCAGGCCGTTCTCGTCGAAGACGGTGATGGCGTCGCGGACCGGACCGCGCCGGTCCGGGGCACTGCCCTGGGCCAACGCATGGGCCTGCACTTCGTTCAGCCGGCGCTTGGCCGCCGGAAGGCGAAGCCAGGTCAGGCCATTGAAGAAGTCGTGCAGGTTGTCGCGGGTCGGGCAGCAACCGGTCGTGTGGATGAACCGCTCGTAGGGTTCGCCGGCGGGGAGTTCCGATTGGGGGACGAAGCGGACCGGGCCGGGACCGGCAAGCTGAAGCGCGTCCGCGACGCTGCGTCCGCGGTTCACCTCGAGTTCAACGCGCTCACCGGGATCGCGCCACGCCTGGTACCAGGGCTGCGACCAGTCGAGGCCGCTCAGGCCACCTTCCACGCCATCGCCTCGCCTGCGCGCAGCGGCTTCAGCTGTGCTTCGCCGAACGGCACCGACTCGGGCAGCGTCCAGGCCTGGCGGCGCAGCGTGAGCGTGCCGGCGTTGCGCGGCAGGCCGTAGAAATCGGCGCCGTGCAGGCTGGCGAAGCCCTCCAGCTTGTCCAGCGCGCCGGCATCGTCGAATGCCTCGGCATAGAGCTCCATCGCCGACAGCGCGGTGTAGCAGCCGGCGCAGCCCACCGCATGCTCCTTCAGGTGCGCAGCGTGCGGTGCACTGTCGGTGCCGAGGAAGAACCTGGAGCTGCCGGAGGTGGCCGCCTCGACCAGCGCCACGCGGTGCGTCTCGCGCTTGAGCACCGGCAGGCAGTAGTAGTGCGGCCGCACGCCGCCCAGGAAGATGGCGTTGCGGTTGTACAGCAGGTGGTGCGCGGTGATCGTCGCAGCCGTGTTGGCGTCGGAGTCGCGGATGTACTGCGCCGCCTCGCGCGTCGTGATGTGCTCCATCACGATCTTCAGGCCCGGGAAGTCCTTGCGCAGCGGGATCAGCTTCTGGTCGATGAACACCGCCTCGCGGTCGAACAGGTCGACCTCGGGATCCGTCACTTCGCCGTGCACCAGCAGCACCAGGCCCTCGCGCTGCATGGCCTCGAGCGTGCGGTAGGTCTTGCGGATGTCGGTGACGCCGGCATCGCTGTTGGTGGTGGCGCCGGCCGGATAGAGCTTCACCGCGACCACGCCGGCCTCCTTCGCGCGCCGGATCTCGTCGGGCGGCAGGTTGTCGGTGAGATACAGGGTCATCAGCGGCTCGAACGACGTGCCGCGCGGCACGACGGCGCGGATGCGGTCGCGATAGGCCACGGCCAGCGCGGTGGTGGTCACCGGCGGCTTGAGGTTGGGCATGATGATCGCGCGCCCGAACTGCGCGGCGCTGTGCGGCACGACGGCCGCCATCGCGGCGCCATCGCGCACATGCAGGTGCCAGTCGTCGGGGCGGGTGATGGTGAGCTCGTTCAGCATCACGCGATTGTCCCAGAGCGGGAGAACTCCCAAACGCAGCGAGCGCCAGGGCTCAGTGGCTGAGGATCTTGTTCAGGAAGTCCTTGGTGCGCGCCTGGCGGTTCTCGGGATGGCCGAAGAACTCCTCCTTCGAGCAGTCCTCCAGGATGCGGCCGCCGACGTCGATGAAGATCACGCGGTTGGCCACCTTGCGGGCGAAGCCCATCTCGTGCGTGACCACCATCATGGTCATGCCTTCCTTGGCCAGGCCGACCATCACGTCCAGCACCTCGCCGACCATCTCCGGGTCGAGCGCGGAGGTGGGTTCGTCGAACAGCATCACCACGGGATCCATCGACAGCGCGCGCGCGATCGCCACCCGCTGCTGCTGGCCGCCCGAGAGCTGGCCGGGGAACTTGTCCTTGTGCGCCATCAGGCCCACGCGGTCGAGCATCTTCAGCCCGCGCGCCTTGGCCTCGTCGGGCTTGCGGCCCAGCACCTTGATCTGCGCGATGGTGAGGTTCTCGGTCACCGACAGGTGCGGGAACAGCTCGAAGTGCTGGAACACCATGCCCACGCGGCTGCGCAGCTTCGGCAGGTCGGTCTTCGCGTCCGTCACCGAAACGCCGTCGACGGTGATGGCGCCCTTCTGCACCGGCTCGAGGCCGTTCACCGTCTTGATCAGGGTGGACTTGCCCGAGCCCGAGGGGCCGCACACGACGACCACGTCGCCCTTGTTGATGGTGACGGAGCAGTCGGTCAGCACCTGCACCGGGCCGTACCACTTGGAGATGTTCTTGATCTCAATCATCAGTTTCTCCGATCAGAGACTGGAGTTAGCCAGGCGCGAGCTGCTCGCAAGCGCAAGACGACATGCGGGGCCACCGCGGAACCGGCTTTGCCGGGCCGCTGGTGGCGCCCCCTGAGGGGGAGGCGCCGAAGGCGCTTCGGGGGGAGCCTGTCATCGAATGATGGCGATGCGAGCCTGCAGGCGCTTGACGAGGGCGGACAGGGCGACGCAGATGAGGAAGTAGACCACCGCGGCGAGCAGGTACGACTCCTCGGGGCGGCCGTAGATCTTGCCCGCCGTGACGAAGCCCTTGAGCAGGTCGTAGGCGCCGATGGCGTACACGAGCGAGGTGTCCTGGAACAGGATGATGGTCTGCGTCAGCAGCACAGGGAGCATGTTGCGGAACGCCTGCGGCAGCACCACCAGCCGCATGTTCTGCGCATAGGTCATGCCCATGGCCTGGCCGGCGTACACCTGGCCGCGCGGGATGGACTGGATGCCGGCCCGCATGATCTCGCTGAAGTACGCGGCCTCGAAGGCGATGAAGGTGATGATGGCCGAGTACTCGGCGCCCACCGGCCTGCCGATGATCAGCGGCACGAGCAGGAAGAACCACAGGATCACCATCACCAGCGGGATCGACCGCATGCCGTTGACGTAGACGGTCGCCGGAATCGCCAGCACGGGGCTGCCGGAGAGGCGCATCAGCGCGAGCAGCGTGCCGAAGACGATGCCGCCCAGCGTGGAGATGAAAGTGAGCTGCAGGCTGAAGTAGAAGCCGTTGAGGACGTACTTGCTGATCAGGTCCCAGGAGAAGAACGACAGGTCCATGTCAGTGGCCCCCGCCCGTGCCGCCGGCCACGATGAAGCCGGGGATCTGCACCCGGCGCTCGATGAACGCGAACAGTCGGTTCACCGCGAACGCCGACAGGGCATAGAGGCCGGTGACGGCCAGGTAGATCTCGATGCCGCGCGACGTTTCCTCCTGCGCCTGCATCGCGAACATCGTGAGTTCGGCGATCGACACCGCGAAGGCCACCGACGAATTCTTCAGCAGGTTCATCGACTCGCTGGTGAGCGGCGGCAGGATGATGCGGAACGCCATCGGCAGGATCACGTAGCGGTAGGTCTGCGCCGTGGTGAAGCCCATGGCAAGGCCCGCGTAGCGCTGGCCGCGCGGCAGCGCCTGCACGCCGGCGCGCACCTGCTCCGCGATGCGCGCCGAGGTGAAGAAGCCGAGGGCGAACACCACCAGCAGGAAGCCGGGCACCTGCCGGAAGCCCGGGAACAGCTTGGGCACCACGAAGTACCAGATGAACAGCTGCACCAGGATCGGGATGTTGCGGAACAGCTCGACCCAGGCATTGGCGAAGCGCACCACCCAGGGGCTGTTGGGCAGCGTGCGCGCCGTGCCCACCAGCGCGCCGACGATGACCGCCACGAACCACGCGGCGACGGCGACCGCCAGGGTCCAGCCCCACGCGTTCAGCATCCATTGCAGGTAGGTCTGGTCGCCCCGGCCCGCCCAGCACGAAGGCTCGAGCGTCGCCTCCGTCGTGTTCCTGCAGAAAACCTGCCAGTCCCAAGCCATCGTTCACACCCCGCCCGGGGGCCCCTCGTCAGTTGATCTTCTTGCGCGGTCGGCGTCGCGACTGCCCGGCCGACCTTAAGCACAAACCCCGCCTGCGGCAAGCGCCAGGCGGGGTCTGTTGTTCCGGCGCGGCGCCGGATTACTTCTTCTGGTAGTCCTCGACCGGCTTGTCGTTCGGGTTGGCCCAGGTCTGCTTGGTGGCCTCGCTGGCCGGCAGGTTCAGCTTGGCGCCCTTGGGCGGGATCGGCTGCACGAACCACTTGTCGTAGATCTTGGCGATCTCGCCGGACTTCATCAGGTCCTTCAGCGTGTCGTCGGCCAGCTTCTTGAAGGCCGGATCGTCCTTGCGCAGCATGATCGCGATGGGCTCGACGCTGATCGGCTCGCCCACGATCTTGAAGTCGGCGGGGTTCTTGCTGCCCGCGATGTTGCCGGCCAGGATCTGGCCGTCCATCACGAAGGCGTCGGCGCGGCCGGACTCCAGCATCAGGAAGCTGTCGGCGTGGTCCTTGCCGAACACTTCGTTGAAGTTGACGTTCTTGGCGCGCTCGTTCTTGCGCAGCAGCTGGACCGAGGTGGTGCCGGTGGTGGTGGCCACCGTCTTGCCATTGAGCTGCGCCAGCGAGTTGATGCCGGAGTTGGCGCGCACGGCGATGCGCACTTCCTCGACGTAGGTCGTGTCGGCGAAGGCGACGTCCTTGGCACGGGCCGAGTTGTTGGTGGTGGAGCCGCACTCGATGTCGACGGTGCCGTTGGCCACCAGCGGGACGCGGTTCTGCGAGGTCACGGGCAGGTACTTGACCTCGACCTTCTTGCCGATCTGCTTCTCGAGGTTGGCGATGATGCGCTGGCACAGCTCCACGTGGTAGCCCACGTACTTGCCGTCACCCAGCGTGTACGACAGCGCGCCGGAGGAATCGCGCACGCCCATCGTGATGGAGCCCGAGTTCTTCACCTTGGCGATGGTGTCGTTCGCCTGGGCGAACACGCCACCGCAAGCCGCGGCCACCGCAACGGCCAACAGAACCTTCTTCATGCAAATCTCCTGTGTCCGCGACAGCCGCGGGGATGAAACTGAGAACGAAATTCTAGACAGGTGAGCTTCGGGGATTACCCTGAAAAGCTGACGGCTCAGCCGCACAGGACCGGGCAAGCAGGGTTCATGCCGCCTTGCCGTTGGCGTCCAGGCGCAGGGGCTGCGTCAGGCGCTCGGGCACGAGCAGGGCCTCGATGTCGGCGCGCGTCATGATGCCCAGGGTCTCGGCCACCTGGTCCAGCGGGGCGCCGGTGGCGATCGCCGTCTTGGCCATCAATGCGGCCTTCTCGTAGCCGATGATGGGATTCAGCGCGGTCACCAGCGTCACCGACTCGCGCACCCGCTTCTGCAGCACGGCGTGGTTGGCCTCGATGCCGGCCACGCAATTGGCCTGCAGCGTGAGGCAGGCGTTGGAGAGGTGGCGGATGCTCTTGTACAGGCTCCAGCCCATGATCGGCTCGAAGGCATTGAGCTGCAGCTGCCCGGCTTCCGATGCCATGGTCACCGTCATGTCGTTGCCGATCACCTCGAACGCCACCTGGTTCATCACCTCGGGAATCACCGGGTTCACCTTGCCCGGCATGATCGAGGAGCCGGCCTGGCGCGCCGGCAGCTTGATGTCGCCGAAGCCGGCCTGCGGCCCGCTGGACAGCAGGCGCAGGTCGTTGCAGGTCTTGGACAGCTTGGTGGCCACGCGCTTGAGCACGCCGGACATCTGCACGAAGGCACCGGTGTCCTGCGTGGCCTCGACCAGGTTCTTGGCTTTCACCACCGGCACGCCCGACACCTCGGCCAGCCGCTTGCACGCGAGTTCGGCGTAGCCATGCGGCGCGTTGATGCCGGTGCCGATGGCCGTGGCGCCGAGGTTGATCTCCTGGATCAGCGCGCGCGCCTCGCGCAGCCGCTCCTCGTCCTCTTCCATCATCACGCCGTAGGTGGAGAACTCCTGCCCCAGCGTCATCGGGACCGCGTCCTGCAGCTGCGTGCGGCCGATCTTCAGCACCGACTTGAATTCCTCGGCCTTGGCTTCGAAGCCCGCGCGCAGGAACGCCATCGAATCCAGCAGGTTGTCGATGCCGAACCAGAGCGACAGGCGCACCGCGGTGGGATACACGTCGTTGGTGCTCTGCGAAGCATTGACGTGGTCGTTCGGGTGCAGCACGTCGTAGCGGCCCTTCTCGAACCCCATGCGCTCGAGCGCCAGGTTGGCGATCACCTCGTTGGCGTTCATGTTGGTCGAGGTGCCCGCGCCGCCCTGGATGACGTCGACCACGAACTGGTCGTGGTACTCGCCGGCGATCAGCTTCTCGCAGGCGAACATGATCGCGTAGGCCCGCGCCTCGTCGAGCACGCCCAGTTCGAGGTTGGCCTTCGCGGTGGCCTTCTTCACGTAGCCGAACGCGCGCACCAGCTCCGGCATGGCCGACACCGGCGTGCCGGAGATCGGGAAGTTCTCCACCGCGCGCGCCGTGTGCACGCCCCAGTAGGCATGCGCCGGGATCTGCTTGTTGCCGAGGAAATCGTGTTCGATGCGATGGTCGTTGGGCATGGTCCGGGACATGGAGCCGAAGTGGCGCGGACTGTAGTCCCGCGTTGTCGCGCCAGCCAATGCCGTTTGCGTTCGGGGCCCATGCGCGAAACGCATGATGCAGCGCCGGCGCGACTCTCCAGCTCTTCAGCGGATGCCCGGATGCTCCGCCAGGTAGCTCCAAAGGGCCTGCGTCGTGCCCTTGGGCGCCTCGCGTCCGGACGGCTTCTCGCGGTACGCGCGCAGGTCCATCGCCATCTCCAGCACCAGCCCCGGCGGGCAGGCCGGCACGAGCTTGCGCGCGCGCACTTCCTTCTTCACCGCGCTCTCGGGCAGGAAGGCGATGCCATGGCCTTCCAGCGCCATCGCTTTCAGGCCCTCGGCCATGTCGGTCTCGTACACGCGGTCCAGGTGGATCGCGGTGCCGGACTGCTTGAGGATCAGGTCGGTGACGCGCCCGAGGTAGGCGCCCGGCGCGTAGCCCAGGTAAGGCAGCGGGTGTGCCGCGCGTCCGGGCAGGCGGAACATCGGCTCGCCCGATGCATCGGCCTTGCAATACGGCGCCAGCCGCTCCTGGTCCAGCGTGACCATCTCGTAGCGGTCGGTGTCCAGCTGCAGCGGCTGCGAGGCATGGTGGTAGGCGATCAGCACGTCGCAGCCGCCCTCCACCAGCCGCATCACGGCGTCATGCACGTTCAGCGCGATCAGGCGGCTCTTGATGGGGCCGAACTTGTCGCGCAGGCTGGAAACCCAGGCCGGGAAGAACGTGAAGGCGAGCGTGTGCGGCACCGCGAACTCGATGACGTCCTGGGCCGCGGCCGAGTGGCCACGCAGCATGGCGCGCGTGCTTTGCAGCGCCTGCAGCACCTCGATGGATTGCGTGTAGAGCGTCTCGCCAGCCGGCGTCAGGCGCGTCGGGTACGAGCTGCGGTCCACCAGGTCGGTGCCGGCCCATGCCTCCAGCGCCTGGATGCGGCGCGAGAACGCCGGCTGCGTCACGTGCCGCAGTTGCGCCGAGCGGCTGAAGCTGCGCGTCTCGGCCAGGCTGACGAAATCCTCGAGCCACTTGGTTTCCATGCGCGATTATTCCCGCAGCCCTGCTCAGTTCAATCCGCGAGGATGGCCCAGCGCTCGTGATCGCGCCATCGGCCGCCGATCTTCAGGTAGCGCGGCGAAAAGCCTTCCTTCGCGAAACCGCACGACCGCACCAGCGCGAGCGACGGCGCGTTGTGCGGCTGGATGTTGGCCTCCAGCCGGTGCAGCTTCAGGCGGCCGAAGGCATGGCGCACCACGGCCTGCAGGCCTTCGCGCATCAGGCCCTGGCGCTCCTGGCCCGCGAACGCGTAGTAACCCAGGTAGCCGCTGCGGAACGAGCCGAGGATCACGTTGGTGAGGTTGACCACGCCGACCAGCGCCCCGCCCTCGCGCCGGCAGACCAGGAAGGCCTGCTGGCCCGGCCCGGCCATGCGCTCGATGTACTGCAGGAAATCGGTGCGGGTGCGCGGTGGATGAACCCAGGGCCGGTGCAGGCGGCTGCTGGCCTGGACGGCAGCGAGGAACGCGGGCGCATCGGCGGCGGTTGGCGTGCGCAGCACGATGCGCGGCGCGGCACGCCGTTCACCCGGCGCCGAGGCGCGCTTCATTTCGCCTCGCAGCTGCAGGCCGGGTTGCCCTTGTCGAACACGACGCGCCAGTGGCCGTCCGGCTCCAGCCGCCACACCGACGTGAAGCGGGCCACCAGCTTGCCCTGCGCATCGCGTACCGGGCCACTGCTGATCGCGAGCGTGCCGCTGTCCAGCACCTCGACCTGCTCGGGCTCCCACGAGAACGGCGCCTGCGCGCCGCTGTACCAGCGGGACCAGTAGTTCACGACGGCCTCGCGGCCGCGCAGCGGATCGGGCGTGGTGAAGAACACTGCTTCCTGCGACACGTGGCGTGCGAACGCCTGCAGGTCACGATCGGCCATGCTGCGGGCGAACGCACGTTCGGCGGCGAAGACGGCGTCCCGCGTCGCACCCTGCTTGGCGGCCGGTGCCGGCCCGACCGCGCAGGCGGCCAGCGAGCCGCAGAGGGCAACCAGTGCGAGCCAGGGTGTCAGTCGGCGCATGCGGGCATCTTGCTCGTCGTTTGGGTGGCGCGGAGGATAGCGCCGCTCGACCGGCGTCAGCCCTGGAATTCCACCAGCCGCGGCTCTGCCTCGCCGTTGCCCACCAGCAGTTCGCCGGCCGAGATCGGCAGCTTGAAGCGGCGCGGTCCGGCGCTGCCCGGATTGACGAACAGCACGTCGCCGTCGCGGCGCACCAGCGGCTTGTGTGAATGGCCGGAGACCACCACGTGCGCTTTGGCGTCGCGTGCGGCGCTTCCGAGCTGCGACAGGTCGTGGATCACCAGCAGGCGCACGCCGCCGACGTCCAGCAGCTCGGTCTCGTGCAGGCGCTGGGACCAGGGTCCGACGTCGTTGTTGCCGCGCACGGCGGTCAGCGGCGCGATCGCAGCCAACGCCTCCAGCACGCCGGCGTCGCAGATGTCGCCTGCATGCACGATGCGGTCGCTGCCGCGCAGGAAGTCCAGCACCGCGGGGCGCAGCAGGCCGTGGGTGTCGGAGACGAGGCCGATGCGCATGCGGCCCCTTCCGCCCTCACGCAGCGCCGATGTTCGGCACGAGCGCGCCGGCCGGCTGGCCGTTCTTCAGCGCGGCCGTGAACGCCAGCATGCGGTCGATGGGCAGGCGAGCCCGCTGGCCGAGCGCGGCGTCGACGTGGATCTCGTTGCCGCCCGTCTCCAGCACGTGGGCCAGGCCGGCCAGGCCATTCATGGCCATCCACGGGCAATGCGCGCAGCTCTTGCAGGTGGCGCTGTTGCCGGCGGTGGGCGCCTCGTAGAACACCTTGTCCGGGTTCAGCGTGCGCAGCTTGTGCATCATGCCGTTGTCGGTGGCGACGATGAACTCGCGCGCATCCAGCTCGCGGGCCGCCTTCAGGATGCCGGAGGTGGAGCCGACTGCATCGGCGAGTGCCACCACGTCGGCGGGCGATTCCGGATGCACCAGCACCTTGGCTTTCGGGTGCTCCTTCTTCAGCGCTTCCAGTTCGAACGCCTTGAACTCGTCGTGCACGATGCACGAGCCGCTCCAGAACACCATGTCGGCGCCGGTCTCGCGCTGGATGTAGCCGCCCAGGTGCCGGTCGGGCGCCCACAGGATCTTGTGGCCCTTCTCCTTGAGCGCGTGCACGATGTCGAGCGCGCAGCTGGAGGTCACGAGCCAGTCCGAGCGCGCCTTCACGGCGGCGCTCGTATTGGCGTAGACCACCACGGTGCGATCGGGATGCTGGTCGCAGAACGCGCTGAACTCGTCGATCGGGCAGCCCAAGTCGAGCGAGCAGGTCGCGTCCAGGTCGGGCATCAACACGCGCTTCTCGGGCGAGAGGATCTTGGCCGTCTCGCCCATGAAGCGCACGCCCGAGACCACGAGCGTCTTCGCCGGGTGGTCGCGGCCGAAGCGCGCCATCTCCAGCGAGTCGCTCACGAGCCCGCCGGTTTCCTCCGCCAGGTCCTGCAGGTCGGGATGCACGTAGTAGTGCGACACCAGCACCGCGTCGCGCTCCTTCAGGAGCCGCTTGATGCGCGCCTTGAGCTCGGCCCGCTCGGCTGGCGACGGCTCCAGCGGCACGCGCGCCCATGCGTGCTTCGTGCTGCACACGTCGCCCGCGGGTTGCTCGTACTCGACGTCCTTGATCGGGATCACGGCAGACATCAGAGGTCCTTGAAACGCATGGAATAGTCGGTGGCCTTCACGTCCTTCGTGAGGGTGCCGATGGAGATGCGGTCGACGCCGGTCTCCGCAAGGGCGCGCAGGCCGTCCAGCGTGACGCCGCCCGAGATCTCCAGGATGGCGCGGCCATTGGTGATGCGCACCGCCTCGCGCAGGGTGGGCAGGTCCATGTTGTCCAGCAGGATCATCTTCGCGCCGGCGCCGAGAGCCTCTTCCAGCTGCGCCAGCGTCTCGACCTCGATCTGCACGAACGCGGCGCGCGCCGCAACGTCGGCCGCCGATCGCAGCACCGCGGACACGCCGCCAGCCGCCGCGATGTGGTTCTCCTTGATCAGCACCGCGTCGTACAGGCCGATGCGGTGGTTGGTGCCCCCGCCAATGCGGACGGCGTACTTCTGCGCCAGGCGCAGGCCGGGCAGCGTCTTGCGGGTATCGACGATCTGCGCCCGCGTGCCGCGCACGGCCTCGACGTAGGTGGCGGTCTTGGTGGCCACCCCGCTGAGCAGTTGCAGGAAGTTAAGCGCGGTGCGTTCGGCCGTGAGCAGCGCACGCGCATTGCCGCGGATGTCCACCACCGGCTGGCCAACGGTGGTGCGTCCTCCTTCCGGCACGGCCCAGGTGATCGTCGCCTGCGGGTCCAGCTGCCGCACCGCCGCGACCAGCCAGGGGCCACCGCACACGATGGCCGCTTCGCGCGCGATCACCAGCGCCTGGGCGCGCCGCTCTGGATCGACGAGGCCAGCGGTGAGGTCGCCGCCACCGACGTCCTCGGCGAAGGCGCGGGCCACGTCCGCGCGTGCGAGTTCGGCCACGGCGGCGGGAGAGAAATCGAATCCTTCAGGCATGGGCCGAGCATAGCGGGAACGCCGTGCCACCACCCTGCCCAAGGACGCTGCAGGCGGACTGCCGCGCGCCCACAATGCAGCCATGCAAACGACCTATCTCGACAAGGAACCGGGCCGCGACGAGGTGGCGGCCTGGACCGGACCCACGCTGCTGGAGTTCGGCACGGCATGGTGCGGCTGGTGCCGCGCGGCGCAGCCGAAGATCGCGCAGGCGCTGGAGGGCCATCCGTCCGTGCGCCACGTGAAGGTGGAGGACGGCAGCGGACGTCCCCTGGGGCGTGCCTACCGCGTGAAGCTGTGGCCCACGCTGGTGTTCCTGCGCGACGGCGAGGAGATCGCCAAGCTGGTGCGGCCGCAGGAAGCCGCCGAGATCGCACAGGCGCTGGCGCAGATCGATCCCGCCGCCTGACTGCGGCGCTGCTCAGTCCGCCGCGAAGCAGTACAGCAGCCCGGCGCCGCCTACCTTCGCCAGTGCCGGCATGCTGCAGCCGGGCGTGCCATGCGACGAGTTCCACGACGCATTGGCCACCGGATCCGGATTCGTGCCGGTGCGATCGAGGTGGCCGACGATGGCCGATCCCTGGTCACTGCTGGTCCAGTTGCGGCAGGTGGTGTCATTGGCTGCCGTCGACGCGCGTCCTTCGGGCGTCGAGCCGGTCAGGATGTCGTGCATGTTCGGCGTGTCGCCACGGCCGTTGACCACGCCGCCCTTCTCGGTCAGCGACGTCTGCTTGCCCAGCTTGTTGTTGACGCTGTGCAGGTCCTCCACGCTGGTGGCCACGACCTCGCCCTTCGCGTTCTTCCACGGCCCCTTGCCGATGCGATCGCGCGCGTTGACGGCCGGCTGCCCGTTCGCCGCCGTGGTGCTCAGGTAGGCGTGCCAGTCACGCTGCCCCGCGCCGACGCTGGCGGCCAATGTCTTGCATTGCTGGTCCGCGCCGGCGAGCCCGCCGAGATCGGCACCCTTGCCCGGGTTGGCGCTGGTGACGAAGAACGAGATCGGGTTGCGGGGTCCCGTCGCGCAGCCGCCGAGCACGGTGGTGGCGACGATGGCGGCGACGAACAGCCGGGGACGGTGGGTCATGGAACCTCCTGGATGGGAGGCGCAGGGTAGCGGCGCGGCCCGCGGCCGGGCATCGGGAAACGCCCGTGATCAGCCGCGTTCCGCCGCCGGGTCGCGGCCCATCAGCTGTGCGACGGCCTGCGCAGGCCGCAGCTGGCCATCCAGCAGCGCAACAACGGCGCGGGTGATGGGCATGTCGACGCCGGCGCGCTCGGCCCGCTGGGCCACGGTGCGTGCGCTGTACACGCCTTCGGCCACATGCCCCAGCGACGCGACCGCCTCCGCCAGCGTGCGGCCTTGGGCCAGCAGGAGTCCCACCTGGCGATTGCGGCTGAGATCGCCGGTGGCGGTGAGCACGAGGTCGCCGAGGCCCGAGAGGCCCATGAAGGTGTCCGAGCGGCCGCCCAGCGCCACGCCGAGGCGGGTCATCTCGGCGAGACCGCGCGTGATCAATGCAGCGCGCGCATTGAGGCCCAGTGCCAGGCCGTCGCACAGGCCGCAGGCGATCGCCAGCACGTTCTTCACGGCGCCGCCGACCTCGGCACCCACGAGGTCGTCATTGGCGTACACGCGCAGGTTGTCCCCATGGAACGCGGCCACCAGCGCCTCGCGCACCCGTGCATGCGGGCTCGCGGCCACCAGCGCGGTGGGCTGGCGGCGCGCCACTTCCTGCGCGAAGCTGGGACCGGTGAGCGCACCACCGAGCAGCGCGGGCGCCACCTGGGCCTGCACCTCGTGGCCCAGCAGGCCCGCGCTGCCGGACTCGAACCCTTTGCACAACCAGGCGACGGGCGCCTCGCACGCGGCCAGCGCCTGCAGCGTCGAGCGCAGGCCCGCCATCGCCGTGGCGACGATCACCAGGTCGGTTCCGCGCGCGAGTGCGGCCGGATCGCCCGACGCGACCTGCAGGCCCTCGGGCAGGTCGATCCCGGGCAGGTACTTGGTGTTGCACCGCTGCGAGCGCAGCGTGTCCGCCAGCGCGGCATCCCGCGCCCAGAGCGAGACCTCGTGCTGGCGGGCGGCGTTCGTGGCCAGCGCCGTGCCCCAGGCACCGGCGCCGAGCACCAGCAGCTTCATGCGCCGGGTCGCGTCAGGCCGACGCGATGATGGGCGAGCCCTGCTGGCCCTTCTGCTGCAGTTCCACCTGCTGCTGCTCGTACATGGCCTGGAAATTCAGTTCGGCCAGGTGCACGGTGGGGAAGCCGGCCCGCGTGATCAGGTCGGCGACGTTGGCGCGCAGGTAGGGGTAGACGATCTGCGGGCAGGCGATGCCCATGATCGGGCCCATCTGCTCCTGCGGCAGGTTGCGGATCTCGAAGATGCCGGCCTGCTTGGCCTCGACCAGGAACATCGTCTTGTCCTTGATCTTGGTCGTGACGGTGGCGGTGACCGCCACTTCGTACATGCCGTCGGCAACCTGGCCGGCCTCGATGCCCAGCTGGATGTCCACCGTGGGCTGCTCCTGCTCGAGCAGGATCGCGGGCGAATTGGGCTGCTCCAGGGACGCTTCCTTGAGGTAGACGCGCTGGATCTGGAAAACGGGGTCTTGCTGCTGCTCGGCCATGGTGGTGTCCAAAGGAAAGGCCCGCCAGGGCAGCGGGCCGGGGATGCGAGCCGGCGATTATCTCAGGCCGGCAGGAGGAGCCGATCCACCTGGCGGGACGATCAGCCTTGCAGCAGCGGCAGCAGCCCGCCCTGGCTGTCCAGGGCCATCAGGTCGTCGCAGCCGCCCACGTGCGTGTCGCCGATGAAGATCTGCGGCACCGTGCGGCGGCCGGTGATCTCCATCATCTTCGCGCGCTCCTGGGGCTGCATGTCGACGCGGATCTCGTTGATGTCGTTCACCCCGCGCGCCTTGAGGATCTGCTTGGCCCGGATGCAATACGGGCAGACGGCGGTGGTGTACATCGTGACGGGTTGCATGGTGCTCCTGGCTTGCGGCCCTGACTTCAGGCCTTCTCGACCGGCAGGTTAGCGTCTTTCCAGGCCTTGAGCCCGCCGGCCAGGACTTGGGCCTTGTCGTAGCCAAGTTTCTTCACGGTCGGCAGCGCGCGTTTGGCGCGGACGCCCGACGCGCACACCAGGATCAGCGGCAGCGTCTTGTTCTTCACCACCTCGGGCAGCCGCTGTTCCAGCTGCGCCAGCGGTACGTTGCGCGCGCCGGCCACGTGCCCGGCCGCGTACTCCTGCGGCTCGCTGACGTCGACGACGATGCCCTTCTCGCGGTTGATGAGCTGCACGGCGCCCTGCGCGGTGAGTGCGCCCGCACCCGGTGCCTGCAGCACGGGCCACAGCAGCATGCCGCCGGAGGCGAGCGCCACCGCGATGAGCATCCAGTTGTTGATGATGAAGTCCATCGGTTCCTTGTCGTGTCTTGCCGCGCCCCTCGCGCAAACCTGCGATTCTAGAATCCACGGTTTGGCCTGACTGATCCTCCCCATGTACAAGCTCGTGCTGGTTCGCCACGGCGAATCGACCTGGAACCTCGAAAACCGATTCACCGGCTGGACCGACGTCGACCTCACCTCGACCGGCGTCGAGCAGGCCAAGGCCGCCGGCCGGCTGCTGCGCGCGGAGGGCTACGAGTTCGACGTCTGCCACACCAGCGTCCTCAAGCGCGCCATCCACACGCTGTGGCATTGCCTGGACGAGATGGACCGGCAGTGGCTGCCGACGGTCAAGTCGTGGCGGCTCAACGAGCGCCACTACGGTGCGCTGCAGGGCCTGAACAAGGCCGAGACGGCCAAGAAGTTCGGCGACGACCAGGTGCTGGTCTGGCGCCGCAGCTACGACATCCCGCCGCCCGCGCTCACCGCCGACGACTCGCGCTGCGAGCGCGCCGACCTGCGCTATGCACGCCTGCGCCCCGGGGAAGTGCCGCTCACCGAGTGCCTGAAGGACACCGTGGCCCGCGTGCTGCCGTACTGGAACGAGTCGCTCGCACCGGCCATCAAGTCGGGCAAGCGCCTGCTGGTGTCGGCGCACGGCAATTCCATCCGCGCGCTGGTGAAGTACCTGGACGGCATCTCCGACGCCGATATCGTGGGCCTGAACATCCCCAACGGAATTCCGCTGGTGTACGAGCTCGACGACGAGCTGCGGCCGCTGCGGCACTACTACCTGGGCGATGCAGAGGCGGCAGCGCGGGCTGCAGCCGCGGTCGCCAACCAGGGCAAGGCCTGACCGACTGCCCGGCGCGAACTGCGAACGGACGGTAAAGCCCCGGTTTTTTTACACGCGGCCCGCCGCTCTACCGGAACCCTGACGGCTTGCGGACATCTGAGGGTGTTCTCAGGTGTATAAATTGCATTCGCCGTACGCGAAGGATTCCGTTTACCCATGAGCCACAAACTCAAGATTGCCGGCTGGATTTCGGTGGGCGCGCTCGCCGGTGCGCTGACGACGGTCTCGCTGCAGACCGTCGCCCGTGGCTCGCTGGCCCCGCTGCCGCTCGAGGAGCTGCAGCAACTGGCCGCCGTGTTCGGCATGGTCAAGACCGACTATGTCGAGCCCGTGGACGAGCACAAGCTGATCAGCGACGCCATCTCCGGCATGGTCGCCGGCCTCGACCCGCATTCGCAGTACTTCGACAAGAAGTCGTTCAAGGAATTCCGCGAGGGCACGTCCGGCCGCTTCGTCGGCGTGGGCATCGAGATTTCGCAGGAAGACGGCCTGGTCAAGGTGGTGTCCCCCATCGAGGGCTCGCCCGCCTACCGTGCCGGACTCAAGCCCAATGACCTGATCACCAAGATCGACGACACGGTGGTCAAGGGCCTCACCCTGTCCGAGGCCGTGAAGAAGATGCGCGGCGAGCCGAACACCAAGGTCACGCTCACCATCTTCCGCAAGGACGAGAGCCGCACCTTCCCGGTTACCGTCACGCGCGAGGAGATCCGCACCCAGTCCGTCAAGGGCAAGGTGGTCGAGCCCGGCTACGCCTGGATCCGCCTGTCGCAGTTCCAGGAGCGCACGGTCGATGACTTCGTGAAGAAGGTCGACGAGATCTACAAGGCCGAGCCCAATCTCAAGGGCATGGTGCTGGACCTGCGCAACGACCCGGGCGGCCTGCTCGATGCGGCGGTGGCCATCTCCTCGGCGTTCCTGCCCGAGAACGTGACGGTGGTCTCCACCAATGGCCAGCTGCCCGAGAGCAAGTTCGTCTACAAGGCCGCGCCCGAGTTCTACCAGCGCCGCGCCGGGGCTGACCCGCTGCGTCGCCTGCCGGCCGGACTGAAGTCGGTGCCGCTGGTGGTGCTGGTCAACGAAGGCTCCGCGTCCGCCAGCGAGATCGTTGCCGGCGCCCTGCAGGACCACAAGCGCGGCACGGTGCTGGGCAGCCAGACCTTCGGCAAGGGCTCGGTGCAGACGGTGCGTCCGCTGGGTCCCGACACCGGCCTGAAGATCACCACGGCCCGCTACTACACGCCCAGCGGCAAGTCGATCCAGGCCAAGGGCATCGTGCCGGACGTGCTGGTCGACGAGAGCGAGGAAGGCAACCTGCTGTCGCTGCTGCGCGTGCGCGAGTCCGATCTCGAGAAGCACTTGAACAGCGGCCAGGGCCCCGAGGTCAAGGACGCCGCGCGCGAGAAGCTGCGCGAACTGGCGATCAAGAAGGCCGAGGAGGAAGCGCGCAAGCCCGTGGCGGACCGCAAGGTGCCCGAGCTAGGCAGCGACAAGGACTTCCAGCTGGCGCAGGCCATCAACCAGCTGAAGGGCCGTCCGGTCCTCGTGAGCAAGACGCAGATCATCGAGAACAAGAACGAGAAGAAGGAACAGTGACCCGCGCGGCACGCGCCGCCGAGTCCCGCAAAGCCAGCCTCCGGGCTGGCTTTTTCTTTGCCGCATCGCTGAGCGACCGCCGCTTGCTGCAGGTCGACTCCTACGGGCGGTCCGGCAGACAACGCACACGCAACGCCTGTCTCGGTGGTCGTTGAGCCAGGGGAGGACGCGCCTAGATTGCCTCGATGCCCGTGATTCGCGATTTCGCGCTGGACAACGACGAACTGCGGCCAGCGACGCCTGGACCGAGTGTGTCCACGGGGCAATCCCCTGCTTCGGAGGATGCCCGTGCTCGCGTTGCCACCACTGACTGGGGAAGCACGCCGCTGGGCGCTCGCGACACCTGGCCCGCAGCCCTGTCCGTTGCCGTCGAAACCGTCCTCGCGTCCAAGACGCCCATGCTGGTGGCGTGGGGACCAGAGCTGACCGTGATCTACAACGGCGGCTACGTCCGTGTCCTGGGGCAGCGCCACCCGTGGGCGATGGGAAGGCCGTTCAGGGAACTCTGGCCGGAGATCTGGCACGAGACGGAGCCGCTCGTCTCGCTCGTGCTCCGCGGAGAGCCCGTGCGCGTGCGGGATGGCGCCTATGTGGTGACCCGCGGCGGGACACCAGAGCAGGCGCTGTTCGATTTCACCCTGACTCCTCTGCGGGACCTCGAGGGGCCGGTACGAGGCGTGCTCCTCATCATCTCGGAGTCGACGTACCGCAAGCAGCTGGAGAATTCATTGCGCGACAGCGAGGCGCAGTTGCGCCTGATGGACAAGCGCAAGGACGCCTTCCTCGCCACGCTGGCCCACGAGTTGCGCAACCCGCTGGCGCCGATCGCCATGGGAGCCGCGGTCCTGGCGAACCTGAAGGACGACCCCGACAAGGTCGCGCACTTCGCCAACATCATCGGGCGGCAGGCCAGGCACATGACGGGCCTGGTGGATGACTTGCTCGAAGTGAGCCGCATTGCCCGCGGCCTGCTGCAGATCGAGCACGAACCGGTCAGCGCGCTCGACGTGGCCAGGAGCGCCGTCGAACAGGTGCAGCCCCTCATCGACTCGCGCGGGCAGCATCTCCGCGTCAGCCTGCCCGCGCGCGACGTCTTCCTTCTCGGAGACCACAAGCGGCTGGTCCAGGTCCTCGTGAACCTGCTCCAGAACGCCGCGAAGTTCACCGGGGTCGGCGGACGGATCGAGCTCAGCGTTTCGGAGGAACCGCAGGTGCTGCGCATGCTCGTGAAGGACAGCGGCGAAGGCATGTCCGAAGACTTCCTTCGCTGCGCGTTCGAACTGTTCGCCCAGGCCCACAAGCCCGGGGACGGAGTCCAGGCCGGCCTGGGGATCGGGCTGGCGCTGGTCAGGAGCCTCGTCCAGATGCACGGCGGGTCGGTCCAGGCCCGCAGCGAGGGCCCAGGCCGGGGCAGCGAGTTCGAGGTGATGCTGCCGAAGGACACGTCCGTCCAGGCCCTGGGCGCCAGGGCACGGGGTCCTGCAACCTCCACGATGCCCTGAGTGCGCCGCCTCGCGCGTTGCGGCGCCAGGCCCTTTGTCCCCGACAATGCGCGCATGACGGACGACGATCTCCTGCGCTATTCGCGGCACCTTCTCCTCGAGGAGATCGGCGTCGAAGGGCAGGAGCGCATCGCGCGCAGCCACGTGCTGGTGATCGGCGCCGGCGGCCTCGGTTCACCGGTGGCCCTCTACCTGGGCACGGCGGGCGTCGGCCGCATCACGCTGGTCGACGCGGACGTGGTGGACCTCACCAACCTGCAGCGGCAGATCGCGCACGGGATGCAGCGCATCGGCCAGCCCAAGGCCGAATCGGCGCGCACCGCGATCGCGCAGCTCAATCCGCACGTGCAGGTCGAGGCGGTCGTCGCGCGCGCCGACGCCGCCTCGCTCGACCGTCTGGTGGCCGGCGCGGACATCGTGGTCGATTGCTGCGACAACTTCGCCACCCGGCAAGCCGTGAACGCAGCCTGCGTGCGGCATGGGCGCCCGCTCGTCTCGGGCGCAGCCATCCGCTTCGACGGCCAGCTCGCGGTGTTCGACACGCGCGATCCGCACGCACCGTGCTATGCCTGCGTGTTCCCGGCCGACAGTGCGCCCGAGGAGACGCGCTGCGCCACCATGGGAGTGTTCGCGCCGCTGGTGGGCATCATCGGGGCGATGCAGGCCGCCGAAGCCCTGAAGCTCGCCAGCGGGGCCGGCACGCCCCTGGTGGGCCAGCTGCTGATGCTGGATGCGCGCACGATGGAGTGGACACGTCTGCGCACGCCGCGGCGCGTCACGTGCCCCGTCTGCGCCCAGCGCGCGATCCTCTGACGCGCTAAGGCGCGTTCGCCGCCTTCGGCGTGCCCTGCGGCGTGAGTTCCTCGCGCGCCGAGGCGGTCCTGGGCTTGTCCGCGGACGCGTCGGCACGCTTGTCCTCCGCGCCCGGTGCTGGTCCCGCACCCATGCGGCTGGTGGGCACCGGCACCGACTTGCCACCCGCACCCGCCACCGGCGGTGCCGTCTGCTCGACGCGGGCTTCTGCGCGCGGTGCCGCGGCGGCCTTCATGATCCCTTGGCAGTCCGCGTCGCGGCCGGGGCCGGTCTCCACCGTCGCCAGCAGGGCCAGCAGCGGATTGACGGCACTCAGGCCCACCATCGCGGCGGCGCGCTTGGCCAGCGCGGCCTTGTCGAGGCTGGGGTGCAGGTCGCCGAAGGTGCCGGTGATCTTCAGGGGCGAGCGCAGGCTGAGGATGCTCTTGTCCTTGGGCCTGGCCTGCATGTACACGTCCAGTCCCTCGGTCGCGAGGTTGATCTTCGCGGCGCCGTTGAACATCGTGTCGGTCGTGTCGAACAGCAGCGCCCGCGAGGTCATGAGCCCGTTCTGCACGTCGAACGCGGCAACCCCGCAGCGCACCTGCACCCGCTGGTCGCCCTCGGTGAAGAACTTGAGGATCTCGCCGCCATCGAGGCCCGCGAACTCCAGCAGCAGGTTGCTGATCTCGCCCTCGCCCATCAGCACGGCCAGGCGCCCGCTGGACGACCCCAGCAGCTGCCGCACCGACGTGCCCCCAGCCGCCAGGTCGATCTGCGCCTGCAGCTTGCCGATGCTCTCGCGCATCGTCTTCGAGGCGGGAACGAGCTTGCTCATGACCAGGTCCCGTCCATCCAGCCGCGCCTGCACCCGCACCGGCTTCGCGTTGGCATCGATGCGCATGCTGCCGGCCAGCTGGCCGCCGGCCACGCCAAGATCCAGCGGATCCAGCACCAGCAGGCCGTTCTTCAGGTGCACGTGCACCGCCATGCGGTCCAGTGGCATCCCCTTGGCATTGACGATGCGCGAGGCGTCGATGCGCACATCGGCGTCCATGGTCTTGAGGCGGCTCACGTCCAGCGGCGTGTCCGGCAAGACCTTGCGGTTGGGATCCTTGGGCTTCTTCGGCTTCTTGCCTGCAGGCGTCGCGGCAGCGACCTTCGCCGCCGCCTTCTTCGCTGCCGGATCGTCCTTGATGCCGATCACCGGGGCCAGGTCCTCGAAGTCCAGCATGCGCGAGCGCAGCTGGCCCTGCAGGGAGGGCCGCGATCCGCCCTGGTCGAAGGCCAGCGTGCCGGCCATGTCCGAGCGTCCGAGGCGTCCATCGATCTCGCTCACGGTCCAGACTTCGCCCTGCTTCGTGAGGTGCCCCGCCACGGCATAGCGCGGCGTGTTGGGCAGCACCACGCCGACCAGCTTGTACAGCTGCGCGAGGTCCTGCCCACCGAGCTGGAAGCGCACGTCGGCGCCATCGAGTTCAGCCAGGTTGGCGATCGACCCGTTCGCGCGCAGGCTGGTCGAGTCTGCGGTGAGGCGCACCTCCGCCGGGAACGGATGCCGCTGCGGGCCATTGAGCGACAGCACGTCGCCCGTGCGGCCTTCGGCGTTGAACGGCTGGTCCTTCCAGCGTCCACTCGCCTTGAACTGCAAGGGCAGCGACGCCGGATTGCCGGCCGCCTCGCGGCGCATCGCAAACTCGGCGCGGACGTCGGCGCCCTGCGCGTGCGCCACGTAGTGGGCCGTGCCTTGGTCCACCACCATCGCCCCGATCTGCGGGACGTTCTTCTCGTCCTTCGTGTCGCTGCCCAGGGCCCAGGTGCGCCTGCCATCGGGCTCCACCTGCAGGCCCAGCTCCGGCTTGGTGAGCTTGACCAGGGGCAGCTCGATGCGCCGGTGCAGCAGCAAGGGCAGCAGGTGCACGTCGACTTCGGCGGCGTCCGCCTTGACCAGGAACCTGTCCTGCGCCCAGTCGGGGTTCGCGAACTCGATGCCGTCCATGAGCACGCGCGTCGTGCGGCCCAGCTTCACGTCGAGGCGGCGCGTGATCTCGAAGTGCCGCCCGGTCTTCTGGCTCACGTAGCGGTTCACGGGTCCGCGCAGCATGTCCCACGGGAACAGCACCAGCAGCAGCACCAGCGCGAGCAGCACCGCGCCGATCACCAGGAGGGCCTTCGACCAGCGGGGCAGGTGTGCGTCCGTGGCTGCGGCGTCGGCCATGGTCAGGTCAACGGCTGGCGGCGGGCTGCGCGTCGGCCGCCGGCAGCCGGACCCCGCCGCCGACGTCGGGCTCGCCGAGCGCAACGAGCGCGGCGATGGCCAGCGTGGCCAGGAAGATCATGAGCATGTGCAGGACGAATTTCATGCCGGGAGGTCCATGGGGCACAGCAGTCTCTGCCCTGCCAGCGGCCAAGCCGGTCAGTATCGTGCGTGAGCTCCTGTCGGCACCTGCCTACACCCTTGGCAGGTTGTCGCCGTGCAGCCGGGACGCTGGCACCGCTGGCACAATGCCCCGCGACGTGCGCATCGCATGCGCGTTCCCTCCCACATCTGCCCGTGACGCTGCGCACCTTCATCGTCGAAGACAACGCGACCATCCGCGAGAACCTGATTGGCACGCTGGAGGAACTGGCCTCCATCCAGCCGCTGGGCTGGGCCGAGAACGAGGCCGACGCGCGCGCCTGGCTCTCGGGCCAGCACGGCGACTGGGACCTGGCCATCATCGACCTGTTCCTGCGCCAGGGCAGCGGCCTGGGCGTGCTGGAGGCCTGCAAGGCCCGCGAGCCGCGCCAGCGCGTCGTGGTGCTGTCGAACTACGCCACCACCGACATGCGCAAGCGCTGCTCGCAGCTGGGCGCCGATGCGGTGTTCGACAAGTCCAACGAGATCGACGCGCTGATCGACTACTGCATGCAGCAGTCGACGGGACAGGCGTCGGCCTGACGCGGCGTCGCCGCGCCGAAGCTCAGTCGATGAGCTTGTTCTTCAGCGCGTAGTAGGTGAGGTCGCTGTTGGAAGCGAGGCTCATCTTCTCCATCAGGCGCGTGCGGTACGTGCTGACGGTCTTGACCGAGAGCGACAGCGCCTTGGCGATGTCGCCAGCGGTCTCGCCCTTGGCGAGCTTGAGGAAGACCTGGAACTCGCGCTCGGACAGCTGCTCGTGCGGCGCGCCGCCTTCCTTGCGGTTCAACTGCTGCGCCAGCAGCTCGGCCACGGCGGGCGAGATGTAGCGCCGGCCCAGCGCGATGGTGCGGATCGCATTCACGATCTCCATCGGCTCGCATTCCTTGTTCAGGTAACCGCTCGCGCCCTGCCGGATCAGGTTCATCGCGTAGTGCTCCTCCGGGTAACCCGAGAGGATCAGGATGCCGACGTCGGGCGCCTTCGCGCGGATCATGCCGAGGGCGTCGATGCCGCTCTGGCCGGGCATGGACAGGTCCATCACGAGCACGTCGAGCTCGGTGGTGCGCACCAGGTCGATGGCCTCGCGGCCACTGGCGGCCTCGCCCACCACGCGCAGGTCCACCTGCTCCGAGAAGAACTGCTTCAGTCCCGACCGGACGATGGCGTGGTCATCCACAATGCCGACTTTGATCATGTCTGTTCTCTTTCCAGCGCCTGTGCGCGAGGCCATTGTGGCCCAAAGCACGGCGCAAATGGCCTACCCTTCAGCCATGATTATTTCGGATTTTGAGCTTCGCGGGGGCTCTCGGCAGTGAACTCCCTGCGTGCCTCATCCGTGCCGAGGCTGGCCATCGGACTCGCACTGGCCCTGCTCGCGGCACTGGCGCTGATCGGCATCAACGAGGTCGGCCATCGCCGCTCCATCGCCGCGCTGGACAGCATGGCGCGCGAAGCTGCGATGCGCTCCGGGCTCGACTGGCTGCTGCAGAACGTGCTCGATGCGGAGACGGCCTCGCGCGGGTTCCTGCTCACCGGCGAAACGCGCTACCTCGCGCCTTACCAGGCTGCGACGTCCAACGTCGACCGCGCCATCGAGCAGATGGGACCGGCCTGGAGCGATGCGACCGAGGACGCCCCCGTGCTCCGGCAGCTGGGCCAGGACGTGCGAAGCCTCCTGGCCCAGATGGATCATTCGGTGCAACTGCGCCGCACGGGGCATGCCGACGCCCGGCAGGAACTGCAGCTCACCGATGCGGGCAAGGACACCATGGATGCGATCCGCGCCGAGGCCACGCGCCTGATCCAGGGTGCCACCGCCCGCATGGACCGCAGCCGCAAACAGGTGCGGCGCACGCTGATGCTGGCGCGCGTCGGCATTGCGGCCACCACGCTCGTGGCGCTGCTCGCGTCCTGGCTGTACCTGCGCAAGTCGTCCGCGCTGGCGCGAGCCGGCGAGGAACAGCAGCGCGCCCTGCAGCAGGAGCGTGACCTGCTGGAGCGCCAGGTGCGCGAACGCACGGCGAGCCTGGCCGAACTGGCCACCCACCTGCAGCAGGTGCGCGAGGACGAGCGGGGCCACCTCGCGCGCGAGCTGCACGACGAACTGGGCGCGCTGCTCACGGCCGCCAAGCTGGACGTGGCGCGGCTGAAGTCGCGCCTCGGCCCGCAGCAGTCCGAGGTGGCGCAGCGGCTGCAGCACCTGACCGACACCCTGAACAGCGGCATCGCCCTGAAGCGCCGCATCATCGAGGACCTGCGTCCGTCGTCGCTGGCCAACCTCGGGCTCACCGCGTCGCTGGAGATCCTCGCGCGCGAGTTCTCCGAGCGGTCCGGCGTGCAGGTGGCGACCGACCTCGAGCCGGTGCGCCTGGACGAGGCGCACCAGCTCACGGTCTACCGGGTCGTGCAGGAGTCGCTGACCAACATGGCCAAGTACGCCGATGCGCAGAAGGCGGAGGTCGCCGTCCATGCGAACGGCGGCCACGTGGAAGTGGTCGTCAGCGACAACGGCAAGGGCTTCGAGCCGGTGCACTCGCGCCCCACGTCGCACGGCCTCGCGGGCATGCGCCACCGCGTCGAGGCCGCGGGCGGCCGCCTGACGGTGGAGTCCGCACCCGGCAAGGGCACGCGCGTGGTCGCCGCTTTGCCGGCACTCGCGACGCCAGCGTGATGGCTGCCGAGCTGTCGGCAAGCTCCTACATCGCCCCGCCTCGCGGACCGACATCCGGTCACGCCGGAGGCTGATCAGCCAGCGCGGGAGGCGCCACGTACGCTTGTCCGCGCAGCGCATGTGACACCGCGCCGCCACCGGTGCCGCGCTCGCACCGAGGCGCAACAACGATGAAGGACAGCAACATGGCCATCACGACCAGCAAGACGACCCGCGCCCAATCCACCGCCCAATCGCTCGCCGACGACGCGCTCGACAAGGTGCGCGACCTGCGCTACGGCGTGCAGGACCTCGCCAACAAGAGCATCTCCGCGATGGGCGAAGGT
Source organism: Ramlibacter sp. MMS24-I3-19 (assembly GCF_050320135.1). Lineage (NCBI taxonomy): Bacteria > Pseudomonadati > Pseudomonadota > Betaproteobacteria > Burkholderiales > Comamonadaceae > Ramlibacter > Ramlibacter sp. MMS24-I3-19. The sequence continues at coordinate 1,977,638 of NZ_CP190017.1, read as the reverse complement.
GCCAGCGTCGCGCAGGAACGCCTGGGGCGTTATGCGAGCACCACGGGCCGGTACGTTTCCGAGCAGCCCGTCAAGTCGGCGCTGATCGCGGCCGCCATCGGCGCCGCCGTCGCCGCGATCGTCATGGTCGCGCGCAGCCGCCGCGATCGCTACTACTACTGAACGCACAACCGCGCGCGCCGGGCCGCCTTCAACCGCGGCCCGGCGCAGCGTGACGGAGGGAGGTGATCGAATGAGCATCGTGCACCCGATCTTTTCGGTGCTGGTCAGCCGGCCCGAGCTGGTCATGGACCACATGGCCGGCTACGCCGCCCTGGCGCAGGAGGAAGCCACCTCCGTGGGCACCGAAGTCGTCAAGCGCGCGGCGGCCTGGGCCGTCTGCGGCATTGGTGCCTTCCTGTTCGTCGTGTTCGCGGGCATCGCGATCATGCTGGGCGCCGTGCACGAGGAATTCCACTGGGCGCTCGTGATCGTGCCCGCAGTGCCGCTGGCAGTGGCGGTGGGCGCGTTCCTGGTGGCGCGCAAGAAGCTACCGGGACGCGCGTTCGCCGAGCTGCGTGCGCAGCTCGATGCCGACGCGCAGGCCCTGCGCACGCTCGGGGGACGCCCGTGAGCGCGGGGTCCGACCGGCTCGATCGCTCGCGTCTCGCGATCCTCGAACACCTGCATCGCAGGGAGCAGCGCCGCCATCCCCCGGCCGATGCCCTGCTGGACAGCCACGAGTCCGGCGAAGGCCAGGCCGGCACCGGCGCGCGTGCGCGGCCGCGCCGCCACCACGCGTCGGGATCGTGGTTCGAACGCGTCCGCGAGGCGCTGGACAGCTGGTGGCGCTACCACCCGGCCCACATGGCCGTCGACATCGCGCGGCCGACGCTCTCGTCCTATGCGCGGCGCAAGCCGGCGCAGTATCTCGGCATCGCCGCCGCCGCTGGCGCGGTGGTCTTCCTGCTGCGCCCCTGGAAGCTGATCTCGGTGACGGGCGTGCTGGTCGCGCTGGTGAAGTCGCCGCAGGTGGCGGGCCTGGTGATGTCCGCGCTGTCCACGGGCCACAACCCGGATGACGACCCGCCGCACGAGGAATGAAAGTCCGCCGGCGGCTGTTGGTGCGGCCCGCCGGCGTGCGACAAGGGAGAAGCCGCACCGTGTGAGTCCAAGGAGAAGAGTCATGAAGAGATACGCACGTGCCCTCGCCATCGCTGCACTTGCCGCCGCCACGCTCGCCGGAACCGGCTGCTCCGTCATGCGGGGCCAGGAAACCGCAGGCGCCTATGTCGACGACGCCGCGATCACCACCGCCGTGAAGGCGAAGTTCGTCGAGGACAAGACCGTCGACGCCACCGCCATCAAGGTCGAGACGCTCAATGGCACCGTGCAGCTGTCGGGCTTCGCCAAGTCCGGCACCGAGAAGACGAAGGCCGGAGAACTGGCCCGCAACACCAAGGGTGTGCGCTCGGTCAAGAACGACATCAGCGTCCGCCCGTAACCAGCCCCTGTTCCCCCACCGCCCGGCGCTGCCTCGCGGCATCGCCGGGCGTTCGCACTCATGAAGACCTTTCGCTGCGACCACTGCGGGCATCCGCTGTTCTTCGAAAACGTGACCTGCCTCCAGTGCGGCAGCAGCCTGGCGTTCCTGCCGGACCGGCTGGCGCTGTGCGCCGTGGAGCCGGCGGAAGGCGAGGGCCTGTGGCGCCGCAAGACCGCGCGCGGCCGCATGGCGGGTGCACCGACATACCGGCTTTGCCACAACACGACGGCCTACCAGGCCTGCAACTTCGCGGTGCCGGCCGACGACCCCAATCCGCTGTGCGTCTCGTGCCGGCAGACGCGGGTGCTGCCCGACCTCTCGGTGCCGGAGAACGTGGACCGCTGGTTCAACATCGAGGCCGCCAAGCGCCGCCTCTTCTTCACCCTCGCGCGGCTCGGGCTCGTGGCCGTCACCCCGCCCAATGGCGAGCGTGACGGGCCGGTGTTCGAGTTCAAGGCCGACGTGCCCGGGGAGATGGTGATGACCGGCCATGCCGAGGGCGTGATCACGCTGAACGTGGCCGAGGCCGACGACGCCGAGCGCGTGAAGCGGCGCGTGGAACTGCACGAGCCCTATCGCACGCTGCTGGGCCACCTGCGCCATGAGTCCGGCCACTACTACTGGGACCGCCTGATCGACGAAGGCGGCCGCGTCGAGGAATTCCGCAAGGTGTTCGGCGACGAATCGATCGACTACGCCGAGGCGCTGCAACGCCACTACGCATCGGGCGGCCAGCCACCCGGCTGGGAGAACAGCTTCGTCAGCGCCTACGCCACGTCGCATCCGTGGGAGGACTGGGCCGAGACGTGGGCGCACTACCTGCACATGGTCGACCTGCTGGAAACCGCAGCGGCCTACAACACGCGTGTCGAGGTGCCGGGCGCGGGCGGCGACGAGGTGGACGACCCGTTCGAGATGCCCGACTTCGACAAGCTGGTCGAGCAATGGGTCCCGGTCACCTTGCTGGTCAACAGCCTCAACCGCAGCCTCGGCCAGGGCGATGCATACCCGTTCGCGCTGTCGCAGCCTGCCCTGGACAAGCTGCGTTTCGTGCACAACGTGATCCGGGCTCCGCGCAAGCAGGCGGCGCCTGCACCCGCCGCCGGCGATGCGGGCTCCGCGATGGCGAAGCCGGAGCCGGCGCCGCAGCAGGGGTGAGCGGGCCGGCGGCGGGGCCCTGCCCGTTCAGCTCGCGCTCACCGTGAGCTGGTTGTTCACCGACTTCACGTCCTTCACGTTCTGGGCGATCTCGCTGGCGCGCGCCTTCGCCGCGGCGGTGGGCACGGAGCCGCTGAGCGTGACCACGCCTTCGCGCGTGTCGACGTCGATGCGCAGCGGATTGAGTTCCTTGTCGGCCTTCAGGCCCGTCAGCACCATCGAGGTCAGCTTGTCATCGGCCTTGCCGTCGGCCCTCGTCTCGGCGCTGCTGCCGTAGGCCTTGTCGCGCGCGTCGGCGGCGGCGCCCATCACGCTGGTGGACGCATCGCGCGAGCCCTGGCTGGCAGCCTGCGAACTCTCGCCGAGCTTGTCCTTGGCCGCCTGCCCGGTGCGGGTCGCGGCGCTGTCGGCCCGCTGGCCAACCGTGGTGTCGTCGCTGCGCTCGCCACAGGCGGCAAGCGCGAGAGCCAGGCCGAACGCGGCCGCGCTCAGCAGGCCGCGTTGAAGCGCGGGGGTCATGGGTCTTCCTTTCGAGGAACGCGGGACGCATCCCGCACAGCCGCAACTCTAGGGAGGCCCGCCGCGCTGGCGCAGCGGCGCACCGCGCAAGCGCCTGTAGGAGCTGTCGCGCGCAAGCTCAGCGGGGCGCATCCTTCTCCATCGCGCAGATGATGCGGTCGAGCCGCGTCGACAGCTGCTCGGTCGTGAGCTTCTCGCGGAACCGCTCCACCATCAGCGGCAGGCTCATCGGACTCGGATGTTTCAGGGCGACGATGTCCAGCGTGCGCGTGGCGATGCGCTCGAGCGTGGCCCGCAGGCGCGACAGTTCCAGCTCCTGGCTCAGCACCTCCTGCTCCGCCTGCGACAGCAGCAGGTTGCCCTGGTCGTACTTGCGGAACACCTCATAGAACAGGCCGCTGGACGCCTGCAGCTGCCGCATGCTCTTGGGCTGGCCCGGGTAGCCCGTGAAGACAAGGCCGGCGACACGCGCAATTTCGCGGAAGCGGCGCTGCGCGAGCTCGGACGAATTGAGCGAGGCCAGCACGTCGTGCAGCAGGTCGGCCGTGGTGAACACCGAGCCGTCGCGCACCGGCGCCAGGTCGAACGGCTCGGCGCTCACCAGCTCGAAGCCGTAGTCGTTGACCGAGATGCTGAAGGTGTTGGGCCGGTCGCGCGCAAGCCGCCACGCCAGCAGGCTGGCCAGCCCGAGGTGCACGTGCCGTCCGGCGAAGGGATGGACGTACAGGTGCTGGCCCTCGCGCGACTCGTAGCTCTCGACCAGCAGCGTGGCGGGCGTGGGGATGCGCGACAGCCTCGCCTGCGTCTCCAGCATCGGCCGCGCGGCCACCAGTTCAGGATGCGGGTACTCGCCGCGCGCGGCAGTCTGCATCATCTCCAGCACGGCGTCGCCCAGCTCGGTGGTCAGCGCCATCTTGCTGCCCATCCACGTCGGCACGGTGCCGCTCTTGCGGGTGGCGCGCTTCACGTACGCGGCCATGTCCTGCACCCGCACGAACTCCAGCAGCTTGCCCGCGAAGTAGAAGCAGTCACCCTTGCGCAGGCGCGCGATGAAGCCTTCCTCGATGGTGCCGATGTTGCCGCCCGAGAGGTACTTCACCTGCATGGAGGCATCGCTCACGATGGTGCCGACCGAGAGGCGGTGCCGCCGCGCGATGCCGCGGTCGGGCACGCGCCACACGCCCTGCTCATCCTTGCGGATGCGGTGGTAGTCGGGATAGGCCGACAGGCTCTCGCCCCCGCGCTCACAGAACGCCAGGGCCCAGTCGAACTCCTCGCGCGAGAGCGTGCGGTACGACCAGGCAGTGCGAACCTCCTCGTACAGCGCGTCCGCGATGAAACCGCCGCCGAGCGCGATCGTCACCAGGTGCTGCACCAGCACGTCCAGCGGCTTCGCGGGCGCGTCGCGGCGTTCGACACGGCCGGCATACGCCGCCACGCGGGCCGCCGCGGCCTCGACGATCTCCATGGTGTTGGTCGGCACCAGCGTGAGTCGACTGGCGCGTCCCGGGGCATGGCCGCTGCGTCCCGCACGCTGCATGATGCGCGCCACGCCCTTGGCCGAGCCGATCTGCAGCACGCGCTCCACGGGCAGGAAGTCCACGCCGAGGTCGAGCGACGAGGTGGCGACGACCGCACGCAGCCGCCCTTCCTTCAATCCCAGCTCGACCCACTCGCGCGTGGCCCGGTCCAGCGACCCATGGTGCAGCGCGAGCTCGCCGGCCCATTCAGGGCGCGCCTCCAGCAGCAGCTGGTACCAGATCTCGGCCTGTGATCGCACGTTGGTGAAGACCAGCGTGGTCGAGGCCTTCGCGATCTCCTCCACCACCGGCACCTGCATGCCCTTGCCCAGGTGGCCGGCCCAGGTGTACTTGCCGGGATCGGGCGGGATCAGCGTGTCGATCACCAGCTGCTTGTCGATGCGGCCGCGCACCAGCAGCGGCTCGGGTTGCGAGTCGGGGCCGCACATCACCGACATCGCCTCTTCCAGGTTGCCGAGGGTGGCGCTCAGGCCCCAGGTGACCAGGTCCGGATTCAGCTGCCGCAAGCGCGCGAGCGCGAGCTGCGCCTGCACGCCGCGCTTGCTGCCGATCAATTCGTGCCACTCGTCGACCACCACGAAGCCGACCGACCGGAGTTCCTCGCGCGCGTTCTCGCGCGTGAGCATCAGGGTCAGCGATTCGGGCGTGGTGACCAGCACGGTGGGAAACCGCCGGTCCTGTCGCGCACGCTCGGCGGAGGCGGTGTCGCCGGTGCGCTGGCCGATCGTCCACGTGGGCGCCAGCTCGCGCAGCGGCTCTGTGAGCGCGCGCGTGGTGTCGGCCGCCAGCGCCCGCATCGGCGTGAGCCAGATCGCGCGCAGCGGCTCGGCGCCGCGTCCGGGCGGATGCAGGGCGAGCAGCTGCTCCAGGATGCCGAGCCAGACGGCGTAGGTCTTGCCCGCGCCGGTGGTCGCATGAAGCATCCCGCTGCGCCCCTGCGCGATGCCCCGCCAGACTTCGCGCTGGAAGGCGAACGGGGTCCAGCCGCGCGAGGCCATCCAGCTGGCGGCCGGCGACGACCTGCGGATCGGTCGGTCCATGGTGCGCGGCCATTGTCGCTGCTGCCGGGCAGCGCAGGTGGAGGTTCCAGCCTCGCTTAAGCTCGGCGGATGTCCAAGTTGTCGCGCTGGTTGCCTTTCCTCCGTTGGCCGCGTCCCACCGCGGCGCTCCTGCGCGGCGAGGTCGCTGCCGCCCTCACGGTCGCGGTGGTCATGGTCCCGCAGTCCGTGGCGTACGCGGGCCTTGCCGGCATGCCGTTGGTGACGGGCCTGTACGCCACCTTCCTGCCCATGGTGGCCGCCGTGCTGTTCTCCAGTTCCACGCGCCTGTCGGTCGGGCCCTCGGCCCTGAGCAGCGTGCTGGTCGGCGCGTCGCTGCTCGGGCTGGCCGAGCCGGGCACCGCGCAATGGGTCGCGCTGGCCGTGTGGCTTGCCCTGCTCTCCGGCGCGATGCAGCTCGCCGTGGGCGCCAGCGGTTCGGCATGGATGCTGAACCTGGTGAGCTCGCCGGTGCTCACCGGCTTCAGCCAGGCCGCGGCGGTGCTGATCATCGCGTCGCAGCTGCCGCACCTGATCGGGTTGAAGGGCAGCCTCGCCTCCCTGCTGCACGGCCCCGCCTTCGACATGGAAGCCCTGGCGTATGGGCTGGTCAGCGTCCTGCTGTTCGACCTGGGCAAGCGGCTGCTGCCGCGCGTGCCCATGGTGCTGCTGGTGCTGGCGGCGTCGGCCACGCTCAGCGCGATGACCGGCTATGCCAGCCGCGGCAGCGTTGTCGGCCTGCTGCCCGCCGGCCTGCCCGGCCTGTACTGGCCCACCCTGCCCGACTGGGACACGCTGCGTGGCCTGGTCGCCCCGGCCGTGGTGCTCGCGCTCGTGAGCTCGATGGAGATGGCCTCCAGCGCCAAGATCGAGAGCCAGCGCGACGGCAAGCGCTGGGACGCCAACCAGGACCTGGTGGGCCAGGGCGTGGGCAAGCTCGCTTCCGCGTTCTCCGGCAGCTTCCCGACCAGCACCTCGTTCTCGCGCTCGGCGATCACGCTGTATGCCGGCGCGAAGACGGGCTGGGCGACCATCGCGGCGGTGATCATCGTGCTGCTGGTGCTGCTGTTCCTCACGCCGGCGCTGTACCACGTGCCGACCGCCGTGCTGTCCGCCGTGGTGGTCGCCGCCGTGATGAACCTGGTCAAGCCGCGCGTGTTCCGCGCGCTGTGGCAGGTCGACCGCGTCGAGGCCGCGACGGCTGCGCTCACGTTCGTGGTGACCGTGCTGTCGGCGCCGCACATCTACTGGGGCGTGCTCACCGGCGTGCTGGTGGTGCTCGCGCACTTCCTCTTCCTGCGGCTGCACCCGCGCATCATCGAGGTGGGCCTGCACCCGGACGGCAGCATGCGCGACCGGCACCTCTGGAAACTCGCGCCGATCGCGCCGCAGACCTACGCGCTGCGGATGGACGCCGACCTGGACTTCGCCTCCGCGACCGCGCTCGAACGCGCCGTCGTGGAACACCTGGCGGCGCATCCGGACACGCGCCACGTCTGCCTGTTCACGCAGCCGATCAACCGCATCGATGCCACCGGCGTCGAGGTGTTCGGCGCCATCACGCGGCTGCTGCAGGGGCGCCGGATCATGCTGCACGTGAGCGGCATCAAGCTGCCGGTCGAACGCGTGCTGCGCAAGGCGGGCGAACTGAAGGAAGGCCCGCTGCTGCGGATGTACCGCACCGACGCCGAGGCGCTGCTGGCATTCGGCCGCGTGGGCGCCGCGCCGGCGGACGATCAGGCGCTGACGATCCAGCCTTCCAGCGGATCCAGGTCGTCCGGCAGGCCATAGCGCGGCGGGCCGTGCCGCTGCGCCCAGGCGGCCTGCAGCATGCACAGCACGGCATCGAGCGAGTCACCGCTCGCATCCTCCACCAGCGCGTCGCGCTGGGCGTGCGTGAGCTTCAGGCGCAGCTGCAGCCGCGTGCGTCCGGCTTCGAGCGCGGTGACGATGTCCTTGCGCGCGATCAGCCGCTCGGGCGTGTGCTTGGCCGGGTCGTCGTTCTTGTAGCTGCGTCGCCCGACCAGCTCGCGCGCCACCAACCCCGGGTAGGCCTCGAGTGCGACGCGGGTCGGGTCGCCTTCATGCAGCCCCGGGATGTCGACGCCGGCAGCCAGCAATGGCGGCAGCGCCGCATGCAGCATCCAGGCCACGGGCGGGTTCACCCACTTCATCGAGGGACTGGATCCGGCGAGCCTGTCGAACTTGCGGTGCGCGAACTTGCCGCCGGCCGGCCGCGCATCGCAGAACGCCGCGAACTCGGCGCGGATCTCCTCGCGCGGCAGGCTGCAGTAGTGGCGGATGCAGGCCAGCCACTCGCGCGGCCAGCCCAGGTGCTCCACCAGCTCGCGTGGCAGCCCGAAGGGAAAGTCGAAGCCAGCCAGCCAGGACCCGGGCTCGGCGAGCCAGTGGCCGAACTCGGGCAGCGTCTGCAGCATCTGCAGCCGATCGAGCACGACCCTGCCCTGCAGGGCATGGCCGAACGCCAGCACGATGGGCTTGCGGCGCGACGGCGCGCTGGAGAAATCGCAGCCGACCAGGGTGGCCGGCGCGGCCGCCGTCACGCGATCGGCGCGCCCAGGGCTGCGCGCACTTCCTCGGGAATGCGCACGCCGCGCAGCGGGCTGCCGGGCCCGGACTCGTAGCGGCACCACACGCGCGACTCGCTGCCGCGCGCGAGCGGGCGCTGCGTGTCCATCAGGACGATCTCGTGCTTCACGGTGAACGAGCTGCGGCCCCACAGCTCCACGTGCGAGCGTACTTCGCACTCGTCGCCGAACGTGGGCGAGCTCACGAAGGTGCACTCGGCCGCGACCAGCGGCAGCGTGAAGAGCTCGGCGCGCATGCGTGCGGCGGGAAAGCCGGCCTGCGCCACGAGCTCCCAGGTGGCCGCGTCCATCCAGCGGTAGTACGTGGGGTAGTAGATGATGCCGGCCGGATCGCAGTCGCCCCATGCCAGCGTGCGCTGCATGCGGCCGAGGACGGGCATCGCTTGCAGCCCTGCCCTCAGGCGCGCCCGCAGATCGCGGCGGTGGCCATCAGGTCTTCCAGCAGCGCGAGCGAGACCCTGCCCGACACGGCATACGGATCGAGCTCGGCCCGCTCGGAGTACTTGAGCAGCAATGACTGGTTGAGCTTGCTCAGGTTGACCTGGCCCATGGTCCAGCCGCCGAAGCGGCGCTCGAAGATCTCTTCGTAGTGCAGCAGCGCGACGTCCTTGTGGCGCGGGTCGCGCTGGATGTGGCCGAAGAGGTCGGACACCGGAAGCCGGCCGCCCTCGATGGCCTGCAGGAAGATGCCGGCGCCGTAGCAGAGGATGCCGGTGATGCCGCTCACCGGGTTGTGCTGGCGCGACTGCGCCAGGATCGATTCGATCGCGTGCGCGCTGGTGTCCACCGCGCGGCTGCAATAGAGCAGGCGAACCAGCATGGCGTCACCCCAGCTGGCGCTTGGGGATCAGCGCCAGGAATTCGCGCCGCAGCGCGGCGTCCTTCAGGAACACGCCGCGCATGACCGAGTTGATCATCTTGCTGTCCATGTCCTTCACGCCGCGCCAGGCCATGCAGTAGTGCGTGGCCTCCATCACGATGGCCAGTCCGTCGGGCTGCGTCTTCTCCATGATCAGGTCGGCCAGCTGCACCACCGCTTCCTCCTGGATCTGCGGCCGCCCCATCACCCACTCGGCCAGCCGCGCGTACTTGGACAGGCCGATGACGTTGGTGTGCTCGTTGGGCATCACGCCGATCCACACCTTGCCGATCACCGGGCAGAAGTGGTGGCTGCAGGCCGAGCGCACCGTGATCGGGCCGACGATCATCAGCTCGTTCAGGTGCTCGGCGTTGGGGAACTCGGTGATGGTGGGCACGCGCGCATAGCGGCCGCGGAACACCTCGTTCAGGTACATCTTGGCCACGCGGCGCGCGGTGTCGCCAGTGTTGTGGTCGCTCTGGGTGTCGATCACCAGGCTGTCCAGCACGCCCTGCATCTGGCCCTCGACCTCGTCGAGCAGCGCCTCCAGCTCGCCGGGCTCGATGAACTCGGCGATGTTGTCGTTGGCATGGAAGCGCTTGCGCGCGGCCAGCAGCCGTTCGCGGATGCGCACCGAGACGGGCACGCCCTCGTCGATGGCCTCCGGGCCCGGCAGGTTGGGTTCGGCTTTCATGAGCATCGGCAATCGTATCATCGGCCGCACAGCTCTGGCACGCAAGGGGACTTCCCAGGCGCCCGCGCCGGCGCTCGGCGGTCAGCTACAAATTCAGGAGCGCTTCGAGCGACTGCAGGGTATCCGCCTCGTGCAGCGGCTTGTCGTGCCGGATGCGCAGCATGCGCGGGAACCGCACCGCGATGCCGCTCTTGTGCCGCGTGCTGCGGTTGATGCCCTCGAAGCCGAGCTCGAACACCAGCGACGGCCTGACGCTGCGCACCGGCCCGAACTTCTCGATCGTCGAGCGGCGGATGATGGCGTCGACCTGCCGGAACTCCTCGTCCGTGAGGCCGCTGTAGGCCTTGGCGAAGGCGACCAGCTGCAGCGCGCCGGGCTGCGGGGGCTCCTTGTTCGCGATCGCCTCGAGCACCGCGTCGGCCTCGGTCTTGCTGGCCGGCTCGCGGCTCCACACCGCGAAGGTGTAGTCGGTATAGACCGAGGCCCGGCGGCCATGCCCCGCCTGCGCGTAGACCAGCACGCAGTCGATGGTCATGGGATCGATCTTCCACTTCCACCACAGGCCGTCGACCTTGGTGCGTCCCGTCCCGTACGCCGCATCGAGCCGCTTGAGCATGAAGCCCTCGACGCCCAGCTCGCGCGAGCGCTGGCGCAGCTTCGCGAAATCCAGCCACGAGGCCGCCGATTCGAGCGGCGACAGCTTGAGCCGCGTGCCCGCCAGCAGCGCCTCGAGCCGCACGCGTCGTTCCCGCTGCGTGCGGTCGCGGACGTCCTGCCCGTCCTGCTCCAGCAGGTCGTAGGCGACGAAGGTGACCGGCGCCTCGGCCAGCACCTTCTTCGTCAGCGTCTTGCGGCCGATGCGCTGCTGCAGCAGCGAGAACGGCGTGGGCCGTCCGCCCAGCACCGCGGGCAAGCCTTCGACCGGCTCCTCGCTCCACACCATGATCTCGCCATCGAGCACGGTGCCATCGGGCAGCGGCTGCGCGAGCGCGACGATCTCGGGGAAGCGCTCGGTGACCAGCTCCTCGCCACGTGACCAGATCCACACGCGGCCACCGCGCTTGACCACCTGGCCGCGGATGCCGTCGTACTTCCACTCGACCTGCCACTGGTCCACCGGGCCCAGGCGCGGCGTGAAGGCCTCGGCCGGCCCGTCGAGCTGGTGGGCGAGGAAGAAGGGATAGGGCTGGCCTTCATCGGCGCGCTCGTGCACGCCCTCCTCCGCCTGCGCAACGAGGGCCGCGAAGCGCTCGGCCGAGGGCATCAGCTTGCCGTCGGTGTAGCCCATCATCCGCTGGGCGACACGCTTGGCATCGACGCCGCTGTGCGCAGCCAGCGCGCGCTGCACCAGCAGCTTGCTCACGCCGACGCGGAAACCGCCGCCCACCAGCTTGGTGAGCAGGAAGCGCCCCTGGTCGTCCAGCTCGCGCCACCACGCGCGCACGCGCTGCGCGATCTCCTCCGGTGGCAGGCCGCGCAAGGGCAGCAGCCGCTGCTCGATCCACTCGGCCAGGCCGACATCCGACGTCTCCGCCGCCTGCGGCAGCACGTGCGCGATGGTCTCGGCCAGGTCGCCCACGGCCTGGTAGCACTCGTCGAACAGCCAGGGCTCGATGCCGGCCTCCTCGCACGCGAGCTGCGCGAGGATGCCCATGTTCATCACCTGCCGCGGCTTGCCGCCGGCAAGGAAGTACACCGCCCACGCCGCGTCGGCGGGAGTGGCCGCTGCGAAGTAGCGCTGCAGCGCATCGACCTTGGCGTTGGTGGAGGTCGTCGCGTCCAGCTCGGCGAAAAGGCGCGAGAACTGCTTCATGTCGCCGGTGTCGCTTCATCCGCGGGTGCGGTGTCCGCTTCGACCACGTCGTCGCCGTACTCGGTGTCGAAGCCCTCCGCCTCCAGTCCCTGCTCCTGCAGGTAGCGCACCATCACCGGCACGCTGCCATGGGTGACGATCACGCGCTGAGCACCCGTGGCGCCGATGGCGCCCAGCAGGCCCGGCCAGTCGGCATGGTCCGACAGCACGAAGCCGCGGTCGTAGCCCCCGCGACGGCGCGCACCGCGCAGCTGCATCCAGCCGCTGGCGAATGCCGTGCTGCTCTCGCCGAAGCGGCGCAGCCAGGTGCTGGCCACCGCGCTGGGCGGACACAGCACGAGGGCACGCCGCAGGTCCGCGCGGTCCTTGACCTCGGTGACCATCTGCGTATCGGGCAATGCAACACCGGCAGCGCGATACGCGTCATTGAGCGGTCGCACCGCGCCATGCACGATCACGGGACCGATGGTCGGATCGATGCCGCTCAGGATGCGCTGGGCCTTGCCGAAGCTGTAGCAGGCCAGCACGCTGGCGCGGCCCACGGCGACGTTGCGCGCCCACCAGCCGTTGATGTCGGCGAACAGCTCCTCGTCGGGCCGCCAGCGGTAGATCGGCAACCCGAACGTGGACTCGGTGATGAACACATCGCAGCGCACCGGTTCGAAGGGCGCGCAGGTGAGGTCCGGTGCCACCTTGTAGTCGCCGCTGGCCACCCACACCTGGCCGCCGTGCTCCAGCCGCACCTGCGCCGAGCCCAGGACGTGGCCCGCGGGATGCAGCGACACGCGCACGCCGTGGTGCTCGATCGCGGCGCCGTACGGCAGCGTCTGCAGCTGGATGTCGCCGAGCCGCGCACGCAGCACGCCTTCGGCGGGCGCGGCCGCCAGGTAATGGCCGTGGCCGTAGCGCGCGTGGTCGGCGTGGGCATGCGTGATCACGGCGCGCGCCACCGGCCGCCACGGATCGATGTAGAAGTCGCCCGGCGGGCAGTACAGGCCCTCGGGGCGCTGCACCACGAGGTCGGCCGGCGTACTCACCAGTAGGTCCTCTTGCCCTGCACGGCCAGTGCCAGCCGCATGATGGCCAGCGCCACGTTCTCCAGCAGCCGTTCGCGCCAGGGCCGTTTCTCGTACAGCGCTGCATCCATGTGCTGGCCTTCGCGGGCCACGGCCTCCAGCAGGCGCGCTCGCAGTTCGCCCGCGAACGCGCGGTCCTCGATCACCAGGTTGGCCTCGCGCGCGAGCAGCAGGCTCAGCGGATCGAGGTTGGACGATCCCAGCGTGGCCCACTGGCCGTCGATCACCGCCACCTTCGCATGCAGGAAGCTGGCCGAGTATTCGTGGATCGAGACGCCCGCGCGCAGCAGCGCGCCATAGACCGGCCGGGCGGCGTAGTACTGCATGAAGTACTCGTACCGACCTTGCAGCAGCAGCACGACGCGCACGCCGCGGCTGGCCGCCTCGACCAGCGCGCGCCGCATGCGATGGCCCGGCACGAAGTAGGCGTTGGCGATGATGACTTCGCTGCGCGCGCGGCCGATCGCGCGCAGGTAGGCACGCTCGATGCTGGCGCGGTGGCGGAAGTTGTCGCGGAGCACCAGCGCCGCGCGCGCCCGCTCGCCGGGTCCGCCCGCCGGCATGCGCTGCCGCACGGCGGCGCGCCGCAGCGCGCCCATGTGGCGCAGCGTGTGGAAGGCGCGGCCCAGCTCGCCGAGGCGCATCTCCTCGAACGTTCGCATGCGCTCCCACAGCTGCAGCATCGTGGCACGCACCTCGGGCACCAGCGGCCCGGTGACGCGCACCGAGAAATCCAGGCGGGGCGCAGGCAGTTCGCCGTGGTTCGGATCGTGCAGGTCGTCGAGGATGTTGATGCCGCCGCAGAACGCCACTTCGCAATCGATGGCGCACAGCTTGCGGTGCAGGCGCTTCCAGCTGCGCGGCCACACCACGCCCAGTCGCCCCGGCGGCGCGTAGGTGCGCCAGTGCACGCCTGCCGCCACCAGCCGATCACGCCAGGCCTGCGGCACCTCGCCGCTGCCGAAGCCGTCGACCAGCACGCGCACGTCGACACCGCGCGAGGCCGCGCGCACCAGTGCCTGCGCCACGGTCTCGGTGCTGCCGGTGAAATCGAAGATGTAGGCCTCGAGCCAGACCTCCTGTCGCGCCTGGTCGATCGCCGCAACCAGGGCCGGGAAATACTGCGTGCTGCCCTCCAGCAACTGCAGGGCGTGCCCGGTGCGCAGCGGCGGGATGCGGTGCGGCATCGCTCCTACAACCTGAAGGTCGCGATCAGGGGCAGGTGGTCGGACATCTTGCCCCACACGCCTCCCCGCGGCACCTGCACGCCCACCGGCTTGAGGCCGCGAGCGTAGGCGTAATCGAGCTGCGCCAGCGGCAGCCGCGACGGGTAGGTGGACACCTTCGCGTCGGTGAAGTCGCGCAGGCCGATCGCATTCATCGCCGGGCGCAGCTTGCCGCCCCAGTCATTCAGGTCGCCGGCCACGAGCACGGGCGCACGCGACGGGATCTCGCGCTCGATGTAGCGCCCGAGCTGCTCGACCTGGCGCACGCGGCTGGCGGCGATCAGCCCGAGGTGCAGCACGATGACGTGCACGTCGCGCCGCGCGATGCGCACCTGCACGTGCAGCAGCCCGCGCTGCTCGAAGCGGTGGTCCGACATGTCCTCGTGGCCCTGCGACACGACGGGCCAGCGCGACAGCAGCGCGTTGCCGTGCTCGCCGTGGCGCGTGGTGGCATTGGTCTGGTAGACGGCGCTGTAGCCCTCGGGGCAGAGGAACTCGGCCTGCGGCAGCTCGGGCCAGCGGGTGAAGTAGCGCTCCTCGCGGCGGTGGAGCTTGCGCACCTCCTGCAGGCACACCAGGTCGGCGTCGAGCTGTTCGACGGCATGCCCGATGTTGTGGATCTCCAGCCGCCGCACCGGCCCGATGCCTTGCACGCCCTTGTGGATGTTGTACGTCGCCACGCGCAGCAAAGTCATCGCGCAAATTGTGGCAGCAACAGGATGGCTTCGGCGTTGGATGGCGAGAACGAGGCATCCGCCGCGGCGCGCCACGGCAGCCACTTCCATGCGCCGTGCTCGCGCGGATTCAGCCGCACCGGCGTGCCCGCGGGCACCTGCAGGCCGAACACGTGCTCGGTGTTGCGCGTCACGCCCGGCGCGTAGCGCGACAGCCAGCGCGGGTAGATGTCGTAGATGTTCTCCAGGCCCCAGTCGCGCAGGTTCGCCTGCAACGGCGTGCCCGGACCGCAGGCGATGCCCGTCTCCTCGAACACCTCGCGCACCGCGGTGTCGACGAGCGTCTCCTGTTCGGTGTCCTTGCTGCCCGTGACGGATTGCCAGTAATCGGGCATGTCGACGCGATTGATGAGCAGCACGTCGAGGTCCGGCGTGTGGATCACGACCAGGACGGATTCGGGAATCTTGAATGGCGGCACGACGCCAGCGTACCGCCGTGCGCCGCGCCGCGGCTGCTGAACTTCCAAACGCAGAAGGCGCGGAAGTCGCAGAAAGTCCTTTGAAGGTTTTTTCTGCGATTTCTGCGCTCTTCTGCGTCCTCTGCGTTTGGGAGTCCGCTCCCGCCTTTACTGCGCCGGCGTCGGATTGCGCAAGCGGATGTGCAGCTCGCGCAGCTGCTTCTCGTCGACCGGGCCGGGCGCCTGCGTCAGCAGGTCCTGGGCGCGCTGGGTCTTCGGGAACGCGATCACGTCGCGCAGGCTCTCGGCGCCCGTCATCAGCATCACGAAGCGGTCCAGGCCGATGGCGATGCCGCCGTGCGGGGGCGCGCCGTACTGCAGCGCATCCAGCAGGAAGCCGAACTTCGCCTTGGCTTCCTCGGGACCGATCTTCAGCGCGCGGAACACCTTGCTCTGCACGTCCTCGCGGTGGATACGCACCGAGCCGCCACCGAGCTCGATGCCGTTCAGCACCGCGTCGTAGGCCTTGGCCACGCAGCGGCCGGGGTCGGTCTCGAGCCAGTCCTCGTGGCCGTCCTTGGGCGAGGTGAACGGGTGGTGCACCGCGTTCCAGCGCTGCGCGTCGTCGTCGTACTCGAACATCGGGAAGTCCACGACCCACAGCGGCTTCCACGCGCCCTCGATGAGGCCCTTGGACTTGCCGAAGTCGCTGTGGCCCACCTTCACGCGCAGCGCGCCGATGGCGTCGTTGACCACCTTGGCCTTGTCGGCGCCGAAGAAGATCAGGTCGCCGTTCTTCGCGCCGGTGCGCTTGAGGATCTCGGCGATGGCCGCGTCGTGCAGGTTCTTCACGATCGGCGACTGCAGGCCCTCGCGGCCCTTGGCCACGTCGTTGACCTTGACCCAGGCCAGGCCCTTGGCGCCGTAGATCTTGACGAACTCGGTGTAGCCGTCGATCTCGCCACGGCTCATGTCGCCGCCAGAAGGAACGCGCAGGCCGACCACGCGGCCGTCCTTCTCGTTGGCCGGGCCCGAGAACACCTTGAAGTCGACGTCCTTCATCACGTCGGTGAGCTCGGTGAACTCGAGCTTCACGCGCAGGTCGGGCTTGTCGGAGCCGTACAGGCGCATGGCGTCGGCATGCAGCATCACGGGGAACGCCGGCAGCTCGGTGCCGATGGCGTGCTGGAAGGTGCTGCGGATCATGCCCTCGAACATCGTGCGGATCTCCTCCTCCGTCAGGAAGGAGGTCTCGATGTCGATCTGCGTGAACTCGGGCTGGCGGTCGGCGCGCAGGTCCTCGTCGCGGAAGCACTTGGTGATCTGGTAGTAGCGGTCGAAGCCGGCCACCATCAGCAGCTGCTTGAACAGCTGCGGCGACTGCGGCAGCGCGAAGAACTGCCCGTCGTGCACGCGGCTGGGCACCAGGTAGTCGCGCGCGCCTTCCGGGGTGCTCTTGGTGAGCATCGGCGTCTCGATGTCGATGAAGCCGTTGGCGTCGAGGAACTTGCGCACCTCCATCGTCACCTTGTAGCGCAGCATCAGGTTCTTCTGCATGTACGGGCGACGCAGGTCCAGCACGCGGTGCACCAGGCGCGTGGTCTCCGACAGGTTCTCGTCATCGAGCTGGAACGGCGGCGTCACCGACGGATTCAGCACGTTGAGCTCGTGGCACAGCACCTCGATCTTGCCGCTGCGCAGGCCGTCGTTGGTGGTGCCGGCGGGGCGCGCGCGCACCAGGCCCTTGACCTGGATGCAGAACTCGTTGCGCAGGCCTTCGGCGGCCTTGAACATCTCGGGCCGATCCGGGTCGCACACGACCTGCACGTAGCCTTCGCGGTCGCGCAGGTCGACGAAGATCACGCCGCCATGGTCACGCCGGCGGTTCACCCAGCCGCACAGGGTGACGGTCTGACCGAGCAGCGACTCGTCGACGAGGCCGCAATAGGTGGTGCGCATTTGTTGGGAAGCCATGGGAGAACCCTTCGGGTGGACAGGCGACGCGCGCGGGGCGCGTCAGCGGGGATTGGTGACGGGCGCGGCCGGCACGACCACGCCCATCGAGATCACGTAGCGCAGCGCCTCGTCGACGCTCATCTTGAGCTCGACGCAGTCGCGCCGTCGCAGCATGACGAAGTAGCCGCCGGTGGGATTGGGCGTGGTGGGCACGTACACGCTGACGAAATCGTCGGCGAGGTGGGTGGCGACGTCACCGCCCGGCGAGCCGGTGACGAAGGCGATGGTCCAGACGTCCGGCCGCGGCCACTGCACCAGCACCGCGGTGCGGAATGCGTTGCCGCCGGGGGAGAACAGCGTGTCGGAGACCTGCTTGACGCTGGAGTAGATCGACCGCACGACCGGGATGCGAACGAGCAGCGCATCGCCCCAGGCCACCAGCTTGCGGCCGACGAAGTTGCTGGTGACCGCGCCGACGATCAGCAGGATGGCCAGCGCCAGCAGCACGCCCAGGCCGGGGATGCGGTAGCCGATCAGCCGGTCCGGTTGCCAGGCGCCCGGCAGGATCAGCAGCGTCTGGTCGAGCGTGCCGACGATCCACTGCAGCACCCACAGCGTGACGGCCAGGGGCGCGATGACGAGCAGGCCGGCGAACAGCCATCGGCGGAGGGCGGCCATCTCGAGGTCCGGTGCTTCCGGTCAGTGGCAGGCGCAGCCGCCGCCGCACCCGCCCGCGGAAGCGGACGGGGTGTCGGGCTTGGAGGCCGGCGCGGCCTCGGTGGGCTTGGATTCACCCGACGATTCGGCGGGCTTGGACTCGGCCGGCTTGCCGGAACTCGATGTCGACCCCGAGC
Source organism: Ramlibacter sp. MMS24-I3-19 (assembly GCF_050320135.1). NCBI lineage: Bacteria > Pseudomonadati > Pseudomonadota > Betaproteobacteria > Burkholderiales > Comamonadaceae > Ramlibacter > Ramlibacter sp. MMS24-I3-19. The sequence continues at coordinate 1,959,639 of NZ_CP190017.1, read as the reverse complement.
TGCCGTTGTTGCGGAAGTCGGTGACGTACCAGCCCGATCCCTTGAGCTGGAATCCGGCGGCGGTGAGCTGCTTGCTGAATGCCTCGGCGCCGCACGCCGGGCAGGTGGTCAGCGGAGCGTCGGAGATCTTCTGCAGGACATCCTTGGCATGGCCACAGGAGCCGCACTTGTAGGCGTAGATGGGCATGGCTGGAAAGGACGTGAGGAGGGGTGCAAAGCCCTCAATTATAGGCAGCGGGCTGAACCTCAACCCCTGCGGTGCCGCCAGCTGCGAGGTCTTACGCGGTGACGTGGTGCCCGCGCGGCTCCTTGCGGTTGCGCAGCAGTTGCGGCGCGAGCGAACCGGCCACCATGCCCGCGATGCCAGCCAGCAGGCCGGCCAGCTGGCCGGGGAAGGCCTTGCTCAGGCCTTCGTTGAGCTGGGGGAAGAACAGCACCCAGGTCACCACGCCGGCGGCGATGGAGGCGATGGCGCCCTGCGTGGTGGCGCGCTTCCAGTACAGGCCCATCACCAGCGGCACGAAGGCGGCGACCAGCGTCACCTGGTAGGCCGCGGACACCAGCTCGTAGATCGAGGTGCCCTTCATCGCGATGGCATAGGCCAGCACGATAGCCGTGAAGACGACGATGGTGATGCGCATGGCCAGCAGCTGTTGCCGGTCGCTCATGTGCGGACGCAGGTTCTTCAGGATGTTCTCGACGAAGCTGGTCGAGGGCGCCAGCAGCGTGGCCGACGACGTGCTCTTGATGGCCGACAGCAGCGCGCCGAAGAACAGGATCTGCATCACCAGCGGCATGCGCGTGAGCACGAAGGTGGGCAGCAGCTTCTGGTAGTCGTTCTTCACCAGTTGCACCGCCTGGTCGCCCATCACGACGACGGCGCAGGCCACGACGAACATCGGCACGAACGCGAACAGGATGTAGCTGACGCCGCCGATCACCGCGCCATTGCGCGCCGTGTCCTGGTCCCTGGCCGACATCACGCGCTGGAACACGTCCTGCTGCGGGATGCTGCCCAGCATCATGGTGAGGCCGGCGCCGATGAAGAACGCCATGTCGGTGAAGGTGGGCTGGGGCAGGAACGCGAACAGGTCCTTCGAGCGCGCCATCGCGAACACCCTGTCGCTGCCGCCGGCCAGCTCGCTGGAGAACACCGCGATGATCGACAGACCCACCACCAGCACGATCATCTGGATGAAGTCGGTCCAGGCGATGGCCAGGAAGCCGCCGATGACCACGTACACCAGCACCGCCGCCGTGCCGACGATCATGCCGGCGGTCTCGGACATCGCGCCGTTGGTGAGCACCGAGAACACCAGGCCCAGCGCCGTGATCTGCGCGGCCACCCAGCCCAGGTAGCTGAGGATGATGGCCCCCGAACAGAACACCTCCACGCCGCGGCCGAACCGCTGGCGGTAGAAGTCGCCGATGGTCAGCAGGTTCTGCTTGTAGAGGCGCGTGGCGAAGAACAGGCCGACCAGGATCAGGCAGGTGCCGGCCCCGAACGGGTCTTCCACGATGGCGTTCAGGCCGCCCTGCACGAACTTGGCGGGGATGCCCATCACCGTCTCGGCGCCGAACCAGGTGGCGAAGGTGGTGGTGATCACCATCACCAGCGGCAGGCTGCGGCCGGCCACGGCGAAGTCGGCCGTGTTCTTGATGCGGGTGCCGGCCCAGGTCCCGATGGCGAGGGTGCCAACCAGGTACAGGACGACGAACGTGATCAGCGTGTAATTCACCAGCGGGCTCCGTGGAGGGCGGCCGGATTATCCCCGAGGGGCCGTCCCGCTTCGACGGGCCGGCATGCCCCGGAGTTCAGAGCCAGCGCACCCAGGCTGCGAGCTGGGTGGCCGCCAGGCCCAGGGCGAATCCCAGGCCCACGGCCAGGATGGTCTGCAGCAGCCGGTTGGTGCGGCGCTGCTCGGCGACCAGCAGTTCGAGCTCGTCGCGGTTCGACTCGTGCCGGTGCCGCAGGTAGTCGTGCAGCAGCCGCGGCAGGTCGGGCAGCAGCTTGGCGTAGCGCGGCGCCTGGGCGCGCAGTTCGTCGACCAGCCGCTGCGGGCCCACCTGCTCCACCATCCAGCGCTCGAGGAACGGCCGCGCCGTCGCCCACAGGTCCAGGTCCGGATCGAGGTCGCGGCCCAGGCCCTCGATGTTCAGCAGCGTCTTCTGCAGCAGCACCAGCTGCGGCTGGATCTCGACGTGGAAGCGGCGCGAGGTCTGGAACAGGCGCATCAGCACCATGCCCAGCGAGATCTCCTTGAGCGGCCGGTCGAAGTACGGCTCGCAGACGGCGCGGATCGCCGACTCGAGTTCGTCGACCCGCGTGCCGGGGGGCACCCAGCCGGACTCCAGGTGTAGTTCCGCCACGCGCTTGTAGTCGCGGCGGAAGAACGCGGTGAAGTTCTGCGCCAGGTAGTCCTTGTCGAACTCCGTGAGCGTTCCGATGATCCCGAAGTCCAGCGAGATGTAGCGCCCGAACGTCGCCGGGTCGATGCTCACCTGGATGTTGCCCGGGTGCATGTCGGCATGGAAGAAGCCGTCGCGGAACACCTGGGTGAAGAAGATCGTGACGCCATCGCGCGCCAGCTGCCCGAGGTCCACGCCGGCCTGCGCCAGCCGCTCCGTGTGGCTGATCGGAACGCCGTACATGCGCTCCATCACGATCACCTCGGGATGGCAGAAGTCCCAGAGCATCTCGGGGATCAGCACCAGGTCCAGGCCTTCCATGTTGCGGCGCAGTTGGGCGGCATTGGCCGCCTCGCGCTGCAGGTCGAGCTCGTCGTGCAGGTACTTGTCGAACTCGGCCACCACCTCGCGCGGCTTCAGGCGCTTGGCGTCGGCCGACAGCGACTCGATCCAGCCGGCCATCATGCGCATCAGCGCCAGGTCCTTCTCGATCACCGGCAGCATGCCGGGCCGCAGCACCTTCACCGCGACCTCGCGCGTGTGGCCGTGGCGGTCCTTCAGCGTGGCGAAGTGCACCTGCGCGATCGAGGCGCTGGCCACCGGCTCGCGCTCGAACGTGTGGAAGATCGCATCGACCGGGCGCCGGAACGCGCGTTCGATGGTGGCGACCGCGATGGCCGAACTGAAGGGAGGCACGCGATCCTGGAGCTTGGCCAGCTCGTCGGCGACGTCGGGCGGCAGCAGGTCGCGCCGCGTGGACATCACCTGGCCGAACTTCACGAAGATCGGCCCGAGCCGCTCGAGGGCCTGCCGCAGGCGCTGGCCGCGCGGCGCATCGAGCTTGCGGCCGATGGTCATCACGCGCGCCAGCCGGTGCAGCCATGGACGCTGGAAGCTGGACAGCACGAGCTCGTCGAGCCCGTACCGCAGGATCACCCAGAGGATGAACGCGCTGCGGATCACCCGGGTCATGCGGAGCCCGGGCCGGCACTGCCGCCCGGTGCAGCCGCGCGCGCGCCCGGCACGAAGCGGCGCAGCGCGTCGGCCATGCCACGGGCGGCCTGCGCCATGGCATGCGCGGGAGCGTCGCCGACCAGGCGGGCGAGGTCTTCCTCGACGTCCCAGCGCACGTGGTCGACCAGCCAGTTGACCTCGGCCGCGAACTGCACGTCGCCGACGATGCGCACGGTCGGCTTCTCGCCACGCAGCGCCGCCTGCGCGAGCGCCCACGGCGATTCGTCGGCGATGGTGAGCGTGAGGTCCGGCGCGGCGGCCGGGCTGGCCAGGTCGAGCAGCCCCGCGGGCGTGGCGAGCAGGCGGATGCCGAAGACGCGCCAGCGGCCCTCGACGATGCGCCCGGCCTGGCGGCGCAGCCGGTCCATCGCCTGCGGCTCCTGCATCAGCACGTGGTTCAGCAGCAGCACGATGCGGTGCTGCGCCTCGTGCACGGCCCAGGCCGGCGGGGCGAAGCGCTCGCCGATCGCGCCCAGCAGGCTGTCGATGAAGGACGGGGAAGAAGGCGGAGGGGTGGCCATCGCCCCCGATTATGGGCCGCCGCAGCTGGGCCGCGGAGCGGGAACGCGGCCTAGGCGAGGGCCTGCACGCCGGCCACCAGCCAGCCGCTGCGACCGTCCTTGGGCTTGGTCATGTTCCAGACCTCGCGGAACGGGCTCGGGCCGGCCGAGGGCTGCTCACGGATCATTCCGGAGAACTCGACGCTGGCCATGTAGTCGTTGCCCAGGTCCTCGATGCCGAGCAGTTGGGCCTCGAGCATCACGACCTCGGTCTTGTTCGGCTGGCCGTCCAGGTGCGCTTCGCGCTCGGCCAGCTGGCTGCGGATCTCGGCCAGCATGCCGTCGGTCATCATGGACCGCAGCGTTCCCATGTCGGCGCGGTCCCAGGCCTCCTGCAGCGTCATGAAGTTGCGCTTGGCGGCGGCGACGAACCCGGCCGTGTCGAAGCCGGCGGGCACGCCCCACGACTGCGAGCCCGCCAGGCCCGAGCCGATCTGGATGCCGCTGCCACGGCCCGCCGCCGTCTCGAACGGCATTGTGTTGCTGTTGCGCTCCCAGGGCCGCGCCGACGCGTCGTTGCCCACCTTGTCCGGGCTGTACTCGCGCGGCTTGCGCGCCAGGTCATAGGCGGACGGCTGGAAGCCTGGACCGCCCGCCATGGCCGGCCGGCGGCCGCGCGTCAGCATCCGGATCACGGCCACCGCGATCAGCACGAACAGCAGGATCAGCAGCAGGTTGCCCATGGCCGGACCGAAGCCCAGGCTGTGCGCGAGCCACGCCAGGCCGAGACCGGCGGCCAGGCCACCGAGCATCGCGCCCCACGGTCGCCTGGCTGGCAGCGGCTGCACGGGCGAAGGCGTGCCGGGACGCACGGCCGGGTTGGCCGGCTGCACCGACCCCTGCTGGGCCGGCGCCGCATTCGGGCTGGCGTTCGGCGCCGCATTGGGTGCCGACGGCGGGGGCTTGGTGGCCTCGCGCTGGGTGACGTTCGGCGACTGCCGGCCGATCGAGCGGCCGCTGCCGAGGCGGCGCGCCGCGTCAGCGTCGACGCTCGCCACGACCAGGGCAGCCACGAGCGCGGAGGTCCACAACTTCATCTGACTTCCTTCCAGGGCGTCGCCCTCAGCACTTGATACCAACGTGGAGGGCGACGATGCCGCCCGTCAGGTTGTGATAGTCCACATGCCCGAATCCCGCAGTGCGCATGAGGGTCTTCAACTCTTCCTGGCCCGGATGCATGCGGATCGACTCGGCCAGGTAGCGGTAGCTGTCGGCATCGCCCGCCACGGCCTGGCCCAGGCGCGGCAGCACCTTGAACGAATACCAGTCATAGGCCCGGCGCAGCGGCGCGGCCACCTTGGAGAACTCCAGCACCAGCAGCTTGCCACCCGGCCGCAGCACGCGCTGCATCTCGGCCAGCGCCCGGTCCTTGTGCGTCATGTTGCGCAGGCCAAAGGCCACGCTCACCAGGTCGAAGTGGCCATCAGGAAACGGCAGCTTCTCGGCGTCGCAGACCACGGTGGGCAGCACCAGGCCGGCGTCGAGCAAGCGGTCGCGCCCCGTGCTCAGCATCGCGTGGTTGATGTCGGTGTGGACCACGCGACCGCGCGCGCCCACCTTGCGGGCGAAGGCCATCGCCAGGTCGCCCGTGCCGCCGGCGATGTCCAGCACCTGCTGCCCCGGCTGCACGTTGGCGACCAGCACCGTGTACGCCTTCCAGGCGCGGTGCAGGCCGGCCGACATCAGGTCGTTCATCAGGTCGTAGCGCGGCGCGACCGAATCGAAGACGCCGCGCACGCGCCGGGCCTTGTCGCGCTCGTCGACGGTCTCGAAGCCGAAATGGGTGTCGCTCATGCTGCGATGGTAGGCGGATTCACGGCCGAGCCGGGCCGGCGAAAGTCACGCGTGCGCGTGCGACGCAATCCGCTCAGTGCGAGCAGCCGTGCCCGTGCGAATGTCCTGCCGCCGGCGTCATCGGTGCGTCGCGGTCGACGCCGGCCTCCGCCAGGCGCCGCTCGTACTCGGCCCACAGCTGGGCCTGGTCGGCGCCGAGCCTGTAGAGGTAGTCCCAGGAGAAGATGCCGCTGTCGTGGCCGTCGGAAAAGCGCGGCTGCACGGCGTAGTTGCCGACCGGGTCGAGGCCCAGCAGGTCCACCTCGCGCTTGCCGGTCTGCAGCACCTCCTGCCCCGGGCCGTGGCCCTGCACTTCCGCCGAGGGCGAGTACACGCGCATCAGCTCGAACGGGATGCGGAACACCGCGCCGTCGGAGAAACCGACTTCCAGCACGCGCGATTTCGCGTGCACGGTGATGGATTGCGGCACTGCGCCGCCGCGTTGCAGACCTGCCATGGACGTGAGTCTATGCCGAGGCGTCGCCCAACCTGTCCACCGCCTGCGCCAGGTGATGCTCAAGCGCGGGGAGCTTCCCGGCGAGCTGCCGCAGGGCGTCGTGCGGCGTCTCGCGCTTCGGCTCGGCCCAGACAGGCGCCGGAAAGTGGCTGTCCCATTGGTAGCGCGCGATGACGTGCCAGTGCAGGTGCGGCACGGCATTGCCCAGCGCGGCGAGGTTGACCTTGTCCGGCTGCAGGTGCTGCCGCAGCGCCTGTTCGACCAGCACCACGACGTCCATGCAATGGATGCGATCGGCGGCCGACAACTGCGAGAACTCGGGCACGTGCGCCTCCCAGACCACGCGGTAGAAGGCGGGGAACCTCGGGTCCTCCTCGGCACGGATCACGCGGAGCCGGTCGGTGCGCGCGACCAGCACGCCGCCGGGTCCCGCAGAGGGGGCAGCCGGCGACGCGGTCGACGATCACACCAGCACCCGCTCGATGCCGCCGGCGTTGGCCTGCCGCACGTACTCGGGCATCCAGTCGGTGCCGAGGATGCGGTTGGCCATCTCGATCACGATGTAGTCGGCCTCGAGCAGGCCGTTCTGCAGGTCATGGCTGTACCGCGTGAGGCCCTGCAGGCAGCTGGGGCAGCTGGTGAGGATCTTGACGTTGCCCTTCTCGGGAACGGCGCCGGTAGCGCGCAGCGCAGCCTCGTCGGCGCGCAGCTGCTCCTCCTTGCGGAAGCGCACCTGCGTGGAGATGTCGGGCCGCGTGACCGCGAAGGTGCCCGACTCGCCGCAGCAGCGTTCGGACTTGCGCACGTTGTCGCCGACCAGCGCCTTGACCGTCTTCATCGGCTCCTGCAGCTTCATCGGCGTGTGGCAGGGGTCGTGGTACAGGTAGGCGCCGCCGCCCTCGAGCTTGATGTCCTTCTCCAGCAGGTACTCGTGGATGTCCACGATGCGGCAGCCCGGGAAGATCTTCTCGAACTCGTAGCCCTGCAGCTGGTCGTAGCAGGTGCCGCAACTGACCACCACGGTCTTGATGTCCAGGTAGTTCAGCGTGTTGGCCACGCGGTGGAACAGCACCCGGTTGTCGGTGATGATCTTCTCGGCCTTGTCGTACTGGCCCGAGCCTCGCTGCGGATAGCCGCAGCACAGGTAGCCGGGCGGCAGCACGGTCTGCACGCCGGCGTGCCACAGCATCGCCTGCGTCGCCAGGCCCACCTGCGAGAACAGGCGCTCCGACCCGCAGCCCGGGAAATAGAACACGGCCTCGGTCTCGCCCGTCGTGGTCTTCGGGTTGCGGATGATCGGGACGTAGTTCTTGTCCTCGATGTCCAGCAGCGCGCGCGCCGTCTTCTTCGGCAGCCCACCCGGCAGCTTCTTGTTGACGAAGTGGATCACCTGCTCCTTGGCGGGAGCCCGCTCGTGCGTCGACGGCGGCAGCGTCACCTGCTTGCGGGCGAAGCCGCGCAGCACGTCGTTGGCCAGGCGCTGCGCCTTGAAGCCCACGCCCACCATTGCCGTGCGCACCAGCTTGATGGTCTCGGGATTGGTGGCGTTGAGCATGAACATCGCCGCGGCGTTGCCCGGGCGGAAGCTCTTCTGCCCCATCTTGCGCAGCAGGTTGCGCATGTTCATCGACACGTCGCCGAAGTCGATCTTCACCGGGCACGGGTTCACGCACTTGTGGCACACGGTGCAGTGGTCCGAGACGTCCTCGAACTCCTGCCAGTGCTTGATCGACACCCCGCGGCGGGTCTGCTCCTCGTACAGGAACGCCTCGACCAGCAGCGAGGTGGCCAGGATCTTGTTGCGCGGGCTGTACAGCAGGTTGGCGCGCGGCACGTGCGTCGCGCAGACCGGCTTGCACTTGCCGCAGCGCAGGCAGTCCTTGATGGAATCGGCGATGGCGCCGATGTCCGACTGCTGCATGATCAGTGACTCATGCCCCATCAGCCCGAAGCTGGGCGTATAGGCATTGGTCAGGTCGGCGTACAGCGACATGGGCGCCTGCTGCGTCGACGGGCGCAGCAGCTTGCCCTTGTTGAAGCGCCCTTCCGGATCGACCTTCGCCTTGTAGTCGGCGAACGGGCCGATCTCGGCGTCGGTGAGGAACTCCAGCTTGGTGATGCCGATGCCGTGTTCGCCCGAGATCACGCCGTCCAGCGAGCGGGCCAGCGCCATGATGCGCTTCACCGCCGCGTGCGCGGCCTGCAGCATCTCGTAGTCGTCGCTGTTGACGGGGATGTTGGTGTGCACGTTGCCGTCGCCGGCGTGCATGTGCAGCGCCACCCACACACGGCCCTTGAGCACGCGCTTGTGGATGGCATTCATCTCCTCGAGGATCGGCTGGAACGGTCCGCCCGAGAACACCTGCTGCAGCGGCGCGCGGATCTGGGTCTTCCAGCTGGCGCGCAGGCTGTGGTCCTGCAGCTGCGGGAACAACCGGTCGACGTTGGCGAGCCAGTCCTGCCACTGGCCGCGCACCTCGCGCACCAGCGCAATGGCCTGGCCCACGCGGTCTTCCAGCAGTTCGGCCGACGGGATCTCGTTGGCGTCGTCCAGCTTGCCCAGCGGCAGGTTGCCCCGCTGGAAGAACGCCTCCAGTTCGTCGGCCAGCCGGATCTTGTTCTGCAGCGACAGCTCGATGTTGATGCGCTCGATGCCGTCGGTGTACTCGGCCATCCGCGGCAGCGGGATCACCACGTCCTCGTTGATCTTGAAGGCGTTGGTGTGCTTGCTGATGGCGGCGGTGCGCTTGCGATCGAGCCAGAAGCGCTTGCGGGCCTCGGCGCTGATGGCCACGAAGCCCTCGCCGCTGCGCGAGTTGGCGATGCGAACCACTTCCGAGGTGGCACGCGCCACCGCGTCTGCATCGTCACCGACGATGTCGCCCACCAGCACCATCTTCGGCAGCCCGCCGCGCTTGGACTTGGTGGCGTAGCCGACGGCCTTCAGGTAGCGGTCGTCCAGGTGCTCCAGCCCCGCGAGCAGGACGCCCGTGCGGCCCTTTTCCGCGAACATCAAGTCCCGGATCTCGACGATGCTGGGCACCGCGTCCTTGGCATTGCCGAAGAACTCCAGGCACACCGTCCGGGTGTGCGCCGGCATGCGGTGCACCACCCAGCGCGCGCTGGTGATCAGGCCGTCGGTGCCTTCCTTCTGGATGCCCGGCAGGCCGGAGAGGAACTTGTCGGTGACGTCCTTGCCCAGGCCTTCCTTGCGGAACGCCTGGCCGGGGATGGCCAGCGTCTCGCGGCGCAGCTCGGTCTTGCCATCGGCGGCGAAGTAGCGCAGCTCGAAAGTGGCGGTGGGCGCGTCGTGGATCTTGCCCAGGTTGTGGTCGAGGCGCGTGACCTCCAGCCACTCGGCCTGCGGCGTCACCATGCGCCAGGACACGAGGTTGTCCAGCGCGGTGCCCCACAGCACGGCCTTCTTGCCGCCGGCGTTCATCGCGACGTTGCCGCCGATGCACGAGGCCTCGGCCGATGTCGGGTCGACCGCGAACACGTAGCCCGCGCGCTCGGCGGCGTCGGACACGCGCTGCGTGACCACGCCGGCCTCGGTCCACACCGTGGGCACCGGTTCGGCGTGACCGGGCACGCGGACATGCTCGACCTCGGTCATCGCCTCCAGCTTCTCGGTGTTGATCACCACGCTCTTCCACGTGAGCGGGATCGCGCCGCCGGTGTAGCCGGTGCCGCCGCCGCGCGGAATGATCGTCAGGCCCAGCTCGATGCAGGCCTTCACCAGGCCGGCCATCTCGGCCTCGGTGTCGGGCGTGAGCACCACGAACGGGTATTCCACGCGCCAGTCCGTGGCGTCGGTGACGTGCGAGACACGCGAGAGGCCGTCGAACTTGATGTTGTCGCGCGCCGTGCACCGACGCAGCACCTTCAGCGTCTGGCGGCGCAGGTCCGCCGCCCGGCGGAAGCTGTCGTCGAAGGTGGTGACCGCCTCGCGCGCCACCACCAGCAGCTCACCGACGAGCGCATCGCGCTCGGGGTCGGTCTGCGGCGTGCGGCGCTTCTCGATCTCGGCCAGTCGGTGGTTCAGCGCATCGACCAGCAGGCGCCGCCGCTTGGGGTTGTCCAGCAGGTCGTCCTGCAGGTAGGGATTGCGCTGCACGACCCAGATGTCGCCCAGCACCTCGTAGAGCATGCGGGCGGAGCGGCCGGTATGGCGCTCGTCGCGCAGGCGGCCCAGCAGGTCCCAGGCGCGCGGCCCGAGCAGGCGGATGACGATCTCGCGGTCGGAGAACGAGGTGTAGTTGTACGGAATCTCGCGCAGCCGCGGGGCCTCGTCGGAAGCCGCAGCCAGGAGCTGGTCGAGGGAGGTCGGTGCGTTCATCGGTCCGGTCCCCGCCCCCGGACGGGGAGCGGTGCATCAGCCGTGATCGTGAGAAGGGAAACGGGGGGCGCGGCTGACGGGAGATGGTACCGCAGTGCAACAAGGCCGCACGGCTGAAGGCCATGCGCCACCGGGGCGCGGCCCGGCAGGGTATGGAAAGCCCCGTGGCCGCGCGGCGCGCCGGCCCGTCTAATCGCTGTCACGGAGGGGCTGTAGAGTCACGCCCCACATCCGATCCCATCCAGGAGTTATCAACGATGAAGCTGAAGCTTGCCGCCCTAGCACTCGCGGCCACCTGCACCATGGCCGCGCAGGTCCAGACCGAGATCCAGTGGTGGCACTCGATGACCGCCGTGAACAACGAGTGGGTCAACGACCTGGCCAAGGACTTCAACGCCAAGCAGAAGGACTACAAGATCGTCCCCGTCTACAAGGGCAGCTACGACGAGTCCATGACGGCCGCGATTGCCGCCTTCCGCGCGGGCAATGCACCGAACATCCTGCAGGTGTTCGAGGTGGGCACCGCGACCATGATGGCGAGCAAGGGCGCCGTGGTGCCCGTCGCGCAGATGATGAAGGATGCCGGCAAGCCGTTCAATCCGGGCGCCTACATCCCGGCCGTGGCCAGCTACTACACGGCCCCGAACGGGCAGATGATGAGCTTCCCGTTCAACAGCTCGACGACGGTCTTCTACATCAACAAGGACGCCTTCACGGCCGCCGGCCTGGACGCGAACAACCCGCCCAAGACCTGGCCCGAGGTGGCACTGGCCGCGGCCAAGCTGAAGTCCAGCGGCCACAAGTGCCCGCTGACGATCGCGTGGCAGGGGTGGACGCAGCTCGAGAGCTTCTCGACCTGGCACAACACGCTGCTGGCGACCAAGCGCAACGGCCTCGACGGCATGGACGCCCGCCTGGTGGCCAACTCCCCGCTGCACGTGCGCCACATCGAGAACCTCGGGAACATGGCCAAGCAGGGCCTGTTCATCTACAAGGGCCGCAACAACGCCGCCGAAGGTTCGTTCGTCTCCGGCGAGTGCGCGATGATCACCACGTCGTCGGGCTTCTACGGCAACGTGGCCAAGAACGCCAAGTTCAAGTACGCCGTCGCTCCCCTGCCCTACTACCCTGACGTTCCCGGTGCACCGCAGAACACCGTGATCGGCGGCGCCAGCCTGTGGGTCATGTCCGGCAAGAAGCCCGAGGAGTACAAGGGCGTGGCCGCGTTCTTCGACTACCTGTCCAGCCCCGAGGTGCAGTCGGCCAGCCACAAGCGCACGGGCTACCTGCCGATCACGATGGCGGCGTTCAAGCTCACCGAGGAATCGGGCTTCTACAAGCAGAACCCGGGCACCGACACCGCGGTCAACCAGATGATCCGCAAGACCACCGACAAGTCGCGCGGCATCCGGCTGGGCAACTACGTGCAGATCCGCGCCGTCGAGGACGAAGAGCTGGAGCAGGTCTGGGCCGGCAAGAAGACCGCCAAGGAAGCGCTGGACGCCGTGGTGCAGCGAGGCAACGAGTTGCTCGAACGCTTCCAGAAGGCCCACAAGGGTTGAGCGACCGGCTCGCCATCGCTCCGCCGTCGCCGCCGCTGGCGTCCTGACGGCACCCCCTCCCCAGCCCTCCCCGCCAAGCGGGCGGAGGGTTTTCTTCGTCTGGAGCGCCGTGGGGGAACTACGGACCGGGAGACCCGCTGGAGGCGCACCTGTTGAGGCGACAATCGGGCCATGGAGAAGAGGGTCACGTTCAAGTCGGCTTGGCTGCCGTGGGTGCTGCTGGCGCCGCAGGTCGCCGTCATCGCGGTGTTCTTCTTCTGGCCGGCCGGCCAGGCGCTGGTGCAGTCGTTCCAGCAGCAGGACGCGTTCGGCACCTCGGTCGAATGGGTCGGCCTGGAGAACTTCCGCAACCTGGTCAACGATGCCAGCTACCTGGAATCCTTCGAGACCACCGCCGTCTTCTCGCTGCTGGTGGCCTTCATCGGCATCGTGCTGTCGCTGGTGCTGGCCTACTTCGCCGACCGCGCCGTGCGCAGCGCCCTCTTCTACCGCACGCTCCTGATCTGGCCTTACGCGGTCGCCCCCGCGGTGGCCGGCGTCGTGTGGCTGTTCATGTTCTCGGGCAGCATCGGCGTGATCGCCTACTGGCTGCACAGCGCCGGCCTGCCCTGGGATCCGCTGCTCAATGGCAACCATGCGATGGCGCTGGTGATCATGGCCGCGGTGTGGAAGCAGCTGTCGTACAACTTCCTGTTCTTCGTGGCCGGCCTGCAGAGCGTGCCCAAGTCGCTGATCGAAGCCGCGGCCATTGACGGCGCGGGGGCCTGGCGGCGCTTCTGGACCATCCAGTTCCCGCTGCTGTCGCCGACGACCTTCTTCCTGCTGGTGATCAACGTGGTGTACGCGTTCTTCGACACCTTCGGCATCATCGATGCGGCCACGCACGGCGGCCCCGGCAAGGACACGGCCATCCTGGTCTACAAGGTCTACTTCGACGGCTTCAAGGCGCTGGACCTGGGCAGTTCCGCGGCGCAGTCGGCGGTGCTGATGGCCATCGTCATCGCGCTGACCGTCATCCAGTTCCGGTTCGTCGAGAAGAAAGTCAATTACTGATGGTCGAGCGCAACCGCTTCCTCTCCATCCTCACGCATGTCGTGCTGATCGCCGGCATCCTGGTGGTGGCATTTCCGCTCTACCTGACCTTCGTCGCGTCGACGCACACGGCGCAGGAAGTCGTGCAGGTCCCGATGCCGCTGGTGCCGGGCGGCAGCATGGTCGACAACTACCGGGCCGCCCTGTCCGGCGAGCGCAGCGGCGCGGGCTCCCACGCCCCGGTGGCGCACATGCTGACCGTCAGCCTGGTGATGGCGCTGGCCATCGCGGTCGGCAAGATCGCCATCTCCCTGCTCTCCGCCTTCGCCATCGTGTACTTCCGGTTTCCGATGCGCATGGCGTTCTTCTGGGCGATCTTCATCACGCTGATGCTGCCGGTGGAGGTGCGCATCCTGCCCACCTACAAGGTGGTGTCGGACCTCGGGCTGCTGAACTCCTACGCGGGATTGACCATTCCGCTGATCGCGTCCGCTACCGCCACGTTCCTGTACCGGCAGTTCTTCCTCACGGTGCCCGACGAACTGGCCGAAGCCGCGCGCATGGACGGCGCCGGCCCGATGCGGTTCTTCAAGGACGTGCTGCTGCCCCTGTCGGCCACCAGCACCGCGGCCCTGTTCGTGATCCAGTTCATCTACGGCTGGAACCAGTACCTCTGGCCGCTGCTGGTGACGACCAACGAAAGCATGTACCCGGTGGTGCTGGGCATCAAGCAGATGATGCCCACCGGCGGCGACGCACAGATCGAATGGAACGTGGTCATGGCCACCGCGATGCTCGCGATGCTGCCGCCGGCACTGGTGGTCACGCTGATGCAGAAGTGGTTCGTCAAGGGCCTGGTGGACACAGAGAAATAAAGACATGGCAGCCATTTCACTTCGCCGCGTCAGCAAGCGGTACGGCAAGGGCAAGCAGGAACTGCAGGTGATCCACGGCGTGGACGCCGAGGTGGGCGACGGCGAGTTCGTCGTCATCGTCGGGCCTTCGGGCTGCGGCAAGTCGACCCTGTTGCGCATGGTGGCCGGCCTGGAGGAGATCTCCGGCGGCGAGATCGCGATCGGGGGCCGCGTGGTCAACGAACTGGAGCCGGCCGATCGCGACATCGCGATGGTGTTCCAGAACTACGCGCTGTACCCGCACATGTCCGTGTTCGACAACATGGCGTATGGCCTGCGCATCCGCAAGATGCCTGTCGACGAGATCAGGACGCGTGTCGACAAGGCGGCGAAGATCCTCGAGCTCGGGCACCTGCTGGAACGCACGCCGCGCCAGCTCTCGGGCGGCCAGCGCCAACGCGTGGCCATGGGCCGCGCCATCGTGCGCCAGCCGCAGGTGTTCCTGTTCGACGAGCCGCTGTCCAACCTCGACGCCAAGCTGCGCGCCCAGACGCGCATCGAGATCCAGAAGCTGCACCGCGAACTGGGCATCACGTCCCTGTTCGTCACCCACGACCAGGTCGAGGCGATGACGCTCGCGCAACGCATGCTGGTGATGAACGCCGGCGTGATGGAGCAGTTCGGCACGCCCGAGGAGGTCTACCACCGCCCGGCCTCCACCTTCGTGGCCAGCTTCATCGGCTCGCCGCCCATGAACCTCTTGAAGGAAGCCCCCGGCGGGCGCGCCGGCACCATCACAGGCATCCGTCCCGAACACCTGCAGGTGGGCAGCGACGGCTGGGACGTGAAGGTCGAGACCGTGGAACTGCTGGGTGCCGAGCGCCTGATCTACGGGCGGCTGGGTGCCGAGCAGATCATCGTGCGCGTCGAGGAGGGGCGCCTCGCCCCGCCGCGCCCCGACGAGACGATCCGCGTGCGCCCGCACGAGGACCGCCTGCACCGTTTCGACGCCGCCAGCGGCAAGAGGCTGTGAGCATGCAGGCCTGGAACTACCCGCGCTGGATCGCCCACCGCGGCGCCGGCAAGCTGGCACCCGAGAACACGCTGGCGGCCTTCCGCCTCGGTGCGTCGCACGGCTATCGCATGTTCGAGTGCGACGCCAAGCTGTCGTCCGACGGCGTGGTGTTCCTGATGCACGACGCCACGCTGGACCGCACCACCAACGGAAGCGGCGTTGGCGGCGAGCGGCCGTGGCATGAGCTGTCGCAGCTCGATGCGGGCGACTGGCATTCGCGCGCCTACGCCGGTGAGCCACTCGCCACGCTGGAGAACCTGGCCCGCTACTGCCGAGCCAATGCGTGCCTGCTGAACATCGAGATCAAGCCGACGCCGGGCGTGGAGCAGCCCACCGGCGAGGTGGTCGCACGCGAGGCCCGCAGGCTGTGGGCCGGTGCCGACGTGCCGCCGTTGCTCACGTCATTCCGTCCCGAGGCGCTGCAAGGCGCGATGCAGGCTGCGCCCGAGCTGCCGCGCGGCCTGCTGGTGGACACCTTGTGGGACGGCTGGTTCGACATCGCGCGCCAGCTGCAGTGCGTGGCCGTGGTCGCGAACCACGCGCTCTGGGACGCTGCCACCGTGGCGCAGGTGCACGGCGCGGGCATGCGCTGCCTGAGCTACACGGTGAACGACGACTGGGCCGCGCAGCGCCTGCTGGCGCTGGGCACCGACGGCATCATCACCGACCGCGTGGACCTGTTCGCGCCGGACTGACGCCGCTCAGCGCAGGTCGCCGGCGAGCGACGCCAGCGTCTCGGCCCCGATGGCCACGTGCGCCGGGTAGTTGCGGTGGTCGCAACCCACCTTCACGCCGGCCCCCGCGTGGATCGCCTGCACCTGCACCGGCGGGAACTCGAACCGGAGGAAGTGCACGGCCGACGTCTTCTCGTCGTTCTCGCGGTCCAGGTCCTCGTCGGCAATCGCATACACGCGATCGTGGCCTTCGACCTCGACAAACATGCGGTCTTCCACGCCGATCAGCCGCACCAGCTCGCGCTGACGTTCGCTGACGTCGGGATATTCGAGCAGCAGCGTGGCCTTCCAGTTGGCGCCGTCGGGCACCAGCGGCGCATAGGCCTCGACTTCCTGTGCGATGCCTTCCTCCTCGAAGATCTTCTCGATGCGCAGCATCTCCTGGATCTGGTAGCGCACGCTGGTCTCGCTCTCGAACTGCAGCGTCATGTGCTCGCCCAGGTGCACGGTGCGCAGCTTGCGGTGCGCGATCACCTCGCGCTGGTGGGCCTTGCGCCAGCGCGCATAGGCCTCCAGCGTCATCAGGCTGTCGGGCGTGACCTTGCCGGTGAGCTGCATCAGTCGAGTCCGTAGGCGCGGCGCACCAGCGTGAGGGGATGTTCCAGCTTCGGCGATCCCAGCTGGTTGACCTCGAAGCCCTGGGCGATGTGGTGGCCACCCAGCGGGCAATCGGAGCTGATGATGTCGGGCGGCCGCCCTTGGGGTGCTCGGCCATCTTGCGAAACAGCGGCTTGCCGATCTTCATCGCCATCGCATGGCCGCTGGTCTTCACGCCGTAGGTGCCCGCGTGGCCCGAGCAGCGCTCGTGCGTCGCGACGTCGGTGCCGGGCACGAGCTTGAGGATCTCCTCGGTGCGCTTGCCGATGTTCTGCACGCGGCCGTGGCATGGCGTGTGGTAGCTCACCTTGCCCAGCGGCTGCGTGAACTCGGTGCGCAGCAGGCCGTCACGCCGCCGCGCGCCCAGGTACTCGAACGGGTCCCACATCGCCTCCTTCACCAACTGCACGTCGGCGTCGTCGGGGTACATCAACGGGAGTTCCTGCTTGAACATCAGCGTGCAGCTGGGCACCGCCGACAGGATCGCGTAGCCCTCGCGCGCGTAGCGCGCCAGCACCGGGATGTTGGCGCGCTTGAGCGCATCGACGCCGGCGAGGTCGCCCAGTTCGAGCTTGGGCATGCCGCAGCAGCGCTCCTTCTCCACCAGCAGGTACGGCACCGCGTTGTGGTCCAGCACCTTCAGCAGGTCATGTCCGATGCCGGGCTCGTTGTAGTTGACGTAGCAGGTGGCATAGACGGCGACCTTGCCGGGCGAGCGCTCGCCGTCGCGCACCGGATGCGATGGGGACTTCGGCGCTGCGCTGCGGAACTTGCGCGTGGCCAGGTCGGGCAGCCACGCGTGGCGATCCACGTGCAGCACCTTCTCCATCGCGCCTCGTGCGGCTTCGGTGTGATTGAGCGCGTTCACGGCCTGCACCACCACCGGGATGCCGGCGAACTTGCCATGGGTGTCGGTGGAGGCGAGGAACTGCTCGCCCTTGCCGACTTCGCCCTTGCGGAACTTGATGGCCTTGGCGCGCAGCATGGTGTGCGGGAAGTCCAGGTTCCATTCGTGCGGCGGCACGTACGGGCACTTCGTCATGTAGCACAGGTCGCACAGGTAGCACTGGTCGACCACCTTCCAGTAGTCCCGCTTCTCGACGCCGTCCACTTCGCCGGTCTTGCCTTCGTCCACCAGGTCGAACAGCGTCGGAAACGCGCCGCACAGGCTGACGCATCGGCGGCAGCCGTGGCAGATCCCGAAGATGCGCTCCAGCTCGCGGAATGCGGCGCCCTCGTCGTGGAAGGCCGGGTCCTTCCACGCGATGGGATGGCGCGTGGGCGCCTCGAGGCTGCCTTCGCGCATGCGCGGCCTGTCAGTCGACGAGCTCGTTCAGCGCCTTCTGGTAGCGGTTGGCATGCGAGCGCTCGGCCTTCGCCAGGGTCTCGAACCAGTCCGCCACCTCGTCGTGGCCTTCCTCGCGCGCGGTCTTGGCCATGCCGGGGTACATGTCGGTGTACTCGTGCGTCTCGCCCGCCACCGCGGCCTTCAGGTTGTCACGGGTGGGGCCGATCGGCAGGCCGGTGGCCGGGTCGCCGCATTGCTCCAGCCATTCGAGGTGGCCGTGCGCATGGCCGGTCTCGCCTTCGGCCGTCGAGCGGAACAGGGCGGCGACGTCGTTGTAGCCCTCCACGTCGGCCTTGCTGGCGAAGTACAGGTAGCGCCGGTTGGCCTGCGATTCGCCCGCGAATGCGGCCTTCAGGTTGTCTTCCGTCCTGGAACCCTTGAGTGTCGGCATGGCATTGCTCCTTGCTGGGTGGAATGACGAGGAAGGACCACTGTAGCGGCCCGTTCGAACGCACCGCAACGGGGGTTTCCGCTGGCTGTGGAGGCCGCATCACCCATTACGGTATAGTGAATGCGTTACGCAATGTTGAATTCCGGAGATCCCATGGCCGCCGTCCTCCGAGCCCCGAACGCGCTGCCCGCGCCCGCCCCCGTGCAGCAGCTGCACCACTACGCGTACCGCGCCCGCGACGCCGAGGAGACGCGGCACTTCTACGAGGACATCCTGGGGCTGCCGCTCTACCACATCATCCAGAGCGACGTCGTGCCCAGCACGGGCGAGTACTGCCCGTACACGCACTTCTTCTTCCGCCTGCAGGACGGCTCGTTCATCGCCTTCTTCGACCTCGGCGACGACGTCGCGGCCGAGCCGTCGCCCAACACGCCGGCGTGGGTCAACCACATCGCGTTCCGCGTCGACACCGACCAGGACCTGCGCGACATGAAGGCGCGGCTGGAGGCGCATGGCGTCGAGGTGCTGGGCATCACCGACCACCACATCTTCCACAGCATCTACTTCTTCGATCCCAACGGCATCCGGCTGGAGCTGTCGGCCCAGCTCGCGGACGAGTTCCAGATGCTGCAGGAGAGCAAGACGGCGCACCAGCGGCTGGCCGAGTGGACCGCACGCAAGGAGCAGTGGCGCAAGGACCGCGCTGCCGGCAAGGCGGCGCAGCCGCTGAAGCCGCAGCAGAATGACCGGCCCGAGTTCGTGAAGCGCTGACCGGCTCGCGGCCGAGCCGGCGTCCACAAGCCGGCCGCTGCCCCACGAGGAGACAACCATGGACGAGTCGCGCACCGGCTACGCCGACAGCACGTTCACCAACGGCTACGAATTCACCCAGGGCGGCGGCTACCAGCTGCCCGAGTACCCCTTCGTCGAGCCGGCCGAGCTGCGCGAGGGCCGGCCCGGCCACCATGCAGTCGCAATCGTCGGCGCCGGCCTGGCAGGCCTGACGCTGGCCTGCGCGCTGGCGCGCTACGGCGTGCCGGCGGTGGTGCTCGACGAAGACAACACCGTCGGGGTCAAGGGCGCTTCCTCGCGCGGCATCTGCTACACGCAGAAGTCGCTGGAGATCTTCCACCGGCTGGGCATCTACGAGCGCATCGCGCGCAAGGGCATCCAGTGGAGCGTCGGCCGCACCTTCGCCGGCCGCGACGAGGTGTACTCGTTCGACCTGCGGCAGCAGAGCGCCTACCAGCTGTCGAGCCAGCCACCCTTCATCAACATCCAGCAGTTCTACATCGAGGGCTTCCTGGTCGAGCGCATCCACGAACTCGGCGGCATCGAACTGCGCTGGAACAACCGCGTCACCGCGTTCGAGCAGGACGGACAGCGCGCCACGCTGTCCGTCACCACCCCGGCCGGCGACTACCAGCTCACCGCCGACCACGTGATCGACGCGACCGGCTGCCACTCGCCGTTTCGGCGCTGGGCCGGCGCCACGGTCACGGCGAAGAAGGGCGACGACCGCTGGTGCATCGCCGACGTGCGCTTCTCGCAGCATCCGCCCGTCGAGCGCCACACCTGGATCGAGGCGCCGTTCAACGAGAACCGCGCGGTGTGGCAGCACCTGATGGGCGACGACGTCTGGCGCATCGACTACCAGATGGCGCCGAACGCCGACCCGGAGGAGGTCAGCCGCGAGGAGGTCGTGCGCGAACGCCTCGCGCGCCAGTTCGGCCCGGACTGCCAGGTGGAGATCGTCTGGGTCGGGCCGTATGCGTACCGCAGCGAATGCGTCGATGCCATGCGCCACGGCCGCCTGTTCTTCATCGGCGACGCCGCCAAGGTGGTGAGCCCGTTCGGTGCGCGCGGCGGCAACACGGGCATCGCCGACGCCGACAACCTGGCCTGGAAGCTGGCGGCCGTGCTCCAGGGCCGCGCACCGGCCCGGCTGCTGGACAGCTTCCACGAGGAGCGGCACGAGGCCGCGCAGCAGAACGTGCAGGTCACCAATCGCACGGCCCGCTTCCTGCGTCCGGCCGACGGCGCCGAGCGCCTGTTCCGCACCGCGGCGCTGGGCCTCGCGCGCCAGTACCCGTTCGCGCGCCAGCTGGTCAACACCGGGCGGATGGCCATCGCCAATCCATACACGCGCTCCAGCGTCTGCGACAGCACCGGCGGCCAGTCGGTGCAGAACGTGCGCTTCGAGTGGCCCGATGGCAGCCAGGGCGTGGTCAACGACCTGCTGCTGTGGGCGGACGGCCGACTGCTGCTGCTGGTGTTCGGCGACCCCGGCCGCACGGGCCTCGCGCGCCTGCGGGCGCTGGTGCAGGAGGCACCGCTGCGCTGCGTGCAGGTGCTGGGCACCAGCGACCGTCCGGGTGCGCTGGAGCACGTCCGCGACCCCGAAGGCCACCTGCAGGGCGCGTGCCATGTGTTCGGCCACGCGTGGGCGCTGGTGCGGCCGGATGCCTATGTCGCCGCGACGGGCGAGAGCATCGATGCGGTGGTCGTCGAAGCCGTGGCCCGCGCGCTGGGCGCCGAAGGAGAGGACGCATGAAGACCACCCTGAACTTCCAGGACGCCGACGGTTTCTACGAGCAGCTGCTCGACGCCCATGTCGGGCTCAGCCGCGAGGAATCCGAGCTGCTCAATGCGCGCCTGGTCCTGCTGCTGGCCAACCAGGTGGGCGACGCCCGGGTGCTGCGCGAGTGCGTGGCCGCGGCGGCCCAGCGGCCCGCGGCCGGGTCCGCGGCCACCCCTGCATAGAATCGGGCCATCCTTTGTCCAGGGCGGCACCCTCGGGTGCCGCTTTCGTTTTCCGAGCCCGCCATGAGCGACACCCCAGCACAACCCGGCCTGAGCAGCCTGTCCAAGTCCTTCGAGCCGTTGGCCATCGAGCAGCGCTGGGGGCCGGTCTGGGAGCAGCGCGGCTATGGGCGCGCGGGCTACCGCGGCACCGGTGCGCCCAAGGACGGCGAGCCCTCGTTCGCGATCCAGCTGCCGCCGCCCAACGTGACCGGCACGCTGCACATGGGCCATGCGTTCAACCAGACGATCATGGACAGCCTGACGCGCTACCACCGGATGCGCGGCTTCAACACGGCCTGGGTGCCGGGCACCGACCACGCGGGCATCGCCACACAGATCGTGGTGGAGCGCCAGCTGCAGGAGCAGGGCCAGTCGCGCCACGACCTCGGGCGCAAGAACTTCGTCGCCCGCGTGTGGGAGTGGAAGGAGAAGTCGGGCAACACCATCACCACGCAGATGCGCCGCATGGGCGACACCGTGGACTGGTCGCGCGAGTACTTCACGATGGACGAAGGCCTGTCGCGCGTCGTGACCGAGACCTTCGTGCGCCTGTACGAGCAGGGCCTCATCTACCGCGGCAAGCGGCTGGTGAACTGGGATCCCGAGCTCAAGACCGCGGTGAGCGACCTCGAGGTGGAGAGCGAGGAGGAGGACGGCTTCCTCTGGCACATCCGCTACGAGCTGTCCGACGGCTCCGGGCACCTGACGGTGGCCACCACCCGCCCCGAGACCATGCTCGGCGACGTGGCCGTGATGGTGCACCCCGAGGACGAGCGCTACCGGCACCTGGTCGGCAAGACCGTGCGCCTGCCGCTGTGCGACCGCGAGATCCCCGTCATCGCCGACGACTACGTCGACCGCGCCTTCGGCACCGGCGTCGTCAAGGTCACGCCCGCGCACGACCAGAACGACTACGCCGTCGGCCACCGCCACCAGTTGCCCATCATCGGCGTGCTGACGCTGGACGCGAAGATCAACGACAACGCGCCGGCGGCCTACCGCGGGCTGGACCGCTTCGCCGCGCGCAAGAAGGTCGTCGCCGACCTCGAGGCGCTGGGCCTCCTCGACGAGACGAAGAAGCACAAGCTGATGGTCCCGCGCTGCGCGCGCACGGGGCAGGTGGTCGAGCCGATGCTGACCGACCAGTGGTTCGTCGCCATGACGAAGGTCAGCGACAAGGATCCGTCAGGCAAGTCGATCGCGCAGAAAGCCATCGACGCGGTTCAATCCGGCCAGGTGCGCTTCGTGCCCGAGAACTGGGTCAACACGTACAACCAGTGGATGAACAACATCCAGGACTGGTGCATCTCGCGCCAGCTCTGGTGGGGCCACCAGATCCCCGCGTGGTACGACGAGCAGGGCGAGGTGTACGTCGCCCGCAGCGAGGAGGAAGCGCAGAAGCAGGCGCCGGGCAAGCAACTGCGCCGCGACGAGGACGTGCTGGACACCTGGTATTCCTCGGCGCTGGTTCCCTTCTCCACCCTGGGCTGGCCGGACAAGACCAAGGACCTCGAGCTGTACCTGCCGTCCACCGTGCTGGTGACCGGCTACGACATCATCTTCTTCTGGGTCGCCCGGATGATCATGATGACGACGCACTTCACCGGCCAGGTGCCGTTCCGCGACGTCTACATCCACGGCCTGGTGCGCGACTCGCACGGCCACAAGATGAGCAAGTCCGAGGGCAACGTGCTCGACCCGGTGGACCTGATCGACGGCATCTCGCTGCCGCCGCTGCTGGAGAAGCGCACCACCGGCCTGCGCAAGCCCGAGACGGCCCCGCAGGTGCGCAAGGCCACCGAGAAGGAATTCCCGGAAGGCATCCCCGCCTTCGGCGCCGACGCGCTGCGCTTCACGATGGCCAGCTACGCCACGCTGGGCCGCAACATCAACTTCGACACCAAGCGCTGCGAGGGCTACCGCAACTTCTGCAACAAGCTCTGGAACGCGTCGCTGTTCGTGCTGATGAACTGCGAAGGCCAGGACTGCGGCCTGAAGGAACACACCAAGGCCGAATGCCAGCCCGGTGGCCCGGCGCATGGCTACATGACGTTCTCGCAGGCCGACCGCTGGATCGCGTCCGCGCTGCAGAAGGTCGAGGCCGAGGTCGCGCAAGGCTTCGCCGACTACCGCCTCGACAACGTCGCCAACGCGATCTACGACTTCGTCTGGAACCAGTACTGCGACTGGTATCTCGAGATCGCGAAGGTGCAGTTGCGCGAGGCCACCAGGGACGGCGATGCCAGCCGCCAGCGCGCCACGCGCCGCACGCTCATTCGCACGCTGGAGGCGATCCTGCGCCTGGCACATCCCGTGATCCCGTTCATCACCGAGGAGCTGTGGCAGAAGGTGGCGCCCGTGGCCGGCATCGCCGGGGAGTCGGTGGCCGTCGCGAAGTACCCGCAGGCGCAGCCCGAGAAGATCGGCGAGGCGGCGATCGCGCATGTCGACCGCCTCAAGGCCATGGTCGACAGCTGCCGCCAGCTGCGCGGCGAAATGAACGTGTCGCCCAGCACGCGCTTGCCGCTGTATGCAGTGGGCGATGCCGCGTTCCTGCGTGACGCAGCACCGGTGCTGCAGGCGCTGGCGCGGCTGAGCGAGGTGAAGGTGTTCGACGACGAGGCGTCGTGGGCGGCGGCTGCGCAGGCCGCACCGGTCGCGGTCGTCGGCGAGTCGCGCCTGTGCCTGTTCATGGAGATCGACGTGGCCGCTGAAAAGGCGCGCCTCTCCAAGGAAGCGGCGCGCCTGGACGGCGAGATCGCCAAGGCCAACGCCAAGCTGTCGAACCAGGCTTTCGTGGCCAAGGCGCCGCCCGCCGTCATCGACCAGGAACGCAAGCGCATCGCCGACTTCGGCGCCACGCTGGCCAAGGTGCGCGAGCAGCTCGCGCGGCTGGGCTGATCACACAGGCAACGTCCCCATGCAACGCAGACAGCTTCTCCTCTCCGGCATCGCCGCCGCGGCCGCGATGCCCTCCTTCGCGCAGCAGCGCCCGATCCGCCTGATCGTCCCCTACGCACCCGGCGGCCCGATCGACGTCACGGCGCGCCTGCTCGCCGAGCGCGTGAAGGAGTCGCTCGGCACCATCATCATCGACAACAAGCCTGGTGGTGGCGGCAACATCGGCGCCGACGCGGTGGCCAAGGCAGCGCCGGACGGGATGACGATCGGCATCGCCGCGACAGCGACGCACGCAATCAATCCGTGGCTGTTCACGAAGATGCCGTACGACGCTGCGCGCGACTTCACGGCCATCACGCAGATGGTCCGCGTGCCCAACGTGCTGGTGGTCAACGCGGAGACCGCGGCGCGCCTGAAGATCAACACGCTGGCCGACCTGATCGCGTACGCGAAAGCCAATCCCGGCAAGCTGAATTACGGCAGCGGCGGCAACGGCAGCGCGGGCCACCTGGCCGGCGAGATGTTCAAGCGCGATGCCGGCATCTTCGCGGTGCACATTCCGTACAACGGCGGCAATCCGGCGCAGCTCGCGCTGCTTTCGGGGCAGGTCGACTTCAACTTCGACAACCTCGCGACCGCGGCGCCGAACATCCGCGCCGGCAAGCTCAAGGCGCTGGCCGTGACGACGCTGCAGCGCTCCCCAATGCTGCCCGACGTGCCGCCGGTGGCCGACACCCTCAAGGGCTTCTCCATCGACACGTGGTGGGGCCTGGTCGGGCCGGCGGGCATGCAGCACGACGTGGTGCAGCGCATGAACCAGGCCTTCGTCGCCGCGCTGCGCTCGCCCGAGGTGAAGACCCGGTTCGCCTCGCTCCTGGCCGAGCCGGTGCCCACCATGCCCGAGGCGTTCGCTGCCTTCATGCACGCCGAGCTGGCCAAGTACGAGAAGGTCGTCAAGGCCTCGGGCGCCAAGGTCGACTGACGGTGCCGTCCGGCGGCCGGCTGTGGCCGGCGCGCCGTGACAAATCCCTCGTTTTCCCCAAGCTCGTGAATGCCCCGCGCTGGGGCGGCTCACGCCGACACGCACTTGCGGCGTGAGCGATCGCCCACCTCTCACGTTCACTCACACTCTTGTGCGACTTGTCCGACAAATTCGTGGCTGAGCCAGGCGTACATTGGGCCGCGAGGGACACGGACCAAGGAGCGGCACCATGGGCACTCGGAACACGTTGCGGGCATGGATCGGCACCACGCTGGGAGCCTTCGCGCTAGCCAGCGGCGGCGCGGCAATGGCGCAGCCGGCCTCGGCCGCGGATGGCGCCTCGCTGGACTGGCGTCCGCCGGGCGCGCGCCTGGGCCTCGACCCGGCCAAGGTTCAGTTCAACATCGGCTGCGGCGCCTCGCTGCTGCCCTGCAGCGACACCGCCACGCCTTCGCTGGCCAGCAGCACCCTGCCGGACAGCCTGCGCTGGAGTGTCGAAGCGGAGACGCTGGGCGGCACCTCGTTGGCCACCCGCGCGACCCCCGGCCCGCGCCAGGGCCTGAATCTCAGCCTCGTCGGCCGCAAGCCGCTGTTCGGCAGCAGCTTCGCTGTCTACGGCAAGCTGGGGACGACCTACGCTGCCGGCGACCCGGCGCTGGCGGCCGCGACGGGCACCACGGCGGCCGAGGGCGGCTACGGCCTGTCGTACGGAGCTGGCCTGAGCATGACCGTCACGCCGCGCCTGTCGGCCTCGTTCGGCTTCGACAGCCACGAACTGCGCCTTGGCAACAGCGGCCCGCGCGACCCGGTGCGGTCGACCAGCCTGGG
Organism: Ramlibacter sp. MMS24-I3-19; assembly: GCF_050320135.1. NCBI lineage: Bacteria > Pseudomonadati > Pseudomonadota > Betaproteobacteria > Burkholderiales > Comamonadaceae > Ramlibacter > Ramlibacter sp. MMS24-I3-19. The sequence goes on along the minus strand of NZ_CP190017.1, from coordinate 1,933,918 downwards.
CCTGCAATACCGCTACTAGGCCTGTTCACGGCCGCACGGCGGGCCGGCCTCACTCGCCCAGGTAGGCGGCGCGCACCTTCGGGTCGTCCAGCATCTGGCGGGCGTTGCCCGTCATCGTGATGGCGCCCGACTCCATGACGTAGCCGCGGTCGGCGATCTGCAGCGCGCGGCTGGCGTTCTGCTCCACCAGCAGCACCGTCACGCCCTGCGCGTGCACCTCGCGCACCACCTCGAAGATCTTGTCGACCATGATGGGCGACAGGCCCATCGACGGCTCGTCCAGCAGCAGCACCTTGGGACGGCTCATGAGCGCGCGGCCCATGGCCAGCATCTGCTGCTCGCCGCCCGACATGGTGCCGGCCAGCTGCGTGCGCCGCTCCTTCAGGCGCGGGAAGATCCCGAACACCTTCTCCAGGTCGCTGGCGATCTCCGCCGTATCCTTCCGGATGTGCGCGCCCATCTGCAGGTTCTCGGTGATGGTCATGCGCGTGAACACACCGCGGCCCTCCGGCACCATGGCCAGGCCCTCTTTCACCAGGTCCCAGGGCCCGCGCCCACGGATGCTGCGACCCAGGTACTGGATGTCGCCGCCATGGATGGACAGCAGGCCGGTGATGGCCTTCATCGTCGTGGTCTTGCCGGCGCCGTTGGAGCCGATCAGCGAGACGAGCTCGCCCTCTTGCACCTCGAAGTCCACGCCCTTGACGGCCTGGATGCCGCCGTAGGCGACCTTCAGGCCGCTGACCTTCAGCAGTGTGTCGGCCATCGTCAATGCCCCCCGGTGCCGAGGTAGGCCTCGATCACCTTCTCGTTCTTCTGCACTTCCGCCGGCGAGCCCTCGGCGATCTGCTTGCCGTAATCGAGCACCGTCACGCGGTCGCACAGGCCCATCACCAGCTTCACGTCGTGCTCGATCAGCAGGATCGTGCGGTCGTCGCGCCGGATGCGGTCAATCAGCTCGCGCAGCTGCACCTTCTCGGTGGCGTTCATGCCGGCCGCGGGCTCATCCAGCGCGATCAGCTGCGGATCGGTGGCCAGGGCGCGCGCGATCTCCAGCCGGCGCTGGTCGCCATACGACAGCGTGCGCGCCTTGTAGTCGGCGTAGCGCGCGATGCCCACGTAGTCGAGCAGCTCGCGCGCGCGCTGGGCGATCGCCTTCTCCTCGGCCACGAACTTGCGCGTGCGGAAGATCGCGCCCAGCAGGCCCGAGCCGGTGCGGATGTGGCGGCCGACCATGACGTTCTCCAGCGCGGTCATGTCGGCGAACAGGCGGATGTTCTGGAACGTGCGCGCGATGCCGGCCTTGGCGACCTCGTGCACGGCGCTGGGTTTGTAGGGCTTGCCACCGAGCTCGAACAAGCCGCTATCGGGCGCGTACAGGCCGGTGATGACGTTGAAGAAGGTGGTCTTGCCGGCGCCGTTGGGGCCGATCAGGCCGTAGATCTGGCCCCGCCGGATGGTGAGGCCCACGTCCGTCAGGGCCTGCAGCCCGCCGAAACGCTTGGAGATGCCCGCGACGTGGAGGACGGTGTCTGCCATGGGCCTACTTCGCGGGAGTCGGCAGGGACTTGCCGTGTTCGGGCGAGGGCCACAGTCCGCGCGGCCGCATCAGCATCACGATGATCATCGCCAGGGCGATCAGCAGCTGCCGCAGGATGGACGCGTCGAGGCGGCCGTCGGTGATGCGCTGCAGGTCCCAGATGCCGGACACCCAGCGCAGCACTTCGGGCAGTGACGACAGCAGCACCGCGCCGAGGATCACGCCCGGCAGGTGGCCCAGGCCGCCCAGCACCACCATCGCGACGATCATCACCGACTCGGTGAGGCTGAACGACTCGGGCGAGACGAAGTTCTGGAACGCCGCGAACATCGCGCCCGACACGCCGCCGAAGGTGGCGCCCATGCCGAACGCCAGCAGCTTCATGTTGCGGGTGTTGATGCCCATCGCCTTGGCCGCGATCTCGTCCTCGCGGATCGCCATCCAGGCGCGGCCGATGCGCGAGGTCTCCAGGCGGTGGCAGATGATCACCGACGCGACCACCAGGACGAGGAAGAGGAAGTAGTAGTTGGTGACGGCCGAGATCGTGTAGCCGAACACGTCGTGCGACTTGCCGAGGTTGATGCCCTGCACGCCCAGCGGCTTGAAGCTGAAGATCGTGATCGGGTCGATCTCACCCAGGCCCTTGGGGCCGTTGGTGATGTTCACCGGCCGGTCGAGGTTGTTCATGAACACGCGGATGATCTCGCCGAAGCCGAGCGTCACGATGGCCAGGTAGTCGCCGCGCAGCTTGAGCGTGGGCGCGCCGAGCAGGATGCCGAAGATGCCCGCGAGCCCGGCACTGAGCGGGATCACCAGCCAGATCGAGGTGTGCAGCCCGTTCGGGAACATCTTCGCGAACCAGGCGAACTCCTCCGACATGTGCGGCGAGGCCATCAGCCCGTAGAGGTACGCGCCGATCGCGAAGAAGGCGACGAAGCCCAGGTCCAGCAGGCCGGCGTAGCCAACCACGATGTTCAGCCCCAGCGCCAGAAGCACGTACAGCAGTGCGAAGTCGGCGATGCGGACCCAGAAGTTGCCCGCCGACTGCAGGATGAACGGCAGGATCAGCAGCGCGAGGGCGCCGAACACCAGAATCAGGGTGCGGTCGCGGCGGTCGTTGGCGGCGGTGGTCATGGCTCGCTCCTCAGGCCCGGTCGGCCACCCGCTCGCCCAGCAGGCCCGACGGCCGCAGCGTGAGCACGAAGATCAGCACGATGAAGGCGAAGATGTCGCTGTACTGGCTGCCCAGCACGCCGCCGGTGAGCGCGCCGATGTAGCCCGAGCCGATGGACTCGATCAGCCCGAGCAGGATGCCGCCCACCACCGCGCCGGCCAGGTTGCCGATGCCGCCGAACACCGCGGCCGTGAACGCCTTCAGGCCGGGCAGGAAGCCCATGGTGTGCTGCACGCTGCCGTAGTTGGACGCGTACATGACGCCGGCGATGGTGGCCAGCACCGCGCCGATGATGAAGGTGGCCGAGATCACGTTGTCGGGGCGCACGCCCATCAGGGCCGCCACCCGCGGGTTCTCGGACGTCGCGCGCATCGCGCGTCCGAGCCGGGTGTAGTTCACCAGCCAGGTCAGCACGGCGAGCGACACCGCGGTGAGCACCAGCGCCATGATCTGCGTCGGCGTGATCACGGCGCCGCCGATGAAGATGGGCACCGAGGGCAGCAGCGTCGGATACGGCTTGTAGTTCGGCTTGAAGATGATCATCGCCAGCGTCTGCAGCAGGATCGACATCCCGATTGCGGTGATCAGGGGCGCCAGCTTCGGGCTGTTGCGCAGCGGCCGGTAGGCCACCTTCTCGATGACGAAGTTCAGGGCCGCGGCCACCACGCACGCGAGCACCATCGACACCAGCAGCATCAGCCACCCCGGCATCCCGGGCATGGCCTCCTGCATCTTCACGATGATCGCCCAGCTGGTGAGGGCTCCCACCATCAGCACCTCGCCATGGGCGAAGTTGATGAGGTTGATGATGCCGTACACCATGGTGTAGCCGAGGGCCACCAGCGCATACATGCTGCCCAGGACCAGACCGTTGATGATCTGCTGCAGCAGGATTTCCATCTGAGGGTTCTCCGTTGGCGGGATGGCGCGAAGGCCGGCTGCTCCATCTAGCAAAAAACCCGCCATGCATGCAGGACGGGTTCGATCCGGCGGGATTCTAGCCATCCACCCCGGCAGTCTCCCCGCACTGGGAGCCGCGCGGACCCCGGGCAAACGCGGGGGTCCCTGTCAGCGTTCCCCGTCGTTGCGCGCCTTCAGCTCGCGCAGCTTCTCGCCGATGCGCAGCTCCAGCCCGCGGTCCACCGGCCGGTAGAACGCAGGCGCCTGCATGCCGTCGGGGAAGTAGGTCTCGCCGGCCGCGAAGCCCCCCTCCTCGTCGTGCGCGTAGCGGTAGCCCTTGCCGTAGTCGAGGTCCTTCATCAACTTCGTCGGCGCGTTGCGCAGGTGCATCGGCACGGGACGGGTGCCGTCCCTCTTCACGAACGCCTTCGCCTCGTTGAAGGCGGTGTAGACCGCGTTCGACTTCGGCGCCATGGCCAGGTAGACCACGCATTCGGCCAGCGCCAGCTCGCCTTCGGGCGAGCCGAGCCGCTCGTAGGTTTCGGCCGCGTCCAGCGCGAGACGCAGCGCCCGCGGGTCGGCCAGCCCGATGTCCTCGCTGGCCATGCGCACCAGCCGGCGCGCCATGTAGCGCGGATCGGCGCCGCCATCGAGCATGCGCACGAACCAGTAGAGCGACGCATCGGGGTCGGAGCCGCGCACCGACTTGTGCAGCGCGCTGATCGTGTCGTAGAACTGCTCGCCGCCCTTGTCGTAGCGCCGCATGCGCTCGCCCAGCACCTTGAGCAGCCAGGCATCGGTGACCTCGCCCAGCTGCTCGCTGGCTGCCGCCACCGCCAGCGTCTCCAGCGTGTTGAGCAGCCGGCGGGCATCGCCATCCGCATAGGCCACGAGCCGGTCGCGCGCGGCCTGCTCCAGCGGCGGCACCGCCCCGATCGCCTGCGCCTTGCCGATGATGGTGGCCAGGTCGTCCTCCGACAGCGGCTGCAGCACGTACACCGCGGCACGCGACAGCAGCGCCGAGTTGACCTCGAACGACGGGTTCTCGGTGGTCGCGCCGATGAAGGTGAAGAGGCCCGACTCCACGTGCGGCAGGAAGGCGTCCTGCTGGCTCTTGTTGAACCGGTGCACCTCGTCGACGAACACGGTGGTGCGGCGCTGCTCCAGGCCGTCGCGGGCCCGCGTGGCGGCTTCCACCGCATCGCGGATGTCCTTCACGCCACCGAGCACCGCGCTGATGCTGATGAACTGGGCGTCGAAGGCATCGGCCATCAGCCGCGCGATGGTCGTCTTCCCTGTCCCGGGCGGTCCCCAGAGGATGCAGCTGTGCGGCTGGCCGGACTCGAACGCGATGCGAAGCGGCATGCCCTCGCCCAGCAGGTGCTGCTGGCCGACGACTTCCGCGAGCGAGTGCGGACGCAGGCGTTCGGCAAGGGGGGCGTGGGGAGGCGTGGAAGGCTTGCGGGGCACGGGGGGAGTTTAGGCGGCTCGACCGTCCAGCACCGGAGGCGCTGCGCGCGGCTCAACGCAGAAGACGCAGAAGAGCGCAGAGGACGCAGAAAAGAAAGACAAAAAGATCTTCCTGGATTCTTCTGCGACCTCTGCGCTCTTCTGCGACCTCTGCGTTTGGAAGTTCACGAAGCGGCGCGAACGCGCCGCGCACGGCTACTGCCGCACCACGTCCGCCCCCTGCGGCGGCTTGAAGTCGAAAGCGCCGCCGGGCACCGGCACGTTCAGCTGCAGGTGGTCGAACTTCATCACCGAGAGCTGCCCGAAGCTGTCCAGGATCTCTAGCACCGAGAGGTCGTTGCCGCGGAAGCCCACCTTCACACTGGTGAGCTGGCCTTCTTTCACCCTGGGCGTGGCCTGCACCCACTGCAGCCCGTCGCGGTCGGGGGCGTTGGCCAGGTCGAAGTCCTTGCGAAGGCTGGAGAGATCCGGCGCCGCCGCGATGATGGCTGCGGGCGTGGACCCGAGCACCTGCGACTGCGGCCGAGCGGTGACCTGGTTCAGGTCCATGTCGTGCAGCCAGAGCGTGCGGCCGTCGGCCACGATGGTCTGCGCGAACGGCTTGCGGTAGTCGAAGCGGAAGCGGTTGGGACGCGAGAACTCGAAGCTGCCGGTGGACGTGCGCGTGCGAGCCTGCTGCCCCTGCCGCGCCGGCGCCGTGACCACCTGCGTGAAGTCCGCCCGCCCCGTGCGTGCTGTCTTGACGAACGTCTCCAGCGCCTGCAACCCATCGGCGTGGGCGCAGAGGGCGATCGAGGCAAGCGCGGCGGCGATGAGCTTCTTCATGCGTCGAAGTCTGTCATGGCTGCCCGGCGTGCAGCGCGCTGCCGGGCGAAGTTGGCAACGAGGGGTTACTCGGCGCGGCTGGGCACGAGGATCTCGCGCTGGCCCTGGCCGTTCATGGCGCTGACGAGGCCTGCCTTTTCCATGTCCTCGACCAGGCGCGCCGCGCGGTTGTAGCCGATCTTCAGGTGCCGCTGCACCAGCGAGATGCTGGCCTTGCGGTTCTTGAGCACGACCTCCACCGCCTGGTCGTACATCGGGTCCTTCTCGCCGCCACCGCCGCCGTCCCCGAGCAGGTCGCCGCCCGCGCCGTCGTCATCGACCGTGCCGCCTTCCAGCACGCCCTCGACGTAGTTGGGCTCGCCGCCCTGTTCCTTCAGGTACGCCACAACGCGGTGCACTTCTTCGTCGCTGACGAAGGCGCCGTGCACGCGGATCGGCAGGCCGGTGCCGCTGGCCATGTAGAGCATGTCGCCCATGCCGAGCAGGGCCTCCGCGCCCATCTGGTCGAGGATGGTGCGGCTGTCGATCTTGGAGCCGACCGAGAACGCGATGCGCGTCGGGATGTTGGCCTTGATCAGGCCGGTGATGACGTCGACGCTGGGCCGCTGCGTGGCCAGGATCAGGTGGATGCCGGCGGCGCGCGCCTTCTGCGCGAGGCGGGCGATCAGCTCCTCGATCTTCTTGCCCACCACCATCATCAGGTCGGCCAGTTCGTCGATCACGACCACGATGTGCGGCAGGCGCTCCAGCGGCTCGGGGCTGTCGGGGGTGAGGCTGAACGGATTGGGGATCAGCTCCTCGCGGCTCTTGGCGTCGTCGATCTTGACGTTGTAGCCCGCCAGGTTGCGCACGCCCAGCTTGCTCATCAGCTTGTAGCGGCGCTCCATCTCGGCCACGCACCAGTTCAGGCCGTGGGCGGCCTGGCGCATGTCGGTGACCACCGGCGCGAGCAGGTGCGGGATGCCTTCGTAGACCGACATCTCCAGCATCTTCGGGTCGATCATCAGCAGGCGCACATCGCGCGCCTCGGCCTTGTAGAGCAGCGACAGGATCATCGCGTTGATGCCCACCGACTTGCCCGAACCTGTCGTGCCGGCCACCAGGACGTGCGGCATCTTGCCCAGGTCGGCCACCACGGGGTTGCCGACGATGTCCTTGCCCAGGCCGATGGTGAGCATCGACCTGGCTTCGTTGTAGACCTGCGAGCCCAGGATCTCCGACAGCTTGATCGACTGCCGCTTGGCGTTGGGCAGTTCCAGGGCCATGTAGTTCTTGCCGGGAATGGTCTCGATCACGCGGATGGACACCAGCGAGAGCGAGCGCGCCAGGTCCTTGGCCAGGTTAACGATCTGCGAGCCCTTCACGCCGGTCGCCGGCTCGATCTCGTAGCGCGTGATCACCGGGCCGGGCTGCGCCAGCACCACGCGCACCTCGACGCCGAAGTCCTTGAGCTTCTTCTCGATCAGGCGCGAGGTCATCTCCAGCGTCTCGGCCGAGACGGTCTCCTGGCGGGCCTGGGCGCCGTCGAGCAGGTCGACCTGCGGCAGCTTGCTGTCGGGCAGCTCGGTGAACAGCGGCTTCTGCCGCTCCTTGACCACGCGCTCGCTCTTGGGCACCGCCGCCACGACCGGCTCGATCAGCACCGGCGTCGGGTGGTGCTCCTCGATCTCCACGCGCTCGACCTGGACCGTCTCCTCGCGTTCACGCGCCGCCTGCTGGCCCAGCGCGACGTCTTCGGCGATCTCGCGCTTCTCGCGCCGCTTCTGCACCAGCGCCTCGATGCGCGCGCCGATGCGTTCGGCCACGTGGGCCCAGGAGAACCGGAACACCACCGCCGCGCTCAGCACGAGCAGCGCCACCGCGACGAGGCCCGAGCCCTCGAAGCCGAGCCAGTTGACCGCGGCCGGTCCAACGAGGAAGCCGAGCGCGCCGCCCGCATGGTCGGGCAGGTGGCCTTCGAACCGGTACAGGCGCGACCACTCCAGCGCCGTGCTTGCGCACAGCAGCAGCGCAAGCGCGATCCAGAACGCCGCGCGGCCATGGATCCAGCCGGGTTGGCGCGTGTCGCCGCCCCGCATCCAGCGCGCCAGCGTGGCGAGCCAGCCGCGAACCGCGACGGCGAAGCACCACCAGGACGAATACCCGAGCAGGAAGTAGCTGCCGTCGGCCAGCCACGCACCCAGTTTGCCGCCCCAGTTGGCGAGGGCCTGGCCGCTGCCCGAGGTGGAGAACGCGGGGTCCTGCGCCGACCAGGTGGCCATGGCGAGCAGCCAGAACAGGAGGGCGGCGGCGCCCGCGATCAGCGCCAGTTCGTGCGCGAAGCGCAGCGCGGCCGGCCGCGGCGCGGACGCACCGGAGGACCGCGTGAGGGTGTTGAGCGAATACGTCATCCGCCGGGAAGGATACCTGCCGGCCCAGCAGCGCGGCAGCGACGCGACGCGCAGGTGTGGTTTTCCTCACGCACCCGCGCTGCCGATGGCGCGGCGGGTCTCAGCCCAGCGTGGAGAGCCGGTCCTTCACCAGCATCGAGCCGTCTTCGCGCGTCTCGATGAAGCCCCGGTCCTCCAGGTCCTTCATGACCCGGCTGACCATCTCGCGCGAGGCGCCGACCATCTTGGCGATGTCCTGGCGCGAGATGCGCTCGCGGATCGTCGAATTGCCGTCGCGATCGGGGATGGCGAACTCGAGCAGCGCGCGCGCCACGCGGCCGTAGACGTCCATCAGCGCGAGGGATTCGATCTTGCGGTCGGCGCTGCGCAGGCGCTGCACCAGGCCCTTCATGATGGCGTAGGCCATCGAGCTGTTCTCCGGCAGGCAGCGCGCGAACTCGGCGCGGCCCAGGGCCAGCATGTCGGTCTGCACCTCGGCACGCACCGTGGCCGAGTGCGGCTCGTTGTCGATGAGGCTCATCTCGCCGATGTAGTCGCCGGGATTGAGCGTGGCCAGGATCACTTCACGGCCGCGCTTGTCGGAGGTGACGACGCGCACGCGGCCGGTGAGGATGATGAACAGCGTGTTCGATTTCTCCCCCTGCTCGACCACCACCTCGCCGCGCTTGAAGCGGCGCTTGAGCACCGCGTCCGCCACGGACTCCGCCTGGTTGGCTGTCAGCAAGGCGAACAACGGCACCCGGCGAATCAGCTCCAGGTTGGACAGCATCGACATCCACATCCCTCCCGCAAGGTGCCGCGCGATCGGGTCCATACAATCGTCGGCATTGAATACGCCAAGGATCATTGCGCTGCAACGCGCTTGATACTTGTCCCGTCGCCCTGAACTGTACACGGCCTGTGGCATTTCAGACACAGGATTCCCCAGTATGACCAACAGACACGCCACAGTCCTGATCCTCGGCTCCGATCCGCCGGCTACACCGCCGCCGTCTACGCCGCGCGCGCCAACCTGAAGCCGCTGCTCATCACCGGCATCGCGCAAGGCGGGCAGCTCATGACCACGACCGAGGTCGACAACTGGCCCGCCGACGTGCACGGCGTGCAGGGCCCCGAGCTGATGCAGCGCTTCCTGGAGCATGCGGAACGCTTCAAGACCGAGATCGTGTTCGACCACATCAACGCGGTCGACTTCAGCAAGCGGCCGTTCACGCTCAGGGGCGACAGCGGCACCTACACCTGCGACGCGCTGATCGTCGCCACCGGCGCCTCGGCCAAGTACCTCGGCATCCCGTCCGAGCAGCACTTCATGGGCAAGGGCGTGAGCGCGTGCGCGACGTGCGACGGCTTCTTCTACCGCGAGCAGGTGACCTGCGTCGTCGGCGGCGGCAACACCGCCGTCGAGGAAGCGCTGTACCTGTCCAACATCGCGGCCAAGGTCATCCTGATCCACCGCCGCGACAAGTTCCGCGCCGAGCCGATCCTGGTGGACAAGCTGATGGAGAAGGTCGCCGCCGGCAAGATCGAGCTGAAGCTGTACAAGGAAGTGGCCGAGGTGCTGGGCGACGACAGCGGCGTCACCGGCGTGCGGCTGAAGGACACGCAGACCGGCGCCACCGAGGACGTGAAGACCCAGGGCTTCTTCGTCGCCATCGGCCACCACCCGAACACGGACATCTTCAAGGGCCAGCTGGAGATGAAGGACGGCTACATCCTCACGAAGTCCGGCCTGAACGGCTTCGCGACGATGACCAGCGTCCCGGGCGTGTTCGCCGCCGGTGACGTGCAGGACCACGTGTACCGCCAGGCCATCACCAGCGCGGGCACGGGATGCATGGCGGCGCTGGATGCGCAGCGGTTCCTGGAGCAGGAAGAGTAAAGCGTCCCTTGGAATGTCATTGCGGGCTTGACCCGCAATCCAGTCCCGCAGCCGATCACGCCGGGTCGCTGGATCCCGGGTCAAGCCCGGGATGACAGGCGCACGCGACCAGTCTCAGCCCAGCGTCGCCGGATCCACGTTCGCCCCGCACACCACGAGGCACACGCGTTCGTCGCTGCGCGGCACGTACGCGCCGGACTGCAAAGCCGCCAGCCCCAGCGCGGCCGCGGGCTCGACCGCCAGCTTCATCTCCTTCCACAGCCACAGCTGCGCATCCCGGATCGCCGCATCAGGCAGCAGGATCGACTGCTCCACCCAGCGTTGCGTGACGTCCCATGCGATCGCACCGATGCGCCTCGCCCCGAGTGAATCCGCGGCGACGCCGCTCACGTCCACATCGACCGGCACGCCGGCTTCGCGGGCCCGATGCAGGGTCGGCGCGAGCTCCGGCTCGAGCGCGACCACGCGGCTGCGGTCCTCGAGCCACGCGGTGATGCCGGCAATCAGGCCGCCGCCTCCGACGCTCACCAGCACTGAGTCGGGCACCCCGCCACCCTGCGCCTCGATCTCGCGCGCCAGCGTGCCGGCACCGGCGACCACCTCGGGCTGGTCATACGCGTGCGTGAGCAGCGCGCCCGTCTGCGCCTGCCGCGCCAGGCAGGCCTGCAGGGCTTCGGCGTAGACCGCACCGGTGACGACGACGTCGGCGCCCAGTTCGCGCAGCTTCGCCTGCTTGGCCGCGCTGCACACGGTCGGCACGAACACCTCGCAGCGCACGCCGAGTTCGCGTGCCGCGGCTGCGGTGGCGATGCCCGCATTGCCGCCCGAGGCGACGATGACGCCAGCGGGCGGAATCGGATGCGACAGCAGCCGATGCAGCATCCCGCGCGCCTTGAAGCTGCCGCTGACCTGCAGGTGTTCGAGCTTGAGCCACACCTCGGCGCAGGGCAGGCCAAGCGCGCTGCCCGCCAGCTGCCACAAGGGCGTGCGCCGCAGGAAGTGCGGCCGTGTGGCCGCCAGGTGCGCCGCCCGTTCGATGGCGGCGCGGTTCACGCCTTGAGGCCCTTGGGCAGCGGGAACTTCATGTGCTCCTCGACGCCTTCCATGCGGCGCACGGCCGTGGCGCCGAGCGCCTTCACGCGATCGATCACCTCGGTGACCAGGATCTCGGGCGCCGACGCGCCGGCGGTGAGGCCCACGCGCGACTTGCCTTCCAGCCACTCGGGCCTGAGTTCGTCCGCGCGATCGATCATGTAGCTGGGCACGCCCAGCTTGCGCGCCAGCTCGGCCAGCCGGTTGCTGTTGCTGCTGGTGGGACTGCCGACCACGATGACGACGTCGACGTTGCGCGACATCACCTTCACCGCGTCCTGCCGGTTCTGGGTGGCGTAGCAGATGTCCTGCTGCTTGGGCTCGCGGCTCTTGGGAAACCGTGCGCGCACCGCCGCCTTGATCTCTGCGGCGTCGTCGACCGACAGCGTGGTCTGCGTGACGATGGCCAGCTTGTCGCTCTGCGCGGGCTGCACGCGTGCGACGTCCTCGACGTCCTCGACCAGGTGGATGCCCGCATCGAGCTGGCCCATCGTGCCTTCCACCTCGGGATGGCCCTTGTGGCCGATCATGATGAACTCGTAGCCCTCGCGCGAGAGCTTGGCCACTTCCATGTGCACCTTGCTCACCAGGGGGCAGGTGGCGTCGAAGATCTGGAAGCCGCGCGCACGCGCCTCGTCCTGCACCGCGCGGCTCACGCCGTGGGCCGAGAACACCAGCGTCGCGCCGGGCGGCACGTCGGCCAGCTCCTCGATGAAGATCGCGCCCTTGGCCTTCAGGTCGTTGACGACATAGGTGTTGTGCACGATCTCGTGGCGCACGTAGATCGGCGCGCCGAAGCGGGCCAGCGCGCGTTCGACGATCTCGATGGCGCGGTCGACGCCGGCGCAGAAGCCGCGCGGCTCGGCCAGGATGATCTCCTGCGGTCCGGTCATTGCGCTCATAGAACCCCGATCACCTGCACCTCGAAGGTGACAGGCTGCCCCGCGAGCGGGTGGTTGAAGTCGAACAGCACGGCCTCGTCGCCGTCGTGGCGGCCGACCTGCTGCACGGCGCCGGCATAGCTGCCCATGCCGTCGGGCGTGGGGAACTGCACCACGTCGCCGACGTGGTACTGCTCGTCCGGGTCGCCCAGCTGGCGCAGCAGCTTGCGCGCCACCCACTGCAGCATCTCCGGGTTGCGCTCGCCGAACGCTTCGCCAGAGGGGATGGAAAAGGTGGCGCGCGCGCCCTCCTCCAGGCCCAGCAGGCGCTGCTCGACGGCGGGCGACAGCTCGCCGCTGCCCAGCGTCAGCGTGGCGGGCTTGTCCGCGAACGTGTTGATGATGTCGCCGCCGGGACCGGCCAGGCGGTAATGCAAGGTGAGGAAGGAGCCCGGCTGGACCCGTGGCGGTTGGGGGGTGGCCATGGCACTCTCGGTGAATCCCCGATTTTAGGTGGAGCGTGCCAGTCCGCCCTGGCGGGCGCCGCAAGCCCCTCGTCCTTGGCCCTCCTCGACCTGCCCACCGATGCCCGCCCACGCGAGAAGCTGCTCGCGCGCGGCCCCGCGTCCCTGTCCGATCCGGAATTGCTGGCCCTGCTGCTGCGCACCGGCATGGCGGGCAAGGACGTGTTCGCGTTGTCGCAGGAACTGCTCGAGGCGTTCGGGGGGCTCGCCGGACTGCTGCATGCGCAGGCCGACGACCTGCGCCGCACCAAAGGGCTGGGCGGCCCGGCCAAGCGGGCCGAGCTGCTCGCGGTGCTGGAGCTTGCGCGCCGCGCGATGGCCGAGCAGTTGCGCGAGCGCGCGGTGTTCACCTCGCCCGACGCCGTCAAGCAATACCTGCAGCTGCACCTGGCGCGCCAACCGCACGAGGTGTTCGCGGTCATGTTCCTGGACGCGCAGAACCGGCTCATCGCGCTGGAGACGCTGTTCCGGGGCACGCTCACGCAGACCTCGGTGTACCCGCGCGAGATCGTGGTGCGCGCGCTGCAGCTCCAGTCGGCATCCGTCGTGCTTGCCCACAACCATCCCAGCGGCACGGTGCAGCCCTCGCGCGCCGACGAGGCACTCACGCAGACGCTCAAGGCCGCGCTGGCGCTGGTGGACGTGCGCGTGCTCGACCACGTGGTCGTCGCGCCCGGCGCGTCGCTGTCGATGGCCGAGCGCGGATTGCTGTAGCGACCACGGCCCAGCCTGGGCCCGTGCCATCGCCCGATGTTGTCTAATGGGCCGTCCGCCTCCCGATCCGCCGCGCCCCGCGCGGTCGTGCCGTGAAAGCCAAATCCCTGAAGGACCTGCAGCAGATCCAGCGCCGGCTGGCCGAGCAGCGCGAAAGCGCGGCCGTGCAGGAGGCTGCGCGCGCCGCGGCCCACCGCAAGGCCGAGGCGGAAAAGAACCTCTTCGTGCGCGCGGCCGGCAACGTCAGCCCGCTGCGCCACGCGCCGCGCGTGCATCACGTGCCCGAGCCGCCGCTGCCGATTCCGGTCCAGGCGCAGCTCGACGAACAGCGGGTGCTGCTCGAATCACTGAGCGACGAGTTCGATGCCAGCACGCTGCTGGACGTCGACGACGCGCTGAGCTTCCGGCGCCCCGGCGTCGGCCTGGACGTCACGCGCAAGCTGCGCAAGGGCCACTGGAGCATCCAGCGCGAGATCGACCTGCACGGCCTGCGCCGCGACGACGCGCGCGAGGCGCTGGCCGACTTCATCCGCGAGTCGCACCGCAAGGGCGTGCGCTGCGTGCGCGTGGTGCATGGCAAGGGCCTGGGCTCGCCGGGCAAGACGCCAGTGCTGAAGGGCCGCGTGCAGAGCTGGCTGGTGCAGAAGCAGGAGGTGCTGGCCTTCGTGCAGGCCCGCGGCGACGAAGGCGGCGCCGGCGCCCTCGTGGTGCTGCTCAAGCCGCTCGGGCCCGCGACCTAGCCAAGCCTCGGCGCCGTCACGCGCCGACGTTGCGCATCCAGTCCGCGGTCTGGAAGAACGAATCGCGCAGGCGTGCGCGCAGCGTCTCGTCGATGCCCACCTCGCCCATCGCCTGGTCCATGCAGGCCAGCCACTGGTCACGCTCGCGGATGCCGATCTGGAACGGCATGTGCCGCATGCGCAGGCGCGGATGGCCGAAGCGGTCGGTGTAGTGCTGTGGTCCGCCCAGCCAGCCACTCAGGAACCAGAACAGCTTCTGCCGCGCCTGCTCCAGCGTCGTGCCGTGGGCCGCGCGCAGCTCCGCGTAGCGCGGCTCCAGGTCCATCAGGTCGTAGAAGCGCTCCACCAGCGCCTTCACTTTCTCTTCGCCGCCGATCCACGCGTAGGGCGTGTCGAAGGGCGGCTTCTCGTCGCTCTGCATCCCCCGATTGTCGCCGCCCCGCTTGCAATGCCCGGCGCGAGCCCCAGCTAGCGTGCATGACCACCCCGCTGACCACCCACCGCAACCTGGTCACGCTGGTGCAGGTGCTCCGCAAGCTGGAGCACAGCCGCGTGCCCGTGAATGCCGACCAGTACCGCGCCCTCGTCGCGCAGATCGCCACCGAGCTGGAGAACCATCCCAGGGACGCCAGCCTGGAGGCGCTGCTCGCCGCCGTGCCCGAACTCGCCGAGCTGTACGAGAACCTGAACTACGCCCACGCCGGCCTGTGCCGCTCGCCGCTGGACGCCAGCGTGCGCGCCGAGCAGATGGCCCTGGATGCGATCAACGCGGCGCGGACCAGGCCGACCGGGTCTGTGCCGCAGGCCTGAAGGCCGCCCGGCGTTGCCATGAAAGCCCGGCGCTACAGCGCTGCCGCTGGCGCCGCAGCGATCCTGCTGCTCGCCACGGACGCATGGTCCGCAGCGCCGGCGCCGCCGTTCGACGTCGCTTACCGGGCCTGGGACGCCGTCACTGATCTTGCGCGGACCAACAACGATCGCACCCTCAGCGGCGAATGCGGCAGGACCTTCCGCCCGTTCGTGATTCCCGGCCTGCGCCGGCAGACCATGCCGGAGCAGGACGCCGCCGCAGCAGCATGCGTGGAGGCCGCCCGGGCCGCCTGCGCCAACGGCAAGCTGCGCAGGTCGGCAGACACGCAGACGAAATGCGAGGAGTTCAGGTAGCGGCCGATGCGGCCCTGCCCTCTGCTCCTCAGTTGTCCGCTTCCAGGTAACTCAGGGGCACTTCGATCGCCTTCGGCTGGGCACCGGCCCAGGCCGCATCGAACTGGCAGAAGACGTCACTCACGATCGCCGCGACGGCCTCTTCCTGGCGGTACGCGGAGACCGACGAAAACCGGTCCCAGAAGCCAGGCGCAAAGCACAGGGCCGCACGCGCGACCGAGTCGGGGCCCACGATCCTGCCGGTGCCGTCCACCCACTGGAATCGCACCTGGTTCGCTTCGGCCCAGTCCTTCAGTTCCGCCGAGAGACGTTCCCCCGGATGCTGCTGCCCTGACATGGTGTCCCCTCACGCTTGTTGTCGAGTTCGCCCATCGTGCGCAGAACCCAAGCGCCCGTCACCTGTCGAAAGTACTGAGGACGAAGTGCCTACGACTCATTCCGCAGCCCGCCGCAACGTCTCCACCACGGGCCGGCGCAGCACCTCGCGCAAGCCCCACCACCCTGCGCCGAGTGCCAGCGCGGCGCCGGCAAGCGCGCCCACGACGGGCACCAGGGGCGACGCGGTCCACTGGAAGTCGAACACGTAGCGCGCCAGCCCCCAGCCCACCAGCGCAGCCACCGAGCTGGCCAGGAAGCCCGCGAGCAATCCCACGCCGACCAGTTCGGCCCGCTGCACCTGTCGCAGCAACGAGCCGCGCGCACCGACGGCGCGCATGATCGCGAACTCGCGCGCCCGCTCCTCGCGCGTGGCCGTGACGGCGGCGAACAGCACCACCAGCCCGGCGGCCAGCGTGAAGCCGAACAGGAATTCCACCGCGCGGATCACCTTGTCCAGCACCGCCTGCACCTGGTCCAGCGTGCTGGTCATGTCGACGCTGGTGATGTTGGGGAAGCGCCGCACCAGCGAATTGTCGAAGCCCGGCTTGCCCGGCGCGCGGAAGGCCGTCATGAAGGTCTCGGGCACGTCCGGCATGCGGCTCACGGGGTACATGACGAAGAAGTTGGCGCGCATGGAGCCCCAGTCCACCTTGCGCAGCGACGTGACGCGGACCTCGTTCTCCAGGCCGCCGACGTCGAACCGCAGCATGTCGCCCAGCTTCAGGCCCAGCGTCTTCGCGATGCCCTCCTCCACGCTCACCGCGCCGGTCTCCTCGGGCTTCCACGCGCCGGCCACGATCTCGTTGTGCGCCGGCCGCTCGGCGCTGTGCGACAGGTTGAACTCGCGATCGACCAGGCGCTTGGCGCGATCGTCGTCGTAGTCGTCCGGCCCCACGGGCCGCCCGTTCACCGCCACCAGCCGGCCGCGGATCATGGGGAACCAGTCGTAGCGCTTCACGCCTCCCTCGCGCAGCGCCTGCTGGAACGCGTCGGCCTGCTCGGGCATCACATTGATCACGAACCGATTGGGTGCATCGGGCGGCGTGGCGCGGCGCCAGCTCGCGACCAGGTCCGTGCGCAGCAGCACCAGCAACGCCAGCGCCAGCAATCCCACCGCGAGCGAACTCACCTGCACCACGGCATAGACAGGGCGCGCGGAAAGCTGGCGCGTCGCCAGCACCAGCCAGCGCGGCGCGGTCTGCTCGTTGACCGCCACGCGCAGCAGCTTCACGGCAATCCAGCTGAGCGCGGCGAACAGCAGCACCGCACCGGCGAATCCGCCCACCGCGATGCCACCGAGCTTCAGGTCGCTGCTGGCCGCCAGCAGCAGCACCGCGAAACCGATGACGCCGATGCCCAGCACGGCCAGCGACGTCGGCTTGAGGTTGCCGACGTCGCGCCGGATCACGCGCAGCGGCGGCACCTGCGCCAGCTGCAGCACGGGCGGCAGGCCGAATGCGAACAGCAGCGTGAGCCCCATGCCGATGCCCAGTGCCACCGGCCACCAGCCCGGCGCGGGCAGCGTGGCCTCCACGAGGCCCGCCAGCATCGCCACGAACACGAAGTGCACCGCATAGCCGAGCAGCACGCCCAGCAGGCTGGCCGCGGCGCCGACCGCGCCGAATTCCACCGTGTAGCCCCAGGCGATCGTCCGCTGCGGCTGGCCCAGCACGCGCAGCATGGCGCAGTCGTCCAGGTGCGCTGCCGCGAACCCGCGGGCCGCGAGCGCCACCGCGACCGCGCTGAGCAAGGCGGAGAGCAGCGCGACGAGATTGAGGAACTTCTCGGCCCGGTCCAGCGTCTGGCGCATCTCGGGGCGGCCGCTGTCGAGCGATTCGACGCGCACGCCGCGCATCTCCGGCTTGCCGGCCTGCGCCTCGGCCCAGGCACGGAACGCCTTGACCTGTGCATCGCTTCCCGCGACGGCGAAGCGATAGGTGAGCCGGCTGGCAGGCTGCACCAGCCGCGTCGCCGCGAGATCCGAGGCCGCGATCATCACGCGCGGCGCGAAGGCAGAAAACCCGGTGCCGCGATCCGGCTCCAGCAGGATCACGCGCGCGATGCGCAGCGCGGCGTCGCCCAGCAGCAGCTGGTCGCCGGGTGCGAGGCCCAGGGCTTCGAGCAACGCACGATCCACCCAGGCTTCACCCGTCTGCGGGATCTCGCGTGTGTGGATGCCGGGCTGGTCGGGACGCGCAGCCACCATCAGCCTGCCTCGCAGCGGATAGCCCGGCTCCACGGTCTTCAACGCGACCAGCCGCGTGCCGCCGCCGCGCGCGTCGGTGGCGCGGGCCATGGTGGGGAACTGGATGCTGGTGGCCGCCTGCAGCCCGTGCGCGCGGGCCTGCTGCAACACGGCCGGCGGCGTCGGGTTGTCGCTGACCACCACGACGTCACCGCCGAGCAGTTGCCGCGCGTCGCGCGCGAGACCGCCCTTGAGGCGATCGGCGAAGAAGCCGACCGCGGTGAGCGCGGCCACCGCCAGCGTCACCGCGACCAGCAACAGCCGCAGCTCGCCGGCACGCAGGTCACGCCACAGGGTGCGCCAGCCCAGGCGCCACGCGGAGGTTTGCATGCGCGGACCTTAGCATCCGCGCGCTGCCCGCCGCTCAGGACACCGGGCTCAGTCCGCGCGGCCCCACCGGCCGCACCGTGCCGCTGCGCGGCTCGGTCGTGCCCGGCACCGGCGCCAGGCCATCGTCGAGCCGCAGGAGTTCGAGGCGGACCGCCTCGATCAACTCGGACACGCCGGGCTCGGACATCATCGTGAAGTGCGAACCGCCGATCTCGGTGACGCGGATCTCGCCGCTCACGTGCTCGTCCCATCCCAGCTTCGGGCCGGCATACAGGTACAGCGTCTCGGCCAGCTGGGCCTTGAACAGCACCACCTTGCCGTCGTACGGCTGCGGCTTGTACTGGGCCTGCGCGTCGGTGAAGTTGCGGAACAGGTGGAAGTCCACCAGCTCCGGCGGCAGCGGCTCGCCGCGCGCCAGCTTCTCCAGGGCCACCTGGTAGTTCTGCTGCACCTCGCGTGCCCGGCGGCGGCGGGCCGGCAGGTCGAGCGCGAAGTCCAGGGTCCAGTGGCGCTTGAGCCAGAGCTTCTGCAGCAGCGGCACGCGACGCTTGGCGGCCTCGGGGGCCAGCGTGTCGATCATCAGGATCGCTTCGACCTCGGCACCGGCGCGCCGCAGCTGCTGCGCCATCTCGTACGCGATGACGCCGCCGCCCGAGTACCCGGCCAGCCGGTACGGGCCGGTCGGATCGACGGTGCGGATCGCCTCCACGTACTGCGAGGCCATCGCTTCCACGCTGGTCAGCGGCGGCAGGCGGCCGTCCACGCCCTGCGCCTGCAGGCCATAGAACGGCAGCTGCGGCCCGAGCCGGTCGGAGATCACCTTGAAGTTCAGCACGTTGCCGCCCGCGCCATGCACGCAGAACAGCGGGCGGCGGCCCGGTTCGCCACGGCAGATCGGCACCAGCGGCGACCAGGCGCGCGGCAGCGGGATCACGTTCGATGGCGGCGCGGCCGTGGGCGGCGCGTCGGGCATCGTCGTGTCCAGGTTGCCCGCATGCGCGACCAGCGCGGACAGCCCGGCGAGCGTGGAGCCCTGGAACAGCGTGGCCAGCGGCAGGTCGACGTTCCACTGCTTGCGGATGCGCGCGAACAGGCGCACCGCCGCCAGCGAGTGGCCGCCGAGCGCGAAGAAGTCGTCGTCGCGCCCGATCTCGTCGACACCCAGCAGCTCGCGCCAGGCTTCGGCGATCACCGTCTCGACCGGATTGAGCTGCACGGCCGATGCGGCCGGCGCGCGGCTGGACGCCACCGGCGGCAGCGGCTTGGGCGCGGCGTCGGCCATCGCGCGCCGGATCGCCGACAGCGCGATGGAGGAGACGACCACGTCGCGCGCGGCGCCGCCGAGCACCCGCTCGAACAGCGCCGGCGCGTCCTCGGTGCGGAGGCCGCAGGCCAGCATCGCCTCGGCCAGGCTGGGCTCGCGCCTGGCATGCGCGGCGGCATGGCGCGACATCAGCGTCGGGTCGATGCCGCACAGGCTGAAGCCTTCGAACGTGGCCACCGGGGCGCCCTCGGGCGTGTGCAGCGTGACGTCGAAGGCGGCGAAGCGGTCCTGCGCCGGTCCCTTGAGCTCCACGCGGCTGATGCTGCGCAGCGGCAGTGCGGCGACGATGCGGATGCGCTCGATCGACAGCGGCACGAACAGGCTGTCGGCGCGCTGCTTCGCGTCCAGCAGGTGCAGGCCAAAGGTGCAGGCGATGTCGGTCACCGCCGGATGCAGCGCATAGGGCTGCAGGTCGGCGGCGAAGCGCTCGGGCAGCGCCATCTCGGCGGTGCCACGGCGGCCTTCCAGCTGCATGCGGGCGATGTTGTGCCAGCGTGGCCCGAAGTCCACGCCCTGCTGCGGCAGCTGGCCCTCGCGCCAGGCGCCCGACGACCGCTGCGCATTGGGCGGCAGCGATCCCTTCAGGCGCGAGACGCTGGCGCGCGCGTGCTGCAGCCAGTGCTCGTTGGCATCGGCGCGGCTGCGCACCAGGAACTCGTAGCCGTCGCCGCTGCGGCGCAGGTCGACGCGCACCTGGCGCCGGCCGTTCGGCTCGAACACCATCGCTTCCTCGAACGACAGCGAGCGGATCTCGACGCCGCTGCCCGGATGAAGCTGGGCCATCGCGGCGCGCGCGATCTCGATGTACGCGGTGCCCGGCAGCACGGGACGGCCCGCGACCGAGTGCTCGCGCAGCACCCACAGGTGCTCCGCGTCGTAGGTCGCCTCGAACGCAGGACCGCTGTCGGCATCCACGCGCGTGCCCAGGAGCGGATGGCGCTCGCTGCCCACGGCGGGCAGCGGCGCCTTGCCGTAGGCGCGTGCGGCCATGCCGCGATCGCCCCAGATGCCCCAGTGGATCGTCAGCCCGTCCGGCCGTGCCGCCGCCAGCGCATCGAGGAAGGCGTTGGCCGCGACGTAATCGACCTGGCCTGGCGGGCCGAGGAAGACGCTGGTCGAGGAGAACAGCGCGAACACTTCCAGCTCGCCCGGCGGCAGCAGCTCGTGCAGCACCTGCGCGCCCAGCGCCTTGGGCGCCAGCACCTGCCGGATCGCCTCGGGCGTCTTGGCCGCGATGGGCGCGTCCTGCAGCGTGCCGGCCGCATGGAACACGCCGTGCAGCTTGCCCCAGCGCGCCCGCACGTCGGCGATCACGCGCGACATCGCGACCGCATCGCCCACGTCGGCCGCATAGGGCTCGACCTCGGCACCCGCGGCGTCGAAGGCCAGCAGCCGGCGCACCAGCCGCGCGACCTCGCCCTGGTCGGCACCGGCAGCAATCGCGGCCCACTCGGACTTCGGCGGCAGCGCGCGGCGGCTCACCAGCGCGAGGCGGGCGCGGTAGCGATGCGCCAGGAAATCGGACAGCTCGAGCGCGATGTCGCCGAGGCCGCCGGTCACCAGGTAGACGCCGTGCTCGCGCACCAGCGGCTGCGAGGCCGCGCCGCGCGCGGGCTTGACCAGCTGCGCGACGAAGCGCGAGCCATGGCGCCAGCCGACCAGGTCGGTGCCGGCGGCGGCATGCATCTCGGCCACGATGGCGCGGCACATGCCGGCGGAGGCGGTGTCCTGCGGATCGAGATCGATCAGCACCGTGGACAGCGTGGGCACTTCGCGCGGAATCACGCGGCACGGCCCGAGCGCCAAGCTGCGCGCCGGATGCGTCACGCGGCCGCCGTCGACGGCCTGGCTGCCGGCGGTGACCACCGCCAGCCGCATCGCCTGGCGCAGGTCCAGCGACTGCACGGCCTGCGCGATGTGCACCAGGCTGTCGAACGCCAGCGCCTGCCCGGCCAGTTCACCGGCCACGTGGTTCGCCGACGCCTCGGCGTCCAGGCTCCACAGGTGCACGATGTGGTCGGGCAGCCGCCCTGCCTTCTCGAGCGAGGCGAACAGCTGCTCGCACTGCGCGCCGTCGGAGGGCGAGACGGTGAAGCTGCCGTCGCTGGTCGACGACTGGAACTCCGGACCCTGGCGCACCAGCGTGGCCTTGCCGCCCTCCTCGGCGATGCGGCGCAGCACGCCCTCGGTGGTGGCATCGCTGCCGCCGAACACCAGCCACTGGCGGCCGGCTTCCACCGGCGCGGCATGCGGCAGCGGAGCGGGACTCCATTGCGGCACGCCGAACCAGTCGTCCATCTGCGGCAGGCGGCTCAGCGCGCGGGCCGGCACCACGTCCTGCTGTGGCGCCTGCTCGTGCGTCACCTTGCCGGGCTCGATCCAGTGGCGCTGGTGGTCGAACGCATACGTGGGCAGCGAGATGCGGCGCGGCGCACCGCCGCCACGCACCACGTCCCAGGCCGGCGTGGCGCCGCGGGCCCACAGCGCACCGAGCGACGTGAGCATCAGCGGCAGGTCGCCGGTGGGTTCGTTCGGCTTGCAGGTCGAGGCGAGCACGGTGCGAGCCTGGCCCTGCAGGTTCTGCCGCGCGAGCGCGCCGAGCCCTTGGCCCGGGCCGACTTCGAGCAGCACGGTGTCCGGCCCCAGCTCCAGCAGCTTGGCCAGGCCGTCACCGAAGCGCACCGGCTGGCGCAGGTGGCGCACCCAGTACTCGGGATCGGCGAGCAGCGTGGCATCGGCCCAGCCGCCGCTCAGGTTGGACACGAACGGCACCGAGGGCGCCGAAAGGCGGATGCGCGACACGCCCTCGCGGAAGCGGTCCAGCACGCCATCGAGCAGCCGCGAATGGGCGGCGACGTTGATGTGCAGCCGGCGTCCCTCGCGGCCCTGTGCCGCAAGGCGCTTGCCCAGTTCCTCGATCGAGGAGACGGCGCCCGAAGCGATGCACAGGTCGGGCGCGTTGACGACGGCGATGTCGAGCTCGAGCCCGCCCATCAGCGGCTGCAGCTCGGCCTCGGACAGGTCCACCGCCAGCATCGCGCCGGCCGGCACCTGCTCGAACAGCTGGCCGCGCAGCACCACGATGCGCAGCGCGTCGGCGAGCGACATCACGCCGGCGATGGTGGCGGCCGCGTACTCGCCGGCGCTGTGGCCGATCATGGCCGTCGGCTTGACACCCCAGCTCTCCCACAGGCGCGCGATGGCGTACTCGAGCACGAACAGCGCGGGGATGTTGTAGCGCGGCTGCTCCAGCGTCTTCGCGGCGGCCTTGTCAGCGGGCTCGTGGTCGAACATCACCGCGCGGAGATCGGCGGGTGCGTCCGCCGGCATGCTGGCGAAGCTCTCGTTCACCGCCGCGGCGAACGCCGGCTGCGAGAGCAGCTCGCGTCCGGCGCCGGGATAGCTGGCGCCACCGCCCGGGAACATCATCACCACCTGCGGCGGGGTCGATCCGGACTTGCCCAGCGCAGCACGCGGCGACTGGCGCGTCTCCAGCGCGGCCTGCAATCCCTGCACGTCCTTTGCCACGATCGCGCAGCGATGCGCGAATGCGCGGCGGCCCACCTGCGTGGTGAACGCGGCGTCGTGCAGCTGGAAGCCGGCCGGCGGCTGCGCGAGGAAGTCGCTCCATTTGGCCTTCAGCCGTTCCAGCGAGGACGGCGTGCGTGCCGACAGCGTGAGCACCTGCCATGGCTGCGAGGGCGCCTGGCTGGCCAGCAGCGGCGGTTCCTCGACGATCACGTGCGCGTTGGTACCGCCCACGCCCAGCGAGTTGACGGCGGCGCGGCGCGGCTGCCCGTTGCGCTTCCAGGGCCGCGGCTCGTTCACCACGCGGAACGGCGTCTTGTCCAGGTCGAAGCGGCTGTTGGGGCGGCGGAAGTTCAGCGTCGGCGGGATCAGCTCGTTGCGCAGTGCCAGCGACACCTTGATCAGCGATGCGACGCCAGCCGCGGTGTCGAGGTGGCCGATGTTGGTCTTGAGCGAGCCGATGCCGCAGAAGCCGCGCCCGCCCTCGCCGTAGGCCTGCGTGAGTGCCGCGACCTCGATCGGATCGCCCACCGCGGTGCCGGTGCCGTGTGCCTCGATGTAGCTCACGCTGGCCGGCTCGACACCGGCGATGCCGATCGCCTCGACGGCGGCACGCGCCTGGCCGTCGACGCTGGGGGCCAGGTAGCCGGCCTTCTGCGAGCCGTCGTTGTTGACGGCCGAACCGCGGATCACCGCGTAGATGTTGTCGCGATCGCGCACCGCGTCTTCCAGCCGGCGCAGCACCACGACAGCGGCGCCGCTGCCGAACAGCGTGCCACTGGCGCTCTCGTCGAACGCGCGGCAATGGCCGTCGGGCGACAGGATCTCGCCTTCGGCGAAGCGGTAGCCATGGCGATGCGGCAGCTCGATGCTGGACGCGCCGGCCAGCGCCATGTCGCATTCGCCCGAGAGCAGGCTCTGCGCGGCGACGTGCACGGCCACCAGCGAAGTGGAGCACGCGGTCTGGATGCCGACGCTCGGGCCCTTCAGGTCCAGCAGGTACGACACCCGCGTGGTGAGGAAGTCCTTGTCGTTGCCGGTGTGCCGCAGCAGGAACAGGCCGACCGACTTCTTCAGCTCGGGATTGGTGAGCAGGTTGTACGGCAGGTACGACTGCATGCCGCAGCCGCCGAAGACGCCGATGGCGCCCTCGAAGCTTTCGGGCATGTGGCCCGCATCCTCCAGCGCCTCCCAGGCCGACTCGAGGAAGTGGCGGTGCTGCGGATCCAGGATCGCGGCGTCGCGCTTGGAGAAGCCGAAGAACTCGGCGTCGAACATCTCCATGTCGGGCAGCACCAGGCTGGCCCGCACGTAGTTCGGATCGGCGAGGTCGGTCTCGGGCACGCCGGCGGCGCGCAGCTCCTCGTCGGTGAGCCACTGCGTGGCCTCGCGGCCGGCGGCCAGCAGCTTCCACAGCTCGGCCGGCGTGCGGGCCGCGGGGAAGCGGCCCGCAATGCCGACGACGGCCACGCATCCGGGCTCGATGCCCTGCAGGTTCGGATCGGTCATGTGCGTCGTGCTCATGCGGTGGGCGTGGTCTGCAGGCGTGAGCGCAGCATGCGGCGCGCCTGTGCCCGGCTCTGGCCCTGCGACACCGCGGTGGAGGCCGCGCCGCCCGAGAGGTGGGCAGCCAGGCCGCGGATCGTCGGCAGGCGGAACATGTCGGTGATGGCAACTTCCTGGCCCGTGGCCTCGCGCAGCCGGCGCTGCACCTGCACGACCAGCAGCGAGTGGCCGCCCAGGTCGAAGAAGTTCTCGGTGGTGCCCACCGTCTCGAGGCCCAGCACTTCCTGCCAGATGCCCGCGATGGTGGTCTCCAGGCCGGCTTCGGGCGCGGCCGCGGTGCGCGGCGCCGCGGCGATGCGCGGATCGGGCAGCGCCTTGCGGTCGATCTTGCCGTTGGGTGTCATCGGCATCGCGGGCAGCACCAGCACCGCCTGCGGCACCATGATCTCGGGCAGCGCCTGGGCGACCGCGCCTCGCAGCGCGGCGGGCTGCAGCGACGCACCCGGCTTGGCGGTGACGTAGCCGGCCAGGAACTTCTGGCCCGCGCCGTCTTCGCGCGCCACCACCACGGCCTGCTTCACGCCGTCCTGGCGCAGCAGCACGCTCTCGATCTCGCCCAGCTCGATGCGATGGCCGCGCAGCTTGACCTGGTGGTCGATGCGGCCCAGGAACTCCAGCGCACCGTCGGGCAACCGTCGCACCAGGTCGCCGGTGCGGTACCAGCGCTGCGCGCCCTCGCTCACGAAGCGCTCGGCATTCAGCTCGGGCCGGTGCAGGTAGCCGTTGGTGACCCCGTCGCCGCCGATCCACAGCTCGCCCGGAACGAGCGCCGGGCACTCGGCGCCCCAGGCGCTGCGGATGGACAGCTGCGTGTTGGCGATGGGCTGGCCCAAAGGCACGGAGCCCACCAGATGCGCCAGGTTGGCCGTGGTGGACCACACCGTGGTCTCGGTCGGGCCGTACATGTTGAGCAGCGCGCCGGGCACCAGCGCCCGCAGTTGCGTGGCCATCTCCAGCGGCAGCGCCTCGCCGCCGACCATCATCGCCTGCAGCTTCGACAGCGCAGCGCGGCCCGGTGCATCGGCCAGCAGCATCGCCGCCATCGACGGCGTGCATTGCAGGTGCGTCACCTCGTGCTGCAGCACGTTCTCGGCGACGGAGACGCGACGGGCGGTGGCGCGCGGCGCCTTGGCCGCCTCCATCAGGCCCTTCAGGTCATGCAGGTGTTCCAGCACCATCTTCGGGGCGATGCCGAAGTCGATCAGGCAGGCGATCTCGTCGACGCCCGCGGCCTGCACCTTGTCGACCAGCTCCAGGCAGCGATCGGGCGTGCCGATCAGCGCGCTGGTGCCGTAGTAGCGGTTGAAGGCGTGGTCCAGCAGCGCGTCCATCTCCTGCTCGGACAGCGGCGCCGATTCCATGATCTCCTGCGGGCTCTTGCCGCTCTCGGCGGCGCGCTGCACGAAGGTCGGGAAGCTCCACGAGGCCTTCTTGATCAGGTCGACCGAGCTGCGCAGGTACTTCTTCATCGGCTCGCGCGCGGTCTCGCGCGTGGCTTCCTCGTCGGCGCCGATGAAGGTGTGCAGCATCAGCGTGACGTGGCCCTTGCCGGGATGGCCGGCCCTGGACCACGCGGCGCGGTAGATCTGCAGCTTCTCGGCCACGTCCTCGACCTTCTGGCCCAAGAGGTGGGTCAGAAGGCGGCAGCCCAGCGTGCCGGCCTGCTCGAAGGTCTTCGGGTTGCCCGCTGCCGTGATCCACACCGGCAGCTCCTTCTGCACCGGCCGCGGCAGCGTGCGGGTCTCGACCATGTTGCCGTTCGGACCCGGGAAGGGCAGCGCCTCGCCGCGCCACAGGCGCCGCACGGTCTCCATGCGCGAGATCAGTTCGTCCTGGCGCTTCGCGAACGCGTCGGGCATCAGGATGAAGTCGTTGGGCTGCCAGCCGGAGGCGAACGACACGCCGATGCGGCCGTTGGAGATGTTGTCGACGAACGCCCAGTCCTCGGCCACGCGCACCGGGTGGTGCAGCGGCAGCACGCAGCTGCCCGCGCGGATCTGCACGCGCGAGGTGATGCCGGCGACGGCGGCGCTGGTGACCACCGGGTTGGGATAGAGGCCGCCGAACGCGTGGAAGTGGCGCTCGGGCGTCCACACCGCGGTGAAGCCCTCGCGATCGGCGAACTTCGCGCCTTCCATCAGCAGCTCGTAGTGCTGGCGCGGATCCTTGGAGTCGTCGCTGGCGAAATAGAACAGGCTGAACTCGGGCGCCTTGGCGGCCTGCACGGCCGCATCCGAATGCAGCACCACGGTGACGCCGCGTGCCAGCGTCCAGTACAGCTCCAGCACCGAGATGTCGAACGACAGGCTGGTGACGGCCAGCCAGCGCGAGCCGGCTTCACGCGGCACGCGCTGGTCCATGCCCGCGAAGAAGTTCATCACGTTGCGCTGCGTGACCACCACGCCCTTGGGCTTGCCGGTGGAGCCGGACGTGTAGATCACGTACGCGGGACGGCTCGCATCGGGCGCGGGCAGCGATTGCGGCGCGACGGGCTCGGCCGCCGCATCGATGCGCAGCACCTGCGAGGGCTGCAGCGACAGCGCGCCGTCGGTCGCCGCGCTCACCAGCACCAGAGGCGCCTGCGAATCCTCGACCATGAACTGCAGCCGCTCGGACGGGTACTCCGGGTCGAGCGGCAGGTAGGCGGCGCCCGCCTTCATCACGGCGAGCACGGCCACCAGCAGGTCCGGCGTGCGCGGCAGGCACAGGCCCACCACGTCCCCGGCACGCACGCCGCGTGCGGCGAGCCGCTGCGCGAGGGCGGTGGACTGCTCGTCGAGTTCGCGGTAGGTGAGCGACGCGGCGCCGGTGGTCACCGCCTGTTGGTCGGGCGTGCGCGCCGCCTGTGCGCCGATGGCCACGTGCACGCAGCTGTCGGCGTCGAACGGCGTGTCGGTGGCATTGATCCGCGCCAGCGACTCGCGCTCGGCCGCGGGCAGCAGGCCGACGTCCGCCACGCGGGCGTCGGTGCTGGCGAACGCCTGCAGGTACGCGGTGAGCTGGGTGGCGATCGCCAGGCCGGTGTCGGCACTGAACACGCCACCATCGAGCACCAGCTCGAGGCCGTTGCCCTGCGCGGTCAGCAGCAGCTCGCAACCGGCGGGCAGCGACTGCGGCGTGAGCGCCAGCGCCACACGCGACACGGCCGGCAGCGGCGACTGGCGCTCGCCCAGGCGCAGCGGCAGGTCACGCGTGAGCGGGCCCGCGGTGCGCGCCTTCCCGATCTCGGTCTCGGTCGCGCCGGCGAGTTGCAGCGTGCTGTCCTGCGCACGCGTCACGGTGGTCAGCGGCACCCAGGCATCGAGCCAGGACCCCAGTCCTTGCGCCTGCTCGGCGAGCGCTGCATCGGTGTAGAGGACGGACACGCGCTCCTGGCCGGTGAGCGCGGCCAGCCAGGTCCTGGAACGCAGCGACCGTGCTGGCGCCATGCGCGGCAACGCCGAGCGGGAAGCGCAGTGGTTCCGTGCCCGCGGCAGTCCCCGACTTGCGCGGATACGGCAGTTCGACGGGCGCGACGTGGTGCAGCGCCTCGGTCCAGTGCTGCTCGCCGCGCGCGATCGCCTCGCTGCGTTCGCCAAGCTGCGCCTGCACGGCGTGCGGCACTGCGGGCAGCACGGCGCCGACGGCGATGCCGCCCAGCGACGGCCGGCCCTGCAGGTCGGTGCAGCCGGCGAGCAGCAGGTCTCCGGCGGTCCCGGCGATGCGAAGCGTGCCGCCTTCCGCCTGCAGCACGGTGCCGGGCGCGCCGGACCCCTGCGTGGGCACGACGCTGGCGGTGTGCACGAGCAGCAACTGCTCGCCGGTCCACAGCTTGGCGCGGCCGAGCGGATTGCCGTACTGGCCGAAGTCGAGCGCCCGCACCAGCGCGGCGAGCTCGGTGGCGGGGCGCGAGAAGTCCAGCGTGCCCAGGAGCTCGGGGCGCTTGTGCCGGCCGAAGTACTCGCGCTCGCCGTGCTGCGCGTGCAGCGCAAGGTCACCGCGCGCGAGGTCGTCGGCGATGCCGCCGAACGCCGCCAGGCCGGCCTCGTAGCACTTGGCGTTCAGGCTGAGCGCCGTCTCCTCGGGCGAGACCTCGAACGAGACCTGGCGGACGATGCGGCCGGCATCGGCCCGCGCCGTCATCTCGTGCCAGGTGATGCCGTGCACGGTCTCCCCGGCCATCAGCGCCCAGCAGGTCGCATTCAGGCCCGCATAGCGCGGCAGCAGCGCGTCGTGGAAGTTGATCGCGAGCTTGCCGGCGCGATCCAGCACCGCCTGCGGCAGCATCCGCAGGTTGGCCACGCTGAACAGGTAGTCGAAGCGCAGGCCATCCAGTCGCGCCGCCCACTCGCCTTCCATGCGCACGGCCGCGATGCCCTGCGCCTCGGCCCAGTCCAGGTTGGCCTGGCTGGCCGACACCACCGCCTCGATCCGGTGGCCCGCGCGGCGGAACACGTCCGCGCACTGCACCAGCAGGCTTCCATCCCCGATGAACACCGCACTTGTCGTTGTCATGTCGCTCTTCACACCAAGGTTGACGAACCGCCCGTGCCGAAGGCCGAAGCCTCCTCGCACAGGCCCTCGTTGCACATCGAAATCACGTCGTCCGCGCCCGCGGGACGCGGCGCGAGGCGGTCCAGTTCCACCAGCTGCACGCTGGCGATCTGCTCGCAAGCCAGCGCCAGCACGTGGCCTGCCGGCGCGGGCAGGCGCATCACCACCACCCCGGTGGGCAGGCGCGACTCGCCGTCGACGATCTCGTAGCAGTCCTCGCCTTCCAGCGCATGCAGGCCGATGCGCGGTTGCGTCGTCGAGAGGCCGGTGCCGCGCGCCTTCCAGAACGCCTCCAGCGCGGTCCATTGCATGAACAGGTCGGGCGTGTCGTCCAGGAACGCCGCGCCGTGGGCCGGGGTCACGAACGATTCGAGCAGCGAGGGCGAGAGGCCGGGCCGCACGGGCTCGACATCCACGCCGAGGAATCGCTGGTGGCCCACCGCGCAGGCCACGAGCCCGCGGCTGCGCGTGAGGCTGAAGGCGGGCGTGGCCGCATCGGCACCGAGCAGCAGCGGCTTGCCGTGCGCACCGGTGGTGAACTGCAGCTCGCCGGGATCGGCACCCAGCGCGCAGGCCAGGGCCAGGCGACGCAGCGCGTGCGCGATGACGAACGCCTGCCGGTCGGCGTCGAACCGGAAGGCCTCGGCGCGCTCGCGCTCGTGCGCATCCAGCAGGCCGGCGAGCGCGCTGCATGCGGCTGCGCCGACCTTCTCCGGCCGCGCCGTCCACACCTCGATGCCGCCATGCTCCATCACGATCCCTTGTTGCTTGCTGCTCATGGATGGTGCACGCGGAAAACATCCCGTGCGCGCCCGTGGCCCGGACGGGCTACTCGCCCTGCGGACGACAGGGCGACGAGGCCTTGTCCGACAGAACCGCTGAGGCACGCGCGGAAGATCAGCAGGACACCCACGGCCGCAGCTGGAGGAGACAACATGCCACAGGACCGCACCACGACGGACAGCACGTCGGCAGCCGCGCGCGCACGTCCGATCGCGATCCTGTCGTACCACCAGACCCGGCGCCCGCCGCCGCGTGGCGTTCCGGTGCGCACGCTCGTGCTGCCTCCCTGGCGCTTCGCGCTGCAGCTGCGGATGCTCAAGGCACTCGGTTGGACCGGGCTGTCGATGCGCGATCTCGAACCTTACCTGCGTGGCGAGCGGAGCGGCAAGGTGTTCGGCATCACCCTCGATGACGGTTACACCAACAACTTCGAGCACGCGCTACCCATCCTTCGCAGGCTCGGCTTCACCGCGACGGCGTTCATCGTCACGGGCCAGGTTGGCGGCAGCAACGTCTGGGACCACGGCCACGGCGCCGAGCCGGTGCAGCTGATGGACGAGTCGCAGCTGCGCGCCTGGCTGGACGCCGGCATGGAGCTGGGCGCCCACACGCGCAACCACGTCGACCTGACCAAGTGCAGCGAGACCACAGCGCGCGAGGAGATCGCTGGAAGCAAGCGCGAGCTGGAAGAGCTGCTGGGCATCGAGGTGCGCAGCTTCTCGTACCCGTACGGCGAGCACCGCGCGGAACACGTCGAGATGGTGCGCCAGGCCGGCTATGCCACGGCGACCACCATCGTCAGCACGCGGGCCAGGCTCGGCGACGATCCCTTGTGCCTGCCGCGCATCTCGGTCCACCTGTACGACCGCCTGCCGCGTGTCCTCGCCCAGGTGACCACCAGCTACGAGGACTGGCGGCAGCGCCGCATCCGTCGCCGCGCGAAAGCGCAGCAGCCGGCATCCGCGGCGGCCATGGGCGGCGGCGTCGCCGCGCCCTGATCGGGGACCTCAGGCCGCGCTTGCGGCCGGCGGGGCCTTGGCCAGCTCGGGCCGCCACCGCAGGCGCTGCG
This sequence comes from Ramlibacter sp. MMS24-I3-19, assembly GCF_050320135.1. Classification (NCBI taxonomy): domain Bacteria; kingdom Pseudomonadati; phylum Pseudomonadota; class Betaproteobacteria; order Burkholderiales; family Comamonadaceae; genus Ramlibacter; species Ramlibacter sp. MMS24-I3-19. The sequence goes on along the minus strand of NZ_CP190017.1, from coordinate 1,902,869 downwards.
CGCCCGTGTAGCAGAGGAAGCGCCGGTTCAGCGCCCTGCCGATGGTGCACAGGCCCAGCTGCGAGGCAATGGCGTGGCCCATCTCGGTCATGCCGCTGCGCGAGACCACGATGGCCACGCCCATCTGCGCCGACTTGATGACCATCTCGCTCGTGAGCCGGCCTGTCGTGTAGAACACCAGCGGCTGCGCGCCGGTGTCCACCGGCTGCGGCTGCATCCACATCCAGCCGGCGATGGTGTCGATGGCGTTGTGCCGGCCGACGTCCTCGACGAACAGCAGCAGCTCGCTGCCGCGGAACAGCGCACAGCCATGCACCGACCCCGCGGACTTGTAGGTGCTCTCCTGGCGCCGGATCGCCTCGAGGATCCCGTAGAGCGTGGCCTGGTCGAGCATGGCGTCGGGCAGCCGGATCGATGAGACGTCGTCCATCAGCGCGCCGAACACGCTGCCCTGGCCGCAGCCGGTGGTGACCACGCGGCGGGCGGTGCGCTCCTCGATGCGATCGATGCCGCTGCGCGTCTTCACCGCGGCGCTGGCCACTTCCCAGTCGACGGTGACGGATTCAACCTCCTGCGGCCCCGCAACGAGCCGCTGGTTGCGGAGGTATCCCAGCACGAGCCACTCGGGATGCGCGCCCAGGGTCATCAGCGTGACGAGCTCGCGCTTGTCGACGTAGACGGTGAGGTCGCGCTCCGCCGGGATGGACACGGCCTGCGGCTGGCCGTGCTCGTCGACGGCCTCGATCTCGCGGGTGAGCGGCGCGCGGGCCTGGGTCAGGCGGGGAAGCATCGGCCGATGATGGGGCACGGCCGCCGAGGGGCCGCCCGTGGGGGCATTACTTCTTGCCCGGGACCATGGTGCCCGACTCGGGCCGCACGCTCGGCGGCTTGGTCGCGGTGCCGGCCGGCGAATGGGCTTCCGAGGTCTCCAGAGGAGTCTGCTGCGGCGGGTTGTAGGCGAACGGGCCGGGGTCAGCGCAAGGTGCGGGCGGCGCGCCGGCGGTGGACACCGGGGTGGTCTTGTCGGCGGCTGCCGGGGCGGGTGCCGAAGCCTTCGCCTCCGCCGCCACTGCGGCGTTGGAGCCCGAGGTGGGCGATGGTGCGGCGCCCCCCGCGGGTGTCGAGGTCGCGGTCTTGCTTTCGCTCGCCGCCGGCGCAGGCGACTTGGCCGCCGCGCCCTTGTGGCCGAACTTGGCCGCGATCTTGTCCTGCACCTTGCACAGCTGGTAGCTGTCGACCTTGGCCTGCCACGCTGTCTTGGCCGCGGCCTCCTCGGTCTTGGCCTTCGCGGCGGGATCGGGCGGCGGGAGCTTGGCCTGCACGGCGGCGGCCACCGTGGCAAGGGCGAGGACCGGAAGAAGTCGCTGCATGGTCATGGATGCTCTCTCAGGCGGTGCGGGCCGGCCCGCCGTGAACGGGCCTGCCGGCGGGCGTGCTGCGTTCGGCCGGAATCCGGCCGGCCGCGATCTCGTCGTACCAGTACGCATGGTGCTCGCGGGCCCAGGCATCGCCCACCCAGCCCTCGCGCATCGCGCTGTAAGCGCCGCGCATGCCGATGGTGCCGATGTAGATGTGGCCCAGGAACATGGCGATCATCAGCACGGTGGCGACGTTGTGCACCATGTGCGCGACCTGCATGGTCTGGCGCACGTAGTCGATGCCCGGCAGCAGCTTGTCCATCACCAGGCCGGACGCCGTGACCACGATGCCGAGCAGGAACACGCCGCCCCAGAACACGACCTTCTCGCCCGCGTTGAAGCGGTGCGAAGGCAGTTCGCGATGGTCCTTCGACAACATGCCGCCCAGCGTGAGCAGCCAGCGCAGATCGCCCTTCTGCGGGAAGTTGTCGCGCAGGAAGGTGACGAAGACGATGACCAGCGACACCAGGAACAGCGGACCGACGAAGTTGTGCAGCGTCTTCAGGCCATACGTCAGCCAGCCGAACAGCGTGCCGCCGATCACCGGCAGCAGCAGCGCGCGGCCGAAGGCCATCACCATGCCCGAGATCGCCAGCGTGCAGAACGCGATGGCGTTGGCCCAGTGCGCCGAGCGCTCGAACGGCGTGAAGCGCTCGATGCGGCGGCCGCCGTCGCCGGCCTCGTGCTCGCCGATCGGCCCCTTGGCGAAGTAGAAGATCGCCAGCGCGCCCAGCACGATCAGCAGCAGCGCGCCGCCGTACGGGATCAGCCACTGGTTGCGCACCTGGCGCCAGGCCTCGCCGGCGTTGGTGTGCTGCGAGCCGGGGTAGGTGACGAAGCGCTGCACCAGCACGCCCGCTTCGGGCGCCTCCGACTTCGGCAGGCTCGTGTAGCCCTGGGTGCCCGAGCTGACCTGGCGCCACATCGGCGCGTTGTTGCCCGGCTGGACCCGGTTGCGCTCGCCGTTGTTCTGCTTCAGGTAGTTGGGATCGGCGTCCGCGTCCGGCTTGACGGTGAAGATGTTCTGGCCCTGGATGCCTTGAGGAGCTCCGCCGGCGCCCGGCGCGGGGGTGGGCGCCGCAGTGGGGGCGTTGGTCACGGGCGCGCCGGGCTGCGGTGCCGCGGCCTTGTCCTGCGCGAATGCACCGGTGCAGCACGCCAGCGCCAGCGTGACGGCAGCGAGCCAGCGGCTGGAATCAGTTGACCTTGACATAGTCGTTCTGCGTCTGCGAACGGTTCTTGAGCTGCTGCTCCCAGGCCGCGCGATCGCCGGCCTTCCAGCCCTGGACCTGGAACGCCGTGCCGGTGCCGCTCCAGGCCGGCGTGTCACGGCCGCTGTTCTGGCCGAGCGTCTGCGGCTTCTCCGTGCAGGCGGCCAGCGCCAGCGCAGCCATCGCGAGGAGGATGGCACGCGTCATGACTTGCTCCCCGTCGGCTGGCCGGCCTGCTGCGAACCGTAGGCAGTGCCCCAGCCCCAGACCTCGGCGCCCTTGCCGCGCTTGAGCACGCGGGTGCGGAAGATGTCGGCGACCACGTCCCCGTCGCCGGCGAGCAGCGCCTTGGTGGAGCACATCTCGGCGCAGGCGGGCAGCTTGCCTTCGGCCAGGCGGTTGCGGCCGTACTTCTCGTACTCGGCCTCCGAGCCGTTGGCCTCCGGGCCGCCAGCGCAGAAGGTGCACTTGTCCATCTTGCCGCGCACGCCGAAGGTGCCGGACGCGGGGAACTGCGGCGCGCCGAACGGGCAGGCGTAGCTGCAGTAGCCGCAGCCGATGCAGGTGTCCTTGTTGTGCAGCACCACGCCTTCGTCGGTGCGGTAGAAGCAATTGACCGGGCACACCGCCATGCAGGGCGCGTCGGAGCAGTGCATGCAGGCCACCGAGATCGACTTCTCGCCCGGCACGCCGTCATTGAGGGTCACCACCCGGCGGCGATTGACCCCCCACGGAATGTCGTGCTCGTTCTTGCAGGCCGTGACGCAGCTATTGCACTCGATGCAGCGCTCCGAGTCACAGATGAATTTCATTCGTGCCATCGCTGTCTCCTCAGGCCCGCTCGATGTTGCAGACGGTGGTCTTGGTCTCTTGCATCATGGTCACGCTGTCGTAGCCGTAGGTCGTGGCCGTGTTGACCGCCTCGCCGCGCACGATCGGATGCGCGCCGTTCGGGTAGTACGCCAGCAGGTCCGCGCCCTGCCAGCGGCCCGAGAAGTGGAACGGCATCCACACCGTGTCGGGGCCAACGCGCTCGGTGACCAGCGCCTGCACCTTGATGCGCGCGCCCGTCGGGCTGAGCAGCCACACGTAGTCGCCCTGCTTGATGCTACGGTCCGCGGCCGCCTTCGGGTTGATCTCGACGAAGGCCTCCTGCTGCAGCTCGGCCAGCCACGGGTTGGAGCGGGTCTCCTCGCCACCACCTTCGTACTCGACGAGGCGCCCCGAGCTGAGGATCAGCGGGAACTTCTGCGCGACGTTGTCGGCGATGTTCTTGTCCTGCAGCGTCTTGTAGAGCGTGGGCAGGCGCCAGAACGCCTTCTTGTCGTCGTGCGTCGGGTACTTGGCCACGAGGTCCGGCCGCGTGCTGTAGATCGGCTCGCGGTGCTGCGGCACGCCGTCCGGGAAGTTCCACACCACCGCACGCGCCTTCGCGTTGCCGAACGGGTGGCAGCCATGGTTCTTCATGACCACGCGGATGATCCCGCCCGAGTTGTCGGTCTTCCAGTTCTTGCCTTCGGCCAGCACCTTCTCGGCGTCGGTGAGCTCGTCCCACCAGCCCAGCTTCTTCATCAGCACGTGGTCGAACTCGGGGTAGCCCGTGGTGATGTCGGCGCCCTTGGAGAACGAGCCGTCCTCGGCCAGCAGGTTGACGCCGTCCTTCTCGACGCCGAAGTTGGCGCGGAAGTTGCCGCCGCCGTCCATCACGTGCAGGCCGGTGTTGTACAGGACGTGCGTGCCGGGGTGCTTGAGCTCCGGCGTGCCGTAGCAGGGCCACGGCAGGCCGAAGTAGTCGCCCGTGAGGTCGTAGCCGCTGGCCGCATCCTTGCCGCCCTTGGCGCGCAGTGTCCTGACGTCGAAGGCGGCCATGTTGCGCATGTGCGCCTTCAGCCGCTCGGGACTCTGGCCGGTGTAGCCGATGCTCCAGCAGGTCTTGTTGATCTCGCGCAGGATGTCCTCGGGCACGGGTTCGTCCATGCCCTTGACCTTCTGCATTTTGTAGTTCTTAACCAGCTCCCTGCCGAATCCGAGCTTGTCGGCCAGCTGGTACATCAGCATGTGGTCGCTGCGGCTTTCCCACAGCGGCTCGATCACCATCTCGCGCCACTGCAGCGAGCGGTTCGAGGCGGTGACGGAGCCGCTGGTCTCGAACTGCGTGGCCGCCGGCAGCAGGTACACCGCGCGATTCGGGTTCAGGTCCTCGGGCTTGCCGGGCATGGCCGCCATCGCCGCCGTGGCCGACGGGTACGGGTCGATCACCACCAGCAGGTCGAGCTTGTCCATCGCCCGCTTCATCTCGACGCCGCGCGTCTGCGAGTTGGGCGCATGGCCCCAGAACACCAGCGCGCGCAGGTTCGGGTCCTGGTCCAGGTTCTCGTTCTTCTCCAGCACGCCGTCGATCCAGCGCGAGACGGTCATCCCGGGCTTGGTCATCAGGGCGGGGCTGGCATAGCGCGCCTTGATCCAGTCGTACTCGACCCCCCAGCCCTTGGCGAAGTGGCGCCAGGATCCCTCGGTGAGGCCGTAGTAGCCGGGCAGCGAATCCGGGTTCGGGCCCACGTCGGTCGCGCCCTGCACGTTGTCGTGGCCGCGGAAGATGTTGGCGCCGCCGCCCGACACGCCGATGTTGCCCAGCGCCAGCTGCACGATGCAGGACGCGCGCACGATCGCGTTGCCGATGCTGTGCTGGGTCTGGCCCATGCACCACACGATGGTGCCGGGACGGTTCTCGGCCATCTGCTTGGCGATGCCGAACATGGTCTGTTCGTCGACGCCGCAGGCTTCCTGGACCTTGTCGGGCGTCCACTTGGCCATGACGTCCTCGCGGACCTTGTCCATCCCGTAGACGCGGTCGTTAATGTACTTCTTGTCTTCCCAGCCGTTCTTGAAGATGTGGTGCAGCAGGCCGAACAGGAACGGGATGTCCGAGCCCGAGCGGATGCGCACGTACTGGTCGGCCTTGGCCGCCGTGCGCGTGAAGCGCGGGTCGACCACGATCATCTTGCAGCCCGACTCCTTGGCGTGGAGCATGTGCATCATCGAGACCGGGTGCGCCTCGGCGGCATTCGAGCCGATGTACAACGCCAGCTTGCTGTTCTGCATGTCGTTGTACGAATTCGTCATCGCGCCGTAGCCCCACGTGTTGGCGACGCCGGCGACGGTGGTCGAGTGGCAGATGCGTGCCTGGTGGTCCGCGTTGTTGCTGCCCCAGAAGCTGACGAACTTGCGCAGCAGGTACGACTGCTCGTTGTTGTGCTTGGACGAGCCGACCCAGAACACCGAATCGGGACCGCTGGCCTTGCGCAGCTCCAGCAGCTTCGCGCTGACCTCGTTCAGCGCCTGGTCCCAGCTGATGCGCTCGTACTTGCCGTTCACCAGCTTCATCGGATAGCGCAGGCGGTACTCGCCGTGGCCGTGCTCGCGCAGCGCCGCGCCCTTGGCGCAGTGCGCCCCCAGGTTGATCGGCGAATCGAACACCGGCTCCTGGCGCACCCACACGCCGTTCTCGACGACGGCATCGACCGCGCAGCCCACGGAGCAGTGGCTGCACACCGTGCGCCGCACTTCGACCTTGCCCTTGCCGACCGGCGCCTCGCGGCCCTCGATCGCATGGGCCTTCTTCACCAGCGTGAGGCTCGAAGCGGCGAGGCCGACGCCGACACCGAGGCCGGAGCGGCGCAGGAACGCGCGCCGGTCCATCGTGGGCAGCGCACGCGAGAGGCCGCGCTGCAGGCTGTGGACGAAGGGCGAACGCGCGGCTTCGTCGTGCACGCGCGGAGTCGCCGCGCCGGTCTGCGGTTTCTTGGTGAGCAACATGGTGGCCCCGGGAAGCGAGGGTTAGAGACGGGTCGTGCGGTAGTACCGCTTGACGTGCTCGCTGAGCGAGTAGCCGCCGCCCCGCTCGGGCGGGTCCTGGGCGACGACGGGCTCGGGAGCGACCTCGCCTGCGGCGGGCACCAGGCTCGCGGCGGCCGCGAGGGCACCGACAGTGCCGGCGCCCGCGAAGAGCGTGCGGCGTGACAACTTGCTGGACGTGGCGGCGGGCGATCGATCGCCGGCGCCTGCCTCGGTCGAAACCGTGCGGCTCATGGTCTCTCCTTGAATGGGGCTGCGCGTGCTTGGCCCATGCACGGACGAGCATAGCCCCGAACACTCGCACGGGGGTTGCAGCAACTACGTGCGAAGGGGTGGGAAATCCCTAGCCGTCAGCGAGAAGTCAGCGCGCAACGCGACCGCTCAAGCCAGCAGGTCGAAGCCCTGCTGCTCCACGCTCATGAATGCCTGCGTGAAGCGCGCCAGGGCCGCGTAGAAGCGGGCCCGCGGATGGGCCACGATCGCCTCGCACATCGCCGAGACCCAGGGCTGCAGGTGGACCGCGAAGAACTCGCGCTGGCGCGCGAGGTTGGCGACGGCCACGTCGTCACCGGCGATGAGGTAGCGCATCACCTCGCTGAGGTACGCGATGTGGTCCTCGGTCTCCGGCATGGCCTCGTCTCGCGTGAGGCCCAGCTCGCGCAGGTCGCCGCGCAGCCTGGCCAGCGGCTGCTCGTTGAGGAAGCCGCTGAGGTAATGCGAGCCGAACAGGTAGACGTCGGGCTTGCCGACGCCACCGAACAGCGCGTTGTACTCGGACCGGATCTCGGCGGCCTGCATCTCGCGCGCGGTGCCGACCAGCACGCGCCACGGTTCCTCGAGATAGGCGCCCGCGGCCGGCGCTTCGGTGACCGCGACCCGCAGCGCATCGAGCAGCTCCGGAGGGGGAGGCGCATAAAAGAGCTGCGCCAGCAGCCCGTAGATCTCGGCGCGCGCCGTTTCCTCGTCCAGCGCCGACGACGTGGGAACGGACTCACGCATCGGTGATCTTCGCTTCGTCGCGCGCGGTGTAGATGTCGACCACGCGGCAGTCGCCGCACATCTTCAGGCGCTCGAGCGCTGCGCCCTGGAACATCGGGTGGCCGGACAGCTTGCCCAGCATCGCCTCGATCACCTTCAGCGTGCCGAACGGCTTGCCGCAGCGGATGCAGCCGTACGGCCTGGTCTCGTTGAGCACGCGCGCCTCGCGACGCTGCGGCGTGAGCAGCAGCCGCGGCTGCAGCACGATCGCGTCCTCGGGACAGGTGGTGGCGCACAGGCCGCATTGCACGCAGTTCTTCTCGAGGAACTTCAGTTGCGGCGATTGCGGGTTGTCCTGCAGCGCACTGGCCGGACACGCGCTGACGCAGCTCATGCACAGCGTGCAGCGGTCCTTGTCGACGACGATGGTCCCGAAGGGCGCGCCTTGCGGCGGCAGCGCGATCGCTTCCGGCCGCATCGGCGCCTGGGCCACCAGGTGGTCCAGCGCAAGTTCCAGCGTCGCGCGCTTCTCGGCCGCGACGGCAAAGCGTGCGGCCTCGCGTGGCACCGACTGCCGAGTCGCGCCCAGCGAACGCAATCCCGCATCGAGCGCAGGCACGCTGTCGGCGCGCAGCAGCTCGAAGTGGGTGCCGCTGTAGCCCAGGCCGTGCAGGATGGCCTGCGCCACCGCCATCTGCGCCTTGAGGCCGTCGATGTACTGCGGCGCCTCTTCACCGGTGACCAGCACGACCACTTGCGAAGCGCCGAACGCGATGGCCGACAGCCACAGATCGAGGCCGGTGCTGGCCGTGTGCCACAGGGCCACCGGAATGACGTTCGCCGGAACGCCCTGCGCTTGCTGCAGGCGCGCTGCGCGTCCGAGCCCTTCGACCAATTGCGCCCCACGCTCCTGGCTGTGGAACAGCAGCGTCGCATCGCGACCGCCCGCGTGTGCGTACGTGGCGAGCAAGGTGCGCAGCCTGAGCCCCTGCTCCGGAGCGCGCGGGTACTGGAACGTGAGCGCGCCGGTCGGGCACACGGTGGTGCACGCGCCGCAACCGACGCACAGGTTGGGATTGACCTCGACCTGCTGCCGCTTCGGATGGCTGCTGATCGCCTCGGCGGAGCAGATCTCGACGCACGCGTTGCAGCCCACCTGGTCGTTGCGGCTGTGCGCGCACAGCTTCTGCTTGTAGGCAAAGAACCGGGGCTTGTCGAACTCGCCCACCATGTCGCGCAGCTTCAGCAGCGTGGGCAGGTCGCGGCTGTCCCACTGGAAGTAGCCCTGGGGCGGCGCGTGCTGCGCGAAGGCGGGTTGGGCGCGCAGGTCGAGCACCAAATCGAAGGCCTGCGATTCGGTCTGCATCGGCCGGTTGAAGTCGATCGCACCGGCGGCCTCGCACACCTTCACACAGGCGCGGTGGCCGGTGCAACGGGCCAGGTCGATCTGGTAGTCCAGACCGATCGCGTGCTCGGGACAGGCCGCGATGCAGGCATTGCAGCGCGTGCACAGGTCCAGGTCGATCGGGTTGTCGGCGGTCCACGTCAGCGTGAACGCGCCCAGCCAGCCGGTGAGGGCATCGATGCGGTCCGCGAGGACGGGGTACCTGCGCTCCTGCGACACCGCGCCGCCTTGCGCGAACAGCGTCACGTCCAGCACGTCCGACAGCATGGCCGCCGCGCGCTCCGCCTCGTCCAGCGGGCCGATCACCAGCAGGCGGCCGGCGCTCGTGTACGTGACGGTGGGGACGGGTTCGGGCTCGGGCAGGTGCGCCGCGGCCAGCAGCGCCGCGATCTTGGGCATCGCCTGCGACGCGTCGCGGCTCCAGCCGCCGGTTTCACGGATGTTGACGAAGTGCACGGGAGCGACCGCGCCCTCGGTCTGCGTGCCGACCTGCGCGAACAGCTTCTGCTCCTGCGTGCAGGCGACGACGACCGGCTCGTTGCCGCGGATGGCCTGCTGGTAGTCGCCGATCTCGCGCCGGCACAGCGTGCTGTGCAGCGCGAGCGGCTCACCCAGCGCCGTGCCCAGGCTCGCCGCCTTCAGCGGCATCGTCTTGTTGCAGTCGCAGATCAGCGTGGGCATCGGGCGCGGGATCGGGAACGGAATCGGAAGCGGATTCGGGACCGGTGCCGGCGAGGGCCTCCGGTGCGGCCGACTGTGCCACGGAATCGGCAGGCAACCCGTCCGTGCCTTCCCTTGCACCTGCCGGCGACGCGTCTTTGCGTTCTTCCTCACGGAAGAGCCCGAGGAACTGCGCGCTGGCCAGTTGCCGGAGCATGGACTCGGGGATGGGGTCGGCCTTCGTGTAGTCGTCGATGTAGGTGTCCAGGCCGTCCATGACGTTGAAGTGCGGATCGGCGAACAGCTTCTTCATCGCGGCGTTCTTCACCTCCGACGTCACGTCGCGCGCGATGAAGCGGCGGAAGTCGGAGGCGGGCGTGAGATCGGCGACGTCGGCGAGCGTCGGCGGTGGATCGGGGGGCTGTGCTGGCGGCTGTGCCAGCCCGGTTGCGGGAGCGCCATGACCCTGACCCTCGCCCAGAGGAGGAGGGGAAGGAACGGCTGGGGACCCCCCGGTGCCCGCATCTCCGCCTGCGGCTCCTCCAGCGCCTTCCCTTCCTTCGCATCGATCTTCCGCCGCGACCAGCGCCCGAGGAATCCATCAGCCATGGCCACCTCCGTTGCCTGCACCACCGCCGAACTTCTTCTCCGTCGACACCGCCACCGGATTGCCGAAGCGATCCTGCAGCGGCCGGAAGCTCTCGGGCCGCTTGCGCTTCTTCGGCTCGGGGACGTAATGGGCTTCGACGAAGGCTCGCAGCCACTCGACCACTTCGGCCGGCGCGGGCACCTGTTCCACCGTCTCCTGCGCATCGAGCCAGCGGCCCGCGTCGTAATAGCTCAGCGTGACCGTCTGCGGCCGCGCGATCGGCTCGTCGCCGATGCCGGCTTCTTCCTCCATGCGCCACAGCACGAACCAGCCCGGCGTTTCGGTGGTGGCATTGAGGTAGTAGCCCTCGGCGTCGTCGCGAAACAGTTCGACCGTGAAGCCCGGATGGAGCCAGTGCTCCACGCGCTCGTCGGCAAAGATGCGCCGCGGCTCGGTGCCGAACGCCGGCTGCTGCTGCACGACGTCGTGCAGCACCCAACGCCAGGGCTGCCAGCGGTTGTCGATGCGCTCGCGGCGCATCACCACGGCGACCTCGAGGCTGGGACGCGGCGCCACCGCAGCTCCTCAGGTGTCCTTGGACACCGTGATGGTCGGGAACTTCGCGGTGAAGTCGCGCGCCTTGGCCGCGACCTTCACGGCCACCTGGCGCGCGACGTCCTTGTACAGGCCGGCCAGCTTGCCGTCGGGATCGGCCACCACCGTGGGCTTGCCGCCGTCGGCCTGCTCGCGGATCGCGATGTCCAGCGGCAGCGCGCCCAGGTAGGGCAGCCCGCGCTCCTCGGCGTAGCGCTTGCCGCCGCCCTGGCCGAAGATGTGTTCCACATGGCCGCAGTTGCTGCACACGTGCACGGCCATGTTCTCGACCAGGCCCAGGATGGGCACGCCCACCTTCTCGAACATCGCCACCGCCTTGCGCGCGTCGAGCAGCGCGATGTCCTGCGGCGTGGTGACGATCACGGCGCCCGTCATCGGCACGCGCTGCGACAGCGTGAGCTGGATGTCGCCGGTGCCCGGCGGCAGGTCGACCACGAGGTAATCGAGGTCGCGCCAGTTGGTCTGGCGCAGCAGCTGCTCGAGCGCCTGCGTCGCCATCGGGCCGCGCCAGATCATGGCCTCGTCGGGATTGACCAGGAAGCCGATCGACATGACCTGCACGCCGTAGTTCTCCAGCGGCTCCATCGTCTTGCCGTCCTCGCTCTCGGGACGGCCCTCGATGCCCATCATCATCGGCTGGCTCGGCCCATAGATGTCGGCATCGAGCAGGCCGACCGACGCGCCCTCGGCGGCCAGCGCCAGCGCGAGGTTCACGGCGGTGGTGCTCTTGCCCACGCCACCCTTGCCCGACGCGACGGCAATGATGTTCTTCACGTTGGGCATCAGCTGCACGCCGCGCTGCACGGCATGGGCGATGACCCTGGTGGTGACGTTCACCGAGACGTTGGTGACGCCCGGCACGGAGCGCGCGGCGGCCACGAGCGCCTGGCGCAGCGCGGGCACCTGCGACTTCGCCGGGTAGCCGAGCTCGACGTCGAACGCGACGTCGCCGCCGTTCACCTGCAGGTTCTTCACGGCCTTGGTGGACACGAAGTCGGACCCGGTGTTCGGGTCCTTCACGGCCGCGAGCGCGGCGAGCAACTGATCTTGGGTGGCCATGGCGGCGACTTCTTCGGGAGAGGAACCGGTCAGTGTAGCGGCCCCCTAAAATGCGCGGTTCCCTCCGGATACCCCCATGCCCCAGCGCAAGCTATTCGTCACCACCGCGCTGCCGTACGCCAACGGCAAGTTCCACATCGGCCACATCATGGAATACATCCAGGCCGACATCTGGGTGCGCCACCAGCGCATGGGCGGGCACATGGTGCACTTCGTGGGTGCCGACGACGCGCACGGCGCGCCGATCATGATCGCGGCCGAGAAGGCCGGCGTGACGCCGCAGCAGTTCGTGGCCGGCATCGCGGCGGGCCGCAAGGAGTACCTCGACGGCTTCCACATCCGGTTCGACAACTGGCATTCGACCGACAGCCGCGAGAACACCGAGCTCGCGCAAGGCATCTACAAGGTGCTCAAGGCCAACGGGATGGTGACCACGCGCACCATCGAGCAGTTCTACGACCCGGTGAAGGGCATGTTCCTGCCCGACCGCTACATCAAGGGCGAGTGCCCGGTGTGCCACGCCAAGGACCAGTACGGCGACAGCTGCGAGGTGTGCAGCAGCGTGTACGCGCCCACCGAGCTGATCGAGCCCTACTCCACCCTCACCGGCGCGAAGCCGGAGCTGCGCAGCTCCGAGCACTATTTCTTCAAGCTGTCCGACCCCAAGGTCGTCGACTTCCTGAAGGCGTGGACGCAAGACGGCCGGCTGCAGGCCGAAATGGCGAAGAAGGCCAGCGAATGGTTCGAGGCCGGCATGGCCGACTGGGACATCAGCCGCGACGCGCCCTACTTCGGCATCGAGATCCCCGACGCGCCAGGCAAGTACTTCTACGTCTGGCTCGACGCGCCGATCGGGTACCTGGCCAGCCTGAAGAACCACTTCGACAAGGGCCAGGCGAAGAACCACTGGCATGCGCCCTCGCGCACCGACGCCAGCTTCGCGCAGTACGTGGCCGACCCGCAGGTCGAGCAGGTGCACTTCATCGGCAAGGACATCGTGTACTTCCACACGTTGTTCTGGCCCGCGATGCTGCAGTTCTCGCAGCGCAAGACGCCCAGCCAGGTGAACGTGCACGGCTTCATCACCGTCAGTGGCGAGAAGATGAGCAAGAGCCGCGGCACCGGCATCGACCCGCTGCGTTACCTCTCGCTGGGCATGAACCCCGAGTGGCTGCGCTACTACATCGCCGCCAAGCTCAATGCCAAGGTGGAGGACGTCGACTTCAATCCCGACGACTTCATCGCGCGCGTCAACGCAGACCTGATCGGCAAGTACGTGAACATCGCCAGCCGCGCCGTCAAGTTCGTGCCCGGGGGCAAGCTGGTGGGCCCGTTCCCCGCGGCGCAGGTCCGGGCCGAGCGGCTGGTCGACGAGGTGCGCAACCTGTACGAAGGCCGCGAGTACGCCAAGGCGCTGCGCGAGATCATGGCCTACGCCGACGAGGTCAACCTGCGCTTCGATGGCGCCGCGCCGTGGAAGCTGGTGAAGGACGGCAAGGGCGACGAAGCCGCGCTGGTGTGCTCCGACTGCCTGGAGTCCTTCAAGGTCATGACCGCGTGCCTCAAGCCGGTGCTGCCGGCGCTGGCGGCCGAGGCCGAGGTGTTCCTGCGCAGCGGTCCGCTCGACTGGTCGAATGCCGCGACGCCGCTGGGCGCGGAACACGTGGTCGGCGAGTACAAGCACCTGATGCAACGGGTTGATCCGAAGCAGGTGGATGCGTTGTTCGAGCCCCCGGCAGGCAGCGAAGCGCGTCCATCCCTGCCCTCCCCGGAGCGGAAGGGAGCCAGCCCGGTGGCGAGCCTCTCGCCGCCGAAATCACGATCGACGACTTCGTCAAGGTCGACCTGCGCATCGCGAAGATCGTCAACTGCGAAGCCGTCGAGGGCTCGACCAAGCTGCTGCGCCTCACGCTGGACGTGGGCGAGGGCCGGACGCGCAACGTGTTCTCCGGCATTGCCTCCGCATGCAAGCCCGAGCAGCTGGTGGGCAAGCTCACCGTGCTGGTCGCCAACCTGGCCCCGCGAAAGATGAAGTTCGGTGTGAGCGAGGGCATGGTGCTGGCCGCCAGCCACGCCGACGGCAAGGCGGACAAGGGCATCTACGTGCTCGAGCCCTCCCCGGCGCGCAGCCGGGCATGCGCGTGCGCTAAGGCCCGCGCGCGACGCGTGCACCCAACACTGCTGACGCCCCGTTACATGACGGGGCGCGGCTCATCCATAGAATGGACCGGCTCATCCAGAGCTTTGCCCATGCCCTTTCGCCTGCACCTGCCATGTCGCCCCGTCGCCACCGCCTGTCTTCTCGCAGCCTGCGTTGCGCCGCTGGGCGGCTGCGCCGTCGTTGCCGCGGTGGACACCGCGGCCGGCCTCGCCGTCTCGGGCGTGGGCCTGGCTGCTGACGCGGCCATCGGCACCGCGCGCATCGCCGGCAAGGTGGTGGGTGCCGCCGCCGATGCGGTGATTCCCGACAGCGGCGACAAGTAACCCGGCCTCGGCAGGGCGCGGCCGTACACTCCGCCGATGGCCTTGCCGCCTGCCCCGCCGGTCCTCCTGCCGCTGTCGCGGCGGCGGCGCTTCATCACCCGCCTGCACCACTGCGGTCCCCCGGAGCTGGACTGAACCCTCGCGTTCCGTCCACTTCGGGAGACCCGCTTGCTGTCCTTCACCTTCCGCCCGCGCCTGCTGGACGCGCTCGCCGGCTACGACCGCGACCGCTTCCTGCGCGACCTGGGTGCCGGCGCCACCGTCGGCATCGTGGCCCTGCCGCTCGCCATGGCCTTCGCGATCGCATCCGGCCTGAAGCCGGAAGCCGGACTGTGGACCGCCATCCTTGCCGGCGCGCTGATCGCGCTGCTGGGCGGGTCCAACGTCCAGATCGGCGGGCCGGCCGGCGCCTTCATCGTCATCGTCTACGGCATCCTCGAGCGCCATGGCCTGGCCAACCTGCTGATCGCGACCAGCGCCGCCGGGATCCTGCTGTTCCTGCTCGGCCTCCTCCGGCTGGGGTCGCTGGTGCGCTACGTGCCGGTGAGCATCGTCATCGGCTTCACCAACGGGATCGCCGTGCTGATCGCCGTCTCGCAGCTGAAGGACGCGCTGGGACTGCGGGTCGCAAAGATGCCGGCGGACTTCTTCGCGCAGCTGCAGGTGCTGGCGGCGAACGCGGGCACGTTCACGCCCGCGGCCTTCGGGCTGTGCTCGGCCTGCGTGCTGGGCCTGTTCGCCTGGCCGCGACTCTGGCATGCCGAGTCGCCCGTGCAGCAGCTCGACATCCCCGGCATGCGCAGTGCCTCGCAGGTGGGCGCCAGGGTTCCGGGGCCGATCGTGGCGCTGGTCACGCTCACGGCGCTCTCGACCTGGTTCAAGTTGCCGGTCGAGACGCTGGGCACCCGCTTCGGCGGCATCCCGCAGGGGCTGCCCGCGTTCGCGCCGCCCGCTTTCTCCTGGTCCACGGCCAAGCTGCTGCTCACGCCCACCATCACGATCGCGCTGCTGGGGGCCATCGAATCGCTGCTGTGCGCGCGCGTCGCCGACCAGGTGAGCGGGCTTCGGCGGCACGACCCGAACCAGGAGCTGATGGCGCAGGGCGTGGCGAACCTCGTCGTGCCCTTCTTCGGCGGCATGCCGGCCACGGGCACCATCGCCCGCACGGTGACCAACGTGCGGGCCGGGGCCACCACGCCGGTGGCCGGCGTGGTGCACGCGATCACGCTGGCCGTGGTGGTGCTGGCGGCCGCACCGCTGGCGCTGAACGTCCCGCTGGCGGTGCTGGCCGGCATCCTGCTGTTCACCGCCTGGAACATGGGCGAGTGGCGCGAGTTCGCGCGGCTGCACCACTACAGCGTCCACTACCGGTTGCTGATGCTCGGCACCTTCCTGCTCACCGTGGTGTTCGACCTCACGGTCGCCGTGCAGGTCGGCCTGGTGAGCGCCTGCGCCCTCTTCATCCGCCGCATGAGCAGCCTGTTCCAGGTCGAGGCGGTGGGGCAGTGCGGCACCGAGTTGCGGTTCCGGCTGTACGGCTCGCTGTTCTTCGGCGCGGTGGCTCGCATCGACACCGTGGTGCAGGCAGTGGAGGACGGCCCGCCGGCACCGCTGGTGGTGCTGGACGCGCTGCAGCTGGTGCACCTGGACACCTCGGGCCTCGACGCGCTGCGCCAGCTGCACAAGGTGATCCTCCTGCGCGGCGGCACCCTGCGGCTGGACAACCTGCAGGACGATCCGCGCCAGGTGCTGCAGCGCGCCGGCTTCCTGGCCGAACTGCAGGCGCACCAGGCCTCGCCCGAGGTGGCCACGTGAGGGCTACTTCCCGCCGCCGCCCTTGTTTTCCGGCGCGTCAGGATCGGGACCGGTCGTCGTGCGCTGCACGTGCAGGTCGCGGTCGAACCAGACCGTGAACACCATCGGCACGTTCGGCGGCTGCAGCCAGCGCCAGTCCCAGGCCTCCTGCGCCTGCAACGCGTACGGCGTCTTCTTCGCCGGCTTGCCCAGCATGCGGCGCACCTGCTCCATCGGCATGCCGGGCTGGATGCGCTCGAAGGTGGCCGGCGTGAGCACCTGCCGCAGCGAGGTCATCTTCCCGTCCGGGCCGACCGTCACCATGTAGTTCTGCCGGCCCTCGGGGTTGCGGTTGTATTCCAGCGTGCGGGCGCCACCGGGTTCGTCCCAGACGTTCTCGGGCTGGCCGAAGGCCGCGCGCACGTCGGCCTCGGTGGACACGCCTTCCTGCAGCTTGCCGATGCGATCGCGATCGCATCCGCCCAGCAGCGCCGACACCACCACGCACAAACCACCGAGCCGCATGCGCCACCCCGGATAAAATGTCTTGTTCACCCAGGCAGTCTCCCCCATGTCCTTCCTGCTCCGCATCTTCCGCCGTCCCGACTACAGGTCGGACGTCACCCAGTTCATCGACGAGCTGAAGGCCCAACGCCCAGACATCGAGGCCCAGCAGCGCGCGGGCCGGGCCCTCTGGTGGGACAAGCACCTCGACCGCGAGGCCATCGGCGAGTGGAAGCAGGCCCGCGTGCCGCAGAAGCCCTACGTCTACGGCTCCGGCAACGACGGCTCCGCCAAGGGCTGACGTGACCGACAGCACCGAGGCCCTGCTGCCGGAGCCGCCGGCGCCCGAGGTGCCGGGCATGCCCGACGTGGTGGACCAGGTGGCGCTGGCCCGGCTCTATGGCGAACCGCTGTTCGCCATGCCCACCGACCTGTACATCCCGCCCGACGCGCTGGAGATCTTCCTCGAGGCGTTCGAAGGCCCGTTGGACCTGCTGCTGTACCTGATCCGCAAGCAGAACTTCAACATCCTCGACATCCCGATGGCGGCGGTCACCCGCCAGTACCTGACGTACGTCGACGAGATCCGCAGCCGCAACCTCGAACTCGCCGCCGAGTACCTGCTGATGGCCGCGATGCTGATCGAGATCAAGTCGCGCATGCTGCTGCCGCCCAAGAAGACAGCGGAAGGCGAGGAAGCCGAGGACCCGCGGGCCGAGCTGGTGCGCCGCCTGCTGGAATACGAGCAGATGAAGCTTGCCGCCGCGCGCCTGAACGCGGTGCCGCAGGTGGGCCGCGACGTGCTGCGCGCGCAGGTGTTCATCGAGCAGTCGCTGCAGCCGCGCTTTCCCGACGTGCACGTGGTCGACCTGCAGGAAGCCTGGCGCGACATCCTGCGCCGGGCCAAGCTGGTGCAGCACCACAAGATCTCGCGCGAGGAACTGTCGGTGCGCGAGCACATGAGCATCGTCCTGCGCAAGCTGCAGGGGCGCAAGTTCATCGAGTTCGAGCAGCTGTTCGACACTTCGCGTGGCGTCCCGGTGCTCGTCGTCACCTTCGTCGCCATGCTGGAACTCGCCAAGGAAACGCTGGTCGAGGTGACGCAGGCCGAAGCCTTCGCGCCCATCTACGTGCGACTGGCTTACCAGCCTGCCTGAAGGCGAACTCCCAAACGCAGAGGACGCAGAAGAGCGCAGAAGACGCAGAAGGATCCAATGAATTGCTCCAGGGTCTCTTCTGCGTTGTTTGCGCTTGATCTGCGTTGAATCCTTTTCAAGACGGACTCATGAGCACTCTCGACTTCGACGTCGTCATCGTCGGCAGCGGCCTCGCCGGCCTGTCCGCCGCCATGCACCTGGCGCCCACGCACCGCGTGGCGGTGATCACCAAGCGCGCGCTGTCCGACGGCTCCAGCGGCTGGGCGCAGGGCGGCATCGCGGCGGTGATGGACCGCAGCGACAGCTTCGACTCGCACGTGGACGACACGTTGGTCGCGGGCGCCGGCCTCTCGGATCCCACCGCCACGCGCTTCGTGGTGGAGCACGCACCGGAGAGCATCGCGTGGCTGCGCCAGCTGGGCGTGCCGTTCTCGCAGGAGGACGGCCAGCTCCACCTGACGCGCGAGGGTGGCCACAGCGCGCGCCGCATCGTGCACGTCACCGACGCCACCGGCGCCGCGGTGCAGCGCACGTTGATCGAGCACGTGCGCCACACGCCCAACATCCAGCTGTTCGAGCACCACACCCTGGTCGACCTGGTCACCAGCCGCCGCGTCGGCCAGCAGCCGCAGCGCTGCCTGGGCCTGTATGCGCTGGACGATCGCACCGACGAAGTCGTCACCTTCCGCGCGCCGCACACCATCCTGGCCACCGGCGGCGCGGGCAAGGTGTACCTGTACACCACCAACCCGGACACGGCCACCGGCGACGGCATCGCGGCGGCGTGGCGCGCGGGCTGCCGGGTGACGAACATGGAGTTCATCCAGTTCCACCCGACCTGCCTGTACCACCCCAACGTCAAGAGCTTCCTGATCAGCGAGGCGCTGCGTGGCGAAGGCGGCCGGCTGCTGCTGCCCGACGGCACGCGCTTCATGCCGCAGCACGACAAGCGCGCCGAACTCGCGCCGCGCGACATCGTGGCCCGCGCCATCGACTTCGAGATGAAGAAGCACGGGCTCGACTGCGTGTACCTCGACATCTCGCACCTGCCGGCGCCCTTCATCCTCGAGCACTTCCCCACCATCCACGCGCGCTGCCTGGAGCTGGGCATCGACATCACGAAGCAGCCGATCCCGGTGGTGCCGGCCGCGCACTACACCTGCGGCGGCATCCACACCGACCTGTCCGGCCGCACCGACCTGCCGGGCCTGCACGCCATCGGCGAGACGGCGTACACGGGCCTGCACGGCGCCAACCGGCTGGCCAGCAACTCGCTGGTGGAATGCATGGTGTTCGCGCGCTCGGCGGCACAGGACATCAAAGCCACGCCGCAGCCCGCGGTGCCGCAGTTGCCGGCCTGGGACGCAAGCCAGGTGACCGACCCCGATGAATCGGTGGTGATCTCGCACAACTGGGACGAACTGCGCCGCTTCATGTGGGACTACGTGGGCATCGTCCGCACCAACAAGCGGCTGGAGCGCGCGGCGCACCGCATCCGGCTGCTGCAGGGCGAGATCCAGGAGTTCTACGCCAACTTCCACATCAGCCGCGACCTGCTGGAACTGCGCAACCTGGTGACCGTGGCCGACCTGATCGTGCGCTCGGCGCAGGCGCGGCACGAGAGCCGCGGACTGCATTTCAGCCGCGACTATCCGGGCCAGATCGCCGACCCCAAGCCGACGACGTTGTCGCCTTCGGCCTGAGCGCGTGCGGCGTCACGCCGCCGTCTCGAAGCGGACGTCCGCGATCCAGTTGCGCTGCCGGCGCGCCAGCCGGTCGCCTTCTCCCTCGCCATCGAACGACACCGGCGCGCGCTGCAGCAGCGCAGGGTCCACGCCATCGATGGCGTTGACGCTCACCACCGCGTAATCGCGGCCGTCGATGCGGCTGGTGACCACCGGCACCACGCCGCACACCGTGCACACGTGGAAGTCCGCGGTCTTCGTCCCGAACGCGTAGCGGCGCGCTCGTGCGGGATCGGCGATCTCCACGCGCAGCGAGCCCGTGGGGCAGGACGTCCACACGCCGCCGTGCTTGGTGCAGAAACTGCAGGTGCAGGCACGGGCCGGGATCACGGTCGGCTCAGGCAACCAGTCGAGCGTGAAGCGGATGGTTCCGCAGTGGCAGCTTCCGGCGATGCGCATCGATGTCTCCTGCTGGCGTGCTGCGCCCATCCTAGCCACGCCACCGTGCACTCAGGCCGCGCGCTTCTCCATGAACACGCTGGTGGGGTCGTCGACGTAGTCCCCGTACGGCCCGCGGCGCTCGTAGCCGCAGCGCTCGTACAGACGCAGCGCCTCGTGCTGCAGGTAGCCGGTCTCGAGGCGGAACAGCCTGCAGCCGCGCGCCTGCGCCTCGCCTTCGAGGAACGCCAGCACGCGCCGGCCGATGCCCAGGCCGCGTGCTTCGGGCCGCGCGTACATCCGCTTGATCTCGCCATGGTCCGCGCCGAGCACCATCGCGCCGCAGCCGAGTGCCACGCCATCCGCATCGCGCGCCACCGCGAACAGCACGTTGGGCTTCGACAGCGCGGCGAGGTCGATGCCGTGGAAGCTCTCGATCGGGTACAGCGGCTTCTGGTAGGCGTCCAGGTCCTCGATCAGCGCCAGCACGTCGGGCTGGCCGGGCGACTCGAGCCGGATGCGGACGTCCGCGCGCCGAACCTGCGGGACGGCGCTCATGGGGCCGGCGACGCCGGGATGATCAATTGCGTCTGCGTGACCACCGCGCACAGCTTGCCGTCCTCGGTCGTCACCAGGGTCTGCCAGACCTGCGTCGTGCGGCCACGATGGAACGCCGTCGACGTGCCGATCACGGTCGATCCGACCGGCGCGCCGCGCGTGAACTTGGTCGACGAATCGGTGGTGGTCGTGCGCGCGCCCCTGGGCAGGTTCAGGAAGGTTCCCACGGCGCCCAGCGTGTCGGCGAACGCCATGAAGGCACCGCCGTGCAGCGAGTCGCCGGTGGTGCACAGGTCGGGCCGCACGCGCATCGCGGCGACCACGCGCTCGGGCGTCGCCTCGCGCAGCTCGATGCCCAGCAGGCCCGGCAGCAGCGGGGCGAGGATGGCCTGGATCTTCTCGACGTCGGTCATGGCTCTCTCCTTGAGGACTTGCGCGGCTACGCCCCGGTGGCATGCAGCCGCGTCCACGCCAGCAACAGCACGAGCGCGGCCACGCACCAGGCACCGGTCGCCGCAACCAGCGTCGCCACGAGCGTCGTGCGCACGCTGAGCCAGTAGACGGCAGCCAGGTACACGGCATACGGCAGCAGCGACCAGAGCCCGAACAGCGCCGTCGTGCGCAGGCTGGCCGCGCCCCGCTCCGCACCGACGATCGCATGGGCGATCAGCGCGAAGGTGGGGAACAGCGGCACCAGGCCGGCGATGTAGAAGCTGCGCGTGCGGGACAAGAG
Organism: Ramlibacter sp. MMS24-I3-19; assembly: GCF_050320135.1. Lineage (NCBI taxonomy): Bacteria > Pseudomonadati > Pseudomonadota > Betaproteobacteria > Burkholderiales > Comamonadaceae > Ramlibacter > Ramlibacter sp. MMS24-I3-19. The sequence goes on along the minus strand of NZ_CP190017.1, from coordinate 1,881,726 downwards.
CGCGATCACCAGCACCGCGACCGCGCCGAGCGAGCACTTGAGGAGCAGCGACAGCATCGGCGTGCTCAGGCCTCGGCCGCCGCTTCGGCGCCCTGCTGCTGCTGCAGTCGCCACATCTGCGCATAGCGGCCCTCGCGCGCCAGCAGCTGCAGGTGCGTGCCGCGCTCGACGATGCGGCCGGCGTCCATCACCAGGATCTCGTGCGCGTCGATGACGGTGGACAGGCGGTGCGCGATCAGCAACGTGGTCTTGTTCTGCGCCGCGCTCTTCAGCTCGGCCTGGATGGCGCGCTCGTTGGCCGAATCCAGCGCGGAGGTCGCCTCGTCGAAGATCAGGATCGGCGGGTCCTTCAGCAGCGTGCGCGCGATGGCGACCCGCTGCTTCTCGCCGCCCGAGAGCTTCAGCCCGCGTTCGCCGACCATCGTCTGATAGCCCTTGGGCGTGGACGCGATGAACGCGTGGATGCGCGCCGCACGCGCCGCTTCCTCCACCAGTGCATGGCTGGCCCCGGGGCGGCCGTACGCGATGTTGTATTCGACCGTGTCGTTGAACAGCACCGTGTCCTGCGGCACGATGCCGATGGCCTGGCGCACGCTGGCCTGCGTGACTTCGCGGATGTCGCGGCCGCCGATGGTGATGCGGCCCTGCTGGACGTCGTAGAACCGGTACAGCAGCCGCGCCAGCGTCGACTTGCCGGACCCCGACGGCCCCACCACGGCCACCGTCCGGCCAGCGGGGATCTCGAAGCTCACGTCGTGCAGGATCACGCGCGCGGGCTCGTAGCCGAAGGTGACGTGCTCGAAGCGCACCGTCGCCTCGGCGGGGCGCACCAGCAGTGCCGTCGCGCCCGGCTTGTCGGCCACTTCGCGCTCGCGCTCCATCAGCGCAAACATCCGGTCCAGGTCGGTGAGGCTCTGCTTGATCTCGCGGTACAGCACGCCCAGGAAGTTCAGCGGGATGTACAGCTGGATCATGAAGGCGTTGATCATCACCAGGTCGCCCAGCGTCATGCGGCCATCGACCACGCCTTCGGTGGCGCGCCACAGCATCGCGACCAGGCCAATGGCGATGATCAGCTGCTGCCCGGTGTTCAGCATCGACAGCGTGGTCTGCGCCTTCAGCCGCGCCTTGCGCAGCCGCTCCAGGCTGTCGTCGTAGCGACGCGCCTCGAACGCCTCGTTGTTGAAGTACTTGACGGTCTCGTAGTTCAGCAGCGAGTCGATGGCCTTGGTGTGCGCGGCCGAATCGAACTCGTTGGCCTCGCGGCGGAACTTGGTGCGCCACTCGGTCACGCTCACCGTGTACGCGATGTACAGCGCGAGCGCGGCCCCGGTGATCCACGCGAACCAGGCGTCGAACTTCACCGCCAGGATGCCGAGGACCAGCGTCATCTCCACCAGCGTCGGCACGATGGAGAACAGCGAGTACGAGATCAGTGACTCGATGCCGCGCACGCCGCGCTCGATGTCGCGCGTCATGCCGCCCGTCTGCCGCTCCAGGTGGAAGCGCAGCGAGAGCGCGTGCAGGTGCTCGAACGTCTGCAGCGCGATGCTGCGCGCCGCACCCTGCGTCGCCTTGGCGAACACCAGCTCGCGCAGTTCGGTGAAGAGCGACGTCGACAGCCGCAGCAGGCCATAGGCGAGCAGCAGGCCCGCGGGCACCACCAGCACGGCCTTGGGGTCGCCGGGCTTGAGGCTCATCGCGTCGACGAGCGTCTTGAGCAGCACGGGGACGCCGACGTTGGCCAGCTTCGCCGCGATCATGAAGAGCAGCGCGGCCAGCACGCGCCACTTGTAGTTCCACAGGTAGGGCAGCAGGCGGCGCAGCGTGGCCCAGTCGGAGCCGCGCGGCTGCGGGCCAGCGGGAACGGGAGCGTGGGAAGTGGAGGCGGCTTCGCCGGAACGGCGCATCGGCAACAATCGGGGCTGAACGAGGACGGATTGTGCCCATGTCAGACATCCAGAGCCCGCGGCCCGCGCCGCCCAGCGACAAGGAGCTGGTGCTCAAGGTCATCCCCATGCCCGCCGACACCAACGGCAACGGCGACATCTTCGGCGGCTGGGTCATGGCGCAGGTCGACCTGGCTGGCTCGGTGATCCCGGCGCGCATCGTCAACGGCCGCATGGCGACGGTGGCCGTCAACCAGTTCATCTTCAAGCAGCCGGTGCGGGTGGGCGACATCCTGTCGTTCTTCGGCGCGATCACGCGGATCGGCCGCACCTCGATCACCGTCCAGATCGAAGTGTTCGCCGAACGCTTCCGCTCCCAGGGCGAGTACGTGAAGGTGACGGAAGCGTCGCTGACCTACGTGGCGATAGACGACAACGGAAAGCCGCGGCCGATCGAAGATCGCTAGGCTCGCGCCCCATGACCTCGCCCCTTGACCCGATGCGCTCGCCGGCGCTGGAGCACAAGACGCTGCTGTGGCTGGCCGTGGGATTCACGGTCGCGTTCGCGTGGGTGCTGTGGCCGGTGGTCGGGGCCGTGCTGTGGGCGCTGTTCCTGGCCATCGTGTTCTGGCCGATGCATGCGCACTGCCGCCGCCTGGTGCGGAGTCCGTCCTTGGCCGCGCTGCTCACGCTGCTGTCGATCGTGGTCATCGTCATCGTGCCGCTCACGCTGGTCAGCGTGTCGGTCGTGCAGGAAGCGTCGGTGCTGTTCCAGAAGACAAAGACCGGCGAACTGCAGCCGGGCCGCTACCTGCAGCAGGTGCTGGATGCCCTGCCCGCCTGGGCGCAGTCGGTCCTGCAGCGCTTCGGCGTCAGCGACATCCCGGCGCTTGGCAGGCGCGTCGGCGAGCTGCTGTCGCGCAGCAGCCAGTTCATCACCACCACACTGCTCGGGTTCGGCCAGAACACGCTGAACTTCGTGGTGTCGTTCTTCATCATGCTGTACGTGCTGTACTTCCTGCTGCGCGACGGCAAGGCGCTGTCGGCACAGGTCGAACGCTCGATCCCGCTGCACCGCGAACAGGCCAACGAGCTGCTCACCACCTTCGCCGCGGTGGTGCGCGCCACGGTCAAGGGCAACGTCGTGGTTGCGCTGATCCAGGGCGCGTTGGGCGGCGTGGCGTTCTGGTGGCTGGACGTGCCCGGCGCCGTGCTCTGGGGCGCCTTCATGGCGCTGCTGTCGCTGCTGCCCGCGGTGGGTGCGGCCATCGTGTGGGGACCGGTGGCGCTCTACAAGCTGTTCACCGGAGACATCGTGGGCGGCATCGGCCTCGTCGTCTGGGGCACGCTGGTGATCGGGCTGGTCGACAACGTGGTGCGACCGATCCTGGTGGGCCGCGAGACCAGCCTGCCCGACTACGTGATCCTGGTCGCCACCGTCGGCGGCATCGGCCTGTTCGGCCTCAACGGGTTCGTGATCGGACCGGTGATCGCGGCGATGTTCATCGCCTGCTGGGAACTGCTGAACAAGGTGCGCAGCCGCACCCCCGACTCACCGCAGTGAGGCGCGCTGCAGGGCGGCCAGTGCCGCGCGCAGGTCGTCGATCGGCAACTGGCCCGGTGCCGACGCCTGCTGCCCCACCGCGAAGGTGAGCGCGGAACCGAACGCGCCGCCGCCCAGGCGCGACACGGCACCCAGCGGTCCCATCGCCATGCCGGCCACGGCGATCGGCAACGCCTCGCTCGCCTGCCAGGTGGCCTGCAGCAGCGTCAGCACGTCTGCCGGTGATTGCGGCATGACCGCGACCTTGCCGACGTCGGCGCCCAGCGCGTGCGCGCGGCGGAACCGCGCCAGCAGGTCCGCGAGCGGCGGCGTGCGCTGGAAGTCGTGGAACGAGAGCACCAGCGCGAGGCCGTGCTCGCGCGCGGCGGCGCGCACGATGTCGACGTGGCGCGGATCGGCGGCCATCTCGATGTCCAGCAGGTCCACCGCGCCGGACTCCGCCACCTGCGCATGCAGGGCGGCGATGCCATCGTCGGACAGCGGCACGGCCGCCCCGCCCTCGCGCGCGGACCGGCAGGTGAACAGGATCGGCAGTCCTTCCGCTTCCTGCTTGATGCGCACGGCCAGGCCCGCCACGGCCACGCCGTCGGCGATGCCCTCGAAGTGGTCGACCCGCCACTCGAGCAGGTCGGGACGTTTCGCGGCCGCTGCTGCGGCCTCCGCGAGCAGCGCGTCGGCCGTGCGCGCCACCAGCGGAATGCATACCGCGGGCAGCGCGCCTCGGGCCAGCGGTTCTCCTCGGAGGGTGATGGGTCGCATGGTCTAGGAAACGATGTAGGCAGCGGAGCCGGTGCACAGCAGCTTGCCATCGGCGCCGAGAAATTCCATCCGGGTCGACGCCACGCGCGAGCCCAGCCGCAGCACCTCGGCGCGCAGGTCGAAATGGTCGCCGATGGCGGGGCGCAGGTAATCGATGCGCAGGTCGATGGTGCCCAGCTTGCCGAAGCGCTGCAGGCGCGCGTGCAGTGGCTCGTCCATGTGGCGCGCGCCGATCGCGGCCATGCAGGCCAGGCCGCCCATCGCGTCGAGGCACGCCGATACCACGCCGCCATGCAGCCGGTTGAAGGTGAAGTGGCCCACCAGTTCGGGCCGCATCGCCAGCCGGCCGCGACCGCGTCGGGCCGCAGGCTGGCGATCTTCAGGCCCAGCAGGTGGTTGAAGACGATGCGCTCCTCGAAGATGGTCTTGAGGCCCGTGACGAAGTCGGGTTCGAACTCGGTCAGGCCGGCCGGCGCGTTCTTGCTCATGCGGCGATTGTCCCGCACCGACCCGGGGTCACATCCCGCAGCGCGGCTGCGCCATACTGCGACCGTCGTTGCCGAAGGAAGGACCCGTGACCCGCAAGACCTACAGCCAGATGCTGGCCGAGATCGAGCAGCTCAAGCACCAGGCCGAGGAAGTGCGCCGGCGCGAAGTCGAGGAAGTCATCGCGCGCATCAAGGTGGCGATCGCGTTCTACGGCCTGACCGAAGAGGACCTGGGCTTCCGCAAGCACACGGCCGAGAAGGCCGTGAAGGCGCCGCCGCCCGGCCCCGCACCGGCGAAGAAGAAGCGCAAGTCGCGCTACACCGAGCGCCCGCTGGCCGGCCCGCCGGGCAGGCGCTGAGCCTGCGCGGCCGCGCGCTCGGCCATCAGCGCCTTCTCCCGCGCATTGCCAGCCTGCTCGGCCGCCGCGAGGAACGCATCGCGCGCTTCCGCGGCCCGCCCCAGCTTCGCGAGCAGGTCGCCGCGCACGGCCTGCAGCCAGTGGTAGCGCGCCATGCCCTTGTCGCGCAGCAAGGTGTCGGCGATCGCGAGGCCCGCGGCCGGGCCCTCCGCCATGCCCACGGCCACGGCCCGGTTGAGATCGACGACCGGTGACGGCGCCACGAGGCTCAGCTGCGCATACAGCGCGGCGATGTGCCGCCAGTCGGTGGCCTCGGCCGTCGCCGCACGTGCATGGCATGCGGCGATGGCCGCCTGCAGCGCGTACGAACCACGCGGACCCGCGATGGCCTCGGCCCGCTCCAGCGCAGCCAGCCCGCGGCGGATCAGCAGCCGGTCCCAGCGGCTGCGGTCCTGGTCGGCCAGCAGGATCGGCCGGCCCTGCGCGTCGGTGCGCGCATGCATGCGCGAGGACTGCAGCTCCAGCAGTGCGACCAGGCCGTGCGACTCCGCTTCGTGCGGCGTGAGCTCGGCCAGCATGCGCGCGAGCCGCACCGCCTCCTGCGCGAGCGCGGGCCGCATCCAGTCGTCGCCGGCCGTGGCCGTGTAGCCCTCGTTGAAGACCAGGTACACGACCTCGCGCACCGAGGCCAGGCGGTCCTGCAGTTCCTGCCCGCGGGGCGATTCGAACGGCACCTTCGCGTCGCGCAGCTTCTGCTTGGCGCGCACGAGGCGCTGCGCGATGGTGGGCTCGGGCACGAGGTAGGCGCGGGCGATCTCGTGCGTGGTGAGGCCGCCCAGCAGCCGCAGCGTGAGGGCCACGCGCGCATCGGTGGGCAGCACCGGATGGCAGGCAGTGAACATGAGGCGCAGCAGGTCGTCGCCGATCTCGTCCTGCCGCGCGGCGTCGAGGGCATCGGTGAAGTCGGGCACGACCAGCGCCTCCCGGGCCTCGAGCTCGTGGCCGATGGCCTCGTGCTTGTCGTCCTGCATCTTCGCGCGCCGCAGGTGGTCCAGCGCCTTGTGCCTGGCCACCGTCATCAGCCACGCGCCGGGGCGGTCCGGCAGGCCGTCGCGCGGCCAGCGTTCCAGCGCGGCGACCAGCGCCTCCTGCGCGATGTCTTCGGCCAGCGCGACATCGCGCACCATCCGCGCGACCACCGCCACCACCTTCGCGGCGTCGATGCGCCAGATGGCGGCGATGGCGTCGTGTGTCGCCGAGTGCATGCGCGCGTGACGTCGCTCAGGCGTGCGGCGGTGCGGCCGCCGGATCCATCCACATCAGCTCCCAGCCGTGGCCATCGAGGTCGTCGAAGCCGTGGCCGTACATGAAGCCGTGGTCCTGCGGCGCGTTGGGTGCGGTGCCGCCGGCGGCCAGCGCCTTCTTCACCAGCGCGTCCACTTCCTCGCGGCTGTCGCACGACAGGCACACCAGCACCTCGCGCGTCCTGCCGTCCCACACGGGCTTCTTCGTGAAGGTCTGGAAGAACGGCTCGACCAGCAGCATCGCGTAGATGTCCTCGCTGATCACCATGCAGGCGCCCTGCTCGTTGGTGAACTGCGGGTTGAACGAGAAGCCCAGCGCCCTGAAGAAGGCCTGCGAGCGGGCCATGTCCTTGATCGGCAGGTTGACGAAGATCTTGCGTGCCATGGGAACGTTTCCTCCTTGTGTGTTGTCGGGTGACCGGGTCCTCGCGAAGCTCACAAGGTCCCGAGAGCGCGGAAGCGCCCGGCGCCGTGGACCGCGCGCTGCTCGAAGTCCTCGAGCTCGTAGAGCTGCCGCACCTCGATCTCGGCCGCGCGGCCATCGCCCATCGGGTTGGGAAAACGTCGCGACCACTCCAGCGCCTCGTCGCGGCTGCGCACCTGGATGAGCGTGTAGCCAGCCACCAGCTCCTTGCTTTCCGCGTAGGGGCCATCGACCACGCGCTGGTGCCCGCCGTCCCATTGCACCCGCCATCCCGCGCTGGAGGGCTGCAGGCCCGACGCGTCAAGCAGCACGCCGGCCCGCGCGAGCTCCTCGTGGTAGGCGGCCATGTCCGCCATCAGCCGGTCGACATCGGGCGGGAACACGCCCGCCTCGGTGTCCGCGTTCGCGCGGACCATGATCATGAAGCGCATGGCACCGCCTTCAGCGGCCCACGGGCAAGGGCTGCAGCATGCTGGAGCGGTTGCCTTCGGTGTCCATGAAGGCCACGTAGGCGCCGACGCCGGGGATGTCCATCGGTTCGCCGAGCACCTTGCCGCCGGCGTTGGTGACGCGCTGCATGGCGGCGCGGATGTCCTCCACCGCGATCACGATGCCGGGGTACTGCGCCGGCATGTCCTTGCTGCGGGTGAAGAAGCCGCCGCCGATGGTGTCGCGGTGCGCGTCGGGCCGGCCGTCCTTGTCGGACGTGGTCACCACCACGTAGTTGCCCATCTCGGGGCCCAGCATCTGCGTCTTCCAGCCGAAGGCCTGGGTGAAGAAGCGCGCGATGCGCTCGCGGTCATCGCACGGGAGTTCGAAATGCACGACGGGATCCATGGCGTTCTCCTTCGGTCAGTTGTGGAGGCCCACCGGGCCTTCCGATGCACGACGAAGGAGCGGACCGGAAATCGACGGCCTGCCGAACTAGGGCAAACCCGCGGACAGGGCGCCGCAGCTCAGGTGAAGCAAGGCCCGACGGCGCGAACTTCAACCGTGGCCCAGCGTGCGGCGGGACACTCGCGCGCGAGCATCACCGCCTCGTCCTTGTCGGCCACGTCGACGAGGAAGAAGCCGCCCACCATCTCCTTGGCTTCGGCGAACGGCCCATCCACCAGCCGCGCCTGGCCACCGCGCACCTGCACGCGCGCCGCGCCCTCATTGGGCGAGCTGAGCGACTCCACGGCCTTGAGCACGCCGCGCTCCTTCAGCTGAGCCGCGTAGTCCACCATCTGGCCATACACCGAGCGTCCTTCGGCCTCGGTGCGCGTGCCGCGCTGGGCGGGGTCTTCAACGATGAGCAGCATGTAGGCAGGCATGGGCCGATGATGGCATGGGCCCCGTCGAGCGTCGAGCAGAGGAAGGTGCTGTTGTCGGAGCTCGGCCGCGCGTTTTACCTGCGAAGCATTGCGCTGCTCGGCAGATCGCCCTAGTCTGGGGCGTCCAGTCGAGGCCGGCTGTGGCTGCGCAGGCCCGGACTGTCAAGGCTGTGAGCATTCATCCATCGATCCGGCAATCCGTGCATGGACCATCGATTCCGACCCGTCCGCATCGAGCAGTACGCAAACCTGATCGGGAACGAGGCCGTCGAGCGCATCGAACGAAAGGCGCGCCGGCTTGCCGGTCTTCGCGTCGTGAATGTCAGCTCGACGTTCTATGGCGGCGGTGTCGCGGAACTGCTCTCGTCGCTCACCCTGCTGCAGCAGACGCTGGGCGTCCGCGCGGACTGGCGGTTGATCCAGGGCAGCCCCGATTTCTTCAGCGTGACGAAGAAGCTGCACAACGCCTTGCAGGGGGCCGATATCGACCTGGACGACTCCAAGAAGGAAGTCTACGAAGGCGTGGTGGCCCAGAACGCGATGCGCATGGACCTCACGTCGGATTTCGTGGTGGTCCACGACCCGCAACCCCTGCCCCTGATGCGGCACTTCCGTCGCTGCGGCCCCTGGATCTGGCGCTGCCACGTCGACCTGTCGCAGCCCCATGCGGGCACGTGGGAGTACCTGAGCGGATTCGTCGCGGAATACGACGCGACCGTGCTTTCGCTGCCGGAGTACGCGCGCAGGCTGCCGATCCCGCAGCTGTTCTTCATGCCGGCCATCGACCCCTTCGCCCCGAAGAACTGCGAGCTCACGGACGCGCAGATCGACGAGCGGCTGGGCAAGTTCGGCATTCCGCAGGACCTGCCCATCGTGGCCCAGGTGTCCCGCTTCGATCGCTGGAAAGACCCGGTGGGAGTGATCCAGGCATTCAAGATCGCGCGCAGGCAAGTGGATGCAACCCTGGTCCTGCTCGGGAACGTCGCCGCGGATGACCCCGAAGGGCAGTCCGTGTTCGAGTCCCTGCTGGCGAACAAGGAAGATCGCATCATCATCCTCACGGCGGAGGACAGCGCCCTCGTGAATGCACTGCAACGCCGCGCGGCGGTGGTCCTGCAGAAGTCGCTGCGCGAGGGCTTCGGCCTGACGGTCACGGAAGCGATGTGGAAGGGCGCAGCCGTCATCGGAGGGCGCTGCGGCGGCATCGTTCACCAGATCGAGGACGGGGTCAGTGGCTTCCTGGTTTCCTCCGTGCAGGAAGCGGCCGATCGCATCGTGACGCTGCTGCGGGACCGCAACCTGCAGCGTCGGCTCGGCGCCGAGGCGCGCAGCCGCGTCACGCGCCAGTTCCTCATGTCGCGCCTGGCTGAGCAGTACCTGGACCTGTACGCCGCGTTCCAGCCGCGATTCCACCTGCACCGCGGCCTGGACGCCGAGTTGGGCGTGCTCATGCCGCAGCCGCCCGCAGGGCCGATCTGAACCTGCCATCGCGGCTGGCCCTCAATGCACGCGCGGCCGCCCTTCCCGCCCCTGCCGCGTGATCAACCGCCCCAGCAACACAAGCGCGACGACCACATAAGCCAGCCCGGCCGGCACCCACATCACGAGTCCGCCGAGCTGCTGGTCATCCACCGGATCGATGCCGAGCGCATTCGTGGTCGCGATGTACGGCTCGTACCAGGGCGTGGGCGCGAGGCTCAGCAGCGCGCCCAGCGCCGCGGTGTGCAGCATCGTCGTGAACAGCAGCGCGATCGCCTGGCCCGTGCCCTGGCCGCGCCGCGGATCGTGGCCCAGCGCGGCCCACCAGAAGAACAGCGCGCTGGCGAAGAACGTGAAGTGCTGCAGGACGTGCAGGCCCTCGTTCTCCAGCGCGGCGGTGAACAGGCTGGGCACATGCCAGGACCACAGCGCCACCGCGTGCAGGCCCCAGGCGATCATGGGTTCCGTGAGCACCTGCCACACAGCCTGCACCGGCGCGGTCCGGGCCGTGCGGCCCAGTGCCTGGCGCACGGGCGGCTCGAACGCCCAGGTCCAGGCCGCGAGCGGGCGGCCCATCACGAGCAGCGGCGCAGCCACCACCATCAGCAACTCGTGCTGCACCATGTGCGCGGAAAAGAGGCGACCGCCCAGTGGATCGAGCGGCGAGACGAGCGCCAGCACCAGCGTGAGCCAGCCGAGCGCGAAGGCCACGACGGCGGTCATGGGGATGCCACGCCCGCGACCCGCGCTGCGCCACAGCCGCCGGATGCCATGCGCATACAACACGCCCGAGCCGAGCAGCAACGCGAGCAGCCAGGGCGCGAGGTTCCATTCCCACAGCGACGGCGGTGCCGCCACGGGCCCGGGCACATGCGCCGCCGCCACGCCGGGCAGCAGCAGCCCGAGGATCAGGGGGAGCAGGGAGACAGCGCCCATGCGGCGAACCACATCATCAGGACCAGCAGGCTGGACAAGGCGGCGACAGCCGTCGCCGACGCGGCCAGGAATCGCCGGGTCTCCGACGCCCCCTGGGTGCTCTCGTCGCGGCCGCCCGAAGCCGCGCGGTACATCGACCAGTCCTGCCACGAGAGCAGCGCGAGCAGCAGGTCGATGACGAGCACGGCGACCGCCACCACGTGCATGCCCACGCGGGTCTGCACCGAGCACGACGGCGTGACCAGCGAGAACATCGCGCTCTGGCAGGCCAGTGCCAGCGACGGGGCGACGATGAGGCCGAGGAAGGTGCGCATGGATGCCTCGCAAGGTCAGGTGGCGCGCGCGCCCCAGTAGATCACCAGGTAGATCGGCAGCCATGAGAACACGACGAAGTACCAGTAGAACGCGTTCTCGCTGACGTCGGTGAATCGCTTGGCTTCGAGCGGGCCGGTGAAGAACAGCACGCCCAGCACGACCGAATCGAAGACGTCGGTGAGCAGGTGGGTGGTGTGGAACCCGAGCAGCAGCCACACGACCGAGCCGTAGGCGTTGCTGTCCCACCGCGTGTTGAGCCCGGCGAACTCGAACACGCGCAGGACCAGGAACACCACGCCGATCGCGATACCGACCCAGAGCCACAGCCGCACGCCCTGCAGGTCCAGGCGCTCGGCCGCGCGCTTGGCCAGGTGGTTGGGCAGCAGGCTCACCAGCATGACCACCGTGTTGAGCGTGCCCCACAGCAGCACCGGCGGAGGCGCCGTCAGCGGCCAGTTATCCGCATGGCTGCGCAGGTAGAAGTACGTCACCACCGTGAGCGCGAACACGGTGCTTTCGATGGCCATGAGCCCCAGGATTCCCCACCACATCAGGCTGCGATGCGAGAAGGCCAGCGTCGGCAGCGCCGACACGTCGATCGTCCTGCTCTCGAGAACCGCATCGGTCATTGCAGCTTCTCCAGCACCAGCGCCTTGCGCACGGTGGCGTGCTTGGGCCAGAACCAGGCGGTCATGGCGATGGCCACCGGCACCGTCCCCCAGATGGCGGCCCACGGCGTGAAGACCAGGCCCGTGAACAGGATGGTGGTGGCGATCGCCGCCAGGAACGGCCAGATCGACGGAGTCGGGAAGTTGGTGCGGCTGTCGGGCCGCGCGTCGATGACCGTCGTCACCAGGTGCTCGCGCATCCCGGCCGCCAGTCCACTGACATGCGTGGGCTCGCCGGGCGCCGGCGGCTGCCACAGCGGATAGGGACCGTAGATGACGGGCACCACAGGGAAGTTGGCTGGTGCGGGCGGCGAATCGGTCATCCACTCCAGCGTGCCGGCGCCCCAGGGATCAGGGCCGGCCACCAGGCCGCGCCGCCCGCTGAGTACGGCGTTGGCGAGCGTCAGGAAGATGCCGAAGGCGAAGACGTAGGCACCGACGGTGGAGAGCAGGTTGAGCCCGTCCCAGCCCATGCCGGACTGGTAGGTGTAGATGCGCCGCGGCATGCCGTGCAGCCCGAGCAGGTGCATGGGGAAGAACGCCACGTTGAAGCCGACGAACATGGTCCAGAACGACAGCTTGCCCAGGCGTTCGGACATCAGCCGGCCGCCGAACTTCGGGTACCAGTAGTACAGCGCCCCGAACAGCGGGAACACCGCTCCGCCGATCAGCACGTAATGCAGGTGCGCCACCACGAAGTAGGTGTCGTGCACCTGCGAGTCGAGCGAGACCGACGCCAGCATCAGGCCCGTCATGCCGCCGATCACCAGGATCACGAAGAACGACAGCGCATACAGCATCGGCGTGCGCAGCACGAGCCGGCCGGTGCCGATGGTGGCCAGCCAGCAGAAGATCTGCACGGCGCTCGGGATCGCGATCAGCATGCTCGCCGCGGTGAAGAACGTCTTGCCCATGTCCGGCAGGTTGGTGGCGAACATGTGGTGCACCCACAGGCCGAAGGCCAGGAAGCCGGTGGCGATCAGCGACAGCACCATCGCCGTGTAGCCGAAGATCGGCCGGCGCGAGAACGTCGAGAGGATCGACGACATGAAGCCCAGGCCGGGGATGAAGATCAGGTAGACCTCGGGATGGCCGAAGAACCAGAACAGGTGCTGCCACAGCAGCGCATCGCCGCCTTCGGCCGGGTTGTAGAAATGCGTGCCCACCAGCCGGTCCAGCAGCAGCGCCGTGCTGGACAGCATCACGGCGGGCATCGCGAACATCACCATGAACGCGGTCACCAGCATGGCCCACACGAACAGCGGCATGCGGCCCAGCGTCATGCCGGGCGCGCGCAGCTTGAACACGGTGGTGACCACGACCACGGCCTCGACCAGCGCGGCGAGCTCGGTGTACGTGATCATCTGGGCCCAGAAGTCGATGCGCTTGCCCGGCGAGTAGTCGGGACCGGACAGCGGCGGGTACGCGAACCAGCCGGCGTCGCCGGCGCTGTTGAACGCGAACGCGATCCACAGCATCAGCCCGCCGAACAGGAACACGTAGTAGGCATACGCGTTCATGCGCGGGAAGGCCACGCTGCGCGAGCCGATCATCAGCGGGATCAGGTAGATCGCCAGCGCCTGCATCACCGGCACGGCGAACAGGAACATCATGGTCGACCCGTGCATGGTGAAGACCTGGTTGTACAGGTCCGGTCCCATCAGCTTGCTGTCGGGGCGCGCCAGCTGCGCCCGCATGGCGGCGGCCAGCAGGCCACCGAGCGCGAAGAACACCAGCGTGGTCACCAGGAACCGCTTGGCGATGGTCTTGTGGTTGATGGCGCAGAACCATCCGAGCAGCCCGGGCGGATCGGCCCAGGTCTGGTCGAGCAGCCGGGCCGCCGCGGAACCCGCCGGCGCACCGTCCTTGACCCGCGTGACGCTCTCGTCCGGCTGGAGGCCGAGCGGTCCTCTCATCGCAACCCTCCCAGGTAGGCCACGATCGCCTGCAGGTCCTGCGGCGACAGCGGCGTGGCCGGCATGTTGGTGCCGGGCTTGTACTTCTGCGGATCGGCGATCCACTGGCTGAGCGCCTCGCGCGTGTTGGGCAGCGTGCCGGCGGCCAGCGTCTGCCGCGAAGCGACGTGCGTGAGGTCCGGCGCGTGCTTGCCCTGCGCCAGCGTGCCCTGCACCGTGTGGCACATCGCGCACGAGGTCGACTGGAACAGCACCTTGCCGCGCTGCGCCAGCGTGTCCGTCGGCTCCGGCGCCGGGTGGCGCTGCGCCTGCAGCCAGGCTTCGTACTGCTCGGGCGGATCGGCCACGACCAGCAGCGCCATCAGCGCGTGCTCATAGCCGCAGAACTCGGCGCACTGGCCGCGGTACGGGCCGGGCTTGTCGGCCTGGAACGTGAGCTGCGCGGTGCGTCCCGGAATCAGGTCCCGCTTGCCGGCGAGGTTGGGCATCCAGAGGCTGTGGATCACGTCGTCGGACTTCAACGTCACCACCACCGGCCGCCCGACCGGCACATGGATCTCGTTGGCGGTCTCGACGATCTGCGACACCGAGTCCTTGCTGAGGTACTTCACGGTCCACCACCACTGGTGGCCGGTCACCTCCAGGTTGACCGCGTCGCGCAGCGACAGGTGCGCCAGCGCGCGGTCGGTGAACACGCTGGCGACGATCAGCAGCACGAGCAGTACCGAGCAGCCCGCCACGGCGAGCGTCACCCGCCGGGTCGGTCGCGGCTCGGGCGCGATGGTGGACGACAGGTCGGCAGGCGCCAGCTCGGTCGCGCGCGGGCCGTGCCACAGCGCCGCCAGCAACACGGCCAGGATCAGGCCGAACACGATGGCGCAGGTCCACACGAACACGCGCCACAGGTCGACGATGTGGGCCGACTGCGGGCCCACGGCGTGCAGCGCGTCGTGCGGCGCGCCGGGTGTGGGCGTGGCGGCCAGGGCAACGCCTGCCGCGACGAACAGGACCAGCGGAACCAGCGTGACGAGGAAGGTGGCGCGCTTCATCGCTGCGGTCCTCCGGTGGGCTGCTCTGGCGGCATGTCTTCGGCCTTGGTGGTCTCGCGGCGCCGCGCGTTCTCGGCCTCGTTGGTCGACATGCTGTCGCCGCGCGAAGGAGCCACGTCCTTGCGCAGTTGCCCGCTCATGGAACGCACGTAGGCCACGATCTGCCACACCTGGTCCTCGGGGATGTGGCCGCCGAACGAGGGCATGCCGTTGGGCCGGCCCTGCACGATGCTCTGGTAGATCTGCGCCGGCTCGCTGCCGTAGCGCCATTCCGCATCCATCAGCGCCGGGCCGATGCTGCCGCCGCCATTGGCATGGCAGCTGCTGCAGTTGTACCAGCGGTAGAGATGCTTGCCCTGCGCGACGGCATAGGCGTTGTTCTCGTACGGGCTGCCCTCGCCGGCCGGCGGCTTCACGCCGCCGGGCAGCGCGAGTGCCGGCTGGTTGTCGCTCATGCGCGGCGCGGATGCGGCCGGCTGCGCATTGGGCATGGGGGTGGTGAAGGAGCGCTGTTCGCGCTCGCACGCCGAGAGCAGGCTGGCCGCGACCACGAGCAACGGCAGGACACGCAGTGTCATGGCCTGGCCTCCGTGCGCGGCACGCCGTACTCGGCCAGCAAGCGATCGATGTCGGCCTGCCGGCGATGCAGCGCATCCTGCACCCGCAGGCGCAGCCCGTCGTCGCCACGGCGCACGCCGACCGCGATGTCGAACTCGAACGTCTGCCCCGGCGGCAGGTCGGCGGGCGCAGCGAGCCGGACGAGGCGCATCGGCACGCTGGCGCGCTGCGCGAAGAAGCCGGCCTGCGGCCCCCACACCAGCGCGCCATCCAGCTCGCCGGCCACGAGGGCATCGACGATGCGCTGCGCGGCGGGCGTCGCGCCGGGCACCGGGAAGCCGGTCACGCGCGCCTGGGGCACGTGGCGTGCCAGCGCGAAACCCGGTGGCGATGCGGCCATGTCGTTGCCGATCAACTGCACGCCGACACGCATCCGTGCGAGCCGCGGGTCGTCGAAGCCCGCCGGCGGATCGCCCGCGTCGGCACGCTGCACCCACACGTAGCTGGAGCGGTAGTAGGGCTGGGTGGTCTGCAGCCGCGCGTCGCCCACGGGCACGCCGAGCACGACGTCGCACAAGCCCGCACCCAGTGTCTTGCGCACGAAGCCGCGCCGGTCGGGCAGCCACGCGTACTGCAGGTCGGTGCCGAGGTCCACGGCCAGCAGGCGGGCAAGGCGATTCTCGAAACCGGTGCCGTCCGCGCTGGAATACGGCAGGTCGTCGGGATCGGCGCAGACGCGCAGCACGTCCGGCGGCGCCGTGTCGGCGTGCACAGGTGCGGCCAGCACCGCGAGCAGCGAGGCGAGCAACGCGGCGCGCGTCATCGCGCGGCTCCCTGCAGCGAGAACACGTACAGCATCCCGCCGGCCTGCGTGGCCTGCGGCAGGTCCTTCATGACGTTCACGAAGCCGGCCCCGGCAGTGCCATCGCGCGGGTCGAGGCGACCCGAGACGATCGCGCCGGCCCAGCCGCCCACGCCGGCCAGGATGGCCACGTACTGCTGCCCGTCGGGGCCGCGATAGGTGATCGGCTGGCCGATGATTCCCGACGCCGTCTTGAACTGCCACAGCAGCTTGCCGCTCTTCGCATCGAGCGCCTTGAACCAGCCGTCCATGGTGCCGTAGAAGACGACGTCGCCGGCCGTGACCAGCGCGCCGCTCCACACGGGGAAGTTCTCCTTCACGTCCCAGACCTTGTGGCCGGCCAGCGGGTCCCAGGCCGTGAACACACCGCGGTTGCCGCCGGGGCCCGGATACATCTTGACGTCCATGCCCACGAACGGCGTCCCGGCGATGTAGCTGGCCTGGTAGTTCGAGGAGTCCTGGCACAGGTTCTGGTGCGGGATGTACAGCAGCCGCGTGCGTGGCGAGAACGCAGCCGGCTGCCAGTCCTTGGCGCCAGGCGATGCGGGACAGACGCTGCGCACCGTCTCGCCGCCGCGCGGATCCTTCTTCGGGTTGTACTTGAGTGCGCCGGTTTCCAGGTCCACGCCCAGGGTGGTCGTCACGTGCACGAACGGCGTCGCCGACAGCACCTGGCCGGTGGCGCGGTCCATCACGTACACGTAGCCGTTGCGCTCGGGCCGCAGCATCAGCTTGCGCGGCTGCCCGTTCACCGGCAGGTCGACCAGGATGCTCTCGTTGACACCGTCGTAGTCGTGCAGGTCGTGCGGGGTGAGCTGGTAGAACCAGACCGCCTCGCCGGTCTCGGGCCGCCGCGCGAAGACGCCCGAGCTCCACTTGTTGTCGCCCGGACGCTGCTCCGGATTCCAGGGCCCGGGATTGCCGGTGCCGTAATAGAGCAGGTCGAGTTCGGGGTCGTACGACACCCAGCCCCAGACCGTGGCGCCGCCGATCTTCCAGGCTTCGGCCGGCCAGCTGGTCACGCCCAGGTCCTTGCCGCGATCGCTGGCGTAGTACGGCTTGAAGTTCGGGCCGATCAGCACCTCGCTGTCGGGGCCGGTGTTGTAGGCGCGCCAGGCGATCTTGCCGGTGGCGGCGTCCAGCGCCGTGAGCCAGCCGCGCACGCCGAACTCGCCGCCGGCATTGCCCACCAGCACCTTGTCCTTCACGACCAGGGGCGCCATGGTCATGCTCTCGCCCATCTTGAGGTCGCCGAGCTTGGTGCGCCACACCTCCTTGCCGCTCTTCGCGTCGACCGCGATCGTCTGGTTGTCCAGCGTGTTGAAGAAGATGCGGCCCTGGCTGTAGGCGGCGCCGCGATTGATGGTGTCGCAGCAGGCCACGCCCTGCACGCCGGGATCCGGATGCGGATCGAACCGCCACTTGAGCGGCGCGCCGGGCTTGGTGAGGTCGAGCGCGAACAGCGGGTTCGGGAACGGCCCCACGATGTACATCGTGTTGTCCACCACCAGCGGCGCCGCCTCGTGGCCGCGCGAGAGCCCGGTGGGGAACGAGAACGCGAGCTTCAGCTGCGCCGCGTTGCCGGCATTGACCTGGTCGAGGGTGGAGAAGCGGGTGTTGGCGTGGTCGTGGGCCGCCATGGTCCACTGGCCGTCATCGGCCGGTTGCGACCAGGCCATCGACGCCACGAGCAAGCCCGCCAGCGCGAGCAGCGAACACCGCATTCCTGTCTCTCCCTTCGGTGCCCCTGCTCCTGCGCGCATTCGCTGCGCTTCATTCGCTTCCGGCGGTGGACCGCCGTGTCGTGGTCGAGCCAGTGTACACAAGGGTCACTGAGTTGGGGCATCATGGGACGGCAGAGGAGAGATTGCGAATGCACGGTCAGCGCTATGGGCGCATCGCGGTTCTGTTGCATTGGCTGCTGGCGGTTGCGCTGATCGGCCAGCTGACCCTGGGCTGGTGGATGATCAACCTCCCCAAGTCGCCACCCGGCCTGCGTGCCGGCTGGTTCAACACCCACAAGTCGATCGGCCTCACCATCGCGGTCGTCGTGCTCGTCCGGCTGGCCTGGCGGTTCACGCACCGCGTGGCGATCCCCGATTTCCTGCCGCCCTGGCAGCAGCGCGCGGCGCGCATCAACCATGGGCTGCTCTACGTCTTGATGCTGGTCATCCCGCTGTCGGGCTACCTGGGCTCTGTCTTCAGCGGCTATCCGGTGAAGTACTTCGGCACCACGCTGCCGGCGTGGGCCCATGCATGGCCTGCGGCCAAGACGTTCATGTCCGGCCTGCACCTCACCTGCATCGTGCTGTTCATGGCGCTCGTGCTGCTGCACGTGGCTGCCGCCTTGTGGCACTGGACGCGCCGCGACGGTGTCGCGGCGCGCATGCGCCTTCCCTTCGCCGTGGAGCATCCGTGATCCGACGCCGCCATCTCCTGCAGGCCCTGCCCGCACTCGCAGTCGTTCCCGCGTGGGCCGCCACGCCGCGCGCCTTCGTGCCCAACGAGAAGTCGGGCACGGTGAGCGTGATCGACACCGCCACCGACCAGGTGCAGGGCGAGTTCAAGCTCGGCGGCCGGCCGCGCGGCATCGCGCTCTCGCGCGACGCGCAGGTGCTCTACCTCACCGACGAGGAGCGCGGGCTGCTGGCTGTCGACACGGGCACCGGTCGGTTGCGCCAGACCGTCGCGGTCGGCAAGTCGCCCGAGGGCGTCTACGCCTCGCGCGATGGTCGCTGGCTTGCCGTTGCGGTCGAGGAAGCGAACGCCGTCGCACTGGTGGACACCGCCACGCACGCGGTCGTCGGCAACATCCCGGTGAAGGGCAAGAATCCGGAGCACGCGGTGTTCTCGCCCGATGGCCGCTGGATCTATGTCGGCGCCGAGGAAGGCGCGCAGGTCGACGTGATCGACGTCGCGTCCCGGTCCGTGGTGCGCAGCATCGACGTCGGCCGGCGTCCGCGCGGCATCGGCTTCAGTCCCGACGGCGCGTGGGCCTGGGCGGCCTGCGAGCTGGACAGCCGGGTGTTCGTCATCGACGTCGCGCGCCACGCAGCCGTGGGTGACTTCGCCACCGGCGAGTTCTGCAACGGCATCACGGTGGCGCCGGACGGCGCACGCGTGTACGTGTCGAACGGCCGCGGCGGCAGCGTGTCCATCGTGGATGCGAAGACGCGCAAGGTGCTCTCGACGATCCCCGTCGGCCAGCGGCCGTGGAACATGGGCCTCACGCCCGATGGCGCCAAGCTGTACGTGGCTTGCGGCCGCTCCAACGCCGTCGCCGTGGTGGACACCGTCAGGTCGGAGAAGCTGAAGGACGTGGCCGTGGGCCAGTCGCCCTGGGGCGTCGTGGTCGGTTGAACGATCAGCTGTTCCAGTGCCGCCGGAACACCGGCGCCAACGAAGGATGGCTGTCCACCTGCTGCAGCAGGTCATGGAAATCCGGACGGTGTTCCTGCAGGTGCTTGCGCGTGCCCGCCCAGCGCGAGACGACGGCCGCCAGGATGTCCAGCGCGCCCGGTGCATCGCCACTCAGGAAGGGACGCTGCGGAAACTGATCGGCGAAGATCTCCCAGTGCCGGTGCAGGCGCTTGCGCGTGCCCGCCTTCACGGCTTCGAGCGAGGCCTCGTCCTGCTGGTCGGTCCAGCGCTCGGGGTAGTCGATGATGCTGATCGCGCTGTAGCAGTTGGCCGGGATGTAGACGAGGCCCCGCAGCATCTGCGCGCGATGCGCAGGATCGGCCGGCAGCAGCACGCCCGCAGGCAGGTGCAGCCCCAGCTGGATCAGGATGGCCGCGCTCTCGGTGAGCACCGAGCCATCCGGCATCACCAGCGTGGGAATCTGCTGCAGCGGATTGACTGCCCGCAGTTCCTGCACCGCCGATTCGGGCAACCAGGTGGCGGCCTCGACGATGCGGTGCGGCAGGTTGCCGACGGTGATCGCGGCTTCCACCGCGGCCGACCCGGAACCCTTGGCGCCATAGAGCACGTACTCGTTCGACATCGTGGCCTCCCTGCGCGGTGCGCGGCTCAGAGCTTGGAGAAGTCGGGCTTGCGCTTGTCCATGAACGCGCCGAACGCCTCGCGCGCGGCGGGCTCGCGCAGCATGCGCGTGAAGATCGCGCCCTCTTCCTGGATCTGCTGCTGCACCAGCTGCTGCTGGCCCTTCTTCATCAGCCGCTTGGTCTCGGCGAGCGAGCTGCTGGGCTTGGCCGCGAGCTTGCGCGCGACGCCGTTCGCGTAGCCGTTGGCCTCGGTCGGGGGCAGCACACGGTTGACGAGGCCCGCTTCGAGCGCGGCCTCGGCCATGAACGGCTCGCCCAGCATCAGCGCTTCCGCGGCGCGGTGGTAGCCGAACATCTGCGGCACCAGCAGCGTGGAACCGAACTCGGGGCAGATGCCCAGGTTGACGAAGGGCATGGAGAACGCCGCGTTGTCGCCGGCGTAGACCAGGTCGCAGTGGAACAGCAGCGTGGTGCCGATGCCCACCGCCGGACCGCACACCGCGGCGATGACGGGCTTCGGGAACGTGGCCAGGCCATGCATGAAGCGGAACACCGGCCGCTCCTCGGCCGGGCCGGCGGGCGGCTGGTCGAGGAAATCGCCGATGTCGTTACCGGCCGAGAACACGGTCTCGTGGCCCTGGATCACGGCCACACGCACCGCGGCATCGTCACGGGCCTGCGCGATCGCGTCGGCCAGCGCCGCATACATCGTCGTGGTGACGGAGTTCTTGCGCGCGAGCCGGTTGAGGGTGATGGTCATCACGCCGGACTCGACGTGGGTGAGGATGTCCTGTGTCATTGCAATGCCTCTTTCACGAAATCCAAGCGGTCCTGGCCCCAGAACATCTGGTCGCCGACGAAGAAGGTGGGCGCGCCGAACACGCCGCGCACCACCGCCTGCTGGGTCACCGACTTGAGCTGCTCCTTCACCTCGGGGTCCTGCGTGAGCGCCAGCACGGCCTGCGGATCGAAGCCGGCCTCCTGCAGCACGCGGCCCACCTCGGCCGGGTCGTTCATGTTGCGGCCGTCGACCCAGATGGCCTTGTACACCGCGTCGCCGAACGGCAGCAGGCGTTCGGGTTGGCGCATCTGCAGCGCGACGGCCGCCCGCATCAGCGCGAGCGTGTTGATCGGGAAATGCGGATTGAGCCGGAACGGCACGCCATAGCGGCGCGCGAAGCGCTGCAGGTCGACGTCCATCCACTTGCTCTTGGCCGGCACCTCCATCGGCGAGCGGTTGCCGGTGGCCTGGAACACGCCCCCGAGCAGGAATGGCCGGTAGTGCACGGTGGCGCCGGTCTCGCGCGCGAGCCGGGGCATCTGCGTCCACGCCAGGTACGCCGCCGGGCTGCCGACGTCGAAGTAGAAGTCCAGGTCCTTGGCCATCAGAACGTCTCCATCCAGGGTCGCAGGTCCAGCTCGTGGGTCCACGTGTCGCGCGGCTGCGAGTGCAGCATCCAGTACTGGTCGGCGATGTGCGCGGGGCTCAGGATGCCCTCGCGGTCCTTGAGCGCATGGCGCTCGGGAAAGTTGTCGCGGATGAACGCCGTGTCGATGGCGCCGTCGATGACGACGTGCGCGACGTGGATGCCGCGCGGTCCGAGCTCGCGCGCCATGCTCTGGGCCAGCGCGCGCAACGCGTGCTTGGCGCCTGCGAACGCGGCGAAGCCGTTGCCGCCGCGCAGGGACGCGGTCGCGCCGGTGAACAGGATGGTGCCGCGGCCGCGCGTGACCATGCGCCTGGCGACTTCGCGTGCATTGAGGAAGCCGCCGAAGCAGGCCATCTCCCAGATCTTGAAGTACTTGCGCGCGGTCTCCTCCAGCACGGAGGTGCGCACGTTGGCGCCGATGTTGAACACCAGGACTTCGATGGGGCCGACGGTGGACTCGATCTCCTCGACCAGGGCGACGACCTCTTCTTCCTTGCGCGCGTCCGTGCCGAAGCCGCGGGCGCGTCCGCCTTCGGCTTCGATCGCCGCGACCAGCTCCTGCAGCTTGTCGGCCGAGCGCCGCGTGACGCAGGCGACGTAGCCCTCGCGGGCGAAGCGCCGGGCGATGGCGCCGCCGGTGGCGTCACCGGCGCCGACGATGAGTGCGACCTTCTGCATGGCCTACTCCTTGTAGTAGACGACCTGGTGCGTGGTCGCGAGCAGTGTGCCGCCTTCGGTCCACAGCTGCGCGGACTGGTCGAAGTAGCCCGCGCGGAAGACTTGCGCCTGCGCCTGGCCCAGCAGGTAGCCGTCCGCCACCTCGGCAAGCTGGGCCGCATCGGCGTGGAAGTACACCGTCATCGACACGGTGCCGATCGGCACCAGCGTCGCGCGGCGGCGCCACACGCGCGGGAAGAACACATCCGACAGCGCCGTGAGCGAGGCATGGTCGAGCGGACGAGCCGGCGCGTCGCGCACCCACAGGCGGGTGCGGCTGCTGCCGGTGTCGCGCCCGTCCCAGTGCTCGGGGAAGCCACCGTCGATGAAGCGCATCTCGTAGCGGTTGACCCACTCGACGCGCTTGCGGGCAGTCGGCAGCGGAATTTCGGCGGCCCTTGGCGCGCTGGGCATGGTGTGTTCGTCGGCGCCCCAGGTGTCGCGGCGCAGGGCCGTGAATGCGGTGCCGGTGAGGACGGCCTGGCCCTGCTGCCGCAACTCCAACTGCCAGTGCTGCGTGGAGCGGTTGGTGCGTGCGGGGCGCGCGATCGCTTCGAACGGACCGTCTTCCAGCGGTGCGGCGAAGTTGACCGTGAGGGCCACCGGCTCACCCTGCCGCTGCGGGTGCCGCAGGACCGCCGACAGCGCCTGCGCCGCCGTGATGCCGCCGAACGGGCCAACCATGTTGCCGTACGCGGGGCTGGTGCGGCCCTGCCAGGTGTGCTCGCCCGCGGTCTCGAGTGCCGTGGCCTCGTCGAAAGGGTGCAAAGGCATGCGGGGCGTCTCCGTGCGATCGCGATGAAAAAAGGCCACGCGGTGGTGGCCTCACTCGGCGGTGTGCGTCAGACGCGCTCGAAGATGCCGGCGGCTCCCTGGCCCATGCCGACGCACATGGTCACCATGCCGTACTTCAGATTCTTGCGGCGCAGTGCGTGCACGACTGTCGCCGACCGGATAGCGCCGGTCGCGCCCAGCGGGTGGCCCAGCGCGATGGCGCCACCCATGGGGTTCACCTTGGACTTGTCCAGGCCCAGGGTGTTGATCACCGCCAGCGATTGCGCGGCGAAGGCTTCGTTGAGTTCGATCCAGTCGATCGCGTCCTGCTTCAGGCCTGCGGCCTTGAGCGCGGCGGGGATCGCCTCCACGGGGCCGATGCCCATGATGTGCGGCGGCACGCCGCGGCTCGCATAGCTGACGAAGCGCGCCAGCGGCTGCAGGTTGAAGCGCTTGAGCGCCGCTTCGCTCGCCAGGATCAGCGCACCGGCGCCATCGGAGGTCTGCGAGCTGTTGCCGGCGGTGACGCTGCCGCGCGCGGCGAACACCGTCTTGAGCTTGGCCAGGCCTTCGGGCGTGGTGTCGGGACGCGCGCCCTCGTCGAGGTTCACCGTGCGGGTCTTCACTTCGACTTCCGCGCTGTCCAGATCGACCGAGCGCTCGGCCACGTCCACCGGCGTGATCTCGTCGGCGAACTCGCCGGCCTTCATCGCCGCGATCGCCTTCATGTGCGACTCGTACGCGAACTGGTCCTGCGCCTCGCGCCCGACCTTCCACTGCTGCGCCACCTTCTCGGCCGTGAGGCCCATGCCGTAGGCGATGCCGTAGCTCTCGATGTCGTCGGGGTTGGAGAAGATGGTGGGGGACAGCGACGGCGAGTTGCCCATCATCGGCACCATGCTCATGCTCTCGGTGCCGGCGGCGATCATCACGTCGGCCTCGCCCACGCGGATGCGGTCGGCCGCCATCTGCACGGCGGACAGGCCCGACGCGCAGAAGCGGTTGACCGTGATGCCGCCCACGCTCTTGGGCAAGCCGGCGAGCACCGCGCCGATGCGCGCGACGTTCAGGCCCTGCTGCGCCTCGGGAATCGCGCAGCCGCAGACGATGTCCTCGATGGCCTTCGGGTCGAGGGACGGCACCTGCGCAAGCGCCGCGCGCAAGGCCGTGGCCAGCAGGTCGTCGGGCCGCATGTTGCGGAAGAAGCCGCGATGCGACCGCCCGATGGGCGTGCGGGTGGCGGCGACGATGTAGGCGTCTTGCAGTTGTTTGCTCATGTCCTTGTCTCCGCTCAATTGCGCACCGGCTTGCCCGTCGACAGCATCCCCAGGATCCGTTCCTGCGTCTTCGGGTGCTGCACGAGTTCGCAGAACGCCTGGCGCTCCAGGGTCATCAGGTATTCCTCGCTCACCAGCGTGCCGGCGTCCACGTCGCCGCCGGTCACCACGTGGGCGATCAGCGAGGCAATGCGGAAGTCGTGCTGGCTGATGAAGCCGCCGTCGCGCATGTTCACCAGTTGCCCCTGGATGGTCGCCTTTCCGCTGCGCCCGGCCACGGGGAACAGCCGCTTCAGCGGCGCACGCCAGCCGGCATTCGCCATCGCCTTCGCTTCGGCGACCGCGACGTACAGCAGCTCGTCCTTGTTCGGCACGACGACGTCGCTGTCGAGCAGGTAGCCCAGCTTGCGCGACTCGATCGCGCTGGTGCCCACCTTCGCCATCGCCGCCGCGGTGAAATCTTCGGTGAGGAACGGCAGCAGGTCCTTGTGCGTGCTCTGCGCCTGGACTTCGGCGGCGCGGCGGGCGATGTACGTCAGGCCGCCGGCGCCCGGCACGAGGCCCACACCGACTTCGACCAGCCCGATGTAGCTCTCCATGGCCGCGACGCGCCGGTGCGAGTACACCGCCAGCTCGCAGCCGCCGCCCAGGGCCATGCCGCGGACTGCGGAGACGACCGGCACGCCCGCGTAGCGCAGCTTCAGCATGGTCTGCTGCATGAAGCCCTCGGCATCCTCGATGGCACTCACGCCCACGGCCATGAACGCCGGCAGCATCACCTGCAGGTCGGCGCCGACCGAGAACATCTCGTCGCCGGACCAGATCACCAGGCCCTGGAAGTCCTTCTCCGCGGTGTCGACCGCGAGCTGCAGGCTCTCGCACAGCTCGGGGCTGATCGCATGCATCTTGGTCTTGATGCTGGCCAGCAGCACCTCGCCATCCAGCGTCCACAGGCGCAGCGTGTCGTCCTCGTGCACGGTGCGGCCGGCGGTGCGCCAGTCCTGCGCGTCGCTGCCCAGCACCGCCTCGGGGAAATGCTGGCGCTTGTGCACCGGCAGCACGCGGCGCGGCTCGAAGCGGCCCGCCGTCGGATTCCACGAACCTTGCGGCGTGTGCACGCCGCCCGCTTCGGCCACCGGGCCCTTGAACACCCACTCGGGCAACGGCGCCTTCGACAGCGCCTTGCCCGCATCGATGTCCTCCTGGATCCACTGCGCGACCTGCAACCAGCCGGCTTCCTGCCACAACTCGAACGGGCCCTGCTTCATGCCGAAGCCCCAGCGCATCGCGAAGTCCACGTCGCGCGCCGTCTCGGCGATGGAAGCCAGGTGCACGGCGGCGTAGTGGAAGCTGTTGCGCAGGATGGCCCAGAGGAACTGCCCCTGCGGCCCCGTGCTGTTGCGCAGCAGCTTGAGCCGCTCTGCGGCGGATTTCTTCAGCATGCGGCCGTACACCTCGTCGGCCTTCTGGCCGCCCGGCACGTACGACTCGCTCTCCAGCTCGAAGCGCAGCACGTCGCGGCCGACCTTCTTGTAGAAGCCGGCCTTGGTCTTCTGTCCCAGGTTGCCCAGCTCGAGCAGCTTCTTCAGCACCTCGGGCGTGCCGAAGCTGGCGTAGAACGGATCAGTGTCCGCGCTCAGCGTGTCCTGCAGCGTCTTGATGACGTGCGCCATCGTGTCCAGCCCGACGACGTCCGCCGTGCGGAACGTGCCGCTGGACGCGCGACCCAGCTTCTTGCCGGTGAGGTCGTCCACCACGTCGAACGTGAGGCCGAACTTCTCCACCTCACGCATCGTCGCCAGCATGCCGGCGATGCCGACCCGGTTGGCGATGAAGTTGGGCGTGTCCTTGGCCCGCACCACGCCCTTGCCCAGGCTCGTCGTGACGAAGGTCTCCAGCTGGTCGAGGATCTGCGGCTGCGTGCTGGGCGTGGCGATCAGCTCCACGAGGTACATGTACCGCGGTGGGTTGAAGAAGTGGATGCCGCAGAAGCGGGGCTTGATCGCGTCGGTCAGCGCCTCGGACAGCTTCGTGATCGACAGGCCCGAGGTGTTGGAGGCGACGATCGCATGCGGCGCCACGAACGGCGCGATCTTGCGATAGAGGTCCAGCTTCCAGTCCATGCGCTCGGCGATCGCCTCGATCACCAGGTCGCACTCGCGCAGCAGTTCCAGGTGCTCCTCGTAGTTGGCCTGCTGGATCAGCGCGGCGTCTTCGGGGATGCCCAGCGGCGACGGCTTGAGCTTCTTCAGTCCCTCGACGGCCTTGGTGACGATGCCGTTCTTCGGCCCTTCCTTCGCAGGCAGGTCGAACAGCACCACCGGCACCTTCACGTTCACCAGGTGGGCGGCGATTTGCGCGCCCATCACGCCGGCGCCGAGCACGGCCACCTTCCTCACCAGGAACCGGCCTGTCGCGGCCTGTGCCTCCGCACCCGCGGAGGCGGCTGCGCGTTGGTCTTGGTCTCTGTACATCTCGTTCCTCGTCGTCATCACTGCACCCGCACCCAGGTCTGGGTGCGGCCGAACGGCCCGATGGAGCCGCGCACCTCGAGCCGCTGGCCGCCGTCGACCGGCGTCAGGCGCAGCGCGTAGTCGCCGCCGCTCTCCGGATCGAGGATGCGGCCGCCCTCCCAGACGTCCTTGCCTTCGGCCTTGCGGGCCTGGCGGATGATCTCCAGCCCGTCGTAGGGCTGGCCCTTGCGCTCGCCGGGGCACTCGTCGCAACGATCCTGCGGCTTCGCATCGCTGCGCAGCCGGCGCACGATGCGGCCGGTGAGCACGCCGGCCGATTCGCTGATGCGGACCTCGGCCTTCGGCTCTCCGGTCTTCTCGTCCTTGGTGCGCCAGAGGCCCACGGGCGTGGACTGCGCGAAGGCCGCGCCGCAGAACAGCGCGGCGGCTGCCGCCACCAGCCTCACGCGAGCGCCTCGTTCGTGTCCAGCAGCACCTTCGCTCCGGCACGCGCGGTGCGCATCAGCATCGCGGTTTCGGGGAACAGCTTGGCGAAGTAGAAGCGCGCCGTCTGCAGCTTGGCCTTGTAGAACGGGTCCGTGTTGCCGGCCGCGATCTGGCGCAGCGCGACCTGCGCCATGCGGGCCCAGAAGTAGCCGAACACCAGGTGGCCCGCGACGCGCAGGTAGTCGACCGCCGCCGCTCCCACTTCGTCGGGGTTCTGGAATGCCTTGAAGCCGATCTCGGTGGTGAACTTGGTCATCTGGTCGCCGAGCATCGCGATCGGGTTGATGAACTCGGCCATCTGCTCGTTCACGCCCTCCTCTTCCACCAGCTGCGCCACCAGCTTGCCGAACTTCTTCAGCGTGGCGCCCTGGTTGCCCAGCACCTTGCGGCCCAGCAGGTCGAGCGACTGCACCGTGTTCGTGCCCTCGTAGATCATGTTGATGCGGTTGTCCCGCACGAACTGCTCCATGCCCCATTCCTTGATGAAGCCGTGGCCGCCGAACACCTGCATGCAGGCATTCGTGGCGATGTGCCCGTTGTCGGTGATGAAGGCCTTGACGATGGGCGTGAGCAGCGCGACCAGTTCCTCGGCGTCCTTGCGCACCTTGGCATCGGGGTGGTTCAGTTCGCGGTCGATCAGCAGCGAGCAGAACATGGTGAGCGCGCGGCCGCCTTCGGCATAGGCCTTGGCGGTCAGGAGCATCTTGCGCACGTCGGGGTGCACGATGATCGGGTCGGCCGGCTTGTCCTTGGCCTTGGTCCCACTGAGGGATCGCATCTGCAGGCGGTCCTTCGCGTAGGCCAGCGCGTTCTGGAAGGCCACCTCGGTGAGGCCCAGCGACTGCATGCCGACGCCGATGCGGGCCGCATTCATCATCACGAACATCGCCTGCAGGCCCCTGTTCGGCTCGCCCACCAGCGTGCCGACGGCGCCTTCCAGCACCATCTGCGCGGTGGCGTTGCCGTGGATGCCCATCTTGTGCTCCAGGCCGCCGCAGAAGATGCCGTTGCGCGAGCCGATCGAGCCATCGGCGTTGACGTTGAACTTGGGCACCACGAACAGGCTGATGCCCTTGCTGCCCTTGGGCGCGTCGGGCAGACGGGCCAGCACCAGGTGCACGATGTTCGGCACGAAGTCGTGTTCGCCGGCGGAGATGAAGATCTTGTTGCCCGTGAGCCTGTAGGTGCCGTCGGCCTGCGGTTCGGCCTTGGTGCGCAGCAGGCCCAGGTCGGTGCCGCAGTGCGGCTCGGTCAGGCACATGGTGGCGGTCCACTCGCCGCTTACCAGCTTCGGCAGGTACAGCTTCTTCTGCGCGTCGGTGCCGTGCGTGTGCAGCGCCTCGTAGGCGCCGTGCGACAGGCCGGGGTACATGGTCCAGGCCTGGTTGGCGCTGTTCAGCATCTCGTAGAACGCCTGGTTCACCACGATGGGCAGGCCCTGGCCACCGTACTCGGGGTCGCAGGACAGTGCCGGCCAGCCGCCTTCGATGTATTTCGCATAGGCCTCCTTGAAGCCCCTGGGCGTCTTCACCTCGTGCGTCGCCTTGTCCAGCGTGCAGCCTTCCTCGTCCCCCGTGATGTTCAGCGGGAAGGTCACCTCGGCGGCGAACTTGCCGCCCTCCTCGAGGATGGCGTTGATGGTGTCCACGTCCACGTCGGCGTGCCTGGGCATCGCCTTGTAGTCCTCGGTGATCTTCAGCACCTCGTGCATCACGAACTGCATGTCGCGCAGGGGCGGGGTGTAGCTGGGCATGGGCGGCTTACTCCTTGACGGATTTGATGCGGGTCTGTTTGCCTCGCCGCTGGGCGGGCTCGGCGGCGGCCTGCGTGCCGTAGCGGCGCAGGATGTTCTCGAAGCCGGCGCTCGCGCGGGCGATGGCGCCGGGGCTCTTGAGGAAGCGTGCCTCGTAGTGCAGCGCGAGGATCAGGCCGTGGATCTCGAACAGCATCTGCTCCTCGTCCACGTCGGCGCGCAGGTGGCCTTCTTCGCGCGCCAGCACGATGGCCCGCTTCATGGCCTCGTGCCAGGTCGCGACCGAACTGGCCAGCGCGTCACGCACGGGGCCGGGCCGGTCGTCGAATTCGACGGCGCCGCTGATGTAGATGCAGCCCGAGTCGAGTTCGACCGAGGTGCGCTTCATCCAGTTGGCGAACATCGACTGCAGGCGGGGCAGGCCGCGCGGCGCCGACATGGCCGGATAGAACACCTCGTCCTCGAAGCGGGCGTGGTATTCGCGGATCACGGAGATCTGCAGTTCCTCGCGCGAGCCGAAGTGCGCGAAGACGCCCGACTTGCTCATGCCCGTGACTTCGGCCAGGGCGCCGATCGACAGGCCTTCGACCCCGATCTGCGTGGCCAGCCCGAGGGCGGCATCGACGATGGCAGCCTTGGTCTGCTGCCCTTTCTGCAAGGCGCGCCCATCCCGCGGCCCACGCGGCGGCTTCAGCGGCAAGTCGGTCACGGTCATCGGCACGCCCCAGGAATAAAACGAACGGTCGTGCTATTTTGCAGGAAGTCGCGCCGGAAATCCGCCGGTCGCCGGTTTTTTCGCACCGGCCTGTCAAGACCGGGGCGCGAGATCAGCCGGGCTGCCTGCCGATCCGGGCGAGGATCTCGCCGGCGACTGGCGACCACACGTCCCAATCGTGGCCGCCGTCGCGCAGGAGCACGTGACCGGACGGGAGGATGGGCGCCAGCAGGGGCATGGCCGCACTGAACTCGTCGTCCTTGCCATACGCCAGCCATACGTTGCGAGTGGCTGCTGGCTGCCGCGACCAGCCATGCAGATGCCGCCACACTTCCTGCTGGAAGTTGTCAGGGGTGATGATCTTCGCGGGCGGCGGCGGCTGCCAGGCCGAGAGGCTGCCGGCCGCCGCGACCTCGTCCTGGGTCTTCTTGTCGCCCAGGTAGGGGGCGAGCAGCACCATCCCGTCGACGTCGTTCGGATAGGCGCGGTCGTACAGCACTGCGCCCATGCCGCCAAGCGATGCGCCCACCAGCCAGACCTGGGCGTAGCCGCGCCCGCGCGCGGGCATGATGACCTCGTCGTGGAGGCGCTGCTCCGCCCGGCCTTGCAGGTAATAGCCAAGTCCCAGTCCGGTGAGCACGACATCCGCGTCGGGCCAGGCCGACTGCACGGCTTGCGCGATACCGCTCTTCTGCAGGTCGCCCACGTCGTCGGCACGGCCGGGCAGCACCACCACCAGCCGCCGCGGCTTCGTGGGGGCATGGGCGAGGGATGTGGGTATCGGCTTGGATGGATCTCCGAACTGGACGCATCCGGAGAGGATGCCGACGCAGAGCAGGAGTGATGACCACCAGGGCAGGCGCATTCTTTTCATTGGAGACATCAGTGGGCGTTGGGCCATGAAGACTGCCGACCCGCCCACGGTTCCCGAAGGCGGCGTTAAGAAACAACAGTCTGTGATGTTCCTCCGGCCAATGGGCCAATTGCACCAATCCCGGGCGCTGATGAGCTCAAAATAGAGTGTCAATCTGCCCTTGGCGCGTCGGCGTCACCGCCGATCAGGGGGTTCATCCGGTGGTCAGCCGCATGGCTGACCGTGCACGGGTGGATGACCTGAGACGCCGAATCGCCTGTCCCAGCGCGCCCCCCGGACGTGAGCAGCGACCGGGGCGCAAGATGAATCGCATACTTTTGGATGCAACTCATGCTAAACACAGTCATTATTGAGTACCTGACCAAGAACGCAGGCGTCGACGCGGCCAAGTTCGAGAACCCGGACCTGATGGTCGCCGACCTCGGCCTGGACTCCCTGGGGCTCGTCGAGATGCTGTTCGAGGTCGAGGACCGCTTCGGCTTCCAGATTCCCGACCCGATGCGATTCCAGACGATGACGTTCGCCGAGATGGTGGCCGCGATCGAGGAGTCCGTGCGTGAGCACTCGAACGGGCAGCTTGCGGAGGTTCCCTCGGTCAGCTCGGTCGCGCCAGCCAAATGACACGGGTGGCGATCACCGGGCTGGGCATGATCTGTCCGCTCGGAGCAGATGCCCGCTCGAGTTTCGCCGCCGCGGTCGAGGGTCGAAGCGCGATCGGTCCCGCACCTGAACATCTTTGCGCGGGTCTCCCGGACCTCCTGGCCGCGCCTGCCGCCGCCGGACCCGAGACCCTGCTGGACCGGCAATTCCTCGGGCTCGACCGGGCCACGCAGTTTTCCGTCGTCGCCGCGCACGAGGCGGTCAGCGATGCCGGGATCTGCGAGACGGCGGTCGACGCAGATCGCATCGGCGTGTTCGTCGGCATCGGCTTCGGTGGAGCGCACACGCTCGACGCCATGTACGCGCGCTACTTCGCGGCCATGCAGGGCGACGCGCAGGCCCGCAAGGGCGCGACGGTCGTCCATCCGCTCTCCGTGCCGCGCATGATGGCCAACGCGTCGATGGCGGCGGTGTCCATGCGCTACGGCTTCCGCGGCATGGGCCACACGTACACCGTGGCCTGCTCGTCGTCCGCCGTTGCGGCTGGCGAGGCGTATCGCGCGATCAAGCATGGTTATCTCGACGCGGCCGTGGTGATCGGCACCGAAGCCATGCTGACGGCCGGATCGATGCTTGCCTGGAACGCCCTGCGGGTGATGGCGAAGCCCGACCGCGCGCGCGCTTCGGCCAGCTGCAAGCCGTTCTCGGCCGACCGCACCGGCTTCGTCCTCGGCGAAGGCGGTGCCTCGCTGGTGCTGGAGAGCGAGGCGCATGCGCAGCGACGCGGGGGGACACCGCGCGCCGAGCTGGCCGGCTACGGCTGCAGCAGCGACGCCAAGCACCTGACGGCGCCCAGCGTCGAGGGCCAGGCGGCCGCGATGCGCCAGGCGATCTCGGAAGCAAGGCTGCCTGCATCGGAGATCCAGTACCTGAATGCGCACGGCACCGCCACCGATGCAGGCGACGTGACCGAGACAGCGTCGATCCGCGAGGTGTTCGGGTCCTCCGCGGACCGGCTCGCCGTCAGCTCCACGAAGGCGGTCCATGGCCACCTGATCGGGGCCGGTGGCGCGGTGGAATTTGCGCTCAGCATCATGGCCATGGAAAGCGGTTCCATCCCCCGACCGCGCACCTGGAGAAGCCCGACCCGCGCTGCGACCTGGACTACGTCCCGCTGCACGCACGCCACGGTTGCCACATCGACGCCGTGATGTCCAACTCGTTTGCATTCGGCGGCAGCAATGCGTCGCTGATCGCGCGTCGCTGGATCTGATGGAACCGCAAGCTGTCCCGTCGATGACCGCACTCGACCCTGCCCAGGCGCGCGGGACGCAGTCGAGGGTGTCGCAACCGTGTTCCTGTCGAGGATCCGGCGTCACTTCTGGTTCAAGTGCTTCGGGACGACCGCGTTCACCTCGTGCTTCTTCGCGGCCTATCTGTACCTGCTCAAGAGCCCGGCCGGATCGGTCACGACCGTGCCCCTGACCTGGCTCGACCACCGCATTCCGTTCGAGCCGCTGGCACTGCCGGTCTACCTGTCGTTGTGGGTCTACATCAGCCTGCCGCCCGCGCTGATGCTCACGCGCGCACAGGTGATCGATTACGGCCTGCGGATCGGGGCGCTGTGCCTCGCAGGCCTGGCCGTCTTCTATCTCTGGCCCAACGCGGTGCCTCCGGCCCACATCGACTGGGATCGCTATCCCGGCATGGCCTTCCTGAAGGGCGTCGACGCAGCGGGTAACGCGTGCCCGTCCCTGCACGTCGCGACGGCCGTCTTCGCGGCTTTCTGGCTGCACTGGATGGTGCCCAGCCTGCGGGTCGACCGGCGCGCGCGGTGGTTCAGTGCAGCGTGGTGCGTGGCCATCGTCTATTCCACGATGGCGACGAAGCAGCACGTGGCCATCGACGTGCTGGTCGGCACGATCTTCGGCACCGTCATGGCCCTGGCGCTCAAGCCGCGCCCGCTTCCCACGGCCGGCTGGTCGCTCCCGACATAGATCGGGCCGGTCGCCACATCACGTGCCTGCATCTTCATGACAGAGCTGAGTTATCCGATCGAGCTGGACCGCGAGGAGATCCACGAGGTTCTGCCGCACCGCGGCGACATCCAATTCGTCAGCTCGCTGACCGTGCTGCAGCATGATCGGTACCAGGGCCATGCGCACTGGCCGGAAAATCTGCCGATCCTGCAGGGCCACTTCCCAGGCATGCCGATCGTTCCAGGCGTCTTCCTGATCGAGGCCGTCGCGCAGGTGGCCGGCGCAGGCATGCTGGTCGGTGACGCGTACGCCCGTAGCATGGGACCCGGCTATGTCGGCGTGCTGGTCGGCGTGCGCAAGTGCAGCTTCAAGCGCCCGGTGCTCGCCGGCGAGGCGGTGGTGATCGATGCCACGTCGCGCCAGATGTCGCAGACCGCTGCCACGGTGACCGGGAAGGTCACCGTCCGCGGCGACGAGGTCGCCACCATCGAGATCTTCGTGGTGAACGTGCCGCGCGACAGCCTGGACATGCAATCCCAACAAGCTTCCTGAATGAAAACACCCGCTACCGCCCCGAGCACATCGGAGCACGATCTCGGCCTTGAGGCCGAACTGGCCGAAATGATCGTGAGCAGCCTCAACCTGGACGTGCAGGCGACCGACATCCAGCCCGAAGCTCCCCTGTACGGCGACGGCCTGGGGCTCGATTCGATCGACATCCTCGAGATCGCCCTGGTCATCTCGAAGAAGTACGGCCTGCAGATCAAGGCCGACAGCGCCGACAACTTCGAGATCTTCAGCTCGCTGCGCAGCCTGGCCGCCTACATCGTCAAGAACCGCGCGACATGACCCGGACGCGAAAGCTCATCCGCGTCTCCGCGTTTGCGCTCGGGGGCGCCGCGTACCTGGGTGTGGCGTTCGCGGCATCGGCCATGGAACGCCCGCCGCTGCTGCTGGTGCTCGCCGGCATGCTGCCGATGGCCGCCCTGGCGGTCGCGGCCGGATGGGCGTCGCGCGCCCGGTACGCGGCGCTCTCGGCCTGCGCCGTTGCCCTGGTGCTGCTCCTGCTGAACCTGCAGCGGCTGCAGGACCACGTGGCTTTCGTCTATTTCATCCAGCACATGGGCGCCATGGGCGCGCTTGGCCTGACCTTCGGCTCGACCTTGTGGGCCGGCCCGGAGCAGGCGTTCTGCTCGCGGATCGCAGCCTTCGTCATGCCGGGCCGCCTGGACGCGCAGTACCTTCTCTACACCTGGAAGGTGACCCTCGCCTGGACCATCTTCTTCGCACTCTCCGGCGCCGTGTCCGTCATCCTCTTTTGCTGGGGACCGGTGGTGTGGTGGTCCTTCTTCGCGAACGTGGTGTCCCCTGTCCTCGTCGGCGCCATGTTCGTCGTCGAATACGGAGTGCGCCTCGTGGCCCTGCCGAGCCGACCGCACCTGAACCTGTCCGAGACGATCCAGGCGTACCAGGCATATCGACGCGGTTGATGCATCGTCCGATGCCCGCCAGGCCCCTCCCCTTCCGGCACCGCCCCGATCTTCTGTTCACATGAAGACACTGCCCTTGTTTCCGCTGGCCAAAGCTGGCGCCGTGGTGGCCCGTCACGACGGGCGCCCGGTCAGCTGCGAGGAATTCCTGTGGGAAGTTGCGCAACTTGCCCGGCGGCTGCCCCACGTCGAGCGGGCCGTCAACATCTGCGCGGATCGGTACTGGTTCGCGGTGGCGATCTTCGCCTGCATCCAGCGCGGCATCGTGAGCCTGCTGCCCAATTCGGCGGCGCCGGAGCACCTGGCCGCGGTCTGCGCGGATACCGACGGCCTGCTTGCCATCGGCGATGCCGCCGAGTCGATCGTGCCTCGGGTGCCCTATCTCCGCGTGGGGCAGGGCGAGAGGTTCGCAGGTGCATCGCCCGACGTGGCCATGCCGCTGATTCCGCAGGACCGCCTGGTGGCGCGCGTCTTCACGTCGGGATCGACCGGCGTGCCCCAGTCCTACGACAAGTTCTTCGGCTGCCTGCAGCACAGCGTCGCTGCCGCGGCGCGGCGGGTCTGGGAAGTGACGGGAGGTCCTTGCGCAGTCCTGGGCACGTCGAGCTTCCGGCACATGTACGGCTTCGAATCCACGGTGCTGCTGCCCTTGCTGGGCGGTGGCCAGATGAGTTCGAAGGTGCCGTACTTCCCGGCAGACGTGGCTTCGGCGCTGGCGGAATTGCCCGAACCGCGCCTGCTCGTCACCACGCCCTTCCACCTGCGCAACCTGCTCGAGGCGGGCATCGCCCTCCCGAAAGTGGCCGCGGTGCTGTCTGCCACGGCACCGCTGTCGCTGGAGCTGGCGAGCCAGGCGCAGGCACGGCTGCAGGCACCGGTCTTCGAGATCTACGGCGCCACCGAGACCGGGCAGGTAGCCACGCGCCGCCCGACCGAAGACACCCGCTGGTGGCTGATGGATGGCATGCAGCTGGCCCAGGTCGACGGGACGACGATCGCCAGCGGGCCATTGCTGGACCGGCCGCAGGCGCTCAATGACGTCCTCGAGCTTGTCAGCGCCACGCATTTCCGGCTCATCGACCGGGGGGCGAACCTGGTCAACATCGCGGGCAAGAAAAGCACGCTGAGCCTCCTGAACCACCTGCTCACGCAGGTGCCCGGGGTGAAGGATGGCGTGTTCTGCGTGCCCGGGCCGACGACCGGAGACGCGGCGGCACGGCTGGCCGCCTTCGTCGTCGCACCCGACCTGGACGCCGCGTCCATCCTCAACGCGCTGCGCACCCACGTCGACCCCGTCTTCCTGCCGCGGCCCCTCGTCTTCGTGCCCGAACTGCCGCGCGACTCCAACGGCAAGATCACGGCCTCGACGCTGCGGCAGCTGCGCGAGCAACATGGCGTCGCCTGACATGCCGCAGGTTGCACTCCACATCGCCGCCGACCATCCGGCGTTTCCGGGCCACTTCCCGGGTCGCCCGCTCGCACCCGGCGTGCTCCTGCTGCAGCACGCGCAGCGAGCCATCGAGGCCGAACTGTCCGCCACCGTGCGCGGCCTCGCGGCAGTGAAGTTCCTCAGTCCGGTACTGCCCGGCCAGCCTCTGGACGTCGAATTCAACGCGGGCCCGGCCGGCGTGCGCTTCGAGATCCGCAGCGACACGCGGCAGGTCGCGACCGGCACGTTCGTCCTTGCACAGGATGGTTCGCCGTGAGCGCCTCGACGTCCTCGCCGCAATGGATGCAGCGCAAGGAGCGCGGCAACCTGTTCTGGCTGCGCGTGATGAGCGCGCTGTCGGTGTGGGCCGGCCGCAACCCTTCGCGCGTCGTGCTCCATGGCATCGCGCTTTACTTCGTCGTTGCGGCCTCCGCGGCCCGCAAGGCCTCGCGCGACTATCTCCAGCGCTGCCTGGGCCGCCGCGCGACCTGGCTGGACCTCTATCGGCACGTGCTGTCGTTCGCCAGCACGATCCATGACCGCATCTACCTCCTGAACGATCGCCACGACCTGTTCGACCTGCGCACCAGCGAGGACGAACTGGCCGCGATGCTCAAGTGCGTCGAACAGCAGGGCGCCCTCCTGCTCGGCGCGCACGTCGGCAGCTTCGAGGTGCTGCGCTCGCTGGCATCCACCGACCCGCGGCTGAAGGTGAGCGTCGCGATGTATCCGGAAAACGCGCGCCGCATCAACCAGACGCTGGCGGCGATCAGCCCGAAGGCCGTGCAGGACATCATCCCGCTGGGGCACGTCGACTCGATGCTCAGGGTCAACCAGGCGTTGAAGGAGCGGGCCCTCGTCGGCATCCTGGCGGATCGCGCCGTGCGGGCCGACCAGTCGATCACGCTGCCGTTCCTTGGCGCGCCGGCGCAGTTCTCGA
Organism: Ramlibacter sp. MMS24-I3-19; assembly: GCF_050320135.1. NCBI lineage: Bacteria > Pseudomonadati > Pseudomonadota > Betaproteobacteria > Burkholderiales > Comamonadaceae > Ramlibacter > Ramlibacter sp. MMS24-I3-19. The sequence continues at coordinate 1,844,898 of NZ_CP190017.1, read as the reverse complement.
CGGGCCCGTTCCGGCTGGCGGCCCTGATGAAGCGGCCGGTGTACTTCATGGTCGGGCTCTATCGCGGGTCCAACCGCTACGACGTGCACTTCGAGTTGATCCACGACCCGGCGCGCGACGCTGCGCTGCCCCGCGACGAGGTCGTGCGCGAGATGCTGGTTCGCTACGTCGACGCGCTGGAGCGCCAGTGCCGCAGCGCACCGTACAACTGGTTCAATTTCTTCGATTTCTGGGGACCCGAGCGCCGTGCGCAACCATAGACGTTCCTTGCTGCGCCTGTTCGCCGCTGCCTCCGCGCTGGTCACGATGGTCTGCGCGGCAGGCGCACAAGACCTGCAGCTGCCTGACCTGATGCGGCTGCTGGCGCTGCAGAAGTCCGGCAAGGCGACGTTCGTCGAGCGCAAGTACATCTCGCTGCTCGACAAGCCCGTGGTCTCGTCCGGCGAGCTGTCGTTCACCGCGCCGGACCGGCTCGAGAAGCGCACGCTGTCGCCCAAGCCCGAGTCGCTCGTGCTCGAGGGCGACCGGCTCTCGATCGACGCCAACGGCAAGAAGGTCAACATCAACCTGCTGTCCCACCCCGAAGCGGCGCCCTTCGTCGAGAGCATCCGCGGCACGCTGGCCGGCGACCTCGGCGCGCTGGAGAGGTACTACTCGCTGCAACTGAGCGGGCCCGCCGAGCGCTGGACCCTGCAACTGGTGCCCGTGCAGCCCGAGATGCTCAGGATCGTCAGCCGCATCCGCTTCGAAGGCAACCAATCGGCCGTCAACCTGATCGTGTTCGAGCAGGCGGATGGCGACCGCTCCGAGATGCGGATCACCCAGGTCCCGGCTCGATGAAACACGCCAAGGCCTGGGTGCTGCTCGCCTGGCTGGTGGCGTTGCTGCTGTGCGCGCGCGTGATCGTGCACACCACCTTCGTCGCCGACCTGTCGGCGTTCATGCCCAAGATGCCGACGGCGCGCCAGCAGCTGCTCGTCGACCAGCTGCGCGACGGTTTCATCACGCGCCTGATCATGGTCGGCATCGAGGGCGGCGACGCGGCGCAGCGCGCCCGCCTGTCGCAGCAACTGGGGCAGACCCTGCGCAAGGACCCGGCCTTCCTGGGCGTGCAGAACGGCGACGCCGCGACACGGGACCGTGACCAGGCCTACGTCTTCGGCAACCGCTACCTGCTCAGCCCCGCGGTGGTGCCCGACCGCTTCACCGCGCAAGGCCTGCGCCAGGCGATCGGCGACACCTTGGGCTCCCTGTCCGGCAACACGGGCATGGCCCTCAAGCACCTGCTCCCCCGGGACCCCACTGCCGAGACGCTCGCCATCCTGGAGCAGTTCTCCGGCGACTCGGAGCCGCGTTCGCAGGAAGGCGCGTGGAGCTCGCGCGATGGCACGCGCGCGATCCTGCTGGTCCAGACGCGCGCCGACGGCTCCGACCTCGATGCGCAAAGCGCCGCGATGGACCACATCCGCCAGGCGTTCGACCGCCTCCCGGATCGTCCTTCCGCCACGCGTCTCGTGATGAGTGGCGCCGGGGTGTTCTCGGTGTCGTCCCGCGCCCGCGTGGAGCACGAGGTCACGCTGCTGGGCCTCGGGGGCATGGTCCTGGTCGTCGCCCTGCTGCTGCCGGTGTATCGCTCGGTGCGCTTGCTCCTGCTCGGCCTGCTGCCGGTGCTCACGGGCGCGCCGGTCGGCATCACGGCGGTGAGCCTGGCGTTCGGGCACGTCCACGGCCTGACGCTCGGTTTCGGCACCACCCTGATCGGGGAAGCCGTCGACTATTCGATCTACACCTTCATCCAGCACGGCGGGGGACGAGGGCAGAGCGGGTTCTGGCGCACGATCCGGCTCGGCGTCATGACGTCGGTGGCCGGCTTCGCCGCGCTCCTGTTCTCCGGGTTCCCCGGCCTGTCGCAGCTGGGCCTGTATTCGATCAGCGGCCTGGTCGCCGCGGCGCTGGCCACCCGTTTCGTGCTGCCCCTGCTGATGCCCTCGCAAGTTGCGCTGCGGGACCTCTCCGGCGTTGGTCGCGGGCTGGACCACGTGTTCCGCCGGCTTGCCGGCCACGCATGGCTGGTGCTGCTGCTGCTCGTCGCCGCGACGGCCGTGGTGGCCTGGCGCCACGACACGATCTGGAACCGGCAACTGTCCGCGCTCAGCCCGGTGACGAGCCAGGAGCAGAAGCTGGACGCCTCGCTGCGGGGCGACCTCGGCGCGCTGGACATGCGCTACATCGCCAGCTTCACGGCGCCCGACGAGCAATCGGCGTTGCGCGGCGCCGAAGCGGCCGGCCAGGTGTTGCGGCGACTGGTCGCTGCCGGCGAGCTGGGCGGCTTCAATTCGCCGGCGTCGGTGCTGCCCAGCGTCGAAACGCAGCGCCGCCGGCAAGCGGCCCTGCCGCCGGAACCCGAGTTGCGGAAGAACCTGGCCGAGGCCCTGCGCGGCATGCCGATCAGCGAAGGCAAGCTGGGCGGCTTCATCACCGACGTGTCGGCAGCCAGGCAACGCGCACCGCTGGCCCGCGCCGACCTGGATGGCACTTCCATGGCGATGCTGGTGGATTCCCTGCTGGTGCACCGCCCGCACGACATCCTCGTGCTCATGCCCTTGCGCGCTTCGGGACAGGGATCGAACCCGGACACGATGAACCTGCAAACGGTCAGTGCCGCGCTGGCAGGGCCGGGCATGCCGCAGATCACCGTCATCGACATCCTGCAGGAGACCACCGACATCTTCGACCGGTACCTGGGCGATGCGGTGTTGATGTCCGGATTCGGCGCGCTGGCCATCTTCGCCCTCCTGCTGGCAAGCCTGCGCTCCGTGCGGCGCACGGCCCTCGTGATCCTGCCGCTGCTGGCAGCCGTCGCCTGCGTGACGGCCGGACTGCTGCTGACGCACCACCAGCTCACGATCCTCCACATCGTGGGCCTGCTGCTCGTGGTGGCCGTGGGCTCGAACTACGTGCTCTTCTTCGACACTGGCATGCCCGGCACCTCGGACGACGAGCGCCGCCGGATGCAGACCTCGCTGGTGCTGGCCAACCTGGCCACCGTCGGCAGCTTCGGCCTGCTCGGGCTGTCCAGCGTGCCCATCCTGTCGGCCATCGGGGGCACCGTGTCCGCCGGCACGTTCCTCGCGCTGCTCTTCTCGGCGATGCACTGAGCGATGACGACGACACGCTGGCGCCCCTCCCCCTTCATGCTCCTCAGCGCGGCATGCCACGTTGCCGTGCTCGTGCTGCTGGTCGTGGCGTGGCGGTGGTGGCCCGTGCTGCTCCTGGTGCTCGTCGTCGACCATCTCGCCATGACGGCGGCGGGCCTCTGGCCGCGCAGCACGCTGCTCGGCCCCAACGTGGTGAAACTGCCGCCGGCCGCATGCGCGCGACGCGAGATCGCCATCACCATCGACGACGGGCCGGATCCGGCGGTGACGCCGCAGGTGCTCGACATCCTGGCCCGACACGGGGCCAAGGCGACCTTCTTCTGCGTCGGCAAGCGCGCAGCCCTGCACCCCGATCTGTGCCGCGCCATCGTCGCCGCCGGCCACGACATCGAGAACCATGGCCAGCGGCATCCGAACACCGCGTCCCTGATGGGCGCGCGCGGCTGGCATGCGGAAATCGACGGTGCGCAACGAACGCTGGCGTCGATCACCGGCCGGCCTCCGCGGTTCTACCGCGCCGTCGCCGGCCTGCGGAACCCCTTCCTCGATCCCGTGCTGCACCGCCTGGGCCTGCGGCTGGCGACATGGTCGGCACGCGGGTTCGACACGCGCTGCGGCGATCCCCACACCGTTCTGGCGCGCCTGCTGGCGCGCACGCGACCCGGTGCGATCCTCCTCCTGCACGATGGCCACGCGGCTCGAATGCGGGATGGAGCTCCCGTCATTGTTGGCACGCTGCCACTCCTGCTGCACGAACTGCGCGAGCGCGGCCTGAATCCCGTCACACTCTCGCAAGCCTTCGCTTCGCCATGAACCAGTTGCTGTCCAACGCATGCCTTCCGTACAAGGCGACCGGCCGGGCCAACTTCGGGTGGGCGCGCGGCAAGCTCAAGCACGATCCCATCTTCATGGCGCTGCTGCAGCACCAGGTCCTGCCTGACGGGGCGACCGTCATGGACCTGGGCTGCGGACGCGGCCTGCTCGCCGCCTGGTGCCTTGCCGCCGAACGCCTGGCGCAGCAGGGAAGCTGGTCCGCCACGTTCGCGCCGCCGCGCGGACTGAAGTTCCGCGGCGTCGAGTTGATGGCGCGCGAAGCCGAGTGCGGCAACACGGCACTGCAGCCCCTGTATGGCTCGCGGGTGGACCTGGCCGGCGGCGACATGAGGTCCGCGGACCTGAGCGGCGTCGATGCCGTCGCCGCGCTGGACGTGCTGCACTACATCCCCACGGCCGACCAGGAGCAGCTCCTGGATCGCATCCGCTCGGCCCTGCGACCGGGTGGCGTCTTCGTCACCCGCGTCGGCGACGCGCACGCGGGCCTGCCGTTTCGCATCAGCCAGTGGGTGGACCGCTGCATCTCGTACGTCCAGGGGCATCGCCTCAGCCGCATGTGGTGCCGCTCCGCCGCGGAATGGACGGCGGCGCTGCAGCGGCGCGGTTTTACAGTCGAGGCCTGCGCGATGAGCGCAGGCACCCCCTTCGCCAATGTGATGTTGGTGTGCCGCGTACCGTAGCCGGTCACTGCGCCTTCCCACCAGCCCACAACGATCCAGCAGCGTCCCTTGGAACCCCTCATCCTCCGCTCGTTCACCATGACCAGCGCCGTCGGCGCCGGCCTGGCCCCCACGCTCGATGCGCTGCGCCACCAACGCAGCGGCATCGCGCGCAAGGCCTGGGAAACCGTCGACCTGGACACCTGCATCGGCGAAGTGGCCGGCCTGGATGACGTCGAGATCCGGCCGGACCTTCGCGCGTTCGACTGCCGCAACAACCGCCTCGCGCAGATCGCGCTGGAGCAGGACGGCTTCGCGGACGCGGTGCGCGACAGCGTCACGCAGTGGGGACCCAGGCGCGTGGGCGTGTTCCTGGGCACGAGCACGTCCGGCATCCTGAGCTCGGAAGTGGCGTACCGGCACCGCGATCCGCTCACCGGTGCACTGCCGCCGGGCCTTGACTATCGCCACACGCACAACAGCTTCTCGGTCGCCGATTTCGTCCGCCAGTATTTCGGCGTGGCCGGGCCCGCCTTCGTCGTGTCCACGGCATGCTCGTCCAGCGGCAAGGTCTTCGCGTCGGCGCAGCGGATGGTCGACCTCGGCCTGATCGACGCCGCCGTGGTGGGTGGGGTGGATTCGCTGTGCCTCACGACCTTGTATGGCTTCAATTCGCTGCAGCTGATTTCCACCCAGCCCTGCCGTCCCTTCGACCGCGATCGCGACGGGATCACGATCGGCGAAGCCGCCGCGTTCGGCCTGCTCGAGCGCTCCACCCGCTCCGCCCCTGGCAGCATCGTGCTCTCGGGCATCGGTGAGTCCAGCGACGCGCACCACATGTCGGCGCCCCACCCCCAGGGGCTCGGCGCCACGCTGGCGATGCAGTCCGCGCTGCAGATGGCGCAGCTGGACGCGGGCGCCATCGACTACATCGCACTGCACGGCACGTCCACGCCCAGCAACGATGCCGCCGAAGCGAAAGCGGTGTCCGCGGTGTTCGGCGCACGCACGCCCTGCAGCTCGCTCAAGGGCCACATCGGCCATACCCTGGGAGCCGCAGGCGCTGCCAATGCGGTGATCTGCGCGCTGGCGCTGCGCCATGACTTCGCCCCCGCTGGCGTCGGCACCAGGGAAGTCGACCCGGCGCTGCCGGTGAACTATGTGCTGGACAACATCCGCAAGCCCATCCGGCATGCGTTGAGCAACTCCTTCGGCTTCGGGGGAAGCAACTGCAGCCTGGTGCTGTCGAAGGTGCCGGCATGACCGCGCTGCAAGTCCACGTCGAAGGCATCGGCCTGTACGGCCCCGGATTGACGGGCTGGTCCCAGGCGCGCGAGCTCCTGGGCGCCTCGGGCCCGATCGCCATCGGCCCCGTCACGCTGCCCGCGCCCGAAGCGCTCCCGCCCGCCGAGCGGCGCCGTGTCGGCCTCGCACTCAAGCTCGCCATGGCCGCCGGCTTCGAAGCCGTCACGCAGGCCCAGGTCGATGCCGGTTCGCTGCCGTCGGTCTTTTCGTCGACAGGAGGCGACTGCGACAACTGCCACCTGATCCTGGAAACGCTGGCATCGGCGGACCGCACGGTGTCGCCGACGCGTTTCCACAATTCCGTGCACAACATGCCGGCGGGCTACTGGAGCATCGCGACCAAGTGCATGGCGCCGACGACGAGCCTGTGCGCCTACGACGCGACTTTCGCGGCTGGCCTGCTGGAGGCGGCGTGCCAGGTCACCAGCACGCAGTCGGCTTGCCTGCTGGTCGCCTATGACACGGCGTATCCGGAGCCGCTCTACGCCAGCCGCCCCATTCCGCACGCCTTCGGTCTCGCCATGGTGTTGAGACCCGAGAAGACGGCCAGGACCCTGTGCAGCCTCTCGCTGGCGCTCGGCGATGCCGCGCCGACCGTGCTGTCGCAGCCCGAGCTGGAGCAATTGCGCACGAGCGTCCCCGCCGCGCGCAGCCTGCCGCTCATGCGCGCACTCGCGCGTGGTGACGGCGGCTCGGTGGTCATCGACTACCTGGACGACCTGAGCCTGAGGGTGGACGTGAAGCCATGCTGAACCGCGCGTGGATCGAATCGCGGATTCCCCACAAGGGATCGATGTGCCTGCTCGATGCCGTCGAGAGCCACACCGACGACGAGATCGTCTGCACGACGCTCAGCCACCGGCTGCCCGGCAACCCGCTGCGCGACGACTCGGGCCTGGGCATCGTGGTGGGGATCGAGTATGCGGCGCAGGCGATGGCGGTCCACGGCGCCCTGCGCGATGGTGGCAACGCATCCAGCCGCGGAGGCTACCTGGTGAGCGCACGGGACGTCACCTGGTCCACACAGCGCCTCGACCTCCTCGAGGGTCCGCTCAGCGTTCGCGCACAGCGGCTCTCGGGCGCGGCCTCCACCATCATGTACCGGTTCTCGCTGCACGCGGGCGCGGACGAAGTCCTCAGCGGCCGTGCCACCGTCGTCCTCGATGCGGCCAGCGTCGATCCTTCCAAGGCACCAACCGGAACCGAAGCATCGTGACAGCAAGACGTGCACTGATCACCGGCGGCAGCGGCGCGATCGGCGCTGCCATCAGCCGGCGCCTCGCGCAGGACGGCATGCAGGTCATCGTCCATGCCAACGGCAACATTGCGGCCGCGCAGCGGCTGTGCGACGAATTGCGTGAAGCAGGCGCGAGCGCCGTCGCCGTCCAGTTCGACGTGACGGACGCCGACGCATGCTCGCGCGCGTTGGCCGGGTTGCTGGACGCCGGACCGCCGATCCAGGTGGTCGTCAACAACGCCGGCGTCCACGACGACGCGGCGTTCCCGGGCATGTCGCGCACGCAGTGGGACCGGGTCATCGACGTGTGCCTGAACGGCTTCTTCAACGTCACGCAGCCGCTGTCGCTGCCCATGATCCGCACGCGCTGGGGCCGCATCATCACGATCTCGTCGATCGCGGGCTTGATGGGCAACCGCGGCCAGGTCAATTACGCCGCCGCGAAAGGCGCGCTGCACGCCGCCACCAAGTCCCTGTCGCTCGAAGTCGCCTCACGGGGAATCACCGTGAATGCGATCGCACCCGGCATCATCGAGTCGGACATGAGTGCTTCCGCCTTCGACGCGGACACGATCAAGCAGCTGGTTCCGATGAAGCGCACCGGCCGACCGGACGAAGTCGCCAGCCTCGTGAGTTTCCTTGCGTCCGAGCAGGCCAGCTACATCACGGGCCAGGTGATCTCGGTCAATGGCGGCATGGTGTGATCGCCGCCGCTCCCGATTCCCGCAGCCATGCCGACTGACGCCGTGTCCCTGCGCCGCGTGCGGCAGGTGATCCTGTTCGCGGCGATGCTGCTGTGGCTCGGGGCGATGCTGCTGCTCGGCAACCTGCTCTGCCTGCCGCTGATCGTGCTGCCCCGGCACGTGCGCCAACCCCTGATCCAGGCTGCCATCAGCACGACGTTGGCGCTCTTCCTTGCCGGCGCATCGCGCTGCGGCCTCATGCGGCTGGATCTCTCGGCGCTGGACGCGCTGAACGGGGAACGGGGCCTGCTGCTGGCGGCCAACCACCCCAGCATGATCGACGTGTTCCTGGTGGTCTCGCGGGTGCGGCACGTGGCCTGCCTCATGAAGGCCAGCATCGGGTTCAACCTGTTCCTGGCTGTGGGCGCCTGGCTGGGCGGCTACATCTCCAACAGGCGGGTCGACCGGATGATCCGGCAGGCGAGCGAGGCCGCCGCCGCGGGGCAGACCGTCCTGGCGTTCCCGGAGGGAACACGAACGACCACGCAACCGGTCAACAGGCTCAAGCCGGGGCTGGCCCTGATCGCCAAGCGGTCGAAGGCACCGCTGCAGGTCATCCTGATCGAGACCAACTCACCGTACCTGGGCCAGGGCTGGAAGATCTGGCGGCCGCCGCAGTTTCCGCTGGTCTACAAGGCCACGCTCGGGCCGCGCCTGCAGCCCTCCTCCAGCGTCTCGGAGACGGCGCGCCAGTTGCAGGAGTGTTTCGAGAATGCGCTGTCCCTGTCGATCAATCCGTGTTTGAAGCCAAGCTGATGACGCCCTCGCGCACGCATCTGGTCCTGATCCCGAGCTACAACCCCGGCAGCAAGGTGCTGGCCACCGTGCAGGAAGCACGTCGCTACTGGAATCCGGTGTGGGTCGTGGTCGACGGCAGCACCGACGGCACGGCCGAACAGCTGCAGGCACTGGCCGCCTCCGACTCCGGCTTGCGCGTGTGCGTGCTGCCCGAAAACCGGGGCAAGGGCGCTGCCGTGCTGGCAGGCATCACGCTGGCGGCCGAACAGGGCTTCACGCATGCGCTCTGCATGGACTCCGACGGACAGCACCCGGCCGCGTTGATCCCGCAGTTCATGGGCGCGTCGCAAGCCGCGCCCACGTCGATGGTGCTGGGCGTCCCGGTCTTCGACGCGAGTGCGCCCGCCCTGCGCGTGAAGGGCCGCAAGATCTCGAACTGGTGGGCCAACCTCGAAACCTTCTGGGCCGGCATCGGCGACTCCCTCTACGGGTTTCGCGTGTACCCGATCGCACCGCTGCGCCGCGTGATGGAGCGGCAACGCTGGATGCGCCGGTTCGACTTCGACCCGGAGGCGGCGGTGCGGCTGTGCTGGCACGGCGTGACCCCGGTGAACCTGCCGGCGCCCGTCAAGTACCTGAGGGCGGATGAAGGCGGCATCTCCCACTTCAACTACTGGCGCGACAACCGCCTGCTGACCTGGATGCACTTCCGGCTGATGACCGAGTTCATCCTGCGCCTTCCCCTCTTCTGTGTGAAGAAGATCATCGCCTGAAGTACCACCATGAACCACGAGACCAAGATGGCAACGCCTGTTCGCGCCCCGCACGTTCCGCTGACCGACTACTACGCCGACGAGTCGAGCCGGCCCGCCTTCGTGCGCACCATGTTCGACAGCACCGCCGAGGACTACGACCGGATGGAATACATCCTGGGCCTGGGATCGGGCTCGTGGTACCGCGGGCAGGCGCTGGAGCGCGCCGGCCTTCGCCCGGGCATGCGCGTGGTCGACGTCGGTGTCGGCACCGGACTGGTGGCGCGCGAGGCTGCCAGGATCTGCGGCAACCCGGCCGCCGTCACGGGCGTCGATCCGAGCGTCGGCATGATGGCCAATGCCAAGGTGCCGCAGGGCGTGAACCTGGTGGAAGGCGTCGCCGAGGCGATTCCCTCGCCAGACGCGAGCTTCGACTTCCTGAGCATGGGGTATGCGCTGCGCCACATCAGCGACCTGACGGTGGCGTTCCATGAATTCCATCGCGTCCTGAAGCCGGGCGGCAAGGTCTGCCTGCTCGAGATCACCTGCCCCGAGACGGCATGGGGCCGGTTCCTGCTCAAGATCTACATGAAGGGCATCGTGCCGCTGCTGGCCCTCGTCGTCGGCAAGAGCAGCAACACCCGCAAGCTGTGGCGCTACTACTGGGACACGATCGAAGCGTGCGTTCCGCCCGAGCAGATCCTCGCCGGGCTGCGCGCTGCCGGGTTCACGGAGGTGAAGCGCCACATCGAGGTCAAGGGGATGAGCATCCTGGCCGAGTACCAAGCCACCAAGCCGCAGTAAGCCGCGCGCTCGGTTCCTGCCAGGCCGCCACGAGATGTCTGTCGCCGCCATGCTGGGACACCTCCTGCTGGAGCGGGTGTCGTTGCGCGAACTGCAACGCGTGCCGGAGCCGACCATGGCGATGGACGACCCCGCGCAGGTCGAGGCGTTCTGGGAATGCGGAAGCGCTGCCGGCGTGCTGGCGTCGACCTATCTCTTCAACGCCGTGCAGACGGCGCACGTGATCCGGCCCGGCGACAAGGTGCTCGACCTGGCTTGCGGTCCCGCCAACCAGCTGGTCCAGTTCGCGCGGCTGCATCCCGACGCTGACTTCCTCGGCATCGACCACGCAGCCTCGATGATCGACCGCGCGCGCGACACGGTGGCGCGCAGCGGCGTGCGCAACGTGGCGCTGCGGTCCGGCGACATGACTTCGCTGGCCGGCCTTGCCGACGCCTCGGTGGACTGCGTCACCTGCACGTTCTCGCTGCACCACCTGCCCGAGCAGGGCAGCCTGCAGCAGGCATTTCGCGAAGTGGCACGCGTGCTCAAGCCGGGCGGCGGGATCTACATCTGCGACTTCGGCCGGCTCAAGCGGCACTCGACCCAGGCGTACTTTGCGCACGAACGGCGTGAGCAGCAGACCGACCTCTTCACGCAGGACTTCCTCAATTCCCTGAAGGCTGCGTTCACCCTGGCCGATCTGCGCAGGGCCGCGGCGCTGCTGGGCGGAGGAGTCGGCGTGCACCAGACCGCGCTGGCGCCGTTCATGGTCGTCCTGAGCCGCCCGACGCAGGCCGCGGCGAGCGCTGCCACAAGGGACCTGGCCATGAAGATGGTGTCCGAACTGTCGCGGGCGCAGCAGAGGGATTTCGGCAACCTGTCGCGGTGGTTCCGCATCGCCGGCCTGCCGATTCCGCTCGATCTCGACTGACGTCCGCGGCGGGGTCAGGCCCGCGCCGCAGGCAGGTGCTCCCAGTTGGTTGTGTACTGCGGCGTCAGCGCACCCTGCTTCATCGTCCAGCTGCGCGCCGCGCCGCCGAGCCCCGTGCTGGCGGCGTGCAGCGTGCCACGGCCGTAGCGATCGTTGATGCGGTCCATGGCAGCGGCCAGCCGGCCCTGCCGGGGCGCCGCATCGTCCTCCAGCGCGAGCTCGCCCTGCTGTACCGTCGCAGGCTGCAGGTCCAGCAGGATCACGCCGGCCTTGTGGAAGCGGTAGCCCGGGCGGAACACCTGCTCCAGTCCCCGCAAGGCGGCCTGCACGATCGGTGCCGTGTCGCTGGTGGGCCGCCGCAGGGGCACGGTCGCCGAGCGCGAGTACTGCTTCTCCGAGCGCCGGAACGGATTGGTGTGCACGAACGTCAGCACCTGCGCGGCGTGGCTGCCGTCCTCGCGCAGCTTGAAGGCGGCGCGGCTGGCGTACTCGCTCACCGCCTCCACGAGCGGCGGCAGGGTGGCCATCGGATCGCCGAAGGCGCGCGTGCACGAGACCTCCCGGCGCGGCGCCGGGACATCGTCCAGCGCGATGCAGGGGCGGCCCTGCAACTCGCGCAAGGTCCGCTCGACCACCACGCCCCAGCGTCGCCGGACCACCGCCGGGTCCATGCGCACCAGGTCGAGCACCGTGTGCACACCGTCGGCCTCAAGCTGCGCCGACAGGCGCCGCCCGATGCCCCACACCTCGCCCACGCCGGTGGCCGCGAACAGCGCATCCACGTCGCTGGCGGGAAGCGCCGCCAGGTTGCACACGCGCCCGAAGTCGGCGGGATACGGCTCTCCCGGCCGGCGGTCCGCTTCCTTGGCGATGTGGTTCGCGAGCTTGGCGAGCGTCTTGGTGCCGCCGATGCCGATGCCGCACGGGATGCCGATCCATTGCTCCATGCGCGCGCGCAGGCGATGACCCGCGGCGACCAGGTCGCCGGGGATGCCGTCGACGTCGACGAAGCACTCGTCGATCGAATAGACCTCCTGCCCGGGGCCGAACCGGGCCGCGATGGCCATCATGCGATCGCTCATGTCGCCGTACAGCGTGAAGTTCGCCGACAGCGCCAGCACACCGGCGTCGGGCAACCTGGCGCGAATGAGGTGCCAGGGCTCCGCCATCGCGATGCCCAGCGCCTTGGCCTCGTTGCTGCGTGCGATGGCGCATCCGTCGTTGTTCGACAGCACGATCACCGGGCGGCCGCGCAGGCTGGGACGGAACACGCGCTCGCAGCTCACGTAGAAGTTGTTGCCGTCGACCAGCGCGAACATGCCCGCCTCCACCGCGCCCCGATCAGCGGAAGCGCTTGATCGTGCAGGTGACCACGCCGACGACCGCGAGCCGCTGGCCCTCGCGGTCGAACACGAGGTCTGGGAACGTCGGGTCGGCCGCCTGCAGCTTCACGCGGCCATGGCGCTGGAACAGGTACTTCACCGTGAACTCGCTCTCGACCTCCGCCACGACGATGTCTCCGTGGCGCGGCACGAGCGCGCGATTGACCACCAGGATGTCGCCATCGGCGATGCCGGCGCCCTGCATGGACGTGCCGCGCACGCGCCAGAAGAAGGTGGCGGTCGGGTGCGTGATGAGCAGCTCGTTGAGGTCCTGCCGGCGGGCGCTGAAATCGTCGGCGGGCGATGGAAAGCCGGCGCGGACCGTGCCCGGCGCCATCGGCAGCTGGAGCGGGGCGCCCGGCACGAAGGGCCAGCTGCCGGGTGGGTGAGCAAAACTACTGTTCACGCATCCAGTCTAGCAGCGCAGGGCTTGCCCACAAAGGCCGCCACCACGCTTGCGTCGGGAATCGAGCGCGATCCAGCCCTGCACCGGATCTTGCCATGGCAAGATCCAGCATGTATTCTTGCCGTCACCACCCTGCCATGCCGCACGCTGCCGCACCCCTTTCCCGCGCCGACGCCGCCGCGTCCGTCCTCACCAAGGCCACCCTGCGGGCGGCTGGCCTGCTGGGGCTGACCAACGCCGCGCTGGCGCGCGTGGTCGGCGTAAGCGAATCCACCGTGTCGCGCATGGCGGCGGGCGACCGGCAGTTCGACATCGGCAGCAAGCCGGCCGAACTGGCGGCCCTGCTGGTGCGCGTGTACCGCTCGCTCGATGCGCTGGTGGGCAACAGCGACAGCCATCGACAGCGCTGGATGACCAGCTTCAACCAGGCCTTCAACGCCGCGCCGCGCGAAGCCATCGAGAGCGTCGAGGGCCTCGTGCGCGTGGTGCGCTACCTGGACGGCGCACGGGCGCTGGGATGAGCCGCTGGCCACGCAAGTGGCTCTCCGGCGCGGCCGACGCCAGGCGTGACCTCTGGCGCGGCGTCGAGGCGCAGCACCGGGTCGCCACCATGCGGCTGGTGGACACCTTGCGCGAGCAGGACCTGCTGGAGCAGCTGCTCGAGCAGAGCAAGCCTCCATTGCCGCCGCAGGCCCGCGCGAGCGACTACCTGCTGTTCACGCCGTTCCGCTACGCGCCTGAATGGCCATCACGCTTTCGTCCCGCCGGCGAGACCGGCCAGTGGTACGGCGCCGACGAGCCGCGCACCGTGGCGGCCGAACTGGCGCACTGGCGCTGGCGCTTCCTGATGGACTCGGACGGACTGCGCGATGCGGCGCTGGTCACCGAGCACACCTTCTTCAAGGCACGCTTCGACGGCCTGGAGCTGGACCTCACGGTGCCGCCATGGACGCAGTTGCGCACCACGTGGCGCCATCCGCGCGACTACGCTGCGTGCCAGGAACTGGCGGCCCAGGCGCGCGCGCTCACGCCGCCGGTGCAGGCGATCCGCTACGAGTCGGCGCGCCGCGAGGGTGGCCTGTGCGACGTGGTGTTCGACGTGCGCGCGCTCAAGCTGCCGCGCGTGCCGGTGCAGCAGACCTGGGTGTGCAAGGCCACGCGCACGCGCGTGCTGTGGTCGCACGACACCGACCGCCTGGAGTACGCGGTCGATGCCGAGGGCGGCCTCACGCCGCCTTGAAGCCCACCACCTGCTGGCGCTGCTCGCCCAGGCCGTCGATGCCCAGGGTCATGACCTCGCCCTTCTTCAGGTACCGCGGGGGCTTCATGCCCAGGCCGACGCCGGGCGGCGTGCCCGTGGTGATGACGTCGCCGGGCAGAAGCGTCATGAACCTGCTGCAGTAGCTGACCAGCTCGGCGGCGCCGAAGATCATGGTCTTCGTGTTCCCCGTCTGCATGCGCTGGCCGTTGACGTCGAGCCACATGCCCAGGCGCTGCGGGTTGGGGATCTCGTCCGTGGTCACCAGCCAGGGGCCGATCGGTCCGAAGGTGTCGCAGCCCTTGCCCTTGTCCCACTGCGAGCCGCGCTCGAGCTGGTACTCGCGCTCGCTCACGTCGTTGACCACGCAGTAGCCGGCCACGTACGACAGCGCGTCCTTGCGCGAGACGTAGCGAGCGGTGGTGCCGATGACGATGCCCAGCTCCACCTCCCAGTCGGTCTTGACCGAGCCCTTGGGCAGCATCACGTCGTCGTTGGGGCCCTGGATGCACGAGGTCGCCTTCATGAAGACGATCGGCTCCTTGGGGATCGGCATGTTGGATTCGGCCGCGTGGTCGGAGTAGTTCAGGCCGATGGCGATGAACTTGCCCACCTGCGCGACCGGGCAGCCCATGCGGGGCTTGCCGCGCACCAGCGGCGCCTTGGCCGCGGCCTTGCGGATCTTCGCCAGCATGGCGGGCGCCAGTTGCGCGGGACCGATGTCCGGCACCACGCCGCTCAGGTCGCGCAGCTTGCCGTCGTCGTCGATCAGGCCCGGCTTCTCGCGGCCGGGATTGCCATAGCGCACCAGTTTCATGGTTCTTCCTTTGTTGGTGGAGTTCAGTAGGTCGAGCGGCCGCCGGACAGGTCGAAGACCGCGCCGGTGGAGAACGAGCAATCCTCGGTGCACAGCCAGCCGACCAGCGCGGCCACTTCCTCGGGCGTGCCGAAGCGGCCCATGGGGATCTTGGACAGCATGAACTGGATGTGCTCGGGCGTCATCTGGTCGAAGATCGCCGTCTTCACCGCGGCCGGCGTCACGCAGTTCACGCGCACGTCGACGTCGGCCAGTTCCTTGCCCAGCGACTTGGTCAGCGCGATCACAGCGGCCTTGCTGGCGCTGTACGCGCTGGCGTTGGGATTGCCGTCCTTGCCGGCGACGGAGGCGATGTTGACGATGCGTCCGTAGCCCTGCTGGCGCATCAGCGGCGCGATCTCGCGGCAGCACTGGAACAGGCCATGCACGTTGACCTCGAACACCTGCCGCCAAGCGTCGGGCGGGTAATCCCACACCTTGGTGTTGGGACCGGTGATGCCGGCGCTGTTGACCAGCGCATCGATGCGCTGGGCCTTGGCGACGGTGCGCTTCACGGCCTGCAGCACCGATGCGTAGTCGGCCACGTCCACCTGCACCGCCGACGCACGCGCGCCGAGCTTCACGGCGGCCTGCTGGGCAGCCGCGTCATCGCGGTCCCACAGCGTGACGGTGCCGCCGGAGTTCACCAGCCGTTCGGCGATCGCGTAGCCGAGGCCCGTGGCCCCGCCGGTGACGACCGCGTGGCGGCCCTGGAAGTCGAGCTGGTTCAAATCGTCATCCCTCCATCGATGGCATAGGCCTGCCCCGTGACGAACGTGGCTTCGTCGCTGGCCAGGAACACCACGAGGGGCGCGATCTCCTCGGCCTGCGCGATCCTGCCCATCGGCTGGCGGGCCACGAAGGCCTTGCGGGCGGCCTCCGGATCGGCGTTGGCATTGATCCGGTCCTGCAGCGACGGCGTGTCGACGGTGCCGGGGCACAGCGCATTGCAGCGGATGCCGTCGGCCACGTAGTCGGCCGCCACGCTCTTGGTCAGCCCGATCACCGCGGCCTTGGTGGTGCCGTAGACGAAGCGGTTGGGCAGGCCCTTGATGCTGCCGCACACCGAGGCCATGTTGATGATGCTGCCGCCGCGTCCCTGCGCCAGCATCTTCGGCAGCACGGCCTGGATGGCCCAGAACTGCGCCCGCACGTTCAGGTTGAACGCGAAGTTCAACTCGTCGTCGGTGGCCTGCAGCACGGTGCCGCCGTGCACGTAGCCGGCGCAGTTGAACAGCACGTCGATGGCCGGCATCTGCGCGACGACGCGCTGGATGGCGTCCTTGTCCAGCACGTCCAGCGGCAGGGCGCGCACGTTGGCCACGCCTTCGTAGCCGGCGAGCAGCGACGCCTTGACGTCGGTCGCCCACACCTGCGCGCCCTCGGCGGCCAGGGCGAGCGCGCACGCGCGCCCCATGCCCTGGCCCGCGGCGGTGACGAGGGCGGTCTTGTTCTTCAGTCGCACTGGCGTGCTCCTTCGTAAGGGCTAGAGACTAGGGTCCAGGGACCAGGGGAACAGCCAGCCTCCGGGTTTGGCCGGATGCGCCTCCAGTCATCCGGCGCGATAGTAACTGGCCTGACCACTTGGCCAATCAGCGTAACCCCTAGCTTCCGGCCCTAGCCGCCCCATGCCTCTCCAAGCCGTCGAATCGCAACGCCTGTACCGGCAGATCGCCGAGCAGCTGCGCGGGCTGATCACGGCTGGCGAGTTCGCGACGGGCAGCCGCCTGCCGGCCGAACGCGACCTGGCGCGCCAGCTGGGCGTGAGCCGGCCCTCGGTGCGCGAGGCGCTGATCGCGCTGGAGGTCGAAGGCTGGGTCGAGGTGCGCGTGGGCTCCGGCGTGTACATCCGGCCGCAGGTGCAGGGCAACGGCCATGCGCGACCGAGCAGCGGCCACGCCGCCGGGCCTGCCGAATGGGGACCCCTCGAATTGATGCGCGCCCGCGAGTTGGTCGAGGGCGAGGTCGCCGCACTGGCGGCGCGCCACGCGCGCAAGGCGCAGATCGCCACCATGGCCGGCGCGCTCGAACGCATGCAGGAGGATGCCGACGCCGGCGTGGTGCCGCGCGAAGGCGACGAGTTGTTCCATGAAGCGATCGCGCAGGCCTGCGGCAACGAGGTGCTGCGCGACACCGTGGTCGGCTACTGGCAGGCGCGCAGCGGCCCGCTGTTCGCGCGGATGAGCGACCACTTCGAGAACCCGCCGTCGTGGAATGCGGCGTTGGTCGAGCACCAGGCCGTGCTGGACGCGATCCGCGAGCACGACGCGCAGGCCGCGCGCGCCGCGATGCACCACCACCTGCAGCGCGCCTACACCCGATACAGCGCGAGCTGGCGCCGCGCCAACAGTTCCTGACGCCAGAACCACCAATGAAGGAGACATCGATGCACAAACGCCTCACCCTCAAGCTGCTCGCCGCCTGCGCGCTGGCCGCCACCGCGGCCGCCCCGGCGTTCGCGCAGACCAAGCTGAAGTGGGCCCACGTCTACGAGACCTCGGAGCCGTTCCACAAGTGGTCGGTCTGGGCCGGCGACGAGATCAAGAAGCGCACCAACGGCCGCTACGAGGTGCAGGTGTTCCCGGCCTCCACGCTCGGCAAGGAATCGGACATCAACCAGGGCCTGCAGCTGGGCACCGTGGACATCGTCCTCACCGGCGCCAGCTTCGCCGCGCGCAGCTACCCGCCGCTGGCCATCTCGTACTTCCCGTTCGTCTTCCGGGACGCAGAGCACCAGTTCAAGTACGCCAAGAGCGACGTCTTCAAGGACCTCGCGTCCGGCTACGACAAGGCCAGCGGCAACCACATCACCGCGATGACCTACTACGGCGCGCGCCACGTCACCAGCAACCGCCCGATCGCCAAGCCCGAGGACATGAAGGGCCTGAAGATCCGCGTGCCCGACGCGCCGGCCTACCTGGCGTTCCCCAAGGCGCTGGGCGCCAACCCGACCCCGATCGCGTTCGCCGAGGTCTACCTCGCCCTGCAGAACGGCACGGTCGAGGCGCAGGAGAACCCGCTGCCGACGATCGAGGCCAAGAAGTTCTACGAAGTGCAGAAGAACATCTCGCTCACCGGCCACATCGTCGACTCGCTGCTGACGGTGGTGTCCGGCTCCACCTGGGGCAAGCTGTCCGACGCCGACAAGAAGATCTTCTCCGACGTGATGACGGAAGCGGCCGAGAAGGCCGGCCGCGACATCGTCGCCTCCGAAACGCGCCTGACCGACGAATTCAAGAAGAAGGGCCTCAACGTGATCACGGTCGACAAGAAGGCCTTCGCCCAGGCCGTGCTCAAGGCGACCAAGCCGGCCGACCAGGGCTACCGCCAGGCCGACTACGACAAGATCCAGGCGATCAAGTGATGCAGGCGCCCTCCACGAGCACCACGGCGGCGGCGGGCGCCGCCTCCTCCATCCCCGCGGACCCGCTGGCGGGTCCCAAGGTGATGGGCGACGATGGCGAGTTCCACGCCCAGGACGAGGCCGTGGATCTCAGCGGCACCCCGCCCGAAGCCTGGCTCGCACTGGGCTTCTTCTGGCTGCTGGGACTGACGGTCTTCTACCAGTTCTTCACCCGCTACGTGATGAACGACTCGGCCTCCTGGACCGAGGAAATCGCGCGCTACCTGCTCATCGCCACCGTGTTCATCGGTGCGGTGGTCGGCGTGGCCAAGAACAACCACATCCAGGTGGACTTCTTCTACCGCCACATGCCCGCCGCGATGTGTCGCTGGCTGGCAAGGCTGGTCGACGTGCTGCGCATCCTGTTCTTCGGCGCGACCGTCATCCTCACCGTGCAGATGATGCTCAAGCTCGGCAACGCCCGCATGACCATCATCGACCTGCCGATGAACCTGGTGTACGGCGTCTGCCTGATCGGTTTCTGCGCGATGCTGCTTCGCTCGGTGTGGGTGATGCGCGTGCACCTGCAGCGCGGCTACACCGTGCTGGAACGCCCCGAATCCACGATGGAGGACCGGGGCTGACCCCCGGGATAGCCTTGCTCAAAGTCGTTTTCCTGTTCCTGATGGCCGGCGGCCTGCCGGTGGCCATCGCGATGGCCGGTGCGTCGCTGATCTACCTGCTGTGGGCCCAGACCACGCCGCCCTTCGTGGTGATCCACCGCATGGTGAGCGGCATCGACAGCTTCCCGCTGCTGGCGGTGCCGTTCTTCATCCTCGCCGGCAACCTGATGAACAACGCCGGCATCACCAACCGCATCTACAACTTCGCGCTGGCCTTGGTGGGCTGGCTCAAGGGCGGTCTCGGCCATGTCAACGTGCTCGGCTCGGTGGTGTTCGCCGGCATGAGCGGCGCCGCCATCGCGGACGCCGCCGGCCTGGGCACGATCGAGATCAAGGCCATGAAGGACCACGGCTACGACATCGAGTTCGCGGTCGGCGTCACCGCGGCCTCGGCGACGCTGGGCCCGATCATCCCGCCCTCGCTGCCGTTCGTGATCTACGGGATGATGGCCAACGTCAGCGTGGGCGCGCTGTTCCTCGCGGGCATCCTGCCGGGCGCGTTGATGGCCATCCTCATGATGCTGACGGTGGCTTACTACGCGCACAAGAACGGCTGGGGCGCGGACATCAAGTTCGAATGGCCTCGCGTGCTCAAGGCGCTGGGCGAACTTGCGGTCGTGATCGGCTGGCCCACCCTGCTGTGGCTGCTCGTGGCCAAGCTCGGCCTGCCGGCGCAGGCCACCGTGCTGACCGGCCTGGTGCTGCTGTTCGCGGCGGACAGGATGTTCAAGTTCCAGGCGGTGCTGCCGATCATGACGCCCGTCCTGCTGATCGGCGGCATGACCACCGGCCTGTTCACGCCGACCGAAGGCGCCATCGCGGCCTGCCTCTGGGCCATGGTGCTGGGGCTGTTCTGGTACCGCACCATGAGCTGGGCGTTGTTCGTCAAGGTCTGCCTCGATACCGTGGAGACCACGGCGACGGTGCTGTTCATCGTGGCGGCCGCCAGCATCTTCGGCTGGATGCTGACCGCGACCGGCGTCACGGCAGCCATTTCCGAGTGGGTGCTGGCGTTCACCAAGGACCCCTGGGTGTTCCTGCTGCTGGCCAACCTGCTGATGCTGTTCGTGGGCTGCTTCCTGGAGCCGACCGCCGCCATCACCATCCTCGTGCCGATCCTGGTGCCGATCTGCCAGCAACTGGGCATCGACCTGGTCCACTTCGGACTGGTGATGGTGCTGAACCTGATGATCGGCCTGCTGCACCCGCCCATGGGCATGGTGCTGTTCGTGCTCGCCCGCGTGGCCAGGCTGTCGGTCGAGCGCACCACGGTGGCGATCCTGCCCTGGCTCGTGCCGCTGCTGGGTTCACTCGTCGTCATCACCTACTTCCCGAAACTGGTGCTCTGGTTGCCCAAGCTGTTCTTCTGATGACCCCCTTCATCCGCCTCCATCCCAACGACGATGTCCTGATCGCGCGCGCCCAGCTGGTGGGCGGCGCGGTCGTCGACGGCGTCACCCTGCGCGGCCTGGTGCCGCCCGGCCACAAGGTGGCCACGCGTGCGATCGCGACCGGCGAGCCGGTGCGGCGCTACAACCAGATCATCGGGTTCGCGAGCAAGCCGATCGAGGCCGGCGAGCACGTGCACACGCACAACCTCTGGATGGGACCGGAAGGCGGCGCCTTCGAGCGCGACTACGCCTTCGGCGCCGACGTGAAGCCCGAGCCGGTGCGCCAGCAGGCCACCTTCATGGGCATCAAGCGCGCCGACGGCCGCGTGGCGACGCGCAACTACATCGGCGTGCTCTCCAGCGTGAACTGCTCGGCGACGGCGGCGCGTGCCATCGCCGACCACTTCTCGCGCCAGACCAACCCGGCGGCGCTGGCCGACTACCCGCACATCGACGGCGTGGTGGCGCTCACGCACGGCACCGGCTGCGGCATGGATACCGAAGGCCTGGGCATGCACATCCTGGAGCGCACGCTTGCCGGCTATGCCACGCATGCAAACTTCTGGGGCGTGATCGTGGTCGGCCTCGGCTGCGAGGCCAACCAGATCAATGCCTGGCTCGCGCATTCGAGCCTGCGCGAAGGCGAAACGCTGCGCGTGTTCAACATCCAGGACACCGGCGGCACGCGCAAGACCGTGGAGCGCGGCATCGCGCTCGTGAAGGAGATGCTGCCGCAGGCCAACCGCGTGCGGCGCGAGCCCTGCAGCGCCGAGCACATCACCATCGGCCTGCAGTGCGGCGGTTCCGACGGCTACTCGGGCATCAGCGCCAACCCGGCGCTCGGCGCGGCGGTCGACCTGCTGGTGGCCCATGGCGGCACCGCCATTCTGTCGGAGACGCCCGAGATCTACGGCGCCGAGCACCTGCTGACGCGGCGCGCCGTGAAGCGCGAAGTCGGCGAGAAGCTCGTGTCGCGCATCAAGTGGTGGGAGCACTACACGAAGGTCAACGAAGGCGAGATGAACAACAACCCGTCGCCCGGCAACAAGGCCGGCGGGCTGACCACCATCCTCGAGAAATCGCTGGGCGCGGTGGCCAAGGGCGGGACCACCAACCTGCAGGCGGTGTACGAATACGCCGAGCCGGTGACGGCGCATGGCTTCGTCTACATGGACACGCCGGGCTACGACCCGGTCAGCGCCACGGGCCAGGTGGCCGGCGGCGCCAACATGATCTGCTTCACGACCGGCCGCGGCTCGGCGTACGGCTGTGCGCCTTCGCCGTCGCTCAAGCTCGCCACCAACTCGGCGCTGTGGCAGCGGCAGGAGGAGGACATGGACATCAACTGCGGCGAGGTCATCGACGGCACGTCGTCGGTGCAGGAGATGGGCGAGCGCATCTTCCGGCTGGTGCTCGCCACCGCGTCGGGCGAGGCGAGCAAGAGCGAGAAGCACGGCTACGGACAGAACGAGTTCGTGCCGTGGCAGGTCGGGGCGGTGATGTGATGGCGGCGGGAATCACGATCCAGGCGCCGGAGCTGCAGGCGCGCATCGCGGCCATCCTGCGCAAGGCGGGCAGTTCGACGGAGGAAGCCGAAGCCGTCGCGGCCAACCTCGTGCTGGCCAATCTCTCGGGCCACGATTCGCACGGCGTGGGCATGGTGCCGCGCTATGTCGATGCGGTGCTCGAGGGCGGCCTCAAGCCCAACACCTCGGCTCGCGTGACGCTGGATACCGGAGCGCTCCTTGCCCTCGACGGCCAGCGCGGCTACGGCCAGGTCGTCGGCGTGCAGGCGATGGAACTGGCGATCACCCGCGCGAAAGACGTGGGCAGCTGCGTCATGGCCCTGGGCCAGGCGCACCACCTCGGCCGCATCGGCCACTTCGCCGAGATGGCGGTGGCGCAGGGCCTCGTCTCGATCCACTTCGTCAACGTGCTGTCGCGGCCGGTGGTCGCGCCCTGGCACGGTGGCGACGGCCGCTTCGGCACCAACCCCTGCTGCATCGGCGTGCCGCTGCAAGCACGCGAGCCCTTCGTGCTCGACTTCGCGACCAGCCGCGTCGCGCAGGGGAAGATGCGCGTGGCGCACAACGCCGGCAAGCGCGCCGAACCCGGGACCTTGATCGACGAGGACGGCCGGCCGACCACGGATCCCGGCGTCGTCGTGGTGCCGCAGCCCAAGGGCGGCTTCGGCGCGCTGATGACGTTCGGCGAGCACAAGGGCTATGGCCTGGCCGTCGCGTGCGAGCTGCTGGGCGGCGCGCTCACCGGCGGCGGCACCTGGCACCGTCCCGCGGACCAGGCACGCTCGGTCTACAACGGCATGCTGGCGATCGTCATCGACCCGCAGCGGCTGGGCACGGCCGACACCTTCACGCGTGAGGCGCTCGAGTTCGTCGACTGGCTGCAGAAGAGCCCGCCCGGACCCGGCACCGACGGCGTGCTGCTGGCCGGGGATCCCGAACGGAAGGCCCGCGAAGAGCGCCGGCGCGATGGCATCGCGATCGATGCCGCGACCTGGGGCGAGATCGGCGCGGCCGCAGCGAAGGTCGGACTTCCCGCGGCCTGATCAGGCGACGGTCGCGGCGGGCAGCGCCCGCACGTGGCCGTCGGCGATCGCATAGAGCCGGTCGCCTTCGCGGCGATCGATCGGATGCATGCCCGTGAAGCTGCCGAACGCAGGCAGCACGCCCACGGCGTGTGCACCCGGCTGTCCGCTGTCGTCCCCGAACCAGAAGCACGGCAGCCGCAGGTGGTCGTAGGCGCGGCCACGCACGCTGACGCAGGGATGCCAGTGGCCCGCCAGCACGTAGGCGCCCGGCACCGGCCGCGGGTGGTGGCACAACGCGAAGTCGCCGACGCGCAGCGGCTCGTCGACCACGGCGATGCCGAGGCTCGGCGGCGGATCACCCGCTCGCTCGTCATGGTTGCCGCGCACCAGGGTCAGGTCCACGTGCGCGTGCAGCTGGCGCCACTCCGCCAGCGCCTGCAGCGTCTCGCGCGCATGCGACCGCGCCGAATGCAGGAAATCGCCGAGGAACACGACGCGGCGCGCGGACGTCTCGGCGATCGCCTTGGTCAGGTCGTGCAGCGTGGCGGTGGTC
Source organism: Ramlibacter sp. MMS24-I3-19 (assembly GCF_050320135.1). Classification (NCBI taxonomy): domain Bacteria; kingdom Pseudomonadati; phylum Pseudomonadota; class Betaproteobacteria; order Burkholderiales; family Comamonadaceae; genus Ramlibacter; species Ramlibacter sp. MMS24-I3-19. Next base: position 1,821,332 of record NZ_CP190017.1, on the reverse strand, counting down.
GTGGCCTCCGGCACGGGCACGCCCAGCTTGCGATAGCTCACCGCCTTGCCGAAGTGGGCGTCGGCGACCAGCAGGGCACCGGTCGCAGGCAGCAGCAGCGCACCGCTGGCGTGCAGCAGCGCCTCGTGGCCGGCCAGGGAAATGCGCAACATCGGAGAAGAACGATCCGGCGCGGGCCGGATCGCGTGCGAAGCAAGGACTAGAGCATGCAGGCCAGGCTGGCCTCGAGGTGCTCGGAGGGGCTGCGGCGGAAGCCGGAGCGCGCGAAGCGCTGCAGGCGGCCAACCAGGAAGGCGGTGAGCATGGAGGCGCGCACCTGCGCATCGACGCTGGGCGTGGCCGAGCCGTCGGTCTCGGCGACGCCGCGCAGGCACTGCTTGAGCGTGGCCTCGATCTTGTCGAAGAACTGGTTCATGCGCTGCTGCAGGCGCTCGTTCTCGTAGACCAGCGCGTCGCCGACCATCACGCGCGTCATGCCGGGGTTCTTCTCGGCGAACTGCACCAGCATCCCGGCGATGCGGCTGGCCTGGCGACGTCCGGCCCCGCCCGCGTCGTCGGTGCCAGCGTCGCGCTCGAGGATCTGGTTGACCAGGGTGAACACGCTCTGCTCGATGAACTCGATCAGGCCTTCGAACATCTGCGCCTTGCTGGCGAAGTGGCGGTACAACGCCGCCTCGCTGACGTCCAGCCGCGCGGCCAGCGCGGCGGTGGTGATCCGTTCGGCGCCGGGCTGCTCCAGCATCATCGCCAGCGCCTGCAGGATCTGCACCCGCCGCTCGCCCGGCTTGGGACGCTTGCGGGCGGGCGCCGTCTCGAGGGCGGCGGCAGAGGCGGAGGTGCTGAGGTCGGCGTCGGACATGGGCACGTTGAATGGATGGGTTTGGTTCATTCTCGCACACGGATGGGCAGCCACCGTTGGCTTGAAGCCACGCAAATGCGCGGCCCAACGCCCAAGTAGGTGCTTACAACGCGGCCATCGTCGGCGCCGGTTCGAGCAGCACGGACAGCCGCAGCCCGCGCCCGTGGAGGCCTCCCTGCAACACCAGCTGGCTGTGGTGCACGCGCGCGATCTCCTGGGCGATGGCCAGGCCCAGGCCGTTGCCCTCGCCGCCCGTGCCCTGCACCCGGTAGAACCGCTCCAGGACCCGGGCGCGTTCGTCGACCGGGATGCCGGGGCCGTCGTCCTCGACTTCGAGCAGCGCCCTCTCGCCGACCAGCCCGCAGCGGATGGTCACGGTGCCGCCCGCGGGCGTGTACTTCACGGCGTTGTCCACCACGTTGGACAGCAGTTCGCGCAGCAGCCAGTCGTGGCCGAGCACCTGCACCGGCTGCGCGTCCAGGCCCAAGTCGATGTGCTTGGCACTGGCCGCATCGAGGTGCGTGCCCAGCATGTCCTCGCACAGCGCCTTCAGGTCGACCCGCTGCTGCGGCTGGTTCTGCATCGTGCGCGCATCGGCGCGCGACAGGGCCAGCAGCTGGTTGGCCAGCTGCGAGGTGCGGCGCGTGGCGCCGCGCAGCTTGTTCACCTGCTCGGCCTGCAGCTGGAGCGTGGACCCGGGCTGGTGGCCGTCAACGGCCTGCGCCCAGGCCTCCACCTGGGCCTGCAGGCCGGCGAGCGGCGTGCGCAGCTGGTGCGCCGCATCCGCGACGAACCGCCGCTGGCTCTCGGCGTGCGCGTTGACCATCCCGAACAGCCGGTTGAGCGATTGCACCAGCGGCCGCACCTCCTCGGGCGAGCGGCTGTCGTCGAAGGCACTCAGGTCGCGCGGCGAGCGACGCTCCACCGCTTCCTTCAGCGCGAGCAGCGGCGCGAGCGCGCGCTCCACCGCCCAGCCCACCGCGAACGCCGCGGCGCCGATCAGGATGAGGTTGGGCAGCAGGACCTTGTAGAGGATGGAACGCGCCCATTGCTGGCGCGAGTCGGAGCCATCGGCCAGGGCCACCATCACCTCGCCCAGGACCGTCTGCTGCCGCTGCCGCACGATGCGCCAGGTGGTGCCCCGGTTCTCCTCGGTGTGGAATTCGGGCTCGGGCGAGGTGGGCGCGAGGGCAGCCGCCAGCCACGGTTCGCCGGCGAGCAGGTGGCCGTCCGGGTCGGCGATGGCGAAGACGGCCGAGCCGTTGTGGTCCTTGAGGAATTCCGCCAGCGCGGGTGCCAGCAGCATCACGGGCGGATCGCCGGCATGGGGCGCCTCGCCGATGACGGAATCGGCAAGCAGCGGCACCAGGGCTGCGAGCCGACGGTCCTGCTGCTCGGCCACGTTGTCGGCGGAGCGGTAGTCGAACCAGGCGTTGAGCAGCGCCAGCACCACCAGCGGCAGCAGCAGCATCACCAGCAGCCGGCGGCGCAGCCCCGAGAGCATGCGGCCCGCGGCGGGCGCCCTGCCCCCGCGGGCCGGCAGGAAGCGCATCACGGCTGCAGCGCGCCCTGCAGTTCGAGCCGGTAGCCAAAGCCCCGGATCGAGCGCAGCGCCACGCCGTGCGGCTCCAGCTTGCCGCGCAGGCGCGAGATGTAGACCTCGACGGCGTTGGGCGTGATCTCCTTGTCCCAGCCGGTGAGGGCCTGCAGCAGCTTTTCCTTGCTGGCCGGCTTGGGCGCGTGGATCAGGAGGTACTCGAGGACGGTCCATTCGCGCGGACCCAGCTCGATCGGTGTGCGCTGTTCGTCGTGCACGGCGCTGGCCCGGCGGTTGGCCGTATCGAGTTCCACCGGCCCGAAGCTGAGCACCGCGCTGGTGGCGGCCTGCGATCGGCGCAGCAGCGCACGCAGGCGCGCCAGCAACTCCGGCAGCTCGAACGGCTTGACCATGTAGTCGTCGGCGCCGAGGTCCAGGCCCTGCACCCGGTCCTGCAGCGCGTCGCGCGCGGTGAGGATCAGCACCGGCATCTTGCGACTGGCCATGTCGGGCCGGCGCAGGCGTCGCGTGAGCTCCAGGCCGTCCATCTGCGGCAGGCCGATGTCGATGATGGCGGCGTCGAACACCTCGCTGCGCAGCACCTCCTCGGCGCGCTCGCCGGTGCCGACCCAGTCCACCGCGTAGCCCGCGCCCGAGAGGCCCAGCTTGATGCCGCTGGCCACCATCACATCGTCTTCGACGAGGAGAAGACGCACTGCCGGACCGCCCTTATCTCGACCGGATCATGGTCCCGTACGCCTGCTCGGTGAGGATCTCGAGCAGCATCGAATGCGGCACGCGGCCGTCGATGATGTGGACCGAATTGACGCCGCTGCGCGCTGCGTCGAGCGCACCGCTGATCTTGGGCAGCATGCCGCCGGAGATGGTGCCGTCGGCGAACAGGCCGTCGATCTCCTGCGCGCTCAGGTCCGTGAGCAGCTTGCCCTGCTTGTCCAGCACGCCCGGCGTGTTCGTCAGCAGCACCAGCTTCTCGGCCTTGAGCACGGTGGCCAGCTTGCCGGCGACGACGTCGGCGTTGATGTTGTAGCTCTCGTTGGCCTCGCCGAAGCCGATCGGGCTGATGACGGGGATGAACTGGTCGTCCTGCAGCGCCTTCACCACGGAGGGGTCGATCTCCACGATGTCGCCGACCTGGCCCACGTCGTGCTCCTTGGTCGGGTCCTTGCTGTCGATCATCTTCAGCTTGCGCGCGCGGATCAGGCCCCCGTCGCGCCCGGTGAGGCCCACCGCCTTGCCGCCGGCCTGGTTGATCAGGCCCACGATGTCCTGCTGCACCTCGCCGGCCAGCACCCATTCGACGACTTCCATGGTCTCGGCGTCGGTGACGCGCATGCCCTGGATGAACTCGCCCTTCTTGCCCAGGCGGTTCAGGGCCTGCTCGATCTGCGGGCCGCCGCCGTGCACCACGACAGGGTTCATGCCGACCAGCTTGAGCAGCACGATGTCCTCGGCGAAGTCGGCCTGCAGCTCGGGATCGGTCATGGCGTTGCCGCCGTACTTGATCACCATGGTCTTGCCATGGAACTTGCGGATGTAGGGGAGTGCCTGGGCGAGGATCTCGGCCTTGTCGCGCGGCGCGATCTGGAGGATGTCGGTCATGGGCGGCGGGAGGGGAGCCCTAAATTGTGCCTCACGGCCCCTGGCGCCCCGGGTCAGCCCCCGCGCAGTCCCGCCGCGACGGTGGGGTACCGCAGCCGCACGCGCAGTTCGTGTTTCAGGCGGGAGTTGTCCAGGCGGCGCGATTCGCTCATGAAGCTCAGGAGCACGAGCGGTAGCGCGTCCTGCGCCGTGCTGCGCGCCACGCGAGGGGGCCGCGGCAGTCCGTACAGGTCGGCCGCCAGGTCGAAGTAGTCGCCCATCTTCAACTCGGTGTCGTCGCTCGCATGCACGACGCGCTGCGACCGTCCATGCCACAGCGCAGCCACGATGGCACGCGCGAGGTCGTCGGCGTGGATGTGGTTGGTGTACACGTCCTCCTCGCTGCGCAGCACCGGCGTGCCGCGCAGCAGCCGCTCGCGCGGCGTGCCGCCGTCGCGGTCCGGCGCGTAGATGCCGGGGATGCGCAGGATGCTCGCGCGCGCGCCGGTGACACGGCCGAAGTGCCGCACGGCGGCTTCGGCATCGACGCGCCGCTGCGCACGCGGCGTGCGGGGCGCAACGGGCCGCCACTCGCTGATCCGCTCACCGCCGCAATCGCCGTACACGCCGCTCGTGGACCCGTACACGAGCGAGGCCGGCGGGCTGCGCAGCAGCAGCGCACGCAGCAAGGCACTGGTGCGCGTGTCACGCCACCACTGCGCCTGCGGTTCAGTGGGCGGTGGCGCGAGGTGCACGACATGCGTCGCGATGCCCGCCAGCCGGGCCAGCGTCGAGGGCCGGTCGAGGTTGCCCGGCAAGGGCGTGATGCCCTGTGCACGCAGTGCATCGACCCGCGAGGGTGACGAGGTCAGGGCCATCAGGCGCACGCGTCCGCGCAGCTGGCGTGCCGTGCGCAGGCCCACGTCGCCGCATCCGACGATCAGGACGCGCGCTCGACGGAAGCGGGCCGGCGGTGCGCCGAGAGGGCTCTGGTTTGAAGGCAAAATCGCGTCTGTTCGAGTGACGACGTCCCATCGAGGATACCCAAACATGACCACCGCCCCGGCCGCCGCAGGCCCGTTCCAGGTGACCGTGCAGCCCAGCGGCAGGACCTTCAGCGCGAATGCCGACGAGGCACTGCTGGCCGCCGCCATCCGCCAGGGCATCGGGCTGCCGTACGGCTGCAAGGACGGCGCATGCGGCTCGTGCAAGTGCAGGAAGCTCGAGGGCACGGTGACGCACCGCGCGCATCAGAGCAAGGCGCTGTCGGCCGAGGAAGAGGCCAACGGCTACGTGCTCACCTGCAGTGCCGTGGCGCACTCCGACGTGGTGCTCGAGTCGCGGCAGGTCACCGACGAGAGCGCGTTCCCGATCAAGAAGATGCCGTCGCGCGTGCTGTCGCTCGAGAAGAAGTCGCACGACGTGATGGTGGTGAAGCTGCAGCTGCCTGCCAACGACACGCTGCGCTACCACGCGGGGCAGTACGTCGAATTCATCCTGCGCGACGCATCCCGTCGCTCGTATTCGATGGCCAACGCGCCGCACAACGGGCCGGGGGTCGAGCTCCACATCCGCCACATGCCCGGCGGCAAGTTCACCGACCATGTGTTCGGCGCGATGAAGGAGAAGGAGATCCTGCGGGTCGAAGGCCCGTACGGCAGCTTCTTCCTGCGCGAGGACTCCGACAAGCCGATGGTGCTGCTGGCCTCCGGCACCGGCTTCGCCCCGATCAAGGCGCTGATCGAGCACATGCAGTTCAAAGGCATCTCGCGGCCGGCGGTGCTGTATTGGGGCGGCCGTCGCCCGCACGACCTGTACATGGACGACTGGGTGCGCGCGAAATGCGCCGAGATGGGCCAGCTGACCTACGTGCCCGTGATCTCCAACGCGCTTCCCGAGGATGACTGGACCGGCCGCACGGGCTTCGTGCACAAGGCGGTGCTGGAGGACTTCCCGGACCTGTCGGGCCACCAGGTCTATGCCTGCGGTGCGCCGATCGTGGTGGATTCAGCGCGTGAAGAGTACTCCGCGGTCGCCGGCCTGCCGCCGGAGGAGTTCTACGCCGACGCCTTCACCACCGAGGCCGACAAGCATCGCGACTGAGACGCCACAGGGCGCGGGCTAGATCAGCGCGGAGCGGTGCCCGTCGAGATCCATCATCCCCGTGGGCATCGGCTCGAAGACCCCGTGCGGGGGCGCGGTCAGCGACTCGTGCAGGCGATGCGCCACGTACCAGCTGGAACGCTGGCGCGCCTCGCGCGTCTGCGTGCCCAGCCTGGGGGTGAGGAACAGGTTGTGGGCGTCGTGCAGCGGCGAGCCGCGCGAGGCGAAACCGGCTTCGGCGCCGTCGAGCAGCGCGGCCTCGATGCGCCCGTCGCCCAAGGCGCGCGCGAACGCCTGGACATCGAACACCTGCGAGCGGCTGATGCCCACCCACACCTGGCCGGGCTTGCAGTGCGCCAGCAGCTTGTCGTTGAAGAAACCCTGGTAGCGCGACGCGTAGATCACCTGCACCGAGACCGCGTCCGCATGGGCCAGCACTTCCTGGGCGCTCACCGGCTGGATGTTCAGCCGCTGCCAGATGGGCGCGGTGTGGTGCACGGCAGGGTCGTAGCCGATCAATTTGGCGCCCAGGCCGTGCAGCATGCCGGCCAGCGTGTGCGCCGACGCAGCCAGGCCGAAGATGCCGACCACGCTGTTGGCCAGTTCGCGGCCGACGCGCACCTCGGCCTTGCGATCGCCGTTGAGGGCCGAGCCGATGCCGCGGCGGTAGAGCAGCAGGATGCTGGCCAGCAGGTATTCGGCGTTGGAGCGCACGTTGGCGGTGCTGGCATGGATGACCCGCACGTTGCGCTCTCGGCAGGCCTCCAGGTCGGTGTTGTCGGTGCCCACGTGCAGCCGGGCCACGGCGGTCAGGCGTGGCGCGAAGTCCAGGAACTCCTTGGTGACCACGGCCTTGCGCGGCAGCACCAGGGCACGGGCGTTGTACATGGTCCTGCGCAGCAGGCTGGGGTCGTCGGCAAGCTCGGGCCGCACCTCGACCGAGTGCCGCTCCTTCAGCCAGCTCTGCGCCTCGGGCACGAGGCGATCGACCAGTAAGATGTCCACTGCAGTGAATGCGCCGTTGTCCGACAGGAAGATCAGCCGCTGCAACCGCGATGAGGCAGCAGCGCGTGAAAAACTGCCCGGACTTTAACCACAACGCATTCACCAGTCGATGAAAAACGTCACAAGGATCAACAAGGCAGTCTTCCCGGTGGCTGGACTGGGGACCCGGTTCCTGCCGGCCACCAAGGCACAGCCGAAGGAGATGCTGCCGGTTGTGGACAAGCCTCTGATCCAGTACGCGGTCGAGGAAGCCTATGGCGCCGGCATCCGGCACATGATCTTCGTCACCGGGCGGAACAAGCGCGCCATCGAGGACCACTTCGACACCGCGTACGAGCTCGAGAGCGAGCTCGAGGCCCATGGCAAGAAGGAACTGCTGGCCCTGGTGCGTTCGCTGGCGCCCGAGGACATGTTCTGCTCCTTCGTCCGCCAGCCCCGCGCCCTCGGTCTCGGCCACGCCGTGCTGTGCGCCCAGCCGCTCGTCAACGACGAGCCGTTCGCCGTGCTGCTGGCCGATGACCTGATGTGCGGGCCGGATGGCGGCCCGTCCGTGCTGGGCCAGATGGTCGAGCAGTTCGCGAAGACCCAGACCTGCATCCTGGCCGTGCAGGAAGTGCCGCGCGACCACGTGAAGCGCTATGGCATCGTGGCAGGCCAGCCCGCGGGCGAGCGCCTCACCAAGGTGGAGAAGATGGTCGAGAAGCCCAATCCGGACCAGGCGCCTTCGCGCATGGGCGTGGCTGGGCGCTACATCCTCACGCCGGGCGTGTTCGACATGATCCGCAACAACCCTCGTGGCGCCGGTGGCGAGATCCAGTTGACCGATGGCATCGCGCGCCTGATGACCACGGAAGGCGTGCACGCGTACCTGTACCAGGGCCGCCGCTACGACTGCGGCAGCAAGCAGGGCTTCCTGGAAGCCACGGTCGACTTCGCGCTCAAGCACGACGAAGTCGGGCCGGAATTCCGCGAATACCTGAAGTCGGTGAAGTTCTGACCGGGCTGCGCCGCCTCAGCGGCGGCGCAGCACGTGGATCAACTCGTCGCCCACCTGCTGCTGCTCGACCAGCTCGTTGCCGGTCTGCCTGGCGAAGGCCTGGAAGTCGCGCAGCGACCCCGGGTCGGTGGCCACCACCTTCAGCAACTGCCCGCTAGCGAGGTCGCTCAGCGCCTTCTTGGCCCGCAGGATGGGCAGGGGGCAGTTCAGCCCCCGGGTGTCGATTTCCTTGTCGATGTGCATGGCCGGCCCGGTGGATCCGAAATTCTAGGGCCGCCGTGCATGCCCGAACGCTGGGCTTGGGGTGCGCTCGACCGGTCCATCGCGGGCCGGCTATAATGGTTGGCTTTGCTGCGCGCGCCTGGGAAGGCTGCGGGGCATGAGCTGGCCACTTTCGTGTGGCCGCAGGGTTACCGCCACCCCACTTGGCGAGGTGAGGCAGGTCGCGAGGCCGGGTCGATTCCGACCTGACCGTCCAGTGACCGCCGTTGATTGATGGAGTGCTCCATGGCACGCGTCTGCGAAGTGACGGGCAAGGGCCCGATGGTCGGGAACAACGTTTCCCACGCCAACAACAAGACCAAGCGCCGGTTCGAAGTGAACCTGCAATACCGCCGTTTCTGGGTCGAGAGCGAGAACCGCTGGGTGCGTCTGCGCATTTCCAATGCCGGCCTGCGCCTGATCGACAAGAACGGCATCGAAGCCGTGCTGGCGGACCTGCGCGCCCGCGACCAGGCTTAACCCCCGCGAAGGAGCAGCACCATGGCAAGCAAAGGCGGACGCGAGAAGATCAAGCTGGAGTCCTCGGCGGGCACCGGCCATTTCTACACGACCAGCAAGAACAAGAAGACGATGCCCGAGAAGATGTCGATCATGAAGTTCGACCCGAAGGCTCGCAAGCACGTCGAGTACAAAGAGACCAAGTTGAAGTGACACAGGCGCGCTTCGCGCGCCGCATCGCTTCATCCTCGCGCAAGCGGGGATCCAGGAGGCCCGCTGTCGCGGGCCTTTTTCTTTTGGCATGCTCCTCCCATGACGACCCGCACCCAGCGCCTGCAACAGGCCATCGCCGACACCGGCCACACGTTCCAGGGCCCGATCCTGGGCGGCGGCGACTATGTGCCGGTGGTCCACGACGGGGACGTCGCGTACGTGAGCGGGCAGGTCCCGCGCGTGGGCAGGAAAGTCGTGGTCACCGGTCGCGTCGGCGGGTCGGTCACGCTCGCCGAAGCGCAGCAGGCGGCGCGCATCTGCGCCATCCGCGGCCTGCTCCTGCTGCAGGCGCAGCTGGGCGACCTGGACCGCATCGCACGCGTGCTGCGAGTCGGCGTCTACGTGCAGTCGGCGGCGACCTTCACCCAGCAGAGCGAAGTGGCGGACGCGGCCTCGGCGCTGCTCAAGACCGTCCTTGGCGATGCCGGCGCCCACACGCGCACCTCGGTCGGCGTGTACCAGCTGCCCAAGGATGCTTCGGTCGAAATCGAGATGACCGTGCGCACGCGCCCGACGGCCTCGGGAACGGCCTGAACGCGCCGTTCTCCGACACCGGGCGCGCGGCCCGCTGTCGAGGATGGATGGCACATCCATCCAAAGGAGAACGCATGAGCATCCTCTCGTCCATCTTCGGCAAGATCCTGCATCGCGGCGAATCGCAGCCGCAGGCAACGACCACCACAGCTGCGCCGGCGCCCCAGCAAGTCACGCCGCAGGCGGGGCCTGCTTCCGTTGCCGGCGCAGTAGCGCCGGCCTCGCCCGCACCCGCGATGCCGGCCGCGCCGGTACAGCAACCCGTCGATGTCGAGGCGGTGCTGAACGGCATGGCGAAGAACAACCCGCAGAAGCTGAACTGGCGCACGTCCATCGTGGACCTGATGAAGCTGCTGGACCTGGACAGCAGCCTGCAGGCGCGCAAGCAGCTGGCCGACGAACTGCACTACACCGGCGACAAGAATGACTCGGCCAGCATGAACATCTGGCTGCACAAGCAGGTGATGCAGAAGCTGGCCGCCAACGGGGGCAAGGTGCCTGCCGACCTCAAGGACTGAGCACCAATGAAAAAGGCCCCGATCGGGGCCTTTCGTCTCGCGGCAGCAGCCGGTCAGGCGTGCGCGGCGCGCAGGCGCAGCGAGAACTGCCGCAGCGCCTCGATGCCGCTCTCCTCGGCGCGGTGGCACCACGCCTGCAGGTCGGCCGCGAGCTGCTCGCGCGAGTGCGAGGTGTTCATCCACATCTGGCGCAGTTCCTCGCGCATGGTAACCATCTGGTCCAGCACCGGGTGCGCGGCGCGGGCCTGTTGCAGGTGCACGCGAGCGGCCGCCGGCACCTTGTCGTCGTCGCGGTGCAGCCAGCGCTTGGCGGCGCGCAGCGGCGACAGGTCGGCCTGCTTCGCCTTGAGCCCGGCGATCTCGTCCTTGCACACGCGACGCATCTCGCGCGCGTAGCCGGCCATCACCTCGTAGCGGTGCGCGATGAGCGCCTCCAGCGTCTTCTCGTCGGCCACCGGCTTGATGGCACCCAGGCGCAGCTTCGGCGGCACCTTCTTGACCTTGGCCCAGCCGATGCGCTGCATCAGCGAGATGTAGACCCAGCCGATGTCGAACTCGTACTTCTTGACCGAGAACTTGGCCGAGGTCGGGTAGGTGTGGTGGTTGTTGTGCAGTTCCTCGCCGCCGATGATCAGGCCCCAGGGCGAGATGTTGGTGCTGGCGTCAGGCGCCTCGAAGTTGCGGTAGCCCCAGTAGTGGCCGATGCCGTTGATGATGCCGGCCGCCGTGATCGGGATCCACAGCATCTGGACCGCCCACACGGTGAGTCCCAGGGCACCGAACAGCGCAAGGTTCAGCACCAGCATCAGGCCCACGCCCTGCCAGCTGTAGCGCGAATACAGGTTGCGCTCGATCCAGTCATTCGGCGTGCCGTGGCCGAACTTGGAGATGGTCTCCTTGTTCTTCGCTTCGGCGCGGTACAGCTCGGCGCCGCGCCAGAACACCGTGTCGATGCCGCGCGTCTGCGGGCTGTGCGGATCGTCTTCGGTCTCGCACTTGGCGTGGTGCTTGCGGTGGATGGCGACCCACTCCTTGGTGACCATGCCGGTGCCGATCCACAGCCAGAAGCGGAAGAAGTGCGACGGGATGGGCCCGAGGTCCATGGCGCGGTGCGCCTGGGTGCGGTGCAGGAAGATCGTGACCGACGCGATCGTGATGTGCGTGGTCACCAGCGTGTACAGGACGATCTGCCACCAGGACAGGTTCCAGAGGCCGTTGGCCAGCCAGTCGGTGGCCGCGTACAGGACGGCCGAGTCAGGAAGCAGCATACGTTCGGGATCTCTTTCGCATCGGGCACGGCGGGACACCGTCAACCCATCCGATTGATTTTAGGGCTTGGGGTTCCCGAACGGCAGCTTTTCGTGTTACTGGCGCGTTCGCCTGCGAGGAACTTGCCTTTTGTTGAGATCCGTCAACTCCGTTGCCATGCCGCCGCGAAGAATCCGTCCGTTCCGTGTCGATGCGGCCACAGCCGCAGGAACTCCTCCCCACTCTCCCCGCCGCTGGTGAGCCCGCTCGGGTCGACCTTGGCGTCGCGCAGGATCTGCGCGACCGGCAGCGGACGGAACTCCGCCATCTCGGCCGTGAAGCCGAGGGCGATCGCCTCGTTCTCGGCCTGCAGCAGGCTGCACGTGGCGTAGACCAGCCGGCCGCCGGGCTTCAGCAGCCGCGCTGCACTGCGCAGGATCGCGGCCTGCTTCACGGTCATCTCGGCCACGGCCATCGGGCGACTGGCGCCACTTCAGGTCGGGATTGCGCCGCAACGTGCCCAGGCCCGTGCACGGCGCATCGACGATCACGCGGTCGATCTTGCCGGCGAGCCGCTTGATGCGGTCGTCGCGCTCGTGCGCGATGGCGGCCGGATGCACGTTGCTGAGCTTGCTGCGCGCCAGCCGCGGCTTCAGCGCGTCGAGCCGGTGCGCCGACACGTCGAACGCATACAGCCTGCCGGTGTTGCGCATGGCCGCGCCGATCGCCAGCGTCTTGCCACCAGCCCCGGCACAGAAGTCGACCACCATCTCGCCGCGCTTGGCGTCCAGCAGCAACGCCAGCAACTGCGAGCCCTCGTCCTGCACCTCGATCGCGCCGCGCGCGAAAGCGTCCAGCTTCGTCAGCGGCGGCTTGTCGGCCAGGCGCAGGCCCCAGGGTGAATGCGGCGTGGGCTGGGCCTGGATGCCGGCGAGCGCGAGTTCCTGGCGCACCTCGTCGCGCTTGTCCGTGAGCACATTGACACGCAGGTCCAGCGGCGCCGGCTGGTTCAGGCTTTCCGCCAGGGCCCAGAACTCGTCGCCCAGCTGCTCCTTCAGTGGCGTCGCCAGCCAGTCCGGCAGGTTGTGCCGGTGCCGCTCGAGCAGGTCGCGCGGATCGATGGCATCGCATTGCGCGAGCCAGTCCTTCTCCTGCGGCGTGAGTGCGGCAGCCAGGAAGTCGCGCGGCCCGTGGAATCCCAGGATGGCGAGCCGGCGCGCCCTGGGACCGCTGCCCGAAGGGGCGAGATGGTCGAACAACAGCTTGCGACGCAGCACCGTGTAGACAGTCTCGGCCAGCGTTGCCCGTTCGCGCGGACCGAGTGCGCGGTGCTCGCGGAAGTACCGCGAGACCACGCTGTCCGCAGGATGGTCCAGCCGCAGCACCTGCTGCAGCAGGTCGGTGCAGGCTTCCAGCAATGCCTTGGGATGCATGCCTCAGTGCCCTTTCTGCAGCCAGGCTTCGATGGCCCGCGGGTACAGCAGGTGTTCCTGCGTCAGCACGCGCGCGGCGAGGACCTGCTCGGTGTCGTCCGGCAGCACGGGCACGACGGCCTGGTCGAGGATGGGGCCATGGTCCAGCTCGGCCGTGACCATGTGCACCGAGGCGCCCGCGAACCGGCAACCCGCCTCGATCGCCCGGCGGTGCGTGTGCAGGCCGGGGAACGCGGGCAGCAGCGAGGGATGGATGTTCACCAGTCGGCCGGCGTAGCGCGCCACGAAGCCCGGCGTGAGGATGCGCATGAAGCCGGCCAGCACCACCAGCGCGGGCTGGTGCGCATCGACCTGCGCAGCCAGCGCGTCATCGAAGGCCTCGCGGGTGGGAAAGGTCTTGTGGTCGATCACCGCCGTGGCGATGCCCTGCTCGCGCGCGAACGCCAGCCCGCCCGCATCGGCCCGGTTGCTCAGCACGGCGGCCACGCGCGCGCCGCAGCGGCGGGCCCAGTCGCGTGCACGGGCAGCCCGCACGATCGCGGCCATGTTGGAGCCCCCGCCCGAGATCAGAATCACGATGTTCTTCATGCAGACCACGATTGTCCCATCCCGACCATGCGTCCCCTGACACCGATCGAAGCGCGCGTGCTCGGCACGCTGATGGAAAAGGCCCGCACCGTTCCCGACAGCTATCCGCTCTCGCTCAATGCGGTGGTCGCGGGCTGCAACCAGAAAAGCAGCCGCGACCCGGTGATGAGCGTCAGCGACGCCGAGGCGCAGGAGGCGCTCGACGAACTCAAGCGCCTGTCGCTGGCCTTCGAATCCAGCGGCAGCCGCGTCGCCCGCTGGGAGCACAACGCGCCGCGTGCGCTGGCGATCCCGGACCAGTCGGCCGCCATCGTCGGGCTCCTCGTGCTGCGCGGTCCGCAGACTGCGGGCGAGTTGCGCATCAACGCCGAGCGCTGGCATCGCTTCGCCGACATCTCGTCGGTCGAGGCGTTCCTGGCAGAGCTGGAGGAGCGGCCGGAAGCCAAGGGCGGTCCGCTGGTCGTTCGCCTGCCGCGGGCGCCGGGTGCCCGCGAGCAGCGCTGGGCCCACCTGCTGTGCGGCCCGGTGGCGGCAGCCTCGGAGCCGGCGCCATCGCCAGTGCGAGCCGGTGACGGCGCCGAACTGCACGACCGCGTGGCGCAGCTCGAGACCGATCTCGCCGAGCTGCGCGCCACGGTGCAATCCCTCCAGCAACAGCTCGGTTTGTCGCGCCTCGGACAGGGCTGAAGCGCACGGGCGTGCTAGAACTCCGGCTGTACCGCAGACCGGAGACGACCCACCATGGATTTGGCCTTCACGCCCGAGGAACAGAAGTTCCGCGAGGAGATCCGCGCCTGGGTGCGCGAGAACCTTCCCCAGGACATCGCGCACAAGGTCCACAACAACCTGCATCTCACGCGCGACGACATGCAGCGCTGGGCCAAGATCCTGGGCAAGAAGGGATGGCTCGGCTACGGCTGGCCCAAGCAGTTCGGCGGCCCTGGCTGGAACGCCATCCAGAAGCACCTGTTCGAGGAAGAGACCGCCCTCGCGGGCGCACCCCGCATCATCCCGTTCGGGCCGGTGATGGTGGCGCCGGTGATCATGGCGTTCGGCTCCCCCGAGCAGCAGAAGCGTTTCCTGCCCGGTATCGCCAGCGGCGAGGTCTGGTGGAGCCAGGGTTACAGCGAACCGGGCTCCGGCTCCGACCTGGCCTCGCTCAAGACCCGCGCCGAGCGCAAGGGCGACAAGTACATCGTCAACGGCCAGAAGACCTGGACCACGCTGGGCCAGTACGGCGACTGGATGTTCAACCTCGTGCGCACCAGCACCGAGGGCAAGCCGCAGACCGGCATCTCGTTCCTGCTGCTCGACATGAAGTCGCCCGGCGTCACCGTGCGGCCGATCATCATGCTCGATGGCGGCCACGAGGTGAACGAGGTGTTCTTCGACAACGTCGAAGTGCCGGCCGAGAACCTGATCGGCGAGGAGAACAAGGGCTGGACGTACGCCAAGCACCTGCTCTCGCACGAGCGCACCAACATCGCCGACGTCAATCGCGCGAAGCGCGAACTGGAGCGCGTCAAGCGCATCGCGAAAGCCGAAGGCGTGTGGGACGACGTGCGCTTCCGCGACGAGATCGCGAAGCTGGAGGTCGACGTCGTGGCACTGGAGATGCTGGTGCTGCGCGTGCTATCCGCCGAGAAATCGGGCAAGAACTCGCTGGACATCGCGGGCCTGCTGAAGATCAAGGGCAGCGAGATCCAGCAGCGCTACAGCGAGCTGATGATGCTGGCGGGCGGTCCCTTCAGCATTCCCTTCATCAAGGAAGCGATGGAAGCGGGCTGGCAGGGTGACTTCCCTGGTGGGGCCCAGGGCCTCGCGCCGCTGGCGGCCACGTACTTCAACCTGCGCAAGACGACGATCTACGGCGGGTCGAACGAAGTGCAGCGCAACATCGTCGCCCAAACCGTCCTGGGCTGAGGAGGCACACATGGATTTCGATTTTTCCGACGACCAGGAACAGCTGCGCGACGCGGTGCGCAAATGGGTCGACCGCAGCTACGACTTCGAGCGCCGTCGCGCCGCCGTGCGCGCGGGAGGTTTTGATCGCAAGACCTACGGCGAACTGGCCGAGCTGGGCCTCACCGGCCTCTACGTTCCCGACGACCAGGGCGGCATGGGCATGGGCCCGGTCGAGGGCATGGTGGTGATGGAGGAACTGGGCCGCGGCATCGTGCTGGAGCCGGTCGGCCAGGCGCTGATCGCGGGTGGCGTGCTGAGTGGCTATGCCCCCGACGCAGTCAAGTCGGCCTGGCTGCCGAAGATCGCCTCGGGCGAGGCACTGGTCGTGCTGGCGCACATCGAGCGCAAGGCCCGCTACCGCCTCGATGTCTGCGACACCCAGGCCGCGCAGCAAGGCGGCGGCTGGTCGGTCAGCGGCACCAAGAGCATCGTCCCGGCCGGTGACCAGGCCGACGCGTTCCTGGTGCCGGCCGTTGCCGGTGGCAAGCAGCAGCTGTTCCTCGTCGAGCGCAAGGCACAAGGCGTCACCGCAAGTGGCTACGTCTGCATGGATGGCAGCCGCGCCGCCGAGGTGAATCTGCAGAACGCGCCAGCCACGCTGGTGACGGCCGACGGCCTGAAGGCCCTGGAGCATGCGGTCGACATCGGCATCGCGGCAACCTGCGCCGAAGCCGTGGGTGTCATCGACAAGACCATGGCGCTCACCGCGGAGTACATGAACACGCGCAAGCAGTTCGGCGTGCCCATCGCCAGCTTCCAGGCGCTGCGCCATCGCATGGCGGACATGAAGATGCAGCAGGAACTGGCCCGCTCCATGAGCTACTACGCCAGCCTGAAGCTCAATGCGCCGGCCGACGAGCGTCGGCGTGCGCTCTCCCGCGCGAAGTACCAGCTGGGCGTGGCGATGCGCTTCGTCGGCCAGAACTCGGTGCAGCTGCATGGCGGCATCGGCGTCACCGACGAATACATCGGCAGCCACTACTTCAAGAAGCTCACCCAGCTGGAGCTCACGTTCGGCGACACCCTGCACCACTTGGGCGAAGTGTCCGCGCGCATGCAGGACACGGCCGGCGTGTTCGCCTGACGGAGCGCGTCCCGGGACTCAGTGCGACGTTGCTGGCGTCGCCGCCGCCGGTGCCTCGGCGGCTTTCGCCAGCACCGCGTCCGCCTCCGGCACCGGGTCGACGTGCAAGGCAGCGATCCGGACGTCGAAGCTCTCGTTCCACAACAGCCGCGTGGCGGTGCTGCCGCGCAAGCCGAACGACACCGGCGTCGCCGCACCCGACAGCGCCTTGGATTGCGCGGACTGCAAGGCGACGAGGTCGCGCGCGCTGGACACCGTCGGCGACAGCAGGAATCCGGCGCGCGCCATGCTGGGGACGAAGCGGAACGTCTTGCGGCTGCCGTCGGCATAACGGACCACCAGCGTCAGTGGCGGCAGCTTGAACACCAGGCCGGCCAGCCGGCCGAGCACGGTCGGCGAAACGTCGATCTCGGCCCACAGCGGCCCCGCAGCCGGAAGCCGGAACGGCGTTCCCAGGTGCCCCGATCCATCGAACACCGTCGCGCCGGCCTGCACCTTCACCGGTGTCGCGCGCCGCGTGAAGACGGCGTAGTTGCCCGCGATGCCAGCGGGCGCGTAGTGGGCCAGCAGGACCGGCCAGCTGCGGCCGTCCTCGAAGGCCGGGTAGTGGCGGTCGGCCGGATCCACCGCCACGTACAGCCGCTCGGGCCCGGCCCATCGCAGGTGCGCTTCGTTCAGCGTCGCCAACGCCGGCGTCGCGGCCGCCTGGCTTTGCGGCACGGGCCGGGGCACCCAGGTGGCACCGCTGGCCAGCAGCACGGAGACATCGGCCGGGTACAGATCCGCAGTCCCGGCGAAGTGCGGCAGCGGCTGCCGACGCGCGATGTCCTGCTGGGCCGTGCGGAACTGCGCCTGCATGCCGTCGGGCTGGAGGACACGCATCTGGAGGCCGTCGAGGGAGCGCACGACCACCTGCGTGAATCGCTCGACCCGGTCCATCGGATCGACCGACTCGTGGTTTCCCACGATCGACACCCAGGCCGCCACGGCGACCGCCAGGCCCCCTGCGGTGACGATGGTCAGGCGATGCGCCGCGAGCAGGAAGGCGACCAGCACGAGCGCCGCCGCGGCCACCAGGGCGGAAGCGTCATGGCGCACGAACCCCGCCCTGAAGCCGAAGAACAGGATCGCGACGGTCGCGACCGTGACGCGCCAGCGTGGGTGCGGTGCAGCCGACTGCGCCGCACACAGCAGCAACAGGGCCGAGCCCAGGTACACGGCCATGTCCTCCAGCGGCAACCCGGATGCGCTGGACTCCGCGACACCGCCGAGCAGCGTCCACTGCGACAGGAAGTACCGCGGCAGGTCAGGGACGGCCTGGCCTGCGGCCACCCAGGCGGCGGGGAGCGCCAGCAGTTCGATCACCACCAGGGCCAGCGCGTCGCGCGGCGAGCGTTCCCACAGCGCCAGCACGGCCAGCAGGGTGCACAGGAGCACCGGCCACAGCAGGCTCGCCTTGACCAGGGGCAGCAGCGCGCAAGCGGCCGCCACGAGGAACAGCAGCGGCCGGTGCCACCTGGCCCACTCGTGCTTCTCGGCCGCGAGCAGCAGCATCAGGGGCAGCACCGCGAAGAGCGCCTCGCGCCCGGCGAACTGGGTCAGGAGCAGGGGGACGATGACCAGCAGCCCCGTCGAGCGCCCCGGCATCGCGAGCAGGACGAATCCGAGGAACACGCCCGTCGACAGCAGCCAGGACGCCACCAGCATGAGGGCGTCGGTGCCCGGCGAGTACTGGTGCGTCAAGGCCGACGCCAGCGGCCCGACGTCGACGACCAGGTCCTTGCCGAAGCGAAGGTGGCTGGCGGTCGCGACGTTGATCGCATCGTTCCACGATGCTTGGACTGTCGGTGCGGGCATGCCCGGCTGCCACGGCAGCAGCACGAGCATCGTGAGCAGGTAGCACACCGCCACCAGCACCCACACCGCATTTGTTCGAGCCGGTTGCGGGCTCCCCAGGTTGTTGTCAGGCATCTCCGGCCCTCCTCTGTTTGCAACGATGATTTGCACTTCCCCCCTGGAGTGCAACCCGTGTGCAATGCCGTGCTTGCCGGATGTGTGGCATGTTCAACGGTTGGCCGACGGGCGGCATGCACAATGCGCCGGCCGTCGCGGCATCCGCACCACATCCGACAACGAGGAGACACCGACCTTGACCACCCGACGTGAACTGCTGGGCGCCGGCGCCGCCGCGGCGCTGCTGGCCGCGTGCGCCACGACCACGCCTTCGCTGCAGGACAAGCCGCCCATCGTGTTCGTCCATGGCAATGGCGACAGCGCCTCCATCTGGCTCACGACCCTGTGGCGGTTCGAGTCCAACGGCTGGCCGCGCGACCGGCTGCTGGCGATCGACGTGCCCTACCCCACCGCTCGCGACGACGATGCGAAGCCGCAACCCGGTCGCACGTCGGCCGAGGAACACATGGGCGCATTGAAGGCCGAAGTCGACGAGTTCCTCGCCGCGACGGGTGCGAAGCAGGTGGTGCTGATCGCGAACTCGCGGGGCGGCTACGCGGTGCGCAACTACATCCAGAACGGGGGCGGCGCGGCCAAGGTCAGCCACGTGATCCTGGGCGGCACGCCGAACCACGGTGTCTGGGCGGATCCCGCCTTCCTGCCCGGCGCTGAATTCAATGGCGCAGGACCGTTCCTGAAGGCGCTGAACGCACCCAAGGACGCGGCGGGCGACGAAGTCGTCGGGCCGGTGAAGTGGATGACCATCCGCTCGGACAGCAACGACAAGTTCGCACAGCCCGACGGGCAGTGGATCGGACGGCGCGGGCAGCCGACGCATGTCACCTTCGCGGGCCCGGAACTCAAGGGCGCGCTGAACGTCGTGATCCCGCGCGTGGACCATCGCGAGACCGCCTTCTCGCCGGCCGCCTTCGATGCCATGCACCGCTTCATCACCGGCCGTGCACCTTCGGCGCCGGGCATCGTGCCCGAGGACCGCGTGGTGCTGCGCGGCAAGGTCACGGGCCTGGGGCTGTCGTCCACCGATCCGGCCTCCGGCACCTACCCGAACAACCTGCCGCTGCCGGGCGCGCAGCTCACGGTCTATGCGATCGACGGCAACACCGGCGAGCGGCTGGGCGGCGCCGTGCATGCGCAGACGATCGGCGCCGACGGACAGTGGGGCCCGATGGCAGCCGCGCGGGATGCGCGCTACGAGTTCGTGGTGGCCGCGCCGGGCTACGCCATCACGCACATCTACCGCAGCCCCTTTCCGCGTTCCAGTTCGCTGGTGACCGTGCGGCCCGAGCGCCTGCCCGAAGCGGATCGCGCAGCACCGGCCGTGGCGATCATGACGCGGCCGCGCGGCTATCTCGACCCGACTCGCGACCGCATGGCGTTCGATGGCCAGTCACCGCCGCCCGGCGCCCTCCCCGGAGCCGGGGTGGCGACCTCGCGCGTGCGTCCCACTGGCCCGGCGCGCCCCATCGTCGCCGAGTTCAACGGCGAGCGCGTCGTCGGCCGCACCTGGCCCGATAGCGGCGCGCGCACCGCAGGAACGCCGTGGATGGGCGAAGTGAGCGTTCTGGAACTGACCTACTGAGCTGGCGTCGAGCAGGCAGCCTGCACCCCAGCGATCTGCCCCTTCTCCCCCTCGGGGGAGAGCAAGCGAAGCGCGCGAGGGGTCGGGCTGGGGTGAGGGGGTTCCTGAAGCGCCGCAGGCTCGCGCCGAAGGCGAAAGCGCCTTCACGCGTCAAGCGTGAAGCCGCGAAGTCTTCGGCAAATGAGCCATGAGGAACTCCATCTGGTCCGCCAGGATGCGGCGGTTGCGCAGGATGAAGTCCTCCCAGAGGCTTGGCACATACGGCGCGTACAGCAGCGGCATGTGGGCCTGCTCGGGGGTGCGGTTGCTCTTGCGGTGGTTGCAGGCCCGGCAGGCCGTGACCACGTTCATCCAGTGGTCCTTGCCGTTCTGCGCGAACGGGATGATGTGTTCGCGGGTCAGTTCGTCGTCGCGGTGCACCGTGCCGCAGTAGGCGCAGACGTTGCGATCGCGGGCGAACAGCTTGGCGTTGGTGAGACCGGGCTTGAGGTCGAAGGGGTTGATGTTCGGCACGCCCTTGGTGCCGATGATGCTGCTGATCTCGACCACCGACTGCTGGCCGGTGATGGCGTTGTGGCCGCCGCGGAAGACCGCGACCTGCGCGCCCACTTCCCAGCGCACCTCATCGGCGGCGTAGTGCAGCACGGCCTGCTCCAGCGAGATCCAGGACTGGGGCAGTCCCTGAGCGGACAGCTTCAAGACCTTCAACGAACGCTCCTTCTGACAACCAGGGCCAACGGGGAACGGAACAGCAAGCACAATATACCCCGATTCACGTGACATTTCGCCGCGCCGCGCTCTGCGCATCAGCGCGCGTTGCTATCAAATCGATACCGGCCGGCCACCAGCCCCATGCAGATCTTCCGCGGCTTCCACCACCCGGGCATCGCCAGCGCCTGCGCGGTCACCATCGGCAACTTCGACGGCGTGCACCGCGGGCACCAGGCCATGCTGGCCTTGCTGAGCAGCGAGGCACGGCATCGCGGCGTGCCCAGCTGCGTGCTGACCTTCGAGCCCCATCCGCGCGACTACTTCGCCAAGGCGACCCGCAGGCCCGAACTGGCGCCGGCACGCATCGCCACCCTGCGCGACAAGCTCA
This sequence comes from Ramlibacter sp. MMS24-I3-19, assembly GCF_050320135.1. Lineage (NCBI taxonomy): Bacteria > Pseudomonadati > Pseudomonadota > Betaproteobacteria > Burkholderiales > Comamonadaceae > Ramlibacter > Ramlibacter sp. MMS24-I3-19. Next base: position 1,800,217 of record NZ_CP190017.1, on the reverse strand, counting down.
CCGAGCTGGAAGCATGCGGGGTCGAGCAGTGCGTGGTGCTTCCGTTCGATGCCAGGTTGTCGAGCCAGGTTCCCGAAGCCTTCATCGACAACGTGCTGGTCAAGGGCCTGGGCGCGAAGTACGTGCTGGTCGGCGACGACTTCCGTTTCGGCGCGAAGCGTGCGGGCGACTACGCGATGCTCGATGCGGCCGGCCAGGCGCATGGCTTCGACGTCGCGCGCATGAACAGCTACGAGGTGCGCAACCTGCGCGTGTCGAGTTCGGCCGTGCGCGAGGCGCTGGGGCGCGGCGACATGGAATCGACCGCCATCCTGCTGGGCCGGCACTACAGCATCAGCGGCCATGTGGTGCACGGCCGCAAGCTCGGCCGCGAACTGGGCTTCCCGACGTTGAACCTCCGCTTCTCGCACTGGAAGTCGGCCGCCAGCGGCATCTTCGTCGTGCAGGTGCACGGCCTCGCGGACGAGCCCGTCCCCGGTGTCGCGAACCTGGGCATCCGGCCCTCGCTGGACCCTCGCGACGCCAACGGCGGCCGCGTGCTGTTGGAGACGCATTGCCTCGAATGGCCGCAACAGCTGGGCCTGCAGGGGGGCTACGGTAAAATCATCCAGGTGGACCTGCTGCACAAACTGCACGACGAGCTGAAGTACGACAGCCTGGATGCGCTCCGGGCCGGCATCGCTCGCGACTGCGACGAAGCACGCGCCTGGTTCGCCGCCACCCGTCGCCAGACCACCCGCGATCGAATTTAGAAGCGGGAGCTTCCGGTCGCTGCCCTTCGACAAGCTCAGGGCGAACGGATCCCGCTGCCGCCGATCGCCCTGCCTGGAGTCACCGCCGCTCCGTTCGGGCTGAGCCTGTCGAAGCACATGTCCCGGGCCCGCCGAAGGGCCCCAGCGAGCCAGCGATGTCCGACAAGAAAACCGATTACCGCGCCACCCTCAACCTGCCCGACACGCCGTTCGCTATGCGTGGCGACCTGGCCAAGCGTGAACCCGGCTGGGTGAAGCAGTGGGAGGAGGAAGGCCTCTACAAGCGCCTACGCGATGCGCGCCACGGGCGCGAGAAGTTCGTGCTGCACGACGGCCCGCCGTATGCCAACGGGCAGATCCACATGGGCCACGCGGTCAACAAGATCCTGAAGGACATGATCGTCAAGTCGCGCCAGCTCAAGGGCCTGGACGCGGCGTACATCCCGGGCTGGGACTGCCACGGGCTGCCGATCGAGAACGCGATCGAGAAGAAGTTCGGCCGCAACCTGCCGCGCGACGAGATGCAGGCGAAGAGCCGCGCGTTCGCCACCGAGCAGATCGCGCTGCAGATGGCCGACTTCAAGCGGCTGGGCGTGCTGGGCGACTGGGACCATCCGTACCGCACGATGGACTTCAGCAACGAGGCCGACGAGATCCGCGCGTTCAAGCGCGTCATCGAGCGCGGCTTCGTCTACCGCGGCCTCAAGCCCGTGTACTGGTGCTTCGACTGCGGCTCCTCGCTGGCCGAGTTCGAGATCGAGTACGCGGACAAGAAGTCGCAGACGCTGGACGTGGGCTTCCTCGCCGACGATCCGCAGTCGGTGGCCAGGGCCTTTGGCTTGCAGGGCGCGCCCGCCGGCAAGGACATCTTCGCCGTCATCTGGACCACCACGGCGTGGACCATCCCGGCCAACCAGGCGCTGAACCTCAATCCCGAGCTCGAGTACTCGCTGGTCGACACCTCGCGCGGCCTGCTGCTGCTGGCCTCGGTGCTGGTCGAGAAGTGCCTCGAGCGCTTCCACCTGCAGGGCGGCACGGTGCTGGCGACGGTCAAGGGCGAAAAGCTCGGCATGCTGCAGTTCCGTCATCCGCTGTACGACGTGCACCCGGCGTTCAAGCGCCTGTCGCCGGTCTACCTGGCCGACTACGCGACCGCCGATGACGGCACCGGCATCGTCCACTCCTCGCCCGCCTACGGCCTCGACGACTTCAACAGCTGCGTGGCGCACGGGCTGACCTACGACGACATCCTCAATCCCGTGCAGGGCAACGGCAGCTACGCGGCCGACTTCGCCCTCTTTGGTGGCGAGAACATCTGGAAGGCCGTGCCCCACATCCTGGAGGCGCTGGAGAAGGCCGGCCGCCTCTTCGCCACCCATGGCATCACGCACAGCTACCCGCACTGCTGGCGCCACAAGACGCCGGTGATCTACCGCGCCGCGGCGCAGTGGTTCGTCCGCATGGACGAAGGCGAAGGCGTGTTCACCAAAGACAAGGCGCCAGCCACCCTTCGCCAGATGGCGCTGGCCGCGATCGAGGAGACGAGCTTCTTCCCCGAGAACGGCAAGGCCCGCCTGCGCGACATGATCGCGGGCCGCCCCGACTGGTGCATCTCGCGCCAGCGCAGCTGGGGCGTGCCGCTGCCGTTCTTCCTGCACAAGGACACGCACGAGCTTCATCCGAAGACGATGGAGATCCTCGACCTGGCCGCCGACATGGTGCAGGCCGGTGGCATCGAGGCCTGGAGCAAGGCCACGACCGAGGAGATCCTTGGCAAGGTGGGCGCGGCGGCCGACGCGCCGCAGTACACCAAGAGCACGGACATCCTGGAGGTGTGGTTCGACTCGGGCACCACGCACACGACGGTGCTCAAGGGATCGCATAAGGGCGCGGCGCACGAGAACGGCCCCGAGGCCGACCTGTACCTCGAAGGGCACGACCAGCACCGCGGCTGGTTCCACTCCTCGCTGCTCACCGCCTGCGCGATGTACGGCCGCGCGCCCTACCGCGGCCTGCTGACGCACGGCTTCACGGTCGACAGCCAGGGCCGCAAGATGTCCAAGTCGCTGGGCAACGGCGTCGATCCGCAGGAAACCTGGAAGAAGCTCGGCGCCGAGATCATCCGGCTCTGGGTGACCGCGTCCGACTACTCGGGCGACATCGCCGGCGACGACAAGATCCTGGCGCGCGTGGTCGATGCGTACCGCCGCATCCGCAACACGCTGCGCTTCCTGCTGGCCAACGTCAGCGACTTCGATCCCGCGAAGGACGCGGTGCCGCTGGCCGAGATGCTCGAGATCGACCGCTACGCGATGAGCCGTGCGGCGCAGTTCCAGGCCGAGGTGCTGGCGCACTACGAGGTGTACGAGTTCCACCCCGTCGTGGCCAAGCTGCAGGTCTACTGCTCCGAGGACCTGGGCGCGTTCTACCTCGACATCTGCAAGGACCGCCTGTACACCACGGCGCCCAAGTCGCATGCGCGCCGCAGCGCGCAGACCGCGTTGTGGAACATCACGCACGCGATGTTGCGCTGGATGGCGCCCTTCCTCAGCTTCACCGCCGAGGAGGCATGGCAGGTGTTCGGCGATTCCGAATCGATCTTCCTGGAGGAGTACGCCGAGATTGGCGGCCCCGACGAGGCGCTGCTCGCCAAGTGGAACCGCATCCGCGAGATCCGCGACGCCGCCAACAAGGAGATCGAGGCCGTGCGCGCCGAGGGCCGCATCGGCTCCTCGCTGCAGGCCAACCTCGCGGTCGACGCGCCGGCGGACGACCATGCGCTGCTGGCCAGCCTGGGCGACGACCTGAAGTTCGTCTTCATCACGTCGGCCATCGCACTGCGCGAAGCGGCCGGACTCGCGATCGCCGCGACACCGTCGGCCGATCCCAAGTGCGAACGCTGCTGGCACTGGCGCGCCGACGTCGGCAGCGATCCGGCGCATCCGGAGATCTGCGGCCGCTGCGTGAGCAACCTGTACGGCCCCGGCGAAAAGCGGGTGCACGCCTGATGGCCCGCACCGCCACCTCCTCCGCCCCCCTCTCGGCCGGGCTTCTGCCCTGGCTGGGCCTGGCCCTGATCCTGGTCATCGCCGACCAGTTCACCAAGGTGCTGATCCTGGGCTACTTCAAGCTCGGCGAGTCGACCTACGTCACCAGCTTCTTCAACGTGGTCCGCGCGCACAACACGGGCGCCGCGTTCTCGTTCCTGGCGGACGCCTCGGGCTGGCAGCGCTGGCTGTTCACCGGCATCGCGGTGGCCGCGGTCGGGTTCATCCTGTGGCTGCTGCGCAGCCATGCGGGCCAGCGACTGTTCTGCTTCTCGCTCGCGTGCATCCTGGGTGGCGCGGTGGGCAACCTGGTCGACCGCCTGATGCACGGCTACGTGGTCGACTTCCTGCAGTTCCACTGGCGCAACCAGTGGTACTTCCCGGCCTTCAACGTGGCCGACGCGGCCATCACGATCGGCGCGATCGGGCTGGTGCTGGACGAGCTGTTGCGGGTGCGTCGCAGCCGCTGATCGCCCCTACGGCCGCGCTGTCCGGCCTATGATGATGCTTCAAGCATGAAGCATCTGCTCAACCTGCTGGCGGCCATCGCGCTGCTGGTGTGGGGCACCCACCTCGTGCGCGCGGGCATCCTGCGGGTGTTCGGCGCCAACCTGCGGCACGTCCTGGCGCGCAGCATCGGCAACCGGGTGACCGCCGCGCTCTCCGGCATCGGCATCACCGCCCTGCTGCAGTCGAGCACGGCCACGGCCCTCATCGTCTCGTCGTTCGTCGGCCAGGGCCTGATCACGCTGCCGCTCGCGCTGGCCGTGATGCTGGGCGCCGACATCGGCACCAGCCTGGTGGCGGTGGTGTTCTCGTTCGACCTGTCGTGGCTCTCGCCGCTGCTGATCTTCGTCGGCGTGGTGCTGTACATCGGCAAGCCGTCCACCAACCCAGGGCGCTTCGGCCGTGTGCTGATCGGGCTGGGCCTGATGCTGCTGGCACTGCGGCTGGTCTCCGAATCGACCCGCATCATGGTGCAGTCGCCGGTGGTGCAGGCCCTGCTCACGTCGACCAACCGCGACCTGCTTCTGGAGCTGTTCGTGGGTGCCGGCCTCGCGCTGCTGTCGTACTCCAGCCTGGCGGTCGTGCTGCTGGTGGCGGCGCTGGCGGCCAGCAGCATCGTGCCGGTGGACATGGCGCTCGCCATGGTGCTCGGGGCCAACCTCGGCAGCGGATTGCTGGGCGTGGCCACCACCGCCAATTCAGCGGTCGAGGTCCGGCACGTGCCACTCGGGAATCTCGCTTTCAAGGCCCTGGGCGTGCTGATCGCCGCCCCCTTCATCGACCTCTGGATGCAGCACGCGCGCCCCCTGGTCGGCAGCGACGCAGGCACGGTCGTGATGTTCCACCTGGCCTTCAACGTCGGCATGGGCGTGCTGTTCCTGGCCATCACCAAGCCGGTGGCGCGCCTCGTGCTCGACGTCCTGCCGCGGCCGGCGCAGCGACCCGGCGCGCGGCCGCGGCACCTGGATCCGTCGGCGCTGGAGACGCCATCGCTGGCCATCTCCTGCGCGGCCGCGAGGCGCTGCACCAGGCCGACGTGGTCGAGACCATGCTGGTGGGCATCCTGGCCGTGATCCGTACCAACGACCTGCGGCTGGCCGAGGAACTGCGCAAGCTGGACGACACGGTCGACGAGCTCTATTCGGCGATCAAGTACTACCTCACCAAGATCTCGCGCGAGGCGCTGGGTGAGGCGGAGAGCCGGCGCTGGACCGACATCATCAGCTTCACGATCAACATGGAGCAGATCGGCGACACCATCGAGCGGGTGCTGATCGACATCGAGGACAAGAAGATCCGCAAGGGCCGCAGCTTCTCGGACGCCGGCATGGCCGAGATCTGCGAGCTGCATGCGCGGCTGCTGGACAACCTGCGGCTGGGCATGAGCGTGTTCCTCAACGGCTCGGTGCGCGACGCGCAGCGGCTGCTGGAGGAGAAGGCGCGCTTCCGCGACCTGGAGCACGCCTACGCGGCCAGCCACCTCCAGCGGCTGTCGGGCAACACCGTGCAGAGCATCGAGACGAGCTCGCTGCACATCGACCTGATCAGCGACCTGAAGCGCATCAACTCGCACATCTGCTCGATCGCCTACCCGATCCTGGAGTCGGCCGGCGCGCTGGCACCCAGCCGGCTGCGTGCGGACGTGCTCACGGGCGAAGCGGATCGCGGGTCAGTGGCGGTAACGCAGCAGCCGCGCGAAGCGCAGTGATCAGGCGGCTTCGAGTTCGCCGCGCGCCTTGACGCAGTAGTCCAGCAGCGCGTCGATCTCGGTCGACTTGTCGAACACGGCGTCGGCACCCAGCTGCGCGCAGCGGCGCCGCATGTCCGAGGTGGCGTGGTTGCTCAGCACGATGACCTTCTGGCCGCGCCGGCGGCTGCGGCACGACTCCACCACGCCCAGTCCGCTGCCTTCGCGCAGGAACAGGTCGACCACGGCGACGTCCCACTCGTCCGGATGCTGCGCCAGCCAGGCCTTGCCCTCGCGCTCGGTGTCCGCCAGCCCGACGGCGTCGACCTCCGCCAGCTCGTGCAGCGTTTCGATGAGGTTCTCGCGGATGGTCGGGCTGTCTTCGACGATGTAGGCGCGCAAGGCCAATTCAGTGCTCCGTCGGGCGCGGCCTGGAATGGCACGGCCGCTTCGATGGGTTCAATGTACCCACGGTCCGGCAGCCCGAGTGCAAGCGATGCTGCCGCGCCTCTGTAGGAGAGCGCGGTCAGCGCCCGTTCACATGCCGGTGGCGTCGGCCGCCATCACGCCCGCGGCCTCCAGGGTGAAGTCGCCGGCGAGAAGGCGCTGGCGCGACTCGGTGGGCGACATGGCCCGGAACTGCTGGACCTCGCCATCCTGGTTGATCGGCTCCAGGCCGACCGGCACCGTGCAGCGATACCAGTCGATCACCTCGCGCACGTAGCCGCCGTCGATGCCGGCCGGGCGGGCGGTGTGCACCTGTCCACCCCAGCGCAGGTCCTGCAGCTGCTCCAGCCGCAGCCCGGCCTCCTCCCAGGTCTCGCGCGCCAGCGCCTGCTCGAGCGAGTCACTCGCGGGGACCATGCCTCCCATCAGGGTGTCCCACTGGCCGGGATCGTTCGCCTTCGTGTGCGAGCGCTGCTGTACCCACTGGCGGCCGTCGGGCGTCCAGCCGACCAGGTGCACGGCACGCGTCGCGACGCCCAGCGGCCGCACCACCGCGCGCTCGATCGTGCCCAGCAGGCGACCGTCAGCCGCGGTGACGGGCAGTTGCTCATCGCGCCAGACATGCGCCAGCCCGGCCTCGCGCAAGGACGTCGCGAGTTGCGCGAGCGCCGGCGTGAGGACGTCGGCATGGAGGCGGAAGCCTTCGTCGGCCGCCCGCAGCAACTGGCGTGTGGCGGGCATTGCCGCATGCAGGCGCGCGACGAACGCCGACTCCACGGACCCGAACGCCGCGTCCTGCCACCAGAGGCCCACGCGCGGGCGCGCGGGTGGCTGCACCAGTCGCGCCCGCAGCGTGGCCCGCCACTCGGGAGGCAGCGGCTCCAGCCCGGCCCTCACAGGGTCAGGATGGTGCAGCCCGTCGTCTTGCGCGCTTCCAGGTCGCGATGGGCCTGCTGCACCTGCTCCAGCGGATAGCGCTGGTCGATGCGGATCTTCACCTTGCCGCTGGCGACGACGTCGAACAGGTCGTCGGCCATGGCCTGAGTGCTCTCGCGCGTGGCCATGTGCGTGAAGAGGGTCTGGCGCGTCACGTACAGCGAGCCCTTGGCGCCGAGGATGCCTGGTGCGAACGGCGGCACCGGGCCGGAGGCATTGCCGAAGCTGGCCATCAGGCCGAACGGCTGCAGGCAGTCGAGCGACTTGTCCCAGGTGTCCTTGCCCACCGAGTCGTAGACCACCTTCACGCCCTTGCCGCCGGTGATCTCCTTGACCCGCGCGAGGAAGTCTTCCTTCGCGTAGTTGATCACGTGGGCGGCGCCCATCTCCCTGGCCAGTTGGCACTTGGCGTCCGAGCCCGCGGTACCGATCAACTGCAATCCGAGCACCTTGGCCCACTGGGTGGCGATCAGGCCGACGCCGCCGGCCGCCGCGTGGAACAGGACATGGTCGCCGGCCTTGAGGCCGCCCTGCGGCAGCGTGCGCTTGAGCAGGTACTCCGCCGTCAGGCCCTTGAGCATCATGGCCGCGCCGGTGTCGAAGTCGATCGCATCGGGCAGCTTGCACACCGTGGTGGCCGGCATCACGCGCACCTCGCAGTAGCTGCCGGGCGGATGGCTCGCGTACGCCGCGCGGTCGCCCACTTTCAGGTGCGTGACACCGGGACCGACGGCTTCGATGATCCCCGAGCCTTCCATGCCCAGGCGCACCGGCATCGGCAGCTGGTACAGGCCGGTGCGCTGGTAGACGTCGATGAAGTTCAGGCCCACGGCCTTGTGGCGGATGCGGATCTGGCCGGGACCGGGCTCGCCGACCTGCACGTCGACGATCTTCATCTGCTCGGGACCGCCGTGCTGGTCGATCTGGACGGCTCTGCTCATGGGTGTCTCCTGTCGGCTGGAAAAAGGCGGGCGCCATCGTGCCACGAACGGCCCGGCGGCGCCGGACGCGGCCGGCACGCGCGCGCCGCTACAGTGGCGGCGCCATGCAACAGCGCCTCACGCCCGCCACCGCCGTCCTGCTCACCATCTCGCCGCTGCTGTGGGCTGGCAATGCGGTCACCGGCCGCCTGATGGCCGGCCAGGTGCCGCCGATGACGCTGAACTTCCTGCGCTGGGCCATCGCGTTCGTGCTGCTGCTGCCCTCGACCGCGTGGCTGCTGCGCCCCGGCAGTCCGCTCTGGCCTCGGTGGCGGCGCTTCACCGTCCTCGGCCTGCTGGGCGTGGGCTGCTACAACGCCCTGCAGTACCTCGCGCTCAAGACGTCGACGCCGCTGAACGTGACGCTGGTGGCCGCCAGCATGCCGGCCTGGATGCTGGGCTTCGGCGTGCTGTTCTTCGGACAGCGCCTCACGCTGCGGCACGTCGTCGGTGCGTTGCTGTCGATCGCCGGCGTGCTGGTGGTCCTGAGCCGCGGCGACTGGGACGTGCTGCTGCAGGTGCGGCTGGTGCCCGGCGACTTCTTCGTGCTGGTCGCCACGGCGGCCTGGGCGCTTTACAGCTGGCTGCTGGTGCGCCCCGGCGACCCGGCCGAGATCCGGGGCGACTGGGCGGCGTTCCTCGCCGCGCAGATGGTGTTCGGCGTCGCGTGGTCGGGCCTGTTCGCGGCCGGCGAGTGGGCGGCGGCGCCGCAGCACATCGCCTGGGGTTGGCCCGTGCTCCTGGCGCTCACCTACATCGCGATCGGGCCGGCGATCGTCGCCTACCGCTGCTGGGGCCTGGGCGTGCAACGCGCCGGCCCCAACATCGCGAGCTTCTTCAGCAACCTCACGCCGCTCTTCGCAGCCGTGCTGTCGACCGCGTTCCTGGGCGAGGCGCCACGTGCATTCCACGCGATCGCGTTCGCGCTGATCGTCGGCGGCATCGTCGTCACCTCGCGACGCGCCTGAGCCTCGGGACACCCGGGAGCATGGGCTCCCGCAGCGCCGCTCCCTAGAATCGGGCCATTGTCGAGTTCCCTGGAGGAGCGATGCTTCAACGGTTCTTTCGTGGTGCCGGCAGCGCCTGGATCGCCGCGCTGCTGGTGGCCAGTGCCCTGCCGGGACCGGCACGGGCCGAGGAGGAAGCCGCCGTCGTCAGGCGCGGCAGCGAACTGCGCGAGACACCGGGCGACACCGGCCGCGTGCTCGCACCACTGGCCGCCGACACGGCCGTGACGCGCACAGGCGAACGCAAGGGTGCGTGGGTGCGGGTTCGGACCGCCGAAGGCACCGCGGGCTGGCTGCACCTCTTCGACGTCGGCCCGGCGACCGGCAGCGGGAACGGCAGTGGCGCGGTGGCCGGCGCCTTCCGCAGCGTGACCAGCCTGTTCAGCAAGCCGGCCGCCCAGCGCACCACGACGTCGACGTCGACCATCGGCATCCGCGGCCTCGGGGCCGAAGACCTGGCGCAGGCCCAGCCCGACGAGCAGGCTGTCGCCCGCATGGAGGCCCTGCGCCAGAGCGACAACGACGCGCGCCAGTTCGCCCGCCGCGCGCAGCTCACGCCGGTGAGCGTCGAGCCCCTGCCGGAGCCCTCGCGCGTGCCCGCGGCCTCCACGACCAGCAACGTGCCGGGGAACCCGCAATGAAGCGCCTCCTGATCGCCGCCACGCTCGCGGCCGCTCTCGCAGCACCAGGGGCCTTCGCGCAAACCAAGGGGTTCGGCGGCACGCTCAATTCCATCCTCGGCCAGCCCGGCGCGTCGAACGTGCTGGGCAACCTGATCCCTGGCGGCCCCACCCAGGCCGTTGCGCCGACGCAAGCCACGCAAGCGACGGGGGGCGACCTGTTCTCGCTGCTGGCGCAGTCGCAGGGCGAGATCGACGAGACGAAGGAGATCGAGATCGGCCGCCAGCTGGCCGCGGTGCTCCTGGGCAGCAAGCCGCTGCTGGCCGACGCGCCCCTGCAGCGCTACGTCAACCAGCTGGGCCGCTGGATCAGCCTGCAGTCGGCGCGCCCGCTGCTGCCCTGGACGTTCGCGGTGCTGGACGATCCCGGCTTCAACGCGTTCGCCGCGCCCGGTGGTTTCGTGTTCGTCACCAAGGGCCTGGTGGACCGTGTCGACGAGGCCGAACTCGCCGGCATCCTCGCGCACGAGGTCACTCACGTCACCGAGCGCCACCACCTGAACGCGCTGCGCACCAAGGCGCGCGCGGGCCTCGCCACCCAGTTCCTCGGCTCGCAGATCCGCACCAGCAATGCCGTCGGCGGCCTGGTGTCGCAGCAGGTTCTGTTGCTCGGTCGCAGCCTGTACTCGAGCGGCCTCGACCAGGGCGACGAGTTCGAGGCCGACCGCCGCGGCGTGGCCCTCGCCGCCCATGCGGGCTTCGATCCCTATGGACTTCCGGGCGTGCTGCAGCAGCTGCGATCGCAGTCGCCGGACAATCCGCTGTTCGCGCTGTCGCTGTCGACGCATCCGCCGGCACAGCAGCGGCTGGACCTGCTCGAACAGTCCATGGGCCATCGCCTCGACGCGCTCGCGGGCAAGCCTTCGGTGCGCATCGACCAGCGTCTCGCGCAGAAGCGCTGACCCACCCAATCAACCACGAAGGAGCAACACCATGGCCAAAGGCGACCAGCGCAGCAACAAGATGGCGAAGAAGCCGAAGAAGGACACGGCGCCGCCGAAGGAGAGCTTCTCCGACCGGCCGACCCCGCCGGTGACGACCGTGCTGCCCAAGGGCAAGTTGAAGAACAAGTAAGCGCAACGCCCGCGTCGGAGCGCGGGCGTCATTCACGGGGCCGGGCGCCCCGGGGGCGCGGCAAGCGCCCTATCCCATCTGGATCTGCTTCTTCAGGCTGGAGATCTCGTCGTGCGCGCGCTGCACGGCCTGCTGGGCCTGCGGGTCGACGTTGCCGGCGCTGCGGCAGGCCTGCATCGCCCGGTCGCCGGTCTGCTCCATCTGCACCACGGCCTGCTCGAGCCCCTGCTGGCCTTGCTGGCCCTGCTGCTGCCCACCGGCCTGCTGCTTGGCCTGGCGCGCCTGCTGGTGCAGCTGGTCGACCGCCTGCCGCAACGGCTCGGGCACCGAGCCTGCCTGGACTGCCCGCTTGGCTTCGTCCGCGCATTCCTCGATGCGGTTGATCCGCTCCTTCAATTGATCCGCCTGCATGTGTGCGTCCTTCTCGAATGCGCGCCCACGTCGGGCGCACGTCCATTTCGGCGCAACGCGAGCAGGCAGTCTGCCGGACAGTCCGCGACCATCGATGTCGTCGGAAGTCGACTGGGCAGGCACCGGTGGGCCGCCTCGGCTTTACACGGCAGCAACAGGGCCCTCTCGTATCATTCCTGAGTCCCTCCACGCAGTCCGTCCCATGTCCATGGTCTCGCTGGCGCTGCGGCGCCCTTACACGTTCATCGTGATGGCGCTGCTGATCGTCCTGGCCACGCCGCTGGTGCTGCGCAACATGGCGACGGACATCTTCCCCGAGATCAACATCCCGGTGGTGAGCATCATCTGGAACTACACCGGGCTGCCGGTCCAGGAGATGGGCCAGCGGATCTCGTCCCAGTCGGAGCGCAGCCTCACCACCCTGGTCAGCGACATCGAGCACATCGAGTCCACGTCGCTGCCGGGCATCGCGGTGATCAAGGTGTTCTTCCAGCCGAACGCCAACCTGCAGAGCGCCATGGCGCAGGTGGTCGCGGGCATGCAGGCGCAGGTGCGCCAGCTGCCGCCCGGCATCACGCCGCCGCTGGTGATCCGCTACTCGGCCTCCAGCATCCCGGTGGTGCAGCTCGCGCTGTCCAGCGGCACGCTGCCCGAGCAATCCGTGTTCGATGCCGCCGTGAACGCGTTGCGGCCGCAGCTGGTGACGATCCCCGGCGTGGCGATCCCGTTCCCCTATGGCGGCAAGGTGAAGGTCATCTCGGTCGACCTGGACACGCAGGCGCTGCAGGCACGCGGGCTGTCGCCGGCCGACGTGGTGAACGCGGTCAACACGCAGAACCTGATCCTGCCGTCCGGCACGGCCAAGATGGGCGGCACCGAATACACGGTGCGCATGAACGGCTCGCCCGAAGCGATCGCCGGCCTCAACGACCTGCCGGTGCGCACCGCCGCTGGCGTGACCACCTACCTGCGCGACGTCGCGTATGTGCGTGACGGCTTCCAGCCCCAGACCAACGTGGTGCGCCAGGACGGCCAGCGCGGCGTGCTGCTGTCGATCCTGAAGAACGGCGGCGCCTCCACGCTGGACATCGTGAAGAACCTGCGCGCGATGCTGCCGCGCGCGGCCGAGCAGCTGCCGCAGGACATCAAGATCACGCCCCTGTTCGACCAGTCGCTGTTCGTCACCGCCGCCATCAAGGGCGTGGTGGCCGAGGCGCTGATCGCCGCCGGCCTCACGGCCGCGATGGTGCTGCTGTTCCTGGGCAACTGGCGCAGCACGCTGATCATCGGCCTGACCATCCCGCTGTCGATCCTGGCGTCGATCCTGGCCCTGTTCGCACTGGGCGAGACGCTGAACATCATGACCCTGGGCGGCCTGGCGCTGTCGGTGGGCATCCTGGTCGACCAGGCCATCGTCACCATCGAGAACATCGAGCGGCACCTGCACCTGGGCAAGCCGCTGCGCGAGGCCATCGAGGTCGGCGCCGGCGAGATCGGCGTGCCGGCCTTCGTCTCCACGCTGTGCATCTGCATCGTGTTCGTGCCGATGTTCTTCCTTTCGGGCGTGGCGAAGTTCCTGTTCGTGCCGCTGGCCGAAGCGGTGGTGTTCGCGATGATCGCGTCGTACTTCCTCTCGCGCAGCCTGGTGCCCACGCTGGTGATGCTGCTCATGGGCGGCTCGCACGGCGCGGATGCCGGCTCGCCCAGCGCGCTGCAGCGCCTGTACCGCGCGTTCGACAGCCAGTTCGAGCACCTGCGCCGCGGCTATGCGCTGGCGCTCTCCACGCTGCTGGTGCAGCGGCGCCGCTTCGGCATCCTGTTCATGGGCTTCTGCCTGCTGTCGTGCCTGCTGGTGCCGCTGCTCGGGCGCGACTTCTTCCCCTCGGTCGATGCCGGCCAGATCCGCCTGCACATGCGCGCACCCACCGGCACCCGCATCGAAGAGACGGCGCGGCTGGCCGACCAGGTGGAGAACGCCATCCGCGAGCTGGTACCCCGCGAGGAGCTCGAGACCATCCTCGACAACCTCGGCATTCCGAACAGCGGCATCAACCTGTCGTACAGCAACGCAGGCACGATCGGCACGCTGGACGGGGAGATCCTGCTGTCGCTGAAGGAGGGCCACCGTCCCACCGTGCACTGGATCTCGCTGCTGCGCGCCGAGCTGCCCAGGCGCTTCCCCGGCATCGAGTTCTTCTTCCAGCCGGCGGACATCGTCACGCAGATCCTGAACTTCGGCCTGCCCGCCGCCATCGACGTGCAGTTCAGCGGCAACGACCTCGAGGGCAATGCGCAACTGGCCGCCGAACTGACCAAGGCGATCCGCAAGGTCCCCGGCGCGGTCGATGCCCACGTGCACCAGCGCCTGGACGGCCCGGCCATCAACCTGCAGATGGATCGCTCGCGCCTGCAGCAGATGGGGCTCACTGCGAGCAACGTCGGCCAGAACGTGCTGATCGCGCTGTCCGGCAGTTCGCAGACCGCGCCTGCCTTCTGGCTGAACCCGCAGAACGGCGTGGTCTACAACATCGTTGTGCAGAGCCCGCAGTACCAGGTCGATTCGATGGACTCGCTGCTGAACATCCCTGTCGCTCCGGCCGGTGCCGGTGCCAATGGCAGTGGTCCGCAACTCCTGGGCAACCTGGTGGAAGCGCGTCCCGGCCGCCAGCTGCCCATCGTCTCGCGCTACGACATCAAGCCCGCCGTGGATGTCTACGTCAGCGTGCAGGGCACCGACCTGGCCAGCGTGGCGAGCGAGGTGCGCAGGCTGGTCGATCAGGCAAGGCCCAAGCTCAAACGCGGCAACTCCGTCGAGCTGCGCGGCCAGGTGCATACCATGCAGTCCTCGTTCGTGGGCCTGGGCATCGGCCTCGCGATGGCGATCGTGCTGGTGTACCTGCTGGTGGTCGTCAATTTCCAGTCGTGGATCGACGCGGCAATCATCATCGCGGCCCTGCCCGCGGCGCTTGCGGGCATCGCCTGGATGCTGTTCATCACGGGCACCACGCTCAGCGTGCCCGCGCTCACGGGCGCCATCATGACCATGGGCGTCGCCACGGCCAACTCGATCCTGGTGGTGGCCTTCACGCGCCAGCAGCGCGAGGCCGGCTCCACCCCGCTGGCCGCGGCGCTGGAGGCCGGCGCCACCCGCATCCGTCCGGTGCTGATGACGGCCCTGGCGATGATCATCGGCATGATCCCGATGGCGCTGGGCCTGGGCGAAGGCGGCGAGCAGAACGCGCCGCTCGGCCGTGCCGTCATCGGCGGCCTGCTGTTCGCCACCGTCTCCACCCTGCTGTTCGTTCCCGTCCTCTACGCCGGCGTGCATGAACGCCTGGCCCGCCGCGCGGCGGCGCGCGGCGCGGCGATGCCGGCCGCCTTGCCCCAGGAAAGCTGACCCATGTCGCACCAGAGTCACTCGCAGCTCGCGATCCACGCCCCGGAGGGAGACGAGGGCGAGCTGCTCAAGCGCGGCCAGATCGCGCGCCGCGCCCGCATCGCCACCATCGTGGTGCTGGTGCTGCTGGCCGCGGGCGCGGCCCGCACCATCGTCAGCCGCATGGCCAACGCGAAGACACTGGAGTCCGGCTCCGAGCAGGGGTCGCTGCAGTTCGTGCGCACGACCACCGTGCGGGCCGCAGGCGCATCGCAGACCCTGGAGCTGCCCGGCACGCTGCAAGGCTATGTGCAGGCGCCGATCGCGGCGCGCGCCGGTGGCTACCTGCGGCGCTGGACCAAGGACATCGGCAGCCGCGTGCAGCAGGGCGAGTTGCTGGCCGAGATCGAATCGCCGGAGCTTGACCAGCAGCTCTCGCAGGCCATCGCCGCCCGCAACCAGACCGCCGCGAGCCTGGAGCTGGCCAAGAGCACGCTCGACCGCTGGGAGGCGCTGCGCAAGCGCGATGCCGTCTCGCAGCAGGAGCTGGAGGAGCGGCGCAGCGCCTACAACCAGGCGCGCGCCAACGTGGCGGGCGCCGACGCCAACGTCGAGCGGCTGCGCCAGCTGGAAAGCTTCAAGCGCGTGGTGGCGCCGTTCTCCGGTGTCATCACCCGCCGCAACGTCGACGTGGGTGACCTGATCGACAGCAACAAGCCGCTGTTCCTGCTGTCGCAGACCGACCCGCTGCGCGTGTACGTCAACGTGCCGCAGTCCTCCGCGCAGCTGGTGCGAGCCGGCCAGACGGCGGTGGTCACGCAGACCGAGCTGCGCGGCCGCACGTTCAAGGGCCAGGTGGCCCGCACCTCCGGATCGATCGACACGGCCAGCCGCAGCATGCAGGTGGAGATCTCGCTGCCGAACCGCGATGGCGCGCTGCTGCCAGGAGCCTTCGTCAACGTCCAGCTCGCCGCCGCCCCGAGCGGCGCGCTGACGGTGCCGTCGAACGCACTGCTGTTCCGCAGCCAGGGCGCGCTCGTCGCCAAGGTCGACGGCGCGGGCACCGTGCGGCTGCAGCCCGTGCGGCTGGGCCGCAACCTGGGCGAAACCATCGAGGTGCTCGACGGCCTGCAGGGCAGCGAATCGCTGGTGCTGAATCCGTCCGATTCGCTGGCCGACGGCGAGAAGGTCCAGGTCGTCGCGGACGCGGGCCAGCCGCCCGCCTCGGCCGCGAAGGCCGCACGGTGATGCGGGCGCTGCTCGCGCCGGTCGCGGCCGGCGTTGCGTTCCTGCTCGCCGGCTGCGCCGTGGGGCCCGCCTACCAGCAGCCGCAGGTCGAGGTGCCCGCGCAGTGGAAGCTCGAGGAGCCATGGCAGGTGGCGCGCCCCGACGATGCCGCACCGCGCGGTCCGTGGTGGCGGCGCTTCGGCGACCCGCAGCTGGACACGCTGATGGACCAGGCGCTCGCCGCGAGCCCCACCCTCGCGGCAGCCACGGCCCGTCTGGCGCAGGCGCGCGCCGGCGTGGATCTCTCGTCGGCCGGCCTCTTCCCGCAGGTGGCGCTGACGACGCGGGCCGCACGCCAGCGCACGTCGGCCAACCGCCCGCTCAGCAACTACACGGCGCCCAACTTCTCCACCGTGCAGAACGACTTCACGCTGTCGTTCAACGTCGCGTACGAACCCGACCTGTGGGGCCGCGTGCGCAGCTCCGTCGAGGCGGCACGTGCGTCGGCCGAGCAGTCCGAAGCCGACTGGCAGAACGTGCGGCTGGTGCTCACCACGGATCTCGCCGCGGCCTACTTCAACCTGCGCGAACTGGACATCGAACTGGACGTCCTCGCCCAGTCCATCGCGCTGCAGCGTCGCGCGCTCGACCTGGCCAGCGCGCGCCACGAGCTCGGCGCCGCCTCGGGCCTGGACGTCGCGCAGCAGCAGGCGCTGGTGGACAGCACGCTGACGCAGGTCGACGTGCTGCGCCGCCAGCGTGACCAGTTCGAGCATGCGATCGCGGCGCTGGTCGGCCGGCCCGCACCGCTGTTCGCGCTGCCGGCCAATGCGGGCGACCGCAAGCCGCCGGCGATCCCTCTGGACCTGCCCTCGGCCGTGCTGCAGCGGCGGCCCGACGTGGCTTCGGCCGAACGCGCGATGGCCGCTGCCAATGCACAGATCGGCGTGGCACGCGCGGCCTACTTCCCGAGCATTGCCCTGGGTCCTTCGGTCGGCGAGGAAAGCCGCGTGCTCTCGCGTCTGTTCGACGCGCCCAGCCTGCTGTGGTCGCTGGGCGTGTCGCTCACGCAGCCGATCATCGATGCGGGCCGGGTCGATGCGAACGTGGCCATCGCGAATGCGGGCTACCAGGTCGCCGTCGCCAACTACCGGCGCGCCGTGCTCACGGCGATGCAGGAGGTGGAGGACGGCATCACCGGCAGTGCCGCGCTGGATCGCGCGCTGGTGCAGGCGCGGCAGGCCGTGGCCAGCGCCAACCGCGTGCTGCAGATCGCGACGGACCGCTACGAAGGCGGCGCCACCGCCTTCACTGACGTGCTGGCCGCGCAGCAGTCGCTGCTGACGGCGCAGCGCCAACTGGCGCAGCTCACCGGCCAGCGCATGCTGGTGTCGGTGTTCCTGGTGAAGGCGCTCGGCGGAGAGTGGTGACGGCCTGGGTGCGTGTCAAACGGCCTTGGCGCGCGTGAACACCCAGATGCCGGCGATCACCAGCACCGTGCCGGCGGCGATCCAGCCGGTGAACGGCTCGCCCAGGATCAGCACGCCCATCAGGATGGTCGACAGCGGACCGACCATGCCGCTCTGGGCCGACAACGCGGGGCCGATGCGCTCGATGGCCATCATCACCAGCAGCACGGGGACGGCGGTGCACAAGGTCGCGTTGAGCACCGACAGCCAGATCACCGCCGGTGCCACGTCGAACGCGGTCGCCACCGGACGCAGCACCACGAACTGCGCGATGCAGCACAGGCAGGCCACGCTGGTGGCGAGGCCCACCAGCCGCAGCGATCCCAGGCGCTTCACCATCTGCCCGCTGTAGACCAGGTAGATCGCATAGGTCACCGCGCTGGCGAACACCAGCGCGGTTCCCCAGGCCGCGTCCTTGCCGATCACCCCGACCTCGTGGCCGAACACCAGCAGCACGCCGCTGTAGCTGATGGCCATGCCCACCAGCTGCAGCGGCCGGATCGTGCGGCGATAGAGCAGCCATCCGAGCAGCAGCACCAGCGTGGGATTGAGGTACAGGATCAGGCGCTCGAGCGAGGCTGTCACGTACTGCAGGCCCGCGAAGTCGAGGAAGCTGGAGAGGTAGTAGCCCAGGACGCCGAGGCAGACGACGCCGCCCCAGTCGCGCGGGCTCAGCGCCGGCTGCCCGCGGCTGGCCCACCACGCCATCGCCACGAACAGCGGCAGCGCGAACAGCATGCGCAGCATGATCAGCGTGACGGCGTCGACGCCGTGGCGATAGGCCAGCTTGACGATGATCGCCTTGCCGCTGAAGGCGATCGCCCCCGACACCGCGAACAGCAGGCCGGAGGCGAAATGGGGAGGTCGTTCGTTCACGCGGCCGCGATTGTGCACTGCGGCCGCGCCTCGCACGTCAGTCGTCTTCCTGGAACGCCTCTTCGCGCTTGGACTTCACCGAGGGCAGCAGCACGATGATCAGCAGCAGCACCGCGGCGCCGAGAAGGCCGGCGGACAGCGGGCGCGTCACCAGCACGCCCCAGTCGCCGCGCGAGAGCAGCAGCGTGCGGCGCAGATTCTCTTCCATCATCGGCCCGAGGATGAAGCCAAGCAGCAGCGGCGCGGGCTCGGCCCCGAGCTTGATGAAGATGTAGCCGATGATGCCGAACAGGGCCACCATCCACACGTCCCAGGTGTTGTTGTTCGTCGAATAGACCCCGATGGCGCAGAACAGCACGATGGCCGGGAACAGCCAGCGATAGGGCACCGTCAGCAGCTTGATCCAGATGCCGATCAGGGGCAGGTTCAGGATCACCAGCATCAGGTTGCCGATCCACATCGACGCGATCAGGCCCCAGAACAGCTGCGGGTTGCTGGTCATCACCTGCGGGCCCGGCTGGATGTTGTGGATGGTCATCGCGCCAACCATCAGCGCCATCACGGCATTGGGCGGGATGCCCAGTGTCAGCAGCGGGATGAACGAGGTCTGCGAGCCCGCGTTGTTGGCCGACTCGGGCGCGGCCACGCCGCGGATGTTGCCCTTGCCGAATGGCACTTCACCGGGGCGCAGCGAGGTCTTCTTCTCGATGGTGTACGCGGCGAACGCGGACAGCAGCGCGCCGCCGCCGGGCAGGATGCCCAGGCCGGCACCCAGCGCCGTGCCGCGCAGCACGGCGGGGATCATGTTGCGGAAGTCCTCGCGGTTCGGCATCAGGCCGCTGACACCGGAGGTGAAGACCTCGCGCTCGTCGGCATGCTTGGACAGGTTGCTGATGATCTCGCCGTAGCCGAACACGCCCATCGCGATGACGATGAAGCCAATGCCGTCGGTGAGTTCGGGGATGTCGAACGAGTAGCGCGCGACGCCGGAGTTGACGTCGGTGCCCACCAGGCCGAGCAGGAGGCCCAGCACGATCATCGCGACCGCCTTGACCAGCGAGCCCGAGGCCAGCACCACGGCACCGATCAGGCCCAGCACCATCAGCGAGAAGTATTCGGCCGGACCGAACTTGAACGCGACTTCCGTCAGCGGTGCGGCGAACGCCGCCAGGATCAGCGTGCCCACGCAACCGGCGAAGAACGAGCCCAGGCCCGCAGCCGCGAGCGCGGGACCCGCCCGCCCTTGACGCGCCATTTGGTAGCCGTCGATGACGGTCACCACCGACGACGATTCGCCGGGCAGGTTGACCAGGATGGCGGTGGTCGATCCGCCGTACTGCGCGCCGTAGTAGATGCCGGCCAGCATGATCAGGGCCGACACCGGAGGCAGCGCATACGTCGCCGGCAGCAGCATCGCGATGGTGGCCACGGGGCCCACGCCGGGCAGCACGCCGATCAGCGTGCCCAGCAGGCAGCCGAAGAATGCATACAGCAGGTTGACCGGCGTGACCGCGACGCCGAAGCCGATGGAAAGGTTGGTGATCAGGTCCATGACGGTGGCCTCAGGCGGAGATGAAGGACGGCCAGACCGGGAACTGCAGCTTGAGCAGGACCACGAAGGCCAGGTAGCTGCCCACGGCGAGGATGGTGGCCAGCACGGCCACTTCCTTGGCCTTGAACTCGTCACCCGCCATCGCGGCCACGAAGGTCAGGCCATAGATGGCGACGACCAGGCCGAATGCCGGGATGCCCAGGCTGGGGATGCCGGCCAGCAGCACGCCGAACAGGATGTTGGAACCGATGATGAAGCCCAGCGGCTTCCACGCGATGCGGCCGACCGGCTCGCCGTCCTCGGTCTCGACGACCAGCGCGCCGAACACGATGACCAGCCCCAGGATGGCCAACAGGATGCCCAGCATGAGCGGGAAGTAGCCCGGGCCCATGCGGGCGCCCTGGCCGATCGAATAGTTGGTGGCGCCCCAGGCGAACGCCACTCCCACGGCCGAGAACATCAGCCCGGCGAAAAAGTCTCTCTGGCTCTTGATCCGCATCGCGTCTCCTCGATGGTCGAAGACGGCGATTGTTGCGGTCAGGTGGAGGTCAGGTCGTTGTGGGTTCCACTTAGCCCGGTGAAAACGCGCGGTCGCGTCAACCGGACAGTGGCGGCGTGGCGGTGAGCACTTCCTCGAGCGTGGTGAGCCCTTCGGCCACCCGCAGCGCGCCGGCCAGCCGCAGCGGCCGCATGCCGTCGGCCACGGCCTGCCGGCGCAGCGGATCCATCCCCGGCTCGCGGGAGACCTTGTCCTTGAAGGCTTCGCCGACGGTGAGCAGCTCGTACAGGCCCATGCGGCCCATGTAGCCCGTCATGCGGCAGTCGACGCAGCCGACGGGCCGGTAGGGCCGCCAGCCGCCGGTCAGCTTCCATGGCCGGATGACCTCCTCGACCGGCTCGCGCGCGGCCTCGGTGTCCTCGACCTTGCATTGCTTGCACAGCGTGCGCACCAGCCGCTGCGCCAGCACGCCGAGCAGCGTGGCATTGATCAGGTACGACGGCACGCCGAGTTCCAGCAGGCGCGTGACGGCCGACGGCGCGTCGTTGGTGTGCAGGGTCGAGAACACCAGGTGTCCGGTGAGCGCAGCCTGGACCGCCATCTCGGCCGTCTCCAGGTCGCGGATCTCGCCGACCATGATGATGTCGGGGTCCTGCCGCATCAGCGCGCGCAGGCCTTCGGCGAACCCGAAGTCCAGCTGCGACTGCACCTGCGTCTGGTTGAAGGCCGGCTCGATCATCTCGATCGGGTCTTCGACCGTGCTGACGTTGACCTCCTCGGTGGCAAGGCGCTTCAGCGTCGAATACAGCGTGGTGGTCTTGCCCGACCCGGTCGGGCCCGTGACCAGCACGATGCCGTGCGGGCGCTTGACCAGGGCCTCCCAGCGCTGCGCGTCGTGCGTCGTGAAGCCGAGCGCATCGAGGTCCTTCACCGCCGTGTCGGGGTCGAAGATGCGCATCACCATCTTCTCGCCGAACGCGGTGGGCAGCGTGGACAGCCGCATCTCCACCTCGTCGCCGCGCGGGTTGCGGGTCTTGATGCGGCCGTCCTGCGGCCGGCGCCGCTCGACCACGTCCATGCGTCCGAGCAGCTTGATGCGCGCCGTCATCGCGTTGAGCACGCCCATCGGCATCTGGTAGACCGGATGCAGCACGCCGTCGATGCGGAAGCGGATCACGCCCTGCTCGCGCCGCGGCTCCAGGTGGATGTCGCTCGCGCGCTGGTCGAACGCGTAGGTCCACAGCCAGTCGACCACCTGCACCACGCCCTGATCGTTGGCGTCGAGCTGCTTGTTGCTGCGCCCCAGTTCGACCAGCTGCTCGAAGCTGCCGCCGCCCGCGCTGCCCCCGGACTTCTGCGCCGCCCGCACCGACTTGGCCAGCGCGAAGAACTCCGCGGTGTAGCGATGGATGTCCTGCGGGTTGGCCACCATGCGCCGCACCGAACGGCGCGACTGCCGCTCGACCTCCGCCACCCAGTCGGTGACGAAGGGTTCCGCCGTCGCGACCACCACCTCGCTGGCGCTGACCTGCACCGGCAGCACGCGGTGCCGCTCCGCATAGGCTGCGCCCATGGTCTCGGCGACGCGGCCCACGTCGACCTTCAGCGGGTCGATGCGCAGGTACTCGAGGTCGGCGCGCTGGGCCAGGTACTGCGTGAGCGTTTCGATGTCGAGCGGCTTGCCGTCCCCGGTCCGGCTCATGCTGACCGCGGCCAGGCGCACCAGCGGGTGCTGGGCACTCTCGGCCTGCGAGCAGCGCGCCACGGTGCGGCGCGCCTCGTCGACGCTGATCACGCCGTCCTCGCTGAGCCATTCGACCATCCGCCGCCAGTCCAGCGGTCCGGTGAAGGCGGTGCGTGCGAGTGTCTTCGGCGGGCTCATCCGGACATCATTCCACAGGCTTGAGCACGCGCAACCATTTGTGCGCGGGCAGCCCCCAGCGTTCGCGCACCACTTCCGCGCGCCGTGCCAATTCGCCGCGCGCCGGCTCGAACGGCGTGCGCAGAGCCAGGACGATCGTGTTGCCCTCGCGGGTGGGCCGGAACGCCCACACCGAGCCGGCGCCGAAGGCGTCCTGGATGCGCGAGAGGCTGCGCTCGTAGCTGGACGAGCGGCCGAACAGGTTGACCGCCATCACGCCGTCATCGGTGAGCAGTCGACGGCAATCGGCATAGAAGGCCTCGCTGTCCAGCACGGGCGCGGCGGCCTCGTGGTCGTACAGGTCGACCTGCAGGGCGTCCACCTGGCCGCGCCAGTGCGCATGCGACGCGACTTCGCCCGCATCGCCCAGCACCACGGAGAGCCGGCTGTCATCGCGCGGCAGCTTGAACCACAGGCGGCAGGCCGCCACCACCTGCGGATTCAGCTCGATCGCCGTGGTCTTCATCCGCAGCTTGCGGTGGCAGAACTTGGTGAGCGAGCCGGCGCCCAGGCCCAGCTGCATCGCGTGGCGGCGCGCCGCCGTCGCGGGGTCCACGAACAGCAGCCAGGCCATCATGCGCTGCACGTACTCGAGATGGATCTCGAACGGCTCGTCCAGCCGCATCGAGCCCTGCACCCACTCGGTGCCCAGGTGCAGGTAGCGGATGTCGCCCCAGTCGGAGAAGTTGACGTCGGGGAGGGAGGTGGGCACGGTCACGCGGCGATTATCGCGAGCGCGCCATCCGGCTCAGCGGGCCAGCAGCGAAGCCAGCCTGGGGAGCGCCGCAACGGCGTTCGCGGTCGTCGCGGCGGCGAGTCCGTCGACATCGATGCCGCGCAGGTCGGCAACCACCCTTGCGATGGCCGGCAGTTCGCCCGGTTCGTTGCGGCCCTGCGGCAACCCCTCGGCCCGCTGCGCGGCCGTGCGGTACAGCCAGTGCGGCGGAATGTCCGGCGCGTCGGTCTCCAGCACCAGCGCCGCGAGCGGCAGCGACGTGGCCAGCCGTCTCAGTTGCAGTGCGCGGTCATACGTCACCGCACCCCCGAAGCCGAGCTTGAAGCCGAGCTCGACGAATTGCCGAGCCTGCTGGTCACTGCCATTGAACGCATGCGCGATGCCGCTGACCGGAACCTCGCGCAGATGCTTGAGCAGCCGATCTGCCGAGCGCCTCACATGCAGGATCACGGGCAAGCGGTGGCGACGTGCCAGCAGTAGTTGCTGGCGCAAGAAATGCTCCTGCCGTGCAAGGTCCAGCCCCGGCACGAACAGGTCCAGCCCGATCTCGCCGACCGCCACCAGGCGGGGATCGTCGGCGCGGAGCGCGAGCTCGCGGTCGAGCAGCCCGAGGTCGTCCTCGCGAGCGTCGGGCGTGCACAGCGGATGGATGCCGAGGCCGTAGCTGTCGCCGGTCGCGTGCGCGAGCTCGCGCACCACGCCGAACTGAGCGGCGGACACCGCCGGGATGACACAGTGCGACACGCCGGCGCGCCGCGCGCGGTCTCGGACATCCATGGTCCCGTCCCCGAATTCCGCCGCATCCAGGTGGCAGTGCGTGTCGACGAAGAAGGCCATCGGCCGATGATGCCGCAACGGCCCCTTCGAGCCGTGCAGCGGCCTCCAAACCGTGCTACCGTGCAACGTCGCCATTGCGGCTTCCATCGAAGCCGATGCCCTGTCGGAGAAGGTGTTCACGATGCGCAGGCCAGCTCTCTACAGCTCCAGCCGCCCGGCCCCTGCGCAGCAGGCTTCCGCCGCCGCACAGCCCGCACCCGACGCAGCAGCCGCCGCCGCTGCGCCCGAGCGGCGCAAACGGCGCTTCTCGCTTTCCAGCCCGGCGTTGCTCTGGGCCGCCATCGCACTGCTCTCGGCATTGCTGGCGGTGAGCCTGTCGCTCAGCATGCGGCCGGTGCCGCGCAAGCTGACCCAGAAGGACATCAACGCCGCGGTGCTCAAGACGCTGGAGACGCAGACGATCCCGTCCGAGTACGCCAAGGCGTACGACAAGATCCAGCCCTCCGTCGTGCGCGTGGTCAGCTACGTCAAGCGCAGCCGCCTCAAGGAGAGCGCTCCGCGGCTGGGCCACGGCGGCTCCAAGCCCAAGCCGCTCGGCCCCGCGCAGGGCTCCGCCAACGCGACCGCCAGCCCCGACGACGACGAGGACGAAGTCGAAGCCGGCGTGGGCACCGGCGTGGTGATCGTCGACAAGGGCGTGATCCTCACCAACCTGCACGTGGTGTCGGGCGCCGACCACGTGAAGGTCACCTTCTTCGATGGACTGGAGTCGCCGGCCTCGGTCACCGGCGTGCAGGCCGAGAACGACCTCGCCGTGCTGCAGGCATCCAAGATCCCCGACGACATGATTGCCGCCACGATGCGGTCCACCGGCGACCTGCAACCGGGCGACAAGGTGCTGGCGGTCGGCTTCCCGTTCGGCATCGGCCCCTCCGCCTCCGGCGGGATCGTCTCGGGCCTGAAGCGCTCGTTCCGCTCGCCCGAGGGCAAGCAGGAGATGACCAACCTGATCCAGTTCGACGCCGCCGCCAATCCGGGCAACTCGGGCGGGCCGCTGGTCACCATGGATGGCGAGGTGGTGGGCATCGTCACCGCCATCCTCAACCCGACGCCGGCCCGCACCTTCCTGGGCATCGGCTTCGCGGTCCCGATCGAGAACGCCGCCACGGCCGCCGGCCTGCCGCCGTTCTGATTCCGCCTTTCCTTTCCACTTCCGAAAGCACCGCCGATGGACCAGAGCACCCGCCAGGACAGCGCGACCGCCAAGCTCATGGAGCAGATCCTCTATGAAGTGAAGCGCGTGGTCGTGGGCCAGGACCGATTCCTCGAACGCGTGATGGTGGCCATGCTCGCGCAGGGCCACCTGCTGGTCGAGGGCGTGCCCGGCCTGGCGAAGACGCTGACGGTCAAGACGCTGGCCAGCACGGTGCGCGGCCAGTTCAAGCGCATCCAGTTCACGCCCGACCTGGTGCCGGCCGACCTGGTGGGCACGCGCATCTACAACCAGAAGAGCGGCGAGTTCAGCACCGCGCTCGGCCCGGTGTTCACCAACCTGCTGCTGGCCGACGAGATCAACCGCGCGCCCGCGAAGGTGCAGAGCGCGCTGCTGGAAGTGATGCAGGAGCGGCAGGTCACCATCGCGGGCGAATCGCACAAGGTGCCCGCGCCGTTCCTCGTGATGGCGACGCAGAACCCGATCGAGACCGAGGGCACGTACCCGCTGCCCGAGGCCCAGGTCGACCGCTTCATGATGAAGGTGCTGGTCGACTATCCCACCGACGAGGAGGAGTACGTCATCGTCGAGCGCGTCACCGGTCCCGCCGTGCAGGTCACGCCGGTGGCCACCACCGAGCAGCTGGCGGCGCTGCAGAACGAGTGCCGCCGCGTGTACGTCGATCCCTCGCTGGTGCAGTACGCGGTGAAGCTGGTGTCGGCCACGCGCAATCCGGATCGCCACGGCATCAAGGACCTGCGCAAGTTCATCACCTTCGGCGCCAGCCCGCGCGCCACCATCAACCTCACCGAGGGCGCACGCGCGCTGGCCATGCTGCGCGGCCGCACCTACGCCCTGCCCGAGGACATGACCGACCTGGTGCCCGACGTCATGCGGCACCGCGTGGTGCTGTCGTACGAGGCGCTGTCCGAAGGGCTGAACTCCGACGCCGTCATCGCGCAGATCATGGCCAAGGTGCCGCCGCCGGCGCGCCCGCTCGAACATGAAAAGCTGGTGGCGTAAGGCGCGGGCCGAGGCGGCTTCGCCGCCGGAATCGGTCACCCCGGCGCCCGACAGCGGCGCCGAGCACGTGCTGCGCCGCCTGGAATGGACCGTGGTGCGCCGGCTGGACGGACTGCTGCAGGGCGACTACCGCACGCTGATGCGCGGCGGCGGTCTCGATCTCGCCGACCTGCGCGAGTACCAGCACTACGACGACGTGCGGCACATCGACTGGAACGTGACGGCACGCACCACCGTGCCGCACGTGCGGGTGTTCACGGAAGACCGCGAGATGGCGGCCTGGTTCCTGCTGGACCTGAGCCCCTCGGTCGACTTCGGCTCCGGCGAACTGCGCAAGCGCAACGTGTCGGCCGACTTCGTCGCCGTGCTCGCCCGCATGCTCACGCGGCACGGCAACCGCGTCGGCGCCATGCTGTACGGCAGCGGCGTCGACACGGTGATTCCCACACGCGGCGGACGCCGGCACGTGCTGCACCTGCTGCATGCGATGCACTCGCGGCCGATCGCCCGCGAGACCGGGCAGACGCAGCTGCGCGACCTGCTGGAATCGGCGGCGTCGCTGATCCACCGGCGCTCGACGTTGTTCGTGGTCTCGGACTTCATCAGCGCGCCCGGCTGGGAGCGTTCGCTCGGCCAGCTGGCGCAGCGGCACGACGTGGTCGCGGTGCGCCTGCTCGATCCGCTGGAGCTGCAGCTGCCCGACCTGGGCCTGCTGACGCTGCGCGACGCCGAGACCGGCGAGCAGGTGCTGGTCGACACGCATGACCCCTCGTTCCGCAAGCGCTTCGCGCGCATCGCCGCCCAGCGCGAGGCCGAGCTGCGCGAGGCCCTGGTGCGCGCCGGGGTCGACACGCTCGAGCTGTCCACCGACGCCGACCTGGTCGACGCCATGGTCCGCTTCATCGAGATGCGCAAGCGGCGCGCGCGGCTGTCGTCCGGCAGCCTGCCCGCGCACCTGCGGCAAGTCGCCTAGAAGGAAACGACATGCAATTCCTCTGGCCCGATTTCCTCTGGCTCCTGCTCCTGGCACCGTTGCTGGTGCTGCTGTACGTCTGGCTGCTGCGCCGCAAGAAGAAGCTGGCGGTGCGCTACGCCTCGCTGTCCATCGTGAAGGAGGCGATGGGGATCGGCCAGAGCTGGCGCCGGCACATCCCGCCCGCCCTCTTCCTGCTGGCGCTGGTGACCATGCTGCTGGCCGCCGCGCGTCCGACGGCGGTGGTCACGCTGCCCTCGCAGCAGCAGACCATCATCCTGGCCATGGACGTGTCGGGCAGCATGCGTGCCACGGACGTGCAGCCCAGCCGCCTGGAGGCCGCGCAGGCGGCGGCCAAGGCGTTCCTCGCCGAGCTGCCGCGCCATGTGAAGGTGGGCATCGTCGCCTTCGCCGGGTCGGCGCAGGTCGCTCAGCTGCCGACCACCAACCGCGAAGACCTGGTGACGGCCATCGACCGCTTCCAGCTGCAGCGCGCCACGGCAACGGGCAATGCCATCGTGATCTCGCTGGCCACGCTGTTCCCCGACCAGGGCATCGAGCTGGCCGCGCTGCAGGGCGGCCGCGACCGCCCACGCGGCTTCTCGATCGACGGCGAGAAGAAGGAGAAGAAGGACTTCACGCCGGTCGCGCCGGGCTCGTACAACTCGGCCGCGATCATCATGCTCACGGACGGCCAGCGCACCACCGGCGTCGATCCGCTGGAAGCCGCCAAGATGGCGGCCGACCGGGGCATCCGGGTCTACACGGTGGGCATCGGCACCGTCGACGGCGAGACCATCGGCTTCGAGGGCTGGTCGATGCGCGTGCGCCTGGACGAGGACACGCTCAAGCAGATCGCGCAGAAGACGAACGCCGACTACTTCTACGCCGGCACCGCGCAGGACCTGAAGAAGGTCTACAACACGCTGAGTTCCAAGCTCACCGTGGAAAAGAAGGAGACCGAGATCTCCGGCCTGTTCGCGCTCGTGGCGGCCGGACTGGCCTTGGTGTCAGCAGCGCTCTCGCTGCTGTGGTTCAACAGGATCCTTTGACGCATTCGCGTCAAAGCTCCTGTTGCTCAGGCTTCAGGAACCCCCTCACCCCGGCCCTCTCCCCCGAGGGGGAGAGGGAGCGGGCCCTCAAGCGAGTCGGCCTGATATGAGGTGCAGCCGCCGGCCGCAACGCGCAGCCAGGCTCTCGTCGTGCGTCACCAGCACGAAGGCGGTCCCGCGATCGCGCGCCAGCTGCAGCATCAGGTCGAACACCGCGTCGGCGGTGGTGCGGTCCAGGTTGCCGGTGGGTTCATCGGCGAGCACGCAGTCGGGATACGTCACCAGGGCGCGCGCGATCGCCACGCGCTGGCGCTCGCCGCCGGACAGCTCGGCCGGTCGGTGCGCCAGGCGGTGACCCAGGCCGACGGCCTTCAGGGCCTCGGTCGCGCGCTCGGCACATTCCTCGGGGCTGGCGCGGCGGATGCGCAGCGGCATCCCCACGTTGTCCAGCGCGCTGAACTCCGGCAGCAGGTGGTGGAACTGGTAGACGAAGCCGAGATGGCGATTGCGCAAGGCGCCCTGCCGCGCCGGGTCGAGCGATGCCAGCAGCTCGCCGGCCAGCCGCACCTCGCCGCGCGTGGGCGCGTCGAGGCCGCCCAGCAGGTGCAGCAGCGTGCTCTTGCCCGATCCCGACGCGCCGACGATGGCCAGCGTCTCGCCGGGATGCACTTCGAGATCGACACCGCCCAGCACCTCGACGTCGAGATCCCCTTCGTGGAACCGCTTGGCCAGGCCGCGTGCGGCCAGCACCGGTGCACCGTGCTCACTCATAGCGCAGCGCCTCCGCGGGGTTGACCCGGCTGGCACGCCAGCTGGGGTAGAGCGTGGCGGCGAACGCGAGCACGAGGGAGATCACCGCGATCGGCACGATGTCGCCGCTCTGCGGGTCGCTGGGCATGCGGCTGATGATGTAGATGTCGCGCGGCAGGAAGCTGGCATGGAACAGGTGCTCGATGGCGGGCACGATGACGTCGATGTTCAGCGCGATGGCCAGGCCGAGCAGCAGGCCGGCCAGCGTGCCGATGACGCCCACGGCGGCGCCCTGCACGACGAAGATGCCCATGATGCTGCGGGGGCTGGCGCCCAGCGTGCGCAGGATCGCGATGTCGGCGCGCTTGTCGGTGACCGTCATCACCAGCGTGCTCACCAGGTTGAACGCCGCCACCGCGACGATCAGCGTGAGGATGATGAACATCATCCGTTTTTCCAGCTGCACGGCGGCGAACCAGGTGCGGTTCTGCTGCGTCCAGTCGCGCACGACCGCCGGGCCGGTGAGCGTGCCGGACAGCTCCGCCGCCACCTCGCGGGCACGGTTCAGGTCCTTCAGCCGCAGGCGGATGCCCGTGGGGCCGTCCAGGCGGAACATGCGCTCGGCGTCGTCGATGTGCAGCAGCGCCAGGGTGCTGTCGTACTCGTAGTGGCCGGAATCGAACGTGCCGACCACGGTCATCTGCTTCAGGCGCGGCACGATGCCCGCGGGTGTCACCTGCCCGCCGGGCGCGATCAGCGTCACGGGGTCGCCCTCGCGCACGCCGAGGCTGCGTGCGAGTTCCGAGCCCAGCACGATGCCGAACGAGCCGGGCACCAACCGCTGCAGCGTGCCCGGCGACATGGTGCGCTCGATGTCGGTGACCTGCGACTCGCGCGCTGGATCGATGCCGCGGATGATGGCGCCTCGCATGTCCTCGCCGCGCGCCAGCAGCGACTGCGCCGCCACGAACGGCGCGGCGCCCACCACTTCGGGGTTCGCACGCGCCTCGCGCAGCGTGCGCTCCAGGTCGGGCAGCACGCCGCCTCCGGGGCCGTAGACCTCGATGTGCGACACCACGCCGAGCATGCGGTCGCGCACTTCCTTCTGGAAGCCATTCATGACTGACAGCACGATGATCAGCGCGGCGACGCCCAGCGCGATGCCGAGCATGGACACGCCGGAGATGAAGGAGATGAAGCCGTTGCGGCGGGCTGCGCGCCCGGCCCGGGTGTAGCGCCAGCCCAGCGCCAGCTCATAGGGAATGCGCATGGGACAGATCAGGTTTGGCCGGCATTGTGGCATCCGGGACAATGGCGCCCATGTCGGACGGTCTCCACTTGCTGGTTCCCTTCGCCGCGAGCGAGGCACCGCAGGCGCGCACCGCGCTCGCGAGCCTGTCCCTGTCCCACCTGGAGCAGCTGCTGGCCCGGCTGGCGCCCTCGCCGCTTTCGGACGACGGAGAGCTGGCGCTCTCGATGCCGCACGAGCGCGTGCTGGCCGATGCCCTGGGCCTTCCCGGCGGCGACGGGCTGCGTCCTTGGGCCGCATGGCAGGTGCTGCAGGCCGGGGGCGACCCGGGCCCTCACGGGTGGGCCTGGATCACGCCCTGCCACTGGCGCCTGGGCACCGACCACGGCGTCATGCACCACCCGCAGGACCTGCGGCTCGACGGCGCCGAATCGCGTGCCCTGCTGCAGGCCATGCAGCCTTACTTCGAACAGGACGGGCTCGTGCTGCAGTACGACAGCCCCACGCGATGGCTGGCGCGCGGGCCGTTGTTCGCCGGACTCCCGACCGCTTCGCTGGACCGCGTCATCGGCCGCGTGCTCGGTCCGTGGATGCCGCGCGGCGACGCCTCGCGTCCGCTGCGCCGCCTGCAGCAGGAGATGCAGATGCTGCTGTACACGCATCCGGTCAACGAGGAGCGCACGCGCGGGGGCCTGCTGCCCGTCAACTCGTTCTGGGCCAGCGGCAGCGGCACGCTCGATGGCGCGCAAGGCGTGCATGAACCGACGGGCCTGCAGGTCACCCATACCTTGCGCGACGCGGCGCTGCTGCAGGACTGGCGCGCGTGGGCGACTGGCTGGCAGCAGCTGGATGCGAACGAAGGCGCGCGGCTGCTGCAGGCGGTCGCGCAGGGCCGGCCCGTGGCCCTGACGCTCTGTGGCGAACGCCGCGCACGAACGTGGCGAAGTGCAGGCAGCAGCTGGAAAAGGCGTCTCGCGGCGCTGTGGTCGCGCCCCCAGGCCGCAGAATCGCTGCGCGACCTATGAAGATCATTCCCCGTGACGTCCCGCCGCGCGCCGCCTGGGCGCTGGAGCAGGCGGGCATCCATCCCCTGCTCGCCCAGCTGTATGCCGCCCGCGGCGTGCTTGCCAAGGAAGAACTCGACGACGGCCTCGTGCACCTGCTGCCCCCGGCCGGCCTGAAAGGCGCCGCACAGGCTGCGACCCTGCTGGCCGATGCGATCGCGCAGCACCGCCGCATCTGCATCGTCGCCGACTACGACTGCGACGGGGCCACTGCCTGCGCGGTCGGCGTGCGCGGTCTGCGCCTGCTCGGTGCGCAGCATGTGGAATACCTGGTGCCCGATCGCGTGGTGGACGGCTACGGCCTCACCGCGTCGATTGCCCGCCGCGTGAAGGAGACGGGGGCCGACCTGCTGGTCACCGTGGACAACGGCATCGCCAGCGTCGACGGCGTCGCCGCGGCCAACGCGCTCGGCCTGCAGGTGCTGGTGACCGACCACCACCTGCCGGGGCCGCAGTTGCCCGAGGCCGCGGTGGTCGTGAACCCGAACCAGCCGGGCTGCACCTTCGAGAGCAAGTCCGTCGCCGGCGTCGGCGTGATGTTCTACGTGCTGCTCGCGCTGCGCGCAGAGCTGCGGGCGCGCGGCACGCTGGATGCGACGAACCAACCCAAGCTCGATGCGTTGCTGCCGCTGGTGGCGCTGGGCACCGTGGCCGACGTCGTCAAGCTCGATGCCAACAACCGGCGCCTCGTGGCCCAGGGCCTGAAGCGCATCCGCGCCGGCGCCCTGCCGTGCGGGCTCGCGGCACTGTTCGAAGCGGCTGGCCGACAGGCCTCCGCTGCAACGACCTTCGATCTCGGCTTCGCGCTCGGGCCGCGCATCAACGCCGCGGGACGCCTGTCGGACATGCGGCTGGGCATCGAATGCCTGCTGACCGACGACGCGACCCGTGCACGCGAACTGGCGACCACGCTCGACGGCATCAACCGCGAGCGCAAGGGCATCGAGGGCGAGATGCGCGAGCAGGCGCTCGAGATCGCCGAGTCGCTGTTCGAGGAGGGCGAGCAACCGCCGGCGGCCCTGT
The DNA here is from genome assembly GCF_050320135.1 of Ramlibacter sp. MMS24-I3-19. Lineage (NCBI taxonomy): Bacteria > Pseudomonadati > Pseudomonadota > Betaproteobacteria > Burkholderiales > Comamonadaceae > Ramlibacter > Ramlibacter sp. MMS24-I3-19. Next base: position 1,767,909 of record NZ_CP190017.1, on the reverse strand, counting down.
GCGTGTTCGACCCCGACTTCCACGAGGGCGTGGTGGGCATCGTCGCCTCGCGCCTGAAGGACCGCTTCCACCGTCCGACGTTCGTCTTCGCCGCCAGCCAGGCGCCGGGCAAGGAGCACGAGCTGAAAGGATCGGGGCGATCGATCCCGGGCTTCCACCTGCGCGATGCACTGGACCTCGTGGCCAAGCGCCATCCCGGCGTGCTGCTGCGCTTCGGCGGGCACGCGATGGCGGCCGGTTGCACCATCGCCGAGGAACACCTCGACACCTTCGAACAGGCGCTGCAGGCCGTGGCGCAGGAGTGGCTCGATGCCGCCACGCTGCTGCGCCGGCTGCACACCGACGGGCCGCTCGCGCCGCAGTACCGCCGGCCCGAGCTGGTCGACACGCTGCATCAGCAGGTGTGGGGCCAGGGCTTCGCGCCGCCGGTGTTCAGCGAGGAAGTGGAGATCGTGTCGCAGCGCCTGGTGGGCGAGAAGCATCTCGCGCTCAAGCTGCGCCACCAGGGGCAGCCCGTCGACGGCATCTGGTTCGGCCGCACCGATCCGCTGCCCACGCGGGCGCGCATCGCGTTCCGCCTGGACGCGGACGAGTGGCAGGGAGTGCGGCGAGTGCGCTTCCTGGTGGAAGGCGTCGAGTCGGCCTAGGGCTCAGGCGAAGACGTTGAGGCGGCTGCGCGACTCGTCGAAGTAGGCAAACAGGCGCAGCGCCACGGCCCGCAGTTCGTCGTCCGGCAGCGTCTGCGCGCGGGCCAGCTGCCACATCGCGTACTCGCGGTCGCCGAGCATCATCGACGAATTGACGCAACGGCCATGGCCAGCCATCAGCAGCGTGAACTTCCCGAGCAGTTCGGTGGGGCAGTAGCGGATCGAACTGGCGGGCAGCTCGAACTCATCCGAGGCATCGAGCGACAACGACGCGTCCGCCGTGGATGCCTGCGGTGCGTCGTCGATGTGGGCCCGGGTCATTGATCGCTCCCTAACGATGGATCTATGCAGTGAACGATAGGCAGCGGCCACCGCTGACCTCGTCGGCGCGTGGTGCCAGGGCCTGTCGGACGCGAGCTCAACACCAGCGCGGTGAATGGAGACGGTTGTCGGCGCAGGCTCGCGCCGGCCACGCATCAACGCAGGCGCGAATCAGCCTGCAACGCGGCGTCGCAGCGGATGAGCCCGGTGGCCGACCGGGCGCAGTCCTGCGTCGCCACCTGCGGACCCGCGAGCTGCCGCGCCTGCGCGCTCTCTTCGACGTGGCGCGTCTGGGCGCGCTCCACCTGGTGCACACAGACCACGAAGAAGGCGAGGAGCAGGCTCGCGGCGACCCCGGCCATCACCAGCCAGAGTGCAGGGTTGCGGGGCGTGCCATCGGGATCAAACAGGCGGGACAGCATGGGACGGGGACTCCAGGTGCGATGTCCCATCGTAGGAACTCATGCAACGTCGCAGCGCACCTGCGCGGCCGCAATGCGCTGTAGGACAAAATCGGCCGCCATGCCCCGTTTCCTCGATGCGCGTGCCACCGCACAGGCCTTGCCCGCTGCTGCGGTGGCGCAGGAGATCGCCGCCCTGCTGGTCGACCGCTCCGTGCAGGTGCCCGAGCGGCTCGTGCAGGCGCTGCCCGGCGGCGGCAGCCTGTTCGTCATGCCCGCGCTCGACGGCCACATCGCCATCACCAAGCTGATCACCTTCACGCCGGCCAATGCGGGCACCGAACGCCCGACGATCCAGGGCGACGTGGTGGTGTTCGATGCAGCGACGGGGCAACGCGTGCTGGTGCTCGACGGACCGGCCGTGACCGCGCAGCGCACCGCGGCGGTGTCGCTCCTGGCCGCGCAGCGGCTTGCGCCCTCCGCCGACGGGCCGCTGCTGATCGTCGGCGCGGGCGTGCAGGGACGCGCTCACCTGGAAGCGTTCGCCGCCGGACTGGGCGTGCGCGAAGTGCACGTCGCGTCGCGCACGGTGCAGAGCGCCCAGGCGCTGGTGGACCACGCGCGCGCACTCGGGCTGCACGCGCAGGTCGCCGCCGATGCCGACGCGGTGCTCGCGCGCTGCCCACTGGTGGTGACCTGCACGCCGGCCTCGCAGGTGGTGCTGCGTGGGCCCGTCCGCGACGATGCGTTCGTCGCGGCCGTGGGCGCGTTCACGCCGAAGATGGTGGAACTCGCGCCTGCGCTGTGCCGCGACATCGCGGCCCGCGGACGCATCGTGCTGGACACGCCCGATGCGCGCCACGAGGCGGGCGACCTGCTGCAGGCGGGATTGGAGGTCGGCACGCTGCCGACATTGCGCGACGTCGTGGCCGGCGACGTGCGGGGCGGCGGCCCCGTGCTGTTCAAGAGTTGCGGCTGGGCCGGCTGGGACCTGGCCGCCGCGCGTTGCGCGCTGCGGGCCTGATCAGGCCTTGGGCAGCGTGACCCCGCGCTGTCCCTGGTACTTGCCGCCGCGGTCCTTGTAGCTGGTCTCGCAGACCTCGTCGCTCTCGAAGAACAACACCTGCGCGCAGCCTTCGCCGGCATAGATGCGCGCGGGCAGCGGCGTGGTGTTGGAGAACTCCAGCGTCACGTAGCCTTCCCATTCGGGCTCGAACGGCGTGACGTTGACGATGATCCCGCAGCGCGCATACGTGCTCTTGCCCAGGCAGATGGTCAGCACGTTGCGCGGGATGCGGAAGTACTCCAGGGTGCGCGCCAGAGCGAAGCTGTTGGGCGGGATGATGCAGACGTCGTCATGGAAGTCGACGAAGCTCTTCTCGTCGAAGTTCTTCGGGTCCACCACGGTGCTGTGGATGTTGGTGAACACCTTGAACTCGGGCGCGCAGCGGATGTCGTAGCCGTAGCTGGACGTGCCGTAGCTGATGACGCGCTGGCCGTCCACCTCGCGCACCTGCCCGGGCTCGAACGGCTCGATCAGGCCATGCTGTTCGGCCATGCGCCGGATCCACTTGTCGCTCTTGATGCTCATGGGGCTCGCTCCTGGGACGCGATTGTAGGCGGGGGGGTTGGTGGTCACTGGGCCAGGTGCACCCGCTCGACGACGCGGTCGTCGCCCAGCACGATCAGCGAGAACAGCAGTTCGTCCAGGTCGCGCGCATGCGTCACCTTGCGCGAGAGCAGCGGCGTCGCGTGCGGGTCCAGCACCAGGAAGTCGGCCTCGCAGCCTGGCTGCAGGTTGCCGATGACACCTTCCAGGCCCAGAGCCTGCGCGGCACCGGCCGTGTGCTGCCACCACAGGTCCTGCGGCGACAGGCTGATACCCGGCTTCGTCTGCCCTTCGCGCCCCACGTAGTACGCCGCCAGCATCGTGTGGAACGGGCTGAAGCTGGTGCCGCCGCCGACGTCGCTGGCCAGCCCGTGGCGAAAGCCGATGCGCCGCGCGCCCTCGTAGTCGAAGAAGCCGCTGCCCAGGAACAGGTTGCTGGTGGGGCTGACCGCCGCGGCCGCGCCGGTGCTGCGCATCAGGCGCCGGTCGTCGTCGTCGAAGTGGATGCAGTGCGCGTAGATGGCGCGCTCGCGCATCAGGCCGAAGCCCTCGTACACGGCGAGATAGCTGCGCGCGTCCGGAAAGAGTTCAGCCGCCCAGCGGATCTCGTCCTTGTTCTCCGCCACGTGCGACTGGATCCACACGTCGGGATGCCGCGCGGCGAGCTCGCCTGCGCCACGCAACTGCGCGTCGGTGCAACTGGGTGCGAAGCGCGGCGTGATCGCGTAGCCCAGGCGCGCGCGGCCGTGCCAGCGCCTGATCAGCGTCTCGCTGTCGACCAGCGATTGCTCGGTCTCGTCGCGCACGCCGTCGGGCGAATGGCGGTCCTGCAGCACCTTGCCGGCGATGAGGCGCATGCCCCGCCGCTCGGCTTCGGCCATCAAGGCGTCGACCGATGCAGGGTGCGACGTGGCGAACGTCAGGGGCGTGGTCACGCCATGCCGCAGCAGCTCGTCGAGGAACACCTGCGCCACGCCGTGCGCGTAGGCCGGGTCGGCGAAGCGCGCCTCGTGCGGGAAGGTGTAGTTCTCCAGCCAGGGCAGCAGGCCTTCGGCCGGGGAGCCGATCACGTCGGTCTGCGGGAAATGCACGTGCAGGTCGATGAAGCCGGGCGCGAGGATGCGTCCGGGCAGGTGTTCGACGGCGACGCCGGGATAGTTGCCGGACAACGCGGACCAGGCACCGGCGGCCCGCACGATCTTGTGCCCGTGCTGGCCCGGGCCGACCAGCAGGAAACCGTCGTCGTCGTAGAGGGCGGTGCCGTCGTCGGCGAAGCGCAGCAGGGCGGCGCGGTAGGCTTTCATCGGGTCAGGCTCCTGGCCGCTCATGCAGCGGCACCAGCGCCGATTCTGCGGCGGTTCGGCCTGCGGCCCGGCGCCCGGTCACTTCGCGATCTTGCCCACCACCCCAGCCACCAGGTAGTTCATGGCCAGGATCTGCGGGTCCGAGAGCGCGGCGCCCTTCGGGATGATCGTGTGGCCCTCGTTGTCGACGATGGGCCCTGCGAATGGCTGCAGCTTGCCCGCAGCGATGTCCTTCTCGCGTGCCAGCACCTCGTCGCGCACGGCCTGCGGCACCTTGGGCCCGAAGTGCTCCACGCGCACCATGCCTTCGCGCACGCCGCCCCAGGTGTTGGTCGGCTTCCAGGTGCCCGCGAGCACCTCGCGCGCGCGACGGGTGTCGTAGTCGCCCCAGTGGTGCGTCACGGCCAGCACCTGGGCGTCGGGCGCGGCGAAGCGCATGTCCGAGTGGTACGCGATCGCCAGCTTGCCGCGCTGCTGGGCCGCGGCCATCACCGCTGTCGAGGCGGTGTGGAAGGCGACCACGTCCGCACCCTGGTCGAAGACGGCCATCGCGGCATCGCGTTCGCGAGGGGGATCGAACCACTCGTTGAGCCACACGACGCGGACCTGCGCCTGCGGGTCCACCGACCGCATGCCCAGCGTGAAGGCGTTGATGCCCTGCAGGACCTCGGGGATCGGGAAGCCCGCGACATAGCCCGCGACGTGAGTGCGCGACAGCCGGCCGGCGGCGATGCCGGCAAGGTAGCGGCCCTCGTAGTAGCGCGCGTTGGCGATCGCCACGTTCGGCGCGGTCTTGTAGCCGGTGATCGATTCGAACTTCGCGTCGGGGAACTCGCGCGCGACCTTCAGCGTGGGTTCCATGTAGCCGAAGCTCGGCGTGAAGATCAGCTTGTAGCCCTGCTGCGCCAGGTCGCGGATCACGCGTTCGGCATCCGGCCCCTCGGGCACGTTCTCGACGGAGCGCGTCTGCACCTGGTTGCCGAGTGCCGCCTGCAGGGCCTTGCGACCCTCTTCGTGCTGGCGCACCCAGCCTGCCTCGGTGAGGGGCGCGACTTCGACGAACGCCACCTTCAATGGCGCGGGACTCTGTGCCGCCGCGGGCAGCAGCAGGGACGCGGCCGCGAGTGCGGCGATGAGGTTTTTGCGCATGGTTGTCCTCGACATGGCCCCGCGGAAAGCAAAAAGCCGCTGCGGGGCACAGCGGCTGTCGTCGATTGTAGGGCCTCAGCCCGCGAGCCGGTCGGCGGCGATGGCCAGCAGGCCGTCGAAGATCAGGCTCTCGACCAGCTCGAACTGCACCGACATGTGCGGCGCCATCTTCCACCCCGCGCCGCCCGTGACGTAGCAGGCCGGCTCGGCCCCGCAGCGGGCACGCACGTGCTGGACCATGCGTTCGATGGCGCCCGCGATGGCGTAGGTGCCGCCGCTGGTGAGGCCGTCGCTGGTGTTGGTGGGGAACTCGCGCACGTCGCCGGTGGGCACGTGCAGGCCGGCGGTGCCCTGCTCCAGCGCCCGCAGCATGATGCCGTGGCCGGGCAGGATGAAGCCGCCGAGGAAGTGGCCCGACGCATCGACCGCCTCGACCGTGACTGCGGTGCCGATCATGACCACCACCATGGGCCTGGCCGGCCCGCTGGCCAGCAGGCGGTGCCGCGCGCCGACCATGGCCACCCACCGGTCCGCGCCCAGGCGCCCCGGCTGGTCGTAGCCGTTGCTCATGCCCGACTCGGCAGCGGTGGCGTAGACCCAGTGCGCAGGCAGGTCCCAGACCTCCTCCATCTGGGCTTCGGCACGCCTTCGCACGGCGTCTGCAGCAACCGTGCAGCCGAGCATCCGGCGCGGCGCTGCGAGGCTGGCCCAGGGGCCTTCCGCCAGCGTGTCGATCTGCTCCAGGAATTCGGCGCCATGCGCCAGGATCGCGGCACCCGGCGCGGGCGCTTCGTACACGGCCCACTTCAGGCGCGTGTTGCCGATGTCGATGGCGAGGAAAGTCACCGCCGGCCCGCGTTCAGGCCGCGGCTGCGAGCTGCTCGCCCATCTCGCCCAGCTGCGTGACCAGCGCGGTCTCGTGCGTGCCCAGTTGCCCCGCTTCGGCCAGCAGCGCTTCGAGCTTCCGGCGCAGCTTGTCGTGGATCTTCAGCGCTTCGTCCAGCAGCGGTGCGGAGACCTTTCCATTGGGCGCGGCCGAGGCCACCGCCGACAGGCTGGAGCGCCACGCCTGCAGGTGCACGGTGGCCACGCGTGCGGCCGCCTGCGCGAACTCGGACCGGCGCTGCATCGTGGCGAGCACCTCCTCGTACACCTGCTGCGACGCTGCTGCGGCCGCACGCAATCGCTTGAGCCGCTCGACCAGCAGATCACACCGCGCCTCGTCGGCGAGCGCCTGCGGCCCGGCACCTGCTTCGCCCGCCTCTTCCTGCCGGGCCTTGATCTGGTTGCGCATGTCCTGGAGCCAGCGGGACCCCTGGTGGATCACCTTGTCCAGTGCCTGGTACTCGACGTTGAACTCGACCAGCGTCCGGTCCTGCGTGGTCGCACGCTGCAGTTGCCGCTTCTGCAGCGCCGCGATCGCGGAACCCATCTGCCGCGCGACTTCATCCACCTTGTCGAAAGTGGCCGCAAACGCCGACCCCGTGCTGCGGCTCTTGCCGGTGAGGTCGGCCCACCAGTTGCGCTCCTGCAGGGGCGCGAAGTCGATCTGCGGCATCGCGTCGCGCATGCGCTCCAGGACCGCTGCCGCCTGGGCCGCCTGGTCCAGCTCGCCCTCGCCGTGGGCGCGCAGGTCATGGCGCAATTCGCCCAACCGTTGCAGGTGCTGGTGGCCCACGTCGGAGGCCATTCGGTCGAGGAACTGGCCGGGCGCGACGGTCGCGCTGGCGGACGCTGCCACCTTGGCCAGCTTGGCTGGGGTCATCAGCGACGCGGTGCGATCTTCCTGGGAGTCCATGGGGGGGATGAGGCGGCGAAGTGGCGCCAATATACCGCCGCCGCCTGCCGGGCTCCAGCAGCGCAGCCGGGCCGTCGCCTGGGGCGGGCTAGATGGCGCCGAGCCAGCAGGCGCGCTGGATGGCGGCGAGCTTGTTGTCCACCTTGAGCTTGCCCATCGCATTGGCCAGGTGGTAGTTGACCGTGCGCTCCGCGCACTGCAGCAGTCCTGCCGTCTCGCGGGCCGTGAGCCCCTGGAAGGCCAGCTGCAGGCATTCGCGTTCACGCGGGCTGAGCGAGGAGCGACGCACGCCGATGGCGCGGCGCACGAGCGGCCAGACGTTCATGGCCGCCCACACGAGCACGGCGGCCTCGTTGCGGTCCACGAGCTCGCGCTGCGTGAACATGAAGCATTCGAACGCACGGTCGGCGGGCAGCGGGAACTCCACGCGCACGATGCTGTGGAACCCGCGCGCGGCCCACAGCCCACGCCAAGGCTTGCCGCCGGGCTGCTCCGGTCGCGAGAGCGACTGCCAGGCCACGAGCGGCGCGGCCGATTCGCGCCAGGGGGCGCCGAAATCGCCACTGGCGGCCAGGGCCTGGCCGGCGGCCGTGCAGGACTGGGGGTGCACCGCGACAAGCTGGCGGTCGTCGATGCCGCCGAACGGGTCGGGGCCGAGAATTGCCACCGCCTGGGCCGGGAAATCACGAGAATTTCCAAGCCACTCGCTTAACACCGTGTCCAGGTCGACACTGTCAAAGCTAACAGGAATCACCATGGGCAAGGTTGGGGACTACGCGCGTGCTGAGACAATAGCAGCATCGCGCCCGCGGCGCCCAGCGCAGACACCCGCAGCCCCATGCTTCCTTCGTTTGTCCGAGCGTCGATGCTCGATGCGCCGAGCGCGTCTTCTAGAGGGAGCGATGCATGACCTTTCCGCTGTTCCAGCGACCCGGCACCGTCGTCTTTCTCGACGACGACCCGGATTACCTCGAGATGCTGGCGCTGGTCCTGCCGCGCCATTGGCACGTGCGGCTGTTCTCGCGCCCGCGTGACTGCATCGAGAAGCTGAGCGCCGAACCGCCCGCGTGGGAAGCCGACGCGTGGCAGCAGCAGCAGATCGTGGACGAGTGGCGCGCGGGCAAGCCGCTCGTGCCGCAGATCCTGCAGTACTGGGCACGGTCGGCCGACCGCTATGCGCTCACGCGCGTGTGCGTGGTCGACTACTCGATGCCTGAGATGGACGGACTGCAGGTGCTGTCCGAACTGTCGGAGTGGTCGGGCGCCCGCGTGCTGCTCACCGGCCAGGCCGACGAACAGGTGGCCGTCAACGCATTCAACCGCGGACTGATCGAGCAGTTCATCGCCAAGCAGATGCCCGACATGTCGCGGCACCTCGTGAACGTGATGCAGCGCCTGCTGGCCACGCCGCATCCGCGCCATGCACAGACGTGGCGCGCCACGCTCAAGCCCGAACACAACGCGGTGCTGCGCGACCTGACAGTGTCCGCCGAACTGTCCGAATTCGCGGCCCGGCGCTGGGTGGAACACGTCGTGATCGGCGAGCCGTTCGGCATCCTGGGCATGGACGCCGCGGGCTACGCGAGCTGGCTGCAGCTGGAATCGCCGGCCGGGCTGCCGGCGCTGGCCGAAGTGGCCGTGCAGGCAGGCCTGGACCCGCAGGCCGTGGAAGACATCCGCCACGGCCGGCGCCTCGCCAACGTGGAACTGGGTGCCGCCATGCAGGGCCCCGTGGAACTGGCCGAAGCATTCACGGTGGGCGGACAGCAGCAATTGCTGGCGGCCCACTTCCCGCTGGCGCAGGAGCCGGGCGATGCCGGCTACACGCGCTGGCTCGCGCGTCAGCCGCGCCGCCAAGTCGAATCCTGAGCCGACGCCCTACGGCAAGTTCGCTTCACGCGAGCTTGCCGTGGCACTGCTTGTACTTCTTGCCGCTGCCGCACGGGCACGGATCGTTGCGGCCGACCCGCGCAGTGCCCGCGGCCAGCGTGACCGCCGCGGCGGCCTGGGCCGCGGTGTTTTCGTCGAGACGCGATTCCACCTCGCCCGTTTCCGTCGGCGCGGTGTAGGTCACGTTGGAGATGCGCTCGGCGCGCTCCTCCATGTCCTCGGCGGCCTGGTCCAGCTGTTCGCCCGACTGCACCTGCACGGTCATCAGGATCTTGGTGACCTCGTTCTTCACCGAGTCGAGCAGCTGCCCGAACAGCTCGAACGCCTCGCGCTTGTATTCCTGCTTCGGCTGCTTCTGCGCGTAGCCGCGCAGGTGGATGCCCTGGCGCAGGTAATCGAGGGCGGCCAGGTGCTCGCGCCAGTGCGTGTCGATGCTTTGCAGCAGCACGATGCGCTCGAACTGCGTGAAGTTCTGCGGCCCGACCTGCGCCACCTTGGCGTCGAATGCGGCGTTGGCTGCCTTCAGCACCTTCTCGAGCACGTCCTCGTCGCTGACCGCGCTGGCCGCCTGCACTTCGGCCTGCAGCGGCATGCGGATGCCCCATTCGTCCGCCAGCACCTTCTCCAGGTCGGCAAGGTCCCATTGCTCCTCGACCGACTCGGGCGGCACGTACTGGTGCACGAGATCGGTGAAGCAGCCCTCGCGCAGCGCGGCGATCTGCGGCCCGAGGTCGGCGGCGTCGATGATCTCGTTGCGCTGCTGGTAGATCACCTTGCGCTGGTCGTTGGAGACGTCGTCGTACTCCAGCAGCTGCTTGCGGATGTCGAAGTTGCGGGCCTCGACCTTGCGTTGCGCGCTCTCGATGCTGCGGGTGACGATGCCGGCCTCGATCGCCTCGCCGTCCGGCATCTTCAGCCGGTCCATGATCGCCTTGACGCGCTCGCCCGCGAAGATGCGCATCAGCGGATCGTCCAGGCTCAGGTAGAAGCGCGACGAGCCCGGGTCGCCCTGGCGGCCCGAGCGGCCGCGCAGCTGGTTGTCGATGCGGCGGCTCTCGTGGCGCTCGGTGGCGATGATGCGCAGGCCGCCCTGCTGCACAACCAGCTCGTGCTCCTTCTGCCACTGGGCGCGCAGTTCGGCCACGCGCGCCTCTTTGCTGGCGGGATCGAGCGACTCGTCGGCCTCGACCGCCTCGATCGCCTTCTCCACGTTGCCGCCCAGCACGATGTCGGTGCCGCGACCGGCCATGTTGGTGGCGATGGTGATCATCTTCGGCCGCCCCGCCTGCGCGACGATGTCGGCTTCGCGTGCATGCTGCTTGGCGTTGAGGACCTGGTGCGGCAGGCCCTCCTTCACCAGCAGCTGGTCGATGATCTCGGAGTTCTCGATCGAGGTGGTGCCCACCAGGACGGGCTGGCCGCGCTCGTGGCACTCCTTGATGTCCTGGATCGCGGCCTCGTACTTCTCGCGCGTGGTCTTGTAGACGCGATCGAGCTGGTCCTGCCGCTTGCTCGGGCGGTTCGGCGGGATCACCACCGTCTCCAGGCCGTAGATCTCCTGGAACTCGTAGGCCTCGGTGTCGGCCGTGCCCGTCATGCCCGAGAGCTTGCCGTACAGGCGGAAGTAGTTCTGGAAGGTGATCGACGCCAGGGTCTGGTTCTCGGCCTGGATCGGCACGCCTTCCTTGGCCTCGACGGCCTGGTGCAGGCCGTCGCTCCAGCGGCGGCCTGCCATCAGGCGGCCGGTGAACTCGTCGACGATGACCACCTCGGGCTGTCCATCCTCGCCGCGCTGGACGACGTAGTGCTGGTCGCGGTGGTACAGGTGCTTGGCCCGCAGCGCCGCATACAGGTGGTGCATCAGCGTGATGTTGGCCGGGTCGTAGAGCGACGCGCCTTCCGGCAGCAGCCCGGCGTTGGCCAGGATGCGCTCGGAGTTCTCGTGGCCTTGCTCGGTGAGGTAGACCTGGTGCGTCTTCTCGTCGACCGTGAAGTCGCCCGGCTTGGTGACGCCTTCGCCCGTGATCGGGTCGGCCTCGCCCTCCTGGCGCGTGAGCAGCGGCACGACCTTGTTGATCGCGACGTAGAGGTCGGTGTGGTCCTCGGCCTGGCCGCTGATGATCAGCGGCGTGCGGGCTTCGTCGATCAGGATGGAGTCGACTTCGTCGACGATGGCGTAGTTCAGGCCGCGCTGCACGCGGTCGGCCGGCTCGTACACCATGTTGTCGCGCAGGTAGTCGAAGCCGAATTCGTTGTTCGTGCCGTACGTGATGTCGGCGCCATAGGCGGCCTGCTTGTCGCCGCGCGACATCTGCGGCAGGTTCACGCCGACCGTGAGGCCGAGGAAGTTGTACAGCCGGCCCATCCACTGCGCGTCACGATTGGCCAGGTAGTCGTTCACCGTCACGACGTGCACGCCCTTGCCGGACAGCGCGTTCAGGTACACGGCCAGCGTCGCGGTGAGGGTCTTGCCCTCGCCGGTGCGCATCTCGGCGATCTTGCCGTTGTGCAACGCCATCGCGCCCAGCATCTGGACGTCGAAGTGGCGCATCTTCATCACGCGCTTGGAGCCCTCGCGCACCACCGCGAACGCTTCGGGCAGCAGGTCGTCGAGCGACTCGCCCTTGGCCACGCGCTCCTTGAACTCCTGCGTCTTGGCGCGCAGCTGCTCGTCACTCACCCCCTCGAAGCTCGGCTCGAGCGCGCCGACCTGCTCCACGACGCGGCGGTACTGCTTGAGCAGGCGGTCGTTGCGGGAACCGAAAATCTGGGTGAGGAAGTTCTTGGCCATGAACGCGGTGCTGCCCTGCACCCGATGGGGTCGCAGGGCAGCGCAATCCTTGAGTTGCAGCAGCAGATGGGGCCGCCGAGGGCCGGTGCAAGCACCGGCGGGGAAGCGGAAGGTGCGATTTTACTGCCCGGCGCGGCTGCCGAGAGCCGGCGGGACAGCTGCGGGGGCAACCGCGGCGAGCTGCGCCGCGCCTTGCGGCTTCATGCCGGCATCGAGGAACTTCTGCGGGTTCTGCGGCACGCCGCCGACGAGCACCTCGAAATGCAGGTGCGGCCCGGTGGAGCGGCCCGTGGTGCCGACCTCGGCCAGCTTCTGTCCGCGCTTGACCAGGTCGCCCCGGTGCACGAAGACTTTCGACGCATGCGCATAGCGGGTGACCAGGCCATTGCCATGGTCGATCTCGACCATGTTGCCGTATTCGGGATGCAGCTGCTGCGTGATCACCACGCCGCCGGCGGCCGCCGTGATGGGGGTGCCGATGCTGGACGCGAAGTCCAGCCCCGTGTGCAGCGCCTGGTGCCCCGTGAAGGGGTCGATGCGCCAGCCGAACGGCGAGCCGACCTGGCCGACGGCGACGGGGCGCTGCGTGGGGATCATCATGGTGCGGATCTTCTGGTCCAGCAGGCGCGACTCGATGACGGTCAGCACGTCGACCCGCGAACCCGCGACCTGGTCCAGTTCGGACAGCGCCGCCTGCAGCTCCTCCAGCGTGAGCGACCGGCCCGAGACCAGCGCGCCGCCACGGCCCGGTGGCACCTTCAGATCGGCCGTGTTGACGCCTGCCAGGCCCGACACCCGATCGCCCAGTGCCTCCAGCTGCACCAGCTTGGCCTGCATCTCGCCGAGCCTGCGCGCCATCGCGTCGATGTTCTCGCGCATGAAGCGGTCACGCTGCTCGAATTCTCCCCTGACGGTCAGCTGCACCAGGGCGCCGATCACCGGCCAGCCCTCGCGCGCGCCCTTCAGGAACACCAGGTGGTAGAGCCCCACGGCCGACAGCATGAGTGCCAGCGACGCGGCGGCCACTGCGAGAACGAGCTTGTGCCCGCTCAGGTGGATCGCCCGGCTCCTGGCGGCCCATGCGTCCGTGATAATCAGTTGCACTGCCTCTCCTCCTCCAGGCCCTCATGTATCGTTCCAAAGTCCCCGTGTCCGTGCAGCAGGCTGCCGAGGACTCGCCCACTCTGGCGAGGCTCGCGCAGCTGGCGCGCGAATCGGGTGAACGCCTGAAGGCCGTCGAACCCCTGATCCCCGCTGCCTTGCGCCGTTGGGTCAAGCCAGGGCCCATCGAGGGGACTGCCTGGTGCCTGCTGGTCGAAGGCAACGCCGCGGCCGCGAAGCTGAGGCAGGTCCTCCCTGCCATGCAAGCCCTTCTGTGCAACCGCGGATGGCAGGTTAGCGCCATCCGTATCCGGGTCCAAGCGCGCTTGGCCTGAGCCCGCGACCGTCTGGCAGCGTCACGACCGTTCGCGGTGCTGCGACGCGCCGGTCGTCGGCGCCGCGTCAACCGTTTCAGAGTGTTGCAGCTGCCTGGCAGCTTGCCGGTTGACGCCGCTCAAGTTGGCGTTCGGCATCTCGCCCAAGATCGAAGCACGCCTTCCCTGGCGCGATGGAGGCCCCGATGGACAACGCGATCCGGCGCAAGATCCTCAAGCTCCTTGACGAGCACCGCATCATGTCCCTGGCCACCCTGCGCCAGGACGGCTGGCCGCAGGCAACGACCGTGGGCTACGTCAACGAAGGGCTCACGCTGTGGTTCCTCTGCGGGCTGGACAGCCAGAAGGCGCACAACCTGGCGCGCGACGCGCGCGTGTCGCTGACCATCGACCACGACACCCCCGACCTGATGGCGATCACGGGCCTGTCGATGGCTGCACGGGCGCAGCTCGTGACCGACCGCGCGGAAGCAGAGAACGTCCTGCGAATGCTGCCGCTGAAGTACCCCGACTCGTCTCCGTTGCCCATGGCGATGCCGGGGCCGGACGATGTCCGCATCTTCCGTGTCACGCCAGTCGTGGTCTCCGTGCTCGATTACTCGCTGGGGTTCGGCCACACCGACCTGGTCGCCTGCTGATGCGGCAGGCTGCCGACGCTCTCCGGACGTGAGCTTGCGATGTCCCGCATTGCGTACGAGCGCGACCAGCTCAGGATCGCCGACCGGCACATCGCGGCGGCGGAGCGCCGCGTGCTCGCGCTGGACACCCACGTCGAAGAGCAGCGCCGGCTGGGACACGACGTGTCCCTCGCCGAGCGCGTGCTGCTGGCGATGCGCCAGAGCCTCGGGGTCCTCCTCCAGCACCGCGAGCTGATTGCCCGGATGGTGGACGACCTGCGCGACGGCGCGGTGCCCGATTGCTGACTCCAGGAGGCATCCATGACGACAAGCGCTCGCGACCACGTCGCCTGGCTCGAGACCGTGGGCAACGACGACGTGCCCAAGGTTGGCGGCAAGAATGCCTCGCTCGGGGAGTTGATCCGCCAGCTGGCCGAGGCAGGCGTGCGCGTGCCCGCCGGCTTCGCCACGACCGCGCAGGCGTATCGCGCCTACCTGCAGGCCAACGAGATTGCACCTCGGCTGCGAGCGCTGCTCGCAGCCCTCGAGCGCGGCGAAGCAACCTTGCAGCACACCGGCGAGGCGGCGCGGCGGCTCCTGCTGGACGGCGAATTCCCTTCCGTCATCGCCGACGAGATCCGGCACGCCTACCGGGAGCTCTCGCGTCGCACCGGCACGGCCGAAGCCGCGGTGGCCGTGCGTTCGAGCGCCACGGCCGAGGACCTGCCCGATGCCAGCTTCGCCGGGCAGCAGGAAACCTTTCTCAACGTGCGCGGCGAGCGCGACCTGCTCGATGCGTGCCGCCGCTGCTATGCGTCGCTGTTCACCGACCGTGCGATCGCCTACCGCCAGGCCAAGGGCTTCGACCATCTGGGAATCGCCCTCTCCGTGGGCGTGCAGCAGATGGTCCGGTCCGACCTCGGCGGCTCCGGCGTGATGTTCTCGATCGACACCGAAACCGGCTTCCCGCGCGTGGCCGTCATCAGCGCTGCGTGGGGACTGGGTGAGACGGTCGTGCAAGGCACGGTGGACCCCGACAAGTACGTCGTGTTCAAGCCGCTGCTGGCCGATCCGAAGCTGGTGCCCATCGTGGAGAAGACGCTCGGCGGCAAGGAGCACAAGCTGGTGTACGCCACCGGCGGCAGCGCGCGTACCGCCGACGTGGCAACGACGCAGCGGGAGCGCCAGCAGTTCGTGCTGTCGGACCCCGAAATCCTGCAGCTGGCCCGATGGTCCGTCGCGGTGGAGGCGCACTACCGGTGCGCCATGGACATGGAGTGGGCCAAGGATGGCGAGACCGGCGAGCTGTACCTGGTCCAGGCCCGCCCGGAGACGGTCCAGTCGCGACGCCACGGCGCCGTCCTCAGGACGTGGCGCCTGAAGGCGCGCGGCACGCCGCTGGTGACTGGCGCCGCCGCCGGCGAGGGCGTGGCAACAGGCACCACGTGCGTCATCCGGCATCCGCAGGACATCGCGCGCTTCCGCGACGGCGCGATCCTTGTCACCGAAGCGACGGATCCCGACTGGGTGCCGGTGATGAAGCGCGCCGCCGGCATCGTGACCGACCATGGCGGCGTGACCAGCCATGCGGCGATCGTCAGCCGCGAGCTGGGCGTGCCCGCCATCGTCGGCACGGGGCGCGGCACCGTCGTCCTGCGGGACGGGGACGCCGTCACGCTCTCGTGCGCGGAAGGCGAACAGGGCACCGTCTACGCCGGCACGCTGCCCTTCGAGGCCGAGGAGGTCGACCTGGCCTCCATCCCGAAGACGCGGACGGCCATGATGGTCAACATGGCCAGCCCGGGCGGCGCGTTCCGCTGGTGGCGCCTGCCGGCACGCGGCGTGGGCCTGGCGCGGCTGGAGTTCATCATCAGCAACGTGGTGCGGGCGCACCCGATGGCACTTCTGCAGCCCGAACGCATCGCGGATGCCGCGGATCGGCGCGCGGTCGAAGCGCTGGTGCGGGCCCATGGCAGCGGTGCCGAGTACTTCATCGACACGCTGGCGCGCGGCATCGCGAAGCTCGCCGCGCCGTTCCATCCCCACCCGGTGATCGTGCGCCTGAGCGACTTCAAGACCAACGAGTACGCCGGCCTGCTGGGCGGCGCCGCCTTCGAACCGAAGGAGGAAAACCCGATGCTCGGATGGCGCGGTGCGTCGCGGTACTACGACCCACGGTACCAGCCCGGCTTCGCGCTCGAATGCAGGGCCCTGGCGCGGGTGCGCGAGACGTTCGGCTTCTCCAACGTGGTCGTGATGGTCCCGTTCTGCCGCACGCCCGAAGAGGCGGACCGCGTGCTGGCGGTGATGGCGGAGAACGGCCTGCGCCGCGGCGAGGCCGGCCTGCAGGTCTACGTGATGTGCGAGATCCCGTCGAACGTGATCCTCGCGGCGCAGTTCGCGCGGCGCTTCGACGGCTTCTCGATCGGCTCGAACGACCTCACGCAACTCACGCTCGGCGTGGACCGTGATTCCGCCGATCTCGCGCCCCTGTTCGACGAGCGCAACGAAGCAGTGACGACGCTGATCTCGGAGGCGATCGCCAGGGCGCATGCGGCGGGCATCAGGATCGGCCTGTGCGGGCAGGCGCCGAGCAACCGTCCCGAGTTCGCCCGCTTCCTCGTCGAGCAGGGCATCGACTCGATCTCGCTGAACCCGGACAGCTTCGTTGCCGCCGCGCGGGAGGTCGCGCGCGCGGAGCGCGACGCCGGGAGCTGCGACTAGGCCGGCTTCTTCCCTGAGGCCACTGCATCGTCCCCCGCCAGGGGACCATCGAAAGTGCCCTCGAGGGTCTCGATGCGCACAGGCTCGCTTCGGCCGGGCAGGGTCACGTGAAGCCCAAGCGCCTCCTTGGTGACGCTCACCTGCAGGCTCTCGCCGCCCGCGACCGGCCGATAGGCGTAGATGCCAGTCCTCCAGACTTCCGATGCCATGTGCAGGCGATGCGACCCCAGGACTTCCCCGATCCGCTTCTTCAGGAGGCTCCGTTCGACCTGGATCGCCTGCACCTGCGCGAAGAGCGCATCGACGCCACGACGGTCGCCACCGGCACGACTGAGTTCGAAGGCCTGGTTGAGCAATCCGCTTTCCTGCTCGACCAGCGCCGAGACGCGCGAGCGCAACCCCGCAATGTCTTCCTCCTGATCCATGGAGACGCATTGTCGGAGCTGCCGTCCTGGTGCGGGAAGGCGGCCGGCTCGCCTCGCCGTCGGATTCATGCCGACAAAGGCGATCCAGGCCTGCCGCCGGGGCATGACTTGATTGCGATCAACGGGGATGCCCGGCGGGACCGTAGGCTGGCCGCATCCGACACCGACAGCAGGGCCAGCCATGAAACTGCCACACAGCATGGACGAGCCGCGCTTCATGTTCGCGACCGGGATCGAGTGCAGCAATCCCACCATCGGTCCGGCGCGCACCCGGGTCGACGAACTGGAGCTGTGTGGCCACTACCGGCACTGGCGCACCGACCTGGCGCTGCTGGACGACCTGGGCATCCGCCACCTGCGCTACGGGCCGCCGATCCACCGCATCTGGCTGGGCCCTGACCGCTACGACTGGGAGTTCACCGACCTCGTCTTCGCCGAGCTCCTGCGCATGAACGTGGTGCCCATCGTCGACCTTTGCCACTTCGGGGTGCCCGACTGGATCGGCGACTTCCAGAACGACGACTTTCCACGACTGTTCGCCGGCTACGCCCGGGCTTTCACGCAGCGCTTCCCGTGGGTCCAGCTGTACACGCCGGTCAACGAGATGTACATCTGCGCCCAGTTCTCCGCGCTCGAAGGCCTGTGGAACGAGCAACTGACCGGCGACAGGCCCTTCGTGACGGCGCTCAAGCACATCGTGAAGGCCAACGTGCTGGCCATGCACGCGATCGTCGGCGAGCGGCCCGACGCCATCTTCGTCCAGAGCGAATCGTCCGAGCAGTACCACCCCGAGAGCCCCGAAGCAGCCCGCGCAGCCGGCAAGCTCAATGCCATGCGCTTCCTCTCGCTGGACCTCAACTACGGCCGGCGCGTTTCCTCCGAGATGTACACCTACCTGATGGACAGCGGCATGGCGCGCGAGGAGTACGACTTCTTCATGGAGAACACGCTCAAGCAGCACTGCATCATGGGCAGCGACTACTACTCGACCAACGAGCACTGGGTCGCCCCCGACGGGACCTTGCGGCCCTCCGGCGAGATCTTCGGCTACGCGGTGATCGCCCGCGACTACCACGACCGCTACAGGCTCCCCGTCATGCATGCCGAGACCAACCTGCGTGAGGGCGACGGCGGGGACTCCACGGTGCAGTGGCTGCACAAGCAATGGGCCAACGTGCTGCGCGTGCGGGCGGAGGGCATTCCGGTGCTGGGCTTCACCTGGTACTCGCTCACCGACCAGGTGGACTGGGACTCGCGGCTGGTCACGATGGCAGGCCACGTGCAGCCGGTCGGCCTGTACGACCTCGATCGGCAGATCCGCCAGGTGGGCACCGCCTTCCGGCGACTGGTCTCCGACTGGGCGCGGGTGCTGCCCACGCAGAGCGTGTGCCTGCAGGTGCCGGTGCTCTCGCCAAGGACCTATGTCGCGCTTGCCGGCTGAGCGCGAGCGGCGCCACACGAGCTCGTGTCGCCGCTAGCATCTGCCTCGATGCCGAGGCTCTCCACATCCATTCCTGCGCTCGTCGGTGGGCTTGCGCTCGGCCTGTCGCTCGCCGCCCGGGCCGACCTGCAGGACGAGATCCAGGTCTATGACGACGCCATCAATGCGCCCGGGCAGTTCGGTCTCGAACTGCACGTGAATGCCACGCCGAAGGGACGCTCGACCCCGAACTACCCGGGCGAGGTGCCGCCCCGCGGCGCACTGCGGACCACGCCCGAATTCTCGTGGGGCGTGAATCGCACGACCGAACTGGGCCTGTATGTGCCGGCCCTGCTGCGTCCCGACGGGACCCCGGACGTCGCCGGTGCGAAGGTGCGCCTGAAGTGGCTGCCCCTGCAGCCGGAGAACGGGCGCGGAGCCTTCGGCGGCGTCAACTTCGAACTCTCGCACCTCGGCAGGAGGTACTCGGAGTCGCGCACCACGCTGGAGTCGCGCTTCATCGGGGGCTGGCGCGACCCGGACTGGCTCGTCGCCGTCAACCCGATCCTCGGCTTCGCCCTGTCGCCCGGCTTCCGCGGCGGCGGTCCCGACCTCGAACTCGGCGTGAAGGTCGCGCGCAAGCTGGTGGGCGGCGTGGCCGGCGGCTTCGAGTACTACACCTCGCGCGGGGCCTGGCAGCACGGCTTGCCGTGGCAGCAGCAGGACAACCGGCTCTACCTGGCCTTCGATGTCGATCGGGAACCCTGGGTGTTCAATGTCGGCCTGGGCTACGGCCTCACGAACGCCGCCGACCGATGGACCGTGAAAGCCATCTTCGACATCCCCATCGGCCACGACACGCACTGATCACCGTTCAGCATCCACCCATGAAGAAGACCACCACCCGCTACTCCGGCCTGGAACAGCTGCTGCACTGGACCACGGCCATCCTCGTCCTCATCGCATTCCTGTACGGGCCGGGCGGCTCCGAAGAGCGCGTGTACTCGGCCGCGCGGGATGCGGGGCGCCGCCTGCACGAGACACTCGGACTGTGCGTGCTGGTGCTGACCCTCCTGCGGCTCGCGTGGCGCGCGGTCGATACACGGCCCGACCCGGCGGCCGTCCCGCGCTGGATGGGGCTCGCGTCGAAGGCGGTGCAGGGCGTGCTCTACCTTCTCCTCTTCGTGGTGCCCCTGACGGCGATCACGGGCGCCTGGCTCGAAGGCCATCCGGTGACCCTGCTCGTGGGCGACATCGGGCCCTGGCTGGGCGAGTCGCACGCGACCGGGGAGTGGATCGCCGAACTGCACGGCTGGCTGGGCGATGCCATCCTCTGGCTGGCCGGCCTGCACGCGCTCGCGGCGCTGTACCACCACTTCATGCTGCGCGACGGCGTGCTGCGGTCGATGCTGCCGCCGTTCGGGCGCGATCAACGGCGCGGCTGAATTCGACCTAGGGCCCGGTCCCCGTCGCACTTACCGCGTGGACCCGCGAAACAGTGCGAGCGGAATGAGGCCATTCAAGACAAGGCCTCTGCGTGGAACGCGGGTGATCAACCGCCGGAGAGTGCCTCGCGGGCACGCTGCAGGCGCTGGCCGGCTTCGTCGGCCACGGCCGCGACGCCTGGATTCGGCGTGAGCTGCACCATCGTTTGCGGATCCAGGAACCCGACGACGACGCGGCCGTCCGGCTGTTCGCGCACGGTGACATTGCAGGGCAGCAGCAAGCCGATCTCCGGCTCGGCCTGCAAGGCCCGATGCGCCAGCGGCGGGTTGCAGGCGCCGAGGATGCGATAGGCGGGCATGTCCACGCCCAGCTTGTCCTTCATCGCCTTCTGGATGTCGATGTCGCTGAGCACGCCGAAGCCCTGGTCCTTCAGCGCCGCCGTGACCTTGTCGAGCGCGGACGCGAACGGCCCCGGGAGCGTGATGTGCTGTCCGTACATGGTGAGCCTTTCGATGGTGGAGAGGAGAACGTTGATGCCAGGGCTCAGGCCTGCGGAGGAGCGGCGATGGTGCGATCGAATCCGTAGAGGACGCCGGTCACCAGGACGGCCGCCGCGGGCCCGGCATAGGCATGCAGCAGGTACGCGACCAGCGGCACGATGAGCAGCAGGCTGCGCAGGCTCCAGCTGTAGAGGAGGCCGGCCTTGCGCACGTAGGCACCGCCGGCATCGGCCCAGCGTCCCCGTGCGGCGGACCCCGTCGGCATCGAACCGATGAAGCTCGCATGCGTGTAGTAGCGCACGGCCATCACCGACGACGCCAGCGCCGAGAACAGCAGCGCCAGGAGCATCAGTTCCACCAGGAGCCGTGGCGTGAACAGCTGGGACACGGGATGGGATGGATCGAACGTGGCATGCAGCGAAGGCGCCGCCAGCGTGATGCTGCCCATGAGGCCCAGGACGGCGGTCGAGGCGGTCATGGTGGCGGACATCAGCGAGTTGCGCAGTGTTTGCACAGCCAGGATCTCGGATCCCGCCTGTGCCGACAGCGCACTGAACCATTCCTCGCGCAAGCTGGCATGCGCGGAGCGCGCCAGTTCCCGCGGGCGTCGCCGCTGTGCCAGCGAATGCCACAGCTCGTACAGCACGATGGCGGCAAGCGTCGCCGCCGCGGCGAGCCAACCGTCGTCGCTCATCGCGTCACCGCGGCCTGCGACCCGCCGCGCGACTGCAGCAGCTCGAACAACACCATGCCGCCCAGCATCGCGACCACGAAGATCAGCGCCTTGCCTTCACCGAGGCCCAGCGCGACCAGCGCAGGGCCCGGGCAGAAGCCGGCAATCCCCCAGCCGGCGCCGAACAGCAGGCTTCCGATCACCAGGCGACGATCGATGTGGCGCGCGGTCGGCAGGCGCATCGGCGCCCCGAGGAATGACACCGTGCGCTTGCCCGCGAGGGCGAAGGCCAGCGCACCGACGGCGATCGCGCCCGCCATCACGAAGGCCAGCGACGGATCCCAGGAGCCGCCGAGATCGAGGAAACCCAGCACCTTGGCCGGGTTGGCCATGCCGGAGACCAGGAGGCCGATGCCGAACACGGCGCCGGCAAGCAGCGAGAAGAGGAGGTTCATGTGCTTTCCTCAGGCGCCCAGCAGGTGCCGGGCAACGAACACGGCGACGAAACCCGCGGCCATGAACGAGGCCGTGGCGACGAGCGAGCGCGGTGACAGGCGCGAGATGCCACACACGCCGTGGCCGCTGGTGCAGCCGGACCCGAAGCGCGTACCGATCCCGACCAGCAGGCCGGCGACAACCAATGCGCCATTGCCGGCCTGGATGTCCAGCTGCGGGCGGTTCGCGAAGAGCATGTAGAGGAGCGGCGAGCCGACGAGCCCGGCCACGAAGGCGACACGCCACGCAACGTCGCCGCGCGCTGGCTTGAGCAGGCCGCCCAGGATGCCGCTGATGCCAGCGATGCGGCCGTTGAACAGGACGAACAGCGCGGCCGCGATCCCGATCAGGACGCCGCCTGCTGCCGACGCAGCGGGGGTGAAGGAGCTCCAGTCGATGGTCATGTCCTACTCCTCTGAACAGTAGATGCGGTAGAGCACGTGAAGAACTTCGACGAGCGAGGGATCGGCCACGCTGTAGAAGATGTTCTTGCCGTCGCGGCGGGTGGACACCGCCCCGTCGTTGCGCAGGACCGCGAGCTGCTGCGACAGGCTGGGCTGGCGGATGTCCAGTGCCTCTTCCAGGTCGCCGACGCACATTTCCTGCTGTGCCAGCGTGCACAGGAGCAGCAGCCGGTCGGGATGTGCAAGGAGCTTGAGGGCGCCGACGACATGCTCCGCGCTGGCGCGCAGCCGGGCGGGATCAGGCGCAAGCTTGGCTTTGGGCACGAGGTCACTCCATCTGATTCAGTCTAAACATTATATCTCCAAATATAATGTCAGTCAATAAACTGTCATTGTCGAAAGGAGTCCGTCATGGCACGCAGCGCCCACATCCATCCGTTCTTCGACCCGAAAACCTGGACGGTGTCCTATGTCATCGCGGACCAGGCCACCCGGCTCGCGGCAATCGTCGACCCGGTGCTCGACTTCGACTTCAAGTCGGGCCACACCGACACCACGTCGGCGGACCGGATCCTGTCGTACTTGCGCGACCAGCAGCTCAAGGTGGAATGGATCCTGGAAACGCATGCCCATGCCGACCACCTGTCCGGCGCGCGCTACCTGCAGCAGCAGGCCGGCGGCCGGATCGCCATCGGCGAGAAGATCCGGGAGGTGCAGGCCACGTTCAAGAAGCTGTACAACCTGGAGCGGAATTTCCTGCCGGACGGCAGCCAGTTCGACCACCTGCTGCAGGACGGCGAGAAGTTCCGCATCGGCGAGCTGGAAGTGACCGCATTGCTGGTGCCGGGCCACACGCCCGCCGACATGGCCTACCTGGTGGGGGACGCCGTCTTCGTCGGCGACACCCTGTTCATGCCGGATGTCGGGACCGCGCGTGCCGACTTTCCGGGCGGGGACGCCCACACCCTGTACCGTTCGATCCGCCGCATCCTCGACTTGCCGGGCGACACGCGCGTGTTCGTCTGCCACGACTACCCGCCGAAGGGGCGCGAGCCGCGCTGGGAAACCAGCGTGGCCGAAGAACGCGAACACAACATCCACGTGCGGGATGGCATCACCGAGCAGAACTTCGTCGCGATGCGCGAGGCGCGCGATGCGACCCTGGAAGTGCCGACCCTGATCCTGCCCTCGATGCAGGTGAACGTGCGCGCGGGGCAGTTGCCGCCGCCCGACGACAACGGCGTGGCGTACCTGCGCATCCCGCTCAACACCCTGCCGCGCAACCGCGCGTGATGGCCATCACGGCATCACCATCCGGCAGAGGACCGTGCCGATCGCGAGCACGGCGACGGTGCCGGTGACCAGCACGGCGCCATCCGGGGTCCATGTCATGCCCCGTGCCCGAGCGGGGCCGGTTCGTGTAGGGCCTTGCCGATGCGCTTCGGGAGTTCGGCGATTCCGACGTGCGACAGGTCCGGTCCCTGCGCCGTCGACAGGCGCCGCAGGCAGGCGGCACCGAGCTCGTGCCTGAGTTCGCCGAGAAACGGATCGGGCGCGAAGATCGCGAGCGACGCGAACGCGTCGGCCTGCGCCCCCTGTTCCACGAATGCCGCCAGCTCGCGCGCGAACCGCTCGTGCTCCTTGCGGTGGGGGTCCGCGCGCCGTTCGAACGCCGCGCCGCCGAACCCGCTCGGGTTGATCTCGCGCCCGGCCTTGTCATCGCCCAGTTGCGCACTGTGCTGTCGCGACGCCAGGTGGTCGAAGCTGCGGACCAGGCGGAGGTGCCCGTCGGCCGCCCGCTCGTAGACGCAGCCGCGCGTCGCGTTCGCGATGAGGACCCAATCCGGTTGTGCCATGGCGACTCCTTGCTTGCGTTCTCACAGGCTAGTGGCGCCCTGCCCGCACGAATTGACAGGCGTCAAGCAGGCGCTCGCCGGCGGGCGCGAGCACGGTTGATTTGAGTCAACCGGTGCTGATGCACAGGCTCCATCCTCGTCCTCGCGTACGTCGTGAAGCGCGACGCGGAACCACAAGGCCTGCAGCGTCTCGTGGAGGTGCGGTCGCGGCACTTCGCGGCGGACTGCAGCCCGTCGGGTGCCGAGCATGTGATCGCCTCCGTCGTCGGCCAGCGCCTCGGCCCCGGGCTGTACAGCAGCACGCTGTCGTCGACGCAGATGGCGCGATGGGACGACGGACGCTACCTCGTCGCATGGCAGATGTTCGCGGACGTCCCGCATGCCGGCGAGCATCCCGACTTCCAGGTCCGTCGCATCGGGATCCGGCCACCGACAACTTGGCGGCGGCTTGATCGCAAGCAACTGCCGTCTCGCTCTGCCGCGCCACCATGGTCTTCCGGCCGCCACAGGAGATCGCCATGGCCCTGTTCCAGCGCATCCTCGTTCCCGTCGACGACAGGGGCACCAGGAAACGGCGGCTCTTCCGCCTGGCCCTCCTCGGGCTGCTGGTCCTCATCGCCGCCCGCGGGGTCGCCGCCCAGACGAATGCGCCCGACCGCGCTGCGCTGCTCTACGAAACCCATTGCGTCACCTGCCACACCGAACAGGTCCACTGGCGCGACAAGCGCCTTCCCGGGGATTGGGACGGGCTGCGTGCGCAGGTGAATCGCTGGCAGGAGGTCCAAAGCCTGCACTGGAGCCAGGATGACGTCACGGCGGTCACCCGGCTCCTGAACGAGCGCTACTACGGCTTCCCGCCGCCCCCCGGCGCCTCCGGCCATCCCGGCGGCGGCTCCGCTGTCCACGCCCCCTGAAGCCATCGAGGAACCTCATGTACACGCGCATCCTGGTGCCGGTCGACGGCAGTGAACCCTCGCACAAGGCGGTCGCCAGCGCGGTCGACCTGGCCCTGCAGCACGGCGCACGGCTGCGGCTGCTGAACGTCTTCGACGCGATGGACTACCTCACGGGCTATGAGGTCAGCGCCTCCGTGCTCGACGACGCGCGCCGGTGCGCCGATCGCGTCCTGGAGGAAGCCCGGCGGCCCGCGGACGTCGCGGGCGTGCCATGCGAGGTCCACTGTGCCGACGGCCTCGGCACCCGGCTGGGCGACGTCGTGGCGGCCGACGCCCGCGCGTGGGAGGCGGACCTGATCGTGATCGGCAGCCACGGCAGGCGCGGACTCGGCCGCCTGCTGCTGGGCAGTGGCGCCGAGGAGATCCTGCGGCTCGCCCCAGTGCCGGTGCTGCTCGTGCGGTGATTGCGCGGCGAGTCGATGGCCCTTGATCCGCGTCATGTCGCAGCCGCCGCCGAGGCCTAGATTGCAACGTCAACTTGTGGAGGTTCCATGACCGTCACCATCGCCAGCCTGTGTGAACGCGAAGTCGTCGGCATCCCGGCACGCGCCTCCGTGCGCGAAGCCGCGGCGCTCATGTGCGAGGAGCACGTCGGCTCGCTCGTGGTCGTGAACGGCGACGAGCCGCCCGGGGTCGTCGGGATCCTGACCGATCGCGACCTGGCGCTGGACGTGCTCGGCCGCGACCAGCCCGCCACGCAGCTGCGTGCAGGCGATCTCGCCAAGGCGCCTGCGGTGGCCGTGCAGGCCAGTGCCAGCCTCGGCGAAGCGGTGGCGGCCATGGAGAAGGCCGGCGTGCGGCGGCTGCTCGTGGTCCAGGAAGATGGCGCGGTCGTCGGCCTCGTCGCGGCCGACGACCTGCTGGCTGCCATCTCGCAGGAGCTGGCCGGCTTGGCGCGGGCGCTGCACGGCGGCATCCAGCGCGAAAAGGGCGAGCGCAAGGTCTTGGCCAGGCCCGCTGGCGTGCGGCCCGTCTTCCCCGCGTTCGGGACGGCGGCGATGCAGTGACACCTGCCCCGTGAGCAAGGAGTTGCCATGTCCCGCGTCCTGGTCGTCTGCTACTCGTACACCGGCACCGCGCGCCGCGTGGCGCAGCTGCTGTGCTCCCACCATGGCTGGTCCCTCGGCGAGGTGCGGGACGCTGGCCCGCGCGGCACGCTGCGCTGCGTGCTGGATTCACTCCTGAGGCGGCACCCGGCCATCCGGTACGAAGGCGCGGAGCCGCGCGCGTTCGACATCGTCGTGCTGGTGGCGCCCATCTGGATGTACAGGCTTGCGGGCCCGATGCGCAGTTTCGTCGCCGCACGCCGGGACCAGCTGCCGCGCGTCGCGGTGCTCGCCACCATGAGCGCAGGCGGCGCCACCAACGCGTACGCGGAGGTCGCGCAGCTGCTCGGGCACGCGCCGGTCGCCTGTGCCGCCTTCCTGCAACGCGAGATCGAGGACGGCTCCGCCACCACGAGGCTGCTCGACCTCGGCGACGAGCTGGATGGTGCAGCGGTGAAGCCCGTCGCGCAGCCGGTGCGGACGGCGCCGGCATGAACGCCAGCCGCTGCTCCGAACAGCTCGTGCATGGACTGGCGGCGCGCCTGCCGGCAGACCTGATCGAGACACACATCTCGTGGGTGCTGCTCGCCGGAACGAGCGCCTACAAGATCAAGAAGCCGATCCGCACGTCATTCCTGGACTATGCGAGCCTGGCCCAGCGCCTGCACTGCTGTCGCGAGGAAGTGCGCGTGAACGCGCGGCTCGCACGCGGGCTCTATCTCGGCGTCGTGCCGATCACCGGCACCGCCTCGGCGCCCGTGCTGGACGGCGATGGCCCGGTCATCGAGTACGCGGTCGCCATGCGGCGGTTCGACGACGGCGCCCTGTTCAGTGAGCGGCTCGCGGCAGGCCAACTGCTGCCGGTCGAGATCGACGAGCTGGGCGACCTGCTGGCGCGGGTTCATCGGGAAGCGCCGGCCGCGACCCCGACACCAGCTACGGCAGCAGCGAGTGCAAGCGTGCGATCGTGCGCAACCTGCTGCGCGCGATCGGCCCGCGCCCCGGCACGCGAACACTGCATGGCTGGCTCGACGCCGAGCAGCGGAAGCTCTCGCCCATGTGGGACCTGCGCAAGGCCGGAGGCCACGTTCGCGAATGCCACGGCGACCTGCACCTGGCCAACATCGTGCGGCTGGACAGCGGCGTGGCTGCGTTCGACGCGATCGAATTCGATCCTGCCCTGCGCTGGATCGACGTGCTGGACGATGCCGCCTTCCCGGTCATGGACCTGGCGGCGCATGGCCGCTGGGACCTGGCTTTCCGGTTGCTGAACCGCTGGCTCGATGGCACGGGCGACCACGAGGCACTGCCCTTGCTGCGCCACGCCGTCGTCCAGCGCGCGCTGGTGCGGGCGCTCGCGGCCCTGATGCGCCACCCCCACCGCGCCGGCGCCGCGCGCACCTACCTCGACGACGCCCGGGAGTGGACCCAACCGGCCCCGAAGCAGCTGACCATCATGCACGGCCTGCCCGGCTCCGGAAAGACGTTCGTCTCGCAGCAGCTGCTGGAGCGGCAACGCGCGATCCGGCTGCGCTCCGACGTCGAGCGCAAGCGCCTGTTCGACATCCCGGCGCAGGCATCCTCGCGCGCGTGCGGCGTCGACATCTACACGCCGTCGGCCAGTGAGCACACCTACGCGCGGCTGCTGGAGCGGGCGCGCATCGCACTCGCCGCCGGCTTCCCGGTGATCCTCGACGCCGCCTTCCTGCAACGCCGGCAACGCGAGCAGGCCCGCGCGCTGGCCCGGTCCCTGGAGGTCCCGTTCTCGATCGTGTCCTGCGAGGCGCCACCCGACGTGCTGCGGTCCCGGCTGCGCGCCCGCGCCGGGGATGTGTCGGAGGCCGATGCGGCCGTCCTCGCGACGCTGCAGGCCAGGGGCGAATCGCTCGATGCGTCGGAGGCTTCCTGCTGCCGGCAGGTGATCGCCGCGTGAGGCGTGCGTCTTCAGTCGAGCAGGTCCAGCGACGAGAGCACGGCCACCAGCCGGCCATCGGAGGACAGCACCGGCAGGTGGTGCATTTTCAGTTCACGCATGATTCGGGACGCCTCGGCCAGCGGCGTTTCCGGGGCGACCGAGACCGGCCGGTAGGTGCACGCCTGCCACACCGGCATCGACCCGGGCCGGCCTTCGACCGCGAAGCGCAGCAGGTCCCAGGCGCTCAGCACGGCGAGCACCGCGCCGGACGTGTCGACCACGGGTGCCCAGTGCAGCCTCCGCTCCACCAGCCCGCGGCCGGCGGACTCCAGCGTGTCCTCCGGGCGCACCGTCCACGCCTGGGGCCGCGCCCTGCTGCTCACGGTGACGAGGTCCACGGCGGCTCCGTCAGTGCGCCATGAGCACGGGTAGCGTCATGGACGACAGCAGCGTGCGCGTCACCCCGCCCAGCAGCCATTCGCGCGCGCGGCTGTGGCCGTAGCAGCCCATCACCAGCACGTCGGCGCCGAGGTCGGCGCAGCGGGAGAGCAGGAGCTCGCCGAGATCGCGCGGCTCCTCGCCCGCCTCGTGCGCGACGCTCGCCTGGACACCCTGGGTGCGCAGCCAGGCCGGCATGTCCGGCAGCGGCCCGCGTGCGGGCAGGTCCTTGCCGCCCCAGGTCAGCACGTGCACCCGGGTCGCCTGGCGCAGCAACGGCAGCGCGCCGACCACGGCCCGGACCGATTCGGGCGTCTCCTTCCACGCGACGACCACGGTCTTCACCGGACCGTCGTCGATCCGCATCGAATGCGGCACCACGAGGCAAGGTCGACCGCAGCGTGCCAGGACGTGTGGCACGAACGAAACGGGCATGCCGCGCGATGCAAGGTCGGGTTGCGGCTGGCCGAGCACGACCAGGTCCGCGAGCATGGCGCAGCGGATGAAGTTCTCGTCGGCGCTGACCTCCGTCAGCTCGGCCCAGGAAGCGTCCATGCCCGCCTGGCGGAGCACCACGTCGAAGGCGCCCCGCGAACCGTCGCGGCGCTCGATGTCGAGCTGCCCCATCGCGAGCGCGATCTCGCCCATGCCCGCGCCGACCTGGGGCACCAGCAGGCCCGCGGGCAGCGCTGCATGCAGCGCGGACAGGCGCGCCTCATGGGCGAGCGCCACCTTCCGTGCGACCAGGAGCCGGTTGGCGGCCCCTTCCGCGCCTTCCAGGTGGATGATGATGTTGCGCCAGTCGGTCGTCATGACGGATGTCCTTTCCCACGATGTCCGGCCAATCTAGGCGCGGCCCGCGACGGCGAATTGACGGCGCTCAACTGACGATGGCTGGCGCGTGCACGCACCGGGGTTGACGCAACGCAAGGCAGCCCCGGTGCGCCTGCGGCACCCTCGACGGGTCTCCGGAGCAACCATGAGCATCCCCCGCACCGCCGCCGCCTGCCCGACCTTCTACGCGGCCCAGCACAGCCCCGCCCTCCACGCGTCCGTGCAGCATCCGTGCGCGCTGGAGGTCTGCCATCGCGCCGTGATCACCGCGCCGCCATCCACGCGCGTGCGCGAAGCGGCGCGGCTGATGCGTGACGAGCGGGTCGGCGCCGTCGTGGTCGTCGAGGACGGGCCGTCGTCGCAGCAGACGGTCGCCGGCATCGTCACCGACCGCGACATCACCACGTCCTGCGTCGCGACGGGCACCGATCCCGACAAATGCACGCTCGGGGAGATCATGACCCGCGACGTCGTCGCCGCCCGCGCCGAGGATCCCGCGCACCAGTTGCTGTCGATGATGCAGGCCCGCGGCGTGCGCCGGCTGCCCGTGGTGGGACCGTCGCGCGAGTTGCTGGGCATGCTCACGCTCGACGACCTCGTCGGCCACATGGCCGCGCAGGTGCAGGCCCTCGGCTCCAGCCTCGGCGCCATCCAGCGCCGGCCGGCGTGAGTGCCGGCCATGGCAGCGGTACTGACCATCACGCTCGGTCCCTCGGTCGACACCTGGACCACGACGCCACGGCTCGTTCCCGAAGCCAAGCTGCGCTGCACCCCGCCCCTGCACCAGCCGGGCGGCGGCGGCATCAACGTGGCCCGCGTGCTGCACAGGCTGGGCACCGACGTCCTGGCCCTGCACGTGGCCAGCGGGCCGACGGGAACTGCGCTGGCAGCCTTGCTGGACCACGAGCAGCTTCCGGTGCTCGCGGTGGCCGGCGCCGGTGACACGCGGCGTGCATGGGCGGTGGCCGAGACCGACACGGGTCGCGAATACAGGTTCGTGCCGCCCGCTCCGGCCCTGCCCCCGAGCGCCATCGAGGCGATCACGGCGCATGTCGCCACGGTCCAGCCGGCGCCTCGCTACGTGGTGCTCAGCGGCAGCCTGCCCACCGACTGTGAAACGGATTTCCATGCACGCCTCGCCCACTCGGCGCGCAGCCGCGGATGCATCGTGGCGCTCGACGGGTCGGGCCCGGCACTGGCGGCGGCGCTCGAATCCGGCGTCGACGTGGTGAAGCCGAGCCTGCACGAGATGCGCGAGCTCACGGGGGCACAACTCGACACCCTGCAGGAGCGCGTCGCCGCTTGCCGCTCACTCGTGGCCAGTGGACGTGCAGGCATGGTCGCCCTGACCCTCGGAAGCCAGGGCGCCGTGCTGGTCACGAACGAGGTCGCCCTGCATGCCCCGGCGCTGCAGGTGCGCGCCGCAGGCACCGTCGGCGCCGGCGACAGCTTCCTGGCCGGGCTCGTGCACGAGATGGCGAATGGCCGCGGGATGCACGAAGCGCTGCGCACGGCCACTGCCGCCGGGGCAGCCACGGTCCTGCACAACGGCACGTCGCTCTGCGACGCTGGCGACGTGGAGCGCCTGCGGCCGCAGGTCCAGGTGCAATCGCTGTAGGAGTCCTTGCCGCCCTTTGAGGCGTATCGCGCCGCGCGGCGCGAGCGCGTCACCGGCCTTGCAAGTCGGAGATCAACTGCTTCATCTCGGCGATCTCGCGCTTCTGCGTCTCGATGATGCCGTCGGCGAGCTTGCGCACCCGTGGATCCTCGATGCGGGCCCTCGAGCTGGTCATGATGGCGATCGAGTGGTGCGGGATCATCGCCTTCATGTAGCTCACGTCGTCCACGGTGGCCTGGCTGCGCGCGAGCGCGACGCCTGCGGCGAAGAGCGCCACCGCGACGCCCATCACGGCCCAGTTCGCGCGCTTGTTGGGATACATCCCCCACATGAACAGCATCATCACGGCCGTCATGACACCGCCCATGACGATCGCCATGAACAGCCTCGTCCAGCTGAAGAAGACGTGGTCGAGCTCGAACACGTTGAGATACGTCGCTGCGAACCCGATCGCCGTCGACGTGGCCACCATGGCGGCGAAACGGCCATAGCCGCCCATCGCCATCGCGCCGGCCGGGCTGCGCTGCCGCGAATGCTTGTGGTCCTGCGCAGCGGTGCGCCTCTCGTGGTGGCGCCTCTCGTGGCGCGGCATGGTCCCTGCGTTCATCGACTCTCCATTCAGATGCGGCGACCCACCAATCTAGGGAGCGCCGCGCCCGTGGTCCGTCGGACGCGACCGAGGCAGCCTGTCGGCTACTCGATCCGCTGGATCGCGACCACGACGAAGGCCCCGTCCTTGCGCTCGGCGGTGAAGCGGACCTTGTCGCCCTCCTTCAGGCCGTCCAGCAGCTTCGGGTCGGCGGCGGCGAACGCCATGGTCATCGCGGGCATGTCCAGGTTCGTGAGCGGCCCGTGCCGCAGCGTCACCTTGCCGGCCTCGCGATTCACCTTGCGCACCTCGCCTTGCGAGAGCAGCTCCTGCGCGTCGGCGCCGGACTGCGCGTGGTGGGCAGCGTGGTCCACGGGCTCCGCGGACTGCGCATGCGCGATGGCCGCGCCGCCAAGGGCCAGCGCGACGAGGATGTGGTTCAACTTCATGACGGTCTCTCAGGACTTGTTGTACGAGGCGAAGACGCTCGAGCGACCGGACCGGTCGACCAGCAGCACCTCGAACGGATCCTTGCGGGCGCCCGCCTCCATGCCGGGCGAGCCGACGGGCATGCCGGGCACCGCCAGTCCCGCAGCCGCCGGCCTGGTGGACAGCAGCCGCTTGATGTCGGCGGCCGGCACGTGCCCTTCGAGGGCATAGGCGCCGACGACGCCGGTGTGGCAGCTGCCGAGCCGGTCCGGGATGCCGTGCCGCTTGCGCACCGGCGCCGTGTCGTCGACGACGGTCACCCTCACCGGGAATCCCGCGGCCTTCAGGTGCTCGATCCATCCTTCGCAGCACCCGCAAGCCGCGGTCTTGAACACGTCCACCGGGGGCAAGCCCTGGGCCGCAATGACCGGCAAGCCGGTGACGGATGCCGCAGCAGCTGCGGCCATGACGAACTTCCGGCGCTTCATCGCACCACCACCTTTCCGAGCATGCCTGCTTCGTAGTGGCCCGGAACCAGGCAGGCGAACTGGAACTCTCCGGGTCTCGTGAACTGCCACACGAGCTCGCCCGTGGCGCCGGGCTTGACGTGCGCGATGTTGGGATCGTCGTGCTCCATGCCCGGGAACCGCTTCATCAACTCCGCGTGCTCGACGTTCGCCGCGTCGAACTTGCGCGCAGGAGTCGCGTGATGGTCGTCGCCATGCGCGAAGGCTGCAGCCGCGCCGGCAAGCGCAGCGCCGACGACGAATGCGTGGAAGTGCCTCATCTTCTGTCCTGTTCTTTCAATGGCCATGTCCGCCGGGCTTGCGGACGCTCAGCTTGTCGTCCGGCGCCAGCACCTGGGCGCGGGCGGGCTCCTGCAACTGCCCCGTGTACTCGTAGGCGACGGTTCCGGGCGGGTGCCTGTACGGCCCCGGGTCCCTGTAATCGCCGCGCCGCACGTCGTCGCGCACCTTCACCACGCTGAACATGCCGCCCATGCCGACGGGGCCGAAGGGACCCGTGCCGGTCATCATGGGAAGCGTGTTGTCGGGAAGGGGCATCTCCATCTGCGCCATGTCGTGCATGCCCTTGTCGCCCATCACCATGTAGTCGGGCACGAGCTTCGCGATGCGTTCGGCCACGCCCTTCTGGTCGACACCCACCATCGTGGGCACGTTGTGGCCCATGGCGTTCATGGTGTGGTGCGACTTGTGGCAGTGGATCGCCCAGTCGCCCGCGACGGCCTGGAACTCGATCGCGCGCAGCTGCCCGACGCCGATGTCGGTGGTGACTTCCGGCCACCGCGCCGGCTTCGGGATCCAGCCGCCATCGGTGCCGGTCACCTCGAAGTTCGGCCCGTGCATGTGGATCGGGTGGTTGGTCATGGTGAGGTTGCCGATGCGGATGCGCACGCGGTCCCCCGTGCGCGCCACCAGCGGATCGATGCCGGGAAACACGCGGTTGTTCCAGGTCCACATGTTGAACTCGGTCATCGTGCTCACCTTCGGCGTCATCGCACCGGGCTCCACGTCGTACGAGGCCAGCATGAACATGAAGTCGCGATCGACCTTCATGAAGCCCGGGTCCTTCGGATGCACCACCAGGCAGCCATACATGCCCAGCGCCAGCTGCAGCTGTTCGTCCAGGTGCGTGTGATAGAAGTGCGACCCCGGCCGCAGCAGCGTGAACTCGTAGACGAAGGTCTTGCCGACCGGGATGGCGGGCTGCGTCAGGCCGGACACGCCGTCCATGCCCGAAGGCAGCAGGATCCCGTGCCAGTGGATCGCGGTGGGCTCCGGCAGCCTGTTGGTGACGAAGATGCGGATGCGGTCACCTTCGACCGCCTCGATCGTCGGCCCCGGGCTCGAACCGTTGAAGCCCCACATGTTCACCTTCATCCCCGGCGCGAACTCGCGCACCACGGGCTCGCAGACCAGGTGGAACTCCTTGACGTTGGCGTTCATGCGCCACGGCAGCGACCAGCCATTGAGGGTCACGACCGGGTTGAACGGCCTGCCGGTGCCCGGCGCCGGCGGCGGCAACGTGGCGGCCGACGATTGAACGACCGCTTCGGGCAGCGACGCGGCACCGACCCGGCTGACGGCAGCGGCTCCCAGCGCAGCGGCGCTGGCGGCCCGGAAGAAATCACGGCGATTGGACATGGTCGGGTTCTTTTTCAGTGGCCGGCAGCCGGCGCCGCGGCGGCGCTGGAAGGCCGGGAGATCGACGATGCGCCCGGCGATCCGCCCGTGAGCGCCGTCTGCAGGTTGGAATCGGCCACCCAGAAGTCGCGCAGCGCCTGCACGTAGCCGGTGACGCCGGCCACCTGTTCACGCGCATCGGCCAGCAGCTCGAAGACGTCGACCAGCATGCCGTTGTAGCGGAGCAGGTTCTCCTCGGAGATGCGCTTGCGAAGGGGCACGATCTCGTCGCGGTAATGCCTGGCGAGGTCGTAAGCGGTGCGGTAGGCCGAGTACGACTCGCGCACCTCCGAGCGGGCGTTGACGGCCACCTCCGCGGTGCGGTTCACGGCCTGCATGTAGGTGGCCTCCGCCCGTGCGGCGCGCGTGGATCCGAAGTCGAAGAGCGGCAGCTCCAGCTCGATCTCGTAGCCGTTCGCCCGCGGTGCTCCGGTCTGGCTCTTGTTCTGGTACCCGGCTTCCAGCACGTTGACGAAGCGCGTGGCCCGGGTGAGTCCGAGCGACCTGGCGGTGGCCTCGGCATTGCGCCTGGCCATCAGGACGTCCAGTCGCTTGTCCATCGCGGTGCGCTCCGCGTCGCGCGGTTCGGCGGGCTGCCCGGGAAGGTCGGGAAGCCGCTCCGGAAGCTGGAGGTCCAGCTGCTCGCCGGAGAGGCCGAGCAAACGCGCGAGCCGCTCGCGCGCGGCCGTGGCCTGGTGGCGTGCGCGAGCGAGTTGGGCGGTGGCATCCGCGTAGAACGCCTGCTGCCGCATCTGCGTGAGCTTGCTGAAGTTGCCCGCCTGCAGCATGCGCCGGGCCAGCTCGTTCGACGCGTCGGCAGTCTCCTTCACCTGCTGGTCGTACCGCTCCAGCTCCCTGGCTGCGACGGCGTCGAAGTACGCGCGCCGAACCTCGCTGGCCAGGCTCACGGCGTCGGACGCGGCCTGGTACTGGGCCTGCTGGAAACGACGCTGCCCGACCTGCGAGGCGACCGGCATCGTGAGCAGGCCCAGGATGTTGAACAGCACGCCGCGGTCGATCTCGACCTCGCCGCCCCCCGAGAGCCGCCCGAAGCTGAACACGGGGTTCGGCAGGCGGCCCGCGCGGACGTAGTCGGCCTCGGCGATGCCCAGCTCGCCGAACCGTGCCTGGAGTCCGCGGTTGTTGAGCAGCGCGGCCTCGACGGCAGATTCGGCCGTCAGCGGCTGCCTGAGCAGCTCGTTCACCCGGTCCTGGGCGGCCTGGCGCTCGTGGTCCGTGCGCTGCATGGCGACGGGTTGCCCGGTGCGTTCCTTCGTGAGGCCGGAGACGGCGTCGAAGCCGCCGTCCGGAGAGAACGAGGCGCAGCCCGCCAGGAGGACGGTGGCCGCAGCAACTGCGGTCAAACGCGTCATTGCGCGCCCCCGTGCATGTGGTGCGCGCCATGGTCCGCCGCCGGTGTTTGCCGGCCATCGACCGGCCGCGTTGGCTGGGTCGGCGTACCGCCAGCTGCCGGTGCTGCCGTGTGCGCGCCTTGTCCCGCCGGTGTCTTCCGGAGCTCCTCGTTGAGGGCCCGCCAGTCACCCGGCTGGATGTCCTGCCATGGCTTGTAGTCGGAGAAGGCGGACTCGTACCGCAGTGCCGGTGCGAGCGTTGCAGTCTCGGCGGAGTTGGCCTGCGCCACCGCCGCGAGAGGAAGTGCCAGGCACGTGGCCGTGACCAGCCAGGATCGTTTCGTGTTCATGTCCAGAGCAATCTGAGCCGCCGACGGTCAGTCGGCCGATGCACGTGCGGATGGACGCACGTGCGCCGTCGGGCCTCGCGCGGAGGCCTGGAGGGGTCAGATGCTTCGGGGTGGGCGCTCCTGGCCGCCGGAGAAGAACTCGGCGGCGGGCGCGCGGTGCTCGGGGAACTGCGTGACCGCGGGCGGTGCCTGCGCGAGGGAGAGGCTCGACGCCACCGGAGCCGTCGCGGAGCAGCACGAGGCGCAGAAACTGCACTTGTCCGCCCCATCGTGCCCTGACGCGGACTCGTGGTCGTGAGCGGGATGCACATGGCTCGCCGCCTCGCCCTGGGCCGGATGCCCGTGCGCCGTCGATGCGGCCGCGTGGGCGTGACCGGACGTGGGCGCGCACGGCATCGCGGCAGCCATCGCACTCCGCATCGGGAGTGCGATGGCCAGCAGCACCAGCAGCCAGACGCGGAGTGTCTTCACGGAAATGAGGTTAGCACGTGCAGGGAGGGCTTCTTCGCTTCGCAGCTGGGCCGCCGGGACCAGTTCGATCGCAGTCTGGACCTTCCCCCGTGGGAGGGTCAAGGCCCCGCATCGCCCGCGCGACTCGCTTGACACTCCCATCATGTCAAGGTTGACGATGGCTTCATCAACGATTGAAAGGACAAGCCATGGTCACCTTCCGAATCTCCGACATGACCTGCGGGCACTGCGCCAGCACGATTGCCGGCGCAGTCCGCGCCGAGGACCCGGCAGCCCGGCTGGAATTCGACATCGGCGAACACCTGGTCCGCATCGCATCGGCCGCCCTCGCCGGCCCTGCTCTCCAGGCGGCCATTCGTGCCGCCGGCTACAGCCCGATGGAGGTGCAAGGCCGCCCGCAGCCGGCTGCCGCCCGCGGCTGCGGCTGCGGCTGCGGATGTGGCTCCACGAAGGCGCAAGCACTTGACGTGACGCAAACGGCCGGGCCGGCCAAGGGGGGATGCTGCAACTGACACTTGGGAGAGCTTCATGAAATCCACTGCGCTGCTGTGCGCCTTGACCCTGGCTGCGGGACTCGCGATGGCGCAAGCCGACACGCAGGACCATGCGGCACATCACCCGGACGGCGCCGCGTCGGCACCTGCCGCGACGGCACCCGCGAGCGACAGGATGGCCGAGCAGATGGCCAGGATGCAGGACATGCACAGGCGCATGCAGGCCGCAAGGACGCCGGCGGAACGCCAGGCGCTCATGGGCGAACACATGAAGCTGATGCAGTCCGGCATGGAGATGATGTCGCGCATGGGCGGCGGCCAGCCGGGAGGGCCGTCACCGGCCGACAAGGGCCCTGGCGCCATGAACCAGATGGGCGGCATGGGCGGCACGGCCGGCATGGGCGGGATGATGGCGATGCACGAGGGCATGGAGCGCCGCATGGCCATGATGGAACAGATGATGCAGATGATGGTCGATCGCGCGGCGGCGACGGAGCGTCCGCGGTAGCCTGGAGCACTCACATTCGCCAGCAGGGTCACATCCACATCGCCCACGATCACCCCACCGGACGCGACGCGCCCGGCGGCGATGCCGCACAAGTCGAGTACACCTGCCCGATGCACCCGCAGATCCGGCAGATGGGCCCTGGCCACTGCCCGATCTGCGGGATGGCCCTCGAGCCGGTGGTCGCCACCGCGGACTCCGGCGAGAGCCCCGAACTGCGGGACATGACGCGCCGGTTCTGGATCGCCCTGGCGCTCACGGTGCCCGTCTTCGTGCTGGAGATGGGCGGGCACCTCCTCGGCTGGCACCTCCTTCCGGGGCAGGCCTCGAACCAGGTCCAGTTCGCCCTGGGCACGCCCGTGGTGCTGTGGGCCGGATGGCCGTTCTTCGTGCGGGCCTGGGCGTCGCTGCAGAACCGCAGCCTCAACATGTTCACGCTGATCGCGCTGGGCACCGGCGCGGCCTGGCTGTACAGCATCGTCGGCACCTTCGCCCCTGCTTTGTTCCCGCAGGAACTGCGCGGGCACGACGGCTCGATCGCCGTGTACTTCGAGGCCGCGGCCGTCATCACGGTGCTCGTCCTGCTGGGCCAGGTGCTCGAGCTTCGGGCCCGCGAGAAGACTTCCGGCGCCGTCAAGGCGTTGCTGGGCCTGGCACCGAAGACGGCGGTGCGCGTGCGCGCCGACGGCGGCGACGAGACGGTGGAGGTCGAGGCGATCCAGCCTGGCGACCTGCTGCGCGTCCGCCCGGGCGAGAAGGTGCCGGTCGATGGCGAACTTACGGAAGGCAAGGCCAACGTCGACGAGTCGATGGTGACCGGCGAACCGATGCCGGTCCGCAAGTCCGTCGGCGCCAAGGTCACGGCAGGCACCATCAACCAGACCGGAGGGTTCGTCATGCGGGCCGAGAAGGTCGGGGCGGACACCCTCCTCGCGCAGATTGTGCACATGGTCGCCGCTGCACAGCGCAGCCGCGCGCCCATCCAGCGCATGGCCGACGAGGTGGCAGCCTGGTTCGTGCCCGCCGTCATCGCCGTGGCGCTCCTCACCTTCGGCGCCTGGCTGTTCTGGGGACCGAGTCCGGCGTTCTCCTATGCGCTCATCACGGCGGTGGCGGTCCTGATCATCGCCTGCCCGTGCGCGCTGGGACTGGCCACGCCGATGTCCATCATGGTCGGCGTCGGCCGGGGCGCGCAGCATGGCGTCCTGATCCGCGATGCCGAGGCACTCGAGCGCATGGAGAAGGTCGACACGCTGGTCGTGGACAAGACCGGCACGCTGACGGAGGGCCGCCCCAGGGTCGTCCACGTCGAGCCGGCGCCCGGCTTCGACGCGGACGACCTGCTCCAGAAGCTCGCGAGCGTCGAGCGCGCCAGCGAGCACCCGCTTGCCATGGCCGTGGTGCAGGCCGCGCAGGAGCGCAGGCTCCCGCTGTCGGAGGTGGCGGACTTCGACTCGCCGGTTGGAAAGGGCGTGGTCGGCAAGGTGGCCGGCGTGTGGCTGGTGAGCGGCGCCGCCAAGTTCCTGGCGGACCAGGGCGTCGACGTTTCGCCGTTGCAGGAAGCCGCCGAGCAGCAGCGCACGCGTTCCGCCACCGTCATCTTCGTCGCGCTCGATGGCACGCTGGCCGGCTTCGTCGCCATCGCGGACCCGATCAAGGACACGACGCGCGCGGCCCTGAACGCGCTGCGCGAAGCCGGGGTGCGGATCGTGATGCTCACCGGGGACGGAAGAACGACGGCGCAGGCGGTGGGCCACGAACTGGGCATCGCAGAGGTGGTGGCCGAGGTCTTTCCCGAGCACAAGGCCAACATCGTCGAGCGGCTGCGGCGGGAAGGACGCTCGGTCGCGATGGCCGGCGACGGCGTCAACGATGCTCCGGCGCTTGCGGCTGCCGAGGTCGGCATCGCCATGGGCACCGGGACCGACGTTGCGATGGAAAGCGCCGGCGTCACGCTGCTCAAGGGGGACCTGATGGGGATCGTGCGTGCCCGCCAGCTCTCCCACGCCACCATGCGCAACATCCGGCAGAACCTGTTCCTGTCCTTTGCGTACAACGTCGCC
This sequence comes from Ramlibacter sp. MMS24-I3-19, assembly GCF_050320135.1. Lineage (NCBI taxonomy): Bacteria > Pseudomonadati > Pseudomonadota > Betaproteobacteria > Burkholderiales > Comamonadaceae > Ramlibacter > Ramlibacter sp. MMS24-I3-19. Next base: position 1,728,739 of record NZ_CP190017.1, on the reverse strand, counting down.
GGCATCCCGCTCGCTGCCGGCGTTCTCTACCCGTTCTTCGGGCTGCTGCTGTCGCCCGTCGTGGCCGCCGCGGCCATGGCGCTGTCATCGGTCAGCGTGATCTCCAACGCGCTGCGCCTTCGCAGCGTCCAGGTCGACTGAGCTGCCGTTGGCTTCGTCGATCCAGGGCTCGTGCGCGCGCGCCTGCGCACGAGGTTGACCGCAAGCGCGCCGCCGTCGGACAGTTCCGAACCAGGAAACGCGACCCCGCCTACCCGAGGATCCATCGAGGCGGGACAGCCTTGTTGCGCAAGGAGGCGACAGCCATGACGACGGAAACGGATCTGCGTGCACACGAAGTCGAGATCGAGAACGTGCGGGCGGTCGGCATTGCCGACCTGCGTGAGCTGGCGTCGCACACGGTGCTGCGCGAGCCGGCGGGCACGACGCACCAGCTGGAATTCGCGGCCGGTGGAACGGCGGTGGTCCGCTACAGCGACGCCGGAACGCTGCTGCAGGTGACGGCCGAGGGCTGCGGGATGACATGGACGCCCGACGGCGTGCTGCTCCTCAGGACCTGGACGGGCTAGCGCGAATAGGCTTCCAGCTGGTAGTGCCTGAGCATGCGGTGGCTGTTGAACAGCGCACCGTTGCGCCCGATCACGTTGCGCATCAGCGCCGTCCAACCCGCGCGCTGCTCGTAGTACAGCGGCGCGATCGCGCCCTCGAGCTTCCCGTAGAGCGACAGCGCATCGCCGGCGTCGGAGCCGGTGTCGTCGATCGACCAGCCCGTCACGCCCTCCTCCCAGCCTTCGAGCCACCAGCCGTCGAGCACGCTCAACTGGGGCACGCCGTTGAAGGCCGCCTTCATGCCACTCGTGCCCGAGGCCTCGAGCGGCGGCCGCGGCGTGTTCAGCCAGACATCGCAGCCGGCGACGAGCAGGCGCGCCGACGCCATCCCGTAATCGGGCAGGAACACCACCGGCACCTCGCCTTCGAGCTGCCGCGCGATCGCGTGGAGTGTCTCGATCTCCCGCTTGCCCTGCGTGTCGGCCGGGTGCGCCTTGCCCGACACGAGAACCTGCAGCGGATGGCGCCGCGCGATCGCACGCAGCCGGGCGAGATCCTCGAACAGCAGGTGCGGCCGCTTGTAGGCGGTCATGCGGCGCGCAAAGCCGATGGTCAACACTTCCGCCGACAGCCGCGCGCCGGGCACTGCGTCGGCGACGTGGTCGAGCAGCGCCTGCTTGCAGTCGCGGTGCGCGCCCTCGAGCGCGTCGTCGGGGATGCGGCCGCTGCCATGCAGCAGCATCTCTGGCTCGACGCACCAGTGCGGCACGAAGCGGTCGAACAGCGCGCGGTGCGCATCCGAGGCCCAGGTCCAGGCATGCACGCCGTTGGTGATCGCGTGCACCACATAGCCGGGGAACATCTCGCGCGAGAGCTCGGCATGGCGCTGCGCAACCCCGTTGATCCAGCCGCTCAGGTTCAGCGCCAGCAGCGTCATGTTCAGGTCCTGCTCGCCCGCCAGCCGCCGCATCAGCGCGGCGTCGACGGGTTCGCCGAGGCATTCCGCGACCAGGGCCCAGTCGAAGCGGTCGTGGCCCGAAGCCACCGGCGTGTGCGTCGTGAACACGCACTGCCGGCGCACCGCCTCGACCGCTTCTTCGCCCTGGTGCGCCGCCCGTTGCGCGGCCAGCAGTTCGAGCGCGAGGAACGCGGCGTGGCCTTCGTTCATGTGGTACTTGAGCACGCGCGCGCCCAGCGCATGCAGCAGCCGGAGGCCGCCGATGCCCAGCACGATCTCCTGCCGGATGCGCAGCCCGGGCCCGTCGCCGTACAGCACGTCGGTGATGCCGCGGTCGGCCGGTGCGTTCTCGGGCAGGTCGGTGTCCAGCAGCAGCACCGGCATCGCGCGACCCGTGACGCACTGCGTCTGGACGCGGTAGCACCAGGCCGACACCCACACGGTGCGGCGCTCGACCGAGACCGGCACCTTGACCGGCACGCGCACCGCCGCCGAGGCCGGGTCCCACGGCTGCGGTTCGTCCACCTGCGCGCCGTCCTCGATGCGCTGGCGCACGTAGCCTCTACGGCTCGCCAGCGTGACCGCCACCATGGGCAGGGCGAGATCCGCGGCCGTGCGCATCAGGTCGCCGGCCAGCACGCCCAGCCCGCCGCTGTACGTCGGGATGGAAGGCTCCAGCGCCAGCTCCATCGAGAAATACGCGACGTGCGGCGTGCCGCGAAGCGCGTCGAGCATCGGGTGCGTGCCAGTGGAAGAGGAATCGTCCATGGCCAGGGAGTATCTGCCTGGCCGCGGAGCTGCGCATCGGACGCTGGCAGCTCGTCGCCATCGGGTATGGTCCCCGCATGCATGGCGAAGGCTCAGTCCTCTACCTGCGCGAGACGCTGCTCTTCCTCGCGCTCACCGGCGTCCTCATCCCGCTGCTGCAGCGGCTGCGGGTCAACCAGGTCCTCGGCTTCCTCGCGGCAGGCACCCTCCTCGGTCCGCACGGCCTGGGCGTGCTGATCGACAGGGTGCCCTCGCTGGCGTGGCTGTCGTTCCGCGGCGGCGAGGTCATGTCCGTGCTGGCCGAGCTCGGCGTGATCTTCCTGATGTTCCTCATCGGCCTGGAGCTGTCCGTCTCGCGCATCCGGGAGTTGCGCAGGTGGGTGTTCGGCGCGGGCATCGCGCAGGTGCTGCTGTCTGGAGCGCTGCTGTGCGGCGCCCTGGCCTCGGTCGGGCTGGCGTGGACGCAGGCACTCGTGCTGGGCCTGGTGCTGGCGCTGTCGTCGACGGCCGTCGTGATGCAGCTGCTCACGGAACGGCATGCGTTGGCCACCCCGGCCGGGCAGGCGGTGTTCTCGGTGCTGATGCTGCAGGATCTCGCGGTCGTGCCGCTGCTGATCGTGATCGGGGTGATGGGCGCAAGCACGGGCGCCGGCGTCGGCTGGCTGCTGTCGCTGGCGCTGCTGAAATCGGTCGCGGCGATCGTGGTGATCTACCTGCTGGGGCGGCGGCTGGTCGGGCCGATGTTCCATGCGTTCTGCAAGCAGCGCCAGCCGGAGGTGTTCATGTCGCTGACGCTGCTCACCGTCCTGAGCATCGGCGGCGCCACCGCAGCGGCGGGACTGTCGATGGCGCTCGGGGCCTTCGTCGCCGGACTGCTGCTGGCCGACACGCCGTTTCGCCACGAAGTCGAGGTCACCGTGGAGCCGTTGAAGGGCCTGCTGATGGGCGTCTTCTTCATGAGCGTGGGGATGGGCGTGGACCTGGCGGCGGTCGCGCGCGAGCCGCTGGCGCTGCTTGCCGCCACGGCTGCGCTGGTGCTGGTGAAGGCCGTCGCCGGCGCCGTGGTGTTCCGGCTCGGCGGCCTTCCGGCGGGGCGGGCGCTCGAGAGCGGCCTGCTGCTCTCGCAGGGCGGCGAGTTCGCGTTCGTGGCCATCGGGCAGGCGGCGGCCTCCACGCTGCTGGCGGACCACGTGGCGCGGTTCGCAATGCTCGTGGTCAGTGCCAGCCTCTTCGCGACGCCGCTGCTGGCGCGGCTCGGCGCGCTGGTCGCCGGACGGTTGCAGGACAGCCCGCACTTTGCGCCCGAGGACGATGCTGCCCACGAGGGCCTGGCCGACCACGTGGTGATCGCCGGCTGCGGGCGCGTGGGCCAGCTGCTGGCGGAAGTGTTCGCGGGCCAGTCGGTGCCGTTCGTGGCGATCGAGAACGATGCGCACGCCGTCGCGCGCCTGAGGGCGCGCGGTCTGCCGGTGGTCTACGGCAACGCGGCGCGCCCCGAGCTGCTGCGCAAGCTGCAGCTGAAGCGGGCCCGCGCGGTGGTGATGACGATGGACCAGCCCGCGGCGGCCATGCACACGGTGACGGCGATCCGCGCGGAATTCCCGTCGCTGCCGGTGTTCGCCCGGTCGCGCGACGAAGCGCATGCCAAGCAGCTGCTCAAGGCGGGGGCCAGCGTGGTGGTCCCCGAGACGCTGGAAGGCGCACTGCAGCTGTCCGGCGCGGTGCTGGCCCACCTCGGGTTCGACGATGCCGACAGCGGCCGGACGCTGGAAGCCGAGCGCAAGCGCAGGTTGCAGACGCACCCCGCCTGAGCGGGCATGCGGGCAGGCCCTGCCTCGTGGAATACTGCCCGCCATGCGCCACCGTGAACTCCACCGCTCCGATCGCATCGGATGGCTGCGCGCCGCCGTCCTCGGCGCGAACGACGGCATCGTGTCCACCGCCAGCCTCGTTCTGGGCGTGGCTGCGGGCGGTGCGCAGCCCGGCGCGATCCTGATGGCCGGTGTCGCGGGAACCGTGGCAGGCGCGATGTCGATGGCCGCCGGCGAATACGTGTCGGTGAGTTCGCAGTCGGACACCGAAGCTGCCGACCTGGAACGCGAGCGCAGCGAGTTGCGGGCGCAGCCCGCGGCCGAATTGCAGGAGCTGGCGGGCATCTATGCAGCCCGCGGCGTCGATCCGGAGCTGGCCGCCAAGGTCGCGGCGCAGCTGATGGCCCACGATGCACTCGAATCGCATGCCCGCGACGAGCTCGGCATCTCGCATGCGACGCGCGCGCGTCCGGTGCAGGCCGCCTTCGCGTCGGCAGGCTCCTTCACGGCCGGCGCCATCGTGCCGCTGCTCGTGGCGTGGCTGCTGCCCGGCCCGGCGATGACGACCGCCGTGACCGTCATCTCGCTCGCGCTGCTGGTGCTGCTGGGCGGCATCGCCGCGCGTGCCGGCGGCGCGTCGGCGGCCAGCGGTGCCGCCCGCGTCGGCTTCTGGGGCGCCCTGGCGATGGCGCTCACCTACGGTGTCGGCGTGCTGTTCGGGGCGGCCGTCTAGCCAGCCCGCGCGCATCGCCCCTCAATCGTCGTCGTCGTCGGTGCGGTGCGAGCCCGACGCGCCGGGCAGCCATCCGCCGGCAGGCGCCGACTGCCATTGCAGCGCCCAGAACCCCAACACCGCGACGAGCAGCAGCACGGCGAGGCCGCGCCGGGGCCGGCGGATGCCTTCCGATTCGGGGACGGCCTTGCGCCCGTGGATCATCGACCCCACGAGGTTCTCGCGATGCAGCCAGCTGCTGGCGAGCACCGCCACCACGTGCAGGACCACGACCGCGAGCATCGTGTTCGCCAGCGCCTCGTGCACGTCCTCCAGCCATTCGCCGCCGACATCGGTGTAGGCGGCCCAGCCCGAAGCCGCGGTCAGCGCGGCCAGCGCGAGCAGCGCCACGATGGCCAGCGCGCCCGCGGGGTTGTGGCCCGCGTGGTGGTCCGGCCGTCCCCGCAGCAGCGACCCCACGTAGCTGGCGACGGCCCGTGGCCCGCGCACGAAGTCGGCGAAGCGTGCATGGCGCGACCCGACCAGCCCCCAGACGATCCGGAAGGCGACGAGGCCCGCGACCGTGTAGCCGGCAGTGACGTGCACCAGACGCCAGCTCTCGCCTTCGGCGGTGAGCCAGGCGATGGCGAAGCTCAGGGCCAGCAGCCAGTGGAAGACCCGCACGGGGGCGTCCCAGACGAGGGCGCGACGCGGTGCGTCCATGTCAGCGCGGGATGCGGACAGCGTGTTCATCGAAGACTCCTTGTTCGGCGCCCGCGTCGCACGCGGCGTGCAGGTGCCCGCATCGGCCTAGCCTCCGCGCACGCACTTGTCGTACAGGTGCGGAGCCCGGCCCAGCGGGTCGTACTTGGATTTCAGCCGCGCATAGGCGGCCATGTCGTAGGCCAGGTCGAATTCGTCGGAGGGCAGGAAGCACTGCGCATACGGCGCCTTGAAACCGCCCAGGCGCGCCACCCACGTTTCCAGCCGGCGATTGCCGCTCGAGCTATCGCCCGCGCCGCGCACGCGGCCCCAGATCCCGACATTGACGTAGCTCGCCTCGGCGCGCAGCGGGAACAGCGGCGAGGCGGCACCGCAGCCGCCGCGCAGGCCGCACAGCCACAGCGGCTGGATGCCGAGATCCTCCAGCACCAGGTCGACCAGCTCCGCGGCAGCCGCTGCAGGCACCACCACGTCCTGCACGACGTCCTCGTCCGGCGCGTCGAAGTGCAGGCGGGCCGGCGGACGCCATGCCCAGGCAGCCTCGTCCCGGTCGCGGGTCCATCGCCACAGCCAGTCCTCCAGCTTCATCGCGCGCTCGCCCTGGCGCAGCGGGCCGTCGAGGCAGCGCGCCGAACGCACCATCCCATCGTGCCGGCTGCGTGCGAGGCCCTCGGTGCCGAGGACGTCGTCCTCCGCATCCCGCAGCAGCACGGCCACGAGGTCGCTGCTGGAAGCGACGGGCTCCTCCCGGACTGCGAGCATCGGCGTGGCCGATTCCGTCCGCAGCCGGGCGCGCAGCACGTAGCCCAGCGTGCCGCACGACCCGGGGAAGCCGTGGAACAGGTCTTCGCGTTCCTCGTCCGAGCAGCGCACCACGCGGCCGTCGGGAAGGAGCACGTCCATCTCCAGCAGCGTGGCGTGCACGGGCCCGTGCCTGGACGACGCCGCGCCCACCGCGACATCCGCCAGCGCTGCGCCGACGCACTGGTCCGCGTCTTCGGGAACGACGGCAGGCACCAGCCCGCGTGGCGCGAGGGCCGCGACCAGCTGCCGCCAGGTGGCGCCGCCCTCCACGTCGACCCAGTCGCCGCGCTCCGGGATGTCCAGGACGCGGTCGAGCCCGGACAGGTCGACCCAGTGGCGCGGCCCGGCGCGCCGCACCCGGTACAACGTCGAAGGCCCGCGCAGCAGGCCCACGGGGAGGCCCTGCGCATCCCTCAGGCCTTGCGAGAGCCGTTCGACCGTGGACCGATGTTCGTCCCCGATGGCGGTGTCCATCGTGCCTCCTCACGCTTTGGGCAGCCACACGCCGAACGTGCTGCCCTGGCCGGGGCCGGCGCTTCGCGCGTCCGCGCCGCCGGCCAGCAGTTCCATGATCCGGCGCACCAGGTGCAGCCCGATGCCCAGGCCGCCCTGTGCGCCGGAGACCGCTTGCCGGTACAGCCCGAAGATGCGCTCCGCGTCCGCCGGGTCGAAGCCCGCGCCGTCGTCGCTCACCTCGATGCGCACCGTGCCTTCGCGCGCCTCGGCGCGGATGCGGATCTCGCCGCCTTCGCGGCTGTGCTTCACCGCGTTCAGCAACAGGTTGCTCAAAGCCTGGCACAGCCGCACCGGGTCGGCCCGCAGGAGCATGGGTTGCACCGGATCCACCCGCAGCACCTGCCCGCGTTCCTGCACCGCCGGCAGGCAGGTCTCCAGCACCCGCTGCAGCACGTCCGCCAGCGCAACTTCCTCGATGCGCATCTCCAGCTTGCCCGTCTCGATGCGCGTCACGTCGAGCATGTCGTCGACCAGCCGGGTGAGGCTCTGCAGCTGGCGGTCGAGCATCGCGACGACACCGTCGTCCTGCAAGTGCGGATCGGCTTCTGCCTGCAGCATCGACACGCCGTAGCGGATCGGCGTGAGCGTGTTGCGCAGTTCGTGCGACAGCACCGCGATGAACTGGTCCTTGTGGCGCTGCGCCTGCGCCATCGCCTCGCGGGCCTGGCGTTCGAGCTCCCGCTGGGCAGTCATGTCGCGCCAGACCGCGACGAATCCGTCGCCGAGCCTGGAGGCCCGCAGGTCGAAGATGCGCACCTCGTGGCCCTGGCCGAAGTCGGCGGCGAACTCGTGCGCCTCGCGGGCGAGCGGCTGGCCGCTGCGCACCACCTCGCAGTACTGCGAGAACAACGCGGTGCCGCGCAGGCTGGGAAACAGGTCGCACAGGCGCCGTCCGACCTGCTGCTCGCGCGTGAGCCGGTTCGAGCGGCAGGCCGCGTCGTTGACGTAGACGACCTCGAAATCCAAGATGCTGCCCGACGCATCCCGCACGGCGCGGTAGATGCCGAACGGGTCGATCATGCTCTGGACCGCCACCTCGAACCGGTCGTCGCGGTGCATCGGCGCCACCACGCACCCAGCCTGGGCGACCGGCAGGCCGCGGCGGCCGATCCATCGCTGGTCACCCTCCCACCGCTGGTCCGCGCCAGGCGGCGATGCCGGGTTGCGACCGGCCTCGCCGAGCGGGATCGTGCGAATCATGTGTGTCCTCCTTCGGGCAGTCGGTCCACCTTAGGTGGTGGCCGGCGCCTCGACTTGCGCCGGATCAAGTCGGCCGCTCAGGCGAGCAGGCGGCCGTCGACCACGCGCACGACGTGGTCGCAGCGGGCGGCCAGCGCGGGGTTGTGGGTGACGAAGAGGATGGTCGTTCCCTGCTCCGAGCAGGCATGCCGCAACAGCGAGAAGACGGCGTCCGCGCTCTGGGTGTCGAGGTTCCCGGTCGGCTCGTCGGCCAGCAGCAGGTTCGGTCCCATCGCCAGCGCACGCGCGATCGCCACCCGCTGCTGCTGGCCGCCGGACAGGCGGCCCGCCGGGTGATCGCGCCACGGCGTCAGGCCCACCAGGTCCAGCAGGAGCGCGGCGCGGCGCGTGATCTGCGCGCTGGGAAACCCGCGTGCACCGAGCATCGGCAGCATCACGTTCTCGAGGGCGGTGAACGCGGTGATGAGGTGGTGGTACTGGAAGACGAAGCCGATCGCGTGGCCACGCAGGCGGGTCAATGCGGATTCATCCAGCGAGGTGGTCTCCTGCCCCGCGATCCACAGCCGCCCGCTCGTGGGCCGGTCCAGCAGGCCGACGATGTTCAGCAGCGTGCTCTTGCCCGATCCGGACGGGCCCATGACGGCGCAGAAGTCCCCCATCGCCAGGCTCAGGTCGATCCCGTGCAGCACCTCGGTCTCGTTGGGTTCCCCGACGTTGAAGGACTTGCGGATGCCTTCCAGCTTCACGATCACGGAGCGCGCCGCCGTCGCCGCGCCGGTGGCAGCCAGCGTGTCGTCGGGATGGAGCAATGCGTCAGCCACGGATCGCGGTCGCCGGGTCCAGGCGGGCGGCTCGCAGCGCCGGCGCGAAGGCGGCAGCCAGCCCGGTGAGGGTCGCGAGCCCCAGCGCCAGCGCGAACAAGGCCGGGTCCAGCGTGAGCGGGAACAACGGCGTCCCGTCGGGATTGCGCGCGACCTGGGCCCACAGCAGCAATGCGGCCGCGCCGAGCAGGCAGCCGACCGCCGCACCGCCCAGCCCGAGCAGGCTGCCCTGCAGCAGGAACACCCGCAGGATCTGGGCGCGCGAGATGCCCATCGCGCGCAGGATCCCGATCTCGTGCGACCGCTGCACCACCGACACCACCAGCACGCTCGCGATGCCCAGCGCCACGGACAGGGCAACGAAGAAGCGGATCGCCGTGTTGGCCGTCGTCTGGGCGTTCACCGCGGTGAAGAACTGCTCGTTGGTGTGGATCCAGCTGTCGGCCTCCACGCCCGTGAGCGCGGTGATGCGCTGGGCGACGTCCTCGGCCCGGTACACGTCCGTCACGGTGATGTCCAGCACGCTGACGGAGCCGGGCATGCCGAGCAGGGTCTGCGCGGTCCGCAGCGCGACGTACGTGTTGCGCTGGTTGGCGCCCTTGTTGCCCAGGTCGAAGATGCCCGCCACCGACAGCACGAGGGCGCCGCCCGCCGCGGTGGTCACGCGCAGCTTGTCGCCCACCGCCAGGCCCAGGTCGCCGGCCAGCTCGCTGCCCACCAGGATGTCGGACGTGCCCACCTGCGCGGTGCCGGCGACGACCTTGTCGGGCATCGGGATGATGCGGTAGTACAGCGCGGGCTCCATGCCGGTGATGGTGATCGCACGGCTCGCAACGCCCCGGATGGCCAGCGCCGAACCGGACAGGCCGGGAGAGACGTCGCGGATCTCCGGCAGCGCGCGGATGGTGTCGGCCACCGACTGCCATTGGTCGATGCCCTTGGCCCGCTGCAGCGGCGGCTGCAGCACGATGCCGATCGCCGGCTCCTGCGCCCCGGGCGCCTGCGGCCGCAGCGGCCGCGCGACCTCCTTCGGCGGCACCAGCTGGATGTGCGGCTGGCCGGTGAGCACGCGGCGCACGAAGTTGGCCTGCAACCCGGCCAGCAGCGCCGACATGAAGATGATCACGCCGACACCGACGGCGATGCCGACCAGGATGAAGGCCGTCTGCATGCGCCCCTCGCGCAGGAAGCGCACGCCCACGATCCACTCGAACGGCAGCCAGCCGGGCAGGTCGCGTGCCGGCGCGACCATCGGGATGGCCATGGCGGCATGGGCCAACTCAGGCTCCCTGCCGGACCGCGCGCACCCGCGATCCGTCGCCGATGGACCGGACTGCCGTCGCCCGCATGACCTGGTCGCCGGGACGCAGTCCCTGCAGGACCTCGCACCATCCGCTGCTGCTCAGGCCCACGACGACGGGCTGCCGGCGCGCCTTGCCGCCCTCGACCTTGAGCACCCAGGGCGCGGTGCCGTGCGCGTCATGGACCGCGTCGGCGGCGATGAGCACGGCGTTCGCGCGCCGTGCGACCTCGATGTCCGTCGATACCGTCATGTCCTGGCGCAGGTACGCGGGCGGGTGCGGCACGGCCAGCTTCACCTCCACCGCCCCGCGCTGCGGATCCACGCCGGGATTGATGTAGGCCACCTTCGCCTCGAAGCGCTGGCCCGGGTAGGCGTCGGCCGAGGCGAGCGCCTGCTGGCCCACGCGCAGCAGGCTCATGTTCTTCTCGTCGACCTGCACCACGACCTGCGTGTCGCCGGCCGGTGACAGGACCATGAGGGCCTTGCCCGGCTGGACGACGTCGCCCGGCTCGACGTCGCGTGCAATCAGTGTTCCCGCCTCGGGTGCACGGAGCACCGCATAGGACAGCCGCACCCGCGCCGCCTGGGCTGCCGCTTCGGCCGCGTGCAGCGCAGCGACCGCATTCATGTCGCTGCTGCCGCCTTCCCTGGACGCTGCCAGCTGCTTCTCGGCCGTGCGCAGCTGTGCAAGCGCGACCTGCTCGGCCCGCGCGCTCTCCTCGAGTGCGGCCTGGCCGATGAACTGGCGGGCGACCAGTTCCTGGTTGCGCTGCAGCGTGCGCAGCGCCGTGGCCTCGTTGGCCTGCGCCTGCCGCAGCGCCTGCTCGGCGGCGGGCGCGTCCACCTCACGCAGCTGCCGCAGGCGCGAGCGGGCCTGGACGACCGCCAGCCCGGCCTGCTCCGCGACCGCGCGCAGCTCGCTGTCGTCGAGCACGATGAGCACCGTCCCGCGCGAGACCTCCTGCCCCTCCTCGACCGGTACGGCAGCGACCGTCCCCGTGATCTGGGTGCCCACGTCGACGCGGTGCGGCGACTCGATGCGTCCGCTGGCCACCACCGTCTGGACGAAGTCGCGCCGCACCACCGCTTCCACCGCGACCTGCGGGCCGAGCCAGAACCTCGCCAGCGCGAGGCCGAGCGCAGCGAGCACTGCCAGCCCGAGGACGACGCCCCAGCCATGCTGCCGCAGCCGCTGCGCCCATGTCGCCGGCAGCGGCCGCCCGGGCGACTGCACCTGCAGCGGCGTGGCCGGCCGCAGCTCGAGCGGCTGGTCCGCTGCTTCGGCCAGCACGGTAACGTCAACGGTGGCGGGTGCCGGCAGGGTCGTGGACAACTTCGCGCTCCGCGGGATCTGCCGCAGTCTGGGCCTGCGCCGGCCCGGCCAGTTGACGTCCGTCAACGGCGACGGCCGCGCGGCCGCCATTTGCGTGCCGTCAATTGCGCGGCGGGCCACGTCCCTAGAGTGAAGCGCTCCGCCGGTGTTGGCGGTTGTTTCAGGAGAGACGCGATGAAGACAGACATGGACATCAAGGCCGACGTGACGGGTGAACTGATGTGGGACCCGGCCGTCAACCAGGCCAACATCGGCATCGGCGTGAAGGACGGCATCGTCACGCTCAGCGGAACGGTCGACACCTACATGCAGAAGCACGCGGTGGAACGGGCGGCCCGTCGCGTCGGCGGCGTGCGCGGCATCGCCGTGGACCTCGAGGTGCGCCTCGCGCCGGGGCACTCGCGCAGCGACGCCGAGATCGCCCAGGCCGCCGTGCATGCGCTGCGGTGGCACTCGCTCGTGCCGCAGGATGCCGTCAAGGTCGAGGTGGAGGACGGCTGGATGACGCTCAGCGGCGAGGTGGACTGGGCGTACCAGTCGTCCAGCGCCGAACATGCCGTGCGGCCCATCATCGGCGTCAAGGGCGTGCAGAACGACATCCGCCTGCGCCAGCGCGTGAATGCCACGGAGCTGCGGCAACAACTTGGCGCCGCGTTCAGCCGGCACGCCGTGCGCGAAGCGCGCGACATCGGCATCGAGGTGGACAGCGGCGTGGTGACGCTGCGCGGCACCGTCGATTCGCTGGCCGAGCACGACGCGGCCGTCGGCACGGCACGCGCCGCGAGGGGCGTGACGAGCGTGGTGGACCGGCTGCACGTGGCGCCGGCATGACGCCGCTTGCGCGAAATCAAACCGCCGCGCAGCGCCATTCCTAGAGTGGTCCCGTGGCGGCAGGGTGCCACCACGGACTTCCATGCACGACCAAAGGACCCCACCATGAACAACCTCCGACTTCTGGATCCGAACTTCGGCGACGGCTTCGAGAACGCCGTGCGCCGCTTCTTCTCCCCCACCCTGTTCGAGTCCGAGGTGCCGCAACTGAAGATGCGCATCGACGTCTCCGAGAACGACAAGGCCTACACCGTGAAGGCCGACATCCCCGGCGTGAAGAAGGACGACATCAGCGTCCGCGTCGAGGGCAACATGGTGAGCATCGAGGCCGAGGCCAGGGACGAGAAGGAGAGCAAGGGCAACGGCGACAAGGTGCTGCGCACCGAGCGCCACTACGGCAGCATCTCGCGCAGCTTCAGCCTGGCGCAGGACGTCGACGCGGCCAAGGTGCAGGCGAAGTACGCCGACGGCGTGCTGACGCTGGACCTGCCGAAGGCCGCGCCCGCCGACAGCCGACGCATCGCCATCCAGTAGGCCCGCAGATGGCGCCCGCGCCGGCAGCAGAAGCAGCCGTCCTGCGGGCGCGCGCGCTGACCAAGACCTATGGCAGCGGCGACTCCGCCGTGCATGCCTTGAGCGACGTCGACCTCGACGTCGCGCAGGGCGAGTTCGTGGTGCTGCTGGGCGCCTCCGGAAGCGGCAAGTCGACCCTGCTGAACCTGCTGGGCGGCCTGGACGTTCCCACGTCGGGCGAGATCAGCTTCCGCGACCATTCCCTCGCCCATGCCGGCGACGATGCGCTCACCATGTACCGGCGCGAGCACGTCGGCTTCGTGTTCCAGTTCTACAACCTGATCCCGAGCCTCACGGTGGCCGAGAACGTCGCGCTCGTGACGGACATCGCGGCCGACCCGATGCCGGTGGACGAGGCGCTCGGCCTGGTCGCGCTGATGCCGCGCCGGCAGCACTTCCCCTCCCAGCTGTCCGGCGGCGAGCAGCAGCGGGTGGCGATCGCCCGCGCCATCGCCAAGCGGCCGCAGCTGCTGCTGTGCGACGAGCCGACCGGCGCGCTGGACTATGCGACCGGCAAGCTGGTGCTGGAAGTCATCGCCCGCATCAACCAGGACCTGGGCACCACGGCCATCGTCATCACGCACAACGCGGCCATCGCGGCGATGGCAGACCGCGTCATCCGCGTCGCCGACGGCCGCATCGCCGGGATCGAGAAGCCCGCGCGGCGGCTCACGCCATCCGAACTCTCCTGGTGACGCCATGCGAGCCCTCGACCGCAAGGTGCTGCGCGACCTGCGCCTGCTGTGGAGCCAGGCGCTCACGATCGCGATGGTGGTGGCCAGCGGCATCGGCGGCTTCATCGCCACCTTGTCGGCCGTGGCGTCGCTGGAGGAAGCACGCGACAGCTTCTACGCGCAGGGCCATTTCGCCGATGCCTTCGCGTCGGTCAGGCGCGCGCCCGACGCGATGGTCCAGCGCCTGGCCGAGGTCGCCGGCGTCCTCGCCGTCCAGCCGACGGTGGAGGCGATGGCGCGCATCACGGTGCCCGGGTCGGTGGACCCCGTGATGGGGCAGCTGATCGGATGGGACGAGCGACATCCGCAGGCGCTCAACCAGGTGCAGTTGCGCACCGGGCAATGGCCCTCGGCGGCGGCGCACGCGGGCGGCGACATGGAGGCAGTGGTCAACGAGAGCTTCGCCGACGCCCACCAGCTGCGCCCTGGCGCCACCGTGTCCGCGCTGGTGAACGGCAAGCGCCGCACGCTGCGCATCACCGGCACGGCGCTCTCGCCCGAGTACATCTTTGGCGGCCTCATGGGCATGCCCGACATGCGTGCCTTCGGCGTGTTCTGGGTGGCGAGGGACGAACTCGCGGCGGCGATGGACCTGCGCGGCGCGTTCAACCGCGTGGCGTTCAAGCTCGCGCCCGATGCGTCGCAGCAGGCCGTGCTGGACATGGTGACGCGCCGCCTCGCGCCGCTGGGCGGTGCCCCTGCGCATGGCCGCGACGAGCAGCCCTCGCACGCGATGCTCGACAACGAGGTGCGCGAGCAGCGCGTGATCGGCACGGTGCTGCCCGGCATCTTCCTGGCCGTCGCGGGATTCCTGCTTCATGTCGTCACTGCCCGCCTGGTGGCCACCCAGCGCGAGCAGGTGGCCGCGCTCAAGGCACTGGGCTACCGCAACGGGACCATCGCGCTGCACTACCTGAAGCTCGTGACGCCCATGATCCTGGGGGGCTACGTGCTCGGACTGCTGCTCGGCCGCTGGCTCGGCGGCGGACTCGTCGGGCTCTATGCCGAGGTGTTCCGCTTCCCGCGCTTCGAGCACCACGTGGCGCCGGGACTCGCGGCGCTCGGCCTCGCCATCGTCGGCACGACCGCCGTCTTGGGCACGCTGACGGCGATCGGAGCCACAGTGCGCCTGTCGCCGGCGGAGGCGATGCGGCCGCCGGCGCCGGGCCGCTACCGTCCCGCGCTGCTGGAACGCCTGGTGCCGGGTCGCCTCACGCCCGCGCTGCGCATGATCCTGCGCAACATCGAGCGGCGCCCGCTGCGCAGCGCGCTGACCACGGGCGGCATCGCCGCGGCAGTCGCGATCGTGATCATGGGCAACTTCTTCCGCGACGCGATGGATGCGATCGTCGACTCGCAGTTCACGCTGGCCATGCGCGGCGACGTGGTGGTCTGGATGACGGACGCGGTCGATGCGGCGGCCGGGCGCGAACTGGCCCGGGTGCCCGGCGTGCTGCAGGTGGAGACGGGGCGCCGCGTCGCGGTGCGCTTCAGCCATGGCCAGGCCAGCGAGAACGGCAACATCGAAGGCCGCACCGCGGTGCCGTCGCTGCAGCGCATCGTGGACAGCGACGGCCGCGTGGCGCTGCCGGGGACCTATGGCCTGGTGATGACCGACCGGCTGGCCGCCAAGCTGGGACTGCGACCGGGCGACCACGTCACGATCGAGGTGCGCGAAGGACGGCGCCAGGTGCGCGAGGTGCTGGTGGAGCGCACCGTCAGCGACATGATGGGACTGAACGCGTTCATGCAGCGCGAGAGCCTCAACCGCCTGCTCGGCGAAGGCGACCTCGCGAACAACTTCAGCCTGCGGGTCGGCGCGCACGCCCTGCCCTCGGTGCTCCAGGACACGCAGCAGCTGCCGCGCGTGGCGGGCGCCTTCAGCAAGGCCACGATGCTGCGCAACATGCAGGAGATCACGGCGCGCAACGTGCGCATCATCGGCAGCATCCTCACCGCCTTCGCGGCCGTGATCGCGGTCGGCGTCGTCTACAACAACGCACGCATCGCGCTGGCCGAGCGCACCTGGGAACTGGCCAGCCTCCGGGTGCTCGGGTTCACGCGGACCGAGGTGTCGCTGCTGCTGCTGGGCGAACTCGCGCTCGGCATCGCCGTGGCCCTGCCGCTCGGGATGCTGCTGGGATGGGCGCTGACGCACGGGGTCGTGCAGGCCATCCGCTCCGACCAGTTCATGTTCCCGGTGGCGATCCAGCCGCGCACGTATGCGTGGGCGGCGGTGTGCGTGCTCGCTGCGGGCGTCGGCAGCGCGCTCGTCGTTCGCCGCCGCATCGACCGGCTGGACATGGTCGCGGCCCTCAAGACACGGGAGTAGAGCCATGCAGTTGCGCAGGAAGCATGTCGCGTGGGGCGCCGCCGCGGCGGTCGCGGTCGCCCTGCTGGCCTGGGCGTTCTCGCCGCGGCCGGTGCAGGTGGAAACGGCAGTGGCCGCCGTGAGCCATTTCGAGCAGGGCATCGAGGAGGACAGCCAGACCCGGCTGAAGGACCGCTACACCGTCTCCGCACCGGTCGCGGCGCGCCTGGTGCGCATCGCGCTCAAGGAGGGCGACCGGGTGGCCGCCGGGGACGTGGTGGCCGTCCTGCTGCCGACGATGTCGGCCATGATCGACGAACGCAGCGCCCGCGAGGCGCAGGCCCGCTACCAGGCCGCCCGCGCCAACGTCACGGCGGCCGTGGCGCGCGTCGATCGCGCCGCCGTGTCGCTGGACAAGGCGCGGCTCGAGCTGGAACGCACGGAGAAGCTGGCGCGCCAGGGCTTCGTGGCCCCGTCACGCCTGGACGAAGCCAGGCTGGGAGCGACGGGAGCGACGCGCGAGCTCGACGCGGCCCGCGCCGCGCAGGACGCCGCCGAGCACGACCGCGACCAAGCCGCGGCCGCCCTGCAGCCCGTGAGCGGCAGCGTGCGCGCCGGCAAGCCGCTGGCGCTGCGCTCGCCGGTCGAAGGCGTCGTGCTGCGCATCCCGCTGGCCAGCGAAGCGACCGTTGCCGCGGGCGCGCCCATCATGGACATCGGCGACCCGCGCCGGCTGGAGGTCATGGCCGAACTGCTGACCACCGACGCCGTGCAGGCACAGCCGGGAAGGCGCGCGGTGGTCGAGCGCTGGGGCGGCCCGCCGGTCGAGGGCGTGGTGCGCCGGGTGGAGCCCGGCGCCTTCACCAAGGTGTCGGCGCTGGGCATCGAGGAGCAGCGCGTGAAGGTGCTGGTCGACCTGGTGGACCCGCCGGTGGGCTGGGAGGTGATGGGCGACGGCTACCGTGTCACGCTGCGGGTGATCACGCAGTCCGTGGACCAGGCGCTGGTCGTCCCCGTCGGCGCGCTGTTCCCGATCGCCGATGGCGGCATGGCCGTCTACCGGCTGGAGTCCGGCCGCGCGAAGCTGCAGCTGGTGGACGTCGGCGGCCGCAACGGCAGCGAGGCCTGGATCCGCTCCGGGCTGAAGCACGGGCAGGTCGTCATCGTGTACCCGCCGCCGGCGGTGCAGGATGGCAAGCGGGTCGCGGTGCGCCGGCCCGAGCGCTAGGCACACTGCGGGGAGGAGATCACCATGCCACGAACCACGCGCCGCCTTCGCCTTGCCACGCTCCTCGCCGCCCTGCTGGGCACAGCGGCGGCGGCCTCGGCCATCGAGGCCGGCGACACGCCCGGAGGACAGCGCTACCTGATCGGCGGCATCGGCCAGGAGGAGGTCGCGATGATCGACCTGGCGCGCGACCAGTTCACCCTGTTCGTGCGCACGGCGGTTCGCGGCTCGGGCGAATACCTCGCCGACGTTCGCGTGCGCATCACCGACGCGGAGGGCCGGGTGGTGTTCGACCGCGGGCTGGGTGCGCCCGAACTGCTGATCCGGCTCGCGCCTGGGCACTATGCGCTGCAGGCCGCCACCGCCGCGGAGGTGCAGCGCAGCGACGTCACCGTCGATGCCAAGGGCGTGCGCGAAGTCGTCTTCCGTTTCAGCCCCGCCCCGGGTTCCTGATCAGCGGGAGCGCAGCTCGGCCACTTCGCCGACCAGCAGCGCGGCGGGATACAGGACCGCCTCCTCCGTCTGCGCATGCAGGATCAAGGCATCGGCGAACCGGACATGCTCGTCGAGCCCGGCCCCGCGCGCGGCACGGCGCAGCTTCTCCAGCGCGCCGACGATCTGCTGGTGCTCGGCCAGCATCGCGGGGAGTTCGGCCTTCAACCGCCGGGTCATGGGAAGCACGTCCGCCAGGCCCTGGACTTCGCCACGCGCGAGCGGCGCCAGCAACGCCAGCGGAGGCAGCGCGAACTCTTCCTCGCGCACGAAATGCGGATGAAGCAGCCGGGCGACATCCAGGGCCGCCTGGCCCACTTCGCCGGGTGCGCGCGTCGCGGCCCGCAGTTGCGCATGCAGCGCCTCATGCTCGGCCTGGATCGGCGGAGGGATCTGGAAGCTGGTGGCAGTCGTCATGGCATGTCTCCGCGGCGGAAGGCCCGGGACCAGCTTGGGCGCGAGCTGCCGCCCGCAGCTTGACGAGCATCAAGGCGAAACGGAACACGGCACCTGGAGCGTGGTGCGCGGCCCGCCCGCTAGGCCGTTGCGGCGTCCCTGTCGCGCTGCTCGGCCTGCTGCGCGGCCGGCACCACGAAGCTCGCGCGGATGCACGTGCCCCGGCCCGGGGCCGAGTCGATCTCGAGGTGGCCGCCGGCCATCGCTGCGCGTTCGGCCATCGAGACCAGGCCGAAGTGACGGGTGCGCTCCTCCCGCGACCGGTACCGCTCCACGTCGAAGCCGGAGCCGTCGTCGCGCACCTCCAGCGCGAGGCGGCTGCCGTCCAGCGAGAGCGAGACACGCACTTCCGACGCGCCACTCGAGCGCGCCGCATTCGTCAGAGCCTCCTGGACGATGCGGAAGCACGCGGTCTCGAGATCGGCCGGCAGGCGCTCGTCGAGGTCGGGCATGTCCAGCCGATGGCGCCAGCCTGCTGCGCGGGCCTGCTGCTCCAGCAGCCACGCCAGCGCATCCTGCAGGCCCAGGTCGTCGAGCATCGGGGGCCGCAGCCGCAGCGACAGGCCGCGGATGTGCGCGATGGCGCCGTCCACCAGCCGGATGCCCTCCGCAGCGGCTGAAGCACCGGAATCGCCCGCGGGCAGCAACTGCTGCAGCTGCATGCGGATCAGCGTCAGCGCCTGCCCGGTCTCGTCGTGCAGCTCGCGTGCGATGTGGCGTCGCTCCTGCTCCTGGGCGGCGATCAGCCGCGCCGACAGTTCGCGGGACCGTTCCACCTCCTGGGCCTTGCGGCTGTCGGTGAGGTCGCGGGTGATCTTCGTGAAGCCGGCGAGCCGGCCCTGTTCGTCCTTCAGCGGCGTGAGCACCACGCCGGCCCAGAAGCGCGAGCCGTCCTTGCGCACGCGCCAGCCCTCGTGCAGCACGTGGCCGTCGCGCAATGCGGCTGCCACCAGCGTGGTGGGGACGCCGCAGGCGCGATCCTCGGGCGTGTAGAAGACCGAGAAGTGGCGGCCGATGATCTCGTCGGCCTCGTAGCCCTTGATCTGCCGCGCCCCCGCATTCCAGGTCTGCACATGCCCGCCGGCATCGAGCATCACGATTGCATAGTCCCGCACCGCGTCGGTCATCAGGCGGAAACGGCGCTCGCTGTCCAGCAGCTGGTGCTCGACCGCTTCGCGCCGGCGCTGTTGCCAGTAGAGCACCGCCAGGGCGGTCAGCAGGCCGGCCAGCACCAGGCCGATGGCGACCCAGAACGCCACCAGTTGCCGCTGCTGGCGGTCCAGGCGTCCGGCGAGGAGCCGGCTTTCCTCGATCGACATGCGCTGCAGGACGTCCTGCACCTGCCGGGACTGCTGCGGCACCCTGCTCTCCTCGAGGAAGGCCTGCGCGGCCTCCACGCCGTGGTCGCGCCGCACGGCGATGGCCTCGGCGTCCGCGCTGAGCCGGGGCTCGACGGCAGCGCCGAATTCCGCGATGTTCCGCTGCTGGACGGGGTTGTCACGCGTGAGCTCATCCAGCCGCTCGGCATCCGCGTGAACGGCTCGCCGTGCTGCCTCGTACGACTGGAGGTCGTCCGTGCGGCCGGAGACCAGGAAGCGGCGCAGGCGGTTCTGCACTTCCGCGAGGTCGGCCCGCGTGCCGGCGATCGCGGCCAGCACTTCGTGCGTGTGACTGACGTATCTCTGCGCACGGTCCTGCTGCAACGACAGCCAGTAGATCCCGGCCACCAGCAGCACCGTCACCATGGCCGCGCTGATGAAACCGGCGCGCGTGGGATCCGGACCCGGATCACGCATCTGCTTCCTCCAGTCGGCCTGCAACAGCCCGGCTGCCAGTCTAGGCAGGCCCCATGCGGACGCAAGCTGCAGCACTGTCAGCGCTGCGGGCAACGCCAGCGCACGCATCGCAGGCCGGCTCGGCTCAGCCGCCCTGCGGGCGCGCAGATGCGGTGCGACTTGCGCGGGCGCAATTGCGACCGGCCCGGCGTCGGCCAGCATGGTCCAGCGGGCGCCTTGCCCGCGGCCTCCAGGAGTCACCATGAAGAACCGAACCCTCCAAGCATGCATCGTCGCCGCGCTCGCCGTCCCGGCGGTGGTCGCTTTCGCCCAGACGGGCGAAGCGGACGCCAGCGGCTGCAGAGCCACGCCGAGCAAGTCCACCACCGCGCAGGAACGCGCGGACGCCCGCGCCGCGCGGACCGCGGAAGGCACGACGGTCGCACGTGCCGGCAAGACGGACGACGATCCCTGCGCCATGGGCGCGGCCCGGAGCGTATCGCGCGAGGAACGCAAGGAAGCTGCGAAGGAACGCAAGGCCGAAGCGTCGGACGCGGTGCGCAAGGGCGAGATCTCCTCCGGCGACAGCGCCGGGACGAAGTAGTTTCACTGCAGCCTCGTCCGAAGTCGCGGGACCTGTCCGCCCTTGATGCAACGCAAGGCGGCCAGGTCGAACAATGGTTCCAATGGTCGCATGATGGTGCGAACGCTGACGCCCCAGGACCGCAGTGCCCTGTTGCAGTTCGAAGACCTGTACGGGCAGTGGCGGACCGCGGTGGACGCGTGGCTGGCGGCCGAAGTCCTGCTGTGGACCGAGGCGCTGCGCGCACCGTACTCGCCCGAGATCGCGCGGCTCGGCGCAGAAGCTGCGCGGCACCGCGACACCGCGCGCAACGCATACCTGCGCGTGATGGAGGCGCTGGCGCACGCGGGCGAGAAGTAGCGGCCACGTCGTCGCAAGGAGCAGGACATGGACACCTGGTGGCTGGCGCTGCGCGTGCTGTTGCTGCTGTCGGCGTCGAACATCGCGCCCATCGTGCTCAAGGGCATGCTGGGCGACCAGTGGAACACGCCGATCGACGGCGGCCGCGTGTTCATCGATGGGCGCCCGCTCCTCGGTCCTTCCAAGACGTGGCGCGGCCTGGCCGCGGCGATCCTGGCCGGCTCGGTGGTCGCTCCCTTGCTCGGTCTCGCGCCTGAACTCGGCGCGGTCGCCGCCCTGCTGGCGATGACGGGCGATGCAATGGCCAGTTTCGTGAAGCGCCGTCTCGCGGTTCCACCCAGCGGGCAGGCGTTCGGGCTGGACCAGCTGCCCGAGTCGCTGCTGCCGCTGCTCGTCCTGCAGCCGGCGCTGGGATTGCCCTGGGCCGCCGCCGCGGCCGTCCTGCTCGCCTTCGCCCTACTCGAGACGCCGCTCGCGCGGCTGTCGCATCGCTTCGGCCTCAAGGACAGGCCGTACTGAACGAAGGCGCCCCGGGCGGACCTGCCGGGCCGTCATGGCGCGAGGCGCATGGCCGTGCCAGACCGCGTGGAAGCGCCGCTTCACCGCTTCGAGCAGCAGCAGGTAGGCGATCGTCGTCGCAGCCAGCGCGGCATAGAAGTGCGCGGGCAGCACGACCAGCCCGAACATGGCGCCCGCGGGCGTGAACGGCAGCAGGGCCGCGACCGCCAGCACGGCACCGGCGCAGGCCACCAGCGCCGGGTGCGGCCGGCCATGGAGGGCCGGTCCGCGCGTGCGGATCACGAAGACGGCCAGCACCTGGGTGGCCAGCGACTCGATGAACCAGCCGGACTGGAACTGCGCCGGCGTCGCACCCAGCCCCTGCAGCAGCAGCCAGAACGTGAGCAGGTCGAACAGCGAACTGACCGGCCCGATGACGAGCATGAAGCGCCGCACGAGGACCATGTCCCAGTGCTGCGGCCCCCGCACCTCGGCCGCTTCCACGCGGTCCATCGGCAGCATCGCCGAGACGACGTCGTACAGCAGGTTGTTCAGCAGGATCTGCACCGGCAGCATCGGCAGGAACGGCAGCAGCACCGCACCCGCGGCCATGCTCACCATGTTGCCGAACGCGGAACTGGTGCCCAGCAGGATGTACTTGCGCGTGTTGGCGAACGTGCGCCTGCCCTCGCGCACTGCGGCAGCCAGCACCTCGAGCCCATGGCGCAGCAGGATCAGGTCGGCCGCGGCGCGCGCCGGGTCGGCGGCGGTGTCGACCGACATGCCGATGTCGGCGCTGTGCAGCGCGGGCGCGTCGTTGATGCCGTCACCGAGGTACCCGACCACGTGGCCGCGGGCGCGCAGGGCCCGGATGACGCGGTTCTTCTGGATCGGGTCCACGCGGCAGAACAGGTTGGCCTTCTGCGCACGGTGCGCCAGCGCGCGGTCATCCAGCGCCGCCATCTCGCTGCCGAGCAGCACGCCGCGCACGCGGATGCCCAGCGCGGCGCACACGTGCCGCGTGACCAGCTCGCTGTCGCCCGTGAGCACCTTCAGGTGGACACCGCGCGCCAGCAGCTTGCGCACGGTGCGCGCGGCGTCGGCCTTGGGCGGATCGAGGAAGGCCGCGAAGCCGCCGAAGACGAGGGTGGCCTCGTCGCCCAGGCGCGCATCGGTGACCTCCGGGCCCACCGTGCTGGACGCCACTCCCAGCACGCGCAGGCCGGCGGTTTCCAGGTTCGCCAGCGTGGCCTGCGCCTGCGCGCGCGAGGCCTCCGACCACGGCCGGGCCACGCCGCCATCGTCGTAGCGGTCGCACAGGCGCAGGATGTCGGCAGGGGCGCCCTTGACGCAGAGACGCCGCCCGGCGGCGCCTTCCAGCAGCACGGAGACGCGGCGCCGCTCGAAGTCGAACGGCACCTCGTGGAGCTTGCGCCACCCGCCCGCGTCCACCCCGCCATGGGCCAGCACCGCGTCCTCGAGCGGCGTGCGCAGCCCGGTGCCGAAGTGGCTGTTGAGGAATGCGTCCTGCAGCACGCCCGCACTGTCGCGCCCGGCGATGTCGACGTGGCGTGCCAGCGCGATGTGGGCCTCGGTCAGCGTGCCCGTCTTGTCGGTGCACAGCACGTCCATGGCGCCGAGGTCGTGGATCGCGGCCATGCGCTTGACGATCACCTGCTCGTCGGCCATCCGCCGCGCGCCACCGAGCAGGCACAGCGTCACCACCATGGGCAGCAGCTCCGGCGTGATGCCGACCGCGAGGGCCAGCGCGAACAGCAGCGTCTCCAGCCAGGGCCGGTGCAGGACGCCCCCCACCAGCACCACGAACAGCACGAGGAAGACGGCCAGGCGCAGGATGAAGCTGCCGAACTGGCGCAGGTCGCGGTCGAAGGCGAGCTCGCCGCGTGCGGTGGACACCAGGTGTGCGAGCTCGCCCATCTGCGCCCGGCGACCGGTGCGGCACACGAGCACCAGCGCACTGCCGGAGATGACGCTGCTGCCCATGAGCACGACCGCGGCGGCGTCCTCGATGCCGGCACCCGGCTCGGCGCCGACGCGCTTCTCGACCGGGAACGGTTCGCCGGACAGGGCGGCCTGCTGCACGAAGAGATCGGCGGCCTGCAGCAGCACGCCATCGGCCGCCACCTGCGAGCCGGCGGCCAGCCGCACCACGTCGCCGGGGACGATCTGCTCGACCGGCAGCGCCACCTCGGCCCCGTCGCGCAGAACGCGTGCCGTGAGCACCACCTGCGCCGCCAGCGCGGCCGCGGCCGATTCCGCACGCCGCTGCTGGACCAGGTCGATGGCCATGCTCAGGAGGACGATGCCGCCGATGATCCAGGCGCTGGTGCTCTCGCCGGTGGCGAGCGATGCGGCGCCGGCGGCGACCAGCACCAGCACGAGCGGATTGCGCAGCCGGCGCGCGACCTCGGAGAACCAGGGGCCGCGGGCGCCGGCGTCGATGCGATTGGGTCCGCAGGCCAGCAGCCTGGCCTGGGCTTGCGTGCCGGACAAGCCGGTGGCCGACGAGCCCAGCGCCGCGGCGAGCTCACCGGGCGCGCGCCGCCACCAGTCGTCGGGAACATCCTCCGGCGCGTCTCCCTCGATGCGCGCCGGGGTCGCCTGCGCCGCCGCCATCGCCCTGCGCCTTCAGTGGGCCATCAGCACCGGCAGCGTCATCGAGCGCAGCACGGTGCGCGAAGCGCCACCGAGGATCCACTCGCGCGCCCGGCCATGGCCATAGCAGCCCATGACCAGCAGGTCGGCCGAGAGGTCGGCACAGCGCGACAGCATCGCCTCGCCGACGTCACGCGCGCCCGCGGGCGGCTCGTGGTGCCGTTCGGCATGGATCCCGTGCAGCGCCAGGTAGGCCGCCAGCCGCGGCAGGTTGCCGCCCTCCGGCTCGGCACCCCAGGCCAGGATGTGCACGACGGCTGCGCGGTGCAGGAAGGGGAGCGCCGCGACCACGGCGCGCGCCGCCTCCGGCGTCTCCTTCCAGGCGATCGCCACCGTGGCAAACGCGCTCGCGACGCTGCCCGCCCAGGGCACGAGGAGCGCCGGCCGGCCGCTGCGGGCCAGCACGGTGGCGGCGAAGTCCTCCGGCATCGCGGGGCCGCGCGCCGATGCGTCGAACTGCCCCAGGACCATCAGGTCGCCGTACATCGCGGCACGGGCGAATTCAGGGCCGGGCTCGAGGTCGCCGGACTGCGACCATGTCATCGCCGGGCCGTCCTGCCGGACGAGGTCCTCGAACACCTCGCGTGACTGGCGGCGCCGCTCGTCCTCAATCGCCAGCAGGGCGTCCATGACACCTGGCGCGGAGTCGCTCTCCACCGGAAGCAGCCGGGCCGTCGGAACGGCTGCATAGTGGACGCGCAGCTGCGCGCCATGCGCGGCCGCCAGTTTCCTGCCGAGCAGCAGCCGCTCGCGCGCGCGTTCGGGCCCGTCGAGGTGGACGACGATGCAGCGGAGGTCGGCGGTCATGGAGGTCTCCATCGGTCTGTCACGGGCGGCGGCGACGACGGCTGAGGCGCGCGTGTCCGGCCGCATCAGGGCGTCAGCAGGATCAGCAGGAGCGCGGCGCCGAACGAGGCGACCACGATCGTCCAGGTGAGGACGTAGAGCCAGACGCCGCCCCGGCTGCGGCTCCTTCCTGGCGTGCGAGGAACGGTGTTCATGGGCGCAGCATGGCGCCCTGCCGGGCGCGTGCCTTGCGCAGGCGCAAATCAGGCGCGCATTTGCGGCGGGCTTGCGCTCGATCAAGGCGGGCGGCGGCCCGCGCCCAAGAATGGCGGTGCCACCCCACCAGGAGATTGCCATGAGCACCCGCAAGCCCAGCGCCACGGCCGGTCCTTCCCCGGCCGGTGCCGACCTCGCAGCGTGGAACGACCTGCCGCGCCAGCAACTCGCCGCATGCACGCAGGCCTGCTGCGCGATGTTCCGCGGCTTCGAAGCCGTCCGACGCGTGCAGCAGAAGACCGCGCACCAGGCCCTCGCCCACCACCAGGCGATCGCGGAGAAACTGAACGAGCCCTGCCACCCGATGGATCTCGTGGCCATGCAGACCGAGATGATCCGGTTCGACATGCAGGGCGCCGCGATGTACTGGCAGCAGGTCGCCTCGGCCATCCTCGAGATGGAGCGTGAGCTCCTGGGGAGCACGGCCTCCGCAGCCCAGTCCGAAGCCGACCAGATGTCCTCGGGGCTCGCCGGCCAGGTGCCCATGCCCGGCCTGAACCCCTTCTTCTTCAACGTGAACGGCGGCGTCCGCCCGGCGGCCTGAGCGCCCCGCGCCAGCGCGCCCGTGCAACACCCGACCGACACTGGAGCCCCCCATGCCCCACTACAGACGAATCCTGGTTCCCGTCGACGGCAGCGAACCTTCGAACCGCGCGCTCGTCACCGCCTTGCAGCTTGCGCGCGATGTCGGCGGCCGCGTGCTCGTGCTGCACGACATCAGTGACCTGCTCTACCTCAGTCCGTACAGCGATGCGCGGACCTTGATGGCGCTCGCGCATGACGAAGGCGAGCGCGTGGTGAAGGCGGCGCTGGACATCTGCGCGTCCGCGGGGGTGCCGGCCGAGAGCCGGCTGGTCACAGGCGTGGGGCACCGCCTGGGCGAGGTCGTCTCGGATGCCGCGGTGGCCTGGAACGCGGACCTCATCGTGCTGGGCAGCCACGGCCGCCGTGGACTGCAGCGGCTGCTCCTCGGCAGCGGCGCGGAGCAGATCCTGCGGCTGGCGCCCGTGGCGACCCTGGTGGTCCGGGAACGGACGCCCTCCCCGTCCTGAGAGGGGCCGCGCCGCAGCTCCTCACACCTGTGCCGCGCCGCCTTCCCACCACGTGCGGCCGGTCAGGGGCAACCGCAGCACGACCAGGCCGTCGGGGACCGCTGCGACCTTGAAGCCGGCACGGCGCGCCAGCGCGGCCATCGCGACGTTCTCCTCCAGGCACTGGCCCACCAGCTCGGACGTGCCACGCGTGCGCAGATAGGCGACCAGCTTGTCCAGCAGCCGGCGGCCGAGGCCGCGGTGCTGCCAGTCCTGCGCGACGTGGATGGCGAACTCGGCCTTCTCGTTGTCCGGATCGCACACGGCGCGCACCTCGCCCACCATGCGATCGCCGTCGAGGGCGATGAACGTCATGTCGCGGTCGTAGTCGATCTGGCAGTAGCGGGCGAGTTCGCTGTGCGGCACCTCGCGCCGCGAGTGGAAGAACCGCAGGCGCATCGAGCGCGGGTCGGCCGCCGCGTAGAACGACGCGAGGCGGGCTCCGTCCTCGGGACGGATCGGCCGCACCTGCAGGCGAACCGCGCCGATGTCCACCTGGTCTTCGAGGGTCGCCGGGTACGGCCGCAGCGCGAGCCGCGCATCCTGGGCCGCGTCCGGCCGGCGCACGCGGATGCGGGCGTCGAGGGCGAGCACGCCATCGGCATCCGCGACCAGCGGATTGATGTCCAGCTCGACGAGCGCCGGCAGGTCGGCCGCCAGTTGCGACACGCGCAGCATCGCATCCACCAGGGCCTGGTGGTTCACGCCCGGCCGGTCCCGGTAGCCCGCCAGCAAGGCGCCGACGCGGGTGCGCGCCACCATGTCGGTCGCCAGCCTGGCATTCATCGGTGGCAGTTCCATCGCCGTGTCCTTGCGCACCTCGACGCCGGTGCCGCCGATCCCGAACAGGATCACCGGCCCGAACACCGGATCGGTGGCGATGCCCAGGATCAACTCGTGGCCGTCGGAGCGCGGATGCGCCATCGGCTGCACGGTGAATCCCTGCACCCTTGCATGCGGGCTTGCGCGGGCGACGTGCTGGCGCATGAGGACGCAGGCGGTGCGCACGGCATCGGGCGAGTCGAGGTTCAGCGCGACGCCGCCCGCCTCCGATTTGTGCACGATCTGCGGCGCGACGATCTTCAGCGCCACGGGGAAGCCGAGGTCCATGGCGGCGCTCACGGCCTCCTCCGCATCGCGGACCTTGCGGGTGGGGATCACGGGGATGCCGTAGGCCCGCAGCACGTCCATCGCCTGCGCGGCATCGAGCCACTCGTGGCCGCTGGCCAGTGCCTCGTCCAGCGCACGCTGGGAGGCGGCGCGATCGGGCCGGACCTCCGGCGCCTGCGCCGACGGAAGCTCCAGCAAGGCGGCCTGGTGCCGGTGGTAGTGCACCAGCTGCATCCAGGCGTCCACCGCGCGTTCGGGGCTGGCATAGCAGGGCAGCCCCGCCGCGCCGAAGATGCGCTGTGCCGCCTGCACGATGGGGCCGCCAAGCCAGCAACTCAGCACCGGCTTGCCGGCGGCCTTCACGAGCGGCAGGCAGCCCTCGGCGATGGCCGCCGGGGGCACGATGGCGGTCGGCGCGTGCAGGAACAGGACGCCGTCCACTTCCGGCGCCGCCAGCAGGACCTGCAGCGCATCGCGGTACCGCTGCACGGGCGCATCGCCGACGATGTCGATGGGATTGCCATGCGACCAGCCGGGCGGCAGGCAGGCCTCGAGCGCCTGCGACGTCTGCGCGGACAGCTGCGCCAGCCCACCCTGCGCCAGGGCCAGGGCATCAGCGGCGAGCACGCCGGCGCCGCCGCCGTTGGTGACGATCGCCAGCCGCTCGCCCACCCAGGCCTTCTGGTGCGCAAGGGTCTGCGCCGCATCGAACAGTCCCTCCAGCGTGTCGACGCGCAGCATGCCGGCACGCCGCACGGCGGCATCGAACACGGCATCGGAGCCGGCCAGCGCGCCCGTGTGCGAGGCGGCTGCGCGGGCGCCCTCGGGCGCGCGACCGGCCTTCACGACGATCACCGGCTTGTTGCGGGCCGCCGCGCGCGCGGCGGACATGAACTTGCGGGCGTGCTTGACGGACTCCATGTACATCAGGATCGCCCCCGTGCCGGGCTCCACGGCCAGGTAGTCCAGCACGTCGCCGAAGTCCACGTCGGCGCTGTCGCCCAGCGAGACGAAGTGCGAGAACCCGATGTCCTGGCCATTGGCCCAGTCCAGCATCGCGGTCGCGAGCGCGCCCGACTGCGTGAGGAAGGCCAGCCGGCCGGGGTGCGCGTTCGCGGGCGCGAAGCTCGCATTGAGGCCGGCGCCGGGCACGAGCTCGCCGATGCAGTTCGGGCCGAGGACGCGAAGCAGGTGCGGCCTGGCCGCGTCGAGCATCGCCTGCTCCAGCGTGCGCTCGCCGTCCGGGCTGGCCTGCTTGAGGCCGGCCGTGATCACGACCGCGGCTCGCGTGCCCTTGCGCCCCAGCGCTTCGACGATGCCGGGCACCGCAGCGGGAGGCGTGCAGACGACGGCGAGGTCCGGCACGCCGGGCAGCGCCTCGACGCCAGCCACGATGTCGATGCCTTCCACCTTGCCGGCCTGCCGGTCGACGGCCCAGATGGGTCCGGCGAAGTCCCCCTGCAGCAGGTTGCGCAGCACGATGGCGCCGAGGTTCCCCTCGCGCGCCGAGACGCCCACGACAGCGACCGAGCGGGGAGCGAACAGGTGGTCGAGATGGCGGATGCTCATGGGGATTCCTCGGTCTGCAGCGGTGTCCCAGCGTAGGCAGCCGCCGGCCACCGCGTTTGCGCCAGGTCAATCCGGCTGCCTGCCAGCCGCCCAGAATGCAATCCGACTGGACCACACCCATGTCGACACTCACCACCGCGTACGTGCACCACATCGAGGAGCGGATCCTGGAGCGCCAGAAGGAGCTCGATGCGCGCCTGCACGCTGCTGTGCTGGCCGCAACCGGTGAAGCGTCGGGCGCGGCCGAGGTGCGGGACATGAAGGACGCCGCTGCCGAGGACTCGGATGCGGCCTTCGACGATGCCGCGCTGGCGCAGGCGGCCCGGGAACGCGACGAGCTCGCGGCGGCGCTGCGGCGCATCAGGCAAGGCAGCTACGGCGACTGCGCCGATTGCGGTCGGCCCATCCCCGTGCATCGCCTCGAAGCGATGCCCGCGGCGGCGCTGTGCGCAGAGTGCCAGGGGCGGCACGAGCACGCCGCCAGCCACTGGCGACCAGGCTAGCCGTGCGGCTCGTGCCAGGGCGTGGGGCGATCCAGCGAACCCATGCGCCCCCGCTGCGACGCCGGCGCATGCAGCGCCCGCAGTTGCTGCTCCAGGGCATCGATGCGGCGCAGGTAGTGCAGCAGCGCGCCCTGTGCCGCCAGGTCCAGTCCGAGCCGCTCGCCCAGCGTGAACACGAGGTGCAGGCCCATGGCCAGGCTGCCATCGGCCTGCGGCTGCTCGGCCAGGTCGGGATCCAGTCCGGCTGCGGCGAGCAGGTCACGGACCTCGGGGTGGTGCAACGCGCTCATGGTCATCTCCAGTGGCGTGGAGCCAATCTAGGCCCCAGTCATCGCGATCGCATGACGCGCATCAACCCGGGCCGACGCGCCCCGTCTCATCGCTGGCCGACGTAGGTGCCGGGCGCGGCGACCACGCGTCCGCCGAGGCGGGCACCGCGCACGGGCCGGGCCTGCACGCGCCCGCCCGCGTGCTGCCCCAGCCAGTCGTTCCAGCAGGTCCACCAGCTGCCGCGCGTGGGAGGCGGTGCGTGCGCGAGCCAGTCCTCCGGGTCCGGCGGCGCTGCTCCCTGCGGCAGGAACACATGGCGGTAGCTCGCTTCGGAAAAGGCCAGCGGGCCGGACGGCGGGCTCACGATGCCCACGTTGTGACCGCCAGAGACGAGCACGAAATCGGCCGGCGCGTGGGCGATGCGCAGCACCTTGTAGACCGAGCGCCAGGGCGAGACGTGGTCACGCTCCGTCGCCACCACGAACAGCGGGACCCGGATGTCGCTCAGGCTGATGGTTTCGCCCGCCACCTTGTAGCTGTCCTCGGCCAGCGCGTTCTCCAGGTACAGCCGCCGCAGGTACTCGCTGTGCATGCGGGCCGGCATGCGCGTCGCGTCGGCGTTCCACGCGCGAAGCGGCGTGACCGGCGTCTGCGCGCCCATCAGGTACTCGTGCACGAGCTTGGACCAGACCAGGTCCTTGGAATTGATCAACTGGAATGCGCCAGCCATCTCGCGCCCGTCGAGATAGCCGTGCCGGGCCATCAGGTCCTCCAGGAACGCGACCTGGCTCTCGTCGATGAACAGGCCGAGTTCACCCGGCTGCTCGAAGTCCACCTGCGCGGCGAGCAGCGTGATCGTCTTGAGCACCGCGTCGCCATGCCGGGCCAGGAGCGCGGCCGCGATGGCGAGCAGCGTTCCGCCCAGGCAGTAGCCGGCCGCGTGGACCTGCTGCCGCGGATGGCGCTTGCGCACGGCGGCCAGCGCGTCGAGCACGCCAAGCTGCAGGTAGTCGTCGAGGCCGATGTCGCGATCGCCGCTTCCGGGATTGCGCCACGACACCATGAACACGGTGTGGCCCTCGCCGACCAGGTAGCGCACCAGCGAGTCGTCCGGCGTGAGGTCGAGGATGTAGTACTTCATGATCCAGGACGGCACGATCAGCAGCGGCTCCTTGTCGGCCCGCACTGTCGACGGCTCGTACTGGATCAGCTCCATGAGGTGGTTGCGGTGCACCACCTTGCCCGGCGTGAGCGCGACGTGCTCACCGGGCCGGAACGCCTCCACGCCGCGAGGACTGCGGCCGGAGGCCACCGCGATCGCGTCGCGCCAGAAGTTGGCGGCACCGGCGACCAGGTTGACACCGCCGGTGGCGATCGTGCGAGCCAGCACTTCCGGATTCAGGGCGGCGCAGTTCGAGGGCGAGGCCATGTCCAGCAACTGCCGCACGGTGAATGCGGCGACCTCCTCATGGTGCCGTGACACGCCGCGCACGCCGTGGGTGGCTTCGTCCCACCACTGCTCCGTGAGCAGGAACGCCTCCGCGAGCGGCGCAAAGGCCGGCAGGGTCCAGTCGTGCTTCGCGAATCGCTTGTCGCCCGGCAGGGGCTCCACGGGGTCACCTCGCCCGCCGACCATGCCTGCGCCGCGAAGGCCAGCCACTGCAGCCACTTGCGCAGGGCGCTGGAGCCGAGCTGGGCCTGCTTGGACGGTGACACCAGCAGGTGCGTGAGCCAGTCCGCATGGGCCATCGCCAGCGATGCCGGCGAGATGCCGTGCGCCCAGCGGGCCAGCGCCGTCTTGAGCGGCAGGTCGAGTGGCGACGCCTCCGGCGAGGCGTCGATGAGCGATGGATGGGGCATGGGCCATGGTCGCCGGGCGCACGCCAGCCTTCTTGCGCCATGTCAACGACGCGCCACTCGCTCGCACACCGCGCGGCCCCGCGCTTACGATGCCTCCATGCTGCCGAAGGACATGCTGGCCATGGAGGCCGACCCGCAGGCGCACACGTTGTCGCCCGTGCGCAGGTCCGTGCCCGAACCAGGCCCGGGCGACATCCTGCTGCGCGTGCGCTGCTGCGGGGTCTGCCGCACGGACCTGCACCTCATCGACGGCGAGCTGCCAGCGCGCGGCGCCCGCATCGTGCCGGGCCACGAGGTCGTGGGCGAAGTGGTGGGCCTGGGTGCCGGCAGCCGCCGCTTTGCCGCCGGCCAGCGCGTTGGCGTGCCGTGGCTCGGGCACGCGTGCGGTTGCTGCCCGTTCTGCCTGGCGGGCCAGGAAAACCTGTGCGACCAGCCGCGCTTCACCGGCTACGACCGCGACGGCGGCTACGCGGAATACCTCGTGGCCGACGAGCGCTTCTGCCTCGCGCTACCCGATGCGGTCGACGATCTCCACGCGGCCCCGCTGCTGTGTGCCGGCCTCATCGGCTATCGGACGTGGCGCATGGCCGGCGGACCCGCACTGCATCGGCTGGGCCTGTGGGGCTTCGGCGCCGCGGCCCACATCGTGTGCCAGGTCGCGGTGGCCCGCGGCCAGCAGGTGCATGCGTTCACCCGGCCGGGCGACGTGGCCGCGCAGGACTTTGCCCGCAGCCTGGGTGCCACCTGGGCAGGCGGCAGCGACGAACGTGCGCCCTGCCTGCTGGACGCATCGCTGATCTTCGCGCCCGCCGGTGCCTTGGTGCCCGCGGCGCTGGCCGCGACGCGCAAGGGCGGCGTCGTGGTCTGTGGCGGCATCCACATGAGCGATATCCCCGCGTTCCCGTACGAGCTGCTCTGGGGCGAGCGGCAGCTGCGCTCGGTGGCCAATCTCACGCGCGCGGACGGCGAGGCGTTCTTCGCGCTGCTGCGGCAGGTGCCGGTGCGCACGCACGTGCAGCCCTATCCGCTGGCGCACGCGGCCGAGGCCGTGCAGGCGCTGCGTGCCGGTGCGTTGCAAGGTGCGGCGGTGCTGGTGCCGTGATGGCGGCCGGCACGCTCAGCGCACGGAGTAGCCGCGCCCGTCCATGCAGGCCTCGAACGCACGCTGGAACACGTCCTGGTCCGCGACGGCCCCCATCTGGGCGCCGGCCCACTGATTGCAGGCGGCGCGGTCGGCGTCGGCCTGCGCGGCCGACTGGCCGTTGCGGGGATAGACGATGAACGTCGGCGGCATGAGGACACCCTGCGCCGCCTCGGCACCGGGCGGCGGCGGCACGACCACGTAGCCTTCCGGCGCGGTCGCGTAGTAGACGCCGTTGGCGTAGTAGTAGGGCACGCCGCCGATCCACAGCGAGACGACCGCGGGCGGCAGGAACGGGACGCCGATGCCGGACGGCGGCGCGGCGACGACGTACCTCGCGCCCACGGGCCGGAACCAGACGCCGCCGTGGAAGAACCAGTTGCCGTCGCGCCAGCCGATGCTCACGCTGCCCACCGGCAGCGTCGCCACCGTGAAGCCCGGCGCGGGGTAGTAGAGGTCGTGCCGGTACCGCTGGTCCAGGTGCAGGGGCCCCCGCACCACGCCGGGTGCATGCAGCCGCGGCGGTGGCGCCTGCGGATGCGTCCTGGGCTGCGCATCGTGGGGCGCGGCATGGGCGGGTGCTGCCAGCGCGGCCGCGATCGCAAGGGACAGCGTGGGGACGAGGCGTTTCATCCCCGCATCGTGGGCGCGCAATCCCGCCCTGCCTTGATCCGCGTCATCTGAACATCAACCTGCCCGATCCGCCCCGGCCGTCACGCCGACCGTGCGACCGCGCCCACGCTCCAGGGCGCCCGTCAGCACCGAGGCCAGCAACACCGCCACCACGGCCGCCGCAGCCGCGGCGAGAAGCCCGGTCGCTGGCGGTACCGCGAAGCGCAGCAGCGCGCGCAGCGGCGGCCACACGATCGCGGTCACCACGACCAGCGCGGTTCCCCCACTGATGGCGACGAGTGCCCGCTGGGCTGCAGAGCGCCGGCCATGCGGCCCGGTGTTCACCCAGACCAGCAGCAGGTTGCCCGTGGTCAGGGCGACGACGCAGAGCGTGCGCGCCTGCGACTCGTCCAGCCAGCGCAGGCCGAGGACCGCGATCGCCAGCACCGCAGCCAGCAACAGCGCGCCTTCGAGCACGCCCTGGCGGAGGGTGGTCCGGCCTACCAGCGCGTCGCGCGCCGGACGGGGTGGCCGGCGCATGATGTCGCCACGCTCGGGCACGCCTTCGAAGGCGAAGGTGCACATGGGATCAACCACCATCTCGGTCAGCACGACGTGCGCGGGCAGCAGCATCGGCGGCATTCCGAAGACCAGCGGCAGCAGCGCGAGCCCCGCGATCGGCACATGGATGGCGACGATGTAGGTCGCGGCATGCCGCAGGTTGTCGAACGTGCGGCGGCCCGCGCGCACGCCGGCCAGGATGCTCGTGAGCTTCTCGTCCAGCAGCACCAGGCCTGCCGCCTCGCGGGCGACGTCGGTCCCGCGCCTGCCCATGGCGATGCCGACGTGCGCCGCCTTCAGCGCCGGCGCATCGTTCACGCCGTCGCCGGTCATCGCGACGACCTCCCCGTCGTCCTGCAGCGCCTGCACCAGCGCGAGCTTCTGGTGCGGCAGGATGCGGGCGAACACGCGCACCTGGCGCACGGCCTCGCGCAGCGCCTCCGGCGACATCGAGCCGAGCTGCTCGCCCGACAGCGCGCCGCCCCGCGTGTCGATGCCAGCCTGGCGCGCGACGGCCAGCGCGGTGGCCGCATGGTCGCCGGTGATCATCACCACGGCGATGCCCGCCGCGTGCGCGCGCGCCACCACCTCGGGGACGTCCGCGCGCAGCGGGTCTTCGAAGGCGACCAGCCCCAGGAACGTCAACGCGAACCCTTCCTGCCGATCGGGGAGCTCCTGTCCATCCAGGCGGCCGCCGGCGACCGCGAGCACCCGCAGCCCCTCGCCTGCCAGCGCATCGACGCGTTCGGCCAGCGCGCGCCGCCGCGGCGCATCGAGCCGGCAGAGCGTCGCGATGGCTTCGGCGGCGCCTTTGGTGGCGACCACCTGCACGCCATCGGCGCGTGTCCAGACCTGCGACATCGCCGGCAGCTCGGGCGCGAGGGCGTATTCGCGCCGGACGTTCCAGCCGGCATGGCGCGCGCCGAGCAGGGCGTCGCCGCGTTCGAGCAGCGCCAGGTCGAGCGGGTCGACGCCGCCGCGGCGCGAAGCCAGCATGGCATGTTCGAGGAGTGCTTCGGCCGAGGGCGGAAGCAACGCCGCCGACGCAAGGTCCACATCGGCATCGGCGGTGACCAGGCGGTCGAGGCGCTGCCGGTTCTCGGTCAGCGTGCCGGTCTTGTCCACGCACAGCACGGTGGTCGCGCCGAGCGCCTCGATCACCACCGGCCGGCGCGCGAGCACCTGCAGCCTGGCCATCCGCCATCCCGCCAGGCCGATGAAGATCGCCAGCACCATCGGGAACTCCTGCGGAAGCAGGGACATGGCGAACACGAGCGCGGACAGCAGCCCCTGCACCCAGTCCTGCATCGCGATCCCGTGCCAGAGCAGCAGGCACGCGCACAGGCCGATCGCCAGCCAGCCGAACCTGCGGACCAGGCGGCCGAGGTCGCGCTGCAGGGGCGTCGGTTCGGTGTCGATGGTTGCCAGCGAGGCACCGACGCGGCCCATCTGGGTCTGCCGCCCCGTACACGTGACGCGGGCGACGCCATGTCCGCCGACGACCAGCGTGCCGGCAAACACGTGCGCGGAATCCTCGCCGCCGGGGACGGCATCCTCCAGCGCGGCCGGATCGGCACGCTTGCGCACCGGCATCGACTCGCCCGTGAGGAGCGATTCGTCCACCTGGAGCGCCTGGGCGTCGTGCAGCACCGCATCGGCGGCGATGCGCTCGCCTTCGGCCACAAGCATCAGGTCGCCGGGGACGACGCCGGCCGAGGGGATGCGCTGGACCTCGCCATCGCGCACGACGCGCACGTGCCGCACCGCGAGCGCCCTGAGCGCCTGCAAGGCCGTCTCGCCGCGGTACTGCTGCCACATCACCAGCCCGACGGACACGACTGCGAAGAAGCTGAGGAGCAGCCCCTCCGCGAGGTCGCCGATCAGGAGGTAGACGGCGGCGGCGGCCAGCAGCAGCAGGAACATCGGCTCCGAGGCGACGCTGGCCAACACGGTCCTGA
The DNA here is from genome assembly GCF_050320135.1 of Ramlibacter sp. MMS24-I3-19. Classification (NCBI taxonomy): domain Bacteria; kingdom Pseudomonadati; phylum Pseudomonadota; class Betaproteobacteria; order Burkholderiales; family Comamonadaceae; genus Ramlibacter; species Ramlibacter sp. MMS24-I3-19. The sequence continues at coordinate 1,692,987 of NZ_CP190017.1, read as the reverse complement.
GCCGGTGGTCCTCCGTCTCGTCGGACGCGTTCGGACCGAACTGCCTCAGCCGGTCCTGCGCCTCCGACGCCGTCAACCCCATGGAGGCGTCATGCATCGTCCGGACTGTACGAGCGACCCTCGCCTCTCCCTTGACGGCGATCAAGCGTCGACCGGCAGGGCCGCCTAAAGTCGCGCCGCATGAGCGCTCCGGACAGCGCGAGGTGCCCGAACGCCATGACTGTCCTGCTGGTCGACTGGATCGAGCATTACGGCTACCTGGCCGTCCTGCTGGGGACGCTGCTCGAGGGAGAAGCCATCCTGATGCTGGCCGGCTTCCTCGCGCACCAGGGGCACCTCGACCTGGGCGCGGTCCTGCTGATCGCATTCGTCGCCGGCAGCACCGGTGACCAGCTGTTCTTCTGGCTCGGGCGCGCCTGGGGGCCCCCGCTGCTGGAACGCTCGGCCAGGCTGGCGCGCGCCGGCGAGCAGGTCGGCACGCTGCTGCGCTGCTACGACGCCGCCCTGATCTTCGGAATCAGGTTCATGTACGGGCTGCGCATCGCAGGGCCGATCGCCCTGGGCGCGCTGGGCGTGTCGCCTCGCCGGTTCGCGGTGTTCAACGTGCTGGGCGCGGCGGTCTGGGCACCGCTGGTCGGCGGGGCCGGCTATCTCTCGGGGCATGCCCTGGAAGCATGGCTCGGCGACCTGCAGTGGCTGGAGGGCCTGCTGGTGGTCCTCGTCGCGGGCGGCGCGCTGATCCTCGCCGTCGCCCACCGATGGTGGCTGGCAAGACCGGGCGGCGCGCCGAGGCGATGACGGCCGTCGTGGCGCTTCCGGCCACGCCGATGCCTCAATGCACGTCCAGGCGCGTGACCGTGACTTCCCAGGGGCTGCCCCGCAGCCGTTCATTGCAACTGGCGAGCACGGGGCCGAGGCGGGCCATCACGCGGGCTGCATGCTGGCGGGTCACGAAGCAGATCTGCTGCTGTCCGTCGTCGCGCGGCATGCTGACCTGCCGGGCCACGCAGCTGCAGGCGAGGAGCACGCAGGACATGGCGTCGAACGCTGTTGCTGCGTCCGCCGCGGCCTCGGCGCGCGGCGCGCCCTGGTCGCCTCGCTGGACGAGCCGCACGGCATAGCGGCGCTCGAGGATCTGCCGCGGCACGGTCTCGCGCGGCAGCGTCGCGCGCTCGAGCTGGGACATCATGATCGACCAGACGCGGTCGGGGCTTGCAGACGAGCTGTTGCTGGACACCAGCATGGAATACCTCCGGGACGAACGCCGATGGTCGGCAGCGGCCCCTGGCCGCGGTGTAGGAGGCCACCGACGACGGGCGGCCAACCCGCTCCGGGTTGATCCACGTCAAATCGACGGCCGCAGCTCAGCGGAACGCGATGCGCTGCACCCGGGCCTGTAGAAACACCGCTTGAGCTTGCGCAAGGGCAAGGCGACACGCCTGCGGCAGGATGCGCGCATGCGCCCTCGCTCTCTTCGTCTCCCGTGTTCTTTCGCGCTGCTGTTAGCCGCATGGCTGGGCGCCTGCGGCGCCGTGCACGCTGCGGACGCCTGCGCGTCCGTCGAAGCACCACCGCCCAGCTTCCGCGCGGCCGTCAGCCGGGTCGCACCCAGCGTGGTCGAACTGGTCGTGCTGCGCGACCACGAGGATGCGCCGCCCGAGGATGATGCGGCCGTGCTGCTCGCGCCCGCGCAGCTTCCGCTGCCGGGCGGCGCCGCCATCGACCGGGCCGTGTCGTCGGGCTTCTTCCTCGGCAGCGACGGGGATCTGCTCACGACCGCCCATTCGGTCGAGGGCTCGCGGTCGATCCGCGTCTACACGGCAACGGGCCAGGCGCTGGAAGCGCGCGTGGTGGGCATCGATGCCGGTGCCGACCTGGCTCTGCTGCACGTGACGGCCGGCCACGCGCCGGGCGTCGACCTGGCCAGTGCGACGCAGCCCGTGTGCGCCGGTGACTGGGTCGCGGCCGTCGGGGCGCCGTTCGGCTTTGCCCAGAGCGCCAGCGTCGGCGTGGTGAGCAGCTATCCGCGTTTCGTGCCGATCGCCAGCGACTACCCGCTGATCCAGACCGACGCCGCCGTGAACCCCGGCAATTCCGGCGGCCCCCTGGTCGATGCGGCAGGCCGCGTCGTCGGCATCAATACCATGATCTTCTCGGACGCGGGCGGCTCGGTGGGGATGTCGTTCGCGTTGCCGATCCAGACGGCGCTGCGCGTCGTCGACGCGTTGCGGGCCGGCCGTGCACCCTGGCGCTCCGCCATCGGCGTGCACACGCAGCCTCTCACCCCCAACCTGGCGCGCGCCTTCGGCATGCCCGAGGTGCAGGGCACGCTGGTGGCCGAAGTGCGGCCGGGCAGCCCCGCCGCCGCCGCCGGACTCGTGCCCGGCAACGTGGTCGCCGCCATCGACGGCCAGCCGGCGAGCCTCGCGATCGACGACGTGCCGCTCGCCACCGGCCGCACGCTGCGGCTCACCGTCTGGCGCCAGGGGCGCCACGAGGACATCGACGTTCGCCTCGAACCGCCGACGAATGCTGCGGCGGCGAAGGCGCTGCCGCCGGCACCACGCCTCGGCCTCGAACTCGCGCCGGCGCGCACCGCCGGCGACCTTCATCGCGGCGTGCTGGTCGAAGCGGCATCTGGGCCGGCCCTGATCGCCGGCATCGTCCCCGGCGACCGCGTGTGCGGCATCGGCGGTCGCGCCGTCGCATCGCGCGACGACTTCGACCGCACGCTGGCCGCCGCACCGCCGGGCGACGGCGTGGCCCTGCTCGTCTGCCGGGGCTCGCGGGCAGGCTACCTCGTGGTGCAGCGGCGATAGGGCGCCGCTCCCGGGCTCAGTCGACCGTCTCGAACGCCTGCGCCAGCGCCTGCACGTCGTGGATGCGCACGTGCTTGCGGTCGACCTCGAGCACGCCCTGCCGCTGCAGGGCCGAGAAGGCGCGGCTCACGGTCTCCAGCGTCATGCCGAGGTAGCTGCCGATCTCGGCCCTCGACATGCGCAAGTGGAATTCGCTGGCCGAGTAACCGCGTTCGGCCATGCGGCGCGAGATGTTCAGCAGGAAGCCCTGCAGGCGATGGCCCGCATCCGAGTCACCGAGCAGGGTCATGTGCTCCTGCTCGCGGACGATTTCGCGGCTCAGCAGCCGCGTGATCACTTGCTGGACGCGCGCGCTGCGGCGCGCCAGCTCGCAGAGCGTCGCGAAGTGGATGGTGCAGACCTGCGACGCCTCGAGGGCGTGCACGCTGCTGGCGTGCGTTCCCGTCGCCAGCCCGTCCAGCCCGAGGACCTCCCCGGCGACCGGGAACCCGGTCACCTGCTCGCGTCCATCGCGCGACAGGATGCTGGACTTGAGTGTTCCCATCCGCACGGCATAGATGAACCTGGCGTCCTCGCCTTCGTGGTAGAGCGCCTCTCCTTCCTGCAGCCGCCGCTGGGCGAACGTCATGCCGTCCATCAGCGCCAGGTCGCTCGGCTCCAGCCCGCCGGGCAGGCACAGGCCCTTGAAGCGGCAACTGGAGCACTGCGCGCCCGTGGACTCCTGGGCGGTCTCCATGCGAACGATGGGAAATGCGCGGAACGCGGCGGACACCGGGTGAGTGATGGTCTGCATGGTGGCCCTCCTGGGCATTGGCGACGATCTCACTCTCGTTGCTGCCGGCCTGCCTCGCCATCGGTGTCGTCCGGAACTGGGGGGTGCGCCGGCTGAGGGGGACTAGGAATCGTCCTAGCCGACCGTTGAGTGCGCCTGCGTCGGGCTTGACGCCGATCAACACGCGGCACGGGGGCGCGGCCTATGGTCGAGGACTACTGCCTGGAGGACCCATGTACAAGCGCATCCTCGTCCCGACCGACGGGTCGACCCTGTCCCGCAAGGCCGCGCGCAGCGCGATCGACCTTGCAGCCACCATGGGGGCCGAGGTGGTGGCGCTGCACGTGGTGCCGCGTTACCCGCTCTCCCTGGTCGAAGGCGCCATCGGCGTCCTGCCCCGCGACGCCGCGCAGATCGAGAAGAAGTGGGCGGTGCGCGGACAGGCGATGGCCGACGAGGTCGGTCATGCCGCAGAGAAGGTGGGCGTGAAGGCCAAGGCCATCACGGTGCGGTCCAACCTGGTTGCCGAAGCCATCGTGGGCGCGGCCCGCAAGAACAAGTGCGACCTCGTGGTGATGGCCTCCCACGGCCGCAAGGGCATCAAGCGGCTCCTGCTCGGCAGCGAGACGCAGCACGTGCTGACGCACGGGGCGATTCCGGTGCTGGTCCTGCGATAGTCCGCGCCGCTCAGTCGCGCTGGCGCAAGGCCGTCGCGGATGCCGCTGCCTGCTGCGCAGCGCGCACCGGCGGGCGCGCCAGCAGCTGCAGCAGGCGTTCGGCCTGCAGGGGCTTGGCCAGCAGGTCGTCGAATCCGGCCTCCATGCCCTTCTGGTGGCTGGCCGCATCGCCATAGCCGGTGACGGCCAGCAGGAAGGTGCCGCGGTGCAGTTCCATGGCCCTGAGAGCACGCGCGACGCCATAGCCGTCCAGCCCGGGCAGCCCGATGTCGCAGACGACGGCGTCGAAGCGCATGTCGGCGGCGACGTCCACCGCGACATCGCCCGCATGCGCCACCACCACCCGGTGGCCGGACATCTCCAGGACCATCCGCAGGACGTCGGCGGCATCGGTGTTGTCCTCGACCAGCAGGATGTCCAGCGCACGGTCGTCGGCGCCCGCGTCGCCGCCTGGCTGTGCCGCGCCGGCCAGCGGCTGGCGCAGCAGCGGCAGCCGCACCTCGAAACGGCTGCCCCGCCCCTTGCCGTCGGATTGCGCGTGCACGCTGCCGCCGTGCAGTTCCACCAGGCTGCGCACCATCGACAGGCCGAGGCCGAGACCACCCGCGGCGCGGTCGAGCGAGCGATCGCCCTGCACGAACGGCTCGAAGATGGAGCCCAGGTCCGCCGCCGCGATGCCGTCGCCTTCGTCGTCCAGCCGCAGGCGTGCATCGGCGCCGTCGTGGTCGAGCGTGACACGCACGCGGCCACCCGCGAACGAGTACTTCACCGCGTTGTCCAGCAGGTTGTCGGTGACCTGCCGCAGCCGCGTGGCGTCGCCCTGGATCCACACGGCGTCCGCAGCGTCGCACGACAGCGCGATGTTGCGAGCGCTGGCGACGGCGCGGTGCGCATCGACGGCCTGGCGCACGACCTCGCGCAAGTCGACTGCCTCGTGCTCCAGCTCGATCATCCCGCGGTTCATCCGCGTGACATCCAGCAGCTGCTCGATGAGGCGCCCCATGTGCGCCACCTGCTTGTCGACCAGCGCGGCGATGACCATCCGCCGCTCGCGCGGCAGGTCGGCCGCCTGGATCATGTGCGCCGCATAGCGCACCGGCGCGAGCGGATTGCGCAGCTCGTGCGCGAGCATCGCCATGAATTCGTCCTTGCGCCGTGCCTGGTCCAGCTGCGACTTCAGCAGGTCGCGGACCTCGAACTGGCGCCGGCGCGCGCGCACCGCCAATGCCACCGCCGAGACCAGCGCCTCGGGCGCCATCGGCCGCGTGAGGACCGCCAGGTTGCCCAGCCCGTCCAGCCGCTGGAGCACCGAGGCGTCGTGGCGCAGCGTGACGACGAACACCGGCAGGTCCGACCACGCCGATTGCGCGGACAGTGTCTCGCGCAGCGCGGGCAGCAGCGCATCGGTGAGGCATTCCTCCGCGATCAGCAGCGCCGACGCGCCATCGCACAGGCGGCCCAGCAGGTCCTCGTCGGACGTGCACCGGTGGCAGGAATGCCCGGCGCGCGTCAGGATGCTGCACGAGAGCGCCCCGTCGCGGCCGGGGGCGTGGATCAGCACCGGCGGCAACTCTGGCGCCGGCTTGGCCTTCACCTCGCCGCTCATGCCTTCAGCTGCTCCGTGGGGCCACCCCAGCTGGGCTGCCCGGTCAGGACGCCGTGGAACTCGCTCAGCGCGGCGCCGAACTGCACGCCGGGCGGCGAGATGGTCATCTCGCGGATCAGCACCTCGTGCGGGCCGCAGCGCCTCTTCACGACGGAGATCGCGCGGCGCACCGCGCCAGCGGCCTCGAAGTACCGGATCAGGATCGCCGCGTCGGCCAGGTAGCTGACGTCCACCGGCGCGCCCGGCTGGTCGCCGATCACGCCGTGCAGGTTCAGCGTGAGCACGGTGACCACGTTGCGCAGCGACAGGTAGGTCAGCAGCTCGTGCATGTGCATCGCCAGGTGCTTCTCGTCGGGCATGCCCGTGAGATAGCCGTTCAGCGAATCGATCACGATGATCCGCGCGTCTTCCTGTTCGACGGCCCGCCGCACCTTGTGGGCGAATTCGCCGGGCGAGAACTCCGCCGGGTCGACCTGCACGACGTCGAGCACGCCGCTGTCGACGAGGCGGCCGACCTGCATGTGCAGGCCCTCGGCACGCGAGAAGAACGCGCGCCGCGTCTCGTCGAACAGGTACACGACGCCGTGCTCGCCGCGCAGCGCGGCGGCCTCCAGGTATTGCGAGCAGAGCGTGCTCTTGCCGGCGCCCGAGGGCCCCATCACCAGGAGGCTGGAGCCGCGGTCGAGGCCCCCGCCCATCATCTGGTCCAGTTCGGGGATGCCGCTGGCCACCTCGGTGCGGTCGGAGGCGACGGCGTGCTCGCCCGCCACCAGCCGCGGGTAGATGACGATGCCGCCGGTTTCGATCGCGATGTCGTGGAAGCCTTCCCTGTACTTCACGCCGCGCAGCTTGTGCACGCGCAGGCGGCGGCGCGGCTTGCCGTAGTCGGGCGCGTGCTGGTACAGCGCGATGATCCCGTGCACCACGCCCTCGCCGGCCGGATCGCTGGGCGAATCGAGGCCGTGCTCCTGGATCAGCAGCACCGTGGCGCCGAGTTCGGCAAAGTGCTCGCGCAGCTGCAGCAGCTGCCGCCGGTAGCGCAGCGGGTCGCGGGCCAGCAGCTTGACGTCGGAGAACGGGTCGAACACGACCCGCTGGGGCCGCACGCGCTGGGCGACATCGACGATCGACTGGATGACGTCGGAGAGTTCGACGTCGCCCGGCGCGAAGAACGAGTATTCGGGCTCGAGCAGGCCACCCGCCGCGCCGCTCTCGGCGACGTTGACGATCTCGATGCCCCGCAGGTCCCAGCCGTGCGAGTCGGCGGCGCTGCGCAGCTGCGTCTCGGTCTCGGCCAGCGTGCACCACAGCACCTTCTCGCCGGCACGCGCGCCTTCCATGAGGAACTGCAGGCCGAGCGTCGTCTTGCCGGCGCCGGAGGCGCCTTCGACCAGGTAGAGATGTCCCGCCGGCAGGCCGCCGGCCAGCACATGGTCCAGTCCGGGCACGCCCGTGGGCACCCGCTTGTCGGCCTCAGCCATCGCTCTCCTTGCGCCCAGGCAAATGCGCAGGCCGAAGCGGCGGATTATGGGTGCGCGCGTAGCCCATCAGCGGTCATCTTTACGAACAAATGCGTGCCTTCGGCACACACACTTCAAGCTGCGGAACGGGCTGGCAATGCGACGGTGAACGTCGTGCCGAGACCTTCGCCGTCACTGTCCACGAGGATATGGCCGCCGTGTAGTTCGACGATGTGGCGGGCGATGGCGAGCCCGAGGCCCAGGCCCGTGTCGTTGTTCGCGCGCTCGCGCACGAACGGCTCGAAGATGCGGCCCAACAGCGCGCGGCGGATGCCCGCGCCGGTGTCCTGGATGCTGACGTCGTGCATGCCCTCGCGTGCCGCGTGGCGGATGGTCACGCGCCCCTGCGCGGGCGTGAACTTGACGGCATTGGCCAGGACGTTCCAGAACGCCTGCTGCAGGCGACCGGGGTCGCCTTCGACGACTTGAGGAGCGCCGTCGTCGGCCAGCACCTCGATGGCCACGCCCTTGGCCTGCGCCTGCGGCGCGATGGTGGCGACCGCCGCATCGACGACGCCCCGCACGTCGCAAGGCACGCGCCTGATGGACAGCTGCCCCGTGCGGCTGCGCGCCGAATCGACGATGTCGTCGATCATGCGCGACTCGTCGCGCACGTTGCGCGCGATGGCCTCGAGCGCCGTGCGGTTCGCCTGCGGGTCGTCCAAGCGCGTGTTGAGCAATGCCGACAGCCGCAGCAGCACCGAGCTGAGCGGCGTGCGCAGTTCATGCGCGATGCGGGCCAGGTTCTCCTCCCGCATGCGGTTGGCCGCATCGATCTCGACCAGCGTCTCGCGCAGCCGCGCGTGCGTCGCCAGCAGGCTGGTGAGGAAGCCGACATAGAGGTCGAGCCTCGCGCGCCCGAGCGGCGGCAGCAGGCGCAGCAGCCCCCACAACTTGCGGCCGTCGATGTGGGCGGCGCGGCCCACCTGCTCGGCGCCGAGCGCCGTCGGGAACGTGACGGGCACCCAGCCGAAGCTCACGGTGCCGAAGCAGCGGCCGAAGATGATGATCGGCACGACGGCCACCGCGAGCTGTTCGAGGAACATCGCCTGCACCGGTTCGAGCCGCAGCGCCGACTGTTCTCCGAGGGCACGTTCGAAGACCGCTCCGCCGCCGCCGGCCACGAAGAAGCCATGGGCGCCGAGCGCGGCACCGACGGCGTTGGCATGGAGGGGGCCGATCGCCACGTCGCCGGCGATGGTGCGCAGCGACACGGTGCACGACGTGGCCTGCGAGAACTGCACCAACAGGGCCTCCCAGCTGGCCCATTCGTCGTCGATGGCGGCGGGAGCCCCCTGCAGCGTCATTGCGCGGGTGCGCTCGACTCGGGCATCTGCTGCCCGCGCGCGATCGCCTCGTCGATCGCCGGACTCTTGCGGGACGGCGAGCGCGAGAGCAGGCCGTAGTAGGCGCTGAAGTGCAGCTGCGGCACCACCTGCTCGCCCGCCTTCCGTTCCTCGGCTTCGTCCACGATCGAGATGCCGCCTTGGCCAATGGCGTACTCCCGCGTCTCCTGCACGTTGCGGCTGCCGCGCACTTTCGGCACGGTGATGGCGCGGCGCAGCTTGGTCGAGATCTCCACGTAGCTGAGCAGGATGATGTTGTCCACCAGGTGCGATCCCTTGAGTTCCTGGCTGATCTGCGACACGCCGAGCAGCTCCGGGCTTTCGTAGTTGAAGTACACGGTCGCCAGCCGTCCCTTGAAGAACGTAGCCAGCGCATAGAGGTAGTCGGCCGCCTCGGCCTGCGCCGCCATCTCGTAGACGGCCACCGAGTCGAAGACGATGCAGTCTACCTGCCGCGATTCGAACAGCCGGCTGACGCGGTCGAAGTGGATGTCCAGGTCCAGCTCCAGCGGCGACTCGAAGTGGATCAGGATGCGGCCCGCTTCGACGTGCTTGCGCAGGTCCAGCCCCAGCGTGGCCGCGTTGCGCATGATCTGCTCGGGATGCTCGTCCAGCGACACCAGCAGGCCGGTGCGTCCCCGGTCCGCGTTGGCGCACAGGAACTGCACCGCGGACACCGTCTTGCCCGTGCCCGAGATGCCGGCCACCATCGTGACCGAGCCGCGGTAGACGCCGCCGTCCATGAGGCCGTCAAGGTTCGCGATGCCGGTGGTGATGCGCTCGCTGGATGTCGGCTGCAGCTTCGCGAGCTTCGGGCGCGACTGCGCGCGCCGGTAGACATGGATGCCCGACCCTGCCTCGATGGTCATCGTGTGCTCGCCGTCGATGAAGTCCTGGCCGCGCGACTTCATCACGCGCAGCTTGCGCGAGCCGCGGCGCCGCTGCTCCTGCCGCATCAGCGTGAGGATGGTGTCGAACACGAAGCGCTCGTGCTCGTGGCCCGGCACGCTGCGGTCCCCGAGCTCGGAGGTGACGAGCGTGGTCACGCCCAGTCGGCTCAGGCCCTCCACCAGCGTGTGCATGTCCTCGCGGAACGGCGTGTGGTGCTGCTCCGCATAGAGCTTGAGCGGCGTGAGGCCATCGATGACGAGCCGGCGCGCACCGATCGCCTTCAGCTCCTGCGCGAGCACGCCCTCGCTCGCATGGAACTCCCCGAGCAGGACGGCGGGACTGGTCTGGATGATCTTGACCCGACCCGAGCGGACCAGACCTTCGAGGTCCCAGCTGAACCCGGCCGCATCGCGCAGCAGCTTGTCGGGCTCCAGCTCGAACGAGACGATGACGCCCGGCTCGCCGAAGTGCGCCGCACCCGCGTGGATGAAGCCGAGGCCGAGCGTGGTCTTGCCGGCACCCGGCGCGCCTTCGACGAGGATGTTGTTGTTGCGCCTGATGCCGCCCAGCAGGATGTCATCGAGTCCTGCGATGCCGGTGGGGATCAGGTCGTTCGGTTCGTTCACGCATGTCCTTTCGTGGGGCCCGGTGGCCCATGACGGATGCTGACTGTGGCTGACTCGCAGTGCTGATGTGTGTGGGAAAGACTTGCGGCAAGACGTACGTCGAAAGCACGTACACTGCCCCGATGAGCGAAGGCCCCAACCAGCGCCCGCCCGGCTCGTTCGGCGGCGCCAGCCCCACGCCCTTGAGCACGGACGGTCCGTCCACACCCCCTCCCAGCCAAGACCTCCAGCGGATGAGCGCGGAGCTCGCGCAGGCCACCGTCGAGGCGCAGGCCGCGGCCGTCGCCTCGGGCACGTGGGACGACGACCGCCAGGTCCTGCTCGAGCTCGACGACACCTGGACCATCGTGGCCTGCAATGCAGGCTGCGAGTCGGTGCTGGGCCATCGCGCGCAGGACCTGCTGCAGCAACACATCGGGATCCTGTTCGACGACACCGATGTCGTCGACAAGCTCAAGGACGGGCATCGCAAGGCCAGCGGCTGGATGCTGAGGCGCGACGGGCTGCGCATGTGGGCCGACGTCACCTGCAGCGCGCCCATGCTGCACGTGGGCGGTTCGCCGCGGCGGGTGCTCTCCGCCTTCGACGCGACGCTGCAATACCGCGCCTCGCAGGCCCTGCGGCGCCAGGCGGACAACGCGGCCAGCAGCACGGCCGCGCGCGACTTGTTCATCGGCTCCATCGCCCACGAGCTGCGCGCGGCGCTGGCTCCGATCTCGACCTCGGCCGCGATCATGGACCGCCAGCTGGTGCAACCGTCCGCCGTGCCGGTTCCCGAGCGACTGGTCGGCATCGTGCGCCGGAACGCGGCAGCGGCCGCTCGGCTGATCGAGGACCTGCTCGCGTACAGCACCCTCTCGGCCGGCAAGCTGGTGCTGCGGCCCGCGCCGCTCAACCTTGACCGCCTGGTGGCCGACACCCTCGACTCGCTGCGCCATGCAGCCCAGGCCAAGCAGGTGCAGCTGCAGGAGCATCTTTGCGCGCAGGCCCGTCCCGTGCATGCCGACAACGCCCGGCTGGAGCAGGTGCTGCTCAACCTGCTGGGCAACGCGATCAAGTTCACGCCGGCGGGCGGCCGCGTCGCCGTCACCACGTCGTGCGGCCCTTCGCACGCGACTGTCGAGATCTCGGACACCGGCCGCGGCATCGATCCCGACGTGCTGCCCTTCATCTTCGACCCGTTCGAGCAGGGCGGCTCCGACATCACGGGGCAGCACGGCGGCTTCGGCCTCGGCCTGGCGATCAGCGCCGGCATCGTGGCCCAGCACGGCGGCCGCCTCGTGGCGACCAGCGACGGCCGGGACCGCGGCGCCACGTTCCGGCTCTCGCTGCCGCTGGGCCGGCAAGGCGAGGCCCCCATGGACCGGCCGCGCGCCGGCCCGCTGCGCGTGCTGTACGTCGAGGACAACCTGGACGCCGCCGATGCGATGCGCTATGCGCTGGGCACGCTGGGCTGGCAGATGGTTCATGCGGGCACCTGCGCCGGCGCGCGTGCCCTGGTGTCCAGCGCGGGGGGTGCGGCCTTCGACGTGGTGCTCGCGGACCTCGGCCTGCCCGACGGGTCGGGCCTGGAGCTCGGGCGGGACCTGAGCCGCGACCTGCCCGTGGTGGCGCTCACCGCCTATGGCGCGCCGCTGGCCCTCCAGGGGTTCGCCGACCAGCTGATCAAGCCTGCCGACATCTGCGAAGTCCAGCGCGCGCTGCTCAAGGCCGTGGCCACGGCCGGCGACAGGCGCCCTGCCCTGCGCGCCTGAGGCGCAGGGCGACGCGATCCGCGGCGCCGCGCACATCGCCGTTCAGCGCCTCGTGGACGTCGCGTCCGCGGACGCCTGCTCGCTAGGCACCGGGTAGTGGTAGATGGTGGCATTCAGGTGCCGCGCCACCGCATCCACGTCCTCCGTCGTCCAGCGCTCGCCGATGCGCGCCTGCCAGGCTTCCACCTGCTTGCGCAGGCTGCTCCAGTCGCGCGCGACCCGCGCATCGCGCCAGTGCATCTGGGTGGTGTGGCACTGGATGCAGTGCGCGTCGTAGAGCAGCTGCCCGCGGCTGGGGCCGGCGCCCGAGGCCTCCTGCGCCAGCAACGGGGGCAGGCCCAGAAGCAGTGCCGCGCTCACGGCGATCGCGCGGCCGATGCCGGAAGCAGCGCCAGTGACGAGCATGAGCTTGTCTTCCAGAAGCATGGCAGTTCTCCGGTGGTGAATCTGCATGGGAGCACGTCGCGCCGGCCAGCGAGTTGCGGCCGATCAAGCCCTCATCGCAAGCGGGTGCGGACCTTCCACGCACCGACAGCCAGGTATCCCAGGAAGGCCAGCAGCGAAGCCGCGCTGGCCAGCAGCCAGAGCACGAGGAAGCCCGCCACGTGGATGGCGATCAAAGGCCAGCCCACCGTGGTCGCTGCCCAGCGCAGTTCCTGCGGATCCGCGAGCACCAGGGCGAGCACCTCGAGGGCGGCTGCCGCCAGGAATCCCGACCACAGGATGGGCGCCACGGCACGTCGAAACCACGACGGCCCGGAACCGTGATCGTGCGCAGGATGTCGGAGCAGGACCATCGCCGCAACATAAGCGCCGCCCCGCAACGCTTTCATGACTTCGATCAAGTCGGCGCCTTGGCGGGGCCGCAGCATGGAGACCTGTTCCGGATCCTCCATGCAACTGACGTTCCTCGGCGGTGCAGGCACCGTCACCGGCTCCAGGTACCTGCTCGAACACGGCGGTTGCCGGCTGCTGCTCGATTGCGGGCTGTTCCAGGGGCTCAAGCAGCTGCGGCTGCGCAACTGGGCGCCCCTGCCGCTGGAGGCGGGCAGCGTCGACGCGGTGCTTCTCACGCACGCCCACATCGATCACAGCGGCTACCTGCCGGCGCTGGTCCGAGCGGGCTTCCGGGGCCGGATCTTCTGCACCGAGGCCACTCGCGAACTGGCGTCCCTGCTGCTGCCCGACTCCGGCCACCTGCAGGAAGAGGACGCCCTGTTCGCGAATCGCCATGGATTTTCGAAGCACCACCCCGCACTGCCGCTGTACACCGAGGAGGACGGTCGCGCGGCGCTGGCCCAGTTCCGCGCGGTCGCTTTCGGCCGGCCCTTCGAGCCGGTGCCCGGGATCACCGTCTCCTTCAGCCGCGCGGGCCACATCCTCGGTGCAGCCAGCATCCACGTCGCATGGGAAGACCGCTCGGCCCTTTTCTCCGGCGACCTCGGCCGCGACGATGACATCCTGATGCGGCCACCCGAAGCGCCGCCGCCGGCGGACCACCTGGTCCTCGAGTCCACGTACGGGGACCGGCTTCATCCAGCCGTCGATGTCGAGACCCAGGTGGCTGAAGTCGTCAACCGGAGCGCCGCACGCGGAGGCGTCGTCGTGGTGCCCGCGTTTGCAGTCGGCCGCGCGCAGGCCCTGCTGCACGTGCTGGCGCGCCTGAAGCAGCAGCAACGCATTCCCGACCTGCCGCTGTTCCTGAACAGCCCGATGGCCTCGGACGTCACTTCGCTGTACGAGCGCCATGGCGACGAGCACCGGTTGGACGTGCGCGAATGCCAGGCGATGTGCCACGCCGCGCGGATCGTCACCTCCGTGGAGGAGTCGCGGCAGCTCAACCAGCTGCGCGTGCCGGCCGTGATCGTCTCGGCCAGCGGCATGGCCACCGGCGGGCGCGTGGTGCATCACCTCAAGGCCTTCGCGCCCGATCCGCGCAACACGATCCTGCTCGCCGGCTACCAGGCCGCGGGAACGCGCGGCGCGGCGCTGGCCGCGGGAGCGGGCCAGGTCAAGATCCACGGCGAGTACGTGCCGGTGCGGGCGGAGGTGGCCACGCTGGGTGCGCTGTCTGCGCACGCCGACCGCAATGGCCTGTTGCAGTGGGTGGCTCGCCTGCCACGGGCGCCGGAGATGGTGCACCTGGTGCATGGCGAGCCCAGCGCAGCCGACAGCCTGCGGCTCGCCATCGAGGAACGGCACCGCGATTGGTCTTGCCAGGTGGCGGAACACATGCAGTCGGTGGCGCTGTGACCGGCAGCGCCCTGGTTTGCGCAGGATCAACGCCGGAGCGCCCGGACGGACCTAGATTGGCATCGGCGCGGGGCACGGCGTCCCCGAGGAGAAAGCCATGTTCAAGCGCATCCTGGTTCCCATCGACGGCAGTGCCACCTCCAACAAGGCCCTCGACCTCGCGCTGCAGATCGCGCGCGAGAACGATGCCAGCGTCCGCCTGGTGCATTCGTTCGACGAGCTCGCGTACCTGGCCACCTTCGAGGTCCTTCCCCCGCTGATCGAGGAGGCACGTCGGTATGCCGACGAGATCCTGGGTGACGGCCTGAAGCTCGCAACGAACCACCGCGTCCGGGCGGATGCCCGTGTGCTGGAAGTCCCTGGGCGGCGCCTCGGCGATCTCGTCGCCGAAGCTGCGAAGGACTTTCGCGCCGACCTGATCGTGGTGGGCACGCACGGCCGCCGGGGCATCGGGCGCATCGCCCTTGGCAGCGGCGCCGAGCAGGTGATCCGCGCGGCGCCGGTTCCGGTGCTCGCGGTTCGGGGCAGCTGACGGATCGCGAGCGGTCATGCGTTCGCGCCGCATCCTGATCGTGCAGGGACATCCGGACAACTCCGCGATGCACCTGTGCCACGAGCTCGGAGCCTCCTATGCCATGGGCGCCGAGTCGGCGGGGCACGCCATCCGCTGGGTGCATGTGGCCGCCCTCGAGTTCCCGATGCTGCGCAACGCGCGCGAGTGGCGCGAGGAGCCGGTGCCCGACGCTCTGCGCCAGGTGCAGAACGACATCCAGTGGGCGGAGCACCTGGTACTCGTCTTCCCGCTCTGGCTCGGCGCGATGCCGGCCGTCCTCAAGGGGCTTCTCGAGCAAGTGGCCCGCCCGGGCTTTGCCTTTGGCGAAGGTGCCGACGTGTTCTCCACGCGGCCCCTGAAGGGGCGCACCGCCCGCGTGGTGGTCACGATGGGCATGCCGGCCCTGGTGTACCGCTGGTTCTATTCGGCACACAGCGTGCGGGCGCTCGAGCGCAACGTGCTCGCCTTCATCGGCATCGCGCCGGTGGGCCGCAACTTCTTCGGCGGCGTGGAGAAGGTCGACCCGTCGGTGCGCGAGCGCTGGCAGGCCGACATGCATCGGCTGGGACGCTCGGGGCGGTAGGCCAGGCGCGCGGCGCGCCTGCGCTCACTGCACCAGCAGCACCGGCACGTCCGATTGCGCGATCACACCTTGTGCGACGCTGCCCATCAGCGCGCGACCGATCATCCCGTAGCCGTGCGTCCCCATCACGATCATGTGCGCGCCCTCCTCGCGCGCGACGTTCACGATCTCGTGCGCCGGCCGTCCCACCACCCAGCGCGTGCGCACGTTCAGTTCGTGCCGACCCACGAAGGTCTTGATCGGCTCCAGCACCTTGGCGGCCTCGTCGCGGTGGTAGTCGGCCACGGTCTGGTGTCCGACGAAGCCTTCGACACGCGGCGGCAGCGCGGGCTGGACATGCAGGATCACCAGTTCACCACCTTCCAGCATGGCCTGGTGGGTCATCAGGTAGGCCGCAGCCTTCTTGGTGCACTCGCTGCCGTCAGCGGCAAGCAGGATCTTCATGAGAGCTCTCCAGGGTGGCGGGCAGCGGAACTGCGCCCGGTGAAGACAGTGTGCGAACGAAGCGCAGGCAGGAACATGATCCGCGTCAAGTCGGTTGCGTGCGTCTGCCCTTGATTCGGAGCAACTTGCGGAGGCTCGTTCGCCCTAGGCTGGAACGATGCTGCCCTTCACCCACGACCAGTTCATCGGCGTGTTCGGCGCCTACAACGCCGGCATCTGGCCGGCCCAGATCGTTGCGGACCTGCTCGGCGTGGCCGTGTGTGTCGCCGTTGTCCGGGGCACGATGTTCGCCGCGGCGCTTGCCGCCTCGAGCCTGGCGGCCATGTGGATCTGGACCGGAGTGGCCTACCACGGCCTCTTCTTCTCGAAGATCAACCCGGCTGCCGTCGCCTTCGGCGTGGCTTTCGCGCTGGAGGGACTGCTGTTCGTGCACGCTGCCCTGCACCGCCGGCTGCTGTTCGCACCACACGCCTGGCGGCCCCTTCGGGCCGCTGCAGGCTGGGCGTTGATCGGCTACTCCGCCCTCGTGTATCCCGTCGTCGGATGGCTGGCCGGCATGTCCTATCCCACGGTGCCGACCTTCGGCGTCACGCCCTGTCCGGTGACGCTCTTCACCTTCGGCACCCTTCTTCTGGCGACGAGCCCGCCCTGGTGGCTGGTGCCGATCCCGCTCGCCTGGTCGCTGCTCGGCGGCAGTGCGGCGATGCTGTTGCGCATGCCGGCGGACTGGGTGCTGCTTGCAAGTGCACTGTGCGCGCTGCCGTTGCTGGCCGGTCGCGGCCGCGCCTCGCGACGCTCACCGCTGGCTTGAAGGACCGATGCGCAGCGCGTCGGGAAGACTGGTGCCGATTGTCGGGATCGAACTGACGACCTACCGCTTACAAGTTGGTGTCTGACTTTGTCGAAAGTCGGGATTTGTTGAGGGTCTCACGAAGTACCCACTAACAACCGCACCAAATTTGCGGCGCCCACCTGCATGAGTAGCGACTGGTTCGCACCTTCCGTACGCCCCGATTCAGTCTACCTCGGCGGTTCTGGATAACCGTTTTCTATGTCACTGCATCTCAACTCTGGATGCAGCAATGAGCGTCAAGGCGATCCTCACCCCGAACGGCAAGACCAAACATCAGGCGCAGGTCTGGTACGGCGGCCACTTCTACGGCTCGCGAACCTTCGACCTGGAGACACTGGCCAAAGGCTGGCACGACGAGCAACTCAAACTCGCCGAAGAGGGGACCTTGGTTTCCCCAGCAGCGCGGAAGAAGAAAAAGGAGGAGGACCAACTGGCCGCGATCGCGCTGGGCGAGAAGCAGGCGTTCCTGTCGATGCGCCTGATCGAGCTGGCTGAAAAGCTCGAGCAGGAGCAAGCCACCTGGCGCGTCGGGAAGGTCAGCAAGACCCGCATCCAGGAGATCAAGCGGGCCGCCCGGTACACGGAAGAGTTCATGCCCGAGGTGCGACTTCGGGACTTCAGTGGACCAGCCGGGGCCCTGCTGATCAAGCAGCTCACCACGAACTTCTACGGCTGCCGCCGGACGCGGTGCGGCAAGGGCCGAGGGACCAGCGCACGGTCAGCCCAGCCTTCGAAACCGCTGAAGGACCAGACGGTGCGCGCGCTGCTGACAGGTCTGTCCAAGCTGCTGAAATACGCCGATCTCAACCAGCCTGCCGGGGTCAACTTTCAGCTACCCGACATGAAAAGGCACGAGGGGTTCGGCTGGGCCCTGCCGCCCGCGCATGACGCGCGGACCCAGCAATGGTCCGAAGGCGAACTGGCCGACATTCTGTTCGCCGCCGGCCCATCCGGCCCCATCGGACTCCTGCTGAGCGTTCTAGACGAAAGCGGTTGTCGTCTCGGGGAGGTCAGCAAGGCGTGCGGTCACCAGCTCACCCTGATCCTCGGCACGGATAACCAGGTCGTGGGTGGCGAGCTGCTCCTGACCGACCACAAAACGAAGCACAAAACGCAGGAGGAACGTCACGTTCCGCTCTCCGCCGTCGCCGCGCGCCTGCTGCACCAGCGCCAACAAATCCACGGCAATGGCTCCCTCTTTCCGGAGTTCAACGGCTCCGACGACATCTGCAAGCGCTTTGCCGAGCTGTGCACCGCAGCGCATATCCAAGACCGGCTATTGAAGGACCTGCGACGGGGATTTCTGAACCGCAACAAAGGCAAGGTGTCCGCGCTGGATCTTCAGAAGGTGTTCGGTGACTGGTCAGACCTGGACGATCCGAACGAAGACGACGACGAAGGCGCTGCGGTGGACCGGGTTGCCATGGGCCACAAACGACTGCGCACCACCAAAGGCTACATCCAGCCCGACGTGCAACTCATGATCGCTCGGTTCACCACGACAAGCCGCTATGAGCGGGTGATGGAGCGAGTGCGCGACCTTCAAGCCTCGGGCAAAGAAATGCCGGGATCCAAGCGGACCCGCCGCAAGCAGTCACGTGCAGTGGATGCCGAGATCAACTGGCGCCGTGCCAGCCCGCAGATCGTAGCACTTGCTGCAGCCCTGGGTACCGCCCTGAGCATCAATTCCTACAAGTAACACAAGCCCGTCGACAACTCCGAGCACACCCAGTGGAAGACCATCCACCACGCGACGCACCGTGGCGGCGCTCGCGTCCGCCAGCTCCCGCGCCCACGTCTGAAGCCCATCATTTGCGGCGTCCCGGCGCGACCGCATCCACCGCTGCCGATTACGATAACCACCGTATCTGCCGAGCGCTCTCGCTAGCTACTGCGTGTGTCCTGGTTGGGAACAGCGCGATCGGCGGCAGACACCTTCATAGAAATGGAATTACGTGAAAGCAACGATCGACGGCCGTGTTTACAACACTGAGACAGCAGATTTGATTTTCGAATCGAGCTATGCCTCGGGGGAGACTTTCGCTGGCACGAAACTGCCCTGTACCGTACTAAGAAGGGCACCTTTTTCTTGGCTGGCCGGGGCGGCCCGATGTCTGAATGGGCTGAGCGTGACGGCTCCGGAACAAGTTCCGGAAGCGGCATCCGGATCCTCAGCATGCACGAGGCACGCTATCGGATGGAACGCGCAGGCTGCGCAGAGGTCCTCTTCGAGAAATTCGGCATCAGCCTCAGCGACGGCTAGACACAGTTTTCGCACTCGGCCGGCGGTCGCGAACGTCTGTGCCGCCTAGACGCTCGTGCCGCCGCCTGCCCGCCAGGCTGCCGTCCGGCGAAGCGGGGGCGTCCGGTTGGGCAGCCATGCGCTCGCGCCTAATTGCCTGATTGGCCGGCGCTTGCACGTCCCGCCCCGCCAGCTCAGGATACGACCCGCATCGCGGCCGCGGAGCAGTGCGTCTGCGCGCCGGACGCTCACCTCCCAGACCAGCGCCGCCGGGGGACACGACGATGTGCCGGCTAGCGCGACACGCAGCGGACCCAGTGCCGCCCGCCTATTTTCTGTCTCGAAAACTCCTGTTATCAAGACACAGAATCAAGGCCGGGGCGTTTCCGGCGATGTCGCCCAAAGCAGTCAAAGCACCCCGAATCGTCGCCCATCGCAACCGGGGGGTGTCTGCCATAGGCGACAAATCAGGGCTTCCCGACCGCAATTCCGGCACCGACACCTAAATACAACATCATGGTCTGCGGTGCCCGCTCCACAGCGGGGCTAGTTGGGGCAAGGCCAAGATCCGACTTTGACTAGCCACTGAGGTGAAAACGAGTAGGCCGACAACACGCCGTGCTAGGTACATCCGCGCGTGATCTGCTCTGGCAGCCCTCATGGAGGACTGCTTCGATGACATGAGACTCGAGCCGCTCGTGCGTCGCCCCGCGCGGCTGGACCACCGGAGCTGCTCCAGACCGCGGCTTGCCGGCGAGGAGCGCCTCCCCTGCGCCCGTTCATCTCCAGCCGGATCCAGTAAAGGCCGCGCGTCCCTGCGGATCGAATTTCAAGACGGCACCCTTCGAGTGGTGCCCAAGGAGAAGTGATGGACACGTTCAAGGAAGCGTACGGCCTGCTGGCGAGGAACGCGCAGACGCTGCGTGATCAGCGTGAGCCCAAACATCGATGATCTGGGAGTTCGTGGAGAGCTCGGTCGCCGCCTACAAGGTGTGCCAGGAGCGAATCGCAGCCGTGGACGCCGCCCTGGCAAAGGCCCTAAGCGAAACTGCCCAGCAGCCCGAGGGAGGCGGCGGGACTGAAGGGTGACGCCGTGGTTCCAGCTCCCCCGGCGCGCGAAGCAGTTGCGGGCCGCGCCGACGCGCACCGCCGTCTGTAGGCGGGACCGACGCCTGCTACCGGCCAGGAGAGGACATCCGATTGGGCTACTGCACCTGCGACGCACGCATCGCGTGACCAGTGGGCAGCCGGCCTTCTCGGACGGGTCGGAGAGACGGTGGAGGGCACGCCTGCGACGGCCCCGACCGGTCGTCGGTTTGTGAACTACGGTAACGCCCCGCCAGTCTCATTCCGTCCCATTTTCTGAGCCCGTGGGGAAGCGATACGGCCGGCCGGCTCGGCGCTCTGTAGCACTTGCACATGAGCCGCTGCGCAAGCGTCTGTACCCTCGACTCACCTCACCATTGAAGGAGTCCCGATGACGATTCGATGGCTGGTTGTGGCCGGAAGCCATCCCCCGCTGGTTGCCCACGGGTGAGTTGAGGGTCAGGCAGCCTTGGTTCTTCTGCGCCGCGGGGGCGTCGCGGCAGCCTCAAGTCGCGCCTGCGCTTCTTTTCTGCCGAGAGTCCGGATGGCCGAAATCGCTTCGATCTGTCTTGGCCGCGGACGTGTCTTGCCTGACTCCCACTTGTACACGGAGAGCGCCGAACAACCCAGAAGTTGCGCCATTGCTGCAGCTGAGAGGCCAAGTCGCCGGCGGTTGCTCGCAAAACCCTTCGCGCTGAATCGGGGGCTAGCTGCGGCGTTGCCTTCCTCGGCCACCGCCTGGGCGCTGCTTCCACGAGCCTGACGCTTCAACGCTGTCTCCAGGGCAGCTACCTTCTTGCGCAGCGCAGAGATTTGCTTTCTGTTCTGCGTCGACGCCTTTGTCAGCGAGGAGACCTCGGAGCGGATTTCTTTGCGCGCGACCCGCGCGATTTCGGCTTTCAGGGCCGCAGCAATGTTTGGCATGGCGCGGATTATGAAACCAAAAACACTAATTTCGTTGGGCTAGGGTAGACGCATCCGCCTTCGCATTCACCGCTTTTGACCTGACCGCAGCGAGTTCACAAGTCGATCTGTTCCGCGATCTCAAGGGCGTCATCCACATCGATACCCAGGTAGCGCACGGTGCTTTCGAGCTTGCTATGCCCCAAGAGGAGTTGGATGGCTCGCACATTCTTTGTGCGCTTGTAGATCAGGGTTGCCTTGGTCCGGCGCAGGGAGTGCGTTCCATATCGGCATGGGTCAAGCCCAATGCACGCCACCCAGCGCTTCACGATCCGCGCGTACTGTCTCTCGCTCAGGTGGTGATCGCGCTGACGTCCTGGGAACAGGAACGAGTCAGGTTGCGGTCTGCGTAGCTCGAGCCAGGCCGCCACTGCGTCGCGAGCCGCGTCGGATATCTCGAACTGCACTGGACGATGAGTCTTGCGCTGGAGGATGCTGGCCCTCGTGGCAACTGCTTCAGCGCGACAGACATCCTGCACTCGCAGCCTGACCAGGTCACATCCTCGCAGCTTGCTATCCAAAGCCAGATTGAACATGGCCACATCTCTAGTCATGCCGGCAAGTTGGAGACGAATGCGAAGTGACCAGATCTCCTTAGGCTTGAGCGGCGGCTTCTGGCCGATCAGCCGGCTCTTGTTCCAGGGAATTCGGTATGTCATGGAGGAAGTCCTCTCAGTTGAAGGACTTCCCATTCAGCCTTGGTCGGACTGTTTCCTCCGCTTGAATGAATCCTCTGGGCATTGTGGTGGCTACGATTCACCGCCGAGAAAGGGAGAACTGCGTGGCTTACGAATCGAGCTTGAAGGCTTGGCTCATGGCCGAGAGAGCTGCCGTCCATGGCGAGATCGCGTTGAAGCTTGCCGGTCGGGACCAAAAAGACAGCCTCGCGCTCCAACGGGCAGAGCAGATGTCTCGCGCCCTACGAGATGAAGCGGACTCTCAGTTCCGCGAGATCCTCTGGATGATCGCTCACGGACCCAGATCTCCGTGAGCGCCGTACAGGGCCCCGCCTTTGCGAGGGAGCGGCATCGCTGTAAAACTCGGCCGGCCAGTCGAGAGCGCTGCTTATCATCGCGCAACATTCTTCGGAGCTCGGGCCTTGCCAATTCTTCGTTTTCCTCTCGTCGCACCTCTCGTTTTAGGCCTAGCGCTCGGCAGCGGCACCGCACTTGCGAAGCGAAAGGCCAAGGGCCTGATCACGCAGATGGAGGAGGCGCTTGCGGAACATCACTCGTACCAGGTGCCAGCCACCGGAACAGTGGAAGTCGCGTTCTCGCCTGATGAAGGTAGCGAGAATCTGGTACTCAAGGTAATCACTTCAGCGCGGCACGATATCCGGATGCTCTCTTACAGTTTCACCAGCGCACCTGTGGCGCGCGCTCTGCTCGAGGCCAAACGGCGTGGCGTCGGCATCAAGATCGTGGCGGATGAGAAGAACAACACCTCGGAGGACCGCAGCGGCAAGTCGCGTGCAGCTTTGTCGTTGTTGACAGAGGCCGGCGCGGACGTGCGGCTCATTAACGTCTACCCGATTCACCACGACAAGGTTCTGATCGTGGACGGCGAGACTGTGGAACTAGGCAGCTTCAACTACTCTGATGCTGCGACGCATCGCAACAGCGAGAACGTGCTGGTGAACTGGAAGAACCCGCAGCTCGCCAGGGTGTACCTGGAGCACTTCGCGCGCAACTATCGGCAGGCGACGCCCTACCAGCAGCGGTACTGATCTGCTCTGCGTCTACAGACGCTCCTTCTATTCGCTTCGCTAGCCCTGAAGATGCTGGTGCAGAGCGGCGAGAGCGGTACGGGCGTCCCCTACGATGATGCGCGCAGGAACAGACAACATGAGGTTCAAGGGCAAGCCGAAGTCCTCCACCCTCCAGCCATTGGCATCAAAGCCGGTCTGAGCGAAGCTCGGATTCCGACTCCGGACGCGGTCAGGGATGCTTCCCCCTGTGGGATGTACCCGATCACCACCTTCCCACGGGCAATGGCGTAGCCCACTTCAAAGCAGGTGCCGCTGTCGGGCTCCAGTCCACGGAAGAAGTCGAGGTTCGCCAGGACCGCATCGCAGCTCTCTATGCGCGCGACATTCTCGCGGTAGATCAGCATTGCGAGCTCTTGTGGTGAGCGGTGATCGTGGCCGAGAGATTCGTCGAGCGGAAAAAGTCCCTCGAACCCCCATTCAGCGCAGAGATCTACAAGCTTGCGGCCGTGCTCTGCCGCGTCAGGTCGAAAGACGTCGGGGCCTGCGAGATAGACGCGGTGGACAGCCACCCCACAATCTTGCTGCATAACTAGCCCGACAGGCCCGGCGAACTCTGACAGGACTGATCGGCCTCGCGCAGCTTGCGCCCTTGCTTGGTGCTTCGTATACTGTACGTCCATACAGCATCCGGAAACCAGCATGGAACGCCAATACACGGTGGCCTTGCAGGCCGACCAGGTCTTGCCTGCGCGCGAACGAATCGCGGCCGAGATCCGCTTCGTGAGTGCCCTTGAAAGCGCGCTCGGGGAGCCTGCTGCAGTCGCTGACACCCTACGTGCATGGCAGGCTGCGAGCGAATCACAGGCGAATGAAATCGACAAGCCGACTGCCGAACGCGCAGTGCGTTGGCCTTCGGCATACGACCAAGCCGTTCGCGCCGGGCTGGCCGGGGTTCAGGGTCTGCACGAGGCTACCTTTGAGGTCAAGCTCGCGCGACGCCAATAGAAGGAGCGGCATTCGCCGCGACGCGCCGCGGCTCCCGATCACGGATTCTCCCCATTCCTGTCACGCCGGGTTGACTGCTTCCGGCCAGCAACGGACATTGGAACCGCCGGCTTGCACTCTGTAGGGCTCACATCCGCCGGTTGCACGCTTTCAGAGCTCCGCTTCAACGGTTGCTACTATCCTCGCGATGAGGCTGTATACCTGCCGAGGGGCGCCACACGCTGCGCGTGTGCAGCTCTATGTTGCCGAAAAGGCCGCGGCGGGCATCGTGATCCCGCTTGAACCGGTCGAAGTGAATTTGAGAGCTGGCGAGCATCGAATGCCGGCGCACCTGGCAAGGAACAGGGCTGGAACCGTTCCCGTCCTGGAAATCCAGTCGGGCGTGCATGTCAGCGAGTCTCTCGCCATCATTGAATATCTCGAGGAGTGCTTTCCGAACCCGCCCATGTGGGGAGTAACTCCGTTGTGGCGTGCAGCGCAGCGCGAGCTGGATCGCATAGCCGAACTCAAGGTTTTGAGGCCGATCGCGCAGTGGGTTAACGCCACGGACTCCCCACTAGGCAAGGTTCAGGACCTTGAAGCAGCCAAAAGTCATGAAATGGCTGCCGGGAGCGGGATTGCGCAGATCGACGCCACTTTGCAGGGCGGTCGTCCGTATCTCGGCGGCGACTCGTGCGGTGTGGCTGATTGCACGCTCGCCGCGGGGTTGGACTTCGGGCTGAAACGCGGGTTCGAGCTACCGGCGGGCGCTGCTCTAAATGACTGGATAAGTCGCTTTTGGTCGCGGCGCTCCGCAGTGGAGCACCTACGCTGGCGGCCGAGTCGCTGACGCCGGCTACGGCGGCCGGTCGCACGCGAGTCGGCGCGGACTGTGACGGGTGCAAGCCATGGCACCTCGCGGCCGAAAGCAGCCCAGGCAGTCTGCTAGGCTAACCAGTCATGCTCGTTCGTGCCGCCTTGCCAGATGATGCCGACGCGATCGGGCGCATCCGCGTGAATGCCTGGCGTGCGGCATACCGCGACTACATGCCGGCCACCTATCTTGCCGGCCTTGACGCCAGCGCCAACCTTGATGCCTTGCGAGCGACACTCCGAGCACCGACGCCGCCATACCGTGCTACGGTAATCGAGCTCGGGGCAGAACTCGTCGCATTCTCGATCGTCGGCCCTCCGCGGTATCCCTCGAAACCCGGCACCCTTGAGCTCTGGGCTCTCAATGTTGAACCTGGCCACTGGCATAAAGGTTGCGGAAAGCGGCTCATGGAGGAAGCGTTGCGCCGGCCGCCGCAGCGCTGCGAATTGAGGATGGAGTTGTGGTGCATCTCGGGAAATCACGCAGCGAGGAGACTGTACGAATCCTGTGGATTCGTGCGCACTGGCGCGGACCGTAGTACTTCGACGCTGACCGGGCACCCACTAGACGAGGTCGCCTACGCGAAGGCGCTCTAGGCCGCACGAGAGTTTCTGGCCTGTCTGGGCGGCTGCTTTCGGCCAGGAGCGGTCATCCACTCATGCAGGGGATCAGCCAACCTTTCCCTAGAATCTTTGAACCACACCTAAGAACGATCGGGGAGATGCGATGAAGGTTCGCAGATTGGTCGCTGTTGCTGCACTGGCGCTTCACGCGCTCCTTCAAGCATCTGCCCAAAGCGCTCCAGCTTCACCGGAACTCGGTACGCCGCGAGAGATCGTGGCTACCGTGATAAGCAGGGTCAAAGAGCACTACGTGTTCCCCAAGATTGCTGCCCAGGTAGAGGTGGCGCTGAGGAAGACTCCGAGGTCTAACAGGAACATCCGGAACTCCGACGAGGCGCGCGCATTCGCGCAGGAGCTCACTGGCGAATTGCAGGCCGTAGCGCACGACAAGCACCTTTGGGTCTACTACAGTGAAGCCGTCTTGCCCCAACGAACCGTGGCTGAGCCGACGGACGAAGAAGAAGCGACCCTTCGCGACCAGGCGCAGCGCAGCAACTATGGCGTTGTACGTGCCGAACATCTGGCCGGCAATATCGGCTACATCGACCTGCGCGCTTTCGCGCCGCTCCCATGGGCCGCTGAAACGTTGGCGGCATCGATGACTCTCGTGGCGAACGCTGACGCCCTGATCGTCGACCTCCGCAACAATGGCGGTGGCGATCCGAGCACGGTCGCGTTCCTCTCAAGCTACTTCTTCGAGACGCGCACGCACCTGATCGACATTTATTCGCGCGAGGGCGACCGAACTGAGCAGTTCTACACTCTTGACTGGATCCCTGGCCGACGCTTCGGCCAGAAGAAGCCGGTGTACCTCCTGACGTCTTCGCGGACCTTCAGCGGTGCCGAAGAATTTTCGTACAACCTGAAAAACCTGAAGCGCGCCACCATCGTGGGCGAAACGACAGGAGGGGGCGCCAATCCGGGCGACGTCTACCCGCTAAACGCACACTTTCAGATCTTCGTGCCGACTGGGCACGCAGCCAGTCCCATCACGCACACGAATTGGGAGGGTACTGGCGTACTACCGGACGTGAGGGCGAAAGCCGAGGACGCACTCGACGTGGCGAAGATGCTGGCGCTGAAAGGGCTCGCGGCTGCGGAAGTAAATTCAGAACGAAAGGCGCAGCTGGAGCGACTTCAGCAGCAGGATTCCTCGACGCCTAACAGGGCGATCGTGCCATGATCGGCACAGCTGGAACCTAAGTGACGTCTGCCGCCGGGCTCAGGCAGCGTCCGATTCTGGCCGCAATCTTTCTCGGGGTCGATTTGGACTGCCCGGAACCGCACCGCATCAACTGGCCGAGTCAGAACCAAGCTGGCCTCCATGGGCGCAAGGCGTGCAGCGTTGGAACGCGCCGCAATCCACCACCAGATAATGCGGCCGCAATGACCGGTCTTACATTTCGCCGCCTGGATCCCGGCGATCTAGATGACCAGGACGAGTGGAGCAACGTCTTTCGCAACGCCTCCTCGTTGGTCTACGCCACCGAGGGTCGGGCGCCGACCGATGAAGACGCAGTGAGGATGCTGAACGCGCTGCCGAAAGGCGAGACCGCAACCGACGTTTTCCTGTATGGAATCTCGCTACACGGCGAACTGTGCGGCTGCGCCTACGTTGCGCGGGATTGCCCCGGGGCAGGTGATGCCTGTCTCGTCCTGCTTGTCCTCATGGAGAAGTACCAGCGCAGAAGCCTCGGTGTTCGTTGTCTGAGATGGATCGAAGCCGAGGCCCGATCCTGGGAGTGCACGCGATTGGTGGGCATGGTCGACGCAGCCAATGAGCGAGCCGTCCGGTTCTGGCGGTGCTTAGGATTTCAGGTGGAAAGGCGTCAAGCTGCGCCGGGGCTTGTCGGTGAAGGATTGATCGGGTTCATTCCGCTCGATGCCGGTGGCGCTGGCAACCGAACGGCCGCGAGCCGGCTTCGCCGCACATCGGCGGCAAACGTCAATCAGTCTCTGGGGGATCCAACCCATGAGGGAAAACGTGGTCCTGCGACCAGGACATCCTGACGATGCGCCGATGGTCGCCGCACTCGCGACGCAGGTGTTCCTGGACACGTATGCGACGCATGGCATTCGCCCAGACATGGCGCGCGAAGTATTCGAGGAGTATTCCGGCCCAGCGTTTGCCGCGCGACTTTCGGAGGCGCGTCGGCGCTTCCTGCTCGCGGTAACGGGGGAGGCGATCGTCGGGTTCGCAGAACTGCTGTTGCCGCCCGTGACCTCACCTATCCCGTCCGTCTCGGGCTCGGAGCTGGTTCGTCTCTATGTCCAACCGCGCGCGCAGCGATCCGGGACTGGCACCCGGCTCCTTCGCGAGGCCGAGCGCATGTGCTCTACGGCGTCCCTGTGGCTGACGGCCTGGGACCGAAACACAGCTGCCCTCGCTTTCTACCGACGCGCGGGTTACTTCGAAGCCGGCGAGACAACATACACGTTTCAAGGCAATTCGTACACGAATCGAGTGCTGGTCAAGCGCCTGGACGCACATTGAAGAGGGCGTGTCCGCTTGCGGTCAGGGAGCAGCCGTTGCTGTCAGCACGGGACAACCTGCACGTTCGGCCAACGGTCTCGATAGCGCTTTTCCACGAGCCGCTGGCGGTAAGTTGCGACGCTGACGCGTGCCGGGTTCCTGCGGACCGTCATCGAGAACAGGTCGGCGAGACCATACGGCGCTAGCACGCTCAACGTTCCGCCCTTGCACAGCGAAAGGCCGACAGATGTCGCAAATTCCGGCCATGACGCTACCGCGTCCTCAAGGGACCGGAGCGGCGACACAGCATGACCGAAGTGTGATTCGAACCAGAGGTGGACGCCGGCCTGGTTCGTCACCTCCCAGGGCACCTCCGGACACCGCGCTGACAACTGTTCCTGGAGTGCGCGGTCGGTCTCTTGGCTCAGATCTGCCGGGTTGAAATAGGCGACGTCGACATCGGAGAGTGAGGACGGAGTCGAATAGGCGTGAAGGTGATCCCACACCAGGTTTCGCACTGCGCCGGCGCCAATGCACCAGTCCTGGAGGCCCAATTCCCGCACTGCTGCCAGCGCGCCCATGAACCACCCCGAGCCATGTGCAATCGCAATGAGCCGCTCTCGAAGATCAGTCTCTTCCCCAGTCATCCGTCGAGTATGGCTCGGGTCGGTGCAGCGGCCGTCGTCCGCTCTTGGCCGGAAGCCGTCCCCCGCTGGTTGCCCACGGGTGAGTTGAGGGTCAGGCAGCCTTGGTTCTTCTGCGCCGCGGGGGCGTCGCGGCAGCCTCAAGTCGGGCCTGCGCTTCTTTTCTGCCGAGAGTCCGGATGGCCGAAATCGCCTCGATCTGTTTTGGCCGCGGACGTGTTTTGCCTGATTCCCACTTGTACACGGAGAGCGCCGAACAACCCAGAAGTTGCGCCATTGCTGCAGCTGAAAGGCCAAGTCGCCGGCGGTTGCTCGCAAAACCCTTCGCGCTGAATCGCGGGCTAGCTGCGGCGTTGCCTTCCTCGGCGACCGCCTGGGCGCTGCTTCCACGAGCCTGACGCTTCAACGCTGTCTCCAGGGCAGCTACCTTCTTGCGCAGCGCAGAGATCTGCTTTCTGTTCTGCGTCGACGCCTTTGTAAGCGAGGAGACCGCGGAGCGAATTTCTTTGCGCGCGACCCGCGCGATTTCGGCTTTCAGGGCCGCAGCAATGTTTGGCATGGCGCGGATTATGAAACCAAAAACACTAATTGCGTTGGGCTAGGGTAGACGCATCCGCCTTCGCATTCACCGCTTTTGACCTGACCGCAGCGAGTTCACAAGTCGATCTGTTCCGCGATCTCAAGGGCGTCATCCACGTCGATACCCAGGTATCGCACGGTGCTTTCGAGCTTGCTGTGTCCCAGGAGGAGTTGGATGGCTCGAACGTTCTTTGTGCGCTTGTAGATCAGGGTTGCCTTGGTGCGACGCAGGGAGTGCGTTCCATATCGGTACGGGTCAAGCCCAATGCAAGCCACCCAGCGCTTCACGATCCGCGCGTACTGTCTTTCGCTCAGGTGGTGATCGCGCTGGCGTCCTGGGAACAGGAACGAGTCAGGTTGCAGTCCGCGTAGCTCGAGCCAGGTCGCCACTGCATCGCGAGCCGCGTCAGATATCTCGAACTGCACTGGACGATGAGTCTTGCGCTGGAGGATGCTGGCCCTCGTGGCTACCGTTTCAGCGCGACAGACATCCTGCACTCGCAGCCTGACAAGGTCACATCCTCGTAGCTTGCTATCGAGAGCCAGATTGAACATGGCCAGATCTCTAGTCATCCCAGCAAGTTGGAGACGGATGCGAAGTGCCCAGATCTCCTTAGGCTTGAGCGGCGGCTTCTGGCCGATCAGCCGGCTCTTATTCCAGGGAATTCGGTATGTCATGGAGAAGTCCTCTCAGTTGAAGGACTCCCCATTCAGCCTTGGTCGGACGCCTCGTCCTCAGTTCGGATGTTTCATCTGGGGAAGCACGCTGCCTACGATTGGGCCAGAAGGGAGACCGGCGTGGCTTACGAGTGGGACGTGAAGGCATGGCTCATGGCCGACAGAGCCGCGGTCCATGGGGAGATTGCGTTGAAGCTCTCCCGTCCAGACCACAACGACAGCTACCTGGTCCAGCAGGCGGAGCAGATGTCTCGCGCTTTGCAAGAAGACGCAGATGCCCTGTTCCGCGACCTCCTCTGGAGGATCGCGCACATACCAAGATTTGGGTGAGTGCCCGGATTCTGTCGCCAGCGCTGGTAGCGGGACACCGCTTGATCGACCAAAGAAGCGCTGCGTATCATTGCTCAGCACTTTTCGGGTCTACAGATTTGCGCATCCATCGTCTTCCAGTCATCGCATCCCTCGTCTTGAGCCTGGCGGTCGTCAGTGGCACGGCACTGGCAAAGCGCAAGCCCAAGGGCCTGATCGAGCAGGTGGAGCAGGCCGTTGCGGAACGTCACTCGTACCAAGTTCCCGCCACCGGTACCGTGGAGGTCGCGTTCTCACCCGATGAAGGGAGCGAGAACCTGGTGCTCAAGGTGATCGGCACCGCCCGCCAAGACATCCGCATGCTCACGTACAGCTTCACGAGCGCACCAGTAGCGCGCGCGCTGCTCGAGGCGAAGAAGCGAGGCGTGGACATCAAGATCGTGGCGGACCAAAGGAACAACACCTCGGAGGACCGCAGCGGCAAGTCACGCGCAGCGCTCTCGTTGCTGACCGAAGCTGGCGCGGACGTGCGGCTTATTAGCGCCTATCCGATCCACCACGACAAAGTCCTGATCGTCGATGGTGAGACTGTTGAACTGGGCAGCTTCAACTACTCCGACGCTGCAGCGCATCGGAACAGCGAGAACGTGCTGGTGAACTGGAGTAACCCGCAGCTGGCCAAGGTGTACCTGGAACACTTTGCGCGAAACTACCGGCAGGCGACGCCTTACCAGCTGCAGTACTGACCCGCGCGGTCCCCATGGCAAGCCTGAAGCTATTCCGGTTGCTTGACCTATTTCAAGCCGCCGCGGCAAGACCTCATGCTGGTCGAACGCAAAGCTTCCAGAGCGGTGCAGGCGTCCCCGACAACGATGCGGCATGAAACGGCCAGCATCAGGTTGAGGGGTAATCCGAAGTCCTCGACCCGCCAGCCATTCGTATCCGTTCCGCTCTGAGGAAAGCTTGGGGCACGCCTACGAATGCGGTCGGGGATGCTGCCCTCGTCGGGGATGTAGCCGATCACCACCTTCCCGCGTGCGGCCGCGTAGCCGACCTCAAAGCAGGTGCCGCTGTCGGGCTCCAGCCCGCGGAAGAAGTCCAGATTTGCGATGACCGCATCACAGCTGTCTATGCGCGATACGTTCCCGTGATAGATCTGGGTTGCGAGCTCTTGTGGTGAACGGCCCTCACTTAGAACGACAGTGTCATCGAGCGGAAAGACTCCCTCGAACCCGTAGTCGGAGCAGAGCTCCACGAGCTTGCGACCGTGCTCTGCAGCATCGGGGCGAAAGACGTCGGGACCTGCGAGATAGACGCGATGCACAGCCACCCCACATTGTTACTGCACGGAGGACCGAAGGGATGCGCTCGACCTCTCACGCGCACAGCTTGCGGGGCCGCGAAGCGGCCTTTATACTGGATATTCATACAGCACCAGGATTCCAACATGGAACGCCAATACACGGTGGCCTTGCAGGCCGACGAAGGCTTGCCTGCGCCCGAACGAATCGCGGCTGAAATCCGCTTCGTGAGCGCTCTTGAACGGGTGCTCGGCGAGCCTGCCGCTGTCGCCGACACCTTGCGGGCGTGGCAGACCGCGAGCGACTCACAGGCGGACGAGATCGACAAGGGAACTGCCGAGCGCGCCGTGCGCTGGCCCGCGGCTTACGACCGGGCCGTGCGGGCTGGACTGGCGGGCGTCCAGGGACTGCGAGGGGCTAGCTTCGAGGTCAAGCTCGCACGCAGGGGCACAGGTCACGCGAGAGGGACTGGCTTGTAGCAGCCTCTCTCCAAGAGTGCTTTTCTGGGTGTACTCGCTCCGCTACCTTGGTCAGCGCCGCAGCGGGAGCGTCGTTGCGCGCGAAGGTTTGCTGGGAGAGCTCGTCATGGCCCCGTATGAGGCGGGCTGGCATGGTCGGCAAGTGCACTTGGCGCAGCTCTTCAAACCTGGTACGGCGGTCGAGATGCTTCCCTCAATCATCGAGGCGCGTGTCGCCGGCGTCCGTAGGTCCTTGTTAATCACCGGGATGGAGCAGGTCACGACTGGCCGCAAGAGCATCGAGCGCTACCGGCAGACGTGGCTGTGTGCCCACGAGCGCATCGCGCCGATCGAGTGGGCCGCGCGGCCGGCACCTAGGCGAGCGCAGAACTACACTGGCTTCGACCCGGCGGACGACGACATCGCGTTCTAGCAATGACGGACAACATCTTGGTTGGCACGGCTTCATGGACCGACAAAACGCTGCTCGAAAGCGGCCGGTTCTACCCACCGGAGGCAAACACGCCGGAGGCTCGCCTGCGCTTCTACTCAAGCCAGTTTCCGATGGCGGAGATTGACTCCAGTTACTACGGCATCCCAGCGCCGCAAGTCGCGCAGAGTTGGGCGGAGCGCACGCCGGAAGGCTTCGTGTTTAACGTGAAGGCGTTCCGGTTGTTCACAGGCCACCAGACGCCTCCGCACGTGCTGCACCGGGACATCCAGCAGGCGCTAGGACCAAACCCGCCAAAGCATCTGTACTACCGGGACACCCCGCGGGAAGTCCGTGAGGAACTGTGGCGCCGCTTCAAGGAGGCCTTGGCGCCGCTGCGCCTCAATGCCAAGCTGGGTGCGGTGCACTTCCAGTTCGCGCCTTGGCTCGTTCGTAACCGGGACGGCATCGCGCACCTAGAGCACTGTGTCGAGCAGATGCAGGACTATCTGCTATCAGTCGAGTTCCGCAATAAGACTTGGCTGGATCCCGAGCGCGTCGCAAAAACCATCGACTTGGAGGCCCAGCTGGGCGTAGTGCACACGGTCGTCGATGGTCCGCAGGGCTTCGTGAACTCAGTGCCTCCGATCTGGGAGGTGACGCACCCCGCCCTCAGCGTGGTCCGACTGCACGGACGAAACGCGGCGGCGTGGAATAAGAGGGTGGAGGCATCCTCGAGCCGGTTCGACTACTGGTACAGCGAGACGGAGATCGACAGTCTGGTCCAGCCTGTCGAGGGTCTCGCCTCGCAAGCGGCTGCCGTGCACGTTGTGTTCAACACGAACTTCGAGGACCAGGGTCAGGTCAACGCCCGGCTGATGATGAAAGCGCTCAAGGGTCGCAAGGCCGCATGAGGCGCCGGACGTCGTGATTCCGGTATTGGCCGGGAGCAGACCTCCTGCAGCGATGCAACGTGAGTTAGGTGCTCGCGAGGGCACCCCTAAAGCGCCGCTCCTGGACGCGGTTGACAATGGCGTGAACTGGAGACGCTCATGCCGTTTCGTTTGGTCTGCGTTCTGCCGGTCCTTACGCTTGTCGTAGCGGCCACGGCGCACGCTCAGTCGCTCAACTCTGGCGAGTGCATTAGCGACCTCGATGCGCTCGCGCCGTACATGCTCGCCAATGATGCGGGCTCGGCGGACTACGTCGCGCAACGGGGCCGCGCCAGCTTCGATGCGGCATTGGCGACTGCACGCACAACGGCAGCTGCAGCGCCGAACGACCAGGCCTGCCTGAAAGTGCTTCGCAACTACCTGAGATCCGCGTTCCGAAGGAGCCACCTCAGCCTGCGACAGATCGACCCAACTGTGCCAAACGCCGTCCGGGCATCCGCGGGAGCGCCTTCTTTCCGCCTTCTGTCGCGTCAGACTGCACTCATCATCATTCCAACCTTCGCGGACCAAGCAGGCGCTGCCATTGAAGCGTTGATAAAGGAGCACGCCAAAGACATCGCGCAACGCCCGAACTTATTGGTAGATGTACGCGCGAATGGCGGAGGCTCAGACTGGACATACAAGCCCTTGCTCGCGCTCGCCGAAGCGAATATCCGCCGTGACGTTGGCGCCCAAATTTGGGCGACTCCCGCCAACGCTGCGGCGAGCCGCGCCGCATGCGATGTATTCGCTCCGCTCTCGCAGCAATGTCGCGATCGTATGCGGCAGGAGGCCGAGGCGATCGACCGCGCGCCCGCAGGAACGTTCATCGCCCAGCCCGGCGAGCGGCCATTGGAGATTGTCGAGCCGCGAGACGTCGTGCCGCATCCGCGGCGCATCGGCGTGCTTGTAGACAAGGGTTGCGCCAGCACCTGCGAGGAATTTCTGATCGCAATGCGCCAGAGCTTTAAGGTCAAGCTGTTCGGCCAGTCGAGCACCGGCTCACTCGACTACTCGAACCTGCGGCCATGGACGCTGCCTTCCGGAAAGAGGCGACTGATGTACGCAACGACGCGCTCCCTCCGCTTGCCCGAGTTCGCGGTTGATCTTGCAGGCATTCCGCCCGACCAGGTGCTGCCCACGCCGCGCGGGGCCGAGGATCGGGAGCGGGAACTCGCCCAAGTGCAGCGTGTTCTCGAGTCCGCAAGGCAGTGAAACTGGCCGCCTAGTCCGCTTCCGGCCAGGAGCGGCCCTTACGATCTGAACTCCTGAACCAGGCCCTGCCACCAACCTGACGCTAGGCGGTGCTCGCGGAAAGCTCCTCCGGTGTACGCAGTTATCGCGGCTCTCCAGAACACTTGCGCCGCAGAGTTCTCCGCCATTTGACCCACCTGCCAACGTCCGCGGTGCAGGTCGAACACAGCGTGAGCTGTGCGTTGACCGATCCCCCGGCGCCGATACTTCTTCAAGATGAAGAATTGGTCCATCCAGAAGTCACCGCCGGGAACCTTCGTGGCTGAATCCACGAGGGCAAAACCCGCCAACCTGCCATCGCACCTCACGACATAAGGGTGGCAGTTCGGGTCAGACCAGTATCGGGCCAAGTCATACCCGTACTCACCACCTTCATCGAGATCTTGATCCCAGATGTTGGAGAGATCGTGCTGGTACAGCTCCAGCATTCTTGAAAGTGCAGGCCGCTCGTCGGGGACTGCACGGAGTACCGCAAAGGTTGCTGCTTCGGCCATCTCACAATGATCCCACGGCGGCTGCTTTCGGCCAGAAGCAGCCGTAAGCGGACGCGGCGATAGTCCAACGATCGGGGCTGGGGGATTCTCCCCGAACATCTAGGGGTCACACACCACGCAGGTTAGCGTCACACCAATGGGTGCGTCATCTGGCCCGGCGGGAACGAACGTCGAGGCGGGCGCTCGGCACCCGAAGCAGAAGAGGTATTCCTCGTATCTCGCGGGTGTGTCATCAGCAGAGCGGCGCGCGTTTGTGCTCGCGATGATTTCGTTCGCATGTGCGCGCGAGACTCGCATGTGTACGCGGCCGCAGCGTGGGCACTTCACTTCCATAAGTGGGTTCATCGATCCTCCGCAGGAGCTCTCACTCGTCATCGGATCCGATTCATGCCGGCCGACGCGCGATGACTGTAAGTACAACCACGCGTGCCCAGCAATCAATCACCCAAGAAGGCTTATGGTCAGCCAGTAGATGCCAAAGAACATCTACGGATTCTGCAAGTTAGGTCACCCGAAGCGCGGGTCCGGTCCTGGCCGGAAGCGGACTAGGCGGCCAGGTTCACTGCCTTGCGGACTCGAGAACACGCTGCACTTGGGCGAGTTCCCGCTCCCGATCCTCGACCCCGCGCGGCGTGGGCAGCACCTGGTCGGGCGGAATGCCTGCAAGATCAACCGCGAACTCGGGCAAGCGGAGGGAGCGCGTCGTTGCGTACATCAGTCGCCTCTTTCCGGAAGGCAGCGTCCATGGCCGCAGGTTCGAGTAGTCGAGTGAGCCGGTGCTCGACTGGCCGAACAGCTTGACCTTAAAGCTCTGGCGCATTGCGATCAGAAATTCCTCGCAGGTGCTGGCGCAACCCTTGTCTACAAGCACGCCGATGCGCCGCGGATGCGGCACGACGTCTCGCGGCTCGACAATCTCCAATGGCCGCTCGCCGGGCTGGGCGATGAACGTTCCTGCGGGCGCGCGGTCGATCGCCTCGGCCTCCTGCCGCATACGATCGCGACATTGCTGCGAGAGCGGAGCGAATACATCGCATGCGGCGCGGCTCGCCGCAGCGTTGGCGGGAGTCGCCCAAATTTGGGCGCCAACGTCACGGCGGATATTCGCTTCGGCGAGCGCGAGCAAGGGCTTGTATGTCCAGTCTGAGCCTCCGCCATTCGCGCGTACGTCTACCAATAAGTTCGGGCGTTGCGCGATGTCTTTGGCGTGCTCCTTTATCAACGCTTCAATGGCACCGCCTGCTTGGTCGGCGAAGGTTGGAATGATGATGAGTGCAGTCTGACGCGACAGTAGTCGGAAAGAAGGCGCTCCCGCTGATGCCCGGACGGCGTTTGGCACAGTTGCGTCGATCTGTCGCAGGCTGAGGTGGCTCCTTCGGAACGCGGATCTCAGGTAGTTGCGAAGCACTTCCAGGCAGGCCTGGTCGTTCGGCGCTGCAGCTGCCGTTGTGCGTGCAGTCGCCAGTGCCGCATCGAAGCTGGCGCGGCCCCGTTGCGCGACGTAGTCCGCCGAGCCCGCATCATTGGCGAGCATGTACGGCGCGAGCGCATCGAGGTCGCCAATGCACTCGCCAGAGTTGAGCGACTGAGCGTGCGCCGTGGCGGCTACGACAAGCGTAAGGACCGGCAGAACGCAGACCAAACGAAACGGCATGAGCGTCTCCAGTTCACGCCATTGTCAACCGCGTCCAGGAGCGGCGCTTTAGGGGTGCCCTCGCGAGCACCTAACTCACGTTGCATCGCTGCAGGAGGTCTGCTCCCGGCCAGAAGCACCCGTGAGAAGTGGGGGCCCGCCGGTCTGAAGTCGATGACTTCGGGTTCTTCAGACCGAGGCTCTAGACCACCAGCGGAATTTCAGAACCGCGTCGCGTCAGCCCACAACGCTGAAATCGTCGGTCAGTCGGACCCAACAATGTGGTGTTGACCCCGACGCGCGGGAAATCGCTGGAGCTGGATCGCCAGGGTACGGACTTGGTGGGCGGCAACTTGCCACTCAGCCCAAAGAGCGGCGTCGTGCCCGTGTTGTCCGGGGTGCAATCCATGCACTTTCGACCAAAGGGCGCGCTCGATTGCGCTCGCTTGGTCATAGCTGCTTTGCAGCTCTGACAGCCTAGTCGCAGCGTCAACGGCCGCTTCAGTCTTGTTCTTCTCTTGGCTGGGCTCGGTCATGCTGGTCGCGCTGTTCCTTCATGCGCGTGAAGGCGCTTGAGGCGCCTTGGCCCGAACCTTGGTTCTGCGGCTGCTGTTGCTGCTGCTCGGATTGCTGATCAGAGGGGTTGCCCTGAGTCATGCGTGACTGCCTCCTGAGACGTGGAAACGCAACCGGGAGATGCCAAGCAATAGTAGATAGGCTTGCTCTGCAATGCAAGCTTAGGCGAGCACTGACTTCTGGTGGCGATTTCGGTACCGTCCGGGGGCAGCAGCGTTCGTCGGATGGGAGCGATCACGGCCTCGCAGATTGCGATCTACCATACTGGACGTCCGGAGAAGTTGTTGCGCCGGTTTGGCGGACGCAAGTAGCAATGCAGCCGGTTCGGGCGCTAGCTGGCGACCAATGCTCTCGGACCGCCCATCGACGAGATGTCGGCTAGCGGCCAGAAGCGGAAGTGCATCGCCCGAGCCTGTGCCTCAATCAGAACCCGCTCTTCCGGCGATGAAGAGCGCTACTCCCGCCATCGCCACTAGCCAGCCCAATGCTATGACGAGCGCTCCTGGCCTTGGTGAATCTGTCAATAAGCCAAGAACAAACCCAAAGTCGCTGATGACGAAACCCAGGCACGAAACTCTCCAGCCTCGGCGGCTTCTATCGGCGGTCCGGCGATCGACAAACACACCTACGCCTGCCATCAGCAGGAGAAGCCCTCCTGGTGCGAAATAGATCGCGAGAGGATGCGTCATGCGAATCAGGTTAGCGTTCGGAGGTCATCGCCGGATCAACGGAGCTTACCCCGGAGCCACCGCGCCAGATGTCCGGTGCCGGCCAGCAGCGGACGTGATCGGACTGCCCCCTCCTAGCTAAGATCATCGCGAGTTCGGCTGCGGGAGAGAGCTTGCGCATGAAACTCCTTGCCTTGGCGATGTTCGTCGCCCTGACCCTCACTTCCCTGCCAGGCGCAGCCGCGCCCGTGAACGAATCCTGCGGCACACCGCAGCTGACGGACGACGGCTGGGGCGTCGAACGCGATGCCCGGCTAGCAGGCTTCGACCAGGGCCTCCTGTGCGATGCGGTGCGGAGTTTCTTGCACAGCTCGCGCAATCTGCACGGCTTGGTTGTGGAGCGTCACGGCCGGCTCGTAGCCGACGAGTATCGGGCGGGACCGGACCGGTCGACGTACTCCCTTTGGGCAAGACGGATCCGTTTCGACACCGATGTGGCGCACGATGTTCGTTCGATCACGAAGTCCGTGGTGGCATTGCTATGGGGAATCGCGGAGAGCGAGCGGGCCGCGCCTCCTCTTGACACACCCGTTCTTGACCTGCTGCCAGCCCTGGTGGACTTGCGCGGTGGCGGTCGCGAACGTATCACCGTGGCCGACATGCTTTGCATGCGCAGCGGCCTGGGATGGGATGAGAGCGGCGGGTATGGCCGATGGACGAATGACGAGAGAGGCCTGCTCTGGCGTGGTGACCGTGCCCGTTACGTGTTCGACAGGCGAGTTGTCACCCCTCCGGGCACTCAGTTCAACTACAACGGCGGCCTCACCGCGGTGTTGGGACTACTGCTGGAGGAGCGGACCGGCTCAAGCCTGCAGGACTACGCCCGTCAGAAGTTGTTTGAGCCGCTCGGGATCCGCCAGTGGGAGTGGGTGACGGACGTGCGTGGTCGCGCGCGCGCGTACACCGGCCTGCGCTTGCGTCCGCGTGACCTGGCGCGGATCGGCCGGCTCATGCTCGAAGGAGGCCGCTGGCAGGGTAGGCAAGTCGTTCCGGAGGCTTGGGTCCGTACCATGCTTGCGCCTTGCGGGCCACTCGAGGGATTCGGGCATCACTGGTGGTCTGGTGCGGTGCGGGTGCGCGGCAAGGAAATCGTCTGGCATGGAGCTCTGGGGAACGGCGGCCAGCGCTTGTTCGTTGTTCCGGCCCTGGACCTCGTTGCCGTGATGACGGCAGGTGAGTACGACGACGGAAACATCGGCCGCGCGCAGCAGCACCTGCTGCAGCAGGTGGTCGCCGCCACTCTCGAACATGCCGGGGTGGAGGGAGCCGTCCACGCGTCATCCCCCGCCGGCGCGGAGGCTGTGGTTCCGGTCGAGACGCGTGCGACCTTGCGCTCCATCACTGAGGAGGATCACGGCAAGCGCGTGTACGTGCACCTCAAGGTGGCACCGGGAGCGAATCTGCCTTTCACGACCCTGCGCTTCCGCGTGCCGGATCGCGCCGTGCTGCGTGGCATGCGCGAGGGCGCCAGTGTGAAGTTCCGGGCTGAGCGCATAGATGGGGAGAACACGCTGGTGGCGATCCGGGCCGTGCCTGCATGCGTCCGATTCCAGCCTTGCGACTGAACCTGGCCAGCATGGAGCGCTGCCGGCCGTCCGCTACTGACCGGGAGCGGCCGTCCGTTTTCCCCTCTACAGCGGGCAAAGCACGTCTTGCTCAGGCCGCTCCGTCGGACGCCAAGTGCGAGTAGATGGCGAACGCGCTTGGTTTGCCGCGCACGAAGCGGTATTCCCTCAGGGAGCCTTCCCGCCGGAAATTGCAGCGCCGAAGAACAGCGTGAGAGCGGCTGTTCGACTCAAGGACAGTGGCTTGTACCCTGTTGATTCCGACATGACGGTGAGCCCATCGGAGCATCAGGCTGGCAACGTGCGTTGCGATCCCCTTTCCCCAGTAGCTGGGATGAAGGTCGTAGGCGAGCTCAGCCCTCCGATCTCGCCACCACAGGGAATGGAAACCGACAGTCCCAACCAACTGCCCGCTCGACCGGCTACAGATGGCCAGGCGGAGCATCGAATCTGGCGTCGCCGCACTTTGGGCCCGCGCATAGTCGGCTAAATCAGCGCTGCTCCCGATTTCCCAGCTCGTGTGCTCGTAGACGATCGGAAGAGAGAGGTACGCAAACCAGTCCTCAAGGTCGGATGCGGCAATCGGTCGGAGATCGACCGCGGGGTGGTCGCACTCCGGCAGCTCGCTGTAGATCATCGTTGAATGTTAGATCCTGGTGCGCAGTCCAGCGAGGTCTTCGCGTCGGCCGAGGCGGCCCGGCGCGCTGGTGTCGGCCAAGAACAGCCTACGCGAACAGAGCTGAGCGCCCTAGTTGCCAGCCTTCTTCACTGGAAGCCACGAGCAATCCTTCCCGCCTCTCAGACGCACGATACTCGTCGCCATCGGGACGGCGGACTACACCACCGGCCTCCTGAAGCAGCAGCGCTGGCCCCACGTGATCCCAGGGTAGAGTGCGCCAATACAGCACGACGTCGCACGCCCCAGAGCAGACCTTCGCGTAATCGACTGCTGCAGGATTACCCTGCGTCTGGAGCTCCATATGGGAGGCGCCCACCAGCACACGCTCCTTCAGTTCAGGGGGAGAAACCGCGTCTTGATGATCGCCCGAAGCTTCGCATTTCGCGTTGGCGTGACCTGCAGGCGGTCGCCGTTTCTGAACGCCCCAGCTCCGATCGCAGCTGTGTACATTGCACCGGAGATCGGGAGGTAAGACCAGCTCGACACGCACTGGCCCTTTCGCATCAGAGCAACCAGGACCCCAAACTCGTTCGATCCCGCAACGAAATTGCTGGTGCCATCGAGAGGATCAATAAGCCAGACATCCCCGTCGGAATTGAGCCCCCCAGCAGACTGGCATCAGCACTGCATGCCTCTTCGCCTATAACCAGCGAGCCCGGACTGAGAGCACGCAAGCCTTCGGTCAAGAAGATTTCCACGTCACGATCGACGGACGTAACCAACTCCCCGGGCGTCTTCTCAGTAATCTCGCCCGAAACTAGGCGCTTGAAGCGGGGAAGCATTAGCTCCTGACTCGCTTGCACTAGAAGATCGGCGACTCTGTGATGCATCTTGCGAGGCTAGCACGACCTTAGTGCGAGGTCTGCTTCCGGCCACCAGCAGACATCACTGCACGTGCCAGTCAAAGCGCGCTTCCCCCAGCGTGAAGATCCCGATCCCGGATGACTGACGTGCAACCGGCTACATCCGAGCTACCTCCTTACTGCCCTGGACATGCGGACTACGCGGTCGTGCCGTGCAAGCGTGGCAGACGGTATGCCGCACAGGCCATCGAGCAACTCGTACCGAGGGCTGCACCGCCCCGGCAAAAACCTGGCCGACCACGACATCACAGTGACCTCGGTCGGTCTTGGTCGAAGGTCTTATGTAACGAACTACCCCGGGCCGATTTTGGGGTTCCCAGGCCACCTCTCAAAGTCGTAGGACCTGTCCTGCGTCAGCTAGCTGGCTATCAGTCGAAACGATTCCGGCGTTTGTTGACAGATCCGCCCGCCCACAGCTGCTTGTGGCGGCGTCCGGACCTGGAGGCGAGTCGTTTGGCGCCACTTTGTCTAAGGACAGCGAAGAGCTGACGCCCACTCGCTGATTGGCGTCGCTTGAACATCCTGGCCGGAAGTCGCGCCGGATTCGGTTGCGAGTTGGTCCCCCATCGCGAAACGGGGTTGTGCCTCCACGCGAACAGAGACGGTCATCCAGTTTGCCTAGGACCAAATGCTGCGTATGACGCGACTGCCCTGTCAGGATTAGCAGGAGGTGGCAACTCCTTTGTGCTGAAGCATAGGGAAAGACCTCGTAAGGCGGCGTATTCCAACATTCCGAATCTCGCTACTGTCCGCGCCAGACGCCTGCATGGTGCGGGCGTCCTTCGGAAAGGAATAGGAAACGCCATGACAACCTTTGCGGCTTTACCGGACGTTCTGATTCAGGACCCCGCCACGCAGCGTGCGTTCTTCATCTCGGCGGCACATCTAGAGGCGAAGCACCGTTGCACCGAAGGCGATCTCGCGCGCATCAACGGCGGCACGGTCACGTTCGTGATCCCGGATGACGACTTTCTCCAGGAAGCGCCTCCGTTCAAGGCCTCGGCAGATATCGAGACCTCTGTGCTGATCCAGTATCCGACAGGCGGGCGCTCGTATTTCCTGTCGCGCGCCGATCTGGACCAGTACGTGTGCGACAAGCCGATGGAGTACGGCTCCTACGGCATCTCCTTCGCGCTGCCGGTCGGCCTCGAGGAGATTGAGACGCTACCGATTTCGCTCATCACGGCCCTGCAGTCCGGGGAATCGGGCTCGGGCAAGGGAAATTCGATTGCGCCGCCGACAAGCCCCCTGGACTGGTCGCGCCCTCGCGCCTAGGCAGCCGATCGGGCGAGCTGGGCCACAACGCCCGGCTCGCCACTGAAGGAGACCACATTGAAGACCCTCGTGGATCGCGACTGGAGTGCCGTTGCCGCGCAGTTGGAAAGCCGCACGCCGCGGCACGTGGTACTCGACGACTTTCTGACGCCCACCGCAGCCGAGCGAGTTCACAAGGAGCTGCTGCAGCATTGGGGTTGGCGGAAGAAGAACTGGGTCAGCGCGCACCTGCACAACGCAAGACCGCGCATAGAGACCTGTGCATGCATTGCGACGGAATTCATTCAAGCGGCCGGCCCAGTCATCGATGGTCTAGAGATTTGCGATTACTGGGCGCTGCTGTACCCAAAGAACTCTACCGGAAATGTACACGCCGACGCTGGAAGACTGACCCTGACGCTCTGGCTCACTCCGGACCGGCACAACCTCACTGCTGGAACGGGTGGTTTGGTGCTGTACGACGTCAACCGCCACCCATCACAGATGCTGCGCGAATACCTCGTGCCACCAGCTTCTGTTCACTACGTCCGCAAGCACTCGGCTGGCAACCATATCCACATTCCGTATCGCTGGAATCGCGCTGTACTCTTCGACGCGACGACATTTCATCGAACGGACGACTTGCATTTCGACATTGCTGCTGGCATGCACGCGGCCCGGATGAATCTGTCCTTTGCGATCGACAACTTGGCTGAATACTATGAACAATTCGAACGTGACGGCAGGCGAGAGAAGCACGCTTCTGAATCCGCACCTGCTGCTTCTGCAGACGAAGCTTACGAGCCCGAATAGCCACTCGGGCGGCCGCTGGGCGGTGTTCAACCCGCTCAGTCGCAAGGCTGCTGTTGCGGTCGGCAAAGATTGCATGCCAAAGCTCGTGGCGCTAGCGACGGAACTTTCCTCATCGGACGCTGAGCGGCGTCGGCATGCGATCGCTCAGGTGTCGCAGCCCTACTACCAGTCGCTGCTGGACTTCGGGATCGTGACAGCACATGAGACCACGATGCCGCCGCTGCGCTCAAGCGAACGCAGATTTGTCGGTCGCTACCACGCTTGCGTGCACAACTTCGATTGGTTTGACTATTTCGACCCGGAGTGGCGCCAGAAGGACGACTACCGGATGCAGCAGTACCAACGGCAATCGTCCCCACCGCCCAATTTCACAAGCATGGAAGGCGAACTGACGGCGTTACCTGACGTCGACTTAACGTCGGCCGATGAAAGCCTAACCCTGCTGCATCGCGTCAGTGCGGTCTTGCGGTGGTCTCTGGGGCCAATCGGCACCGTGCCCGGCGGTCCTTATCTCTGGCTGCGACGAACGAGCCCCTCTGGCGGCGCGCGCCATCCGACGGACGGCTATCTGGTACACAACGGGGCACTTGAGGGAATTGCGGCAGGAGCGTACTGGTACGACTCCAAGAGGCACGGCTTGGTTCTACTGCCGGATGTCAGGGTTAGTGGCATTCAGCCAGACGAAGTGAGGCTCGTGTTCACCTCGCACGTCGCACGGCCGATGTGGCGTTACCGCGAT
Organism: Ramlibacter sp. MMS24-I3-19; assembly: GCF_050320135.1. Taxonomy (NCBI): domain Bacteria; kingdom Pseudomonadati; phylum Pseudomonadota; class Betaproteobacteria; order Burkholderiales; family Comamonadaceae; genus Ramlibacter; species Ramlibacter sp. MMS24-I3-19. The sequence goes on along the minus strand of NZ_CP190017.1, from coordinate 1,649,408 downwards.
CCATGGTCATATCGCCCGATGCTCATCGATGTGGGACACGTTATGGAAACCGCGTCTCTCGTTGCGGATCACTTCGGCCTGGCGGCGCTCGCCATCCCCACACCCGAAGGCATGCCGATCACCAAGCACCACATGGCTAACGCAGACGTGGCGGCACTGTCCCTTGCGGCAAGCAATCGGAGGCCACAAGTGCCGCCTCCTCCTGGGGAGTACATGCAGTCGCCAAGTGACACCAGCATGGATGGGGCCGTGATCACCAGCCCATTTGTCTACTTCGTGTTTCGTGACGGTGAGCTCGTCGCGCGCAGCGCTGAAGGGGCGGAATCCGAACTGCCCGTCAGCCCAGATGCGTTCGTCCTGCTTTCGCATTGCCTGCCAAGCACTAGGGATGACCGCATCACCACACGCAACCATCTCCTAGAGCACTTTCCTGGTGTCTCCGCCGGAGACCTAGAGGAACTCGAGCGGCGCCGCATCCTGATGTCGCGCGTGCGTGCTCACGCCGCATACAGTGCGACGTGGCCGTGGGTCCAGCACGGCTGGTACATGTCGCTGCTTGCTCACGTCGAAGGGCTCGGGCTGCGTGCGTATCACGCCGTGACAACCGCGCCTTTGGCGCAGACCACCGGGTCTGGCCTCGTGCGGTCGCTGCTGTCGCGCAGGACGTGCCGAACATACTCACCGCATCCGCTAGAGCCAGACGCCCTCAATGCTGCGCTGCAGGACGCACTCGCGACCCTGCCGGAATCAGCGCGTCTAGACACAGACGTTTACGTGTGGTTCAACGCAGAGGCGCGTCGAGCCGAATCGAACGCGTTCTTCTATGACTGGCGAGCGAACCGGCTTGCATATCGCGAAGGGCGCCACGTGTGCCGCGCTGACATCCGCCGCTTGGCAATCGGCCAACTGTGGGCTGCCGCGGCGGGCTCGGCGGTGTTGCTACGAACGCGCATGGGCGGCGCGGAGGGCTACATCGACGCGATCACGAGGCTCGGGCGGATAGGTCAGCGGATCTGCCTTGCTGCCACCGCCGCTGGTCTCGGCGTGTTTGAGACTCCTGCGGTCAAGGAGCCGGTTGCCGCGGAGTTGCTCGGTCACAGCGATTCTGCAGTGGACAGTGACATCTACTATTTTCTGGCCGTCGGCCACAGTGTGCAGATCGCAGGGGATTTCGGTGCAGTCTCCGCTTAACTCGCCGGCGCAGGAGAGTGACTGGGACGACCGTGATCTGCTGACGACCACCGCGCCCGGGAGTTACTTCGCGCGCAACGTATACGCGGTGAGCTTCGGCATTGCTGATGGACGATTGTTCGTGTTCGACGAGCAGGCAAGCCAGCTCCGCGTGATGCGGGCGCCGCCAGCAGGCGTGCTGGTGTCTGGGGAATGAAGAGGCGGCGCTTGTGCTACTGACCCGTCCGACGGCGGCTGCCGTAGTGGCAAGTGCGGCACTGGTCGTCGCGCAGGATGCTGCTGGCCAAGCGCCGGCAGCATCTCTTCCACAGGTGAGCATTTCAAGCTCACGTTCCGCTTCGAACGACCTACATACGCAGAGCGTAGTTGTCTTCGACCGCCCATATTTGGAGGGGACCGGTGAATTCACCCTCGGACGCATCCTCGAAAAGCTGCCACCCATCTCGCGCGACCAAGCCGGCTACCCTGCATTGCGAGGTCTCGGAGACGGCCGTACACAGATCCTGATAGACGGTGTTCAGGTTCAGGGCGCTGCTTTGCTCGCGGCACTCACTACGCTTCCATCCGGCCTGATTGAGCGGGTGGAGATCACATTCGGCGCGGCAAGTGACACGAGCGCACAGGCCATGGCCGGCACCATCCAGATCGTGACGCGCTCGCCGCATGACTCGGCGCCAAGCAATCAGATTCGGGCGCTCCTCGCGGTGAAGGACGGGCGCGGCGAGCCGAAGTTCTCCTTCCAGACTAGCGGCAAGACTCCTTCACTCTCGTATGTTCTCGCCGGGTTTGTGCAGAGCCCGGTCGATCCACGTCGCATCGTCGTGACGTCCGCGACATCCCCCACGTCGGCAGACGCACAAAACGAGTTTGCGAGTTCGTCTCGATCCTATGACCTGAGTTTGTCCGGAAAGACCGCGAAGGATATTACCTCCGCGCTTGAGCTTGGCACCCGCCACGCATTCTCCTATTCGTCGGCACGTACCTCTTCCCGGCTAGTCGCAGCCCTTGACCCGCAACCCTTAATCGCCACCAACCAGGCCGGCGAGACCTTCCTGGAAAACGAGCTCAGATTGAGCAGCCGGCGTTCAAATGAGCCGAACTTGGAGCTGTACGGTGTTCAGCGCGTGAACATATTGCGCAACACGCGCGTCACGAACACGGGTCAGGACAGGCTGCAGGAATTGCTGGGTAATCGGGAGGTCTCGGCCAATAGTCATCTAGACGGGCTGGTACTTGGGGCCAAGCGGGTCTCCCGTGTGCGCGAGCACCTGCAACTCACGCTGGGCGCTGAGCTAAGTAATGAGTGGCGCTCGGCCCGCCAACTTTCAATCGGTGAAGCCGGCGGCGACTCGAGTACACAGTCCGACCGGGCCGGCAACACGTTCGCCAAGCTCGAAGGGGACCTCAGCAAGACCGTCTCTGCTGATGCTGGCATCCGGGCGGAGTTCCTTCATCGAACGGTCGACAGGAACCAGCGCCGGTTCCAGGTCCTCGCGCCTTCGGCCGGACTGCTGCTCAAGTTACCCACGTCAGACCTCTTTTTCAACCGGCTGCGCCTTTCAGCATCCGAGTCCTATCGGCCGCCCAAACCACAGGAGCTGTCGCCGATCGTCAGTTACAGCGACATCAACTCTCTGTTTGCGCCGGACCGGCTTGGCAACGTTCGCTTGGCAGACGAACGCGCTACCGGCTTAGACGCCACGCTTTCGCGCGACTACGGCACCGGCAGTAATGCGGCTATAGGGCTGTTCCGCCGCGACATACGCCACCCGATTGTGACCACGTATGCAAATGGAGGTGGGCGCTGGCTGCTCTCGTTCTCAAACGCCAACTCAGCTGTTGTGACTGGCTTGGAGGCACGGGGCAAGTTAGTGCTGCGTGACGTCTGGCCCGGCTCATTTCCATGCTCGCTAAGGCTGGACCTTCGCTCAACGTCCGTATCGCTACCGGACGGCGGCAACAGCCTCACTGGAGAGCCGACCCGAAGCCTTGTGATGGGCAGCACGTGCACGCTGACGCGCCTTAAGGCGGAGTTAACCGCAACCCTTCGCGAGGTCGCTTGGTACCGTTCGAAGCTGCCCGGCGCTACTGTCGAAAGCCCACAACTGTCGTCTCTGGGGTTCTCATATGTGCAGGATCTCAGCAACGACGCGAAGCTTCGCCTCGACGTGACCGAGATTGGCCAGCATTGGCAGACCCGGTATGCCCAAGCGCAAGACATCGCCGAGACCTCTGTATCACGCCGGTATGCGGTGTTCACGATGGCGGTTGACGTCAGATGGTGACTACTCTGCCCGGCACCAAAAAGGAGTAGCTTGTGTATAAGACAGATCTCTTCCTGCTGGGAGCGCACATCACAGTGCTGTGCGTCCAGAAGGAGACTCGCGACTCGATCGAAGTCTTTTTTGACGGTGCTCTGGCGTCACAGGTGATGGGCTACGCGTCTACGCCAGACTACGAGATTCGCATCGACGGGCCGTTCTCGCGAGAGCTGATCCGCGGGAGGCCTCCCGAATTCGGTCCGCTTACCGGAGTAAGTGTGACGCCTCGCGGGGGCGAGAGGATCACGCCATGGCACCATCTTTCACCGCCCCTTCCACCAACCGAAGCAGGTGTATTACGCAAGCGCTTCGTAGGCTTCCATGCTGCCGCCGTCATGAACGGCAGCGGTGCTGCTTGTCTGCTGGTTGGTTTGCGAGGCAGCGGCAAGTCGAGCCTATCAATTCGACTTGCGCAGCAGTACGGCCACGTTCTGCTTACCGATGAAGAAACGTTCCTGCATTCACGCAGCTTGTTTGTCGAGCCGTTCCCGCGCGCTGTCCACATTGGAACGTCCAGCACCGAAAAGGTGGCTACGTCGTACGTCGACGCAGGTCTGAAGGCACCAATGCACGGAGGAGTCGTGCGCACGGTCTTCCTCCTGCAGAAGTCCGCCAGCGGCGCATCCTGCATCCAGCCCGTGGGTCCTGCGGACGCGCTGATGGCACTTCTTCAACACCAGCGCGCATGGGGTAGTCCCCCGCTGGATTCGTACGCAACGACCGCCAGGATTGCTGGGCAGTGCCAGGTGTTCGTGTGCCGCTGGAGCGAGTTCGGGCAGATTGCAGGTCTGGCCGCGGACATCGATGGGGTGTTGAGTTCGGTGATTGGCCGGCAAACGTCGGCAGCGGCCTGAACATGAGCGGAGGCTCTTTCTCGACCCGAGGCCTCGCGCGTCGAGCATATACGGCGACGCCGCCAGCGATATGGGCTGCGTGGCTTGCCGCCGTGGTCCTTGAGGTCGGTTGTGAATTAGGGATCCCCAAGACGATCCAGTTGCTCCTCAGTGACACCGGTCCGGTGTGGCTTCCACTATCCGGATCGTTTCTGGCCTTGTTGCTAGCGATTCTCTACGTCTTTCGCTTCTTCGCCTCCTTGTGTAGCACATGGTCCCTCCAGGTCAACGAATGGAAGATTGGCGGCGTGCTTCGTGGCGCGTTGCTCGACTCCCAATTGCGGCGCCGCCGGGTCATCCAGACTGACGCCGGCGGCACCGTCGAACTTCTAGAAAACGACGTTTCGCGCGCCCGCGCGCTTCTTGGAAGTACGGTACCGGCGCTGCTCGTCTCGGGCTTCACGATCCTTGGCGCATTGGTTGTGGTCGCTTACTCGAACGCGTACGTTGCGCTCTGGCTTGTCATCATCACCGTGACGACAATCTACAGCCTGGACGCAATTCGGAGACGAGCGAGTGCGGCTTGGGAGGCGGCGGGCGCAGCGCGCAAGCGCACGATCAGCTTCGCGGAGTCAGTGTTTGCTGGATCGCTGGACGTGTTTGCTAACGATCACAGGACGTTCGTCTCTCGAGTGCTCGATCGACTCATCGCGCAACAGATGCAGACCGTTGGCGCGGCGTACACCCGCGAGCGGCTCGTGTGGCCGTTTGCCATTGCGCTCTTCGGCCTCTGCCATGCGGTTTCCTTCGCGATCCTCACCTACTCCAGCGTTGCTGACCCCGCGTTGTTTGTGGCAGTTTTTCTCTATACGGAACTCATCCGTCGTCCGGTGGAGGCGACGGTTGGCACATTTGCCAATTTGCAGGATGGCTTGGCCTCGCTCCACAGAATTGCGACGAGTCTGCACCAGCCGGACGAGCCGTCTAAAAGATCGGCTGCTCAGATGTCCCGCCTCAAAATGGACTTTTGGTCGGAGCCATTGCGCTACTCCAGCGCGTCGCCTCTGATCTCCGCCGGCACGATAGTTGTGGAGCCCGGTGAAGTCGTACTGTTACAAGGCAGGACTGGGTGCGGGAAGTCGACGCTCGCTCAGTTTCTGGCCGGAATATCTCAGGCGAGTGGACCACCAGCGCACTTCGCCGGTCCGCTGCCGCGGATCGCGTATTTCGGACAACGCGAGCCTATCTTGGCGCTTTCTCGCGCCGAGAACATCCGGCTCTTTGCCCCAGACGAGAGCCTGCCAAAGGCACTGCTCAGATCCGCCTCAAGTCTGGGCCTTTTGCAGACTGACCTCGACGTAGCCGCCTCGCCGGCGCAAAGCGAGCGCGATACGCTTGTGCTGCTTCGCGGTCTGGTCTGCGGCTCGGATCTGGTGATCTTTGACGAGCCATTCGCTGCGTCGGAGGCGAGCACGATAAAGGCCGCAGCAACGCTGCTGAGGCAGTACCTGGGAACCCGCAGCTGTATCGTCATCAGCCATCGGCCCGAGTGGGGTGACGTCGCAGATCGCATATACACACTTTCTTCAGGCACCATGGCATTGCACCAGCAGACAAGGAGCGCCGCACGTGAAACCGCTTAGCCTCTGGTGGCACATCGTTCGCTTGACGCCCGGGACATATCTGCAGCACTCGCTCGTTTGGAGCGCTGTATTCGGAATGCCGATCCTTATTGGCTACGTCGCAAGCAGAGTAGTCGCCACCTCTGGCCGAGATGGGCTCGTGGCGGCCTTTCTTGCTCTGTGCCTGATACGGGGCGTAATCGTGACGTTCGGCGATCGGCTCGAGGTCACCCTGACACACCGAACGATGGGCGCATACCGCAAGGCTCTGGTCCTTTCCGTCTCTACAAGCTTGGCAGCGGCCACACGAGCGCGAGCGAATATCGGGCAGTTACTGGCAAGTTTTCAACGGGACACAAACGCTGTCGCCACATTTGCTTGCGCGTCCAGCATCACGTTGTCGCGGACTGCATTTCTTGTCGTCGCCTTTGCTTGGCTCGTTCGCATCAATGCCCCGGCCGCGGTGTTTGCCGCATCCGCGACGATCGTGGGATCCTTTGTAGTAGCCAGACTGACAGCAATTGCGTCGCGCCAGTCCAAACAGGTCGAAGTAGCTGCGGGCGAGGACACGCACTTGCTGCACTCGATCCTTGGTGCTGCCTCAAGTATTGCGACCACTGGCACGGCGGGCGCGTTTACCAAAGTGCTCGCGAGATCCTACGACAGGAGGACGCGGGTAGGCGCATCGTTAAGCCTTGGCAGCGCCGCACAGCAGCAGTTCCCTGTTTTGCTCCTGTCTCTGCCGGTCGCAGCAATGTTTTTGGATGCGCGCGATGCGTCGGATGCGTCTTCGGTGTTGCTGGCTATCACGCTGTTGGGGTTCGTCGCCGACAACGCGGCCAAGCTCACGCGCATCGCATTTTTGTACGTTCAAGCATCCGAGGCCGTCGAACGGCTACATGGATGGCGGGTGGCCGCCGCAGCCGAGGACAAGCCAGAGCAGCCGGTTGCGCCGCAGTTTGACGCAGGCGATCCAATGACGGTGGTCGCCGCCGCCGCGACCGAGCAGGAATTGATCACCGCATCGAGGTTGTCGCTGGAGCACCCGGGCATTCTGGTCTCGGATGGACGCTTCAGTTTCAACGCCTCGGCCCTTGAGAACCTGCTGCGGGAGCCCGAGGAAATAGACCCTGATCTGTTCTTGAAGTGGTACCGGGCACTGGGATTCACCCACGATTTTCCCGGCACCGAGACATTTGAAGCCGCTCTCGCACAGCTGGCGCGCACTCCGTATGCCAACTTGTCTGGCGGTCAAGCGGACCGGCTCCTATGCTTGAGAGTTCTTCTGAGTGGCACAAGAGTAATCGCAGGGTGGGAGCCCTTCACTGGCGTGGACGCCAAGACCCTGCACTCACTGGTACAAAATTTGCAGGGGGGCGGAGTGCGCCAGATCTACGTTAGTGGTGGGGGGCGGATCATCGCGCCGACGGATAGGTGAACTACTCGGCGCCAGTGCCATGAACAAGACGGATTTCTGATGCAGTGGTTCCCCCGCGCTCTATTACAACTGGTTCATGCTTATCACGTGTGAAGCCGACACGCTCGTAGAACGCAAGGGCGCGGGCGTTCGCCTCGAGCACCCAGAGGGTGATCTCTTGGTGGTCACTTCGCCTCAAACGCGCTTCGGCTCCGCGCCAAAGAGTGCCACCTGCGCCCTTGCCCCACTCTGTGGGGTCCACGTACAGGGCCCAGATTTCGCCCGTACGTCCGCTAACTGCGTCTAGATCGCGGCTTGCACCAAAGGAGACGAATCCGACCACGCGCGCTTCACGGCGTGCGATCAAGAGATCTGACCTTTTTTCGGCGAGCACAGCTTCCCACGCCTTTTTCCGCGCGCCCACTGATATTGATTCGAGGTAACTATTCGGGAAGACGTGGTGATACGCAGCTCGCCACGAGCGCACATGGATTTCAGCCACATCGTCGAGGTCGCCAGACTTTGCATTAGTCACTTCATAGCTCTCCATGTCCATCCTTTCCACGTTAGCTGCACAACAGACTTCCTTACGACGACGTGCCCCCGAACCGCAATAAATTGCTCGTGCAGCGCTCCGCTACCTCCGTTTACCTAGCCCTGGCAGCCCACCCTGGACCAAGCTGACCCACGGAGATCGGTGAACTCTTGCTGGCTTTTTCTGCCGATCCGGGTGTTCCGAAACGAGGTGAAGTGCGATCTCTCTTTCGGAAAAGCGCTTTCCGCACAGTGTGCATTTGACGCGGAGCTCGCGCTTGCCCCGTGAGACTGCCTTCTCTTGCGGCTGCGATGTAGATGCCCTAGCAGCGGGCTTGCCATCGCTCCCGGCGTGCCGTATGGGGACAACCGGTGTGCCAACCTGATAAGCCTCCCCGGTTACGTGCGTAGATTGGCGCAAGACCGCCATCGAGGCTCGGAGTTGGCAAGGCAAACACAAACGAACGCCGAAACCCATGGCGAGCCCGCACATAGAACACTGAGACATCGCGCAATAGTCTTCGCTCTTGCGCACTCAAGCCATTCGGGCGAACGAGCATAGAAGCGTCCTCCACCGCGACCCTGAGTCATTGTGGAACCCCCGTTCATTCGGTGAGCAGTTGCTCATGCCTTCGAGGCGCCTCTGGGTAACCAGCACGCTCACCTGGAATCAATATCTGCCTTATGCGGCGTTTGGGCTCATGGTGGTCGCTGGAATGTGCGGCGGCGTGGTCGCAACGAGCATCACTGAAAGCGAGGCTTTCGAGGAGTTCTGGGCGGGTCGTGATCATCACCCAGCAGTGGCAAGGATTGGACCGGAAAGGGCGAGGCTTGCGTCCATCGGGAACATGCTTTCTTCTGAGTGAGCCTCTTAGCCTTGGCAGCATCAATACTCGTTCGATGGCCAGGGCCACCTTCTGTCCCCCACCTTCAGAAAGGCGGAGTCAAACTCCTATTGCATGTGCGCACCGAAAGTACCGTAACCGTCCGGTGACCCCGCCTTGACCCGAGGAACTCAAGGGGTCAGATTTCGGCGTCGCCTCGGCTCCAGCGATTGGGCCGCCAGTCGCATCGCAAGCGGCTGGCAGGGCATATTGACTCTACGGACTCGGCCGAACGCCCGCAGCCAAGAGCATTGCTGACGCTCGACTTCCGAGACCGTTGGACCGCTCCTGTCTTGTCAGCGAGACGGTTTCAGGTGCCCACCTTTGCTATGCCCGTTCGCGAGCCGGCGATGAAACTCGCAATCTCACGGAGATCGACGTCGTCCGGGCGCGCATCAGCCAGCGTCTGAGCAGCACCCTGCAAAGATGTGGACGACTTGAACAGATCGCGCATCGCGCTCTTGATTCGACGTACCCGCTCGACATCAAAGCCCCTGCGTTCGAGACCAATCGTATTGACGACGCGGATGACCGATGGATTTCCCTCCGCGATCATGAACGGCAGGATGTCTTTGGTGACCTTGTTGATAGCCCCGATGAACGAATACTTGCCCAAGCGCACGAACTGGATCACACCCGTCATGCCATTGACCGTAGCGTAGTCGTCGATTTCTACATGCCCTGCCAACTTGGAACCGCATCCCAACACAATGTGGCTTCCGATTTTGCAATCGTGGCCCACATGGCTATCCGAAAGAAACGTGTTGTTGTGAGCGATGCGCGTCGCCGCCCCATCGTCGGTCGCTGAGTTCACTGTGCAATATTCGCGGAAGACATTCCCATTCCCGATCTCGACGTGCGTTACCGAGCCATATTTGAACTTCATGTCTTCCGTACGCCCCCCAATGCAGGCATATGGAAAAATCTCGTTGGCCGATCCGATGCGAGTCGAGCCTACCAGCGATACGTGTGAGTGAAGTACGTTGTTGTCACCGAGTCGCACGTCCCGGTCGACGTGGCAATATGGCCCGATCGTGCAGCCTGCACCAATTACCGCACCTTCCTCGATGACGGCAGTTGTATGAATTTTTGAGGTCACCACCTTATCCTCCGTAGTTACTCTGTCGCTCGGAATGCAATTGAGCTTGTATGGCTTGGTTTCCGGTATTCGTGAACGATACTTGAAAATTGGCTTAGTGACTTCAGCCGTTTTCAAGCAACAGTATCCCGCGGTGCAGTAGCCGGACTTCGGTGCGCGGCTTGCATCCGTGTTGACTCGCTCACTTCGTTATGACGCGGTCAGGGTTGTCGGTTGCCAGCGGTGCGGCAGCAGCTCGCGAATTCGGCTGGCGGGCTGCGTAGGCAGCCGCTCCGAGGACGTCGCGCAAATACGCGTAAGGGTCCTGCCCGTTCACGCGCGCCGAGTGGATCAGGCTCATCACCGCGGCGGCTCGCTTGCCGGCGCGCAGGCTTCCGGCAAACAGCCAGTTCGAGCGGCCGATCGCAATGGGCCGGATCTGGTTTTCCACCCAGTTGTTGTCCGCTGGCAGATCACCTGCGTCGATGTACCGGGTCAGCGCCTTTCAGCGCCCGAGGCTGTAGTCGATCGCCTTCGCGGTCGCCGAGCCCGGCGGCACCTTCTGGCGCTGGGCCGTGAGCCAAGCGTGCAGCGCGTCGGCCACGGGTTTTGCCTTCTCCTGCCGGATCCGTCGGCGCTCGTCGCAATTCAGATCCGCCGCTTCGCGTTCGACTTCGTAGAGGCGGCCGAATAGCGCGAGTGCCTGTTCGCCCACCGTGCTCTGGTGATTCGCGTACAGCTCGTGGAACTTGCGACGCGCGTGCGCCAGGCAGCCCGCTTCGGTCACGCCGCTGGCAAACAGCACCTTGTAGCCGGAGTAGTCGTCGCACACGAGCGTGCCGCGCCAGGCGCCCTCGCCAGGGTGGCCCAGGAAGTCCGCAGGATGCCGGCTCGCCCGGCTTTCCGCGAAGTCGAATACGACCAGCTTCGTCCCCTGCAGGGCCGTGCTGCAGTAGGTCCACAGGTAGGCGCGGTGCGTCTTGCCGGCGCCCGGATCGAGCATCGCCACCGGCGTTTCGTCCGCGTGCAGCACCGGCTGCTGCAGCAGTTGGGCCCGCATGGCATCCACGAGCGGCTGCAACTGCACGCCGCAGCTGCCCACCCACTGCGCCAGCGTCGAGCGCGGGATCTCTAGGCCCGCCCTCCCAAAAATCCCTTCCTGCCGGTACAGCGGCAGGTGGTCGGAGAATTTGGCGACCAGCACCTGGGCAAGCAAGCCGCTGGTGGGCACGCCTTTGTCGATCACGTGCGGCGCCACGGGCGCCTGCACGAGCTTCTCGCACTTCGCGCAGGCCCACTTGCCACGCACGTGCCGCTCCACCGTAAAGACGCCGGGCTGGTAATCGAGCTTCTCGGCGACGTCTTCCCCGATGCGCTTCAACTGGCAGCCGCAGCTGCAGATCGTGCTCTCGGGTTCGTGGTGAATCTCGCGCCGGGGGAATTGAGCCGGCAGCGGCTGCCGCTTGGGCTTGTTCTTTTCGCCGGCAGGCTTGTCCTGCGGAGCGAGCCGCTCGATTTCTTCGCCAACCGCCTGCAGGTCGGCATCGAGCGTTTCCTCCAGGAGGCTGCGCTGCTCTGCGTTGAAGCGCTCCGATTGCGCGGCGAACTTCAGGCGCTTGAGGACCGCGTTCTCGTGCGTGAGCTTGTCGATCAGCGTCTGCTTGTGCAGCACGTCGGCCCGCAGACGTGCCACCAGTTCGCGCAGCTGATGCGCGTCGAGGCCGTCGATGTTGTCCGCGGTGATCACGGAGGCACATGCTGCCATGCGCGCTTCGCCAAGGCATCGGCAAATGCCTGTATTGCGCTACAGCAGCGAGATCACGCCGGCTTCGCCGATGCGCTGCCACGGCAAGCCGAGCACCAGCGCGTCGAACTGCTCGCGCGTGAGGCCGACGCTCGGCGCGCCGTCACTCGTCCACACGAACCGCCCCTGGTTCAGGCGCCGGGCCGCCAGCCAGACGCCGATGCCGTCATGCACCAGGACCTTCAGGCGGTTGGCGCGCCGGTTGGCGAACAGGTACGCATGATGCGGGCGCGCCGCACCGAATACGCGCACCACGCGCGCGAGCGCCGCCTCGGTGCCGGCACGCATATCCAGCGGCTCCACGGCCAGCCAGATTGCCTCGATGCGGATCACCGAAGCAGCTCGCGCAGCCAGGCTGCGCAGGCGTCGGCTGCGTCCGTCGGCCACGACACTGCCACGCTGGTGGCACCGCGGCGCAACTCGATGCGGATCGACGACGTCGCAGGGACTGTGGGCGCCGGTAGCGGCAGCGAAACGAACTCCGGCTGCGCGCCCGGTTTGCCGCCGGCGGGAGTTCCACCTGCATCACGCCGCCAGGTGTGCAGCATGTTGGCGTTTAGGCCGTGCGCGAGCGCCACCTTGGCGACCGACGCCCCGGGCTGCTCGCATTCGGCCACCAACTGCGCCTTGAATTCGGCTGGATACGCGCGCACGCGCGTGCGCTTCTTCGTCTCGATTGTGTCCATGAAACTTCTGTCGCGGACACGATGCTCCCCACTCCAGAGTTACCGCTCAAGATGGGATGGCCGGACGCTTACAAAGTACCGGCCCCATGGGCAGGCAAGTGAGAAGGCATGCTCGTGTGTGTCTGACAGCGGGGCACCAGTGCCGTGCGAGGACCGGCAGGGGTCGTTCGACGCGGACACCCACCGGCATTGCGCCCAAGCCGTGCATCTGAGCATGCGTCTCGCGGCGCAATGCCACTGCGTGCCGGCCAATCGGACGTTGGACACGCCGCCAGAGTACGCCGGTGCGACCGGCCTTGATGTCTGCTAATGGCCGGAAGCAGTCGTTCAACCCTACGACGAACACGGCTCAATGTTCAGTGCTTCACACCACCCGCGGGCTTAAACAGGAACGCGTTGCGAGCGGCAGCGCCGAAGCGCTCGGGGGTCATCAGGGAAGCCGATGTCTGGCCGCGTCGTGCCAAGAAATGGGCGGCCACGGCTGATCGCGCCGCGAATGAGAAGTGTCAAACCGCGTGAAACTTCTTGAGAATTCGGATGCCGTAGACGCCGACCAAGATGTGGACTGCAACCGGCTGCTCGCGGGCTGAGATGGGCGACGTCAGCTGTTGGCCGGAAGCAGGCATGCAGGATTCGGTGAACGACGAGATTGCCATGTGCGGCTGGTCGGTCCAAAAGGTCGGCCCCGGTACCCTGTTGCTAGGATCTGGGCCATGAGGCTCTACACTTGCCGGGGAGCGCCGCACGCTGCGCGTGTGCAGCTCTATGTCGCTGAAAAGGCTGCCTCGGGCATTGACATCCCGCTCGAACCGTTGGAAGTCGACCTGAGGGCTGGCGAGCACCGGATGCCGGCACACTTGGCGCGGAACAGAGCCGGAACTGTTCCCGTTCTTGAGATCCAGCCAGGCGTGTATCTAACCGAGTCCCTCGCCATTGTCGAATATCTCGAGGAATGCTTCCCGCATCCACCCATGTGGGGAGTGACTCCTCTGTCGCGGGCACGGCAGCGCGAGCTGGATCGGATCGCGGAGCTTAGAGTCTTACGCCCCATAGCACAGTGGGTCAATGCGACGAACTCGCCCCTGGGCCAGGACCCGGATCCTGGAGCGGCAAAGGGTTACGAGAAAGCCGCCGCGAGCGGGATTTCCCAGATCGACGCCGCACTCCAAGACGGCCAAGACTATCTCGGCGGCGATTCGTGCGGTATTGCTGATTGCACGCTAGCAGCTGGACTTGACTTCGGATTGAAGCGAGGGTTCGCGTTGCCAGATGGCGCATCCGCGCTAAATGACTGGATAAGGCGCTTCTGGTCACGACGCTCCAGCTCGGAGCACTTGCGATGGACGCCGACTCCATGACAGCGTCAGATACCGCGTAGTCTCGACACCTCCGTACTGCGGCACGGCAGCTCCCGGCCAGAAGCAGGCATGCGGAATTCAGCAGCTCAGTAGAGCGACAGCAGAAACGAAGCGCTTGTAGTGGCCGCGACCGACGCATCTCCGGCGGAGCTGGCCGGTGGTCATGAGGTAGGTCGTCTGCTGCCCCCGTTTAGGCGTCGACTGCAGCTTCCGCCTGTCCCCCTTGGCAGGCTACCCGGAAGCCGCGTCTCACAGCGCCCTGAGTCGCATCAGATACACCGCACGTGGCGCTTGCGTCGCCGCGCGTGCGAGCGCGATGAGATGAGATGAAGCGAGGTCGTTTCAGTATACCTTGGGGACATCGAAAGATCTGCGGCTTGCCGGCAGCTATATGCGGCATCAACCTCCCAATCTGAAAGGACATAGATGCTTCGATTCGATCTCCGCTGGCACTTCGGCAACGTCTTCTACCTTCTCGTCATCGTGCGGAGGATCGGCCACGTGCGAGGCATGGACGACCAGCAGATTCGGCGAATGCTGGATGACATCAAGAGGGGACGCTGCTACGAAGATCTGCTCGACAAGGTTGAGCAGTGGCTGCCCGATACCTTCGAGTTCTCTGGTGACCCGCGCAAGGGCAAATCGAGGCTGGACTACAGCGATCTGGACGAGAGCGTGCCGGTGGAGCTTCAAGATCTGCTCAATCCTGACGTCTTCGTCGCAGAGATGAACGCGATGAACGCCGCCGGCCTGCTCGAATTTGGCAGCGCTCCCGCCTAGTCGTATCGCGCCAGGACCATCGAACAGCCAAGCGTACGCTGTTCTTCGCCCGTGCAACTTCCAGCAGGAAGACTCTCTGAGGGAATACCGCCTGGTGCGCGGTAAACCAGGCGCCTGCGCCATCTACTCGCACTTCGCGTCCGACGCTGCCGCCTGAGGCAGACGTGCTTTGCCCGCTTCAGGGACGAGGAAGGACGGACGGCCGCTCTCGGACCGGAAGCAGCCATCACCTACGATCGCTACATGATTCGGGTCGTCTTCTTCGATTACGACGGGGTTCTGACCACCGACCGCACCGGCTCCCTGACAACGTGCCGCTACATCTCCGCCACCAGTGGCATCCCGCTGGATCGTGTGCAGCGCGCGTTCGCAACGCACAACCGCGAGCTGACTATCGGAAGCATGACGTACTCACAGGCGTGGCCGCAGATTTGCGCCGAGCTGGATTCCCTGCTTTCGATCGACCTTCTTCAGGACGCGTTCGACAGTACCCCGATAAACTCGCACGTGTTCGAACTGGCGCGGCGGCTCCGACCTGCTTGCGGTGTTGGAATCATCACCGACAACAAGTCGGACCGCATGAGGCGCCTACGAGCCGTTCAATCCCTCGACGACCTGTTCGATCCGATCGTGGTGTCCGCGGACCTGGGTTGCTCTAAGGATTCCGAGTCGATCTTCCGGCACGCATGCGCGCTCGCAGGAGTGGAGCCTCGCGAATGCGTGTTCATCGACAACACGCCCGAGCATGCGGCACGAGCTGCTTCCATCGGAATGCATGCGCTGCATTTCGACGACGGACTGAACGATGTCGACGCACTGGCGAGACGACTAACGGGCGAGTTTGGCTTGCCGGCACTCCAAGATTCCTAGGTCAGTTTCCCGCCAAGAGCGGACATCCACGCACTGCCAGCGCGGGGTTGACCGTTACCGCACGCCTGTCTTCCCCCCAAGGTCCCGACCTGCCATCATTCCCCGGCGGCGCCTCGAACCGGCTCGGCGCTCGCGCGCCAACTTCGCAGTTCAGCCGGTGCCGCCGTGCCGAAGGCCACGGACCAGCTGGCCCTCGGGGTTTGTGACCTTGGAGCACACGCAATCGCTATTGCCCGGCCGCGCTGAGCTGCGCGACCCCCACGCCCGACGCGCTCTCCCACGCGTACACGAAGTGGCCGTCGGTGTCGGCTGCGATCCCGAAGCCCGCAGCAGCCGGACCGGTCGCGTTGCCCGTGATGTCGCTCACGCTGTAGACGCTAGCGACCGCCAGCTCTTTCGTGGACAGCAGCAATCCATCAGCACCAACCTCGTAATCCAGCAGGTGTTGGCCACTCCCGCGGTTCCACGCGAAGTACGTGTCCACCAGGACCAGGAAGCCATTGCCTGCCGCACTCGCCACGACCGCGACATGGGCCGGCCCCCCTGCCGAGAACGGGACCGATGCGTCGCCCTGGGCGGTCCGTGCGGTGCCCGACAGGTCGAACACCTGCCAGGACACTCGGCTGACCGTCGTCCAGGCAACCGCGACATTGCCGGACGGCAAGACGCGGGCACCCAAGGTGCTCGCCCCGCTGGGACTCGAAGCGAGTTGTGTTTCGCCGCCCGCGGGCAGGCCGGCAGCATCGATGCGTCGCATGAAGATCGCGGCACCACCCGATTGCTGCAGCCAGACCAGCAGGGTCGAGCTGTCGGGCAGCGCCACCAGCCGGGGCTGTTGCTGCTCGCCGGGCCGGGCGCTGAGCGTCACGAGCCCGCCCAGCGGGCTGCCGCCGGCCTGGTACCGCTGCGCAAAGATGTGCCCCGGCGCCCCCGTGACATCGTGCGCCGCGAAGGCCACCGTAAAGCCGCCGTCCGGCGTGCCAACCGCCTGCATTCCTGCGTCGACGCCGTAGACAGGTCCCGCAACGGTCGTCGTGTCCTGCAGCAGCGCGCCCGTCGCGCTGTAGCGACGGAACTGCACCGTCGTTCGCTGCGCCGTCGGAGTGGCCGCCGGCAGCGTGACCGCATCCCAGGCGACGATCCACTCCCCATTCGCCAGACCTGCGACCGCGACGGAAGAAGGCGTGGCGGTGGCCACGCTGATCACGTCGCCAATCGGTGTGCCGCTGTTGTCCAGGACGCGTGCGCTGACCAGGCCCTTGTCAACCCAGGCCACCACGGAGCCGCCGCCCGACAGGCGTGCCGCAGCAGGGGACGCCGCCTGCGTGCTGAAGGCCACGCCAGTCAGTGCCGAGGCGACGGTCACCGGCCCGAAGCTTGCAAAGGGGGGCGCCGCTTGGGCGGGCGCCGGCGATGGCGATGGCGTAGGAGGCGTTGCGGATCCCGGCGCCGGCGCCGGTGCCCCTCCAAGCGCGGGCGCCGGCGCCGGTGCGCTCGTGGGCGCAGGTGCTGGGACAGGACCACCGCTTGCGGTGGCAGGTGCTGGGACAGGACCACCGCTTGCGGCGGCAGGTGCGCCAGCCGGCGAGCCAGACGCGGTCGGGTTGTCGCCGCCGCCTCCGCCGCCGCAAGCCGCCAACACGGAACTGAACAGCGCCGCCAGCGCCAAGGAACGACTTTGCATGCCAACTCTCCCGTGTGCCTGGTTGAAGTTCGCGCCAGTCTGGGAAAAGAGCGCAAACGGGAGTGGAACTTGTCGTCAGAGTTGTCGCCGCTCGCTACGGACCGGCGCGGCACGGGCGTGCCCCCGGTGGGGGGTCATCCGGTCGCCCGAATTGCGATTTCCATTGGGAAAAGGCATTCCGGGCGAGCGCGCGGACTCGGGCGAGACAACGCCCGCGTGGGCCACCTATGCTGCTTTTGGGGGAGGCCGCGGGCGTGGCGTGCCCGTCACTCAGCGGCGAGCCGCGCCTATCGAAGCCGATGGCGCCGCCGTGCGCCTGTTCGGCGGATCAGCCGTTCGCAGCCGGGAGGCAACGCTCTGGCATATACGGCCGCCCAAGACAGGGGGTGACCGTGCTCCCGCCCGGCCTGCAGACGGTTTCTACCTTCCGGCGCAAAGGCCTTGCCTGGGAGATCGTCGATGTGGGCAGCGCGCCCATCTCGGAACATCGCTACGAACAAGGCGACTGGAAGAGCTCGAGGAGGTCCGCTTCCGGCCCCAAGCAGACGCGCTGGAGCGTCTGCTACTGGGCCAACTATCCTCGCCTAGCGCTTCTCAAAGCTCGGAAAGAAAAGACCCGGGACGGTTTCCCGCCCGGGCCAAGACTACGACGTGAAGGAGAACGAGAACGCCGCAGTGCCTTTCCCGCTGCCGTGGGACGGCGACTCATCATTTAACTCCGTCCCTGACCGACCACTGACGGTCAGCTTCGGTCATGATGCTCCCAGTCCCATGCGCGCCTATAGCAGCTCAGGCGTCGGTTCACATCCGTACTCAGCGGCGGCTGCTTCGATCCGCGCGCGAGCTTCAGGTCACCTGATACCTCGTCGCGCGTCGGCGCATCTCATCAGCGCTTGCCGACGTGTTCATCGGAACTTCTCCTGCCGACCAAGCAGCCTCAGCCGTTCGAATGGAAGACCTACGGGGTCAAGAATCGCGCCAGGAGGAGGGGAAGATGAGAACCTGCAAGATCCTTACGAGTTCGGTGTTGGCAGGCATGCTCGCCGCGTGCGGCGGCGGTGGCAGCAGCGGCGGCAGCGCAGGTTCAGAGCCGTCAGCAATGGCATTCGCGTTCCCGGCGGCAACCGCCGAGCGCGCTGCGAGCCCTGCGGTTGCACAGTACGTCGTCTCAGGCGACTGTACGGGAGCGGAGGTCAAGCTGCGCGGAGTAGCGAGCCCCGCCACGTTCGGCGCGCAAGCTGCGTCCGCGGTCACCACCACTACAGACCGCTTGTTGGCGAACTGCGCCTCGGCCGGAAGCACCTCCAGCTGGCAAACCGGCTTCTACGATTCAGCTTTTTTACCCATAGGGGACGACAACTCCTCCGGCGCAGTCGCCGTCTCGGATTCGCCGTGGCATGTCCCCACCGCGGTGAAGCCTGGGGACACGGGGGACATCGGCGCACAAACCATTTACGCGGACAGCAATCGGACCAAGGTGCTGTACCACGCGACATTCACGTTCGTCGTTCAACCGGATACGCCCACGACGGCGCTGGCAGTCGTCACGGCCACCGATAAGGATCCGTCCGGCAATGTGCTGTTCGTCGAGAAGGACTCCTATCAACTGCGCCCGGGCGCATGGTCCCTTCTTTCCGTTGACCAACAGTACGCCACGACCAGCAACTTGCACTTGATCTACACGCCCGGGACAGCAGCCATCAACGTTCCAGCAGGTAGCACGGTGACGCTGGCGGCGGGACAGTTGCTTCTGGTGCCGGCCGGGACGTCTGTGAGTGCGAACGGAAACACGAGCAACCTGCTGGGGCAACTAGGAACCATCGTTGCGCCGACTGGCGCAGTGGTTACCGTGCCTGCTACTGCGGCGGGGCCTGCAGACAATGTCGTTATGGCGCGGTAACCGCGTAGTCAGGCGCTGAGCGGCCACATGCTCTGCGAGCATCCGTCCCAGTTCGCGAGTAGTCCTTGCGGAGGCCTGACTCCGACCTGCGCACCCTCACGTGCGGAGAACGCGCAAAGGTTAGTGCGCCAGTCTCTGAAGCGCGCATAGAGCGGCGGGTGACAGACAAAGCGGAGGGCGTGCTGACGACCGTTTGCGGCCAGTTGCTGACGTCACTGAGCTAGGTGATGGCTCCGATTCAGGCAAGCCAAAGCGAGCGGGGATAGCCTTTCAGCGGCGCGCGCCATTCAGCGGTATGGGTGTGCGGCCCGTCCCACGGAAGTAGTTGCTGGAGCCATTGGCCAGAGCGGCCTCTCGGCAGAGAGTGCGCAAGGATCTCCGGAGGCACCTTCCAGCTTTGCGCTGACAACGACCGCGCGATTTCCCTGCGACGAACCCGCAAGAGCGGAGCGTAGTTGGATCGCGATCTCATTCTTCGCCGCGCGCCGCGGTGCAGGTGCTCAAGCCCGGCGATCGACCTTAGTAGCCTCCATTTCGCCAGCGGCTCCATTACCTGCCAACGCGCCTTCAGAAGGCGCAGTGTCGGATGCAGGGTCGGGAACTTCCGGTGTCGCGGTCGGCGAGAAGCGGGCATACGGGCTGGAATCTAGCAGTTCGCGTAGCGCCGAGTGCTGTCTGCTATCGACCCGAGCAGCCTTCTGCATGGCCGCTTTCGGCCAGGAGCTGAGCTGCGCGGACGAGGTGGCCAAGGTCAAGCCTAGAGGTCGGGGGCCTGGCATACATGACAGGCGCGGTCTGGGCGCATTCCGGCATAGTAGAAAGCCCGCGCCACATCCACCTTGCCGATGGGAACCGCAGATGCGAGACATCCCCACCTTTGATGAACAGATCGCCCGCTCAATTCGGGAGAGCGAGCGCAGTGGTGAGTTGAAGTCCGCAAAGGACTGGGGCAAGCCTCTCGATTTCGGCGACGGTTATGACGAGACTCCGCCAGAACTCCGCATGGCATTCAAGATCCTCAAGGACGGCGGCTTCGTTCCGCCTGAAGTAGAGATGTTGCGAGAGCTGCAGTCAAAACGTGGTCGGCTCGCTCAGCTTTCAA
Organism: Ramlibacter sp. MMS24-I3-19; assembly: GCF_050320135.1. Classification (NCBI taxonomy): domain Bacteria; kingdom Pseudomonadati; phylum Pseudomonadota; class Betaproteobacteria; order Burkholderiales; family Comamonadaceae; genus Ramlibacter; species Ramlibacter sp. MMS24-I3-19. Next base: position 1,629,344 of record NZ_CP190017.1, on the reverse strand, counting down.
TTGAGAGTACAGAGGCGCAGCGGCTCCGAGAAGAGATCTCCGAACTGCAGCTGAAGGTCACGGTGAGGATTGAGCAGCTTCAGCGGGACGGCATCTGAGATGCTTGGGGAAGCGCAGCGCATGGCTGCTTCCGGCCACCATCGGACGTGCGATGGACGTTGCACAGCGCGCCTTGAGCTGGGCTAACTGGGGCGCGCGTGCTACCGGCTGTGCGGAGCCAAACAACAAAGATCCGCTGCAAAGCCCCGACGACAAGGACTACGACATCAGTGTCGAGGACATCCAGAAGAGACAGCGCGGCGACCACACGGCCGGTTTCCGCGAGACGTGCGGTGCTGCCACGAGAACATCGAGCCGTACATCCTCGCCAAGGATATGTTGAACACCCTCCATGCGCTGCGTGTTCACCAACACCCTCAGCACGCTCGACGACATCAGCTACGCCGCGGTTCTAGGTCCTCTGCCTTCGAAGGGGGGGCTGGAACTGCCGCTTTCAAGCGTCGTGATCTGGCCCACGCGGGCATAAACCCCATCAAGTACATCCTCAAAGCCCACACAATTTGAGCATGCGCTGGAGAAACCCAATGCCCAAGTTTGAGTGGAACAAGGAACGTCCTGGTTGGAAGCTGGCCGCGTGGGCTTTGCTGCTCACACCATCGATCCTGCTTGCGGCAGCGCAGGTACTGCGGGCGCTGCATTGATCCAGCAATTGCAATGGAGACGCAATGTGGCCGTTACTGCTAGACAGGCGCGGATCAAGCACCACCTAGTCTGCTTCCACAAGCCCGCAGAGTAGCCTTGACCGTCCCCCTCCTTCCAGACTCGCCTACGCTCTGGAGTTTTGGCATGGAGATCACGCGCCTCCAGTGCCCGATATGTGCCGCGCGAAGGGTCGCCAAGCAAAGGAGGTCACCCCAGCTCGTCCCTGCAGAAGGGGAGTAAGCCGACGGCGAACGGCCGCTTTTGGCCGAAAGCAGAAGGCGCTCAGGGGCGGGATGGCCGCTGCCTGGGGGGTAGAACGCGGACCCAGAACCACAGCTCAAATGCGCCGCCGATTCCGATCAGGGCCGTACCGCTTCCGGTGAAGCCCAGCGAATAAAGCACGACGGCGACCAGCAGGATGAAGGCGGTGACGAGGTGACGTTCCATGTCAAAGCTCCTGTTACTTATGACGATGCTACAGGCAACGGTGGCCGTTGATCGTGCCCGCAACTGGCCGGAAGCGGACGGCAACCAACGGATTGACACTCCGGCGGTCCGAGTCGGCGCGTTTGGTTCGAAGTCTCGAGAGGAGGCGTAATCGCGATACCCCTATGTAGGTGCGGAGTGCATGCAGGTCGATTCTCGAAAGTACCGACAGAAGTACTGTTGCACCTGCTTTCTTCCAAGCTGGCGAGACCCGCGGGCTCCTTTTCTGGACTAGCTCCGCCACTCACGTCCTTCATTCCACCCCGGCCCCTTCATCTTCACCCCTCCTGTCGGCGCTCTTCACGCCCAGCCACACCGGGCCGTTTGAACGTCGCGCGGGACCTCGGGCAATACGCAGACCGAGTTTGGAGATCACGCCTGGGCGTCTGCGCGCCGCGCTGCTGCCGCGAAACGTGCTCCATTCAAATGGCAAGTGGCGGCGGCGCCCGCTGAGTACCCGTAGCCATATGGCCGGCGCGGCTACCGCCGCACCACGCTTATTGGACGACGACCATCCCGAGCACGCTGCCGGCAATGTAGATCTGAGCGGCTTATAGGTTGACCGTCCAAGACTCACCTAGCGAACTCTCAAAGCCGTTCGTGTAGACGATCTTCGTGAAGCCGAACTTCCTTGCCTGGCTCGGCACGTCAATTTCATTCTGGAACTTGTAGACGAGAGGCTGGCTCATCAGTGCATACGTGATCGTCAAGCGCTCGTTGGCCTTGCCGCTTGCCCGGGCCTTTGCGTTCATACCGCTCTTCATGAAGACTTCCTCGATCGAGCTTGCGTAGATCGCTCGACCCTGCACGGCGACCTGAACTGCCAGCGACTTGGCTTCCGCAGCCTGTTTCTGGTCCTTTGGATCCTTGCTCCCGGCGAGTTTGGCGGCGATCCCTTCAGCCCTCGTTTGGTCGTCGCTTGCTGTTCTGAGCTGCTCGGTGTTCCCGTAGTACTTCTTCAGGTGCTCGCGGTTTTCCGCAAGGTGCTGTCGGATCTGATCCAGCTCCGACTTGTGCTTGGCGCGTTCAGCGGCTGGATCAGGGGCGGGAGTGGGCGCGGCAGGCGCAGGTGTCGCAACGGCCATGGGCGTGGAGGAGCTACGGGCGGCGCTGGTCGGCGCAGCAGAACTGACCCGGGGCGGGGGGGCTGAGCCTGTGGACGATCCCGTGTTCGCGCCATTGATCATGCTGCCGATCGCCGCGAGGCCGACGAGCCCCAGGAAGAGCTTGCCCCCGATCGACATCTTCTTCACCGGGTTCGCCACGCCGCACTTGGGGCAAGTCTTGGCCTGATCGCTAACTTCAGCGCCGCATTCGCGGCATTTGGCCATGGCCATCTCGGTCTCCTCTATGTATATGTCTTCGTCGCCCGAGGCAACGCCGCCCCGCGCGCCTAGCGATCATCGAACTTGGGGTGCGCCGTCGCAAGGAGCCGTGGCTACGCCGCGACGTTGGAAGGCCAGCCTCAGCCGCTAGACTGAAGTCAGGACCGCGTTCGACACGGAAACGCGCCGGCAATGCGCCGCAAGGCGTGTGGACGAGCCTGCGCCGCACCACGTCGGAGAGTGCCAGTCACACAGATGCTCAGGCTGCAGGAAAAGACGGTACTTTCAACGGTATGCCGGCTGAGCGCATCAGAAGACACGAGCGTTGGCGCGGCTTACCGGTCATCATCTCCGCGAGAACACGACCCGCACTCCGTGAGTTCCTGTACTGGTCCCAACGGATGCGTGGGCGTCCTTGCATTCAACCAGCCGAAGGTCGTCGGTGCTGCGCTCTAACAGGTCGTATCGACACCCTCCGGGCCGCGCCAACGGGCTCACCGGCCCAGACGGGCAGTCTGTCTCCAACGCCGGACCTGTTGCCATTTCAGCTGGAGATCGACCGGTCAACCACTCCGTGGACTAGGAGTCCATAGGTCCGACGACGTCTGCTTTCGGCGGCGGATTCAACCGGTCGACGCAACACATTCGTCGAACATCTCAGCTGGCGTCCTGAAGCCCAGAGTCTTCCTCGGGCGCTCGTTCAATTTTCGCGCGATCGCATCTAGGCTGGCCTGCGAGTAGCCTGAGATGTCCAGGCCCTTCGGCAGGTACTGCCTGAGCAGGCCATTGGTGTTCTCGTTGGATCCGCGCTGCCACGGGCTCTGAGGATCACAGAAGTAAACCTGGATGTCTGTGGCCAGCGTTAAGCGCTTGTGGGCCGCCAGCTCCTTGCCGCGGTCCCAGGTGAGCGACTTGTACAGCTCCTGAGGTAGCTTGCGGGCATGGCGCACAAGTGCATCGACGACTGTCCTCGTATCTTTGCCGCCCACCTTCACCAGCATCACGTATCGGGTCTGTCGCTCAACCAAGGTCGCGATTTGGCTGTTGCCGCTGCCGAAGAACAGATCGCCTTCCCAATGTCCCGGCACTGCTCGATCTTCGACAGAGGCAGGACGTTCGCTGATCGAGACCGCCTCAGAGATCTGGCCGTGCGACTCGGTCTTCTGCGTGTGGTGGCGTGAGCGGCGCATCCCGCGCGTTCGCCTCAGGTGCTCGAGAAGCTCCTTCTTCAGGGCACCTCGCGCCTGAATGAAGAGGCTTCGGTAGATGGCTTCGTGTGACACCTGCAGGCTCTCGTCGCCTGGGTAAGTATGCTTTAGCCAGCCTGCGATCTGCTCGGGTGACCAGTGGCTCTGGAGCTTTTGCGTCACCAGGCGGGCCAACGTTGCGCTCTGAGCCAGCTTGCATTGCTTGGGTCGATGTGCGCGCTGCCAAGCGGCCTGGTCGGCCTGAGCAGCTCGGTAGCAGGAGGCGCCACCATTGCGGGCGATCTCACGGCTGATGGTCGACGGAGCACGTGCGAGCCGGGCAGCTACAGCACGGATCGATTCGCCGGCCACCAAGGCACGTGAGATTTCCTCTCGCTCAGCGAGGGTCAGAGCAAGTTTGGAGCGGCGGCGTTCAGGAGGGCGAAACCCACCTGATTCGGCGAGGACCTGCCGGATCGACGTATGAGGGCGATCGAACAAGCGAGCGATCTGGTGAAGGGTCTCTCCCTTCTTCCAGCGCTCCCACATCAAGGCTTTCTGAGTCTCCGTGTACTTGGTTCTTGGTCTTCTCCGCATCCACACTCCATCTGCTCATGCAGGGTAGCGTGTTGCATCGACCGGTTGAATCCGCCGCCATCTGCGGACACGATCAACGGCCACCGTTGCATGTAGCATCGTGATAAGCATCAGGAGCTTTGACATGGAACGTCACCTCGTCACCGCCTTCATCCTGCTGGTCGCCATCGTGCTTTATGCGTTGGGCTTCACCGGAAGCTGTGCGGCCCTGATCGGAATTGGCGGCGCATTCGAGCTGTGGTTCTGGGTCCGCGTGCTACGCCCCAGGCAGCGGCCAACCCGCCCCTGAGCGCCTTCTGCTTTTGGCCGGAACCCGCCACTCGCGTGACCGATCTTGGTCGAGGAATGAAGGCTCTGAACAGAGTCTCGCCGCACTACCGTAGCTGGGGTTTTAGCCTGCCCCTGTGCCGCTTCGGTACTCGGAGAACTCGTACTTTGGAGTGCCCCTTAACCCCTCTACGCCAGCGACGGCGAGCGAGAACGTCTCAGCCCCTGCCACGATCATCCAACTGCGATGTTGACCAATGAATCGGATGCCGGCTTCGACAACGGCAGTTGCTCCTCGCGGGCGGAAATCCTCGTTCACCATCAGAAGTTCGGCTCGTGCAGGCTCCCTCAGTTCTGGCGGAATCCCAATCTGTTTGCTGCGAACAGGCGCCCGCGCAACGAGTTCCAGGACGATCCGGTCTACTTCGAACCTTTCCTCCAGTCCCACGACCTCGGACCCGATCCGAAGCACCGCTCCGCCCGCGTTGCAAAGCCAAAGAACCCCGAAGGACCGAAGACTCGGCACATCTTCGACGCTGAGCCGCTGAAGTCCCGACTGAAGAAAAGATGGGAGTGCGTCCCTACAGGCGGATGAACACGATGCGTTGACGGTGTACCTGGTCACGGCTCCGCAGTCTAAAGCTGGACTGCCCTTCGACGCTGCCGCAGAGGGAGGCTTTAGGCCCCGCTAGGTGGGCACGAAGGGTGTCCGGGGGGCATCGTCACGAAACCAACGAGCTGCCGAGCGACTCGAGGTGGCCGCCGGGCCACCACGGCTGCTCCTGACCGGAAGCAGACATTAGCGAAGGCAATCCGGTGATCAGTAGGCCGGCTCTGTCCGAGGGTCGTTCAGAACGCCAGCATCGATGCGCGCATGTTCGAGCGCACGGTGGCCCAGATCAATCTGGCGCTCTCTGGGAAGGGTAGCAATAGACGGGAACACCCGGTCGGCCGCGTTTAGAACGCCATCCGCCCGGTCGCTTGCGATCTTCTCTGGATGGCAAGCAAGAAACCAAAGCTGGAAGATCTGGAACTCCACGGGCGACCTACCGCGGATCTGGATGTAGTCTTCCACAGCTAGGAACAGCAATGCGTCGACTGCGGAACTTTCGAAGCCCTCTAGCAGCCCGTCTGGGTCTCGGTCAGCGTGCTTGAAGAAGTTGCGGAATGGAGAGTTGATGTAGTCCCTCTTCAGGTCCTTCCCGACTGTAAGGTGCCCACGGGTTTGCGTTGACGCACTTGCCACACCAGCGCGTGTGCACAAGACGTCAATCACTTCCCAGGCGTTCGCGGCAAGCGAATACACGGAAATCGGATCAGTGCAATCAAAGAAGAGCCTGATCGCGGTGGCGAGCTGCCGGCGTGCGACATCGAGCTTGGTGAGCGGACTCGTCATGCCAACAATAGACGGCTGCCACCCGAACCTATCACGGCAGCTCTCGGCCAGGAGCGGACGATGCCACCGCCCTTGCCACCCAACCGCCTGGTAATGCAGGGCGGCATTCCGTAGCGATCGCCCTGACTCAGGGCATCTTCTGTGGTCGAGAGCGAAAAGTCAGGCACCATCGTGCTGCTGTCGATCGCTACCTTGAGCGGCTCAGTGCAAGCCGGACCTGGTTTCACTCAGTGCGGCGGCAGTTGGTCACTACTTGCTGGCACTCATGCGAGCTGGCGTGACCGGTCCGTGGTCGATGTGATCGGCCGCTGACCGGCCTCGACTCCGTTTTGAGCGTGGCGGGGCAGCGCGCACCTACGCCCCGGCCACCTCCTCTTCCAAATTCACATGAAGAGAGCCCCCGCTTGAGGCGGGGCGTGCGCGCTGTCACTGCTGGTGCAGTTTCCAACAGGGAGTATGTGGAGACGCGCGCGGCCCGAAAGCGCCCCCGTAGACTGATTAGTCGTTCCCCGGAACCGGGCGGGGCCAAGGCAGTTCTGGCGTAGGGATCACCTCCGCGGCACCGTTTCCGCCGGCGACGGTTGAGCCGTCGCAGGGGCATTTTTGCCCCCGCTAGATCGTATATTGGGGCATCTATGACTCAATGGGCGTTGCGCTTAAATGTGCGAAGCCTATATAATTGCATCCATAGATGCCCCATTGTTGGCGAAAGCGAACCAAAGATGCCCCGAGTGAAAGAATCTTTCCCGCACGAGGTGGAGCAAGCCGCCCAACGTCTGGGGGCCAACATCCGCACAGCTCGGCTGCGCCGCCGCATGCCGCAAGACGAGCTGACCAAGGCGGCCGGGATCGATCGCCGCACGCTCGCGCGCTTGGAAAGCGGCGACCCTGGCGTGGCGCTTGGCCGCGCGATGAGCGTGCTGTGGGCATTGGGGCTGCTCTCGACTACCCGAAGCTTGGCCGATCCGGAGACGGATGAGCACGGGAAGATCCTTGAGCAGGCTCGCCTGCCGCAGCGGGCGCGACACACCGCGACAGCTATCGACAACAAGTTCTAAGCCATGGCCGATCAGTCCTGCTTCGCCTTCATCCAGCTTCCCGGCACCTACGAGTGGGTGGTCTGCGGGCGCCTTGCCGTGCGCGAGGTTGGCCAAGGCGCCTTTGTCGGCACCTTCATCTACGGCCAGTCGTATCTCGCGCGGCGCAACGTTGCCCCTCTGGACCGTTTCCAGCTTCCGCTGTCCGACCAGCCCCGAGAGTTCACGAAGCTCAAAGGCATTCCCGGTGCCCTTCGCGATGCGAGCCCGGATGCGTGGGGACGGCGCGTGATCCAGGCCAAGCTCGCCCGGCCCGACGCAGACATCAGCGAGATCGACTACCTACTCAACGGGCCTGACGATGGAGCGGGCAACCTGCGCTTCGCGCCAACCTCCAAGGTCCCCGTTGCGGCGCGGCCCTTCAATCGCACGCATCAGCTGGCCGCGCTCGTTGACGCCGCGCAAAAGCTGGAAGAAGACGGCCGACTGCCGCACGAAGTGCTTGAGCAGCTCGAACCCGGCACCAGCATGGGTGGCGCCCGGCCCAAGGTCACTATCGAGGACCAGCAGGCGATCTGGCTGACGAAGCTGCCTGAGAAAGCCGATCGCTGGAACATGCAGCGCATCGAATACGCGACGCTGGAACTGGCGCGCGCCGCCGGGCTTGACGTGTGTGGCACCCGCATCGAGAAAGTCGGCTCGCGCGACGCGCTGATGCTGCGCCGCTTCGACCGGGAATGGAACCCCGATGCGAAGGCCTACGCCCGTTACGGGCTGGTCTCCGGGCTGACCGTGCTGGACGCCGAGGAAGGGTACACAGGCAGGGATCGCTGGTCATACCTCTTGCTGTCCGATGAAGTGCGACGCTGGTCCAGCGAGCCGGACGCGGACCGGCTGGAGCTGTTTCGGCGCATGGTCTTCAACGCGATGGTGACCAACAACGACGACCACCCGCGCAACCACGCCCTGCTTCAGAAAAACGGCAAGTGGCGGCTCTCGCCTGCTTACGACATCCTGCCTGTACCGCTTCTCTCGAAGGAGCGGCGCGACCTGGCGCTGCAGGTGGGGAAGTTCGGGCGCGCAGCCAGCATCTACAACCTGGTCAGCCAGCCGGACGTGTTCGGGTTGACTAGGGAGCAGGCTCATGCCGAAATCGATCGCATGCGCGACGTGGTTGCCGGCTGGCGCGAAGTGTTCCGGCAGCATGGGGTGTCGGACGCGGACATCGAGCACATGGAGCAGGCGATGCTTCCTTCGAGTTTCGAGCGCATCGAGCCGCCCGACGCGATCTAACGCGCTTCAGGCTCGGGGAGCCAGCTGCTGCAGCACGGGGCGGCCGTTCTCCTGCGCCTTCTTGCGTTCCGCGGGGCCGGGTGAAGAACGTGCCATCAAGCTCCACGCAGTAGCGCGTTTGCCGCGCCAGGGTTTGCGCGTGTCGGTTGTCGCGAGCGTCTTGGTGTCAGGCACCGCGTTGATTGCGCATAGTGAGCTCCTCATTAAGAGGCGCTCACCATGCTCTACGGCTGCTTGCGGCCAGAAGCAGCCACAGGGGTAGGATCCGTTCTGCAAATGGGGAGGGATATGCACTGGGTCGCCATCTTCGACAACTCGCAGGCTATGCCTGAAGTTCGGGCTAAGTACGAACCAGACCACTTTGAGTACCTGAGAGCGCACCGGACAGAGATCCTGCTGGCCGGCGGCTTGCGCGAGGGACCTGGTCACCCCTTCGGTGGCGGACTTTGGATTCTTGCTGTTTCGTCCAAGGAGCGTGCCGTGGAACTCGTCGAAAGTGACCCGTACTTCCTGCACAGCAGGCGCAACTACAAGATCCTCCAGTGGGGAAAGCGCTTCCGGACGTCACGGTGACCCTCTGAGGCACGAGAGTTCGCCCACGGCTGCTCCTGGCCGGAAGCAGCCGTGCCAAATCGGGCAGGACAGGCGCACCGTAGACTCCAGCGATGCTTCCACTCCGCTTTTCTCGCGGACGGCGCAAGTCCGCTAAGGACAGACCCGTCCTTGAAGCAGTCTTCACGGCTGGCGAGGCGGCCTACGACCTCGTCGTCAAAGACGAACTTCTTGAAGCCGTGCCATTCGCGTCTATAGCCTTCAAGGTTCTCAAGGCTAGAGACACCGTGGGGGATAGGCTATTTGCTGCGAAGTTGATTGAGTTCCTGAGAGGACTAGATGACCTTTCTCCCATGCAACGCGAGCAGGTACGGGACAAGCTGCTTGCGGGAGATGATGGAGCCAGAGCCGGGCAGACGCTTCTGCTCGTTGTCGACCGACTCAATGACTTCGACAAGGCGCGATTGCTCGGCTTCCTGGTAGGGGAGTGCGGAACGGGTGCGCTCTCCCTTGACCAACTGCGGCGACTGGCGGCTGCAGTGGACGCCGCGTTCGTCGATGACCTAGAGGACTTTCTAGATCCCGCGTTGGAAGGGGCAGATGCGGAGCCGCTTGGGCAGCAACAGCATCGGGAGAGACTTGTTGCGGCAGGCCTGATTCGCGTCGTTATGGGCGAAACGATCCACACGATGAACATCGTGCACTACGACCCGACGGACCTCGGTACGCTACTGCAGCAAGTCGTCTGGAATTCAGTTCGGGCCTAGCGACAGGCAAGGAAAATGGCCGCCTGGTCCGCAGATCACATCAGACACCGCGCCCGGAACTATTCGGTTAGCGCTGCGGAACCATCGGGGCTTGCACCGGTCGCCGGTATGCAAACGCGACCACTCGTTCAACGCAGTTGCCGGAGACTGGCAGCACCAGCTGCACCTCATCGTTCCACCCTTCCTTTTGCGAAGGGAAGTAGTGGAAAAACGTTGGCTGCGAGGGCGGCGCATTCTCGGGGCCGTGCATAGGCGGCGGCGCGGGCACGGCGCGCGCCCCGACCTCCGCATCCCACCCTCCCCGATGCAAGTCGCAGATGGCGCCCGCCTCCACCGTCACGGACACCGAACAAGCGGCAGGGAAGATCTGCACCTCTCCTTGCTGAGTTCCGTCCCGTCGACCAAGCGTATGGACCGTGCCGATTCCACGCAGTGACGCCTTGTTTACCGGCGAGAGCTTGAGCGCGGAAGAAACTGCTTCCACGTCACAGGCGAATTCGGCGCCGCCATCGCGCACCTTCTGCACCAGCGCGACGACGCTCTTTCGATCTAGCCCGAGCTCCTGCGCTTGCGCGCAGATCTGCGAAAACGCGACCACGAGAAACGCGACTGTCGGGCGCCTCATGCAGAGATTCTGCCTGCCTTGGGGGAAGTTTGTACAACCGGATGGCAGCCCCTGGCCGCGAGCGGCCATCACTTAGTGTGGGCTGCCGGCGGCCTCGGACGGAGCGCGCGAACCCAGAACCACAGCTCGACGGCGCCGCCGACGCCGACCAGAGCCGCACCGCCCCCCGAGATGCCCACCGCATAAAGAAGGATGGCGATCAGCAGGATGACGGCGGTGACGAGATGGCGCTTCATTTAGGGCTCCTGACGCTGCTGGATCATCCTATGCCATTGGCAGGGAGTGGGATGTTCGCTTGTGGGCGGGAGCAGCCGCTGGTGCGTGAACGGGCCTCAAGGCTGCTGTGACGATCGTCGCAATGCCGCCGCTGCTTCGCCGACCTGACGCTCCGACCCCATTTCACGCAATGGAGCGAGCGAAACACCGAGTGCCTGCGCAGTCGTTTCGAGAACGCTGCCGTCGAGTCTCGGAATGCGGGGAGCGACCTTGTATGCACCATCCGAAAACGCCTCCTCGGGCGAGATTACCGACCATCCCCTCGCGCGAAACATGTCGATGACATCGCCAAGAAACAGCGCATTCAGCAAACGGTGGTGGAGCAGCAGAACCTGCGGGACTTCGCGTCCATAGATGCTGCGGGCGAGTGAGTCGTAGGCCTGCGCATGACGCCAAAGATGATCGAGATACAAGGAACGCCAGGGCGCAAGCTCTAGCGAAGGGTTTGACTTCGCGGCAGCAACCAGCTCCTCGTCGATCAGCCAGTCCGAGTCGTCGATACTGACGTAGCCGATGCGATAGCCCCGTTCCCGCAGAAAGGCCCGGATGGCGTCACGCTTGGTGTCCTGGGCCCCTTCGCGAAGATACGGAAAGCGTAGGAAGCGCCGGTACCCAGCATAGTCGCGGATGACTGCATCGCACGTGTCCACCTCCGCCTCGAAATCCTCAAGCCGTGTTGACGGATCGTTGAAATCCGGATGGGTAACGGTGTGGTTCGCGACAAGCTGCCCCGCCTGGGACAGAGCTCCTAGGGGCTGACGGCCCTCTGGGCGGTCCGCACCGCGATTCACAGTGACGAAGAACATCGCCTGCACCCCGCGCGAGGTGAGGTGACGAACTATTGCGTCGTTCCGCTCGCGCGGGGACATGAGCGGCGTCCTTTCGAGCATCGGTCCGTCATCGAGCGTAATGGCAACCCGTTGGGCAGAAGCGTGGCCCGTGAGCAAGACGAGCAGTGTGAAGAAAGCAAGCGTGCGCTTCATAGTTCCGAACCATACTCGAAGCATGACCACTCGCTCGCGGCGCCGAGGGCTGCTTCCGGCCAAATGCAGTCGTCACCGCGTCGGCTAACGGCAAGAGCCAGTGCGGAACAGCGCCTGCAAGGCCAGGCGACTTCGATCTACCGCCTCGCGAGCCAGATAATCTGGTTCAGGTTCTTGCAGCTGTGGCTCGGAGAAACTTTCGACCGCCGCTCAACAGCTTGCTACGGTCGACCAGCTTCGCCGTGAACTGGAATTCTTTGTCTATGCGGACGATGAGCAACTGCTCGAAGTCACCTTGACGCTTGACGAGCACATGGTCGCTGCCTTTTTCGGGCGAGATGGTTTTCACCTCGACGAGCTTGCCAGCGATGGTGCCATCCGACCCGGGGTGATGCGTTCGATGGCGGCAAAGGCCGAACTTGATTTCTGCGTAGATCTCGCCGAGCTCGCCCCAAACCTGCAGGTACCTCCCGGTGTTCCTGAAGTGTCGCTCGGCGCAGTCGACTAGGATCTCAAGAATCTCGGCCTGCTCCAATACCGATTGAGGAAACCCCTCCTCAGTCGGAAGCTGCTCCCTGGGATTGAGCGACCTACTGGAGTCACGCGCCTGTCCCTGAAGTTCGGCATCGATCCACTCTTTGCTCACATAGGCCTCTTCCCAAGGGGCATAGCCCACTGCGGCTGCGTCGGCGATTTCTTCGGGGCTACAACCCCGGTCGTGCATCTCATGCAGGAAGTCCCAGTCGCTCATCGCTCCTCCTCTCACTTGTAACCCGCCATCGACAGCCGCGATGCTAGCTAGCTCTGCTCAAGGCCGGCAAAGATGGCCAGTCGGCTTCCGGCCACCAGCAGTCGCGTGGGCCGCTGCCGTTGCATGCCACCACATCCAAGATCGAGAGTTCCCGGCTCCAAGAAGATCCGAGATGTCTTTTCGCATCTGTGGGCTGACCATAAGCATTCATGGGAGATTCGTTGCGGTGCGAGCAGCCCTGCACTTACATTCGCTGTGTGCCGGAGAAACCTGACGTCAAGCTGGAATCGCTGCTAGAGGGCCGCAGCCTGCCAGAGGTGCCTGCGAGACCCCTCGCGCGGGGCATGTCTGATGCCGACTGGGAGCGGGCCGTTGCTGAACGACGAGCGATCGTCGCGCCGCACATGAACCATCCCGTCGTTCGGCGGGCCTTGGAGATCTTGGTGCCAGATTTGCTGTGTGAAGATGGTTTTGTGGTCTGGCTGGCAAACCCCTCATGGTTCCACGGGGGGCTGCGCTCCGTTGACATGCTCGAAGGCGATCCCGAATCAGTGGTTGCGCACGCGCAGTGGGAACTCGAGAACCGGCTCTACGCTCATTGAGCGGCCCGCCGGAGTTGTACTCCGCGAGCCGCTTCGATCTTCAGTTGAGGCGGCCAGCACGTCTGCTGTCGGCCAGCAGCAGCCGTGCCCTGAGCCTTGGCCCCGGAGAGCCGAAGCGGACCATCACCCCAATCGCGTCGGCGGCTATGCCCGCTCAGGAGTGCGTCTCCGCAATCTGCCTCAAGCCGGTGGCTCGGCCGTTCGGGTGAACCCCTGCGATTTTTGGCAGGGCCCGCGGTGGTGGGGCTCGGGTGATTGAGCTCACCATCCCGGCCGAACAAGAAGCTGGCCAGACGGCCTCGCGGAGAGAGGGAACATGGAACATCACCGTTCAGCGCTGCTCGCGCTCGCCTCAGCGTGCGTCATGAATGGATGCGTGTTCCCGTCATCGAACGCAGCGGAACCGGCCGAAACTCCCACCCACCAGGCCGCCCCGGAACCGAACGATCAGCCCACTGGCGATGGGCCAGGCCGCCGTGTCTTTCTTGAGCAGATACCACTGACCTGACCCGCCACCTGGCCGCGCGAACGGAGCCGCACCGCGAGGCTATCGGCCGCAAGCAGCCGTATGGGATGCGGCGCAACTCGAACCTCCGGAAATGCGCCAATTGGATCGTCGCAACACGCGAACTCCACCGTGGATCTGGGTGGGTTTTCACACCACGCCCGGCCGGAATAATCCTAAATTGCCGTGCCATGAAGCACCAAACCCGTTCCGCGATCCTGGCGAGCGCTCTTGTTCTCGGCTGCGCAGCGGCGCCCCCTAAGCCAGCCAATCCGTGCGAACGCATACCGCCCTACCTTGTGGGCGTGTGGGCGAGCGACGGAGCGGTACTGCGGGGTGCTGCCCTGATCGGAGGGGCTGCCGTCTATCTGGGAGGCGACGGGGCGGGCGCTCTGGTCTCTGGACCACCCGCAATCGGCGTGGGGCTCCGCTGCCAATTTGACGATGACTCAGGCGCCCTGGACTGCGAGCAGTACGACGGATACTCTAAGCAGAGCTACGGGCACGTCAGCATGCATTACAACAGCGCCACCCAGAAGCTGGAGGCTGCGGCTGATGGCAAGACTACGGCAATTACGCGCCGGTTCGATGCCCTTTCGGACGATGTGAGGCGCGGCATCGGCCTATCACCGACAGTACGCTGCGAATGAAAAGCACGCGAGCAAGCCGGAGTGACCTTCGCGTCTTGTGGATCAAAGGTTTGGCTGACCTGTAGCATCGTCAGGTCTCTCGCACAGTAGTTGGAGACGCAATCGAGATGTTGGCGCTACCGAGATCTAGGCTGCCTTCGGCCAACAGCGGCCGCCAGCCTATTTCGGACTCAGGAGCTCGACGTGACCATGCGCTTCGATAGTTGCCCCATCCACGATCACGCCAGCACCATCAGTGCACGCGTAGATGGGATGACTTAGTGCGCCCGCGGGCAGCCTCTGGCCCGGGACCCAGTGGGGCAAGAAACCGAACGGAACTAGACCCAACGTTTCGTGCCCGCCGGCTCTGTCGGCGACGTCGCCGCACAAGGATGCAGTGTCAATGCAGGGCGTGATCAAGATGGCACCGGCACTTACGCCGATCAGTGCCCCGCCATCAGCAGCAAACTGGCGCAGACACTGGAAAAGCCCGGCGCCGGAAAGCCAAGTAGAGAATGAGTAGGTGTTTCCCCCTGATAGGTGCACAGCGTCACATCCAATCAGGCTTCCGGATCCTCCACCGCCAGGTACTGTTTCTGAATCCAGGTACACGGCGAGGTCCGCCCCCAAGTGCTTGTAGCAGGATCGAGCTTGCTCAAAGTAGACCCTGTAGGGATCTGGTTGGGATGCGAGGTAAGCAATCCTGGGCCTCTCAACACCTAAGAGCCGCATCAGGCGATCGCTGATAGTCGCGTCTTGGTGCTCCGTCAGCTCGCTGAGAAGTGCTAAGCGTAAGGTCATTCCATGTCTTCCAGACGAAGTGATGATGCACGACGAGCAACAGCTACATCCGCCTGGAGCATTGGCTGGCCGGTTTCGCCAGTCTATCTGCGCGCTTGCTCGCCGCCGGGAGGCTGCTTCCGGCCAAGAGCAGCAGTCGCGGGAACAAACGCCGCCGGAAGCCGCGGCACGTCCGACGAGAATCGGGCATGACCCCGCCGACATTGACCGGAAAATCAGCGGTGCTAGTGCCGCTTGCCCTGCAGCACGCCCCGTCGCTGCAACGGCACGCCGATGACGAGGGCGTGTGGGAAACGCTGTTCGAGGGCTTCCCGCGACCATAGACGCTCGGGGATGCGGATGCGTGGTGCGGCGGAGGCTGGCGAGCCGCCGGCGTGGTCTGGGGCATCTCCGTGGCGGACGAGGTGATCGGTTGCGTAGGCGTTCGGCAGGATGCTGGCTGGCTGCGTTGCAACGCCGAGGTGGGCTACTGGCTTGGCAGGCAGCATTGGGGAAAGGGCATCGCGACGCAGGCGCTGAGCATGGCGTCCGACTGGGCGTTCTCCGAGTTGAGCGACATCACCAGGCTGGTCCTGGCCGGAAGCCGACTTCAGACAGCACCTCTTAGGGGCGTGTAGCGAGCACGAAGACAAGCGGCTGTTCCCGCGTTCCACGACGACCGGACGAAGAAAAGGAACTGGCGAGCAGATCTTCGAGCAGCTTCGTGGCCGCCTTCAAGCTGCCGGCGGTTGCCAAGGCGATTCGTTAAACGCCGCAGAACCGGAGTCTGCCGCGTCAGAGTTCTCTTCTGACCACCTTTGTGTTCAATGCCGCTGAAACGTCGCGCAGCACGGCCGTGTGAAATCCGCGCCAGTCCCGCAGGCGCACCCGGCGAATCGGGTAGGTAATGAAGACGTACTCCCCGATTGAAGCGTGCACTTGGCACAGCGTCTCGCCGAAGATGGTTCCGGCACTGGTCCGATAAGGCTTTGTGCAAATGAAGAACACGGAACTATCCGATTCCGTGGGCACGACGAAGCTCTGGCCCGAGTCGCCGCGCTCAGATTCGGCGACAGTTCGCAGGCCGGCTTCGGTGCGATTCACCGGGTACCGAAAATATGCGCTCGCCGTCAGCCAGTGATTCAGCTCTGCTTCCGGGGTCGCGTAGACCAGCCTAATATCCGCTTCTATGCCGCGTTCCGGCCGCGCGGACAGCGCCGGGTCCGGACTTCGCACGCTGGCCGAAATCGTCAACTGCGATGCGGCCACCTAGCCTTTCGACTTGCCAGCCACTCGGATCACCGTCGGGTCGTAGTCCAGTTGGATCAGGATCCTACATTTCGGGTCGGGTCGCCCCAGGCAGGCGTCAAGCGCCTCACGCTGCGGCTGCGTCGCAGCGCCGCATGCGTGCACCGCAAGAACAACGGCCAGCAAGCATCTGAAAAAGCTTCGGTTTATCGGCACGGCTCTCCTCCTCGCGAGCAGCTTAGCCGCAGCCCGATGGGGGAGCGCCTCCGAGCTCTCACTCTCCCCGGTCGTACCAACCTGATTCGCATCGGCTGGAATTCGCTTACACGCCGCCGCAAGTCCTCTTCTGGCCGGAAACAGACATTGGCGCTCGCCGCTCGTTTGCCTCTGCGCCTAGTCAGACCACGGTGAGTCTCGAGCAGCAATAGCAACCTAGGCGGGAGTCAATCGGGATGTTGCTGCCATAGGCCTCCGTCCGCCACGACCATAGGTAGGGTATCTCTCAGCGGCTGATCCGAAACTGGGCAACCACGTCCGCCAGGTGGCTGGCTTGATCTTTCAGGCTTTCGGCGGCGGCGGCCGATTGCTCCACAAGAGCCGCGTTCTGCTGCGTCATTTGGTCGACGTCGGCGACGGTGACATTGATCTCACCCAGGCCGCGCGACTGGTCGATCGAGCTTGCCGTGATGGCACCCACGATCTGCGTGACGCGGCGCACGCTGTCGACGATGCGCTTCATTGAATCGCCAGCGTCGGCGACCAGGCGGCCGCCATGCTCCACGCGCTGCGTACTGTCGGTGATCAGGCTCTTGATCTCGCGTGCCGACTCGCTGGTGCGCTTCGCCAGTTCGCGCACCTCGCTGGCCACGACGGCGAAACCCTTACCCTGCTCGCCTGCGCGCGCAGCCTCGACGGCCGCGTTAAGCGCAAGGATGTTGGTCTGAAAAGCAATGCCGTCGATGACCGACGTGATGTCAGAGATCCGGGCCGAGCTGGCCGTGATCTCGCCCATGGTCGAAACCACCTGGGCCACAATCTCGCTGCCACGGTCGGCGAGGTCCACCGAGCCCTGCGCGAGGTCCGCGCCCGTGGCGGCGCTGTCGGCGCTCTTCTTTACCAAGCCTGTCAGCTGCTGCATCGACGAAGCGGTTTGCTGCAAGTTGCTGGCGGTGCGCTCCGTGCGCCCGCTCAAGTCCTGCGCGCCGGTCGCGATCTGGCTCGACGCCGTGGCGATCGACTCGGTGCTGTCGCGCACGTCGCGCATCACGGTTTCGAGCTTGACGACGAAGCCGTTGAAGGCCTGGGCCATTTCATCGATCTCGTCGTGACCCTTGACTGGAAGGCGCCGCGTCAGATCGCCCGAGCCGGAGCCGATCTGCAGCATGGCATCGCGCACTCGGCCGAGCCCGCGCAGCAGCGCGCTCACCGACAGCGCCGACACCGCTGCGGCGACGCCACCGACGATCAGCAGCACGGCGGCGATCCCGGCCAGAAGCTTGTTCAGGCGGGCCAAAGCCTCGCCCTGCTCGGCCGCGGTCACCAGCACCCAGTCGGTGCCCGGTACCGGCGCGGCCTTCAGCAGGTACTGACCGTCACCGATGCGCACGGCTGCGGGACTGGTCGTGCCGTCGGACACCGCGGCTAGCAGCGCTGGAGTGATTGCCGTTGACAGTTCGCTGGCCGGCTTGAGCGTCAGCGCAGTATTCGGGTGGGCCATGATGCGGTTGTCCTTGTCCAGCAGGAAGACGTAGCCGCTCGGGGTGGGATGGATCTTCGATAAGCCGGCGAGCACGTCCTCGACGGTCACGTCGGCGCCGGCAACTGCGGCAGTCGCGCCCGCAATCTTGACCGCATAGGCAAAGGTTACGACCAGCTTCTTGCTGGAAGCCGCGATGTACGGGGCGGTGACGATTGCGTCGGCCGAGTCGGCGGCCTGCTTGTACCAGGGCCGAGCTGTCGGGTCGTAGTCGGCCGGTCGCTCACGCGCGGGCACCGACAGCATTTTCCTGTCGGCGCTGCCCACGTACACGAGGTCCAGGTTGCCGGCGGATAACGCCTGCTGCAACGCCGGCGACGGGTCGGCCGCCAGGGCCGCAGGCGCAATGGACTTCACCACTCTTTTTTGCGAGGCCACCCAGTCCCCCAGCTTGGCCGCCTCCGACGTGCTGATGCCACTGAGCTGCACGTTGAGGTTGTCGAGAATGAACGAACGTGAGAAGCGGTAGCTGACAAGACTGACGATCGCGACAGCGGCGATCACGATCAACACGCTGGTACCGATGAGGCGGACTCGAATGGTGGAAAACATGTTCTTGTTTGGAGGATGAAGTGACGCGCCCGCAGGCAAGCGCGCATGGAAACGCCGGCGGCAGGGCGGGCACTTCCTGCTTATCGGCAGGGACGGGGTGATCCCAAGCGGGCCGGCGAGCTTCGTCAGCAAAGTGCAAGTCGTGACTTAGTGCGATTTCCGGCGGCGCAGGGCGATGTCTGCAGTTGACGCCGGACATAAATACCCGCCAGGGCTACTTGGATCGCGGGCTCGATCGAAGGGCTTTGCGAAGTACCGACGGCAAATTTCGGCTACCGACATGGAATGACGCGGCGACGTGGCGCGGCGACGTTGAAAGTCGGCTTGCGGCCAGGAGCAGACCTCGCTCCTAAAGTCGCGCTGATTGCCGAATGAGCTCTACGACGGATAGCTCGTTCAGGCAACCACCAGCCGCTAGAGTTCCCGGCGTTGGTATACCGGAGCGGGATTGCCATCGAGGTACCGCCAATGAAGTTCAGAACAGTTGCCGCTGCGCTGCTGATTGCCGCCCTGGGGGATGGGCACAAGCACAGAAGCCGAGCACGAAGGTTCCGCCAGCAAGGTTCGACACTGGTGCCTTCGACGTGAGCGCGACTTCATTGCCCGCTTCATACCGCGGACACGATTGCTTCTCGATTGCAAGCGCACTGGAAAAGCTGCAGACGTCCAAGAGTGAGTTCGAGACGGCGAGCGAATACCAAGCTCGCATAGCGGCACTCGGGGACGTCCAGATCGGAAAGCAGCTGCGACTCGGAGATCGCCTGGCTTTCCCGCTCGAGTCAGCCTTTCTGAAGTACTCGGCCGAAGAGCGCACGGCAAATCTGACCGTGCTTCCGGTGCCAACTGTCAACGTTCTCGACTTCAAGGTCCGTCAGGCCGTCAAACTCGACGAACGCAAACGAAAAACAAGGGAGTACGTCGGCTCGAATGCCTTCGGCGTCACCCGTGACGTGACTGATGTGACTTCCGAAATCTGCGGGCTCGCGTTATTGGATCGCTCCTTCATCAGCCTGCAAAGCTGGGGAGCTGCCGCGGTCGAAATGGATCCTCAAGCTGCTCGTCTCGCGAAGGATTCCGTTAGCGCGCTGCTCGTCGGCCGCCTGAGAGGGCCGATGCTGGCGCAAGGACTCGTGACGACCAGGCCAACCCTTGACAATCCCACGCGGCGGCGCTCCGAAGGCCCCGTGCTCGTGCTGGAGCTGGAGGACATCTGGTACTTTGACAGAACCACGGGACGGGTCCTGGCCCGGGCTGAAGCAGATCGGGGAGCCCGCGAGGAAGCTCGCGAGAAGCAACGCGTCCGTGCGTTGGCGCAGGCGAAAGGACTGGCGGCTCCGGAATCGCCTTTGACACCGGAGCAAAGTCTCTCGCGTTGCCTGAGCGCCATCACCAGCATCTTAGGTCCATCCGAGATCCGCGTGCCCGCCGTCGATCAAAGCTCTGACAGGGGAAGTAGGGTGTACCGCTATGCATGGGGAGGATCTTCTCCGTCGATTGAAAGCGGATCCGGGACTCCTCACAAAGCACTCTGCATGGTCGCTCGCTGGACCGGCCAGCTGGAGTACTTAGAAGTAGACGGACGCCAGATCGAACAGAAGTAGAGCACGTCCGCGACGTGCGCTCCTGGCCGGAAGCGGTCGTCGCGCCGCACGCTGACGTCCGCTCACTCCCTTCGGCCGCGGGCTGCTAACCACTCATTCCGGGTGCTGCTCTAATTCGGCGCATGACACCTTCCCGCACCCCGGCCCCTGTCCCTCGGGAACAGCTCCTTCGCACATGCAAGCGGTCGTTCGGCCATGGGCCGATGGCCATTCGCGATCGCCTGCTCGAAGTTGCAGACGAGGCGGGCGCGGACGAATTCTCCGACGTTTACGGAGCCGGCGAGGTGCTGGAAGCCTTCGAGGCCGAAGTCGCGCAGCTCCTCGGCAAGGAGGCGGCAGTGTTCATGGTGAGCGGGACGATGGCGCAACAAGCAGCGCTGCGCGTCCATTGCGAACGCCGCCGCAGTAAGGCCTTCGCCTGCCATCCGCAGAGCCACCTTGTTGTCTCGGAAAACGACGCGGCACGACGATTGCACGGCCTCGACGCGACCCAGGTCGGCGATCGCAATCGCCTGTACTCGCTCGACGACCTCCGCGGCGTGCGTGAGCGCTTCGGAGCCTTGGTGATGGAGCTGCCCGAGCGCAGCCTGGGCGGCGCGGTGCGGCCCTGGAACGAAATACAGGAGATTGCCGCCTGGACGCAGGAGCGCGACGTCGCCATGCATCTAGATGGCGCACGCCTGTGGGAAACGCAGCCCTTTTACGGGATCCCGTTGGACCAGGTCACGCAGCCATTCGAGACCGTGTATGTCTCGTTCTACAAGGTACTCGGCGCGATCGCAGGTGCTGCCTTGGCTGGACCGAAGGACATCATCGACGAGGCGCGGGGCTGGCAATGGCGGCATGGCGGCCGGCTCGTGAGCCAGTATCCCTTGATCTTGTCGGCCCGGCAGGGATTGAAGCGCCGTCTGCAGAAGGTCCCGCTGTATTGCGAACGCGCCCGCCAAATTGCTGCCGTTCTTTCGCAGTTGGACGGCATCGAGATCACGCCGAATCCTCCGCCGACGAACATGATGCATGTGTACGTTCGCGGCGATCGCGCCCGGTTCGAACAGTCGGCGACCCAACTCTCGCTGGAGTCGGGCATCCTGTTGCCAGTCAAATGGGCCGCCACCGCCGCGCCGGGCTGGTCGATGTTCGAGCTCTCTTGCGGGGAAGGGTCGCTCGGATTGGCCGACGACGAGATCCACCAGCTGTTCGGCCGATTGCTTGAGCTCGGTCGATAACCGTTCCCCGGGTTCTGCAGAACACCTGACATGGCACCTATCGGCCACAAGCGGACGGCTCGAATGAAAACGGCCGCCTCGAGGCGGCCCTTCTAGGTGATCGCGAGCGCGTTCGGAGCTGCGTGCAGGTTATTTCTGCGGATGCAGCGCAGTACGGTACGGCCCGTCGGGAATGGCGCTCGGCCCAAGGACGAACACCTGCTGGTTGGCCTGCTTGGTCAAAGGCATGTAGTTGGGTGCTGCGCGTGTGATCGCGGCAGAGACTGCGGCCGAGATCAACAGCGCCAGCGGGCTCGCCCCACTGTTGTTGTTGTTCTGGGGGGTGTACCGCATCTGCTTGTTTTCTTTCCAGATCTCGACGCCGGCCTTGCTTACCAGCCGATAGTCGAAGTCCACCGTCACCGTGGTCGCCAGCACGGCGTACTGCGCGTCCCAGCGGTTGATGGTGACGTAGAGCACCGCATCTGCCCCGAATAGCTTGGCGAGCGTTTCCGGAGGCTGCTGGTGGATCTTCTCCGCTTCGTAGAACCCCTCCTGCTCGAGCACCAGCTTGGCCGTGTTGACGGGGAAGACGTAGTACCCCTTCTCTGCGAGAGGCACGGGCAGCGTGGCCAGCACGTAGTTGGGAGCATCGACATCCAGCGAGCGATTGATGGTGGGAACCACCAGGATTGACCGCGGTGCCGCTGCCGTGAAGGCGCTCATGTCTCGCTTGGCCGGCTGCACAGCACAACCGCTTGCCAGTGCAGCGAGCGCGACAGCAATCATCGTGCTACGGATCATTGCTTGGCCTCCTTGTGCTGCTTGGCGGCCTCGAGCCGCTCCAAGTTTTGGATCATGGCGGTCATGAGCTGGGTGCTCTCCGGCCATGTCTTGCGCTCGAGCGTGTAGTAGTCGATAGCCTTGCGCTGCGCACCGGACTGCAGGTACATCGTGCCGAGCTCGGCATAGAGGCCGGGGGCGACTTTGACGCCGGCTTTCTCGGTCTCCTGGATGTGCGATTCGAGCTTCATACGCATAGCCTCGGCCTTGGTCGGATCCTTGTAGGTGGCGTACAGGTTCTGCTCGTATCCGCCCCAGCGATAGAGACTGTTCTGGGTGGCACAGCCAACCAGGGAGAGCGCCAGCGCGGCGCTCGCGACGATCTTCAACATGGCACCCCTCATTTCAAGACGAACGACTTGTTCACACCGTCGGCGGCGTAGAAACGCTCGCTCAGCACGGTGCGTCCTCCCCAGAAGACCTGGAGATCGTGTGTCCCTGGGATTAGGCGCAGGGAGGCGGAACCATCGACGTACTGGCTGGCTTGGCCCATGTCGAGGCCGTCCACGAGTACCTGCGCCGCCCCGAGATCCGGGCTCGCGAGCTTGAAGCTCACCTGAGGCCGCAGATCGGAGACACCCACCTTTTCGGTCGGCATTTGCGTGCAAGCCGTCCCCAGTACCGCTGCGACCAGCAACGTCACGAACATCCCGCGGCGAATTGCGGTCCTCATTGCATGCCCTCCGGTGTGCGCACGGTTAGCTGGTCGGTGCGATAGCCCTCCATGGATCCTGAAGCGATGCTTGCAACTGAGCCCTCATTCAGTTCGGAGTCGCCGAACAACGCTTCAATTCGCAGTCGAGCGACGGCGCGGCCAGGCAATGTGATGAAGGCGCCGGTCTGCGGGGACTTGATACGTTCGCCGGCGGTCAGCACATCGAGCTGCATGCCGGGCCGAAGGCCCTGGGCCTTGCCGCCGCTAAGGAACACCCTTCCTGCCTCGGTCTTGAGAATGGCCGTCTGCCAAGGCCGACTGTTGAAGTCAGCGGCCAAGCGACTGACCGATTCGGAGACCGCCTGCCGGATGGCGGCGTCATTGAGCGTACCGTCGTAGGCGGCCTGCGACCCGAAGCCAAATGTCGATGCCGTTTCCGTCGATGCTTCGCCGGCTCCCGAAGTCGCGAACAGCACCTGCCCGGTCGCAACGTCAACGACCCGCACGTCCACTTTCGCGAACGCCACTTGGCGCTTGCTCGCCGATACGAAGCCGGTGGCACCGACCGTCTTGCGGCCAAACTCGGTGAGGGAGCCGATGATGAGCGCGTCGACGCCAATCAAATTGGCACGGGTCTCGCTGAGGCGAGCCTCGGCTTCCACCTTGCCGATATCCGGCCGCTCGAAGACCAAGAACGCCCCCGACTCAGTCAGCGCCTTGCTCATGAGGTCGGTGACTTGCTTGCCGAGCGGGTCCCCGCTGCTATCGCGAAGGAGCGACTGGCCGTACGATGTCTCATTGGTCATGCGACCGAGGGCGATCTTTCGCTTGAGCGCCGGCTTGGCCGGTGCTTGCGCGTGCAGGGCCTTCTGGGCGGCCTTTTGTTCTGCGACCGAGGGCGCAGCCTCCTTGGGAACCACCGGGGGGCCTGGACGGCACAACCCGCCATCAACAAGCCCGTGGAAGCGGCCGCGAGCGCCAGGAGCGTCCGGCGTTCACATATCTTCATCTCTCCTCCTGCTGTTTGAATTCAGGAGGCACCGCCTTCAGGAACGAGCGACGTGGCTCACTTCTCGACTCGAGCTCTCCCCGGCTGCGGTTATAGCTGAGTTGGTCGCCGCCGGATAGCGACGAAGGGTGGAGGTGTTGCACGCGTGCGATGGGGGGATCCCCGAATCGCGAAGCGAAGGTCCGCAGGATTGGAGGCCAACTAGGGCAGCTGATTCCGCTTGGCGCCTGGCGCATGCGCGCGCGGGCTCACTGAGACCCCACTGCAACGGCTGCCGCCGAGCAGGTTGGAGGCATACCCGAGCCGGAGTCCGGTCCTGGCCGTTAGCGGGCGCTCAACGTCTCAGTTCTCAACAGTAATGCTCCCCGGGGCTCGCCGGAGCGGCGCCTGAACGCGAGGCATCGGAGCTATACGCCGGGGACGTCCAACTTGCTTGACCGTCACTCGGCGCCTAGGGGGTGAATACTTCCATTCAACTGGGCGGCCAGGCTGACCTTTAGCCGGCCAGACGTACTTTCCGTCGTGGACGTAATACGACCTCATGCTCGGTAGCTTGCGACCGCGGAAAACGGGCGGTGCGGGCTCGAACCTCACTTCGTACACAGCCACTGCAGCAAGGCGCCGCCTCCTCCAGCGGAGAGTAGGCAACGCCTTCTTACGGCAGCCTTCTTCTCGCGTTGCAAGCCGCTTGATCAATACCTTCAGCTCGTTCTGAGTTGTGCGCCTCCAAAATGCAGCCCGGAGCAACTCGCTCCCTGGTGCAAGAGAATAGTTCCGCCTGTGCACTGAGATGGTCTCCGAGGAATTCATTCCAGCATACGGCACCGTGACGGCGGTTCTGCACGCAAGCTGACTGCCAATCGGAGAGTCCGCAATCGGCCAGAAGCAGCCTACGCGCCTTGTAGCGCCTCAGCTCGCACCGAAGGCGATCCCCTCAGGGCGACTTGAACGTGACGTCGATCGGAAACTCCATCTCACAAGGTCTTCCAGCGCAAAGTGCCGGCTTGAATTTCATGGGGAATAGCGTGGCAGTCACCACCTCCCGTAGCCGAGGATCTGGAAGTTCGAAGAACTCTATGCGATCGACATTTCCCGTGACGTCGATCCACGCTCTCGCCTTGAGTCTTCCCCAGGTGAGAATGAATTGCTGCGCCTTCGAAATGGCCGCGTAGATGGGACGCAACCCCTCCACCGGATAAGGAGGTTCTTCAGAGGTCTTCAACGACTCGAACCAGAGTCGAACGGTGTCTCGCTCCTCGGCAGACAGCTCACTGAAGCTTCGATTGATCGGTACCGGGCTCGGCGCGAGGTTGTAGCGACGAACAGAAGAACCTGTCGCGGCCGATTCGAGCCTCACTCCGTATTCAGGAGCGGCAACCTGCGCGTGCAGCGGATGCGTGACGCATGCGCCGGTGATAAACGCGATACGCAATGCGGCCGCAATCAAACGTCGGTTGAACACGTTTCCCTCCTCACCCGCCAGTATTTTTGGCTGCCGGATGCTAGAGGTCGAACAGTCAGGGCGCATCGGCCACAGCGACGGCGACCTGTCATCGTTAACAGGAGGAGCAGAGATTGAAGCACGGCTACTATCGGCCGAGAAGAGACATACGGCTGCGTGCGGCTTGGCTAGAGTCGTGGCATCTCGGATCGTGGGAGGGAACGATGTTTGGTCTTGCTGGAACCGTGCTGGAGCGCCGGTATGGGTTGGCGGGGCGCAGCGCCCTGGTCGCTGCGGCCATGGTGGTTTTGGGCATGCAGGCCTGCGCGGCACCGGCGAACACATGGCATCAGGTCGACTCCGTCGCGCCCGCGCTCTCCTCCTGGGAAGGCCGTGAAGTCGGCAAGACGTTCCCGAACCCTTTCACCGATCTGCCGGCGCAGAACGTCCATGGTCGTTGGCTGCGAGTCAGCGGCACTGTGGACGAACCGCGATCCGGGATGCAGTTCCTCCTGACTGTCTTCGAACAAGCGACGATCCGCACGCGTTCGGCCCCTGCACTTTGCAGACCTGACAATGTGGCCGGCCGCACCCGGTGCGTGGGACTGCTCTGGGTTCCACCCGAGGCGACAAGAGTCCGCGTCGTGGTGTGGGCCTCCCTTGCTCCCGGCCACATTCATGACGTGCGGCTCGAGATGGCAGATACGGGCTCGCCGCCCGCTGCGCAGATGCGGCAGCGGCTGGCTTCCATCATCGATCTGGTCCAGGAGCGCTATTACCGTAGCCACGAAGTGGACTGGCCCCAGCTGCGCGAGGCGTTCGCCGCGATTCCCGAGCCCCCCTCTGATGTCGATCCCTTGCCGACGCTTGTTCAGCTGTTGCGTGACCGCCTGCCCGGAAACCGGCACACGTCTCTTCGTCTCGCGTCGCCGGTTTCCTCCGCAAGCATCGAACTGCCTACGTGCGATCGTTGGCAAGGCGGCGTGTGGGCGCTGCACCTGCCGGCGACTTCCTTCAAGTACGAAGACGGGCTGCGTGCCTACGTCGAGGCTGCGCATGCATGCCTGGATCGCACACCCGCGTCGACGCCGTGGGTCATCGATCTGCGAGGCAATCAGGGCGGAGGGATGCATCCGATGCTGGCGGCCGTCCAGGACTTCTTCGCACCGGGTCCGCTCATGACGTTCCTGGACGAATCACTTCAGGTGAACTCTGACAAGGTGGCGATCGCCCCCGAGGGACTCATCCAGTCCGGAGAGGTGATCGTTCCGGCATCTGCGCCACTGACTGGCCGGCGCGCAGCTGCTCGGGTCGTCGTGGTGATCGACAGCAGCTGCGGGAGTGCCTGCGAGACCGTTGCGATCGCTTTTCGGGACCGCCCCGGCACGCGGCTGGTGGGCGAGCCGACTGCGGGACTGACAACAGGCAACGTGGGACACCCGATCAATGAGGACTACACGCTGACCTTGACAGAAGGCTACATGGCCGACCGTTGCGGCAAGCGCGTCCCGGAGCGCATCCCCCCGGACACCGTCATTGATCCGAAGGACGAAGCAGCTGCCGCAGCAGAGCTGCGTCGGCTGGTGTCTGCGCGCCTCCCTGGCGAGGCGCCCAAGCCCTGCGAACGCGGATGAAGTAGTGACGCTTCAGCGCCCTAAAGCCCCTCTGGCCGGAAGCGACCGCTGACAGTTGACGCGTGAACACTCGCGCAGACGTCGCAATCGCGGGCCCCGAAAGCCTTGCTGCCTCGCAGGCCGAACGCATTCTTCGGTCTCTCCCCGATTGGTTCGGACGGGAGGACTCCCTGCTCGACTATGCGTCGGATGCGGGGCGCTTGCCTACATTCGTTGCACGCCGAGCGGGCCATGCGAAGGGCTTTCTGACAGTGCTCCAGAAGGCTGAATACGCTTGGGAGGTGCACTGCATGGCAGTTCACTGCCAACTGCGTGGGCAGAAGATCGGGGCGGGTCTCCTGGACGCACTGGAGGAATGGCTGCGAGTGCGCGGCACGCGCTGGCTGCAGGTCAAGACAGTGGCAAGCAGTCATCCGAGTGCAGCCTATCAAGAGACCCGGGCCTTCTACGCTCGATGCGGCTTCGAGCCGCTCGAAGACCTTCGAAGATCTTTGGGGTCCAGGCACATCCGCCCTCCAACTGGTCAAGCGACTCTGACCCACTTTGTCTGCTTCCGGCCAGAAGCAGCCCGAAGCGGAGGGCCGCTCATTCTGGCGAGTCAAGTTGCGACTAATCCGTCATCCGAACGATCTCGTGTCATCAGGACAGCGAACGCGCGCAGCATGGCAGCGGCGAAGGGCTTGACCCAAGCCCGACAGCAACTAGAGCGCCCCGCCAATGCGAGAACGGAAGGGCCGCAGCCGTGCCCACGATGCTCCGACGGACTGCTCAATCCACTTTCGCAGCTGTCGCCATGACCACGCCCCCCACTTCCCCGACTCGCTTCGGATCCATGTGGCGAACTGCTCGGGCGTGCTCGCGATCACTTCGAATTCCATGTCCTGCAGGCGGGGTTCGACGTCAGGCCTGCGCAGGATCTTCACGAGCTCGCGGTGGTAGCGGTCGATGATTGGCTTCGGGGTGCCAGCCGGCGCCCAGCAGGCCCACCCAGCCCGTCGCATCCATGTCGCGATAGCCGAGCTCCACAAGCGTCGGGACGTCCGGGGTACCTGGGAATCGCTTCTCACCACTGGAAGCGAGAAGCTTCAGGCGCCCCTGCTTGGCGAACTGGAGTACGTTGCCAGGCACCATGAAAGCGACGTGGACGTTGCCCGCAAGAAGATCCGTGACAGCCGGCGTAGCACCGCGGTAGGGAATGTGAGTGGCCTGGAAGCCCGCGGAGCGCTTGAACATCTCCATGGTGAGATGCGAAGCGCTGCCTGTCGCGACGGACGCATACGAGTACTTGCCTGGACAGGCCTTTGCCTTCTCGACGAATTCCTTAACCGAGCTGAAGTCCGCAGAAGGTCCAGCAACCAGGTACTGCGGTGACTTCACGGCCAATGTTATGGGCGCGAGATCCTTCTGTGGATCAATCGGATTCTTCGGAAACAGCGAAGGGTGCGAAATCCAGCTGGCCTCCGACGGCGGCCAGGGTCCGAACCGGAAGATTCCGGAATCCATCCTGCGCACCGTCCCAGAGGGTCGCGTGGCCGGCAATGGCGAAGTCCACCGGCTCATCTTCGACTCGATGCTTCGGCGCGCCGGAATCACGTAGCACTGAAACCCAAGGCAGAACTTTTCCAGAGGAGACATTCTCATGAAGCAATCGCTGTTCCGCACCGTCGCGATCGCAGGCGCCTTGTTCTCTGCGAGCCTGGGCGCATTCGCCCAAAGCTATCCCACCAAGACGGTGACCATCGTGGCGCCGTTTTCGCCAGGCGGGTCGGCCGACGGCATTGCCCGCGTGATCGCGCGTGAACTTGGCTAGGTTCTGGGCCAGAGCGTGATCGTCGACAACCGGCCGGGCGCCGGTGGTGCAACCGGTCTTCTGTTGGTAGCGAAGGCGAACCCCGATGGTTACACCATCGGCATGGGCGCAACGGGCGCGATCGCCATCGGGCCGCACCTTCCCGACGCGCCGCCCTTGAACCCGGAAAAGCAACTGCAGCCGCTCGCCAAAATTGCGGACATTCCGCTCGTGCTCGTTGCTGGTTCGAAGTCAGGCTTCACGAACCTGCAAACGCTCATCGAAAAGGCGAAGACCAACGAGGTGCCGACGGCGAATTCTGGCCAGTACACGGCGCACCACCTGTCCGCCGAACTGTTGGCCAGCATGGCCTCGATCAAGTTGCCGGCAGTGCCGTACAAGGGCAGTTCTCCTGCCGTGGTCGATCTCATGGGCGGACAGGTCCCTGTCGGGATCGTCGACCTGACGTCCGTGGCCGGTCAGCTCAAGACGGTTCGCTCAAGGCTCTGGCAGTCACGAGCGGCACGCGCTCCAAGCTGGCACCGGAGATTCCCACCATGGCAGAGGCGGGCGTGCCTGGCTACGCCGCGCCGGCCTGGATGGGAATGTTCGCTCCGAAGGGGCTTCCCCCCGCCGTCACCGACAAGCTGGCGAAGAGCCTCAAGACGGTGATGGACAACCCGGAAGTCCAGAAGCAGATCATCACGCTGCAGGCAGACCCCTCCTACCTCGATCCGCAGCAGTTCACCAGCTTCATCGACGTCGAATCAAAGCGCTGGGCCACGGTCATCTCGACTTTGCCAAAGCCGCAGAAGTGACTCACCGAAGTGCCAGGCCTCCGTTTGCCAGTCGCGCCTGATCGCAGGCGGGGAGCGAGGCTCCACGCTTGCGCGTGCGCTGCTCCGTGGAGCGCGTCGAATGGCTGCTGGCCGATAGCGGACGCTGACCAACGGATTGACACTCCGCCGGTTGGAGTTCGCGCGTTTGGTGCGGAATCGAGCTCTCCAAAGGCCGCGCAATCGCCCGCGCGAATCCCCTATGTAGGTTCGGAGCGAATGTGACTTACTTTCGCAGTACGTGACCGCTGACGCGCCCGGGAACCACCGTCGCCGACGCGGACGCTCCTGGAGAAGGTTGAAATCGGAGGTGCCGTTCTCGCGCAGCACGCATACCTCTCCGTCGATGACCTGACGGCCACCAGGTAGGCTGGCCAACGTCTCCAGGATCTCAGGGAACCAGCGGCCGCAATCTGCGCCTGACTTCGTCTGCAGCTGCACGCGAGCTGCGATGGCTTGTATCCGGCATCCTCAGTGGCCGGCTGGGAGCCGTCGTCCTTCTCGATGCCGGCCAGGCAGCGATACCCATCGTGCTTAAGCTCGTAGATCCAGTCGGGATTGGTGAATGGCGCCCGAAGCGCCTCAGGGGCTCGCATAGGGGCAGGTATGGTGATCACCGGGGGACCAGAGGTGGCTCAATCGCGCCATGCCTGCGCTACTCGCGACCACCTTGCGCGCGATTCAACTTGACTGCTCAGACCCCTGGTCTTCTCGGTGAGACATAGCGCGAGTTTGATTTGCGCCCGGCGGGTTGTCCGAGAGCATGGGGACCCAGTTCATGAGGCAATCCCTGCAGATCAGTCGGTTACTTGAGAAACGGCGATCTGGACCGCCATCAATCCGCTGGTACGCCCACCGAGCACCGCCTTTGGTGCCGCACTCGCCACACGCCGGCTTCTTCCTTTCCGCCTCCTTCGCCCACCACCACGCAAACCCAATCAGAGCTGCCAGTCCTGCAATAAGTGCCGCCATGCGCACCCAAGACGCCAAGAACCAAGCCACCAAGCACGCAAAAATCAGCAGCCCGAAGAACTCTTCGGAACCCTTATCGCGTGATGAGCGGCTCATGATCTCGCATCGTACGCGGCAAAAGCGGCACGCATCTCCTTGCATCGCGCGTCTGAATGCCGAATCCACCAAAAGTATGAGTTGGCAGTTGATGGTTTTCAGCCGGGGAGCTTTTCTGTGCGGCATGACCGCGGGAACTTGGTAGCCAACTGATGCCGCACGGCCGAGTCGCCGTTAACACAATGCGCGGCCGGTAACTCTGCGCCTCATTGCGGTAACTTCCTCACGCGAGGAGACTCGCGCGGCGCAGAACGCGCGAAGGAGTGAACATGAAGAAAGCAGCGCTCGCGATATCGCTTTGCGGAATTCTGGCCGGTGGACTCGCAACGGCGCAAAGCAAAGACAAGTACGTCATCGACCCCGCGCCGTCCGGCAAAGAGCGGAGTGAGACCGCCGCCGATGTAAGAGGTGGAGGGACAGTCACTCATCCTGGGAAGGATGCTCCGGTCACCGAATCAAGGCAAGGTAACCGAATCAAACTTGATTACGACACCAAGGGTCAGCCCGGGAAAGAAGACGATACGACGTACATCATCCGCACACCTCAAGGCAGCAAATCTACAGGCCAAAAGTGAACAAGGGGCTGCGCAGCTGGCGGTGGCTAGTCGCCGTCAGCTGTCTTTCTGCTACGTCATTGCATGCGCAAGACACCCACGTTGACGTATGGATTAGGTCGTTCATCGCCAACAAACATCCCTCTCTGCCTGACTACATCAAGCGCGCCGCGAACGGATTGTTCGTGATACCCGCACCGAACCTGCCAGCGCCGCCACCACTCGAAATCGCCCGGCTCTCGGGGACATGCTTCACTACCGACCAGAGAGATTCCTTCTCAAGTGCGCTTGATGAGTCAGCTCGAATAGGCGTATATGTCCGGATAGTCGTGAAGGGAAGGGAAATCACATCAGTCACCACGATTGATGGCAAGCCTCAGGTGGTCGTGGGGCCGACCAAGAACGTCGACTGCGCCTCGGGAGTTGAACTGCAGCCAAGCCGGAAGACTGCGGCGGACGCCACGACAATCACTCAGGTTGTCAAAGGGGAGGGATACCGTTCGTTTTCAGTTCGGATTTCGGGCGGCGACCCGTTCTACCAAGTGCTTGGCCTGCCTGTAGCGCCCAGGATCGACTCTGAGATTCTGTTCATGTACGACGTGGCGACGCGGAATCTGTCCATATCTGGAGCCTCAGAGGACTTCCCTTGGTACGAGGCGTACTACCGAAAGGGAGCCGGCCCAACTAAGACAATTGTTCAAAGAGCGCCTGTCGGCGAGTCGACCGCGTTTAGCCTGTTTGACTTCGGGACCGGGGTTAACCTCACAAATTTCAAGTTAACAGTTAATCTGCTGGCTGATTAGCCGCGGCAGGATGCAAGACCAGGGCCGATGCACGCGGCCCTCCGAGCGCCCGCGACGCGCGCCGTGCAACCCGTGGCTCTAGTCAGTGAACTGGCCAGGGAACAGGCGTACGTAGAAGCGGTCCGTCTCGCCGTGCCGGTCTGATCAAGCGATGCCCCTCCCTTTCTCAGAGCATCGACTCAGGTCGATTGAGGACTGCAACACGGAAGCTACTCGACGGATTTCCCGGAATCGATGAACTGCGGCACGCAGTTGCCCATGCCGGGGAGTTCGACGCCCATCCCGAAGATCACGCGCCGGATGGTCTGTACGCTCTCACCATGCTAGGGGAGAACGGTAGGTTCAGCGCACCGTTCCGGAAGACCGTCTATCACCTCGACATCACTGCTCAAACTCTTGCGCTACTGGAGGAGGTGGTCAAAGAGTTCTACTCGGGCTTCATTCCAGCTGCGAAGCGGCTTGACGAGGAGGGCCATATCGAATGATAGGAAAGCAAGCGGCGTCGGCCTCCCCTGACGGAGCACAAATGCCACGGGGGGTGAAGACGCCGAAGGCTGCTGCGGCCAGAAGAGGTCTCAGCATCGGGAGCGTCTTCAATTAAGATCGATCGCCGATGGAGGGGGATGAGCACGTGAGCACCAAATCAGACCGAGACAATCGATCGAACCAGCTCAATCCCCGCCACGGCGCGTACTGGTCGTCTCGCGGTGGAGACCACGACGAGGCCGAAGACGAGGCCGAGTCTGAGTGGATTGTTCGGGATCGGGCCCGGGCTGCATCAGAATGCCCGAGCGTTGCGATCCACTTGGCGGCGGATTTCGTCGGAAACAACGGTGAGTGGGTGCGCCTCGAAGGCATGGAGCCGGTGGGCGAGTCTCCTGTTCAGGCAGCCGGCGACTGGTTCTGGGTTTGCCTGAAGGGATTGGAAAAGATCTGGGCAGCGGAGACCACGTACGCTCAGCTGTACGTGAACGGTGCGCGCAGCACAATGTTTCTCCGGCGGCCGGACCTTGCAGGTCATCCAATGTCCGACCGGGCGAATGAAGGAATGGCCAAGCTGCGGGAAGCGGAATTGGGCGGAGTTCCTCGCTGCCGCGCGGTTTTGACCGTTCGCGGCTCCCCCCGTCTAGTCAGGATCCGTGGCGCTGACGCATCCTTGCGTATTTACTGAGGTGCATAGCCGGCACCCCTCTTGGGGCGGGCGCTTTGCGGCATGGAGATCGGACCATCCACACATGTTGAGAACGGACACTACCGAGGGGCGCACCGTTGCCCTCTACTGGGACTTCGAAAACATCCATGCAGGGCTGTGCGAGGACAGAGAGCCCGGCTCCTATCGAAGCCCCGACGCTCGCTTCAGACCGCAAGAACCTCTGGTCAACATCCAAGCGGTGGTGGACTTGGCTGCGTCTTTCGGGCCCATCGCTATTAACCGTGCGTACTGCAACTGGCAGTTCTACGGCCGATACAGGGATGCGCTGCTGCAGAACGCGGTGGAGCTTGTCCAGCTGTTTCCACCTGGCGGTGCGGCTAAAAACGGCGCCGACATCAAGCTCTGCTTAGATGCGACTGAGGACATTGGCAGGTTCTCTCACGTTGGAACTGTGATCATCGTGGGAGGCGACAGCGATTTCATGCCTGTGTCGCAGAAGATCAAAGCGGCAGGTCGAACACTGATCGGCGTGGGCACACGCAAGGCGACAAACCGGCATTGGGCTAAGAGCTGTCACGAATTCCGGTACTACGAGAACTTGGTGGAAGTTAGAGAGGAGGTGGCGGCCGCAACTGCACCCGCTACCGAGGGGGGCACCGATGCCGCCCCCGCAGACCTGCAATTTCCAGCCGTTCCGCAGGTCGATGCGGAGGAGAGGACAAATAGTACATCGGTAGCCTTCCCAGGAGATCACTTCGAGCTTATCCGCCGTGCCCTGAGGCTTCTCGCAGAGAAGCGCGGCGATCCTTGGATCAACAAGGCGGAGATCCTCCCAATGGTGAAGCGTCTCGACCCTACATTCGATGTCACGGAGCATGGCTTTACCACCTTCTCTGGGCTGCTCAAGGGTCTGGATGCCGTCGTCGAGGTGCGGAAGGGGGAATACGACCAGCAGGTGCGGCTACGGTAGCCTCACGCGAGCTTGCGACGCGCAGGTCCATCGTCGTGCTGCGTGCCCGAGACAGAGTGGCCGATTAGCAGCTTTGAGCGCCAAGAGGACAACCCGATCCCACGCGCGGGCAGCCACCCTAATCGCTTGTGACGCAGTACTCCGGACGCGGCGTGCTAAGACCGGCCGCCAATTCGGACCGGTTAGGATTTCGAGCAGAGTGGACAAGCCCAGGGTCAGCAGCAACGAATGAGCAGCGATAACTTAGTGACACTCCATCTTGTCGTACCGATGAGTGTGGAGCCTACGCCGGATAAATCAATTTTCGGGCGATTCGACCGAGTTCTACGCGTTGTCGGTGCTCCTAGGCAGGTGATGGTGCGGCCTCGGATGATCACGGCCGTGGCGGAGACCAAGTTTCGTACGAGAACTGGCCTTCCCGTATCGGTGGTCGGTCTGCACGGCAAAGACGAACTGCTCGTCGTCGGCCCCGCCTGGGCGTTGCGCGAGCTGGCAAACGGGCGCGCAACGCACGACCTTAGGCCTGTGCAGAGCGAGTTCGATGTTCTCGAGGACGTTAAGCAACATACGTTGGAGGAAGTGCTCTGGCTGGCGAGAGTCCCCCAGCTTGTCGCCCAAGTCCAAGAGATGCAAGGCAGACCAGTAGTCGCTGTGAAGGGACACGCTGACTTATTGCGAGAGACCTGCAGCACCGCTGCGCCAACTGTATTTCGCGATGAGCAGTGGCCACTCCTCGAAAAGGAGATTGTTGACACTGAGCCCCTAGAAGCTCCGCTGGCAATGCAGTTCTTGCGCGGTTTCTTCTGGTGCGGCGAAGAAACGATTTTCGAGTACTTCGACAGTGTCCACCCGGACGAGTTCGCAAAGCAGTACCTAGCCGAGGCAGTAAGCCACTTCGACAGGATCGTTCGGAGGCTCGCGGCAGCAGAGGATCCGCATCCAGCTTGGTGGCTGAGCTGGGACGGCGAAGCAGCTACACGTCTGCCGGAGTTCAGGTCAAACTTTTTGACAGACTCTGGTCGCAACGTGTGTCGCTACCCGGTAGCTGGTGAGGATTCGATGCGCCTGCTCTCGCCGCGGCGCTACAGCATGCATCGACGATGGCGAACTCTGGTCCAGAGCAGGGAGGAAAGTGCATCGAAGGCTGAGTGAGTGAGCGGTGCGCAAGACGGTGCAGCATGCGGCGACAGCCGACGAGTCATTGGTGTCGCAGCACGGCGGATTGTTCATCCGGCGGTCGCCAGTAGGGGGCCGCAACGGTTGACACTCCGCAGCCGTAGCGGAACACGGCTCCTTGAGGGCCGATCCACCGCTGCTACTCGACTAGCCGTGGTCACGGCCCCGCTTGGCTGCAGCCCGGAAACCTTCATCGAGGACATACGCGTCGAACTTGTCAGGGTGCACAAACCAGCGTCCAGCAAGCATCAGCAGCGCACCCGAGGCGATCAAATCCGACCTATGCCGTCGCAAGAACCACGTCATGGAAGTCTTGGACGGGAAAACATTGGTGCGCGTCGCCCCGTACTCGTCCAAGAGAAGCAGCCGGGAGAGATCGTCAGCCATCGCGCTTTCCGAAACGCGAGCTGAGTGTCGCCTGTGCCGCCTAGCTGAGGCTGTCCTGCCCTGGTAACGAGATGGGCTGGCACCAGACCAGGCGAAAACCGCAGTAAAGCTCGAGAGGTGGCGATGCCTGGGAGTTGGTGGCGGAACAACTGGCGGAATGAAGGGGAGGCGCCCTGCAGGCCAGTGAACACGTGGGCCTTGACAGACTCCTGCTCCGCCTATTTCCATCCGTGTGGCGCACCACGGGCTGCCGGGGTCATCTCATCGTGTGGATGTCAAGCATTTACTGGTGCGACCTAGGCAGACGTCGTTCTCCCGCGCCAGCAAGGCCAAAACAGCTCCGCAGAGGGAGTGATGGGGCGCCCACCTTCCTTTGTTAGCCAGCGATGGCCATCCCAGAAATGGCGTCGGACCGAGTTCAACAACCGACGTTCGTAGATGCCCGCACGCGCCGGCACAACCGTCGCCGGGAACCACCGGGTTCGTTCTGGGCCGGGAGGTTCCGTGTCGTTATGAAGGTCGGCCCAAGCCGTTGGTGAGTGCTGTGCGAGCGCAACACCTGCCTGCCGCCTTCTACGTCTGGCCTCCGCAGCCGCCCATTTCACGTCCCGAACCGTCAGGCTCGGAGCAGGGATCACGAGTGGTATGAGCTCATCCTCCCGCCCACGCCCGCCCGCAGCCCACAACTCGAGGATCGCGCGGGCAAGAACCGGCAGATGGCGCCGAATCCAGCGCAGCTCCGTCTGGGCTACCGAAAGAGGTAGCTGGATCTCTATCTTCACTGTAGGTTCTCCATCCCACGAGCATGCCGAAACAGCGCCGCGCGCGTTCCGCTCGTCCCTTCAAGTTGCTGGACTGCAACTTCACTTTCGATATTCAGACCTCCAAGAGCAGGGCGGACTCGAAATCTTTGTTCTCGAACCGAGAGCGCCGGCGATCCAGTGGATAGCCGCGCGGATTGCACACCACCCGGGCATGAACTGCCCCTTCTGTGACAACGTAATGGCAGCTGTCGTGAGTGTGTCCGTGCAGCCAAAGGTCCGCGCGAGTGATCAGCGATTCGGGTAGGTTGCTGGCGAAACCGGGCGTGAGCGGGTCCAACTCAAAGCGCGCAGCCACCGACTTTCGATGCGGCAGGTGGTGCGTCACCACAACTGTCGGCCCTGAGAACGCCGCGGACAGAGCTCGCTGCAACCACTCTCGGCTTGTTCGGTGCCTGAGGAGAACGTCTGATGGCTGCAGCGGGTCGCGACCGACGGTACTTGTCTGTCGGGCTATCAATCGGCAGTCCTGCAGGCCAGATCGGTACATTGCCATGGCAGCTGGCCGCTCTTGCTCGCCCAAGTAGGCGAAGTCGGTCCACAGGGCCGCGCCCAGGAAGCGCACGCCACCGATCACGACCTGGTCGTCCTCAAGGAATTGCACCCCGTGCATCAACGCGGCTGCACGAAGTTCCTCCAACGTCGCCGTCCAGTGACCCGAGTAGAACTCGTGGTTGCCGCAGACGTAGATGACTGGTTTGTTGGCGAAGACCCGACGGGCCCAAGCAATTCCTTTCACGCCAACATCAATATCGCCAGCGAGCACGATGACGTCGGCCGCGGCGCAGGCGCGAGCGTCCGGCTCGTAGTCTGCGAACTCGATGTGAAGGTCGGAAAGCAGGTGCAACTTCATGGCGTCCCCGAGGTCA
Source organism: Ramlibacter sp. MMS24-I3-19 (assembly GCF_050320135.1). NCBI lineage: Bacteria > Pseudomonadati > Pseudomonadota > Betaproteobacteria > Burkholderiales > Comamonadaceae > Ramlibacter > Ramlibacter sp. MMS24-I3-19. The sequence goes on along the minus strand of NZ_CP190017.1, from coordinate 1,592,214 downwards.
GGCGAACTGTGGCCGATCAAGCTCTCGCTCCTTCGTCCGCCCAGCGATCAAAACCAAGTGACGGTGTACCCGGCCAGCTCCGCAGCAGCGACCACCACCGCACACAGCCCTTCGATGAACTCGCCCTGCTGCAGACGGGTTGCGAGCGCGGCGGGACTGTAGTGGCTGAACCGCGCTCGCAGATCGCGTACTTGCGGCGAATGCGGTTTCATCAGCAAGATGTCGCTGTCCTCCATCAGCTCCACCGGGATTACAGCGAAGCCGCACGCTTCGAAAGGGGTGAGAACCAGTACATCGCTGCATCCGTCGCCGAGCGCCAGCAGTGCTGACCAGTGCGCTAGCTGGCGACGAGACAGCTCCAGGCTGACGTGGTGCATAGGCTGGCGGCAGGCGCTTCGGCATGCGCTTCCTAGCGACCGGCAAATGCTTCGGCAGCCGCTTTCACTGTCGCCAGTTCTTCCGCGAGGAGTGCTTCGAGCGGAGTCCGGCTTGAGAGGGAGCCCAGCGGACTCGTGAAGAACCGCAACTTCGCTTCGCCGGGCAGGTCGCCGAGCGCTCTGGTGACCGAGTACAGCCGGCGCCGGTCATAGATCGGGTCGCCGTAAAAGGCTGGGTACATGCGATTACCGTCGTGATCCATGAAGAACACGCGATGCGCGGCCAGCGCCTCCTCCAGCCCGCTTGCCGACCATCCTAGACGTTTGATGAACGTGGCCTCGTCCAGCAACTCTGCTTTGTCCATCATCTTCCTCACACGCGTGCTACCGCCGCTTGAGATGCGCCTCGCATTCGCGCGAATGGATTCGGCTTCATGCGTGGCTCGCCCGACCCCACCGAGACTCGGCGCGCCATCGGCTGTGATCCGGATGATCTTCTCCTGGGGGCCCTGATCTCCGGCCCGCCGGAGTTCCAAGACTGCGAGGAACAGCGCGGGCGCCAGGCGCTTGAGCCACCTAAGCTCCTCCGGACGGACCTCAAAGGGCAGCTGAATATCGATGCGCATCTCCCTTGGGCATGTCCGACGGCCTAATGGGCGCTCGGTTCTGCTTGATAGAGCAATCTTCCCCGGTCGGTCGCGGCGTGAGGGGTCAAGAACGCGTCATGCAGTACCTCTGAGTCGCCAAACCTGAATAGCAGCTGGCCGGTGCTTTCGACGTGCGTCCAAACCTCTCTAGCGGGGTTTACCGACCACTTGGCAGAGAGCGGGACCATCGTCATGCACATCACGCTGAGTCTTTCTTCGACAGGAACGGACTCAATCACCTGCTCCAGCGTGTTGTCCCAGGCCACCGCAATCGTTTGAGGTAAGTACCCGTCCGGGTACTTCTGCCGGAACGTAAATAGAAACCACGGCGCCTCGGTCGACAGGATGACGGCGCGATAGCCCTCCTTGCCGCGCCCATACAGAGCTTCGGGAAGGAACTGTTTGAACCTGGGGTCGGTTAGGAACATTCGAGATCAGGAAATCGAAAAACTGCACACACCACACTGTGCCAAGCGGAACGCGCAAGGGAAGGGGTGTTCGTACGTTGGTTGGGGGAGAGCCGGACCAGCGGATAGCGCTGTGCCCGCACAACTGCTGTCCCTCTTCACGGGCACCGATGGTGTCCGGCCGCTCGCGCGGGCGCAAGCACTTTCCATTACGAAATTCGTGCAGCGCGCCAGGTGGCTATACGCGGCGCCGGAACGGTCCGGCGTACGCGAAGGGCCACATGAAGAAAGCAGGAAAAGGGCGCGGGCGCCCGGGAATCACCCGGGACGACGTGAAACGCGCTTGCGAGGAACTCGAGAAACAGGGCAGGTTCGTTGGCCCCACCAACGTGAGGCTCGTACTGAAGACGGGAAGTCTTCAGACGATCACAAGCCATCTCCGCGCGTTGGGTTACCCAGGCGGACGAAGGACGAGGAACCACTAGACGATGTTCAGGCGGCCCCGTTTGGGGCCGCCTTTTCATCCCGCAGCCGCGGGTGCGTATGCCACGCAGTTCCAAGCCGCCTCGGCGGGCGCGTGAGCCCGAACCTGCGTCGCGGACATCTCACGCCACGAATGCGAAGCGAAATCCAAACCGAGGGCCCTACACAAGGAGCGAGTTTCCAACCCACTCGCCCGAGCCGGTGTGCGAGGCCATCCCGTGTTTGCTTAATGAGTTGTGCAGCTCCTGCCATGCCATGCATAGGAGCTGCAAATGCCGAAGAAAGTTATTTCAAATCAACGACTTGAGTCAGATGGCCATTACGTTCCCCGGGCTCGCTTCATGAGAGCTCGCCGACCCCGATACGCCGCCGAACCCGGGCGCCCAAGCGTCCCATGTCCCTATCTTCCCTGACCTTTGCTCAACTGAAATCCACGATGGCCGAGCGAGCGCGCGCCGGCCAAGGCATCGCGGCCTCGTCCCTCCCCAACGCCTTCAGTGCCCTGAAGCAATTCATGCAGCAGCTCGGCTGCACTGATGAGCACTTCGTCGGTTCCTTACTTCGTGCGGGGTACTTCCGCAACCTGCGCGAGCACGAACAGCTTCTGAGAAGCGAGGGGCGTTCGGCGGAGTACCGGGCCAACCGCAAGACTCTTCTCAAGCAGTGGCGGCGCCTGGTGCTCGATCTTGACAAAGCACAAGCGGGCCAAAGCCGCACCGAGAGTCCCCTCCAGCGCGCTTTGCGGGAACTGCTGCAAGGCGGTGTCACCATCGAAGCTCTGGCCAAAGGGGCTCGAGTGCCGCACGGCACACTCAAGCGCTGGCTGGGCGGAAGTATTCCCCAACGCGGCAAGCTGCCCTATGTGCGGCAACTGGAGACCCACTGTAATCTACCTGCTGGAACCCTCACCGATCTGCTTCCTTGGAAGGTCACCGCGGCGCGGCAGCCGGGCGACAACGATGTTGTCTCGCAGGATATCCAGCATCGTCAACGCCTTGGGGTCAACACCAAGGACGTGTACGCGCTGAAGAACCCGAGTGACGCATGTCGGCAAGAGTGGGCCGCCTTCGTGGAATACAAGACGGGTCTTTCCGCATCAGGATTGGCGCGGCAGTCGCGTGGAAAGTGGGCCACCACGACGCGGCCGGGCGTGAGGGAGCCACGCTGGTATGAGATGGTCCAAGTGCGCGTGCTCGGCCAGCAGTCGCAGAACTGTCCGACGGCCCGGATCATTTGGACGCACCTGGCACAGTATCTTGGCTGGCTTGCCCGGCCGAAGGAAGCGGGCGGCGCCGGAATTCCTCCTGCACAGGCGCAGTCCTTGGCGTGCCTACTGGAAGCCGAGCAGGTCGAGGACTATCTTCAATGGCGCGTTGCGCGCAGTGGCGGCATCCTTCACACCGGACTGACTGTCTTCCTAAACTTCATCAGCAGCGTCTGCCATCCGGTGACGGGTTACCTCACGCAAACGCGCGATCGATTTCCGTGGCACTGCGACTCAGGAAGCGAGGAGAAGTGGAAGCAGCGGTGCCAGTCTGCCTTCGAGCAGGCGCGGTTGTTTGCACGGCAGGTGAAAGCTGAAGGGCGTCGTTCGCGCGACTCGAAAGAGCCGATTGCGTACATGCTTTCACTCCAAAACCCCCTGGCGGCCGTCACCGAGGCCATCGCTCGGATGGACGCGGCGCGCCCATGTGCCGGGGGGCAGGCCGAAGCGATTTGGATGCGCGACCGCGTGATGGTCAAGTTGCTGGCATCCAATCCGCTGCGCGCCAAGAACCTGAAACTACTGACATTCGATTCGGGCGGCAGCAAGGTGCATGCGCAACTACGCAAGGTCAACGGCGTTTGGCGCATCGCCATTGACAAAAAAGACTTCAAGAACGCGAACGGAGCAGCAAAGGACCGGCCCTACGACATGCCGGTGCGCCCCGAAGTCTGGGCAGACCTGGAGGCGTATATCCGAGACTACCGTCCGCTACTGGCAGGTCCTGACAACCCGTACCTTTTCGTCTCAAGCGATAACCCGGACGAGCCGTATTTCGGCATCAATCGGCGCTTCCAGGTGATCACGAGGGAGTACTTCCCGCAGTGCCCAGGGGTCGGGCCACATGCCATGAGGCACCTGGTTGCCACGACCATCCTAAAGACGCATCCAGGCGCGTGGACTGCGGCGGCATTCGCGCTTCATGACCGTGAAGAGACGGTCCGGGCCAACTACGCGCACCTGTCCAGCAATGATGCGGCAATCTGGTTAGATGGCATCATGAAGGAGGCAATGTCGGGAATGTAGTTGTGCGCGCTGGATGGCGTTCGGCGTGTGCTCGCGTTGCCGGCTTAGTGACTTGGTTGGGCCCCACATGCGCGAAGGAGCTGCTTCGACAGTCCGGGGTCCGCATTGGCCCAAACACGCAATGGCGGCTCTCGGCCAAGAGCAGCCCCGCGTCACCGAGCACACTGACTCTTCAACCAGTTCCGTGCGATCTGCAGGTCGTCCTCGCCACCAGTGCCGCGCAGCGTTGGTTCCACAGGGCCTTCCTGAATGAGGCCTGCCGGATCGGCCATGCGCGACGCTGAGACCGCGACGTAGGCGCCATCACGCAGCTCCAAGACGCGGTTTGCGGTCACGTAATCCGCTGTGGGCCGGCCCACGAGAACCGTTCGCGGGCGTGATCGCAGCGCGATCGCGACGGCCTCACCCGAACTCGCGGCGTGAGGGCCAATCAGGACAGCAACGGGGACGTCGCGAAGGTGCGCCCCAGCAATTGACCCCATCACTGGGTAATCGCCCAGATTGATGATTCCATCGCGCGCTGACCAGGACTTCGCGCCCTCAGCAGTGACGAATTGCCCCAGCACCTGATCAGGGAAAAGCGCCGAGATGCCGACAAGCATCGGCCACATGTTGCCCCCGCCGTTGTTTCGCAAGTCGATGACCAGTCCGCACTGGCTCTCCTGGGTCTTTGCTTCCAGTGCCTCGCGCAGGTCCGCGGCGAAGCGCTCGAATGCCCCCTTTCGGCGGTCCATGAAGGCCGGGATGGACAGCACGCCAGACTCGCTCCCGAAGGCTGGTGCCAATTGGCCGTCGCCGCCCGCGCGGGTCACGCCAGCGGCTTCCGACGCGGGCGCCGGAAGATTGAACGAGCTATGGCGATCCTGCAGCTGCTGGAGCGCAAGTTGCAGGGCGGGATAAGTGTCCGAAGGGGTTCGAGCACCGGCCGCCTGCTCCAGAGTCCACGCCCTGAGCTGCGGCCATCCTTGCGACGGGGGGAAGATACTGACCTGCTCGACCTTCGCGAGCGCCTCCAGCACATAGCTTCGTGCCTCTGGGCTGATGGCCGCGCCGGAGGGCGGCATGCGCCGTGCGAGCCGGAGATGCACAAACCCGCTTTGTGCGCCACCGCTGGCCAAGCCACCCAGCGTCAGCGTGAACGAACCGTGCTGTGGCCCGCTCGTCCCCGTCTACTTTGATGGCTGCCGACAGGACGTACGCGTGACCTTCCGACGCCTCCAAGCGGAAGCTTCTTCCAAATCCCGCAGATTCGGAGCCTGAGACAACGGCCAATCGGAACTCGCCGGCGGTCGGCGTCTGAAAATATGTATACGCTCCGAACGCTCGCCAGCCCTGTGTGCTGTCGGTGGGCACGAGCTCGGGTGGGACGGAAAAATCGGGCTGCGGCGAAGCCGCAATGCTTGCTGCCATGGCGCTGCCAAGGACCAGGCCGGCTAACGTCAGGACCATGCGGGCGCCCAAGATCTTCATTTCGTTGTCCTGCCTTTGCCGCCGAGCTTGCCGTAAGGGAACGAAACTCGCAATTGACAAGACCGCGATGTGAGTACGACAGCGCCCGGCTTTTCGATGGCTCGCACCGATGGCAGCTTCCGGCCAACAGCGGCCATCAAGATGCGCCTTGAGCATCTGGGACCGTTACACAACTGGCTCATTCTGGACGGCTCCGATCGCAAAGTGTCTTGTGCCGTTGGCTAACGGATTCTCCGAATCCAGAAGAAAGAAGTTGCAGGGGACATATACCCCAGGCGTCATCAGACTAGCCCACGAGGTGCCCTCATGACGAAGACGGCAGATTACGCGCGCCACCTTACGCCCTTCCACGATGACCGGTGTGTCGAGGCTAGCCTCCGGTTGAGCGCTGTCGATGTGTAAGTCCAACTCGGCGAATCTTGCGCCCCCGTTCACGGTAACGAAGTCCCACGGATCGCTGAAACTTGCCTTGATTCGCACTCGTGCCCCGAGAAGCCTTGGGGAGAAGAATACGGCAGAAGGCCGTGCGTGGCCGGACGTGCGGCCAGAAGCGGAGGTGCATCGCCTAGGCAGGCGGAAGTCTGTGCGCCTGAGGCCTGTCCCTCAATTAGAACCCGCCCTTCCGGCGATGAAGAGCGCTACTCCCGCCATCCCCACTAACCAACCCAATGCTATGACGAGCGCAGCTGGCCTTGGCGAATCTGTCAATAAGCCAAGAACAAAGCCAAAGTCGCTGATGAAGAAACCTAGGCACGAAACTCTCCAGCCTCGGCCGGCTTCTATCGGCGACCCGGCGATCGACAAACACACCCACGCCTGCCAGCAGCAGGAGCAGCCCTCCTGGTGCGAAATAGATCGCGAGAGGATGCGTCATGCGAATTAGGCTTTGCGTTCGGAAGTCTATCGCCGGATTAGCGGAGCTTCCCCGGAGCCACTGCGCGGCCGATGTCCGGTGCTGGCCGAAGCGCCCACGCGTCGCGCTCTCCCGGCCTATGAAAAGGGGAGCGCACGTGCCCAGGCGCTCGCGATGCCCGCCAGCACGGGGAGCACGGGTCAGCTGTCGACCGGCCGTTCCCCTCTGAGTACCCAGCGGCCTCATGAATTAGCCCAGCGGACACCAGCTGGCTGCACGCGTGCCGTGCCTCACGGGTGTCCCGACAGGTCCACGACTTCGAGCTTCAAGTCACCGATGGGGGCGTGCGGATAGGTCCGGACGGATCCGGCCGACGTGATCGGGATGGGCGTCTTACCCACCATCGCGACTCCGGTGCTGCCGGGCAATGAAAAGGTCGTTTGCTGTTGCAGGATATCTGTCGTGGTGTGTATGACGACGAATCGAACACCCGCCTTGGGTGTGATGCGCAGCCTCCCCACCAGACGGACCGGCTCACCCCAGGTGGGCGGCTCGTAACGCATGAGGTCAGTCGAGATGACCTTCACGGTCCTGTAGTCGGCGTCCATCAACGTCAGCACCGGGTACAGGATGTGGGTTTCGTCTCCGCTGGCGTGCCAGTACTTGTCAAGATAGCTGGAAAGCGCCAGGCCGTAATCAGCCTCAGTCGAGGGCAACGCAAAGGCCTGGAAGAAGCTCTTGCCGCCGGTGAACACGAAGGCAGGACTTGCCCCATCGAGCTTGAACTTGACGGTCTGGCCAACGGCCAGGGGGCTGTACGGCAGGCCTCGCACGTCCGCGCAACAAGGCTTCGCATCCTGGTATGTGCCCATGGCGGCCTGGATAGGCGTGCCGCATCCGACCATCATCGCGGTGCAGACCGCGAGTGCCGCCACTCGCATGACAATGCGCTCGATTTGTCCCATTGCTCCCCCACGTGAATTCGGCCTATCGTAAGCGGCGGGATACAGCTGCCGACTCGGGGCAAACGCTTGATCTGAACGGCGCTGTGGGCCGGGTATCTGCGCCGATTCCCGCAGCCGCCAGGAAACGATCCTCTCGCTTTGGCCATGCCTGCTCCCGGCCAGAAGCAGCCGTAGCTCGAGTGCAGAGGTCGCTTCGATGCGACTAGCGCGCTGGCCAAGCGCCTTAGCGTAGCAATGCTGCTGACTATTCCGCGGTACCTGAGACAGCGCGGTCGGCAGTAGCATCCGACAATGTCCCCACATCACTGGAGTCGCCTCAACCACATGCAGGTGGGTAGGTACGGCAAATACTTCGTGAAGATGGAGCTCACACTCCAAGGATTCGAGGTCTACACGAGCGAGGTGGACGATCGTGGCGTTGACTTCGTCATGCGCCGCAACGGGGGCAGCTTCTACGACGTCCAAGTCAAGTCCGTCCGCGGCTATAACTACATCTTCGTGCGCAAAAAGCGATTCGATATTGCTCCGAATCGGCTGCTAGCCGCCGTGCTCCTACACGAGGGTTGCGCGCCTGACCTCTATCTGATACCTGTCACGGCCTGGCTGCAGCCGAATCAGCTACTCGTGAGCCGAGACTACGATGGGAAGAGGAGCGCACCCGAATGGGGCTGAACCTATCGGTAAAGAACCAGTCACTGCTCGAACCGTACCGCTTCGAAAGTACCGTGAAGGCCCTCGCCTAGCAGTTCTGGCCGCGACGCACGAGCGCATCGAGAGTCGCCGATATCGCTTCAGGAGCAAAGTTGGGGCGTAGATGTGCAGGCGCGGTTTAGGAGCGGCAAGAGACCTTAGCGTTTACCGCGGTCGCGCCCCCTACCTTTTTGCCGGCGCCCCTTTGCTGATAGCCTTCTTCGTCCAGCGCAGCGGCTCAGGCGTGGTGAACTCCAGGACAGGCGCCCTGTTCTGGTAGATGTTCACCTGGACGAGGATCTTCTTGGCTTTCTCGGCCTCCGCTACGAACCGCGAGGCATCGCGTATGAACAGCGCCGTGCTGTCGTGGTCGGCCGTCCAGGCACCGATTGAACAAGCAGGTAACCGTGGTTGCTGCCTTGGTAAGGGAAGCTCAGCGATAACTCATTGTCGCTCTCCATCGTCGCGTACCGCGACTCCTTGGATGTCATCTTGTCCTGCTGCGTCTGGTACTCCCAGCCATCGGCGCTAGCCGCACCTGCCGTCAACGCGAAGACGCATGCAATCAGCGCCTCTTTTCCCATGGCATCTCCTCTGCTGCGAGCGCAAAGCAGTCATTTTCGGCCTGCCGAAGTTGCTGGATCTAGGGGATTGCCCGGCGCGCGGGATGCGCATCGCGAGCCGGGAAGCCGCTCGAGCAGAACCGTGATTGCTGCGAGCCCCTCACCTATCTGGTAATTCCTCTCCTCTGCTTTTACTTCGAGCCACTGGAAACATTCCGCTCAACGAGATTCGCCCGGATCTGCTCGTACATCTGCTCCAGCGACATAGATCCCGCGTGCACCTTCGCTTGAAGGAAGCGGCACTGTTGGGCGGGCAGCACGTACGCGGTTCGGATCTTGACGTGCTGCGCGTCGGACAACCAGATGTCACTCATGCGCAACTTAGGTCGTCTACTCAGCTCGCGGCCGATCGCCGCGCACGCGGCAATCAAGTAGACCTTTCTGCTATCGTCGTCGTCGAAGATCGGCTGCTGGGCGATAAGGAGCGCGGACTTTATTGGCTTGTCCGCGTTTGAGGGCGCGCACATACTTTGGAACCTAGCCTCGATGGTCTCCACATCGCGCGCGACGGCATAACAAAAGTCGTCGACCTGCGCCGCGCCCGCGAAACTTGGGGCGAATGCGAATGCGAACAACACTGGCTTGATCAAAGCGGGGCCTGCAAGCGGGAGCGAGTTCGATTTGAGTCGCGCGCCGCGCCCAAGTCCATAGGGCGAACCTGTGACTGCCTAAGGAAGCCGAGATCGATTCGTTAGCTGAGCAGCAAGTTCATGGTAGATGCAAGTAGCTCAGGAACCCGGTACATAGATAAGAAGGGATCCAGCGCAAGCGGCGCAGGTACGGTCTAGCTAGAGTGTGGTCACTTGTAGAGTCGGGCCACCGGCAGCCATCATTCGCGGCGTTTCGTTTCGTGGTGCAGCCGGGCGAGCAGCCTGACGGGAACGGATCTGATGGAAGATGCCCTGATGCGCGCAGAGAAGCGCTTGTGAGCCGCCAGGTCTGGTTTCGGCCACGAGCAGCCCTCACCCGACCGCGATTTCCCGCCTGCATCAGATCGGCACACCCATCCGGTATGCTGCGCGCCTCCCGGAACACCTGAACAGGTCAAACAACTGAATGAGTCGCGAAGCCATTGATGTCCTTTCCCACAATCGCGCTGCATGGGACCGCCAGGCTGCCGAGCAGCGCGAATGGTCACGACCGGTCAGCAGGGAAGTGATCGCCGCAGCTCGCAGTGGAGACTGGCGCGTGCACCTCACTCCACGTCCGGTCCCTTGCGATTGGTTGGGTGATGTTCGTGGCCAGCGCATTCTGTGCCTTGCGTCGGCGGGTGGCCAGCAAGCCCCCGTCCTGGCCGCGGCGGGCGCGCAAGTCACAGTGTTCGACCTTTCTAACGAACAGCTGCGACAGGATCGGCAGGTCGCCGCGCGCGACGGCCTAGAACTCACGACCGTGCAGGGCGACATGCGCGATCTCGGGGTGTTTGACGACGCCCAGTTTGATCTCGTGTTCCATCCCATCTCCAACCTCTACGTGCCGGACGTGCGCCCGGTCTGGGGCGAGTGCCATCGGGTGCTGAGGTCGGGCGGCAAGCTTCTCGCGAGTTTCTATAACCCCGTCGTCTTCATCGCTGACCGTGACCCGGTCTATGCCGAGAAGGGGCTGCTCCGGCCCATCTACAAGTTGCCGTACTCCGATCTGAAGGATCTCCCGCCTGACATCGTCCAAAAAAAGCAGGAGTCTGGCGAGGCGGTGGTCTTCGGCCACTCGCTCGCCGATCTGATCGGAGGGCAGGTGGCTGCCGGTTTCTATATCGACGGCTTCTACGAGGACGAGCAGCCGCACCCGCGCTTCCTGGTAGACCGGTTCATGCCTACGTTTCTCGCGACACGTGCAGTGAAGCGATAGAACGTCCTCGAAGCGTCGGCTCCTGGCCGGGAATGGCCGTTGGCGCCTCACCGGCCCGTTGATCAGCACAATGCGCTCACAGCAGGAGACCGACGTGCAGAGACCGGAACATGCTCCCAAAGCGTTCGAGGCCGCCTGGAATGCGCACGACATGTCGCAGCTAGGCGCTCTGTTCGAGGCCGACGCGACGTTCGTCAACCGGTTCGGCCACTACGTCAAAGGCGTAGCGGAGATCGTCGCGCTGCACGCCCCGATACACCAGACCATCTACATCGACTCAACGCTGCGTAATGAGTTGATTGACTGCGTCGCGCCCAGTGAGGGAGTGTCCATCGTGCACTTCTGGAGTCGGCTGCACGCAGGACCCGCCCATCCAGCGGGTCCGCACGACGTGGACACACTCGTCCTGGCCGTGCTGACCCGTCGTGGCGACGGATGGCGCATCAAGGCATTGGAGAACGTGACGCTCACGAACCCGAGAACGGGCGAGATAGTGCTCCGGAGGTGCTGATCGGTCATATGGTCCGATTCAGGGTGATAGGGCTGCTCCCGGCCACAAGCGGACCTCCTGCTTGACGGGAAGTCAATTGCGCTCGGGTTGGGCGTAAGTGCGGCGCAGGGCAAGCTGCCGGAGACAATGGCGGCGTTGACTCCGTGCGTTCAGCGGCCGGTTTCGCGCGCGCCGATTCCCTGGCGTCGGGTCACTGCGCCGTCAAGTAGCCAAGCCAGATGGTCGATAGGTTCGGTTGCGTCATCCACCAGAGTTCGCGCTGAGAGGTCTGTCCTCACCGGGCAGGCCTGGCGGTGCGCTGTCCGGAGGAAACTACGGGACGGAAAGCGCCGCAGTTTCAATGACTTTGGCGACTGCGCGCGGCTGCGAGACGAGCACGGCGTGGCTCGCGTTGACGAACGTGACCTTCGAGCCGGCGCGATGCGCCATCCATTTCGCACGCTCGATGTCCAGCGCGTGGTCCTGCGTGGCGATCACGGCGTAGCTAGGCTTGTCGTGCCATGCGGCGGCCGGCATCTTCACCGCGAACGCCGAGGCGGCCACCGGCATCTGCGCGTGCGCCATGAAGTCGGTTCGCGCTTTGGGCAGGTCGGCCGCAACGTCCTGAGCGAAGTGCGCTGGGTCGACGAAAACGAAGCCATCCTTGCTCGGGACCAGGTGCTTGTCTGCAGGAGGTTTTGGTGGGGCGACCTCCCCGGCAGTCTCGCCCACGTCGGGCTGCAGCCCCGCTACATAGACAAGCGCCTTCACCTTGGGGTCGGTCCCCGCCACCGTGATGATTGCGCCGCCATAGCTATGACCGACGAGAACGACCGGACCGTCCTGCTGGTCGATTACGCGCTTCGTGGCGGCCACGTCGTCGTTGAAGCCCGTGAGCGGTTGCTGCACCACGGAGACGCGGAAGCCGCGCCTAGTGAGCACGTCGTACACGCCGCGCCAGCTAGATCCGTCGATGAGAACCCCGTGCACGAGGACGATGCTGACGGGCAGTTCATGTGGCGCCGATTGTGCCGCGGGGCTCGTTGCAATCAGCAACGCCACCAGCACGGCGAAGAACTTGCGGGCGATGGTCATTGCGTGTTCCGGGACGGTTCTTCGAAGGCGACGGTGCCTGTCTCCAGCAGTGACTTCAGGTTGGACAGGATCTTCGGACAGCCCCCTGACACGGCTTCGACCAGCTTCGATCCCTCGCGCTCGACACTGTGGGTGATCGTGAGCCTCACCGCCTGCCCGGCGGGAACCAGCTCCATGGTGCACAGCGATGCCCCTTCGGCCTTCAGTTCAGGACGCATCTGGTGTTCCCAGCGGATCACCAGTCGCCGGGGCGGGTCCGCTTCGACGATCTCGCCGGCATCCCACACCTCGCCGCGGTCGTTCACCAGCTTCCACGAGGACCCCGGGGTGTAGTCGCTTTCGCAGTGCATTCCGAACCAGTACTTCTTCATGAACTCCGGCGCGGTCAGTGCCGACCACAACTTCTGCGGCGTGGTGCGGATGTAGGTGGCGTAGACAAAGGTCGATTTGGCCATGGGATTTCTCCAGCTTTTGATTCAGTTGTCCGCGAAGGGCTCGGTCAGCACGACGGAGCCGGTCTCCACAAGGGACTTCAGGTTGCACAGGATCTGCGGCCAGAAGAACGCGGTTGCTCCGATGAGCTTGGACGCCTCGCGCTCGATCGAATGTGTAATGGACAACTTCACCGCCTTGTCCACGGGTTGTAGTTCCATGGTGCAGAAGGAGTTTCCTTCCGCCTTGAACTCGGGGTTCATCTGGTTCTGCCAGCGGATCACCAGTCGCCGCGGCGGATCGGCCTCAACGATCTCGCCGGAGTCGATCACGCGTCCGTCCGGGTAGAGCATTCGCCAGGGCGAGCCCGGCTTCCAGGAGCTTTCGCAACGGACGCCAAACCAGTACTGCTTCATGAATTCAGCGTCTTCCGTCAATGCGGACCAGAGGCGCTCGGATGTAGTGCGGATGTACGTTACATAGACGAAGGTCGACCTAGTCATTGCTTTTCTCCAGTTTGCGTTTCAGATGTGAGAGCGCTTTCAGGCGCGGTTTCTCGAATTTGGCGATCCAGCGTTCGTAAATCTCCTGCAGGGGCACCGGGTTGAGAAAGTGCAGCTTTTCGCGACCGCTGCGCATGGTGGCGACGAGGTTGGCCGCCTCCAGCATTTCGAGGTGCTGCGTTACGCCTTGCCGGCTCATGTGCAGGTGTTCGCACAACTGGCCAAGCGACTGGCCGTCAACTGCATGAAGCTGGTCCAGCAGCTTGCGACGGCTGGGATCGGCCAATGCCTTGAACAGAAGATCGTCGTCGGGAGGGGGTTTCGCCACGCAGCACCAATAGGCAAGTCTTGACTTGCATAAATGATAGGCAAGCAAATACTTGCCTGTCAAGTGCGAAAAAAAAGTGCTGACTGATCGCAGTCACGTGTCCACGCGGCATGCGTGGTGGTCGGCGCGTGCGGTCTACCAGCGGCTCTCGCGCGCCTGCACGTATTCCTGTCGGAGATCTAGAATCTTGAGCAGCGCCGCGAACGGGAACTCCAATCGCGTGTGAACAACGGCTCGCCTGAACCTCTGTCTGATGACTAATGGTGCAACCACCTTGGCCGCCGCTCTCATCCGAAATATCGATGAGACAGTGCTGACCCGGTTCTCGAGGGAGCCTAACTACACTGGGGTCCGGGCTCGGGTGGCGCTGGGCACGGCTGCGCCAAGCTCGGTGCGTCGGTGAACATTCTTGACCCGGGCAAGCGCGGGTATCCGTACCACCTTCACCACGCGCAGGAGCAGATGTTCGTAGTCCTGGAAGGTCGCGGCTCGCTGCGCGTGGCTGGTGAAATGCTTCCCCTGAAATCTGGTGACGTCGTCTTCATCCCGCCTGGGCCCGAGTACCCGCACCAAATCATCAACTCCTCAGATGTGCCGTTGAAGTACTTGTCCATCAGTACGATGGAAACGCCCAAGATTTGCGAATATCCAGACTCAAGGAAGTTTCTTGCAGAGGGCAGCCTCGAAACGACGGCGCCGTTCGAAGTCATCGAACGGCGCGGCACCGGCCTCGACTACTGGGACTGGGAACTCTGAGGTCCTGTTTTGCGCCGGGCGTCCTCCAGATCGTGCCCAGAGATGCGAGTTCCAGCGGCCGCGATGAGCAGGAGGATGGCGACCGAGAGGACGATCGGCGGCAGGCCGAAATAGGTCAGACTCGTGACGAGAACGGCGCACTGGACCAGCGCCAGGCTCCAGGTAAGGGGCTTGGCCGAACTCTCACCGCGGTCTACGATCCCCGCCAGGATCCATGCAAGCGCGGCGCACAGGAGCAACAGGAAAGTGACGGTTAGCCCGAAGCCCCGATAGAAGCCGGCGTAGCTAAATGTCTGCGGGCCGACCTGGAAGGTGGCGACGCGCATGGCCTCGAAGGCTGCTCGGGCCTGAGCTGTCGGCGCAACGAAGAGCAGGAATCCTGCCGTGTGCCCGAGTGCGAAGATCACATACAGGGCCGCTACGGCCTTGAATAGTCGGGCTGCGGTCATGAAGCGAAGGGCCGCACGACGGCGCGCAAGAACGGAAGCACTTCCCAACGCATCCCAGGGATGCCCGCCAGGGCGGGGTCGGCATCCTTGAGTGCATTCAGCTCGTTCTCGTCCTTGACCTCCAGCGCCGCCATTCCCCATGGGCCCGCAGGATCGAGGACCGGGCCGAACATCACCACCCGACCGGCACGCAGGTGTTCGCCCCAATAGGCGGCGTGCCGCGCCATGACTTCGCGTTCCCGGGCCGTCGCGTCGCTGGCGAAGTTCTTTCGGGGCGGCACCAGGCGCAGCAGGTAGCGCCTTAACTCTGGTGCCGGCGCCGGAGCCGCGGACAGCCAGGCCTGCAACCACCCGAGGACCTTCTCCCAGCCGCCCGCATGCGACCGGCAGGATTCGGCCTGGTCACCATTGAATCCTTCGTGCCTCACGGTCAGCAATGTGCCGGTCTCGGCCGGCGCCAACGAATAGGTCAGTGTGGTGGGTTGACCGCCGACCCAGTCGGGACGCCAGGTCTGCACGATCCTGCGAGGTGGCTCGATGACCAGGTACTCGCCTTCGACGGCGAACGCGCGGCCGTCCGCACCGACACCGCTTGCCTTCCATCGGCCGCCCACGCGCAAATCGGCAATCCAGTCGGTGGTTCTGTAAGTGCCGGCGTCACCCCACCAAGCCGTTACTTCCTGGCTGGTCAGAGCGGTAAATACACGTTCCGGCGGAGCGGCAATCTCCACTTCGGCAAGGATGATGCCCGTGGACACGTCCGCCAATGCGCGAGCCTGTTGCTTCGACTTCATTTCTTCTCCAGGTGACGTTTGAGATTGGAAAGGCTTGCGCCCCAGAACACGCGGTATTGGTCGAGCCAACCGTCGACCTCGCGCAATGCGGTCGGGTGCAACTCGAAGATGTGTTCGCGTCCGACCATGCGCTCGGTGAGCAGCCCGGCCGTGCTGAGCACCTTCAGATGCTTGGAGATCGCCGGCCGGCTGTGGGGAAACGAAGATGCCAGCGCCGTGACCGAGCGCGGACCTGAGCGCAACTGGTCGAGCAACGCGCGGCGGGTCGGATCCGCGATCGCCTTGAAAACGTCGCGTTCATCGGATGACCTGAGACCTGCTTGCGTAACCATATGGTTACCCTATCATCGCCTCCGTCCAGGCACCTTGTCAAACGCAAGCCGATGGTTCCGGACAGGGGATGTCGAAATGGAAACTGCCCGCGCGACATTGGAGAGATGGCGCGCCGTGCCCCATCGATTTCAAAGGAGCATGTCTTGGAATATCTGCTGTTGATCCACACGAACCCGGCGACGATCGCCGCCCTGTCCGCTGCGGAGCGGGACCAGACTTTCGCCGCCTACATGGCGTACACGGAGGCACTCGGCAAGGCGCAGGTGCTGCGCGGCTCGAACCGCCTGCGACCGGCGTCCAGCGCTACCACCGTGCGCCTGCGCGAAGGCAAGACCGAAGTTCACAACGGTCCGTTCGCCGAAACGCGCGAGGAGCTCGGTGGATACTTCCTCATCGACGTGCCGGACCTGGACGTCGCATTGACGTGGGCGGCGCGCTGCCCGGCGGCAAGCCACGGCGCGATGGAAGTGCGTCCGGTCTGGCGGAGGGGCGAGGCCTGACAGCGCAAGAAGCCGCGGTTGCCGCCGAGCAGGTGGCACGGCGCAGCTACGGCAAGCTGGTGGCTATCCTGGCGGCGCGCACGCGAGACGTCGCCGGCGCCGAAGACGCGCTGGCCGAAGCCTTCGCCAGCGCGCTGGCTGAGTGGCCCGCGCGCGGCGTGCCGCATGCGCCGGAAGGATGGCTCCTGACCGTCGCCCGCCGGCGCATGGTCGATGCGGTGCGCATGCGTTTGCACGACGAGGCAGCGGCTGCGCAGCTCTCGATCCTCTCGGACATCGACGAATCGGAGGAAGGGTGGCTGCCTGACCGGCGGCTCGGGCTGCTCTTCGCATGCGCGCATCCGGGCATCGATCCCGCGGTGCGCGCGCCGCTGATGCTGCAAGTCGTCCTCGGGTTCGACGCGGCGGCGATCGGGTCCGCCTTCCTGGTCGCGCCTGCGGCGATGTCGCAGCGGCTCGTGCGCGCGAAGGCCAAGATCCGGCACGCGGGCATCCCCTTGGAGGAACCTGCACCTCGCGAAATGCCCGACCGGCTGGATGCCGTGCTCGCGGCCATCTACGCCGCCTACACGGAAGGATGGATCGACGCCGGCGGGACGGACCCGCACAGACGCAACTTGTCCGACGAGGCGCTCTGGCTCGCGCGCCTGACCGTCGCCCTGCTCCCTGCGGAACCGGAGGCGCTGGGCCTGCTGTCCCTGCTGCTGCACACGCACGCGCGCCGGCATGCCCGCCGGGATGCTGGCGGCCGCTACGTGCAACTGGCCGAGCAGAGCATGGCGAGTTGGGACGACGCCATGATCGACGAGGCCGAAGCGCTGCTGCGCCAAGCCAGCACAGCGGGGCGTCCGGGCCGCTACCAACTGGAGGCGGCCATCCAGTCGGCACATGCCGCCCGGCGCCGGGGGCATCCCACCGATTGGGCCGGCATCGTCCGGCTATATGACGGCTTGCTGGGCATGACGCAGTCGCCGGTCACCGCCATCAATCGCGCCGTTGCGCTGGCGAACGCGACCGACGCGCGGACAGGATTGCGGGCGCTCGAGGAGGTCGCGGGCGACAAGCGACTGGGCGACTACCAGCCCTATTGGGCGGCGCGTGCCGATCTCCTGGCACGCTGCGGCGAGGCGCGCGAGGCAATGCAGGCCTACCAGCGCGCTATAGGTCTCGAACAGGACCCGGCCGTGCGCGACTTCCTGCTGCAGCGGGCGGGGAAGCTCAAGTGCGGCCGAACGACGACCACGGGAGCGTCATGAACCTTCATCGGCACGCCGATCCAGCCTCGGCAGCAACCACTTGGCGCATACCGTCCATTCCTGCGATAGCGCTCGCTTGCGCCGTGGCGACTGCCGCCGCGGCGGACGCCGACCACGCCCGCGAACTGGTTGCCCGCTACCAAGGCACCTGGGAGGCCGACATCCAGTCGGTTGATTCCGCGTGGAGCAAGGCAGGGACACAACGATGGACGATCGACAACTGGTGCACGCCGGTGCGCGAGTTCTACACGTGCCGGCAGCGGTTCAACGATGCACCGCCGACGCTGACGGTCTATTCGTTCGCGCAAGCCGGCGGCAGGCATTCCAGCGTCCTGCTCGGTCTTGACGGAAAGGTCCTCCAATCAGGACCTCTGACCGCGCAAGGGGAGACGCTGACATTCCCCTGGGAAGTGGTGGACAGTGACGGCACGCGGACCTACTTCCGGATCCTCAACGCCTGGCGGGGGCCGGATTGCATCGACTTCCGCAAGGAGTTCTCGACGGACGGGGCGAGCTGGCACCTGATTGCGAGCGACCGGGAACGACGAGCCGGCGTGCCGCCCGTGCGAGGCAGCTGCGGTCAGTGAATTCAGAACGGAGGACGAACGATGGCTGAAGGAAAGATGGTGGCACCGGAGACGACCGCGGCGTTCCAAGACGTCGTCGACGCCTTTGCCGGCGACCAGGACGTCAGCGCGCCCGGCTCCGGAAGCAGATTCGGAGACCGGAACACGCTCAAGGTGAAGGGCCGGATCTTTGCCCTGCTGTCATCGAAGGGAGAGTTCGTGGTCAAGCTCCCGGCAGCGCGAGTGCTCGAGCTGATTGGCAACGGAATGGGAGGTGCGTTCGACACGGGGCACGGCCGCGCGATGAAGCAATGGCTCGTCGTGAAGGCCGGGCGCGGCCATTGGCGACAGTTGGCGGCCGAGGCGCGCGCCTTCGTTGGCTGAAGGCGGGCGCCCCTGCCGGCGACGATGTAGGTTTGGTGACACAACAACAAGGAGAGGAATTTGAAGAACAGTCTGGTCTTGTGGGCACTGGCCGTGGTCACGCTTACCGCTGCCGCCGGAGCGAAGGTGGACGTCGACCACACCGCCGGTCCGAGCGGGATCTATACGTTCGAGGATGGACGGCGGCTCTACCTGGCGCCCCTGGTCGACGAAAATGGCGCGACCCTGCAGTTCACCTTCAGCGACGGATTGGTCGGCCGGGCCCGCAAGGAAGCGCCGTCCCGATTCGCGGACACGGACCCGTGTGCCCATCGCTTCGTCGTCGTCGATGACGATCGGGTCGAGTACTCGGACTGCTCCGCGAAAGCGACTGCACGACTGTCCGTCAAGCTGGACGAACGGCCGACGACCTTCCGGGCGTCGGATGGCCGCTCGATCGCCGGCTCGATCTGGACCGCGCACGGCTTCGCACCGCGCGCAGGCGTCGTGCTCGCCCACGGGGCCGACGACGAGACTCGCCAGATGGGCGTCCTCATTCCACAGCTTGCCGAGGCTGGACTGGCCGTCTTGTCGTTCGACCAGCGCGGCACCGGCGCGTCCGAGGGCAACTGGCGCAGCGACGGCATCGAGCGGATTGCCGCCGATATGGTGCAGGCCGCGCAACTGCTGCAGTCCGAAGCGAAGATCGCGCAAGTTGGTTTCTTCGGATTCAGCAACGGGGGCTGGGCCGCGCCTGCGGCGGCCGCACGCTTCAAGGACGCGGCGTTCGTCGTGATCAAGAGCGGAGACAGCCAGAGCGTGGAAGACAACGTGATCTTCGAGACCCGCACCGCGGTCGAGCGCAACGCCGGTGCGGTGGCCGCCGGCCGGGCCACGGACGTCATGCGAAGCCTGTTCGCGGCCCTTCACACCGACGCCGAGGCCGACTGGGCCGCGGCCCGCAAGAAGCTCGCCGACGTCCAGGGTGAGCCGTGGCTACGGTACACACAGCTGCCGCCGGTGCAAGCCTTTCCGCTTCCCGCTGCCGTGAAGGAGGGATTCCGGCACCAGCTGTTCTTCGACCCTCGCGAAGACCTGAAGAAAATCGCTTGCCCGGTCCTGGTGATGCTGGGCGACATGGACATCGACGTCGAAGGCCCGCGGAGCGCCGCGCTCTACCGCGCCTACTTCCGCGAGTCCGGCAACACAGCCGCGAAGGTCGAACTGCTGGAAGGGGCCGGCCACCAACTGGTGCAGGGCCCAGGCGCCGCGGCCAACAACTCCATGGCGACCGGGCGCTACGCAGCCCAGTACCCGCGCAACATGGTGTCGTGGCTAGGCCGCGTTATCGATTCCCATGCACGCTGACAAGCGATCGGCCCTAGCGCGCTCGAGCACGCCGGCGGGACGCCGACGGTTCCTGCAAGCGACAGCGGCACCTTTAGCCATCTGGGTCACGACGCCGATGCTGGGCGCCGCGCGCACCGATGCGCCGGTGTTCACCCGCGTTCGCCCCGGCGATGCCGGCTGGCCCAGCGACAGCACGTGGCAGCTACTGGGGACACGACTTGCCGGGACCCTGGTGAAGGTCAGATCGCCCTGGCCTGATTGCGTGGCCGCGCCGACCGGCGCCGCTTGCGCAGCCCTGTTCCGGCAGGTGAAGAACCCGTACTTCCTGGGCGACGAGGTGGCGCTGACACAGACGCTCGGCTGGGTTGACGCCTGGACCTCCGCGCCCAGCGCGTACGCGGTGATGGCGCGTTCCACGGCCGACGTGGCCGCCGCCGTCGACTTCGCGCGCGAGCACCGTTTGCGGCTGGTGGTCAAGGGCGGCGGGCACAGCTACCAGGGCACCTCCAACGCCCCCGATTCGCTGCTGGTGTGGACGCGCTCGATGCGCGACACCACGCTGCACGACGCCTTTGTGCCGCAGGGCTGCGCAGGCAAGGTGGCGCCGGTGCGCGCCGTCAGCCTGGGTGCGGGTGCACTGTGGGCGCATGCATACGACGCCGTCACCACGCGCGGCGGCGGCTATGTGCAGGGCGGCGGCTGCATGACAGTCGGTGTCGCCGGCCTGGTGCAAAGCGGGGGCTTCGGCAGCTTCTCCAAGGCATTTGGCCTGGCAGCGGCGGGCTTGCTGGAGGCGGAGCTCGTCACAGCCGATGGCGTGACCCGCATTGCCAACGCGTGCACCCACCCTGACCTGTTCTGGGGTCTCAAGGGCGGTGGCGGCGGCAGCCTGGGCGTGGTCACGCGCCTGACGCTGCGCGTGCGCGAGCTGCCCGAGACCTTCGGCGCGGTCAATTTCAAGGTGCGCGCCTCATCCCCGGAGGCGTTTCGGCGCCTGATCGGCCTCGTCCTTGATTTCTATGCGCGCTCGCTGATGAACCCGCATTGGGGAGAACAGGTCCGCCTGCTCGCCGACAATGTGATGAGTGTCTCGATGGTGTTCCAGGGACTGCGACGCGCACAGGCCGTGGACACGTGGCAACCTTTTCTCGATGCATTGGCGCGCGCTCCGCAGGACTTCTCGGTCGACTTTGCACCGCTGAAGATCGTGTCGACGTCGGCCCGCACGTTCTGGGCGCCGACGCTGATGAAGCGGGCACTGGGGTTCATCCGCCGCGACGACCGCGAAGGCGCTGCCGAAGGCAACGTGTTCTGGCCGGGCGACCAGGGCCAGGCTGGCCAGTTTCTGCATGGCTACCAATCGGCGTGGTTGCCCGCAGCGCTGCTGCAGGACGCCCGACGCCCGGCGCTGTGCGACGCCCTGTTCGCGGCTACGCGCCACTGGGGCGTGTCGCTGCACTTCAACAAGGGATTGGCCGGTGCACCCTACGAGGTGCTGGCGGCGGCACGCGACACGGCCATGAATCCGGCGGTGCTGGATGCCTTCGCTCTGGTGATCTGCGGCGCCGGCGAGCAGCCGGCCTATCCTGGAGTCGCTGGGCACGCGCCCGACGTCGAGCTGGCCCGCCGCGAGACCGGACAGGTTGCCGCCGCGATGGGCGAACTGCGCAAGGTCGCGCCCCAATCGGGCTCCTATGTCTCCGAGAGCAACTACTTCGAGCCCGGGTGGCAGCAGTCGTTCTGGGGTACCAACTACGAGCGCCTGCTCGCAGTGAAGAACCGGTACGACCCGCAGGGGTTGTTCTTCGTGCACCACGGCGTGGGCAGCGAAGGCTGGAGTCCGGACGGGTTCACACGGTCGACCTGAGCCTCAGGTGGTCAATCAGAAGCCGGGCCTAATCCAATTGCCGCGACGACGTCCGCTCCTGGCCGGAAGCGGACGTCCGACCCGCGGACTCGCAATCCGAGGGTCAGTTTGGCGGACTTAGTCTCTGCCAATCGGGACTAGAAGCGCTGGCCACGGACCGCGTCGCGGCTAGTCCGCCGCCAAGTCCGCCGGTCTCTTCACAGGAGGCCAGCAGCGCGGGCAACGCCGATACTTGGCAGGCGCCCAGCTAGCTCTGGCATCATCGTAGACGCCATGAATGAGTAGTGGCGCCGAGTTCAACGAAGAGCGCAGGGGCGCGTAGTGCAGTTCATTCCCAACGGTCCTGACATTCCCGATGCGCTGCTGCAGGCGCAGGAGGAGGATCGCGTGGTCTTCTTCTGCGGGGCCGGCATCTCCTATCCGGCAGGTCTGCCGGGCGTCGCCTAAGGCCCCGGTCTCCTCCCTCGACCGCATCGGGCGAACCGCCCGGCCGAAGGCCGCTGCCCGCAGTCCCGAGGTTCCCCATCAATCAGGCAACGTCTCGTCTGGGACAACTCCCCCGATCATGACTCCCTCACCAACGGCTTCCTGGCGTCTCAAGCAGTGACGAGTTACCTGCTCACGCCGAACGTGCCATGACTAGCGGTCCGATAGGAACACCTTCCCGTGCTGTCGAGATTGAAGCACTCGGGATTGGGACAAGGCATAGCAGGAACTCCGCAGTCACATGGGAGCCGAAAGGCGCCGGCCCACTAGCATCCTTCAGGGCCAAGTCTTGCGAGGCTGTGCGCGGAGAGTGAGTTCACTCATTTTCCGCCCGTTCTCACTCAGTACGTCTTCGCGCAACTCAGAGCCGAGGCCCGTCGGAAGCCTCCATCCTCCAGTAGTCTCCCCAGCAGGCTTGCGAAGATTTGGCATCAGCATCACAGGGGTGAACCCTCGGTTCATCGGCTGTTCGAGCCCACCTGTCACCTGGTCGCGCTCAAAATAGCGCGTGCGCAGCTCGATACCCAACCGCGCCACGCTCACACACGCATCGCCGACGTAAGGCGTGCGCTGCGCTACATCGTGGATTGTGTCGACAAACACACGCTCGACGACGTCGCAGTTCATAGGTTCTCCTGGTCGTTGTGATGCTCTTAGCCGATTCATCAACGCTGCGCGGTCTTCTCTACCGAAGACCCCGGCCGGATACGAGAAGAGCTTAAAGCCTTGCCCGCCCCCAGAGTAAAACTCGCGAGGACGAGCCCACTCGAACGTGAAATGCGGATCTCCGAAGTCTTTAGAAACTTGCGCAGCACATGGGTGCATCTTCGCCTTGCGGCGACTCTCCCAGACAAGACGCACGCCGGTCGCGATAACGGTCAGTGGTTGTTCTCGATCCTCCCGACGCGCTGACTGCATCCATTCATTGAGGGCCGATTGCAGGCGTATCAAAGCCAAAGGCAAGTTTGGCCAGTACGACTGCACCCCTTTCCTGGGACCGAGAAGAAACGTGACAACCGGCGCTGACCCCGACCCGGTGTTGATGCTTCCCACGGCACTCGCCGACGTGCCATCTGAGTAGGCCTCTGGGACGAGCCGCCGGGCGATCCACTCATCGGTAGGCACCCCGTTGAGATAAGCGATCCCAGTGAACCCGATACTCACCATCGCGTCCCGAGCGCGGAATATGACGATCTTATTTGAAGCATCGTCGAATTGCCGGCCGCCACTGGTGGTGAGCTTCCGATCGCCCACGTGTACGGTGCCATCTCGATTCGTTAGAACCAGGTGGAGAGTCATTGCTGTCCCAACCCTGGCTCAGGGTCGCCGACGCGCTGGTCACCAGCCACGATGCCTCGGCGCGTTGATTGGCTTCATTCAATTACCCTAGACCGACGGGCTTCACGTCAATCGAGCAAGTATCCGCGTCCGCACGCTCGTTATGGCGAAAAGCTTCTCCATGGTGCGTCTCCAGACCACGGATGAGCCGTGGGACCCGCCGTCGCCCATGCGGCATCCCCGTTACGTCACCAGCTTTCACCTGTAAACACGCTACATAGGAGAAGCCGTCATCAGTCTGGACGACTCTAGAAATTGCAGGCTAAGACTTGACGCCGATCCGAGTACGACGCCACTACGCCCTTCCAAAGCCCGTGCCTTGACTCCCGCTTGCCTGCTGACGGGCCCTGCGCGCTGCGAAACGGGGCGCTCTGGCCGGGCTTGTCACTTCGCCTGCGCCTAGAGTGCGTTGATGTCCGACGCTTTCCGGCGTTTCACCGCGCCCAATACTGCAGGAAGCTCTGTCAGTATTCGAACGTCGCAGGCCACAGAAGTGGGTCGGTTGATCAACTGCCCACATTGACTCGACGGTTTTGAGAGACAATCGAACTCATCATGGCAACCAGCGATCAGCTCAAGGCTTTGCTGCGCTCGCACGCAGAGGGGGATGATCGCCAGTTCTACTCTGTGGCCATGCAGATGGCCGCTCATGAAGCCAAGCAAGGGCATGGTCGGCTGGCGGAGGAGCTCCGTGAACTGATCGACGCTGCGAAGGGGCGCCGGTCCGTCGGCGCAGAGGGCCCTGTCCCCATTGCCCGTCCAAAGGGTGAGCTGGCCGGGTTGCTCAATGTGTCCTATCCGTCGAGACGGCTTGGCGACATGGTCCTAGCGGAGCCGTTGCTACGGAGCCTTCAACGTGTGCTCAAGGAGCAGAGGCACCTGTCCAAGCTCCGCTCTCACGGGCTGCACCCCCGCCGAAAGCTGCTGCTGGTGGGGCCCTCGGGCACCGGAAAGACGATGACAGCCTCGGCCCTCGCCGGAGAACTCGGCATCCCGCTGTTCGTGGTGCGCTTGGATGCGCTCATCACGAAGTTCATGGGTGAAACGGCGGCGAAGCTGCGGCAAGTCTTCGATGCCGTCTCGTCCACCCGCGGGGTGTACTTCTTCGACGAGTTCGACGCGATCGGCAGTCAACGTGGAATGGCCAACGATGTGGGCGAGGTCCGGCGAATCCTGAACAGCTTTTTGCTGATGATCGAGCAGGACGACTCGAATAGCATGATTGTGGCCGCCACGAATCATCCCGGCATCCTCGACGAAGCTTTGTTTCGGCGATTCGACGATGTCATCGAGTACCACGTGCCGTCGGCCCCAGAGATTCAGGCGCTGCTCCGTATGCGCCTTTCCGGATACATCAAGTCGAAGAAGGACTTGGCCGAGCTTGCGAAGGATGCCACTGGTTTGAGCCATGCCGAGATCGCACGCGCAATCGATGACGCGGTGAAGGACGCTGTCATGCACGACCAAGACACCATCGCTGCCGAAGACTTGCACAGCCTTCTGCACCAACGGCAGGCAGTGCGCCGGCGGACCGCTGGGACTAGGGACTGATCCTCCTGCATGACCACCCAGGATCAGCAGCGGCGCCCGCACCTCCTTCCCAACGACACGCGATCGACTGAGGGATACACCGCAAAGGGCGCCGGCGGAGGCGATAGACCCGAAGTGCCTGAACAAGCGCGTGAGCAGCATTCACAGAACCTCCGTGCGCAGTTCGCCCAGGTAGCAGCCGTTCAACAGCAACGCATCGCAGACCAGCAGGCGGCGGACGTACAAACTGCAATCGGCATCCAAATCGAGTTCGAGAGCCAGCAGGGTGTCGAACTTGCAGCCGAGAGCCTGGCACGCGATAGGCAGGGCATCGAGCTGATGAACGTGCGTGAGCATGGCGATCAAGTGCTCGCGACAGTGTTTGTTCCTGACGGCAAGCTCGTTCATTTCGAGAACCTGATCACCGCGTACGCGGAACACCGCACGAACGTCAATGGCGCACCCCTGGACAACCGCCGGCTGATTGATGCGATCAGACAGGTACGCGTTGCCACGTTCGATTCCCTGTGGACCGACGCCGCCGAGGCGCTGCCTGCCAACGACGCGCAGGCGATTTGGTGGGAGGCATGGCTACCTGGAGGCGAGACCCGCCTCCAGGTGATTGCGGACTTCCGCAAGGTGTGCGAGCTTGCGGGATTGCTAGTGGCCGACCGGGTGCTTCACTTTCCTGAGCGCTCGGTGGTCCAGATGCACGGCAGCAAGGGGCGGTTGTTGCAGTCGGCGCTGGTCCTCAACATGATCGCCGAGCTGCGGCGGGCCAAGACTACAGCGGAGTTCTTTGCCGCATTGCCGCTGAACGAACAGGCAGAGTGGGGCGAGAGTCTCCAAGAGCGGCTGTCCCCGCAGCACGCCGGAAACTCATACGTGACGCTACTAGACACCGGCGTTAACCATGGGCATCCATTGTTCGCGGGCCTGGTCGACAACGCCGACCGTCATAGCGTGGAGCCCGCATGGGGACTCGACGACGAAAACGGTCACGGCACGGAGTTGGCCGGTTTGGCACTATTGGGCGACCTGACACCCGCGCTCGCAGATGAAGGCGCCGTAACCGTGCCCCACCGACTCGAATCCGTCAAGGTTCTGCGAGGTCCCGGTGACAACGAGGGGAAATCGCACGGAGCAATCACTGCGGAAGCTGTCGCACGCGTCGAGATCACCGCATCAGACCGTCGACGCGTCTTTGCGATGGCCGTGTCATCCACCGATGGACGTGACCGTGGGCGCCCCTCGTCTTGGTCCGCAGAGATCGACCGGCTGGCGTGCGACTACGAAGGCCAAGGCGAGGCGCCAAGGCTGTTCGTGCTCTGTGCCGGCAATACCCAGGATTCCAACGCCTGGGGAGACTACCCAGCCAGCCTTTCGACGAATCTGATTCACGATCCCGGGCAAGCGTGGAACGCGCTGACCGTTGGAGCGTATTCAGAGCTCACCACCATCTCCGAACCTTATGGACATCAGTACAGCCCAATTGCGAGTGCCGGCGGACTGAGCCCTTACACGACAACGTCCGCAACGTGGCAAGCAAGCTGGCCCTTCAAGCCGGACATCGTCATGGAGGGAGGAAATGCGGCCATTGACGCCACGGGCTTTACTAGCCAGATGGACAGCCTGTCGCTGCTCACAACCAGCCATGAGCCGCACCTGCGCCTCTTTGCGCTGAGCTGGGCAACGAGTGCCGCAACTGCGCTTGCAGCCGGAATGGCGGCGCGGATCCAGGCCGCGTACCCCACATTCTGGCCAGAGACGGTTCGTGCTCTGATGGTGCATTCAGCCCGCTGGTCACAGCAAATGCTGGACACATACGTTCCGCAAGGGGTCCGAAGCCAAGCAAACATGCGCCAGCTACTTAGGCACTGTGGGTACGGCGTGCCGAACCTCGAGCGGATCCTGTACAGCGCAGGCAACTCGCTGACCATGATCGTCCAGGACGAACTGCAGCCCTATCACAAGATGGGATCTGCTATCCGCACCCGAGATATGCATCTGCATGCCCTCCCCTGGCCGGTAGAACAGCTTCAGGCCTTGGGCGAGGCACAGGTGACGCTTCGGGTCACCTTGTCCTACTTCATCGAGCCAAATCCTGGAGAGCGGGGCGGAATCGACAAGTACGCCTACCAATCTCATGCACTTCGATTTGCGGTTAGGCGCCCACTGGAAACCGAGCAGGCGTTCCGTGGCCGGATCAACGCGCAGGCGACTGCGGAAGAACAGGGCTTGCCAGGCAACGCCGGCGGCACCGACGCGGGCTGGACGGTCGGGGAGCGCACTCGCGCCCGTGGTTCAATCATCAGCGACAGCTGGACCGGCACGGCAGCTCAACTAGCCAACAGAGGGCAATTGGCTGTGTTCCCGGCAATGGGGTGGTGGCGCAACCGTCCTAGCCATGGGCGCTTTGAGCGCGCAGCTCGCTATGCGCTCCTCGTGTCGATCGAGGCACCTGAAGTCGAACAGGACCTGTACGCAACGGTCGCGCAACAGATTGGAGTTCCTCTCGCGGTCGAGATTCAGGCCTGAGTTGCCAAATGGCCAGTTGCGGTGCAGCAGAACGTTCCCGAGGCAGCGATTCGGTACGGCTGCATCCGGCAGGTTTATTGGGCCACAGTTGACGCGAAAGCGAGTAGCTGCTGGACTGGTCCGTTGCTTTCAATAGCTTGCTTGAGGACGGCGACGCCCGACCAAACTCCCCCGCCGCTTAGTCTCTACTTGCGGTGGTGTGGCCAGCCGGAGCCCCTAGGGCGGTCTAGGCCGCCCGTCAAGCAGAGCTCCGTCCGGGAGCCGCTTCCTGGTGGCGTCGTGCATCCCCTCGGCCTCGACAGTTCGGCAGCAGCTTCCGCCGCACTTTCTCCTGCGCAATCCACACCGGGTCGCGCGCATCCACGTGGCGGACGACATCTGCTCGGCGGAGGCTGTGTCCGCCCAAGTGCCTCCTCGGAGGGGCTTCGTGCAAACTAGCGCAGGCTTCCGCCACCTGTCCGCCTGCGGTAGCGTGGGCGCGGCTTGGGGACACTGCCTCCGCTACTTGAACGAGACACGACAGGCGGATTTAAAAATCTCTCGTTCGTACGTGGACCTCGGTGGGAACACGAAGGCATGCGATCCTCGGGGCCGTTTTCGGACGGCCTCACCCGACGGGTCCACGCAGGATCAAGTGGATGGCTGGAATGCCATGTCAGACGATGCTGTGCACACTCTCGAGGTGCTCAGATGGACGCGTGCTGCCTTTCTACGTCGCCCCGAACGTGTGCCAGCGCTAACCCCACAGCGGCCGGGTAGAAACAGTGGCGCCAGCCCGTCGTCAATCGATGCACCTGGCCCAGCGATACTGCCGCTTGATGCCGGATTGAGTCTGCAAGTCACCTGACGGAGCGCACATGGAACATCCTCCCCCAGAGCGAGCGAAGCTCGAAGACTGGCTAAGCCAATTCAGGGTGCAGCTTGCGAATGCTGAAGCAGGACCACCACTCGGCGAGGCCGACGCGACCATCCCCTACTTCCGCAAGAACGTGAAGGCGCTCGAGGCCATATTGGCGGACTTTGACGCCCATGTTCTGAACCTCCCCTTCAATCCGAGCCATGCATTCAAGTTTGCCGATTACTTGATCGCATGGGCGCAGCATCTGCGCGTGTCCCCAAAGAGCCTGCTCGAGGTTCTCGCACTGGGCATCACCGAGCCACAGCAACTTCAGGCTCGGGCGCAGGAGCTAGATGGCCCCGCCGCTCCCGTTCGGAAGGGCCCCAAACCAGGCCCCTGAGAATCAGGCGAGACCTGCGCCTTTACTTCGAGAGTGCCTTCTCGACCTTCGTGCGCGAGTTGCCCTCGCGCTTCACGGCTTCCTTCACCGCGGCCTTGGGCTTGCCTGTCATCTTGGCCTCGTAGCGCACCCCGTGCTCTTGACGGCAGGCCATCTACGCTAGAGATTGAGGATCTGCGCGCGATGGCTGAAGCTTCCCTCAGCTTAGAGGCTCTTGACGAGTCAGGGAGCCGATCCGCAGCATGAGACAGCGGCGATGTAGCGTCGATACGGAACGGGCGGATCGTTTCTGCCGTCCGTTGTGGTGGGCCGAATGTCGAATGCGGCCTCAGAGATGAGCAGCTTGGCGATGAGACCTCCAGTGAATTGGTCGGCAGGGCGTTTCTCCAGCTCTCGGACCACACTACCAAGCTCTCGAATAGTCAGCTGACACGCTATCGAGTACTCGCTGATCAAGTCCACCAAGCGGATCTCGGCCCGGGTTTGACCATAAGTGACCGAAATCTTTGCGACGCTCTGCGTCACTGGTAGCTTATCCAACGGCATGCCCTTCATCGGCTCCTTTTCGTATTCAGCGAACAGCTCTGGATCTCGGTACTTCAGAGCGGCAAGGAAAAAGAGCCAGTAAGTATGGACAGGGCGGCCAACGAATTCCGCAGCGATCAAAGCAGCTGAGTACACGTTCTCCTGCTGCCGGAGCGTCAGGCTGAAAGCGTCGGCGATCCTCGTGAACGCCAGTCTGAGAGCGCCGGAAGGTCCGTAGTTTTCGATTCCTGCCCAGAAGATGTTCGCCTCCGGAATTACGCCGAGCCGCTTCTGCAAGACTTCCAGGTACTTATCTAGACTTGGTCGCGGCAGCATCAGTTGCACGTCGAAGAAGCGCTGCAGGTAGCCGTGGCCATCGAAGCCGGCACCGTACAAAGCCCCCACGGACTTTGCGAGCTGGACGCTGTTCACCGCGAGAATGAAAACCACGCCGTTCACGCCGAAGATGTGCTTGATCTCTTCCAGCAGCCGAACTGCGAAGCTCGGCCGGCACCTGTCCAATTCGTCAATGAAGACGAACAAGGGCGCTCGCAATTTGTCACTCGATCCGAGCAGTTCCACTAGCTCGCGGAGTGCGGCTTGTACTTCGGAGATTGCACCCGCGCGCTGCCGATATGCGGTGAGCGTTTGGGCGAAGAACACCTCCATGGCTTGGTTGATCTCCTGCCGCGTAGCTTGCGAGTCCTCTAGGAGGTCTCCGAGCGAGGACGGATCATCGATGACATCCGCGAGCTCGTTAAGATCGATCCCACTAAGCTTCTTGAGCGCTTGCTTCCCGACCACTTTGAAGGTTGGAACCACTGCCTTGCCGATACTGGATACCAGCCGCTTGCTGGTTTGAGACAGTTTGTCCTGCAGCGGCGGCGATATCCCGCTCGCAGTCTTCAGCGTCTGGATGGAGCCGGTGAGCTCCGACATGAACGCAATGATTGGGTCTTCGACCTGGTCGTTCTTCCACGCGTCGAAGGTGACAACCGGGTACTCAGTCTTGAGCATCTCGGACCAGCGCTCGATGAAGAACGATTTGCCGGCACCCCAGCTGGCGTCGAGTGCCACGGTGATGCTACCTGGAGCACGCTCCGATCGTTTAATCAGGTAGTCGGTCCAGTGCTTGGCGTACTCAGACCGGCTTAGAGCATCGTCGACCCAGATGTCAGTTGCGGAAGTCAATTTCGTTCCCGATTCATATGTGATGCATTCGAGCACATGCGCGCCCAGCGCTCCGTCTGGAACTTTGCCCGGGTCATCCCACCTGGGCTCACCAATTCGAGCGGCCCCTCCGAGGAGCGGAGGTGGAGCTTCACCGCGGCAGGCACGATACCTCCATGAATGACAGCCAGGCAAAGGGGCTCGCGTGGGCAACACTGCTCACAGCTCATCGCGCGCTGCTGTGGGCCAATGTAGGGGCTTTGGGGTGGCGGCACGTTGGCACGACCCTTGATGGGTCGACAGTAGACTGCCCCCATGGCAAAGCTCGTTTTCGCTCGCCACGCAAGTGGGGAAGTCCGCCACGTCTCTGATGTGCGCAGCGGGCTCGCATACGGTTGCATGTGCCTTGACTGCGGCGAGCGCCTGATCGCTCGCAAGGGTGAAGTGCGCGAGCACCACTTCGCGCACACCTCCGGGAACGAGCACGACTGGGCCTGGGAGACCCACCTACACCTGTATGCCAAGCAGCTGGTCGCGCAAGCGGGCGGCCTGGCCGTGCCGCTCCACGCAAGCATCTGCGAGCACCTTGGCTTCCCTGAGAGTAGGCAGCGAGGACGCCTCGACGCCCACCCCTTGGGGATCGAGCAGGAGGTCGCGCGCGGAGCGGTGCGGCCGGACTTGATCGTGCAAGTAGCCGACCGCCGCATCGAGGTGGCGCTGGAGGTCTACGTTACCCACGCGGCCGACCGCGCCAAGCGTCAGGAGTTCAAAAGGCTGCGGCTGCCCGCGCTGGAAATCGACCTGAGCCGTATGCAGCGCTACGGGTTCAACGTTGACCGAGTGCGCGCCGCGGTGATTGATGAAGTGGACAACAAGCGCTGGCTGTGGCCTCTGCCGCCTGCACCGGTACGCGCATCTGCGGGGCTGAGCGACGAGGAATACGCGCCGCCGCAGGAGCTGGCACCGCAGGCTGAAGAGCCAAGCGGGCCTCTGCCACCTCTGCCTGGTCCCGCCACGTACGGGTTCAAGGTCGCAGGCTGGAGCGCGATCGTGCGCGTGACCGTGGAGCCGCAGGACGGTGTTATCCGCATTGACGTCCCGGACCTGCCGCTTGGCCGGCTGGCATCGACGCCGATCGAATACGCCGCACCGCGCGTGGCCGACAGTGTGGCAGAGACCATCAGGTGCTTGGCACCGAACGCCAGACAGGAGCATCGAGGGCTCTGGTTCGTGCCTCAGCGCTACGCGGATAAGGTGGCCGCGGCGCTGCAAGCTGCGGCAGAGAAGTACGAGACCACACAGGCTGACCGCAGGCTCGCGCAGAAGGCGCAGATGTTCCCCGCGGCGCCGACTCCGTACCAGCCCTCGCGGCGATCTGAGCCAGCAGCGCCGCCACCCTACGACAACCCGTACGCGCGTCGCCGCGGCTGACAGGGGGTATAAGGCAGGACGGAACGCATCCTCCGCCTGCCAGCAGTCCCTGCTCAATCTAGCTACGCCACTCCCGACCTTCGTCCCACCCAGGACGCTTGATCTTCACCCAGTCGCGCTTCGATGAGCCCTTCGCGATTCGGCGGTCACCTAGGCTGTCGAACCCTCAAGAGAGCGCGATGGTATCCAAGTTGGTAACCGCTCTCATAGAGAGCCGCTTCCGGAATTGATGCCGAGTGTCGGGATCGAACTGACGACCTATCGCTTACAAGATGGGCATTCGCGTGCCGAGGCGGGGCCTCCATTGCTTGCATTCCCCTGGAATGACTCGTTCTGATCTCTTCGAGGCGGACAGACTGGCGGACGGTCGAGTCGCCACGCGGAGAGCTAGATCGGGCGAGGCTTTTGACAGTGGCCCTCTCCGCACCACCGGCAAGCGTGGAGCGCCGCACTATGAATCCGCAGGTCCCCTCGATGGCTGCGACGGACGGCGAGCGCCACGACCGACGCTGCACGCATGCGCACGCCGCCAGCTCGCTACGACGCATTTACACGCTCGCCGGCGATCACAGGAGCGCGCGCTTGATCTCCTCGCGCGAACAGCCAGCACTCAGCATGAACTCAGCCGCCTCCTCTCGGCTGACAACTCGCAGCCCGTCCCCGCCGCTGGTACTGTTGTCGAGCTCATCGTGCTCGCGCCACTGAGACCGCGGCCCGCCTTCGCCGGCCACAAATAGCTTGCCGCTGCGTGCCCGATACAAGCCCGTCTCTTCCCAGTCGAACTTGTTGATCTCACTCAGGTATCGGGTAACGATGAGCTCGGCAGTGTCCGGGTTGTACGTGCGTCCGTCGATCACGCGTTTCATGGTGGCTCTCTTCGTGAAGTTGCTCGAAGAGCTCAGGCGAGCGCCTGACGACAGGCAACCTGGAACTCCCCGTAGTCGAAGTACGCCTGGCGGAAGCGATCCATGCGGCGCGGTTGCGGGAGCACCTCCGAACGGATCATCCGGTACAGGGTTCGTCGGCTGATCTTCAGAAGCAGACAGGCGTCCGCGACGGTGATCAGGACCATCTCTTGGGTTGCAGGTTTCTTAGCCATGCGACCACATAGCAAGCGCTACTGCAGACACTCAAACCGACCGGGCGCCCAGGAGATTTGGTCAAAATTTGGTCCGCGACCGCATGCATTGCCCCGACCTGACCACAAATGGCACAACGACTTCGAAGGTCTTTGGGCCATACTGTGCCCTGCAGACGGCATGGAGCCGGCTGCAAGAGCGACGTAAGCGCTTGTCGCGCTTGCGTTTTCTAAACAGCAGTGACAAGAACCGCTAGTGCAGAGCCTGAAGAGGGGTGGTGCCGATTGTCCGGATTGAACGGACGACCTACCGCTTACAAGGCGGTTGCTCTACCACTGAGCTAAATCGGCGGGTGCGGAAATTCTAGGCCGCCTCGGCCGCGCCTATTTCACGCGCTTGAGCGCAGGCCGGGGGCCGGAAGGCGGCTTCGGCGGTTCGGTCCCCGGGGGCGGCGCCTCCGGGGTGACCAGCTGGACGACCTTGGGGTCCGCCTCGCCAGCCAGGCCCGCAGGCGGGACGCTGGCCAGCGACGCCCCGCGAGCGCCCTCGTCGGCGCCTGCGGACGTCGCCGGAACGGGGAACGCCATGCCCTGGCCGTTTTCGCGCGCGTAAATGGCAATGACACGGTTGACCGGCACCATGATCTCGCGTGCCGTGCCGGCGAAGCGGGCCTTGAACTCGATGAACTCGTTGCCCAGCTTGAGCGAGCTCGTCGCGTCAAAGCTGATGTTCAGGACGATCTCGCCGTTCTTCACGTACTCGCGCGGCACCTGGACGGTGTCGTCCACCTGCACGGCAACATACGGCGTCAGGCCGTTGTCCGTGCACCAGTCGTACAGCGCCCGGATCAGGTACGGGCGCGTGGACGTGGATTCCAGGGCATTCATCGTGCTTGGCTGCTCCGCTCGGACCCGAGCTTACTTGCGCATCACCTTTTCCGACGGCGTCAGTGCCTCGATGTAGGCCGGGCGCGAGAAGATGCGCTCGGCGTACTTCAGCAGGGGCGCCGCGTTCTTGGAGAGCTCGATCCCATAGTAGTCCATGCGCCACAACAGCGGCGCGATGGCAACGTCGAGCATCGAGAAGTTTTCGCCCAGCATGTACTTGTTCTTCAGGAACACGGGGGCCAGCTGCGTCAGGCGGTCGCGGATGTGCGAGCGCGCCTTCTCCAGCGCCTTCTCGTTGCCCTTGGAGGCACGCGACTCCAGCGTGCTCACGTGCACGAACAGTTCCTTCTCGAAGTTGAGCAGGAACAGCCGCACGCGCGCGCGGTCGACCGGGTCGCCGGGCATCAGCTGGGGATGCGGGAAGCGCTCGTCGATGTACTCGTTGATGATGTTCGACTCATACAGGATGAGATCCCGCTCGACGAGGATGGGCACCTGGCCGTACGGGTTCATCACGTTGATGTCTTCCGGCTTGTTGTACAGATCCACGTCGCGGATCTCGAAGTCCATGCCCTTCTCGAACAGGACGAAGCGGCAGCGGTGGGAGAACGGGCAGGTGGTTCCCGAATACAGCACCATCATGATCAATGGCTCCTTGTCAAAGTGAAAACACGGTCAGGCCGGCAGCCTGACCGTGTCCTCCGGAAAAGAAACAGCGAAGGCCGCCGTCAGCGGACGTCCTTCCAGAACGCGGCATTCAGGCGCCAGGCGATCACCGTGAATGCCAGCAGGAACAGCAGCACCCAGACACCCACGCGCACGCGCGAGTTCTGCTCCGGCTCGCCCATCCACTGCAGGTAGGCCACCAGGTGTGCGACGGTCTGGTCGAACTGCACAGTGGTCTGCGTGCCGGGCGTGATCTGCTTCCAGCCCTGGAACACCTTGACCTCGTGCCCGTGCTCTTCCTTGGTGGCGAACACCGGCTCGCGCTCGCCCTGCAGCTGCCACAGGGCATGCGGCATGCCGACGTTCGGGAACGCCAGATTGTTCCAGCCCGTGGGCTTGGCCGGGTCGCGGTAGAAGGTGCGCAGGAAGGTGTACAGGTAGTCCGGGCCGGTGCCGCCATGGCCCGAGCGCGAACGCGCGATGAGCGTCAGGTCGGGCGGGTTGGCGCCGAACCAGTCCTTGGCCTGCTTGGGGTCGATGGCCGACTTCATCGTGTCGCCCACCTTCTCGCTGGTGAACAGCAGGTTGTCCTTGATCTGCTGCTCGGTCAGGCCGATCTCCTTCAGGCGGTTGAACCGCATGAAGGCCGCGGAGTGGCAGCTGAGGCAGTAGTTGACGAACGTGCGCGCGCCGTCCTGCAGCGCCGGCAGGTCGTTGGTGAGGTTCGGCGCCTTGTCCCAGTGGAAGCTGTCTTCGGCGGCGTGGGACGCGAGCGGCGCGACCAGCGCCGCCATCGTGAACGCCAGGGAGAGGAGAAGCTTTTTCATTGTCGTTCGGCCTCGGCTCAGTGCGCGGCGAAGGTGATGCGATCGGGCACGGCCTTGAACGTGCCTGCGCGGCTCCACCACGGCATCAGGAGGAAGAAGCCGAAGTAGAACAACGTGCCCAGCTGCGAGATGCGCTCGCCGGTCGGCGAAGGCGGTTGGACGCCCAGGTAGCCCAGCACCAGGAAGACCACGACGAACGCGCCGTACACCCACTTGTGCCAGCCCGGCCGGTAGCGGATGGAGCGCACGGGGCTCGCATCCAGCCAGGGCAGGAAGAACAGGATGACCACGGCGCCGCCCATCACCATCACGCCCCAGAACTTGGGATCGATGGACAGCATCAGCGCGACGAGCAGCACGGCACCGACGGCGACGATGCCCTTGCCGACCACCGACAGGCGCGACTTCAGGACACCGTACAGGCCCGCGACCACCACGCAGGCGATCAGCGCGTACATCATCTCGGTGGTGATGGCGCGCAGCATCGAGTAGAACGGAGTGAAGTACCACACCGGCGCGATGTGCGAAGGCGTCTTCAGCGGGTCGGCCGGGATGAAGTTGTTGTACTCCAGGAAGTAGCCGCCGGCCTCGGGCGCGAAGAAGATGATGGCGGAGAACACCATCAGGAACACCGACACGCCCAGCAGGTCGTGCACCGTGTAGTACGGGTGGAACGGGATGCCGTCGAGCGGATGGCCCTTCGCGTCGCGCGGCGCCTTCGGGCCCTTGATCTCCACGCCGTCCGGGTTGTTGGAGCCGACGTCGTGCAGCGCCAGCAGGTGCGCGACCACCAGGCCCAGCAGGACCAGCGGCACGGCGATCACGTGGAAGCTGAAGAAGCGGTTCAGCGTGGCATCGCTCACGACGTAGTCGCCGCGAATCAGCAGCGCCAGGTCCGGGCCGATGAAGGGGATCGCGGAGAACAGGTTCACGATCACCTGCGCACCCCAGTAGGACATCTGGCCCCAGGGCAGCAGGTAGCCCATGAAGGCCTCGGCCATCAGGGTCAGGAAGATCGCGCAGCCGAACAGCCACACCAGCTCGCGCGGCTTGCGGTAGCTGCCGTAGATCAGGCCCTTGAACATGTGGAGGTACACGACGATGAAGAAGGCCGAGGCGCCGGTCGAATGCATGTAGCGCACCAGCCAGCCCCACGGCACGTCGCGCATGATGTATTCGACCGAGGCGAACGCCAGGCTGGCATCCGGCTTGTAGTTCATCACCAGGAAGATGCCGGTGACGATCTGGATCACCAGCACCAGCAGCGCCAGCGAGCCGAAGAAGTACCAGAAGTTGAAGTTCTTGGGCGCGTAGTACTCGGTGACGTGGTAGCGCATCTGCTCCCCGAAGGTCGGGAAGCGGTTGTTGAACCAGTTGCCCAGCTTCTCGCCGGCGGTGGCGTTCGGGGAGACTTCCTTGAATTCAGCAGCCATGGTTGCCTCGCGTTAGCCCTTGGTGTTCTTGTCCTCGCCGATGATCAGGCGAGTGTCGGACAGGTACTGGTGCGGCGGCACCTCGAGGTTGTCCGGAGCGGGCTTGTTCTTGAAGACGCGGCCGGCCAGGTCGAACGTGGAGCCGTGGCAGGGGCACAGGAAGCCGCCCTGCCAGTCGTCGGGCAGCGAAGGCTGGGGGCCGGGCTGGAACTTGTCGCCGGGCGAGCAGCCCAGGTGCGTGCAGATGCCGACGCCGACCCACACGTCCGGCTTGATCGAGCGGTGCTCGTTCTTGGCGTACTCGGGGGTGGGGAACGCCTTCCGCTCCGAATTGGGATCGGCGACCTCGGAATCGGTCTTCTTCAGCGACGCGAGCATCTCGGGCGTGCGCTTGAGGATCCACACCGGCTTGCCGCGCCATTCGACGGTGACCTTCTCACCCGGCTTCAGCGACGAAATGTCCACCTCGACGGGGGCGCCGGCGGCCTTGGCCCGCTCGGAGGGCTGGAAGCTGGCCACGAAGGGAACGGCGGTGAACGCAGCGCCTGCCGCGCCCGCGCAAGTGGACGCGATCAACCACGTCCGCTTGCTGGTGTCCGCTGGGGTGTCACTCATGAAATCCTCAAAGGGGGAGCTTGTGGAAGGTCAACCCGCGATTGTAGCGGAGCGTATCGGTGCGAATCGAGGCGCAAGGTCGCGCTTCGCGCGCGGCTGGCGGATACTGCCGGCTCGGCAAGGAGGTGAGGCATGGCGATCCTGAAGGAATTCCGCGAGTTCGCGGTCAAGGGCAACGTGATCGACCTGGCGGTCGGCGTGATCATCGGCGCCGCGTTCGGCAAGATCGTGGACTCGCTGGTGAACGACCTGGTGATGCCCGTGATCGGGGCGATCGTGGGCAAGATCGATTTCAGCAACCTGTTCCTCGTGCTCGGGCCGGTGCCCGCAGGCACGGCGCGCACGCTCGATGCGCTGAAGAAGGCGGCCGTCCCGGTCTTCGCCTATGGAAGCTTCCTGACCGTGCTGGTCAACTTCGTGCTGCTGGCCTTCATCGTTTTCCTGATGGTCAAGCAGATCAACCGGCTGCGGCGTGCGCACGCGGAACCGGCCGCCGCGGGGCCCGCCGCCCCGCCCGAGGACATCGTGCTGCTGCGCGAGATCCGCGACAGCCTGCGCCGCGACCGCTAGCGCGCCAGCTCGCGGGCCGTGCGGATGGCCTGCAGCAGGCTGGCCGCATCGGCCCGTCCGGTGCCGGCGATGTCGAACGCCGTGCCGTGATCGGGGCTGGTGCGAACGAGCGGCAGCCCCAGCGTGACGTTCACGCCGTGCTCGACGCCCAGGTACTTCACCGGGATCAGTCCCTGATCGTGGTACATGGCCACGACGACATCGAACCCGCCCGGTTGCCCATGGCCGGCGCGGGCCCGCATGAAGATCGTGTCCGGCGGGTGCGGGCCATCCGCGTCGATGCCCTCCGCCCGAGCGTCCTGGATCGCCGGCACGATGGCCTCGATCTCCTCGCGGCCGAACAGGCCGCCCTCGCCCGCATGTGGATTGAGCCCGGCGACCGCGATCCGCGGCGCGCGGCCCAGCATGGCCTGCAGCGCGGCATGCGTGATGCGCAACGTCTGCAGCACCTGCTGGCGCGTGACGGCGTCGATGGCGGCACGCAGGGCCACATGGATGCTCACCAGCACGGTCCGCAACTCGTCGTTGGCCAGCATCATGCGCACGGGCATGTCGGCGACAGCGACACCGCGATGACGCGCGGCTTCGGCCTGCAGCAGCTCGGTGTGGCCCGGAAACGAAACGCCGGCTGCGGCGAGCGCCTCCTTGTGCAACGGGGCGGTGACCAGCCCCGCGATCTCGCCACGCAGGGCCGCGCGGGCAGCCCAGCTGACCGCGTCGGCGGCGATGCGTCCTGCGGCCGCGTCGACCTGTCCCCACGCCACGCAGCCCGTCGCAGGCGTGCCGACCTGCAGCAGCGGAATGCAGCGCGGCGGGATCCGCTGGACGTCGTCGGGTGCGTCGATCAGCGCCACCGGAAGTGCGAGCTCGCCCGGCGCGGCGAGGACAGCGCTGGCGCGCCGCATGTGCGCGAGATCGCCGACGACGAAGCAGCCCTGTGTCAACTGCGGCGCATCGCGGAACGCCTTGGCGATGATCTCGCCGCCGATGCCGGCCGGATCGCCGAGCGTGATGGCCAGCGGCCGCTGCACGGCACTCATGCGGGGTTGTCCACGTCGATGAAGCGGTGCTCCAGACCCAGTGCCTGCGCGACGTGCTGCGCGACCGCCGGCGCGCCATAGCGCTCGGTCGCATGGTGGCCGCAGGCCAGGAAGCTCACGCCGCATTCGCGCGCGTAGTGCGCCTGCGGCTCGGAGATCTCGCCGGTCAGGAATGCCTGCGCGCCGGCGGCGATGGCATCCTCGAACCAGCCCTGCGCCCCGCCCGTGCACCATGCCAGCCGCGTGATGGGCCCGGTGCGGCCCTCGACCAGGATCGGTTTGCGCCCGAGGGCCCGCTCGACATGTGCCGCGAGCGCACCCGCGTCAGCGAAGGCGCTGCCGTCGCTGCGTGCACCGAGGAAGCCGAGGTCCTGCTCGCCGAAGCGGCCGTCGGCGCGCAGATCCAGCACGCGCGCCAGCTGCGCGTTGTTGCCCAGCTCCGGGTGCGCATCCAGGGGCAGGTGGAAGGCGAACAGGTTGATGTCATGCGCGAGCAGCAGCGCGAGGCGCTGCTTCATCCAGCCGGTCACGCGGCCGTCCTGCCCACGCCAGAACAGGCCGTGGTGCACGACGATCGCGTCCGCCTGCTCGGCGATCGCGGCCTCGATCAACGCGCGGCTGGCGGTGACGCCCGAGACGATGCGGTGCACGTCGTCCCGCCCTTCCACCTGCAGCCCGTTGGGCCCGTAGTCCTTGAAGCGGGCCGGCTGCAGCAGCTGGTCGAACGCCCCGGTGAGTTGCTCGCGATGGACCATGCCGGTGATTGTGGAGCATCCCCAAGCACGCCAGCCCCAGCGGCCGCCGTCTACACTGGCGGCACTCTCCTGCTCCCCACCATGCGCCGCGTCTGGCTCCTCTTCTCGCAAACCGTCACCGTCCTCCTGGCCGCATGGTTCGTGGTCGCGACACTCAAGCCGGACTGGGTGCGGCGTCCCGCCGCGCTGGTGACCCAGGGAACGGGCGTGCAGCTGGTCGAAGTGGCCGCGCCGGCCAATGGCCCGGCGCCGCCGGGCAGCTTCCGGACGGCGGCGCAGCGCGCCTCGGCGGCCGTGGTGAGCATCAACACCAGCAAGGCGCCGGCGCGCAACCCGAACGCCAACGATCCCTGGTTCCGGTTCTTCTTCGGCGAGCAGGGTGACGCGCCGCCGCAGATGGGCCTGGGCAGCGGCGTGATCCTGAGCACCGACGGCTACATCCTCACCAACAACCACGTGGTCGAGAGCGCCGACGAGATCGAGGTGACGCTCAACGACAGCCGCACCGCGCAGGCCAAGGTGATCGGCACCGACCCCGACACCGACCTGGCCGTGCTGCGCATCTCGCTGGAGCGGCTGCCGATCATCACGCTCGGCAACTCCGACTCGCTGCAGGTGGGCGACCAGGTGCTGGCCATCGGCAACCCGTTCGGCGTCGGCCAGACCGTCACCAGCGGCATCGTCAGCGCGCTCGGCCGCAACCAGCTGGGCATCAACACCTTCGAGAACTTCATCCAGACCGATGCGGCCATCAACCCGGGCAACTCGGGCGGCGCGCTGGTGGACGTCAACGGGCAGCTAATGGGCATCAACACCGCGATCTATTCGCGCTCGGGCGGCAGCATGGGGATCGGCTTCGCGATCCCGGTGTCGACGGCCAAGCAGGTGCTCGAAGGCATCGTCAAGGACGGCGTCGTGCGGCGCGGCTGGATCGGCGTCGAGCCCGCGGAGCTGTCGCCGGACCTGATGGAGACCTTCGGCGTGAAGGCCCGCCGCGGCGTGCTGATCACGGGCGTGCTGCAGAACGGGCCGGCCGCCCAGGCCGGCGTCAAGCCCGGCGACGTGATCACGGAAGTCGCCGGCAAGCCGGTGGCCAACGTCTCCGAGCTGATGACCACCGTGGCGTCGCTCAAGCCCGGGACCGGCGCCCCATTCAAGCTGCAGCGGCGCGACGACGAAGTGCAGGTGACGGTGACACCGGGCCTGCGGCCCAAGCCGCCGTCGGCCGCGCGTTAGGAGCCGTCCGCGGCCGCGGGTTCCTCGGACGCACCCGTCTTGCGCACGAGGAGTTGGGCGCACACGATGCCCACCTCGTACAGGCCGCCGACGACGCCCAGCAGGATCATCATCGAGCCGGCGTCCGGCGGCGTGACCAGCGCGGTGCCGATGGCGGCGATGACCCAGAAATAGCCGCGCCAGCTGCGCAGCTGCTGCACCGAGACCACGCCCATGCGCACGAGCAGGATCACGGCGACGGGCACCTCGAAGGCAAGCCCGAACGCCAGGAACATCCCGATGACGAAGCTGAGGTACTCCTCGATGTCAGGCGCGGCCGTGATGCTCTTGGGGGCGAAGCTCTGGATGAACTTGAACACCTGGCCGAACACGAACCAGTAGCAGAAGGCCACGCCGGCGAGGAACAGCACGGTGCTGGAGATCACCAGCGGCAGCACCAGCCGCTTCTCGTGCGAGTACAGGCCGGGCGCCACGAAGGCCCACACCTGGTACAGCACCACCGGCAGGGCCAACATGAAGGCCGCCATGAACATGATCTTCAACGGCACCACGAACGGCGAGATGACGTTGGTGGCGATCAGCGTCGCGCCCTTGGGGAGGTGCGCCACGAGGGGCGCTGCCAGCAGGTCGTAGAGAGCCGAGGGGCCGGGCCACAGCGCCAGCAGGCCGGCGGCGATGCCGATGGCAATGATCGACTTGATCAGCCGGTCGCGCAGTTCGACGAGGTGGGCGACGAAGGGCTGCTCGGTACCGGCGAGCTCGTCTTCCTGGGGCGATTGGGACATTCAGTCAGTCGAACTTCTTCGGACGGTAGCGTGCCACGCGAGCCGCACCCGAGAGCGCGCGCGTGCGCACGCCGGTGCGGGCCTTGTACCACTGCGGCGTGGCACCCTGCTTCAGCCGCCACTTCTTCTTGGGATGCCGGTATTCGGGAAAGCTCGGTTCGGCCGGAGGGCCCGCCGGCGCGTCGAGGCTGTTGAGGCCGGTCGACCATTGGCGCTCGAAGTCGGCCGCGCCCGAGCGCACCGACTGTTCGACGTCGCGGGCCGCGCTCTCGACGCTTTCCTTCATCTTGCGAAGCTCGTCGAGCTCCATCGAGCGGTTGACCTCGGCCTTCACGTCGTTGACGTACCGCTGCGCCTTGCCCAGCAGCGTGCCCACGGTGCGGGCCACGCGCGGCAGCTTCTCGGGGCCGATGACGATCAGCGCCACCGCCCCGATCAGGGCCATCTTCGAAATGCCGAGATCGATCACGGCGCGCTTGCTCCCGCGGCCAGCATCACGACTTGTTGCGGGCCTCGACGTCGATGGTGCCCTTGTCGGCCGTCGGCGGCGTGTTGGTCACCTGTCCGGCCGGCGGCACCGGGGTCTCGGGGGCAGAGCCGTCGCGCATGCCGTCCTTGAAGCCCTTGACGGCGCCGCCGAGGTCCGAACCCATGTTCTTCAACTTCTTGGTGCCGAACACCATGACGACGATCAAGAGGACGATCAGCCAATGCCAGATGGAAAACGAACCCATGGATCACTCCTGAATGAATGAGGTGATTTTAGTCGGTGCGGCCCGGCGCTCTCGCGCACAAGACCCCACGGCGAGGAGCGAGTGCTGACCTAGCCCTTGAGCCAGGGGCGCGGGCCGCCGATCACGTGCACGTGCAGGTGGTGCACTTCCTGGCCGCCTTCGCGTCCGGTGTTGATGATGACCCGGTGGCCGCCGTCCGGATACGGATTGCAACCCTCCTGGAGGGCGAGCCGCGGGGCCATGGCCAGCATGCGGCCCAGCACCGGCGCATCCGCATCGGTCACCTGCGCGAGCGAGGGAATGTGCGCCTTGGGAATCAGCAGGAAATGCACCGGCGCCCACGGATGGATGTCGTGGAAACCGAGGATCTCGTCGTCCTCGTACACCTTGCGCGAGGGGATCT
The DNA here is from genome assembly GCF_050320135.1 of Ramlibacter sp. MMS24-I3-19. Classification (NCBI taxonomy): domain Bacteria; kingdom Pseudomonadati; phylum Pseudomonadota; class Betaproteobacteria; order Burkholderiales; family Comamonadaceae; genus Ramlibacter; species Ramlibacter sp. MMS24-I3-19. Next base: position 1,549,193 of record NZ_CP190017.1, on the reverse strand, counting down.
GCCCGCGCGCGATCTTGCAGAACAGGCAGTCAGGGTCGTGTTTCGGGTCGGTCATCGCGGCAGCTGTCCATTGGTGAACCGCAGCCATCCCTTGATGCAGCGGTACAGGTACCAGAGGCCGACGATCGCATGCGCGATCACGCCGGGCAGGATGAACAGCAGGTACAGCGGCAACGACAGCACGGCCCAGAACACCGCCCACCAGAACGTGCTGATCATCCAGCCGTGGTGCGCCGCGTAGAGCGGGTCATGCTCGTCGGACCTGCGGATGTAGTTGACGATCACCGCGATCACGGCCAGCGTGTACATGCTGGCCCACGCGAGCGTGTGCATGCCGTACAGCACGTGCATCACGGTGCGGTCGGACGACGTCTTGGCGTCGAACGTCACGGAGTCGGTCCTGTTCATTCGCCTGCTCCTTCGCGCTGCTGCGCCTTGCGAAGCGCCTTTTCCTCGATGCCGCTGGTGCCTTCGCGGCGTTCCAGTTCGGCGATCACGTCCGCTGGCGCCAGCCCGTAGTGCGCCAGCGCGATCATGCTGTGGAACCACAGGTCGGCCACCTCGCCCACCAGCCGCGCGCGGTCGCCGCCGTGGTCGACGTCCTTCGCGGCCATGACCGTTTCCGTGGCCTCCTCGCCGATCTTCTTCAGGAACGCATCGGGCCCCTTGTGCAGGAGGCGGGCGACGTAGCTGCGTTCCGGGTCGCCGCCGTTGGCCGGCTTGCGGCTCTCGATGACCGCGGCCAGCCGCGCGAGGGAATCGTTGGATGCCATGTGTCAGGTGTAGATCTTGGCCGGGTCCTTGAGCACCGGCTCGACGCTGGTCCAGCGGTCGCCGTCGTGGCGCTGGAAGAAACAGCTGTGACGGCCCGTGTGGCAGGCGATCGACGGGTCGTGGCCATGCTGCGTGATCTTCAGCAGCAGCACGTCGTTGTCGCAGTCCATGCGGATCTCGTGCACCTGCTGGTAGTGGCCGGACTCCTCGCCCTTGGGCCAGAGCCGCTGGCGCGAACGGCTGAAGTACACCGCGCGGCCCGACTCGGCCGTGCGGCGGAGCGCTTCGCGGTCCATCCACGCGAACATCAGCACGTCGCCGCTCGACTGCTCCTGCGCGATCACGGGCACGAGCCCGGCGGCATCCCACTTGACCTGGTCGAGCCAATCCATGGCCGCGATTGTCGCCCCGTTCGGGCGAGTGCTACATGCGCACGGGAATCCCGCGCTGCGCCAGGCGAGCCTTCGCCTGCGCGACGGTGAACTCGCCGTAGTGGAAGATGCTCGCGGCCAGCACCGCATCGGCACCGCCCTGCTGGATGCCGTCGGCCAGGTGGTCGAGCGTGCCGACGCCGCCCGAGGCGATCACCGGCACGTCGACCGCGTCGCTCACCGCGCGCGTGAGCGCCAGGTCGAAGCCGGACTTGGTTCCGTCCCGGTCCATGCTGGTGAGCAGGATCTCGCCCGCGCCACGTCGCGCCATCTCGGTGGTCCACTGCACGGCATCGAGGCCGGTGTTGCGACGTCCGCCGTGGCTGTACACGTCCCATCCCGGGCCGCGGGCCTGCTCGTCGTCGCCAGACCGCTTCTTGGCATCGATGGCCACCACGATGCACTGCGCCCCGTACTTGGCCGAAGCAGCGCTGATCACGTCGGGATCGGCGATCGCAGCCGAATTGAAGCTGGTCTTGTCGGCCCCGGCATTGAGCAGCCGGCGCACGTCGTCGACGGTGCGCACGCCGCCGCCGACGGTGAGCGGAATGAACACCTGCGAGGCAACCGCCTCGATGATGTGCAGGATCAGCCCGCGCTCGTCGCTGGTGGCGGTGATGTCGAGGAAGGTGAGTTCGTCGGCGCCCTGCTCGTTGTAGCGCGCGGCGATCTCCACCGGGTCGCCGGCATCGCGAAGCTCGACGAAGTTGACGCCCTTGACGACGCGGCCGCCGGTGACGTCCAGACAGGGAATGATGCGTTTGGCCAGCATGGCCGCATTGTGACGGGCCGCGGGGCAGGCCCGCGCCGCGTCAGTCCTTCGCGAGCTCGTCGGCCTTGGTCTGCGCCTGCACGAAGTCCAGGTCGCCGCTGTAGATGGCCCGGCCGCAGATGACGCCCTCGATGCCCTCGTCCTCGACGGCGCAGAGCCGCTCGATGTCGGGCAGGCCCGAGAGGCCGCCGGAAGCGATCACCGGGATCGTGAGCGCCTGGGCGAGCTTGACCGTGGCTTCGATGTTGATGCCGGTGAGCATGCCGTCGCGGCCGATGTCGGTGTAGACGATGGACTCGACGCCCCAGTCCTCGAACTTGCGCGCCAGGTCGACCACCTCGTGGCCGGTGAGCTTGCTCCAGCCGTCGGTGGCGACCTTGCCGTCCTTGGCGTCGAGGCCGACGATCACATGGCCGCCGAAGGCGCTGCAGGCGTCCTTGAGGAAGCCGGGATTCTTGACGGCCGCGGTGCCGATGATCACGTAGCGCAGGCCGGCGTCGATGTACTTCTCGATGGTGTCCAGGTCACGGATGCCACCGCCCAGCTGCACGGGAATGTCGTCGCCGACGGCCTTGAGGATGGCCCGCACGGCCGCGAAGTTCTGCGGCTTGCCGGCGAAGGCGCCATTGAGGTCCACGAGGTGCAGGCGCCGCGCGCCCTTGCCGAGCCAGGCCTTGGCCATTGCCGCCGGGTCTTCGCTGAAGACGGTGGCCTGCGCCATGTCGCCTTGCTTCAGCCGCACGCAGTGGCCGTCCTTGAGGTCGATGGCGGGGATCAGGAGCATGTGACGTCGGGGGTGTGCGCTGCACCTGCGGCGGGGCGGAACCGGCCGCCCACGGGGGCATCAGGGATTCCAGCGCAGGAAATTTCGGTAGAGGGCCAGGCCGGCGTCAGCGCTTTTCTCGGGGTGGAACTGGGTCGCAAAAATATTATCGCGGGCCAGCGCGGCGGTAAAGCGGCCGCCATAGTCGGCTTCTCCTGCGCTGTGGCGTGCATCCGACGGACGCGCATAGAAGCTGTGCACGAAATAGAACCACGCCCCGTCCTCGATGCCGTCCCACATCGCATGCGGCTGGGTCTGCAGCACGCGGTTCCAGCCCATCTGGGGCACCTTGAAGCGGCTTCCGTCGGGCTGGGTGCGACCCGCCAGCTGGAACCGCAGGACCTCGCCACTGATGAGACCGAGCCCGTCGCTGGGACCTTCCTCGCTGCGATCCAGCAGCATCTGCATGCCCACGCAGACGCCGAACAGCGGCTTGCGGGCGGCGGCATCGAGCACGGCCTGCAGCAGCCCCGAGTCGCGCAGCTCACGCATGCAATCGGGCATCGCCCCCTGCCCCGGCAGCACGACGCGCTCGGCCGCATGCACTTCCTCCGGGCGAGAGGTGATGATGGCCTGGTAGCCCGTGTCGCGCGCGGCGTGCAGCACTGCCTGCGAGACGGACCGCAGGTTGCCCATGCCGTAATCGACGACCGCGACGGTTTTCATGGATGGGACGCGCCGGGGCAGCCCGGCCGCAGGACTGTCAGAGGGATCCCTTGGTGGACGGGATGGTGCCGGCGGCACGCGGGTCGAGTTCGACCGCGCTGCGCAGCGCACGCGCGAAGGCCTTGAACACGGTCTCGCACTGGTGGTGCGCGTTCTCGCCGCGCAGGTTGTCGATGTGCAGCGTGACGAAGGCGTGGTTGACGAAGCCCTGGAAGAACTCGTGTGCCAGCTGGGTGTCGAACGTGCCGATCATGCCGCTCTTGAACGGCACGCTCATCACCAGTCCGGGCCGCCCGGAGAAGTCGATCACCACGCGCGACAGCGCCTCGTCCAGCGGCACGTAGGCGTGGCCGTAGCGGCGGATGCCCTTCTTGTCGCCGATCGCCTTCGCCACCGCCTGGCCGAACGTGATGCCGACGTCCTCCACCGTGTGGTGGCCGTCGATGTGCAGGTCGCCTTCGGCCTGGATGTCGAGGTCGATCATCCCGTGCCGCGCGATCTGGTCGAGCATGTGGTCGAAGAAGCCGATGCCGGTGGAAAGGCGCGCCTGGCCGGTGCCGTCCAGGCCGACCCTCACCGCGATGCGGGTCTCGGCGGTGTTGCGGGTGATCTCGGCGGTGCGAGGTGTGGTCATAGCGAGGCCTGGAGTGCCGCCAGCATCTGCGTGTTCTCGTCGGCGGTGCCGACGGTCAGGCGCAGGCAGTTGGCCAGCAACGGATGCATTCTAGAAACGTTCTTGACCAGCACGCCGCGTGCCTTCATGCCCTCGAAGGTGCGCGCCGCATCGGGCACGCGCACCAGGACCATGTTGGCGTCGCTGCGCCAGGCCTTCACCTTCGGCATCGCGGCGAGCGCATCCAGCAGCCGGCCGCGCTCGCGGCGCAGCTCGGTGGCCTGTGCGTCGAAGACATCGGCATGCTCCAGCGCGAACAGCGCCGCCTCGGCGTTGAGCACGCTCACGTTGTACGGCGGCCGCACCTTGTCGATCTCGGCGACCAGCGCCGCGCGGCCCACGAGGTAGCCAATGCGCACGCCGGCCAGGCCGAACTTGCTCAAGGTGCGCATCAGCAGCACGTGGTCGTGCCGGGCCAGTCTGTCGAGGTAGCTGCGGCTGGCGAACGGCTGGTAGGCCTCGTCGATCACCACCAGCCCCGGCGCGGCCTGCACGATGCGTTCGATGACCGCGTCGTCCCACAGGTTGGCCGTCGGGTTGTTCGGGTAGGCGAGGTAGACGATCGAGGGCTTGCGCTGCGCGATCGCGGCCAGCATCGCGGCCTCGTCCAGTTCGAAGTCGGCCGTCAAGTCCACCGGCACGAAGCGCAGGCCCTGCAGCTGCGCGCTCATCGCGTACATGACGAACCCGGGCGCGGGCGCCACGACCGTTGCGCCCGGCAAGTCGCACGCCATGGCCAGCAGCGAGATGAGTTCGTCCGAACCGTTGCCCAGCACGAGGTCGAAACCGGCAGGCACCTTGGCGTGGCGGCGCAGCGCCTCCTTGAGCACGTCGATCCGCGCGCCGGGATAGCGGTTGAGGGCCACGGCGCCGAGCCGCTCGCCGAGTTCGCGCTGGAGCGCGGGCGGCAACCGGTGCGGGTTCTCCATCGCATCCAGCTTCAGCAGCCCCGTCGAAGGCTGCACGGCATAGGCATGCATGCCCTGCACGTCCGCGCGCAGCAGCTTGCGCAGGCGGTCCGGAACGGCGTTCATGGTTTCAACCTCATCTCGGCGGCGCGCGCATGGGCCTGCAGGCCTTCGCCGTGGGCGAGCGTCGAGGCGATGCGTCCGAGCGTCTGCGCACCGGCTTCGCTGACCTCGATCAGGCTGCTGCGCTTCTGGAAGTCGTACACCCCGAGCGGGCTGGAGAAGCGCGCGGTGCTGCTGGTGGGCAGCACGTGGTTGGGACCGGCGCAGTAGTCGCCCAGGCTCTCGCTGGTGTACGCGCCCAGGAAGATGGCGCCCGCGTGCTTCAGCAGCGGCTCCCAGCGGTGCGGCTCGTGGCTGGCGATCTCCAGGTGCTCGGGCGCGATGCGGTTGCTGATGGCGCAGGCCTCGTCCATGTCGCGGGTGAGGATCAGCGCCCCGCGGCCGGAGAGTGACTTGGCGATGATCTCTGCGCGCGGCAGCGACGGCAGCAGCCGGTCGATCGCCTGCTGCACCTGCTCGATGTACGCGGCGTCGGGGCACAGCAGGATGCTCTGCGCCAGTTCGTCGTGCTCGGCCTGCGAGAACAGGTCCATCGCCACCCAGTCCGCCGGCGTGCTGCCATCGGCCAGCACCAGGATCTCGCTCGGGCCCGCGATCATGTCGATGCCGACCTGGCCGAACACACGGCGCTTGGCGCTGGCCACGTAGGCATTGCCGGGGCCGGTGATCTTGTCGACGCGCGGGACGGTCTCGGTGCCGTACGCGAGCGCCGCGACGGCCTGCGCCCCGCCGATCGTGAACGCGCGGTGCACGCCAGCGACGTGAGCCGCGGCCAGCACCAGCGGATTCTTCTCGCCCCGCGGCGCGGGCACCACCATCACGATCTCGCCGACGCCGGCCACGTGGGCCGGGATCGCGTTCATCAGGACCGACGACGGGTAGGCGGCCTTGCCGCCGGGCACGTAGATGCCGACCCGATCCAGCGGCGTGACCTTCTGGCCGAGCAGCGTGCCGTCGGCGTCATGGTAGGTCCAGGTCTCGCCACTGGCCCGCTTCTGTGCCTCGTGGAAGCTGCGCACGCGCGCCGCTGCGGTCTCGAGCGCCGCTCGCTGTGCCTGCGGCAGTCCGTCGAAGGCGGCCTTCAGCTCCTCGCGCGAGAGCTCCATCTCGCGCATCGTGCCGGCCTGCAGGCCATCGAAGCGGCGCGTGAATTCCAGGACCGCGGCATCGCCCCGCTCGCGCACGGCGGCCAGGATCTCCGTGACCGCCTGCTCCACCTGCGCGTCGGTGTCGGCGGACCAATGCAGGCGCGCCTGGAAAGCAGCCTCGAAACCGGCATCGACGGTGGACAGTCGCAGGGGACGGGCTTGCAAGGTCATGGCTTGGCGCGTGCAAAGGCGTCGATGAGTGCGCGCATCGGAGCCTGCTTGAGCTTCAGCGAGGCCTGGTTCACCACCAGCCGCGCGCTGATGTCCATGATGCGCTCCACCTCGACGAGGTCGTTGGCCTTGAGCGTGCCGCCGGTCGAGACCAGGTCGACGATGGCGTCCGCCAGGCCAGTGAGCGGTGCGAGTTCCATGCTGCCGTACAGCTTGATCAGGTCCACGTGCACGCCCTTGGCGGCGAAGAACTCGCGTGCGATGCCCACGTACTTGGTCGCCACGCGCAGGCGCGAGCCCTGGCGCACGGCGCTCGCGTAGTCGAAGTCCGCACGGACGGCCACGCTGACACGGCAGCGCGCGATGCCCAGGTCGAGCGGCTGGTACAGGCCCTGGTTGCCGTGCTCGATGAGCGTGTCCAGGCCGGTCACGCCCAGGTCGGCGCCGCCGTACTGCACGTAGGTCGGCACGTCGGTGGCGCGCACCAGCACGACGCGCACGTCGTCGCGGTTCGTGCCCAGGATCAGCTTGCGCGAAGTCTCCGGGTCTTCGAGCACGCGCACGCCGGCGGCCTGCAGCAGCGGCAGCGTCTCGTCGAAGATCCGCCCCTTGGACAGCGCAAGCGTGATCACGCGCTCACCCTTTCGATGTCGGCGCCGATGGCGGCGAGCTTGGCCTCCATCCGGTCATAGCCACGATCGAGGTGATAGATGCGGTCCACCAAGGTCTCGCCGTCGGCGACCAGTCCCGCGATGACCAGGCTGGCGGACGCGCGCAGGTCGGTCGCCATGACGGCCGCCCCCGACAGCGAGGGCACGCCTTCGATCACCGCCACCTTGCCGTCGACCTGGATGTGCGCGCCCAGGCGCACCAGTTCGTTCACGTGCATGAAGCGGTTCTCGAAGATCGTCTCGGTGACATGCGAGGCGCCGTCGGCGATGACGTTCAGCGCCATGAACTGGGCCTGCATGTCGGTGGGGAAGCCCGGGTATTCGGTGGTGCGGAAGCTCTGGGCCTTCAGGCGCCCGTCGGACTGCACGCGGATGCCGCCATCCACCGCGGTGACCGTGGCGCCCGCGGCGCGCAGCTTCTCGACGACCGCCTCGAGATGGTCGGTGCGCCCGTGGCGCAGCAACACGTCGCCGCCGGTGGCTGCGACGGCGCAGAGGAAGGTGCCGCATTCGATGCGATCGGCCACCACCTGGTGGGTGCAGCCACCCAGCCGCGGCATGCCGTGGATGCGGATGCGGCTGGTGCCGTGGCCCTCGATGCGCGCGCCCATGCGAATGAGCATCTCGGCCAGGTCGGAGATCTCCGGCTCCTGCGCGGCGTTCTCCAGCACCGTCTCCCCGTCGGCGAGCGCGGCCGCCATGAGGAAGTTCTCGGTGCCGGTGACCGTCACCATGTCGGTGGTGATGTTGGCCCCGTGCAGCCGCTCGCGCCCTTTGGGGAGCTTGGCGATGATGTAGCCGTGCTCGACGACGATGTCGGCACCCATCTGCTGCAAGCCCTTGATGTGCTGGTCGACGGGCCTCGAGCCGATGGCACAGCCGCCCGGCAGCGACACCGTGGCTTCGCCGAAACGCGCGAGCAGGGGACCGAGCGCGAGCACGGAGGCACGCATGGTCTTCACGAGCTCGTACGGCGCCTCGGGCGAGGTGAGCGAGCTGGCATCGATGCGCACGCTGCCGTCGTCGTGCCGCGTGGCTTCGACGCCCATGTTGCGCAGCAGCTTGAGCATGGTGCTCACGTCCTGCAGGCGCGGCACGTTCTCCAGCGTCACCGGCGCGTCGGTCAGGAGGGCTGCGCACAACTCCGGCAACGCGGCGTTCTTGGCACCGGAAATGCGGACTTCGCCGTGGAGGCGGCGGCCTCCGCGAATCAGTAACTTGTCCATCGAAGCAGGCTCAGTGGGGTTGGGACGCCCACTCGGCGGGCGTCAGGGTGCGCATGGACAAGGCGTGGACCTCGTCCGTGTGCATTCTCGCACCGAGCGTGGCGTAGACCAGCTGGTGGCGCTGGATCGGCCGCTTGCCCTGGAAGGCGGCGGACACGATGACGGCCGACCAGTGGCGGCCGTCGCCCTCGACCTGCAGGTGGTCGCACGGCAGGCCGGCGGCGATGAGGGAGCGCAGTTCCTCGGAAGTCATGGGAGATGGATTGGCGTTCAGCCGCGGATCTTGTAGCCGATGCGCAGCAGGTGCACGGCAGTGGCGCTCACCACCACGAAGGCCGTGCCGACGACGCCCAGGCTGAGCCACGGCGACACGTCGCTGGCGCCGAAGAAGCCGTAGCGGAAGCCGTCGATCATGTAGAAGAACGGATTGAGGTGGCTCACGCGTTGCCAGAACGGCGGCAGCGAATGGATGGAATAGAACACGCCGGCCAGGAACGTCATCGGCATCACGAGGAAGTTCTGGAAGGCCGCCATCTGGTCGAACTTCTCGGCCCAGAGGCCGGCGATCAGCCCCAGCGAGCCCAGCATGCCGGCGCCGAGCAGGGCGAAGGCAAGCGCCCACAATGGCGCCACGAAGCCGGGGTGCGCGAACAGCGCGGTGACGGCGAAGACGCCCAGGCCCACGGCCAGTCCCCGCGCCACCGCCGCGCCGACGTAGGCGACGAACCAGCTCCAGTGCGACAGCGGCGTGAGCAACAGGAACACCAGGTTGCCGGTGATCTTGCTCTGGATCAGCGACGACGAGCTGTTGGCGAACGCGTTCTGCAGCACGCTCATCATCACGAGGCCCGGCACCAGGAACGCCGTGTAGCTGATGCTGTCGTACACCTTCACGCGGTCCTCGAGCACGTGGCCGAAGATCAGCAGGTACAGCATCGCCGTCAGCACCGGCGCCGCCACGGTCTGGAAGCTCACCTTCCAGAAACGCAGCACTTCCTTGTACAGCAGCGTCTGCCAACCCCCCGCGTAGCTGCTCATGCCGCGACCTCGCGCTGGTGCCTGGCCGACATCACGTCGAGGAACACGTCCTCGAGATCGGGTTTGCGGATCTCCACATCCTCCACGCGCAGGCCAGCCTGCCGGATCGTGGCGAGATAGGTCTCGATCTCGTGCGCGTCATGCGCCGGCAGTTGCACGATGCGGCCCGTGACGCGCGCCTTGTCGGCGAACTGCGGCGGCAGGTCGCGGTCGATCTTGAATCGCAGCACGTTGCTGGAGGCCGCCTTCAGCAGGTCGCTGGTGCGCTCCAGGGCCACCACCCGGCCCGCCTTGAGCATGGCGATGCGGCCGCACAGCGCCTCGGCCTCCTCGAGGTAGTGCGTGGTGAGCAGCACCGTGTGGCCCTCGCGGTTCAGGCGGGCGATGAACTGCCAGAGCGTCTGGCGCAGCTCGACATCGACGCCTGCCGTCGGCTCGTCCAGCACGATCACCGAAGGCTTGTGCACCAGCGCCTGCGCCACCAGCACCCGCCGCTTCATGCCGCCCGACAGCTGCCGCATGTTGGCGTTGGCCTTGTCGGCAAGGCCCAGGCTCTCGAGCAGTTCCGCGATCCAGGCCTCGTTGTTGCGCACGCCAAAGTAGCCGGACTGGATGCGCAGCGCCTCGCGCACGGTGAAGAACGGATCGAAGACCAGTTCCTGCGGCACGACGCCGAGCTGCCGTCGGGCCTGCGCATAGTCGGCATGCACGTCGTGACCCAGCACCGACACATGGCCGCTGCTGGCTCGCGCGAGGCCGGCCAGGATACTGATCAGGGTCGTCTTGCCGGCGCCATTGGGGCCGAGAAGACCGAAGAACTCGCCTTCCTCGATGTCGAAACTGACATCGTCGAGGGCGGTGAGGGTGCCACGCGCGGACCGGAAGGTCTTGCTGACAGACTGGAACGAGATCGCGGGCATCGAGCCCGCCATTTTAGGCGGTGGCCCTCGTGCGCGCCCGGAGCGCACGAGATGGCCCGCATTACGTCAGGCCGTGGCGGGCGTGAGCAGTTCAGCGACGCCGTACACGCCGGCCAGCTCGCGCAGGCGCGGCGGCAGGCCGGCCACTGCAAAGGTCTTGCCGAGCGCGAAGGCCTCGCGGCGGCAGTCGAGCAGCACCGCCAGCGCGGACGAATCGAACTGCTGCAGCGCCGATGCATCGGCCACGGCCTGCGCGCCGGGTTCCGAGCGCAGCGCCTGCGCCAGCATGCGGGTGCAGGCCGCCGCCTCGTCGTGCGTCAATTGGGCAGGCAGCACTAGCACGCGATCAGCCCTTCTTGGCGGCGTTGGTCTTGTTCCGCTCGGCCAGCGAGGCGATCAGGCCGTCCACGCCCTTGGCGTTGATCTCCTGCGCGAACTGGCTGCGGTAGGTCTCGACCAGCCACACGCCCAGCACGTTCAGGTTGTAGATCTTCCAGCCGGCACCCTCGCCCGGGGTCTTCTCCAGCCGGTAATCGAGCTGGATCGGGTCGCCGCGGCCGCGGATCTCGGTGCGCACGATGACATCCTTGTCCTCCGGCGACGAGCGCATCGGCTTGATCGTGATGCTCTGGTCGTTCACCTGCGACAGCGCGCCCGAGTAGGTGCGCACCAGCAGCGTCTTGAACTCGTCCTGCAGCCGCTTCTTCTGCTCGGGCGTGGCCTGCCGCCAGGCCGGACCACCGCAGCGGCCGTCATCCGGCCGAAGTTCACGTTGGGCATGATCTTGGTATCGACCAGCTGCATGATGCGGTCGAGATCGCCACCCTTGAGCGACTTGTCGTTCTTGATCGCGCCCAGCGTCTCTTCGGACAGGCGCTTGATCATCACGTCAGGTGCCTCATCAGCCGCCAGCGCGAGCGAAGGCAATCCGGCGCCGGTGACGGCCAGAGCGAGGAACACGGCCGCGAAGCGGCCCAGGGTACGTCGATTCATCAGGTCCTTTCCGAAGCGGGACAGGCCCGCGATGGGGGTTGGAACACCACAGGCGCAGCAGGGTTCCTGCACGGACCCGCCGCCTGCAACAGCTTGCAACTAACGGCCGGGCTGGGTGCCGGCCGCCGGCGCGGTATCGGGCTCCGGCTCAATGTAGCCGTCACTGCCCTCGCTGCCCTCGCCGCCCGCCTTGCCGCTGCCGGGATTGTCCTGGCGAGAAGTGCCTTCGAAGATGTCCGCTCGGCGCTTCTGCAGGTAGGCGTCGCGCGTGAAGCTGTACTTGTCGAGCGCGGCGCCTTCGAGCACGTCGCCAGCGCGCAGCAGGTTGGCGCGCACGTCCACCAGCCGCAGGCCGTAGAGCGTGTCGCGCTCGCCGACCGGCGAAAAGTGGTACAGCGGGTCGCCCTGCCAGTCCACCGGAAGCGCGATCGTGTCACGCAGCGTCGAGGGACCCAGCAAGGGCAGCACGATGTACGGACCGGCCGGCACGCCCCAGCGGCCGAGCGTCTGGCCGAAGTCCTCGCGATGGCGGTCGATGTTCATCTCGCTGGCCGGATCGAGGATGCCGCCCAGGCCGAAGAAGGTGTTGACCGAGAAGCGCATCCAGTCCTCGGCCGCGTTCTGGATCTTCAGCTGCAGCAGGCTGTTGATGCCCGACCAGGCGTCGCCCAGGTTCGAGAAGAAGTTCGACACGCCGGTGCGCGCCAGCGCCGGCACCTTCTCTCGGTAGAACGTGGCGCTCGGCTTGAGCACCACGGCGTCGACCTTCTCGTTGAACTGGCTCACGCCGCGGTTGAACGGCTCCAGCGGATCACGCGGATTGGGCCCCGCCGCGCAGCCCGCCAGCGTCAGCGACGCACAGGCGGCCACTGCCAGCAGCAACTGGCGCAGGCGGCGGGAGGAAGGGACCAGGATCATTTCTTGGCGGGCGCGGGCGCGGGTGCGGATGCCGGCGCGTTGTTGTTGGTGTTGCCTTCGGCCGCCTTGCTGTACAGGAACTGACCGATGAGGTTCTCGAGGACGACCGCCGACTGGGTGGATGCGATCGTATCGCCCGCCGCCAGGTTCTTGTCGTCGGACCCCGCCTCGACGCCGATGTACTGCTCACCCAGCAGGCCGCTGGTGAGGATCTTCAGCGAGCTGTCCTTGGGGAACTGGTAGCGGTTCTCGAGCGCCAGCGTCACGCGGGCCTGGAAGCTCTTGTCGTCGAAGGTGATCGAGTCGACGCGGCCGACCACCACGCCGGCACTCTTGACCGCGGCCTGCCGCTTGAGGCCGCCGATGTTGTCGAACTTCGCCGTGACGCGGTAGGTGGGCTGGAAGCTCAGGCTCAGCAGGTTGGCCGACTGCAGCGCCAGGAAGAGCAGCGCCGCCGCGCCGACCAGCACGAACAGTCCCACCCACACATCGTTCTTGCTCTTGTCCATCTTGCTTTCCTCAGATGCTGAACATCATCGCCGTGAGCACGAAATCGAGCCCGAGCACCGCGAGAGACCCCACGACAACGGTCCGCGTGGTCGCGCGCGACACGCCTTCCGGCGTGGGCTGGGCCTCGAAGCCTTCCAGCAGTGCGATGAAGGTGACCGTGGTGCCGAACACCAGGCTCTTGATGAAGCCGTTGCCGACGTCCTTCCACACGTCCACGCCGCCCTGCATCTGGCTCCAGAACGCGCCCGGGTCGACGCCGATCAGCATGACGCCGACGACATAGCCGCCGATGATGCCCACCGCACTGAACACCGCGGCGAGCAACGGCAGGGCGATCACGCCGCCCCAGAACCGCGGCGCCAGGATGCGGCGCACCGGATCGACCGCCATCATTTCCATCGCCGACAACTGCTCGCCGGCCTTCATGAGGCCGATCTCGGCGGTCAGCGAAGTGCCGGCGCGCCCCGCGAACAGCAGCGCGGTGACCACCGGGCCGAGCTCGCGGACCAGCGACAGGGCCACCAGCAGGCCGAGCGCCTCGGACGACCCATACCGCTGCAGCGTGTAGTAACCCTGCAGGCCCAGCACGAAGCCGACGAACAGGCCCGAGACCGTGATGATCGCCAGCGAGTAGTTGCCCAGGAAGTGCACCTGGTCGCGCACCAGCCCGAACCGTCGCAGGCTGGGACCCGTGAGTGCGAGCAGCCGCACGAAGAGACGCGCGCCCACGCCTACGTTGGCCAGCATGCTGCGCGTGGCGTAGCCGACATCGGCAGGTTTCCACCAGCTCATCGCACGTGTCCTCCGCCGAAGTCCTGGGCGACGCTCGGCCCGGGATAGTGGAAGCGCACCGGACCATCGGGCCGCGCCTGGACGAACTGCGACACCAGGGGGTCGGTGGAGGCGCGCACCTCGGCCGGCGTGCCCTGGGCGGCGATGCGTCCGTTGGCCAGCACGATCACCTGGTCCGCGATGCGGAAGGTCTCTTCCAGGTCGTGCGACACCACGATGCTGGTGATGCCCAGCGTGTCGTTCAACTGCCGGATCAACTGCGCGGCGGTGCCGAGGGAGATCGGATCGAGGCCGGCGAACGGCTCGTCGTACATCACGAGCTCGGGATCGAGCGCGATCGCCCGCGCCAGCGCCACGCGCCGGGCCATGCCGCCGGACACCTCGCTGGGCATCAGGTCGCGCGCACCGCGCAGGCCCACCGCGTTGAGTTTCATCAGCACGATGTCGCGCACCAGGTCCTCGGGCAACGTGGTGTGCTCGCGCAGCGGGAATGCCACGTTGTCGAAGACGGACATGTCGGTGAACAGCGCGCCGAACTGGAACAGCATGCCCATGCGGCGGCGGATGGCGTACAGCCCCGCCGCGTCGAGGCGGCCGACATCCTGGCCGTCGAACGTGAGGCTGCCGGCCTGCGCGCGCACCTGACCTCCGATCAGGCGCAGCACGGTGGTCTTGCCGCCGCCCGATGCGCCCATGAGGGCAGTCACCTTGCCACGCGGAACCGTGAAGCTGACCCCGTCGAGGATGCGCCGGTCGCCGTAGCCGAAGCTCAGATCGCGGCAGTCGACGAGCACGCTGTCGTGCGGTGCGGGCATGCGGAGGAATTCACCGGCACAGGGCCGGCGCGTTGTGAAGCAATCACCGATGATACGGGTTACCCCTCATCGCTGCTGAGCTGGCGCGCCGAGCCCCACTTTCCGGTCAGGCAAAGTGTGTGAGGAATGTCGCGGAAACAACGGGCCGCCCTCGCTGAAGCGTCGTGCGGCCCGCAAGACTCAGCGGGGCAGGTCCGAAAAACCCATGAGGTACTCGTCCACGGCGCGTGCGGCCTGGCGTCCTTCGCGGATGGCCCACACGACCAGCGACTGGCCACGGCGCACGTCACCGGCCGCGAAGACCTTCGGCACGTTCGTGGCGTAGCCGCCGATGAAGTCGGTGCTGGCCTTGGCATTGCCACGGGCGTCCTTCTCGACGCCGAAGGCGTCGAGGACCGTGGCCACCGGGCTGGTGAAGCCCATGGCCAGCAGCACCAGGTCGGCCTTCAGCGTCTGCTCCGAGCCCGGCACTTCGGACATCTTGCCGTCCTTCCACTGCACGCGGACGGTCTTCAGGCCGGTGACCTTGCCACCCTTCCCATCCTTTGCATCGCCGATGAACTCCTTGGTGGCGATGGCGAACTCGCGTTCGCAGCCTTCCTCGTGCGAGGAACTGGTGCGCAGCTTGTACGGCCAATAGGGCCAGGTGAGCGGCTTGTTCTCCAGCTCGGGCGGCTGCGGCATCAGCTCGAACTGCACGACGCTCGCGGCGCCATGGCGATTGCTGGTGCCCACGCAGTCGCTGCCGGTGTCGCCCCCGCCGATCACGATGACATGCTTGCCGTCGGCGCGGATCTGGCCCTTGACCTTGTCACCCGCGTTGACCTTGTTCTGCTGCGGCAGGAACTCCATCGCGAAGTGCACACCGTCGAGATCGCGGCCGGGCACCGGCAGGTCGCGTGACTGCTCGGCGCCACCGGCCAGCAACACGGCGTCGAAGTCCTTGCGCAGCTGCTCGGGAGACACCGTCTCCTTGGCCCAGTTGGTGACCTTGGAGCCCTTGGGCAGCTCGCCCACCATCACGCCGGTGCGGAAGGTGACGCCCTCGGCCTTCATCTGCTCCACGCGACGGTCGATCTGCTCCTTCTCCATCTTGAAGTCGGGAATGCCGTAGCGCAGCAGGCCGCCCACGCGATCGTTCTTCTCGAACACGGTGACGTCGTGGCCGGCTCGCGCCAGTTGCTGCGCCGCCGCCAGTCCCGCGGGACCAGAGCCGACGACGGCGACCTTCTTGCCGGTCTTGACCCGCGCGATGCGCGGCTTCACCCAGCCGTTGGCCCATGCCCGATCGGCGATGGCGCGCTCGAGCGACTTGATGCCCACCGGCTCGTCGTTGTAGTTCAGCGTGCAGGCCGCCTCGCAGGGCGCGGGGCAGATGCGGCCGGTGTACTCGGGGAAGTTGTTGGTCGAGTCCAGCACCTGCCAGGCGTTGAACCAGTCCTGCTGGTAGACGAGGTCGTTGAAGTCGGGGACGACGTTGTTGACCGGGCAGCCGCTGTTGCAGAACGGCGTGCCGCAGTCCATGCAGCGCGCGGCCTGCACCTTGGCCTGCTTGTCATCAAGGCCGACGACGAATTCCTTGTAGTGCTTCAGGCGCTCGGGCACGGGCTTGTAGCCCTCCTCCACGCGCTCGAACTCCATGAAGCCGGTGATCTTTCCCATGGCGTCTTCTCTCCGTCTCTTACTTGGCCGGCGCAGGCTCGTGGAGCATCGCCATTTCCTGGTTGTTGCCGGCGCTGGCCGCCTCCACCTCGCGGTCGTGCATCTCGGCAAGGGCGCGCTTGTACTCGTTGGGGAACACCTTGACGAACTTCTGGCGCGCGTTGGCCCAGTCGTCCAGCAGTTCGCGGGCGCGGCGGCTGCCGGTCCAGCGGTTGTGGTCCTCCAGCAGGCGCTTGAGCAGCGCGTCGTCGGTCTGGTTGCCGTGCAGCTTGGTGCGCGGTGTCGCCGCCTTCTGCTCCGTAGGCGCGAGCACGCGATCCAGCGAGACCATCGCGGTGTTGCAACGGCTGGCGAAGCGGCCATCCTCGTCGTAGACGTAGGCCACGCCGCCGGACATGCCCGCCGCGAAATTGCGGCCGGTCTTGCCCAGCACGACCACCGTGCCGCCGGTCATGTACTCGCAGCCGTGATCGCCGGTGCCTTCCACCACCGCGGTCGCGCCGGACAGGCGCACCGCGAAGCGCTCGCCAGCAACGCCGGCGAAGAACGCCTCACCGGTCGTCGCGCCGTACAGCGCTGTGTTGCCGATGATGATGTTCTTGGTCGCTTCGCCGCGGAAGTCGATGCTCGGGCGCACGACGATGCGGCCGCCCGACAGGCCCTTGCCCGTGTAGTCGTTGGCATCGCCGATCAGGTACAGCGTCACGCCCTTGGCCAGGAACGCGCCGAACGACTGGCCGCCCGTGCCTTCCAGCTGGATGCGCAGCGTGTCGTCGGGCAGGCCCTCCGGGTGCACCTTGGTCAGCGCGCCGGACAGCATGGCGCCCACCGAGCGGTTGACGTTGCGCGCCACCTCGATGAACTGCACCTTCTCCCCACGCTCGATCGCGGGACGGCTGCGCTCGATCAGCAGCTTGTCCAGGCTGCGCTCCAGGCCGTGGTCCTGGTTCTCGACATGGAAGCGCGGCACCTCGGCCGGGACGACCGGTTGCGCGAGCAGGCGCGAGAAGTCGAGGCCGCGCGCCTTCCAGTGCTCGATGCCCTTCTTCATGTCCAGGAGGTCCGTGCGGCCGATCAGGTCGTCGAACTTGCGGATGCCCAGCTGCGCCATGATCTGGCGCACTTCCTCGGCGACGAAGAAGAAGTAGTTGACGACGTGCTCGGGCTTGCCCTCGAACTTGCGGCGCAGCACCGGGTCCTGCGTGGCCACGCCCACCGGACAGGTGTTCAGGTGGCACTTGCGCATCATGATGCAGCCCTCCACCACCAGCGGTGCGGTGGCGAAGCCGAATTCGTCGGCACCGAGCAGCGCGCCGATGGCGACGTCGCGGCCGGTCTTCATCTGGCCATCGGCCTGCACGCGGATGCGGCCGCGCAGACGGTTCAGCACCAGCGTCTGCTGCGTCTCGGCCAGGCCGATCTCCCACGGCGAACCGGCGTGCTTGATCGACGACCAGGGCGAGGCTCCCGTGCCGCCGTCATGGCCCGCGATCACCACGTGGTCGGACTTGCACTTGGCCACGCCCGCGGCGATGGTGCCGACGCCGACCTCGGACACGAGCTTCACGCTGATTGACGCATGCGGCGCCACGTTCTTCAAGTCGTGGATCAGCTGCGCCAGGTCCTCGATCGAGTAGATGTCGTGGTGCGGCGGCGGCGAGATCAGGCCCACGCCCGGCACCGAGTAGCGCAGCCTGCCGATGTAGGGCGACACCTTGCCGCCAGGCAACTGGCCGCCCTCGCCGGGCTTGGCGCCCTGCGCCATCTTGATCTGGATCTGGTCGGACGACGCCAGGTATTCCGCCGTCACGCCGAAGCGGCCCGAGGCCACCTGCTTGATGCGCGAACGCAGCGAGTCGCCGTCCTGCAGCGGGATGTCGACCTCGACCACGTCCTTGCCGATGACCTGCGCCATGGTCTGGCCGGTCTTGATCGGGATGCCCTTGAGTTCCTGGCGGTAGCGAGCCGGGTCCTCGCCGCCTTCACCGGTGTTGCTCTTGCCGCCGATGCGGTTCATGGCGACGGCCAGCGTGGCGTGCGCTTCGGTCGAGATCGAGCCCAGCGACATCGCGCCGGTGGCGAAGCGCTTGACGATCTCCTTGGCCGGCTCGACCTCGTCGACCTGGATTGCCTTGCTGGGATCGACGCGGAACTCGAACAAGCCGCGCAGCGTCATGTGGCGGCGGCTCTGGTCGTTGATCAACTGGGCGTACTCCTTGTACGTGCTCCAGTTGTTGGCGCGCGAGGCGTGCTGCAGCTTGGCGATCGCGTCGGGCGTCCACATGTGCTCTTCGCCGCGGGTGCGCCAGGCGTATTCACCGCCGGCGTCGAGCATGGTGGCCAGCACCGGGTCACCACCGAAGGCGGCCTTGTGCATGCGGATCGCCTCCTCGGCGATCTCGAACACGCCGATCCCCTCGACGCGGCTGGAGGTGCCGGTGAAGTACTTCTGCACCGTGTCGCTGTTCAGGCCGATGGCCTCGAACAGCTGGGCGCCGCAGTACGACATGTACGTGCTCACGCCCATCTTGGACATGATCTTGGACAGGCCCTTGCCGATCGCCTTGACGTAGTTGTAGATCGCCTTCTCGGCCGACAGCTCGCCGGGCAGGTCCTTGTGCAGGCCGGCCAGCGTCTCCATCGCCAGGTACGGGTGAACCGCTTCGGCGCCGTAGCCCGCGAGCACCGCGAAGTGGTGCACCTCCCGCGCGCTGCCGGTCTCGACCACGAGGCCGGCGGTGGTGCGCAGGCCCTCGCGCACCAGGTGCTGGTGGATCGACGACAGGGCCAGCGCTGCCGGAATGGCCACCTGCGTCGCACTCACCGCGCGATCGCTGATGATGAGGATGTTGCTGCCGCTGCGCAGCGCATCCACCGCCTCGGCGTTGAGCGAGGCAAGCTTGGCCTCGACGCCTTCGTGGCCCCAGGCCAGCGGGTAGGTGATGTCCAGCGTGTGGCTGCGGAACTTGCCCTGCGTGTGCTTCTCGATCGCGTGCAGCTTGGCCATGTCGGCGAAGTCGAGGATCGGCTGGCTCACCTCCAGGCGCAGCGGCGGGTTGACCTGGTTGATGTCCAGCAGGTTCGGCTTCGGGCCGATGAAAGACACCAGCGACATCACGATGGCCTCGCGGATCGGGTCGATCGGCGGGTTGGTCACCTGCGCGAACAGCTGCTTGAAGTAGTTGTACAGCGGCTTGTTCTTGTTCGAGAGCACGGCCAGCGGGGTGTCGTTGCCCATCGAGCCGATGCCTTCCTCGCCGGCGACGGCCATCGGCGACATCAGGAACTTCAGGTCCTCCTGCGTGTAGCCGAACGCCTGCTGCCGGTCCAGCAGCGGCACCTTGCTGTCAGGCGCATGGCCCGCGTTGTCAGACAGGCTGTCCAGCTTGATGCGCAGGTTCTCGATCCACTGTTTGTACGGCTTGCTGTTGGCGAGGCTGGCCTTGAGCTCCTCGTCGTCGATCATGCGGCCCTGCTCCAGGTCGATCAGGAACATCTTGCCGGGCTGCAGGCGCCACTTGCGCACGATCTTGTTCTCGGGCACCGGCAGCACGCCCGACTCGGACGCCATGATCACCAGGTCGTCGTCGGTGACGCAGTAGCGCGAGGGGCGCAGGCCGTTGCGGTCCAGCGTGGCGCCGATCTGGCGGCCATCGGTGAACACGATGGACGCCGGGCCGTCCCAGGGCTCCAGCATCGACGCGTGGTACTCGTAGAAGGCCTTGCGGCGCTCGTCCATCAGCGTGTGCTGCTCCCACGGCTCGGGGATCATCATCATCACGGCCTGGGCGAGCGGGTAGCCCGCCATCGTCAGCAGCTCGAGGCAGTTGTCGAAGGTCGCGGTGTCCGACTGGTTGGGGAAGCTGATGGGATACAGCTTCTTCAGGTCCGCGGCGAGGACGGGCGAGGACATCACGCCTTCGCGGGCACGCATCCAGTTGTAGTTGCCCTTGACCGTGTTGATCTCGCCGTTGTGGGCGACGTAGCGGTACGGGTGCGCCAGCGGCCACTCGGGGAAGGTGTTGGTCGAAAAGCGCTGGTGCACGAGGGCGAGCGCCGAGACGCACCGCGGATCCTTCAGGTCCAGGTAGTACGTGCCCACCTGGTCGGCGAGCAGCAGGCCCTTGTAGACCACCGTCCGGCTCGACATCGACGGGACGTAGTACTCCTTGGAGTGCTTCAGCCGCAGGTTCTGGATGGCGGCGCTCGCAGTCTTGCGGATCACGTACAGCTTGCGCTCCAGCGCGTCCTGCACGATGACGTCGGTGCCGCGGCCGATGAACACCTGGCGCAGGATCGGCTCCTTCTGGCGCACGGCGGGCGACATCGGCATCTCGCGATCGACCGGCACGTCCCTCCAGCCCAGCAGCACCTGCCCCTCCGCCTTGATGGCGCGTTCCAGCTCCTGCTCGCAGGCCAGACGCGAGGCATGCTCCTTGGGCAGGAACACCATGCCGACGCCGTACTCACCGGGCGGGGGCAACTCCACGCCCTGCTTGGCCATCTCCTCGCGGTACAGCGCGTCGGGCAGCTGCAGCAGGATGCCGGCGCCGTCGCCCATCAGCTTGTCGGCACCGACGGCGCCGCGGTGGTCCAGGTTCTCGAGGATCTTGAGGCCCTGGGACACGATGGCGTGGCTCTTCTCGCCCTTGATGTGGGCCACGAAGCCGACGCCGCAGGCGTCATGCTCGTTGGCCGCCGAATACAGGCCGTTCTCTTGCAGGTAGGAAATCTCGGCAGCCGTGGTCATGGGCGCTCCGGGGAAATACGGGTGACAGGGCCCGCGATCCTAGTGCAGTGCAGCACAACCGCCAAGCAGAATAATTGGGGTCAGATTCCAATTACATTGTGTGTCGCCGCCAACGACGCAAAATTTGGGGACAGATCAACCGACAGGGATCTTGCGCGGCCGGCCTCGCGCGATTGGCGAGGGCCGTCGCGGCGTGTCATCGGCCAGCCGGGACAGGTAAGCTGGATCTCCGACGGCCCAGCCGCGAAGGGTGGCGTCGGTGAGCAAGTCCCGCACCGGCGCCGGGATCCCGTTGGCAACCAGCTCGGCATACGCCTGCTCGCGGGCGAACGGCGTGTTGCCCAAGGCCCAGAACAGCGGATGCGGGGTGATGACCCGGTCCGCTGCCGCGCCGACATGGAAGCGGTGGCTCGACCACGGGTACTCGGCCGCGCTGCCTGCAAGTCCTGCGCGGACGGGGTTCAGGTCCATGTACGCCATGCATGCCAGCAGGTAGCGCTCCGCCTGCACCAGCGTCGATCGGTAGCGCCCTTCCCACAGGGTGCCCGTGCGCGATTGCCGCTCGTTGAAGTGCCGCACATAGCGCCGCCCTACCGCCTGCATCAGCTTGGGCAGCCCGGTTTCGTCCCGGGGCGTGGCCAGCAGGTGGAAGTGGTTGTCCATGAGCACGTACCCGTGGATCGCCACGCCCAGCGGCCGCGCATGCATGTCGAGCAGTTGCAGCAGGAAGCGCCGGTCCTCGTCGGTGGCGAAGATCGGCTGCCGGTTGTTCCCGCGCTGGATGACGTGGTGCGGGTGCCCGGGGACGGTGAGACGTGCAAGTCGTGCCATGGCGATTGGCGTTCTGTCCCCAATTATCAGCGCGCGCCGACGGACCTGCGTCATCACGGCCGACAGAAATGCGCTGGCCCATCGCGAAGAATGGCCCAAACGGAGTCAAGGCCGAATGACTTTTGCGGCTTCCATGGTCGGTTTCCTGGTCTTCATGGCCGGGGTGGTGTGGGCGGCCGTCGTGGTCGGCGTCCCCCAGCAGTACATCGCGATCGGCGTCGCGGTGCTGCTCGTGATCGGCATCATCGCGGCGGTCATGCTGGCCCGCCGTTCACCACCGCGAAGACGCTAACCGGGGCCGCGGATCACTGCGGCAGCCCCGGGAACCGGATCGGCTCCAGGGCCTGCAACCCGAACTCCTGCAGCAGCGCGCGCAAGCGTTCCGCTGCGCTTCGCTTCCTCTGGCCCGTCCTCCGCGCGAGGATCAGCTCGTTCTTGAGGCTGTGTTCCCAGCCCACCAGTTCGGTGACGGTCACCTGGTAGCCGCTGGCCTCGAGATACAGGCACCGAAGGACGTTCGTCAGCTGGCTGCCGATCTCGCGCGTGTGCAGCGGATGCCGCCACAGTTCGGCCAGCGGCGTGCGCGACAGCGACAAGGCCTTGTGCTGCCGCAGCGTGGCGGCCACCTCGGCTTGGCAGCAAGGCACCAGCAGCATCGCCCGCGCCTCCTTGCGCAGCCCGAAGGCGATGGCGTCATCGGTGGCCGTATCGCAGGCGTGCAGCGCGGTCACGAGGTCGAAGGTCTCGGGCATGCCGTCCGCGCCCGCCGCCTGCGCCGCCGAGATGTTCAGGAACGTCATGCGGTCGAAGCCGAGCCGCGTGGCCAGTTGCTGCGAACGCTGCACGAGTTCCGCACGGGTCTCGATGCCGTAGACGTGGCCATGGCCCAGCGCCTTCAGCGTGAGGTCGTAGAGGATGAAGCCGAGGTAGGACTTGCCCGCGCCATGGTCGGCGACCAGGGGTCCCTCGCCCTGCGCATCGATCTCCTGCAGCACGTCGGCGATGAACTGGTGCAGGTGGTAGACCTGCTTGAGCTTGCGGCGCGAGTCCTGGTTCAGCTTGCCGTCACGCGTGAGGATGTGCAGTTCCTTCAGCAGCTCGGTCGACTGTCCCGGGCGCAGCACGTTCTCGGGTGCGTTCATGTCGAGCGTCCCACGTGCAGCGCCGCCCAGCCGGCCGGGCCCAGGCTCCGCAACCGCTCGATGTTGGCGCCGAAGATCGCCTCCGCATCCGGCATGGCCGCGACCGCGCGATCGATGCTGTCCTCGCGCAGCAGGTGCAGCGTGGGATACGGCGAGCGATTGCTGTAGTTGCCCGGGTCGTCCTCTTCCACGTGTGCGAACCGGAACTCCGGATGGAAATGCGCCAGCTGCACCGTGCCTTCGAGCCCGCGGCGCGCGATGCGGCGATCACCTTCGGCGATCAGTTGCTGGAACAGCAGGAATTCGTCGAAGCCGCCGGGCAGCATGAGCAACGTGGTGTCGCGCACGCTCGCCGGCAGGCCGAGCAAGGCATCGAGTTCATCGTCCAGCGCCTGCAGGATCTCCGCGAAATCGGGGGATCCGCAGACGGCGAAGTGAACCTGCTGCCGCACATGCACCGCCTTCGCGAACGGGCAAAGATTCAGGCCGATGACCGCACGCTCGAGCCAGCGGCGCGTGTCGGCAATCACCTGGTCGGAGGCAGCAAGAGGCATCGGAGGTCGCGGAGGAAGGCGGCGATTCTAGGTGCGCGTGGCGATCGGCGCCGACGGCTCGCGGGTCAGCCTGCCTGCCCACACGGCCAACAGCACGCCGCACAGGGCGCAACTGCCGGTGACCAGCCAGCTCCATTGCCATCCGCCCGCGCGCATGGCGACCCAGGCAACCAGGGGAGGACCGGCGAACTGCCCCAGCGCCGACCATTGCTGCATCCAGCCCACCGTGGTGGAGACGGTGTTCTCACCGGGTGCCAGCCGCACGGCCAGCGAGAACAGGGTGCCCGGGATCACGCCGCCCACGGCGGAGAACAGCAGCACGGCC
This sequence comes from Ramlibacter sp. MMS24-I3-19, assembly GCF_050320135.1. Classification (NCBI taxonomy): domain Bacteria; kingdom Pseudomonadati; phylum Pseudomonadota; class Betaproteobacteria; order Burkholderiales; family Comamonadaceae; genus Ramlibacter; species Ramlibacter sp. MMS24-I3-19. The sequence goes on along the minus strand of NZ_CP190017.1, from coordinate 1,525,557 downwards.
AGGTACCGACCTCCTGCGGCGAGCGGCCCGCTGCCCAGCAACCCGCTGAAAGCCAGGACACCGCTGATCCCCATCGTCAATGCGCCGATCGCGAGCAGGTGCTGCGGCGACGCGCCCCGCTGCAGCAACCGGCCCGAGGCCAGGTTGCCCACCATGTTCACGGCCGCGGCCAGCGCCGTGCAGACCGCCGACCAGGCCGGTGGGAACCCGGACGCGAGGTAGATCGAGGGCAGGAAGCCGATCACGGCCAGCCATTGCGCCGAATAGACGCCGAACGCGAATGCAACCAGCCACGGGCCCGGGGCACTCAGCGTTTGTCGCACCCGCCCGGTCCAGTCGACACGGGCCGCGCGAGGGTGCACGGGATCTTCCGGCAACGCCACGGCCAGCCAGGCTGCCGCGACCAGCGAGAACGCGCCCAGCAGCCACCACCACGAATGCCAGCCGAACGCGCCGATCCACACAGGTCCGCAGAGCAGCGCGAGCGCCGTGGCGAACGGCATGTACGCCCCCCAGACGCCCAGCATGCCGCTGAGGCGTTGCGCGGGCACGAGGCGGCGGATCAATCCTGGCGCCGGCATCGATGCGGCCAGGAAGCCCAGTCCTTCCAGCGCACGCAAGGCGAGCAAGGGTGCGGCATTGGTTGCCCAGCCGCCCGCAACGCTGGCCACACCCACCAGCAGCAGGCCAGAGAGCATCGTGCGTTTGAGGCCCAGGCTGTCCGCCGCCAGTCCGACCACGAGACCGAGTGCCAGCCCGGCCAGCTGCACCAGCGAGAGGAGGAACCCGGCCTCGACGAGCGTCAAGCCAAGGGCCTCGCGCACCGCCGGCAAGGCGGGCGGCAACTTGCCAATGTGGATCGCCGCCGACACGCCAGCCAGCACGACCAGCCAGGCAGCGCCAGCACCGCGCCGCGCGTTCAAGGCAGGACCCGGCGCCCGGTGAGACGCTCGTGCTCGCGCATCGCGAAGCGGTCGGTCATGCCGGCGATGTAGTCGGCGACCGCACGCTCGAGATCGCCGCGCGTGGCGTAGCCGGCCTGCATCTGCTGCGGATCGGCGACATAGGCGGCAAACAGGTCGCGCACCACCTGCTGCGCCTGCTGCGTGGTCTGCACCACTTGCGGGTGGCGGTACAGGTTGCGCAGCAGGAACTGCTTGAGCGTCGCGCAGGACTCACGCATGCCCGCGCCGAACTGCACCAGGGGTCTCTGCGCGCGCGCTTCATCCGCGCTGGCCACGTTCGCGCCGTGCAGCGCCGCCCGCGTCGCCTCGATGACGTCGTACACCTGCGCGCTCAGCATGCGGCGGATGCTCTCGTACAGCAGCCGCCGGCCCGTGAGCCCAGGATGGTCGGCCAGCGTCTCGTCGCGCCATGACGTGAACAGCGCCACGTCCTCCAGCTGTTCGAGGGTGATCAGTCCGGAACGAACGCCGTCGTCGATGTCGTGCGCGTTGTAGGCGATCTCGTCCGCCAGGTTGCACAGCTGCGCCTCCAGGCTCGGCTGCGTGCGGTCGAGGAAGCGGCGCCCCACTCCGCCCGGCTCCGCAGCCTCGAGGCGCTCGGCATTGGCGCGCGAACAGTGCTTCAGGATGCCCTCGCGCGTCTCGAACGTGAGGTTCAGGCCGTCGAAGACGGGGTAGCGTTCCTCCAGTTCGTCGACCACGCGCAGGCTCTGCAGGTTGTGCTCGAAGCCGCCGTGGCCGTCCATGCATGCATTGAGAGCGTCCTGCCCGGCATGGCCGAACGGCGTGTGGCCGAGGTCGTGCGCGAGCGCGATGGCTTCCACCAGGTCCTCGTTCAGCCGCAGCGGCCGTGCGATGGACCGCGCCAGTTGCGCCACCTCCAGCGAATGGGTCAGCCGCGTGCGGAACAGGTCGCCCTCGTGGTTGAGGAACACCTGGGTCTTGTAGACCAGGCGCCGGAACGCCGTGGAATGCACGATGCGATCGCGGTCGCGCTGGAAGTCGTTGCGGGTGGGGGCGGCTGGCTCGGGATGGCGGCGGCCACGCGAGCGTCCAGGATCGGAGGCATACGCCGCCAGCAGGTCGGCGCGCCCGGTGTCCAAGCCCATGCTGTCCTGCATGCGCGACTAGGCGCCGCCCTGCGCCAGGACCTCGCGCACGAGCGCCTCCGGCGCGGGGCGCACCCCCGCGCGGCCCGGCGACTCGATCACGACGAAACGCAGGTCACCGGCCTCGGCCTTCTTGTCCAGCCGCATCAGGTCCAGGTAGCGCTGCACGCCCAGCGACGGCGCTCGCACCGGCAGCCCGGCGGCGGCGACCAATCGCGTGAGCCGCTCCACGAGCGCGGAATCGATCAGGCCGAGCCGGGCCGAGAGGTTGGCCGCGAGCACCATGCCACACCCGACTGCTTCGCCGTGCAGCCACTCGCCATAGCCCAGGCCGGCCTCGATGGCGTGGCCGAACGTGTGCCCGAAGTTGAGGATGGCGCGCAGGCCAGACTCGCGCTCGTCCTGCCCCACGACCCAGGCCTTGATCTCGCAACTGCGCTGCACGGCGTGCGCCAGCACTGCGGGGTCGCGCCGCAGCAGGGCCGGCAGCTGGGCCTCGATCCAGTCGAGGAAACCCATGTCGGCGATCGGCCCGTACTTGATGACCTCTGCCAGCCCGGCACTGAACTCGCGCGCTGGCAGCGTGGCCAGGGTGCCCAGGTCGCACACCACCCTGAGCGGCTGGTAGAACGCGCCGATCATGTTCTTGCCCAGCGGGTGGTTGATGGCGGTCTTGCCGCCCACCGAGGAATCGACCTGGGCCAGCAGTGTCGTGGGCACCTGCACAAACGGCACGCCGCGCATGTAGCACGCGGCGGCGAAGCCGGTCATGTCGCCGATGACACCGCCGCCGAGCGCGAACAGGACGGTCTTGCGGTCGCACGCGCGCGCCAGCAAGGCATCGAAGATGCGGTTCAGCGTCCGCCAGTCCTTGAAGGCTTCGCCGTCAGGGAGCACGACCTCGTGAATCGCAGCGAAGTGCGGGCGCAGCGCTTCCAGCAGCGTCGCGAGGTACAGCGGCGCGACGGTTTCGTTGGTCACCACGAGGGCCGCCGCGGCGCGCGGCAGGCCGCTCCAGGTGGCAGGCTGCCCGAGAAGACCGGTACCGATGGAGATGCCGTAGCTGCGGTCGCCGAGGGCGATGGGCACCTCGTGCAGCAGCCCGGGCGCGGGAACGGAAGGCATGGCCGCAGTGTAAGCGGCGCGAATCCTCAGCCCTGGCCCAGCGCGCCGCGCAGCTCCAGCTCCGTCAGGACCTTGTGGACCAGGGCAGGCACGGACTGGCGGCCGGTGTCGACCACGTACTCGGCGATGGACGCGTACAGCGGGTCGCGCTCGGCGAACAGCTGCCGCAGCTTGTCCTGCGGGTCGCCCACCTGCAGCAAGGGCCGCTTGGTGTCGCGCTTCAGGCGGCGCCACAGCTCCTCGGGCGAGGAGCGCAGGTAGATCACGTGGCCTGCCTGTCGCAGGATCTCGCGATTGGCCTCGCGCAGCACCGCCCCGCCACCGGTGGCGAGCACGCAAGGCGGACCCACGGCGAGGTCTTCCAGCGCGTGCTGCTCCTCGTCGCGAAAACGCGCTTCGCCCTCGCGGGCGAAGAAGTCACGGATCGAGCAGCCGATACGCTGCTCGATGACGTGGTCGGAGTCGTGGAAGGGAAGGCTGAGCCGCCGGCCAAGGCTGCGGCCGATAGTGGACTTGCCGGACCCCGGCAAGCCGACCAGGACGAGGGTTCGCACCTGGCCGGCCGCCAGTCCGATCAGCGCGCCGCGCCGCGGTCGGCGACCATCTTTGGGGTGATGAACACCAGCATCTCCTGCTTGTTGGAGGTGCGGCCGCGATTCTTGAACAGGTTCCCGAGCACGGGAACGTCGCCCAGCACCGGCACCTTGGTCTCTTGGTCGGACTCGGTCAGCTCGAAGATGCCGCCGATCACGACCGTGCCGCCGTTCTCCACCAACACCTGCGTGCGGATGTGCTTGGTGTTGATGGCGATGCCGGTCGCCGTCGTTTCACCGCGGCTGTCCTTGCTGATGTCGAGGTCGAGAATGACATTGCCTTCCGGCGTGATCTGGGGAGTGACCTCGAGCTTCAGGGTCGCTCGCCGGAACGCCACCGAGGTCGCCCCGCTCGAAGTGGCTTGCTGATAGGGGAACTCCGTGCCCTGCTCGATCAGCGCCTTGGTCTTGTCGGCGGTGACCACGCGCGGGCTGGACACCAATTTGCCCTTGCCGTCCGCCTCCAGTGCCGAAAGCTCAAGGTTCAGGAACCGGTTGGCGCCCGCACCGAAGAGCGAGATGGCAAAGCTGGCAGGGTTGAAGCCGCCTACGCCTGCGGATGGCAGGTTAACGAAGCTGGTGTTCGTCGTGGTGAGCGTAACGTTGCTCTCGCCGGTCTGCGCAGTAACGGCATCGTATGTTCCACCAATGGCGCCGCGCTGGTTGTTCACGGTGCCAAAGCCCTCAGTGCCGCCTCGAGCATTGCCCGTGCGCAGGTCTGAGCCTCCGAGACGCACCCCCAGAGACCTGCCGAACGTATCGGACGCTTCGACGATCCGGGCCTCAATCAGCACCTGTCGAACGGGAACGTCCAGCTTTGCGATCAGGTCCTGCACCTGCTCAAGACGGCTTGGGATGTCGGTCACGAACAGCTGGTTCGTGCGCGTCTCCGAAATCACGCTGCCGCGCGTCGACAGAATGCGAGTTGCGCCTGGCGTGCCCACGCCGATGAGCCCCTTCGCGACTTCGTCCGCCTTTGTGTAATTGAGCTGGAAATTCTGGGTGCGCACGGGCTCCAGCGTCTGGATCGCAGCGCGCGACTCCAGCTCGAGCTTCTCCTTGGCCGCGATCTCGTCCTTAGGCGCAATCCACAAAACGTTGCCCGTCTTGCGCACGCCTAGGCCTTTGGCCTGCAGGATGATGTCCAGTGCCTGGTCCCAAGGGACGTCCTTGAGGCGGAGCGTCACTGCGCCGGTGACCGTGTCGGACGTGACGATGTTGAAGTTCGTGAAGTCGGCGATGACCTGCAGCAGCGAGCGAACCTCGATGTTCTGGAAGTTCAACGACAGCTTCTCGCCGGAATAGCCGGGACCTGCGCGAGCTTGTTCGGGTCGGTCTTGGGCGTGCGCACTTCCACGACAAACTGGTTGTCGCTCTGGTAGGCACTGTGCTCCCACTGTCCCTTCGGCTCAATCACTACCCGCACGCGATCACCGACCTGGCTCGTTGTGACGGTCTGCACCGGAGTGCCGAAATCAGACACGTCCATCTTCCTGCGCAGGCCTTCGGGCAGCGAGGACTTCAGGAATTCGACCACCAGGGCGGGGCCCTGCTGGCGGATGTCCACGCCCACCTGGTTGTTCGGCAGGTCGACCAGCACGCGGCCTGCACTGTCGGGGCCGCGGCGGAAGTCGAGGTCCTTAATCGGCTGCACGTCGCGGTTGCGGCCTTCGGAGAACGCCGACGAGCCCGGGGTCGACGCAGCAGCCATCGTGGCGGCCACCGGATCCAGCGTGACCAGCAGCGACTTGCCGTCCAGCTGTGCCTTGTAGTTGGTGGGCGACTTCAGGTTCAGCACCAGACGCGTGCGGTCACCCGAGGTGATGACGTTCACGGAGCGGAGGTTGCCGACGTTGAGGTCGACGGCCGAGCGCCCCAGGCCGTTGGTGGCGCCGGGAACGTCGAGCGCGATGCGCGCGGGCGACTGGATGGCGAAGCCGGCAGGAACGGCCGTGAGCGGCTGCGAGAAGTCGATGCGCACGACCTCGGCTCCCCCCTGCACGGAACTGGTCACGGCCTCGACCGTGGTCTGCGCCTGCGCGATCGCGGAGAACGCCAGGGCCATCAGCCAGCCGAAGCAGGCCAGCATCCGTCCCCAGGCCATGTGGTTCTGTTTCTTCATTTCGACCTCTCTTGCAATTGCAGCGTCGCAGTGCGCTCGGTCCATTCGCCGGCTGCGTCCTGCACGATCTCGCGCAGCACCACCTCGGTCTCGCCGACCTTCGTGATGCGGCCGTAGTTCTGACCGAGGTAGTTGCCGGGGTGGACCTGGTACAGCAGGTTGTCCACCTTGACCAGCGCCACGGGCTGACCCTTCTTGACGAGGCTGCCCACCATCATCACGGCGTCCAGCGGGAAGCTTTCGAGCGGCTCCTTGCGGCGCGCCAGTTCCGGCGCCAGCAGGGCCGCGCTGGACGTCGATTGCGTCTGCTCGCGCTTGAGGGCCTGCGTGAGCTTCTGGCTGCTGAAGGGATCGATTGCCGCTTCCTGCGTGTAGGCCTGCGGCGTGAACTTCTTCGGCTCGGGGATCGGCTCGACCTTCGGCTTGGTCTGCGCGTGCTGTTCGGCCATCCATTGCTGGATGCCTTCCTGGCTCGACGCGCCGCAGCCGGCGAGCACCAGGACTGCCGCGATGGGCACCAGGCGGACCATGCTCATTTCTTCGCTCCCGGGCCTGCGGCCTTGCGCTGCTTCTCCACTTCGTCCGCATCGAGGTAGCGGAAGGTCTTGGCCGTCGCCTCCATGGTGAGCATGGAGCCGTCCTTGTTGCCGGGCGCGCCGCCGACAGACACGTTGTTCAGGGTCACGATGCGCGACAGGTTGGCGACGTCGGAGGCGAACGAACCGATGTCGTGGTAGCGGCCGGTCACCTTCACCGCGATCGGCAGCTCCGCGTAGTACTCCTTGACGTTCACGTGGCCCGGGCGGAACAGTTCGAAGCTGAGGGAGCGGCCGAGGCCGGCCTGGTTGATGTCGGACAGCAAGGCATCCATCTCGGCCTTGCTGGGCAGCTGCTTCTCGAGCTGCGTGACGTACTGCTGGACCTGCTCCCGCTGCTTCTTCAGCGCCTCGAGGTTCACGGCCTGGGCCAGCTTCTTGCTGTAGTCGGCCTTCAGCGTCAGCTCCTTGGCACGCTCGGCGTCGAGTTCGTCGCTGGAGTTCTGCAGCCACACGAACCAGAGGGCCACGACGATGCCGACCGTGAGCGCGAGGCAGGCCAGAGCGCGCGGGAGCGCAGGCCAGGTGGCCGGATCGTTCGGGTTGAGGCCCTTGAACTGGGCGGTGATCTTCGACTGGAGCTCGGCCAGGTCGAACTTGGGTGCGGCAATGGTGGCCATGGTGCCTCAGGTCTTGTTCACGGGGGCGGCCGCCAAGGCCGCTGCTGCGGCCGCGGACGCCGCGGGAACGCTGCCGGATGCGCCCGGCGCGGCAGCCGCCGCCTTCACTTCGCTGGAGCGAAGCAGCCGCACGCGCATGGTGAAGTTGGACACCCGGCGCTGGTCGCGCGGGCTCAGGGTCACGCTTCCGGCCACGATCTCGACCAGGTCCGGTCGCGTGAGCCAGGGGCTGTTGTTGCCCAGGTTGCGCAGCAGCTCGGAGACGCGCTCGTTCGACTGCGCCGTCCCCACGAGCGTCACGACCTGGTTGTCCTGCTTCAGGCTGCTGATGTAGACGCCGTCCGGCAGCTGGCGCACCAGTTCGTTCAGCAGGTGCACGGGCATGTTGCGATCGGCCTGCAGGTCTTCCACTGCCTGCTGGCGCGCACGCAGCGCCGCGATCTCCTGCTGCAATGTGGAGATTTCCTTGATCTGCCCTTCGAGCTTCACGATCTCGGTTTTCAGCAGCTGGTTCTTGCCCTGCTGGTCCAGGATCTGGGCCGCCAGCCAGAGGTACAGGCCGCCGGCAATGACAAGGCCGCCCACGGCCGCGGCACCGAGCGAGGCGAAGAACGCTTCACGGCGGCGCTTGCGCGCGGCCTCGCGGTGCGGGAGGAGGTTGATCAGGATCACTGCAGGAACCTCCGCATGGCCAGGCCGCACGACGTGAGATAGGAGGGCGCTTCGCGGCGCATGCGCTTCTCGCGCACTCCGTCGCCGAGCACCATGCCTTCGAAAGGATTGGCCAGCAGGCACGGGAACGAGGTCTGCGCGGTGACGGCATCGTTCAGGCCCGGCAGCGCCGCGGAGCCGCCGGCCATCATGATGTGGTCGACCCGGTTGTGCGGCGTGCTGGTGAAGAAGAACTGCAGCGCGCGCGCCACTTCCTGGGCCATGCTGTCCACGAAGGGTTTCAGCACGGTGGCCTCGTAGTCGTCGGGCAACTCCCCGCTGCGCTTCTTCGCTTCGGCCTCCTCCGGCGTGAAGCCGTACTGCCGCACGATCAGCTGGGTGAGCTGCGCGCCGCCGAACGCCTGGTCGCGGTCGTACAGCACCTCGTCGTTGCGGATCACCTGCATGCTGGTGGTGAACGCGCCGACCTCGAAGAGCGCCACCATCGCATCCACGCCCTTGCTCGGCAGCGACTGGATCAGGCGCCCGGCCGCCAGGCGAGAGGAGTACGACTCGACATCGATGATCACCGGCTTCAGGCCCGCAGCTTCGGCCAGGCCTTGGCGGTCCTGCACCTTTTCCTTGCGCGAGGCGGCGATCAGCACTTCGACGTCTCCGGCCGACGAGGGACTGGGACCGACCACGCAGAAATCCAGGCTCACCTCATCGAGGGAGAACGGGATGTACTGGTTGGCTTCGGTCTCGACTTGCACTTCCAGCTCTTCCTCGGAGAGGCCGCCGGGAAGGATGATCTTCTTGGTGATGACGGCAGAGGGCGGCAGCGCCATGGCCACGTTCTTCGTCCGGGTGCCACTCTTCTTGATGAGCCGCCGGATGGCTTCGGCGACCTCGTCGAACTTCTCGACGTTGCCGTCCGTGATCCAGCCGCGCTCGAGCTGTTCGATGGCGCAACGCTCGAGCACGTAGGCCCCCGAAGCATCACGTCCGAGCTCGACCAGCTTCACGCTCGATGAGCTGATATCCATCCCCAGCAGTGGGGCCGCCTGACGGCTCAACAACGATCCCAGAGAGAACAACTTGGGTCTCCTGCCTGAACTGTTTCAGGACGTGACAAACTTAAGAATCCACTTGAATGCTAGCAGTAACATCCTTGTCACCCAAAGGAATTTTCCGACACACCGCTGAGTCAGCGTTGTCAAAATCCGACGCGTTTGCGAGCTCGTCCGCAGCTCGGCAGGAGCTGGCCGACGAGCGCGTCAAGGGTGTGACCCAAGCGCTGCACTGAACCCATCGGTGGCAACGGATGCGATTTCTATAATCAGCGCGGGCTCTTCGGCCCACCCCATCTATGCCCGCTGATTCCCCCCGCGACGACACCGCCTCGACCCCGAAACAGAGGGCCGCGGTTCGCAGCTGGCCCATGCGCATCCTGTTGTGGAGCGGTGGCGCGGCAGTCGCTGGCGCGCTGTCGGCGCTCGCCATCGCAGGTGTCGCGCTGGCCGTGGCCTATCCCAACCTGCCGGACATCTCGGAGCTGCAGAACTACCGGCCCAAGCTGCCGCTGCGCATCTACTCGGCCGACGGCCAGTTGCTGGGCGAGTTCGGTGAAGAGCGTCGCAACCTCACGCCGTTTGCACAAATCCCGGCGGTGATGAAGAACGCGGTGCTGTCCATCGAGGATGCGCGCTTCTACGAGCACAGCGGCGTGGACTACAAGGGGATGCTGCGGGCAGCCGTGGCCAACCTGGGCCGCGCCAAGAGCCAGGGCGCCTCGACGATCACGATGCAGGTGGCGCGCAACGTGTACCTGTCGTCGGAGAAGACCTTCACCCGCAAGCTGTACGAGGTACTGCTCACCTTCAAGCTGGAACACCTGCTCTCCAAGGACCAGATCCTGGAGATCTACATGAACCAGATCTACCTGGGGAACCGCGCCTACGGTTTCGCGGCCGCCGCCGAGACCTACTTCGGCAAGCCGATGAAGGACCTCACGGTCGCCGAGGCGGCGATGCTCGCCGGGCTGCCCAAGGCGCCGTCGGCGTACAACCCGATCAGCAACCCGAGCCGGGCGCGGGCACGGCAGCAGTACATCATCGAGCGCATGGAGGAGAACGGCTTCATCACGGCCGCACAGGCCGAAGCCGCGCGCCACCAGGAACTGAAGATCCGCCCGGCCAACGACCATGGCCACACGCACGCCGAATACGTGGCCGAGACCGTGCGCCAGCTGGTCTACGCGCAGTACGGCGAGGACGCCTACACGCGCGGCCTCAACGTGGTGACCAGCATCAATGCCAGCCGCCAGGAAGCCGCCTACAAGGCCCTGCGCAAGGGCATCATGGATTACGAGAAGCGGCAGATCTACCGCGGCCCCGAGGAGTTCGTCGAGCTGCCGTCCAACAGGAAGGATCTCGAGGAGGCCATCGACGACGCGCTGACCGAGCATCCGGACAACGGCGACGTGATGGCGGCCGTCGTGCTCGAGGCCAACCCCAAGAAGATCGTCGCCGTGCGCCAGAACGCCGAGCGGTTCGAGATCACGGGCGAGGGCCTGCGCGCCGCGCAATCGGGGCTGTCGCCCAAGGCGCCGCCCAAGACGCACATCCGCCCGGGCGCGGTGATCCGCGTCATGTTCAACACGGCGAAGAACAGCTGGGAGATCACGCAGCTGCCCGAGGTCGAAGGCGCCTTCGTCGCGCTCGACCCGCGCAACGGGTCGGTGCAAGCCCTGGTCGGCGGGTTCGACTTCTACAAGAACAAGTTCAACCACGTCACGCAGGCGTGGCGCCAGCCCGGCTCGGGGTTCAAGCCCTTCATCTACTCGGCCGCGCTCGAGAAGGGCTTCACGCCCTCCACCGTCGTGAACGATGGCCCGCTGTTCTTCGACGCCGGCGTCACGGGCGGCCAGCCCTGGGAGCCGAAGAACTACGACGGCAAGTTCGAGGGCCCGATGCCGCTGCACGAGGCGCTGGCCAAGTCCAAGAACATGGTGTCCATCCGCATCCTGCAGGCCGTGGGCCCGCAGAACGCACAGGACTGGATCACGCGCTTCGGCTTCGAGGCCGACAAGCACCCGGCCTACCTCACCATGGCGCTGGGCGCCGGCTCCGTGACGCCGATGCAGATGGCCACCGGCTACTCGGTGTTCGCCAACGGCGGCTACCGCGTGAACCCATGGCTGATCAGCAAGATCGTCGACCACCGGGGCAAGGTGCTGGTGGAGACCCAGCCGCCGCTGCCGACCGAGGCCATGCGTGCCATCGACGCCCGCAATGCCTTCGTCATGGACCGCCTGCTGAACGAGGTGGCACGTTCGGGCACCGCCGCCTCGGCCTCGCGCATCCTGAAGCGCACCGACCTGTACGGCAAGACCGGCACCACCAACGACTCCATCGACACCTGGTTCAACGGGTTCCACCAGTCGCTCGTCGCCATCGTCTGGATGGGATACGACAACCCGCGGCCGCTCGGCGATCGCGAGACGGGCGGCAGCATGAGCCTGCCGGTCTGGATCAACTTCATGGAGACCGCGCTCAAGGGCGTGCCGGAGACGACCCCCACGGCGCCGGCAGGCGTGGTGAACGTCGGCGGCGAGTGGTACTTCGACGAATACGCACCGGGCGCCGGCGCAGGCGTGTCCAGCCTGGGCCTGAACACGGCCGCCAGCAGCGATCCGGCTCCCGCCTCGGCCCCGGGTGGCGAAGTGGGCGTCACGCCGACGGCGCCTCTGGTGCCGGTGGTGCCGCTGACACCAGTCAATGGCCCGCGTCCGCCCGACCGGTCGCTGCAGAACGCGGATGGCCAGCCGCCGCAGCGCCCCGTCGAGGAACGCCGCAGCATCCTGGACCTGTTCCGGAACTAGGGGATCGAAGCTGCGCGGCCTCTGCGGCCGCTGCGCTCAGGGGCTGAAGCGCAGCGGCTGTCCGGCCTGCTCCGAAGCATGCCGGGTCAGCGCCGCGAAGAATTCGCCCGCGCCCTTGGTGTCCATCCACTGGCGCCCGTCGAAGCGGTAGTGGAAGCCACCGGCCTTGGCGGCGAGCCACACCTCGTGCAGCGGCTTCTGCAGGTTGACGATGATCTGGCTGCCGTTGCGGAAACTGAGCGTGACCATGCCGCCCACGCGCTGGCTGTCGATGTCCGCATCGCTCTCGTCGTTGATGCGATCGCAGCTGGCCTCGACCGCGCGCAGCAACGCCTCGGCCTGGTCCATGTAGTCGGGGTCGGTCATTAAAATCCTGCGATGTCGAGTGCTGAACGAATTCTATGCAGCGGCCCATGGCAGCGGGCCGCCGCGGCCATCGCGCTGCTGGGCCTGTCCGCCTGCGGGCAGCGTGGCCCGCTGTACCTCCCCACCGAACCAGCCGCTGCGGGGCGCGCCACGCTGCCGCAGGCGCTGATTCCCGGAACGGCCACCCAGCCCACGCCGCCGATGGACCAGCCACCGGGCAACAGCGGCGTCGGCACGGCCAACCCGGTGCGCACGCCATGAACGCCCTGCCCGGCCAACCGCACATCCACTGGCGCGACGGCGAACTGCATGTCGAGCAGGTGCCGGTCACGCAACTCGCGCGCGAGCACGGCACCCCGCTCTTCGTCTATTCGAAGGCCAGCATGCTGGCCGCGCTGGCCGCCTACCGCCGCGGGCTGGAGGGCAGGCGCGCGAGGATCTGCTACGCGATGAAGGCCAACTCGTCGCTTGGCGTGCTGCAGGTGTTCGCGCAGGCGGGCTGCGGCTTCGACATCGTGTCCGGAGGCGAGCTCGCCCGTGCGCTGGCGGTCGGCGCGAAGCCGCACGACATCATCTTCTCGGGCGTGGGCAAGACTCGCGCCGAGATGGCGCAGGCGCTGCAGGTCGGCATCGGCTGCTTCAACGTCGAGAGCGAGGCCGAACTGGAGGTGCTCGACCAGGTCGCCGGCCAGCAGGGTCGCGTCGCGCCGGTCAGCATCCGCGTCAATCCGAACGTGGATGCGAAGACCCACCCCTACATCTCCACCGGCCTGAAGGGCAACAAGTTCGGCATCGCGCACGAGCGCACCCTGCACGCGTACAAGCGCGCCGCCTCGCTGAAGCACCTGCGCGTTGTTGGCATCGACTGCCACATCGGCTCGCAGATCACGGACAGTGGGCCCTATCTCGACGCGATGGACCGCATCCTCGACCTCGTCGCCACCATCGAGGCCGAAGGCATCCGCCTGCAGCACATCGACTTCGGCGGCGGCCTCGGCATCGACTACCGCGGCGACCGTCCGCCGGCGGCCGACGCGCTGTGGACGGAACTCCTGCGCAAGCTCGATGCACGCGGCTTCGGCGACCGCGAGATCCTGCTGGAACCCGGCCGATCGCTGGTCGGCAACGCCGGCCTGTGCGTGAGCGAGGTGCTGTACCTCAAGCCCGGCGAGCAGAAGAACTTCTGCATCGTCGACGCCGCCATGAACGACCTGCCACGTCCTGCCATGTACGAAGCCTGGCATGGCATCGAAGCAGCGAAGCCGCGGTCCGATGCACAGCCGACGACGTACGACGTGGTGGGTCCCGTGTGCGAGAGCGGCGACTGGCTGGGTCGCGAGCGCAGCCTCGCGGTGCAGCCGGGCGACTTCATCGCCGTGCTCTCCACCGGCGCCTATTGCATGAGCATGGCCAGCAACTACAACACGCGCACGCGCGCGGCCGAAGTGCTGGTCGACGGCGGCCGGACGCACGTGATCCGCGAGCGCGAGCGCGTCGAGGACCTGTTGCGCAACGAGCGCCTGGTCGACTGAGCGCTGCGCGGGCGGCTGGCTCAGGCCCGCTGCAACACGGCCGGCTTGCGCAACTGTCGCCACACGCGCCAGCCGAGCAGCACGCCCAGGATCGCGGCATAGACCGCGACCTCGGCGAAGTTGTGCTTGGCCGCGCGCATCCAGAAGAAGTGAAGGATCGCGAGACCTGCGATCGCGTACACCAGGCGATGCAATGCCTGCCAGCGCGCCGCACCCAGCGTGCGGATCGCGCGGTTGAATGAAGTCGCCGCCAGCGGCGTCAGCAACACGAAGCCGGCGAAGCCCACCAGGATGAACGGGCGCTTGGCGATGTCCTTCGCGATCTCGTCGACGTCCAGGCCCATGTCGAACCACGCATATCCCAGCAGGTGCAGGCAGGCGTAGAAGTACGTGAACAGGCCCAGCATCCGCCGGAACCTCAGCAACGCGGGCTGGTTGGCGATCGTGCGCACCGGCGTGACCGCCAGCGTGAGGCACAGGAAGCGAAGGGTCCAGTCACCGAGCGAGCGGATCAGGTGCTCGGCGGGATTCGCACCCAGCTGGTCGGTCAAGGCACCGTAGAACAGCCAGGCGAATGGCAGCAGGCTGGCGACGAACAGGACGGGCTTGGCCGCCGGATGCAGCCATATGGCGCGCCGCCCACGCGCTGCGGGCCCGGCCATCAGTAGTTCTTCTTCAGGTCCATGCCGGCGTAGAGCTGGCCCACCTGCGCCTCGTAGCCGTTGAACATCAGCGTCTTGCGCTTCTTGGCGAACAGGCCGTCCTCGCCGATGCGGCGCTCGGTCGCCTGCGACCAGCGCGGGTGGTCCACGTTCGGGTTCACGTTGGAATAGAAGCCGTACTCGTTGGCCGCGGCCTTGTTCCACGCGGTCTTCGGCTCGTGGTCGGTGAAGCGGATCTTCACCAGGCTCTTGGCGCTCTTGAAGCCGTACTTCCACGGCACCACCAGCCGCACCGGCGCCCCGTTCTGGTTGGGCAGCACCTCGCCGTACATGCCGAAGGCCAGCAGCGTCAGCGGATGCATGGCCTCGTCCATGCGCAGCCCTTCGACATACGGCCAGTCCAGCACGCGCGAGCCCACATAGGGCATCGTCTTCGGATCGGCCAGCGTCACGAACTCGACGAACTTCGCATTGCCCGTCGGCTCGACCCTGTTCACCAGGTTGGCGAGCGAATAGCCCACCCACGGGATCACCATCGACCAGCCCTCGACGCAACGCAGGCGGTAGATGCGTTCCTCCTGCGCGCCGAGCTTGAGCAGGTCATCCAGCGCGTACCTGCCCGGCTTCTTCACCAGGCCCTCGACTTCCACGGTCCACGGCGACGTCTTGAGCGTGTGCGCGTTCTGCGCCGGGTCCGACTTGTCGGTGCCGAACTCGTAGTAGTTGTTGTAGCTGGTGGCGTCCTTGTACGCCGTGACCTTCTCCACCGTCACCGCGCCCGGAACGCCCGACTTGGCGCCAGCCAGCGCAGCCAGCTTGCCGGGACGCTGGACATCGGCCAAGGCCTGGCGACCGGCCCAGGATGCGAGCGTGGCGCCCGCGGCACCGGCGGCCAGCAGCCTGAGCATCTCGCGCCGCTGCCGATACACGGCTTGCGGCGTGATCTCGCTGGCGATGGGATGGATGAAGCCGTCGCGGTCGGTCTTGATCAGCATGAGGTCCTCGGGTGTGCGTGTCGACAGGAGTGGATACGCGCGGGGACCTTACCCGGATTCGCCTCAGAGCGTCCCGTAGCTGTGCAATCCCGACAGGAACATGTTGACGCCCAGGAACGCGAAGGTGGTCACCGCCAACCCGGTGAGCGCCCACCAGGCCGAGACGGTGCCCCGCAGTCCCTTCATCAGCCGCATGTGCAGCCAGGCCGCGTAGTTCAGCCACACGATCAGGGCCCAGGTCTCCTTGGGATCCCAGCTCCAGTAGCCGCCCCATGCCTCGGCGGCCCAGAGCGCGCCCAGGACCGTCGCGATGGTGAAGAAGGCGAAGCCGACGGCGATGGCCTTGTACATCACGTCATCCAGCACCTCGAGCGCGGGCAGGCGCTCCGCGATGCGGCGCCGGGCGGCCAGGATGCCAGCGGCGATCAGCGCGGCGATGCCCGCGTACACGACCCAGTAGCTGCTGCCACCCTCGATGCTGCGGCGGAACGCCACCGGCTCGAAGCACAGCGCGATACCGAGCAGCCACAGCGGGGCGAGCTTCCACCAGCGGGCCTCGCTGGCCTGCTGCTTGATCAGGTAGGCGAAGGCCACCATGGCCGACAGTGCAAAGGTGCCGTAGCCGATGAAATTGGCCGGCACGTGCAGCTTCATCCACCAGCTCTTGAGCGCGGGCACCAGCGGCTGGATCTCCTGTGCCTCGCGGGCGACCGTGTACCAGAGCAGGAAGCCCACGGCGGCGCTCACCACCAGCAGCACGAACGCGCCCAGCGAGCGCGTGCCGTACTGCGATTCGAAGTACAGGTAGAACAGCGCCGTGAGCCAGCAGAAGAGGACGAACACTTCGTACAGGTTGCTCACCGGGATGTGCCCGACGTCGGCACCGACTAGATAGCTCTCCCACCAGCGCACCATGGTGCCGATCAGGGCCATGGTCACGGCGGCCCAGGCCATGCGTGACCCGATGCGCTCCATCGTGGCGGCCTGTCCGCCGGCGAACATCCCGATCCAGTAGAACGCGGTGCTCATGAAGAACAGCACGCCCATCCAGAGGATCGCCGACTGGCTGGAGAGGAAATACTTCAGCCAGAACACCTGGTCGGCGCGGGCGAGCGAGCCCTGGTACGAACTGATCGCCAGCAGCGACAGCGCGGCCACGGTGACCATCAGCGCCTGCACCGGCCGCCAGAACCAGCCGAGCCAGATGGCGGCCGGCATGCTGGCCAGCAGGATGCCCTTTTCGTACACGTCCATGTGCTGCGCATAGCGGCTGAACGCGAACAGGCCGCCCGCGACGACCAGCGCAGCGAACAGCCAGTCCGTCGGGCGGCGGCCCTGGAAGTAGCCGTCGCCGAGGGAAATGGTTTGGGTGGCGGTGTTCATGGGGATCCCAGCAGTTGGTGGCGCAGCCGCTCGAACTCGCGGTCGACGTCCATCGTCTCGCGGTTGCTCGACAGGGCCATCGAGGCCTGGCTGCCATTGTGCGACGGTGCGAGCCAGACCCAGAGCCGGCGCTCGCGGACATAGAGCATCGCAAAAACGCCGAGGATGAGCAGCGCGCAGCCCAGATAGACGATGGTCTTGCCAGGGGAACGTGTCACCTGGAACACGCTCGCCTGCACCTGCCTGAAGTCCTTCAGCTGGAACGCCATCGGCGCCGGGTACAGCGACGCATCGCTCAGGGCCACGATGGCCTGGGCCATGTACGCCTGCGTGCGCTCGCTGTTGTCCATCGGCTTGACGCCGGCCTGCTCGCGCGAGAGCTGCGCCAGCTCGAACAGCGCGCCGCCCAGGATCCGCACCACGACTTCGCCGGCGCGATTGCGTTCGGCCTCGGGCACGCGCGACTCGAGGTACTCGGAGACGGCGGCGAGCCCCGCGCCCTTGCCGCCCGCGGCGCTGTCGCCCGCGAACAGCCCGAGGGCCTGGCTGGTGGAGGCGGCGAGTTGCTCGGTGACCGCAGGACGCGAAGGATCCGTGGCCTTGGCCGCATAGCGGCGCACGGCCTCGCTGCGCAGCGCGGGGTTGGCCAGCGCCGCCTTCAGCCGCACGAAGCCCTCGATGCTGCCCTGCTCGTCGGCCGGGATGCGCAGGTAGCGGAACTGGTCGGCTGGCGACTCGCGCATGCCGAGCAGGAACACGGGCACGCCGTCGCCCATGTCGATCGGCAGCATGTAGTTGTTGAACTCGCGCGCCTGGCCGGCAGCATCGCGCAACTTGTAGCTGACGCTCGGGCCCACGTTGCGCAGCCCCTTTTTCGTCTGCGACTTGTTGGCGGCGCCCAGGTGCTGCCCGAGATCGACCTTGCGCGTGTCGGTGCCGCTGCTGGCGGGGTCGCCGAGGTTCTCGACGTTGATGACGCGCAGGCCGCTGTATTCGAGCGTGAGCTTGTCGCCCTTGTCGCCACCGCGGGAGAGTTGCGTGCTGCCGCCGATGGTGCCCTGGACCTCGAACGGCCGGGTCTCGCCGTTCAACGGCACGGCCCTGAGCGTCACGCTGGAGCCGCCGTCATCGAAGCTCGACTGGTAGATCTCGACCCCGCGCCAGCGCGCCGGATGGTTCACCTCCACCCGCGCCGGCACCGCCTCGCCGGTCTCGCGGTCGTGGATCACGATGTCGCTGGCGAACAGCTTGGGCATGCCGGTGGAGTAGTACTCCACGATGAACTTCTTCAGTTCCACGGTGAACGGCAGGTCCTGCAGCAGGATGCCGTCGGACTGGTTCAGCACCGCCGTCCCGGCCTGCGTGCCCTCGGCCACCAGCAGGTTGCCGCGGAACGTGGGATTGCTGGCGGGCAGGCGATGCTGCGGCTGCACGTCCGCGATCATTCCGCCGCCGGTGTACGGCGTCTTGCCCCCGAGCAGCATCTGCGCCCGCACGATCAGGTCACCGTCGGACAGGCCCCCCAGGCACACCAGCACGATGGCGCTGTGGGCCGCGAGGTAGCCGATCTTGTTGGCCGCGCCCTTGCGTGCCGCGACCATCCAGCCGTTGCTGCGCTGCTGCAGCTTCACCTTCCAGCCGGCCCTGGCAAGCGCCTGCCCGATGTCGCGCGCCGCCGCGTCGGGCGCCTGCGCCATCCCGCCCTGCGCCCGATGGCGGAACGCCTGCAGGCTCTGCTCGCGCAGGTTCTCCTTGCCGCTGCGCAGGTCGGCCACGATCTTGGGCGCGTTGCGGGCGATGCAGAGCGACGTGCTGACCACCAGGAACGCGAGGATCAGCAGGAACCACGGCGCGCTGTAGACCGCATTGAGCTTGAGCGCGAGGAACAGCTTGGCCCAGAACGGGCCGAACTGGTTGACGTAGTTGGCGGCCGGCTCGCCCTGGCGCAGCACCGTGCCGATGACCGACGCGATGCAGATGACGGTGAGCAGGGAGATCGCGAACCGCATCGACGACAGCAGTTCCGCGGCCGCGCGCAGGCGGGGGACGGGGTCGCCAGGCGCAGGCCCTGGGTGGAAGCGGTCATTGGGGGGAGGTCAGAAACGAACAAGGCGGGATCGAGGATCCCGCCCTGTTGTAGTGTCGTCCGTGCGCCCTCCGGTTCCCGGGAGCAACACGGTCCGGCTTGCGTTAGCGCAAACCGGCGATGTAGTCGGCAACGGCACGGATCTCCCGGTCGTTGAGCTTGGCCGCGATCTGGGTCATCTGCGGGCTGTTGGTGCGCGCGCCTTCGCGGAACGCGGTGAGCTGAGCCGCGGTGTACTCGGCATTCTGGCCGGACAGGCGCGGATACTGCACCGGGATGCCGGCGCCGTTGGGGCTGTGGCAGCCCTGGCAGGCCGCGATCTGGCGATCGGCGATGCCGCCGCGGTAGATCTTCTCGCCCATCGCCACCTGGGCCTTGTCGCGCGCGAAGCCTTCCTTGGCCTTGTTGCCGGCGACGTAGGCCGCGACATTGCGCATGTCGGCATCGGACAGCTGCGACGCGAACGGCTGCATCACCGGGCTCTTGCGCTTGCCGGCCTTGAAGTCCTGCAGCTGCTTGACGATGTACTCGGGGTGCTGCTGCGCGAGCTTGGGATTGGCGGGGATGCCGGAGTTGCCGCCGGCGCCATGGCACGCCACGCACACCGCGGTGAACTTGGCCTCGCCCTGGGCCGCATCCGGCTTGGCCGGTTGCTGCGCCTGCGGCGCGTCGGAAGGCTTCTCGGCCGCCGCCGCGGGCTTCTCGCCCCCAGCGTGCGTCTGGGCCAGGGAGCCGAGCGCGGGAACGGCGAGCAGCGCGGCGGTCAGCAGGGAAGCAAGCAACTTCATGAGCGTGTTGTGTTCAGGTTCTGTGGCGCAAAACCCGGCGATTCTACAATGCACCCTCCAACCGCCGACCCGGCCGGGGAACCAACACCGATGACTGCTTCGCCGGGCGCCAGCGCCTCCATTCCGAGCCCGGCCGACAAGGCGCTGGCGTGGATGCACACCGCCCGTTTCCTCACGACGGCGCCCAAGCTCGAATTCCTGCCGCCCCACGAGCATCCCGAGATCGCCTTCGTGGGCCGCTCCAACGCGGGCAAGTCCACCTGCATCAACACGCTCACGCAGCAGAAGCGGCTGGCGTTCGCGTCCAAGACGCCGGGCCGCACCCAGAGCATCAACCTGTTTTCGCTCGGCAAGCAGGGCATCACCGACGCCGTGCTGGCCGATCTTCCGGGCTACGGGTACGCGGCCGTCCCGAAGCAGGACAAGCTGCGCTGGCAGCAGGTGATGGCCAACTACCTGGTCTCGCGCGCGAACCTGCGGGGCGTGGTGCTGCTGTGCGACCCGCGCCATGGCCTCACGGACCTCGACGAGATCCTGCTCGAGGTGATCCGGCCGCGCGTGGAGCAAGGCCTGAAGTTCCTGGTGCTGCTGACCAAGGCCGACAAGCTGAACCGCAGCGAGGCGACCAAGGCGCTGTCCATCGCGCGACTGCAGACCGCCGGCGGCGAGGTGAAACTGTTCTCCGCCCTGAAGCGGCAAGGCGTTTCCGAGACGGCCCTGCAGCTCTGGGAATGGACACACCCAGAGACCCCATGATCCAGACCTGGCTGCAGCCGCTCCCGCATGGCATTACCCTCAGTTGCCGCGCGGCCGGCGAGCGCGACCGGCCCGTGCTGCTGTTCCTGCACGGGTTTCCCGAAGCGGCCTTCGTGTGGGACGAACTGCTGCTGCACTTTTCGCGACCGGAGAACGGCGGCTACCGCTGCGTGGCGCCGAACCTGCGCGGCTACGAACGCTCCAGCGCCCCGGCCGACGTTGCTGCCTACCGCCCCAAGCACCTGGTGCAGGACATCGCCGCGCTGATCGCCACCGAAGGCGGACGGCTCGCCTGCCTGGTCGCGCACGACTGGGGCGGCGCGGTGGCCTGGAACATTGCCAACCAGCTGCCGCAGCTCGCGCAGCGGCTCGCCATCATCAACTCGCCGCATCCGGGCACGTTCCTGCGCGAGCTGGTGCACAGCACCGCGCAGCAGCAGGCCAGCGAGTACATGAACTTCCTGATCCGCCCCGATGCGGAGCGCATCCTCGCGGACCAGGACTACCGGCGCCTCTGGGGCTTCTTCACCAGCTGGGGCGGCGCGCCCTGGCTGACCGAAGCCGTGAAGCAGCAGTACCGCGACGTGTGGAACGGCCCCGCGGGCGGCCCGCCCGGCGCCGGCCTCGTGGGTGGCTGCAACTACTACCGCGCCTCGCCGCTGCGGCCACCGACGCCGCAGGATCCCGCGGCGGCCGCCGTCACGCTGCCAGCGTCCATGCTCACCGTGTCGCTGCCGACGCTGGTGCTGTGGGCGATGGAGGATGTGGCGCTGCCACCCGCGCTGGTGGACGGCCTCGACGAGTACGTGGCCGACCTCACGCTCGAACGCGTTCCCGGAGCCACGCACTGGATCGTGCACGAGCGGCCGCAGTTCGTGGCCGAACGCCTGGCCGCCTTCCTCGCGCGGCCGCTCTGAAGCAGCGTCAGTAGACCGGCTTCTCGCCCGGGGGCCGGGACTTGAACCGCTTGTGCACCCAGTAGTACTGCTCGGGCATGCCGTCGATGTAGTCCTGCAGCCGCTCGTTCATGAGGGCCGTGTCGGCCTCGAGGTCGTCGGTCGGGTAGTCGCGCCACGCGGGCAGCACCTGCACGTCGTAGCCCTGCGGCGTGATGCGCGTGAGCAGCGGCACCACCTTGGCGCGCCCGAGCCGCGCGAAGCGCGAGAGCGAGGGCACGGTGGCCGCGGGCACGCCGTAGAACGGCACGAAGATGGATTCCTCGGCACCGAAGTTCATGTCCGGCAGCAGGCACAGCGGCACGCCGTCGCGGATCGCCGAGACCACCGACTTCACGCCATCGACGCGCTGGTAGAGCCGCACGTTGCCGAAGCGCTGGCGCCCCGCGCGGATCCAGGCATCCACGACCTTGTTCTTCTGGTGCGTGTAGATGGTCATGAACGGCCGCGGGTTGTCGAGCGTCAGCGCGGTCCAGCCTGCGTCCATGCCGACGAAGTGCGGCCAGAAGATCACCGTCGGCTCGCGCCCTTCCAGCTCGGAGAGCGCGCCGGTCAGGCGCACGCGGTCGCGCACCTGCTTCGGCGTTCCGTGCCAGATCCAGCTGCGGTCGAACCACGCCTGCGCGAAGGCGATGAACACCCGCGGCACCAGCGCGCGCCGCTCCTGCTCGGACCACTGCGGGAAGCACAGGTCGATGTTCACGCGCACGACGTGCCGCCGCTTCGCGATCAGGGCGTAGAGGATCCAGCCGAGCGCCCAGCCGAGCGCACGCACCCACGACAGCGGCAGCGGCGCCAGCGCGCGCATGAACAGCACGCCGAGACGGCTGAGCATCAGGCGGCCTCCCGCGGCGTCTTGTAGCGTGCATAGCCCCAGAGGTATTGCGTGGGGCACTCGCGGATCAGGGCTTCCATGCGGTCATTCACCTGCGCCGCGGCCGCTTCGGCACCTGCAGGAAGTTCGCCGTCCCAGGACCGCAGGTGGATGCGGTAGCCGGCACCCCACGCGAGCCGCTCGCCCCAGGCCAGCAGCACCTGCGCGCCGGTCTGTCGCGCGAGGCGCGCCGAGAGCGTCATCGTGTACGCAGGCTTGCCGAAGAACGGCGCCCATACGCCCAGGCCCTGCGGCGGCACCTGGTCGGGCAGCAGGCCCACGGCCTGGCCCGCCTGCAGCGCCTTGAGCATCTGCTTCACGCCGGAGAGCGTGGTCGGCGCCGTCATGAGGTTGCGGCGCGCGCGTGCCTGGTCCACCAGCGGACGCAGCCACGCCTTGCGCGCCGGCCGGTACAGCACGGTGATGGGGCCGTAGCGCTCCGCATAGCCCTGCGCCGTGGCTTCGAAACAGCCGAGGTGCGGCGTGAGGAACACGATGCCGCGCCCGCGCGCGAGCGCCTCCTCGATGAGGTGTTCGCCCGACCACTGCACGGCTGGCGCGGCACCGAACCACAGCCGTGGCACCTCGGCAATGAGCCGGCCCGCCGCGGCCACGCCGCCACGCACCTGGCCGAAGCCGTAGCCCGCCTGCCGGGCGTTGGCGAGGAAGCGGCGCCGGTACGTCGGCGAGGCGAGGAAGGCGATCCAGCCCAACGTCGCACCCATGACGTGGAGCAGCGACAAGGGCAGCACGGCCAGCACGCGGAACAGGGGAATCACGAATGGAGGAACGGTAGAATCGGGGCTGTCGCCGAGTTAATGAACTACTTGCGGGGCGACGTAAAACAATTCTGCTAAAGCGTTCGCCCGAAGCTCCGGCCAAGGCAACGCGCCTTGCAACCGAACCGCTGGAGTTTATTCAAATGGCGAACGACTTCCTCTTCACCTCCGAATCGGTCTCCGAGGGGCACCCGGACAAGGTGGCGGACCAGATCTCCGACGCGATCCTGGACGCCATCTTCCGACAGGACCCGCGCAGCCGCGTGGCCGCCGAGACCCTCACCAACACGGGCCTCGTGGTGCTGGCCGGCGAGATCACCACCAACGCGCACGTCGACTACATCCAGGTCGCGCGCGACACCATCAAGCGCATCGGCTACGACAACACCGAGTACGGCATCGACTACAAGGGCTGCGCCGTGCTGGTGGCGTACGACAAGCAGTCGAACGACATCGCGCAGGGCGTCGACCATGCGAGCGACGACCACCTGAATACCGGCGCCGGCGACCAGGGCCTGATGTTCGGCTATGCGTGCGACGAGACGCCCGAGCTGATGCCCGCGCCGATCTACTACGCGCACCGGCTCGTCGAGCGCCAGGCGCAGCTGCGCAAGGACGGCCGCCTGCCGTTCCTGCGCCCGGATGCCAAGAGCCAGGTCACCATGCGCTACGTCGACGGCAAGCCGCACAGCATCGACACCGTGGTGCTGTCGTCGCAACACGCGCCGGAGATGAGCGACGGCCACAAGATGAAGCCGGCGTTCACCGAGGCGGTGATCGAGGAGATCATCAAGCCGGTGCTGCCCAAGGAGTGGCTGAAGGACACCCGGTACCTGATCAACCCGACCGGCCGCTTCGTCATCGGCGGCCCGCAGGGCGACTGCGGCCTCACCGGCCGCAAGATCATCGTCGACACCTACGGCGGCGCATGCCCGCACGGCGGCGGCGCCTTCTCGGGCAAGGATCCGTCGAAGGTCGACCGTTCGGCCGCCTACGCGGCCCGCTACGTGGCCAAGAACATCGTGAAGGCCGGCCTGGCGCGCCAGTGCCAGATCCAGGTGGCCTACGCCATCGGCGTGGCCAAGCCGATGAACGTGACCGTTTACACCGAAGGCACCGGCGTGATCTCCGACGAGAAGATCGCCGCGCTGGTGAACGAGCACTTCGACCTGCGTCCGAAGGGCATCATCCAGATGCTCGACCTGCTGCGCCCGATCTACGAGAAGACCGCGGCGTATGGCCACTTCGGCCGCGAGGAGCCGGAGTTCAGCTGGGAACGCACCGACAAATCTGCCGCGCTGCGCGCAGCGGCCGGGCTGAAGTAAGCAACCGACAGCGCGAACACAAAGGGGCTGGTGCATTGCACCAGCCCCTTTGTCATTCGAGGCAGCTCACTCGATCAACTGCTGCTGGCGCTCGACCTCCTGCCGCTTCATCGCGACGTAGGTCGGCCGGTCCATCTCCCTCAGCTGGCGCGGGTAGCGATCCGTCGCCGCGTACCAGGCCTGGATGCGGCGATCCAGCTGCTGCTGCGGAGGCGCCCTGAGCGAATCGACATACGCATCGATCGCGAGGTAGTAGCGCATCGCCGTGCGCTCGATCGCGCCGCGGACGCCGCCGATGTACTGCGGCTCGCCCTTGGCGTCCTTGCCCACCACCGTGAAGCCCACCTTGTCGGCCCCCACCGTGCCGAGGTACGCCTGCATGGCGACGCGGCCCGAGAAGCCGTAGCCATACGAGTACGTCAGGCGCACGAAGGTGCGGTTGCCCTCGATCGGAACGGCAGCGAGCGCGATGCGGTAGTCGCGCGTGCCGATCGGCCCGTCGGCCGCGTCCATGCGCGTCTCGAAGTAGTCGGGCGTGGTCGCCACGTTGCGCCACGCCAGCTGCAGCTTGTAGGTGCGGTCCAGCGGCTGGTCGAACTTGCGGCCGATGCGCAGCAACAGCGTGGGGCCGTCGGCACCGTCGACTGCATGGCAGTACTTGGTGTTGAACGGCAGGATCATCACGTCGCACCACGACGCCGGCGATTTCAGCGCGGCCTGCACCGCGGAGAAGGGGTGCTCCAGCACCGCCGACACGTCGCCGGTCAGGCGGTCCTGCTGCTGGGTCGACTCGACCACCAGGCTGTGGCCGTTGGCGTTGGGCTTGAGCTGCCCGCGCAGCTGCGCGTAGCGGGCCTGCAGGCTGGCGGCATCGGCCACCGCGGCCAGCGGCAGCAGCCACGCGGCCAGGCCCAGCAGCAGGCAGCCGATGCGCGTGCGCCAGGCGCGCGGTGCGCGGGACGGGGCGAGGCGGCGTTGGGTGAACATGGCGGACTTCTCCAATCATCCGCAGCGTGATTCACGGCCCGGATCCGCGCTGTAGGACGGATCAGCGAGGCCCTGTGCGAGCACGGGGACTCAGGAGCCTGGGCGCCGCCGCCGTTTTCCTACACCCGTTCTCCTGCTTGGCTGACGGCCCAGTTTCGGGGTCGTCCGAAGATGGGATTTGCTGCGGCCGCGTGGCCGCCCCGTCCCCCTCCAAGGAGCATCACCATGGCTGCAGAAGACCGTGAAGAACCAGACCTGAACCGCGATCCCATCACGGACGAACCGGGTGCACATCCCGTCGGCACCGGCGTCGGTGCAGCGGGCGGCGCCGTCGCTGGTGCCGCGGCCGGAACC
Organism: Ramlibacter sp. MMS24-I3-19; assembly: GCF_050320135.1. Classification (NCBI taxonomy): domain Bacteria; kingdom Pseudomonadati; phylum Pseudomonadota; class Betaproteobacteria; order Burkholderiales; family Comamonadaceae; genus Ramlibacter; species Ramlibacter sp. MMS24-I3-19. Next base: position 1,500,050 of record NZ_CP190017.1, on the reverse strand, counting down.
ATCGGCGGCCCCGTGGGCACGTTGGTGGGTGGCGTGATCGGCGCCGTTGTCGGCGGGCTGGCAGGCAAGGCCGCCGCCGAAGCCGTGAACCCCACGGGCGAAGAGGCGCACTGGCGCGAGAACTTCACCCGCGAGCCGTACTACGAGCAGGGCCGCAGCTTCGACGATTACGGCCCGGCGTACATGCACGGCGTGCGCGGGCGCATGGAGCACGACACCGACTGGGACGCGGCCGAACCGCGGCTTGCCTCGGAGTGGGCCAACTCCCGCACGACCTCCGGCCTGAGCTGGGAGCAGGCGCGCCCTGCCAGCCGCGCCGCCTGGGACCGCGTCGACACGCTGCGCGGCGGCAGTTCCGGCGCCATGGGCAGTGACACGGCGATGGTGCGCACGAACGACCTCGCGGGCGGCACTGGCGCAGCGGGCGCTCCCATGGCCGGCGGCACCGACATGGCCGGCTCCAGCATCGGCGCCGACCAGGACGTCGGCGGACACAGCAGCGCGGCTGGCATGGGCACGACGGGCATCGAGGATGGCCGTGGCACCAGCTGGTCGTCGACCGGCCGTGATCCCACGATGGGCAGCGGCACCGCGATGGGCGGCTCGGTTGGCAGCGCCTCGACCATGGAGCGCGACACCGGCACCGCCGGCATGGTGGGCTCGATGCAGAGCGCGGGCAACACGGGCGGTGATCGCGACGACGTGATCGACGCCTTGCAGGACCTCGTCGAGTGCTGCAAGGATGGCGAGTACGGCTTCCGCACCAGTGCCGAGCAGGTCAAGCGTCAGGACCTGAAGTCGACCTTCCAGCAGCGCGCGGAGGACTGCCGCCGCGGCGCCGACGAACTGAACGCGAAGATCCGCAGCCTCGGTGGCAAGGCCGAGGACAGCGGTAGCGCGATGGGCGCGATGCACCGGGGCTGGGTGTCGGTGAAGTCGACCCTGAGCACCTATGACGACAAGGCGGTGCTGGAGGAATGCGAGCGCGGCGAGGACAACGCGAAGGCCCGCTACCGCAAGGCGCTCAAGCAGCAGCTTCCCGCCGACGTGCAGGAGCTGGTCCAGCGCCAGATGCAGGGCGTGGAGCGCAACCACGACCAGATCAAGATGCTGCGCGACCAGTTGCGCGCGGCGGGCGACAGCGCTTCGAACATGGGGGCAACGGGCTCGGGCAGCGGCATGGGCAACACCATCACCGCCTCGGGCGGCACCGGCAGCAGCATGGGCGCGAGCGGCGCCACGGGCGCGGCGGGCATGGTCGGCTCGATGCAGAGCGCGGGCAACACCGGCGGCGATCGCAAGGACGTGATCGACGCGCTGCAGGACCTGGTCGAATGCTGCAAGGACGGCGAGTACGGCTTCCGCACCAGCGCCGAACAGGCCAAGAGCAGCGAGCTCAAGTCCGTGTTCCAGCAGCGCGCCGACGAATGCCGCCGCGGTGCCGATGAACTGAACCAGCAGATCCGCTCGCTGGGCGGCAGCACCGAGGACAGCGGCAGTGCGATGGGCGCGGTGCATCGCGGCTGGGTGGCGGTGAAGGCCACGCTCAGCACCTACGACGACAAGGCGGTGCTCGAAGAGTGCGAGCGCGGCGAGGACAACGCCGTCGCCCGCTACCGCAAGGCACTCAAGCAGCAGTTGCCCGACCAGGTGCGCCAGGTCGTGGAGCGGCAGTCGCAGGCCGTGCAGCGCAACCACGACCAGGTCAAGCGCCTGCGCGACCAGTACCGGCAGCAGTGATGCGCCACACGCCCGGCGCGCATGCCGCGCCGGGCCCACGCGAACCATGGCAGACGACGACCGCTCCTCGCCCTCCGAAGCGCTGAAGACCTACCGCGCCAAGCGGAAGTTCGACGCGACGCCCGAACCCGCCGAGGGCGGCGTCGCCAACGAGGACGAGCGCGCGTTCGTGGTCCAGAAGCACTGGGCCACGCGCCTGCACTACGACTTCCGCCTCGAGCTGGAAGGCACGATGAAAAGCTGGGCCGTCCCCAAGGGTCCCAGCTACGACCCGCACGACAAGCGCATGGCGATGCCCACCGAGGACCATCCCATCGCGTACAACCGCTTCGAGGGCCAGATCCCGGCCGGCAACTACGGCGCGGGCAAGGTCATCATCTGGGACAAGGGCACCTGGGTGCCGCTGGAGGATCCGCACAAGGGCTTTCGCGACGGCAAGCTGAAGTTCGAGCTGCGCGGGCACAAGCTGCACGGCCACTGGACGCTGGTGCGCATGAAGGGCCGCGGCGACGGCAAGCGCGAGGACCCCTGGCTGCTGATCAAGGAGCGCGACGACTTCGCGCGGCCGGCGACGGAATTCAGCGTCGTCGACGAGCACCCCGACAGCGTGCGCGACCGCGAGGACCGGCCTGCGGCGGTGGACGCGGAACAGCGGGCGACTTCGTCGCCGGCGCCGGCGGAGACGCCAGCCCGTTCAGGGCCACCGGATGGTGCAGTCCGCGCCGCACTCCCCGAGACATTGCAGCCGCAACTGGCCACGCTGGCCGACAAGCCGCCGGGCGACGCGGAGAACTGGCTGTACGAAATCAAGTTCGACGGCTACCGGATGCTCACGCGCGCCGAGGGCGGCAAGGTCCGCCTGGTCACCCGCAACGGCAACGACTGGACCTCGCGCCTGTCGCACCTGCGGCAGGCCCTGGAGGCGATGGACCTGCCGGACGGCTGGTACGACGGCGAGATCATCATGCCGGGCAGCGAGTCGCCCTCGGACTTCCAGGCGCTGCAGGGCGCGTTCGACACCCAGCGCACCGCGGACATCGTCTACTACCTGTTCGACCTTCCCTACTGCGCCGACCACGACCTGCGCGAGGTGCCGCTGGTGGAACGCCGCGCGGTGCTGCAGCGGATCGTCGAGCGCAAGCCGCAGCCGAACGTCCGCTTCTCCGCGGTCTTCGAGGCGCGGCCCGAGGACGTGATCGCATCGGCCTGCAAGCTCGGGCTTGAAGGCGTGATCGCGAAGCGGCGCAACGCGGGCTACGTGACCCGCCGCTCCGGCGACTGGCTCAAGCTGAAGTGCACGCAGCGGCAGGAGTTCGTGATCGCAGGCTGGACCGACCCGCAGGGCTCGCGCACCGGCATCGGCTCGCTGCTGCTCGGCGTGCACGACGCGCAGGGCAGACTGCAGTACGCCGGCAACGTGGGCACCGGGTTCAACGAACGCTCGCTGCGCGACCTGCGCGGGAGGCTCGATGCCATCGCGGCGGAGAAGAGCTCGCTGGCGTCGACCGCCGGCATTCCGCGCGGCGTGCACTGGGTCAAGCCCGAGCTGATGGCCGAGGTGTCGTTCGGCGAGTGGACGCGCGAGGGCCGCGTCCGCCACTCGGTGTTCCATGGCCTGCGCACCGACAAGCCACCGAAGAACATCACGCGCGAGGAAGCGAAGCCGGCCGCACCTTCGCATCCCGCTGCGGGGAGCGCGGTCAAGCGCACGGCCAAAGCGCGAGGCCGCTCGACGGCTCCCGCGCCTGCGGCCCCTGCCGCAGCGGCCAGCGTCGCCGCGCCCCTGCCCTCGTCCCTGCGCGTGAGCCATCCCGAACGCGTCGTCGATGCCGAGAGCGGCGTCACCAAGATCGACCTCGTGCGCTACTACGCGCTGGTCGCGCCGCTGATGATGGAGCACCTGCAGGGTCGTCCGATCGCGATGGTGCGCGCACCGGATGGCATCGGCGGCCAGCTGTTCTTCCAGAAGCACCTGGACCGCTACAAGATGCCGGGCCTGGTGCAGCTGGACCCGAAGATCTTCCCGGGCCATCCGCCCATGCTGGAAGTGGCCGAGCCCCTGGGCCTGCTGTCCGCCGCGCAGATGAACGTCGTCGAGTTCCACACCTGGAACGCCGTGCACACGACCGCCGACACGCCGGACCGCATGACGTTCGACCTGGACCCGGGCGACGGCGTTGCGTGGCCGCAGATGCAGGAAGCCGCGCAGCTCGTCCGCGCTTTCCTCGAGGAACTCGGCCTGCCGGCCTGGCTCAAGACCAGCGGCGGCAAGGGCCTGCACGTCGTCGTGCCGCTGAAGCCCAAATACGGCTGGGACCCGGTCAAGGATTTCTCGCAGGCGATCGTCGAGCACCTCGCCCGCACGATCCCGCAGCGGTTCGTCGCCAAGAGCGGCCCGAAGAACCGGGTCGGCCGCATCTTCATCGACTACCTGCGCAACGGCTTCGGCGCCACCACCGCGTCGGCCTGGTCGGCGCGCGCGCGGCCCGGCATGGGCATCTCGGTGCCGGTGCGATGGGACGAACTGCCCGGCCTCAAGAGTGGCGCGCACTGGACGGTGCGCACCGTGCACGAACGCCTGGACGAAGGCAACAGGCCCTGGGCCGACTACGAGCGCAGCAGCGTGCTGCCCACGGCGGCGATGACCACGCTGGGCTTCCAGCCCTGAAGGTGCGATGACCCAGGACTGGCCGCGAACGCTGTGGATCGTCCGCCATGGACAGAGCGCAGGGAACGTCGCGCGCGACGCGGCGGAAGCCGCGGGCCTGTTCGTCATCGACATCGCCGAGCGCGACATCGACGTGCCGCTGTCCGAGCTGGGCCACGAACAGGCGCAGGCACTGGGCCAGTGGTTCGGTTCGCTGCCCGCCGATCGCAAGCCCGAGGTCGTTCTCACCTCGCCCTATGTGCGCGCCCGCCAGACCACGTGCCTGCTGATGGAAGCCGCAGGCCTGGACACGCGCAAGGTGCGCGTGCGCGTGGACGAGCGCCTGCGCGAGAAGGAGTTCGGATTGCTCGACCGCCTGACCGTGCACGGCATCCGGCAGAAATACCCGGAGCTCGCGGCGCAGCGCATCCACGTTGGCAAGTTCTACTTCCGGCCGCCCGGCGGCGAGAGCTGGTGCGACGTGATCCTGCGCCTGCGCAGCGTGCTGGAAATGGTCTCGCGCGAACACGCGGGCGAGCGCGTGCTGGTGGTGGCGCACCAGGTGATCGTCAACTGCATGCGCTACCTGATGGAGAACCTGGAGGAGCACGAGATCCTCTCGCTCGACCGCCGGGGCGACGTGCCCAACTGCGGCGTGACCTCCTACGAGCACCATCCCGAGGACGAAGGGATGCGGGTCGACCTGGTCAATTTCGTCGCGCCGCTGCGCCGCGCAGGCGCACCGGTCACCGTGGAGCCGGACGCGCTCGCGGCGCCCAAGCCATGAGCGCCACCCCGGCGCGCCTCGACGGCGAGGCACTGCTCCGCTGGCCGCTGCCTGCGCTGGACGACGGCGCCGACAAGGAGGCGCGCGGACGTGTCCTGGTCATCGGCGGCAGCCGCGAGGTCGCCGGTGCCGTGCTGCTGGCCGGCACGGCGGCACTGCGCGTCGGTGCCGGCAAGCTGGTGCTCGCGACGGTGGCTTCCGCAGCCGCGTCGCTGGCCATGGCGATGCCCGAGGCACGCGTCATCGCGTTGCCGGAGACGCCCGGCGGAGGCGTCGATCCGGACCGCGTCTCCTCCCTCGAGCCGGTGGCGGAGGCTGCAGGAGCCGTGCTGGTCGGGCCGGGGATGATGGATGCGCCCGCGACCGAAGAACTCGTCGCCCGGCTGATGCCATCCCTGCGCGGGCGAACCGTGGTGCTGGACGCACGCGCGATGGACGTGGTCACGCGCCTGCAGCGCTTCGACGAGCCGGTGCTGCTCACCCCGCATGCGGGCGAGATGGCGCACCTGAGTGGCGCCGCGAAGGAGGACGTGCTGGCCGAGCCGCTGCGTGCCGCTCGCGAGGCCGCGAGGCGCTGGAATGCGGTGGTCGCCCTCAAGGGAGCGCAGACCGTGATCGCGCGCCCGGATGGCGACGCGTGGCTCCACGAAGGCGGCAATGCGGGCCTGGCCACTTCCGGGTCCGGCGACACGCTGGCCGGTGCCATCGCGGGCCTGGCTGCGCGCGGCGCATCGCTGGAGCAGGCCTGCGCCTGGGGCGTGGTGCTGCATGCACGCGCCGGCGAACAGCTGGCCGAACGCCTGGGGCCGGTGGGTTACCTCGCGCGCGAACTGCCGCTGGAGATGCTGGCCGTGCTGCGCGGCCTGGAGGCGCAGGCGCATTCCACGCGCTGATCGCAACGTCACGCGCCGCTGCGGGTGGCGGGTGGGGATCCGCACCGACCCCCACCGCGCCGGAGGCGCTTCCAGGAAAACGTCTTCTCAGCGGCCGAACAGGGCGGCCAGCAGCAGGCTCTTGTTGGAGGCGTGGTTGCTGTTGTCGGCGTCCTGGCTGAACGTGTTGTCCGACTGGATGATCACGGGCGAATTCGCTCCGGCCACCAGACCGTTGCCCACGTTCGCGGCCGCCAGCATCTTCTGCAGGTTGACTTGGCTCGTGCCGACGGCCTGGTCGTCCGCGCCGCCGCGGACGGCCGCCATGGCCTTGGCGTCGAGTTCCTTGCTGGTGGACAGGTCAGAGATGTGGAGAGAGGTCATGTCAGTTCTCGCTTGAAGAAAGTGGTTGAGGAGTGAGGGCTAGCGGTCAGCAGGGGCGGCGCAGGCCACCCAGGCCGAGCACTGCGATCGCGTCGACGTTGGTCGCGGTGTTGCTGTTCGAGGCGCTCTGCGTGAAGGTGTTGTCCGACTGGATCATGGCCGGGCCGCTGAAGATGGAGCCGTTGCCGACGTTGGCCGCGGCGACCATGCCCTGCACGTTCTGCTGGCTGGTGCCGATGGCCTGGTCGTCGGAGCCGCCGCGCACGGCAGCCATGGCCTTGTCGTCGAGTTCCCTGCTGGTGGACAGGTCGGTGATGTGGAGGGAGGTCATGTCGGTTCTCGCTTGAAAAAGAGGGTGACGGTTGAAGGACTCAGGAACGTGGCGGTGGGATCAGGCGCGCTGCAGGCCCAGGCGGCCCAGCAGCACGAACGCGTCGACGTTGGTCGCGGTGTTGCTGTTGGAGGCGCTCTGCGTGAAGGTGTTGTCCGACTGGATCGTCGCCGGGCCGCAGAACTGCGAGCCGTTGCCGACGTTGGCGGCGGCCACCATGCTCTGGACGTTCGACTGGCTCGTGCCGACAGCCTGGTCGTCGGCGCCGCCACGCACGGCGGTCATGGCCTTGCGATCGAGTTCGATGCTGGCCGGCAGGTCGTGGATGGTCAGGGAGTGCATTGCGATCTTTCCAAAATGAGTTGAAGGAGCCCCTGTGTTGCGCCGGACGCGGAGTCGGTTCAAGGAGTCGCGCGACTGCCGGAGACTTTCGCCAGCTCTGGGATTCGCTTCCGCGCAGAGCGGCACTGCGGCGCTTCTGTCGCAACGCCCTGACGCCTATAGTTCGGCGAAGGAGACCGCCATGGCACACATCGACATCAAGGACCTGCCGCAGAACGAGGACCTCGATCGCAAGGCCATGCAGGCGATCGTGGGAGGTGCGCGAACGGCCGTGCGACCGCTCGAGCTACCGGGAACGACAGTGCGCAGCGGCAGGATCGTCGACTACCCGCCGGGCTTCGCCCGTCAGGACGCGAGCGGGAAGCGCCCTACCTGAACTGCACCAGGAAGCTCGCTTCGGCCGGCTTGTCCACGCCGGCGCGCGCAAAGGCGCTTCGCACCTGGTCGAGCGAAGTGACCGGCAGTTTCGCGAAGTCGGTGCCAATCACCTCCGGCGGCAGCTGGTCCACGGGATCGCTCGCGGTCCCGAAGCAGGCAATCGTCTCGGGCACCTTGCGCGTGTTCGCCAGGAGCTCGAAGCGCATGGGCCCCGGGATCTCCAGCGGCGCAGCCGCGGTCACCAGCGCGCTGGTGCGGAAACGATTCGGATAGAAGCGCACGATGCGCCGTGTCTCGTCCTGCATGTAGCAGTAGACGTGCGCATCCTGGCTCGCGACCACCTGCAGCCGGATCTTTTCACCGGGTTTGAAGCGGCCGTCGGACGCAACAGGAACGATGCTCAGCGTGCGGGGCACCTCGGCCGCAACCTGTGCTGGCGGGGGTGGCGGCTGCAGGGCCGCAGGGGGGGCGGGTTCCGGCGCGGCCGGTGCGGGTTCCGGCGCCACGCGCTCGGCCGGAGCTGCCGCCTGTGGTGCGACGGCCTCCGGCAGCACGGCGCGGCGGACCGCGCGTTGCACCGTGCCCGGCATCAGGACGACGGTGCCCGCTGCCACGGCCGTGAGTGCCAGTGCGATCGCCGCGGTGCGGTGACCGCGACGCGGCCGCCAGGCCGGCACCTCCGCCGCGGGCACGGGGCGCACCACCGTGGCGGCGCCTGCGAGACCCTCTGCTGGCTCGGGCGCGACAGTGCCTTGCACCTTCTTTCCCTCGTCGGGAAGCGCCGTGTTCACGGCCGTTCTCGACAGTGTCGGCTCGGCCTGTAGCGGGCGCGACGCCCGCAGCGTCGTCGCCGCGGGGTCGGCGCCGATGCTGGCGTCGACCGCACGCGCAAACTCGCCGACGGTCTGGAAGCGGGCGGCCGGGTCCTTCTGCAGCGCCCGCATCACCGCGGCCTCGACTTCAGGCGGCACGTCGGCAGCGAGCGTTCGCAGCCGCGGCGGTGCCTGTTCCAGCTGGGCCTTCATCATGGCGATGTCGCTGTCGGCCTCGAACGGCGCCCGGCCGGCCAGCATCGTGTACAGCACGATGCCGAGCGAATAGATGTCGGATCGGACATCCGCCTCGCCGCCGCGGATCTGCTCGGGCGACATGGCCTTGGCCGTGCCTGCGACCTGTCCGTGGCGCGTGAGGTGGTCCTGGCTGTCGAGCGCACGCGCGATACCGAAGTCCATGACCTTCACCGAACCGCTGTCGGCCACCATGATGTTCGCCGGCTTGATATCCCGGTGCACGATGCCGTTGCGGTGCGCATGCTCGATGCCGTCCAACGCGCGCCGGAAGATGGTCAGTGCCCGCCTGAACGGCACCGGACCGCCGGCACGGACGAACTCGTCCAGCGAAATCCCCGCGACGTATTCCATCACCAGGAACTGCTTGTCGCCTTCGTGCAGGAAGGCATGGACCGTGGCGACGTTCGGGTGGCTCAGCTTCGCGTGCAGCTGCGCCTCGCGGCTGAAGCGCTCGACGAAGACGGGATCGGACGCGAACTCATGGTGCAGCACCTTGATCGCGACTTCGCGCTCGAGCATCACGTCCATGCCCTTGAACACCTCGCCGACGCCGCCCTCCCCGAGCCGCTTGGTGATGAGGTAGGCGCCGACGCGACTGCCGACGAGAGAGCGCGCCGTGGCAGGTGGCTCCGATGCAAATCGGGGATCGACGCGGCCGTCGTCGCTGCCTTGCGGGTCCTGCTTCTTCTCGTCGTTCCGCGGATCGCCCGCCAGGAACCGCGTCGTCCAGTTCGCCAGATTCATCATCGCTCCTGCAGCATGAGACCCTGCCCAGTGCATGGCCCTGTTCGCAACAGGAGATGGGTTGCCGCCTTCGGCCATGCGGTTCACTGTCTCTCGCGAACTGCTCACCTTGCCGGCGCGCCTGCCCGGACAGGACTGCACATCGTGACCACGATAGGACAGTGCGCCGCGCCGCGCCAGTGCGCCTTCGACTGGCAGCGTGCCGCTTCAAAGCGCCTTGACATGCCTTCGCGCGCTGCCTAAGGTTTGCGCGGCCCCGAGAGTCGACTTTCACAGCGCCGGAAAAGGCATGAACCGTTCGGGCAGCTGTCGCAACACAGGTGGCGACAGGCTCTCGGCGGCGATGCAAAGGTGCGGAACCGCGTCAGGAGCTCCCGTCGGCAAGTCCGAGTTTTGAGCAGAGGGGCGCAATGAAGCAGTCGATTCTTCTCTCCGGCCTCTGTGCAGCACTGCTGTGCGGGTGCGCGGATGTCCGCGTCACCGAATACAAGCGCCCGGAGGCACCCGCGAAGGCATCGTGGTCCCGCCCTTCCGAGGCGGACCTGTCCCCGTCGGGGACGATTTCCGCGCAGTGGTGGACCGAGTTCCGCGACCCCTATCTGGACTCGCTCGTGGCCAAGGCGATCGCGGGCAACTTCGACCTGCAGGCCCTGGCAGCCCGCATCGATGTCGCCAACCTGCAGATCGCCGAGGCCCGCGCGGGCGGGCAACCATCCGTGGACATCGGCGCGGGGGCCAACCTCGAGAAGAGCACCGGCCAGCGTTTCAGCAAGCAGTTCAGCCTGGGTTCGCAGGTGAACTGGGACCTCGACGTCTGGGGGAAAGTCAGCAAGGGGGTCCAGGCACAGACCGCCGAGTTCAAGGCGACCGAAGCGGACTGGCGCGCCGGCTACCTGACGCTGGTGGCCAGCGTCTCCACGACGTACTTCCAGATCCTGCAGCTCGACGAACAGATCGAGCAGCAGCAACTCGCGCTGGCCAAGAACCAGCAGATCCTGGGCATCTTCGAGACGATGCGCAACAACGGCCTGGCGCCCGCCACGCAGGTGCAGCGCCAACGCGCGGAGACGGCCCGGCTCACCAAGGAATTGCTGGAGTTGCGCCGGTTCCGCAGCGTGTCCGAGAACGCGCTGGCCACGCTGCTCGGCCAGCCCGCTGGCGACCTGAAGGTGCCGGTGGGCCGCCTCCAGGGCCGGGTGCAGATCCCCGGCGTGCCCACCGGGCTGCCGTCGCAGTTGCTGGCGCGCCGACCCGACGTGGTCGCGGCCGAGTTCCGCGTGCTCGTGGCCCATGACCTGATGGGACAGGCCAAGCTCGCACAACTGCCGTCCATCAGCCTCACCGGCCGCGGCGGCTCCGCGAGCTTCGCGCTCGGCGACCTGCTCAAGTCGTTCACCTTCGGGCTTGCACCCAGCATCAACATTCCCGCGCTCAATCCCGCCATCAAGGCGCGCGCCAAGACCAGCGAGGCCGAGGTGAAGGTCGCCGAGCAGGAATACCGCCGGACCGTCGTCGCCGCATTCGAGGATGCCGAGAACGCGCTCGTGAACCTCGACGCGCACCGGCATCAGAGGGAGCAGCTGCAGTTGCAGGTGAACGAGCTGCAGCAGGTCGCTGCCGGCAGCGCGACGCAGCTCGCGAACGGCCTCATCTCGCAGCTCGAGGTGTTCGAGAACGAGCGATCGCTGCTCGCGGCCCAGCAGGCACTGCTGGCAAGCCACCAGCAGGTCCTCGCCGACACGGTCACGCTGTACAAGGCACTCGGTGGCGGCTGGGCCCCGGTCGAGGTCGCAAATGTCCGCGACTGAGAGTGCCGTGCGTGGCGAAGCGGCCGCTGCTTCGCAGGCGGCGGCAACCGATCCAGACGTCGTGCTCAAGCCGCTGTCCCGTCCCGAACTGGCCGAGATCCGTGTCGATGGCGTGCTCGCCGTCGGACGCGCCGAGCAGCCCTTCGCAACCTACGACGACGACATGATCGTGATGCTGTCGCGACGGCACGCGCGGATCTTCCGCGAGGCCGGCGTCGTCTACGTGGCCGACCTGGAGAGCAGCAACGGCACGACCGTCAACCGCGCAGCGGTCGGGCCATCGCCCAGTCCGCTGAACGACGGGGACGAGCTCTGCTTCGGCGGCGTGCTGTCGTACCGGGTGGAGATCACGCCGCGCGCGAAGACGCGGCGGGCCGCCTTCACCCTGACGCTCTCGCCCGCCTCGCCGGGCAGCGGACTGGAGACGCTCGTCATCACGCGCTTTCCCTTCCTCGTCAGCAAGACCGAAGGAGCGCTCTCGCGCCATCGCGCCGAGCATGCGGCTCAGCTGAGCTACCTGTCCCGGCGGCACGCGCACATCTTCCTGAAGGGCGGTGGCGCCTGCATCGAGGACCTGGGCAGCACCAACGGCACGTTCGTGGACGGGCTGCGCCTGCGGGAATGCGCGGTCCCCCTGCAGGACGGCGCGCTGCTCGCCTTCGGCGGCGACTTCTTCACCTACCGCGTGGGCATCACGCAAGCGGAAGACGCCATGCCTGCGCCACCGCGGCAATCGGCCCGGGCAGGCCAGGCGAGCCAAATGGGCCAGGTGGGGGGCCAGGCGAACACGGCGGATCCGACGGGCCAGCCGGCCCCTGCGCGCGCCAGCAGCAGCCCTCCCGCCGATCCCGCCAGGACCACGTTCGTGGCTGCCCCGACGTCCTTCCTCGAGATCTTCTGTGTCGAGCAGGCGCTCGCCGATGGCGGCGAGGGCAGCGGCGCCACCGTGCCCGCCCCCGCCGAACAGGCGCCCGCGCGCCGCCGGTCGCGCGGCTCGAAGGCGGCCTTCTGGTCCGAACTCGCGTCCGTCTTCCAGGGCCACGACGATGCGGGCGGGAACCGCAGTGCCTGGAAGGTCGCGGGCCTGGTGGCAGTGCTCGCGATCTCAGGCGTGGCGGCCATGTATTGGTGGAGCGACCCCGATCGCGAGCTCAAGGCGCTGGCCGCCGAAGGCAACTACGCACGGGCCGCCGCAATGGCGGATCGGTCGCTGGAGAAGCGCCCCGAGGACGTCGAGCTCAAGGCACTCGCCACCGAAGCGGCCCTCAAGGCGAACGTGCCTGCCTGGCTCGACAAGATGGCCGCGCGCGACTTCGCAGCGGCTGCTGCGGTCGTGGCCGGCATGTCCCGGCTCGCCGCGCGCAATCCCGAACTGCGGCCGCTGGTCGCCGAGCTGGACTGGCTGGGCCAGCTGGAACGACTGGTCGCGCAGCGCGGCGGCCCGGACCAGCCGATCCGCATCTACGCCGACGAGGACAGCATCGCGGCCCTCGTGGACCGCTGGAACACCGACACGCGCGAGCACCAGCGCGCGCTGGCCCGGATCGCCTCGCACGTGCCGCAGTTCGCCGCACCGTACGCCGAGGCGCTCACGCACGTGCGCAGGTTGCAGAGCGAGGCCACCGTGCACCTCGGCGTGATCGAGCGCCTGAAGGCCACCATCGTCGCCGAACTCAAGCGCGACCGGCCGGAAGCGCTGGACGCCGTGCTGAAGGAGACCGCCGAGAAGTATCCGGGGCTCGGCGGGCTGGACACCGTGCGCCAGGACCTGGACCGCTATCTCGAGATCCGATCCGAAGCGCGGGCCGGTCATCAGGGGCGTTTGCTGGCCCTCATGCTGAAGTCCCGCTTCGCCACGCCACCGTTCCAGGAGCGCTTTCGCGCCCTGTCGGCCAGCGGGCAGCTGCCGCCGGCCGACCTGGTGCAGAAGTACGAGGCCGCGACCAGGGCGTGGAGCGAAGGCCGCGTCGACGCCTCGCTTGCAGCCCTGCGGCAGATGGCCACAGGACCATGGGCCGCCGCGGTGTCGCGGGAGCTGGAGCGCCGGCAGGCCGTCGCCGGCCGGTTCGCGGCCTTGCAGCAATCGCGCGGCGCCAGCGGCTACGCGGAGCAGTTGCTGGCATTCCGTCTCGCGCTCGATCCCGCGGAGGACGTCCACTTCGCGCGCGCCACGCAGGCCGATCTCGACCAGAACCGGGACAAGGTGCTCGCGCGGGCGCAGGACACCATGAACCGGGCCCGCGCGTTGTGGCAGGACTACCGCAACCAGGGCGCGATCGACGCGTCGCAGCGCAGTGAGACCGCCATCTCGGGCGCTTTCGGCGCCCGCGCCCGCCAGCTGTCGGAGGCCAACGGCAGCGCGCAACAGGCCATGCAGATCTATGCGCAGCTGGGCGCTGCACCGCCGGACGACTCCCTGGCCATCCAGGGCGAGATCAAGGCCGAGGCGCAGCAGCAGCGCGTGGCCCTGCGCGAATTGCGCAACGTGCTCGAACCGGAACTCCTGAAGAACAAGCTTGCGCTGCTTGGAGACACGAGCGATGACATCCGCAAATCGCCTTAAGCCCCTGAACCAGGCGCTCGCCGACCACAGCAGCGAGGGCATCGCGATCCTGACGGCGGAACCTGCGAAGGCGCTGGGTGCGCTGGTCCTGGCGATGATCCTCCTGGTGCTGTGCGCGCTGGCCTGGTCGTTCTTCGGCAAGGCCAACGTGATCGTCGCCGCGCAAGGCGTGCTGCTGCCCGACTCGGAGGTCCGTCGCGTCTACGCGCCGGTCGATGGCGAACTGGCCAACCTGTACATCGCCGCCGGGCAGCCGGTGTCCAAGGGCGACGTACTGGCCAGGCTCAACGCCCGCGGCGCGATCGAGGCCGCGAGCAACGCGCTACAGGCGCAGCTGAAGCTCGAGGACGCCGAGCGGGAACTGAAGCAGTTCCCCGAGAAGAAGGCCCTGCTCGAGCGCAAGGCGGCGACGCTGCGGCAGGCGATGGAGCTGGAGCAGCAGCAGCACGAAAAGCGCATCGCCCTCGGAACGTCCAAGCTGGAAGACGTGCAGAAGGCGCAGGTCAACGAGGCCCGCACGCAAGCCGAGGAAGCCCGCCGCGCCCGCGATGCAGCGAAGTCCGAAGCGGACAAGTTCGAGCGCGTGTTCGCGACGGCCGGCGGCGGCGGTGTGTCGCAGCTGCAGGTCGAAAGCAAGAAGAACGCCCTGCTCGCGGCCGAGAACGCCTATCGCGTGGCGCAGGCCAGAGTGGGCGAAGTGAGTGCGCGGCACAGCCAGGAGTTCGCGCAGGCCCGCGCCCAGGTCGAGGCCAGCGGCCAGGAACTGAACCGCCTGCGGCTGCAGTACGAAGCGGCCACCAACGAACTCACCAACGCCGAGGAAAAGCTGCGGTTGCAGCTGCAGACCGCACGCCTCGTGGCCGATGCCGCGACGCGCGTGCGCTTCGAGAACATCGACAAGGACAACTTCCTCCTGATCGTCGCGCCGGTGTCGGGCGTCATCACCGAGGTCACCTCCACCCAGCCCGGCGACAAGGTGCAGGCCAACACGCCGCTGAGCGGCATCGCGCCGAGCAACGCACGCGCCGTCCTCCAGGTGGAGATCCCCGAGCAGGACCGCGCTTTCCTGCGCGAAGGGCTGCCGGTCAAGCTCAAGTTCAGCGCCTTCCCCTACCAGCGCTACGGCCTGATCAACGGCACGCTGGAGTCCATTTCGCCCGCCACCAAGCCATCGCCGCAGACCAAGCAGCTGGTGTACGAGGCGCGCGTGACGCTGGAGCGCGACAACTACGTCGTCGCCGACAAGAAGTACCCGCTGCGCTACGGGATGACGGCCACGGCCGAAGTCATCGTGCGCGAACGGCGCCTGATCGACCTGGCGCTGGATCCGTTCCGGCAGATCGCCGGCTGAGCGTCGCCAACCTGCAAGGAGCACATGCCATGACGACCATCCTGAAGATCGACGGCCAGGCGATCAGCGTCGACGAGTTGCTGCAGTCGCTGAAGCTCACGGGCCAGTTCGAGGGAATGATCGAGCAGCTGGCGAAGGACCGGATCACCGTGCTGGCCGCCAGGAAGCAGGGCTTGCGGGTCTCCGAGGAGGAGGTCCAGGGGCGGGCGGACCAATTCCGCCGCGTGCGCGGCCTGCACCGCGCCTCCGACACCAACAAGTACCTCGACGCGCTGGGTGTGGGGCTGGAGGAATTCGAGGCCTTCCTCACGGACAGCCTGTACCAGGAGAAGGTGATGCAGCGGGTGTGCGGCGACGAGGCGGTGCGCGCGTTCTTCTCGCTGAACTCGCCTCGCTTCGACAGCATCGAGGTCAGCCATATCGTGCTCGATTCCGAGGGCAAGGCCAGGGAGATGATCTCGGTGCTGCGCGACGACCCGGACAGCTTCGACGAGATGGCGCGGGAGCATTCGATCGCCGACACCCGCCAGAAAGGCGGCCTGATCGGCAAGGTGCTGCGCGGATCGCTGCGGGGCGACGTCGAAGCGAAGGTGTTCAACGCACCGGCAGGCGAGCTGCTCGGCCCGTTCGCCTCCACGGATCGCACCACGTTCGAGATCTTCCGGGTCAATGCCCGGCACCCGGCCAGGCTCGACGACGAGACCGCGACCGAGGTGCGCCGCCTGCTCCGCGAGGAGTGGCTGCGGGCACGCGCCCAGGAACACGTCATCGAGGCCTGCTAGGCCCCGCCAGGGCGCCACGACGATGGACACGCGAGCCGCGGACCAGCCCCAGGCCGACTTCCTCGCGACAGTCGACCTGTTCTCCACGTTCACGCGGGCCGACATCGATCGGATCGCCGCGAGCGCGCAGTCCCGCTTCTTCGCCTTCGGCGACACCGTGTGCACCGCCGGCGAGATGGCGGACGGCCTGCTCGTCATCAAGACCGGCGCGATCCGCGTCTTCGCAGAGGAAGACGGCAAGGAGGTGAGCCTCGGGGTGCGCAAGGCCGGTGACGTGCTGGCCGAGATGGTCATGCTGCGCGACTACCGGCATGAACTGTCGGCGCGCGCGTCGGCCAAGGCCGAACTCCTGTTCATCCCGCGCAGCTGCGTCGGCCCGATCGTGGCGGCCAACCCCGCGGCGCGGGCGTTCGTCGCCAGCCGCGTCGCGATCAGTTCCGCCGGCGGCCTGATCAGCCAGTTGTTCGACCTTCGCGGCAAGGTGGACAAGCTGGAACTCGAGGAATTGATCCGAAGCGTCGGCGTGAAGCAGATCGCCGCCGGCAAGCCGGTCCTCAAGCAGGACTCGCGCGAGGACCGCAGGCTGTACGTCGTCCGTCACGGCCAGGTGCGGGTCGTGCGTCACGAGGAAGGCGCCGACTACACGCTGGCCACGCTGGGACAGGGCGACACCTTCGGCGAGAGGGCATGCCTGATGCGCCAGGAGCAGTTCGCCGGCGTGGCGGCCGTCACCGACACTGCCTTGCTGGTCATCCCGGAAAGGACGGTGCAGTTCCTGCTCGCGCGCAACCCGAAGTTGCGCGAAGCGCTGGAGGAGCGGGTGCGTGTCCTCGACCGGGAGCTGCAGCGGCAGAAGAAGCTCGCCGAACGGCGGAAGCTTCCGGCCATGCTGGACCTGGAATCGAAGGCCGAGTTCGGCGAAAAGATCATCCCGCGCTTTGCCTGCGTCCAGCAGGCCGAGGAGATGGACTGCGGGGCGGCCTGCCTCGCGATGGTCTGCAAGCACTACGGCATCGGCATGACGCTGGGCAAGCTGCGTGAACTCGCCAACGTCACGACGGCGGGGGCCACGCTGGAAAGCCTGGCCCGCACCGGCGAATCGCTGGGGTTCACCACGCGTGGCGTGCAATGCACGATGGACAGGTTGCGCGGGTTCGAGCTGCCGCTGATCGCGCACTGGATGGGCTATCACTACATCGTGGTGTATGGCGTGTCCAAGCGCCATGTGTGGACCGCCGACCCGGCGATCGGCTTCAAGAAGATGACGGTGGAGGAGTTCGAGCGCGGCTGGAGCGGCACCTGCCTGGTCTTCTCGCCCGGCGAGGACATGGCTCAGGTGGCTGCGACGCGGTCGCCGTGGGTGCGGTTCGCGAGGTACCTCGTTCCGCACAAGAAGATCCTGCTGCACCTGTTCCTGGCGACGTTCGTGATCCAGATCCTCGGCATCGCCCCGCCGGTGATCATCCAGAACATCCTGGACGGGGTGATCGTGCACCAGGACGTGAGCCTGCTGCACCTGCTGATCGTGGGACTGATCGTCACGCACGTGTTCACGCAGCTCATGTCGACGATCCGCGCCACGCTGGCCAACTTCATGGTGCGGAAGCTGGACTTCGACATGATGTCGCAGTTCTTCAAGCACACGCTGTCGCTGCCGTACTCGTTCTTCGCCAAGCGCAAGACGGGCGACATCTTCGCGCGCTTCCAGGAGAACCAGACCATCCGGGCGTTCCTGACGGAGTCCACCGTCACCACGGTGCTGAACCTCCTGATGATCTTCATCTACTTCACCGTCATGTTCCTCTACAACGTGAAGCTGACGCTGCTGCTGATCGCCTTCGTCGTTCCGATCCTGGTGCTGACGGTGCTCGTGACGCCGAAGGTCAAGGCCTTCGCGCGCGAGTCGTTCTCGGCCGGGACGGATGCGAAGTCGTTCCTGATGGAAGCACTGGGCGGGGTGGAGACGATCAAGGGCATGGGCATCGAGCGCCCGGTGCGCCTCAAGTGGGAGAAGAAGTACGCCAAGGCGCTGGAGGTGGCGTACCGCTCGCAGTCCTTTTCCATCGGCGTCGGCCTGGCGGGCCAGCTGCTGAACGCCGCCACGACGATCGCGATCCTGTGGTTCGGCGCGAACCTGGTGCTCGCACGCGAGCTGACCATCGGCCAGCTCATCGCTTTCAACGCCCTCATGGGCAGCGTGCTCGCGCCGCTCATGGGCCTGGTGGGGCTCTGGAGCATGCTGAACGACGCCGGGGTTGCGATGGAGCGGCTCGGCGACGTGCTCGACCTCGAGCCCGAGCAGAAACCCGAGGACATGGCCTCGCGGGTCGCGCTGCCGGAACTCCAGGGCGACATCCGCCTGGACGGCGTGTACTTCCGGTACGGCGGCGACGAGACGCCTTACGTGCTGGAGAACATCAGCCTGGAGGTGAGGCCCGGCGAGCTCATCGCCATCGTGGGCCGCAGCGGGTCGGGCAAGACGACGCTGGCCAAGCTGCTCGTGGGCTTCTACCCGCCCAGCGAGGGCAAGCTGTCCGTCGATGGCTACGACATCAACGTCGTCGACAAGGAGTACTACCGCGCCCAGGTGGGCTACGTGATGCAGACCAACCTGCTGTTCTCGGGGACCATCGCCGAGAACATCGCCAGCGGAGACGCCAGTCCGGACCGCCGCCGCATCGAGGAGGTCGCGAAGAAGGCCGATGCGCATGCCTTCATCAGCAAGATGCCGCTGGGCTACGAGCAGGTGGTCGGTGAGCGCGGCATGGGCCTCTCCGGCGGGCAGGTCCAGCGCCTGTGCATCGCCCGCGCGCTGTACCACGATCCGCGATTGCTGGTGTTCGACGAGGCCACCTCGGCCCTCGACACCCAGTCGGAGAGCAACATCATCGCCGCCATGAGCGACATCCTGGAGGGGCGGACCGCCGTGATCATCGCGCACCGCCTGAGCACCATCATGCGGGCCGACAAGATCGTCGTCCTGTACGAAGGCGCGATCGTCGAGCAGGGCCGGCACGAGGAATTGGTGGAACGGCGCGGCATGTACTACGAGCTGGTGCAGAAGCAGCTGAGCGCAGCCACCTGAGACGAATCAGAGCACCGGGTGCATCACCGTCCGGTCGGGGCTGTACAGGTCTTCGGCGCGGACCACGACCGCGGTGATGTTGTCCCTTCCGCCATGGTCCAGGGCCAGGTCGAGCAGCTCCTGCGCGGCCTGCATGCAATTGCCGGGCAGCAGCGCGTGTTCGATGGCGGCGTGGGCGACCTCGTTGCTCAGGCCGTCGCTGCACAGGAGGAAGACGTCGCCGTCCAGGACATCGAGCCTCTCGCAATCGATCTCGAGCGTTTCCTGGGCGCCGAGCGCGCGCGTGATGACGTTCGAGGGCGGCAGGTGCAGCGTGTCGTCGGCGTTGCGGGCGCGCCGGGACCTTGCTTCCTCCACCTCGCTATGGTCCCGCGTCAGCTGCCTGAGCCGTCCGTTGCGATACAGGTAGATGCGGCTGTCGCCGGCCCACAGGCAGGCGCATTCGCGCTGCACCACCAGCAGCGCCGCAATCGTGGTGCCTATGAGTTGCACGTCGCGTCGCACTGCCTCGCCGCGCAGGCGCTGGTTCGCAGCCTGCAGGCGCTCCTGCGCGAGGGCGACGTATTGCTTCAGGTTCTGTGGCGGCGGCAGATCGGCGAGGCAGCGGATCGCCAGCCGGCTGGCGAACTCGCCCAGTGCATGGCCGCCCATCCCATCGGCCACGGCCCAGAGCCCGCGCCCGGGCTGTTCGAGGCAGGCATCCTCGTTGACTTCGCGCACCCGGCCCGCGTGCGAACACGAGGCCGAGGTCCAGCGAATCGGGGAGGGCTCCATGCTCGCCCCGGTTAGTGCTTCGCTGCGGCGAAGTTGAAGTTCATCGCGTCCTGGCCGGCGTTGACGTTGATCACCGCATTGGCCGCGGTGTTCTGGACGTCGACGTTCTGGAACTGGACGTTCAGCTGGTCCGCGACGAAGTTGGTCTGGTAGAAGTTGACGATCGGCAGAGTCCGGGCGCTGTCGGGCTGGAAGGCGCGAAATGCGCCGAACACCCATGGCGCGCCGCCGCCGCCCCGGATGGACGACATCGCCCTGAAGTCCAGGGCGCGGCTCTTGGGCAGGTCGGTGATGGTCATGGCGCTCATGTGTCGCTCCCGAGGTGTCGGTCCTGAAACCTGGGCCTGCAGCGGGAGGGAATCGGTGACGACCCCCTCCCGCCGCAAGCGCCGTCAGCGGCGCGTCGGCACGCCCAGGCCGGCAAACAGCGCGAAGTCGACGTTGGTCGCCGTGTTCGTGTTGCTGGCGTCCTGGTGGAACGTGTTGTCCGACTGGATCGTCGCCGGGCCGGCGAACAGCGAGCAGTTGCCGACGTTCGCCGCGGCGGCCATCACCTGCGTGTTCGACTGGCTCGTGCCGAGGGCCTGGTTGTCCTGGCCGCCTTGCACGGCGGCCATTGCCTCGCGATCGAGCTCGGCGCTGGCCGACAGGTCCTTGATGGTCAGAGTGGTCTGCATGGGTTACCTCGCGTGAAGATAGTTGGAAAGAGCGTGTTTCGCCAGGGAGTTCTCAGCGGCCGAACAGGGCGGCCAGCAGCAGGCTCTTGTTGGAGCCGCGGTTGCTGTTGTCGGCGTCCTGGCTGAATGTGTTGTCCGATTGGATGATCACGGGCGAATTCGGGCCGGCCACCAGGCCGTTGCCGACGTTCGCGGCGGCCAGCATGGCTTGCACGTTCTGCTGGCTCGTGCCGACGGCCTGGTCGTCCGCGCCGCCGCGGACGGCCGTCATGGCCTTGGCGTCGAGTTCCTTGCTGGTGGACAGGTCGCTGATGTGCAGGGAGGTCATGTCAGTTCTCGCTTTCGAAGAAAAGATGTCGGGGTGGAGGAACGGGACTCAGCGCTTCACGCCCAGGCGGCCGAGCAGCACGAAGGCGTCGACGTTGGTGGCCGTGTTGCTGTTCGAGGCATCCTGGTGGAACGTGTTGTCCGACTGGATCGTGGCCGGGCCGAACACCAGCGAGCCGTTGCCGATGTTGGCCGCGGCCATCATGGCCTGGACGTTCTGCTGGCTGGTGCCGATGGCCTGGTCGTCGGAGCCGCCGCGCACGGCAGCCATGGCCTTGTCGTCGAGTTCCTTGCTGGTGGACAGGTCGGTGATGTGGAGGGAGGTCATGTCGGTTCTCGCTTGAAAAAGAAGGGGGAGGGTTGCAGGACTCAGGAACGTGGCGGTGGGGCTCAGGCGCGCTGCAGGCCCAGGCGGCCCAGCAGCACGAACGCGTCGACGTTGGTCCCGGTGTTGCTGTTGGAGGCGCTCTGCGTGAAGGTGTTGTCCGACTGGATCGTCGCCGGGCCACTGAAGATGGAGCCGTTGCCGACGTTGGCGGCGGCCACCATGCTCTGGACGTTCGACTGGCTCGTGCCGACGGCCTGGTCGTCGGCGCCGCCACGCACGGCGGTCATGGCCTTGCGATCGAGTTCGATGCTGGCCGGCAGGTCGTGGATGGTCAGGGAGTGCATTGCGGTCTTTCCAAAGGAGTTGAAGGAGCCCCTGTGTTGCGCCGGACGCGGAGTCGGTTCACACGAATCGATCGAGTTTTTCCATTCGACAAAGCCGAGGAGTTCTGCTGAGCCATGTAGCGACACGGGCGCGGCGGTGCTCGTGCCGAGACCGTCGTCGGCCGGCGGGGTGAAGGCTCGCGCAGTTGATGTAGGTCAACCCAGGCTCGGCCGCTGCTCTGAATGATTAGGTGCATTCCCAGTGCACCTTCAAACGAGGAGTCCCGACATGCCATCGCCAGCCACCCGGATCGACGTGCGCGAGCTCGAGCCGCGCGAGCGCCATCCGACCATCTTCGCCACGTTCCAGGCGCTGCGTTCCGGCGAATTCCTGGAGCTGGTCAACGACCACGACCCGCAGCCGCTGCACCGGCAGTTCGAACTGCTCGCCTCGGGCGAATTCGACTGGCGCTACCTGCAGCAAGGCCCGGCCCTCTGGCGCGTGGCCATCACCCGCTTGCGCCCCCCGCAGCCGAGCAGCACGTGCTGCGGCAGCTGCGGCGGCGCCTGAACACCCTGGAGCATCCCATGAGAAACACCACTTCACTCTGGCGCTGGCTCGGACTGGTCTTCGTCCTGTCGTTCGGCGCCCTCGGCTACCTGGGCTGGCAGATCTACCTGTCGGCCCCGCCCATTCCCACCTCGGTCGTCACCACCAGCGGCCAGGTGCTGTTCACCGGCGAGCAGGTCCAGCATGGGCAGCAGGTCTGGCTGTCCTCGGGCGGCCAGCAGCAGGGCAGCGTCTGGGATCACGGCGCCTACGTCGCGCCGGACTGGTCGGCCGACTGGCTGCACCGCGAGGCCGAGGCGCTGCAGGTGCTGCGTGGCAAGGCGTACGCCTCCGACCCCGCCTCGCTCACGGCCGCCGAGAAGGGCGCGGTCGCGGCAGCGCTGAAGGAGGAGATGCGGCGCAACACCTACGACCCGCAGACCGGCCAGGTGACCGTGTCCGACCTGCGCGCGCAGGCCATCCGCAGCGTCGCCGCCCACTACACGGCGCTGTTCGGCGATGCGCCCTCGCTGGCGAAGCTGCGTGAGCAGTACGCGATGCGCGATGGCACTGTGCCGGCCGCCGCCGACCGCGAGGACCTGGCCGCCTTCATCTTCTGGAGCAGCTGGTCCGCCGTGACCGACCGTCCCGGCGAGGCCGGCCTCTCGTACACCAGCAACTGGCCGCACGAGCCGCTGGTGGGCAACACCATGACGACCTCGGCCGCGATGTGGTCGATGGCCAGCATCATCCTGCTGCTCGCCGGCATCGCCGCCATGCTGTGGCTGCACGGCGCCGGCAAGCACGAGGAGGAAGCGGCGCCGCCCAAGGCCGACCCGCTGCTGAACGTCGCGGCCACGCCGTCGATGAAGGCGACCCGCAAGTACTTCTTCGCCGTCGCCGGCCTGCTGCTGCTGCAGATCGGCATGGGCGCCATCACCGCGCACTACGCCGTCGAAGGCAACTCGTTCTTCGGCCTGCCGATCTCCGAACTGCTGCCGTACGTGGTGAGCCGCACCGTGCACACCCAGGTCGGCGTGTTCTGGATCGCCACCGCGTGGCTGGCCACGGGCCTGTACATCGCGCCGCTGCTGGGCGGCAAGGAGCCGAAGTTCCAGAAGCTGGGCGTCGACTTCCTGTTCTGGGCGCTGATCGCCATCGTGGTCGGTTCCACCTTCACCGGCTGGCTGGGCACGCTGCAGCACCGCGGCGTCGACTTCAGCTTCTGGCTCGGCAACCAGGGCCTCGAGTTCACCAGCATGGGCCGCATCTGGCAGGTGCTGCTGTTCGTCGGCCTGATCCTGTGGGCCGTGCTGCTGGGCCGTGCCCTCTGGCCCGCGCTGAAGACGCCGTCGGAAAGCCGCGGCCTGATCGCGATGGTGTTCCTGTCGGCCACCTGCATCGGCGGCTTCTACGCGACCTCGCTCACCTGGGGCCAGCACACCCACTACTCGATGGTCGAGTACTGGAGGTGGTGGCTGGTGCACCTGTGGGTGGAAGGCTTCTTCGAGGTGTTCGCCACCGCGGTCATCGCGCTGCTGTTCACCAAGCTGGGCCTGATCCGCGCCTCCAGCGCCAACCGCGCCATCGTCGCCGAGACCATCGTGTTCCTGTTCGGCGGCATCCTGGGCACGCTGCACCACCTGTACTGGACCGGCACGCCCACCTCGGTCATCGCCGTCGGCGCGGTGTTCTCCGCGCTGGAAGTGGTGCCGCTGACGCTGATCGGCCTGGAAGCCCTCCAGAACTGGAAGCGCTCGCAGGGCGTCGCCTGGCTGGCCGCCTACAAGTGGCCCGTGCTGTGCTTCGTCGCGGTGGGCTTCTGGAACACCGTCGGCGCCGGGCTCCTGGGCTTCGCGATCAATCCGCCCGCGTCGCTGTACTACGTGCAGGGCCTGAACATGACCGCGGCCCACGGCCACGGCGCCCTGTTCGGCGTCTACGGCATGCTGGGCATCGGCCTGATGCTGTTCTGCCTGCGCGGCCTGTATGCCCGCCACCTGCATGCCGACGGCCTGCTCAAGCCCGCCTACTGGGGCCTGAACATCGGCCTGGCGCTGATGGTGTTCGGCTCGCTGCTGCCCGCGGGCATCTACCAGGCCGCGGCCAGCATCGACAAGGGCCTGTGGTACGCCCGCTCGGCGGAAGTCGTGCACTCGGCCTTCATGGAGTCCATGGTCTGGCTGCGCGTCCCCGGTGACGTCGCGTTCGCTGCCGGCGCCCTGTGCCTGGCCGTCTACGTGCTGCGCCTGCTGGGCCCCGGCAAGCGGCGACTCGCCGTGCCGGTCGGCGCGGCAGCCACCGCTGCGCGGTGAACCCACGGGCGGGGCGGCACCCGCTGCCCCGCCCTCCCTCCTGTCCTTCCGCCACGGAGACGCCATGAAACTCACAGCGTTCACCGACTACAGCCTGCGCGTGCTGATCTACCTGGCGGCGCAACCCGGCGGACGCGCCACCATCTCGCAGGTGGCGTCCGCCTACGGCATTTCCGAGAACCACCTCGTGAAGGTGGTCCACTTCCTCGGCAAGGCCGGCTGGCTCACCAACGTGCGCGGCAAGGGCGGCGGCCTCGAGCTGGGCCGCCCGGCCGATCGCATCAACATCGCCGACGTCGTCCGCGATGCCGAGGGCGAGACGGCGGTCGCCGCCTGCTTCGAGGGCGGCGACGACAGCTGCCGCATCGTGCCGTCGTGCAAGCTGCGCCGCGTGCTCGGCGACGCCGTCGCCGCCTTCTATGCCGTGCTCGCGCGCTACACGCTCGCCGACATCGCGCGCAACCGCGACGAGCTGGCGACCATCCTGTTCATGCCGCTGCCCGCGGCGATCGAAGTCCGGAGGCGCGCATGAGCGACGTTCCCTTCGAGGACGACGTCCCGCAGGCCTTGCGGGACACGGTGGACGCGGCCCTGCACCGCGTGATCGATCCCGAACTCGCGATGGACATCGTCGACGTCGGCCTCGTCCATGGGGTCGCGCTGCGCGGCGACCAGCTGCAGGTGCGCGTCACCATGACCTCGGCCGCGTGCCCGGTCACCGACGTCATCGTCGAGGACATCGAGCGCGAGCTCGACGCCGTCGTGCCGCCGGAGCTGTTCATCCGCGTCGACGTGGTCTGGGACCCGCCCTGGTCGCCCGAGCGCATGAGCGAGACGGCGCGGTCCTTCATGGGCTGGTGATGGCCGCCACCGCCCTGCCGCCGCGCCGCCTGGCTCCCGTCCAACGCCGGGGGCGGCGCCCGCTGGTGCCCGTCCTGCTCGCGGCCATCGCTGTCACGCTGCTGGCCGGATTGACCGGCGGCCTGCTGCGTGCGGGCGTGCCGCTGCCAGCGCTGTCGGCGGCGCACTGGGCCGGCCAGGCCGCCGTGTGGCACGGCGCACTCATGGTGGGCGGCTTCATGGGCAGCATGGTCGGCGTCGAACGCGCCGTGGCCCTGCGGCATCCCCTCGCGTGGGCCGCGCCCGTTGCTTCCGCCAGCGCCGCGGCCGCGCTCCTGCTCGGCGCGCCCGCCTTCAGCGCCTGGCTGCTGGTCGTGGCCGCCACGGCTTTCGTCGGCGCCAACACCGTGCTGGTGCAACGCCAGCCCGCGCAGCACACCGCGCTGCTGCTCTTGGCTGCGTTCGCCTGGCTGGCGGGCAACGTGCTCGCCGTGTCCGGCATCGGCGGTGCCGGCGTGCTGCCCTGCTGGTTCTCGTTCCTGCTGCTCACGGTAGCGGCCGAACGGCTGGAGATGACGCGCCTGCTCAAGCGCCGTCCCGCCGCGCAGCCGCTGCTCGCGACCGTCGTCGTGGCCTTGCTGGCCGCTGCGGGCTGGAGCGCGCTCGATGCGGTCGCGGGCGGTGTCGCCTTCGGCCTCTCGCTCGTGGCGCTGGCCGCTTGGCTGCTGGTCTTCGACATCGCACGGCGCACCGCACGTGCGGAGGGGCTACCCCGCTACATGGCGCTGTGCCTGCTGGGCGGCTACGTGTGGCTCGCCATCGGCGGGCTGGCCTGGGCCGCGTACGCGCTCGGCGTGCCGGTGCGCGACGCAGCGCTGCACGCCATCGGCCTCGGCTTCCTCGGCAGCATGGTGCTGGGGCATGCGCCGGTGATCCTGCCGGCGGTGGCGCGCCTCAAGCTCGCCTTCGGCCGCGTGTTCTACCTGCCGCTCGGGGCCCTGCACGTCTCGCTGCTCGTGCGGCTCGGGCCCGGCCTGCTCGATGCGGGCTGGCGCGCGGCGGGCGCCCTGGCCAACGTGCTAGCGCTCGCGACGTTCGCCGTCGTGGTCGCGAGCGCCGCCCTCGCCTGGCGGCGGCACGGCAGCGCGCCGCGGCGCCGCGAGCGGGCGGTCGGTTCCTAGCGCGCCGCCATGGACTTCCAGCCGTCACCCACCAGCCAGCAGTGGCTGCACCGGTTGCAGGCCTTCAGCGACCGCTGGCTGCTGCCGCACAACGCAGCCTGGCACCGCCACGCGCGCGCCGGCGAGATCGCGCCCTTCATGCCCAGCCTGCGCGAACTCGCGCGCGACGAAGGCCTGTGGAACCTGTGCCTGCCCTGGCTCGCACCGCACGAGCCGGGCACGCCGCTCTCCAACCTGGACTACGCGCCGCTGGCGGAAGCCATGGGCCGGCTGCACTGGTCGGCCGAGGTCTTCAACTGCCACGCGCCCGACAGCGGCACCATGGAGCTGCTGCACCGGCATGCCGACGCGGCGCAGCGCGAGGCCTGGCTGGCGCCGCTGCTGGCCGGCGAGATCCGCTCGGCCTTCGCGATGTCGGAGCCCGACGTCGCCTCGTCCGATCCCACCAACCTGCAGACGACGGTGCGCCGCGACGGCGATGCCCTGTTGCTGCACGGCCGCAAGTGGTTCGTCACCGGCGCCGCGCATCCGGACTGCCGGCTGCTGGTCGTCGTGTGCCGCAATGCCGGCGAGCCCGTGGAAGCGGACGCGCATGCCGCGCACAGCCTCGTGCTGGTGCCGATCGCCACGCCCGGCGTGCACGTGGTGCGCAACATCGCCGTGATGCAGCATCTGGCCCCGGAGGGCCACTGCGAGCTGCGCCTGGACGGCGTACGGGTGCCGGCCTCGAACCTGCTGGCCGCATGGGGCGCCGGGTTCGCGCTGGCGCAGGTGCGCCTGGCACCCGGGCGCATCCACCACTGCATGCGCACCATCGGCCAGTGCGAGCTCGCGCTCGAACTGGCCTGCGATCGCGCGCTCGAGCGACGCAGCTTCGGCCGCGTGCTGGCTGAACAGGCGAACGTGCAGGACTGGATCGCGCAGTCGCGCGTCGAGATCGACCAGGCGCGCCTACTGGTGCTGCACGCGGCGTGGTCGCTCGACCAGCCGCAGCCGCCCGAGCGGCTGCGCGCCGACATCAGCGCGATCAAGCTCGTGGCCGGTCGCCTGCAGACGCAGGTGCTCGACCGCGCGATCCAGGTGTTCGGCGCGATGGGCCTGTCGCCCGACACGCCGCTCGCCTGGCTGTGGACCTGGGGCCGCGCGCTGCGCCTGCTGGACGGGCCCGACGAGGTCCACCTGCGCGCCGTTGCGCGCCACGAGTTCTCCCGGGTCCGCGCGCGCGGTGGCGCGTCCGCGGCCTGGTTCACCACGCCGGAGCAGATGGCCGCAGCGCCCAGGCTCCGGTGACCTTCCAACCTTGTTGCACGACCTGCATGAACGACACCTTGCCCGCGCATGACGCACCTTCGACGCAGTCCCTCCTCGACCTGGCCCGCGGCAGCGGCCTCGCCCCCTTGCGCCTGCGTGGACGCGAGCTGCTGCCCGTCGTCCAGGGCGGCATGGGCGTGGGCATCTCCGCCGGCGGCCTGGCCGGCGCCGTCGCCGCGCTCGGCGCGATGGGAACGATCGCCTCGGTCGACCTGCGCCGCCTGCATCCCGACCTGATGGCCGAGACCGGCGACCTGGAGGGGCCGGCGGCCAAGGCCCGCATCGACGCCGCCAACCTGCTCGCGCTGGAGCGCGAGATCCGGCGCGCGCGCGAGACCGCGCAGGGCCAGGGCCTGCTGGCCGTGAACGTGATGCGCGCGGTGGGCGAGTACGCGCCCTACGTGAAGCGTGCGCTCGAGGGCGGCATCGACGCCGTGGTCGTCGGCGCCGGCCTGCCGCTGGACCTGCCCGACCTCGCGCAGGACCACCCGCAGGTCGCGCTGGTGCCGATCCTGTCCGATGCGCGCGGCGTGCAGCTGGTGCTGCGCAAGTGGGAGAAGAAGGGGCGCGTGCCCGGCGCGGTGGTGATCGAGCATCCGCGCCTGGCCGGCGGCCATCTCGGCGCGGCATCCATCGCCGACCTGGTCGACCCGCGCTTCGACTTCGAGGTGGTGCTGCCTCAAGTGGCCGCGTCCCTGCGTGAAGCGGGCCTCGAGAGAGAGGTGCCCGTGATCGCCGCCGGCGGCATCCGCAGCGCGGCCGACATCCGCCGCGTGCAGTCGCTCGGCGCCGCGGCGGCGCAGATCGGCACGCCCTTCGCGGTCACGCGCGAATGCGATGCGCACCTGGCCTTCAAGCAAGTGCTGGCCGGTGCGAAGCCCGAGGACATCGTGGAATTCACCAGCGTCGCGGGCCTGCCGGCGCGGGCCGTTCGCACGCCGTGGCTGGACAAGTACCTGCGCCTGCAGGAGCGGTTGCAGGCGGGCGCGCATGCGAAAAAGCACTGCACCTTGTGGTTTGACTGCCTCGCCAAGTGCGGGCTGCGCGACGGCAATGCCTCGTGGGGCCAGTTCTGCATCGACAAGGTGCTGGGGTACGCGGTCGCGGGCGACGTGCGCCGCGGCCTGTTCTTCCGCGGCGCGGGCGCGCTGCCCTTCGGCGGCGAGATCCGCAGCGTCCGCGAACTGATGCAATGGCTGCTCGGCGACGTGCGGCCCCAACCGATGGAGGCCTGATGCAGCGCGACACCACCGCCGAAGTCCTCGCAGGCGCCGACCTGCCGCCGCAGCCCATCACGCAGGACGTGCTGGCCGAGAAGTACCTCAAGGCCGGCGAGCGATCCGCGGACGACCTGTACGCACGCGTGGCGCGGGCGCTCGCCAGCGTCGAGGCAGAGCCCCTGCGCGAGGGGTGGCAGACCCGCTTCCTCGCCAACCTGCGCGCCGGCGCCATCGGTGCCGGCCGCATCATGAGCGCCGCGGGCACCGCGCTGGAAGCCACGCTGATCAACTGCTTCGTGCAGCCGGTGGGCGACTGCATCCAGGGCCGGGACGGCGACGGCCTGCCCGGCATCTACGAAGCGCTGCGGGAAGCAGCCGAGACCATGCGGCGCGGCGGCGGCGTCGGCTACGACTTCTCGCGCATCCGCCCTCGTGGTGCCGCGGTGCGCACCACGCAATCGCTCGCGTCCGGGCCGTGCAGCTACATCGACGTGTTCGACAAGTCCTGCGCCACCGTCGAGAGCGCCGGGTCGCGGCGCGGCGCGCAGATGGGCGTGCTGCGCATCGACCATCCCGACGTGCAGGAGTTCATCCGCGCCAAGCGCACCAGCGGCCGCTGGTCGAACTTCAACGTGTCGGTCGCGGTGCCCGGTGCGTTCATGCAGGCGCTGCGCGACGACGCCAAGTGGGCGCTGGTGCACCCGGCCCGCCCCGGCGCGGGACTGGTCTCCGAGGGCGCTTACCAGCGCGAAGATGGGCAGTGGGTGTACCGCACGCTGCGTGCGCGTGACCTGTGGGACCTGGTGATGCGCTCGGCCTACGACTACGCCGAGCCGGGCATCCTGTTCCTGGACACCATCAACGCCGACAACAACCTGCACTACTGCGAGCGCATCACGGCCACCAACCCGTGCGGCGAGCAGCCGCTGCCGGCGTACGGCTGCTGCGATCTCGGCCCAGTGATCCTCACCCGCTTCGTGCGCCACCCGTTCGGCGTCGGCGGCGCGGCCACGTTCGACCTCGATCGGTTCCGGGAGGTGGTGGCGGTGCAGGTGCGCGCGCTCGACAACGTGCTGGACCTCACCCACTGGCCGCTGCCGCAGCAGCAGGCCGAATCCGTGGCCAAGCGCCGCATCGGCGTCGGCTTCACCGGCCTGGGCGACGCGCTCGCGATGCTGGGGCTGCGCTACGACGGCGAGGACGGCCGCGCAATGGCGGTGCGCATCACCCGCGCGATGCGCGACGCGGCCTATGCCGCTTCGGTGGAACTCGCGCGCGAGAAGGGCGCGTTCCCTGCATTCGAGGCCGACGGCTACCTGGCCGCGGGCACCTTCGCCAGCCGGCTCGATGCGCCGCTGCGCGAGGCGATCCGCCGGCACGGCATCCGCAACAGCCACCTGCTGTCGATCGCGCCGACCGGCACCGTCAGCCTGGCGTTCGCCGACAACGCCTCCAACGGCATCGAGCCGGCGTTCTCCTGGCACTACACGCGCAAGAAGCGCGAGGCCGACGGCAGCACCACGGCCTACGAGGTCGAAGACCACGCTTGGCGGCTGCATCGGGCGCTCGCCGACACCGATGCGCCGCTGCCGCCCGCGTTCGTGTCGGCACTCGAGATGCCGGCGTCCGCCCACCTGGCCATGATGGAAGCGGTGCAGCCCTTCATCGACACGGCCATCTCCAAGACCGTGAACGTGCCGGCGGACTATCCGTACGAGGAGTTCCAGG
The DNA here is from genome assembly GCF_050320135.1 of Ramlibacter sp. MMS24-I3-19. NCBI lineage: Bacteria > Pseudomonadati > Pseudomonadota > Betaproteobacteria > Burkholderiales > Comamonadaceae > Ramlibacter > Ramlibacter sp. MMS24-I3-19. The sequence continues at coordinate 1,469,592 of NZ_CP190017.1, read as the reverse complement.
ACCTGTACCTGCAGGCCTGGCGCGCCGGGCTGAAGGGGCTGGCCACCTACAGGCCGAACACCATCATCGGCTCGGTGCTGGAAACCACGCCCGCGCCCGCAGCCCCGGCGCAGCCGCGCGCCATTGCCGACCCGATGCGCGCGGTGATCGAGAGCCGCCCGCGCGGCACGCTGCCCGCCGTGGCCGAGAAGGTCGAGTACTGGACGCAGCAGGGCCGCCAGACGCTCTATCTCGTCGTCTCCTTCCTGCCCGTCGGGGACGGGCGCGAGCGCGCCATCGAGTTCTTCATGCCGGTGGGCCAGCAGGGCGAGTCGCAGCAGTGGATCACGTCCAGCATGCGGCTGCTGTCGCTGGCCGCGCGCGGCGGCTTCCTCGACCGCGCGCTGGCCGACATGCGCAAGGTCGCCTGGGACCGCGGCCCGGTGCGCCTGGGGACGTACAAGCGCGCCGACGGCGCGGACGTGCCGCTGTGGCACGACTCCGAGGTGGCCGCGCTCGCGTACGCGATCCAGACGCTGATCGCCAACCGCCGCGGCGACGACGCGCCTGCCCTGTCCACGCCCGCGCCCGAGGTCGGCGTCGCCGGCACCGCCATGGCGGGCTCCAAGTGCTCCGAGTGCGGCGCGCATGCCGTCATCCGCAAGGACGGCTGCGAGTTCTGCACGCAGTGCGGCCACGTCGGCGCCTGCGGCTGACGCGACGGACGGCGCGGGCGGTGCGGCGCCGGTTGACCTGCATCAACCGGCCCCCCGGGGCAGCGGCATAAGGTCACTCACCGATGCACCTCATCGCATCAAGGAGAGTGGGAATCATGAACAACACCAAGCCATCCACGCTGCTGCACGGGGCCCGGGCTCTGCTCATTGCCGCCGGCCTGTGCGCGCCCCTGCTGTCGCTGGCGGGACCGAAGGCGGTCGGCGACTTCGGCCCGCCCAAGGGCGAACCGATCCACGCCGTGCTCACCAGCCCGCCGCACGTGCCGCCGCCGACCAACCGCAACTTCCCCGCGAAGGTGATCGTCGACCTCGAGGTCGTCGAGAAGACGATGCAGATCTCCGAAGGCGTGAACTACACCTTCTGGACCTTCGGCGGCTCCGTGCCGGGCAGCTTCATCCGCGTGCGCCAGGGCGACACGGTGGAGTTCCACCTGAAGAACCATCCCGGCAGCAAGATGCCCCACAACATCGACCTGCACGGCGTCACCGGCCCGGGCGGCGGCGCGGCCTCCAGCTTCACCGCGCCCGGCCACGAGTCGCAGTTCACGTTCAAGGCGCTCAACGAAGGCATCTACGTCTACCACTGCGCGACGGCGCCGGTGGGCATGCACGTGGCCAACGGCATGTACGGCCTGATCCTGGTCGAGCCCCCGCAGGGCCTGCCCAAGGTGGACAAGGAGTACTACGTGATGCAGGGCGACTTCTACACCCAGGGCAAGTACCGCGAGAAGGGCGACCAGGCCTTCGACATGGAGAAGGCGATCGACGAGAAGCCCACCTACGTGCTGTTCAACGGCGCGGAAGGCGCGCTCACCGGCGACAAGGCGATCACCGCCAAGGTGGGCGAGAAGGTGCGCCTCTACGTCGGCAACGGCGGCCCGAACCTGGTGTCCAGCTTCCACGTGATCGGCGCCATCTTCGACCAGGTGCGCTTCGAGGGCGGCAGCAACGTGCAGAAGAACGTGCAGACCACGCTGATCCCGGCGGGCGGCGCGGCCATCGCGACCTTCACGGCCAAGGTGCCGGGCAGCTACGTCATGGTCGATCACTCGATCTTCCGCGCGTTCAACAAGGGCGCGATGGCGATCCTGAAGATCGAGGGTGCCGAGGACAAGGGCGTCTACTCCGGCAAGGAGCTGGATGCGGTGTACCTCGGCGACCGCGCGGGTCCCAACCTCGCTGCCGTGGCGCAGGCGACGGCCGCCGCGGCATCCGGCAAGCTCACGCTGGAGGAGCAGGTCAAGGCGGGCCACGCGCTCTTCGCCGGCACCTGCTCGGTCTGCCACCAGTCCAACGGCGCGGGCATGCCCGGCGTGTTCCCGCCGCTGGCCAAGTCCGACTTCATCGCCGGCGACATCAAGCGCGCCATCCACGTGGTGCTGAACGGCCTGAACGGCAAGGTCACGGTGAACGGCCAGGACTACAACTCGGTGATGCCACCGATGAACCAGCTGAACGACGACGAGGTGGCCAACATCCTCACCTACGTGGCCAACAGCTGGGGCAACAAGGGCGGCACCGTGTCCAAGGACGACGTCAGGAAGGCGCGCGTCGCCGCACCGGCCCCGAAGCCGCACGCGGAATGACGCACGCAGCGGCCCACCGAGCCTCGCCATGAAGCGCCTCGTCCTGCTGCTGGCCACCGCCGCCGCGTGCTGGGCGGCGAAAGCCGGCGGCGAGACCGCCGCCAGCTACGTGCCCCTGCCAGGTGGCCGGTTCGAGAGCGTGTTGCCGCAGGGTCCGGTGGCCACCGCGTCGACGCCCGTCGACGTGCAGCCGTTCGCGATGCGGCGCACGCCGGTGACGATCGCCGAGTTCGCCGCCTTCGTGCGCGCCCATCCCGAGTGGCAGCGCGGCCGCGCGCCCGCGGTGCTCGCCGATGCGCGCTACCTGCTGCAGTGGGCCGCGCCCGACACGCCAGGCGACCGCGTGAAGGCCGCGGCGCCGGTCACCGAGGTCAGCTGGTTCGCCGCCGAGGCGTTCTGCGAGACCGAGGACGCGCGGCTGCCGACCTGGCTCGAATGGGAGTACGCCGCGGCCGCCGATGCCACCCGCGTGGATGCGCGGCACGACCCGGCATGGCGGCGCCAGATCCTGGCCTGGTACGAGAAGCCCGGCGGCGAGGCGCTCGAAGCCGTCGGCGGCCCGCCCAACGTGCACGGCGTGCACGACCTGCACGGCCTGGTGTGGGAATGGGTCAACGACTACAACGCCCTGTTCATCGCCGGCGACAGCCGCACCCAGGGCGACCCGGACCTGCTGAAGTTCTGCGGCGCCGGCGCCATCAACATCATCGACCGCGACAGCTATGCCGTCCTCATGCGGATCGCGCTGCTGTCGTCCCTGAACGCCGCCGACACCACCAGCACGCTGGGGTTCCGCTGCGTTCGTCCCCACCGAGGACAGCCATGAGATCCTTCCACATCACCCGGCGCGGCGCGCTCGCGTCGATCGCCGCGCTCGGGGCGCTTGCCTCGGCTCCGGCCTTCGCCCACGACCACGTCGACCACGCCAGCGAACCGCTGCCGCCACTGCCCGGCGAATCGGTGTACCGCCTCGACGCCACGCTGCGCGACCAGGACGACCGCGCGTTCACGCTCGCCTCGCTGCAGGGCGGCCCGGTGCTCGCCAGCATGTTCTACACCTCGTGCGACATGGTCTGCCCGATGATCTTCGAGACCGTGCATGCGACCCTGCGGGCGCTGCCGCCCGCCGACCGCGCGGCCACGCGCGTGCTCATGGTGAGCTTCGATCCGGCACGCGACACGGCCGCCGTGCTGAAGAAGACCGCGCAGGCGCGCGGCTGCGACGGGCACTGGGTGCTCGCACGGGCCGACGACGCCACCACGCGCAAGGTGGCCGCCGTGCTGGGCGTGCAATACCGGCGGCTGGCCAACGGCGAGTACAACCACTCGAGCACCATCGACGTCCTGGATCGTTCGGGACGCATCGTGGCCAGGAGCGGCAAGCTGGAGGGCGCCGATCCGCAGGTGACCGCCGCCATCCGCAAGATGGCGGCGCGGGGCTGACCCATGGGCAAGAAGTTCCCGCTGCGCCCGGCACACCCGGAACGCACCTGCTGGGGCTGCGACCGTTACTGCCCCGCCGGCGACATGATCTGCGGCAACGGCACCGAGCGCACGCAGCACCCGATGGAGTTGATGGGCGAAGGATGGGAAAGCGAGGGCCTGGATCCGGTGCTGCGGCCGCTGCCGATTCCGGTGGTGGTCGTGAGGACCGAGCAACCAAGCAGCTGTGCGTACGGAACAAAGTCGCTGACAGGACACGACGAAGAGGCGCACCAATGCTGATGGTGAGGTTCGTTCAATGTTGAAGGTCGTTGACTGAGCTCGGAGGCGGCGCCTGGAACGCAACAGAACGCGGCAAATCAGCAGAACAGAGTCGTTTCCTGCTGCGGGCCGCTCCCCTCAGCCGCAACTTGGATCTGCGCAGAGCCTTCACTTGGCCAGAGGCAACCCGTGAGGCGCACAACAGCGACTCAATGCAGCGAGGCAATTCATTGGCAGCGCAGGTGGCGGCAGTATCGGGCGCCTGAGCACCTGCGTCCCCGTAAGTCTTGCGATGGCAGAAAAGGCGTACGATGCCGCAAGCACGACGCAAGTCGGGGGTGCAGATGGACCGAGACCAACAACGCGAGATGATGGACCGCGCTGGTCGAGACGAGGCTGCGTCACTCCAGATCCAGCAGCAATCGGCCGGCACCGACCACAGCCCGGTGCATGCAAAGCCTCCACACGGCGAGCCTTCGCAGACACCGCGCACTGCGCTCGGGACCACAGGGTTGTCGCACAATTACGAGGACGCCCTGGATGCGGAGAGAGTGGCTTGGCAGGCTCTGCCTGGCCTCCCTGGAGACGCGGCGTTCGATCAGACTGCCTGGAATACGTGGCGCACAGCCGTCGAAGAGCGTGACCTTGCGACGCGTAACCTGATCAACTACGCGCTCTCGCCGCGGTCGCCTTGATCGACGCCCTGCTCCTCAGCGCGGTGCGCCTCCTGACCTCCGACGGCGGCAGACTGTTGACGTCCGGCTCGAGATTCTGGTTTCGCCGCGAAGAGCGGCTGTTCGTCGTAACGAGCCGGCACGTCTTCATCGATGCGAGTTCGGGACATCTGCCCGACAGAGTGCAATTCGATGTGCACCTCGACCGCGACGATCTCACCCGCAGCGCCACCGTCGAACTGCCTCTGTACAGGAGCGGGCACGCGGCGTGGGTGCAAGGTCAGGACCCCGGTGGCGATGTGGACGCGTCGCGGTGCTGGAGATCCGGGAGGAGGGCCAATTGCCCGCCGAGGCAGTCGTGAGCGCCCTGGGCCCCGGCAACCGTCGCCTCCGCGTTTGGCGTTCGCTTCCAAAGGCGCGGCTTCTTCGTCACGGATGCACGCCTCCACCGAGGCGCGAGCGGTGCTCCCGTTCTGATGCGGCGACCGGAGGATTGATCAGAGCTGCCTTGGTCGCTGCTGGGCATTCATTCGTCGCGGTTCGACATGGGCACCCGGGACCGGCTGCAGGACGATTCCCTTGGCCTGAACTGCGCTTGGTATGCAGACATCTTGACGACGCTGACCTGCAGCCTGGACCGCAGCCAGGCGACGGTCCCGAACTGTCTCTGAGGTGAGCCCGTTCGGTGCGGGGCGACAAACACTTACTCGGGTCGCAGGCGTATGCACACTTCGGCGCGCAGGATTGCGTCGTTCGCCTGCGCTCGCCGCACCATGTACCACCCTCCTTCACTCGAATCCCTTCGCCAGCAGCTGGATCTCACCAGGGCCGAGGAAGCAAAGGCCCTTTGCCGCGCTCTTCACCTCCGAGTCGTCGGCCCTGTCCGTGAGGCAGTGGTGGCAATGAGGGATGTCGATGCCCTGCATAGCCGCATAGCTCACCTGGACCGTGAGCTGCGGAAGTTGCGCCACGCCGCATCATAGAACCGCCTTCCGCTGACGGTGCGCAATCATGCCCTCCATCCACGCACCCAAGCAGCCTGGCATGGAGCTCTTCACCGCAACCTGGAGATTTGTCCAGGTCGGAGAAGCCGGCGCCAGAGGGCGCGAGCCAGCTGTTCTGAGTGCCTTGCACGCACTCCAGTGCTGGCGCCTAGGCCATCTGGGGCGCGCTTTCAGGTTCGTGAACGCGTGCCCTTTCGTGTGGGACGAGCGGCCGCACGCGCGGTCGGTGCATTTCCATCGAGATCTGTGCGCGGAGAGGGAACTGGTTCACTTGTGCCACGCGCATCGGGTAAACGCCTCCGCCGTGAGACTGCAGCAAATACCCACGTGGCTGTTCGCCGAGGCGGGAGATGCATTCTTGAAGCTCCGAAGGGTTGATCCAGATCTGGCTGACCAGTACGAGAAGACCCGGTCCGAGCGCAGGAAGCAACGCCGCTAGAGCGGCGTCTTCAGCCGCCCATGCCACCACATTTTGGCGATGGCAGTCTTCGACAGCTGGGGCACGGTGCGCGTGCGGCGCCAGCCCTGTCAGCCGCAGCGCTTCGGGCAAGCCGGTGCGCCATCCACGTTCAATGAAGCTCCCTGTTCGTCGTCCCGGAGGAAATCCTTTGGGCGATCTGTTGGTACAGGTCGTCAGCGATCCGTCGGAGCTTGGCAGCCTCCATGAGCAAGAGAGCCAACCCAGGATCTTGCGTTGCGGGGCCCAGGGCAACGACCTCGGACTCACTGATCAGTGCAGCGTGCTCGGCCGTCAGCCAAGCCAACTGCCTTTGTTCATCTGTCATTGCGTACCCCATTCGCAGGTGAAAAAACTGTCGGGCGATGTGCGCGGCTTTGGGCTCCGGTGCGCAGGGCCAGATGGCAGCCAGCTAGCGGCGCCGCTTCTTGCCGGCCTGTTTCCTTGGCGTACCAGCCCACAAGTCCACCATTTGGCGCAACACCTCGGTCTGTGCGGCGGCGACTTGCAGTCTTGCAGCGCCACCCGCCTGCTGACGCGCACCGCTCGCCGCTCTGTTGGCAGTCGTGAGCCACATGCTCATGAACGGATTTTTTTTCAGCCAGGGATTGGCCATGCTGGTCCTCTCGGGGCAGGACCCCATTGGCAGTGAGCGGCGTGAGCCGCTTGGCGAGTCGCGTTCCGCGGTTCATGGGTCATGGCAGGCGGCCAGGCGCCTCGGGAGGCGGTGCATCGGCGCGCATCCTGGCTGCCAGCAGGCGATCCAACTCGGGTGAGTCGACCCCGGCCCTGCAGCCCGCAGCTGGCAGCGAAGACATGGCCAGCCCGCACGCCTTCGAGGCCACGCTGGCGGGCACCAAAAGGCTCAGCGGCATCCTGCTTTCGTCGATGTTCATGCGCTTCGCCATCGAGGGAGCGATGGCAACGAGATCCACGCTGACCTCAAGAATCAGGGCAGCCCGTGATGGGGCAGCGGCGGCTACGGCGAAGAAGGCGGCTGCGCCAATGGCGTGGCGGAAACGTTCATGGTTCACGACAATCCCCTGGGGACTTGCGAATGCGACAGCGGCGGGCGCTACTTCTTGCGACGTGCAGCCGGAGCCGGTCGTCGCTCCACGGCGAATGCGCCCGAAGCCGCCGGCTTCGCCGGAACGGGGTTCCTTGGCTTCCTGGGCTTCTTCGCTTCCTTGTTGCCGTGTTGCGCTTTTGACATGGTGACTCTCCATTGGCGAGGTTGTCTTGTTCAGGATTGAGCAACTGCCAGAACATCGGCGAGCCGGTGCTCGCCCGCGGGTTCTGTCACAGCCGCTCTGGGCAGGGGTGCGCCGATACTGCGGCCCTCGCGCGCTCGGGCCGTCGCCGCGGCTTCGATGTCCTGGGCCTGCTGCGTGGCGGCAAGGGACACTGACAACGCTGCCGGGTTCAGGCTGTCGACCATCGAGCTGGGAATCAGGATCGTTGCGCCGCGCTCCTTGGTCGTCTCGTAGATGATGTTCATGGCCCGCAGTTGCAGGGCGCCATCCTGCTCGGCGTAGATCCGCGCCGCTTCCACGAACTTGCCGGCGATCTCGGCCTCTGCCGCCCCCAGGATGACACGGGCCTGCTTCTCGCGTTCGGCCTGCGCCTGGCGCGACATGGCGTCCTGCAAAGCCACCGGGATGGCGACATCCCTGATCTCGACTGCGCGAACGGTGACGCCCCACTCGATTGTCTTGCGGCCGATGTCTTCGCACAGCTGCAGGTCTGCCGCACGACGATCCGACAGCAGGGCCGACAGCATCGACGAACCGATCATCTCGCGCAGCGTGGTCTGCGCGACCCGGTCGATCGCCTCGCGGAAGTTCGTGATGGCCAGCGCCGCCTTCCGGGCGTCGTGCACGTGCCAGAAGATGATCGCGTCGACATTGACGGGCACCGTGTCGCGCGTGAGTGCCTGCTCGGCGTTGAAGGCCGATGTCTGGATTCTTTCGTCGATGATCGCAACGACGCGGTCCAGCACCGGAACCATGAAGAACAGGCCGGGACCGCGAACACCGTGCAGCTTGCCCGCACGTAGCACGACGAACTTCTGCCAGGTGTTGGCCATCATGAGTGATTGCGTGATGACCACCGCGGCGGCAATGAGGCAGGCAGCTGCGGCAACGTGACCGGAGAAGCCCAGTGCCGCCGCCCCTGCGGCCAGAGCGGCGCCGATGAAAAGTGTGATTGCATTCATGGCAGGATCCTTGGATACCAGGTGTGAGTCTGGGCGACCGGCACCGCGGCGTCTGTGCGCTGGCACACCTTGCGAGCCCAGGCCGTCGAATCAAAGAGGCGCGCCGGCCGCGGCTCGCCGACCGCCACCTCAGGTTACGCCGGCCGATCGGATGCTTCGTTGCTGCCGGGAAGCGCGCGGCATGCGGATCGTGAAGACGCAGCCCTCGCCGGGCATGTCCCGGACACTGAGGGTGCCGGCGTCTGCCTCGACGTTTTGCCTGGCGATGGTCACGCCCAGGCCCAGGCCCGAGCGGTCGACGCTGCGCTGCCGGAACGGAGTGAACATCTCCTCCGCGCTGCCCTTGGGCAGGCCGCCGCAGTGGTCCGCCACCTCGATGCGGACGTGGCGTGCGGAAGCGAACGCCTTCAACGTGACCTCTGTATGGTCGTGGGTGAACTTGAAGGCGTTCTGCAGCAGGTTGCCGATGGCCGCCAGCAGCAGTTGCCTGTTGCCACGGATGGCGAGCCCGGGCTCGACCGCCTGCACCGAGAACTTGCAACGGCTCGCAAGGACGTCGAGCAGCGCCGTGGCTTTCGCGTCGTCGATGAGCGCGGCGAGATCGAAGACCTGCGTGTCGCTCTGTGCGTTCCTGCGCACGTTGTCGAGCGCCCGCGTCAGCAGGCTGCTCAATGCCAGAAGGCTGCGTTTCAGGACCGCACCGGTCGGGCCGCTGACTGGCAACTGGCCGTGCTCGATCGCGTGGAACGCAAGCGTGGCCGTTCCTGCGGCGTTGCGCAATTCGTGGACGAGCGAGCCCAGTTGCTCGTTGGTGTCGGCGGCCTGCTGCTGGGCCTGCAGCCGAGTGAACTCCGCGACCGCGACCGCGATTGCGTTGTCCAGGCAGCGGTTCAGCGTCCGGAATTGCTGGATGGGGAACGCCGCATGCCGCTCGAATGCGAGATCAGTGATGGTCTGGCAAAGGTCACCGTAGTCATGCACGACCTGATCGACGGGGAAGCCCGATTCGAGTAACTCTCTGCCATGGGCAGTGGCGCTCACACCGATTTCCGACAACGTCGAGGAAGCGCCTCCTGCCGCGCCCGAGATCTCGAGGCCTTTGCTCGCGTGGCCCTCTTCCTCGGCGCGTAGCGTCCTGGTCAGCTGGTCCAGGAACACGGGAATCCCGTGCCGGAGTTCCCCCGTGGGCGCGAGGTGCGAACGCTGTGCCACCCTGTGCTGGCATCGATCGATGAGGGTGCGCCGGTTGTTGATGAGGAACTCGTGCATGTTCGTTGCTCCGTGGCACCAAGCGTGGGGGATGACGCCGTCCCGGTCCGTGCGCCAGCACACATACCCAGCAATTTAGACGGCCACTCCCTAACCTCACGCCGGGGCACCGCAAAACGAGATGTGCGGTAGTGATATGCGGTAGGTGACCGGCCGGCTGGGCTCCCACCCTATACTGGAATTGCCAATGGCCGATCCACCTGATGCGCGACTCAATCAGCTGCTCGCTGCCCTTCCGCAGGCCGAGTGGGCGCGTTGGTCCGCCCAGCTCGAGCCGGTGGACATGCCGCTGGGCCTGGTGCTGTACGAATCCGGGGTGAGCCTGGCCCACGTCTACTTTCCCGTCGACTCCATCGTGTCCCTGCTCTATGTGATGGAGGATGGGTCCTCGGCCGAAATCGCTGTGGTGGGCAACGAAGGCCTCGTGGGCGTTTCACTGTTCATGGGTGGCGAAACGACTCCCAGTCGGGCCGTCGTGCAAAGCGCTGGCCGCGGCTTCCGACTGGCGGCGCAGGCGATGAAGAATGAGTTCAACCGTGCCGGACCTGTGCTTCACCTGTTGCTGCGCTACACGCAGGCGTTGATCACCCAGATGTCGCAGACCGCCGTGTGCAACCGTCACCACTCGCTGGACCAGCAACTGTGTCGCTGGTTGCTTCTCAGCCTCGATCGACTGCGCGGCAACGAATTGAGGATGACGCAGGAGTTGATCGCCAACATGATCGGCGTGCGGCGCGAGGGCGTGACCGATGCAGCGCTCAAGCTCCAGGCGGCCGGCCTGATCCGCTATGCGCGTGGGCACATCACGGTGCTGGATCGCCCCGGCCTCGAGCAGCGCACCTGCGAGTGCTACGCCGTGGTCAAGAAGGAATACGACCGGCTGCTGCCGGCGACCGAGGCGGTCTGACCGTGCAACCCGGCGGATGACCCAGCCGGGGATTCGGGTCGAAACCATCGATCGAACAAGGGAGAGGCCAACATGGATGCATGGCTGGTGTTCCGGTCCACCAGCGTCCATGATGCCGCGATGCCTTCTCGCACCTTCAGGATCTATCGCTACAACCCGGACATCGACCTCAAGCCGGCGCTGCGCACTGTCGTCGCCGAACTCGACGGGAACGAGCGCATGCTGCTTGACGCGCTGATGAAGCTGAAGGCGCAGGATCCGACTCTGTCGTTCCGGCGCTCGTGCCGGGAGGGCGTCTGCGGTTCGGACGCGATGAACATCAATGGCAGGAACGGCCTGGCATGCCTGACCAACATGTGCACACTGAAGGACCCGATCATCCTGAAGCCGCTTCCAGGTCTGCCTGTGATGCGGGACCTGATCGTGGACATGACGGACTTCTTCAAGCAATACCACTCGATTCGGCCGTGGGTGGCCGACGACCGCGTGTCGCCGGAGCGCGAGCGTCTTCAGAGTCCGACCGAACGCGAGGAACTCGACGGGTTGTACGAATGCATCTTGTGCGCGTGCTGCTCATCGGCGTGTCCCAGCTTCTGGTGGAACCCGGACAAGTATGTCGGTCCAGCAGGGCTGCTGCAGGCATATCGCTTCATCGCCGACAGTCGCGACCAGGAGACCGGAGAGCGGTTGGACAACCTGGAGGATCCGTATCGCCTCTACCGCTGCCGCTCGATCATGAACTGTTCGGACGTGTGCCCCAAGGGGCTGAGCCCGATCACGGCGATCGGCAAGATCCGGGACATGATGGTGCGCCGCGCCGTCTGAGGATCGCGTCTCAGGCTCGGACACCTCCGCTGTCGGTGCCCGGAATTGGAGTCGACACGGCCATCGAGGCGGTCGGCATGCCAGCCACGTTGCCCGATCCGTCGGACGCGAGCCCCGGGCTTGAATGCCGCGACGCCCGCTCCCACGGACTCGACCATCCCCACACCCTCGTGTCCCGGGATGGTGCCAGGTTCGCACGTCGGCACGTCGCCCCTGATGATGTGAAGGTCGGTCCCGCCCTTTGTCCGGCGGCACGTGCCACCTAGACCCGCAGCCTCTCCCTGCGACTCAACATCCCGTAGAAGTACCGCTTCGCGATCTCGGCGGCAGGCACGTAGGCCAGCGTCAACCCGATCATTGCCAGCATCAGCGGCGCCGGCACCGGGACGAATCCGAAGACGCCGGCAAACGGGAGGTACGGCAAAGCCAGCGTGAATGCGACGACGAAGCAGGTGGTGGCGAGCAGGAACTTGCCAGGTCCGACTGCGCCAGAACGGCCCCTGGGTCCGCACGACCAATGCAATGACCAACTCCGTCAAGAGCGATTCGATGAACCATCCGGTTCTGAATTCATCGGCTCCGGCCCGGAATAGCCAGAGAAGCACGCCGAAGGCGAAAAGGTCGAACACGGAACTCACCAGCCCGAAGAGGATCATGTAGTCGCGGATGAAGCGCGTGTCCCACCGCCGCGGTGCCGCCACCCATTCCCGGTCGACGTTGTCACTGGCAATGGTGGTTGCAGGAATGTCGGCCAGGAAATTGTTGAGCAGCACCTGCGAGGCGAGCAGGGGCAGGAACGGCAGGACCACCGAGGCCACTGCCATGCTGAACATGTTCCCGAAGTTCGCGCTGATGGTCGTCAAGATGTACTTGAGGGTGTTTGCAAACGTCCTTCGCCCCTCATCGATCCCCTCGCGGAGAATCCCCAGATCCTTGCGCAGCAGGACGAAGTCCGCCGCGTCCTTGGCGACGTCCACGGACGTGTCCACCGAGATACCGACGTCGGCCGTGTGAAGCGCAGGGGCGTCGTTGATGCCATCTCCCATGTAGCCGACCACATGTCCGGCCTTGCGCAAGGCGTGGATGACGCGGTCCTTCTGGTTCGGGTCCATCTCGGCGAAGATGGTGACTTGCTGCGCCGAATGCAGGAGAGCTTCCTCGCTCGTCGCATTGAGTTCACGTCCGGTCATGGTGAACATGGCCGGGAGGCCTATCGCCTCGGCGACATGGCGTGCAACATTGCGGTTGTCGCCCGTGATCATCTTGACCTGCAGCCACGCTCGTCCAGATCCACGAGGGTGCGGCGGACATCGTCCTTCGGCGGGTCCAGAAACAGCAGGAATCCCGCGAAGCACAAGCCCGATTCGTCGGCGTGTGAATATGACGAGGCGCTGCGTTCCAGCTGACGCGATGCGACCCCGAGCACCCGGAATCCCTGGTTGCTCCAGCCTTCGAACAGGGAATTGATCGAGGACCTCGCCTTGCTGTCGAGCGGCGCAACCTGGGCGCCGGCGGCCACCGTGTCGCACATGCCCAAGACGTTGTCCAGCGCACCTTTGGTCACCAGTGTTCGCTCTCCGGCAGCGTCCGCTGCGACCACCGAAATGGACTTCCGGATGAAATCGTAGGGAATCTCGTCGATCTTTCGAAGCCCGGTCAGCTCGATGCCGCCCGCTGCCGTAGTGACCGCTTCGTCCAGGGGGCTGGCCATCCCTGTCTGGAATCGTGCGTTGATGCAGGCGAGCCGCAAGACCTGGGCGCTCGCATGGCCCGCCAGGTCGAGGGCGCCGTCGAGTCTGACGATTCCGGCCGTCAGCGTGCCCGTCTTGTCGGTGCACAGGACATCCATGCTGCCCAGGTTCTCGATGGAGTTCAGGCGCCGCACGATCACTCCCAATCCGGCCATGCGTTTGGCCCCGTGCGAGAGGGTGATGCTGATGATGGCGGGCAGCAATTCCGGTGTGAGGCCGACTGCGAGGGCCAGGGCGAACAGCAGCGAGGCGATCGGCGGTCGGGCCATGAAGATGTTGATGGCGAGCACCACGACCACCATCGCCAGCATGACGCGCGTGAGCAGATAACCGAAGTGCTGGATTCCGCGCTCGAACTCGGTCATGGACGGGCGCAGCGCCAGCTTTCCCGCGATCTGGCCGAACACCGTTTCCTTGCCCGTGGCGACGACCAGCGCGCGCGCTGTACCACTTCGCACGCTTGTTCCCATGAAGACGCAGTTGGTTCGCTCCGCCAGTGCGGCATCCGGCGCCACGAGGCCCGGGACCTTTTCCACGGGGAACGTTTCCCCCGTGAGCACAGCCTGCGTGACAAAGAGATCCTTTGCCTCCAGCACGACCGCGTCGGCCGGGATCAGGCTCCCCGCCGCGAGTTGAACCACGTCGCCCGGCACGACGTCCGAGGAAGCAATCGAAACCACGACACCGTCGCGGATGGCAAGCGAATTGATCGTGATCTGCGAGCGAAGTTGCTCGATGGCGGTGCTGGCGATGTACTCCTGTGCAAAGCCTAGGATGGTGCTGCCCATGACGACCAGGAGTACGACGCTGGCGTCGACCCATTCAGAAGCGGCCAGGGAGACGATCGAAGCGACGATGAGGATCAGGACGAGCGGGCTCTTGAACTGGCTGGCCAACAAGGCGAGGGCGCCAGATCTCCTGGGTGGCTTGAGTGTGTTCTGGCCGAATTGCACGAGGCGCGCTTGGGCCTCAGTCCGGCTGAGCCCTCCGAGATCGGCGTGCAACTGCCGCGCAAGGCCTTCCTGCGACAGGCTCCAATAGACATTGGACTGGGAGGTCATGCCCTAAGGTGCAACCGAAATCACCAAATTGCGGTGAAAGGGGCGCGCGAGTTCCAGCGTCGTAGCGCCATCAGCAGGCCGCTCCAGAGCCATCGCGCCAGCGCGCGCGAGCCGCACCGACAGCACCCTGTTCAGGACGCCCGCCAACGAATCCACGAATCCCGGCTTCGGAGACGGCGATGGCGATGGCTTTCATGTTCAGACTCCGGAGCAACGCTTGACATTGGTCTTGGCCAAGCCAGCCCGTCTGTGCGCTGGGCCACAAACGCATCGCGCGTTTTCAGCTTTCAGGCTCCTGGCGGTCGGACTGGAGGCCCACACGCTCGGTTCGCCTCCGCACAGACGTGACCCTGCCAGGGCGAAAACAGTGGGGGATGTCATTTCAGGAGTACCTCATGGGCCCGCATCAAGTCAATCGCGTGAACTCGTTCGGTGTGCAGGGGGAACCGGCCGCGCTGGCGGCCGACGGCGACAGCTCTTGCGAAGCGGCTCAGGACGCCCTCACCTCCGAGGGCGGTCGAGCACCGCCACAAACTTCGCAAGCAGGTCCCGCACTGGACGCACCGCGCCAGGTGCGGCACCGGCCACTGCTTAGGTTGCCGACGCGTGCTGATCCCCCCGCGCGATTTCCGAGATCGAAGTCACGATGACTGGTCAGATACCTCCCGCAATCAAGGCGCTTTCTGAGTCTCCCTGCACGGAGTGCTTGGTCTTCTCCAGGTAGACATTCTTGCTGCTCTCGCAGCGTTCCGTGTTGCAGCGACGGTTTGAATCCGCGCCTGGAACGAACGCGAAAGATGCCGGGGGGACCGATGACCTTTGCGCTGTGGGCCCTGGTGATCGGCACGCTGATGGTCACCATGGTTGTCGCCGGGACCATGCTGGGCCAGCTGGCGCTGACCAGCGCCATGGTCTACCTGGCGCTCGGCTGGCTGCTCGGTCCGGCTGTCGCCGACGTACTGCGCCCCAACCCGTTCGGTGCGACTGCCCTGCTGGAGACAGGCGCGGAAGTGGCGCTGATCATTTCGCTCTTCGCGGTGGGCATGCAGCTGGGCATCCCCCTTGGTGACCGCCGCTGGTGGCTTTCGGCGCGACTCGCCCTGCTTTCGATGACCGCCATGGTCGCCATGGCGGCGGCCATCGGCGTGTGGTGGCTCCACCTGCCGCTGGGTGCGGCGGTCCTGCTTGGCGCCATCCTCGCGCCGACCGATCCCGTCCTCGCGTCGGGCATGCGTTCCCAGGCCGGCACTCAGCCGGATCCGCTGGGTTTCACGCTGGGCGCCGAAGGAGGCCTGAACGATGCCACTGCATTTCCCTTCGTGGTGCTCGGCCTCGGGTGGCTTGGGCTTCACGATCTCGGTCCCGGGCTCCTGCACTGGTGGGCCATCGACCTCGTGTGGACGTGTCTTGGCGGGGTCGCGATCGGGGCGGCCCTGGGCGTCGCAACGGGCCGCCTGGTCGTGCATCTTCGAAGCACTTACCGGCAAGCCCTGGGATTGGACGTGTTCATCGGGCTGGGGCTCATCGGCATGGCATATGGCGCGGCCAGCGTCTGCGCTGCCTCCGGTTTCCTGGCGGTCTTCGCAGCCGGCTTGGCCCTGCAGCGGATCCGCGGCCGCACCGGATCCGCTGCCCGCCAGGAACGGATGGCGGGCGAGATGCAGGACTCGGTGCAGGCCTTCAACGAACAACTGGAGAAGGTCGCCGAGCTCGCCCTGGTCCTGATGGTCGGTGCCATGCTTGGCTACACCCAGCCACCGTCCGCCTGGTGGTTCGTGCCGCTGGCGCTGTTGCTGCGGCCCCTTTCGGTGCTCGCGTCGGGACCGCTGGGCATGCTCTCTGCCCCGCAGCGGACGATGATCAGCTGGTTCGGCATCCGCGGCATCGGCTCGGTTTACTACATGCTCTACGCCGTCCGGCAGGGCCTCGCGCCCGATGTCGCGGCGACGCTCGTGACACTCACGCTGTGGACGGTCGCGGCCTCGATCGTCGTCCACGGCTTGACCGCGGGCCCTCTGATGAAATGGTACGTGGCCCAGGAGCGCGTCTGATCTGGAGGGCCGCCCCCGCTGCTCGCTGCCGGTCCGATGCGAAACGGTCGAGCCCGTCGTGGTCCGATGTCTGAAGCGATGGAGCGTCCGCCAGCCATCTCAGATCCCGCAGGACAGGTCCGCCCCGAAGCTCGCCGGCCAACCTTCCAGTGAGGTTTGCGGGGCGGATGGCGGCGCGGCATGCACCGCGCCGCAGCGGCCATGCGTGCACAAAGAGTTGCGCCCCGCTTGCGCACGGCACACGGAATGCGCGCACGATCAGAACTCGGCCCGCGCTCGACATGGCGTTGGCGCCGGCGAACGCAGCCAGTGGCCCAGGACTGCCACCCCCTGTGCACGCGCCTTCGCACGGACGCGCCGTGTTCTTTTTTTTCCGTGCTTAGACCTAGGAGCTCGTCATGGGCGACCACTTTCCACTCCATCCCGGTCCGCCGCTGGGCCCTGTCTCCGCCGCGTCCATGAGGCATCGCGACGGTCGCGCCGCATCACCCGAGGAGCGGCGCGAGGCGGCGCAACTGGGCGTGTCCGGCGACGGCCCCGATTACACCTTCGACGGTTACCACTACCAGGAGCTGGATGACGCCGTCGCGTACGCGCGCATCGCCAGATCCCGGCCTGGGGCAGGCGACGCGGATCGCGGCTTGCGGGTGCAACGCGCACGTCCCGCGGGACCGACGGTGCGCGAGCTCGACGTCATGGCCACGCACGGTGTCCGGTTCGACGGGCGCGTGTACCGCTATGCGGAGTTCAGCTATGACCGTCTGGATGATGCGCTGAACCAGGTTCGCCGGATGGGCGACCTGACCTGAGGCAGAGCACGCACCGCACGAGGTCACATCCATGACATCCGCTGCAGACACCTTCCAGGCTCCGCCGACCACGCACCGGGCGGAGCACGAAACCCGCGCACACGGAGCTCACCGCGCCGGTGAACGTGCCGGCGAAGGCGCGGACGGCCTTCAGCAACGCGCCGCGCAGGACTTTGGCCTGGGCGCTGGACCGTCCCGCGGCCCGATACCGGTACACGGGCAACGTGCGCAGGCATCGGTGCCTCACCGAGCTGCTGCTCTGTCGGACGCTCAGATCGAGCTCGACTGCCGCTTGGCCGTCAATGAACTGGGTCGGCACCCACTCGTGCAACTGCTCGTCACCCAAGGGTGGGTGTGCGTGCGGGGCTCGGTTCGCTATGCATCCGAGCGATGGAAAGTGGAAGACGCGGTCTCCCGGGTCGCCGGCGTGGTTGGCGTGAACGCGCAGCTGGGCGTCAGCAACGGCAGTTTGTCCGCTGTGGAGCACCGGCGACGCTGATCGCGACACCTGGTGCGACTTGCTCGGCGTCCGTTGCGCGGCTTGGCGGACGTCGTTCGTGGCAACTTGCACGATCGGCGCCTCGCGTCTATGCGCCGCCCTGCCAGCTGTTCCAGGCGCTCAGTTGCACCGGTTTCGGTTGGCATGACGTGGGTGCGGTCGACGTCGGCCTGCAGGAACAGGGAAGCAGCCGGATCCATTGCGTCGGCCACCCTGCAAGGGCTGACCGCATGGGGGCAGCGCAATGATGTACCCCTGTAAGTACCCCTCCATCATTAAAGGTGCGCCAGGGCGGGTGGTACGTGGACCCCTCACATTTGACAAGTACGTCCTCAAGGAAGGCCGCCGAGCCGCTGTAGGCCGGTCCTGAGTCGCCGAGGCGCCTATCAGCCAACAGGGGCGAACTCAGTCGTTGCCAAAGGCGCCAAAGATGACGCGTGTCACGCATCGATCGTCTTTTCCCCTTCAGACATCACACGCCCCGCCCAGGGCACCACCAGGACCAACTCGCAAGCCGTCCGGACCATCATCACGCCCTGCGTTCCATCGAACGCCCGCAGCGTCACCGTGCAACGTGCATCCCTCTCATCCGACGCTCGCTCGAACGCGTCGACGTGGAAGAAGCGCGGGTCGTTGCCCAGTTGCACGATGTCCGCGCTCGTGAGCTGGTTCACCGCGCGCAGCTCCGTCGCTCTCATGATTGGCGCCCCTCGCTCGGCGGCCCGCGGCGGCCCCTTTCCAGGTGGGGGCGGATGCTGTCGGCGCTCTCGCCGCGCTTGTCTCCGGTCCCGCGTTCGAGGCCCTTGGCCACATCGTGTTCGGCGGTCTGGTGGCGTCTGTCGTCCGTGCAGGTGGTGTGCGTGTCGTTGGTCATGAGGGAATGGTGCGCGCCGAGTCAAGGGCGTGCCGAAGTCTTTCGCAACTCTTTGTGCGCTTCCGGCACGTCCGGGGCGAGGCGCGCAGACTGCGGGAGCGGGCACGCGTCCTTCCTGGACGCACCCGGAGGCAGCCCGCGCTGCCCAGGGAGACAGCCATGAATGAAAGTCCCGCCAAGGTCGCACCCGCGCAAGGCGCCGTGCCAAGCACCGACATCGCCAACGTCAGGGCGCGGCTCGCACAGACCGAAGTGGCCACCGGCCGGCTTCGCCAGGCCGGCTCGCAGGAGCAGTACCTGCAGTCGTACTTCCTGGTCGAGGCGCTCGAGACTCAGCTGGAGACGCTATCGAGGGCGCACCGCCCGGGGCGGCCGGGGTGAGGGTGCCTCGCCGCGTCGGCAACTTCGGTGATCCGCTCGGGTCCTGGACTCGCCTTCACTCGGGTCGCGTGCGCGCAGCAGGCCGGTCGATGGGCATCCAGTTCCGACAGGGCTGATTCCGTCCCGACAGATCTTCTTCCCAGGCAACACCTTGCGAAATGAGCGAAAGGCTTCGAAGGTCGTAGCCACCGGCGCGTATCGCGCTTCGCTTGATGCCCGCCGTTACTGAACTGTGCTCCCCTCTACGCGTTGTGCCTGCCGCAGCCTCGATCGAGGCCCTTGGGTGACGCAGCGACAGGCGCAGGCTGCGCCTCACAACCAGCCAGTCTCCATCGAGGAACCGTGAGCGCCAGGGCCGTCCTCCAAGAGCCTTCCACAAGGAGATGGCCCCACGCGCTCTCCGTAACTGACTCTTTTTTTCGCTGGGCGGGGAGTAGAAACCAACTTTGTTTCCCGGTCAGCGACTCCGTTTCCGGTAAGCGACTCAGTTTCCTGCGCACAGCCGCCCCGATTCGCTCGCCGCCGCTCACTCCACCGTGACGCTCTTCGCGAGATTCCGCGGCTTGTCCACGTCGGTCCCGCGCGCGCACGCCGTGTGGTACGCCAGCAGCTGCAGCGGCACGACGTGCAGCAGCGGGCTGAGCGGGCCGTAGTGCTCGGGCATGCGGATCACGTGGATGCCGTCCTCGCTCTCGATGCGCGTGTCGGCGTCGGCCAGCACGTAGAGCACCCCGCCGCGGGCGCGCACTTCCTGCATGTTGCTCTTGAGCTTTTCCAGCAACGCGTCGTTGGGTGCCACCGTCACCACCGGCATCTGGCTGGTGACCAGGGCCAGCGGACCGTGCTTCAACTCGCCCGCCGCGTACGCCTCGGCGTGGATGTAGGTGATCTCCTTCAGCTTGAGCGCACCCTCGAGGGCGATCGGGTAGTGCAGCCCGCGGCCGAGGAACAGCGCGTTCTCCTTGGGCGCGAACTGCTCGGCCCAGCCGATGATCTGCGGCTCCAGCGCCAGCACCGCCGACAGCGCCGCGGGCAGGTGCCGCATCGCCTTCAGGTGCCCGGTCGCCTGGTCGTCGGTGAGGCGGCCCTTCGTGGAGGCCAAGGCCAGCGTGAGCAGGAACAGGCCGGCCAGCTGGGTGGTGAACGCCTTGGTCGATGCGACGCCGATCTCCGCACCGGCGCGCGTGATGTACGCCAGCTTGCACTCGCGCACCATGGCCGAGGTCGACACGTTGCACACCGTCAGCGTGTGCTCCATGCCCAGCGATCGCGCGTGGCGCAGCGCGGCCAGCGTGTCGGCCGTTTCGCCCGACTGGCTGATGGTGACCACCAGCGTCTTCGGGTTCGGCACCGATTCGCGGTAGCGGTACTCGCTGGCGATCTCCACCTGCGTCGGGATCTTCGCGATCGACTCGAGCCAGTACTTGGCGGTGCAGCCGCTGTAGTAGCTGGTGCCGCACGCGAGGATCAGCACCGAGTCGATCTGCTTGAACACCGCATGCGCGCCGTCGCCGAACAGCTCTGGCACGACGGCCTGCACGCCTTCCAGCGTGTCGGCGATGGCGCGCGGCTGCTCGAAGATCTCCTTCTGCATGTAGTGGCGGTACGGGCCGAGTTCGGCCGCGCCGCTGTGGGCCTGCACGGTCTTCACGGGCCGCGTCACGGCCTTGCCGGCGCGATCGACCACCCAGTACTTGCCCAGCTGCATGTCGACGACGTCGCCTTCGTCGAGGTACACGATCTGGTCGGTGACGCCGACCAGCGCCATCGCGTCGCTGGCGAGGAAGTTCTCGCCGTCCTTGCCGACGCCCAGCACCATCGGCGAGCCGGCGCGCGCGCCGACGACGCGCTGCGGTTCGTCCTTGCAGAACACCGCGATCGCATAGGCGCCGTGCAGGCGGCCCACGGCCATCTTCACGGCCTCGAACAGGTCGCCTTCGTAGAGGCTGTCGATCAGGTGGCTGATGACCTCGGTGTCGGTCTGGCTGGCGAACTGGTAGCCCTTGGCCTTGAGCTTGGCGCGCAGTTCGTCGTGGTTCTCGATGATCCCGTTGTGGACCAGCGCGATGCGTCCCGGACGGCTGGCCGCGCCTTCGCCGGGCCCGTGGCTGAAATGCGGATGCGCGTTGTGCACGGCCGGCGCGCCGTGCGTGGCCCAGCGCGTGTGGGCGATGCCGGTGGTGCCCTCGATGTGCTCGCGCTCGACCTGGGTCAGCAGCTCGGCCACGCGTGACGTGCTGCGCGCTCGCTTGAGGCCGCCGTTGTGGACCGCGACACCGCAGGAGTCATAGCCGCGGTATTCCAGGCGTTGCAGGCCCTGGACCAGGATCGGGACGATGTTGCGGGTCGAGACCGCGGCGACGATTCCACACATGAGGCATCTCCTTGGGATGGACGAACTCTAGGCCCGGACGCGTGGAATAAGTGATCTCAATTCCGGCACATACGTAATTTTCTTCCGAGAGACAATAGAATAGAAATTGGATTCCACATAGATCGCAAGTATGGAACCAATCGACAGCACGGACATGGCTCTTCTGGACCAGCTCCAGCAGGATGCTTCCCTCACCAACCAGGAGCTGGCCGCCCGCGTCCACGTCTCGCCACCGACCTGCCTGCGCCGCGTCGCTCGGCTGCGCAAGGCCGGCCTGATCGAGCGGCAGGTCGCGATCCTCGACCGTGACAAGCTGGTCCACGCCATCGGGTCCGGCCTGCAGGCGCTGGTGGAGATCACGCTCGATCGCCAGGACAACGAGGCCATGCAGGCGTTCGAAGCCCGAGCAGTTGCCGACGAGGCCGTGCAGCAGTGCTACCGCGTCTCGCCGGGCCCCGACTTCATGCTGGTGGTTCAGGCCGACGACATGCCGGGCTACCTGGAGATCGCGCAGCGCCTGTTCACGGCCGACGCCAACGTGCGCAACGTGAAGGCCTTCTTCGCCGTGCGCCGCGCGAAGTTCGACCCGCGCATCGCATTGCCGCGCCGGGGCTGAACGCCCGGCCAGCCCCGCTACTTCTTCGCCTTCAGCGGGCGCTTCCAGCCGGCGATGCTGGCCTGGCGGCCGCGCGCGACCGTCAGCGTGCCGGGCTCCGTGTCACGCGTGATGGTGGAACCCGCGCCCACCGTGCCGCCGCGCCCGATGCGCACCGGCGCCACCAGCACGCAGTTGCTGCCCACGTGCACCTCGTCCTCGATCACGGTGCGGTGCTTGTTGGCACCGTCGTAGTTGGCCGTGATGGAGCCGGCGCCGTAGTTCACCTTCTCGCCGACCTGCGAATCGCCCAGGTAGGCCAGGTGGTTCGCCTTCGCGCCGCGCGCCAGGGTGGAGTTCTTCACCTCGACGAAGTTGCCGATGTGGACCTCGGGCCCGAGCTGGGCGCCGGGCCGGAGCCGCGCGAAGGGGCCAACCTGGGCGCCCTCGCCCACGCGCACGCCCGCGGCTTCGCCGTTCATGTGGGTGAACGCCTGGATCTCGGCGCCCGCCTCGATGACTGCGTTGGCGATGACGCAGTTCGGGCCGATGCGCACGTTGTCCCCGAGGACCACGTCGCCCTCGAAGACACAGCCGACGTCGATCTCCACGTCCTGCCCGCACTGCAGCGAGCCGCGCACGTCGATGCGCGCCGGATCCGCCAGGCGCACGCCCTGCTCCATCAGCTTCTCGGCGTGGCGCAGCTGGTAGGCGCGTTCGAGCTGCGCCAGCTGCACCGGGCTGTTGACACCCTCGACCTGCAGGCGGTCGGCGCAATCCACCGCGACCACGGAAGCGCCTTCGGCCACCGCATGCTTCACCACGTCGGTGAGGTAGTACTCGCGTTGCGCGTTATCGTTGGTGAGCAGGCCCAGCCAGCGCTTGAGCAGCCCGTTGGGGACCGCCATGAAGCCCGTGTAGACCTCGCGGATGCGGCGCTGTGCCTCGGTGGCGTCCTTGTGTTCGACGATCGCGGTGACCTGATCGCCATCACGCACGATGCGGCCATAGCCGGTGGGATCGGGCAGCTCCACGCCCAGCAGGGCCAGGCGCTCGCCGCCGCAGGCATCCAGCAGCGCGCGCAGCGTCTCGGGCTGGATCAGCGGCACGTCGCCATTGAGGATCAGCGCGACGCCGTCGTCGGGCAGCACCGGCACCGCCTGCTGCACCGCGTGGCCGGTGCCCAGTTGCGGCTCCTGGCGCACGAAGCCGGTATTGGCCGGCGCGTCGCTCGCACGCACGGCGCGCTCGACCTCGTCGGCGCCGTGGCCCGTGATGAGCACCACCGTGCGCGGGTCGAGCGCCGCCGCGCAGCGCACCACGTGCTCGATCAGGCCGCGCCCCGCCAAACGATGCAACACTTTGGGGCGTCGGCTCTTCATGCGCGTGCCCTTGCCGGCGGCCATGATGACCACGTCCACACCTGTCATGTCATTCCCTTCGATCCGTTTGCGCTCCGCGGCGCCGTTCCTGCGAATTATCGGCCTGCTCAGTCTTGTTCTTGCGCTCAGCGGCTGCAGCGCGGTCCAGTTTGGCTACAACAGCCTGGGGCAACTGGGCTACTGGTGGCTCGATGGCTTCTTCGATTTCGACGCTGCGCAGGGCGCCGCGGTGCGGGACGACCTCGCGCGGATCCACGCCTGGCACCGCGCCAACGAGCTGCCGCTGTATGGGCAGGTGCTGCAGCGGCTCGAGCGGATGGTCCCGGCGGACGTCACGCCCGCGCAGGTGTGCGGCCTCGAGCCCGAGCTGCGCGCTCGCGCCGACGCCCTGCGGGTGCGCATCGAGCCGGCGCTGACCGCACACGCGCTGACGATGCAGCCGTCGCAGATCGAGCACCTGGAGCGCAAGTACCAGCAGCGCAATCGCGACTACGAGAAGGAGTGGGTGCGGCTCTCGCCCGCCGACCTGGTCGACAAGCGCCTCGAGCAGTTCGCGGGCCGCGCCGAAATCCTGTACGGCCGCCTCGATGACGACCAGCGCGATGCACTGCGGCAGCAGTTGCAAGGCTCGCGCTTCAATCCCGTCACGGTGCTGGCCCTCAAGCGCCGGAACCAGCAGGCGGTGCTTGCCCTGCTGCGGCGCTTCTCCACCCACAAGGTGGACATTCCGCAAGCCCGGGCCGCAGTGCGATCGGTCCTTGACGAGGTGATGGCCCCCAGCGAGCCCGCCTTGTCCACTTACGTGGGCGCCATGCGCCAGGAGATCTGCGCCATCTCGGCGGCCCTCCACAACAGCACCCGTCCTTCGCAGCGCGAACACGCCGCGAAGCGCCTGCGCGGGTGGCAACGCGACGTGGCCGAGCTGTCCGCGCAGCCATGAGGCTGCTGTCCCGGCAGGGGTGATGGCGCGCAGCGCGTGGGCTACGAAGTCTTGTCTTCGCCGCGCGAGTGCGAGCGGCCCTCGTTCTCGGCTTCCTTCAGGGCGCGAGCTTCCTCTTCGGAGCGCGGCTTCGCCTTCTCGGCATCGGCCTCGACGTCGGCCTTCTCCAGGTAGCGCTCGGTGCGCTCCTTGTACTCGCGGGTGCCTTCGTAGCTGCCTTCGCCCATCTGCTGCGACTTGCCGGCGCCGCCTTGCTGCGACTGCCCGCCCCCGCCCTGCTGCTGCGGCGGCTGGAATTCGCTGGAGCCCGCCATCTGCTGCATCCGCGCGACCGGGTCGCGGCCGCCTTGCTGTTGTTGCATGTCGCGTCTCCTGGGATGTGGAAACGCCAGCGTAAGCAGCGCGACCGAACAGTGGTGTCGGCGCCTCCTCGCAACGCCAGTCGGAACCGGCCTACAAAGAGCCTGTCAGGCCTGCAGCGCGGCCCACATCTCCTTGTCCCGCTCGGCGGTCCAGATGCGCGGGTTCTTGATGCCGCGCGCCTCGTCGTAGGCGCGGCTGACGTCGAACGGCAGGCAATGCTCGTAGATGAACACATGGCCGAACACCGGGTCCATGGACTTGCGCGCGTGGGCCATCGCGGCCTTGAGGTCCATGTTGGCGGCAGCCGCCTCGCGCCCGGCGCGGAACAGCGTCTCGACCCAGCGCTTCGTGTAATCGAGCGCCTTGTTCACCTGCGCGTTGCCCTGCATCGCCTCGCCGCGGCCGGGCACCAGCGCTTCGGCATGCAGCCGTCGCAGCGCCTCGAGCGTCGCCGGCCACTCCTCCAGCTGCGCATCGCCGGTGTAGACGCCCGCGTCGTACTCGACGAGGTCGCCGGAGAACAGCACCTTCTCCTGCTCGACCCACGCGATGGTATCGCCGCGGGTGTGGCCCGGACCCGGATGCCAGATCTGCACCTGCACGCCACCCAGGTCCAGCGTGAGCTTGCCGGGCACTTCGCCGCGCGCAGGATCGCCACCGCCGATGACCATCGTCGGCCACGTCAGCCCCGGCACGGTCTCGGCATTGCGGAACAGGCGCGGGAAGCGCTCCATCTCGGACTGCATGTCCTCCTTGCCGCGCTCGACGATCAGCTCGTAGGTGCCCTGGCTGGCGATGATTTCCGTCGCGCCTTCGGCGACATACGCGCTCGCGCCCAGCACGCGCACCGCGTGGTAGTGCGTGAGCAGCACGTACTTGATCGGCTTGTCGCTCACGGTGCGGATGCGTGCGATCAGGTCACGCGCCATCGCCGGCGTCGCGGTGCAATCGCTCACGAGGATGTAGCGGTCGCCGATGATCACGCCGGAGTTCGGATCGCCTTCGGCCGTGTAGGCCCAGCAGTGCGCGGACAGTTGCTGGAAGGTGATCTTCTTGTCCGCCAGGTCGGCCTGGCTCGCGAAGGCTTTCGTCATGCGGACGATTCTACGATCCGTAATTCATTACGGAATGTTGAACCGCCCGCAACGGAAGTGGCGAGCGCCTCAGGCTGCGATGCGAGAGCCCGGCGTGCGGCGCGGCAGTGAGGCGAGGCCGACCGCGGCCAGGCCCGTGGCGAGCCGCGCTGCCGCTCCCCCGGTGAGCGCCAGGCCGGCCTGCAGCTCGCGCCAGGACTGCGCGACCGGCTCCCAGCAAGGCACGCGCGGCGACTGCTCCGCGACCGTCCAGGAGAAGTAGACGGCCTCGGCAATGCCCGCCGGCTCGATCACCACGCGCTGGCCCGCGCGCAGCTGGAGCGTTCCCCCGCCCTCGATGACGAGATCGCCCAGGCCGCGCATGGACCCGGAATGCGGGCCATCGAGCGTGGCCCACAGCCTTCCCTCGTGGACGCGCAGCTCGCCCGGCTCGGCGGGATGCAGCGTCAGCGCACGACCAGCCTCGAGCTTCCAGGCGCCCGCGGCAGGAGGCCGGGATTGTTGCGATTCCCGCAGCGCGAGATTGGTCATGGCGTTCTCCTTGGCATCGATCCGTGGCTGGAATGATGGTCGCGGCCCGGTTGTCGGTCCAATGAAAAGCAGCTAGCCTATTCATGCCAACTCCGCATCAATCCAGATCGCCCACCAATGCTCCATTCCCAGACCGTCCTGCGCACCCGGCCGATCTCGGCGGGCTACCTGCGTGCCTTCGAGGCCGTCGCGCGGCACCTGAACTTCCGCGCCGCCTCCGAGGAGATGGCGCTCACGCAGTCGGCCGTCAGCCGGCAGATCCAGGCGCTGGAAGACGAAGTCGGCGTCGGGCTCTTCCTGCGCCACACGCGGGCCGTCGAACTCACGAGCGCGGGCGCGCAACTGCTGCAGGCGGTCAACGGAGCGCTGCCGCGCATCGACGCCGCGGTGCGGCAGATCCGCCAGAGCGCCGGCCGCAAGACGGTGTCGGTCACCACGTTCGCGTCGTTCGCGTCGATGTGGTTGATCCCCAGGCTCGAGCAGTTCCAGCGTGACAACCCCGAGATCGACATCCGCATCGACGCGACCGACACTTCGCTCGACCTCGAAGTGGCCGACGTCGACCTTGCGCTGCGCTACGGCCCGGCGGCGAACATGCCGCCCAGGGCGATCCGCCTGTTCGGCGAGCAGCTCACGCCGGTCGCGAGCCCTTGGCTGCTGAAGGCCGGGCCGCCGATCCGCAAGCCCGCCGACCTGGCGCAGTTCGCGCTGATCGAGGCCGGCGATGCGCATCGCACGCACCTGGAGTGGCTGACGTGGCGGCGCTGGCTCGACCAGCAGCAGCTCACGCGGGTGCAGCCCAAGCGCTGGCTGTACTTCAACTACGCCTACCAGATGGTCCAGGCGGCGCTGGCGGGACAGGGCGTGGTGATCGCGCGGCTGCCGATGGTGGCCGAGAGCCTGGCCAACGGTGACCTGGTCGAACTGCTGCCGGGCGTGCGGATGGATTCGCCGATGGCGTACTGGCTGATCCAGGGTCCGCGCAGTGGCCACCGGGCTGAGATCCAGGCCTTCTGCGACTGGCTGCTTGCCCAGGGCAAGGCCACGCGGCAGACCATCGGCGAAGTGCCGGATCCGGATACCGTTGATAACATCGACTGACAGGCGCCCTCCTACACCGCGCCTGCCCAAGGGCTGGGGAGAATTCCCATCCTCTCCATGCAACCAGCTCATGCACTGCAACGACCTGGGGCCAGCGGCCCCGCAGCCCGATGACTTCACGCCGGCACCGATCCGCCCCGAGTGGGTGATCGCGGGCCGGCCGCAGGCGCGGGCGGTCGAACTGGTGCGAAGCCCCGACGGCACCTGCACCTCGGCACAGTGGGAATGCACCGCGGGCACCTTCCACTGGTTCTTCTGGATCGAGGAGACCGTGCACATCCTCGAGGGCGAGGTGCTGGTGCGCGACGCGGAGGGCCGCCATGCGCTACTGCGCGCGGGCGACGTGGCCGTGATGCCGGCCAACACCTGGATGGTGTGGCACGTGGAGCGCTACGTGCGCAAGCTGGCGATCTGCCGCTTCCCCGTTCCGCGCCCGTTCGGCAAGCTCGTTCGGGGCGTGCAGTACGTGCGCACCGCGCTGGGCTCGCGCAAGCGCCCCGACGTCCAGCAGCGCCCGGACGCGGCCACGGTGCCGTTCTGAATCAGCCGATCGGCCAGACGACGCCGTTGTCGTTCAGGATCGCGTCCAGCGGGAAGTCGTGCGCCTCGGGCTCGAGCTCCGGCACGAAGCCACAGGTGAAGCCCAGGCCGACCGTGTAGGGACGCGGCTCCAGCTTCGCCAGCGTGCGGTCGTAGAAGCCGCCACCATAGCCGAGACGGTAGCCACCAGGCCCATAGCCCACGCAGGGCACGAACAGCAGCGTGGGCACGATCACCTCGGTGTCCTTGGGCTTGGGAATGCCGTAGGCATCCTCCTCCATCGGGCAGCCGGGGAACCAGGCATGGAAGCGCAGCGTCTTGTGCAGCTTGTCGACCACGGGCAGCCCGATGCGTCGCAGCTGCGGCTCGTCGAGCAGCTCGCCGTCCTCCTTCCAGCGGTGCAGCGCCGGCAGCGGATCGAACTCGCCCTTGATCGGCCAGTAGGCGCCGATGGAGACGTCCGGCCGGCCCACCAGCCAGATGCGCATCACCCGCTGCAGCAGGTCGGCGCGCTGCAGGCGGTCGGGAAGGCCGAGCCGCTGCTCGACCAATCTCTTGCGCAGCGCGGTTTTGTCCTCCGGCTTGTCCATAATTCTTCCGATGAAGTTGCGAACGATTCTGACATTGATCCTTGCCGTGTTCGCCGGCGCCTGCCAGGCCCAGCCCGGGCCCGACGACGCCATCGTCGAGATGGCGCAGGCGTTCGCCAGGAACAACAAGCCCCGGCTGACCCAGCTGCTCCCCCTGGCCCGCGGCCACCTGCTGGAGCCCTGGGCGGCGTACTGGGAGCTGCGCGCGCGACTGGACACCGCCAGCCCGCAGGAAGTGCAGGACTTCTTCACCCGCTATGCGGGCACCTACCAGGAAGACCGGCTGCGCAACGACTGGCTGCTGGTGCTGGGCCAGCGGCGCGACTGGGCGGCTTTCGCAGCCGAGTACCCGCGCTTCCGGATGAACGACGACCGCGAGGTGAAGTGCTACGCGCTGGTCGCCCGGTCCGTCGCCGAAGGCGCCAACACGCCCGCCAGCGTGGTCGAGGAAGCCCGCCGCCTGTGGCTGGCCCAGCGTGACCTGGACGACGGTTGCACGCTGGCCGCCACCACGTTCAGCGCCGACGGCCCGGTCAGGCAGCGCATCACCACCAGCGATGCCTGGCGCAAGGCGCGCATCGCCACGGAGGGCAACCGGCCCCGCGTGGCCGCCTCGGCGGTGGAACTGGTGTCCCCCCACGCGCTGCCGCTGTTGTCGGAGCTCAACGCCAGTCCGACGAAATTCCTGAAGAACCGCGTCACCGCGATCCTGCGCACGCGCCGCGAATTGATCGGCCTCGCGCTGATCAAGCTGGCGACCACCGACCCCGACAACGCCGCGACCCTGCTGGAGAACAAGTGGGGTCCGCAGCTCTCGGTCGAGGAGCGCAACTGGATCTGGGGCGTGCTGGGCCGGCAGGCGGCGCAGCGGCTGCAGCCCACCGCACTGGCCTTCTTCGACAAGGTGACGAAGGATTCGGATCTCAGCGACGACATGCTGGCCTGGAAGGTGCGCGCGGCGCTGCGTGCATCGATGGTGCCGCAGTGGCCGACGGTCCTGTCGGGCATCGAGGCCATGTCGGAGGAAGCGCGGCGCGACATCGCCTGGCAGTACTGGCGTGCCCGGGCCCTGCAGGCCGCCGGCAGCGCGGCCGAACGCGCCGAGGCGATGCAGGTCTTCGAGTCGATGGCGTCGCCGCGCGGCTTCTACGAGCAGCTTGCGCTCGAAGAGGTCGGTCGCAAGGTCGCGCCGCCGGAGCGCCCCGCGCCGCTCACCGAGCAGGAGAAGGAAGCCGCGCGCCAGAACCCGGGCCTCGCACGCGGCCTGGCCGCCATCGCGCTGGGACTGCGCGACGAGGGCCGGCGCGAGTGGAACTACACGACGAACCTGGCCCGCCCGGGGGGCATGGAAGATCGCGAGCTGCTCGCGGCCGCGCAGCTGGCCTGCGAGCGCGAGGTGTGGGACCGCTGCATCAACACCAGCGATCGCACCAAGGGCGAGTTCGACATCGACCAGCGCTTCCCGATGCCTTTCCGCGAGGCCGTGACGCGACGCGCCCTGGAGATCGGACTGGACCCCGCGTACGTGTTCGGCCTGATGCGCCAGGAGAGCCGCTTCGTCGCCGACGCGCGCTCCAGCGTGGGCGCCTCCGGCCTGATGCAGGTGATGCCTGCCACGGCGCGCTGGACCGCGCGCAAGCTGGGCCTGAACGGCTTCAGTCCCGACAAGCTCACCGACCGCGACACCAACCTCATGATCGGCACCGGCTACCTCAAGCTCGTGCTGGACAGCTTCGACGGCTCGATGGCGATGGCGGCGGCCGCCTACAACGCGGGTCCCACCCGGCCGCGCGTGTGGCGCAACGGGCCGGTGCTGGACGCTGCGGTCTGGGCCGAGAACGTGCCCTTCGGCGAGACGCGCGACTACGTCAAGAAGGTGCTGTCCAACACGACGCTCTATGCGGCGCTGCTCACGGGCGAGCCGCAGTCGTTGAAGGCACGCCTGGGGCGCGTCGGGCCGCGCGACGACAGCGAGCCCGAAGCCGGCCGCGACCTGCCCTGACGCATCAATCGGGCGCCCGGTTCGCATCAATGCAGCCGGCCCCTGCCGCTAGCATCGGCCATCCACGCGAGGCCTCCATGCTCCAGCTCCACATCGGCAACAAGAACTACTCGTCCTGGTCCATGCGGCCCTGGGTGCTGATGCGCCAGGCCGGCATCCCGTTCGAGGAAGTGATGGTCAGGTTCGACTCGTTCGAGACCGGATCGCGGTTCAAGGAGACGGTGGAACGCCTCAACCCGGCGTGCCGGGTGCCGTTCCTGGTCGACGGCGAGCTGGTCGTCTGGGACACGCTGGCGATCGCCGAGTACCTGGCCGAGTCGTTCCCCGATGGCGACCTCTGGCCGCGCGACCGCCAGGCCCGCGCGCGTGCCCGCAGCGTCTGCGCCGAGATGCATTCGGGCTTCGGCGCGCTGCGCCAGCATTGCCCGATGAACTGCTGGCCGAGCATGGGGGGCCGATGCTGTTCGGCAGCTTCAGCGCGGCCGATGCGTTCTTCGCGCCGGTGTGCATGCGCATCCGCACGTATGCGCTGCCGGTGCCGGCGGAGATCACCGCGTACGTCGAGCGGGTGACTGCACTGCCTGGTGTCCAGGCCTGGATCCAGGAAGCGCTGGCCGAGCACGACTTCGTGCCGATCGACGAGCCCTATCGCACCAGCCGCTGAGGGCGGCCCGGGTCCGCAGCGGCGCGGTGCTTACACTGCCGCCATGCAGACGTACATGGTGGGCGGGGCGGTGCGCGACGCACTGCTGGGGCTGCCGGTCAACGACCGCGACTGGGTCGTCGTGGGCGCCTCCCCGTACGAGATGGCGCTGGCGGGCTTCCTGCCGGTGGGCCGCGACTTCCCCGTGTTCCTGCATCCGGAGACGCGCGAGGAGTACGCCCTCGCCCGCACCGAACGCAAGACCGGCCGCGGCTACCACGGCTTCGCGTTCCATGCCGATCCGGGCGTCACGCTCGAGGAGGACCTGGCGCGCCGCGATCTCACCATCAATGCGATGGCGCAGGACGGCGCCGGCACCGTCATCGATCCGTTCCACGGCCGCGCCGACCTGCAGGCCCGCGTGCTGCGCCATGTCACCGATGCCTTTCGCGAGGACCCCGTGCGCATCCTGCGGCTGGCCCGTTTCGCCGCGCGCTTCGCCGACTTTGCCGTCGCCCCCGAGACCCTGCAGCTGATGCGCGACATGGTCGAGGCGGGCGAGGTCGATGCGCTCGTGGCCGAACGCGTCTGGCAGGAACTGGCACGCGGGCTGATGGAGGCAACGCCCTCGCGCATGTTCGAGGTGCTGCGCGCCTGTGGCGCCCTCGCGCGCCTCCTGCCCGAAGTGGACCGCCTGTGGGGCGTGCCGCAGCGGGCCGACTACCACCCCGAAGTGGACACCGGCGTGCACCTGATGATGGTGCTGGACATGAGCGCGCGGCTGGCGGCGAGCCTGCCGGTGCGCTTCGCCTGCCTGGTGCACGACCTGGGCAAGGGGACGACGCCGGAGCACGTGCTGCCGAAACACATCGGCCATGAGGAGCGCAGCGCCCGCCTGCTCAAGCAGGTGGCGCGCCGGCTGCGCGTACCGACCGAGTGCAACGAGCTCGCCGACGTGGTGGCGCGCGAGCACGGCAACATCCATCGGAGCGGCGAGTTCGGCGCCGCGGCGCTGGTGCGCCTGCTGGAGCGCTGCGATGCGTTCCGCAAGCCGCAACGCTTCGCCGACATCCTGCTGGCGTGCGAATGCGACGCGCGGGGGCGCCTCGGCTCCGAGGAGCGTCCCTACACGCAGCGCGAGCGGCTGCTCGGCGCCTTGCGGGCGGCGCAGCAGGTGGTCACGAGCGAGGTGGCGCAGGAGGCGCAGGCGCGCGGCCTGGAAGGCCCGCGCGTGGGTGAATTGATCCACGCCGCGCGTATCGAGGCCGTGGCCTCCGCGCTGGCCGTCGCCTGAGGCTCTTCAGTCGACGAGCGCGAGCGCCGCGTAGTCGCCAACGCGCGACCCCAGCCCGGCAGCGACCAGCTCGCAGCCGTCGGTGAGCGCGGGCAGGTGCCCGACGATGTGCGAGCGCAGCCGCGGCAGCAGGTAGTCGCGGTTGTTCCAGAACACGCTGCCGCCCAGGCTGATGCGCTGCAGGTCCAGCGAGACGATCAGGTCGTACAGCATGCGACCGAGCACCCGGCACATGCCGTCCACCTTGCCGGCCGCGTCCTTGTCGTTCGCCTGCGCGCGCTGCAGCAGCGATGCCGCATCGGCCCCGAAACGCCGTGCCACCGCATTGCCCGCCACCAGCGCCTCGACGTCGCCGATGTTCCCGCAGCCGCACAGCGCGTCGTCGTTGTCGCTCACGAACATGTGGCCCGCATGGCCGGCATTGCCGTTCTTGCCGCGCAGCACGCGGCCGTCGACGCACAGCCCCGTGCCGATGCCCGTGCTCCAGGTGACATAGGCGCAGTGGTCGACGTCCTGCAACGCGCCCCAGCGCCGCTCGGCCTCCAGCGCGGCCACGCAGTCGTTCTCCACGCGGACCCGCGCAAACCGCATGGCGAGAGGCGCTTCCAGCAGCGCGGTGCGCCAGTCGTTCGGCAGGCCGCGCGCCGGTCCGGCCATGCCGCCACAGATATTGGGCGACGCCAGTTCGATGCGCCCGTCCACCATGACGAACGGCCCGGCCGAGGAGACGCCGGCGGTCTGCACGCTCGCCGCGTCCACGCCGGCTTCCGCGGAGGCGGCGTCGACCATCCGCATCACCTGCAGGGCGAGGGCATCGTTGTTGCCGGTGACCGCGGTGGGTTCGCTGCGGCGGGCGACGAGGTCGCGATCGCGGCCCGAGTTGAGGCTGACGGCCACCTTGGTGCCGCCGATGTCGATGCAGGCTTTCATACGTACTTGGCGATGGCGCTGCAGAGCAGGCTCAGCAGGATGGTGCTGGTCAGCGGGATCGACCAGTCGCGCCCGAACAGCCGGAAGCGCAGGTCGCCGGGCAGGCGGCCGAAGCCCAGCTTCTGCAGCGCGGGCGTGAGCCAGCTGATGACCATCAGCGCGAGGAACACGACGATGAACCAGCGGATCATGCGGGCAGTGTAGGTGCAGCGGGGCCGCGCGTGGGCCGGCTCACAGCCGGTCGGTGCGGTCGCCGCGAACAAAGCCCCGCGCGTCCCAGAAACCGCCCGCCGCCAGGCCGATGACCTTGAACAGCTCGCCCATCTCGTGCTCGTTCACCAGCTTCTGCAGCGCTGCATGCTCCTTCGGCGGCGCGTCCGCCGCGAGGTCGAGCACGCCGCAGTTGAAGAGGAAGTGCGCCTGCGAGGTGTAGCCCAGCACGTGCAGCCCGGCCTCCTGCGCCGCCACCGCGAGGCCGGTGAAGTCGACGTGCGCCGTGATGTCCTTGGTGCCCGGTGCCTCCAGCGGGTCGGGGTCGGCCAGGTGGCCGCGGTGGCACATCAGCGTGCCCATGTGGCGCTGCGGGTGGTAGTACTCGGCTTCCGGGAACCCGTAGTCGATGAGGAACGCAGCGCCCGCCTGCAGCCGGTCGGCGATCGTGCGAATGAACGCGAGCGCCTGCGGATGCACTTCCGTGAGGTAGGCGTGCGCTCCCTCGATCTCCAGCGGCGGCCGCAGGTCCGTGGGCCGGTCCTGGAACTCGAAGCCGGCCAGCGTGCTGACAACGCCGCGCTCGTGCCACACACCCTGCGTGCGGTGCAGCAGCTTGACCGGCATCGCGTCGAGCACCTCGTTGCCGACCACCACGCCACGCAACCGCTCGGGCAGCTCGGCCACCCACCGCACCTTCGCGCCATGCGCGGCCAGGCGCTCGCGCTGCCTCGCGCGCAGGCTGGAGGACAGGTCGACGATGGTGTAGCGCTGCACGCGGTCGCCCAGTGCCTCGAGCAGCTGCGCCGCCAATGCGCCGGAGCCGGCGCCGAACTCCCAGATCTCGGTCGTGCCCGACACCTCCAGCGCCTGCGCGACCTGGCGGGCCAGTGCGCGCCCGAACAGCGGCGTGAGCTCCGGCGCCGTCACGAAGTCGCTGCCCGACGAAGGCAGCGGCCCGAACTTGCGCGAGGCGTTCGCGTAATAGCCGAGCCCGGGCGCATAGAGCGCCAGCGCCATGTAGCGGTCGAACGGCAGCCAGCCGCCCGCGCGCTCCACCTGGGCCCGGATCAGTGCCGCAAGGGCGCTCGGTACACTCCGCGCATCATCGATGTCCATTGGACAATTGTGACCCTGCGATGGAGGCAACTTGGCTGAAGGTGGGAACAAGGCGCTGGAGCCGTCGAACGAGATGGTGCGCTGGCTGCGGATGCTGGCACTGCCCTTGTGGGCCCGCATCGCGGTGTCGCTGCTTCTCACCGCCGTCATCCTCGCCGCGCTCGGACTGTTCGGATGGGCGCTGTGGACGCACCAGCCGGAATCGGCGTCGTCCTCGATCGGCCTGCTGACCATCGCGCTGCCGGTCATGCTGGTGGTGATCGCGCTTGTGTTCGGGCAGAACAGCGACCGCCGCCTGCGAGAACTCACCACCGCGCTGCTGCAGACGGGCATTCCGCGCGCGATCCACACCAACTTCGGAGAAGCCTTCGGGATCTCGGTGCGAACCGTCGTGCGCGGTTGCTGCGCCGACTACGAGGTGTGGGCGGTCCCGGCCCAGGGGACCAAAGCCCCGGCGCTGCGCTTCACCGTGGAACTGAACGTGTTCAAGGTCAATGTCTGCTACTGGCTGCCTGGCTCGCTGCCGGGCCGGATCAGTGCCGAGAGCCCCGAGCTCGGCGCATTCCGGCACGTGATCCTGGGCGCGATCGCGGAAGGCTACGCGCTGAACGAGGAACCCGCGCGCTACCAGGACGCTGCACCGCAGGGTGGCGCAGGCCTGCTCTTCTTCCGCCGGATGGTGGACGACTTCCTGCTGCTGCCCGGACAGCAGCTCTACTTCGCGCAGGACCTCTCGTTCTTCGTCCGTGGAATGCTCGAGGCGCTGCTGCAGCAGCGGACGGAGCGTGCCGCATGAGCCCGTGGGTGCTGGTCACCGGCGGCGCGCGGCGCCTGGGTCGCGAGGTGTCGCTCGCATTCGGCCGCGCCGGCTGGAAGGTCGCGTGCCATTACAGGGAATCGGGCGAGGCCGCCCAGACCCTCGCGGCCGAACTCGGCGAGTTGGGCGTGCAATGTGCACTGGTGCGCGGGCCGCTCGATGACGCCGATGCGGCCCGCCGGGTCTTCGAGCAGGTGCGCCGCCATGCGGGCCCCAGCTTGCGCTGCATCGTGAACAACGCATCGGAGTTCGTGCCCGACAGTGCGGCCGGCTTCGACGCAGCAGGCCTGGTGCAGCGCCTGCAGACCAACCTGGTCGTGCCGCTGGAATTCGCGCGACTGCTGGCGCAGGCCGCGGGGCCGACGCAGGACGCGGGCGAGCGGCCCAGCGTCGTGCACATCCTCGACCAGAAGGTCTACAACCTGAACCCGGACTACTTCTCGTACACGCTGTCGAAGCTGGCGCTGGAGCGCGCGGTGGCGCAACAGGCGCAAGCGCTCGCGCCCGTCGTTCGCGTCAATGCCGTCGCGCCCGGGCTCCTGTACCCAAGTGGCCCGCAGACCCAGCAGAACTTCGATGCGGCCGCGACCGCCAACCTCCTGCGCGAGCCAATCCAGGTGCCCCAGGTCGCGCAGGCAGTCCTGTTTCTTGCGATGAATCCCTGCATCACCGGTGCAAGCCTGTGCGTGGACAACGGGCAGCACCTGGTCCCGCTGCCGCGCGACATCATGTTCGTGGTCGATGAACTGCTCGGGAAGGTGGGCCATGGCCAGCACGCTTGATTGGCTCCAGACAGGCTGCCGCCGCATGTTCCTGCGCGGCCTGGAGGTGCAGGCGCAGATCGGGCTCCATCCCTTCGAACTGGAACGCCCGCAGCGGGTCGTGCTGGACATCGATCTCTACGTTCCGCTGGATGCCAGCACGCCGAAACACGACGCCATCGGCGAGGTGGTCGACTACGACTTCGTGCGGACCGTCGTGCACGAGCGGGTGGCGCGGGGCCCGATCACCCTGCAGGAGACCCTGTGCGATGACATCGCGGCGGCGCTGCTCGCGCATGAAGGCGTTGCAGCGGTGCGCGTCAGCACGCGAAAGCCGGACGTCTACCCCGACTGCGAGGCCGTCGGCGTCGAAGTGCTCCGGCTGGGACGCGAACCAGGATGAGTACGACCGCCACCCGCATCCTCACCCTCACGGGCCTCGAGTTCGATGCCAACCTCGGCATCCTCGACCACGAGAAGACATCGCCGCAGCCGATCCGGGTGGATGCCGAGCTGAACCTTGGCACGCAGCCGCTGCTGCCGCATGACGACGACATCCTGCACGTGCTGGACTACCGCAAGGTGCGCAAGATCGTCATCGAGGAATGCACGGCCGAGCACGTGAACCTGCTCGAGAGCCTGATCGGCAAGCTCGCCAACCGGCTGATGCAGCTGCCCGGCGTGCTGGGCGTGCGCGTGAAGATCGCCAAGCTGGAGATCTTCGACGACTGCGAGGTGGCGATCCGCGTCGAAACCGGGCAGTGGTAGCGGCCCGGCTCGGCACCAGTCCTACAGTGGCGCGCCGCTGCGCACGGCACGATCACTGCGCCGGATCCACGGCGATTGCAGTCCCCGCCCCATGTCCCGCCTTGCTCGCACCTCGCTCGCAGCCCTGGTCGTGGCCGCCGGCACGCTGGCCGGTTGCGCTTCCTACCGCATGAACAACACCGTGCAGGCCTTCTCGGGCCTGCAGGCGCTGCCGCCGAACCCCACCTACCGCTTCGAGCGCCTGCCCTCGCAGGCCGCGCAACCGGGGCAGGACCAGCTGGAGGCGCTGGCAGATCCGGCGCTGCACCGGGTGGGACTGCGGCGTGACGACGCGGCGCCGCGCTACGGCGTCACGATCACGGCCACCGTCAACCAGTCGGCGTCGCCATGGCCCGAGCCGGGCATGACGTCGTTCGGCTTCGGCCTCGGGGTCGGCGGGCACGGCGGTGGTGTCGGCGTCGGGGTCGGCGGTCCCCTCTTCGGCATGCAGCAGCCCTGGTACATGCGGCAGGTGGGCGTGCTGCTGCGGGACCTCCAGAGCGGCCGCGTCGTGTTCGAGAGCCATGCCAACAGCGACGGCCCCTGGGTCGATCCGCAGGCCGCGATCCCGGCCATGCTCGATGCCGCCTTGCAGGGCTTTCCCAATCCGCCCCCGGGGCTGCGCCAGGTGGACCTGAACCTCGGTGCGCCGCGCGCGGTCAGCGCCGCACCGGCGGCCACTGCGCCCGCTGTTCCCGCCCCGGTGGCACGCTGACCCGATCCGCTCCCAGCGGCGGCGCGATCTCCTCCAGCGGCTTGCGTTCGGCATCGACGCCGTGGCGCCATGCCACGGCCGCGGCGCCGATCACCAGCAACGCACCGAACGCATAGCCCCCGAACACCTGCAGCCGGCTGCCGCTGGCGACCAGCGCGCCGAACAACGCCGGCGCGGCGAAGCCGCCGATGCCGGTGCCCACCGCGTAGAACAGCGAAATCGCGACGGCCCGCATCTCGAGCGGGAACACCTCGCTGACGGTGAGATAGGCCGAGCTCGCGGCCGCCGAGGCGAGGAAGAACACCACCGACCAGGCCAGCGTCTGCGACATCGCATCCAGCCAGCCGGCCAGGAATGCAGCGCCGGTGGCGAGCAGCGCCACGCCGGACAGCCCATAGGTCGCGGCGATCATCCGCCGACGGCCCCAGTGGTCGAACAGTGGGCCGAGCACCAGCGGCCCCAGCACGTTGCCGAGGGCGAAGGGCACGATGAACAGGCCGACGCGCCCCGGATCCACGCCGTAGAAGCGCGTGAGGACGAGCGCGTAGGTGAAGAAGATGGCGTTGTAGAAGAACGCCTGCGAGGCCATCAGCGCGAGCACGAGCAGGCTGCGCTCCGGGTAGCGGCGCACCAGCACGTGCGCCACCTCGCGCCACGTGGGCACGCGCGAGGCCACGCGATCGTCACCCGTTGTCGCCGCTGCAGGCGCCACGCCCGCATCGCGCTCGATCTGCGCGAGCACGCGTTCGGCCTCCTCGCGCCGGCCATGCGCCAGCAGCCAGCGCGGACTTTCCGGCACGTGCCGCCGCACCAGCAGGACCGCCAGCGCCAGCACCGCACCGGCAAGGAATCCGGCGCGCCAGCCCAGCTGCGGACCGAGGCCGCGCGGATCCAGCAGCGCCAGGCTCAGCACTGCGCCCAGCGCGGCACCGACCCAGAAGCTGCCGTTGATGGACAGGTTGACCCGCCCACGCACCCGCGCCGGGATCAGCTCGTCGATGGCGGAGTTGATCGCCGCATACTCGCCGCCGATGCCGACGCCCGTGAGGAAGCGGCAGAGCGCGAAGGTGGTGAAGCCGGTCGAGAACGCGGTGGCGACCGTCGCGGCCATGTACACCAGCAAGGTCAGCAGGAAGAGGCGCTTGCGCCCGAGCCGGTCCGCCATGCGGCCGAACACCAGCGCGCCGAGCACCGCACCCGCCACGTACAGCGAACCGGCCCAGCCCACCTGCGTCGCGGTGAGGCCCAGCGTGTCCGGCCGTTCCAGCACGCTGCCGACCGAGCCGACGATGGTGACTTCCAGCCCGTCGAGGACCCACGCGACCCCGAGCGCGATGGCGACGCGCCAGTGCCAGCGCGACCAGGGCAGGCGGTCCAGCCGGGCAGCGATGGAGAGCGGTTCCGACATCGCGCCCGATGATGCCCATGACGGCCCCGCAGCGGCGCAGGACGGGAGCCCGATGAGACAATCGGGCCACCATGGCCGCCGTCTGGATCGACAACGAACCCGCAACGTCCCCGCTCTCGCGCGAGGCGAAGATCGAGCGCGAGACGCACAAGCTCGAGAAGCGCCTGTGCCGCCAGGTCGGCCAGGCCATCGCGCAGTTCAACATGATCGAGGAAGGCGACCGCGTGATGGTCTGCCTGTCGGGCGGCAAGGACAGTTACGGGCTGCTGGACATCCTGCTCAAGCTGCAGCAGCGCGCGCCCGTGCGGTTCGACCTGGTCGCGGTGAACCTCGATCAGAAGCAGCCGGGGTTCCCGGAGCACATCCTGCCGGAGTACCTGAAGGCACTGGGCATCCCGTTCCACATCGAGGAGCAGGACACCTACTCGATCGTCAAGGACAAGATCCCCGAGGGCAAGACGATGTGCAGCCTGTGCTCGCGGCTGCGGCGCGGCATCCTGTACCGCGTCGCCGACGAGCTGGGCGCCACCAAGATCGCGCTGGGCCACCACCGCGACGACATGCTGCAGACGTTCTTCCTCAACATGTTCTTCGGCGGCAAGTTGAAGGGCATGCCGCCCAAGCTGGTCAGCGACGATGGCCGCCACGTGGTGATCCGGCCCCTGGCGTTCGTCGCCGAGCGCGACCTGGTGCGCTGGGCCGAGCACCGCGCGTTTCCCATCATCCCGTGCACGCTGTGTGGCAGCCAGGAGAACCTGCAGCGCAAGCAGGTGGGCGCGATGCTGCGTGAGTGGAAGAAGAAGAATCCGGGGCGGCTGGAGACCATGGCCAACGCCTTGCAGAACGTCGTTCCGTCCCACCTGGGCGACGGAACGCTTTTCGATTTCGCAGGTCTGAAGGCCACCGGCGTGGCCGACGTGGACGGCGACAAGGCGTTCGATGCCGAGGAGTTCGGCACGCCGCCCGCGCTGCCCGGCCTGTCCGTCGTCAAGCTCTGATCCACGGGAGACAGCCATGAAGGGCGCCCTGCGCTCCATCGCCCTCGCGGGCCTCACTGCCTTGCTGCTGGCGGGCTGCGCCAGCACCTACCGGCTGGACAACACGGTGCAGACCTTCTCCGGCCTGCCGTCACTGCCGGCATCGCCCACGTACCGCTTCGAGCGCCTGCCGTCGCAGCTCGCCGTGCCAGGCCAGGAAACACAGCTGGAGGCGTTGGCCGACCCGGCGTTGTACAAGGCGGGCCTGCGCCGCGACGATGCCTCGCCGCGCTACAGCGTGCAGCTGTCAGCGCGCATCACGCAGGTGCTCTCGCCTTGGGCGGACCCGTGGATGTCCCCCTACGGCTTGGGACCGGGCTGGCGCCATGGCTGGGGCCCGGGCTGGGGCGCGCCGTATCCGCCCGAGCCGCCCTGGTATGTGCGCGAGGTCGGGGTGATCGTGCGCGACGTTGCCAGCAACAAGGTCGTGTACGAAACGCGCGCACACAATGACGGCCCCTGGCTCGACCATGCGACCGCGCTGGCCGCGATGTTCGACGCCGCGCTGCAAGGCTTCCCGAATCCACCGCCGGGCCCTCGCCGGGTGGACATCGTGGTGGGCGGCAAGCAGGTCGCGGTGGCCCCGGCCGCCCCCGCTCCGGCCGCGCAGCCCACGACGGCGGCACCTGCCGCGCAGCCCGCGCCCGCCACTCGCTGACAACTGGCAACGGTGCGGCGGTGGGCATGCTCAGGCGGGTGCCTAAAATCCGTGCATGGATCCGACCCGCATCATCGCCGTGCGCCATGGCGAAACGTCCTGGAATGCCGATGCGCGCATCCAGGGACAGCGGGACATCGCCCTGAACGACACTGGCCGCTGGCAGGCCCAGCGCGTGGGGAAGGCCCTCGCGGAGGAGCCGATCACGGCGGTGTATTCCAGTGACCTCGAACGGGCCCACGCCACGGCGCAGTCCATCTCCGAGGTCAAGGGCATCCCGGTGATCCCGCACGAAGGGCTGCGCGAACGCAGCTTCGGCATGTTCGAGGGCAAGACCTTCGACGAGATCCACGAGACCTGGCCCGAGCACGCCCACAACTGGCGCAAGCGCATCCCGGAGTGGCAGCCGCCCGAAGGCGGCGAGTCGCTGATCCAGCTGCGCGAGCGAGTCACCCGCACCGTGCAGGAACTGGCCGCCAGGCATCCTGGCGAGCAGATCGTGGTGGTGGCGCACGGTGGCGTGCTGGATGCGCTGTACCGCGTGGCCACCGGCCAGGAAGTCAATTCACCGCGCACGTGGGAGCTTCCCAACGGCGCCATCAATCGCCTGCTCTGGACTCCCCAGGGCTTCACGCTGGTCGGCTGGTCCGACACCCAGCACCTCGACCATGTCCCGGCCGACGAGAACTCCGCTTAGCGACTCCCTCAAGCAACTGGTGGGGCGCCCTGCCACCGCCATCGACACACCCGCCCTCGTCGTCGACCTCGACGCGATGCAGCGCAACCTGAGCCGGATGGCGGAGTTCTGCCGCAAGCACGCGATCCGCTGGCGTCCGCACGCGAAGATGCACAAGAGCGCGGCCATCGCGCGGCTGCAGGTGCAGGCCGGCGCCGTCGGCGTCTGCGTGCAGAAGACCGCCGAGGCCGAAGCCATGGCCGACGGCGGCGTGATGGACGTGTACATCAGCAACGAGGTCGTGGCGCCGCAGAAGCTGGCGCGCGTGGCCCATCTCGCGCACCGGCTCGCGAGCGAGGGCGGCCAGC
This sequence comes from Ramlibacter sp. MMS24-I3-19, assembly GCF_050320135.1. Taxonomy (NCBI): domain Bacteria; kingdom Pseudomonadati; phylum Pseudomonadota; class Betaproteobacteria; order Burkholderiales; family Comamonadaceae; genus Ramlibacter; species Ramlibacter sp. MMS24-I3-19. The sequence continues at coordinate 1,427,854 of NZ_CP190017.1, read as the reverse complement.
TGGCGATCGCGGTGGACAGCCGCGTGGGCATCGAGCGCCTGGCGCAGGCCATGAACGATGCGCGCAGAGCCGGCCGCGAAGGCGCCGCACCGGCAGTGATCGACGTGTTCGTCGAGATCGACGTCGGCCAGGGCCGCTGCGGCGTGCCGCCGGGCCGCGCGGCCGTGGACCTGGTGCACGAAATCCGCAAGCACCCCGCATTGCGCTTCGCGGGGCTGCAGGCCTACCACGGCAAGGCCCAGCACATTCGCAGCGCCGTGGAGCGGCGCGAGACGATCGCCCGCGCCGCGCAGGACGCAGCGCTCACCTGCCGCCAGATCGAGGCGGAAGGCATCCCGGTGGGCCTGATCACCGGCGCCGGCACCGGCAGCCTGGTGGCCGAGGCGGCCAGCGGCGTCTATGGCGAACTGCAGGCCGGCTCGTTCCTGTTCATGGACGCCGACTACGCGCAGAACGAACGCGATCCCGCGCAGCCGCAGTTCGAGCACGCCCTGTTCGTCAAGACGCAGGTGATGAGCTCGGGCGCGGAGCATGCGGTGTGCGATGCCGGGCACAAGAGCCACGCGATCGACTCGGGCCTGCCGAAGGTGCACGCCTTCGACGGACCGCACGAGCTGGACTACGCCAATGGCGGCGACGAGCACGGCATCCTGCGTCCGGCTGCGCCGGGCGTGAAGGTGCCGGAGATCGGCCGCGTGCTGTGGCTCATCCCCGGCCACTGCGACCCCACCGTGAACCTGCACGACCACATGGTGGGCGTGAAGGGCGGCCTGCTGGAAGGCAGGGTCGACCGGATCATCCGCGTCGATGCGCGCGGCGCGCTGACGTAGGCGCCGTCATTTCAGCAGGTACTCGCGGATGAACTGCACCGTGGCGTAGAACTGGTAGTCGGCATTCGGCTTCTTGCTGAAGCCATGGCCTTCGTTTTTCGCCAGCAGGTACCACACGGGCGCACCGTTGCCGCGGATCGTCTTCACCATCTGCTCGGCCTCGGTGTACGGCACGCGCGGGTCGTTCAGGCCCTGCACCACGAACACCGGATGGCGGATCCTGGCCGTGTTGTTCATCGGCGCGATGCGCTCGAGGAACGCACGCATCTGCGGATCGCGCTCGTCGCCGTATTCCACGCGCCGCAGGTCGCGCCGGTACGACTCGGTGTGCTCCAGGAACGTCACCAGGTTCGACATGCCCACCACCGGGAGCGAGGCGCGGATGCGGTCGCCGTAGTTGGACGACACGGCCCACGCCATGTGGCCGCCGTAGCTGCCGCCGGTGACCATCACGCGCGACGCGTCCAGGTCGGGCTGGGTGGCGATCCAGTCCAGCAACGCGCCGATGTCCTTGTACGAGTCCTCGCGCTTGTAGCCGTTGTCCAGCGCCACGAAGGTCTTGCCGAAGCCGGTGGACCCGCGCACGTTGGGCTGGATCACCGCGACACCGAGCTCGTTGACGAAGTAGTTGCCGCGGCCCAGGTAGGTGGGCAGGGCCTGGCCTTCGGGACGCCGTGGATGTTGATCACCACCGGCCGCTTGCCGGTGAAGCGCGCGGGCGGCTTCGTGAGGAAGCCGGTGATCTCCAGCCCGTCGAAGCTCTTCCAGCGCACGAGCTGCGGCTCCGACAGCTGCGCCGGGACCACGCCGCCCAGTTCGCTCTCGGTCCAGCGCTCGACCTTGTTGCTGGCGGTGTCGAGCACGACCACGTCGCCGGGCGTGCGCGAGCCGACGAACGTCAGCGCGAGGTCGCGGCCGTTCGGATGGAACCGCACGCCGAAGATGGCGCCGACCGGCAACTGCGGCACCGGCAGCTCCCTCCGCGAGGCCAGGTCCAGCAGGTGCAGGCGCGCGACGCCGGCCTCGTTGACGAGGTAGGCCAGGCGCCGCCCGTCCAGGCTGACATCGAGGGCGGAGACATCCCAGCGCAGGCCGGGGGTCACGTCCTGGTAGGCGCCGGTGGCGAGATCGATATGGGCCAGGTGCTTGAACTCGCCGTCGCGATCGGCAGTGACCCACAGCCCCTTGCCGTCGCGCGCGAACTTCGCATCGCCATACGCCACCGGCGTGCCGCTGCGCGGCGTGAGCAGGCGCCTGGTGCCGCTGGCCACGTCCACCAGCCAGAGGTGGCTCTCGTTGACCGAGAGGTACTCCTGCATCACCAGCTGCGTGTCGTCGGGCGACCAGTCCGCCACCTCCCAGCCGCCGCCTTCCAGCAGCAGCAACGGGCGGTCGGTGCCCGCCCGCGAAGGATCCATCAGGTAGAGATCGGAATCCTTGCGGTTGCGCCGAGTGGAGTGATAGGCGACACGGTCGCCCTTGTTCGACCAGGTGAGCCCCGTGTTGCGCGACGCGCCGTCGGTGAGCAGCGTGACGGCGCCGGTGTCCAAGTCGTAGCGGTAGTACTGGTACCACTCGCCGCCGCCCACGTCCTTGCTGAAGACGAAGAAGTCGCCACGCGTGGGCTGCCAGCTCGCAGCGCCGACGCGCTCGGGAAAGAAGGTCAGCTGCGTGCGTGCGCCCAGCGGTTGCTTCACCAGGTGCACCTGCACCGTCTCGCCGAACCGCGTGCCCACCAGCATCTCGCGCCGTGTCGGATGCCAGTCGAGGAACCGCGCGCTGCGGCTTTCGGTGTAGCGCCGCACCTCCTCGGCGACGGCCACTGGAATCGGCGGGATGCCCTCGGCCACCAGGTTCTCGTTCGGTGCGATCGCAGGCACCGCAGGCTTCTGCGCATGCGCAGCCAGGGCGGCCAGCAGCAACAGCGTCGCGAGGCGCGGAACCAGCATGGGTGTCTCCTGTCGGGAAAAGCGGCGATTGTGCGTCAGCAGGGCAAGCCCGCATGCACCGCGGCACCCCGGGAACTACGATTCGCGGCATGTCGCCCAGCCAGGTCATCGTCCTTGCCACGCCCGTGTTCCTGCTGGCGATCGCGATCGAATTCGCCTGGGGCGTCGCGCGCGGCCGCAACACGTACCGCCTGAACGACGCCATCAGCAGCATCGGGCTGGGCATGCTCAGCCAGCTCACGGCGGTGCTGATGCCGCTGCTGAAGATCGGCCTGTATGCCGCGGTGTTCGAGCACGTCGCCCTCTGGCGCAACGACGCGTTCTGGACCGCGTGGTACGGCTGGCTGCTCGCGCTGCTGTTCTACGACTTCTGCTACTACTGGCTGCACCGCGCGGGCCACGAGACGGCGCTGCTCTGGGCCGCGCACGTGGTGCACCACCAGAGCCAGGACTACAACCTGTCCACCGCGCTGCGCCAGACATCCAGCGGCCACCTGTTCGGCTGGATCTTCTACCTGCCGATGGCCATGGCCGGCGTGCCGCCGCTGGTGTTCGGCATCGTCGGCCTCGTCGACCTGCTGTACCAGTTCTGGGTGCACACCGAGCACGTGCCCAGGCTGGGCTGGTTCGACCGCTGGTTCTGCTCGCCGTCCAACCATCGCGTGCACCACGCAGTGAACGACGAGTACCTCGATCGCAACTACGGCGGGGTGCTCGTGGTCTGGGACCGGCTGTTCGGCACCTTCCGCGAGGAAGGCGCGCGCTGCGTCTACGGCACGCGCAGCCCGCTGGACAGCTGGGACCCGCTGTGGTCGAACGCGGAGGTGTACTGGGGCCTGCTGAAGGACAGCTGGCACACACGGCGCTGGACGGACAAGGTGCGCGTGTGGCTCAAGCCCCCGGGATGGCGGCCCGCCGACGTGACGGCCCGCTTTCCGAAGCCAGCGTTCGACGTCGCGAACTTGCAGCGCTTCCATCCGCCGATGACGCCTGCGATGGCGCGGTTCGGCGGCGTCGAATTCGTGGCGATGCTGGGGGGCGTCTCGCTGTTCCTGTGGCACGCCGACAGCCTTGGGACCGTGCAGGCCTTCACCTGGATCGCGGTGCTCACCGCGGTGCTGTGGGCCCTGGGCGCCGCCACGCAAGGTCGCCTCGGAATGCTGCAGGCGCTGGCCGTGCAGGCCGGCGCGCTGGCGGCGGGGACGGCCGCTGCCGGGTTGTTCGGATGGCACCAGGTCTTCAAGCCCCTTGCCCTGGTCCTCGTGATTGCGTTCGTCGTCTTGCGGTGGCGGCGCGGGCAGCGGCCGGTCGGCTTCGATGGCTGGCTGGTTGCGGGGCTGGCGTTCTCGCTCACAGGCGACGTGCTGCTGATGCTGCCCGGACGGTTCATCCAGGGCCTGGTCGCGTTCCTGCTCGCGCACCTGTGCTTCATCGTGCTGTTCCGGCAGGACGTGGGGTGGATGCCGCGACCGCGGGCGCTGCTCGCGACGCTGGGCATTGGCGCCGCCATGTATGCGGTGCTGTTTTCGAGCCTCGGCCCGGTCCTGCGGGTGGCCGTCGCCCTGTATGTCGGTGTCATCGCCACCATGGCGGCGCAGGCGATCGGGCGCGCCGCGGTGCTGCGGGAACCCGGCGCGGTTGCCGCCGCCGCAGGCGCGCTGCTGTTCATGCTGAGCGACACGCTGCTGGCCCTCAACAGGTTCACCGCGCCGCTGCCGCTCGCGCCGCTGCTCGTGCTGTCCACCTACTACGCCGCCCAGTTGCTGATCGCCAGCAATGCGCACCCTGCGCGGCACACGCCTGACCGTCAGGCCGACCTGGCCCTCGCGACGGCGCCGTGACCTTGATTACTCGTTGAACAGGCCGCCTTCGGCGCGCGGCGGCGTCACCCCGAGATGGCGGAAGGCGGCAGCCGTCGCCACGCGGCCACGCGGCGTGCGCTGCAGATAGCCCTGCTGGATCAGGTACGGCTCGATCACGTCCTCGATGGTGTCGCGCTCCTCGCCGATCGACGCCGCGATGTTGTCCAGGCCGACGGGATCGCCATCGAAGCGGTGGATCACCGCTTCCAGCAGCTTGCGGTCCATGATGTCGAAGCCCTGCGGATCGACGTCGAGCATCGCCAGCGCCTTGTGCGCAATGTCCAGCGTGATGCGTCCGGAGCCCTTGACGTCGGCGTAGTCGCGCACGCGCCGCAGCAGGCGGTTGGCGATGCGCGGCGTGCCGCGCGAGCGGCGCGCGATCTCGGCGGCGCCATCCTCGTCGATCGGCGCGTCCAGCAGCGAGGCGCTGCGCCGCACGATGCTGGCCAGCTCCTGGGCCGTGTAGAACTCCAGCCGCGCGACGATGCCGAAGCGATCGCGCAACGGGTTGGTGAGCATGCCGGCGCGCGTGGTGGCGCCCACGAGCGTGAACGGCTGCAGGTCCAGCTTGATGGAGCGTGCCGCGGGACCCTCGCCGATCATGATGTCGATCTGGTAGTCCTCGAGCGCGGGATACAGGATCTCCTCGACCACCGGCGACAGCCGATGGATCTCGTCGATGAAGAGCACATCGTTCTTCTCGAGGTTGGTGAGCAGCGCGGCCAGGTCCTTCGGCTTCTCGAGCACCGGTCCCGAGGTCTGGCGCAGGTTCACGCCCAGCTCGTGGGCGATGATGTGGGACAGCGTGGTCTTGCCCAGGCCCGGCGGGCCGAACAGCAGCACGTGGTCGAGCGCCTCGGCGCGCTTCTTCGCGGCGCCGATGAAGATCTCCAGCTGCTCGCGCGTCTTGGCCTGGCCCACGTACTCGGCCAGCAGCTTGGGCCGCAGGGCGCGCTCGATGGCCTCCTCGTTGGGCGACGTCGGCGCGGCCGACACCACGCGCGGCGGCGTGGGCGGCATGGCGAAGTCGTCGGTCTTGATCGTCATCGAGGATTACCGGGCCAGTGCCTTGAGCGCCAGCTTGATGCCTTCGCTCACGCCCACGTCCTTGGGCAGCGGCTTGAGCGCGGCCTGCGCCTCCTTGTCGCTGTAGCCCAGGGCGACCAGCGCCTGCAGGATGTCGGCCTGCGCGTCGGTCGCCGGTCCCGCGCCGGGCGTGGCGCCAAGGTCCGCGCCGATCTTGCCCTTCAATTCGAGCAGCAGCCGTTCGGCCGTCTTCTTGCCGATGCCGGGCACCTTGATCAACCGGGTGGCGTCCTGCGCGGTGACGGCCTGCGCGATGTCGGCGACGCTCATGCCGCTGAGCACCGACAGCGCCGTACGCGGGCCCACGCCCGAAATCCGGATCAGCTGCCGGAAGGCCTCGCGCTCGGCGGCGCTGCCGAACCCGAACAGCACCTGCGCGTCCTCCCGCACGACGAAGTGCGTGAGGAGCGTGACCTTCTCGCCCAAGCCGGGCAGGTTGTAGAACGTGCTCATCGGGACGTCCACCTCGTAGCCGACACCGTGGCAGTCCACGAGCACTTGCGGCGGGTTCTTGTCGGCCAGCGTTCCGTTCAATCTGCCTATCATTCCGGGTCCCGGGGCACTGCGCCCTTCCTCTGCTGCCGGATTATCAGCTTGATCCTTCGCCACGCCTTCGCCCCACCCAGCAACACCCGCCTGGCGCACCTGTGCGGTCCCACCGACGAACACCTGCGCACCATCGAGACCGCGCTGCAGGTCGCCATCAGCCACCGCCAGGAGCACTTCAAGGTCGAGGGTCCCAAGGCCAAGGCACAGCGCGCGATGGACGTGCTGACCTCGATGTGGGAGATGGCCGGCCGGCCGATCTCGCCCGACAAGGTGCAGCTGATGGTCGCCGGCGAACAGGCCATGGACGAGGACGACGAAGGCGCGCTGGTGCTGCACACGCGGCGCAGCGACCTGAAGGCCCGCACGCCCAACCAGAGCGTGTACCTGGACAACATCGCCAACCACGACATCACCTTCGGCATCGGGCCCGCCGGCACGGGCAAGACCTATCTGGCGGTGGCCTGCGCCGTCGACGCGCTGGAGCGCAGCGGCGTGCAGCGCATCGTGCTCACGCGCCCCGCGGTCGAGGCCGGCGAGAAGCTTGGATTCCTGCCCGGCGACCTGACGCAGAAGGTCGATCCGTACCTGCGTCCGCTGTACGACGCGCTCTATGACCTGATGGGATTCGAGCGCGTCACCAAGGCCTTCGAGCGCAACGCCCTCGAGATCGCGCCGCTGGCCTTCATGCGCGGCCGCACGCTGAACAACGCGTTCGTGATCCTCGACGAGGCGCAGAACACCACGCCCGAGCAGATGAAGATGTTCCTCACGCGCATCGGCTTCGGCAGCAAGTGCGTGGTGACCGGCGACATCAGCCAGATCGACCTGCCCAAGGGGCAGCTGTCCGGCTTGATCGAGGCGGAACGGGTGCTCAAGCGCGTCAAGGGCATTGCACACACGCGCTTCACCAGCGCGGACGTGGTGCGGCATCCGCTGGTGGCGCGCATCGTCGATGCGTACGACGCCGCAAGCAAGCGCGATGCCTCCCGCTGATCTCGCGCTGGACCTGCAGTTCGGAAGGTTCGCCGGCGCGGCCCGGCACCAGGCGCTGCTGCCGCGCGCGAAGGTGCAGCGCTGGGTGGGCTTCGCGCTGCAGCGGCCTGGCGAGATCGCGGTGCGCATCGTCGGCGAAGACGAAGGCCGGGCGCTCAATGCGCAGTACCGCCACAAGGACTACGCGACCAACGTGCTCACGTTCGACTACACGCGCGAGCCGGTGGTCACCGCGGACCTGGTGCTGTGCGCACCGGTGGTCGAGCGCGAGGCGCACGAGCAGGGCAAGCCGCTGGTGGCCCACTACGCGCACCTGCTGGTGCACGGCACGCTGCACGCGCAGGGTTACGACCACGAGACGGGCGAGCGCGACGCCCTGGAGATGGAAGCGCTGGAGATCCTGCTGCTAGGTGCGCTCGGGTTCCCCGATCCCTACTGAGCAGGAGCAGCCCCCACCCTGCCCTCCCCCGGAACGGGAGCGAACCGGAGAGGGATCGTCACGGGTCCATCGTTGACCAGCTCCACCTGCATGTCGGCGCCGAAGTCGCCGGTCTGCACGACGGGATGCGCAGCTCGAGCCTTGTGCACGAAGTACTCGTAGAGGCGCCGGCCTTCGTCGGGCGGCGCCGCATTGCCGAAGCTGGGCCGGTTCCCGCCGGAGGTGTCGGCCGCCAGCGTGAACTGGCTCACCACCAGCAACCCGCCGCCCACGTCGGGCAGCGCGAGGTTCATCTTGCCCTGCGCGTCGCTGAAGATGCGCAGCTTGAGCAGCTTGGCCAGGAGGCGGTCGGCCGCGCCTTCCGTGTCGCCGCGTTCGGCGCACAGCAGGAGCAGCAGCCCCGCGCCGATCTCGCCGTGCACCTGCCCGGCGATCGTGACCCTGGCGCGCGCCACGCGCTGGACGAGGCCGATCAGATCAGGTCCTCCTGGTCCTGGCCGTGCGTCTCGACATCGCTGGGCAGCAGCTGGATCGATGCGCGCAGGCCGGGCACGGCGCTCATCAGCGCCTGCTCCACGGAGCCGCGAACGGCCGCCGCACGGCGCAGCGTCCACTCGCCGGGCATGTGCATGTGCAGGTCCACGTAGCGCCGGCTGCCGGAACGACGCGTCGCGATGTGGTCGAAGCGGATCGTCGGATGCGCGAAGCCCTTGAGCACGCGGTCGATCTCGGCCTGCACCGTGCGCTCGACGCGCTTGTCCATCAGTCCCTGCGACGACCGCCACACCAGGTCCCAGCCTTCGCGCAGGATGTTCAGGGCCACGCCGATCGCGATGACCGGATCGAGCCACAGCCATCCGCTCCACGCCACGAGCGCGACGCCGACCACCACGCCGGCCGACGTCCACACATCCGTGAAGAGGTGGCGTGCGTCGCCCTCCAGCGCCATCGAGCGGTGCACCCGGGCCGACTTCAGCATGCCCCAGGCGAGCGCGCCGTTGAAAGCCGAGCTCAGCACCGACAGCGCCAGGCCCCAGCCGATCTGCTCGATCGGTTGCGGATGGAAGAAGCGCTGCGCCGCCGCCGCGATGATCGCCAGCGACGCGATCAGGATGGCAAGCCCTTCGAAGGCCGACGAGAAGTATTCGGCCTTGTGATGCCCGTATGGATGTTCGGCGTCCGGCGGCTGCTGCGCCACCCGCACCATCACGAGCGCGAAGCTCGCGCTGGCCAGGTTCACCAGCGACTCCATCGCATCGGACAGCAAACCCACCGAGCTCGTCAGCCACCAGGCCAGCGTCTTCAGCGCGATGGTGAGCACCGCGACGGCGATCGACACGCGCAACCACGCTTGCGGCGGGTACGCGCCCAGTCGTTCGGTGAACGTCATGGGGACCGGCCTCAGGCCAGCGTCACGCGAGCGAACTTGCGCTTGCCCACCTGCACGACGTAGGTGCCTGCGGGCAGCTTGAGCGCCTTGTCGCTGATGGCGGCCGAGTCCACGCGCACGCCGCCGCCATCGATCAGGCGATTGGCTTCGCTCGTCGAGGGCGCCAGGCCGGCCTGCTTGAGCAGCACGGCGATGCCCAGCGGCGCGCCCGACAACCGCACCTCCGGGATGTCGTCGGGAATGCCGCCCTTGCTGCGGTTGACGAAGTCCTGTTCGGCCGCATCGGCCGCACGCGCGTCGTGGAAGCGAGCGGTGATCTCCTTGGCCAGCGCCACCTTGGCGTCGCGCGGATTGCGGCCGCCTTCGACCTCGGACTTCAGTTGCGCGATGTCCGACTCGGCCCGGAAGCTGAGCAGCGTGTACCAGCGCCACATCAGCGTGTCCGAGATCGACATCACCTTCGCGAACATCGTGTTGGCATCCTCGGTGATGCCGATGTAGTTGTTCTTGCTCTTGCTCATCTTCTCGACGCCGTCGAGGCCCTCGAGCAAGGGCATGGTCAGGATGCACTGCGGTTCCTGGCCGTATTCCTGCTGCAGGTGGCGCCCCATCAGCAGGTTGAACTTCTGGTCCGTGCCGCCGAGCTCCAGGTCGCTCTTGAGCGCGACCGAGTCATAGCCCTGCATCAGCGGGTAGAGGAACTCGTGCACGCTGATCGGCCGGCCCTCGGTGAAGCGCTTGTGGAAGTCGTCACGCTCCATCATGCGTGCCACGGTGTAGCGCGCCGCCAGCTGGATCATCCCGCGGGCGCCCAGCGGATCGCTCCATTCGCTGTTGTAGCGGACCTCGGCGCGGTCCATGTCGAGCACCAGGCGGATCTGGTCGAAGTAGGTCTTCGCATTGGCCTCGATCTGCTCGCGCGTGAGCGGCGGCCGCGTGGTGTTCCGGCCGGACGGGTCGCCGATCATCGTCGTGAAGTCACCGATCAGCGGAATGACGGTATGGCCGAGCTGTTGCAGTTGACGCAATTTGTTGAACACCACCGTGTGCCCGAGGTGGATGTCCGGAGCGGTCGGGTCCAGGCCGAACTTGATGCGCAGCGGCACCCCTTTTTCCTCGGAACGGACGAGCTTGCGCTGCCAGTCCTCTTGCGGGATCAGCTCTTCGCAACCGCGCAGCGAGACCGCCATGGCGTCGCAAACCCGGTCGCTCACTGGCGCATTTTTCGTAACAAGTGGTTGATTCATCGAGCTTTTTTTGCAAGCAGCCCCGCAAGGGCGATGGCTATACTGCGCCGACTGTCAGGCCGGCTGATTCTAAGAGGGTGCCCTCGGAGGCTCGCCGGCCCGACGCAAGCAGCGGAACGTCCCGAAACAAGGACGCTTCGCAATGAGGACCCGAGGTTGACAAGAAACGCTTTGGTCGCGGCCCTTGAGCAGAGTCTGTGGGCGGTCGCGCGGGTGCTGGAGCACCATCCGAAACAGGTGACCGCGCTGGTCGCCGCACTGCTGCTTGGCGGAGGCGGCGGCGCGTTCGCGGTGGCGTCGTTCGGCCCCGACCCTGCCAACCTGCCAGTGCACGAGGTGCTCGAGACGGTGCCGCTGCAGGACCTGCATGCGCAGTCCGAAGTGCTGGACGCACACACGTTCAGCCTGTGGCGCAGTGAGACGGTGCGCCCGATCGACACCGCCGACACGCTGCTCGCCCGCCTGGGCGTGAGCGACGCCGAAGCCGCAGCCTACCTGCGGCAGGATCCCGTTGTCCGCACCCAGCTCCTGGGCCGCTACGGGCGGACCGCGCGCGCCGAAGCCACCGACCAGCACGCCCTGCGCAGTCTCACGGTGCGCTGGGTGGCCGACGACAGCGGCCAGTTCAAGCGACTCGTGGTCGAGCGCGGCCCGTCCGGCAAATTCACCAGCCGCGTCGAGACCGCGCCGCTCGTGGCCGCCACGCGCCTGGGCAGCGGCACCATCCGCAGCTCGCTGTTCGCCGCCGTCGACGATTCGCACATCCCCGACGAGATCGCGGTGCAGGTCGCCGACATCCTCTCCGCGGATATCGACTTCCATCGCGGCCTGCGCAAGGGCGACCGCTTCAGCGTGGTCTACGAAGCGCTGGAGGCCGACGGCGAGCCGCTGCGCACCGGCCGCGTGCTGTCCGTCGACTTCGCCAACAACGGTCATTCGCACCAGGCCATGTGGTTCCAGCAGCCCGGCACCAAGGGCGCGTACTACACGCTGGACGGCAAGAGCCTCACCAGCGCCTATCTCGCCTCGCCGATGGAGTTCTCGCGCGTCACCAGTTCCTTCGCGATGCGCTTCCATCCCATCCTGAACCAATGGCGCGCTCACAACGGCGTCGACTACGGCGCGCCCACCGGCACGCCGGTGCGCACCGTGGGGGACGGCAAGGTCGAATTCGCGGGCGTGCAGAACGGCTACGGCAACGTGGTCATCGTGCGCCACAACGCTTCCGATGCCACCTTGTACGCGCACATGAGCCGCATCGACGTGCGTGTTGGCCAGTTCGTGACGCAAGGCCAGCGCGTCGGCGCGGTCGGCGCCACAGGCTGGGCCACCGGTCCGCACCTGCACTTCGAGTTCCGGGTCAACGGCGCGTTCCGCAACCCGATCGAAGTGGCCAAGCGCAGCCAGGCCGTGACCCTCAGTGCCGCGGCGCGCCCCGCTTTCGACAAGCTGGCCAACGTGATGCGCGCGCAGCTCGAGGCGGCCCCGGCCACCATGGCCAGCGCCGAGTAAGGGCGCGAGCGCCCCGGCATCGGCAATGTCCGAGCTGTTCATCGGCCTCATGTCCGGCACGTCGCTGGACGGCGTCGACGGCGTGCTGGCGGACTTCTCCAACGGATCCTTGCGCGTGCTCGCGCATGCCGGCCGGCCCTTCGCGGCCGCCCTGCGCGGGGAACTGCTGGCACTGAACAGCAGTGGCTCCGATGAACTGCATCGCGCGGCGCTCGCAGGAAACGCGCTGATGCGCGCCTATGCAGAGGTGGTGCATGACGTGCTCGGGCAGGCCCGCATCGAACCGCGAGCCGTCCGTGCGATCGGCGCGCACGGCCAGACCGTGCGGCATCGGCCGCAGGCGTTCGACGGCACCGGCTACACGCTGCAACTCGCGCAGCCGGCGCTGCTCGCGGAGCTCACCACCATCGACGTCGTGGCCGACTTCCGCAGCCGCGACGTGGCCGCGGGTGGCCAGGGCGCGCCGCTCGCGCCCTTCTTCCACCAGGGCATGTTCGGCCGCGCCGGCGAAACGGTCGGCGTCCTCAACATCGGTGGCATCTCCAACCTCACGCTGCTTCGCGCGGACGGCAGCATGACCGGCTTCGATTGCGGCCCCGGCAACGGCCTCATGGATGGCTGGATCCAGCGCCACACCGGCCGCCCCTTCGACGATCGGGGTGCCTGGGCTGCCGGCGCGCAGCCGGATGCGGCGCTGTTGCGCGCCCTGCTGGCCGAGCCGTACTTCGCGGCGGCGCCGCCCAAGAGCACCGGCCGCGACCTGTTCAACGCCGAATGGCTGGAGCAGCGGCTGGCATCACATCCGCACGTCGGCGCGCAGCAGGTCCAGGCCACGCTCACCGAGCTCACCGCGCTTTGCTGCGCGAACGACGTCGAGCGGCACGCGCCAAAGCTGCAGACGCTGCTCGTCTGCGGCGGCGGCGCGCTGAACACGCACCTGATGGCTCGATTGCAATCCCTGCTGCCTGGGACGCAAGTGCGCTCGACAGAGACGGCTGGACTGCCGCCCTTGCAGGTGGAAGCGGCGGCGTTTGCCTGGCTCGCCCGCAAGGCGGTGCTGCGTGAGCCGCTGGAGCTCCAAAGTACGACGGGCGCCCGAGGCGCCCGTGTGCTGGGAGCTGTCTGGCCCGCTTAGGCGCTGAAGCTGGAGCCGCAGCCGCAAGTGGTGGTGGCGTTCGGGTTCTTGATCACGAATTGCGCACCCTGCAGGTCTTCCTTGTAGTCGATCTCGGCGCCCACCAGGTACTGGTAGCTCATCGCGTCGATCAGCAGGGAGACGCCGTTCTTGGACATGACGGTGTCGTCGTCGTTGGCGATCTCGTCGAAGGTGAAGCCGTACTGGAAGCCCGAGCAGCCGCCGCCTTGCACGAAGACGCGCAGCTTCAGGTCGGGATTACCTTCCTCGGCGATCAGGTCGGCGACCTTCGCGGCGGCGCTGTCCGTGAAGATCAGCGGGGCGGGCATTTCGCTCTGGACGTCGGTGGCAACTGCGCTCATGGATGGACCTCTGGGAATCGAACCCGAATACTAAAGCAGCGGGGTCGGGAATTCGCGCTAGAGGTTGTTTGCCGCCAGCTTCAGTAAGGGCTTTTCCTCGCCCTCGGCGCCTTCGAGCGGCTTGAGCTGGCCGGAGATGACGGCGCCCTGGTGCATCTCCAGCGCGCGGTAGGAAACGTCGCCTTCGATCCGTGCCTTGGGCTGCAGCTCGAGCAGTTCGCGCGCGAACACCGCGCCGCGGACGACACCGTTGACGATGACATGGTCGGCCTGGATCTCGCCCTGCACCACGGCCGCCTCGGAGATGACCAGCATGCTGGCATCCTCGCTCAGGGCGTGCACGTCCCCGATCACTTCGCCGTCCACCCGCAAGCCCTCCGTGAACTTCAGGTTGCCCTCGACCCGGCTGCCATGGGCAATCAGGCTCTTGATCGGGGGCTGGGCTTTCTTGCCGAACATCGTGGTCCTCTGACTGTTGTCATCAAGCGCCGAGCTTGATGCTTTGCACTGCGCGGGTGGCCGTCCCTTCCACCACCTTCGCGGAGACGTTTTTTACCACGGCCTGGCTCGGCAGATCGACCATGCCTTCCAGGCGGCCGTATTGACGGAACCGAAGGTCGCGGGCCCCGCCGGGCAGGTCCATCTCCCAGGGCTTGCCGTCCAGCGTGCCTGCCAGGCTGAGCTGGAGCTGCCCGCGGAATTCGGGCGCGTTGCGCGCCGGCTGCATCACCAGCACCTGCCAACGCATCTGGCTGCCGGCGAGCACCTCGGCCTGCAGGCCACGGATGGCCACGGGCTCGCCACCGCTGGCGGGCATCAGCCGTTCGAAGAAGCCGAGGTCATCGCGTAGCCGGCGGTTTTCCACCTCGAGCTGCCGGACCTGGGCGACGAGCCGTTCCTGCGTCGCGCGTTCGGCGGTGAGCAGGCTGCCCGATGTGTTGAGGACGGATTGCGCCTTGTCGCGATCGGCCTGGAGCTCGGCCACGGTGCTGCGCAGGCGTTCGAGCTCCTCTTTGTCGTTGGAGCCGACGCCGGCGAGGTTCTTTCCCAGCTGGAAGGCGCCCAGGCCCATGGCGGCGAAGAAGCCGACCATCATCGCCACGCCGGCCCACCGCAGGGGCCATGGCAGCGTGCTGCGCACCGTCATGCTGGGTGCGCTGATGGTCAACTGTCGACGGAGGAGCTTCCAACGCATGAGCTAAGCCCCGAGGATGCCCTGAAACGACAAAGCCGCACAAGTTGAGCTTGTGCGGCTTTGTAACGAAGCGACAGGATCAGCGCTTGCTGAACTGCTTGCGCCGGCGTGCGGAGTGCAGGCCGACCTTCTTGCGTTCCACTTCACGGGCGTCACGGGTGACGAACCCGGCCTGGCTGAGCGCCGGCTTGAGGGCCGCGTCGTAGTCGATCAGCGCGCGCGTGATGCCGTGGCGGGTGGCGCCGGCCTGGCCGGACTCGCCGCCGCCATGCACGTTGACCTGGATGTCGAACGTCTCGGCGTGGTTGGTCAGCAGCAGGGGCTGCTTGACGATCATGATCGAGGTCTGGCGGCCGAAGAACTGCTCGATGTCCTTGCCGTTGACCGTGATCTTGCCGGAGCCCTTCTTCAGGAAGACACGGGCCACGCTGCTCTTGCGGCGGCCGGTGCCGTTGTTCCATTCACCGATCATGCTCAGATCTCCAGGGGCTTCGGTTGCTGCGCGGTATGCGGGTGCTCGGCGCCACCGTAGACCTTCAGCTTCTTGATCATGGCGTAACCCAGCGGGCCCTTGGGCAGCATGCCCTTGACGGCCTTCTCCAGCGCGCGGCCGGGATGCCTGGCCTGCATGTCGCGGAAGTTGGTTTCGCGGATGCCACCGGGGAAGCCGGAATGGCGGTAGTACTTCTTGTCGAGTTCCTTGGCGCCGGTGACCCGGAGCTGGGAAGCGTTGATGACGACGATGAAGTCGCCGGTGTCGACGTGAGGCGTGTAGATGGCCTTGTGCTTGCCGCGCAAACGGAGTGCTGCTTCGCTGGCAACACGTCCGAGCACCTTGTCGGTGGCGTCAATCACAAACCACTCGTGCTTCACGTCAGCGGGTTTCGCGCTGAACGTTTTCATGGGAGCTTTCGAGGAGTTTGCGGGTCCTTTTCCGCGGTCGGTGTCTTTCTTCCGAAGACCTCTTAGGCGGGGTGTCGGGCTGGCGCAAGGCGCCTGCCTGTCGCTTGCCGTATCTGCCGCGGGACCCATGAGATCGCTGCAGAGCCCAAGATTCTACGCGGAATCAAGCACTTGCCGCAAGGTCGGCCCGTGCGCGGCCGCTTGCGGCGGTACCATGGCCGGATGTTCAGCTACCGCCATGCCTTCCATGCCGGCAACCACGCCGACGTGCTCAAGCACCTGGTGCTGATCGCCTGCCTGCGCCACATGACGCAGAAGGACACGGCGCTCTGGGTGGTCGACACGCACGCCGGCGCCGGCCTGTACCGCCTCGATGGCGACTACGCGGGCACCTCCGGGGAAGCCGCCGAAGGCATCCTGAAGCTCGCCGCCGCCATCAAGGCCAAGGGCGCCGAAGGCGAGCAGGCGCTCGCCCCGGCGCTGGCCGACTACCTGCAGGTGGTGCGCAGCTTCAACAAGGAAGGCCAGTGGCGCATCTACCCGGGCTCGCCCTTCATCTCCCAGCACCTGCTGCGGCAGGAGGTTCGCGACAAGCTCAAGCTGTTCGAGCTGCATCCCACCGACAGCGGCACGCTCGCCGCGAACATCGCGCAGCTGGGTGCGGGCCGGCAGGTGGGCATCGCACGCGAGGACGGCTTCGAGGCGCTGAAGTCCGTGCTGCCGCCGCCGTCACGCCGCGCGCTGGTCCTCATCGACCCCAGCTACGAGATCAAGACCGACTACGCCAAGGTGGCCGCCACGCTGCGTGACGCGCTCCAGCGCTTCGCCACCGGCACCTACATGGTCTGGTACCCCGTGATCCCGCGGCCCGAGGCGCACGAGCTGCCGCGCAAGCTCAAGACCCTGGCGAACTCGTTCCGCAAGCCCTGGCTGCATGCCACGCTGGCGATCGGCCAGCCGGAGCAGGCCGCCACCGTTCCCGGTGAACCCAACCGCCCGGGCCTGACGGCCAGCGGCGTGTTCGTCGTCAACCCGCCCCACATCCTGAAGGCGGCGCTGCAGCAGGCACTGCCGCAGCTGCTGGAGATGCTGGGGCGCGGCCGCGGCCAGGGACAGGTCGTCGAGGCGGGTGGCGGCTAGCGCTTCACCGGTCCGAGCTCGGCGCCCGGAGGTGCCTCCAGCAGCACCACGTTGCGCGTGCCCAGGGTGACGATGCCCAGCGCCCGAGCGGCCGCGAAGCTCACGTCGATGATGCGCCCACCCGAATAGGGCCCGCGGTCGTTGATGCGCACCACCACGCTGCGACCGTTCGCGGGATTGCGCACCAGCACGCGCGTGCCGAACGGCAGCGTGGGATGCGCCGCGGTGTAGGCGTTCATGTCGAACTTCTCGCCGCTGGCGGTCTGCCGGCCGTGGAAGCCGAGCCCGTACCACGAGGCGCGGCCCTGCGCCAGGATCGTGGGCGCGCCCTGCTCCACTTCACCGGTGGACGATGCCACGCCGCCGCGCGAGGCGCAGCCGGTCAAGGCTGCCGCCAGGAGGCAGGCCGCAAGCGCGAGCCTCATGCCCCCAGCCTCCGGCAGATTTCCAGCGTCGCCTTCGCCTGGTTCATCGTGTAGAAGTGAACGCCCGGCGCGCCGGCCTTGCGCAGCTGCTCGCACAGCGCGGTGACCACGTCGAGGCCGAAAGCCTGGATCGATGCGCTGTCGTCGCCGAAGGCCTGCAGCCGCAGACGGATCCAGCGCGGCACCTCGGCCCCGCAAGCATCGGAGAACCGCAGCAGCTGGCTCGAGCTCGTGATCGGCATGATGCCCGGCACCACCGGTGTGTCCACGCCGCGCTTGCGCAGTTCCTCGACGAAGCGCAGATAGGCATCGGCATTGAAGAAGTACTGCGTGATGCCGGCGTCGGCACCCGCCTCCACCTTGGCGATGAACGCCTGCAGGTCGGCCTCGGGCGACTTCGACTGCGGATGCACCTCGGGATAGGCCGCGACCTCCAGGTGGAAGCGCCGCCCCGTCTCGCCGCGGATGAAGGCCACCAGGTCGCTGGCGTAGCGGAACTCGCCGCCCAGGCCATAGCCGCTGGGCAGGTCGCCGCGCAGCGCGACGATGCGCTGCACGCCGGCATCGCCATAGGCGGCCAGCCGCTCGCGGATGCTGTCGCGCGTCTGCCCGATGCACGACAGGTGCGGCGCGGCCGGGCAGCCCTCGGCCATGATCTCGCGCACGGTGGCCAGCGTGCCTTCCTGGGTCGAGCCGCCGGCACCGAACGTGACCGAGCAGAACTCCGGCCGCAGCGCGTACAGCTTCTGCCGCGCGGCGCGCAGCTTCTCGGCGCCTTCGGGCGTCTTGGGCGGGAAGAACTCGAGGCTGATGGGGAACGTCATCGTGGCTCCTTGCGCGCCAGAACGAAGAATTCGCGGTTGCCGTCGCCCCCGCGGATGGGACTGTCGAACCAGGCCTGCACCTGCAGGCCTGCGGCCGCGCAGGCGTCGCGGATGCGCCGCTCGACCTGGGGATAAAGCGCGTCGTCGCGCACGATGCCGCCCTTGCCCAGCTGGGCCGGCTGCAGCTCGAACTGCGGCTTGGCCAGCATCAGCAGCTGGCCGCCCGCACGAAGCAAGGGGGACAGCGCGGGCAGCACCAGCGTGAGCGAGATGAAGGACAGGTCGCCGACCACGAGGTCGAAGTCCGCCTGCACGCCCGCCGCTCGCAGCATGGACCGATCGAGCTCGCGTGCATTGATCTTTTCCAGGGCGACCACGCGCGCATCGGCACGCAGCTGCTCGTGCAGCTGGCCATGCCCGACGTCGACGCCGACCACCTGCGTGGCGCCGCGCTGCAGGAGGCAGTCGGTGAAGCCACCGGTGGACTGGCCGACATCGAGGCAGCGCCAACCCTGCACATCCAGCCGCGCCGCAGCGAGCGCGCCTTCGAGCTTGAGCCCGCCGCGCGAGACATAACGCGTCTCCGCGTCGTCGCACAGCTCGAGCTGCGCCGACGGCGGCACCTCCTCGCCGTTCTTGGCGACGTCGTGCCACGCGCGGCCGTCATGCCAGCGCAGTCCCGCGGCGATCAGCCGCTGGGCCTGCGAACGCGTGGCCGCGAGGCCGCGTTCGACGAGGAGCTGGTCGGCGCGCATGGCGGGAGCCTGTCATGCCGGGCTCGACCCGGCATCCAGCGACTGCGCCGATACCGGCACCGGTCTGGATTGCGGGTCAAGCCCGCAATGACAGGGTGTGCATCAATAGCGGTACGTGTCCACCTTGTACGGCCCCTGCTTGCTGACGCCGATGTACGCGGCCTGGGCGTCGGTCAGTTCCGTCAGCTGGGCGCCCAGCTTGGACAGCTGCAGGCGGGCCACCTTCTCGTCCAGGTGCTTGGGCAGCACGTAGACCTGGCCGACCTTGTAGTCGTTGGGCTTGGTGAACAGCTCGATCTGCGCCAGCGTCTGGTTGGCGAACGACGACGACATCACGTAGCTCGGGTGGCCCGTGCCGCAGCCCAGGTTTACCAGGCGGCCCTTGGCCAGCAGGATGATGCGCTTGCCATCCTCGAAGATGACGTGGTCCACCTGCGGCTTGATCTCTTCCCACTTGCACTTCTTCTCGAGCGACGCGACGTCGATCTCGTTGTCGAAGTGGCCGATGTTGCAGACGATCGCCTGGTCCTTCATCTTCGCCATGTGGGCGTAGGTGATGACGTCGCGGTTGCCGGTGCAGGTGACGAAGATGTCGGCCTTGTCGGCGGCGTACTCCATCGTCACCACGCGGTAGCCTTCCATGGCGGCCTGCAGCGCGTTGATCGGGTCGATCTCGGTCACCCACACCTGCGCCGACAGCGCGCGAAGCGCCTGCGCCGAGCCCTTGCCCACGTCGCCGTAGCCAGCCACGAGCGCCACCTTGCCGGCCACCATCACGTCGGTGGCGCGCTTGATGCCGTCCACCAGCGATTCGCGGCAGCCGTACAGGTTGTCGAACTTGCTCTTGGTGACCGAGTCGTTGACATTGATCGCGCGGAACTTCAGCAGGCCCTTGGCGGCCATGTCCACCAGGCGGTGCACGCCGGTGGTGGTCTCCTCGGTGACGCCGATGATCTCCTTGGCCTTGCGCGAGTACCAGGTCGGGTCTTCCTTCAGCTTCTTGCGGATCGACGCGTGCAGGATGCGCTCTTCCTCGCTCGAGTGGGTGTCGATCAGCGACAGGTCCTTCTCGCAGCGCTGGCCCAGGTGCATCAGCAGCGTGGCATCGCCCCCGTCGTCCAGGATCATGTTCGGGCCTTCGCCCTCGGTGCCCTTGGCGCCGAAGTCGAAGATGCGGTGCGTGTAGTCCCAGTAGTCCTCGAGCGACTCGCCCTTGATCGCGAACACCGGCGTGCCGCCGGCGGCGATGGCGGCGGCCGCGTGGTCCTGGGTCGAGAAGATGTTGCACGAGGCCCAGCGCACGGTGGCGCCGAGCGCCTGCAGCGTCTCGATCAGCACCGCGGTCTGGATCGTCATGTGCAGCGAGCCGGTGATGCGGGCGCCCTTCAGGGGCTGGCTCTTCGCGAACTCGGCGCGGATCGCCATCAGGCCGGGCATCTCGGTCTCGGCGATGCGGATTTCCTTGCGGCCCCAGTCGGCGAGCGACAGGTCGGCGATGGCGCTGTCTTGCGCGGCGGTCTTGAGAACGGCGTTCATGGTGGCTCCAAAAGCTGTGTTTCGGTCAACCACTGCCGGGTGCTGGCTCACCGCACGGGACAGTGGGTGAGCGTCGTTGCGAAGATTTCCGAGCCTCACGCCGTACGGCGCTGCAACGCTCCTCGGATGGGGCGCGATTATAGGCGCCGTCGCACGGCCGGGATGGCTCAGGCGCGCGCCGGTTGCCCCTCCGCGCCGGCTGCCTGCCGGTCTTCCGGGCTGTTGGGCACACGCTGGAACCAGGTCGCGATCAGTCCGCCCGAGATGTTGTGCCAGACGCTGAAGATCGCGCTGGGCACGGCCGCCAGGGGCGAGAAGTGGGCGGCCGCCAGTGCTGCGCCGAGGCCGGAGTTCTGCATGCCCACCTCCAGCGACAACGCCTTGCGCTTGGCGACCGGCAACCCGGTCACCTTGCCGAGCAGGTAGCCCAGCAGCAGGCCCAGGCCGTTGTGCAGCACCACCACCGCGAAGATCAGCAGGCCGCTGGCCGCGATCTTGGCCTGGCTCGCGGCCACCACGGCAGCCACGATGGCCACGATCGCAACCACCGACACGAGCGGCAGTACGCCGACGGCGAACTTCACCTTGTCGCGCAGCACCGACTGGGCGATCACGCCGAGCGCAATCGGCAGCAGGACCACCTGCACGATCGACCAGAACATCGAGACGGCATCCACGTGCAGCCACTGGTTGGCCAGCAGCCAGATCAGGGCCGGCGTGAAGATCGGCGCCAGCAGCGTGGTGATCGCGCTCACGGCCACCGACAGCGCCACGTCGCCGCGCGCGAGGAAGGTCATGACGTTCGACGCGGTGCCGCTCGGGCAGCAGCCCACCAGGATCACGCCCACGGCCACTTCGGTCGGCAGCTGGAGGACCTT
Source organism: Ramlibacter sp. MMS24-I3-19 (assembly GCF_050320135.1). NCBI lineage: Bacteria > Pseudomonadati > Pseudomonadota > Betaproteobacteria > Burkholderiales > Comamonadaceae > Ramlibacter > Ramlibacter sp. MMS24-I3-19. Next base: position 1,406,844 of record NZ_CP190017.1, on the reverse strand, counting down.
GCAGAGCAGCCACGCCAGGCCCGGCATGATGACGAAGTGCCCCAGGCAGCCGATGAACACGTGCCAGGGCCGGCGGAACACTTCACGGAAGTCGTCCTTCGACAGGGTCAGGCCCATGCCGAACATGATGATGCCCAGCAGCGGCACGATGTACGCGGCGATCCACTTGAACTGGGCAGGGGCGAAGAAGGCGAGCGCTGCGAACAGCAGCACCCAGATGGCAAAGGTCTTGCCGACGAACTGGCTCAGGCGGACGAGGGCCTGCATGGTGGGGAAATCCTTGCGAGAGTGGCGAAACGGCGGTGAAGCCGGCGCCTTGCGCTGCCGTGGTGCGGCGATGGCAGGTGGACGTCGGGCGGGACCGGGGTGGATGCCGGACCCTGGCCGCCGGGTGGGCGGCGAACCCTGCCGTGGAGCACGGCGCCAGGCGATGCGCTTGTGAGCGAGCCCTTGGGGTTTACCCGGATTCTAGGATCACCCATGACCCATCGTGTCCCGATGGGTCTGTTCCGACGCCGGCGCACGCCCCGCAGCCCCGGGCGCATCGGGTACAACAGCCCATGCCCGGACCCTCGCTCTTCTCCGCCCCGATCGACCCCATGCTCGCCAAGATCGCCGAGGCATTGCCCGACGGCGACGGCTTCCTGTTCGAGCCCAAGTGGGACGGCTTCCGTGCCATCGTCTTCCGCAGCGCCGACGGCGTGGTGATCCAGAGCCGCGACCTGAAGTCGCTGAACCGCTACTTCCCCGAGCTGGAGAAGGTGCTGGCCGAGCAGTTGCCCAAGGGCTGCATCGTGGATGGCGAAGTCGTGGTCGTCGGCCCGCAGGGGCTGGACTTCGATGCGCTCCAGCAGCGCATCCACCCGGCCGCGTCGCGCGTGGCCCGGCTCGCGAAGGAAACGCCGGCCGGCTTCGTCGCCTTCGACCTGCTCGCCGCCGGCGGCAAGCCGGTCATGAACCTGCCGCAGCACGAACGGCGCGAGCGCCTCGAACGCCTGCTGGGCCAGATCAAGCCACCGCTGTACCTGACACCCGTGACCACCGACCGCGCGCTGGCACAGGACTGGCTGCAGCGCTTCGAAGGCGCGGGGCTCGATGGCGTGGTGGCCAAGCCGGCCGATGCGCCCTACCAGCCTGCCAAGCGCGCGATGTTCAAGATCAAGCACGCGCGCACCGCCGATTGCGTGGTGGCCGGCTTCCGCTGGTACAAGGACACGGACGATGCGGTCGGCTCGCTGCTGCTCGGGCTGTACAACGACGCGGGCGTGTTGCAGCACGTCGGCGTCACTTCGTCGTTCACCATGGCCGTGCGGCGCGAGCTGGCGCAGGAGCTCGCACCGCTGCGCGAGAACGCGATGGCCGACCATCCCTGGCGCGACTGGGCGCAGGCCAGCGCCGGCGACGCCGATCGCATGCCGGGCGCCAAGTCGCGCTGGAGCGGCGGAAAGGACCTGAGCTGGGAGCCGCTGCGACCCGAGCGGGTTTGCGAGGTGAAGTACGACCACCTGCAGGGTGACCGCTTCCGCCATGCCACCACGTTCCTGCGCTGGCGCCCCGACAAGCCGGCGCAGGATTGCCGGTATGACCAGCTCGAAGTGGCGACGCCGTTCGAGCTGAAGCAGGTGTTCAAGACGGCCTGACTTCCTGGAACCGGTCGCGCCGCGCGAGCCGCGGAAACAGCCGTAGCCAGAGCACCGCAACCAGGATCGTCCCGCAGCCGCCCGCGACCACCGAGCCCACGGGCCCCCACCAGGCGGCGGTCGAACCCGATTCGAATTCGCCGAGCTGGTTGCTCGCGCCGATGAACAGCGTGTTCACCGCCGCGACGCGGCCACGCATCGCATCGGGCGTCTCGATCTGCATCAGGGTCTGTCGCACGATCACGCTGACCATGTCGGCCGAGCCGGAGATGACGAGGGCCAGCATGGATAACGCAAAGCTGGTGGACAGGCCGAAGGCCACCATGCACGCCCCGAACACCGTGACGGCCGTCATCAGCTTCGGGCCCACGTGCCGTGCGAGCGGCCAGCGCGCCAGCACGGTGGCGGCAATCAACGCACCGACCGCGGGCGCCGCGCGCAGCATCCCCAGCCCCTGCGGCCCCACGTGCAGGATCTCGCTGGCAAAGATCGGCAGCAGGGCGGTCGCACCACCCAGCAGCACCGCGAACAGGTCCAGCGTGGTGGCCCCCAGCAGCACGCGGTTCGTGCCCACGTAGTGCAGGCCGGCGAGCAGGGATTGCAGCGTCACGGGCTCGCGCGGCGTCGGCGCGCGTTCGTAGCGCACCCGCAGGCACAGCGCGGTCGCAGTCGCGAACAGCGCAGCGCAGGTTCCGTAGACGACAACGAATCCCGTTACGAACAGCAGCCCGGCGATGGCAGGACCGGCGATCACCGCGCCCTGGATGCCTGCCGAGCCGAACGCCATCGCGCGCGCCAGCAACGCGGGCGGCACGAGCGCGGGCAACAGCGCCTGCTGCGCCGACATCTGGAACGGCCGCAGGGCCCCGAGCAGCAATGACAGCGCGAGCAGCAGGTTGCGCGACGACCAGCCGCCCGCAGTGCCGGCGAGCAGCACGAGGGCGACCACTCCCTGCAGCGACATGCACGCCATCACCAGCTTCACGCGGTGATAGCGGTCGGCCGCATGGCCGGCCAGCAGCGCCACGGCGAGCGACGGCGCGAACTGCGCGAGTCCGACCAGCCCCAGGTCCCAGGCACTGCCGGTCAGTTGGTACATCTGCCAGCCGATGGCCAGCATCAGCATCTGCTGCGCCGCGGTGCCGGCCAGGCGCGCGGTCCAGAAGCGCACGAAGGCGCGGTGTTCGAACAGGCTCACGGGGCGCGATTGTCCCAGCTGTGCTTGTCGTGGCCGTGGCTTGTCGTCCCACCTTGGCTGGTCGTCCCCGCGGAGGGCGGGGACCCAGGGCTTCCATCTCTGGCCGCGGCGACGAAGATCGAAGCCTTGGATTCCCGCCTTCGCGGGAATGACTATCGGGCGGGCTTGTCCTTCTCGGCCGCCGGCCTTTCCTTCGGCCTGTCCTTCACCGGCACGTGCTCCAGGTTGATCCGCACCCGGTACCAGAGCGACGAACTTCCGCGCATGCGATCGACCAGCACGTCGGCCGGCTCCAGGTGCGCGGCCGCCCTGGGGTGCTTCTGCTTCCAATCCTCGGCCGCCGCGATCGCATCGGCTTCGCGATCGGCGCGCGCCACTTCCACCACCGGCTTGGCCTTGCGCGCCGAGGGCGGTGCGCGCGTCGGTTCGCCGGCCTGCTTGCGGTAGTGCGGTGGCCACGGCGCATCGCCCTGTCCATCCTTCTCGTGCCGCGCCGATAGCTCCAGCAGCGACTCGAGCGAGCCGACAGCCTGGTCGATGCCTGCATGCGGGTCGCCGATCTTCCTGAACCGCGCCGGCACCGTCTTCAGCGTGAAGTCGGCCGGATCGCACGCCTGCAGTTCATCCCAGGTGACAGGCGTCGACACGCGCGCATCCGGCCGCGGCCGCACCGAGTAGGCCGAGGCCACGGTGCGGTCCTTGGCGTTCTGGTTGTAGTCCACGAACACGCCGTGCCGCTCCTCCTTCCACCAGGCTGCCGTGGCGAGCTTGGGCACGCGCCGCTCGACTTCGCGTGCCAGCGCCAGCGCGGCACGCCGCACCTGGTCGAAGGTCCACTGCGGCGCGATGCGCGTGATCACATGGATGCCGCGCGATCCCGAAGTCTTCGGCCAGCCCACGAGACCGTGCTCCTGCAGCACCTCGCGCGCGACCGCCGCTACCTCGCGGATCTGCGGCCAGGCCACCCCCGGCACCGGATCCAGGTCGACGCGCAGTTCGTCCGGATGCTCCAGGTCCTCGGCGCGCACCGGATGCGGATGCAGCTCGATGCAACCCAGGTTGGCCATCCACGCCAGCGTGGCCGCGCTGCGCGGCACCACCTCCTCGGCCGTGCGCCCGGAGGGAAAGCGGATCGTGCTCACCTCCACCCAGTCCGGCCGGCTCTCCGGCGCGCGCTTCTGGAAGAAGAACTCGCCACCGACGCCGTTCGGGTAGCGCACCAGCACGCAGGGCCGGCCGCCGGCGCCACGCAGCGCGCCCTCGGCGACGGACACGTAATAGTTGACGAGATCGAGCTTCGTGAGGCCCGCCTCGGGGAACAGCAGCTTGTCCGGATGGCTGACGGCGACCCTGTGGCCATCCACCTCGAGCTCGATGCCGTCCGCTGCCTTCGCCATGCGGCCAAGGTACACCCATCGGCGACAATTCGGGGTTGGCTGCAACGCTTTGCAGCTCAACGGCCTGTCGAAAGTTCCCCCGTGTCCGCATCGCCCTTCGCCGCCGAAACCCGGCGCCGCCGCACCTTCGCCATCATTTCCCACCCCGACGCGGGCAAGACCACGCTGACGGAAAAGCTGCTGCTGTTCTCCGGCGCGATCCAGATCGCGGGCGCGGTGAAGGGCCGCAAGGCCTCGCGCCACGCGACCAGCGACTGGATGGAGATCGAGAAGCAGCGCGGCATCTCGGTCGCGTCGTCGGTGATGCAGATGCTCTACCGCGACCACGTGATCAACCTGCTGGACACGCCGGGCCACAAGGACTTCTCCGAGGACACCTACCGCGTGCTCACGGCCGTGGATTCGGCGCTGATGGTGATCGACGCGGCCAACGGCGTGGAAGCGCAGACGCGCCGCCTGATCGAGGTCTGCCGCCAGCGCAACACGCCCATCATCACCTTCGTCAACAAGATGGACCGCGAGGTGCGCGAGCCGCTGGACATCCTCGACGAGGTGGAGCGCGAGCTGGGCATGCCGTGCGTGCCGATGACGTGGCCGGTCGGCAAGGGCAAGAGCTTCGGCGGCATCATGAACCTGCGCCGCGGCGCGATGACGGTGTTCGAGTCCGGCAGCGAGCGCCGCCCGCAGGATTTCGAGACCATTCCGCTGTCCGACGCGGACACGCTGCGTGCCCGTTTCGACGGCGAGTACGACGCCGCGGCCGAGAGCATGGAGCTGGCCGCGGGCGCCTCGCCGGAATGGAACCACCAGGCCTTCCTCGACGCGAAGCAGACGCCCGTGTTCTTCGGCTCCGGCGTCAACAACTTCGGCGTGATGGAAGTGCTGGACGCCCTCGTGGACCTGGCCCCGGCGCCGCAGCCGCGCAAGAGCTCGGTCGTGGTCAACCGCGCGCCGGTCGAGAAGATCGTCGAGCCCGACGACCCGAACTTCGCCGGCGTGGTGTTCAAGGTGCAGGCCAACATGGACGCCAACCACCGCGATCGCATTGCCTTCGTGCGCATGGCCTCGGGCAAGTACACGCCGGGCATGAAGCTGAAGGTGCAGCGCACCAGCAAGGAACTGCGTCCCACCTCCGTGGTCACGTTCCTCTCGCAGCGCCGCGAGGCCGTGGACGAGGCCTATGCCGGCGACATCATCGGCTTCACCACGCACGGTGGCGTGCAGCTGGGCGACACGATCACCGATGGCGCCAACCTGCAGTTCACCGGCCTGCCGTTCTTCGCGCCCGAGTTGTTCATGACGGTGCTGCTGAAGAACCCCCTGCGCACCAAGCAGCTGCAGCAGGGCCTGGCCCAGCTGGGCGAGGAAGGCGCGATCCAGGTGTTCCGTCCGCAGGCCGGCGGCGCGATGCTGCTGGGCGCGGTGGGCCAGCTGCAGTTCGAAGTGGTGCAGCACCGCCTGAAGGCCGAGTACGACGCCGACATCCGGCTCGAGGGCTGCCAGTACACGGGCGCCCGCTGGATCACCGCCGACACGCCGCAGGAACTGCGCGCCTTCACCGACGCCTACCCGCAGCGGATGGCGCTGGATGCGGCCGACGCACTGGCATTTCTTTGCACTTCGCCCTACGACGTGCGGCTGGCGCAGGAACGATTCCCCAAGATCCACTTCCACCTGTTGCGCGAGCACGCCGGGCTGGAATTGCAAAGCTGATCGACCGCTTTTCGCGGCTGGGCTGCCCGTGTAGCCCAGCAATAATCGGCGCTCCATCGTGGAGTTCGCCGTGTTTGTCCCCGTTCCGCTGCGCCGCGCAGCCTGCCTGGCCGCAGTTTCGACAGCCCTGCTCATCTCCGCCTGCGGCGGCGGTGGCGGTGGCAGCCCCGCCGCGGCGACCACCGGCTCGGCGGCCACGGCGGTGACCACGTCGCTGCTGCCCAGCTCGGCTTCGGTGGCCAACCAGTGCACGCCGGACGTCGAGAAGCAATGGGTGCGCAGCTACGTCGACGAGGCCTACCTCTGGTACGACCAGGTGCCGCAGGTCGACGCCAGCGCGTCCACGACGCCGGAGCTGTACTTCAGTGCCCTGCTGGTGCGCACGCCCGATGCAAGCGGCCAGGCCACCGACCGCTTCAGCACGGTGATGACCGCCACTGCCGCGGACACCATGCAAGGCCTCAGCACCGCGAGCCTGAGCCCCAGCATCGCCGCCTCGGGCACCAGCCCTGTCCCGCTGAGCAAGACGCTCACCAGTACCGGCGGCCGCAAGGTGGGCTACATCGTGTTCAACCAGCACAGCAAGGGCGCGCAGGACGCGCTGATCACGGCCTTCCGCGGCATGCAGTCGGCCGGCGTGCAGGACCTGGTGCTGGACCTTCGCTACAACGCCGGTGGCTTCCTCTACATCGCGCAGGCCGCGGCCGCGATGGTGGCCGGCCCGGACGCCGCGGGCCAGGTGTTCGAGCGCGCCCGCTACAGCGCCAAGCGCGCCGCCGACACGGCCGGCGGCGCGTTCTACTTCCCCTCGCAGGTCGAGGTGGCCGAGACGCAATACCCGCAGGGCACGCCGCTGCCGCAGCTGAACCTGCCGCGCCTGTACGTGCTGACGTCGCCCTACACCTGCTCGGCCAGCGAGTCGATCATCAACAGCCTGCGTGGCATCGGCGTGCAGGTGGTCCTGCTCGGCGACCGCACCTGCGGCAAGCCTTACGGCTTCCACCGCAAGGACAATTGCGGCAAGGCCTACTTCCCGATCGAGTTCCAGTTGACCAACTCCGCCGGCCAGGGCGACTACACCAGCGGCTTCCCCGTGCAGTGCCCGGTGCAGGAGAACCCCACGACGCCGCTCGGCTCCACGAGCGAGCCGCTGCTGGCCGGCGCGCTGCACCACATCGACACCGGCAGCTGCCCGGTCGTCGCGTCCACGGCCGTGCAAGTGCGCGGTGCATCGCGCGCCTCGCTGTTCGACCGCCCCGGCGCGCCGGACGCGAGCTCGCCGATGTACCAGCCCGGCTGGAACGGCCGCGCGCTGCTGCAGTGACGCCGACGCTGCAGCCGCTCCAGGCCTGGCCCGCGGCCGCGCGGCGCGCGCTCGCAGGCGTGTTCTGCGACATCGACGACACGCTCACCACCGACGGCGCGATCACGCCCGATGCGCTGCAGGCGCTCGGCCGGCTGCGCGAGGCCGGGCTGCATGTGATCCCGATCACCGGCCGGCCGGTGGGCTGGAGCGAACCCTTCGCGCTGTCGTGGCCGGTCGACGCCATCGTGGCCGAGAACGGGGCCGTGGCCCTGGTGCGCGAAGCATCGGGCCGTCTCCGCAAGCTGTACCAGCAGGACGCCGCGACGCGAGCGGCCAACTTCGCGCGCATGCAGCAGGTGCTGGCGCGCATCGAGCGCGAGATCCCCGGCGCCCGACGCGCGCAGGACAGCGCCGGTCGCGAGACCGACATCGCCGTCGACCACAGCGAGTTCACGCGGCTGCCGCAGGACCGCATCGACGCAGTGGTGGCGCTGATGCGCGCCGAAGGCATGACGGCCACCGTGAGCTCGATCCACGTCAACGGCTGGTACGGCAGCCACAACAAGCGCGAAGGCGCGCGCTGGATCGCGCGCGAACTGCTCGACCTCGACGTCGATGCGCAACTCGATCGCTGGGCCTACGTGGGCGACTCGACGAACGACGAACTGATGTTCGAGTGGTTCCCGCACTCGGTGGGCGTGGCCAACATCCGCCGCTTCCTCGCCCAGCTCACGCACGCGCCGCGGTACATCACCGAGGGCGAGCGCGGCGCCGGCTTCGCGGAGTTCGCGGCCGCGATCGTGGCGGCGCGAGACTAGGCCGCCTCCGGCAGCACCACCGGCATCGCCACCGGTTCGCGCGCGCGCTGGTGCTGCCAGCACGCATCGACGAACGCCGCCATGACGCGCGCATAGCGCGGATGCTGCTGGTGCCCCCATTCCGGATGGAACTGGAACGCCCAGGCGAACTGGCGCTCGTCGTACCAGCGCGAGGCTTCCACCAGGCCGTCGTCGGCGACGGCTTCGGCCACCAGCCCCGGCGCGAGCCGCTTCACGCCCTGCGAATGCAGCGAGCTCACCGCGAACCGCGAGCAACCGGTGATGCGCTCCAGCGCGCCACCCGGCAGGCAGCTCACCTCGTGGCGCTCGCGGTACTGCGCTTCCAGCGACTCGTCCGGATCCTCCCAGTGCACCACCGGGCCGCCGAGCGCCTGCAGCGACTGGTGCAGGCTGCCGCCCAGCGCGACGTTCACTTCCTGCGAACCGCGGCAGAACGCGATCAGCGGGATGCCGCGCTCGATCGCCAGCCGCACCAGCGGCAGCGAGACCGCGTCACGCGCCTCGTCGAAGCACATGCCCTCGCGGATCGGCTCCTCGCCGTAATGGCGCGGATGCACGTTGGTGGCCGAGCCGCCCAGCAGCAGGCCGTCCACCGTGTCCAGCATCAGGTCGAGCCGGCCCGCAGGCACGCGCGGGAAGCACACCGGCTGCAGCCCGAGGTTGACCAGCGTGCGCGTGCCGGCCTCGTCCATCACCGTGTACTGCTGCGGATGCCCGTTCTCGTTGCCCAGCTCCCGGTGGCTGGCCACCACCCACACACAAGGGACGCGGGCGACCGGCAGGGTCACGAGAGCCTCCGCCGCATGTGTTCGCGGCAAGCCTGCGCGAACGCCTCCAGCGTGCGCGCGTAGAACGGGTGCTGGGCGTGGCGCCATTCAGGGTGCCACTGCACGCCGAACGCGAACGACGGCGCATGCGCGACCCGCACGCCTTCGATCAGGCCATCGGGCGCGTGCGCCTCGGCGATGAGGCCCTGGCCCAGCTTGCGGATGCCCTGGCCGTGCAGCGAGTTGACATGGGCCCGCGTGCCGCCGGCCCATTGCGCGAACGCGCTGCCCGGGGCGAGCAGCACGTCGTGGCGCTCGGCGAACTGCAGCTCGAGGTCATCGGACTCGGGCTCGCGGTGGTCCATCAGGCCCTGCTCGGTGTGCACGCGCTGGTAGAGCGAGCCGCCAAGCGCGACGTTCATCTCCTGCAGGCCGCGGCAGACGCCGAGCATCGGCGTCCCGGTCCGGATCGCCTCGGGCACCAGCGCCATCGTCAGTGCGTCGCGGCGCGGGTCGAGCAGGTCGGTTTCGAGCGCCGAGGCACCGAAGCGCGACGCATCGACGTTGGACGGCGAGCCGGTGAGCAGCACGCCGTCGACGAACTCGATCAGCTCCGGCACCTGCGGCACGCCCGCCATCGGGAACAGCACCGGCTGCATCCCGAGCTCGCACACGGCCGCCGCATACCGATCGGCCAGCACCGTGTAGCCGCCGGGATCGGACAGGTCCAGGTGGCGGTGGCAGGCTGGCAGCCAGACCAGCGGCTTGTGCGCGGACATGAAGCATTCTGCGCATGGCCTGCGCTGGCGCGGCCGCTGCAGAAAGCGCGTCCGCGCGTCGGACGCTTCCGATGGGTCCGCTGGTGCTCAGTTCGCCTTCCCCAGCCCCAGTTTCTCGACCAGCGCCTTCTCCGTCGCGTACGTGTCCTGCGCGAACTTCGTGTACTGCTGCGGGCCCATGTACATGGGCAGCATGTCGTAGCGGGCGAGCGACTGCGCGTAGCTGGGCTCGTCCATCGCCTTGCGGAACGCGTCGTGCAGCTTCGCCACCACCTCGGGCGGCGTGCCGCGCGGCGCGCCGATGCCGAACGGCGAGTTCTGCACGATGTTGATGCCCAGCTCCTTCAGCGTGGGCACGTCGGGGAACTTGTCGAGCCGCTTCTCGCCCCAGGTGTTGAGCACGCGGATCTTGCCGGCCTGCACCAGCGGCGCGAAGCCGGTGGAGTCGGCCGCGGCCATGATGTGCCCGCCCGTGATCGCCTGCGCCAGCTCGGCGCTGCCCTTGTACGGAATGTGGTTCAGCTGGATGCCGACCTGCTGCGCGATCAGCTCGGTGGTCAGGTGCGGGCTGGTCAGCGTGCCGGTCGAGCCGTAGCTCAGCTTGCCCGGGTTGGCCTTCGCATACGCGACGAAGTCGTTCCAGTTCCTGATCGGGCTGTCGGCCGGCACCACGATGCCGAACGCATAGCCGGTCACGTTGATGACGTAGCTGATGTCCTTGACCGGGTCCCAGTTGATCTTCGTCGTGTAGGGCAGCCGGAACACGCCCAGCGGGATCTGCGCCAGCGTGTAGCCGTCGGCGGCCGTGGTCTGCAGCAGCTGCGCCGGCAGGGTGCCGCCCGCGCCGGGCTTGTTCTCCACGATCACCGGCTGCCCGAGCACGCGGCTCGCGTTGTCGGCCAGCTGGCGCATCGTGATGTCGGTCGGGCCGCCAGCGGGGAACGCGATCACGAGCCGGATCGGTTTCGCGGGAAAGGTGCCTTGCGCGAATGCAGGCAGCGCAGCGGTCGCTGCGGCTGCAACGGCGAGGTGGACGAGGTGGCGGCGTCGCATCGGATCTCCTTCGTGTGTGTGCTTGGCGAAAGGAGACGATTGGGCCGCATGCGCCACCCGCGCTCAATCGGGACTCACCCGGCGACTGTCACCTGCGAGTCTCCGTGCCCTCACGCACCCGCGAGGCTCGCGAGATAGCGCTCCAGCACCGCGAGCTCCGCCGCGCTCGGCGCCCCGCGTCCCGTCGCCACCGCGTACACATGGCCGCGGAAGGTGGCCGCAGCGCCGCTGAGGGGATCGCCCCAGCCCACCAGCATGTCGGCGAATGGCGCGGCGCCGAACGTGCGCGCGCCGCTGGCAGCGACCGCGGAATTCACGCGCAACTGCTGCGTGCCCGGCCCGCTCGCGAGGCTCACGACCGACACCGCGCCGGCCGCGAGCTGCGGGCCTTGCAGCACCAGCGAGCCGCCACCGGCATCGGCCCAGCGCGCCTGGGCCTGCCCGTTCACGACCGCAAGTTCCGCATGCGAGGGATCACCGGCCACCGTCGCCTGGAACACGGTGCCGCTCGTGCCTGCCGCTGGCAGCCCGATCGCGGCGACGGCGAAGTGCGGATCGGCGACGCCGTACGGCAGGCGGTTCCGCGCGTTGGGGTCGGTGCCGGCCGCCACCACCTTCTTGCACCACAGGCCCGTGGCGCCGTCGGCGGTCAGGTCCAGGTGCGGCCGCGGCGCGGTGCGCATCAGCGGCGGCTGCAGCGGTCCCATCCCGGGCTGCTCCTGGTTCATCCAGTTCAGCATCTCCATCGCGTTGCCGTCGCTGGAGCCGTAGCCCGAATCGGAGACGGCCCGCAGCGGATCACGGTCTGCCGCGGGACGTCCGAGCAGGTAGTCGGTGTAGCCATCCGCCATGTTCCAGAGCGGCCCCGCGTAACGCGCAAGGATGGCGCGCGCGGCGTCTTCGAGATTGGTGGCCGCGTACGCCACCGGATCGGCCAGCGCGTACACCTTGCGCGGCGGAGGCACCTGCGCCGCACCGGCATAGCGCAACGTCGACACGCTGCCGGCCGGCGGCGCGAAGGTGAAGCTGTCCTCGCCATTGGCGCCCGCCGGAATGACCAGCGTCTGCTTGCTGAAGGTGCCGCCGTTGTCGGCGCTCACGGTCAGCGTCACCGCGTTGGCGAGGTTGCCGCGTGCGTAGACCGTGATGGTCACCGGCGCGCCGTCGGCCGACCAGCCGCCGCCATCGTCGAACAGCGTCGCGCGATCGATGCCGGCCACCGACTTGAGCACCCCGCCCACCAGCGGCTCCAGCGTGCGGTTCTGGTGCCAGCCCGGCACGTGGTTGATGCCGTGGCTGCGCGCGAGCCAGTGGCTGCCGCCCACCCAGCTCTGGATCTCCCAGCCGTTCTGCCAGGTGAAGGCGGCCATGCGCCGGAACGCCTCGATCCAGTGCGCGTCGTCGAACGGCATGCCGGTCTCGGTGAGCGCGATGCGCGTGCCGTGCGCATGCGCCCAGTCGGTCGCGATGCGCATGCGGTTCAGGCCCGTGTCGAGCGTCACCGGCCCCACGCCGAAGCCGGCCGTGTAGTTCTTCGCCACCTCCAGGTCCCAGTCGAAGCCGTTGCCGTTGTTGAAGGCATCGACGTAGCTGTGCACCTCGTAGACCAGGTCGCTGCCCGCCAGCGGCCATTCGGGGTTGAACTCGGGTCCGATGTTCATCGCGCCGCCCCAGTCGTTGCCGGCCACGTAGATCGGTCCCTGCGGATCGACCGCGCGGATCGCGGCGACGGCGGCACGCGCGTAGGCGGGCCAGATCGACAGGTCTTCGCCGCCGGTGTTGTCCGAGCCCGCGGTCTGGCCCGGCCGCGGCATGTCGTGCGGCTCGTTCATCAGGCCATAGCCGCCGAAGCCCGGGTGGTCCTTCCACCGCTGCGCCACGCGGGTCCAGAAGTCCGTGAAGGCGCGCTGGCTCAGCGTCGTGCCCGGCGCCGTGGCGAAGATGCGCGTGAACACCTGTGATCCATCGGTGGTGTACGCCTGCAAGCTCGGGTCGGGCGGCGCGGTGAGGCCGATCACCGACCCATCGGCCTGGTAGCGAAAGTCGATGTAGCGGCAGTAGTTGTGCAGGTCGAGGATGCAGCGCGCGCCCACCTGCGCATGGGCGTCGAGCACGCCCTGGATGAAGTGCGCCTGGGTCTCGTTCAGCGCGCCCGGCTCACCCAGCAGCGCGCGCACCTGCGCATTGGCCGGCGTGTCCACCAGCACCGGCTGCAGCAGCTCCCACATGATCGGCAGCCGGTTCTTGCCGAAGCCGTTGGCGGCGAGCCAGCGCACGTCGGCGGCACGCGGGACGGTGTAGTCGAGGTTCGGCCGCGTGTCCGCACTGCGCCGGATGTTGGACGCCCACTCCAGCCCGGAGAGGTTGGTGCCGAGCGTTGCGACCGGGGGCACGGCCGGCTCGGCCGGTGCCGCCGGCGCGGGCGCCGCGCCTGGCCCAGCCGCTGGCCCAGCCGCTGGGCCAGCCGCTGGGCCAGGAACGGGCGCGCCTCCGGCCGACGCCGGTCCGGGCGCAGGGCCGGCGCCAGGCGACCCTCCTCCTCCACCGCCACCACACGCGGCGAGTCCGAACAGTGTCAGCACGGCCGTGCTGACCGCCCCCTTGTGGAATTCGCGTCTTCGCATCGGCCCCGCCCGAGCCCGGCCCATGCCGGGCGATGAGGGACCAGTGTCGGCACCGCTGGAGGGCCCGCCTGTAAGGCGAGCCCTTCAGCAGTAACGGTCCGCCGTTTGCAACATGGCCCGTTCGGGCGCTTGCGATGCGCGTGTCACGCGCGCTCGAGCACCGGCTGCAATGCGAGACCCGTGTGCGTGCGCAGGCGCACGACGTCCTCGGGCGACGCGCTCGCCACCACCTGCCCGCCGGCGCTGCCGCCATCGGGACCGAGGTCGACGATCCAGTCGGCTTCGGCGATCACGTCGAGGTCGTGCTCGATCACCACCACGCTGTGGCCGCCGTCGACCAGCCGGTGCAGCACGCGAATCAGCTTCTCGACGTCGGCCATGTGCAGGCCCACCGTCGGCTCGTCCAGCACGTACAGCGTGTGCGGCGCCTTCTGCCCGCGGCGCGTGACGTCGTCGCGCACCTTCGACAGTTCGGTGACCAGCTTGATCCGCTGCGCCTCGCCGCCCGAGAGCGTCGGCGACGGCTGGTCCAGCGTGAGGTAGCCCAGCCCCACGTCCTTCAGCAGCTGCAGCGGATGGCTGATGTTCGGCATCGAGGCGAAGAACTCCACCGCCTCGTCGACTTCCATCTGCAGCACGTCGCCGATGCTCTTGCCGCGCCAGGTGACGGCCAGCGTCTCCGGGTTGAAGCGCGCGCCGTGGCACGACTCGCAAGGCACCTTCACGTCGGGCAGGAAGCTCATGCCGATCGTGCGCATGCCCTGGCCTTCGCAGGTCGGGCAGCGGCCCTCGCCCGTGTTGAACGAGAAGCGCGCCGGGCCGTAGCCGCGCGCCTTCGCTTCCAGCGTGTCGGCGAACAGGCGGCGGATGGTGTCCCAGAAGCCGATGTAGGTGGCGGGACAGGAACGCGGCGTCTTGCCGATCGGCGTCTGGTCGACCTCGAGCACGCGGTCGACGGACTGGTAGCCGTCGAGCGACGTGCAGCCGGTCCAGGCGGGATGCTTGCCGCGGTCGTCCGCGTCGCGTCCCGCCTTGGTGCTGCGCTGCTGCACCGCCGCCTGCACGTTGTGCAGCAGCACGTCGCGCGCGAGCGTCGACTTGCCGGAGCCGGAGACGCCGGTGACGACGACGAGCCGCTTCAAGGGCACGTCGACGTCGACCTGGCGCAGGTTGTGCAGGTCGGCGCCGCGGAGGTGGAGGAAGCCATCCCCACCCCCGGCCTCTCCCGCCGGCGGGACAGGAAGCTCCTTGGTGCTCTTGGCGCCCTTGCCCTTGCCCCCTCTTCCCTCCGGCGAAAGGGCTGGGGCGCCGAACCCGTTCACCACCCTCCGCGGCTTCAGCGGATGCCGCATCGCATGCAGCAGGTACCGCCCCGTCAGCGACTCCTCGCTCGCAGTCAGGTCCTGCGCGCTGCCCTGCGCGATGACGCGCCCCCCGCGCTTGCCCGCGCTCGGGCCGATGTCGATGATGTGGTCGGCGCGGCGGATGGTGTCCTCGTCGTGCTCCACGACCACCAGCGTGTTGCCCTTGTCGCCCAGCTTGTGAAGGGCATCCAGCAGGATCTGGTTGTCGCGCGCATGCAGGCCGATGGTGGGCTCGTCCAGCACGTAGCACACGCCCTGCAGGTTGGATCCCAGCTGTGCGGCCAGGCGGATGCGCTGCGCCTCGCCGCCCGACAGCGTCGGTGCGCCGCGATCGAGCGTCAGGTAGCCCAGCCCCACTTCCTCCAGGAACTCGAGCCGGCTGCGGATCTCCGGGATCAGGTCGCGCGCGATGCCCTGCTCGCGCTGGCTGAGGCCGCCCTGCGCCTGCAGCCGTTCGATCCAGCGCCGCACGTCGCTCACCGACAGCGAGGCGATCTCGTCGATGCCGAGGTTGGCGAACTTCACCGCGCGCGCCTGTTCGTTCAGGCGCGTGCCCTCGCAGCGCGGACACACCTCGTCGGCGACGTCCTCGACCTCCGGCTCGCCGAAGGTCTGCTCGCGGCCCTTGGCGTCGTCGGCCTGCACGGTGTCGTCGAACGCCTTGCGCTGCTCACGCGTGAGCTTGACGCCGGTGCCCACGCAATCGGGGCACCAGCCGTGCTTGCTGTTGTAGGAGAACAGGCGCGGATCGAGTTCGGCATAGCTGGTGCTGCACACCGGACAGGCGCGCCGCGTGGAGAACACCTCGAGCTCGCCGATGTGGTGGTGCTTGTCGTGGCCGTCGGCGAACGCGCGGCGCAGTTCGTCCAGCGGCGCCAGCACGTGCAGCACGCCCTTGCCGTGCTCCAGTGCCTCGGCCAGCTTGCGGCGCAGCAGGTCTTCATTGGCCGGCGTGACGTCGAGGTCGCACACCGGCAGCTCGATCGTGTGTTCCTTGAAGCGGTCGATGCGCGGGAAGCCCTGCGTCGGCAGGAAGTTGCCGTCCACGCGCAGGTGCGTGTAGCCGCGCGGCCGCGCCCAGTCGGCCAGCTCGGTGTAGACGCCCTTGCGATTCACCACCAGCGGCGCGAGCAGGCCCACGTGCTGGCCGCGGTAGCGCTTCAGGATCTGTGCCGCGATGCTGTCGGGCGTCTGCGGCTTGACCTCGGCGCCGTCCTTCACGCAGTGCTGCACGCCCAGCTTGACGTACAGCAGGCGCAGGAAGTGCCACACCTCGGTGGTGGTGCCCACCGTGGACTTGCGGCCACCGCGCGACAGGCGCTGCTCGATGGCCACCGTCGGCGGGATGCCATACACGGCATCGACCTCGGGCCGGCCCGCCGGCTGCACGATGCTGCGCGCATACGCGTTGAGCGATTCCAGGTAGCGCCGCTGCCCTTCGTTGAACAGGATGTCGAACGCCAACGTCGATTTGCCCGAGCCCGACACGCCGGTGATCACGCTGAACTTGTTGTGCGGGATGTCGACCGACAGGTTCTTCAGGTTGTGCTCGTGCGCGTTGACGATCTGGATCGCGGGCGGGCCCGACTGGCGCCGCGCGCGCGGCCCCTCGCCGCCCTCCTCGAACCCGGTGGGCATGGGCTCGCCGACGCCCAGCGTGCCGTCGTAGTCGCGCAGCGCCTTGGCGGTGTGCGAACTCGGATGCTCCTTCACCACGTCCGGCGGCCCTTCGGCGATCAGCAGGCCACCTGCATCGCCGCCTTCGGGACCAAGATCGATCAGCCAGTCGGCGGCGCGGATCACGTCGAGGTTGTGCTCGATCACCACCAGCGAATGCCCCGCCTCCAGCAGCTTGCGCAGCGCGCGCATCAGCTTGGCGATGTCGTCGAAGTGCAGGCCGGTCGTCGGCTCGTCGAACAGGAACAGCGTGCCCTTGGTGGCCAGGCCCTGGCGCGAGTTCGACGACGACTTCGCCGCGTCGGCCAGGAAGCCGGCGAGCTTCAGCCGCTGCGACTCGCCGCCCGACAGCGTGGGCACGGGCTGGCCCAGCTTCACGTACTCGAGGCCGACGTCCACGATCGGCTGCAGCGCGCGGATCACCTCGCGGTCGTTCGCGAACAGCTGCGCGGCTTCGCTCACCGTGAGCTCCAGCACGTCGGCCACGTTCAGCACGCGCGGCTGCACGGCGCCGATCGGCTGCCGCTCGATCGTGACCTCCAGGATCTCGGGCCGGTAGCGCTTGCCGTCGCAATCCGGGCAGCGCAGGTAGACGTCGGAGAGGAACTGCATCTCCACGTGCTCGAAGCCCGAGCCGCCGCAGGTGGGGCAGCGGCCATCGCCGCTGTTGAAGCTGAACTTCGCGCCGGTGTACCCGCGCTGCCGCGAGAGCGCGCTGGTGGCGAAGATCTCGCGGATCGCGTCCCACGCGCCGACGTAGCTCACCGGGTTGGAGCGCGCGGTCTTGCCGATCGGCGACTGGTCGACGAACACGACGTCGCCGAGGTGGTCGGCGCCAAGCAGCCGCTCGTGGTGGCCGGGCGTTTCGGTGGCGCGGCCGAAATGCCGCAGCAGCGCGGGCGCCAGGATGTCCTGCACCAGGCTGGACTTGCCCGAGCCGGACACGCCCGTCACGACCACCAACCGCTGCAGCGGGAATTCCACCGACAGGTTCTTCAGGTT
Source organism: Ramlibacter sp. MMS24-I3-19 (assembly GCF_050320135.1). Lineage (NCBI taxonomy): Bacteria > Pseudomonadati > Pseudomonadota > Betaproteobacteria > Burkholderiales > Comamonadaceae > Ramlibacter > Ramlibacter sp. MMS24-I3-19. The sequence goes on along the minus strand of NZ_CP190017.1, from coordinate 1,389,485 downwards.
GTGCTCGCAGGCGCCTTCGAGGATCAGGCGCGGCGTGGCGTCGGTGACCGGGCGCCTGAACCCCATGCCCACGTGCTTGCGGCCGCCCAGGTAGGCGCCGGTCAACGTGTCGGCACTGCGCAGGTCGCGCGTGGTGCCGTCGAACACGATGCTGCCGCCCTTCTCGCCCGGGCCCGGACCCATGTCGATCATGCGGTCGGCGGCGAGCATCACGGCCGGGTCGTGCTCCACGACGACGAGCGTGTTGCCCGCATCGCGCAGGCGCTTCATCGCCTCGGTGATGCGGTGGATGTCACGCGGGTGCAGGCCGATGCTGGGCTCGTCGAGCACGAACAGCGTGTTGACCAGCGAGGTGCCGAGCGCGGTCGTGAGGTTGATGCGCTGCACCTCGCCGCCAGACAGGGTGCGGCTCTGGCGATCGAGCGTGAGGTAGCCGATGCCGACGTCGACGAGGTACCGGAGGCGGGTGGTGATCTCCTCGAACAGGAGTTTCAGCGCCGCATGCTCGCCTTCACCCGCCTGATCGCCGGCGCGCGGCTCCAGCCGCGCGAAGAACGTCCGGAGCTTGTCGATCGGAAGAAGCATGAGGTCGTGCAAACACAACCCGGGCAGCGCTTCCAGCTGCTCCCGCGACCACGCCACGCCCACCGGCATGAAGCGCTTGCCCGGCGCCAGCACCGCGTCCGCGTCCTCCTTGCTGCCCAGGCGCCACAGCAGGCTCTCCAGCTTCAGCCGCGCGCCGCCGCACGCCTCGCACGGCGTGTAGCTGCGGTACTTGGACAGCAGCACGCGGATATGCATCTTGTAGGCCTTGCTCTCGAGGTACTCGAAGAAGCGCTTGATGCCGTACCACTGCTTGTTCCAGTTGCCCTCCTTGTAGTTGGGCGTGCCATGGATCACCCAGTCCTTCTGCTCCTTCGTGAGCTTGGACCAGGCCGTGTCGCGCGGGATGCCCGCGGCTTCCGCATGCCGCATCAGGTCGTCCTGCGCTTCGGACCACGCGGGCGTCTGGATGGTCTTGATGGCGCCAGCGCGCAGCGTGAGCTTGTCGTTCGGGATCACCAGCCCGTAGTCGACGCCGATCACGCGCCCGAAGCCGCGGCACACCTCGCAAGCGCCGACCGCGGAGTTGAACGAGAACGCCGACGGGATCGGGTCGGCGTAGCGGATGTCGCTGTCGGGGCAGTGCAGGCCGGTGGAGAACTTCCAGACCTCGCTGTCGGTCTCGCTCGTCGCGGCATACACCGCCATGCGTCCCGCCCCGCGCTTCAGCGCGGTCTCGATCGCCTCGATCGCACGCACCTTCTCCACGCCCTGGATGCGGAAGCGATCGGCCACCACGTCGAGCACCTTGCGCGGACCGGTGGGCGTGGCCACTTCGCGTTCGGCCTGCACGCGCGTGAAGCCGCTGGCCGCGAGCCACTGCTCCACTTCCTCGGGCGTGGTGCTTGCGGGCAGTTCGACCGGAAAGGTCACGACGAGGCGCGGATCGCTCTCCTTCGTCCGCGCCATCAGTTCCGCATACACCGTCTCCGGCGTGTCGTGGCGCACGCGGTGCCCGGTCTTGCGGTCGAACAGTTCGGTGGCGCGGGCGAACAGCAGCTTCAGGTGGTCGTTCAGCTCGGTCATCGTCCCGACCGTGGAGCGCGACGACCGCACCGGGTTGGTCTGGTCGATCGCGATCGCGGGCGGCACGCCATCGACGCGGTCCACCGCCGGCTTGTCCATGCGGTCGAGGAACTGCCGCGCATAGGCGGAGAAGGTCTCGACGTAGCGCCGCTGCCCCTCGGCGTACAGCGTGTCGAACACCAAGCTGGACTTGCCCGAGCCGCTGGGGCCGGTCACCACCGTCAGCTCGCCGGTGCGCAGGTCGAGGTCGAGGTTCTTGAGGTTGTGCTGCCTGGCGCCGCGGATGCGGATCAGTCCCTGGGTCATTCGGCTGGTTCTTTCTGGAGGAGGCCGAAGATTCTAGGGAGGTGCAGCGCGGCAGGAGCGCGCAAGGTCTTGCGGCATTCCTTCCGGTTTCGGCGGTGCGCGGGCGGACGAAGTGCGACTTCCTTCGCAGGCCGGATGGGGTGTGGAAACGAAAAAGCCCGCGGCACGGGCCGCGGGCTTTGCCCGAACGAGCCGTCGCCGGCGTCAGTCGTGGGCGTAGATGTCCACGTCCTTGGTCTCGCGCACGAACAGCATGCCGATGACGAACGTCGCCGCCGCCACGATGACCGGGTACCAGAGGCCGTAGTAGATGTCGCCCGTGGCCGCCACCATCGCGAACCAGGTGGTGGGCAGCAGGCCGCCGAACCAGCCGTTGCCGATGTGGTACGGCAGGCTCATCGAGGTGTAGCGGATGCGGGTCGGGAACAGTTCCACCAGCATCGCCGCGATCGGGCCGTACACCATGGTCACCAGGATCACCAGGTACACCAGGATGGCCAGCACCGTGCCGGTCTGCATCTTGGCCTTGTCGGCCGGCTGCGTCAGGCCGTTGGCCTTGGCACTGTCGGCGACCTGCTTGCGGAAGTCGTCGATGGCCTTCTTGGCGTCGGGTGCGAAGCCGTTCTTCGCCGCGTTCAGCGAGCCGGTGGGCGCGGTGAAGGTCTTGTCGGCGATGGTGATCGTCGCCGGGGCGCCGGCGGCGCCCTTGACGTTCTCGTACGGGATGTACGACTGCGCGAGGGCACGCTTGGCGATGTCGCACGAGCTCAGGAAGTCGATCTCGCGCGCGATCGGGCTGCCCTGGAACGAGCACTGGGCCGGGTCGGCCGTGACCGACACGTGCGCCTTCTGCTGCGCTTCATAGAGCCCCGGGTTGGCGGCCTGCAGCAGCTTGGGGAAGACGAAGAAGTAGGTCAGCGCCGCGAGCAGGCACCCCGCCATGATGATCGGCTTGCGGCCGATCTTGTCCGAGAGCGCGCCGAACACGATGAAGAACGGCGTGCCGATGGCCAGCGAGCCGGCGATCAGCAGGTTGGCGGTGGTCGCGTCGACCTTGGCCACGGTGGTCATGAAGAACAGGGCCTGGAACTGCCCCGTGTACCAGACCACGGCCTGGCCGGCAGTCAGGCCCAGCAGCGCCAGGATGACGATCTTCAGGTTCTTCCACTCGCCGAACGATTCCTTCAGCGGCGCCTTGGAGGTCTTGCCTTCGGCCTTCATCCGCCTGAACGCGGGCGACTCGTTGAGCGACAGCCGGATCCACACCGAGATGGCCAGCAGCAGCAGCGAGACCAGGAACGGGATGCGCCAGCCCCAGTCGGCGAAGTCCTTGGGCGCCATCCACTCGCGCACGCCCAGGATCACCAGCAGCGACAGGAACAGGCCCAGCGTCGCGGTGGTCTGGATCCAGGAGGTGTACGCACCCCGCTTGTCGTGCGGCGCGTGCTCGGCGACGTAGGTCGCGGCCCCGCCGTACTCGCCGCCGAGGGCCAGGCCCTGCAGCAGCCGCAGGCCGATCAGGATGACCGGTGCGGCGACGCCGATCGAGGCATAGCCGGGCAACAGGCCGACGATGAAGGTCGACGCGCCCATGATCAGGATGGTGACCAGGAAGGTGTACTTGCGGCCGATCATGTCGCCGAGGCGGCCGAACACGATGGCGCCGAACGGGCGCACCAGGAAGCCGGCGGCGAACGCCAGCAGCGCAAAGATGTACGCCGAGGTCGGGTCCAGCCCGGCGAAGAACTGCGTCGCGATGATCGGCGCGAGCGACCCGTACAGGTAGAAGTCGTACCACTCGAACACCGTCCCGAGCGAGGACGCGAAGATCACCTTCTTCTCTTCGCCAGTCATCGGCCGGTTGACGGCCCCTGCTGCAGCAGTTGCTGTTGCCATGCGCGTGTCTCCTTGCGGTGGCCCGACATGGGCACCTCCGGCCATTGTTCGAGCCGCCTCTGACCGCGCGCTTGCGCGAATCCAACGCAGACTGACGAATTCAGGGCAAACCCGAATTCGTCATTTCACGATGCGAGGAGAAGTGGGTCGCGAACGAGGGCGCCGGCTCGGCGGCAGTGCCGCCAGCTCAGCCGCGTGCAGGCCGCACGGCGCCGGCCGCAGCCTGCGCGGCCGCGTCCCAGTGCGTGTCGAACCAGGCGTCGCCCTGCAGGTAGGCGCGCAGCATGGGCAGGGCATCGAAGCCCCAGAACAGCTTGTCGTCGACCGCGAAGGTGGGCACGCCGAACAGGCCCCTCGCGATCGCGTCCGCCGTTGCGGCCTTCAAGGCGTCCTTCACGTCGTCCGATGCGGGATCGCGCGCTGGCGCCAGCTGCTGCTGCAGGGCTTGCAGGCGCGTGGCATCGGCCGCGTCGGCGCCTCCGCGCCACACGTGCCGGAACAGGACCTCGCACACGTGGCGGTTCGGGCCGCAGGCCAGCGCCAGCCGCAGCAGGCCGAGCGGATTGAAGGGATGCGCCGCCGGCATCTGCATCGGGATGCCGTGCACGTGCGCCTGCCACAGCACCTGGCGGTAGGTCCACTCGCGCTTGCCGGGAATCTCGGCCGGCCCGAGCTGTCCATGGTGCTTCAGCAATCCGGCGAACAGGATGGGCCGGTAGTCCACCGCATAGCTCAGGCCCTGCAGCGCCTGCGGCAGCTGCTCGAACGCGAGGTACGCGTAAGGCGACACGAAGTCGAGGTAGAAGGTGATGGGCTTCATGGGTGACGCTCCAGGCCGGGCTCGGTCTTACTCCCTCTCCCCGCGGGAGAGGGTCGGGGTGAGGGCAGCGGCCCGTTCTTCCAACCGCTGCCAGACCTCGCGCCGCCGCGCATCATCCAGCGAGCCCCACGCGGTCACTTCCTCGATCGTGCGCAGGCACCCTTCGCAGAACCCGCTGCACGGATCCATCCGGCAGACGTTGTTGCACGGGGATGGCACCGGCTCGCCCGGTCCGAGCGCAGCCACCTCGGGCACCATCGCTTGCACGTGCCAGGCGGCCGCGATCATGCAGCGGGCTCCTGCGCGACGTCGGCGACCGGGGCGCCGCCCGTGAGCCGCTCCAGGTCGTGCGGCCGCAGCCTGAACACGCCATGCGGATGTCCCGCCGCCGCCCAGATCTCCTCGAAGCGGAACAGCTCGCGGTCGATCAGTGTCACCGGCGGCTGCAGGTGCCCCACAGGCGCGACGCCACCGATCGTGTAGCCGGTGCGCGCCTTCACGAAATCGGCATCGGCGCGGCCGGTCCTGCCCACGATGGCATTGACCTTCTTCTCGTCGACGCGCCGATCGCCCGAGGTGATCACCAGTACCGCGGCATCGTCGGCCTTGCGACGGAAGATGATGCTCTTGGCGATCTGCCCGACCGCGATGCCGAGCGCATCTGCCGCCTGCTGCGCGGTGCGCGCGGCGTCGTCGAGCATCACCGGCGCATGCGGATGGCCGAGGTCCTGCAGCACGCGCGCGACGCGCTGCACGCCTTCGGGCAGCGAGGTGAGTTCAGCGCCGCACATGGCCAGCTTCCCCGGACGGCCGCACCAGTCCTGTCATCCCGGCGAAGGCCGGGATCCAGTGCGGCGCTCGAACCAGCCCCGCCGCTGGATTGCGGGTCAAGCCCGCAATGACACCTTCCCGGCTCACCCTGCCCTCTTGTTCAGGATCGCCGTGCTCGCGCGCGAGTTCGGCTTGCGCTGCAGGAAGTCGCTGATGTACTTGCCGGCGTCGATCAGCTTGTCCAGGTCGATGCCGGTGGCGATGCCCATGCCGTGCAGCATGTAGACAACGTCTTCCGTCGCCACGTTGCCGGTCGCGCCCTTGGCATACGGGCAGCCGCCCAGTCCGGCCGACGAGGTGTCGTATTGCCAGATGCCCATCTCCAGGCTGGCGAGCGTGTTGCCCAGCGCCTGGCCGTAGGTGTCGTGGAAGTGGCCCGAGACGCAGTCGATGTCGTAGTGCTTCAGCGCCGCCTCCATCGCGGCCTGCACCTTGCGCGGCGTGCCGACGCCGATGGTGTCGGCCACGCCGATGTGCTGCACGCCGATCTGCTTCATCAGCCGCGCCACCATCTCGACCCGCTCGGGCGCGACCTCGCCTTCGTACGGGCAGCCCACGGCGCACGAGATCGCGCCGCGCGTGGCGATGCCCTTGGCCTTGGCCGCTTCCACCACGGGCGCGAAGCGCTCGATGCTCTCGGCGATCGAGCAGTTGATGTTCTTCTGGCTGAAGGCCTCGCTGGCGGCGCCGAACACCACGATCTCGTCGGGCCTGCTGGCGACCGCGGCCTCGAAGCCCTTCATGTTCGGCGTCAGCACCGAATAGCGCACGCCCGGCTTGCGGTGGATGCCCGCCATCACCTCCGCGGCGTCGGCCATCTGCGGCACCCACTTGGGCGACACGAAGCTGGTGACCTCGATCTCGGTGAGGCCCGCGTCCTGCAGGCGATGCACGAGGCCGATCTTGATCTCGGCGGGCACGTGGCCCTTCTCGTTCTGCAGGCCGTCGCGCGGACCGACGTCGACGAGCTTGACCCTGGATGGCAGTTGCATGTGGTTCTCCGCTTGCGTGTGTTCAGTATCCGCGCTTCAGGTCGACCACGCCGGGCACCGGCTCTCCGCGTTCGAGCGCGCGGATCTTGCCGGCGATCTGGGCCACGCTGGCCTCGCGGTCGGTACGGGCCGAGGTGTGCGGCGTGAGGACGATCTTCGGGTGGCCCCAGTACGGGTGCTCGGCCGGCGGCGGCTCCTGCCGCAGGACATCGAGCATGGCGCCCGCGAGCTGGCCGCTTTCCAGCAGCGGCAGCAGGTCGTCCTCGACGAGATGGCCGCCGCGCGCGACGTTGATGAGATAGCCGCCGGGCTGCAGCCGTCCCAGCGTGCGCCGGTTGAGGATGCCTTCGGTCTGCGGCGTCAGCGGCAGCAGGCACACCAGGATGCGGCTGGCGGCGAGGAACGCATCGAACTGGTCCTCGCCCGCATGGCACTGCACGCCATCGACCTGCCTCGGCGAGCGGCTCCAGCCGCGCACCGGGAACTCGAACTGCCGCAGCGCCTGCGCCACGCGCGTGCCCAGCACGCCCAGGCCCATCACGCCGACCGGGTAGTCCTCGCGGCTGCGCGGCTTGCGGAAGGTCCACTGGCCCTGGCGCGTCGCCTGCTCGTAGGCGTCGAACTCGCGCAGGTGGCGGATCGCGGCCTGGCAGACGTACTCGGCCATCTGCACCGACATGCCGGCATCGTCGAGGCGCACCAGCTTCGCCTGCGGCGGCAACCGCAACTTCAGCAGCGCATCCACGCCGGCGCCGGTGTTGAAGATCGCCTTGAGCCGCGGCTGCTCGTCGAACAGCTGCTGCGGCGGCGCCCAGACGACGACGTAGTCGGCCGGCGGCGCGCCGGGCGCCCACTCGGCGACCTCCGCGCCGGGCAAGGCCGCACGCAGGAGCTCGATCCAGGGAGCGGCCTTGGTGCCTTGGGCGTAGTAGTAGATGCGCATGGCGGGATTGTGGCGGAGGCCCCAGGAACAGCCGAACGCAAAAGACGCGAAAGGAACGCGAAAAACGCAAAAGAAAACCTTGAATATCTTTCGCGTCTTTTGCGCCTTTTGCGCCTTTTGCGTCTTTTGAGTCTTTTGCGTTCGGCTGTCCGCCTTCTATCCAGCCGCCAGTTTCAGCAGCTCCGCCCCCTCGGCCACCTGGTCCCCGGGCGCGTACAGCAGCTCGGCGATGGTGCCGTCGGCCGGCGCGGCGATGGTGTGTTCCATCTTCATCGCCTCCATCACGGCCAGGGCCTGGCCCTTCTTCACCGCGTCGCCCGCCTTCACCGCGAACGACACCACCTTGCCCGGCATGGGCGCGGTGAGGCGGCCACCTTGGCTGTCGCCCTCGCCGGCGTGCGCCAGCAGGTCGATCGCGACGATGCGAGTGGCGCCCTGCGGCGTGAACACGTGGTCGGTCTCGCCGGTGGCATCGACGCGAGCGAGCGTGCGTTGCCCGGCGAACTGCAGGTCGATGGCATCGCCGCGCGGCGCGAACACCAGCGGACCGGACGTCTCGCCGACCGACATCTGCAGCGAGCCGTCGTGCAGGTAGCGCAGCTCGGCCTGCTCGGTGGCGCCGCCGAACTCGAACGCGAAGCGGCGCGTGGCCACGCCATAGGCGCGCCAGCCATCGCTGCGGCTGAACGGATCTGCACGCTCCTCGCGGCGTTCTTCCAGCAGCATGCGCACGACTGCGGCGGCAGCGGCCAGCGGGAGTCCCACCTTCTCCTGGTGGAACAACGCCGCCTGCTCGCGCGGGATCAGCGCGGTGTCGAGATCGGCCTGCGCGAACGAGCGGCTCTGCACCACGTGGCGCAGGAACTGCACGTTGGTGGCGACACCCACGATGTGGGTCTGCGCCAGCGCCTCGTCGAGCCGCGCCAGCGCCTGCTCGCGGGTGGCGCCATGCACGATCAGCTTGGCGATCATGGAGTCGTAGAACGGCGAGATCGCATCGCCCTGGCGCACGCCGGCGTCGATGCGCACCGGCGCGGCGTCCGCTGCGCCCTCCTCGCTGCGACGGAAGGCGACGTGCGCAGGCCAGCGCGCGACGTCCATGCGGCCGGTAGCCGGCAGGAAGTTGTTGTCGGGCGTCTCGGCGCAGATGCGCGCCTCGATCGCATGGCCGTGGATGCGCAGCTGGTCCTGCTTCAGCGGCAGCGGTTCGCCGGACGCGACACGCAGTTGCCACTCGACGAGATCGAGGCCGGTGATGGCTTCGGTCACCGGATGCTCGACCTGCAGGCGCGTGTTCATCTCCATGAAGAAGAAGTCCATCTCGCCCCTGCCGCGCTGCTCCACGATGAATTCCACCGTGCCCGCGCCGACGTAGTTCACCGCACGCGCCGCGGCCACGGCCGCTTCGCCCATGCGCTGGCGCATGGCCTGCGACAGTCCCGGCGCCGGCGCTTCTTCCAGCACCTTCTGGTGCCGCCGCTGCACGGAGCAATCGCGCTCGAACAGCCAGACGTAGTTGCCGTGCGTGTCGCCGAACACCTGGATCTCGATGTGCCGCGGCCGCTGCACGTACTTCTCGACCAGCACCGCGTCGTCGCCGAAGCTGTTCTTCGCCTCGCGCTTGCACGAGGCCAGCGCGGCATCGAAGTCCTCGGACTTCTCCACCGCGCGCATGCCCTTGCCGCCGCCGCCGGCACTGGCCTTGATCAGCACCGGGTAGCCGATGCGGTCGGCCTCCTTGCGCAGCAGCGCGGGTTCCTGCTGGGCGCCGTGGTAGCCCGGCACCAGCGGCACGCGGCCTGCTCCATCAGCCGCTTGGACTCGGCCTTCAGACCCATCGCCTGGATCGCCGAGGCGGGCGGCCCGATGAACACCAGGCCCGCATCGGCGCAGGCCTGCGCGAACTCCTCGTTCTCGCTCAGGAAGCCGTAGCCAGGATGGATGGCCTGCGCGCCCGTCGCCTTGGCGGCCGCGATGATGCGGTCCCAGCGCAGGTAGCTGTCCTTGGGGGCGCTGCCGCCGATGTGCACGGCTTCGTCGCAGGCGGCGACGTGCTTGGCGTTCGCATCCGCATCGGAGTAGACGGCGACCGTTCGGATGGCAAGCCGTTTCGCCGTGGCCGCCACTCTGCAGGCGATCTCCCCGCGATTCGCAATCAGGATCTTCTTGAACATGCTTCTAGATCTCCCGCGGCAGCCGGCGCCCCGCCATCAATTCGCGCACGCCGCGCACCACGGTCTTGAGGAACTTGACCAGCACCACCAGCAGCACGATCGCGAGCACCACGCTCACGACGAGCACGATGGTGAAGATGGCCGGATGCGTGGCCGACAGCCACAGCAGGAAGACGACGAAGCCGTCCTCGAACAGCGACATCGACCAGTTGGAGAACGGCTCGGGCGATGTGTTGGCCGCGGCGCGCGCCGTCATCTTGGTGGCATGGCTGGTGGCGGCAAGGCTGCCGCCCACCAGCGCCGCGATCCAGCCCATGGCCGCATCGTTGGCGCCCAGCGCGCCGGCGGCGAGCGCCGCGCCGGCCGGGATGCGGATGAAGGTGTGCACCGCATCCCACACCGAATCCACCAGCGGGATCTTGTCGGCGAAGAACTCGACGAACACCATGAAGCCGCTGGCGGCCAGCACGCCCGGGTGCTGCAGGATCTGCAGGCCCGAAGGCAGGTCGATCCAGCCGAGGTAGCCCGCCAGGTCGGTGAGGAACACGGCCGCGTACAGCCGGAAGCCGCTCGCCCAGCCGAGCGCGGCGGCCAGCGCCAGCAGCTGCGGCGGTTGCATGAGGGTGGGGATGTTGTCCATGGCGCTTGGATCAGCCGGGCAGCAGCCAGTTCGGCTTGCGCTTCTCCAGGAACGAGCGGACGCCCTCGCGCCCCTCGTCGCTGGCGCGGATGTCGGCGATGCCTTCCACGGTGCGGCGGATGAGGCCCGGGGTGATCTCATGGCCGGCCACGTCGTGCACCAGCTGCTTGCAGGCCTTCACGGCGTTCGGGCCGGCGTTGACCAGCGCGGTGGCGATCTCGTGCACCTTCGCGTCGAGCTCGGCCTGCGGCACGACCTCGTGGACGAAGCCGATGCGGTGCGCCTCCGAGGCGGGGAAGCGCTCGGCGGTGAGGAACCAGCGGTGCGCCGCGCGCGTGCCCATCGCGCGGACCACGTAGGGGCTGATGGTCGCCGGGATCAGGCCCAGCCGCGTCTCGCTGAGGCAGAACTGCGCGCTGTCCACCGCGACGGCGATGTCGCAGGCGGCGACCAGCCCCGTGCCGCCGGCATAGACGTCGCCCTGCACGCGCGCGATGGTGGGCTGCGGGCAGGTGTCGATCACCTCCAGCATGCGCGCGAGCCCCGCGGCATCGGCGAGGTTCTCCTCGCGCGTGTAGCCGGCCATGCGCTTCATCCAGTTCAGGTCGGCGCCGGCGCAGAACGCCGGACCATTGGCGGCCAGCACGACACAGCGCACCTCCGGCCGCTTGCCGAGCTCCAGGAACACCGCCGTCAATTCGGCGATGACCTCGTCGTTGAACGCGTTGCGCACGTCGGGACGATTCAACGTGACGGTGGTCACGCCGGCATGGGTGTCGAGGAGGAGGTGCTTCATGGGACGAGCCTCAGGGTTGCGTGACGGCGCTGGCAGGCGACATGCCCGGGTCGAGATCACGGGCCAGCGGGCTGGGTTCCTTCACCCAGACGACCGAGTTGTTCACGGCGTACAGCTTGCAGGGTCGCTTGGCCGCGCGCTCACATCCCAACAGCGCGCGCTCGCCCGGATCGACCGGCATGTCGGGATCCTTCGGGCGCGTCGTGGCCGTCTGCCAGAAATAGCCGTTCGGGGCGATGGCAAAGGCGCGCGGCAGCGGGTACTTCAGCCACTCCTGGTAAACCTTGCGCCCGCGCTCGCTCAGGTAGGGAACGGCGTCCACGTCGTCGATGGCGGCGAAGCCACTCGCGATCGCGTGCACGCCCGCTGCAGGAACTGTGGAGGTCGGCGCTCCAGGCTGGGCCGGCTGCGTAGGTGCCACCGGCACTGGAGGCCGCAAGGAGGCCGCCACCTGGGTGGCCGGCTGGACTGGCGGCGGCGAGGCCGGCCGCAGCGAAGTAGCGACCGTGTTGCCGCCGGTACCCGGTGCGCGCTTGGCCAGCATGGTCGGATCCGTGGTGCCGGCAAGCTCGGCCACGGTGAGCTCGGAGAAGCGGTCGTAGAGCCAGTTCATGCGCATGCCGTCCTGCCCGCCGCCCCAGCCGCCCAGGCCGTACGAGGCCGCAACCTTGTAGCCATGCACCTGGCGGCCCCGCGCGTCGAACACGCGCACGTAGCCATCGATCTGGTCGGTGCCGGCCATGATGCCCAGGAGGACCGCCGCCGCCGCCGACCGCACGCGGAAGCTGTCGATCGTGATCTCCACCCGGTGCGTGCCCTGCGCATCGAGCAGGTTGTTGGCCTCGAGCCGCCGCCGCACGAACTCACCCAACTCGCGGGCGTTGAACTGCGGGTTGTCGGCCTGCAGCTGGCGCGCGGCATCCGTCAGCACGACGTCGACCGCCGTGTACCGGCTGCCGGCGATGCGTCGCGATCCACCGTTGGTGTCGCGCTGGATGGTCCCCGAGCAAGCCGCGAGCAGCAGGGCCGCCGTGCCGACCACCATCCATTTCATGAGCGTGAACATCGGTCCCTCCTCGTCGTTGGTGCGATCCATGGTAGTGGGAGGGTTGCGCCGGCGCACGCTCAATAGCGCTTGGCGACCTCCTCCAGCATCACTTCCGTGGCGCCCCCACCAATGGCCAGGATGCGGGCGTCGCGCCAGAGGCGCTCGATCGGGGTCTCGCGCATGTAGCCCATGCCGCCGTGGAACTGCTGGCAGGTCTGCACCACCTCGTTGACCAGCTCGCCGGTGAGTGCCTTGAGCATGGACACGTCCTGCACGATGTCGTGGCCCTGGGTGACGCGCCAGGCGCACTGGTAGAGGAACGCACGCGCAGCGCGCGTCTTCGCATCCATCATCGACAGGCGCTGCCGGATCGTCTGCTGGTTCCACAACGGACCGCCGAACGCCTGCCGCTGCCGCACGTAGTCCAGCGTGAGGCGCAGCGCCTGCTGGCAGTGGCCGACAGCCATGGCGGCCAGCGCGATGCGCTCGGTCTGGAAGTTCTTCATCACCGAATAGAAGCCCTTGCCCTCCTCGCCCAGCAGGTTGGCGGCGGGGACGCGCACGTTGTCCAGCACGAGTTCCGCGGTGTCGCTGGAGAGCCAGCCGGTCTTCTTCAGCGCGCGTCCGACGGAGAACCCCGGCGTGCCCTTCTCGACGATGAACATCGAGACCTCGCGCTTGCCAGGTCCCGTCTTCGCCGCGATGAAGTACAGGTCGGCATGGACGCCGTTGGTGATGAACATCTTGGTGCCGTTCAGCACCCACTCATCCCCATCCCGCTTCGCCGTGGTCCGAATGCCCGCCACATCGCTGCCCGCGCCGGCCTCGGTGATGCCCACCGCCGTGATCAGCTCGCCGGCGACCACCTTGCGCAGATACTTGTCCTTCTGCGACGGCGAGCCCGCGTGGTGCAGGTGCGGGCTGGCCATGTCGGTGTGCACCAGCACCGTGATGATGAAGCCCGCGTACGTCGACTGCGACAGCGCCTCGGCGAACACCAGGTTGGTCAGCGCGTCCGCCTCGGCGCCGCCGTACTGCGATTCGTACATCAGCCCGAAGAGGCCGGCCTGGCCCATGCGGCGCAGCACGTCGCGCGGCACGAAGCCCTGCTCCTCCCACGCGTCGGCCTTGCCGTCCACCTCGCGGGCGAGGAAGCGCGCGACCTGGTCGCGCAGGGTCTCGTGCTCGGGGGCGTCGTAGATGGTCGTGGTGGTCATGCGGTTTCCCTTTGTGTCGTCCCCGCGGAGGCGGGGATGACAGGTGCTCTCTACATCCGGAACACCCCGAACTTCGGCTCCCCGATCGGCGCATTCATCGCCGCCGACAGCCCGAGTGCCAGGACGCGGCGCGTGTCGGCCGGGTCGATCACGCCGTCGTCCCACAGTCGCGCGCTGGCGTAGTACGGGTGCGACTGGTGCGCGAACTGGTCCAGCAGCGGCTGCTTGAACTTGGCCTCTTCTTCGGCGCTCCAGCTGCCGCCCTTGCCTTCGATGCCGTCGCGCTTCACCGTCGCCAGCACGCTGGCTGCCTGCTCGCCGCCCATCACGGAGATGCGCGCGTTGGGCCACATCCAGAGGAAGCGCGGCGAGTACGCACGGCCGCACATGCCGTAGTTGCCGGCACCGAAGCTGCCGCCGATGATCACCGTGAACTTCGGGACGCTGGCCGTGGCGACCGCCGTCACCATCTTGGCGCCGTGGCGCGCGATGCCCTCGGTCTCGTATTTCTTGCCGACCATGAAGCCGGTGATGTTCTGCAGGAACACCAGCGGCACCTTGCGCTGGCAGCACAGCTCGATAAAGTGCGCGCCCTTCTGCGCCGACTCGCTGTACAGGATGCCGTTGTTGCCGATGATGCCCACCGGCATGCCCTCGATGTGCGCGAAGCCGCACACCAGCGTGGTCGTCGAGCCGCCCGGCGTGCCGCCCCAGCGCGCCTTGAATTCGTGGAACTCGCTGCCGTCGACGATGCGCGCGATGACCTCCCGCACGTCGTAGGGCTTGCGCACCTCGGTGGGCACCACGCCCCACAGCTCCTGCGGGTCGTACTTCGGCGGCCGCGGCTCGCGCAGTTCCACCGGCGCCACCTTCTCGCGATTGAGGCTGGCGATGGCCTGGCGTGCGAGCGCGAGCGCATGCATGTCGTTCTGCGCGAGGTGGTCGGCCACGCCCGAGAGGCGCGTGTGCACGTCGCCGCCGCCCAGGTCCTCGGCGCTCACCACCTCGCCGGTGGCGGCCTTCACCAGCGGCGGGCCGCCCAGGAAGATCGTCCCCTGGTTCTTCACGATGATGGTCTCGTCGCTCATCGCCGGCACGTACGCGCCCCCGGCGGTGCACGAGCCCATCACCACCGCGATCTGCGCGATGCCCTGCGCGGACATGTTCGCCTGGTTGAAGAAGATGCGGCCGAAGTGGTCGCGATCGGGAAACACGTCGTCCTGGTTCGGCAGGTTGGCGCCGCCGCTGTCGACGAGGTAGATGCACGGCAGGCGGTTCTGCATCGCGACCTCCTGCGCCCGCAGGTGCTTCTTCACCGTCATCGGGTAGTAGGTGCCGCCCTTCACCGTCGCGTCGTTGCAGACCACCATGACGTCCCGCCCGCTCACGCGCCCGATGCCGGCGATCACGCCGGCGCACGGCGCATCGCCGTGGTACATGCCGTGCGCCGCCAGCGGCGCCAGTTCCAGGAACGGCGTGCCCGGATCCAGCAGCATCTGCACGCGGTCGCGCGGCAGCAGCTTGCCGCGCGCGGTGTGCTTGGCGCGCGCCGCCTCGCCGCCGCCGGCCGCGGCCTTGGCGAGCTGCGCGCGCAGGTCGTCCACCAGGCCGCGCATCACGTCGGCGTTGGCCTGGAACTCCGCCGAGCGGGGATTGAGCTGGCTCTCCAGAACTGGCATGGGTCTCCTCGGGTGCAGCCCGCAGCCTAGCCAATCCGGCACCGCAGCGGCAGCCGGGTGGGTTGCAAATCCTGCCACACTCCCGGACATGACCGCGCCCCGCAAGCCGCCCCCCACGCGCGCGCCCGCCAGCGTCACGCCAATGGCGTTCGCCCGAGCGGTCGCGGCGGCGTACAAGCGGCACGGCCGGGCGCCCGACGCGGCCCTGCGGGCGGCACAGATCACGCCAGCGCAGCTGGGCCAGGCCGGCGGCCGCATGACGGCGCGCCAGATGGAGGTGCTGTCCGCCGCCGCGATGCAGGAGCTCGACGACGAAGGCCTCGCCGCCTTCGGCCGGCGCCTCCCCTGGGGCAGCTACGGCATGCTGGCGCGCGCCTCGCTCACCGCGCCCGACCTCGGCGTCGCGCTCAAGCGCTGGTGCCGCCACCACGGCCTGCTGACCGACGACGTCCGGCTCACGCTTCAATCCGCAGGCCAGGTGGCGACGATCGCGCTGGAGGAACTGCGTCCTTTGCCGCGCGACGTGCGCGAGCTGAGCCTGGCCTTCATCCTGCGCAACATCCACGGCCTGGCCTGCTGGTACGTCGACTCGCGGATCCCGCTGCTCGCCGCCCGCTTTCCGTTCCCGGCGCCGCCCCATGCGGACGCCTACCCGCACATGTTCCCCGGCGCGCTGGAGTTCGACGCCCCGCACGCCGAAATCCGCTTCGACGCGCGCTACCTGAAGCTGCCGCTGCGCCGCGACGAGAAGGCCCTGGCGCAGATGCTGCAGCGCGCGCTCTCGATCACCGTGCTGCAGTACCGCCGCGACCGGCTGCTGGTGCCGCAGGTGCGGCAGGCGCTGGCGGCGCATCCCGAGCGCGCCCACAGCGCCGAAGCGCTGGCGCAGTTGCTGCACGTCTCGGGGCGCACGCTCCACCGGCAGCTGAAGGAGGAAGGCGCGAGCCTGCAGCAGCTCAAGGACGAGGTGCGGATGGAACGCGCCAGGGAGCTCCTGTGGCGCACGGACAGACCGCTGAAGCAGGTCGCCGCCGCCGTCGGCTTCCGCAACGAGAAGAGCTTCGCGCGGGCCTTCCGGCAATGGATGGGGACCACGCCGGCGGCTTTCCGGGACAGCTCTTGAGAGACGACAACGCCATGCAGGATGACGATCCCATTCCCTACATCCAGCGCACGCACGACTGGTACCGCGCGCTCGGCTACGACACGCCGTATCGCTACGCGCACTTCGAGGAAGTCCCGTTCCAGCGCCTGCGCAAGCCTCTGGCCGACTGCGTGCTGGCGCTGGTCACCACCGCGGCGCCCTACCAGCCCGACAAGGGGCCGCAAGGGGCGGGGGCGCCCTACAACGCCGGCGCGAAGTTCCACGCGCCCTACACCGGCGACACCGCGCGCGACCACGACCTGCGCATCTCGCACGTGGCGATCGACCGCCGGCACGCGAACATGGACGACGCGAACTGCTGGTTCCCGTTGCCGCTGCTGCGCCGCCTCGCCGGCGAAAGGCGCTTGCGCCTCGCGCCGCGATTCCACGGCGCGCCCACCAACCGCAGCCAGCGCCACACGCTGGAGGTCGACGCGCCGCTGATCGTGCAGCGCTGCCGCGACGACGGTGTCGATGCCGTGGTGCTGGTGCCGAACTGCCCGGTGTGCCACCAGACGGTGTCGCTGGTCGCGCGAGAACTCGAAGCCGCCGGCATCGCCACCGTGATCCTGGGCGCGGCGAAGGACATCGTGGAGCACGTGGGCGTGCCGCGCCTGCTGTTCTCGGACTTTCCCCTGGGCAATGCCGCCGGCAAGCCGCACGATCCTTCGTCGCAACGCGAGACGCTGGAGCTGGCATTGCGACTGCTGGAGGAAGCGACCGCTCCGCGCACGACGTGGACGTCGCCGCAGCGCTGGAGCGCGTCGGCCGACTGGAAGCTGGATTACTGCAATCCCGAACGGGTCGAACCCGCGGAGCTCGCGCGCTTGCGGGCGGAATTCGATGCGGGCAAGCAGACGGCCCGCACGCTGCGCGAGCAGGGCGCGCGCTGATCCAGCGCGCACACGCGTCCTGTCCAGTTGCGTGGCCGCCGCGAACCGGCGCGAAAACCACTGCACGCCCTGGCCCGTTAGGGCCACTGCGGAGGTTCGGTGACCGCGTCCGACAGCCCGGCGCTGCTGCGCTCGGGACCATGGACTCCCACGTCAAGGAGCAGTACATGGCACAGGGCCCACAGTCGCGCACCACTATCCTGGCAGCGCTGAGACGATCTTCGGTGGCGCTGGCCGTCGCGGCCCTGGCGGCCTGTGGAGGCGGCGGCGGTGGAGGTGGCGGCACCACCGATGCATCCGGCGGTGCCAGCGCGGGTGGAACCGCACCCCCGCCTGCGTCGACGGCAACGCCCGTCGCGGCAGGTTCGCCGATCTCCGGTGGAGGCAGCGTGGGCAGCACGGGGAGCACGGGCACCGCTTCGGGCCCGACCGCGGCCAGCAGCACCACGAAGGCCGCCGCGTTCCAGCGCACCGACTTCCAGGTCAACACCACCACGGCGGGCAGCCAATCCGGTGGCGTTGTCGCACACCTCGCGAATGGCGGCTACGTCGCCGTGTGGGATTCGCGCGCGATGGAGTTCGGCGGCTCCGAGATCCGCATGCAGCGCTTCGATGCGCAGGGGCAGCCGCTCGGTGCCGAGCAGCTGGTCGCGGCACAGGGCAACTACGCGCAGGTGGCGGCGTTCGCCGACGGCAGGTTCCTCGTCACCTGGCGCCTGTCGCCGTTTGCGTACGAGGTCGATGCGCATGGCGCCATGTTCGATGCCCAGGGCGTGCAGATCGGAAGCACGATGCAGCTGGGCAGCGGCTTCAACAGCTTCCAGCCGCGGCCGCTGGCGCTGCCCGACGGCACGTTCATGCTGGCCATCGACACGGACGACGGCAAGTACTCGGCGCCGCTCGGCCTGGTGCAGCACTTCGCCGCGGACGGCACCGCGCTGGGACAGGCCACGCGGCTGGAGAGCCAGCTGTCCGTCCAGACCGGCTCCTACAGTCCCAACTCGGCCGGCCAGGCGCGCATGGCCCTGCTGGCCGACGGCCGCATAGCGACCGCCTGGGTCGCCTCGGGCACCAACAGCAGCGAACTGCGCCTGAGCCTCTTCGACGGGCAGGCGCAATCGCTCGGCGCGGCCACGGTCCTGGATGCACGCAGCATGCCGATCACCGCGCCCTCGATCGCCGCGTTGCCCGACGGCGGCTATGCCGTCACCTGGGCCACGGGTGCGAGCGGGCAGCCGCAGACGGCGTTCCTCGAGGTGTTCGATGCCGACGGCACCTCGCGCGCCCGCCGGCAACTGGCAGCCAGTGCGGCGGGCCAGAGCGGCCAGATCACGCCCCGGGTGACGACGCTCGCCGACGGCAGCCTCGAGGTCGCCTGGGATTCGATGTGGTGGGACGGGACGCTCTCGCGCCGGGTTCTCTGGACCCAGCACGTCGACCGCAACGGGGCGCCGCTCACGGACGCCCAGCAGGTCGACGCGCAGGGTTGGACGACGGACAACCTGCCGTCCGATTCGCTGGACCTGGCGCCCACCACGGGCAGCGGGTTCCTGCTGCTCTACGGCCGCTGGACGGCGCGGGACAGCTGGGAGGTGCGCGCCGGCGCGCACTGAGCCAGGCTCAGCCTTCGTAGCCTTCGACGGTGCCGATGTCGCGCGGCTGGGCTTCGTCGGGGTCGCGGCCGAACTCGCGCCTGGCGCGCCGCTGCCGCAGCAGGTCCCAGCACTGGTCCAGTTCCTCGCCGATGCGGCGCAGGCGCTGCGCGTCCTGCTCGGGATCCTTGCCCTGCCCGACGAGGCGATGCTCCTCGTCGACCAACGCCGTGATGTGCTCGAGGATGCTCTTGTCGCTCATCGTGGTCTCCGGAGTCGAGAGCGCATCGTAGTTCCGCGCCCCCGCCTCCGCTGGCTCAGCAGCGCGCCGGCCGCACACGCGGATCGTCAGGAGCGGCCTACACGTGCGGCCGCCGCGCCGGACCACGATGGCGTCTTTGCGCGACCTGGAGCATCCATGCGACACCTCACGATCCCCCTGGCCCTGGCCGTCGCCTTTGCGCTGACCGCCTGCGGCAAGAACGGCAGCAGCGGCAGTGCCAGCAGCAGCGCGGCACCGACGCCAGCACCGGCCACGGCCTCGACACCCGCGGCTGCACCTGAACCCGCGCCGGCGTCGACTTCGGCGGCGACGCCCGCGCCGAGCACCGAGACCGCAGCGGCAGGTGCGCCCACCAAGGCCGCATCCAGCGCATCGGGCGCCGGTGGTTCGTCGAGCGCCAGCGCCTCGGGCCCCAATGCCACCGCATCGGCAGGTGCGGGCGGCAACGGCCAGGCCGTGTACTCGCAGACCTGCGTCGCCTGCCATGGCGCGGGCGTCGCGGGCGCGCCCAAGGTCGGCGACAAGGCCGACTGGGGCCCGCGCATCGCGCAGGGCAAGGACACGCTCTACTCGCACGCGATCCAGGGCTTCCAGGGCAAGAAGGGCGCGATGCCCGCCAAGGGGGGCAACACCACGCTCGCCGACGCCGACGTGAAGGCGGCCGTCGACTACATGGTGTCGCAGGCGCAGTAGCGCCCGTCGACGACCGGAAAAGCAAACGGCCGGCAAGTGCCGGCCGTTTGTGATGCGAGCCGCGGCAGCCGCGGCGGCGATCAGCCCGCGCTGGCGACGCGCAGCGACGTGCCCTCGATCTGCACCTTCGTGCCGGCGTTCACCGGCTCGCTGCGGCGGATGGTCCGCACGCTGCCGTCTTCCATGCGCACCTTCACGTCGTAGACGGTGGTGGCGCGCGCGCGCTTCTCGATCTCGTTGCCGGCGAACGCACCGCCGACGGCGCCCAGCACCGTCATCGCGGTCTTGCCGTTGCCGCCGCCGACCTGGTGGCCCAGCAGGCCGCCGGCCACCGCGCCACCGGCCACGCCGAGGCCGCTGCCTTCACCCTTCTGCTGCACGGCCTGCACCGACTCCACGACGCCGCAGGTCGCGCAGATGGCACGAGCGGTCTCCGCAGCCGCATGCGTGGCGACCGGCGCGGGGGCACGTTGTGCCGGCGCCTTGGCCGTGTGCACCGGCGCCTTGCCGCCGGACTGCGCCGGCGGTTGGGCCGGCTGGACCTTGGCGACCGGGGGCTTGCCGTCATCGGGCGCGATCATGGGCAGGGCCGAGGCCTGCCTGGCAACGGGCGCCTCGGGCTTGTCGGTCGAGCGCATCACCAGCGCCGTGGCCAGGCCCGCGGTCGCGATGCACAGCACGCCGATCGCGGCCCAGACGGCCTTGGGGATGGCGGCGGCGCCCGAGGGCGCAGCGGAGGAAGTGGTGTTGGGCATGACAGCAGACATGTGCAGTTCTCTTGCTGAGTTGTCGTGCTGCGGTTTATACGGCCGGGCTTGTGCAAGCCCTGCCCGGACCTCGTGAAGGTTGTCACGGGGCGTTTCAGCAGCAGGGTGGCGCGCGACTTTGTTCACGCGGCACCGTTGTGCCTCCACAACCAACAAGGGCCCAGGCCGCGAACGGCCTGGGCCCCTGCACACATCGAGGCGAGGCTTAGCGCGTCGTGGACGAACCGGAGGTCGTCGCGCCGGTCGAGCCGCTCGTGCCAGTGCTGCTCGACGTGCCCAGGGACGAGCCGCTGGACGACGGCGAGGTCGTCGTGGAACTGCCGCTCGAGCCCATGCCCGAGTGCGTGCCCGAGCTGGACGACGACGGCATCGACGAGGAGCTCGAAGACGGCGAGTAGGTCGAGCCCGAGGTCGAAGCGCCGCTGGAACCCATGGTGGACGACCCGCTGCTCGTGCCCGACGCCGACGGACGCGATTGCGACGTGGTGGAGGAAGAGGGGCTCACCGAGCCGGAGGCGGAACCGCCGGCGGCGCCCATGCCGGATGCAGAGCCGCTGGCGGTGCCCGAGGCGGACGGACCGGAGCTGCAGGCGGCCAGGGCGGCGGAGCATGCGAGGGCGAGGATCAGCTTGTTCATCAGGATCTCCTTTATCGAAACCCGGCGCGACGGATGCCGCGACGAGGAGCCCACAGACTGCCTTGCCGGCGATCTGGGACGAAGTTCCATGCTGCGCAGATCCGGGTGAGACACGGTGCGGCTGGTCTGTCGGACGAGAGCCCACAGGCTCAGCGTTGCGCCTCCTTGATCCGCAGCTTCCTCACGAGGCCGTCGGGGCCGAAGAGCAGCACCAGTTCGGGCTGGCCCTGGTGCACAGGATGCGAACGGTAGACCCAGACCTCGTAGCCGCTGTCGAAGGCCACGCGATCGGCGTCGCCAAGGCGCGCCGCGACGTCGGCGCGCGTGCTGCGGCCGGGAACGATCGCCTCCACTGCAGCCTGCGGCGCGAGGCCGTCGCGGAACATCGGCCCGTCGGGACGCGACAGCAGCGGCCCTGCACAGCCGGCCAGCAGCAGAGGCAGGATGGACAAGGCCCGCTCAGCGCGCCGCATGGCCGTCGTCCATGAAGTCGAACAGCACCAGCGTGTCGTGCGGCCACGACGCATCCGCGAGCGGCACGAAGTAGGTGCGGTCGACCAGCATCTCGCAGTCGCAGAACGGCAGGTCCTGGCGCAGGCCAGGGTCATCCGTCGCGCCGGCCCACAGGCGCCCGACGGGCAGCGACTCGCGCCGCGTGCCCGCGACCAGCGTCACGCCGAACAGCGGCCGATCGGCGAAGAACAGGTACTCGTTGTTCTTGCGGCTGCAGTACGCCGGCGTGGTGTCCAGCGCGTCGTAGAGCCGCACGATCCACGACGGGCTGTTGGACACCAGCCCGGCCTCCAGCCCCACCCGGCACTCGAGGCGCAGGTCGCCCAGCCGCCGAGCGTCCGGCGGCAGTCCCGGCGTGCGCACGTCGGCGCGCCAGGTCATCGTGAGCGCCTTGCGGTTGGGCGTGACCACCGCGTCGGTAGCCTCCGCCTTGGCATCGCGCGGCAGCACGAAAGTGCGATCGGGCGCGACGTCGATCGGGATGTCGATACCGCGGCCAACGATCGCGAGCTCCAGATTGTCCAGCCGCACGCCGGGCTTGCGCTGCAGCACCCGGAAGCGCAACGAGGACCCAGGCGCCAGCGCCGCGCGCTCGCGTTCGAACAGGTCCATGCCGCGCAGCATCCGGCGGTACGACTTCTCCACCGGGTCGCGCAGCTGCGTGCCGGTGACGTTCACCGGCGGCAGCGTGGCCGCGTCCTGTGCCAGCACGAGTGCAGGGGGGACGAGCGCGGCCGTGGCCGCGAAGGCGGGCACCACGAGACGGCGAAGACAGGGCGACATGCTCTGGCGCCCAATCTAGCCAGCGTGCCATCGCGTGCCGTCGGGTGCCGCCGCGCGTGCATGTAGGGAGCAGCGCGCGCAAGCCGGGCAGTGGCTGGCTCAGCACGGCACCACCAACCGTCACTTGTGCGGCAGAGTGCAAACAGGGTCCGCGCCAGGCGGGGTGAGCCGTTATCTTGGCTGATTGAACCGCGCCGCGATGGACCCGGAACTCGCCAACCTCAACCTCGATCCGCCGACGCAGCCGTCGCCCTTGCGGCGCGGGCTGTTGCCTGCGCTGCTGGTGCACGTGGCGTTCTTCTTCGCACTGGCGCTCAGCCTGCAGTGGAACCGCGACAGCCCGTCCGACACGCTGGCCACGAGCGGCACCACGCAGAGCGACACGCGGACGATGGGCGCGGCGCCGTCCGCGGCCGCCGAGCCCGCCACGCCGCCCGACGTGCAGCCGGTGACGGCCCCGCCTGGAATGAATGCGCCCTCCGCGTCGCCGACACCCGCACCGGCAGCCGTCGAGCCGATGCAGGCGACGCCGCCGGCACCTGTGCGCCCGCCCGTCGAACAGCGCCGCAGCGAGAACAAGCCCCGTCCGGCGTCTCAACCCGTCGCCCGCGCCACCACCGGCGTGACGCCCGTCTCGCGCACGGAGATCCGGCCCAGCTTCGATTGCGCCCGGGCGCGTTCGCGCACCGAGCGCCTGATCTGCGGCGACGCCGAGCTGGCTGCGCTCGATCGCGACACGGGCCGCCTGCACGCGCGTGCCAGGGCCGCCGCCCGCAATCCGGCGGCCTTCAAGCGCCAGAACGACGCCGAGTGGAAACAGCGCGAGGCGAAGTGCCGCGACAAGACCTGCCTGCTGGCGTGGTACGCGCACCGCCGCGCGCAGCTGCAGCAGGTGGTGGCGCAGGCGCGCTGAACGCGCTGGCCGCGGTGCGCGTCAGGCGCGTGGCTGCTGCGCCTTCTGCGTGCCGGCGCCGGCGTAGCGCTCGCGCAGCTTCAGCTTCCAGAACTTGCCGGTGGACGTGCGCGGCACGGCGTCGATCCATTCGTAGCGGTCCGGCAGCTGCCACTTGGCGAAGCCGTGCCGCAGCAGGTGCGCATCGAGGTCCTGCCGTTCCACCTGCTGCCCCGGCTTGCGCACGACGCAGGCGAGCGGACGTTCGCCCCACTTTTCGTCGGGGATCGCGATCACCGCCGCTTCGGCGATGGCCGGGTGCGCCATCACGGCGTTCTCCAGGTCCACGCTGCTGATCCACTCGCCGCCCGACTTGATCAGGTCCTTGGTGCGATCGGTGATGCGCACGAAGCCGAGCGGATCGACGCTGGCGACATCGCCGGTGCGCAGCCAGCCGTCGGCGGTGAACTTCTCCGCTTCCACCGGCACCTCGTGGTAGCTGCCGGTGATGAAGGGACCGCGCACCTGGATCTCGCCGACGCTCCTGCCATCCCAAGGTTCGTCGTCGCCGGTGTCGCCGCGCACGCGCAGGTCCACCAGCGGCACGGGCACGCCCGCCATCGCCGCGCGGCGGTAACGCTCGTCGACCGACGCATCGCGCAGTTCGGCCCGCTGGTACGACACCGTGCACAGCGGCGAGGTCTCGGTCATGCCCCAGCCCTGCATCAGCCACACGCCATGCCGGTCGAACGCGCGGATCAGCGATTCGGGCACGGCGGCACCGCCCACCAGCGAGCGCATGCCGCGCGGCAGGCGCCAGCGGCCGTGGTTCGGCGTGCCCGGCTCCTGCGCCGCCTCGTAGGCCTGGATCAGCGACATCCAGATCGTCGGCACGCCCAGGGCCAGCGTCGGCGCCTCCGCGGTGATCAGGTCCAGCAGGTCGTCGGGATGCAGGTGCGGCCCCGGGAACACCAGCTTCACGCCCAGCATCACCGCGCCGTACGGCATGCCCCAGCTGTTGGCGTGGAACATCGGCGTAACCGGCAGCACGCAGTCGGTGCCGCGCAGGCCCCAGAAGTCGGCAAGGCTCGCGACCAGCGTGTGCAGCACCGTGGACCGGTGCGAGTACACGACGCCCTTGGGGCGGCCCGTGGTGCCCGACGTGTAGCACATGGCCACCGGATCGTCCTCGTCGTGCGGCGCGTAGTCGAAGGCGTCCGGGTCGGCCCCCGCGAGCAGCGCCTCGTAGTCGGCGTGCCGGGGCGGCACGGCGTGACCGCCGAAGGGCACGACGATCACGCGCTCGAACGCATGCAGGTGCGCGAACTTCTCGTACAGCGGCAGCAGCACGTCGTCGACGACCAGGAACCGGTCCTGCGCGTGGCCCGCGATCCAACCGATCTCGTCGGGCGCGAGCCGCAGGTTCAGCGTGTGCATCACGCCGCCCGCGGCGGGGATGCCGAAGTAGCACTCCAGGTGCGCGTGGTGGTTCCAGCACAGGGTCGCCACGCGGTCGCCCTTGCGCAGCCCCAGGCCCTGCAGCGCCGCCGCGAGCGAGCGCGTGCGCCGATGGAACTCGCCGTACGTATGCCGCCGCAGAGACTTGTCGGGCAGGCGCGAGACGATCTCGTTGCCGGCGAACAGCCGCCCCGCGCGCTCCAGCAGGTCGTTCAGCGAGAGCGGCAGGGACATCATGGTCGAGCGCATCGTGGGCCTCCAGGGTCGGACCCACTCTAGGCCGCGCGGCGACGCAGGGAATGCGGAGTGGCCCTAGGCCGGCGGACCTATCGCCGCACGGCCGCCACCATCGAGGCCAGTTCGCCGGCGTCGACCGGCTTGCGCAGGTAGCGGTCGAAGCCGACCTCCAGCGCGCGACGCCGGTCTTCGGCGCGCGTGAAGGCCGTGAGCGCGATGGCCGGCAGCGACGTCAGGCGCCGGTCCGTGCTGGCGCGCAGGCGCCGGATCAGCTCGAAGCCGTCGACGTCGGGCATGCCGATGTCGCTGACCAGCACGTCGGGCACGGTGGCGCGCACCTGCCGCAGCGCGTCGTCGGCGCCTTCGGCCGAGCGCACGTGCGCGCCGCACTCCTGCAGGATGGTGGTGAGCAGCTGGCGCGCATCGGCCTCGTCGTCGACCACCAGCACGTCCACGCCCTGCAGGTCGGGCAGCACGGGACAGACCGGGTGGATGGAATCGGGACCGGTGTCGGTGCCCTCCGGCCGGTCCGTGCTGGTGGGCGCCTGTGGCAGCGGCAGCGTGATCGTGAACGTCGCGCCGCGGCCCTCCCCGGCGCTCTCGGCCTTCACCGTGCCGCCGTGCAGCTCGACCAGTTGCCGCACGATCGCGAGGCCCAGGCCCAGGCCGCCGTGGCGCCGCGTCGTGCTGGCATCGGCCTGGCGGAAGCGGTCGAAGACGTG
This sequence comes from Ramlibacter sp. MMS24-I3-19, assembly GCF_050320135.1. Lineage (NCBI taxonomy): Bacteria > Pseudomonadati > Pseudomonadota > Betaproteobacteria > Burkholderiales > Comamonadaceae > Ramlibacter > Ramlibacter sp. MMS24-I3-19. Next base: position 1,363,900 of record NZ_CP190017.1, on the reverse strand, counting down.
GGGCAGGAACTCCGGCGAGATGCCGGAGCCCGTGTCGGTGATGCGCGCCAGCACCTGGCCGGCGCGGGTCTCGACCTCGACGCCCACCTGCCCGCCTTCGGGCGTGAACTTGATGGCGTTGGTCAGCAGGTTCCACATGATCTGCTGCAGGCGGCTCGGGTCGCCCCAGACGCGCACCGTGCCTGGCGCGACCCGCACGTCCAGCGCGATGCCCCTGGCGAACGCGGCGGGGCGGGTGGCTTCCACGGCCGCCTCGACCACCTGCCCGAAGTCGACCCACGAGGGTTCGATGCGCACCTTGCCGGCCACGATGCGGCTCATGTCCAGCAGGTCGTCGATCAGTTGCGCCTGCAGCCGCGCGTTGCGCTCGATGGTCTGCAGCCCTTTCTGCAGCGAGGCCTCGTCCTTCTTCAGGTGCAGCAGCTGCACCCAGCCGAGGATGGCGTGCAGCGGGGTGCGCAGCTCGTGCGACAGCGTGGCCAGGAACTGGTCCTTGAGGTCGGAGAGGCGCTCGACCTCGGCGCGTGCCAGCCGCTCGCGCGTGAGCAGGGCCTGGCGTTCGTCGGATGCTCGCACGGTGGCGGCGAGGATGTCGTTGCGCATCTCGAGCCGCGCATCGAACACCGCCATGATCAGCGCGATGGCCAGCACCGCCACGGTGCCCACGATGACCAGCAGCGCCAGGCCGGTGAGCGCGAAGACGCTGCTGACCGCCAGCGACCGGCTGCCGGCCGGGAAGTTCGCCGCGGCCATGCCCGTGTAGTGCATCCCCGCGATGGCCAGTCCCATCACCAGCGCCGCCACGGTGCGGGTGCGCCACGCCTGCTCGCCGCTGTCCCGCAGCCGGAAGGCGATCCACAGCGAGGCGGCTGCGGCGCCGAGGGCCAGCAGCACCGACATCACCACCAGCCACGGCGTCCAGACGATGGCGGGCTGCATGCGCAGCGCCGCCATGCCGACGAAATGCATCGCGCTGATGCCGAGGGCCAGCAGCACGGCCGAGATGGCGAGATGGCGCCGCGTCACCTGCGGCAGGCTCACCTGCCACAGCGCGGCCGACGAGGCGACGACGGGGAGCAGCCATGACACCAGCGTGAGCTGCGGGTCGTAGCCGAGCGGCACGGGAAGCCGGAAGGCCAGCATCCCCACGAAGTGCATCGCCCAGATGCCGCTGCCCATCGCGAAGCCCCCACCGGTCACCCACGACCTCACGGCGCCTTGCGCCACGTGGTGCACGCGCTCCGCCAGGGCCAGCGCCGCGTACGAGGCCAGCACTGCGACGAGGACCGAGATCAGGACCAGCGGGACGTCGTAGTTGCCTTCGAGCATGGGTCAGCCATGCTAGCTCGCCGGTCCCGCCATGCAAATGCTGAGCTACGCGCGCGCGTACGGATGAGCCATTTCGGCGACCCCATCTCAGCAAAACGTAACCGATTCTGTAGGAGCCATCCGACACTGTTGTCGAGCCGCCTCAGGATGGGAGATCGGCACAGATCTTCGTACCTCAGCGTAAACCCTTGCCAGCACTGGCCTCAGCAGGCATTAGGAGGTCGGCAGCTACAAAGATGCTGCACCTGCTGGGCGCGCATTCGTGAATCACGTCACGAGGAACATGCCTCATGTTCTCTTACGTTTGTAGTCGCCGTCCGAGCCGAATGTAGGACGGCGCCGACTACAGTCGCTGCTCTTGCTGAGACGACGAGCCCAGCCGCAGCCCACGAGGCCGGCGCGAGGCCAACGAGTCGCCCCAGCGCATCCCTGAACCGGTCCGGCCCGACACCCGAGCCAGGACCCTTCCCGGAGCCACCAACATGCAACGACGCCTCTTCCTTCTTTCCGGTTCTGCCACTGCCATGGCTGCTGCCCTGTCCGCCTGCGGCGGTGGCGGTGGCGGCGGCGCGCCGGCCACCGGCGACGTCAGCAGCGCACCGCTGGCCACTGGCGTGTCCACGGCGGCAGCTCCCGCCCCCGTCGCTGCCGCTGCCGCCGCGCCCGCCGCGAACGGCCTGAGCCCCATGCCCTCCAAGGTCCTCGGCTGCTACTACACCGCCTGGGACACCGGCAGCTACAAGATCACCGACGTGCCGACCGACTTCAACGTGATCTACCTGTTCCAGTGCAAGCCGAGCGGCTCGGCCGTCAACGGCAGCTGGAACAACGTCGGTGACGGCACCTTCACCTTCGAGTTCTTCAACGACGTCACGCGAGCCCAGGTGCAGGCCGTTCGCGCCCGCGGGCAGAAGGTGATCCTCACCGTGGGCGGCGCCGGCGCCGGCTACGCCTGGGACAACCGCAGCAAGTCGACCAACTTCGTCGCCTCGTTCAAGGCCATCGCCGACCAGCTGGGCGGCGTCGACGGCATCGACTTCAACAACTACGAAGCCGGCATCGTCACCGCGGCCAACTACGACGCGGTCAGCGCCGAGATGGTGTGGATCGCCCAGCAGCTGAAGGCCGCCTACGGCGCCAACTTCGCGGTGACCTCGCCGCCGGCGCCGAACGACACGCTGTCGCAGTCGCTGATGAAAGCCATGAAGGACGCCGGCGTGCTGACCTACGCCGCCCCGCAGTTCTACGACTGGAGCGGCTTCAACGCGGTGGGCTACATCGCCAACGGGATCGACACCTGGTCGAAGCTGCTCGGCGAGGACAGCGTCGCGGTCGGCATGTCGGCCAACTACGGCAACGGCCCGTCGATGTCCGACTGCAACCGCGAGTGGAGCTCGGTCAAGGCGGCCCACCCCGGCATCCGCGGCATGTTCTGCTGGAGCGCGCAGACCAACCTGCAGGGCAACAACGCCTGGGGCTCGGCGATGAAGGCCGCACTGGGCTGATGCCCAAGATCGCCGCGGCCCCGCGGGCCGCGGCACCTCCTCACGGCGCGTCCACCACCTCGGCCGCCGTGCGGAACGCGTCCACCGCGGCCGGGAAGCCGCAGTACACGGATGCGTGCAGGAAGATCTCCTGCAGTTCCTCCGGCGTCACGCCGTTGTTCAACGCGCCTCGCACGTGGATCTTCAGTTCATGCATGCGTCCCAGCGCGACCAGCATCGCCACCGTGACGATGCTGCGCGTCCTGAGGTCGATGCCCTTGCGCTGCCACGTGTTGCCCCACGCATGGCGCGTGACCAGCTCCTGCAGCGGCTCGGTGAAGGCGGTGGCGCGATCGAGCGCGCCCTGCACGTAGGCATCGCCCAGCACCGCGCGACGCGTGGCAAGGCCGGCCTGGAGTTCGGGATCGTTCGGAAGCTGCATGCGGGCTCCTGTGAAGTGAGCCGCATCGTAGTGCGCTTCGTATGATCAGCTGGTGCAGCCCGAACTCGCCATCGTCATCAGCCTGCGCGACCAGACCCTGCGCCTGCTGCAGCACGGCGTCGAACGCATGGCGTTCGACGTGTCGACGGCAGCCCGCGGGGCGGGATGCACCCAGGGAAGCCACTGCACGCCGACCGGGCTGCATCGCGTGCGGTTGAAGATCGGGGCAGGCTGCGCATCTGGCACGGTCTTCGTCGGCCGCCGCGCGACCGGCGAGGTACTGACGCCCGGGCTGAGCGAGCGATTCCCCGATCGCGACTGGATCCTCACGCGCATCCTTTGGCTGCAGGGACTGCAGCGCGGCATCAACCGCGGCGGCGACGTCGACACGCTGCGCCGCTTCGTCTACATCCACGGCACGGCGGACGAGGCGCGGATCGGCCAGCCCGTCTCGCACGGCTGCGTGCGCATGCGCAACCGCGACATCGAGCAGCTGTTCGATGCGGTGGCGTGCGGCACTCGCGTGGACCTGCAGCCCTGACGCGGCGCCGCCCGCGTCACCTCACCGCGCCTGGGAGCCTGCCGGCAGCTGGTGCATGAACTCGGGGCGCAACGGCGCGATGCCATTGGGGTAGTAGCGCTCCGGTCCCAGCGGCGGCAGGGGCGTGCCCACGATGCGCGACTGGTCCACCGGAGCCGGCAGCGCGGATGGCGCGGCCGGCGCACCCATCGCCGACGTGGTGGATCGCGCCACTCGCGCGGGCAGCACCGGTGTCGTCGCGACGGTCGCGCGGCGCGGCCAGGCCGGCAGGGGCACGCGCGAGCCGGACTCGGACATGCCGCTCACGCCGCCTGGTCCTGCGTTGGCCGAATCGGCTGCAGCACTGGCCGCACCGACACCGACGCCGCCGCCACCGCCAGGCCCGGCGGAGGCACTCGCCGCGCCGACGCCGCCACCCGACCCCGCTCCGCCACCGGCCGCGCCCGCGCCAGCGCTGCCCACGCCCGCACCGGCGCCACCGGCCGACGCACCGCCGCCGACGCCAGCGCCTGCACCACCCGCGCTCGCGCCTGCGCCGGCACCACCGGAGCCAGCACCCGCGCCACTGCCTGCGCCCGCTCCGCCTGCACCTGCACCGGCGCCACCTGCACCTGCACCTGCACCTGCACCTGCACCTGCGCCGCCACCTGCACCTGCACCTGCTCCGCCGCCAGCGCCGGCACCACCGCCGCCCGCACCAGCGCCACCACCGCCAGCACCGGCACCACCGCCGCCTGCGCCCGCACCACCGCCACCGGCTCCCGCACCGCCGCCACCGGCACCCCCGCCGCCTGCGCCGCCGCCACCCGAACCACCACCGCCGGCACCGCCGCCACCAGAGCCGCCACCGCCACCGCCACCACCTCCTCCTCCACCGCCTCCTCCTCCACCGCCACCTCCTCCACCGCCACCGCCACCGCCGCCTCCACCACCGCCCCCGCCTCCATGGGCGTAGGCATCAGCAGGCCAGGTCAATCCGATCGTTGCGGTCAGCGCCGCGACCAGCACCGTCACGCCGAGGCGTCGTTGCAGGGCTTTCATGGTGTGCGTCCTTCAGTTCGTCAATGCAGGCCATGATCTTTTTTCCCATGCGCGGCGACCGTCAGACGCGCACCGACGCCGACGTCGGCGGCAGCTTTCGCTGAGCCTCGGGGCACGCCTGCTGGCACGAAGCACGGCGAGATGCAAGCGCAAGTTGTGCATGGCCCACAGCGCTCACCACCAGTTGCAAGCCGGTGCGTGCGGCACCGGGAACGCGGCGATGCGGAGGGCAGAATGCGAGCCCTTCCAAGCTCATCGTTCGACGCGCACCGCATGCCGCTTTTCAAGAACATCGTCGTCTACCGGATCGGCCCCGACTGGACCGCGCCTTCGCTCGATCGCCTCGAGGCCGAACTGCAGCGCCTCGCCTTCGTGCCCTGCCAGCCCACGCAGGAGCTGTCGATCGGCTGGCTGTCGCCACGCGGGCAGGACCATGGCGCGATGGTCGAAGTGGTCGGCGGCCAGTCGATCCTCAAGCTGGCCATCGAACGCAAGGCCGTGCCCGGCGGCGCGGTGCGCGCGGAACTCGAGGCGCGCTGCAAGGCCATCGAGCAGCAGACCGGCCGCAAGCCGGACCGCAAGGAGAAGAACGAGATCAAGCAGGAGATCGTGCATGCGTTCCTGCCGCGGGCCTTCAGCAAGCGCGCCACCTTCACCTTGTGGCTCGACGCGGAGAACCGCGCGCTGGTGGTGTCGGCGGGCAGTCTCAAGGGCGCCGAGCCGGTGCTCAAGGCGCTGGTGGACACGCTGGCCGAACTGAAGCATCCGATCTCGCTGGCGCCGCTGAACACCGCGACCTCGCCGGCCACGGCGATGGGCGAGTGGCTCACCACGCGGGAGGCGCCCGAAGGCTTCACCATCGACCGTGACCTGGAGCTGAAGAAGGCGGGCGAGGAGAAGTCGGTGGTGCGCTATGCACGCCACAGCCTGGACCTGGACGAGATCGGCCAGCACATCCAGGAAGGCAAGCTGCCCACGCAGCTCGCGCTGACCTGGAACGACAAGGTCTCGTTCGTGCTGACCGAGCAGCTGGGCATCCGCAAGATCGACATCCGCGACGTCGAGGAAGCGCCCAAGGGCGAAGACCATTTCGATGCCGACGTCGCCATCGCCACCGGCGAGCTCTCGCAGCTGCTGCCCGACCTGCTGCAGTCGCTGGGCGGCGAAGTGCTGCACGAGCACGGGCCGGCGGCGGCGCCCCAGCCGGTCACCGAGGCCCAGCTGGAAACGGAAGGCGCGCCCTTCTAGGTTTCCGGCCAATCGGTTTCCTCCGACGCGCGGAATGCCGCGCGTCTTCCGGGCGGCAGCGTGGCACCGCGGTAGCGTGGCGCATCCATTTCCAGTCCCACGCAGCCATGGATGCTCCCCAGAAGCCCGACACGATCAAGCGCTACGACAACCCGACCCCGCTGTTCCCCGGTGAGCACTGGGTCGACCTGGCCGGTGGCCTGGCCGCCTGGCTGCTCACGCGCAAGCATCCGTCGCTGGCGGTGCGCACGCTGGGCACCTTCCTCGGCGCGACGCTGGTGGCGCGCGCGGCACACGGCCACTACACCATGAGCCAGGTGATGCGCTGGACGCCAATCGGCGGCGGCATCAAGCGCGACTGAGTTCCGCCGCGCCCGACACGAGCGGCCGCGAACGGCCTGCTCAGCGCGCCGCGAGCTCCAGCTTCAACGGCACCGGCTTGCCGGGCTCGGCCTGCACCGGCGCCGGCGCAGCCACCGCGACACGCGAAGAATCGACGCCGGTCCTGCGCCAACGCAGCGGCCACGCCCTGCGCGCGCTGCGTGCCCAGGCGCGCCAGCGCGTCCTTGTCCAGTGGCGCCTCCTGCTCCAGCTTGCGCACCAGCCCGCGGTAGAAACCCACCCCATCGGCGACCTGCGGCTCGCCCTGCACGGCGTTGGTGATGCGCCGCCACACGGGCAGCTCCCGCAGAGGCGCTGCGCCGGCGCCCGAAGCGCTCGAAGCGGCTGCGGCGCCACTGGCCTCGCCGGGTGGCCGCGATCTCTCGGCCGCGACCTTCGCCTGCTCCCACGCGGCCTCCCCGAACCGCCGCGTGTAGAGATCGCGCACGGCCGCGCGCACATGGCGGTCGCCCATGTCGAGTGGGCCCGGCGCCTCGCCCGCGTCGAGCTTCAGCCCGGCGCGGCGCACGATCTCCTCGCGCACCGCGCGCCGGCGCAGCGCGGCGCCGTCGGCCGCTTCGCTGAATTGCGCCGGCACGACGAGCCGCAGCTGCGCGCGCCTGGCCAACACCTGCGCCACCTGCTGCAGCTTCTCGCGTTCCGGAGGCAGCACGCGATCGCTGCCCGGGTCGAAGTCGATCACTTCGAGCTTCTCGCCCGAGCCGCCGCCGAACAGCCCTGCAAGCGCGCGGAACGGCGCCGTCGCCACGCGCGCCAGCACGTTCGTGAAGGCCTTCCACACCACCGCGCCGTAGCTGAACTGCGGATCGCTCAGGTCGCCCGTGACCGGGATGCCCAGGTCGATGCGGCCCTGGTCGTCCTTCAGCACCGCGATCGCGAGTTCCAGCGGCAGCTTCAGCGCGTCGGGACTGTCCACGCGCTCGCCGAGCGTGAGTCGGTCGATGGTGATCTTGTTGTCGCCCTGCAGCTTGCTGTCGTGCACCCGGTAGCGCAGGTCGAGCGAGATGCGCCCCTCGGCGATGCGGTAGCCGGCGAACTTCATCGCGTACGGCGAGGCCGGCACCATGTCGACGTTGCGGAACACGACGTTCAGGTCGGTGCTGTCCAGCGGCGAGAAGGGCGCCAGGCCGCCGCGCACCCGTGCCAGCCCGAACTCGCCCACGCGTCCGTCCAGCTCGACCTGGCTGCGCGCGCCGTCGCGGTTGGACAGGCCGGTGACGACGCCGTTGAGCGACTCGACGCGCGCCCCGAACTGCGGGCGCAGGCTCAGGTCGACGAAATCGAGCTTGGCGTCCTGCAGCCGCAGCCGCTCGATGCGCACCGGGAATGCCGGACTCGCGCTCGCTGCGGCGGCGGTTCGCTGCGCCTCGGGCTTGCGCTGGTCGCGCACCAGCAGGCGCGCCGCGTTGAAGGTGCGGTCGTTCTCGATGATCAGGCTGGCCTCGGGCGCCTGCACGCGCAGCTCGGGAATCACCAGCCCGCGCGTGCCGGCCACCAGCCGGTCGGCCGACACCCGCTTCCAGCGCGCGAACAGCTTGCCGTCCACTTCATCGAGACGCAGGTTCGCCACCTCCGCGCGGCCGGTGTACTTCACGACGGGCTGCCGGCCCTCCGGCAGGCTCGCCTCCAGCCGGCCCTGCGTGCTCAGCGTGCCGGCCCCCAGCTTGAGCCGCACGTAGCGCGTCAGCACCGGCTGCGCCGTGGACAGCGCCAGCTGCCGCAGTTGCAGCTGGGCGTCCAGCGCGCGGGTGGCGGGCACGAGGCGCCCCTGCAAGGCGAGCTCGCCGCCTTCGCGCAGGCGCAGCCCGCCTTCCACGTGCACGGACTGGCGCAGGTCCGAGCCCACGCCGTCCAGGCGCAGCGCCACGTCCTGCAGTTGCGTGCGCAGGCCCAGCCCCTGGTCCTCGACGTCGAGCGTGACGCGCGACAGCGCCACCTGCGCGGCCTGCGCGCTCCAGGCCGGAGCCTTGGGCGCGTCCGGCGCGCGCGCGGTGCCGGCGTTCGCCTGCGTGCCGACGGGCAGCATCGCGAGCAGGTCGAGCCGGCCCTGCGCATCGCGCAGCACGCGCACGCGTCCGCCCTCGAGCGCGATGCGACCGGCCTCGACCCGGTGCGCGGCCAGGTCCACCGCGGCCTTCTCGACCGCGAGCCGCTCGAGCGTGACGGGCGGCCGGCCCGGCTGCGCCAGCGCAAGCTGCTCGGCCAGCAGCGAGCCGCCGTCCACCTTGAACGCGAGTGCCTCGGGCGTCTGTGCCGCGTCGAGCCGCAACGTCCCGCCGATGCGCGCGGCCGTGAACGTCACCGCGGGGCGCGCCGATGCATCCACCACGCGCAGGGCAAGCGCCTCGGCCTGCATCTGGCCCACAGCCACTTTCCACGGCGTCGGCGCGCGCGGCGTCGCGGGCGGCTCGCGCTCCACCAGCAGGCCGGCGATGTCCCAGCGGCCCTGCGCATCGCGCTGCAGCCCGAGCTCGCCACCCGCGAGCCGCACGGTGCCGATCACCGCCTCCCGCCGCGCGAGGTCGGCCTCCACGTCCAGCACCTGCGCATCGCGCAGCGACGCCAAGCGGGCTTCGCCGGCTGCGTGGCCGGCCGACAGATCGGTGATCGCGGCCCTGGCGCCGTGCAGCTTCGCCGTGAGCTGTCCCTTCTGGTACGCGAACTCGTACGGCAGCGTCGCGGAAAGTTTTCCGCTCGCGACAACCGCACGGACGTAAGGCTTCAGGTAGGCGGCCATCGTGGGCAGTGGCAGCCCCTCGAACACGAGCTCACCGTTGGCGCGGATCGGGTTGAGCGACGCCACGCCCGCCCAGCGCATCCGGCCACCGCCGGCGATGTCGGCTGCCAGCCGCCACGCCTCGCGCTCGTTCGGCAGCGTGCTCAGGCGGTCGAAGCGCAGGTCGATGGGCGTGACCACCGCGTGCGTGTCGGCCTGGCGGTCGTCCCACTCGATGCGGCCCTGGGTCAGCGCGAAGCCGTCGATCACCACGCGCGGCAGGCCGCCATCACGCTCCTTGCGCGGGCCTTCGTGGCGCTGCAGCGTGTCGAGCAGCGCGCCGAGGTTGAAGCGCCCATCGGGCGCGATCGCCAGCCTGGCCTGCGGCGCATCCACCTGCACGCTCTGCAGCGTCCAGGCGCGGTCCAGCAGCGAGCGCCATGCGAGGTCCGCTTCGAGCGCCCCGATCGCCAGCAGCGGCGAGCCATCCGCCTCTGCCAGCCTGACGTCGCGGGCGCGCAGCCGCAGCAGGAACGGGTTGAAGCGCACCTCGCCCACGGACGCCGGACGCTCGAGCTTCTCGGCCGCGAGCCTCGGCAATTGCCAGCGCACCAGCGCCGGCACGCCCCAGAAGCCGGCCACGGCGTACAAGGCCAGCAGCAGCACCAGGATCACCAACCACCGAAGCCAAGGCCGAGCCATGGCTCAGGATAGTCACGGCCGGGCAGCACGGGCGTAACGGGCCGACACTTCCTCGCAGGGCCTGTTGCACCTCAAGGCTGATCCGGACGTTCTGTTGAGCCGTGGCGCCGCGCGCCCGCGGCTCACCGCGCCGGACAGGGCTCCTGCGGCGGATGCACCTCGACCACGAACTGCATGGGCGTGGTGCCGGGCAGGCGCACCAGGGTCTGGAATCCCGTGGGGTTGCGTCGCGGCTCGTCGCGCATGTCCACGAAGCCACTGACCCGCATGGCTTCGAGGTTGATCCATGGGCTCTTGGCGGAATCGCCGTCCTCCAGCACCAGCAGTCGCTGCCCGCCGTAGGCGGACACCATGCCGGCCAGCGCGATCGGCCCGCGCACGTAGCGCAGCTCGCAGCCGGTGAATGCGTGCCACTCCGCCGCCACCGCGCGGGCGACGTCGGCCGCCGGCAGCTGCCACACGCCGGGCCGCTCACCGGCCGCGGCGCCTCGCGTGCTTCAGCGGCGAAGACGACCATCGCGACCGCCTGCATCGCGAGCCACGCGATGGTGTGCAGGCGGCGCCAGTGGCCGAAGCGCCGATGCAGCACGATCGCGATCGGCACCACCACGAACTGGCTCGCCTGGAAGCCCCAGTGGCTTTGCACCTGCACGCGAGCCGCCGCGGCGCCCACCAGGACGGCCATCGGCACCAGCACCAGCCCCGTGAACCACCGCCGCTGGAGCGGCGTCATGGGCGAGGCCTGCGCCGGTTCGACGCCGCCGCGCCGGCGCGTCGCGGCCCACAGCACCGCGGCGAACCCGCCGATGGTGAGGATGTACTTGGCCTGCATGGCCAGCACCGGCACCAGCCGCAGGGGGTGCGGCTGGTGGCTGGCGCCGGCCTCGAGCGACGCCATCGCGTAGCTCACGGTCTGCAGGTCGTGCTGCAGCGCCCACAGCCCGTGCGGCAGGACGACGACCGCCGCGCACAGGCTGGCCAGCAACAGGCCCGGAAGGTATCGGCGAACCTGCCCGAGAGCGCGACGACGAGCACCAGCCCCGCGAGCGGCACCGCGGCCTGGTACTTGGCCATCAGCGCCAGGCCCGACGCCAGGCCGACCAGCAGCCAGTCGCGGCGCCGATTGCGCTGCATCGCATGGAACGTGGCCAGCGCCGCCAGCGCCATGCAGGCGACCAGCACGGTGTTGTGGTTGAACATCTGCGCCCGGCGCGTGAAGCCGTAGTGCAGCGCCAGCAGCAACGCCGTGAGCACCGCGACCCGCTCGCCCGCGAGCAGCTGCGCGAGCCGCGTCGTGCACAGCATGGTGAACACCGTCACGAGGCCGCCCAGCAGGTAGGTGACCCAGGGCACCGGTCCCACGATCTGCAGGCCCGCCCACATCAGCCACGACGTGAGCGGCGGATGCTTCCAGTAGCCCCACTCCAGGCTCTGGCCCCAGACAAACTGCTCCAGGCTGTCCTGCAGTTGCGAGTGGTTGGTCCAGGCGGCGAGCGCGACCCAGGACGCGATGGCGAGGGCGCTCGCAAGGCAGGCCGTGCGGACGGACAGGCGCGGCGACGGCCAGGCGCCTGGCAGCGCGCCGGGGGTGGTGGCAATGGTCGAGGTGGACACGGCCAGCGAGTGGAACCCGGCGGCGCTGAGCGGTCCCTGACCTGTTGCGCTAGTTCGACGTCGGCCGCGCCCCGGCGTGCTCCGTGCACACGAACCGCTTGACGCCCAGCAGGCGGCGGAAGGTGCCCAGCTGCCGCAGCGCATGGCGGCCGCAGATCCAGCAGCTCATGGTGGCGCCGATCGCCTCGGTGACGGTCGTGAACGGCGTGCCGGGCTCCTTGGACAGATAGCGCCTGCCGTCGTCCGAGATGCTGGTGCTGGTGTCGGTGGGGTGGTAGCGCATGGTGATACTGCTGAAGTTGCGTCCACCTTAGGCCGTGCCCGGCGCCTGCCTCGACCGTCGGCACCGACGACCAGGGTCAGCCATTGGCTGACAGCTGTCGGCCCGCAGCCCGCGGCGAGGGCCGTCCGGTCGTGTTCGCGGACAGTGGGCGGACATCCGCGGACAGGCAGGCGGACACCGCGCGGCCGTTATGGATCAAGGACTTGGGACGGGCACGGATGCTGCAAGGAAGCGCCGCCATGATTCGTGACACCTCCGCCCAGGACAAGCCGATCGCGCCCGTGCGCCGCCGCCGCGCGAAGCGCTTCGCGGCGATCGGCCTCGCCGTGGTGGCCCTGGGCGCAGCCGGCGGCGCGCTGGTCGCGAACTGGCACGCCGGCACGCCGGTGGTCGACGCCGGCCGGGTGCGGATCGCGGAGGCCTCCCGCGGCACGCTGGTGCGCGATGCGAGCGTCAACGGACGCGTGGTGGCGGCGGTCAGCCCCACCCTGTATGCGCCGGCCGCGTCCACCGTCAACCTGAAGGTGAACGCCGGCGACACGGTGAAGAAGGGCGACGTGCTCGCGGTGCTGGAGTCGCCCGACCTCGCCGACGCCTTCAAGCGCGAGCAATCGAGCTTCCAGGAACTGCAGGCCGAAGTGGCGCGCCAGCAGATCCTGGCCGACAAGGCCAGGCTCGCCGCGCGGCGCGACGCCGACCAGGCCGAGATCGACCGCATCTCCGCCGAGCGCCAGCTGCAGCGCATCGAGCATGCCGGCATCGAAGGCGTGGTCGCGAAGAACGATTACGAGAAGGCCAGGGACGCCGTGAAGTCGGCGCAGATCCGCAGCAGGCACGCCGCGGCCGCCGCCGACCTGGAGACCGAGGATGTCGGCCTGCAGCTGAAGACCCGCAGGGAGCAGCTGCAGCGGCAGAAGCTCGCGCTCGACCTCGCGCACCGGCGGGTGGAGGAACTGACCATTCGCGCGCCCAGCGACGGCTTCATCGGCAGCGTCGCCGTGAGCCAGCGCGCCGTGGTGCCGGCGAACGCCCCGCTGATGACGCTGGTCGACCTGTCGCGGCTCGAGGTGGAACTGGAGATCCCCGAGATGTACGCGGCCGACCTGGGCCTGGGCATGAAGGCCGAGATCGTGGCCGGCGACGTGAAGGCGACCGGCACGCTGTCGGCGCTGGCGCCGGAAGTGGTGAAGAACCTCGTGCTGGCCCGCGTGCGTTTCGACGGCAGGCAGCCGCAGGCACTGCGCCAGAACCAGCGCGTGCAGGCGCGCCTGCTGATCGACGAGCGCAAGGACGTGCTGATGCTGCCGCGCGGTCCGTTCGTCGATACGGAGGGCGGCAAGTTCGCGTACGTGGTGGACGGCAGCGTCGCCCAGCGACGGCCGATCCAGCTGGGCGCCGCCAGCGTGTCGGCGGTGGAGATCGCCTCGGGTCTCAAGCCCGGCGACCGGGTCGTCGTCTCGGGCACCGACGCCTTCGACCACGCCCCCCGCGTGAAGATCAACGAGTGACGGTCATCGACCGACGACCATCGACCGAGAAAGGACCCGCGATGCTGCGCATGAACGACCTGAGCAAGGTGTACCGCACCCACATGATCGAGACGCATGCATTGCGCGGCCTCGACATCCACGTGCGCGACGGCGAGTTCGTCACGGTCACCGGCCCCTCCGGCTCGGGCAAGACCACGTTCCTGAACATCGCGGGCCTGCTGGAGGACTTCGACGGCGGCGAGTACCACCTCGACGGTGTCAACGTCACCGACCTGGACGACGACCAGCGCTCGCGCCTGCGCAACGAGAAGCTGGGCTTCGTGTTCCAGGGCTTCAACCTGATTCCCGACCTGAACCTGTTCGACAACGTCGACGTGCCGCTGCGCTACCGGCGCCTGCCCGCCGCCGAACGCAAGGAGCGCATCGAGCATGCGCTGGCCGAGGTGGGCCTGGCCTCGCGCATGAAGCACTACCCGTCGGAGCTGTCGGGCGGCCAGCAGCAGCGCGTGGCCATCGCGCGCGCGCTCGCGGGCCAGCCGAAGCTGCTGCTGGCCGACGAGCCGACCGGCAACCTGGACACCCAGATGGCGCGCAGCGTGATGGAACTGCTGGAGCAGATCAACGCGCGCGGCACCACCATCCTGATGGTCACGCACGATCCCGAACTCGCTGCCCGCGCGCAGCGCATCGTCCACATCATCGACGGCTGCGTGCACGACCTCGTGCGGCGCAAGCCCTCGCTGGTGGAATCCGAGACCGCTGCCGCCTGAAGGAGCCGCGATGTTCCGCTACCACCTGATGCTCGGCGTGCGCAGCCTGCGCCGCAACCCGGTCCTCACCGCGCTGATGGTGCTGACGCTGGCGATCGGCGTGGCCGCGAGCATGTCCACGCTGACGGTGCTGCACGTGATGTCCGGCGACCCGATCCCGGGCAAGAGCGACCGGCTGATCGTCCCCTTCCTGGACGTGCGCGAGGCGCAGGGCGTCGTGCCGGGCAAGAAGCGCTCGTTCTTCGAGAACCAGGTCACCTACCAGGACTCGATGGCCATGCTGCGCTCGGGCCAGGGAATCCGCCGCACGGTGGTGCAGGACGTGTTCGGCGTCATCGAGCCGGCCCGGCCCGACCTGCCGGTCAGCACGGTGGAGGGCGTGGGCACCACGGCCGACTACTTCCCGATGTTCGAGGTGCCGTTCCGCTACGGGGCGCCATGGGGCGCGCAGCAGGATCGCGGCGCGGCCGACGTCGCCGTGCTGAGCCGCAAGAAGGCCGAGGACCTGTTCGGCCGCGGCAGCCCGGTGGGCCGGCACTTCCGCATGTGGAGCCGGGACTTCACGGTGGTCGGCGTCGTCGACGACTGGAACCCGGTGCCCCGCTACACGCACGTCATCAACGGCAACGGTGGCAGCTTCAACGGCGAAGACACCGTCTACGTGCCGTTCTCGGCATCGGTAGCCGCGGAGAAGGGCTCCAACGGCAGCACCAGCTGCATGAAGGATCCGCCGCGCCCGGGCTACCAGGGCTTCCTCGAGTCGGAGTGCATCTGGCTGCAGTTCTGGTTCGAGCTGGCCTCGCCCGCCGACCGGCCGAAGCTGAGGGACTGGCTCGAAGGCTACGTGCGCGAGCAGAAGCACCTGGGCCGGATGGAGCTCGCGAACCCGCTCGAGATGTACGACGTGCGCGAGTGGCTGGACTTCCTGGAAGTCGTCCCCAACGACCACCGCGCCGCCGCCTGGCTGTCGCTCGGTTTCCTGCTGCTGTGCATGGTCAACACCATGGGCCTGCTGCTGGCCAAGTTCTCGGCGCGCGCGCCGGAGATCGGCGTGCGGCGCGCGCTGGGCGCCACGCGCGGCACGGTGTTCCGCCAGTTCCTGGTCGAGGCCGGCGTGATCGGGCTGGCCGGCGGCACGCTGGGGCTGCTGCTGTCGGCGGCGAGCCTGTGGGCGATCCGGCGGCAGTCGCGCGACCTTTCGGTGGTCGCCCACATGGACTGGGAGATGCTGGCCACCACCTTCGCCATCGCCCTGCTCGCCGCGTTGCTGGCCGGCCTGCTGCCGACCTGGCGCTCGGCCCAGGTCACGCCCGCGCTGCAACTGAAGTCGCAATGAGGACCGCCATGGAGATCCGTCCCATCCTGTCCGCGCTGCTGCGCACCCGCACCGCGCCGCTGCTGGTGGCGATCCAGGTCGCCCTGAGCCTGGCGGTGCTGGCCAACGCCCTGTTCATCGTGCACCTGCGCCTGCAGGCGGCGCAGCGCCCGAGCGGCATCGCCGACGAAGGCACGGTCGGCTACTACAACCGCACGTTCCCCGACGAGTCGAAGCACCAGCAGATGCTGGCCGAGTGGGAGCGCGAGGTCGCGATCCTGCGCGGCGTGCCCGGCGTGAAGTCGGTGGTGTGGGCGAACCAGATGCCGATGTCGACCTCGGGCTCGTCGAGCAGCGTCCGGCTCAACGAGCAGCAGGCACAGGAACTCGCGACGCCCTCCATCTACATGGCGCCACCCGGCTTCGTGCAGACCCTGGGGCTGAGGATCGTCGAGGGACGCGACATCACCGAAGCGGACATGACGGAGAACGATCCCGACACGCAGGGCTTCTTCGACAACTTCCCCAGGTCGGTGCTCATCACGCGCGCGCTGGGCGAGAAGCTGTACCCGGGCGAGTCGAACATCGTCGGCAAGACCTTCCTGTTCGGCAAGGACGACGTGCATGGCGCACGGGTGCGCATCGTCGGCGTGCTCGAGCGGCTGCAGACCACGCAGGCCCAGAACGGCGCCGAAGGCGAGTACTCGGTGCTGCTGCCCTGGCGCTTCACGGCCAACCGGGTGCGCTACGTGATGCGCACCGACCCCGGCCAGCGCGACAAGGTGCTGCTCGCCGGCGAACAGGCCCTGCGGCAGGCCGCGCGCGAGCCGATGCGCCTGCAGGTGCGCTCGGCGGCCGAGGACCGCGACCGGCGCTACCGCAACGAACGCGCGATGGCCTCGATGCTGATCACGGTGGCGGCCCTGCTGCTGCTGGTGACCGCCAGCGGGATCGTCGGCCTCGCGAGCCTGCGGGTGACGCAGCGGCGCAAGCAGATCGGCGTGCGCCGCGCGCTCGGTGCCCGCCGCGTGGACATCCTGCGCTACTTCCTGGTGGAGAACCTGATGATCACCACCACCGGCATCGTCGTCGGCCTGTTCCTCGGGCTGGCGCTGAACCAGTTGCTGGAGACGCGCCTGGGCCTGCCGAAGCTGCCCGCAGGCTATCTGGCCGGCGGCGCGGTGGCGCTGTGGGTGCTGGGCCTGCTCGCCGTGTGGGGGCCCGCGGCACGTGCCGCCGGCACGCCGCCCGCGATCGCCACGCGCACGGCCTGATTTATCCTCGGCCGCCATGGCGACGGTCCTGGTCATCGACGACAACGCCTCGATCGGCACGGCGCTCGACGTCCTGCTGTCGCTGCACGACATCCGCACCGTGCACGCGGCGGCGCCGGACGAAGGCGTGGCGCGACTCGAGGCCGGCGACATCGACCTGGTGATCCAGGACATGAACTTCGCCGCCGACACCACGTCCGGCGAGGAAGGCCGCGCCCTTTTCCACCGCATCCGCGCGCGCCATCCCGACCTGCCGGTGATCCTGCTCACCGCGTGGACGCACCTGGACATGGCGGTGGACCTGGTGAAGGCCGGCGCGGCCGACTACCTGGCCAAGCCCTGGGACGACCAGCGCCTGGTGACCACGGTCAAGAACCTGCTGGAACTCGGGCAGGCCACGCGCGAGCTGCAGAAGAAGCTGCGGCGCGAGCGGCGCCGGCACGAGGAGCTGGAGCACCAGTACGACCTGCGCGGCATGGTGTGGCGCGATGCCGCCACCGAACGCGTGCTGGCCCTGGCCTGCCAGGTCGCGAAGGCCGACCTGCCGGTGCTGATCACCGGTCCCAACGGCGCCGGCAAGGAACGCGTGGCGGCCATCATCCAGGCCAACTCGGGCGTGCGCCACGGCCCCTTCGTCACGGTCAACTGCGGCGCGCTGCCGTCCGAGCTGATCGAGGCCGAGCTGTTCGGCGCCGAGGCGGGCGCGTACACCGGCGCCGGCAAGTCCCGCGCCGGCAAGTTCGAGGCCGCGCACGGCGGCACGCTGTTCCTGGACGAGATCGGCAACCTGCCGCCGGCCGGGCAGGTCAAGCTGCTGCGCGTGCTGGAGACCGGCCGCTTCCAGCGCCTGGGCTCGAACGAGGAGAAGCAGGTGCAGGTGCGCGTGGTCAGCGCCACCAACGCCGACCTGCGCGCGATGATCAAGGCGGGCAGCTTCCGCGAGGACCTGTTCTACCGCCTGAACGTGATCGAGATCGCGCTGCCGCCGCTGGCGCGCCGGCCCGACGACATCGTGCCGCTGGCACAGCATTTCCTCGGCGCGGGCAAGCGGCTGGACTCGGGTGCCGAAGCGGCGCTGCTGCGCCACGCCTGGCCGGGCAACGTGCGCGAGTTGAAGAACACCATGCAGCGCGCTTCACTGTTGGCCCGCGGCGAGACGATCACCGCCACGGACCTCGGACTGCCTGCCGCCGGGCCGGCCGCCTCCGGCGAACCCGAGCTCGATCGCGCCGCGGTCGAGGCAGCGTTGGCCCGCCATGGCGGCGTGGTGGCACAGGCCGCCGGCGAACTGGGCCTGTCACGCCAGGCGCTGTACCGGCGGATGGAGCGCCTCGGCATCGCGCGCGGCGCGGCGAGCTGATGGCTGCCGCGCCGGTGCGCCGCTTTACGCTGGTCACGCGTCTGGCGCTGCTGGCCGGCGCGCTGGTGCTAGCCACCACGGCGGTGGCACTGGTCCTGTCCACATGGCTGCAGTCCGCCTGGCAGGCGGCCGCGTTCACGGTCGCCGTGATGCTGCCGCTGGCCGTGGTGGTGGCGCGGGCCGAGCTGCAGCCGCTGCTCGCGATGCTGCGTGCGCTGGGCGGCACCGTCATCAGCTACCGCGACGGCGATTTCTCCGTCGGCCTGCACTGGGCCGGCAACGACGAGATCGGTGACCTGGTCCGCGCGCACAACGAACTCGGGCAGGTGCTGCGCGAGCAGCGCCGGGGCCTGGCCGAGCGCGAGCTGCTGCTGGACACCATGGTGCAGAACACGCCGGTGGCGATGCTGCTGGTGCACCAGGGCGGCCGCGTGGTGTTCGGCAACCTCGCCGCGCGCCAGCTGCTGCATCGCGGCCGCCGCCTCGAGGGCGACGACCTCGCGCGCGTGCTCAATGCCGCGTCGGCTTCGCTGCGCGAGGCGTATGCGCGCGGCGGCGACGGCCTGTTCACCGTGCGGCATGCCGAAGGCAGTGACGGCGAGGACGAGATCTACCACCTGGCGCGGCGCCAGTTCACGCTCAATGGCCAGCGGCACGAGCTGCTGCTGCTGCGGCACCTGACCGCGGAACTGCGACGGCAGGAGGTGCAGACCTGGAAGAAGGTGATCCGCGTCCTCAGCCACGAGTTGAACAACTCGTTGGCGCCCGCTGCGTCGCTGGCGCATTCGGGCGCGGAGTTGCTGCGCCGGGACCAGACCGAGCGGCTGCCGGAGATCCTGCGCACGATCGAGGAGCGCACGCGTCACCTGCAGGGCTTCATCGACGGCTATGCGCGCTTCGCCAAGCTGCCGGCGCCGCGGCTGGAGGACGT
Source organism: Ramlibacter sp. MMS24-I3-19 (assembly GCF_050320135.1). Taxonomy (NCBI): domain Bacteria; kingdom Pseudomonadati; phylum Pseudomonadota; class Betaproteobacteria; order Burkholderiales; family Comamonadaceae; genus Ramlibacter; species Ramlibacter sp. MMS24-I3-19. The sequence continues at coordinate 1,344,958 of NZ_CP190017.1, read as the reverse complement.
GCACTGGCCACGGCTCGTGAGATCGCTGCAGGCCCAGGTGCCGTTCGCGCTGGCGGGCGCGTTGCCCGAGGAACCGGCGCGCGTGGACGCGGCGCAGATGGAGCAGGCGCTGCTGAACCTGCTGAAGAACGCGCACGAATCGGGGTCACCCGCTGACGACGTGGCGATGGCGGTGCGCCGCACGCGCGAGGTGCTGGCCATCGACGTGATGGACCGCGGCACCGGCATGACCGAGACCGTGATGGCGCAAGCCCTGGTGCCGTTCTATTCCACCAAGCGCAGCGGCACCGGCCTGGGCCTCGCGCTCGCGCGTGAGATCGCCGAAGCGCACGGCGGCCGCATCGTGCTGGGCAACCGCGAAGGCGGCGGCCTGACGGTGTCGCTGGTGCTGCCGGCCACCGCCTGAGGATTGGCAACAACACTCGCGGCATACTGCGTGTAAACGCTGCCGCGCGTGGGACGCGTTCGGGGCCGCGCCGCTGTCGCGCCTCCTACACTGCAGCCATGCTTGATGAGCTTCGCGACGAACTCGACCAACTGCGCAGGACCTATGCCATGTCCAAGCCGAGCGCCCGGCTCGCCGCCATCCGGCAGCGCCTCTCGCGCGCCGAGGGTGAGAGCGGGCCGACGCGACTGATCACAACGGTCTCGGCGGTCGAAGCGCTCGCGCGGTCGCTGGTGGTCCACGCACCCGGCCGCCCGCCCGCCACCGCGCACTTCCGCTACCAGCAGGTGCGCAACAAGCAGCCGCTGGATCTCGTCGAGGAAGCGCTGCGCCTGCATGGCGGCAAGCTGCCTGCGGAGCAGGTCGGCACGCAGGCCTGGGAACTGTTCGAACTGGCGGTGCAGGCGCGCAATCTCGTGGTCCACGAATGCACGACGCTGGGCCAGGACAAGTACCCGCCCATGGTCGGCGCCGCCGAACGCGTGCTCGAGGCGATGGTGGAAGTGGCCGGCCTGCTGCGCGTGGTGGAACGCCCGGCCGCGGCGCGCGAGTGACGCCTCAGCGCACCAGGACCGCGTAGAGCCCGGCCCAGATCGCCATCGAGACCAGCCCGCCGATCCAGAACCAGGGACTGGCGAGCAGGCTGCGCGGGACGCTCCGGTCGGAAGCGGCCGCAGCGTCGTCCTCGCGGACGTCGGCCGCCGGCCCGTGGCGGAAGGTGCTCATGCCCATGGCGCGAGGGTAGGCCCGTCGCGCGCCCGGCGGGGTAATGAGTTGTGTCGGCAGGGGCCGTTAGACGAGCTCATCTGGCAGCCGGTACGATGCGCCTCGCATGCAGCTTCGGGGTCCCATTGCCATCGGTACCATCCTCGCCCTCCTCGCGGGGATCGCAGGCTTCCTGGACCGCTCGGCGCCCGAGCCGCGGGTCATTGCGCAACCCACCAGTCCTGCCGCGGGCATCCCTGCGCCCACGGCACGCGCCGAACCTGCAGCAAGGGCCGCCGCGGCTGTCGCCCGCGGCGACGTTGCCGCCGCCCTGCGTGCCGACTTCGAACAGGCCAGCGACTACCGTGCGTTCGCGATGGCGGCGCTGGACCGTCCGGCCGAGGGCGGTCTCCTGTACGCGCGGCAGGCGGTCCTGGCCTGCCTGAATGGAGACCGGGGTCTCGTGAATCGCGCCGTGACGAGGAGCGTCGACCAGCACGGCACAGTGGACCCCGCGCAGATCGCGGCCGGTGAACGGCTGCTGGCTCGTTGCGCCTCGTTCTTTCCGGGCGAGCATGCGCGCCTCATCGGCGAGATGAAAGCGCGTGCCGAACGCGCCACGGACCCGCTGTTGCAGGCGGAACAGGCGGGTGCGGAAGCCGAACGGGACGGCCGCCCTGAAGTCCTGCGTGCGGCGGCGGCGCGGATGCTGGCGATCGGCGATCCGCTGCTGCTCTCTAGCCACGGGTCGTTGGTCCGGCTCACCATGGCCGATGCCGAGGCGAAGAAGGAAGGCGGGCTCTGGGTGGACAACAAGGTCGTGCGGCGCGACGACGGCAACGAGTTCCTGCTCTGGAGCGCAGCGCTGTCGCTGGGCATGTGCGCCGGCACCGGCCCTTGCGGAAGCGACGGGCTGGTCGAGACGGCCTGCATCCTGCATGGCATCTGCAAGGCAGACCGCGAAGCCTACTTCCGCTGGTTCTTCGACGAAGGTGGCCTGGGCCGCGACGAGATCGACACGATCTTCGCGCGCGCAGACCGCGTCCGCCGCGCGGTGCGCGAACAGGACATCGGCTTCTTCGTGCGCTGAGTAGCTCGCCACTCCCGGCTGGCCACCGACGGCTTCGCACCCGTGTGGTTCGCGACGGCGGAGCAGGCGCTGCGCGAGTTCGCGACGCAGCCGCCCGCGCAGCGTTGGGCGAAACCCGTCGGGGTGGGCGCTAACTGAGCGCACCCGGCAGCGTGCCGGGGATCGTCATCGGCGACCAGAACCCACGTCGCACGCGAAGCGCGCGCAGGTCGACGTGGAGCCTGTACTCCTCGTCCTGCAGGTGGCCCACCTCGCGCGCCAGCGCAAGCTGCTCGGCCATCGGTGCGCGCCGGCCGACCGAGGCCGCGAAGGCCAGGTTGGCTGCACGCAGGCTGTCCCTGGCCATCTGCCATTCGCGGAGCAGCCGACTGCTGTCGCCCATACATCCTTTCGGGCCGCCGGCACTGGTGTGCATGCAGGGCGACCAGCGGGCATTGTCCCGGCCAGCGGCGCGGGCCTTCGCCGCGCGCCGCTGGCCGGTGCATCAGGGGTGCCGGGCGGTGCCCGTCACACCCCGAGCCACTTGCCCATGCCGGTGACCCGCGCCTGGTCGAACTCCTCGAAGCCCGCGACGCCGAACGCCTCCAGCCGGCGCTTGCCCGCCTCGGTGCGATCGAGTTCGCTGAAGTAGCGGCGCACGTCCGCCAGCTGCGCGGCCGACAGACTCGGGCTGGCGATCAGCTGCTTGATCGGCACCGGCCTGCTGCTGGCCAGCACTTTGCCGCCCTTCTCCTTCCAGGTCCTGACGACGGCCGAGGACGCACTCACGCCCGCGGCCGCGAGCCCGTTCTCGACCATGAAGGGCACCGCGTCCTGGTACTTGACGTACGACATGGCGGGCAGCTGGCCATTGGCCTCGTTGAGCGTGGCCCGCGCGATCACCGAGGTGATCGAGTCCTCGTCGGGCGCGCCGACCCTGGCGGTCTTCAGGTCGGCCAGCGACTTGAGCGTGCTGCCCGAGGGCACCAGGAAGCTGACGCGGTACTCGGTGTAGCCCTTGGTGAGCGCCACCAGCCTGTAGCCCTGGGTCGTCATGGCGCGGATGGCGTGGTGCGCCGGATGCACCCAGGCGATGTCGTACTGGTGCTCGGCCAGCCCGGCGGACAGCTGCCTGTAATCGCCGACCGAGACGAACTTCACCGGCCGCTTGAGCAGCTTCTGCAGGTCGTCGGAGACTTCGCGGAACCGCTCGGCGAACGGCACGCTGCTGGCGCCGTAGGTCACGCCTTCGTTGATCGCGACGACGAGGGGCTTGTCCTCGGCGCGGGCCAGGGCAGGGATGCCAGCGGCGATGGTGGCGGCAGCGGTCGCCAGCAGCTCGCGCCGGCGCAGGAAATGGTCTTCCATGGAGGTGGGTTCTCGTGCAGCACCCGGCCAACAGCAGCCGGTAACCGATTGTTCGCCGCCGGCGGGCGCGGCGGCTCACCGTTGGCATGCAAACGTCTGGGCGGCAGCCGCGGCTGGACGGATGGCGTCACCTGCACGCCACGCCGGACGCGGTGCGGCCGCCCGGATGACTGAGCGGATGCTGGACACACCGCGCGCATCCCCGTTACGGCACGCCCTTCACGCGCGACAGGCGCGCCGGACAATGGTCCCGGGACGTGGCGACGCAGGAGCCGCCACCGCCCGCGGCACCGGTGGCTGCCTGCGCAGCCGGTGCATGTCGCGTGCAGGCGCCAGTCAGGAGAACGACATGGCTCGTTCGGCCCTCGAATCCTGCCCACGCCCACCCCGGGCCGTGCCCGTCCGCGTCGCGGACCTCGTGCTGGCCGTGAGCCTCGCCGCGTGCGGCGGCGGCGGTGGTGGCGGGCCGAGCATTGTGGACACCGGCGCCCCGCTGGCGTCGGGGCCGCCTGCGCCGGTCGCGGCCCCATCGCCTTCCCCATCCGCGACACCGGCTGCACCCGCACCCTCCGCTGGACCAGCACCCTCCGCTGGACCAGCGCCCTCCGCTTCGCCGGCGCCCGCGCCCGCGCCGATGTTCCTGGCGCAGCTGCTCGACCCCGTCGGCCAGGCCACCCCGCAGGGCCTCAACAACCTCGGCCAGGCGGCGTGGACGACGACGGATGCCAACCAGCAGTTCGCGCGCTTCTTCGATGGCACCAAGGTGCAGCAGGTGATGGGCAACCGGCCGGCGCGCGCGACCGCGCTGAACGACGCTGGCCACGTGACGGGCCAGCTGCTCTCGGACAGCCTGTCGCTCGTGTACAGCTGGAGCCCCGATGCTCCTGACGCGCTGGTCGTGATTGACATCGGCCCGGGCTTCTTCACCGTCGCCAACGCGATCAACCGCAAGGGCCAGGTCACCGGGATGGTCACGCGGCGCAACATCCCGACCGCCTACCGATGGACGCCGCCGAGCCCGACCGCCGAGGGCCTGGACCCGCTCAGCGGCGCGGGCACGCTGCCTTCGGTGGCCAATGGCGAGTTCATCAACGACGACGGGTCGGTGGCGGGCGTGTCGTCGACACCCGGCGGGCAGGTGCATGCCACCTTGTGGGTGCCGGGCCAGCCACCGCGCGATCTCGGCTCGCTCGGTGCCGGCAACGTCACGGTGGACGGCTTCAACGAAGCCAGCCAGGTCGTCGGCCAGTCGGACCTGGGCCCCGGCGTGCACCACGCCTATCGGTGGAGCGCTGCCGAAGGGATGGTGGACCTGGGCACGCTTGGCGGGACGAACTCCTCCGCGAGTGCGATCAACGCGAGCGGCATGGTGGTCGGAACGTCGGACACCACCGATCCGGGCAGCACGCGCGCCTTCGTGTGGAGCGGCGGGGCCATGAAGTCGCTGGGCACGCTGGGCGGCGGCTGGTCGGCCGCGACGCGGATCAATGCATCCGGCCAGGTGGGCGGCACGTCGGCCGATGCCAACGGCATGGCGCACGCGTTCCTGTGGACCGCCGACACTGGCATGGTCGACCTCAACACGCGCATTCCCACCGAGACGGACCGGGTGCTGCAATCGGTGGTGGCGCTGGCCGACGACGGCTCGATGCTCGTGAGCTCGAGCGACGGCCTGCTGCTGCTGCGGCCGAAGGCGCCGTGAAGGCGCTTGCCGCTACAGCGCCCGCGAGATCACTTCCTTCATGATCTCGCTGGTGCCGCCGTAGATGCGCTGCACGCGCGCGTCGGCATACATGCGGGCCACGCGCGTCTCCTGCATGTAGCCGGCGCCGCCCCACAGCTGCAGCAGGTCGTCGAGCACGCGGCATTGCGTCTCGGACCCCCACAACTTGGCCATCGAGGCCGTCGCCGTGTCCAGCGTGCCCGCGAGCAGCTGGTCGACGCAGCGGTCGATGAACGCGCGGCCGGCGGCGATCTGCGTCGCGACCTCGGCCAGCTTGAAGCGCGTGTTCTGCAACGCGGCCAGCGGCTGGCCGAAGGCCTGGCGCTCGCGCACCCACGCCAGCGTGTCCTCGTACGCGCCCTCCATCGCGGCCTGCGCGACCACGCCGATGATCAGCCGCTCGTACGGCAGGTCGGACATCAGCTGGTAGAAGCCCTGGCCCTCGCGGCCGCCGAGCAGGTGGCCGGCCGGCACGCGCACGCCATCGAAGAACAGCTCCGAGGTGTCCTGCGCATGCATGCCCAGCTTGTCCAGGATGCGGCCGACCTGGAAGCCGGCGCAGTCCTGCGTCTCGACCACCAGGATCGACATGCCCTTGGCGCCCTGCCCCGCATCGGTCTTGCACACCACGAGCACCAGCCCGGCGAGGAATCCGTTCGTGATGTACGTCTTGCTGCCATGCAGGACATAGTGGTCGCCGTCCCGCTCGGCGCGCGTGCGGATGCCCTGCAGGTCGGAGCCGGCGCCCGGCTCGGTCATCGCGATGGCGCCGACCAGTTCGCCACGCGCCATGCGCGGCAGCCAGCGCTGCTTCTGGTCTTCGGTGCCGTGGTTCAGGAGGTAGTGGGCGACGATGGCATGCACCGAGGCGCTCATGCCCGAGAGCCCGCGGCGTGCCATCTCCTCGTCGAGCACAGCCTGGTGGCGGAAGTCGCCGCCACCGCCGCCATACGCCTGCGGGATGTCGGCGCAGAGGAAGCCCAGTGCGCCTGCGCGTTGCCACAGTGCATGGCCCACGTGGCCACGCTTGCGCGCCTCGGCGTCGCCCGGCTCCATCTCGTGCGCGACGAAACGGGACACGCTGTCGCGCCAGGCGTCGAGGTCGGCGTCGCTCCATGAGCGCTGGAACTGCAAGGGCATGCGCCCGATTGTTGCGGCGCTGCGGGTCGCCCCGGCTGCAGGGAATCCCGTACGATCCGCGCGCTCGACAACAACCCGGAGGAGCCCCCATGTCCAAGCTGCTGCGCGCGCTGCTCGCCAGTGCCTGCCTGTCCGCCACCGCTGTCATGCCCGTCGCCACGCAGGCCGCCGCGCCGCAAGCCAGGGTGCAGGCGCCCGGCTGGTACCGCACCATGGTGGGCGACATCGAGGTCACCGTGCTGTCCGACGGCACGATGAAGCTGCCGGTCACGCAACTGCTCAAGGGCGATGCCACGCGCATCGGCGACTCGCTGCGGCGCAACTTCCAGGGCGAGCAGGTGGAGACCTCGGTCAACGCCTACCTGCTCAACACCGGCAGCAAGCTGGTGCTGGTGGACACCGGCTCCGGCGTGTTCTTCGGCCCCGGCGGCGGCGGCCTGGCGAAGAACCTGCGCGCGGCCGGCTACAGGCCCGAGCAGGTCGACGAGATCTACATCACGCACATGCACGGCGACCACATCGGCGGCCTGGTGCAAGGCGGCAAGCGCGCGTTCCCCAATGCCACGCTGCGCATCGACAAGCGCGACACGGACTTCTGGCTCAGCGAGACTATCATGGCGTCGGCGCCGGACGACGCGAAGCAGTTCTTCAAGGCGGCGATGGCCGCCGTCAATCCGTACAGGAAGGCCGGGAAGCTCAAGACGTTCGAGGGCGGCACGCCGCTGGTGCCGGGCGTGGCCGCGGTGCCCGCCTACGGCCACACGCCGGGCCACACCATCTACACGGTCGAGAGCAAGGGCCAGAAGCTGGTGCTGTGGGGCGACCTGATGCACGTGGCCGCGGTGCAGTTCGAGGACCCCAGCGTCACCATCGCGTTCGACATCGACAACGCCGCCGCCGCGCAGGCGCGCCAGGCCGCCTACGCCGATGCGGCCAAGAACGGCCTCCTGGTCGGCGCCGCGCACCTGCCGTTCCCGGGCCTCGGCCACCTGCGCGCGGCCGACAAGGGCTACGTGTTCGTGCCGCTTGACTACTCGGCGCTCAAGTAGTTCGCCACGAACGCCGGCCCCTCGATGCGATTGCCGGGGCCGATGCCGCGCTCGGCGAACCAGCCGCGGCGCATCTCGAGGATGTGCCGCACCGGCTGCGGGCAGGCATGCGAGTCCAGCGAATGCGGCTCCATGTCGCCGATGTGCACGATGGTGCCGTCCTCCTCGAGGAACGCGATCGACAGCGGCAGCGGCGTGTCCTTCATCCAGAAGCTCTGCACCGCGCAGTCGTCGCAGATGAACAGCATCCCTTCGTTCGGCCCGAGCTCCGTGCAATGCATCAGGCCCCGGGCCCGCTGTGCGCGGGTCCGTGCCACATGGGCGTCGATCGCGTGTTCGCCGGCGTGCAGTCGCATCCTCACCTGGTTCATGGCGGTGGAGTGTGCCGACGCTCGCGCGCGCACCGTGACCGCCCGCGCCCACGACCCATGTAGGCGCGCATCCCGGCTGAGTTGCAGCGGACGGCATACTGGCCAACCACCCACAAGAACAAGCCGCGCAATGCCCGAACCCGCCCTGCCCGCCAAGCTCGCGCGCTTCCGGCACGCGAAGCCAGATGCGAAGTTCGATCTCTCGCGCATCGACCCGGGCGACAAGCCCTGCTCCGGCGGCAAGAAGGCCGGCGATCGCGAGGCCGTCGATGCGCTGGCACTCGAGCTCGACGGCCTGCAGAACAAGTTCTGGGCCGACCGCCGCTACAAGATGCTGGTCGTTCTGCAGGGCGTGGACACCAGCGGCAAGGACGGCACGCTGCGCCACGTGTTCAACCGCATGAGCCCGCTGGGCGTGCGCACCGCGGCGTGGAAGGCGCCGTCGGAGAACGAGCGCGCGCACGACTTCCTGTGGCGCATCCACGCCGCGGTGCCCGCCGCCGGCGAGGTCGTGGTCTTCAACCGCAGCCACTACGAGGACGTGCTGGTTCCGCTGGTGAACGGGCAGATCGATCCCGAGGCGGCGCAGCGCCGCTATGCGCAGATCAACGACTTCGAGCGCATGCTGTGCGAGAGCGGCACGGTCGTCGTGAAGTTCATGCTCCACATCTCGCGCGGCGAACAGCGCAAGCGGCTGCAGGAACGCCTGGACGACCCGGAGAAGTACTGGAAGTTCGACCCCGCCGACCTGAAGGCGCGCGACCAATGGGACGACTACCAGCACGCGTACGACCATGCGATCCGTGCCACCGGAACGCCCTGGGCGCCCTGGACGATCGTGCCTGCGGATTCCAAGACCCACCGCAACCTGATGATCGCCACCGTGCTGCGCTCGGTGCTCAAGGGACTGGACCTGCGGTTCCCGCCGCTGCCGCCGGAACTCAAGGGCGTGAAGGTTCCGTGACCCGTCGTCCTGCACTGCGCGCGGGCTCGCCGCACTGCGCAGTCACTTCGGGCGTGGCCGCTGCAGGTGCGCATCGGCGGGCTTGAGCCGCCCGGCGCGCCGCTCGCGCACGCCGTGCAGCACGGCGCGCGCGACGTTGCGCACCTCCTCCTGCACGCACTCGTCCTTGTCCAGCGTGTCGTGGCTGGTGGCGTACGGCTCGTAGTAGCCGATGTAGCGATCGAGCCGGGCCTGCATGCCGGCCTCGATCAGCCCCATCCAGTCGAGCCAGTCGCACAGGCTGCGTCGCACGCCCTCGATGCCGGCGACGTCGCCGTGCACCACCACGCCGTAGACGCGACCGGCCAGGTGCTTGGGATAGTCCCAGCCCTTGAGCTCCAGCGCCTTGGCTTCGTCGGCCTTCTTGCCGTGCGTGCTGGTCGGGTCCGGGTTGCCGCCGTCGGCGCACACCATGCGGTCCATCATCAGCTTCAGCGGACTCGCCACCTGGTACCAGTAGGTCGGCGTGACGAGCACCACGCCGTGCGCGCTGACCCACTGCTCGTAGATCTCGTTCATCCAGTCGTTGGTCTGCCGCGTGCTGTGGTTCGGGTAGCAGCTGCACGGCCAGTGGCACAGCGGCATCGCGGTCGATGCGCAGCCCTTGCACGGATGGATGCGGCGGTCGTAGTCGGAGATCAGGCGGCTCAGGTCCAGCACGTCGACCTCGCAGCCTTGGCCCTCGCGCTCGATCACCTCCTTCGCAAGCTGCACCAGGCGGAAGGTCTTCGACATCTCGCCCGGGCAGCTGCCGTCGTTGCGCGACGAGCAGCACACCAGCAGGATCCGCGACGGCGTGTCGGGCTGCTCCTGGCGCTTCTGCGCGGCGAGCAGGCGGTCGCGCGCCTCGCGCCACTCCACCGACAGGTCGTACCCGGGATCAGCGAAGCCGGGGCCGGCCTTGCGCGTGACGGGCGCCTTGCGGCCCTGCTGGTAGGCGTCCCACGCGATTTGCTCCAGGCGCGTGATCGCCGCGTCCTCGGACCCGGAACGCGGGGTCGTAGTACGGCTCCATGAAGCGGCGGCGGAATTCGTCACGGGGCAGCATGGGTCCGGCCTGGCCCGTGCGGACAGTGGGTGTGGTGGTCATCGCGGGCCAGTCTAGGAACAAACATGGGGCACATGCGCCGGCATCGCGCAGGAACCCCACGGCTGAACCGCGGCCGAACGCATCCTTGAAGGGCCCACTGCGGCACGACTGCACGAAAGGCGCGGGCAAATGCGGCTCGGTCGCCCGGTTGCGGCATCCCGTTACCGCTGTTGCAGGGAGCGCATTGATCACCGACTGCAGCCGGGGCGAACCTCAGCCATTCCGTTGGAGGGAGAACACGGAATGCCGAACAGACCGATCCAGCCGGTGCCGGCGAAGGGCACGCGATCGCAGCAAGGCTTGCTGGGCGCGCTGCTGCGCGGACTGTCGCGATCGCGATCCGCCGCACCGCCGCCCTTGGCGCCGCCCGGACAGCGCAGCGGCACCGGCAGCGACAGCCTGGAGCCCTACCTCGCGAACCAGCGCGACTCGCGCCCCGCCCCGCTCGAATAGCCTGGCCGGCGTCGCTAGGCGAACAGCTGCTGGTGCGCCCGCCGCAGGTCGCGCTTGAGCAGCTTGCCGCTCGGGTTCTTGGGCAGCGTCGTCGCGAGCACCACCGCCTTGGGGCGCTTGAAGGTGGCGAGGTGCTGCTCGCAATGGGCCAGCACGTCCTGCTCACTGCAGGCCTGCCCGGCCTTGGGCACCACCACCGCCACCACCGCTTCGACCCAGCGCGGATGCGGCACGCCGATCACGGCGACCTCCGATACCGACGGCAGGCGGTAGATCGCTTCCTCGACCTCGCGGCTGGCCACGTTCTCGCCGCCGGTCTTGATCATGTCCTTCTTGCGGTCGACGACGGTGATGAAGCCTTCGTCGTCGATGGTCGCGAGATCGCCCGAGTGGAACCAGCCGCCATCGAACGCGGCGCGGGTGCGCTCGTCGTCGTGGAAGTAGCCCAGCATCAGGTGCGGCGAGCGGTGCACGATCTCGCCGACCTGGCCCGGCGCCACGTCGTTCATCGCGTCGTCGACCACGCGCGTCTCCACGTTCAGGCAGGGCTTGCCGCACGAGCCGGGCTTGCGCAGTTGGTCCTCGGGGCCCAGAAGCGTGGCCAGCGGCGCGATCTCGGTCTGGCCATACAGGTTCCAGAACCCCACCTGGGGCAGCCGGCGCGCCATCTCGCGCAACACCTCCACCGGCATGATCGACGCGCCGTAGTAGCCCTTGCGCAGCGCCGAGAGATCCGTGCCGTCGAACTGCGGCGACCGCAGCAGCGAGATCCACACCGTCGGCGGCGCGAAGAACGACGTGATGTGATGCCGCTGCAGCAGCGGCAGCAGGTTGTCGGGCGTGGGCCTGGCCGTGACGATGCTGGTGGCGCCCACGTAGACGCTGGGGCCGAGGAACACGTCGAGCTGCGCGCAGTGGTACAGCGGCAGCGCATGCAGCACGACGTCGCTGCCGGCGATGGCGGCGTCGATGGCGCAGCTGGCGTACTGCCAGATCACCGCATCGTGCGTGAGCATGGCGCCCTTGGGGCTGGATTCGGTGCCGCTGGTGTAGACGATCTGCGCCAGGTCGCCCGATTGCACCGGGGATGGCGGCGGCGTTCCCTCCGTGCGCGCGAGATCGTCGAAGGACACCATGCCGGCGACCGGCTGCGTCGCTTCCTCGGACGGCAGCCAGACGAACTGGCGCACCGCGGTATCGAGCTTCGCGGCGGCCTGCGCCAGCGCGGCGAGCCCCAGTCGGTGGCGAGCATCTGCGCCTGTGCATGGCGCAGGATGTACGCCACCTCGGGCGCCTGCAGCATGAAGTTGATCGGCACCAGAACCGCGCCCAGCCGTGCCAGCGCGAAGCGCAGCGCCGCGAAGCCATGCGAGTTGCGCGCGAGCACGGCCACGCGGCTGCCATGCTCCACGCCCAGCCGCGAGAGCCCCGCAGCCACGCGGTCGACCACCACATCGAACTCGGCAAAGGTCCAGTGCACGTCGCCGCACACCAGTCCCGGCTTGCCGGGCAGGCGTCGCGCGGTGCGGTGCAGGACGTCGGACAGGGTCTGGCGGCGGACGGCGGGATCCATGGCGCTCTCCTCGGTGCATTGCAGTATCGGATCGGCCCGGCCTGCGGATGGCGGGGAGAAACACCGAGGGGCGATGCGGCGAGGCGACAGCGCGCGGGACGGATCGCCGCAAGCCCATCCGCGTGTGCGATGCTTGCCCGCGCAGGATGCGTCGCGTCCTGGGGAGCGTGATGCAGATGGCAAGCAGACGATGGGCGCTGGCCCTGGTGCTGGCGGCGGCAGCCGGCACGGCCTCGGCCCAGCACATGTACCGGTGCGGCTCGGTCTACCAGGACCACCCGTGCGAGAACCAGGAGGCGCAGAAGCGCTTCGAGCACGGGCACTTCGAGATGGACCGCGCGCATCCCGACACCGATCGCGAATGCACCCGCGCGGTGTCGGAGCTGATACCGCTCTGGAAGCGCCTGCACGCGGGCGAGCCGCTGGCGAAACTGCAGAACCAGATTGAGGCCCGTCCCTTCGACGGCCGGAACAAGGGCGACCTGCGGTCGATGTTCGTTGCGCTGCAGGAGTCCGACACCACGGGCCCGCAGGCACGCGCGAACCTGGAGGTCCAGTGCATGGCCTACAAGCGCGGCAAGACCGCAGCGAAGAGCCCGGCGCACTAGCGCCTGTTCCCCTCCAGCGAAGGTTTCCCGCTCAGGCGGCCAGGCGGTCGCAGGCCTGGGCGCAGCGTCGGCAGGCCTCGGCGCATTGCTGGCAATGGTCCATCGGATGGCGGCCGCATTCGCTGGCGCAGGCATTGCAGGCGAGCGCGCAGAACTTGCACATCTCGCCGACCAGTTCGCTGCTGCCGGCCATCAGGGCCACCGCCGTGGCGCAGACCTGCGCGCAATCCATGTCGAGCGCGATGCAGCGGGCCATCGCCTTGACGTCGGGCTCCTGCAGGCACGAGGCCGCGCAGTGCTGGCAGGCGACCACGCAGGCGTTGCACGCCGCGATGCAGTCGAGGTAGCGGGTGAGGGAATCCCTGGCCATGTCGATCTCCGTCGAAAACCGACTCTAGGCAGCGGCGCCCCTCGCGCGCCGCGTCGCTCACAGACGCGGACGGTTGATGCCGATGGTCACCGCACCGCCGGGGTTGCCTTGCAATCCGGCGCCGTGCACTTGCTGGCCTTGGCCGTGCTGGCCTTCTTCGCCGAAGGCGTGGCCTTCCTGGTCGTGCTGGACACGGCCTTGTTGCTGGCCACCGGCTTCACGCCGCGCTGCACCGCCTTGGGCTTCGGCGCAGCGGACTTGCCCTTGGCCTTCGGTGCAGCCCTGGAGGCGGCCCCCTCGCCCGGCCGGGCCACGACCACGGTCCAGTAGTGGCCCAGTTCGCTGCCGGGCGCATTGGCGCAGCCCGCGCCGACGTCGGTGTACTGCGCACTGGTGAGCACCAGGCATTGCTGCTGGTGCGAGAGCCAGGTCTGCGCCACGGTGTCGGAGGTGTAGTCGCCGCCCGCTGCGCCCTCCTGCGCCACGGCGGCCCGGTAGCCTTCCTGCCGCAGCCGCTGTTCGGTGCCGCGCGGGTCGGTCGCGCCGAACGTGCCGCGCTGGGCCATCTCGGTGGCGCGTCGCGTCGCCACCGCGGCCAGCGCCGGTTGCCACACCAGCGGCTTCGTCGCGACCTGCCTGGCATCGCCACACACCGTGCCGGACGCGCGCGCCTGGTTCACCCGCTGCAGCAGCGACTGCCGCAGGCTCGCCGCGTTGCAGCCGACGATGGGGACCTCGTCGGCCGGCGGCCCGGACAAGGTGGCGGTGGAGGAGGACGGGTCCTCGGGCGTGGAGGATGGCGGCCCCGACGCGCAGCCCGCCAACATGGCCACCGCCAGCGCCATCCGGAGATGGGCGCCGGCCGCGGTGATGGTCTTCTTGCGACTCATGCATTGCTCCCTTCGCCCTGGAGCATGAGCCGCCCGATGTCTGGGAAGCATTCCCAGCACCCGACGTTACGCGTCGGACGAGGCGCTACCGCGGTGGCCCGTTCAGGCTACCAGCGCCGGCGTGACCTCGCGGATGCGTTCCTCCTGGTAGTAGCCGCCTAACAATTTTGATGACCGTCCCAGTGACGTTCTCGGCGTTGCCTAGTCAGTGTGCAAAGGATGTGCATACAACTTGGCGAGACGACTTGGCAGGGTTACTCCACGTCCTTGTAGCGGTGCGGCCAGTGCTTGAGCCGGTAGAGCATTGTGTGCCTGCTTGCGCCCAACGCAGCAGCGGCAGCTTCGATTCCCTCGTAGCGGACGCCATCAATGGGGCGGCGCTTGGCCTTGGCTTTGATCTTGGCCTTGTGCTCTTCAGACAACCTGCGGCCAGTTAGGGCTTCGCTTAGCTTTTCGCGCGTGCTCTGCGTTGGCACTTGCTCACGCAGGTTCTCAAGGTTGGTCTTGATGTCGATGTTGCCCACTGCATACGGGCCAACGTCTGGTCCGCGTCGGGCCATGCAGTACTGATGCGACGCTGGTCCGCGTTCGGCGAGCCTTTCGCTGCTGAGCCAGCACCACATCCACTCTGCGAACGAGTGCCGGGCGTTCTCTACGTCGGGCACTTTGACACCAAGCAGGGCGCTGACCTGTACCGACATGCGGTGTCGCTGAAGCTTGAAGGCTTGGTCGCGAAACGCCTCGGCTCCAAATACATCCCAGGCGAGCGTTCGGCGGACTGGATCAAGTGCAAGGTGCCGGGCGCTGTGCCGCCCGAGCGCTTCAAGCGCTAGTCGTTCCCAAATTGCAGCCGATGTTTCTGCAGTCTTCTTGTCACCCGTTTTGGTCGTGCGGGCGAACAGATGCCCGTTGACCATCTTCTTCCAGTGATAGATGCCGTTGCGCAGTTGCAGGGTCATTGCCGGTCGAGAAAGCTCCAGTTGTCAGGCTTGCGATTCGAACATCTGGTCCGACGAGGTCAACCTATTGTTTGCTGCTGCTTTTTTCAGCAACGCTATTTGTTTGGCGGTGCTGGGACGGCCAGCGCCGCGTTGGCAACGCAGGTGCTTGCCGAGCCCTGCTTTTGGAGCCCAAGCGCGTCAGAGCGTCACCAAGTGCGTTGGAGCAGCGTTGCAGCAAGCGCGCAAACGCGGAGGGGCTGCAAGCGCAGCCCCCCAAAACGGCAAACAGGCCGTCCTCGCCGATGCGCCGCTCGTATTCCAACGTCAACCCGAACGTCGACCACCCGCGCTGGACGCAGGCGACCGGAGAGTAGGGCGCCGTGTTCAACGCCACATGGGTAGCACCCGTCTGCACGTTTGTCCATCCGCATCATCGGTAGATCGGGAACGATGGTGCCTCAACAAGAATACCCCGCCTATTTTGCTGAGGATTCAATGACGCCGCTTCAAAGATCGACTTGGGGATACCTCCGCTGCTTATTTTGTATCACAGCAGTATTGTTCGCTGTTGTCGGGTGCGAAACGCCAGAGCAGGCAAAATTTTACGAAGAGTCTGCAAACCGACTCAACGACGACTACTTGCCGAAGGCGAGAGCTGGTGACAAGCAAGCGCAGTTCGACGCCTGTTGGGAGTTCTATCTGCGAGCGAGGAAAGTGGCGGCAGTGGAAACTAATCTCAATCCAGCGTCTCACTGGTGCGCGGAAGCCGCAAGGTCCGGGTACGCGTCAGCCGCGTACCTTATGGGCGAGATCCTGTATTTGGATAAGTATCACCGGTGTGATTGCAGAGTCGGACTAGGGGGACATGAGGCACGGGAACGCGTGGCGCTCCAGTGGTACGAGCTGGCGGAACGGCTCGGAGACAAGGATGCCCCTGGGCGAATTGCGGAAGTTAAAGAGGACTTGCGCAAAGACGCGGAGCCGTCATCGTCCGGCAAGATCGTGGCGGGAGTGATCGGAGCTGCCGTCATGAGCAAAGCTCCAAACCTCTCGGCTGCTGAGCGTGCTCGCATGACTAGTGGATTGGTGTCGGACATTGCGACGGATGGGGGCGGAAGGGGTATTACGTCGGCGGCAGACGACATTCGCTCCGCACGTGCTGCACAGTCGCAATCCACTTCAAGAGCTGGTGGCGCGACCAACATTGCGTCTTCCTCTTCAACGTCGGGCGAATCAAAGGGGCCTTACATCCGCGTCAAATCCTTTGAGCCAGACCCGTATGAGAGCCAGGGCTTCAAATGGCTGCCGTTTGAAGATTCTCACGACGCCATCTTTAAAAATCGAGCAGCAGCGTGTCAGTGGGTGAAAGGCGGGCTTCATGCCTACATGCAGAAGATGAGCGCGGTCAGCCGATTGGAAGAGGAGACGCCCTGCGTGTGTGCTGTAAACGCCGGCTATAACCGGGACGTGCACCAGTCGGACGCGAGGTGGGACACCGACCATCACACTTGCAAGGTGTACTACCGCACGACGCAGATCGGCGGTGGGAGCAAGAGCAAGTAGTTGGACTCGCTGAAGACAAAGGGGCCGTGCGATCCCTTTGTCTTTGCCGAGCTTTTTCTCGACCTTCTTGCGGCTGTTGCCGACTCCTTGACCTGCGCGCTTAACGTTGGCCACTTCGACGCGAAGCAAGGTGCTGACCTGTACCGGCATGGCCTATCACTGAAGCTCGAAGGCTTGGTCGCAAAGCGCCTCGGCTCCAAGTACGTGCCGGGGGAGCGCTCCGCGGACTGGATAAAGTGCAAGGTGCAGGGCGCTGTGCCGCCCGAACGCTTCAAGCGCTAGTCGTTGGTCGATTGAGCAACGTTGCCGCCTTTTCGGCAACAGCGCCGGTTTCAATGTGCGAGTAGCACATGGTGCTTTGCACGTCCTTGTGACCAAAGTATTGCTGCACTTCCAATAACGACAACCCACCCTTGATCAGTCTGCTGGCCGCCGTATGCCTCGCAGTATGTAAGGTGATGCGGCCTGCGTCTTGCGTGATGCCAATTCGCACCAGTGCGTGTTGCAGCCACTGCGCGTTGTTCCAACGGCGCTTAGTAGGGAAAACCCATTCGTCGGTTGCTTGCGCTTTGCGGCGCTTGAACATTTCATACAGCCGGTTGGTCATTACCAGCGTTCCGTCGTCGCCACATTTCTTGCGGTAGATCAAATCTTACGGGCGACCAGATCAACTTGGTTCCACGCCATTCCGCCTGCTTCGCTGTACCTGCAACCCAGATCGAGCAACGCCATCAGCAAGTCGCTGTTGCCCTGCCTAGCTTTGTCGAGTCGAGCATTCTTGCCGTGGTACTTGGCATTCGGGTCGATGGTTGCGAACAGCGCGTCTTCTTCTTCGTAGGATAGGTAGCGCAGCTTCGTCTTTTGCTCTGTCATCCGAGGCAGCTTCGGCGGAGCAACCCACCTTAGCTTCTCGCAGAAGTTGCAGACCGCGTTCCAGTAGTTGGTTGAGACGACAAGCGTGTTATGGCTTGTCCCTGCGTCCCGACGCTTGTTGATGACCGCTCAGTGTTCCCGAGGACTTAGAGCAACTTAGGGCAGCGCAGCGTCAACGATCAACGCAGGGTCAACTTCCCTCACGCGTTCCTCCTGGTAGTAGCCGCCGTACTCGGTGTAGCGAAGGAACACGCGGCCGCACGACGAGCACTGCCACACGTCGCTCTTGTTGGCCGGATGGAAAGCCGCCGCGATGGGCGCGTCGGGCGACCAGCTGTGCGTCCCGTCCGGGTGGTACTCCTCCACCGTGACCTCGTAGAGCTCGGGATCGCGCAGCGTGCCCACGCGCCGCAACCCGGAGATATTGACAGCGGCGGGGAGCGCCTCCCAGCCCTTGCACTGCAGGCCCCCGCACACCGGGCACTTGTCGCCGCTGCGATGCCGCGCTGCCAGCTCGCGCAGCTGCGCGGCGTCGAGCAGCGGCAGCGCGCTCATTCGGCCAGCTCGCGCATCACGCGGATCAGGTCGCTCTTGCCTTCGAAGCCGATGCCCGGCAACTC
The DNA here is from genome assembly GCF_050320135.1 of Ramlibacter sp. MMS24-I3-19. Classification (NCBI taxonomy): domain Bacteria; kingdom Pseudomonadati; phylum Pseudomonadota; class Betaproteobacteria; order Burkholderiales; family Comamonadaceae; genus Ramlibacter; species Ramlibacter sp. MMS24-I3-19. The sequence goes on along the minus strand of NZ_CP190017.1, from coordinate 1,327,104 downwards.
GGGCATCAGCACGTGGCCGCCTTCGACCTTCACGCCGTCCGGGAAGCCCCCGAACGGCTGGAACAGGTCGGGGTACGACTCGTTGCCGCCCAGGCCCAGGCCCGCCGCGATGGCCAGCGACATCTGGTGGCCGCCATGCGGAATGCAGCGGCTGGCCGACCAGCCGTGCTGCTCGAGCATGTCGAGCGTGCGCAGGTATTCGACCAGGCCGTAGCTCAGGGCGCAGTCGAACTGCAGCCAGTCGCGGTCCGCGCGCATGCCGCCGTAGCGAATGAGGTTGCGCGCGTCCTGCATGGAGAACAGGTTCTCGCCGGTGGCCATCGGATTGGCGTAGTAGTTGCGCAGCGTGGCCTGCAGCTCGAAGTCGAGCGGGTCGCCGGCCTCCTCGTACCAGAACAGGTTGTACCGGGAGAGCGCCTTCGCATACGCGATCGCGGTGTCCAGGTCGAAGCGACCGTTGGCATCGACCGCCAGGCGCTGGCCGTCCTTCAGGATCGACAGCACCGAGTCGATGCGCCGCAGGTCCTCGTCGAGCGAGGCGCCGCCGATCTTCATCTTCACCACGTTGTAGCCGCGATCGAGGTACTTGCGCATCTCGTCCTTCAGCTGCGCGTCGTCCTTGCCCGGGTAGTAGTAGCCGCCGGCCGCGTACACGAACACCTTGCGGTTCGGCGTGCCGTTGCCATAGCGCTCGGCGAGCAGCTGGTACAGCGGCAGGCCGGCGATCTTGGCCGTCGCGTCCCACACGGCCATGTCGATGGTGCCGATGGCCACCGAGCGCTCGCCGTGGCCGCCCGGCTTCTCGTTCCTGAAAATCGTCGCCCAGATCCTGTGCGGATCGAGGTTGGTGCCCGCGTCGTCGAGCAGCGACGCGGGTTCGGCTTCCTTCAGCCGCGGGATGAAGCGCTCGCGCATCAGCGCCCCCTGCCCGTAGCGGCCGTTGGAATTGAAGCCGTAGCCGACGACCCGGCGGCCGTCGCGCACGACGTCGGTCACCACGGCGACCAGGCTCAGGGTCATCTTGCTGAAGTCGATGTAGGCGTTGCGGATCGGCGATGCGATCGCGCAGGTGGTCTCACGGATGTCGAGGATCTGCATGGGCCGTCATCATCGCCGATGGCGCACGCCCTCCCGTCAGGGAAACGGCGCCTTCCAAGCTGTACAGTGACGCATCGCCGCAGGAGACCGCATGTCCACCGGTTCACGCCAGGAGAAGGCCGCCCTCGAGGCCGCCATCGACCGCGTCACCCGTCTCGCCAAGGAACTCAAGACCCAGGACCTGGATGGCATCCAGGAACGCTGGGATCCCCGCACCGAGGCTTTGCAGAAGCGCGTGAACAACGCGCTCGGTGACGTGCTGGGCCATGGGTCGCCCGACTACAAGCAGCTGAAGATCGACGCGCTCGACGGTTCGCTGGACACCAGCTTCGGCGAGCGGTACAGCAGCGAAGAGCTGCACGAGTGCATCCGCAAGGGGCTGGACGGCGCGATCTCGGCCCTGAATGCGGCCAGGGAAATCCTGGCGCAGCGCCTGCGCGGTGGCGCGATGGCGCCCATCGCCAAGGCCGCGGAGCCCGTGGCCACGCCGGCACCGACCGCCGCACCGACGCCTGCGCCGACCGCCGCACCGACGCCGGCACCCACGCCTGCACCGACGCCGACCCCCAAGCCCACGCCAGTGCCGACGCCGGCCCCCACCAAGGCGCCCCCGCCCGCCCCGATGTCGCGCACGGCCGCCGCAGTGGCGGCCCGCGCCGCCGCCAGGAACGCGATGTCCACGCCCGCGCCGACGGCGGCACCGACGCCCGCTCCGACGCCCACACTCGCTCCGACGCCGACGCCCACACCGACTCCGACTCCGACTCCGACGCCTGCGTCGACGCCTGCTCCCACGCCCGCCCCCAGCAGCCACGGCGCGAACCGCGTCGCCATCATCAGCAGCCACGGCGAGGCGGCCGCCGCCGCACCGGTGGCCGAGTACGTGCGCCAGCTCGGCCTGCAGGTCATCGAGGTCGGCGATGCGCCGGTCAGCGACACCACCACGTTCGTCGAACGGCTCGCCGGCGTGCGCGGCACCGACTACGCGATCGTGCTCGGCCCGGCCGCCGCACTGGCCACCGAGGCCGGCGGGCATGGAGCCCCGTCCGAGACGCTGCTCGAGATCGGCTTCCTGTTCGGCGTGCTCGGCCGCGGCAAGGTCTGCTACCTGGTCGACGGCAAGGGCCAGGTGGCGCCGGAGCTGCGGGACCTGGTGCACGTGCAGCAGCGCGACGAAGGCAACCTCTGGCACCTGCTGGTCGCGCGCGAGATGCGCAAGGCCGGGCTCGAGGTCGACATGAATCGCGCGGTCTGACGCTCGCCGCGCGAGCGGCCATGCGGGTGTGTCCGATTGCTGGCCGCCTGAAATCCTGAGACCCTCTCCTTCCCACCAAGAAGGAGACAAGCGATGAGAAAGAAGTTCGCAGCGCTGGCCCTGGCACTGGCCGCGCCGCTGGTGTTCGCGCAAGGCGCGGGCACCGTCCAATGTCCTGACAAGAACATCCAGTACTGGCAGGCCTTCCCCCGGGCGGCGAGTCGGACCTGTCGGCGCGCCACCAGCAGCTCCTGATCAAGAAGAAGTGCCCGGCCATCGAGACCATCATCCAGTACAAGGCGGGCGCCGGCGGCGGGCTGATGTGGGCGCAGATGAACCAGCTGCCCGGCGACGGCGCCAACGTGGTCGGCATCAACCTGCCGCACATCGTGTTCCAGCCGATCCAGGGCGACGTGCAGTACAAGACCGCCGACGTGGTGCCGGTGTTCTGGTTCCACTTCACGCCCGACATCCTGGTGGTCAGCAGCAGGAGCCCGATCAAGAACTTCAAGGAGTTCATCGAAGCCGCGAAGGCCAAGCCGGGATCGATCAGCCTCGCGGGCTCGGGCCAGTTCTCGGCCAACCAGGCCGCGCACGAGCGGCTGGACGCAGCCTTCGGCATCAAGACGCTGTATGTGCCATTCAAGGGCACCGGTGACCTCGCCACGTCCGTGATGGGCGGCCAGGTCGACGGTGCGATGACGTACACGCCGTTCGCCATCGCCAACCGCGACAAGGGCGTGCGCCCGCTGGCGGTGGCGATGGAGAAGCGCCACCCGCTGATGCCGGACGTGCCCACCTTCAAGGAGCTGGGGGTCGACTGGGTCGACGGGGCGTACCGCGGCATCGGCGTGCCCAAGTCGACGCCGCCCGAGGCACGCAAGCGCCTGTCGGATCTCTGGATGGCGATCAACACCGACCCCGAGATGAAGGAGCTGGCGGCCAAGGCCGGCTTCGAGCTGGTGAACGTCGGCCTCGACCAGATGGACGCCTTCATGGCCGAGAAGACCAGGCTGTACACCGAGGGCGCCGCCCGCATGGGGCTCGGCAAGAAGTAACCTCGCGGCGGTGGACGACGACCCGCGTTTCACCGCCGACGCGATGCTGGCGCGCCTCGCGCGCTGGCTCCGCGTGCTGGGCTGGGACACGCGGCTCGATCCCGCCCTGCCCGATCCCGAGATCGTGCGGCTCGCGGAATTCGAGCGCCGCATCCTCCTCACGCGCGACCGCGGCCTGCTGCGCGAACTGCGGCCGCGCCAGGCGCTGGAGATCACGCACGACCAGCCACTCGCGCAACTCGTGCACGTGGTCCGCGAGCTGCAGCTCGCCGCGCCGCACGAACTGTTCACGCGCTGCACGGTGTGCAACACGCCGCTCTCGGCGCCGCTTGATCCCGCCGACCGCGCGCGCCTGCTGCCACCCGACGTGCAAGCCCTTCCCGGCGCGGCGCGCGCCTGCCCCGGGTGCGGCCGCATCTACTGGCCCGGCTCCCATGCACGCCGCATGCGGGACGCGCTGGATCGCGCCCTGCCGGGCTGGCTGGGGTAACAGTTCGAAACGGCAGCTCGGCTGTAAGGCCCGCCGCGCCACTTTGCACCCCGACACAGTTGTGAGCTGCCGACCCGGCCAAGAATCCGCCCTCCCAACTGTCGAGCAGGAGGACGGACATGAATGGATCGAAGCGGTTTGCGCTCGGCGCGCTTGCCTGGAGCACGCTGGTGGCGGTGGGCCTCGGTGCTTGCGGTGGTGGAGGCGGTGGCGGCGCCGGGAGTCCCAGCGTGGGCTCGGGCAGCACCAGCACCACGGCCGACGGCAGCGTGGTCAGCAGCGCTGCCAGCACGCCGACAGGCGCGGGGGCGACATCAGGCGCCGTCGGGACCACAGGCGCCGGCGCGACGGCGGGCGGCGGCACCACGACAGTCACTGGCACGCCTGCAGGCACGGGCACCAGCAGCACCGCGGCTGCGACCGCCTCGTCGGCCGTGATGCTCGGCGACTGCGAGATGTTCCCGAGCCAGGCCGTGTTCAACACGCGCATCGACGACACCACGCGCTTTCCGGCGCAGGCCAGCAGCGCGAGCTGGATCGCTTCGGTGGGCAGCACCACGCCCTTCCGTGCCGACTGGGGGACCGGCGTGGATCCGACCCAGCGCAACAACTACTACGGCATCCCGTTCAACCTCGTTGACGGCACCGCCTCGACGACGAACTGGGCGACCCTGCAGTACGACTTCACCCCGTCGGGCGTGAGCACCGCCGTGGGCTGGCCGCACGAGAGCGATTGCGCGGTGCCCAACGGCTCGGGCTACACCCTCACGCGCGGCTGCAGCACCGTGCCGGCAACCAACCGGCGCTTCCCCATCCCGACCGCCACCGTGCTGAACGAGGGCGGCACCTGCAACGATCCCAACACGTGCGGCGACCACCACCTGGCGGTCGTCGAGCAGGGCGCCTGCCGCCTGTGGGAAGCCTATTCGGCCTACAAGCTGGGAAGCCAGTGGTACGCCCTGTCGACCGCCGCCTGGGACCTGAAGTCGCTGGCGCTGCGCCCGTCCACCTGGACCTCCGGCGACGCCGCGGGTTTGCCGATCACCCCGTTCCTGGCCAAGGCGGCCGAAGCCTCCAGCGGCGAGATCCGCCACGCGCTGCGCGTCACGTTCCGCGATGCCGCGATCGCCAACAGCTTCGTCTGGCCCGCACGCCACAGCGCGGGCAGCACCGCGGGCTCGATCCCCTTCGGCGCCCTGCTGCGCCTGCGCGCCGACTTCGTGATCCCGGACAACTGGACGACGCAGGCCAAGGCGATCGCGACCGCGGCCAAGCGCTACGGCCTGTACGTGGCCGACATCGGCATGGACTTCTACGTGCAGGGCGAGCCCAGCGCTGCGTGGGACACCAGCACCTTCAGCCAGCTCGCCACCATCCCGCTGTCGCAGATGGAGTTCGTCGACATGGGCAACGTGACGCGCGACCCGCGCTTCTCCGCCGACTCGATGGCGGCCAGCTGGTGATCGGGCGGCGGCTGCGGCGCCCTGACACGTCGCCGCCGCTCGCTGCCCGTTCGTCCTGAGCCCGCCAGAAGGTTGCCTCGTCCGTCGGCGGTCAGCCGTAGCAGGGACAATGCCTGCGCACGAGAAGCCCCGCGATGAAAACGCCGCCCCGCCTCCACCTCCACCCGCTGCGGCAGCTCGGCCCCGGCCTCATCACGGGGTCGCGGACGACGATCCGAGCGGCATCGCCACCTATTCGCAGGCCGGCGCGCAGTTCGGCTTCTCGATGCTGTGGACGATGGTGTTCACGCTGCCGCTGATGACGTCGATCCAGAACATCAGCGCGCGCATCGGCTACGTCACCGGGCATGGCCTGGCCGCCAACATCAAGCGCAGCTTTCCGCGCCCGGTGCTGATGGCGGTGATCGGCCTGCTGCTGGTGGCCAACACGCTGAACATCGCGGCCGACTTCGCGGCGATGGCCGAGGCGCTGCGGCTGCTGCTGGGCGGCTCGCCGCATGTGTACGCCGTCACCTTCGGCCTGTTCACGCTGGTGCTGCAGGTGTTCCTGCCGTACCAGCGCTACGTCGCCTGGCTCAAGTGGCTGACACTGGCGCTGCTCGCCTACGTGGCGGTCGTCTTCATGGTGCACCTGGAGTGGCGCGAGGTGGCGCTGCGCATCGTGAACCCGCAGCTGGCGGCCACGCGCGACACGCTGCTGATGGTGGTGGCGGTCTTCGGCACCACCATCAGTCCCTACCTGTTCTTCTGGCAGGCCGCGCAGGAGGTCGAGGACAAGGAAGCGGGCGTGCCGCACACCGCGAACGAAGTGCGGCACCACCTGCGGCGCATCAAGTGGGACACGCGCATCGGCATGGCGTTCTCCAACCTGATCGCGTTCTTCATCATCCTGGCCACCGCGGCGACGTTGCATGCGGCCGGCCTGACCGACATCGAGACCTCGGCCCAGGCCGCGCAGGCGCTGCGGCCCGTGGCCGGCGACTGGGCCTTCCTGCTGTTCGCGCTGGGCATCATCGGCACCGGCCTGCTGGCGGTTCCGGTGCTCGCGGGCTCCGCGGCGTACGCGGTGGCCGAGGCCGCCGGCTGGGAAGGCAGCCTGAGCCTGCGCCTCGAGCAGGGCCAGGGTCGCGGCTTCTATGGCGTGATAGCGGTCGCCACGCTGGGCGGCGTGGCGCTGTGCTTCACGCCGGTCGACCCGGTGAAGGAGCTGTTCTGGTCGGCGGTGCTGAACGGCGTCATCGCGGTGCCGATCATGGTCGTGATGATGCTGCTGGCCACGCGCACCTCGGTGATGGGACCGCACGTGATCGGCCGACGCCTGCGCTGGCTGGGCTGGCTGGCCACGGCCGCGATGGCCGCCGTCGTCGCGGCGCTGGGCGTGACGTCCGTCTAGGACGGCTCAGCTGCGCGCGATGCGCAGCCGCCGCAGCAACCAGCCCAGCGTCGGCGCCTGCACCAGCAGGCTGAAGAGGACGACCGCGTACGCGGCCATCACCAGCGTGTCGCGTCCCTCGAACTGCGGCAGCGACAGCGCCAGTGCCACCGAGATGCCGCCCCGCAGGCCGCCCCACGTGAGCACCTTCACCGCATGCGGCGTGCGGTGCTCGAGCCGGCGCCGCACCACGATCGCGGGCAGCCCCACGCTGGCGAAGCGCGCCGCGAGCACGACCGGGATCAGGGCCAGCGCCGCGAGCGGCGAGCCCAGCTCCGCGTCGGCCAGCGCGAGCAGGTTGATGCCGAGCAGCCCGAACAGCACGAGGTTGAGCACCTCGTCGAGCAGTTCCCAGAACGAGAACAGGTGCTGCCGCGTGCGTGCGCTCATCGCGCTGCGTGCACCGTGGTTGCCGATCACCAGCCCCATCACCACGACCGCGAGTGGCGCCGACACGTGCAGGCGTTCCGCGAGGCTGTAGCCGCCGGTGGCCAGCGCCAGCGTGATCAGGATCTCGACCGGGTAGCTGTCGACCGCGCGCAGCATGAAGAACGCGACGTAGCCGATCGCCAGCCCCACGACGATCGCGCCGGCGACCTCGCGCGCGAGCAGCAGCGCGACCGCAGGCACCGACGCCTCGGCGGTCCCGGTCGCGATGCCGAGGATCGTGAGGAAGGCCACCACGCCGGTGCCGTCGTTGAACAGGCTCTCGCCGGCGATGTCGACCTCCAGCGCCCTGGGCACGCCCGCCGTCTTCAGGATGCCCAGCACCGCGATCGGGTCGGTCGGCGAGATCAGGGCCCCGAACACCAGGCACCAGACCAGCGCCACCGGCGTGCCGAGCGCCTGCAGCACCCACCACGTCGCACCGCCGACGAACACGGTCGAGAGCACCACGCCGACGGTGGCCAGCACCAGCACCGGCAGGCGCTGCCGCGCGAGGTCGCCGATGTCGACATGCAGGCTGCCGGCGAACAGCAGCACGCTGAGCAGGCCATGGAACACCACCTCGGGCAGGTCCAGCCGGCCCACGAGGGCCGAAGCCCACGCGGTCGCGCCCGGCACGTGGCGGCCGAGCCAGGCGAGCAATAGCGATGCGACCAGGCCCGTCGCGGTGATGCCGATCGTGTCGGGCAGGCCGATGTAGCGGTGGTTGAGGTAGCCGAGCACGGCCACCACGGTGAACAGGACGCCGACGAGTTCGAACAGGGACATGCCGCTCCCACGGGGACGGACATTCTCGGTGGATGGCCGCTCGCCGTGGGCCGCGACGCAGCCCGGCAGGCAGCCCCGCGCGAATCCGACTAGCATCGCGTCCCTTCGCCCAGGAGTCTCCATGCGCTACACCCCGCTCGGCCGCACCGGCCTGTTCGTCTCCGAGCTGTGCCTCGGCACCATGACCTTCGGCGGCAGCGACGGCATGTGGGGGCAGATCGGCAAGCTGCAGCAGGCCGAGGCCGAGCGCCTGGTGGGGCAGGCGCTCGATGCGGGCGTGAACTTCATCGACACCGCCGACGTGTACGCGGGCGGCGTGTCCGAGCAGATCACCGGCCAGGCACTGCGCAACCTGAAGGTGCCGCGCGAGCAGGTCGTGGTGGCGACCAAGGTGTTCGGCGAGACCGGACCTTCGCCCAACATGCGCGGGGCGACGCGCAGCCACATCCTCGATGGCGTGAAGGCCAGCCTGCGGCGCCTGCAGCTGGACCACATCGACCTGTACCAGATCCACGGCTTCGATCCGGCCACGCCGATCGAGGAGACGGTGCGCGCGCTCGACCAGCTGGTGCGGCACGGCCATGTGCGCTATGTCGGCGTGTCCAACTGGGCCGCGTGGCAGATCGTGAAGGCGCTGGGCATCGCCGAGCGGCTGGGCCTGGCCCGCTTCGAATCGCTGCAGGCGTACTACACGGTGGCGGGGCGCGATCTCGAGCGGGAGATCGTGCCGATGCTGCGCAGCGAAGGCCTGGGCCTGATGGTGTGGAGCCCGCTCGCGGGCGGGCTGCTGTCGGGCAAGTACGGACGCGAGCAGCAGGCCGAGGCCGGGAGCCGCCGCGTCGCCTTCGACTTCCCGCCGGTGAACAAGGACCGCGCGTGGAACGTTGTCGATGCGATGCGGCCGATCGCGCAGGCGCGCGGGGTCTCGGTGGCGCAGGTCGCGCTGGCCTGGCTGCTGCACCAGCCGCAGGTCACGAGCGTGATCGTCGGGGCCAAGCGGCCCGAGCAGCTGGCCGACAACCTGAAGGCCGCCGACGTGCGCCTGTCGGCCGAGGAGCTGGCCAGCATCGACGCCGCGAGCCACCTGCCGCCCGAGTACCCGGGCTGGATGCACGAGCGGCAGGGTGAGACCCGCCGCAAGCAGTTGCAGCAGGCGCAGCGCTAGCCGGGCGCCATCACTCGCGTCGCAATCGGAAGAAGAGGGGCTGGTCCAGGCCCTTGAGGTCCATCAGGCCCAGCAGGGTGTTCGCGTCCTCCTGCCGCAGGGCGTCGTGGATCGGCAGCCTGTCGTACACGATGGTCGCGCTGCTGCGGCTGCGGGTCTCCACCATGCGCAGCCGTGCCTGCGACCGGCGCGTGGCCAGCAGCGGCAGGAGCGCCTGCACCACGCGGCCGACTGATCGCGACTTCAACGCGGGGAACCGCAACACGGCAGCGATGCCGAGCCGCACGCCGGCCGGCCGCACGCACACCGTGCCACCCGAAAGCGTGTCGAACACGAGCGGATGCACGTGCTCCGGTCCGTCGATGCGCTTGCCGTGCCAGTGGCAGGCCTCCAGCAGGCCATCGAGCGGATGGCCCGTGTGCATCCCTTCACCGCGCCAGGCGCCCTGTGCAGCTTGCAGCGGCACGGCGGGCAAGCCGTCGAAGAGGGCGAGCGCTTGCTGCGTGGTGAGAAAGGCGGGCACGGCCGCCATCATGGCGTGTCGACGGCGTCGCCGACCCTGAGTGCAGAGGCAAAAAAAAGCCGGGCGATGCCCGGCTTCGATCAGCACGTGGACAGCGTCAACTGGCCGCGGCCTTCTCGTCGCCTTCCGCGCCGCGCGAGGCCAGCCACTTGCCGACGACCACCACGATCACGGCACCGAGCGCCGGCACCAGCCAGTGGGCGATGTGGTGCTCGCCGATGTCGCCGAACCAGGTCTTGACCGCGGGATCGGAGATCGCCATCTCGCCGGCGACCCAGCCCAGCAGCGCCGCACCCGCGGTGATGATGATCGGGAAGCGGTTCATCAGCTTCAGGATCAGCGTGCTGCCGAAGATGATCAGCGGGATGCTGATGACCAGGCCCAGCACCAGCAGCAGCAGGTTGCCCTTGGCCGCAGCGGCCACGCCAATCACGTTGTCCAGGCTCATCACCAGGTCGGCGACGACGATGGTGCGGATGGCGGCGATCAGGTTGGAGTGGCCTTCGAGTTCGCCGTCGTCGTCGTCGCCCTTGAGCAGGCCGATGCCGATCCACAGCAGCAGCGCCGCGCCGACCAGCTTCAGGTAGGGCTGCTCGAGCAGCACCACCGCGAAGAACGTCAGGATGATCCGCAGCACGATGGCGCCGACACTGCCGAAGATGATGGCCTGCTTCTGCTGCTGTGCGGGCAGCGAGCGCGATGCCAGGGCAATCACCACCGCGTTGTCGCCGCTCAGGACGATGTTGATCATGATGATCTTCAGCAGATCGATCCAGAAATCGGGTGTCATCACCACGCCCATCGTGTCTCCTTGTCCTGCGGGGCCCCGGCCCGTGAAAACGGCGAGCTTACACCGCGCCGTCGGGCCGCCTTCTACGTGGAACTACAAATGAAAAAGGCGCGGCAGGGCCGCGCCTTTCGTGTTGCGCCGCGGAGTTCAGTCCTCGACGAACGCTTCCTCGCGCTTGGCCTTGATCGAGGGCAGCGCCACGATCACGATGAGTGCGAGGGCGGCCGCCAGCAGGCTGGCGGACAGCGGACGGGTGACGAGCACCGCCCAGTCGCCGCGCGACAGCAGCAGTGCGCGCCGCAGGTTCTCTTCCATCATCGGCCCCAGGATGAAGCCGAGCAGCAGCGGCGCCGGCTCGCATCCGAGCTTGGTGAACAGGTACCCGATGATGCCGAAGGCGCCCACCATCCAGATGTCGAACGTGTTGTTGTTGGTCGAGTACACGCCGATGGCGCAGAACAGCACGATGGCCGGGAACAGGTACCTGTAGGGCACCGTGAGCAGCTTGATCCACATGCCGATCAGCGGCAGGTTCAGGATCACCAGCATCAGGTTGCCGATCCACATCGAGACGATCAGGCCCCAGAACAGCTGCGGGTTGCTGGTCATCACCTGCGGACCGGCTGGATGTTGTGGATGGTCATCGCGCCGACCATCAGCGCCATCACGGCGTTGGGCGGGATGCCCAGCGTCAGCAGCGGGATGAACGAGGTCTGCGCGCCGGCGTTGTTGGCCGACTCGGGCGCGGCCACGCCGCGGATGTTGCCCTTGCCGAACGGGATCTCGCCTGGGCGGATGGCGACCTTCTTCTCCAGCGTGTAGGCCGCGAAGGCCGCCAGCAGCGCGCCGCCGCCGGGCAGGATGCCCAGCGCGGAACCGAGCGCGGTGCCGCGCAGCATGGCGGGCGCCATCGCCTTGAAGTCGTCCTTGGTCGGGAACAGGCCCTGCACCTTGGCGGTGAACACCTCGCGCTGGTCGTCCGGCTGCGCCAGGTTGCTGATGATCTCGCCGTAGCCGAACACGCCCATGGCGATCGTCACGAAGCCGATGCCGTCGGTGAGTTCGGGGATGTCGAACGAGAAGCGCGCGACGCCGGAGTTGACGTCGGTGCCCACCAGGCCCAGCAGCAGGCCCAGCACGATCATCGCGATGGCCTTGACCAGAGAGCCGGACGCCAGCACCACGGCGCCGATCAGGCCCAGGATCATCAGCGAGAAGTATTCGGCCGGGCCGAACTTGAACGCGACTTCCGTCAGCGGCGCGGCGAAGGCCGCCAGGATCAGCGTGCCGACGCAGCCGGCGAAGAACGAGCCGATGCCCGCGGCGGCGAGCGCCGGGCCCGCACGGCCCTGGCGCGCCATCTGGTAGCCGTCGATGCATGTGACGACCGACGACGACTCACCGGGCAGGTTCACCAGGATGGCGGTGGTCGATCCGCCGTACTGCGCGCCGTAGTAGATGCCGGCCAGCATGATCAGCGCCGACACGGGAGGCAGCGCGTAGGTGGCGGGCAGCAGCATCGCGATGGTGGCCACCGGGCCGATGCCGGGCAGCACGCCGATCAGCGTGCCGAGCACGCAGCCGATGAAGGCGTACAGCAGGTTGACAGGCGTGACCGCGACGCCGAAGCCGGTTGCCAGGTTGGAAATGAGATCCATGATGTGTTCCTGGGCTCAGCCGGAAATGAAGGTGGGCCACACCTGGATCTGCAGCTTCAGCAGCCAGATGAATGCGACGTAGCTGCCGATGGCCAGGATGGTGGCCAGGACCAGCACGCCCTTCCAGGCGAACTCGTTGCCGGCCATGCTGGAGATGATGGTGAGCGCGTAGATCGCGACGATCATGCCCATCGCCGGCAGGCCGATGGAGGGCAGGCCGCCCAGCAGAACGCCGAACGCAAGGTTGGCGCCGATGACGAACACCAGCGGCTTCCAGGCCCACTTGCCGATCTTCTCGCCGTCCTCGGTCTCGACCACGAGGGCCTCGAACACGATGAACGCGCCAAGCAGCGCGAGCACGATGCCCAGCATCATCGGGAAGTAGCCGGGGCCCATACGGGCGCCCTCGCCGATGTTGTAGGTGGTGGAGCCGATGCCGAACCCGGCGCCGACGATGCAGAACATGAGTCCTGCGAAGAAATCTTTCTGGCTCTTGATCCTCATGCCTGTCCTCGTGAAGCGGACAGCCGTGCGTATCCCCACCGGCTGCCCTCGGGCATTAGGTTCGTCGCAGCCTGACCTGTGGCTGACCGGAAGGGTTGGTGAAAGTGCGTAGCATGGCCCCAGGCGAGGGAGGTACACCGGCGCATGCGAATCCTGCTGATCGAAGACGACGTGGTGCTGCGCGACGTGATGGTTCGCAGCCTGCGCGACGCGGGCCACCGGGTCGACGTGGCCGGCACGCTGGAGGAAGCCGACCAGCTCTGGCAGATGCCGGGGTTCGACGCCGTGCTGCTCGACCTCAACCTGCCGCACAACAGCAGCCCCCGCAGCGGGCTCGGCAGCGGGCTCACCACGCTGCGTGCCGCCCGCGCGCGCGGCGACCGCACCCCGGTGCTGATCCTCACCGCGCGCAACCGCACCGACGAGCGCATCGCGGGCCTGAATGCAGGCGCCGACGACTACCTGGGCAAGCCCTTCGACCTCGCCGAGGTCGAAGCCCGCCTGCGCGCGCTCGTGCGCCGCACCATGGGCACGCAGGACCAGGTCGTGGTGGGCGGCCTCGCGCTGGATCGCCAGAACCGCCGCTTCAGCGTGCATGCGCAGCCGCTGGAGCTGCCCGCGCGTGAGTTCGAGGTGCTGTGGGAACTGATGACGCCCGCGGGCCGCGTGGTGAGCAAGCGCGAGATGGCCGACAAGCTCTCGGACCTGGACGACTACCTGGGCGACAACGCGCTCGAGGCCTTCATCTCGCGCCTGCGCAAGAAGCTGGTGGGCAGCGGCGTGCGCATCCGCACGCTGCGCGGCCTGGGCTACCTGCTCGAGGCGGAGACTTGAAGCCCAACGCGAACCCGCCGCGGCTTGCCTCGCGGCTGCTTCGCCATGTGCTCGTTCCGCTGGCCCTGACCTGGGGCGCCGGCACCGCCGTCTCCGCCGGCATCGCCTACTACTTCACCCAGCGCGCCTTCGACCGCTCGCTGCTGGACGACGCGGCGCTGATCGCCAGCAACGTGCAGACGCACGGCGGCGGCCTCGAGCTCGCCCTGACGACACGCGAGGTGAACCGCGTGCTGTTCGACCAGGTCGAGACCACGTACTTCAGCGTGATGCAACCCGACGGCACGCTCGTGGCCGGCGTCAAGGACCTGCGGCTGCCGCCGGTGGCGCCGGGCGGCACGCACCGCTTCCAGGACGTGGTGCTCAATGGCCTGCACCTGCGCGGCGTGATCCTGCATCGCATGGAACCGGTCCCCTTCGACGTCGTCGTCGCCGAGACCACGCTCGGGCGCAGCGCCGCACTGCAGCGGCTGATCCTGTTCTCGCTGGCGCCGCAACTGCTGCTGCTGCTGGTGCTGGGCTGGTGGCTGCGCCGCGCGATCCAGGGTGACCTGCAGCCCCTGGCCCAGCTGCAGGTGGCGCTGGGTCGCCGCAGCGCCAACGACCTGGCCGCGATCCACGTCGACGCCACCACGCACGACGTCGTGACGCTGGCGGCCGCCCTGAACGCCCTGCTCGCGCGCCTGGAGCGCAGCGTGCGCGCGCAACGCGAGTTCGCGGGCAACGTGGCCCACGAGCTGCGCACGCCGCTGGCCGGCATCCGCGCGCTGGCCGACTACGGGCTGTCGCAGTCGGACCCGCAGTCGTGGCGCGAACAGCTCAAGCGCATCGCCACCAGCCAGGCCCGCGCGAGCCGCCTGGTCGACCAGCTGCTGGACCTGGCGCTCGCGCTCGAGGCCGAAGCAGGACTGAAGATGGAGCCGGTGGCGCTGGACGCGCTCGTGCGCGATGCCGTGCTGCGCATGCTGCCGCGTGCCGACGCCGCGGGCGTGGACCTCGGTGCGGTGGGCATCGACAGTCCCTGCTTCGTGCGGGCCGACCCGACGCTGGTCGACGGCATCCTCACCAACCTGCTGGACAACGCGCTGCGCTACGGCGCGGCTGCCGAAGGCCAGCCCTCCACCGTCACCGTGGCCATCGAGCAGCGGCCGGGGGAAGTCGTGCTCTCGGTGCAGGACAACGGCGCGGGCGTGCCGCCGGAGTTGCAGGAGCAGCTGGTGCAGCGCGGTGCGCAGGGCCAGCTGGGCCACTTGCTGGGCCAGGGCGCGGGCCTCGGGCTGGCGCTCGTGGCGCAGTACGCCACGCTGATGGATGCGCACATGGCACTGGGCAGCGGCCCCGACGGGCGCGGCTGGGTCTGCGCCATCCACTTCTCCGCCGCGGCCGTGCAGGCGGGCAGCGCGGCGGCGTGAGCGCCTTCAGCCGGCCAGCAGCGCCGGCAACTCGCGCATGTCGGTGAAGATCTGCACGGCGCCGACGGCCCGCAGCGCAGCCGGCGCATCGTGGCCGGCCTCGGGCGGGCTGTAGCCGAACACCGTCGCGCCGGCCGCGACGCCGGCGCTGGCACCGGGCACGGTGTCCTCCACCACCGCGCAGCGGCGCGGGTCCACCCCGAGCGCCTTCGCGGCCGCCAGGTACACGTCGGGCGCGGGCTTGGAGCGGGGCATCTCGTGCCCGCTAAAGATGCGCCCCTGGAAGAAGCGGTCCAGGCCGCACCGGGCCAGCTGCAGTTCGACCTTGAAACGGTCGGCGCCGCTGGCGCAGGCGATGCGCCCCGCGTAGGTCGCATGCACGCGTTCGACCGCCTCCGGCGCGCCGGCGATCGCGCGCACTTCGCGCTCCAGCCGCAGGTTGCGCCGTTCGCGGAACTGCACCATCCATTCCTCGGTGAGCGGCCGGCCGGTGTGCGCCTCGATCAGCGCGCGTTCGTCCTTCACCGCCTTGCCGATGAACAGGCGCATGCATTCGGCTGGCGTGAGCGTCCAGCCTGCCTCCTGCAGCATGTCGCGCAGCACGCCATTGGTGATGGGTTCGCTGTCGACGAGCACGCCGTCGCAATCGAACAGGACGGCCTCGAATCGGGGAGTGGCAGGCATGGGGCGGGCATCGTACCAAGCGAGGACCGCGCCGCTGAGCCACACGGCGTGGGCGAATGCCGCTAGCATGCCGACGCCTCCTGCCACGCCATGCACCCCTCCTCGCTGATCGACTGCGCCGCCGTGCCTGCGGCCTGTCCGCCCGATGCCGGCGGCGGGGAAGACCTGTTCGAGGCGGCCGTGCTGTTCACCGACATGCGCGGCTCGTCGGACCTGGTCACGCGCACGACACCGCGCGAGTACTTCCGGCTGCTGAACACGTCGTTGAGCGCGCAGGCCGAATGCGTGCGCGGCTTCGAGGGCGACGTCATCAAGTACACCGGCGACGGGCTGATGGCGGTGTTCCGCGGCATGGGCCGCTCGTCGCTGGCCCTGCGCTGCGCGCTGGCGCTGGCCCGCACGTGCGAGCGCGAGCCGGGGCTGCCATTCGGCATCGGCGTGGCCGACGGCCCGGTGCTGGCCGGCTTCGTCGGGCCGGAGACGCCGGGCGAGCGCCACTACGACGTGGTCGGCGCCACCGTGCACCTGGCGGCACGCCTGTGCGCGATGGCCGGTGCCGGCGAGGTGATGACGACGACGTCCACGCATGACACCGCGCAACTGCCGGCCGCGGCCCTGCGGCCGATGGGCCCTGTGGCCGTGCCGGGGTTCCCCGAGGCCATCGAGTGCGTTGCCTTCGAGCGCGGCGCGGCAACCGCCTCGCTCTGAATCCGCCGCGCCGCGTCAGCCGACGGCGGCGTCGATCACGAACAGCACCCATTCGGGCCGGCGCCAAAACCGCACCGGCAGGATGCTCACGCCCAGGCCGCTGGTCACCCACGCCTGCACGCCGCCATGGTCCACCCAGCCGTATGACCAGGAGCGCGGCAGCCGCGGCGGCTTGAGCACCGCACCGAGGAACGGCAGCGCCACCTGCCCGCCATGCGTGTGCCCCGCGACCGCGAGCCCATGCACCGGCGGCATCTCCACCAGGCTGCCCGGGTCGTGCATCAGCACCAGCGCGTCGGCCTGCAACGGCACCTGCGCCATCGCAAGGACCGGCCGCGAGTGCCCCGTCTGCACGTCGCCCACGCCGGCGACCCACAGCCCCGCGTCGATGGGCCGTGCACTGTTCTCCAGCACGCGGATGCCGCGTCGCTCCAGCGCCGCGCGGAACTGCGGCACCTTGCCGCCCCACCAGTCGTGGTTGCCCATGACGGCATAGACCCCGAGCGGCGCGCGCAGCCGGCCCAGGATCGCGGCGATCTCCTCGCCATCGGGCTCGCCACGTGCGGCCGGATCGCCGACGCCGCTGATGAAGTCGCCGGGCAGCAGCACGACGTCCGGCTGCGCTGCGTTGATGGCGTCGACGATGTGTTCGGCGCGCGCCCGCGTCATCACGCGCCAGAGCGCGTGGTTGCTGATGTGCCAGTCGCTGGCCACCGCCACTTTCAACGGCGGCCGCTGCCATCCGGACACCTTGTGCTCGATGCGGCGCGCGGCCACCCAGCGCGGCTCGATGCCGACCGACCAGACGGTGAGCAGCAGCACCAGCAACAGGACGATGCGGAACGCGCGCTTCAAGGGCCGCCCTGCGGGAAGCTGCCGTCGACGTACAGCCAGCGCCCCTGCGCATCGCGCCGGAAGCGGCTGCGCTCGTGCAGGCGGCCGCCCCGGCCCTGGATGCGGTAGCGGGCCACGAACTCCACCTCGGCATGGTCCGCGTCGATCAGGCGGTGATCGCGCACCTCGAGGCCCAGCCACTTCGTCGCCGCATCCGGCATCACGTCGGCAGGACAGGTCGCCGGATCCCAGCTGGCGCGCAGGTAGGCCACGTCGCCCAGCACGTACGCGGTGTAGCGCGAACGCATGAGCAACTCGGCATCGGGCGCGGGCTGGCCGGCAAGCAGCGGTCCGCAGCACTGCGCGAGCGCGCGGGGACGTCCGCGCGCATCGGCGCGGCCGCACGGACAGGCAGGCGGCGTCACGCCAGCGCGCGCTGGATGAGGATCTTCTGCACGTCGGACGTGCCCTCGTAGATCTGGCACACGCGCACATCGCGCCAGATGCGCTCGACCGGAAAGTCGCTGACGTAGCCGTAGCCACCGAGCGTCTGGATGGCGGCGCTGCACACGCGCTCGGCCATCTCGCTGGCGAACAGCTTGGCCATCGCCGCTTCCTTCAGGCACGGCAGCCCCGCGTCACGCAGCGTGGCCGCGTGCCAGATCAATTGCCGCGCTGCTTCGAGCTGGGTGGCGCAATCGGCGAGCCGGAACCCCACCGCCTGGTGCTCGAAGATCGGCTTGCCGAAGCTCTGGCGATCCTTGGCATACGCGAGCGCCACCTCGAACGCGCTGCGCGCCATGCCCAGGCTCTGGGCGGCGATGCCGATGCGGCCGCCTTCCAGCGCCGACAGCGCGATGCGGTAGCCCTCGCCTTCCTCGCCGATGCGGTGGTCGGCAGGGATGCGGCAGTTGTCGAAGTTGATCTGCGCGGTGTCGCTGGAATGCTGGCCGACCTTGTCCTCCAGCCGCGCGACCACGTAGCCGGGCGTCTCGGTGGGCACGAGGAAGGCGCTCATGCCCTTCTTGCCGGCACCCTTGTCGGTGACGGCGATGACGATCGCGAGCTGCCCGTTCTTGCCGCTGGTGATGAACTGCTTGACGCCATTCAGCACGTAGTCGCCGCCCTCGCGCGTGGCGGTCGTGCGCAACGCGGCGGCATCGCTGCCCACGTGGGGCTCGGTGAGGCAGAAGGCGCCGAGCAGTTCGCCCTGCGCCAGCGGTGCCAGCCAGCGCTTCTTCTGGGCCTCGCTGCCATAGCGCATCAGGATCGCATTGACCGGGCAGTTGGTGACGCTGATCGCGGTGCTGGTGCCGCCGTCGCCGGCGGCGATCTCCTCCAGCACCAGCGCCAGCGTCACGTAGTCCAGCCCCGCACCCCCGTAGGTGTCCGGCACGCAGATGCCGTAAGCCCCCAACGCCGCCAGGCCCCGATGCGCCTCGCGCGGGAACACATGCTCCTTGTCCCAGCGCGCCGCATGCGGCCACAGCTGGTCCTGCGCGAACGCCCGCACGGCGTCGCGGATCATTTCCTGGTCGGGGGTGAGGAGCATCGTGCGTTCAGCGGCGGGCGCCCAGTTCCATCACCAAGCGGCTGGCAAGGTACAGGCGGCGGGGGATGGCGTCGATCTGCACGTACTCGGCCTGGTTGCTGTGGTAGCCGAAGCCGGGCAGGCCCAGACTCTCGATCACCGGCTTGCCGGAGAGCGCCGCATACGCGGCATCGGTGCCGCCGCCGGTGCGCTCGACCACCTTCACGTTGCCGCCGACCTCGCGGTAGATCGCCTGCGCGCGCTGCACCATCGCGCGGCCTTCGGCGTTGGCGTTGAACGCCGGGCGGCCGAAGGTGGGCGTGATGCTGACGACACTCTTGGGCAGCTTCTTGTGGCCCTGGATGCGCTCGTCGAGGGTCTTGAGCAGGCCGTCCAGGTCTTCACGCCGCGCGTAGCGGATGTTCGCTTCGAGCTGCGCTTCGTCGGGAATGATGTTGGGCACCTGGCCGCTCTTGCCGACCGTCCAGTTGAAGCGCAGGTCGCGCGACTTGTCGTCCAGGTCCATCGTGCGCAGCACGATGTCCGAGGCCTCCACCAGCGCGTTGACGCCGAGCTCGGGCGCAGCGCCGGCATGCGAGGCGAGGCCCTTGACGGCCACCTTGTAGTAGACGATGCCGGCGGTGCCGAGCGTGAGGTCTTCTGATTGCGCGCCGGTCGGTTCGAACGACAGCACGGCATCGTTCTCGCCCGCGAGCTTCTGGATCAGGTCGCGCGATCCGAACGAGCCGCGCTCCTCGTCGGTGTTGAACATCACCGTGATCTGGCCGAAGTCCTGCCAGTTGCGCGCCTTCAGCAGCTTCAGCGTGTGCAGGATGGTGGCCACGCCGCCCTTGTCGTCGGCGATGCCGGGGCCGTAGGCTCGGTTGCCCTCGACGCGGAACGGCGCCTTGGCCAGCGTGCCCTTCACGTAGACGGTGTCCATGTGCCCGATCAGCAGCAGCTTGCGGCCGCCACGGCCCTGGATGCGGCCCACGAGGTTCTCGCCCACCACGCCGGCCACGGCCGGATGGCGCGTGACAGTGGCGCCGAGCGACTTCAGCTCGCCTTCGAGCAGCTGCTCCATCGCGCTCATGCCCTCGGCGTTGCCGGTGCCGGTCTCGATGTTGACCAGCCGCTCCAGCGTCTTCACCACCTCCGGCTGCGCCGCGGTGGCGGCGGCCATGAGCGCGGCATCGGGCTGCGCAGCGGGTGCAACCGGTGCTGCCGGTGCCGCGACCGGCGTCGGGGCTGCAGCGGTGGAGCCGCCCTGCGGTCCGGAAGCGCAGGCAGCGAGTGCCAGGCCAAGCGCGATCGACAGGGTGGAACGGGCAAACGTGAACGACATGCGTTGTCTCTTCGGGTGTGAAAGGACCCCGATTGTGAAGCGCCGCTGAGGCGCCGTGTGGCTACCAGCCCTTGAAGGCGGTGCCGTCGTGATCGAGGAAGGCGCCGCTCTGGCGCTTGCCGGCCGCCGCGATGGCCTTGCGCATGCTGGCCACGCTCTGGTCGACCGTGAGCGGCGCGCCGGGGCCGCCCATGTCGGTCTTCACCCAGCCAGGGCTCATGGCGAGGAAGGTCGCGCCGGGGTAGTCGCTGGACGCCGCCTTCACCACCATGTTCAGCGCCGCCTTGCTGGCCTTGTACAGCCAGCCGAAGCTGGAGGAGGTGCCGGCGATGTGGGCCATGCCGCTGGTGATGAAGACGAAGCGACCGCCCGCTGCTTCGACCAGCGGGCCGACCTGCGGAATCGCCTGCATCGCGCCCAGCACGTTGGTGCGCATCACGCGGTCGAAGTCCTGCTGCGTGGGCGGCTCGGTGGCGCCGGCCGTGCTGTACACGCCGGCGACGTAGACGGCCACATCGACCTTCTCGCCATCGAGCTGCCACGACAGGCCACTGACCGACGCCGGATCGGCGACGTCGACCTTCAGCGCCTTGGCCCCGAGCGCCTCGATGGCCTGCAGGCCCTCGGGGGTGCGCGCAGTGGCGATGACGCGGTCACCCGCCGCGCGGTACTGGCGCACGAACTCGTGGCCGATGCCACGCGAGGCGCCGAGGATCAGGATGGTTGCCATGGGTGCAGAGAGAAGACAAGAACGCGAAAGAGAAATCAACGATTCCTTTTGCGTCTTTCGCGCCCTTTCGCGTCTTTCGCGTTCGGCTGTCCGCTTTACAGCAGCTCGAGCGCCACCGCGGTCCCCTCACCGCCGCCGATGCACAGCGTGGCGACGCCGCGCTTGCCGCCGCGGGCCTGCAGGGCGTGGATCAGGGTGACCATGATGCGGGCGCCCGAGGCGCCGATCGGGTGGCCCAGCGCGCAGGCGCCGCCGTTGACGTTGACGATGTCGTGCGACACCTTCAGCTCCTCCATCAAGGCCATCGGCACCACCGCGAACGCTTCGTTCACTTCCCACAGGTCGACGTCGGCCACCTTCCAGCCCGCCTTCTGCAGCGCCTTCTGCGTGGCGCCCACCGGCGCGGTGGTGAACCACTCCGGCTCCTGCGCATGCATCGCATGCGACACGATGCGCGCGAGCGGCTTGCAGCCCAGGCGGTTCGCGGTGCTCTCGGTCATCATGACCAGGGCCGCGGCGCCGTCGTTGATCGAGGAGGACGAAGCGGCGGTGATGGTGCCGTCCTTCTTGAATGCGGGCCGCAGCGTGGCGATCTTGTCCAGCTTCACCTTGCCCGGGCCCTCGTCCTTGCTGATCACCGACTCGCCGGCGCGCGTCTTGACGGTGACCGGCGTGATCTCCTTCGCGAACGCGCCCGACTCGGTGGCCTTCTGCGCACGCGTGACCGACGCGATGGCAAACGCGTCCTGCGCCTCGCGGCTGAACTTGTACTTCGCCGCGCAGTCCTCGCCGAAGGTGCCCATCGCGCGGCCCGGCTCGTAGGCGTCCTCCAGGCCGTCCAGCATCATGTGGTCGTAGACCTTGTCGTGGCCCATGCGGTAGCCACCGCGGCCCTTGAGCAGCAGGTAGGGCGCATTGGTCATGCTCTCCATGCCACCGGCGACCATCACCTCGTGCGTTCCGGCCAGCAGCATGTCGTGCGCGAACATCGCGGCCTTCATGCCGGAGCCGCACATCTTGGACAGCGTGACGGCGCCGGCGCTCTTGGGCAGCCCGCCCTTGAACGCGGCCTGCCGCGCCGGCGCCTGGCCTTGTCCGGCCATCAGGCAGTTGCCGAACAGGACTTCGCCGACCGCATCGGCGGAGATGCCGGCGCGCTCGACGGCGGCCTTGATCGCGGCGCCGCCGAGGTCGTGCGCGGCGAGGGTGGAAAAGTCGCCCTGGAACGCGCCCATCGGGGTGCGTGCGGCGCTGACGATGACGACGGCTTCAGACATGGTGTGCTCCTTGAGATCTCTGGGATGGAATGGTGCCGCAGCGGCGCTGGCCGGTGCGGCGCGGGGTCTTGGGATGGCGTGGCTCAGGCATGGTGCTCGAAGCGCTTCTCGTGGTCGTACGGGAACACGTCGTGCACGTGGCCGGCGCGGATGCGTTCCTTGTGCTGCTGCCAGAACGTCGGATCGAGCAGGTCGGCGTGGTGGCGCATGAACACCTCGCGCACCGTGGGATTGCCCAGCAGGAAGGGGCCGAAGGTCTCGGGGAACACGTCGCGCGGGCCAACGCGGTACCAGACCTCGCCCGACATCTCGTCTTCCTCGTTGCGCGCGGCGGGCACCTGGCGGAAGTTGCAGTCGCTGACGTACTCGATCTCGTCGTAGTCGTAGAAGACCACCTTGCCGTTGCGCGTCACGCCGAAGTTCTTCCACAGCATGTCGCCGGGAAAGATGTTGGCGGCGACCAGGTCCTTGATGGCGTTGCCGTAGTCCACCACGGCACGCTCGATCTGCACGCGCGCCGCGGCGGCCATGGTGGCGTCGCCGTGCTCCAGCGCGTCGAACGCCTCGGCCAGGTAGATGTTCAGCGGGATCATGCGGCGCTCGATGTACAGGTGCCTGATCACCACCTCCTCGTGGCCGTCGCCATCGCGGTCGCCGACCACCAGCTGGCTGGGGCAGTGCTGGCGGATCTCGTCGATCAGGCTGTCCTCGAAGCGGTCGCGCGCGAACGCCACCTGGCTGTACTCCAGCGTGTCGGCCATGCGGCCCACGCGGTCGTGCTGCTTGACCAGCAGGTACTTGCCCTTGATCTGCTCGCGCGTGGTGTCCTTCTGCGGCGGGTAGTGGTCCTTGATCACCTTGAACACGTACGGGAACGAGGGCAGGTCGAACACCAGCATCACCATGCCCTTGATGCCGGGCGCGATGCGGAACTTGT
This sequence comes from Ramlibacter sp. MMS24-I3-19, assembly GCF_050320135.1. Classification (NCBI taxonomy): domain Bacteria; kingdom Pseudomonadati; phylum Pseudomonadota; class Betaproteobacteria; order Burkholderiales; family Comamonadaceae; genus Ramlibacter; species Ramlibacter sp. MMS24-I3-19. The sequence goes on along the minus strand of NZ_CP190017.1, from coordinate 1,304,161 downwards.
CGCTCGAGTGCTTCTGGTGGTACAGGAAGTCGCGGTAGAACAGCGTCTTGCCCTGCTTGGCCAGGCCGAGCGAGCTGTAGATTTCGCCGCGCGGCTTGCGCGGCATCAGCGTGCGCAGGAACTGCACGTACGCCGCCGGGATCTCCATGTCCACCATGAAGTAGGCGCGCGCGAAGGAGAACAGCATCAGCAGCTCGTCCTCGCCGAACAGGCACGCATCGATCACGAGCTTGCCCGCGTCGTCGTGCAGGATCGGCAGCGCGAACGGCACCTCGTTGAAGCCGTTGATCAGCTTGCCCACCACGTACGCGCCCTTGTTGCGGAAGAACAGGGACGACAGCACCTGGATCTGGAAGTTGGCGCGCAGCTTGACGTGCGCCAGCCGCGCGTTCATCGCGTCGAGCACGCGCCGGGCGTCGCGCTCCAGGTCGTCGAACTCGCGCTTCAGCTGGAAGTTGGTGACGATGCGCACGATGTTCGCGTGCAGCGTCTCGCGCGTCGGGTAGTAGGCGCGGTAGGTGGGCGTGGCGGCGGGCTCGTCGTTCTCGATGAACTCGGTGGAGACCGCCGGCCGCACGAAGATGAAGTCGTTGTGGAAGTACGTGCGGTGCAGGATCTTGGTGGTGACCGAGTTGAAGAAGGTCTCGGCGCACTCCGGCTGGTGGTGCTCGATCAGGAGGCCGATGTAGTGCAGCTTGGCCTCGTGCCACAGCTCCATCGGCTGTTCGCCGGCCCGGAATTCCTGCTCCAGCCGCTGCACGGCCTCCTTCACGCGCGTGTCGTAGAACGCGATGCGATCGCGCTGGGCGCGCTGCTGTCCGTGCCAGTCGGCCTGCTCGAACCGCTGCTTGGCGGCCGCGGACTCGTGCCGGAACAACCGGTAGTGCCGGTTGAAGCCATCGAGCATCGCCTGCGCGATGTCGAAGGCCAGCGTCGAGTCGAGCCGCTGCGGGGACATCTCAGCGACGGCTGTTCACCGCCCTCGCCACGGCTGCCGGGTACAGCGCCTCGAGCGCCTCCGGACTGGACACCGACATGCCCAGGTCCTGCAGCAGGCCGTCATGCACGCCGAACGCCCAGGCATGCACCGTGACCTTCTGCCCCTTGGCCCACGCATCGACCATCACGGTGCTGACGCCGATGTTGACCACCTGCTCGATGGCGTTGAGGTCCACCAGGGCATCGCCGCGCTGCGCCTCGGGCAGGCTTTCCAGCAGCGGCTTGTGGCGGTCACGCACGTCCTGGATGTGGCGGATCCAGTTGTCCGCGAGACCGACACGCGTGTTGTTCAGCGCGGCGAGCACGCCGCCGCAACCATAGTGGCCGACCACCATGATGTGCTCCACCTTGAGCATGTCGACCGCGAACTGGATCGTGGACAGCGCATTCAGGTCGGAGTGCACCACCACATTGGCGACGTTGCGGTGCACGAACACCTCGCCCGGCTCGAGGCCGGTGATCTGGTTGGCCGGCACGCGGCTGTCGCTGCAGCCGATCCACATGAACTTGGGTCGCTGCTGCTTGACCAGGCCGCCGAAGAAGCCCGGCCGCGTGCGTTCCATCTCGGCCGCCCAGGCCCGGTTGTGTTCGAAGAGGTCGTGGATCGTTGTCATGGGTGGATTGTCGTTCCGGCTGCGGTCTCGAAGGGCGCGTCCGTCCGGTACCGCGCGTAAGTCACGCGATCGATGACGCGGCCCGCCTTGATCGCGCTCTGTGGCATGCGGCCCTCGAGGACGTAGCCGCTGGCTCGCGCCACGCCCTGCGATCCCTCGTTCCACGCGAAGATCGGGGCGTAGAGGCGGCTGAGTTCGGGCTTGTTCGCGAAGGCCCAGTCGCTGACCAGCCCCAGCGCCTCGGAGCCGATGCCGCGGCGCCAGAATGCCTGGCCGATCCAGTAGCCCACCTCGGCATTGCAGCGCAGCCAGCCCGCGTCTCTGCGAACGCTGATGCAGCCGACCACGTGATCCTGCACGGCGATGCCCCAGACCTCGCCCACTTCCCGCCATGCGCCACCGCACCAGGCCTGCGCGTCCGCAAGGGTGTATGGGCGCGGGAAGCCCTCGAACAGGTTGCGCCACACCGCCTCGTCGTCGGCATGGCGCTGCAGCGACGGCGCATCGGCCGGCTGCAGGGCGCGCAGCACGCAACGCGTGCCGGCCAACGTGGTCGGCGCGAGGCTCACATGGTCTCCGCGAACAGCTCGCGACCGATCAGCATGCGACGGATCTCCGACGTGCCCGCGCCGATTTCGTAGAGCTTCGCGTCACGCCAGAGTCGCCCGAGCGGGTAGTCGTTGATGTAGCCGTTGCCGCCGAACACCTGGATGCCCTCGCCGGCCATCCAGGTGGCCTTCTCGGCGCACCACAGGATCACCGAGGCGCAGTCCTTGCGCACCTGGCGCACGTGTTCGCTGCCCAGCATGTCGAGGTTCTTGCCCACGGTGTAGCAGAAGGCGCGCGCGGCCTGCAGCACGGTGTACATGTCGGCGACCTTGCCCTGGATCAGCTGGAACTCGCCGATGCTCTGGCCGAACTGCTTGCGGTCGTGGATGTACGGAATGACGTTGTCCATCACGGCCTGCATGATCCCGATGGGCCCGGCCGCGAGCACCGCGCGCTCGTAATCGAGGCCGGACATCAGCACCTTCGCGCCGCCATTGAGCGAGCCCAGCACGTTCTCGGCCGGCACCTCGACATCCTGGAACACCAGCTCGCCGGTGTGGCTGCCGCGCATGCCCAGCTTGTCGAGCTTCTGCGCGATGGAGAAGCCCTTCATGCCCTTCTCGACGAGGAACGCCGTCACGCCACGCGCCCCCAGCTCGGGCTCCGTCTTGGCATAGACCACCAGCGTGTCGGCATCGGGGCCGTTGGTGATCCACATCTTGCTGCCGTTGAGGAGGTAGTAGCCGCCCTTGTCCTGCGCCTTGAGCTTCATCGAGATGACGTCGCTGCCCGCGCCGGGCTCGCTCATCGCGAGCGCGCCGACGTGCTCGCCGGAAATCAGCTTCGGCAGGTACTTCCTGCGCTGCGCCTCGGTGCCGTTGCGCTTGATCTGGTTGACGCACAGGTTGGAGTGCGCGCCGTACGAGAGCCCCACGGAGGCCGACGCGCGCGAGATCTCCTCCATCGCCACCATGTGCGCGAGGTAGCCCATGTTGGCGCCGCCGTACGCCTCGGGCACCGTGATGCCCAGCACGCCGAGCTCGCCCATCTTGCGCCACAGGTCCATCGGGAACTGGTCGCTGCGGTCGATCTCCGCCGCGCGCGGCGCGATCTCACTGTCGGCGAAGGCGCGCACGGCTTCGCGCAGCGCGTCGATGTCCTCGCCGAGCTGGAAGTTCAGGCCTGGAAGGGTCATGGAGTCTCCTAGTGTTTGACGTCGTCGCGGCCCGTGACCGTCATGAGCGTCGTGTGCATCGTGGCGACCAGCTTCTCGCGGTCGCCGTCGATGGCGTACGCGCGGCCTTCGACCACGCTGATGGTGCGGCCCTGCTTGACGACGGTGCCGACCAGCCGGAACCGCTGGCCCTTGGCCGGCGCGAGGAAATTGATCTTGTATTCGATGCTCAGCACGCCGGCTTCGGCGGGCATCAGCGTGGAGGCGGCATAGCCGCAGGCCGAGTCGAGTGCGGCCCCGAGGATGCCGCCGTGCAGGAAGCCATGCTGCTGCGTCAGGTGCGCAGCGTATGGAAGTTCGACCGCCACCTGGCCCGGCTGCACGTCGACGATCGACGCGCCGATGGTGGCCATCGCCGTCTGGCGGGCGAAGCTGGCGCGCACGCGTTCGGCGTAGCGCGCGTCGGCGGGATGGAAATCGGGAGCGCTCATTTGGCGTTCGCCGCCTGCCGTGCGCGCGGGACCGGCTCCTTCTCCACACGCGCGAGCAACGCGCGCGCCTCGCGCTCGTGCACCCGCACTTCGTCGAGGTTGGCCTGCAGGTCGGCCATCTGCTCTTCCAGCTGGCGGCGATGCTGCGCCAGCACGGCGAGAAACTTCTTCAGCTGCGGGCCGGTGTCCCGCGGGCTGTCGTACATGTCGATGATGTCCTTCGCCTCGGACAGCGACAGGCCGAGGCGCTTGGCGCGCAGCGTGAGCTTGAGGCGCGTGCGGTCGCGCGCGCTGTAGATGCGGTTGCGCCCGCCCGGGCCGCTGCGCTCGGGCTGCAGCAGGCCCATGTCCTCGTAGAAGCGCATGGCGCGCGTGGTGAGGTCGAATTCCCGCGCGAGATCGCTGATGGTGTAGGTGGTCGCCATGGGATGGACAGGTGCGTGACAGGCGGCCCGTGGCCGGCGTCCTAGAATGCGGATTACAGTTGACGTTTACGTCAACGTCAAGTCCCGGCCGGAGCCATCCCCGGCGCGCTGGCGTTGGCGACACACCGCATGAATCTCCTCGAAGCACAGCTGCAGTACCCGCTGGGCGACACCCTCCCCGCTCCCGGCACCACGCTGGATGTCGCGCCCGGCGTGCGCTGGATCCGCATGGCCCTGCCCTTCGCGCTGGACCACATCAACCTCTGGCTGCTGCGCGACCAGCTCGACGGCCGCGAGGGATGGACCGTCATCGACTGCTGCATCACGCGCGACGTGGCCAGGGCGCAGTGGGAGCAGATCTTCGCGTCCTCGCTCGAGGGCCTGCCGGTGCTGCGCGTGCTGGTGACGCACATGCACCCGGACCACATCGGGCTGGCGCACTGGCTGTGCGAGCGCTGGAGCACGCCGGAGCATCCGTGCAGGCTGTGGATCAGCGCGACCGACTACAACGCGGCGCGCATGGCGTCGCAGAGCACCACCGGCTTTGGCGGCGAGACGGCGGCGGAGTTCTTCCGCTCGCACGGCCTTGCCGATCCCGAGGCGCTCGACAAGATCCGCGCGCGCTCGGGCTACTACCCGAGCATGGTGCCGGCGGTGCCGCGCACGTTCCGCCGCATGCAGGACGGTGATGTGGTGCGCATCGGCGGGCGGCTGTGGGAGTGCATCAGCGGCTACGGGCACGCGCCGGAGCACATCGCGCTGTACTGCCCCGAGCTGCGCCTCCTGGTGAGCGGCGACATGGTGCTGCCGCGCATCTCGACCAACATCAGCGTCTACGACATCGAGCCCGAGTCGGATCCGCTGCGCCAGTTCCTGCAGTCGATCGACAAGTTCAAGCGACTGCCCGCCGACACGCTGGTGCTGCCCTCGCATGGCAAGCCGTTCATCGGCCTGCACCGACGCATCGACCAGCTGCACGAGCACCACCGCGACCGGCTCGCCGAGGTGCTGGAAGCGTGCAGGGGCCGTGGTCGCACCGCGGCCGACATGCTGCCGGTGCTGTTCAAGCGCACGCTCGACCTGCACCAGACGACCTTCGCGATGGGCGAGGCGGTGGCGCACCTGCATGCGCTGTGGTTCGAAGGGAAGCTGCGCCGCACGCGCGACACGGAGAACGTCTGGCGCTTCAGCGCCGCCTGACCCGGATCACCAGGGCGGCAGCGGCTCGTCGCGCAACTGGCCCCGCAGCTGCTGGTACTGCGGCACCACGGTGGCCACCGTTTCCCAGAAGCGCGGGCTGTGGTCCATCACGCGCAGGTGCGAGAGTTCGTGCGCCACGACGTAGTCGATCACCGGCAGGCGGAAGTGGATCAGCCGCCAGTTCAGGCGGATGGTGCCGTCCGAATGCGCAGTGCCCCAGCGCGTGCCGGCATTGCTCAACACCAGCTTGCGCCACTCGACGCGCAGCTGCGGCGCGTAGTGGTCCAGCCGTTCCGTGAACAGGCGCTTGGCCTGCCGCATCAGCCAGGCCTGTACCGCGTCGCGGATCTGCGCCGGCGTGGCGGTGTGCGGCAGCGCGACGTGCAGCGTGAGCCGCGGCACGCCGGGAAGGGCCTGCGCGTCCGTGTTCAGCACGGCGCCGCTCTGGCCACGCGAGTCGAGCACCACGATCACCGGCTCGCCCAGGAACGGGAAGGTGGCCCCGTCGCGCCAGACGATGCGCGAGGACTCGACGCGCTGGTGGCGCTCGCGGGCGGCATCGAGCTTGGACAGGATCCATGCCGACTTGCCCTGCACGGCCTCGTCGATGTCGCGCAGGGTCACCCACTTGGGCGCGCTGACCGTGAGGCCTTCGGCGCCGACCACGAAGCCGATGCTGCGCCGGCGCGCGCGCTTGAATTCGTAGGCGACGAAGGTGCCGCCCAGCACGGCCTGGCGGTTGGCGCGCGGATGGTGGAAGGTGGCGGGCGCCAGCACCGCCTCGAGCGGTTCGGCGGGAGCGGCCGCGACCGCCTCCATCGACGCCGGGGTCGACTCCGCAGGCTCCGGCGCAGCGGGCGCAGGCGCCGGATCGAACAGGTCGAGCGTGAGCTGCATCAGCTTGCGCATCGTGGCCAAGGTCAGGCTCGCTTCGCCGTCTCGGGCGCCTGCGCGTCGGGATAGGCCTCGGGATCGATGCGGCGCATCTCGCCCTCGATCCAGTCCTGCACTTCGCGCATCAGCTCCTCGGGCTGGCGGCCGACGCTGGGGATCGGCTTGCCGATCACGACGTCGACGACCCCCGGCCGCTTGATGAAGGCCTTGCGCGGCCAGACCTTGGCCGAACTCACCGCCACCGGGATCACCGGCGCGCCGGTGGCCACCGCGAGCCGCGTGCCGCCGCTCTTGTAGTTGCCCGCCTGGCCGCGCGGAATGCGCGTGCCTTCGGGAAACATGATGATCCAGACGCCTTGGGCCAGCAGCCGCTTGCCCTGCGCGACGACCTTGTTGAACGCCTGCGCGCGCTGGCTGCGATCGATGTGGATCATGTCCAGCCGCGCCATCGCCCAGCCGAAGAACGGCACGTACAGCAGCTCGCGCTTGAACACGAACGCCAGCGGATGCGGCATCAGCATCGGCATCAGGAAGGTCTCGAACGTGGACTGGTGCTTGACCAGCAGGATCGCCGGCGCGGTGGTGCCCACCGGCAGGTTCTCCATGCCCGTCACGCGCCAGCGCACGCCGCACAGCGAGCGCAGGCCGTAGATCGCGAGCTTGAGCCAGCCGACGGCCAGCCAGTACATGCGCACGCTGCTGACACCCAACGAGGCGAGCAGCATCATGATCGCCCACGGGACCACCGTGACCAGCATCCAGAGACCGTGGATGACGGAACGCAGGGCTGCCATCGCTCAGGCCACCGGCCGCGGTGCGGGACGCGACACCAGGTAGTCGGCGAACGCCGCCAGGTCCGCATGCACGCGCGTGCCGGGCGGGAACGTGTCGGGCAGCGGGCGGTCGCGGTAGGCCTCGCCCTTGCCCGTGAGCACCAGGTGCGGCTCGCAGCCGGCCGCCACGCCGGCCTGCAGGTCGCGCAGGCCATCGCCCACCACGGGCACGCCCTTGAGCTCGATGCCGAACCGCTCGGCGATCTGCTCGAAGAGCCCCGGCAGCGGCTTGCGGCAGTTGCAGCCCTCGTCAGCCGTGTGCGGGCAGTAGAAGATGGCGTCGACGCGGCCGCCGTGCGCCGACAGCAGCTTGTGCATCTTGGCGTGCATGGCGTTGAGCGAGGCGACGTCGAACAGGCCGCGGCCCAGGCCCGACTGGTTGGAGGCGATCACCACGTGCCAGCCGGCGTGGTTCATGCGCGCGATGGCCTCCAGCGCGCCGGGCAGCGGCTGCCACTCCTGCGGCGACTTGATGTACTGGTCGCTGTCGACGTTGATCGTGCCGTCGCGATCGAGGATCACCAGCTTCATCGTTCGACCACCAGGCGGGACAGGTCGGCGACGCGGTTCATCGCGCCATGCAGGGTGGCCAGCAGGCCGAGCCGGTTGGCGCGCAGGTCGGCGTCTTCCGCGTTGACCATCACGTCGTCGAAGAACTTGTCGACGGGCGCGCGCAGCGCGGCCAGGGTCTGCAGCGAGCCGGTGTAGTCGCCGGCCTCGAACTGCTGGCCCGCGCGCGGCGTCACGTCGCGCATGGCGGCATGCAGCGCCTGCTCGGCCGGCTCGCGCAGCAGCGCCGGCTTGACCTGCAGCTGCACGGTTTCCTCGGCCTTCTTCAGGATGTTGCCGATGCGTTTGTTGGCGGCGGCCAGCGCCGGTGCCTCGGGCAGCGCCGCGAACACGCGCACGGCGGCAAGGCGCTGGGCGACGTCGCCCAGCTTCTGCGGCTTGAGCGCCAGCACGGCGTCGACTTCCTGCGCGCTGTAGCCCTGCTCGCGCAGCAGGCCCGCGAGGCGGTCGTCGATGAAATCCGCCAGCTGCGAGGTGGTCTCCGGTGCCGCCTGCGGGAACAGGCCCAGCGCCTGCGCGACCAGTTCGTTGATCGCCAGCGGAAGCTTGCGCTCCATCAGCATGCGCACCACGCCGAGCGCATGGCGCCGCAACGCGAACGGGTCCTTGTCGCCGGTGGGCAGCTGGCCGATGGCGAACAGGCCCGCCAGCGTCTCCATCTTGTCGGCCAGCGCGACCGCGATGCCGAGATCGTTGCGCGGCAGCTCGTCGCCCGCGAAGCGCGGACGGTAGTGGTCCTCGATGGCCATCGCGATGTCCTCGCCCAGGCCGTCATGGCGCGCGTAGTAGCCGCCCATGATGCCCTGCAGCTCCGGGAACTCGCCCACCATGTCGGTCAGCAGGTCGGCCTTCGCAAGATTGGCGGCGATGTCCGCCTCGTGCGCCAGATGGTCGCTGCCCATCTGCGCGCCGATCACCTTGGCCAGCGCGCGCACGCGCTCGATGCGCTCGCCCTGCGTGCCCAGCTTGTTGTGGTACACGACCTTGCCCAGGTCCGGCACGCGCGAGGCCAGCGTCTTCTTGCGGTCCTGGTCGAAGAAGAACTTCGCGTCTGCGAGGCGCGGACGCACGACGCGCTCGTTGCCGCCGATCACAGCACCGGGATCCTGCGGGCGGATGTTGCTCACCACCAGGAACCGGTTGGTGAGCTTGCCGGCCGCATCCAGCAGCGGGAAGTACTTCTGGTTGGCCTTCATCGTGAGGATGAGGCACTCCTGCGGCACTTGCAGGAACTCCTTGTCGAAGGCGCACGTGAGCACGTTCGGGCGCTCGACCAGCCCGGTGACTTCGTCCAGCAGCGCCTCGTCCTCGATGGGGCGCGCGCCACCGCCGACGGCCTGCGCCGCCGCAGCGAGCTGCTTCTGGATCTCGGCGCGGCGCTCGGCGAAGCTGGCGATGACGGCGCCCTGCTCGCGCAACGTGGCTGCGTAGCTGTCGGCGTCGGGGATGCTGACGTCCTGCGCCTTGGCCTCGAAGCGGTGGCCGTGCGTCACGCGGCCTGCCTGCAGGCCCAGCGCCTGCAATGGCACCACGTCGCTGCCATGCAGCGCGACCAGCGCATGCGCGGGCCGCACGAACTTCACGTCGGTCCAGCCGTCGGCGAGTTGGTACGTCATGACCTTCGGGATCGGCAGCCTGGCGATCGCGTCCAGCAAAGCCTTCTGCACGCCGTCGGCCAGCGTGACGCCTTGCTGCGTGCTGTCCAGGAACAGCGCCTCGGCCTTGCCATCGACGGCGCGGCGCAGCTTCGACGCCGCACCCGCGTCCGCACCCAGGGCCTGCAGCTTCTTCACCAGCGCAGGCGTGGGCTGGCCATCGGGGGTCAGGCCGACGATGACGGGCATCAGCTTGTGCGACACGGCCTTGTCCGCAGATTGCGACCGCACGCTGCGCACGAGCACGCCAAGGCGCCGCGGCGACGCAAACGCCTCGAAGGCCGCGCCGGATTCGGCCAAGCCCTGTGCGGCCAGCGATGACGCGATGCCACCGGCGAACGCCTCGCCCAGTTTCTTCAACGCCTTGGGCGGCAGTTCCTCGACGAACAGCTCGACGAGCAGGTTGCGGGTGCTCATTGCGCGGCCCCCACCAGCTTGCCGTCGGCCAGCTTGGCCGTGACCTCGTCGGCCCAGGCTTTCGGCGCCATGGGGAATCCGAGCCTCTGCCGGCTGAGCAGGTAGCTCTGCGCCACGCTGCGAGCGAGATTGCGGATGCGGCCGATGTAGGCGGCGCGCTCGGTGACGCTGATCGCGCCGCGTGCATCGAGCAGGTTGAAGGTGTGCGCGGCCTTGAGCACCTGCTCATAGGCCGGCAGTGCGAGCTGCTGCTCCATCAGGTGTTTCGCTTGCTTCTCGTGCGCGGTGAACGCGGTGAACAGGAAGTCCGCGTCGCTGTGCTCGAAGTTGTAGGTCGACTGCTCGACCTCGTTCTGCTTGTAGACGTCGCCATAGGACAGGCCCTCGGTCCACTTCAGGTCATAGACGTTGTCGACGCCCTGCAGGTACATGGCGAGGCGCTCGAGGCCGTAGGTGATCTCGCCGGTGATCGGCTTGCAGTCGATGCCGCCCACCTGCTGGAAGTAGGTGAACTGCGTGACCTCCATGCCGTTGAGCCAGACTTCCCAGCCGAGGCCCCATGCGCCGAGCGTGGGGTTCTCCCAGTCGTCCTCGACGAAGCGGATGTCGTTCTTCTTCAGGTCGAACCCGAGTGCTTCGAGCGAACCGAGATACAGCTCGAGGATGTTGGCGGGCGCGGGCTTGAGCACCACCTGGTACTGGTAGTAGTGCTGCAGGCGGTTCGGGTTCTCGCCGTAGCGGCCGTCCTTGGGGCGGCGGCTGGGCTGCACGTAGGCGGCCTTCCACGGCTCGGGGCCGAGGGCACGCAGGAAAGTGGCGGTGTGCGAGGTTCCGGCGCCCACTTCCATGTCGTACGGCTGCAGAAGCGCGCAGCCCTGGGCGTCCCAGTAAGCTTGCAGCTTCAGGATGATTTGCTGGAAGGAGAGCATTCGCCCGATTTTACGGGCGGGCTCTGCGGCGCCTGTGCAGCAGAGCCGCTGCAACGACGGGCGCAACGCCCACGATCCACAGCGGCCACAGCCCGAAGCGGGCCGACCACCACGCGAAGGGCGTGACGCCGGTGCGACCCTGGACCTCGCCCGTGAGCACGGCCCGCGTGTAGCGCGGCAGTGCCTGCGTGACCTGCGCGTCGTGATCGACGATCGCGGTCGCGCCAGTGTTGGTGGCGCGGATCACGGGGCGATCGAACTCCAGCGCCCGCATGCGGCTGATCTGCAGGTGCTGGTCGATCGCGACGGAGTCGCCGAACCAGCCGATGTTGCTCACGTTGACGAAGATCGTCGGCGCCGATGCGGCATCGGCGAAGCGCGCGGCCAGTTCCTCGCCGAACAGGTCCTCGTAGCAGATGTTGGGCGCGAGCCGCTGGCCGGCCCAGTCGAATGACGGCTGGCCGACCGCGCCGCGGTTGAAGTCGCCCAGCGGGATGTTCATCAGGTCGGTGAACCACCGGAACAGCGGCGGGATGAACTCGCCGAAGGGCACCAGGTGGTGCTTGTCGAACCGGTACGGCTGCGCGCCGGGCTTCAGCCCGATGACGGAGTTCGTGTAGCCCTGTTCGTAGTTGCCGAGGGGAATGCCCACCAGCAGGGCCTGCTCGCCGCTGCTGAAACGCCGCTGCATGCCCTCGAAGTAGCTTTCGGGCAATTGCTGCGGCAGCACCGGGATCGCGGTTTCCGGCGCGACGACCAGGCGCGTGGTGCTGCGCGTGATCTGCTCGGCATACCAGCGCAGGGCGAACGGCACGCCGGTCTGGTCCTCGAACTTCTCGTTCTGCGGGATGTCGCCTTGCAGGAGCGACACCGAGAGGCGCTCGCCATTCGGCGCGCCGGCTGCGGCGCCCGTGCCAACGTTCGCCACGATGACGGCGACGACCACGCCCGCGATCCAGGCCAGCGGAATCGACCAGCGCGGCCTGGCGGCCAGCAGGGCAATCACCTGCGCAAGGATCGCCGCCAGCAGGCCGATGCCGTACACGCCGATCCAGGGCGCCAGCGCCGCCAGCGGGCCGTCCACATGCGCATAGCCGCCGGCGCCCCACGGGAAACCGGTGAACCAGCGCGCGCGCAGCAGTTCCGCGAGCATCCACAAGGCGGCGAAGGCAGCGGGTGACCAGGCCGGCGTCGGCGCGATGGCGCGGAACACGCCGCAGGCGAAGGCGTAGTAGGTACCGAGGAACGCCGCGAGTGCCAGCACGGCGAGGCCCGCCAGCGGCGCCGCGAGTCCTCCATACGTGTGCATCGAGATGAACAGCCACCAGAAGGTGCCGCACAGCCAGGCGATGGCGAAGGTCCAGCCCAGGAGGGCGGCCCGCTTCCAGCCGGGCGCCGATTGCACCTGCCAGGCCAGGAGCGCCAGCGAGAGGACCTGCAGCCACCACACGGGGTGCCCGCTGCCGAAGAAGGCGATGGAGGCGGCCTGGGCCAGGCCGCCGACGAGGGCGAGCGCGAACGCCGGCAGGGGACGGGTGAGGCTGGTCGTCACCCGGTGTTGTCGTCGCTGGGCACCGGGGCGACCTTGAACCAGCGCACGGCGCCACCCTTGGTGTGCAGCACGACGAAGTTCAGGCCGGCCAGCGTGTGGTGCTCGCCGCGCTTGGGCACGTGGCCCATCTGGTGCGCGATGAGGCCGCCGATGGTCTCGAACCGGTGCTCGCCGTCGTCGGCCGGGAGCGAGGCCTCGAGCGACACGCCGAACGCCTCGTTGACGCGCTCGACGCTCGTGTCGCCACTCACGCGGTAGGTGCGGTCGGCGAGGGCGAAGATGTCGCCCTCCTCCTCGGCGATGTCGAACTCGTCCTCGATCTCGCCGACGATCTGCTCCAGCACGTCCTCGATGGTGATCAGGCCGGCGATGCGGCCGAACTCGTCGATCACGACGGCCAGGTGGTTGCGGTTGCCACGGAACTCGCGCAGCAGGTCGTTCAGGCCCTTGCTTTCGGGCACGAACACGGCGGGCCGCAGCAGCGCACGGATGTTCAGCTCGGGCGCGCGCTGCAGCTTCAGCAGGTCCTTCGCGAGCAGGATGCCGATGATGTTCTCGCGGTCGCCTTCGTACACCGGGAAGCGCGAGTGCGCGGTGTCGATGACCAGGTGCAGGATCTCGTCGTACGGCGAGTCGATGTTCACCAGGTCCATGCGCGGCGCCGCGACCATGACGTCGCCGGCCGTCAGGTCGGCCATGCGGATCACGCCTTCGAGCATCACGCGCGACTCGGCGCCGATGACGTCGTTTTCCTCGGCGTCTGCCAGGGTTTCGATCAGTTCATCGCGCGTATCCGGACCCGGATGGATGAACTCGGCGACCTTCTGCAGGAACGTGCGGCGATCTTCCTTGTCGCGCGCAGGGTGGGGGTCGGACACAGCCTTGTTGCAGGACGTGCGGTGGTTGGGGGACCTGCAAGGATAGCGGAATCGCAGGGCAGCGCCGCGCTTGCGCTCCTCCAACTCAGCTGGCGGACTTGTGGCGCGCCGCGCGCACCCCCTGGCGGGTTTCCTGCACGCCGGCCAGGAAGTCCCAGAAGCTCTTGACCTGCTGCTTCAGGCGGTAGTCGGTCTGGGCGAAGTGCTCGATCACGAGCTCGCTCATCCGGGTGTCGAGCGTGGCCGGCGGCAGGCGCAGGTGCGCTTCGGTTTCGGTGCCGAACCGCTCGAGCTTGGCGCCGGCCTTGCGCGCGATCTTCAGCATCGCCGTGTTCTCGGACAGGGCGTGGATGAACAGCAGGTCGACGCCGTCGTTGCGGGCATGGATGGTGGCGCGCTCGAACAGCCGCGAGCCGTAGCCGCGGCCGCGCGCCTTCTGCAGTACCGAGACGCCGAACTCGGCGCACTGGCTGGCCTCGGGATCGCGCGAGAACGCCAGGTGCGCCATCGCGATCAACTCGAGCTTGCGGTTGTAGATGCCGAAGATGTCGTCACGGTCGAAGTCGAGGGACTCGACATAGCGGCGGATCTGTTCGTCGGTGGCGGGATAACCGAAGCGCAGGTAGCGGTCGTCGGGATTCAGCGACAGGAGGTGCGTGGCAATGCGTTCGCGATGCGCCGGGCCGAGCGAGCGGATCGGCACCAGCACGGGAACGGCAGTGGTGGTGTGGTCAGTTCCCATGCCCTGAATCTACGGGTTTTCACCGAGCCGCGCGGTCTGGCGCGTCACGGAACGCCTGCTTGCGTGCTGCAGTGCCCCGTCACACGGGCACGGCCGTGGTGGTCTTGACACGGTCGAGCACGAAGCTCGTCTTGCAGTCCTGCACGCTGGGGTGCTTGAGAAGCGTCTCCATGATGAAGCGGCTGTAGTGGGCCATGTCCTCGACGACGACGCGCAGCAGGAAGTCCATCTCACCCGTGAGCGCGACGCACTCGACCACCTCGGGCCAGCTCTGCACGCTGGCGCGGAACACGTCCATCGGGTTGCGCTTGTGGTGCTCGGTGTGCTTTTCGAGCCGCACGTTGATGTAGGCGGTGAGTCCGAGGCCCACGGACTCCGGGCGGACCAACGCCACGTAGCGGTCGATGATGCCGCTCTCCTCCAGGCGCTTCACTCGCCTCAGCACGGCACTGGGCGACAGGCCGACCTGCTCGCCGACCACGTCGTAGGTCTCGCGGCCGTTGTCCTGCAGCGCGCGCAGGATGGCCTTGTCGAGCTTGTCGAGTGCAGCGTTGTCGGCCATCGCGCAATTTTATTGACGCACATGGCCGGATCGAGCCTGTCTCCGGCGGAAAAATGACGTGCTGCGGCCCTACAGTGGCGCCCATCGCATCCGGAGTTGCCATGAACGCTGCACTGCCCGCCCAAGCCACCGCCCCCGCCCGCACCTGGGACAACCCGATGGGCACCGACGGCTTCGAATTCATCGAGTACGCCGCCCCCGACCCGAAGGCCATGGGCGAGCTGTTCGAGCGCATGGGGTTCCGGCCGATCGCGAAACACCGCCACAAGGACGTGACGCTGTACCGGCAGGGCGGCATCAACTTCATCGTCAATGCCGAACCCGATTCGTTCGCGCAGCGCTTCGCGCGCGCGCACGGCCCCAGCATCTGCGCCATCGCGTTCCGCGTGCAGGACGCCAAGGCCGCCTACGAGCGCGCGGTGTCGCTGGGCGCCTGGGGCTACGCGGGCCAGGTCGGCCCGGGCGAGCTGAACATCCCCGCCATCAAGGGCATCGGCGACAGCCTGATCTACCTGGTGGACCGCTGGCGCGGCAAGAACGGCGCCAAGGAAGGGGACATTGGCAACATCGGTTTCTACGACGTCGACTTCGAGCCGCTGCCCGGCGCGCTGGGCGCGGGTGCGCTGGACCCGAAGGGATTCGGGCTCACCTACATCGACCACCTGACGCACAACGTGCACCGCGGCCGGATGGCCGAATGGTCGGAGTTCTACGAGCGCCTGTTCAACTTCCGCGAGATCCGCTACTTCGACATCGAGGGACAGGCCACCGGCGTCAAGAGCAAGGCCATGACCAGCCCGTGCGGGAAGATCCGGATCCCGATCAACGAGGAAGGCAACGAGAAGGCCGGCCAGATCCAGGAGTACCTGGACAAGTACCGCGGCGAGGGCATCCAGCACATCGCGCTGGGATCGACCAACCTGTATGACACGGTGGACGCGCTGCAGATGGCCGGCGTCAAGCTGCTGTCGACCAGCGAGACGTATTACGAGCTGCTGCCCAAGCGCATTTCGCAGCTGCAGGAGGACATCGCGGGCCTGCAGCAGCGCAATATCCTGGTGGACGGCCAGCAGGGCGAGCTGCTGCTGCAGATCTTCAGCGAGAACCAGCTGGGCCCGATCTTCTTCGAGTTCATCCAGCGCAAGGGCAACGAAGGATTCGGCGAGGGCAACTTCAAGGCCCTGTTCGAAACCATGGAGCTGGACCAGATGCGCCGCGGTGTGCTGCCTGCGAAGGCACAGGCCTGACTGCACGCACCGTGACGCTCACCAGCGCGCGGGCAGCTTGCGCTTGAGGATGATCTGGCGCAAGCCGATATCGATGTAGCCGCCGCGCTCCAGGTCCTTGAGCAGGCGGCTGACCATCTCGCGCGAGGCGCCGACCCGGCTGGCGATGGTCTGGTGCGTGATGGGCGAAATGATGATGGGCGCATCGAGCGTGGCCGCGCCCCGCTGCCCCTCCAACGTGCTCACCACGCGGCCGTAGACGTCCATCAACGCCAGTTCGCGCGCCTTGAGCGTGGCGGCGCGGGCGCGCCGGCCGACGTGGGCCATGAACTCGATCGCATGCGGCTGGTACGCCAGGTGGGCGCGCATCTGCGGGCCATCGACCACGGCGCAAATGCATGGCTCCAGCGTCATCGCCGATGCGGAGCGGGGAGCGCCGTCGAGGCTCATCTCGGCGAAGTAGTCACCCGGCTCGACGATGTCGTAGATGATCTCGCGGCCGCAGGTGTCGTTGGCATACACCTTGACCCGGCCTTCGAGCAGCACGAAGGTGGACTCGCCCACCTCGCCTTCGTTCACGATGACCGTGTTCTTGCGGTACCTGCGCACGACGCCGCGCAACGCCAGGGCGCGCACGGCCGGTGACAAGGCGTCGAACAGGCGGTCTTGCGCCGCCGTGGTGGACGGTTTCATGGTTCTCTCTCCCCTTTGGCCACTTTTTAGCAAGCAGGGCAGGATGCGGTCATCACCGCTCATCGCTTGACCCCTGTCAATGCATCGAGTCGGTGATCAGGGCGGGGGCCACCGGCGGCAGCATGGCCAAGCGGCTCACGAGATCGCGCACGCCGCTGGAGCGGGTCTTGGCGCACAGGCTGCGCACGTGGCTGCGCACCGTGGACACCGCGACCTTGAGCTGGCGAGCGGTCTGCGGAGCGGAGTAGCCCTGGCACAGGATGCCAAGCACGTTCTCTTCCGCCGCCGTGAGCGAATGGCTGCGCGCGAAGAAACAGAGCATCAGCGACTCGCACACGCTGGCGCGCGAAAACAGCAGCGCGGCCTGGGTTCCCGTGCTGCGGCCCACGGGGACGGCAGCGATGGTGAGCGGCGCTCCGCGCCGGGCCGACAGGGTGACCAGGCTGCGCTTGCCCGCCGATGCCTTCGACAGGGCATCCATCAGGACGCGGATGTCGGCGTTCGACTGGACCTGGAGCCGGCCGTGCTGCACCCACAGCACGCGTTCGGCTCCCAGCTCGTGGCGCGCGGCATGGTTGGCGTGCAGCAGTTCGCCGGTGGGACTGGCCACGGCGACGCCATAGGCCAGTTCGTCGAGGACGAGGTCAAGGCCGGCTGCCTGGTTCCATCGCGTTGCGAGGCGCGGATCCTGGGCGTCTGCAGGCGAGCGGACGGAAAAATCGGTCATGGTTCCTCCCTTGGGCATGAAGTTGTTGGAAGCGCAAGCTTAGGAACGCACGACCGTTTGCGACGGTGAATATCAACGCCCTTCGTTGTGATGAACTTCACCAGCCACGGAGGCTGTTCACCTTCTTGGTCGATGTTCGTCGCGAATGCTTCGTGCCAGCACGAAGGTGTGCTCCATCACCTCGGGGTGGAACGCGAGGTCCACGTGCGCCGCCCCTGGCATCAGCCGGTTGTCCGCGCCCGGCAGCGTGGCGACGCTGGGGGGAACACGACGTTGTCGCAGTTGGAGTACCAGCATGTGAAGCGTTCTGCTGGCACTTGCTCTCCATTGCGCAGCGCTCGCAGCCACTCGCCTTCCATGCGCATCTGGTGGCCATTGGCTGTGCGACTGAATCGCGCCAGCCACGTGCCCTGGTGTGGCGAGCCGATGGTGACCACATGCGATGCCCGCGTTGTGTCGGCTGCCCGGCGCAGCCACGCGCGGGCGGCGAGACCGCCCATGCTGTGGCAGACCAGCAGAGGCGCTCGGCCGGTCGCGATCGTCATGCGGTGCACGGCCTCGTCGATCGCGGGCGCATAGGCATCGATGCTGCCGAAGACAGGTTCCAGGTTCACGGCCAGGAAAGGGTGGCCGCGGCGCTTGGCTTCCTCCAGCCAGGGCGTCCAGAACCCGCGGTTGCAGACGAATCCGTGGACGAACACGATGCCGACCGCGCCTTCACCGCCATTCAGCTGGTCTGGGCAACGTCGCCACGCGAAGGGCTGCCGCCACGCGAACACGCGCACGTCTTGAACGACCTCACGGACCCAGGCGAGCAGCAGGTCTCGCATGCGCGGGCGCGGTGCTGGGTCACCCCTGCTGGCAGGCCCGAGCAGCAGGAATTCGACGGCGAGCGGTCCCGCGTGGATCAGGAGAATGGCGAGCGCACCGATGGTCGCCACGGCCGGATGGTCAGGCCACCAGGTTTGCGCCCACACCGCGGCGGCCACGATGAGGCCGGTGACCAGCACCTGCTGCAGGCGGGCCAGGCGGGATGCTGCTGCCATCAGGCAAGCAGGATGTCGCGGCCCGTGAGGCGCCTGGCGAGGGCTTGGGCCAGGCGGTTGGCGACGCCGTAGACCGACAGCTGGGGATTCGCACCGATGCTGGTCGGGAACAGGGAGCCATCGTGGATGGAGAGATTCTCCAGCTGCCAGTGCACGCCATCGGGACGTGCGACACCCTGGCGTTCGTCCCCGAAAAGGCGCAGCCGCCCATCACATGGGCACTCACGACCTTCGTCAGCAGGGGCTTCATCGGCAACTGCTGCAGCCCGCTCTGCGCCTCGGGCCAGCTGCGATACGGGGGCGCGAGTTCGTGCACTGGTTGCACCTGGCTGGCGCCCGCGGCGAACTGGATTTCGGCCATGCTGAGCAGCGCACGCCGCGCGCCGTCCATGACGTAGTCGGTCAATGGGTAGTCGAGCTCCGGCGAACCGTCGGCCCGCAGCCGCACCTCGCCGCCCGGCGCGTTCGGATGGAAACCGTCGCGCAGCAGTGCGAGCAGCACGTGTGTGTGCGGGAAGGCATGCAGTGCCTCGGCATAGCGGGCGCCATGGCCGGGGACCGTCGACGCGAAGATCACCGGATGCAATGGCGGCGCCTCGAGCTTGTAGCCGATGAGGCCGTCGATCGGATGCGTGTGAAGGAAGTGGTCGGAGTAGATGGACTGCGGCGCCCCCTGCCAGCCCTCAACGCGCTGCGGCAGGACCGCTGCCGACAGCACGACCGGGTGAAGGAAGGTGCGACGCCCGAGCCGCGCATGCGGGTCGGGCGCCTGCGATCGCAGGAGCACCGCGGGTGAGTTGATCGCGCCGCCGGCGAGCACGTAGTGGTGCGCCTCGATGCGTGTGCTGGACGCCTGGGTGCCGGCTCCTGCGCAAAGAAGTGCGCGGACCCGGCCATTGCGGATGTCGAACCGTTCAGCGCGAGTCTCGACCAGGAGGGTTGCTCCTTCGTCCAGCGCGCGAGGGATGGTCGTGACCAGCATCGATTGCTTCGCGTTGGTCGGACACCCCAGGCCACAGGAGCCCAGGTTCCAGCAGCCCTTGACGTTGCGCGGAATCGGCGCGGCGGGGATGCCCAGCTTGGCGACCCCGACGCAGCAGGTCGTTGTTCTCGTTCGGCGGGGTCAGCCAGGGACCGATGGAGAGTCGGCGTTCGACCTGCGCGAAGTACGGCTCGAGCTCATGGTCGGTGTACTCCGGGAGCGCGAAGTGAGAGCGCCAGTGGGCCAGCGTTGGCGCCGGCGTTCGGAATGAACTGGTCCAGTTGACGGTCGTCGATCCGCCGACGCAGCGGCCCTGGAGGATCGTGATGGCCTTGTCACGCGTCTTGCGCGCGGCGCTCTCCTGGTACAGGGCCGGATAGGCGTCGGCCTCCTGCTGTCGGAAATCACTGCTGCTGCGCAGTGGCCCCTCCTCCACCAGGACCACCCGAAGGCCCGCACGCGCCAGCAGTTCTGCGGTGATGCCGGCCCCGGCGCCACTTCCGACAATGGCCACATCGCAGACGAGGCGTTCCGGGGACATGCCACGCTGGCCTCCGAACACGCGCCAACCGCGGGCGAGGCCATCCTGGATGGGATCCGGTATTTGGCCCATGTTCAGACCTGCACCGGACCGGGATAGCCCAGGACTGCCCACGTGCTGCGGTCCGAGAAGTAGGCAGCTCCAGAGATGTCGTGGAGGGCTTGATAGGCCTGCACACGGAGCGACAGTGTCGAGGTGCGCATGCTCTCGAGAGCCGCTTGGACCTGAGACACTGATGCGTCCTCCCATCTGACGTCCAAGCCAAGCAGCGCGCGGCGGCCTGGCGCACTCGCCAGCAGTGCCAGCAGCTGCGACAGTTCCTGCCGGGCATGCGGCGCGAGTGTGGACACGACCACGTCGATCCCGACCAGGAATGCGTCGAGTGCAGGATTGCGCCGAGCAGTATCCGGGGGCAGGACTCCATCGAGCACGGCAGCGCCGATGCGGCGAAAGAGAAGGCGGCCCGAACCGGTGAGAGCTCCATCGTGGACGGCAGGGACCAGAGGGTCAAGGCGCCACCTCCCAATGCCAGCAGCGCGGCAGTGCCTGCTCCCAGCTGCATCAAGATTCTTCTTCGCATGTCGAGATGATGCCGCCGATGCGCCGGAATCTTCCAATCACGTGCCCCGCGCTGACGCTAGTCCCAGTTGACGTTGCGCGAGTTTGCCTAGATTTTGGAGGCATGCAATTGGCCGCCAGAAAAGGCAAAAGCCCCATCTCATTAATGAGACGGGGCTTTGCACGGCATAAGAGCCTGACGATGTCCTACTTTCACACGGGAATCCGCACTATCATCGGCGCAGAGGCGTTTCACTGTCCTGTTCGGGATGGGAAGGAGTGGGACCACCTCGCTATGGTCATCAGGCATAACTTTTTGTCATCTTGACTAGGTCAAGACAACCAATTCATAGAGCAAATCAGCTTTTTTGGATTGCGTCACTTGGCATAACAACCCTGATCTTGCAGATCAAAGTTATAGGGTCAAGCCGCACGAGCAATTAGTATCGGTTAGCTTAACGCATTGCTGCGCTTCCACACCCGACCTATCAACGTCCTGGTCTTGAACGACTCTTTAGGGGGCTCAGGTCCCGGCAGATCTCATCTTGGAACGAGTTTCCCGCTTAGATGCTTTCAGCGGTTATCTCTTCCGCACATAGCTACTCGGCAATGCCACTGGCGTGACAACCGATACACCAGAGGTGCGTCCACTCCGGTCCTCTCGTACTAGGAGCAGGCTTCCTCAAATCTGCAGCGCC
The DNA here is from genome assembly GCF_050320135.1 of Ramlibacter sp. MMS24-I3-19. NCBI lineage: Bacteria > Pseudomonadati > Pseudomonadota > Betaproteobacteria > Burkholderiales > Comamonadaceae > Ramlibacter > Ramlibacter sp. MMS24-I3-19. The sequence continues at coordinate 1,283,206 of NZ_CP190017.1, read as the reverse complement.
CACGGAAGATAGGGACCAAACTGTCTCACGACGTTTTAAACCCAGCTCACGTACCTCTTTAAATGGCGAACAGCCATACCCTTGGGACCGGCTACAGCCCCAGGATGAGATGAGCCGACATCGAGGTGCCAAACACCGCCGTCGATATGAACTCTTGGGCGGTATCAGCCTGTTATCCCCAGAGTACCTTTTATCCGTTGAGCGATGGCCCTTCCATACAGAACCACCGGATCACTATGTCCTGCTTTCGCATCTGCTCGACTTGTCAGTCTCGCAGTTAAGCACGCTTATGCCATTGCACTATCGTCACGATGTCCGACCGTAACTAGCGTACCTTCGAACTCCTCCGTTACGCTTTGGGAGGAGACCGCCCCAGTCAAACTGCCTACCATGCACTGTCCCCAGCCCGGATAACGGGCCTAGGTTAGAACCTCAAACACACCAGGGTGGTATTTCAACGTTGGCTCCATGCGATCTAGCGACCGCACTTCAAAGCCTCCCACCTATCCTACACAGATCTGTTCAAAGTCCAATACAAAGCTACAGTAAAGGTTCATGGGGTCTTTCCGTCTTTCCGCGGGGAGATTGCATCATCACAAACATTTCAACTTCGCTGAGTCTCGGGAGGAGACAGTGTGGCCATCGTTACGCCATTCGTGCAGGTCGGAACTTACCCGACAAGGAATTTCGCTACCTTAGGACCGTT